>NZ_VTQH01000001.1:0-209346 GCF_008763945.1 Microbacterium testaceum StLB037
GGAACGGACGCACCCACAGAAACGATCTCTCGACCTACCCGTGAGGCAGTTCACTTCAAGTTGATCATTCGAACCTGGATATTCTCACCGTGGGACCTATGAAAGATCGACGTCGTAAGAACCGGTCGAAGACCAGAACCAAAACCTTACACGAAAGTGAGGAGGTTTTGGGTAGTCCGCCACTTGAGACGATGCGGGGCCTTCCGGCCTCTCCGCTCTCCCCTGTGGGGCGAACAAGTAATACTCTACGTCGCTCCTGGCGACTCAGCGAGTCCAGCCGCATCCCGGGCGTGTCGTCGCCGCGGACCCGCGTCATTCTGCGGAAAAGCGCGAAGGGGCCCGCTCGGCGCGTGCGCCGAGCGGGCCCCTTCGCGAGTCGTCAGGTCAGTGACCCGAATGAGGTCGTGAGGGCAGCGGCATCCGTGTGTCCTCCGGTGAACTCGATGCCGCCGAAGAACATCGCGCCGATGACGAGGGCGAACACGAAGGCGATCGAGAGGAACAGCACGGCGACGCCGGCGAGGGTGATCAGAAGCGGAAGTCGAGAAGCCATGTCGTCATCCTGCCCTGGTCCCCGGGTCGGTCACCAGGGCTTGCGCTCGAGAACGACCGAAGGCCGGCACCTCCGAAGAGGTACCGGCCTTCAGTGCGAGACGGATCAGCGACCGGAGAGCTTCTCGCGAAGCGCAGCCAGCGACTCGTCGTCGGCGAGGGTGCCCTGGGCGGGCGACTCCGACGAGAAGGATCCACCGAACGAACCGGTGTCCGTCGGGTTGGCCGCCTCGGCCTCGAGGGCCTTGGTGACGGCAGCCTTGTGAGCCTCCCAGCGACCCTGGGCAGCGGCGTACTCCTGCTCCCACTGCTCGCGCTGAGCGTCGAAGCCCTCGAGCCAGGCACCCGACTCGGGGTCGAAGCCCTCGGGGTACTTGTACTCGCCACGCTCGTCGTACTCGGTGGCCATGCCGTACAGCGCCGGGTCGAACTCGGTGCCATTGGGGTCGACCGACTCGTTGGCCTGCTTGAGCGACAGCGAGATGCGGCGACGCTCGAGGTCGATGTCGATGATCTTGACGAAGACCTCTTCGCCGACCGACACGACCTGCTCGGCGAGCTCGACGTGCTTGCCCGACAGCTCCGAGATGTGCACGAGGCCCTCGATGCCGTCGGCCACGCGGACGAACGCACCGAAGGGAACGAGCTTGGTGACCTTGCCCGGAGCGATCTGACCGATCGCGTGGGTACGGGCGAACACCTGCCACGGGTCTTCCTGCGTCGCCTTGAGCGAGAGCGACACGCGCTCGCGGTCGAGGTCGACCTCGAGGATCTCGACGGTGACCTCCTGGCCCACCTCGACGACCTCGGAGGCGTGCTCGATGTGCTTCCAGGACAGCTCGGAGACGTGGACGAGACCGTCGACGCCGCCCAGGTCGACGAACGCACCGAAGTTGACGATCGACGAGACCGTGCCCTTGCGGACCTGGCCCTTGTGCAGGTTGTTGAGGAACGTGGTGCGCGACTCGGACTGCGTCTGCTCGAGCAGGGCGCGGCGCGAGAGCACGACGTTGTTGCGGTTCTTGTCGAGCTCGAGGATCTTGGCCTCGATCTCCTGGCCGAGGTACGGCGTGAGGTCGCGGACGCGACGCAGCTCGATGAGCGAAGCCGGCAGGAAGCCACGGAGGCCGATGTCGACGATGAGGCCACCCTTGACGACCTCGATCACGGAACCGGTGACAACACCGTCGTTCTCCTTGATCTTCTCGACGTCGCCCCACGCGCGCTCGTACTGCGCACGCTTCTTGGACAGGATGAGGCGGCCTTCCTTGTCCTCCTTCTGGAGAACGAGGGCCTCGACGTGATCGCCGACGTTGACGACCTCGTTGGGGTCGACGTCGTGCTTGATCGAAAGCTCGCGGGATGGGATGACACCCTCGGTCTTGTAACCGACGTCGAGGAGGACCTCGTCGCGGTCGATCTTCACCACGGTGCCTTCGATGAGGTCGCCGTCGTTGAAGAACTTGAGCGTCTTCTCGACCGCGGCCAGGAAGTCTTCGGCGGAGCCGATGTCGTTGATCGCGACCTGCTTGGTAGCGGGGGCGGTCGTTGCGGTAGTCATGTAGTGGGTTGTCCTAGTTGGGTGTGGTGTCGGGCTCCGACTCCTGTGCCCGTCGGTACCGAGACCGGGGCCGTCGGGCCGACGACGCCCGAGGGCGAACACCGGCCACGAGTCGAAGCGAAGCGGATTGTTGATGCGATGCCACGGGTCCGCCAGACAGGCAGGACCCACGTGTGACACCTCAGTCTAACGCACCCGGCCCTCGACGCAGTCCCGAGCGTCGACGCGCGGGCGAACGGCCCGTCATACGGCGACACCGACCGCCCGGCGCGGTTCCTGCACGCGGGAGAGCCCACACCGTTCTTCGCTGATCGATTCGCCTCGGATCGGCGCTTTTCCCCGGTGGTTCTGTCACGTTGCGCCCAGGTGGCATCCAGAAAGGCGTGCCAGGCTCCCCGTCTTGTGCCCGCTGAACGCGGGTCGGACGGTGACACCCGCACCGCCCTCCCCTCACGTGAAACCGGTTTTATGCGCTCTGACTCGACGTCCTTCACCAATCGTCGTGACCGCCGCCTCGCCGCCCGCCGCACTCGTCGTCGCCCCGTGACGACCGTGGGAGCGCTCGTGCTCGGCGTGGTCGCGGCCGCGGCTCTCACTGGCACCGCTCCGGCGGCCACCGCCTCCCCCGCTGACCTCTCGACGGCCAGGTTCTCGCTCGCCTCGTCCATCACGCCCACGGTCCTCGCGGCCACGCCCGGTCCGGAGAAGACCGAGGCGCAGACGGCGGAGACCGCCGCCTCCCACTCCCTCGAGGCCGCCACCACCGTCCAGAACGACATCGCGGCATCCGGTCTCGACATCGGTCAGCCCGCGACCATCGACACCGCCGCACTCCAACAGGCGACCGCGCGTCTGGAGGCGGCCTCGGTGCTGCCCGAGACGTTCCTGCCCGGCCTCGCGAGCGAGGTCGCCGCCGCGTCCGCGACGGTCGACCAGCGCGTCGCGGAGCTGCGCGGCGGCCTCGATGCCGCCGTGGCGAAAAAGGCCGAGGAAGAGGCCGCTGAGAAGGCGCGCCAGGAGGCCGAGGCCGCCGCTGCGGCGAAGGCCGCGGAGGAGAAGGCTGCAGCGGAGAAGGCGGCGCAGTCGACGTCGTCCTCTTCGTCGAGCAACGGCGGGGGCGGCGGCTCGTCGGCCCCGTTCGCCACCGGAGGCGGCTCGGGCGACAACAGCCCCGCGGGCGCCCAGGCGGCTGCCCGCGAGATGCTCGCCAGCCGCGGCTGGGGCGACGACCAGATGTCGTGCCTCGTCTCGCTCTGGAACAAGGAGTCCGGCTGGAACTACAAGGCGTACAACGCCGGCAGCGGCGCCTACGGTATCCCCCAGGCACTCCCCGGCAGCAAGATGTCGTCGGCCGGCGCCGACTGGCAGACCAACGCCGCGACCCAGGTGTCGTGGGGTCTCGGCTACATCTCGGGCCGCTACGGCACGCCGTGCGGCGCCTGGGATCACTCGCAGTCCACCGGCTGGTACTGAGCCCTCAGCTCCATCGCAGAATCGAGCGCGCCGCTCCGGAGAATCCTCCGGTGCGGCGCGCTTCTGCGAGCAGGGGAAGGTTCTCGGGAGCGGACAGCTCGTGCAGGACGGCGGGGCCCACATGGACCTGCCACGCGCCGTGGAAGCGCTGGGCGTCGGCGCGGCGACGACCGATCTCCGCAGGCACCGCCAGAAACTGGCGCGACCGGGAACGCCCCGCGCGCGCGAGCACGCGGCGAACCCACCACGGGCCGCCCCCGCGATCGATCTCCAGCACGAACCGCGGAGAACGGATCGGGCCGTACAGCTGCTCGAGAGCCTCGCCGAACGAGCGCTGATCGGCGAGGCTCGCGTGCGGAACCCGTACTTCGGCGCGGAAGCGGTCGGCATCCGTCTGCTGCATCTCCAGCGTCGGGTCGGCGGTATGCGGTTGAACGCGGCCACTCTCGGACAGCGCCGTCCACACCACGCGGGCGATGCTCCGAAGCGTCGCGGGGGCATCACGGACCTGTCGACGGGTGCGCCGCCAGGCGCTGACCAGAGGCATCGCCGTGACGACGCCGGCGAGGGCGCTGACGACGCCCAGCGCGACGCCTGCGGCAGGCGGCAAGAGGGAAGCGAGCGCGATGAGCGCCGCCGACACGACCGCGGAGGCCGCAGACCAACGGCCCAGAGCGCGCGTCGCCACGACGGATGTCGAGAAGACGGGCGTTCGTGCGGGACGTTCGACCAGGGCCGCGAGTTCTTCGCGATCGTCATAGGGCGTGCCGATGCGCCACGCGGAGCGTGTCTCGGGGCGGGGCGGCACCGAACCCAACCCGTCGACCAGACCCGGCGCGGACCCCGGGACCTTGGCGAGCACCTCGTCGAGGGCAGTGCGGCGTTCCTCGGTGAGGACGGCCGCCAGGCCGCGGACGATGCGGTCCGGATGGTCGGCGTCGAGCCCCCACAGCTGGGCGTGTTTGCGGCGGAGGCGAGCGGCATCCGGTTGCGCGTCGAGGGGGGACGATGGCGGGAGGAGAGCTGCGACCGTCCAATTGTGGGCGACCTTCTCGAGCCAGTGCGGGTCGAGACGCAGGGTGCGCCCGCGCAGCTGCTGTGTGGCCCACGCCGTCGCGACGGCCGTGAGGTCGATGAGGGTGTTGACCGCGGGGCAGTCCCATCCCTCGCCGAACAGTCCGCGCGTGCCCACGACGACATCGAGGGCCCCCGCGGTGAGCAGACGCGAGACGGCTCCGACGATCCCGGATCCGGCGGTGCCGCGGATCTCGAGAGCGGCCGCGTCGTCCGAGCAGGGCTCGGCGCTCAGATCCGCGTCGAGCTCCCGCGACAGCGCGGGCAGCACAGAATCGACGTGCTGTACCGCGACGCGCACCGTCGAGGAGGTGACGAGTATCGAGCGCAGCGCGGAGGTCTCTGCATCCGTCACCAGGATCGAGAATGTACGCACCGCTCCCGCGGAGCCGAGAAGACCGCCGTGCACGTTGCCGTGCGTGACGAAGTCGGTCACGACGAGGGCGCGGAGGCGTCCTCCGAGTTCTGCGCGTTCGCGGGCGAGGATGTCGCACGCTCCCCGGTCCTTCGCCAGAGAGGACGCCAACACCGTGTCGATCGGGTCGCGCGTGCGGCGCACGCCCCTGTCGGTGAGCGCGAAGCCGAAGTCGGCGAGGAGGCGACGCAGGCGCTGCCAGTCCTCCGCCCGCGCCGGGTCGGGAAGGACCCGGTCGAGCGCGAATCGACCGAGAAGGCGCAGGGTCTCCTCGGTCGTGGGCGCGCGCCGGGCGACCGCCGGAAGGCGCGCGGTGACCGGGTCGTCGGACGCGATGACCGAGAACATCGCGGCGGCGGCCTCGGCACCCGCGAAGTCAGCGGCGAAGGCTGCGGTCAGGGCGGCGTCGATGCCGATGACGGGGTCGCGCGGCTCGGAAGGGGGCGACGGCGGCTCGATACCCCGGCGCTCGGGTTCACGCCTCGTGGGAGCGTCCGCGGAGACGCCCGGGGCGGGGGGCTCGAGCGGATCGGCCGACTCGGACGGGATCGGAGGCTGGAGGATCTCGCGGAGGAAGGAGTACCCGGCTCCGGCGGCGAAGGTCGTCCGCAGGGCGTCGGAGAGGGCGGCGGCGTGCGCCGACAGGAAGGCCAGCTCCTGGTCGGTCGGGACGACGACGTGCACGAGATCGCGGTACGGAGCGAGATCGCCCTCGCGCACCACGGCCGGCACCGGCACCTCCAGGTCGACCTCGCCGAGGAGGGAGACGTAGTTGTCGTACTCGTTCGCATCGTCGGGCGAGGGAAGGGTGGCGGTGAGCCCGATCACGAGTGGTTCGCGCCCCTCGGCCCGGATACGTGCGATGAGCGCGGCGACCACGAGAGCCCAATGGTCGAGCAGGTGGTGGCACTCGTCGAGCACGATCGTCTCGACCTCTGCGGCGACGAGCCGCTCGAGCAGTGCGCGCGCGTTCGGATGCAGGGCCGCGGTGAGGGCTGCGGCATCCTGCCTCGCCAGGGACCGGCGGAGAGCTCGGGAGCGGGAACGGATGCCACGGCCGTACGCCGCGGCATTGCGGGCGCTCACGGCGTCGAGCCAGGCGTCCGCCTGCTCGGGCGAGCGGTCGTCGGCGACGAGCTCCGTGGCCCAACGGGCACGGGCCAGCGCCGAGAACGGCTCGCTCGAGTCGACGACGCTGACCGACTGATAGGTGAGGACGGTGAGTTCGGCCGGGTGCTCCGGATCGTCCGAGACGTCTGCGTCGTCGTGCGCGAGCGCGCGGGCGGCCGAGACCCACTGCTCGCGGATCGCGGTGGTGGGGGCGAAGACCACCGTCCGCCGCCCGCGACGAGCGGCGAGCAGGAGTCCGAGCAGGGTCTTGCCCGCCCCGGGCGGCGCGACCAGATGCACCGGTTCGCCCGAGTCGACGTCCAGGCGATCGAGAGCGTCGGCCTGATACGCCCGCAGCGTTCCGTCGAAGCGCCACGTCGAGAGGGGACGGCGCGGTTCGGTCGACACCGCGTCAGTCTAGGCAGCGCCGCCCCGTGAGGGCGGAGCGCTCGTCGGCGTCTCCGCGCTCAGGCGCCGTTGCGGCGGGCCACGAACCCGGCCAGGACGGCGTGGGCCAAGGGCGCCACCGACACGATCATGAGGATCGTGCCGAGCACGGCTTGCTCGGCCTGCAGCAGGATGCCGCCGATGAGCAACCCCGTGAAGAGCACCGATGACACGACGCGGCGGATCATGCGCTCGAGATCGCGCAGGCGCCGCTCGATGCGCGGTGTCTGGACCGAGACCGAGCCGTCCTCGAAGCGCGAGATGAGGTTGTCGGCGCGGCGCGGGAGGCGGGCGGTGACGGCGGCCACCGCGCCGACCTCGCGGAAGAACGCCTGGGCGGTGTTCCCGCTCTCTTCGCGGATGAGGCGCTGGGCGTAGGGCTCGACGGCATCCCAGATGTTGAACGCCGGGTCGAGCGCGCTGCACATGCCGCTGGTGAGCGACATGGCGCGGACGATCAGCAGGAAGTTCTCGGGCAACTGGAACGGCAAGGACCGCACGACGTCGCCGAACTCGATCGCGAAGGCGCGGAACTCCCGGGGGTCCACCTCTTGCAGCTCGGCGAAGCCCATTCCGCCGAAACGGGAGAAGAGCTGCGTCATCGCGCGCTCGAGCTGGATCGTGTCGGCGGAGGGCAGGAGCACCCCCACGTCCCGGATGCCGTCGACCAGGCCCTTGCCGTCGCGTGAGGCCGCCGCGATGAGAACGCGACGCAGGCCGCGGCGCAGGCTCGGCGGAACCTCGCCCATCATGCCGAAGTCGATGAAGGTGAACCGCCACGCCGGGGTCCCGGCATCCGTCGTTCCGGGAAGCGGGGTGACGAAGACGTTGCCGGGGTGCGGGTCGGCGTGGAAGAAGCCGTCGTCGAAGAGCTGGTCGAACATGACCTGGGCGAAACGCGCGGCGACCTCGGAGGGGTCGATGCCGGCGGCGCGAAGGGCGTCGACATCGTTGATCTTGATCGCGGTGACGTCTTCGAGCGTCAGCACGCGGCGGGTGGTGCGCTCCCACACGACCTCGGGGACGGCCACGCCGCCCTCTCCCCCGAAGTCGGCGGCGAAGCGCTCGGAGTTCGCCGCCTCATGGAGGTAGTCGATCTCTTCGAGGCTCGTGACGGCGAACTCCTCGACGAGCGAGGGCATATCGACGCGGTCGCGGACGAGGGCGACCTTGCTCAACCACACGCCCACCTTGCGGAGGGCACGGAGGTCGACGTCGACGATTCGATCGATGCCGGGGCGCTGGATCTTGAGCACGACGGCGCTGAGCCCGGTCTCGTCGGCGAGCTCCGGCCGCAGCGCCGCGCGATGCGCCTGCCCGAGGGAGGCTGCGGCGAGGGGACGTTCGTCGACGCTCGCGAAGGCGCGCTCGAGCGGCATCCCGAGTTCTTCCTCCGCCCGAGCACGCATCTGCGCGAACGGGACCGCGGGCACCTCGTCCTGCAGGCCCTCGAGCTGCTTGGTGATGGAGGGCGGGAGGACGTCGAGGCGCGACGACATGAACTGGCCGACCTTGATCATGAGACCGCCGAGGTCGACCGCGAGCACGTGGAAGCGCTGAGCGATGCGTTCGAGCCGCCGGGTGCGGCCCCGGGCGGAGATCCACCCGAGGCCGAACCGCGGCAAGAACAACTCGTACCACCAGGCCTGCACCAGATAGCGCGCGGCGAAGCGCGTGATCCGCCGGTAGCGGGCCTTCATGAGGGCGTCGTCGGTCATCGATTCTCCTGGATGCCGACGGGCGGGAAGCCCCCGTCGAGCGGGCGTGACCTCAACCCTGGGCGAGGATGGAGTAGAGCTTACGACGCGCCTCGTCGAGGATCTCGACCGCTTGCGCGACCTGCTCCTTGTCACCCGTGCGACCGACCTGCGCCGCCGCCTGGGCGAGTTCGATGCCGGCCTTGGGCAGAGCCGTCATGCGACCACCGTCGCGGGATCCGGCCGACTCCCACGGCGCCGTGCGCTCGGTGGTCTCGTCGCCGGCCGCCGCGCGGCCTTCGGCGGTGAGCGAGTAGGTCTTGCGACCGTTCGACTCCTCGGCCTGCACGAGGCCCTCGTCGGTCAGCAGCTGCAGCGTGGGGTAGACGGAGCCGGGGCTCGGCTTCCACGAACCGCCACTGCGGTCTTCGATCTCGCGGATGATCTGGTAGCCGTGCATCGGCTGCTCGAGCAGGAGCGACAGCACGGCTGAACGCACGTCGCCTTTGTTCATGCGAGGCGCCGACGCGGTCTTCTGCTCGAACTGCGAGCGGAGCTGCTCGAGACCCTCGAGGATGTTGGACATCGGCCAGCCGGGGGTGTTGTTACCGCCGCGTCCGCCGAACGCGTCTCCCAGGAATGAACCACTCATGACGACCTCCTTCGCGCGGACCCGATCTGAGTCAGCGATACATAACGATATATCGCTGACGGGGGCGGCGGGGCGGCGTCGAGAGGATTCTCAGTACCAGTTCATCGCCTGCGAGTGGCCCCAGGCGCTGCAGGGGGTGCCGTAGCCGCGGGAGATGTAGTCGAGGCCCCAAGCGATCTGCGTGGCGGCGTTCGTCTGCCAGTCGGACCCGAAGCTCGCCATCTTGCTGCCGGGCAGTGCCTGCGGGATGCCGGTGGCCCCGCCGTCGTTGTTGTAGGCCTGGTAGTTCCAGCCGGACTCCTTGGTCCACAGCGACGACAGGCACGAGAACTGATCGCTCCCCCAGCCGTACTTCTCCGCCATGAGCTGGGATGCGTAGGCCTTGGCACCGTCGGGGGTGTTGACGCGCGCCAGGGCGGCGGCAGCCTCGGCCTGGCGTTGCGCCTCGGCGGCTGCAGCGGCTTCGGCCTGTCGCTGCGCTTCGGCGGCGGCGTCGGCGGCGGCCTTGGCAGCCTTCGCCTCGTCGAGGCTCCCCTGGACCTCGGAGACACGAGCGCTCACGCGGTCGGTCTCCGCCTCAGCGTTCTGGCTGAGGGCGGGCACGAGCAGCACGGGCAGCAGGTCACGCGAGTTCAGGCGGTCGACGGCGTCCTGGAGGGCTCCCGTGTCGACGGACGCGTCGCCGATGGACAGCGGCAGGCCGGTCGCGGCGACGTCGGCCTGCACGGAGCTCGCGCGAGACAGCGCGGCCTGCGCCTGGTCGAGCGCCGTGGTCGCCCCGGTGCTCACGGCGTCGAGGGTCGGAGCCGTCGAGAGCGGCACGGAGGTGCCGGGGGCGGAGAACGACGAGGCGGAGGCGTCGGGCAGCGAGACGGGGGCGGCCATCGCGAGGCCGGTCGTGGCGACCATGCCGAACGCGAGGCCGGCGCAGGTGGCCGCCGTGACGAGGGTGCGCCGGGCGCGGTTGACGTGGGTGAGTTTGATGTCGGAACGCAGCAAAAGAGATCTTTCGTCGGGGGCGCGCTCGTCGGGATCGAGCACGATGTCGCGCCGTCGGGTCGGCACGGGCCCCGAGCATGGGTGCTGGTTCTGGACGTTATCTTTTCGTTACCTGGAAGGCCGGTGTGAGCGGAGGGGTCGGGAGCGCCCGCACCGGGCGCGTGGGGTTGCTGATTCCGGTTCTCATCTCACCCAGGGCACGCCTTCTACGAAACATCCCCTCACCGGGCTTTTCTTCGACAGCGCCGCACGGTGACTTCTCGCGCCGGAATGAGACCCGCGCCCGTCCGCGACGAAAGGCCGATCCGACGAGGAAAAATCTCGTCGAATCGGCCTTTCTTCGGCAGATCCGTCGCCGCCACGCCCGACGGGGCTCAGCCGCGGTGCGCCCGGTAGTAGTCGAGGAGGGCGCGGGTGGAGGAGTCCTGAGCCGCCAGAGCGTCGTCGTCGCCCTCGATCGCCGGAGCGATCTGCAGCGCGAGCTGCTTGCCGAGCTCGACGCCCCACTGGTCGAAGGAATTGATTCCCCAGATGGTGCCCTGCGTGAAGGTGATGTGCTCATACAGCGCGATGAGCTGGCCGAGCACCGCGGGGGTGAGCGACGGGGCGAAGATCGACGTGGTCGGGCGGTTACCGGGGAAGGTCCGGGCGGCGACGAGCGCTCCCGTGGTCCCCTCTGCCTCGACCTCTTCGGCGGTCTTGCCGAAGGCGAGCGCCTTCGTCTGGGCCAGGAAGTTCGCCAGGAACAGGCCGTGCACGTCGCGCCCGTCGTCGGCCAGCGGGTACGCGGGGTTGACGAATGCGATGAAGTCGGCCGGAATCAGCCGCGTGCCCTGGTGGATGAGCTGGTAGAACGCGTGCTGACCGTTCGTTCCGGGCTCGCCCCAGAACACCTCACCGGTGTCGGTGGTGACCGGTGTCCCGTCCCACCGCACGGACTTGCCGTTGGACTCCATCGTGAGCTGCTGCAGGTAGGCCGCGAAACGGTGCAGCTGCTGCGCATACGGCAGCACGGCGTGCGACTGGGCGCCGAGGAAGTTGGTGTACCAGACGTTGAGCAGACCCATGAGGACGGGCACGTTCTGCGCGATCGGAGTGGATGCCACGTGCTCGTCGACCGTGTGGAAGCCGGCGAGCAGTTCGCGGAACACGTCGGGGCCGAGGGCGATGGCGAGCGAGAGGCCGATCGCGGAGTCGACGGAGTACCGGCCGCCCACCCAGTCCCAGAACCCGAAGGCGTTGGTCGGGTCGATACCGAAGGCCTCGACCTTGTCGAGCGCGGTGGACACGGCCACGAAGTGGTGGGCGACGGCGTCGGTGCGGGCGTCGTCGGAGTCGGCGATCGCGCCCTGCTCGGCGAGCTGCGCCCAGAGCCAGTCGCGCGCGAGGCGGGCGTTGGTCAGCGTCTCGAGCGTGGTGAAGGTCTTCGAGGCGACGATGAAGAGCGTCGTCTCGGGGTCGAGGTCGGCCGTCTTCTGCGCGATGTCGGTGGGGTCGATGTTCGAAACGAACCGGGCGTGGATGCCGGCGTCGGCGTAAGGAAGGAGCGCCTCGTAGACCATGACCGGTCCGAGGTCGCTGCCGCCGATGCCGATGTTGACGACGTGCGTCACCTTCTTGCCGGTCACCCCGCGCCATTCGCCCGAGCGCACGCGGTCGGCGAAGGCGCTGAGCCGGTCGAGCACCTCGTGAACGTCTCGGTCGATCTGCTGGCCGTCGACGACGAGGGCGGGCTCGGATCCGGCGGGGCGGCGCAGCGCCGTGTGGAGCACCGCGCGGTCTTCGCTGGTGTTCAGGTGCGCTCCGCCCAGCATGGCGTCGAAGCGTTCGCGCACGCCGGTCTCTTCGGCGAGCGCGACGAGGGCCTCGAGGATCTCGGGGGTGACGAGGTTCTTCGACAGGTCGACGTGGAGGTCGCCGACCGTGCGGGTGAGATCGCGCGTGCGATCGGCGTCGGCGGCGAACCAGCCGCGCAGGTCGGGCTCGAACGCGTTCTTGAGTTCGGTCAGTCGAGACCAGGCGGCGGTGGTGGTGGGATCGATGGGCGCAGTCACGGAGACCACGCTAGCGATCCCGCCGGGTCGCCACACCGCGGATGACGAAGTGTGGAAGAACCGCTAGCGCGTCGAGGCCTGTGGAGGAGCGGTGAGCTCGCCTGGGAGGGGGATCTCGCGCGCGGCATCCCAGGGCTCCGTCCATCCGAGACGGTCGAAGAGGCCGTCGAGCACCATCGCGGTGAAGCCCCATAGCGTCTGCGGACCCGCGGTGGTCTCGAGCGCGAACGCCGGGCCGCGCCACAGGCGACCGTCACGTCGGATCACGGTCGACCCGCGGCGACCCGGGTCGAGCAGGTCGGCGACGGGGGCGCGGAAGACGTCCGCCGATTCCGCCGCGTCGACGGCCCGCACCGGGGTGGGCCGAGCCCACCAGCCGAGCACGGGCGTGACCTCGTGGCGGGAGTACGCGAGCGGGACCGGAGCGAGCGTCCCGAGCACGTCGACGCCCGCGGGGTCGAGACCCGTCTCTTCCCGAGCCTCTCGCAGCGCCGCGGCCACGGCATCCTGATCATCCGGATCAACCCGCCCTCCCGGGAAGGCGACCTGACCGGGGTGCGCGCGCAGGGTGCGGGCCCGCGCGAGGAGAAGGACGTCGAGATCGCTCGGGACGTGCGCCGCGACACGACGACTCGGGATGCCGTCGAGCACTCCGAACAGGATGAGCACGGCCGCGGCCCGCGCCTCGCCCTCGACCGGCAGCGCCCGCAGCGCCGGCGACACGTCGCCCATCCCCCGGGCGAGGAGGTTCTCGAGCTGCGCGCGGGGAGTCGACATGGATCGAGGCTATGCCGAGACGGCGGCCTGCGCGGCCCGCGTGGTCGGCTCATCGGCGGGGGCGGCCACGTCCTCGGGCTCGCGCTCGGTGGTTGCGGGGGCGTGCGGCACCTCGATCCAGCGCGGGTGGGCGGAGCTTCCGGCGCGCACACGGCGCATCGGCATGCTCTGGCGCGGAGCATCGACGGGGCCGGTGTCTCCGGCATCCGTCGATGGCGATGGAGCCTCGCCGGTCACCGGCGACTCGGCGCCGGACGCCGCGGCCCCGGCGGACGGCGCCCCGAGGGCCTCGGCGATGATGCGGCGCGGGTCGTAGCGGCGCGGGTCGAGCGCCCGCCACTCGCTCGCCGCAGCGGGGACCCCGAGCTCGCTCGCGGCGCGGAGCCGCGCGGCATCCACCGTTCGGCGAAGCCCCCGCAGCACGGACGTGAGGCGCGCGACCGCCCCGGGCAAGCGCTGCGGACCGATGACCACTGCGGCGACGAGTCCGACGAGCAGGAGTTTCTCGAACGTCAGGCCGAACATGATGTCTCCTCGAAAGCCGACGCCCGGGCGAGGGCGCGATCGTGCAGAGCCGCGATCAAGAGGGCCGCGGCGTAGAGGGCGGTCATCGGAACGGCGACGACGAACATCGACATCACGTCGGCCGACGGCGTCGCCAGGGCGCTGAACAGCACGATGGTCACGACTGCGTATCGCCAGCTGTGCGCGAGACTGCGAGCCGAGACGATGCCGGCCAGATTGAGCACCACCAGCACGACCGGCAGGACGAAGGCGATGCCCGTGGCCACGACGACCTGCAGGGCGAAGTCGATGTATGCGCCCGCGTCGAGGATGGTCGAGTCCTCGCTCGACGCGAAGCCCGCCAGCACCGAGACCATGTGGGGGAACAGGAGCAGTCCCGTCGCGCACCCGGCGGCGAACAGCGGAGCCGCCGCCCCGACCGAGCCGAGGACGTACCGCCGCTCGCGCCGCGTGAGTCCGGGGAGCACGAATGCGAAGAGGTGATAGAGCCAGACCGGGCTCGACAGGACGAACCCCGCCACCAGCGCTACGCGCAGGCGCAGGTCGAAGGCCCCGGTCACGCTGTCGAAATTGAGGCTCGCGCTGCGCTCGGCCGCGATGTGCGCGATCGGCGTCCGGACCAGGTCCATCACCGGTTCGTAGAGGAACCAGCCGGCGACGGCGCAGATCGCAAGGGCGACCGCCGCCCGGACCGCACGCCGCGTCGCCTCGTCGAGGTGCGCGGAGACGGGCATGGGGGCCGACCGCGGAGCCTCGATGCGCGGGGACGCGGCGGCGGCGGTCATGTCTTACTCGGTGTGCTGGGGCCCGTCACGACGGGCGAGGCGGATGCCCTCGCGGACGCCGACTGCGAGGCGGCGGCGACCTGCGGGTCGGGCTCGGCGACGGCGTCCGCCCGGGCGTCGCTCACCTCGGTCTTGAGGATGCGCACCGACTGGCCGAGGCTGCGGGCGAGGGCGGGAAGCTTGGCGGCTCCGAAGATGAGGAGGATGACCGCCAGCACGATCAGGGCGTGCCAGCCGGTGAGGTTCTGCAGCATGAGAGGGGTCCTTCCAGGTCAGCCGCGACCGCCGGGCATGGCGCCCGCGGTCGGGGTGGTGGTGGTGTCGACGCGGACACCGAGGGAGACGGTCCAGCCGGTGGCGTTGTCGCCGGTCGCGGTGGCGAGCTCGAGCGCTCCCCCGTCGTCGCCGAAGACGTTGTCGCTCTCGAGCGACACGCGAGTGAGGTTCGATGCCGACGAGGGGTAGGCGGCATCGGTATAGACGACCTCGCACGCGGCCTGCGGCAGGGCGACCTGCGAGGTGGCGATCGCGTTCGAGGCGTCGGTGATGGCATCCACGCTGGGGTACACCTCGAAGTGGATGTGCGGCCACCGGCCGTCGTAGCAGCCGGGGAAGATCGAGGTGAACGACACCACGCCGTCGGAGCCGACCACCTGCACGCCGCGGAGGTACGTCTCGTTCTCGATCCCCGAGGAGTACATCGAGTAGCGGCCCTGATCGTCGCAGTGCCAGACGTAGACGGCGGCGCCCGCGAAGGGCACGTCGCCGTTCGCCGTGTCGAAGATCGTGAGGTTCAGGGTCATGGGAACGCCCGTGGCCGTGGCTCCACCGTCGAGACTCGAGCGCAGGTCGCTACGGACGATTCCGGACTGCTCGAGGATATCGGGGCCGTTCGAGCCGTCGCCCGGGTAGGGGCCGGCGGTCTCGTCGGGGATTTCGCCCGTGGGGAGGGCGGCGGACGCACTCGTCGCGGCGGCGGAGGGAGTGGCGGTCGGCGTCGCGGATGCCGACGGAGTCGCGGTCGCACTCGCCGTCGGCGTCCCGGAAGCCGCGGGCGCGCACGCCGCCAGCGTGGCGGTGCCCGCGCCCAAGACGACGAGTCCCAGGATGCTGCGCCGCGAGACGAGCGTGCGGATGTCGAACGGCGCCCCTTGGTCGACGACGGGCTCGTCGGCGCGGTCGAGGAGACGCCCTTCGTAGGCGGGGCCGTCGGGGGTCATCTGGGTGTCGGGGATTCTACTCATGGTCTGCTCCATCGGCCGTGGTGGGTTGGGTGAACCGAGGATGACCGAGCGACCCTGCGCCGCCCCTCACCGAACCTATGAACCGACTATGCGCGCAGGATCCGCACGCGATCCCCGTCCGCCGCCCCGATGCGCGTGTCAGGATGAAAGAGGGAGGTACGCGATGACCGGAACACTGCACGCCGTGACCCTCGTCGTGAACATGCCGATCACCAAGATCGACGCCCTCGACGCGATCGCCTTCGCCGCCGACGGAGGCGTCGACGGTGCGGGCACGACGAGCCCCCGCGTCTGGCTCGCCCCGCACGCGTGGGCCGAGGTCGAGATCCCCAAATTCGCCGATCCCCCGCCGTTCGCGATCGATGTGTACTCCGACGTGTCGGGTGCGATCGCGTGGGCGCAGGCCCGGCGTCTATTCACCGCCCTCGAGCGCTTCGGCTGGAACGTGAGCCCGCCGCGCGCGGGCGTGCAGTGAGCGAGACCGCCGCACCGCGGCCGCGACTGCTCTACGTCGAGGACGACGCCGAGATCGCCGCGATGACGCTCGAGGTGCTGAGCGAGGTCTACCAGGTCGTGCACGAGGCCGACGGACTGGCGGGCCGCGACCGCGCGCTGAGCGACAGCTTCGAGGTGATCCTGCTCGACCGCCGTCTTCCCGGCCGCGACGGCGCCGAGATCGTGCGCGACCTGCGCACCGCCCACATCACGACCCCCGTGCTGCTGCTGACGGCGCTGGGGGCGGTCGCCGATCGCGTCGAGGGACTCGACGCCGGGGCGAACGACTATCTGCTCAAGCCGTTCGACTTCGATGAGCTGCTCGCCCGGCTCAGGGCGCTGCGGCGCGGCTACCGGGCCGAAGGACGTCGCCGGGGCGTCTCGGACTGGACCTACCTCCCCGACACGGCCGTGGTCTACGGCCCCTCCGGCGAGCGCGTCGCCCTCACCTCGACCGAGAACGCCGTGCTCGAGCTGCTCACCCGGAGCCCCGACCACGTCTACTCTCGCGAGGAGATCGCCCGCGGGGTGTTCTCGTCTCCGGATGCCGTGACCACCGTCGACACGTACGTGCACTACCTGCGCCGCAAGACCGCGACCGACCTCGTCGAGACAGTCCGCGGACGCGGCTATCGCGCGGGGGCCGAGCGGTGAGCGCCGACGACGACCGGCGGGTCGTCCGCCGGGCCGCGCTGCGGGTCGGCACCCTCGTCGCGGGCGCCTCGGCGGTGGCGATCGCCGCGGGGGTAGGGATCCTCGTCGCCGTTCTGGTGATGCAGGCCCGCACCGAGGGCGGGGGGCGGCGCGGACCGGGCGGCGCCCCGATGGGCGATCGCTTCGTGGTCGACCTCGACGACGTGCTGCCCTGGGTCATCGGGCTGGGGCTCGCCGGCGTCATGGTGCTCGGACTCGTCGGCTGGGCCGCGGCCCGCTGGTCGGTGCGACCGCTCGATGAGGCCCTGCGCCGACAGCGCGCGTTCGTCTCGGATGCCAGCCACGAGCTGCGCACGCCGCTGACGGCCCTGACCAGTCGCATCCAGATCGTGCAGCGACGCCTGCACCGCGGCGAACCCGCCGACGAGCCGCTGGACCAGCTGCGGCGCGACGCGCAGATCATGGACGACGTGCTGGCCGACATGCTGCTGACCGCCGAGGGCGAGGTGCACACGGGCACCGCGCGGGTCGACGACAGCGTGCGCGCGGCGACCGCGGCGCTGTCGTCCCTCGCCGCCGACGCGGGCGTGGGCCTGCGACCGACCCGGCTGACGGAGGTGACCGTGGCGGTGCCGGCGGTCACCGTCGTGCGCATGTGCACTGCCCTGCTCGACAACGCCATCGGGCACACGCCCGCGGGCTCCGAGGTCACGATCACCGCCGACGCCGACGAACGCGCGGTCGTCGTGCGAGTCGAGGATGGGGGAAGCGGCATCCGCGACGACGATCTGCCCCGCATCTTCGAACGTTTCGCGCGCGGGGCGGAGTCGGGTCGGCGCCGGGGGTTCGGTCTCGGGCTGGCGCTCGTGCGCGAGGCTGCGACCCGCCACGGCGGCAGCATCGAGGTGGAGCGCACCTCTCCCGCGGGCACGGTGTTCGCCCTGCGCCTCCCCCGCGCCCGCTGACGGAGCGGTCTCAGCCCATGAGCGCTCCGCGGAACGCCGAGACCTCGACCCGCCCGGCGAAGCGACGCGTACGGCCGTGTTCCCAGACGATCCCGGATGCCACGGGGGCCACCGGCATCCAGTCGAGGTCGTCGATCCCGGCGATGGCCGCCACGGTGGCCCAGGCGTCGGCGGTGGTGAGGTCGTCGGCGACGATCGTCGCGCTCACGGGACCCGCGAGGTGCACGCCCGTGCGCGGATCGACGAGGTGCGCGCCGCGCTCGGACGTGCCGGAGGTCGCCACGGCCCCGTCGACGACCTCGACCGTGGCCAGCAGCTCGCCCTCGTGGGTGGGGTGGGCGATGCCGATGCGCCACACGTGCTCGCTCGTCGGGGCGGTGCGCAGGCGCATGTCGCCGCCCACGTTGACGCCGACCGCCTCGATCGATCCGTCGGCGAGCAGCTCGTCGAAGGCCCGGGTCGCGGCATCCGTCGACCATCCTTTCACGTACCCGGTCGGGTCGAACCAACCGCGCCAGTTCGCGTCGAAGCGGCCACCGCTGCGCGCGCGCAGATCGCGGCATGCCGCTGCCACCTCGGTCACCCGCGGGTCGACCTCGCCGAGCTCGAGGCCCTCGTCGCGCACCCGCGAGATATCGGAGTCGTCGCGGAAGGTGGAGAATACGCGCTCGTCGTCGCGCAGGCGCTCCACGCAGGCGGTGATCGCTCGCTCGACGCGCTCAGTGCGCTCGCCGATGACCGTGATCGAGGCGACGGTCCCCATCACGGGTTCGACGACCGTGAACGCGGCGCTCATGCGCGGGCCTGGTCGAGGGCGGACTGCAGCGAGGTGCGGTACCCGGTGCTGGTGTAGGTGGCACCCGAGACCATGTCGACCTGGGCGCTCTGCGCCTGCAGGGTCTCCTTCACCAGCACGGGCAGCGCGCGGGAGTTGATCTGCTGGTCGCGGCCGTTCTCGGAGGGGTACTGCGGCACCTGCACATCGGTGATCGCGCCGCCCGACACGGTGATCTGCACCTGCACGGGACCGAAGCGGGTGTTCGCCGCCTGGCCGGTGTAGGTGCCGTCGGTGAGGCCGCTCGACGAGGTCTGCGTGCTCGTCGACCCGCTCGCGGTCGACCCGGAGGACGCGGACGCGGAGGCGGATGCCGAGGGGCTCGCGGATGCCGAGGGGGCCGGCGTGGTCGTCGTGGTCTTCGGAGCGGTCGCGACGCCCGACGAGGGTGTGTCGGCGAGCGCGCTCGTCGACTCGGGGACCGTCGAGGTGCGGTAGCTGAACAGCAGCACGAGGCCGGTGACGGTCGCCATGAGGGCGTAGACGATCTTCTTCATCGGATTCTCCTCAGACGGTGAAGGCTTCGAGGTGGACGCGCTCCGCGGGGACGCCCGCACGGCGAAGGTCGGCGCGCACGGCATCCATCCACGGCTGGGGTCCGCACAGGAACACGTCGGTTTCGGCGGGCCGCGGCGAGACGTAGCGGATGAGGTCGGCACCCGCCCACTGCGCATGCGAGGTCGGCAACCACGACGAGGTGGTCAGGGCCCGACGACCGGGCAGCGGCGCGTGGCGCAGACCTCGCTCCCGCACGAGACGATCGATCGCGTCGGAGCGCAGGGCATCGGCGGCGGTGTGGTCGCGCACGATGAGGGTCGCCTCGCCCGGAGCCCAGTCCGCCTCCTCGAGCATCGCCACCAGGGGCGCGACGCCCGCCCCCGCACCGATCATGAGCAGGTGTCCGCCCCGGCGCTCGTCGGCGGTCATCGTGCCGTACGGTCCCTCGATCAGCACGCGCGTTCCGGGGCGCAGCGCCGCGAGCCGTTGCGTGCCGTCGCCGACGAAGCGGGCCGAGATGACGAGCTCACCGCCGGCCGGATCGGTGGCGAGAGAGAAGGGGTGTCCGCGCGTCCAGCCCGCCCCGTCGAGGAAGCGCCAGACGAAGAACTGTCCGCCGCGCGCCTTCAGCGCGTCGATGCGGCGACCGGTCATGCGCACCGAGACGCCGCTCTGCCCGTCGCGTTCGACGGCGCTGACGCGGATGCCGTGGCGCAACGACCTCGCCAGCGGAAGCCCGAGGCGGAAGACGAGGACCGTCGCCACAGTCACGCCCCACATCGCCCACCAGTACGAGGTCGCGGCGGGTGAGACGGTGAAGTCGGCGCCCGTCCACAGCATGTGCGGAATGGCGAGGCCGACGCCGAGGTAGCCGTAGAGGTGCAGAAGGTGCCATGACTCGTACCGCAGACGCTTGCGGGCCTTGCGCACCGAGGTCATCACGACCATCAAGAGCAGGCCGGTGCCCGCCGTCGCCAGCAGCATGCCCGGGTAGTCCCACACGAACTGCCACGCCTGCTCGAGGGGGTTGATGCCCGCCTGCGCCGCATAACCGAGGATCTGCAGCCCGATGTGCGCCGTGATTAACGCGAACGACCAGAAGCCGACGACGCGGTGCATGCGGGTGATGCCGTCGCGACCGAACCCTCGCTCGAACAGCGGCACTCGGGCCATGAGCAGCACCTGGGAGAAGAGCAGGTTCGCGGATGCCAGGCCCGCGGCGCGACCGAGGGAGTTGAGCGAGTCGGCTCCCCCGGCCAGCAGCGACTGCACCTCGCCACCCGCGACCCACACGGCCACGACGACGAGACTCGTCGCCCAGATGACGACGATCGCGGCGAGGTTCCACAGCGGCCGGGTGTTCGGGCTGCTCCGCGGGACGCGGCGAGCGCCGCGGAGGGCGGCGGCGGGCGGAGCGGCGAGGGCGGGTGCGGCGGTCATGCGCTCAGCGTGCCCGCGCGCTCCCCAGACGGCTCCAAGAAAGCCGGGTCGAGGGGCAATACACAGAAGACGCCTAACTCATCAGTCGTCGAGCCCCACCAGCACCTCGCTGCGCTCCCACAGCTGCCGGGCGATCACCGGGTCGTCGGCGATGCGGTTGGTTTTGGCCGGCTTGTTGTTGGAGTAGAAGCCACCGGGCGTCCAGTCGACCCCGGGCTTGCCGAGCGCGAGCCAGGTCAGGCGCGCCCCGCCGACCGAGGTCGAGGTCATCAGGCGCTGGGCGAGAGCTCCGCCGTAGAGGAACTTCCACGGGCCGTCGCTCGTGGACCCGAAGTTCGAGGCGATCACGCCCGGGTGGAAGGCCACCGCCGACACACCCTGGTCGCCGAACCGACGGTTCAGCTCCTTCGTGAACAGCACGTTCGCCAACTTCGCGTTGCCGTAGGCCGCCGTGGAGGAGTATCGGTGCTCCCCCTGCAGATCGTCGATGTCGAATCGCGGGAACAGCTTCGCCGCCGCGCTCGAGGTCTGGATCACCGAGGCGTGGGACTCGACGAGACGTTCGCGCAGCAGGTTGGTGAGCAGGAACGGCGCGAGGTGGTTGACCTGGAATGTCGTCTCGTACCCGTCCTTGGTCAGGGTGCGCTCTCCGAACACGCCGCCGGCGTTGTTCGCCAGCACGTCGATACGGGGGTACTTCTCGAGCAGGGATGCCGCGAGCTCGCGCACCTGCGCCAGGTCGCTGAAGTCGGCGACGAACGAGTCCACCCCGAGCCCGCGCGCGACACGAGCCGTCTTGTCGGGGTTGCGCCCCACGACCACGACCTCCTCGCCCACCTGGGTGAGCTGCTTCGCGGACGCGGCGCCGATGCCGTCGCTGGCTCCGGTGATGACGATGGTGCGGGTCATGCGTACCTCCTGGGTCGAGCTGGGCGCTGAGCGCCACGCTAATGCGGGCACCGATGCGAAGGGCGGGGCTTGCCCGTGGCATCCGGGATCGAGAAGAACTCACAGCCCGCTCCCAGCCCCGAGGGACCAAAACCAGCGGGTCGCGCGTTCTCACCCATGACGCCCGATAACGGGCGACAGGACGAAGGGATACGCACCGTGAGCACGGAGTACCGGAAGACGTCGGAGGCGCTCAGCCGTCTCACCGACCGCCAGTTCGCCGTCACGCAGGACGACGCCACCGAACCGCCGTTCCGCAACGAGTACTGGGACAACCACGAGGACGGCATCTACGTCGATGTCGTATCGGGACAGCCGCTGTTCTCGTCGACCGACAAGTTCGAGAGCGGATCGGGCTGGCCCAGCTTCACCCAGCCCATCGACGACGCCGCCGTCGTGAACAAGACCGACCGCTCTCTCTGGATGACGCGCACCGAGGTGCGTTCGTCTGGAGCCGACAGCCACCTCGGACACCTCTTCGACGACGGCCCCCGCGACCGCGGCGGACTGAGATACTGCATGAACTCGGCCGCGATGCGGTTCGTGCCCGTCGCCGAGCTCGAGGAGCAGGGCTACGGCGCCTACCTCCCGCTCTTCCCCCAGAGCCGGGCCTCATGAACCTCTTCCCGTTCCGCAACCGCAGAAGGAGCAACACCATGACCAGCGGACCCACCGACACCGGCGAGATCACCCGCCGCCCCGGCACCGAGACCGCCGTCCTCGCGGGCGGATGCTTCTGGGGCGTCGAAGACCTCATCCGCCGTCAGCCCGGCGTGCTCGACACGCGCGTCGGCTACACCGGCGGTCAGAACGATTACGCGACCTACCGCAACCACCCCGGTCACGCGGAGGCCGTCGAGATCGTCTTCGACCCCACGCAGACCTCGTACCGCGACATCCTGGCGTTCTTCTTCCAGATCCACGACCCGTCGACCCTGAACCGTCAGGGCAACGACATCGGCACGAGCTACCGCTCGGCGATCTTCCCCCTCTCGCCCGAGCAGGAGAAGGTCGCGCGCGACACGATCGCCGACGTCGACGCGTCGGGCATCTGGCCCGCGAAGGTCGTCACGACCATCGAGCCCGAGGCACCGTTCTGGGAGGCCGAGCCCGAGCACCAGGACTACCTGATCCGCATCCCCAACGGGTACACGTGCCATTTCGTGCGTCCCGGCTGGGTACTGCCCAAGCGCGAGGAAGCCTCCGCGTAAGTCCCTTTTCGGGGCCCGGATGCCATGGCATCCGGGCCCTCTCCTATGTCAGGAGATCGTCGAGCAGGCGTTGCACCCGCCGCTTGATGTCGTCGCGAATCCGGCGCACCTCGTCGAGGCCTTTACCCGCAGGGTCGGTGAGCTCCCAGTCCTCGTAGCGCTTGCCGGGGAAGATCGGGCAGGCATCGCCGCAGCCCATCGTGATGACCGCGTCGGAGGCGCGCACGTCGTCGGTGAGCAGGAGCTGCGGCACCTCGGCGCTGATGTCGATGCCCTCCTCGGCCATCGCGGCCACCGCCATAGGGTTGAGGGCGGCACCGGGGGCGCTGCCTCCGGACAGCACCGTGACCCGGTCGCCGCCCAGGGCACGGGCGTAACCGGCGGCCATCTGCGAGCGGCCGGCGTTGTGCACGCAGACGAAGAGGATCGTGGCGGAGGTCATCCGTTCATTCTGACGCGCGTCGGTGAACGAACGGTGTCGTCGGTCGACCGGTGTTGCGGTGCGCAAGCCCCGCGAGCCTGAGCTCGACGCTCCTTAGGCTCGCGGCATGAGCGAGTACGACGTCGTCGTGGTGGGAGCAGGACTTGCGGGCCTGCGCGCCGCGACGCGCCTGGCCGAGGCCGGGCGCGACGTCGTGGTGCTCGAGGCGAACGACGCGGTCGGCGGGCGCGAGCGCACCGACATCGTCGACGGCTTCCGCCTCGACCTCGGCTTCCACGTGCTCAACCCGGCGTATCCGGCCGTGCGGCGCTGGGTCGACGTCGACGCCCTCGTCCTGCGGCGCTTCCCCGTCGCGGTCGGCGTGCGGCTCGACGACCGGGTGGCGCGGCTGGCGCATCCACTGCGGCATCCGGGATCGATCGCTGCGACCCTGGCGAGCGGCCTCGTGCGTCCCGCCGACGTCGCCGCGCTCGCGCGCTGGGTGGGCCCCACCCTGGTATCGGCGCGCGCCGCGAAGAGAGGCGGGGTCGCGCTCGACGAGGGCTGGGACCGCGCCGGCCTCCGCGGCCCCCTCCGCGAAGCGGTGCTCGAGCCGTTCCTCGCCGGGGTCATCGCCGACGACCGGCAACAGACCAGCGACGCCTTCGTGCGCCTGCTCATTCGCAGCTTCGCGCTCGGGCGTCCGGGCGTCCCCGCGGCGGGGATCGGCGCCCTCCCCGCGCAGCTCGCCGACACCGCGCGGCGGGCGGGTGCCGGCATCCGCCTCTCGCACCGCGTCGTGTCGACCCGGAGACGGGCGCACGGCTGGCACCTCGGGGTGGAGGGTCGGGATGCCGTGACCGCCCGCACCCTCGTGCTCGCGAGCGGCCTGGATCACGCCCTCGACGCCCCTCATCCGCGGACGCGGGGCCTGCAGACGTGGTGGTTCGCCGCCGATTCGGCACCCTCGAGCGACGCCGCGCTGCGTGTCGACGGACGCCGCCGCGGGCCGGTCGTCAACACCGCGGTGATGACGAACACCGCGCCGACCTACGCCCCGCGCGGGCGCCACCTCATCCAGGCCACGTGCCTGATGCCCTCGGACGCGTCGGAGGACGGCATCCGTCGACAACTCGCCGAGATCTGGGAGGCCGACACCCGGCCGTGGCGCCTGCTGCGCCGCGACGACATCGCCCACGCCCTGCCGGCCCAGGATCCCCCGCTCCGGCTGCGTCGACCCGTGCGTCTCGACGACGGTCGGTACGTGGCCGGGGACCACCGCGATTCCGCGTCGATCCAGGGCGCGCTGGTGTCGGGCCAACGCGCGGCGGAGGCGGTACTGGCCGACCTCGCGCGGTGATCGGGCTGAGGCCCCGCGCTACCCCCGCGCGGCGAGCGCCTCGAGCGCGTCGCCCGTGACCCGGCGGGTCGTCCACTCGTCCATGGCCTCGGCGCCGAGCGCGCGGTAGAAGCCGATCGCGGGCTCGTTCCAGTCGAGCACCGTCCACTCCAGGCGCGAGTAGCCGCGCTCGAGGCATTCCGCGGCGAGCGCGGACAGCAGGGCCACGCCGTAGCCGTTCGCGCGGTATTGCTCGTGCACGTACAGGTCCTCGAGCCAGATGCCGTGACGCCCGGTCCACGTCGAGTAGGTGAGGAACCAGATCGCGATCGCGCGGATTTCCCCGTCGGGCCCCGCCACGACGAAGGCGAAGGCGCGGGGGTCGTCGCCGAACAGCGTCTCGGTGAGCATCGCGGTGGTGTTGTCCACGGCATCCGGTTCGCGCTCGTAGTCGGCGAGCGCCTGGATGCACGCGAGGATCCCCTCTTCGTCGCCGGGGCGGGCGGGGCGCAGGACGGCGCCGTCTCTCAGGTCGGTCATGACAGGGGCTCCCAGCTCTCGGCCGCGACGCGGCGGAAGTTCCCGCCGAGCACGGCGGCGACGTCGGTGTCGTTCCATCCTCGCGCGGTCAGCGCCGAGCCGACGAGGACGAAGGTCTCGGGCGGCATCCACTCCATCGGTCCCCACCGGGTGTAGCTCGCGTCGTACAGCTCCGGCATCCGCACGATCTCGTCGCGGAAGGTCTGCCAATCGAACGAGAAGTCGGTGCTGACCCCGACGTGACGGATGCCGACGACCTCGACGGCGTGCTCGATGTGGCGCACCATCGCCTCGAGCGTGGGGGTGTTCGGCCCGAGGAAGATGCCCACGCCGGTGATGCCGACGACTCCCCCGGTCTCGGCCGCCGCGCGCGCCTGGTCGTCGGTGATGTTGCGGGGGTGCTCCCACACGGCGCGCATGTTCGAGTGGCTGAAGACCACGGGCCGCGTCGAGACGGCGCACATGTCGAAGGTGGTGCGGGCGCCCACGTGCGAGCCGTCGGGCACCATCCCGTGGGCGTTCATCTCGGTGACCAGGTCGCGGCCCCACGCGGTGAGGCCGTCGTCGACCGCGTCGAGGCACCCGCCGCCGGCACGGTTGGCGTGGTTGTACGTCGGGCCGAGGGTGCGTACGCCCTGCGCGACGAGGGGGGCCACGGCATCCAGGTCTCCGCCGAGGGGGCCGCTGTCTTCGAGGTCGAAGGCGACCGCGGTGTCGCCCCGCGCGGCGATGCGGTCGATGTCGGCGACGGTCGCGGACAACTCCAGCCCGTCGATGGCGTCGACCTGGGCACGGAAGGAGCGGAGGAGGGATGCCGTGAGCTCGGGCGCGTGCGGGGCGAAGCCGACGTTGACCGAAACGTACCCGCCGCCGGCTCCGCGGTAGCGCCGCAGGTCGCCGAGGTCGGCGGTCTCGACGAGCTCGACGCACGCGTGCTGGTCCCAGAGCACGTCAAGCTCCGCTTCGCGCGGCGAGCGCGGGGTCGAGCGCCTCGCGCTCGTCGAACACGAACAGGTCGCCGTCCCAGTGGGCGGCGCCCTGGGCCTCGAACCACCCGAGGATTCCGCCCTCGAGCTGGTACGCGTCCACACCCTCGGCGCGCAAGTGCAGCGCGGCCTTCTCGCAGCGGATGCCGCCGGTGCAGAAGCTCACCACGGTCTTGCCGTCGAGCTCGTCGCGGTGGGAGTCCGCGGCATCCGGGAACTGGGTGAACCGCTCGATGCGCCAGTCCTTCGCGCCGGCGAAGGTGCCGTAATCGACCTCGAACGCGTTGCGCGTGTCGACGAGCACGACCTCGCGGCCCTCGTCGTCGGCTCCGCGGTCGAGCCAGCGGCGGAGGGTCTCGGGCGTGACGGCCGGAGCGCGGCCGTCCTGCGGGCGCACCTCGGGGCGGTCCATGCGGATGATCTCGCGCTTGACCTTCACGAGCAGCTTGCCGAAGGGCACGGCATCCGACCAGCTCTCCTTCGTCTGCAGGGCCGTGAAGCGCCGGTCGGCGCGCAGCTCGTCGATGAAGCCGCGCACGGCGGGGGCGTTGCCCGCGAGGAAGAGGTTGATGCCCTCTTCTGCCAGCAGGATCGTTCCGCGCAGCCCCGCCGCGGTGGCCCGCTCGCGCAGCGCGACCCGCAGGGCGGCCGGGTCGTCGATGCGCGTGAACAGGTACGCCGAGACGTTGAGGACGGATGCCATGGCATCCACGATACGAAAGGTGCGGGGTGTCAGCTGACGACGCAGGCGTCAAGCCGGGAAACGCCCGTCGCTCACCGCGTAGCGTGGGAGGACTCGTCCCCGGGAGGAAGTGTGCCCCAAGGCCCCGCTGCGTCGGCCGTCACCGTCTCCGTCGTCATCCCCTGCCGCGACGACGGCCCGCACCTCTGGCGCTGCCTGCGCGCGCTCGCCGCGCAGACGGTCGCGCCGACCGAGATCATCGTCGTCGACAACGCCTCGACCGACGACAGCGCCGACATCGCCCGAGCCGCGGGAGCGCGCGTGGTGTTCTGCGCGGAGCGCGGCATTCCCGCGGCCGCGGCGGCCGGATACGACGCCGCACGCGGCGACCTCATCCTCCGTCTCGACGCCGACAGCCTCCCCTCCGCGACGTGGGTAGAGAGCATGGTCGAGGCGCTGGAGGATCCGACTCGAGATGCCGTGACCGGCGGCGCCGTCTTCCATGACGGTCCCGTGCGGGGGCGTGTGGCGATGGCGCGGCTGTTCCTCGGCACCTACGCCACGTTCGCGACCCCGGCGCTCGGACACACGCCGCTGTGGGGGTCGAATATGGCGTTCCGTCGCCGGGCGTGGGAGGACGTGCGCGACGAGGTGCACCTCGACCCCGAGCTGCACGACGACCTCGACCTGGCCTACCACCTCGGCCGGAGGCACCGGATCGCCCGGGTGTCGGGCGAGCACATGCGCGTCTCGTCGCGCACGGTCGAGCCCCGCCGCTTCGCGCGATGCTTCCGACGCGGCGCGGGCACGGTGTTCGCGCACTGGCCCGCGGACTTTCCCCCGGCGCGGTGGGTGCGCCGAGGACTGAGGGGGCGCTCGTGACCGGCATCCTGTTCCCGAACGTCGAGGCGCCCGACCTCCACGTGATGAGTTTCAACATCCGCCGACGCTTCGACCGGATCACCTGGCCGCCCGCCGACCGGTGGCCGATGCGCAAGGAGCGCCTGCGCACCTTCCTCGGCGCCAATCGCCCGCACCTCCTCGGCACGCAGGAGGCGATGCCAGACCAGGCGCAGTGGGTGCAGTCCTCGCTCGGCACGGATTACGGTCGCATCGGCCTGGGCCGCGGACCCCGGCGCGACGGCGAGGGCACTCCCCTCTTCTACGACCGCGAGCGCATCGAGGTCGAGGAGTGGGAGCAGGTCGCCCTGTCGGACACCCCGAACGTGCCCGGCTCGACGGGGTGGGGCAACACCATCCCGCGCATCGCGGTGATCGCGCAGGTGCGCGATCGCGCCACCGACGCGCGCTTCACCTTCGTCAACACGCACTTCGACGCGTTCTCGCGCCGGGCTCGCCGCCGCTCGGCCGTCTGGCTGCACGACCTCGTCGCGCAGCGCGAGCGCCCCCTGCTGTTCACCGCCGATGTGAACGCCCACGTGCGCTCGGGCGAGCTGGCGCAGATGTTCGCCGACGGCCTGCTCGTCGACACCTGGTCGTACGCCCCGGCCCGCCGCACCGCCGAATGGGGCACCTTCAACAACTATGCCGCCCCCAAGGTCGGCGCTCGACGCATCGACGCCCTGCTCGCGACCCCCGACGTCGGGGTGCGGGCCGTGGGCATCGATCCCCGACCCACGGGCACCCAGTGGCCGAGCGACCATCTCCCGGTTCAGGCGGTGGTGCGCATCCATCCCGGGGGGCCGTCGTGATCCCGGCGATGTACGCGAACCTGAAGCGGCCGCCTCGCACGATCGTCGAGTGGCTGGCCGATGCGGTGCGAGCCGTCGCGATCGTGATCGTCATCGTCTCGCTGTTCACGCTGCCGTTCACGGACTTCGCGGTGCTGTCGATGTCGCTGCCGGCGGTGATGCTCTCGCGCATGATCGGCCTGCGCTCGGGACTCGACCTGGTCACGTGCGTCACCGTGTTCGTGGCGGCCGGCAGCAACGTCATCGACCTGTACCGCGCGTGGACCGGGTGGGATCTCGTCGTCCACGCCGTCTGCACGGGCGTACTCGCCGCCGTCGCGCTCGTGCTTCTCGACGATGCACGCGTGATCGAGCCGACCGGACGCCGCCGGACGCCGATCGTGGTCGCCACGGTGGCCGGTCTCGCGCTCAGCGCCATGTGGGAGATGGTCGAGTGGTTCGGCTACCGCTTCATCACCGACGCGATCTTCGTCACCTACGACGACACGATCGGCGACATGATGGCCGGCGGCGCGGGAGCGCTGTTGCTGGGCATCGTGGCATCCCGCTTCCGCTTGACGCGGGCGGATCGCGCCGCACTGTAGACGGCGGGCGTCACCGGCCGCGGGACTCGCGCTCCGGCCCCGTCGTCACCGCGACCGTTTCGGCGAACACCCACACCGACCCAACGCCCCGCGCGCGGCGCGAGCCGCTTCTCTTGACGAGCCAGAGGTGGTTGTGTACCTTTCAGTACAGCCTGTACCTTTCAGTACAGCTAATCAGATCGGAGCCCGCCATGACCCGGCCACCCCTCCCCCCGTTCACCGCCGTCACGGCTGCGCAGAAGGTGCGCGCCGCTGAGGACGCGTGGAACACCCGCGACCCCGAGCGCATCTCGCTCGCCTACAGCGTCGACAGCTGGTGGCGCAATCGATCCACCTTCGTGCAGGGCCGCGCCGCGATCGTCGATTTCCTCGCCGACAAGTGGCAGCGCGAGCTCGACTACCGCCTCATCAAGGAGCTATGGGCCTTCACCGGCGACGTCATCGCCGTGCGCTTCGCCTACGAGTACCGCACCGCCGAGGGGCAGTGGTTCCGCGCGTACGGCAACGAGAATTGGCGCTTCGACGAAGATGGCCTCATGACCCACCGTCACGCGAGCATCAACGACGTCGCCATCGACGCCTCGGAGCGCCTCTTCTTCTGGGACGCCTCAGGCCCGCGCCCGGCGGACCACCCGAGCCTCAGCGACCTCGGCCTCTGATGGCCAAGACCCTCCTCGATCGGTCCGACGCGGTGCGGGCCCTCGCCGGCGTCTTCCGTCGGCGAGGGTTCGAGAGCGGTTCACTGTCGGTCATCCAGCACGAGACCGGAATCGGCCGCGGGAGCTTGTACCACTTCTTCCCCGACGGCAAGAGCGACATGGCCCGCGCCGTGCTCGACCAGGTGAGCGTCTGGTTCGACGAGCACGTGTTCGAGCCTCTGCGTGCGACTGAGAAAGGGGCTGATGCCGTCCGCGCGATGTGCCGCGAGGTGGGCGCATACTTCGTCTCACGCGAGCGCGTGTGTCTGTACGCGGCCATGACCCTCGGCGAAGAACGGGCAACCTTCGCCGAGTCGGTCCGTGCCTATTTCACCGACTGGGTCGAGGCCTTGTCGACAGCTCTTCAGCACGGAGGCCTCTCCGACGACGCGGCTGACGCGGCGGCGCTCGATGCGGTTGCGACCATCCAGGGCGGGCTGATCCTCGCCCGCGCTTACGACGACGACCAGACTCTCCTCGACATCGTCGCCCGGGTCGAGAAGCGCCTGCTCGACGCGCTCGCCTGACGAGCCGGGCCTCCGCGCCGATCAGACCGGCGGCACCCACTTGCGCGGATGCCGCCGGCCCCGTCACTCCGGTTTCAGACGCGGCCCGCCACGTCGCGCCCGACGAGGTCACCATCGGGGTTCGGCTCGCTGAGCTGCTCGTCGGAAGCGGTCGACCCCTCGAGCGGTGGGAGCCCCGCCTCGACGCGGGAGCCGATCTCGGCATCCACGTTCTTCCAGTACTGCACGGCGCGCTCGCGCACGTCGGCGCGGGTCACTCCCCCGACGTGCCCGGTGATCGTCTCGACGAGACGGTCGCGCTCCTCGGCCGACATGACCTCGCGCACGAGGGTCCCGGCCTGGCCCCAGTCGTCGTCTTCGGGGTGCAGGGTCGCGGCGGAACGCACGAGCTCCCCGTCGCTGTGCCAGCCGCCGTCGCCCGCGCGGTGCGGATCGGCCGCGGGGCCGCCAACCGAGTTCGGCGCGTAGACCGGGACCTCGGGCGGGTTGTACTCGTAGCGCATCGCGCCCTCTTTCGAGTACGAGTGCACCTCGGTGTGCGGGCGGTTGACCGGCAACTGCTGGTAATTCGTGCCCACGCGGTAGCGGTGCGCGTCGGCGTAGCTGAAGATGCGCGCCTGCAGCATCTTGTCGGGGCTGCCGTCGATGCCGGGGACGAAATTCGACGGCTCGAACGCCGCCTGCTCGATCTCGGCGAAGTAGTTGCCCGGGTTGCGGTTGAGCTCCATCGTGCCGACCTCGATCTCGGGGTAGTCGCTGTGCGGCCACACCTTCGTCAGGTCGAACGGGTTGAAGCGGTACGTCTTCGCGTCCTCGTAGGGCATGATCTGCACCTTGAGCGTCCAGGTGGGGAACTCGCCCCGCTCGATCGCGGCGTACAGGTCGCGGATGTGGAAGTCGGCGTCCTGACCGGCGATCTGGTCGGCCTCGTCCTGCGTGAGCGTCTTGTGACCGAGGTCGGTGTGGAAGTGGTACTTCACCCAGAACCGCTCGCCCTCGGCGTTGATCCACTGGTAGGTGTGCGAGCCGTACCCGTTCATGTGACGCCAGGATGCCGGGATGCCGCGGTCGCCCATGAGCCAGGTGACCTGGTGCGCGCTCTCGGGCGACAGCGTCCAGAAGTCCCACTGCATCGTGTTGTCGCGCAGGTGACTGCCCGGCAGACGCTTCTGCGAGCGGATGAAGTCGGGGAACTTGATGCCGTCCTTCACGAAGAAGACGGGGGTGTTGTTGCCGACGAGGTCGTAATTGCCCTCGGTCGTGTAGAACTTGAGCGAGAACCCGCGCGGGTCGCGCCAGGTGTCGGGGCTGCCCTGCTCGCCGGCGACCGACGAGAAGCGCGCGAGCATCTCGGTCTCGACTCCCGGCTGGAACAGCGCCGCGCGGGTGTACGCCGACACATCGCCCGTGGTGCGGAAGGTGCCGAACGCGCCACCGCCCTTGGCGTGCACGACGCGCTCGGGCACCCGTTCGCGATTGAACTGAGCGAGCTTCTCGATCAGGTAGTGGTCGGTGAGGGCGATGGAACCGTCGGCTCCGACGCTCTGGGAATGTTCGTCGCTCGCGACGGGCGCTCCGCCGTTCGTGGTGGTCGGCTCGGTCATGGCTCTCCTCACATCGTGGGCCGCGAAACGAAAGGCCCACCCCCGACGCTACGCAGGGGGTCCGACATCGACGAGGCATTGCGCTTCGCCCGTCGAGCATCTAGGCCCCACCGTGCAGCGCGCGTCCGTGTCAATCCCCCGAGTCCCCCCGCGCCGCCTCGACACCATGGCGGAACCGAACGAGAGGAACGAGAGCATGTCGAAGGATCTGTCGAAGGGCGACCGCGTCAGCTGGGACACCCCGCAGGGCAAGACGCAGGGCGAGGTCGTGGAGAAGAAGACGAAGGACTTCCAGCACGACGGCCAGAAGTTCACGGCATCCGATGACGACCCGGCCTACATCGTGAAGTCCGAGAAGTCGGGCTCGACCGCGGCCCACAAGGGCTCGTCGCTGAACAAGCTCAAGAGCTGAGCGCGTGCTCGGCCGTGCCGGGCTCCGGAGATTCCGCGGACTCGCGTCCGCCCGCGTCGCCCTGACCGGCCGCGCACACCGATCGTCCGGAGCCCGGCACAGCGAACGCCCGACCTACCCCTTCGCGTCGCGCCGCTTGCGCATCTGCGCCAGCGCGAGGCCCAGCCGGTGGTTGCCGGCCAGAACGTCTTCGTGCCGCTCGAGGAACTCCCAGTACGCGTCGGTGAAGACCGAGTCCTTGGCATCCTGTGCCGAGGGCCACCACGACCCCATCTTCTGCAGGTAGGCCCCGCCCGAGACGTACGGCTTGGTCGCGACGAACCCGCCGTCGGCGAACTGACTCATGCCCATGACGTTGGGCACCATGACCCAGTCGTACGCGTCCACGAACAGCGCGAGGAACCACGCGTTGACCTGCCGGGGTGCATAGCCCTGCAGGAGGAACCAGTTGCCCAGCACCATGAGCCGCTCGATGTGGTGCGCGTAGCCCCGACGGTGCACGCGCTCGAGCACCGTGCGCACGGGGATCGGCAGGTCACTCGGCATCCGCTCTCCCGAATACCAGTACTTCTGGACCCTCTTCTCGAGGTGCAGCGCGTTGACGTGCTCGAGCTTCGGGTGCGCGCGGTACATGCCCCGCATGTACTCGCGCCATCCGATCACCTGGCGGATGAACCCCTCGACGGATGCCAGGGGGGCTTCGGTCCGCGTCGCTGCGGCGACCACTTCTTCGACGGTGAGCAGGCCGATGTTGAGCATCGGCGAGATGATCGCGTGGAAGAGGAACGGCTCGTCGGCCTTCATGGCGTCTTCGTACCGGCCGAAGTCGTGCAGGCGCTCGGCGACGAAGACGTCGAGCCAGTCGCGCGACTCCTCCGGCGTGACGGGGAGCCAGAAGTCGGCCGCGCTCCCGGGGTGCTCGGGGTAACGCTCGTCGACCTCGGCGATCACCGCGCGGGTGATCTCGTCGTGCGCGAGCTGCGGCAGGGCGGGGATGTCGACGCCTTTCTTCGGCAGCGCCTTGCGGTTGTCGGCGTCGAAGTTCCAGCGGCGCCCCGCCGGCTTCCCGCCGTCCATCAGGATGCCGGTGCGCCGGCGCTGCCAGTGGTAGAAGTCCTCCATGAGGGGCGTCGGGTGCTCGGCGAACCAGGCGTCGACGTCGTCTTCGGGGGTGAGGAACAGCCCGTCCGAGAGTACGTCGGTGTCGACGTCGTGCGCCCGACAGATGCGGGCGATGCGCTCATCGACGGGGCGGTTCGGGTCGCTCATCCACGTCAGTTCGGTGACCCGGTGCTTCTTCAGCAGGCGCTCGAGCCCCGCTTTGAACGTGAGGTCGTCGTCGAGGGTGATGCGACGTACGGTCTTGCCCTCGGTCTCGAGGCGAGCCGCCGTGTGCCGCATCGCCGAGACGAGGAGGACGATCTTGTGCCGGTGGTACGGCAGCTTCGCGAACCGCGGCGCCGACTCGATGAAGAAGAACTCCTCGATCCCATCGTCGGCGTACGCGGGGTGCTCCGCGAATTGCTGCGTTGCGAGGATCAGCGCGGCCCTCACGCGCGGCGCCTCTGCTTCGCGGCGTTCGCGCGACATCCGCGCGAGCAGTACAGCACCTGGTCCCACTGGTCTCGCCCGCTCCACCGTTTGCGATCGGTGAACGGGCGCCCGCAGTAGGCGCAGGGCTTGGAGCGCACCTCGGGTCGTGACATGTCGTCATCGTCGCGCAGCGCACATCCGGCATCCGGGGGCTTGCGCTGGCACGCCGACCCGGTTCGCGCAAGGCCCGCGCGGCGGGCGGGGCCGCCGTGGTCGTCTGGCGCGATGGACAGCACACCGAACCGCACGAACGACACCGCCGACGAGCCCGACGAGCTCGAGACCGCCGACGCCCCCACGATCCCCGACACGACCGACGAGGGCGACGCCCCGGTCGACAACCCCTCGGGCGGATGAACGACGAAGAGCCCCGCACCGGCACGGTGCGGGGCTCTTCCACGTATGTCAGTCGGTGAGGTCGAACTTCTCGTTCTCGCCGCCCTTGGGGCGGTCCCCCGTCACCTTCGAGGTCACCAGGGCGATCGCCGTCGCGAGACGCCCACCGGCACTTCCCCAGTACTCACCGGTCAGGGCCGAGACCTTCAGCAGCGTCACCCCGGGTGCTTCAGGACCGTCCGGGAACCAGGCCTCCACACTCGTGGACCACAGTTCCTTGAGCTTGGCGAGGTCATCGACCACCTCGGCCTCCCCGGCGAGCGAGAGCCAGGTGCCGTCGGTGCTGAACGACAGGCCGACCTTCGGGTCGCGGCGCACGTGCTCGACGGCCGAGGCGTGCGTCCCGACGATGAACCACAGATCGCCGTCGGACTCGTGCTCCTGGACCGTCAACGGGTGCGCGTGCAGGGCACCGTCCTCGGCGTGGGTGGTGACCATGGCGAAGCGGAACTTCTTGAGCAGATCGTTGAGCGTGTCGAGCTCGGACGCGGTGGTGGACATGGGACTCCTTCGGTTCGAACCCTCATCGAACCGCGCTCACCCGCCCCGCGCTATGTGTTGACGTCGGTCGCCCCGTCTGCTCTCGCCGGAGGCGCGAGACGGTCGAGTTCTTCCACCGCGTCCCGCGCGCGGCCGATGCGCGCCTCGACCTCGTCGTCCCACCAGCGCGGCCCCCGCTCGCCGAGACCGTGCTTGGCCAGGTCCACGCGGCGACGCGCGGCGGCCACCGCATCGTCGCCCTCCTTCTTGGCCACCCGCACCGCCGAGCGCGCGCGACCCAGGTGCGAACGCAGCCGTGCGGCCAGGTCGTCGGGAAGTTCCGGATCGGTCCGCCGCCACCGCCGCCCGTCGATGACGAGCCAACGCTCGTCGTCGGTGCTCTCCTGCGCGGATGCCATGACCCCAGTGCACCCGTCGGACGGCGGTGGCGAAATCTCCCGGGCACGGGAGAGACATCCGTGCTAGCGTGGGCCGTATTCGTTCTGGGACTTGCTTCATCGACGCCCGCCTCATCGTAGAGATGCCGGGCGCACGGCGCCGAGCCGTTTCCGACAGCATTCCCTCCTCTCACCATCGTGTGCCTCGCTCGACGACTTCGGTCCTCGCCTTGCACTCGCGGAAAGTTCTCGTGTCTCTGCTTCACCCTTCGCCACTGTCGTGGCGCCAGGCCGATCTCGACGTCTACGTCGCGACGGTCGGATCCGACTACGCCGGTTTCGTCGGCGCGGCCACCTCGGGCTACGAAGCCCAGGGTCCGCTCGGCGAGAATCTCGGTGTCCACACGTCCGTCGGAGCGGCGCAGGCCGCCGTCGACGGGCACCGCGTACGCGCCACCACCACGGTGACGCGTCGTCCCCGTCCGCTCCGCACTCGTCGGAACGGCGCCCACGGCCGCAGCTGCGGCCCAACATGAATAAAGGAAGAACACGATGGCCACTGGCACCGTGAAATGGTTCAACTCCGAAAAGGGCTACGGCTTCATCGCTCCCGACGACGGCTCCGCCGACCTGTTCGCGCACTTCAGCGCGATCCAGGGCAACGGCTTCAAGGAGCTCACGGAAGCGCAGAAGGTCGAATTCGACGCTGAGCAGGGCCCCAAGGGCATGCAGGCGGCGAACATCCGCCCCCTCTAAGCTCCGCTTACCCCGGAAGCCGGGTTCGTCGCCAGCGCGACGACCCGGCTTTCGCTGTTCCACGGCGCGTTCGTGCACCCTTCGGTTACAGGTTCCCGTGAGCATCCTGGGCGTATGCACGTATGCCCGACGCTCCATACGACGACCCGTAATGTGGGCGTCAGCCCGGGTAGCCGCCCCGGCTCGAGGCCTCCGGCCACCCCCACCCGAGGAGCTGCTGATCGCTTCCCCCGTCGTCGAGTCCCGCCTCGGCCCCATCCGTCAGACCTATTCCGGCACCACCGAATTCCCCCCGATCACCAAGGCCTATACAGAGCTGTCTCAGGTCGTCCGCGAGAGCGGTCTGCTGGTGCGCACGCCCGGCTTCTACGCCCTCGTCGGCGCCGCGATCGTGCTCGGCTTCGCCGGGTGCGTGACCGGGTTCATCCTGCTCGGTGACAGCTGGTTCCAGCTGATCATCGCGGCGGTGCTCGGCATCCTGTTCACCCAGGTCGCCTTCCTCGCGCACGAGGCGGCGCACCGCCAGATCTTCGCCTCCGGTCCCGCGAACGACCTGCTGGGTCTCCTCATCGGCAACGGGGTCGTGGGCATGAGCCGGTCGTGGTGGGCGTCGAAGCACACCCGCCACCACGCCAACCCGAACCGCGTCGGCAAAGACCCCGACATCGAGATCGACACCATCTCGTTCCTCGACGTCGACGCGGCCAAAGCCCGCGGCATCCAGCGCTGGATCACGAAGCACCAGGGTTACCTCTTCTTCCCGCTGCTGACCTTCGAGGGGCTGAACCTCTACGTCCTGGCCCTGCGTCACCTGTTCTCGCGCGGCGAGATCAAGGACCGCTGGAAGGAGCTCGGTCTGCTGGCCGTGCGCCACGCCCTCTTCATCGCGCCGATCTTCATCTTCCTGCCGGTCGGTCTCGCGTTCGCGTTCTTCGGCGTCTCGGTCGCGGTCTTCGGGATCTACATGGGCGCGTCGTTCGCCCCCAACCACAAGGGCATGCCGATCATCGAGCCGGGCGCGAAGCTCGACTTCTTCAGCAAGCAGGTGCGCACCTCGCGCAACGTCTCGGGCGGCTGGTGGGCCACCTGGCTCATGGGCGGTCTGAACTACCAGGTCGAGCACCACCTCTTCCCGAACATGCCGCGCCCGCACCTCAGCAAGGCCCGCGTGATCGTGCGCGAGCACTGCGAGACGCTGAACGTCCCCTACGTCGAGACGACGCTGTTCCAGTCGTACGGCATCGTCATCGCCTACCTGAACCGGGTCGGGCTCGCCGCTCGCGACCCGTTCGAGTGCCCCATGACCTCGGCGCAGCGCCACCTCACGGTGGAGTGAGCCGCTGAACCACGACGGCGCCGCACCCGGGAGGGGCGGCGCCGTCGTCGTTCAGCCCCGCGCGTCGGCCATCGGCTCGGGGCACTCGCCCCCGGCATCCGTCGCCTTCTCGAAATGCCACCGCTCGTTCGCGTAGGTCTGACACAGGCCCCACATGCGCCCGTGTTCGATGATCCACAGCTGCGCGTCGAGCGAGCCGATGTCGACGGCGTGGCCGGTGACGTGACTCGACCCCTCGGGTGAGGCGACGTACTGCCGCGCGATCGCTTCGGTGCCGTAGGTGCGGATCGCGTCGCCGAGCAGCCACCGCTGGTAGTCCGCGCTGCGCCACCCGCTCGTGATATCGAACACGATGCCGTCGACGGCAGCAGCGGCCTGCGCGGAGCGGAGCGCCTCGCGCAACTCGTCGTCGAGGCCCGTCATCGCCGGATGCACGTCGTCGTCGACGCTGAGGGCCGACTCCGCGGGGATCATGCCGTCGGCCTCGGTCGGTGAGAAAGGGGTGCGCGCGCTCAGCCCGGCCGAGAAGGACGACGCGGTGTTCATCGCGAGGAGCACCGCCACCACGGTGAGGACGAGGGCGAACGCCGCCGCGACGGCGAGCACCGCGATGCGGCGACGGGAGGGGATTCGATGCGGGATGCCGAGGATGCCATGTCCCCAGTCGAACCGGGGCCGCGTTGTCCGGGCGTATGCCTGACCCGATACGGCCCCGATACATCCGGGGCGCGGCTCAGTCCCGCGACACCTCGTGCAGCACGACGTCGCGAACCTCGCCGTCGACAAGCGTTGCCGTCATCAGCGTGCACGCCGGCTGTCGCCGGCGGTCGGTCGGCGAGCCCGGATTGAGAAGGCGCAGACCGTTCGGGGTCACGGTGTCCCACGGGATGTGGCTGTGCCCGAACACGAGCAGGTCGGCGTCGGGGAAGGCGGCATCCATCCTCTTCTCCCGTCCGGTCGATGCCCCCGTCTCGTGCACGACCGCCACACGCACCCCGTCGATCTCGGCGCGGGCGACCTCCGGCAGGCGAGAGCGCAGGTCGTCGCCGTCGTTGTTTCCCCAGACGCCCAGCACGGGTCCGAGAGTCTCGAGCTCGTCGAGCACGCTCGCGCTCACCCAGTCGCCCGCGTGCACGATGAGATCGACTCCGGATGCCGCCAGCCGCACCGCTTCGGGAAGCACGCGCGCCCTCGTGGGCACGTGCGTGTCGGCCACGAGGAGCAGTCGGGTCGCCATGCCTCCACGCTACCGACGCCGATCGGGGTGCGGGCCGGGCATACGTCGGCGATACACCCGCCCGCCTACGATGACGGGATGCGCGTGCTGATCGTCGAGGACGAACCCTTCCTCGCCGAGGCGATCCGCGACGGTCTGCGTCTCGAAGCGATCGCGGCCGACATCGCGGGCGACGGCGACACCGCGCTCGAGGTGCTCGGCTACACCGCGTACGACGTCGTGGTGCTCGACCGCGACATCCCCGGGCCCAACGGCGATGAGATCGCCCGGCACCTCAGCGCGCAGCCCACCGCCCCGCGCGTGCTGATGCTGACCGCCGCCGATCGCCTCGACGACAAGGCGAGCGGGTTCGAGAGCGGCGCCGACGACTACCTGACAAAGCCGTTCGTACTGCGCGAACTCGTGATGCGCCTGCGCGCCCTCGCGCGCCGACCGGCGGCCTCGACCCCGCCGGTTCTCGAGCAGCACGGCATCCGTCTCGATCCCTTCCGCCGCGAGGTCTACCGCGACGGGAGATATATCTCGCTCACCCGCAAGCAGTTCGCGGTCCTGCAGGTGCTGATGGGGGCGGACGGCGGGGTCGTCAGCGCCGAAGCCCTGCTCGAGCGCGCGTGGGACGAGAACGCCGACCCGTTCACGAACGCCGTGCGCATCACGATCTCGACGTTGCGCAAGCGGCTGGGTGAGCCGTGGCTCATCCAGACGGTCGCGGGGGTCGGGTACCGCATGGGGCCCGTCGATGCGTGAACGCGCCCCCGGGCTCTCGGTGCGCCTCAAGCTCACCCTGAGCTACGCGGGCTTCGTGGTGATCGTGGGCATCGCCGTGTTCGTGGTGGGCTTCCTCGTGCTGCGCTTCCTGCCCGAAGGCAATCTCTACTCCGAGAGCGGGTTGTTCACCCCCGGCCGGGGCGATCTCACCGAGGTGTTCGTCCGGTACGCGTGGTACGCCGTGCTCGCCCTGGCCGTGCTCGGCCTCGGCGGCGGCTGGATCGTGTCGGGCCTCATGCTGCGCCCGCTTCGTCGGATCACGGATGCCGCTCGCGCGGCGCGCGACGGCGACCTCGCGCACCGCGTCGAGCTGACCGGACGCCGCGACGAGCTGACCGACCTCGCCGACACGTTCGATGCGATGCTCGCGCGCGTCGAGGAGACCCTCGAGGAGCAGAAGCGCTTCGCCGCGAACGCCTCCCACGAGCTCAGGACCCCGCACGCGACGATGCGCACCCTGCTCGAAGTGGCCCGGGCCGACCCCGCCGGAGTGGACCTGGAGCGGCTGCTGCACCGCCTCGACCTCACGAACGAGCGCGCGATCCGCCTGATCGAGGCTCTGCTCGCCCTCGCCCGATCGTCGCGCGAGCGCGCTCTCGCGCCCGAGCCCACGGGGGTGGACGACCTCGTCGCGACCGTGGTGGCCGAGGCCGGGCCCGGTGCCGGAGACCTCGATCTCGCCCTCGTCGGCACCTCGGGCGGGATCGCGCGGATCGACGAGACCCTCGTTCACCACGCGGTGACGAACCTCGTCCGCAACGCGCTCGTGCACAACGTCCCGGGCGGGTGGGTCCGCGTCGCGGTGAGCGGCGGAGCCGACGAGGTGATCGTGGATGTGGTCAACACCGGAGAACCGCTCTCGCGCGAGCTCGTCGCGACCCTTCCCGAGCCTTTCGTGCGCGGAGCGGGCCGGACGCGCGGGCGCGCTGACGGCACGGGTCTCGGACTCGCGATCGTCGCCTCCGTCGCCCGCGCGCACCGCGGCCGGCTGGAGTTGTGGCCCCGCGACGGCGGTGGCCTGCATGCCCGGCTGCGCCTGCCCCGCTGAGGGGCTCAGCGTCGCGCCGAACGCCCGACCCGAGCGGTCACGCGCAGCACGATCACGACAACGGTGCCGATCGCGGCCCCGATCGTGTTCGACACCACGTCCTCGGCATCCGGAACCCGACCCGGAATCGCCGCCTGCAGCGTCTCGACCGTGAACGACACGAGAGCGCAGAGCACGAGGGATGCCGGTGCCCACCGCAACGGCAGGAGCACAGCGACCGCGGCCCCGAGAGGTACGAAGAACGCGATGTTCAGGGCCACATCGGCTCCCGCACCGAAGAGCAGGGCACTCCAGGACGGCGGGAGGCCGTCGAGCGCGTCGAGGACGAAGGTGCGGGCGGGCCAGGCGAGGGCGCGGGGGGCGAGGGTGAGTGCGACGACCGCGGCGAGCACGGCACCCGCGATCAGCACGCGCGCGGGGGTGAGGACGGGATGAACGGACACGAAAACCTCCAGGATCGGACGGTTCCATCCCAGCCACCGCGCTGTTGCCCCGGTGTCTCGGCCTCGCGATACGCGCACGATATGTCTCCGCGGGGGCGGGACAATGGACGGGTGTCCTCTCCGCGCCGCTCCCCCGTCCCCGCCCTGATCGTCGACGTCGTGCTCGTCGTCGTGTTCGCCGCGATCGGGCGCGCGACCCACGACGGCGATGTGCTCGGCCCGTTCGGCTCGGGGCTGGCCACCACCGCGTGGCCGTTCGTGGTGGCTCTGCTCGTCGGGTGGCTCGTGACGCGCGCCTGGCGGCGCCCCATCGCCCTCGTCACGACCGGTCTGCCCGTGTGGGCGATCACCGTCGCGCTGGGCATGGTGCTGCGCGCGGTCAGCGGTCAGGGCGTGGCGGTGGCGTTCGTCATCGTCGCGACGATCACCGTCGCGCTGTTCCTGCTGGGGTGGCGCGCGGCCGCCCGTCTGGTGACGCGGCGGCGGGTCTGAGCTCCCCGCCCGCCCGGCGCGCGCGCCGTGGTCTCAGTCCGTGAGCGTGACGTCGACCTGGATCTCGGTCGCCAGACGCTCGAGTTCGCCGACCAGATCGTCGACGGCGACGTCGGCCGCCACCGTCGCGGTGATGGAGGCCTCGAACAGGCGCCCGCCGGCCATCGCGGCGTCCGTCGTCTGGGTCGTCATGCGTTCGATGCTCGCGCCATGAGCGCTCAGGGCCGCCGACACCTCGCGCACGATGCCGGGGCGGTCGTTGCCGACGACGTCGAAGGTGACGGTGCGCCCGGGGTTCTCGGCCGACCCCGCGCCCGCGTGCACGGTGACGGCGAGGGTTCCCGCGAGCCCCTCGAGGGCGACGCGCAGGTCGTCGGCGCGCTCGGGCGTGACCGAGACCTCCACGATGCCGGCGAAGGCTCCCGCGAGTTCGGCGAGCTCGCTGTTCTCCCAGTTGCCGCCGTGGGCGTCGACGATGTCGGCGACCGCGGACACGAGGCCCGCGCGGTCGTCGCCGACGACGGTGAGGACGAGGGTGGTCATGCCGACAGCGTACCGATGGCCGCGCTGATACCGTGAAGTGTCCGCACGACAGGAGGTGAGCGCATGATCGCGTCGATCATCGCGACGATCAACCTCCTGCTCGCGTTCGCCGAGCTGGCCCTGACCCCCGGTTCCGACGCCCCGCTGCTGGCGGTCGTGCTCGCCGCGGCCGTCGTCGTCACCGTCGCCGTCGTGCTGCTCGTCGTGCCCGGGCTCGTGGCATCCGCCCCTCGACCCTCCCCGCGCCCGATCGACCCCTCCGCGCTCGTGGCGCAGAGCGATCCGGATGCCGCGGGGCACCCGCGCCCGCGCGCCCCGGGGCTCGCGATCCCGGTCGCGTAGCCCGCCGTCCGCCGCCCTCGCGGCATCCGGTGCCCTCACGCGACCGCCGGTCGCTCGTGCGCTCTCGCGCCGACGACCGGTCCTCCCGTGATCGCCGCACCGATTGGACGCCCCGTTGGACCTCTTCGCCTTTCCTCCCCTCGCCCTGCTCCTCGACCTGACCACCCGAGCCCTGCTCGCCCTCACCTCCGCCCTCGAGCCCATCGCCGGGGGCTCTGCCGCCGCCGTGGCCGTCGTCGTCGTGACGCTGCTCGTGCGCCTCATGCTGATCCCGGTCGGGGTCTCGCAGGCCCGCGCCGAGCAGACTCGTGCCCGTCTCGCCCCACGCCTGCGCACGCTGCAGCAGCGGTGGAAGGGCAACACCGAGCGCCTCCAACGCGAGACGATGCAGCTGTACCGCGACGAGGGGGCGTCGCCCGTCGCGGGGTGTCTGCCCCTGCTCGCGCAGGCCCCCGTGGTGGGGCTGCTCTACGCCGTGTTCCTGCACCCCACCGTCGGCGGGCAGGCCAACGCCCTGCTCGCGCACGAGCTGCTCGGCGCCCCGCTCGGGCGCAGCCTCATCGCCGCCGTCACGACCGGGACCGCGGATGCCGGGACCCTGGCGGTGTTCGCGGTGCTGGTGACCGTGATCGTCGCCGCCGCCGAGCTGACGCGCCGCCTGTTGCGCCCGGCCGTCGACCCGTCGGCGCCGGCCTGGTCGACGGGACTGTTCGGGGCACTGCAGTTCACCACCGCGGTCGTGGCCCTCTTCGTTCCTCTCGCCGCCGCCCTCTACCTGACGGTGACCACGGTGTGGACACTCGTGCAGCGGGTCCTGCTCAGACGGCGCTATCCGCTGCCGGCGTGAGCGCTGAGCGAGCGTCCCACCGCGTCGTCCGTGACGCGTTCACCGCCGCCATCGCCAGCACCAGCAGCGCGGCCGCGGCAGGGAAGAGCAGGGCGGTCTCGACCGAGACGTTCTCGGCCACCGCCCCGGTGACCGCCGACGACAGCGCCTGGGCGAGCGTGAGGGCCGAGGCGAGGATCGTCATGGTCGAGGCGGTGCGCCCGCGGGGGGCGCGGTGCCCGGCGAGGCTGAACAGCGTCACGAGCGAGGGGCCGACGCCGATGCCCATCAGGCACAGCACCAGCGTCACCGTCGGCACCGATCCGCCGACCGAGTACGCCCCCGCCGAGGCGGTGAGGATGATGGCGAACGTCACGAGACGCCAGCGCAGCGTGAACCGCTCGGGGATCACCGCGACGGCCAGCGCCAGCACGGCCGAGCCCACGCCCATCACGCCGTACAGCAGCGCGCCCGCCTCGGGAGCGCCCTGCGCCTCCATGAACGCGGTCAGCGAGGTGAGGGTCGATCCGAAGAACAGCCCGACGCCGAACACGGCCGCCACCAGCACGAGCATCCGGGGGTGCAGCAGCTCGCGGAACGGCGCCATCGCGGTGCGTTCCGACCGCTCGGGGACCGCACGCCCGGTGGGGTGCAGGGCGAAGGCGGTGACGAAGACGAAGCTCAGCAGCGCGGCGCCCGCGATCGGCGCCCACGGCGCGATGAGCGCGGCCAGCACGCCGACCACGAACGGGCCGATGACGAAGGCGGTCTCGTCCGCGGCCGACTCGTACGCCATCGCGCGCGAGAACGTGCGCTCGCGCCGCGTGGGGTGCACGCGGTCGCCGATGAGGGCCATGACGCGGCTGCGCGACATCGCCGCCGTCTGCGGTCCGGTGAGACCGATCGCGGCGGCCGCCGCCAGCAGCAGTGCGTCGGAACTCGCGGCCTGCACGACGAGGGGGAAGAGAGCGAGCAGGATGCCGTTCGCCAGCCCCACCGGCACGAGCACGCGCCGCTGTCCGAAGCGGTCGGCGAGGTCACCGAGGACGGGGCCGGCGGCGACCACACCCAGACCGACGGCGGCCGAGGTCAGGCCGCCGAGGGCGACCGAGCCGCGCTCGGCGACGACGATGGCCAGCACCCCGACGGTCATCATCGCGAACGGCAGACGAGCGATGAACGCGACGGGGAAGTACCAGAACCCCGTGTGGTGGATCAGGGAGCGGTGGGCGGCCGTGGGGGCGGGGTGGCGTGCGGGCGCAGACATGGAGCGGTCTCTCGGAGGCGATGGAACGTGCCGCCTTGCCGGGTCCGGTAGGTAGTTGCACAGCGTGCGGTGGGCGAACCCACCCGACGATTCTACCGCGGGGCGCCGGAAAGCGCCCGGGAGAGTCAGCTCACCAGGGCGGCGATGGCGGCGATGACGGATGCCAGGGCCAGCACCAGAGCGAGGGCGATGAGCACCGTGTGCACGATCAGGAACGCGGTGGGCTTTCCCGCGGCATCCCGCGCGCGCGGGTCTTTCGCGATGCGCGGGTAGAAGCGGGGCCACACGACGGCGTTGAACACGGCGTTGGCGAACAGCAGCACGATCAGCAGGGGTTCCACGCTCCGAGCCTAGGCGTGCTGCGCGGCTCCGGCCGTCCGGCGGCCGCTCACGCCGCGCACGAGATGCAGCGGCGCGCGAAGGGCAGCGCCTCGAGCCGGGCGTCCGCGATGGGCCGGCCGCACGTCTCGCACACGCCGAAGACTCCGGATGCCACCCGCTCGCGCGCCGCGGCGATCTCGGCCCGCTCCGCCTCGGCACCACGGCGCAGGGCGTCGACCTGAGCCCACTCCCCCGACAGCGTCGAACCCTCGGGGTCGTGCTCGTCGTCGGCGGTGGCGTCGGCACGGTCGTGCCGAAGACTCGCTTCGTCGTCGCGCAGGCGCGACAGGCGGTGCTCGACCTCGCGCTCGCGGTCATCGAGCATGCGCGTCGCGGTGCTGGCATCCATTCTTCGACGCTAGCCCCCACCGCCGACATCGGCGCTGCGGAAGGATCGGCTCATGAGCGCACTCCGACGACACTGGACCCCCACCGCCGTGGCCTTCCTGGTGCTGGCTGTCGCCGGTCTCGTGGGCACCTGGACCTTCAACGTCTTCGCGATCGTGCAGATGCGCGACTTCATCGGAGACCTCGTCTCGAGCGGGCCGGCGGTGTCGTCGATCACCGTCGACCTCCTCGTCGTGGCGGTCGCGGGGAGCATCTTCATCATCGTCGAGGCGCGACGGCTCGGCATGCGATTCGCGTGGCTGTACATCGTGCTGTCGGGGCTGACGGCTTTCGCGTTCACCTTCCCGCTGTTCCTCGCGATGCGCGAGCGGCGGCTGACCGCGCTGCGCTCCTCCGCCGACTCCCCCACCCGCCCCGCTGATCCGGCATGACCCGCGCGGACGGGCCAAGCGCGTGAGTCCGGCTAAGCGCGTGAGTCGCCACGATTTGTCGCCGCGTGAGGGTGGGAAGCGACAAAAGATGGCGACTCACGCGAGAGGGTCCGGCTCAGCGGGCGGCGAGGCCCTCGCGCAGACTCTCGACCAGGGGCGTCGTCGGGCGGCCGATGATGCGCGACAGTGAACCGTCGGTCTTCTCGAGAGCGCCGCGAGCGATCGCGTCGTCGATCCCGGCGACGAACGCGGCGGTGCCGGCATCCAGGCCCGCCGCCTTCAGCCCCTCGGTCAGCTGCTCGACCGAGACGCGCGTGTACGTCACCGGACGACCGAGCACCTCGGTCGCCGCTGCGGCGAGCTCGTCGTACGTCCACGCGACGTCGCCGCCGACCTCGATGGTCTGCTCCGCCAGGTCGTCGGTGGTGAGGGCGATGGCGGCGGCCTCGGCGTAGTCGCGACGGCTCGCGCTCGCGACACGGGCGTCGCCGGCGGCCGCGACGATCTCGCCGGTGTCGGCGGCGCGAGCGACGGCGTCGAGGTAGTTCTCGGTGTACCAGTTGTGGCGCAGGATCGTGGCGCTCACGCCCGAATCGGCGATCGCCCGCTCGGTGGCCTTGTGATCGGCGCCGAGGGCGTAGTCGACCTCGTCGACGCGCGGGGCGCTGGTGTACACGAGGCGCTCGACGCCGGCGGCACGGACGGCGTCGATGACGTTGCGGTGGCCCGCCACGCGGTCGGCATCGGTTCCCGAGATGAGCAGCACGCGCGTCACGCCGTCGAGGGCGGGGGCGATGGTCTCGGGACGGGCGTAGTCGACTTCGGCGACGCCGATCCCGCGCGCGGCGAGGTCGTCGACCTTGGCGGGGGTGCGCACACCGGCCACGATGTCCGAGGCCGCGACGCCGCGCTCGAGGAGGGCTTCGACGACGAGACGGCCGAGGTGTCCGGAGGCGGCGGTGACGAGGAGGGTCATGATGGAATCCTTTCGATGGGTTCGTCGGGCTCAACACCTCGACCCCGCACGCATTCCGGAATGCCGGTACCCACTTTCCGGTTAGGTACTCACATGAGCGTCAGTCTTGCGTCGTTGCGCGCCGAACAGCCCGGTCTCTTCGCCGACGGGTGCCCGACCCGCACGGTCCTGGACCACGTGATGGGCAAGTGGGGCATCCTCGTCCTGCTCGCTCTCTCGGACGGTACCCAGCGGTGGGGCGCTCTGCGCCGCGCCATCGACGGAATCAGCGAGAAGATGCTCGCCAGCACGTTGAAGACGCTCGAGGCCGACGGCCTGGTCCTGCGCACCGCCTACCCCGAGGTGCCGCCGCGCGTCGAGTACGCCCTGACCGATCGCGGGCGCGACCTCATGACCCACGTCATCCCCCTCATGGGCTGGGTCGCCGAGAACGCGATCGAGATCGTCGGACGACGGAGGTGACGGTGCGCATCCCCTCCGCCCGCGCCGTGCGCGACAGCCTCACCGTCCGCGCCCCGCGCCGAGTGCCCCTGCTGCAGGTCGCGAAATCCGCCCTCGCGATCGTCACCGCCTGGCTGCTCGCCGGGTGGTTGGTGCAGGGCCCCCCGCCGATCTTCGCCGCCATCGCCGCCCTTCTGGTCGTGCAGCCGAGCATCAACCAGTCGTTCACGCGCGCCGTCGAGCGCAGCGTCGGCGTGATCGTGGGGGTGCTCATCGCGGCCCTTCTCGGTCTCGTCTTCGGCTCGCAGCCCTGGGTGGCACTGCTGTCCGCGGGAGTGGCACTGCTCGTCGCGTGGGCCGCGCGCATCTCGGCCGGAGCCACGAACCAGATCGCCATCAGCGCCCTGCTCGTGCTCGCCCTGGGCACGGCAACACCGAACTACGCCCTCGACCGCGTCCTCGAGACCCTCATCGGCGCAGCCATCGGCATCGTCGTGAACGCGGTCCTCGTGCCGCCCGTGCTCGTGCCCACCGCGCGGACCAAGATCGACGTCCTGGGGCGCGAGCTCGCGGCAGCGCTCGAGCGTCTCGCCGACGCGCTCGAGACCCCGCAGACCGCCGCGTCGCTCGAGGGGCTGCTTCTCGAGGCGCGCCTGCTTCGCCCCGTTCGGGATGCCGCGGCCGACGCGATCCGCGACGGCGCCGACTCGCTGGCGCTCAACCCCCGCAGCGGTCGGCACCGCGCCGACCTCGCGGAGATGGACGCGCTCGTCGAACGCTTCAGCCCCGTCGTCACGCAGACGATCGGGATGACGCGTGCCGTCTACGACGGCTACGAGCAGACGATCCCCGACGAGCCCGCCGTCCGCGCGATCGCCGAGCAGCTGCACCGCGCCGCGCACGACGTGCGGCTGGCGTTCGCGCTCGACGCGGGCCCCGAGCGTGTCGTCGAGGAGGAGCCAGCCCTCACCCGGCCCCTGCAGATCCGCACGCCGTCGACCGCGCACTGGGTGCTCGTGGGCTCCCTGCTGATGGACCTGCACCGCGTGCACGAGACGCTGAGCGACGACCAGGACTGATCGACCGGTCCGACCTGGGAACTCGCTCGCTGATCGCGCTCCCCCGGCCCCTCGGCTCCCGTCCCCTGCTTGACTGAGGGCATGGGTACCGCGATGTTCCCCCTCGGAGCCGTCCTCTTCCCGCACACGCCCCTCGCGTTGCGGATCTTCGAAGAGCGGTATCTCGTCATGCTGGGGCGTCTGCTCGACGAGACCGATCCCGCCTTCGGCGTCGTCCTCATCGAGCGCGGCAGCGAGACGGGCGGCGGAGATCAGCGCTTCCCCCTCGGCACGATGGCGCAGTTGAGCCAGGTCGTCCCGCAAGCGGGACAGATGCAGATCGTCGCGCGCGGAACCGAGCGCTTCGAGATCGTCGAATGGCTCGACGACGACCCCTACCCGCGAGCCGATGTGCGCGCGCTCCCCGACCTCGAGTGGCATGACGCCCTGCTCCCCCTGCTGGAGGAGGCCGAACGGATCGTCCGGCGCGTCCTGGGCCGCGCCCAGCTGTTCGGCGGAACGCGATGGGACCCCGAGGTCGAGCTCGCGGAGGAGCCGCTCCCTCGCGCGTGGCAGGTCGCGGCGATCGCCCCGCTCGGCGAGCTCGATCAGATGGAGCTGCTGCGGTCGGTGACCCTCGGCGGGCTCCTGCGCGCGACCATCGATCTCACGCTCGCGGCCGAGCCGCTGCTCGGCGATCCCGTGCCCGACGGCGTGATCGTCGTCGAGGACGAGACGCCGGGCGACGAGGACTGACTCCGCCAGCGCGCGGAGCGGCCGGCGAGACGCGCTGACACGCCGCGCACGGCGAGGAAGCGGGCCGAACCGGACCGCCGGCGCCGGCGCGCCCGCCTGAACGACGGCGGCCTCGACCAGGCCGGGACGCCGCGCTGAGCGACGCCCCGGCCCTCTCGTCAGTTGAGTTCGCGCACCGACGACGGGATGACCCCGTTGCCGTACAGGTCTATCGCGAGGTCCTGCAGCGCGGTGAGCGCGACGCGCTGCGTCAGTGGACCGTAGGAGATCCGCGCGACGCCGAGCTTCTCGTACTCGGCGGCCGAGAGGGCGCCGGGGAAGCCGATGACGCTCAGCCGCTGCGGTCCGAGACCGTCGACGAGCCGACGGGTGGTCTCGGCGTCCAGCAGCCCGGGCACGAACACCGAGGTCGCCCCGGCGTCGAGGAAGGCGCGGCCGCGCTTCACGGCATCCGCGATCTTATCGTCGAGCGGTCGATCGCCACCCTTGACGAAGACGTCGGTGCGCGCGTTCAGCACGAAGGGAACCCCCTCGGCCTCCCCCGCCGCGATCACGGCCTCGACCGCGGCCACCGCCTCGTCGAGCGGCTTGACGCGGTCCTCGACGTTCGCTCCGACGACACCGACGCCGATCGCGCGCCGCGTGGTCTCGCCCGGGTTGCCGAAGCCGGCGTCGAGGTCGGCCGTCACCGGGACGTCCACCGCGGCGACGATGCGCCCGACCATGTCGAGCATGACCTCGAGCGGGATGTTCTCGCCGTCTTCGTACCCGAAGGCCGCGGCGATCGAGTGCCCGGCCGTGGCCAGCGCCTTCGTCTCGGGGAGAGCGGCGACCGCTTTCGCCGACACGACGTCCCAGATGTTGACGACCCGCAGGATCTCGGGGGCGGTGTGCAGCTCCGCGAACGACTCGGCCTTCTCGCTCAGCGCGTTCATGCCTGTGCTCCGTCCACGCGACCGGCGTCGGCCACGACGGCCTCGGCGATCAGGGTGTCCCCCGCGCCGAAGCGGATGAAGCGCCCGACGGTCGCCGGCTGCACGAGCACCGCGGCCGCGACGGCGGCCACATCGGCGCGCGAGACCTCGGCCCTTCCCTGGGGCGCCGTGGTGATGCGGCCGGTGGGCTCGCCCTCGGTCAGGGTTCCGGGACCGAGGATCGTCCAGTCCAGGTCGCTCGCGCGCAGGTGGTCGTCGGCTGCGAGCTTGGCGTCGGCGTACGCGTAGAACGAGTCGTCAGGGTCGATGCCGTGATCCGGCGTCGACCCGATCCACGAGACCATCACGAAACGGCGCACGCCCGCCCGCGACGCCGCGTCGACGGCGCGCTGCGCGGCGTCGCGGTCGACCGCGTAGGTGCGCTCGGCGCTGCCGCCGCCCGCTCCCGCCGACCAGATCACCGCGTCGGCTCCCGAGAAGGCCTCGGCCAGGGCGTCGACATCGGCCTTCTCGACGTCGAGCACGAGCGGCTTTCCCCCCGCGCTCTCGACGTCAGACGACTGCTCGGCCGCGCGGATGACCGACGTCGCCTCGTCGCCCCGGTCGGCGAGCAGCCGAGCCAGGTGGAGGGCCACCTTGCCGTGCCCTCCGATGATCACGATGCGTTCCATGTCACTGTCCTCCCACTTTGTCGATCGACATCTTCAGAATCACCCGGTCGGCGCTATCCGGCGGCGCCTCCTGCTGGGCGTTGCCGTACCGCTGCCCGAGGCGCACGTAGAAGGCCCCCGTCGGGTCGGGTTCGGCCTCGACGAGGCGACCGCGCACTTCGATGTAGCGATAGGGGCGCCCGGGGTCGAACACCATCAGGCTCATCGAGGGGTTGCGCTGCAGGTTGCGGAACTTCTGCCGCGTCGTGGTGTGCGTGAAGAGCAGGTGTTCTCCGTCGAACTCAAACCACATCGGGTTGACCTGCACCGTGCCGTCGGGGCGAACGGTGCCGAGGCTGCCGTAGTTCGGGTTCTCGAGGAGGTCGCGCTGGTCGTCGGGGATCATCCGTGTCCTTTCGCCGAGGATCCGCGTCCGACCCTACAAACGACCCCCGACATCGCCCGCGGGGTTGACGGCCTCCGGCGGCGGCTCCGGTTCAGCCGACGTCGCCGTCGACGTACACCCAACGTCCCCCGCGCCGTTCGAACCGGCTCCGCTCCCGCAGCTCCCCGCGCTCCGCACCGTGCCGCCACCCTGCGCGGAACGTCACGGTCGCGGCATCCGCCCCCTCCGACGCGTCCTCGATCACGAGCCCCGTCCACCTCGTGCCGTCGTGGACGACGATGTCGTCGGGACGGGTGCGCGGATGCCAGGACCGGGCGAGGTGCGCCGCGTCGCCGACGGAGAAGGCGGTGTATCGCGAGCGCATCAGCCGCTCGGCGCTCGGGGCGGGGGCGCCATCGAGGATCGGCCCGCAGCACTCTCCGAAGGCGGCGCGACCGCACGGGCACGCGGCATCCGGAGCCGGACGACGGGAGGCGGAGCCGAAGGACATCCGGCCACTCTAGGTCAGCGCGGCACCCCGCGTGCCAGGATCGAGAGGTGACCGATCGCCTCATGCTCCTCGACACCGCCTCGCTGTACTTCCGCGCGTTCTACGGGGTGCCCGACAAGGTCAAGGCCGCCGACGGCTCGTCGGTCAACGCGGTGCGCGGTCTGCTCGACATGATCGCGAAGCTCGTCACGGCGTACCGGCCCACCCGTCTCGTCGCGTGCTGGGACGACGACTGGCGCCCCGCGTGGCGGGTCGACCTGCTGTCGAGCTACAAGGCCCACCGCGTGGTCGAGGCCGTGCCCGCCGGTCCCGACGTCGAGGAGGTGCCCGACCCCCTCGAGGCGCAGATCCCCCTGATCCGCGAGGCGCTGGCCGTGCTCGGGATCCCCGTCGTGGGCGCCGCGGAGCACGAGGCCGACGACGTGATCGGAGCCCTCGCCACCCGCGCCGACGTCCCGGTCGACATCGTCACCGGCGACCGCGACCTCTTCCAGCTGGTCGACGACGACCGCGGCATCCGGATCGTCTATACGGCCCGCGGTATGAGCAACCTCGAACTCGTCGACGACGCGGTGGTCTACGCCAAGTACGGCGTCCACGCGCACCAGTACGCCGACTTCGCCGTGCTGCGCGGCGACCCCTCCGACGGTCTGCCGGGGGTGGCGGGTATCGGCGAGAAGTCCGCGGCGTCGTTGCTGGCCGCGTGCGGCGACCTCGACGGCATCCGGTCCGGGGTCCTCGACGGCACCGCCGGAACCCCCGCGCAGCGCGCCAAGATCGCCGCCGCCGCGGACTATCTCGAGGTCGCCCCGACCGTGGTGCGGGTCGCCCGCGAACTCGACCTCGCGCCCTTCGACGACCGTCTGGGCCCCGTCGACCGCTCCGCCGCCGAAGACCTCGCCGAGCGCTGGAACCTCGGATCGTCGATGACCCGAGCGCTGGCCGCCCTCCCCGCCTGAGTTCGCGCGCTCAGCGGCTGCGCTCGAGCCAGGCGCGCAGGCGATCGAGCGGCCAGGTCGTGACGATCCGGTCGACCGGGACTCCCGCGGCCTCGGCGCGCGCGGCGCCGTAGTCGAGCAACGAGAGCTGTCCAGGAGCGTGCGCGTCGGAATCGATCGAGAACAGGCACCCCGCCTCGATCGCGAGCGCGAGCAGGTCGTCGGGCGGGTCCTGCCGCTCGGGCCGGGAGTTGATCTCCACGGCCACGCCCGAAGCCGCCGCCGCCGCGAACACCTCGCGCGCGTCGAACTCCGACGGAGGCCGCGTCCCCCGCGCCCCCTCCACCAGCCGGCCGGTCACGTGGCCGAGCACGTCGACCCGGGGGTCGCTCGCCGCCGCGACGAGACGCTTCGTCATGGGCCCGCGTTCCATGCGGAGTTTGGAATGAGCGGATGCCACGACCACATCGAGCGCGTGCAGCAGCGCGTCCTCCTGATCGAGGGCGCCGTCGTCGAGGATGTCGACCTCGATCCCGGTCAGGAGAGTGAACCCCCCGCCGCGATGCCCCCGGACGATCTCCATCTGCGCGCGCAGCCGCTCGGGCGACAGGCCGTTCGCGACGGTGAGCCGCGGGGAGTGGTCGGTCAGCGCGAGGTACTCGTGACCGAGGCCGCGTGCCGCATCCACCATCGCCTCGATGGGCGTCAGGCCGTCCGACCACTCGCTGTGGCTGTGCAGGTCGCCCTTGAGCTGCGCGCGCAGCTCCGCGCCGCCCGTGGGCGCCGACTCGGCGCGCAGCTTCGCCAGGCGTTCGGGCACCTCGCCCGCGAGCGCCTGCTGGATGACCGCGAAGGTCGACTCGCCGATCCCCGCGCGGCGACGCAGGGCGGGGTCGCGCAGCTGCGCGTCGCTCAGCCCCTCGATCGCGGCGGCGGCCGTGCGGAACGCCTTCGACTTGTAGCGCGACGACCTCTCCCGCTCGAGCAGGTACGCGATCTCGGTGAGGGCGTCGAGCGGGTCCACGGCTACTCCGCCAACGCTCTCGAGGCCTCGACCCACTCGTCGAGCTTCGCGGCGGCGCGGCCGTCGTCGATCGCGGCCGCGGCATCGGTCATCGCCTCCGACAACCGCTCGAGGATCGGACGCTGCACCTCGGAGGCATCCTGGAACAGTCGGAACGACACCAGGCCCGCCGCCGTGTTCAGCAGCACGATGTCGCGCACCGCACCCCGGTCTCCGGCGAGCACCCGCCGCACGACGCCGGCGTTGTGATCGGGAGCCCCGCCCAGCAGGTCGTCCGTGTCCGCCAGAGGGATGCCGAGATCCCGCGGATCCAGATCGTGCTCGTGGACGTCGCCGCGGCTGATCTCCCACACCCGGCTGTGGCCGGTCGTGGTCAGTTCGTCGAGGCCGTCGTCGCCGCGGAAGACGAGCGCCGTCGCACCGCGCGTGCGGAAGACGCCGGTGATCAGCGGCACGCGATCCAGGTGGGCGACGCCCACCGCGTTGGCCTCGGCGCGCGCGGGGTTGCACAGCGGGCCGAGGAAGTTGAAGACCGTGGGAACGCCGAGCTCGGAGCGGGTGGCCGCCGCGTGGCGGAACCCCGGGTGGAAGGCCGAGGCGAACGCGAAGGTGATGCCCGTGCGATCGAGGATCTCGGCGACCTTCTCGGGCGAGAGCGTCAGCCCGATGCCCAGCGACGACAGCACGTCCGACGAGCCCGACGCCGAGCTGGCGGCGCGGTTGCCGTGCTTGACGACGGGAACTCCGGATGCCGCGGCCACGACGGCCGCCATCGTCGAGATGTTCACGGTGCCGTAGCGGTCACCGCCCGTGCCCACGATGTCGAGGACCTCGGCGCGCACCGGGAGCGGCACGGCGGCTTCGAGGATGGCATCGCGGAAGCCGACGATCTCTTCGACCGTCTCACCCTTGGCCCTCAGCGCCATGAGGAAACCGCCCAGCTGAGAGGGCGTCGCCTCGCCCGCCATGACCTTGCGCATGGCCCAGGTCGACTCCGACACGCTCAGGTCGGTGCCGGCCAGAAGCGCCGAGAGCAGGTCCGGCCAGGTGAAACGTTCCGCCATGCCTCGATCCTTCCACACGCGTGTCGTGGATCCTTCGAACGGGTGCCGCTGGCGGGGCGTGGTCGTCCGCACCGGCGAAACCGACGCCGTACCGGGGATTACTTGCAGATTCTGAGGCTTCCCTAAGTCTCGATGATGGAATATCGCAGGCTTGTGATGGGAATATCGGCCCCTCGGATCGCGCATAATGGAACGGTGACGACCTCAGCGACGTATTCCCAGGCTGTGCGTGCCGTGAAGCGGCCCGACCCGGTCGCCGTGGGCACCATCGTGTGGCTGGGCAGCGAGGTCATGTTCTTCGCCGGCCTGTTCGCGATCTACTTCACCCTCCGCAGCACGTCGGCCTCCCTGTGGGCCGAAGAGACGCAGCTGCTCAACGTCCCCTTCGCGACCGTCAACACGATCATCCTCGTGCTGTCCTCGGTCACCTGCCAGATGGGCGTCTTCGCCGCCGAGCGGTACCAGCCGTACCGCACGGGCAAGGCCACCGGCTTCCTGAAGTGGGGAATGGTGGAGTGGTTCTACCTCACCTTCATCCTCGGCGCGGTCTTCGTGTCGGGTCAGGTGTGGGAGTACGCGACCCTGGTTGCCGAAGGCATGCCCATCAGCGCCAACCCCTACGCCTCGGCCTTCTACATCACCACCGGCTTCCACGCCCTGCACGTGACGGGTGGCCTGATCGCCTTCCTGCTCGTGATCGGTCGCGCGTACGCCGTGAAGAACTTCGGTCGGAAAGAGATGACCACCTCGATCGTCGTGTCGTACTACTGGCACTTCGTCGACGTCGTCTGGATCGCCCTGTTCTTCGTCATCTACTTCCTCAAGTAAGAGAGCAGTACTCCACATGGCACGCGAGAAGAAGACTCGTCGGGCGTCCGGGCGTCGTAGCCCCCTGGCCGCCGCCGCGCTCATCGGCATCGGACTCCTCCTGACCGGAGGCGTCTACGCCGGCGCAACGGCCGCGATGGCCGCCACCTCCAGCACCCCCACGAGCGAGGCGAACTCCGCGTCGGCGGTCGAGGAAGGGCAGAAGCTCTTCCAGGCGAACTGCGCCACGTGCCACGGTCTCGACCTCCAGGGCAGCCAGCAGGGCCCGTCGCTCTTCGGCGTCGGCGAGCTCTCGGTGCACTTCCAGGTCTCCACCGGTCGCATGCCCCTGCAGGCGCAGGGTCCGCAGGCTCCGGTCAAGCCGCCGCAGTTCACGGACGAGCAGGTCAACGCCATCGCGGCGTACGTGCAGTCCGCCGCCCCCGGCCCGAGCTACCCCAGCGAAGAGATCGTCGACGGCCAGGGCGACCTGTCGCACGGTGCGGAGCTCTTCCGCATCAACTGCGCCATGTGCCACAACGTCGCCGGCGCGGGCGGCGCGCTCACCGAGGGCAAGTGGGCCCCCGACCTCCACACGGTCTCGTCGGTCAACATCTACGCGGCCATGGTCACCGGCCCGCAGAACATGCCGGTGTTCAACGACCTGAACCTGACCCCCGAAGACAAGCGCGACGTCATCTCGTACCTGATGTACCTGCAGAAGAACGACTCCCCCGGTGGTTACGCCCTGGGCTCGCTCGGACCGGTGTCCGAGGGTCTGTTCATCTGGATCTTCGGTATCGGAGCGCTCATCGCCCTGACCGTGTGGATCACGGCGAAGTCCAACTGACCGTCGTCTTCGACATTACGTAAACGCACGAGGAGCACCATGGCACACGAGGACGACGCACTCGAGCACGAGAGGGCTTCCTGGAAGCCCACCTCGGGGCTCGCCGTCGCGGTTCCCGACGCCGTACAGAACCCCGGCCTTCCCGGCCACCGTCAGCGCATGACCGACCAGGACCCGCAGGCGATGAAGCGTGCGGTTCGCACGGTCTACACCCTGTTCTACTTCTCGGTCGCGGCGAGCATCTGGGCGAGCATCGCCTACATGATCTTCCCGATCGAGTCGGGCGCGCTGATCGACATCCGCTACAACAATCTGTTCATCGGACTGGGCATCGCCTTCGCGCTGCTCGCGATCGGCATCGGCACCATCCACTGGGGCAAGTCGGTCATGTCCGACAAGGAGTACATCGAGGACCGTCACGCCACCCGTGGTCGCGACGAGGTCCGCGAGGGTGCCGTCAACGTCTTCGCCGAGGCCGACAAGGACTCCGGGTTCGGACGACGCGAGATCATCCGCAACTCGATGTTCGCCGCCCTGGCCGCCTCGGTCATCCCGGGCATCACGCTCTTCCGCGGTCTCGCTCCTCAGGACCAGGACCCGGTCAAGCTCCTCAGCCACACCATGTGGAAAGAGGGCATGCGCCTGACGCACGACCCCTCCGGTCGTCCGATTCGGGCCGCCGACGTCACCCTCGGCTCGGCGTTCCACGTCATTCCCGAGGAGCTCGCGGGCCTCGGTCACGACGAGGGCTACCTCGAAGAGAAGGCCAAGGCGATCGTCCTGCTCATGCGCATGCAGCCCGAGCAGCTGAACCCCGAGACCAACAACCTGGACTGGTCGTACGACGGCATCATCGCGTACTCGAAGGTCTGCACCCACGTCGGTTGCCCCGTCGCGCTCTACGAGCAGCAGACCCACCACCTCCTGTGCCCCTGCCACCAGTCGCAGTTCGACGTCGCCAACGGCGCGGCCGTCATCTTCGGCCCGGCCGCCCGTCCCCTGCCGCAGCTCCCCATCACCGTCGACGCCGAGGGTTACCTCGTCGCGCAGAGTGACTTCCACGAGCCCGTCGGCCCCAGCTTCTGGGAGCGCTCATGAGCATCGGTACCCATCCCACCGAGAACGTCACCACCGAACCCGCGGTTCACGCGGGTCCCCCCGCCACCAGCGGGCGCGACGGCAAGCCGCTCGGCGGACGCTTCGTCGGTTCCGTCGCGAACTACATGGACGAGCGCACGAGCATGTCGGGCATCGTCAAGGAGCTCGGCCGCAAGGTCTTCCCCGACCACTGGTCGTTCATGCTCGGCGAGATCGCGCTGTGGAGCTTCGTCGTCGTGCTGCTCTCCGGCACATTCCTGACGTTCTTCTTCCAGGCCTCCATGGTCGAGACGCACTACAACGGTGCGTACGAGCCGATGCGCGGCATCGCGATGTCGGCCGCCATGGAGTCGGCGCTGCACATCTCCTTCGACCTGCGCGGTGGCCTCCTCGTCCGTCAGATCCACCACTGGGCCGCGCTCGTGTTCGTCGCCGGTATCGGCGTCCACATGTTGCGCGTGTTCTTCACGGGTGCTTTCCGCAAGCCCCGCGAGCTCAACTGGGTGGTCGGCTTCATCCTCTTCATCCTCGCGATGGCCGAGGGCTTCACGGGCTACTCCCTCCCCGACGACCTGCTCTCGGGTAACGGTCTGCGCATCATCGACGGCATGATCAAGGGCCTGCCGATCATCGGCACCTGGACCTCGTTCCTGCTCTTCGGCGGCGAGTTCCCGGGTACCGCGATCGTCGGACGCCTCTACACGCTGCACATCCTGTTGCTGCCGGCGATCCTCGTCGCGCTCCTCGCAGTGCACCTCATGCTGATGATCATCAACAAGCACACGCAGTTCGCCGGGCCCGCCCGCACGAACAGCAACGTCGTGGGCTACCCGATGCTCCCGGTCTACGCCTCCAAGATGGGCGGCTTCTTCTTCATCACGTTCGGTGTGATCGTGCTGATCGCCGCGCTGGTGACGATCAACCCGATCTGGAACTACGGTCCCTACGACCCGTCCCCGGTCTCGGCGGGAACGCAGCCCGACTGGTACATCGGTTTCGCCGACGGCATGCTCCGCCTCATCCCGCCGCACCTCGAGTTCGTGCTCTGGGGCCACACCTGGTCGTGGAACATCATCATCCCCGTGGGCGTCCTGGGTCTGTTCATCGTCCTGGTGCTCGTGTACCCCTTCATCGAGGCGTGGGTGACCGGCGACAAGCGCGAGCACCACATCGCCCAGCGTCCGCGCAACGCCGCCACGCGCACCGCGATCGGTGCAGCCGGCGTGACGTTCTACGCCGTCATGTGGGCCGCAGCGTCGTCCGACATCGTGGCCACGCACTTCCACCTCACGATGGAAGGTGTCATCCACGTCCTGCAGGCCCTGCTGATCCTGGGCCCGATCCTGGCGTACTTCGTCACCAAGCGCATCTGCATCGCGCTGCAGAAGAAGGACCGCGAGATCGCGCTGCACGGCTACGAGTCGGGTCGCATCGTGCGCCTTCCCGGCGGCGAGTACATCGAGGTCCACCAGCCCGTCGATGAGTACGAGCGCTGGAAGCTGGTCGACAACGAGACGTACGAGCCCCTGGTCGTGCGTCCCAACGCCAACGGCGAGATCCCCTGGTACGAGAACGTCCGCGGGGCGGTGTCGCGCTGGTTCTTCGAGGACCGCCTGGCTCCGCTCACGCAGGCCGAGCTCGATGCCGCGGTGGCTCACCAGCACCACGAGCTCGACCACATCGACCACGAGGAGGCCGACGAGATCGCCGGCGCCAACGCCCGTGCCGATGAGGACGGACGCCCCCGCAACGAGGTCGGCGGCCGCGTCGAGGTCGAATTCCCCACCCCGAAGAGCCTGCGCCCCGAGGGCGACAAGAGCGAGTAATCGTTGTGAGACGAGACCCCGGTGCTTCGGCACCGGGGTCTCGTGCATGTGTGGGCACCTTCGCGTCCTGACGCGGAACGTGGTCCGTGCCCGTCCGCGGCGATGCGTCAGCTGACCCTGACGAGGGAGGGCGGGCTGTGGCAGAGATGCGTGGGGGCTTGGCATCCGTCCCCCTCCCCCTGTCCTCCGCTGCCCCCTAGCGTGAGAGCATGACAGACGCCCACGACTACTTCTCCCGCCGCCTCGCATTCGAGACCGATCCGAGCGACGTCTACGCCGACCAGCGCGGCGGCCGAAGCTTCGTGCTCGTCGACGTACGGGGCGATGACGCATGGGCGCAGGGACGCATCACAGGTGCGATCCACATGCCCTACCGGCAGATCCCCGACAGGGCGCCCCGCGAGATCCCGGCCGGCACTCCCGTCGTCGTGTACTGCTGGAGCCCCGGTTGCAACGCCGGGCAGAAGGGCGCCCTCGCCTTCGCCGACCTGGGGTACGAGGTTCGCGAGATGATCGGCGGGTACGAGTACTGGGTGCGCGAGGGACAGCCCCACGAGAACGACGAGGGGCCCTGCGAGCGGGTCTTCGATCCGACCGTCATGGTCGTGCGCCCCTGATTCTGGAGCGCGGCCGGTGATGCCGTTAGGCTTCCGGGATGCAGCACCCGCCTCTCGAACCGTTCGCCTCCGGATTCGTGGACCGACCCGACGGGGCACGTTTGTACTGGGAGACCTCGGGTAACCCCCGAGGGCGGCCGGCGCTCTACCTGCATGGCGGCCCGGGCGGTGGTCTGGGAAAGGGCGGGTACCGGCGTCGCTTCGACCCCGATCTGCATCTCATCGTCGGTATCGATCAGCGCGGCTGCGGTCGGAGCACACCGTGGGCAGCCGATGATCTGCGCACCCTGCGGCATCAGACCATGACGAACCTTCTGGCGGATCTCGAAGCGGTCCGTGAAGAGCTGGGCGTCAGCCGCTGGCTCCTGCACGGGGTGTCCTGGGGGTCCACCCTCGCGCTGGCCTACGCCCTCGAGTATCCCGATCGGGTTCTCGAAATCGTCAACTTCGCCGTCACGACCGGTGCGCGCTGGGAGATCGACTGGATCACCGACGGCATCGCCCCGGTGTTCCCGGAGGCATACGAGCGCCTGCGCTCCCTCCTGCGTCCCGATGAACGCACGATCGAGGGGTATGCACGGCTGCTGACGGACGTGGATCCGGTGGTGCGGCAGAGAGCCGGCGATCACTGGGACGAGTGGGAGGCCACCCACATGTCCCTGGGGCCCCTCGCCACCCCCGGACCCCTGCACGCGGACGCGCACCACAGGCTCAACTTCGCCACCCTGGTCACGCACTACTGGGCGCGGGACTGCTTCCTCCCCGGCGTCGAGGCAGTGCTCCCCCGCGCGCACGAACTCGACGGCATCCCCGGCGTTCTCATTCACGGGCGTCGAGACATCAGCGGGCCGTCGCTCACCGCATGGAGGCTGCACCGCGCCTGGCCGGGGTCACGGCTCGAGATCGTCGAAGAGGATGGCCACGGCGGGCCGCGCAGCGCACAGCTCGCTCAGGATGCCATGGACGACTTCGCGCGCGCCGATCTCCGGTCCCATTACCGCGCTACGGACTGACCAGCCCGCGGTCGCGAGAAGGACCGATCAGGCCGTTTCGACGTCCTCGGCGAACCACCGGGCTGCGGAGCCGAAGAACACCGGGTCGTTGCCCGCGGGCACCTCGTCGTCGACGATATCGCAGACGACGACGGTGACGTTGTCACGTGTCCCCGCCTCGAGCGCGAGGGCCACGGCCGCCGCAGCTGCGGACCGCGGATCGTCCGCTTCAGCGATCAGATGGGCGACGTCAGCCTCGGGCACGTAGTCGGTCAAGCCGTCGCTGCAGAGCACCCAGCGGTCACCCGCCAGCGGCGGGCGCTCGGCGACCGAGACGACGTCGCCCTCCGAGCCCCCGAGGGAGGCCGTGATGATGTTGCGTCGCGGATGGGCCTGCGCGGCCTCCGGCGGAATGATGCCGTGATCGACGAGCGCCTGGACGTACGAGTCGTCGCGCGTTTCACGCGTGAACTCGTCACCGCGCAGAAGATACGCGCGAGAGTCGCCCGTGTGGGCGAGCAGCAGCTCACCGCTGATGCTGAGGAAGATCCCCGTGAAGGTCGTCGCCATGCCCTGCAGCGCGGGATCGCGCTCCACGTGAGCCCGGATGTCCCAGTTCGCTTCGCGGATGCGCACGAGGAGGCCGTCGGCATCCATTCCGCTCCCCCGCGTCGCGACGAGGCGGTGGATGAGGGCGGCGGATGCGAGATCGCCGGAGGGGCCTCCCCCGACGCCATCGGCGACCGCCGCACCCCAGGACGCCGCGAAGGCGGCGTCCTGGTTGGTGGGACGGTGGGAGCCGGCGTCGGAGACGGCGGCTGCGTTCAGCCGGATGGGCACGGGATCAGCGCGCGAAGTACCCGCGGTAGTACTCGTAGACCCAGCCGACGATGGCGACGACGAAGATCGCGAAGCCGACGGGCACGAGCCAGCTGCCGACCGCGAGGCCGATCACCGCGATCGCCGCCGAAGCTGCGAGCACGATGGGCCACCACGACCACGGGCTGAACTCGCCCATCTCGGGGTCGCCGTCGTCGATGTCCGCCGTCAGGGTGTCTTCGGGCAGGTCACCGCGCTGAGCCTTGAGCACGCGAGAGATGTAGAACGCGATCATCGACGACATGAGGCCGAGGAAGACCAGCGCAACGCTGCCGACCCACTCGACGCCCCCGTGCTGGAGCAGGCTCCAGACGGTGTAGACGGCGCCGATCAGGAAGGCGAAGACGGCGAGCAGCCACCAGAGTCCGACATTGGTACGCATGCTTACTTGACCTCTCCGGCCGCGGAGTCGACCACGGGCGCCTCAGGGGCGTCCTTCGCCGGGCCCACACCGACCGGGATGCCGGCCTCGGGGTGGTTCAGGTCGAAGGCGGGACGCTCGCTGCGGATACGCGGGATCGAGGTGAAGTTGTGACGCGGCGGCGGGCACGAGGTGGCCCACTCGAGCGACGCGCCGTAACCCCACGGGTCGTCGACCGTGACACGCGGTGCCTTGCGGGCGGTGATCCAGACGTTCAGCAGGAACGGGATCATCGAGGCGCCGAGGATCATCGAGCCCACCGTGGAGAGCTGGTTCTCCCAGGTCCATCCGTCGGCGGCCGCGTAGTCGGCGTAGCGGCGGACCATGCCGTCGACGCCCAGCCAGTGCTGGATGAGGAACGTCATGTGGAAGCCGATGAACAGCATCCAGAAGTGCACCATGCCGAGACGCTCGTTGAGCATCTTGCCGGTCCACTTGGGCCACCAGAAGTAGAAGCCGGCGAACATCGCGAACACCACGGTTCCGAACACGACGTAGTGGAAGTGCGCCACGACGAAGTACGAGTCGGACAGGTGGAAGTCGAGCGGGGGCGACGCCAGGATCACGCCGGTCAGACCACCGAAGACGAACGACACGAGGAAGCCGAGCGCGAAGACCATGGGCGTCTCGAACGTGACCGACCCTCGCCAGAGGGTTCCGATCCAGTTGAAGATCTTCACACCGGTCGGCACGGCGATCAGCATCGTCATGAGGGCGAAGAACGGAAGCAGCACGCCACCTGTGACGTACATGTGGTGCGCCCACACCGCGACCGAGAGGGCCGCGATCGCGATGGTCGCGTAGACGAGCGTCTTGTAGCCGAAGATCGGCTTGCGGCTGAACACCGGGAAGATCTCGGACACGATGCCGAAGAACGGCAGCGCGATGATGTAGACCTCGGGGTGACCGAAGAACCAGAAGAGGTGCTGCCAGAGGAGCACGCCGCCGTTCTCGGGGCTGTAGATGTGGGCGCCGAGCACGCGGTCGGCGGCGGCGGCGAAGATCGCCGCGGCGAGCACGGGGAACGCGAGCAGGATCAGGATGCTCGTGATGAGGGTGTTCCACGAGAAGATCGGCATGCGCCACATCGTCATACCGGGCGCACGCATGGTGAGCACCGTGGTGATGAAGTTGACCGCACCGAGGATCGTGCCGAAGCCGCTGATGCCGAGGCCCAGCATCCAGAGGTTGCCGCCCACGCCCGGCGAGAAGCTGGCGTTGGCGAGCGGCTGGTACGCGAACCATCCAAAGCCGGCCGCACCCTGCGGGGTGAGGAAGCCGGAGACGGCGATGGTGGAGCCGAAGAGGAAGAGCCAGAACGCGAAGGCGTTCAGACGCGGGAACGCGACGTCGGGCGCACCGATCTGCAGCGGCAGCAGCGCGTTCGCGAAGCCCGCGAACAGCGGCGTCGCGAACATGAGCAGCATGATCGTGCCGTGCATCGTGAACAGCTGGTTGTACTGCTCTTTGGTCGGGATGATCTGCATGCCCGGCTCGAACAGCTCGGCGCGGATGATGAGCGCCATGACGCCGCCGAGCATGAAGAACATGACGGAGGCGATCAGGTACATGTACCCGATGGTCTTGTGGTCGGTGGAGGTGATCCACTTGACGACCAGGTTGCCTTTCTGCTCCACACGCGAGGTGCTCAGCAGTGCGGCTTGACGCGGCGGGAGAGTCGTCGGGCGCGAAGAGCCCGTCCCCTGGAGCGGAAGCGTCGTGGCCATGATCACTCGTTCCCTTCGGCGGTGCCGGTCGTCGTGAGATTCTGCAGACGCGAGAGGTCGCTGATGTCGCCCACGTTGCCGGCCTGACGCAGCGAGCTGAGGTAGTTCTCGTACTCGGCGTCGCTGACGACCTTCACGTTGAAGAGCATGGCGGAGTGGTACTCACCGCACAGCTCGGCGCACTTGCCCTCGTACGTACCCTCACGGGTGGGCGTGAACGACCACTCGTTGTCACGACCGATGTACATGTCTTTCTTGTAGAGGAAGTCGATGATCCAGAACGAGTGGATGACGTCGCGCGAGCGGAGGTCGATCTTCACCGTCTTGTTCACCGGCAGGTACAGCGTCGGGACGTCTTCGAGATCGTAACCGTCGGACGTGGCCTTGGCCTGCACACCCATGGAGTACACGGCGTCGGAGTTGTCCTCCTGCGTGCCGTTGTACTGGAAGTCCCACGCCCACTGCTTGCCGTAGGCCGTGATCGAGACGTCGGGGTTCTCGTACTGCGTCTCGAGCGTGTTCTGGTCGCGCGCGGTGAAGGCGAAGAATCCCACGACGAGGATCAGCGGGACGATCGTGTAGAAGATCTCGACCGGCATGTTGTAGCGCAACTGCACCGGGAGACCGGACTGGCCCTTGCGACGGCGGTAGGCGATGACCGACCAGAGCATGAGGCCCCACGTGACGACACCCACCGCGAGCAGGACGATCCACGAGTTGACCCAGAGCCCCGCGACCATGTCGGTGTGGTTCGTGGCAGCCGGGCCGTCATCGACGAAGCCGGGCAGGAAGCCGTGGAGCTGGGTCGTGGTGCAGCCCGAGAGGAGCGCGACGGAGGCGATCCCGAGAGGGAGCGCTGCCCAGCGAAGGCGACGTTTGGAGGGCACAATGCACCTTTCCGGGTCGTGGATGTTGCTCTGACAGTCTAGAGCAACCTCTCACCGTTCTCAGGCCATTCGTCCAGTGCCGAGACATCGAGAACCCCCGGTTTCCACGGTGTGATCCGGGATTCCGGGGGCTCTGGATTCGGCGCCGGGAAACGGCGTCGGGGGGTCAGTGGAAGCTGTCTCCACACGCGCAGGAACCCTGCGCGTTCGGGTTGTCGATCGTGAAGCCCTGCTCCGAGATCGTGTCCTTGAAGTCGATGTTCGCGCCATCGAGGTACGGCACGCTCATGTCGTCGACGATGACCTCGACGCCGTCGAAGTCGACGACCTTGTCGCCGTCGAGGTAGCGCTCGTCGAAGTAGAGCTGGTAGATGAGGCCGGAGCAGCCGCCGGGCTGGACGGCGACGCGCAGGCGCAGGTCGTCGCGACCCTCCTGCGACAGCAGGCTCTTCACCTTGTCGGAGGCGGCCGCGGTCAGGCCGACGCCGTGCTCGCGGGTCTCGGCGGAGGACGACAGTGTGGTGTCGGTCATGGCGATGCCCTTCGGGTTGTTCGGTCGCGGGGACGAGTCGAGTCTACGCCCGTCCCGCCCCCGCGGCCCCGATCAGTTCGTGCGCGCGTTGAGGCGGGCCAGCAGCAGCGCCTCCGAGACCAGCGCGTTGCGGAAGGTCTCGAGGTGCAGGGACTCGTTCGGGCTGTGCGCGCGGGCGTGCGGGTCTTCGACACCGGTCACGAGGATCTGCGCCGCGGGGAACTCCCGGACGAGGTCGGAGATGAACGGGATCGAGCCGCCGATGCCGACGTCGACCGAGTCGACGCCGTACCCGTCCGCGAACGCGGCCCGCGCCTCCGCCACCGCCCAGCCGCTCGTGTCCACGAGGAACGAGTCGCCGCAGTCGATGTCGGAGAACTCCAGCTGCGCACCGAAGGGGGCGTGCGCGCGCAGGTGCGCCTCGACCGCGGCGAAGGCCTCCTTGGCATCCTGCCCGGGTGCGACCCGCGCGCTGATGACGACGCTCGTCTGCGGGGAGAGGGTGTTGGATGCCGCCTCGACCGGGGTGGCATCCCATCCGGTGATCGTGATGGACGGCTTGTTCCAGATGCGGCTGAGGATCGAGTCGCGCCCGATCGGCGTCACGCCCTCGAGGAGACCGGACTCGGCGCGGAGCGTGGACTCGTCGTACGCGGGGGTCTCGGCGTCGCGAACGGCGAGGCCCTCGACCGCGACGGCGCCGTCGTCGTCCCACAGGGTCGCGAGCAGCTTGACCGTGGCGAGCATGGCATCCGGCACCGCTCCGCCCATCATCCCGGAGTGGGAGGCGTGCTCGAGGGTGCGGACGGTGAGGGTGAAGCGCGCGTTGCCGCGGAGCGAGACGGTGAGCCCCGGGGTGCGCTCGTCCCAGTTTCCGGAGTCCGCGACCACGATGACGTCGGAGCGGAGCACCTCGGCGTTGTCGGCGAGGAACTGACCGAACGAGCGCGAGCCGTATTCCTCCTCCCCCTCGATGAAGACGGCGATGCCGAGGTCGAGGTCGTCGCCGAGCACCTCCGACACCGCACGGATGGCACCGACGTGGGCCATGACGCCGGCCTTGTCGTCGGCGGCCCCTCGTCCGTAGAGACGCCCGTTGCGGACGGTGGGCTCGAACGGCGGCGAATCCCACAGCGCGTCGTCTCCGGGAGGCTGCACGTCGTGGTGCGCGTACAGCAGCACGGTCGGGCGACCGTTACGAGCGGCGCGCGTGGCGAGCACGGCGGGCTGGCCGAACTCGTCGGTTCCGGGGATCGCGGCGCGCTTGACCTCGACCGAGTCGAAGACGCCGGTGCCCTCGAGGAGGGCGGCGACGGCGTCGGCGCTCTTCACGAGGGCCGACTGATCGAAGGCCGGCCACGCGATCGAGGGGATGCGCACGAGGGAGCCGAGATCGGCGAGGGCGGAGGGGATGCCGGCGTCCGCTGCTTTTTGCACAGCGTCCTGCCGGGACAGGTCGAGGGTCATGCGGGTAATCTTAAATCTCCCGATCAGCGAAGCACCGAGGATTCCCGTGGCCAAGTCCCCCGCCCCCGCCCCCAACGACACACCCGTCGAGCCGACGGAGCTCGGTTCGGGCAAGGGTCGCGCGACCCCGTCGCGCGCCGAGCAGGAGGCCGCTCGCAAGCGCCCGCTGGTGCCCGACACCAAAGAGGCCAAGGCCCGGGCCCGCGCCGAGCTCGCCGCGCAGCGCGAGAAGGCGCGCATCGGCATGGCTGCCGGTGAAGAGAAGTACCTCCCCGTGCGCGACCGCGGCCCGCAGCGGCGCTTCGCCCGCGATTTCGTCGACGCCGGTTGGCACCTCGGCGAGGGCGTCATGCCGTTCATGATCCTCGTCATCGTGGCGACGCTGATCCCGGTGTCGTTCTTCCAGTACTGGTCGTTCGTGGCGCTGTGGATCTTCATCCTCTTCGTCGTCGGCGACATGATCATCACCTCGATCCGCATCAAGCGCGCCGCGAAAGAGAAGTTCGGCGAGAGCCGGGTCGAGAAGGGCCTCGGCTGGTACGCCGCCATGCGCACGGTGCAGATGCGCTTCATGCGCCTGCCCAAGGCTCAGGTCAAGCGCGGGCAGTACCCCGTCTGACCCGGACTTTCCTCCGTGAAGCGGCGTGCCCTCGGGCGCGCCGCTTCTGCGTTCCCGCGACGAATCGCGGGACGTCCGCTCAGCGGGCGCGCGCGAGACCGCGGTTGATCTGCCGGGCCCACAGCGGGCCGCGGTAGAGGAAACCGGTGTATCCCTGCACGAGGGTGGCTCCGGCGGCGAGGCGCTCGCGCACGTCGTCGGCGGTCTCCACTCCCCCGGCCGAGATCACGACGAACCCCTCGGGCACGGCCGCGCGCACGAGCCGGAGCACCTCCGCGGCGCGCCCCTTGAGCGGGGCCCCCGACAGCCCACCGGCACCCATGGCCTCGACCTTCGCCTCGTCCGTCGCCAGGTTCGAGCGGGAGATCGTCGTGTTCGTGGCGATGATGCCCGCGAGTCCCGCGTCGACGGCGAGACGAGCAATGTCCCGCACCTCGGAGTCGTCGAGATCGGGGGCGATCTTCACGAGCAGGGGCGTGTCGCCCGCGGCATCCCGAACCTCGGTCAGAAGCGGGCGGAGCGTCTCGACCGCCTGCAGGCCGCGGAGCCCTGGGGTGTTGGGCGAGGAGACGTTGACGACGAGGTAGTCGGCGAGCGGGGCCAGCAGGCGCGCGCTGCGGACGTAATCCGTCGTGGCGTCCTCGACGGCGACCACGCGGCTCTTGCCGATGTTGACCCCGATGACGGGGCGGCGCCGCGAGCGACGCAGACGGCGCAGTTTCGCAGCCGCCGCGGCGGCCCCGTCGTTGTTGAAGCCCATGCGGTTGATGACCGCGCGGTCGGCGACGAGACGGAACAGGCGCGGCTTCGGGTTGCCCGGCTGCGCAAGCGCGGTGACCGTCCCCACCTCGACGTGGCCGAAGCCGAGGGCCCCCAGGCCGCTGACCATCGTGACGTTCTTGTCGAAGCCCGCGGCCACACCGAAGGGCGAGTCGAACGACAGGCCCAGGGCGTGCACGCGCTGAGCGGGCGCGGGCGCCGTGAAACGACGGACGAGGGATGCCACCGGCTCGACGCCCGCGACACGGATCACGAGTGCGCCGAGGTGGTGCGCGAACTCGGGATCGAAGCGGGTGAGGACCGTGCGGAAGAGAAGGGGATACATCCCCGCCAGATTACTGGACCGGGTGGTCCTCGCCGATCGGCCCCGCCCCGCGGGTGGCGTGGTCAGCGCGCAGCTGCGCGATCGCGGCATCGAAGTCGTCGAGCGAGTCGAACGCCTGGTAGACGCTGGCGAAGCGCAGGTAGGCGACCTCGTCGAGCTCGCGGAGCGGACCCAGAATGGACAACCCGATCTCATTCGCCTCGATCTGCGACGACCCCGTCTGGCGGATGTTCTCTTCGACCTGCTGCGCGAGCACCGCGAGGTCGGCATCCGTCACCGGTCGACCCTGGCACGCCTTGCGCACGCCCGACATGACCTTCTCGCGGCTGAACGGCTCGACGACACCGGAACGCTTGATGACGTTCAGGCTCGCGGTCTCGACGGTCGAGAATCGTCCGCCGCACTTCGGGCACTGACGGCGCCGACGGATGCTGAGGCCGTCGTCGCTCGTACGCGAGTCGATGACGCGGGAGTCCGGGTTGCGGCAGAAGGGGCAGTGCATGACGCCGCCAGACTACGCGTCGAAGCGCGCGGTCACGGCCTCGCCGTGCGCGGGCAGCGCCTCGGCGTCGGCGAGGGTCACGATGGCGTCGCGTACCCGGGCGAGTGCCTCGCGGTCGTACTCGACCACCTGCTGGGGACGCAGGAACGTCGCCGCCGACAGACCGGCGCCGTACCGAGCCTGTCCCCCGGTGGGCAGGACGTGGTTGCTGCCCGCGAGGTAGTCGCCGAGGCTGACCGGGGTGTAGGGGCCGACGAAGACGGCACCGGCGTTGACGAAGTCCTCGGGGCGCGGGTCGGAGAGGTGCAGCTCGAGGTGCTCTGGAGCGTAGGCGTTGCTGAACGCCGTCGCCTGGGCCAGGTCGTCAACCAGCACGACGGCCGACTGCGGGCCGTGGAAGGCCGCGGTCACGCGCTCGCTGTGGCGGGTTGCGGCGACGCGTTCGGGCAGGGCCGCGCGCACCGCGTCGGCCAGCGCGGCCGAGGCCGTGACCAGCACGGCGGACGCCTGCTCGTCGTGCTCGGCCTGACTGACCAGGTCGGCGGCGACGAGAGCGGGCACGGCGCTGTCGTCGGCGACGACGAGGATCTCGGTGGCCCCGGCCTCGGAGTCGGTTCCCACGCGCCCCGCGACGGCGCGCTTGGCGGAGGCGACGAAGTTGTTGCCGGGCCCCGTCACGACGTCGACCGGATCGAGGCCGATCTCGGACACCCCGTAGGCGAAGGCGCCGATGGCACCCGCGCCACCCATGGCGTAGACCTCGGTGACGCCCAGCAGCTTCGCGGCCGCGAGGATCACGGGGTGCACCCGACCGCCGAAAGCCGCCTGCGGCGGTGAGGCGAGGGCGACCTCGCGCACGCCCGCGACCTGCGCGGGGACAACATTCATGACCACGCTCGACGGGTAGACGGCCTTGCCACCGGGAACGTACAGCCCCACCCGACGCACCGGCTGCCAGCGCTGGGTGACGCGGGCGCCCTCACCGAGCTCGGTGACGACGGGCGCGGGGACCTGGGCCGCGGACGCCGTGCGCACGCGCACGATCGCCTCGTCGAGGGCGGCACGGATGCCGGGATCCAGATCGCGCAGAGCCTCGTCGAGGTGGTCCGCGGGCACGCGCAGGGCGTGGTCGCTCACCCGGTCGAAACGGGCGGCTTGCTCGCGGAGTGCTTCTTCGCCGCGACGGGCGACGTCGTCGACCAACCGGGCTGCGGTGGCGAGGGCCTCGTCGCGCGCGGCGTCGGCTCGCGGGACGACGGCGAGGAGCTCGGCCAGCGAGAGCACGCGGCCGCGGAGATCGATCGTGCGGAGCATGCTGTCCAGGCTACCGGCGCCTGCGAGCCGCCTCGCGCGGGGCGGACGGCTCGCAGGCTCTGCTCAGCCGCGGGTGACGCCGGAGACGTCGTGCAGGTAGCCGATGCGGCCGTCGTCGTGGCGGACGACGAACGTCTCGCCGCGGTCCTCGATCACGAGCGCCCACGCGGTGGGCCCGATGCGGAAGATCGGGGTGCCGTAGTCGTCGACGATCTCGCGCTCCTCGGGCGCGAGGGCCCAGAACGCCTGCGCGTGCGGGTGCTCGTCGCGCTTGTGCTCGTCGCGCGCATGCTCGTCGTACCCCGTACGGCGCTCGGCAGCCGGCTCGGCGTCGGCCGGAGCCGCCCAGCGCGAGTGATCGTCACGCGCATCGGCCTCGCCGCGCTCGTCGTGGTCGTCGCGCAACGGCGCGAACACGTCGGTGTCGTTGTCGTCGGCGTGCGCGGGCAGGACGCTCGTCGCCGGAGCCGGGTCGTGTGCGAGGTCGGTGGAGCCTGTGTAGCTGCCGGGAACGGGGGCATCCGCGTCCGCGTCGGCGCCGGGGTGGGCCGGCGCCGCGGACACCGGCGCCTTGGTGGTGCGCGGCGTGCGCGGACGCGCCACGACCGGGCGGATGGGACGCGCGTTGCGGTGCGCGGGCACCTCTTCGCGACCGCGGAAATCGGCCGAGAAGGGCGGGATGAAGGGCCCGAACACCGTCAGCACGACCCCCGCCAGAAGCAGGACGGCCTCGACCCAGATGACCCACGAGCGGGTCCAGATCGCGGTCGCGTCGAACACGGCGACGGTGTCCCACACCCACGACACCCACACGAGGGCCGAGACCGTGAACGCCACGGAGGCGAACTGGTCGATCCCCAGGGAGCCCACGCGGCGGATGCCCTGCGGCGAGAGGCGTCGGAGCACGAGCAGACCGACCGCGACGGTCGGCAGCGCGATGGCGGGGATCCACCACAGGCCGGAGAGCCAGACGTTGGCGCCGCCGAGGAGCACGCCGGAGGGCGAGTCGAGGATGTTCGTGCGGAAGAACGAAACGATGAAGGCGACGACCCAGATGCCGAGCAACGCGACCTCGCGGACCGAGAACGGCCCGACCCCGTAGTTCGGGCGGTCGGCGTGTCCGTCGACTTGCGGGCGACTGCCGGTGTGGGCGTTGGCGTGCGCCGCCGCGGGGACGGACGCCCCGCGGGAGCCGGCCTCGAGGGCGCCGGTGTCGTGGCGCCCCGCGTCGTCCGAATCGGCGACGGAGGCGGCCGAACCGTGTCGCCGGGCGCCGGTGGGCTCGTAGGGAGCGCGCTCGGCGGCGCGGGGGCCGTCGAGGCGGTCGGGGTCGGTGGGCGTGAAGCCGTCGTGGGGGGTCGGGTCGGTCACGGTGGTCCTTTCGGAGGGCGGCAAGCGCCCGGTCATCCTAACCAGGGGGTCTCCAGCATCCGCTGGGGTTGCAACGCGCCGCGAAGGCGCGCCGGTCGCGCGCGCTCGCACGCGCACGGCGGTCACGCGTGAGGAACGCGCGCCGGTCAGCCGAGGCAGTTCGGGCCGAGGAGGCCCTTGAGCTCGCCGAACAGGTCGGCGGTGACCCGGACGGGCATCGGCACCTCGAACACCTTGGCGGTTCCGCCTTTGTGCAGCTTGAGGACGACCTCGGTCGACCCGGAATGCCGGCGCAGCATCTGCGCGAGCTCGCCCACGAGGGCCTCGTTGGCGCGCTGCTCCGGAACGACGAGGGTCAGCCCGCCCGCGTCGTCGAGTCCTTCGAGGTCGGGGGCGAAGGCGCTCTGCGCGTGCAGGTTCAGGCCGTCGTCGCGGCGCGACACCCTGCCGCGCACCACGAGGATCGAGTCTCCCTGCAGGATCGGCGCGAACTCCGCGTAGGTCTTGCCCATGAACATCACGGTCACCTCGCCGTTGAAGTCCTCGACGGTGACCATGCCGTAAGGGTTGCCGCTCTGCTTCGCGACACGGTGCTGGACGCTGGTGAGCAGGCCGGCCACCGTGACCTGGTCGCCGTCCTGGACGTCTTCCGAGGCGAGCAGATCGTGGATCGACGTCGACGCGTGCTTCGCGAGAGGCACCTCGAGACCGGCCAGCGGGTGATCGGAGACGTAGAGACCGAGCATCTCGCGCTCGAACGCGAGCTTGTCCTTCTTCGTCCACTCGGGTCGCTCGGGGACCTTCTCGACCTGCTGCGGCTCGTCCCACAGCGAGTCGAAGTCGAACCCCACCTCGCCGTTCGCCTCGCGACGCTTGTCGAGCACGGCGCCTTCACAGGCGTCCTCGTGGATCTCGACGAGGGCGCGGCGCGTGGAGCCGAGGGAGTCGAAGGCCCCGGCCTTGATGAGGGATTCCACGGTGCGCTTGTTGGCCACGTGCATCGGCACCTTCGACAGGAAGTCGTGGAACGAGGTGTACTTGGCATCCTGTCTCGCCGAGACGATCCCGTCGACGACGTTCGTTCCGACGTTGCGGACCGCGCCGAGGCCGAAGCGGATGTCTTCGCCGACGGCGGCGAAGAAGCGGATCGACTCGTTGACGTCGGGCGGGAGCACCTTGATGCCCATGCGACGACATTCGTTGAGGTACACCGCCATCTTGTCTTTCGAGTCGCCGACGCTCGTGAGCAGGGCCGCCATGTACTCGGCGGGGTAATGCGCCTTGAGGTACGCGGTCCAGTACGACACGAGACCGTAAGCGGCGGTGTGCGCCTTGTTGAAGGCATAGTCGGCGAACGACTCGAGCACCTTCCACAGCGTCTGCTGCGCGACCTCGCCGTATCCGCGCTCGGTCATGCCGCCGAAGAAGATCTCTTTCTGCTTGTCGAGCTCGCTCTTCTTCTTCTTACCCATCGCTCGCCGCAGCAGGTCGGCCTGACCGAGGGTGTACCCGGCGACGCGCTGGGCGACCGCCATCACCTGCTCCTGGTAGACGATCAGGCCGTACGTGGTGTCGAGGATGTCGGCAAGCGGTTCTTCGAGCTCGGGGTGGATCGGCTCGATCTCCTGCTGCTTGTTCTTGCGCAGCGCGTAATTGATGTGCGAGTTCACGCCCATGGGGCCCGGGCGGTACAGCGCGAGCACCGCCGAGATGTCCTCGAAGTTGTCGGGACGCATGAGGCGCAGCAGCGACCGCATCGGCCCACCGTCGAGCTGGAACACACCCAGGGTGTCGCCGCGGGCGAGCAGCTCGTACGACGCGGGGTCGTCGAGAGCGAGGTCTTCGAGCACGAGGGGGTGGCCGCGGTTGGCCTCGATGTTGTCGAGGGCGTCGTTGATGATGGTGAGGTTGCGCAGCCCCAGGAAGTCCATCTTGATCAGGCCGAGCGACTCGCACGCGGGGTAGTCGAACTGCGTGACGATCTGGCCGTCCTGCTCGCGCCGCATGATCGGGATGATGTCGATGAGAGGCTCGCTCGACATGATCACCCCGGCCGCGTGCACGCCCCACTGGCGCTTGAGGTTCTCGAGCCCCAGGGCGGTGTCGAACACCGTCTTGGCCTCGGCGTCGGTCTCGATGAGGGTGCGGAACTCGCTCGCCTCTTTGTACCGGGGGTGCTCGGGGTTGAACATGCCGTCGAGCGGCATGTCTTTGCCCATCACGGCCGGGGGCATGGCCTTGGTGAGGCGGTCTCCCATGCTGAAGGGGAAGCCCAGCACGCGTCCGGCGTCTTTCAGGGCCTGCTTGGCCTTGATCGTGCCGTAAGTCACGATCTGGGCGACGCGCTCGTCGCCGTACTTCTCGGTCACGTACTGGATGACCTCGCCGCGACGGCGGTCGTCGAAGTCGACGTCGAAGTCGGGCATGGAGACGCGGTCGGGGTTGAGGAAGCGCTCGAAGATCAGACCGTGCTGCAGCGGGTCGAGGTCGGTGATCTTCATCGCGTACGCGACCATCGACCCGGCACCCGACCCACGACCGGGGCCGACGCGGATGCCGTTCTTCTTGGCCCAGTTGATGAAGTCGGCCACGACGAGGAAGTAGCCGGGGAACCCCATCTGCAGGATCACGTCGGTCTCGTACTCGGCCTGCTTGCGCACGGCATCCGGGATGCCGCCGGGGTAGCGGTCATGCAGGCCGTTCTCGACCTCTTTGATCATCCAGCTGCCCTCGGTCTCGCCGTCGGGCACCGGGAAGCGCGGCATGTAGTTGGCCGAGGTGTCGAACGCGACGTCGCAGCGCTCGGCGATCAGCAGCGTGTTGTCGCACGCCTCGGGGTGGTCGCGGAACACCTGGCGCATCTCGGCGGGTGACTTGACGTAGTAGCCGTCACCGTCGAACTTGAAGCGCTTCGGGTCGTCGAGCGTCGAGCCGGACTGCACGCACAGCAGCGCCGCGTGGCTGGTGGCGTCGTGCTGGTGCGTGTAGTGGAGGTCGTTCGTGCCGACGAGAGGGATGCCGAGGTCTTTCGACAGCTTCAGCAGGTCGCCCATGACGCGTCGTTCGATCGACAGGCCGTGGTCCATGATCTCGGCGAAGTAGTTGTCTTTGCCGAAGATGTCCTGGAACTCGGCGGCCGCCGCCCGGGCGGCCTCGTACTGGCCGAGGCGCAAGCGCGTCTGCACCTCTCCCGAGGGGCACCCCGTCGTGGCGATCAAGCCCTTGCTGTACGTCTGCAGCAGCTCGCGGTCCATGCGGGGCTTGAAGTAGTACCCCTCCATGCTCGCCTTCGACGACAGGCGGAAGAGGTTGTGCATGCCCTGGGTCGTTTCGGACAGCAGGGTCATGTGCGTGTAGGCGCCCGAACCCGAGACGTCGTCGCTCTGCTGTTCGGGCGTGCCCCAGCGCACACGCGTCTTGTCGGCGCGGTGTGTTCCGGGTGTGACGTAGGCCTCGATGCCGATGATCGGCTTGATGCCCGCGTCTTTGGCCGTCTTGTAGAACTCGAACGCGGCGAAAGTGTTGCCGTGGTCGGTGACCGCGATGGCCGGCATGCCCTGTTTCACGGCCTCTTGGACCATCGGACCGATGCGGGCCGCGCCGTCGAGCATCGAGTACTCGCTGTGCACGTGAAGGTGAACGAAGGAGTCTGCTGCCACGCGTCGAGTCTACGTTCGGCCTCCGACATCGACCCCTCGATGTTCGCGGCGGACTCCCGGCTCACCCGCGTTCGCCGGGCGCGTCGGCGTCGACCGTGGCTGCCACCACGGCGTGTCGCCCGAGCCCGGGATCGACTGCGCCGGAGCCGCGCGCGCGACACCGTCTGCGGCGGGGTCAGACGCCGTCGGACAGCAGCTCGAGCGCGTGCGCCAGATCGGCGGGATAGGGCGAGGCGAACTCGACCCACTCCCCCGTGCCGGGATGCGTGAAGGCCAGCCGGTGCGCATGCAGCCACTGACGGGTGAGCCCGAGCCGCGCCGACAGGGTGGGGTCGGCGCCGTACAGGGGGTCACCGGCGCAGGGGTGGCGGTGGGCGGCCATGTGCACGCGGATCTGGTGCGTGCGCCCGGTCTCGAGGTGGATCTCGAGCAGCGACGCGCGGGGGAACGCCTCGAGCGTCTCGTAGTGGGTCACGGAGTCTTTGCCGTCGGGCGTCACGGCGAATTTCCACGAGTGATGCGGATGCCGACCGATCGGCGCGTCGATGGTTCCGGAGAGCGGGTCGGGGTGGCCCTGGACGACCGCGTGGTAGATCTTGTCGACCTCGCGCTCCTTGAAGGCGCTCTTGAGCAGCGTGTACGCCCGCTCGGTCTTGGCCACCACCATGAGCCCGCTCGTGCCGGCATCGAGCCGGTGCACGACGCCGCGCCGTTCGGCGGGGCCGCTCGTGGCGATGCGGAACCCGGCCGCCGCGAGGGCGCCGAGCACGGTCGGGCCCTCCCACCCCACGGAGGGGTGGGCGGCGACGCCCGCGGGCTTGTCAACCACGACGATGTCGTCGTCGTCGTGCACGATGCCGAGGTCCGGCACCTCGACCGGCACGATCTCGGGATCGCGCTTGGGCTCCCACTCGACGCTCAACCAGGTGCCGGCGCGCAGGCGGTCGGAGCGCCCGGCCACCCGGCCGTCGACGCTCACGCCGCCGGCGTCGGCCACCTCGGCCGCGAATGTGCGCGAGAAGCCGAGCATCTTCGCCAGGCCCTGGTCGATGCGTGTTCCGTCGAGCCCGTCGGGGACGGGCAAGCTGCGCGACTCCATGTCAGCGGGCACCCGGGTCGGCGGGCGTCTCGACGTCACCGTCGGCGGCCTCCGCGGCAGCGCGCGAGGCCTTCGTCTCACGCGTTCCGTCGAGCTTGAGGCCGACGAGCACGAGCACCGCCACCGAGATCATCATCGTGACGATGAACATGTCGGCCACGTTGTAGATCGCGGGCATCATCCAGGGCGTCGAGATGAAGTCGACGACGTGGCCCACGGGGAAGCCGGGCTCGCGGATCAGTCGGTCGGTGAGGTTGCCGAGCACACCGCCGAGGAGGAGTCCCAGCACGATGGCCCACGCGCGGGAACGCACGCGACGCACACCGAGATACACGATCACGCACGCGACCACCGCGAGAGCGATGGTGAACACCCACGTGACGCCCTCGCCGAGCGAGAACGCCGCACCGGGGTTGCGGACGAGGTAGAACTGCAGGAAGTCGCCGAGGACCGGGACGACGCGCTCCGAGGGGAGGTTCGCGATCGCGGCGTTCTTCGCCAACTGGTCGGCGGCCAGCACCAGCACCGCGAGGATCGCGATGGTGATGCCGGCCGCCGCCGTACGCAGAGGAGGTCGACTGCGCAAAGAGTCGGCCTACAGACCGATCGCCGACACCGGCGTCGAGCCCGAGGACGTCGCGGTGGTGTCGAGGTCGCGGAGCTGACCCTCGATGTAGGAACGCAGCTGCGAACGGTAGTCGCGCTCGAAGTTGCGCAGCTCGGTGATGCGGCCCTCGAGCGTCGTACGCTCCTTCTCGAGACGGGCGCGCTCTTCGCGGCCCTTCTGCTCGGCCTCGGCGACGATGGATGCCGCCTGAGCCTGCGCCTCGCCGATGAGCTGGTCGCGCTGGGCCTTACCCTCGGCGACGTGCTCGTCGTGCAGGCGCTGGGCCAGCTCGATGATCCCGGCGCTCTGGGCGGCGGGCTCGGCGTCGTTCGACGGGGCGGAGGCGACGGGGGCCGGGGCGGGCGCCTCGGCGACGACCGGCTCCTCGGCCTTGGGGGCCTCGGCGGGCTTCTCGGCGGCGGCCGGAGCGGCCTCTCCGGACTCGTAGGCCGCGAGCTTCGTCTTCAGCTCTTCGTTCTCGGCGATCGTCTTGCGCCACTCGACGACGATCTCGTCGAGGAAGTCGTCGACCTCGTCGGGGTCGAAGCCCTCCTTGAAGCGCACGTGCTGGAACTGCTTGGTGACGACGTCATCGGGGGTCAGTGCCATGGTGTTTCCTCTTTCGAGAGCTCTGAGGTCGGAACTAATGGGGGTGTCGCACCGGGGCGTACCGCTTCGGAACAGCATAGCCGCCGCCCTTCACCGGTGTCGAAGATCACGGGTGTAGAAGCGGCGGCGGGAATCACACGGCCGCGAGGGACCGGGTGACGCTGAGCAGCATGAAGCAGACGAACATTACGATCGCGAAACCGAAGTCGATCGCGATCCCCCCGATGCGAAGGGGCGGGATGAAGCGACGGATCAGCTTGATGGGCGGGTCCGTCACGGTGTACACGATCTCTGCCAGAACCAGGGTGACGCCGCGCGGGCGCCACTCCCGGTTGAACATCGGGATGTACTCGAGCACGAGGCGCGCGAGCAGCAGCACGATGAAGATGAACAGGACCGCGCTGAGGATGGAGCCGACGAGGCTCAGAACGGCCACTGTTACTGGGACGCGAAGGGCGCAGCCTCGGGATCGGCCTGCGCGATCGCACCGTCGCCGGAGACGGCGATGTTCTCGGGCGAGAGCAGGAAGACCTTGCTCGTCACCCGCTCGATGCGGCCGTACAGCCCGAGCGAGAGTCCGCTCGCGAAGTCGATCAGGCGGCGCGCGTCGGCGTCGCTCATCTGCGACAGGTTGATGATGACCGGGATCCCCTCGCGGAAGTTCTCGGCGATCGTCTGCGCGTCGCGGTACTGCTTGGGGTGCACCGTGAGGATCTCGCTCACGGGTCCGGCCGTGGGCTGTCGCACCACGGCGGGACGGTGCAGGGGGGTCACCGGCGCGGCCTTCTCGAGGGGAGCGGCAGCCGCGGGCTGCTTGCGCGCGATGGGCTGCGGCGCGGTCTCCTCATAGGTCTCTTCCTCGTCGGCGAGGCCCAGGTACACCATCGTCTTCTTGAGGGGGTTCGACATCGCATCCTCCGTTCGCTCGTCTGGTTTGAGGCTAGTCGCGCGGGGGCCGCGGGCCCGTGATTGCAGAGCCGATCCGCAGGTGTGTCGCGCCCATTGCGATGGCTTCGGGGAAATCTCCGGTCATCCCCGCCGAGATCCACCGCGCGTCGGCGACGACCGAGCGCACCGCGTCGGCGCTTCGACGCAGTCGCTCGAACGCCCGAGCCGGTTCCTCGTCGAGCGGAGCGACGGCCATGACGCCGCGCAGGCGCAGCGTCGACAGGCCCGCGACGTGCTGAGCCAGCTCCTCCACAGCTGCGGGGGCGACTCCCCCGCGCCCCGGATCATCGGTGAGGTTCACCTGCACGAGCACGTCGAGCAGATCGCCCTCGGCGCCGGCCGCGTGCAGCGCGTCGGCGATGCGCGACCGGTCGACGGAGTGCACGGCATCCGCCCCCGCCCGCACCGCGCGCGCTTTGTTCGTCTGGGCTTGGCCGATGAAGTGCCAGGTGAGATCCGGGATGCCGTCGAGCTCGGCGCGCTTGGCGGTGAGCTCCTGCTGCCGGTTCTCGCCGACGTGCCGCACGCCCAGGGCGTACAGATCGGAGACGAGGGATGCCGGATGGAACTTCGTCACCACGATGCGCGTGATCTCGCCGGGATCGCGGTCGGCGGCGACGGCCGCGTCGCGGATGCGCTCGTCGACGGCGGCGAGGCGGTCGGCCAGGGCGGTGTCCATGCTGCTCCTTCGACGACGAGAGCGGGCCCGGTGGAGACCGGACCCGCTCGTCGTACCGTTCGCTCTTACTTCAGGAAGTCGGGCACGTCGAGGTCGTCGTCGGCGTAGCCGCCGTCGTACGAGGTCTCGGGCACACGCGCGGTGACCGGCGCGGGCTCGGGGCGACGCTCGGGGGCGCGCTCGGTCGCGGCCTTCTGCTCCTCGGCCGCGTCGAGGTCGCGGGCGACGTCATCGGCGGGGATGACGGGGACCACGGGCGCCGAGACCGGGCGCTGGGCGCCGACCGCATCGATGCGCAGCGAGGGCTCGCCCCCGTCGAAGCCCGCGGCGATGACGGTGACGCGCACCTCGTCGCCGAGGGTGTCGTCGATGACCGTACCGAAGATGATGTTGGCCTCGGGGTGCGCCGCCTCTTTCACCAGCTGCGCGGCGTCGTTGATCTCGAAGATGCCGAGGTTCGATCCACCCTGGATCGACAGCAGCACGCCGTGCGCACCCTCGATCGACGCCTCGAGCAGGGGCGATTCGACCGCGAGCTCGGCGGCCTTGATGGCGCGGTCGGCACCCCGAGAGGAGCCGATACCCATGAGGGCCGAGCCTGCACCTTGCATGACCGACTTGACGTCGGCGAAGTCGAGGTTGATGAGGCCGGGGGTCGTGATGAGGTCGGTAATGCCCTGGACACCCGCGAGCAGCACCTGGTCGGCGGTCGCGAAGGCCTCGATCATCGAAATGCCGCGGTCGCTGATCTCGAGCAGGCGGTCGTTGGGGACGACGATGAGGGTGTCGACCTCTTCCTTCAGGCGCTGCACCCCGCCCTCGGCCTGGCTCTGGCGACGGCGGCCTTCGAACGAGAACGGCTTGGTGACGACACCGATGGTCAGAGCACCGATCGACTTGGCGATCTTGGCGACCACCGGGGCACCGCCGGTGCCCGTGCCGCCGCCCTCGCCCGCGGTGACGAAGACCATGTCGGCACCGCGCAGGGCCTCTTCGATCTCTTCCGCGTGGTCCTCGGCGGCGCGTCGACCGACCTCGGGGTCGGCGCCGGCACCGAGACCGCGGGTCAGCTCACGACCGACGTCGAGCTTGACGTCGGCGTCGCTCATCAGCAGCGCCTGCGCGTCGGTGTTGATCGCGATGAACTCCACGCCGCGCAGGCCGAGCTCGATCATGCGGTTGACGGCGTTGACGCCGCCCCCGCCCACACCGACGACCTTGATCACGGCGAGGTAGTTCTGGTTGTGGCTCATGCCGGCCTCCGTTTGTCCCCGAACCCGAAACTCTAAACCTCATGTTGAGGGTTAAAGAATTGCCCGGTATGCAATTCCTTAGCTCGAAGGTATGCGGCCGATCCGACCCCGCCCGCCCGACACGCGGCGTGTTGGATTATCGCCTGGAAGATCAGCGGACGACGCCCGCCTCGGGCGAGGTCACGTCGTACTCCTTAGCCCGATCCGGCGGGCTCTTCTGCATGAGGCGGTCGAGGACGACGGCCTTCTCGGCCGAGCGGTCGGCGCTGCCCCACACGACCTTCGACCCCGACGCGCCCAGGGTGAGGGTCACGTCGTCGGGCGTCGAGGCCGAAACCGCCGTGATCTGCGAGCGGACGGCATCCGGCAGGGAGCGCACCACGCGGCCCGCGGCACGGAACGCGGCCGAGTCGGTGCCGCCCGTGATGTCGAGCACCGGTTGACCGGCCGGCGCGTCGGGCGTCGTCGACAGCGCGACACCCGCGGCATCCACCACCGTGAAACCGGCCGCGGACTGCATCGCCCCGATCGGGGTGCGCTCGACGATGCGCACCACGAGATCGTGGGGCGGACGGGCCTCGAGCGTGTACGACTCCACGAGCGGGAAGCGCACCAGCGCCGCCTTCACGGCGCTGTCGTCGACCATCGCCAGGGGAACGCCCACCTGGTCGCCCAGGGCCGCCGACACCGCGGCCGGATCCAGCTGCGAGGTGCCGACCACGTCGATCTTCTCCACCGCGAAAAGGGGGCTGTACGCCACGCCCGCCGTTCCCAGGGCCATCACGAGGAACGCCGAGATCACCCCGATCCAGATGTTCCGCCGGCGCCGTTGGCGCACGGTGAAGCGTCGCACCTCGGCCGACAGCGCCCGACGCCGGGCCCGCGAAGCGCGCCACACGTCGCGCAGCCCCGCTCCCCCGGCATCCGGGACCTCCGACGTCCACCCGACGTCGGAAGAGCGCGCGAGGGGCGTGACCCCCGCGGTGTCGTCGTCGGACTCCGGATGCCGCGGCGCCGAGGCCCGCGACGAGCCGGCGGGGCGGGCGGACTCCGGCGTCGACGGCAGGGGCGAGGGCCGCTTCACGCTCAGACCGCCGCGGCCTCGGTGCGGGACAGTGCCTCGAGCACCTGCGGGATGATCTGGTAGACGTTGCCGCATCCCAGGGTGATGACGTAGTCGCCGGGGCGGGCGATCCGGGCCGTGTAGTCGGCCGCTGCCTGCCAGTCGGGCACGTAGTGCACGTGCGCGGGGTCGGCGAAGGCGCCGCTGACCAGCTCGCCGGTCACTCCGGGCACGGGGTCTTCGCGCGCGCCGTACACGTCGAGCATGACGGTGTGATCGGCGTGGGTCTCGAGCACCTCGGCGAACTCGCGGTACATCTCCTGCGTGCGCGAATAGGTGTGCGGCTGCTGGATCGCGATGATGCGCCCCTCGCCGACGACCGTGCGCGCGGCGGACAGAGCCGCGGCGACCTCGGTGGGGTGGTGCGCGTAGTCGTCGTAGACGCTGACGCCCTGCTGCACCCCGTGCAGCTCGAAACGGCGAACCGTGCCGCCGAAGCCCTCGACGGCGCGGGCGGCGTCGGCGAGCGAGTGTCCGAGCACGCGGAGCACGGCGACCGCGCCCGCGGCGTTGACCGCGTTGTGGGCACCGGGCACGCGCAGCTGCACCTCGACGCTCTCGCCCGCGGCGGTGAGGGTGAAGGCGACGGGACCATCGGTGCGGATGCCGCTGAGTCGCACGTCGGCGGCCGCGTCTTCGCCGAAGGTCACGACGTTCGCGTGCGTGATGCGCTCGCGCACCGAGCGGGCTCCGGCGTCGTCGGATGAGATGACCACGGCTTCGCTCGCGGCATCCGCGAATCGGGCGAAGGCCGCGTCGAAGGCGTCGCGCGAGCCGTAGTGGTCGAGGTGGTCGGGGTCGACGTTGGTGATCAGGGCGACCGCCGTGTCGTACAGCTCGAAGGTGCCGTCGGACTCGTCGGCCTCGATGACGACGAGGTCGTCGGAGCCGGTGCCGCTCGAGGCGCCGAGGTCGGCGATGACTCCGCCGTTGACGAAAGTGGGGTCGACGTCGAGGGCGCGCAGGGCCGTGACGATCATGCCGGTCGAGGTGGTCTTGCCGTGCGCTCCGGCCACCGACACCAGGCGGCGCCCGCCGATGAGCCAGTGCAGCGCCTGCGAGCGGTGGATGACGTGCAGCCCGCGCTCCTTCGCCGTGACGAACTCGGGGTTCTCGGGCCAGATCGCGCCGGTGTGGACGACTGTGTCGGCGTCTCCGAGATGGGCCGCGTCGTGGCCCACGTGCACGGTCGCGCCGCGTGCGGCGAGGTCGCGCAGGGCGGCACTGTCGGAGCGGTCGGAGCCGGAGACCCGAATACCGCGGTCGAGGAACATGCGGGCGAGCCCGGACATGCCCGATCCCCCCACGCCGATGAAGTGCGCGGAGGAGATGGTCTCGGGGATGGGGAGGCTCAGGTCGGGTCTGATCATGGCGTAGCGAGTTTACGTCGCCGATCCTGCGCGTCCGCCTCGGCGCGCTGGGCGGGGCGGGGTGTGGGGCCACCGCCGGTCACCGGGACAGGGGCATGTCACCGCAACAGGCCGAAATGCCGGCGATCGGCCTGTTCTCGTGGCATCCCCTGTTCTCGGCGCACGCCGGGCGGCAGCGCTCCGGCGCGACGTCGCCTCGGCACACCCGTCACCGGGACAGGGGCATGTCACCGCAACAGGCCGCAATTCCGACGATCGGCCTGTTCTCGTGGCATCCCCTGTTCTCGGCGCACGCCGGGCGGCAGCGGTCCGGCGCGACGTCGCCTCGGCACACCCGTCACCGGGACAGGGGCATGTCACCGCAACAGGCCGAAATTTCGACGATCGGCCTGTTCTCGTGGCATCCCCTGTTCTCGGCGCACGCCGGGAGACGGCGCGAAGCCGCCGCGTCAGCGCGCGAGGGCCGCGTCGACGAGGGCGATCACGTTCTCGGTCCCGGTCCGGATGCCGGTGCGCGCCGCCGCGTCGCGCATCGCGGTCCGCCGCGGCTCGTCGGCGAGCAGGGGCACGATGTCGGTGCGGACGCGCTCGGGCGTGAGGTCGGCGTCGGCGATGAGCAGGGCCGCGCCCGCGCGCACGGCGGCGGCGGCGTTGAGGCTCTGCTCGCCGTTGCCGACCGCGTAGGGGACGTAGACGGCGGGGATGCCGAGGGCGTTGATCTCGCTGACGGTCGCCGCCCCCGAGCGCGAGACGACGAAGTCGGCGAGGGCGAAGGCGAGGTCCATGCGGTCGACGTAGCGGACCACGGCGTACCCCTCGACGCCCGGGTCGGGCAGGTCGGAGTTCTGCCCGGTCACGTGCAGCAGCTGCCACCCGGCGTCGAGCACGTCGCGCCACGCTCCGCCGAACGCGGTGTTCAGGCGCAGGGCGCCGAGCGATCCGCCGAAGACCAGGAGGGTGGGGCGCGCGGCATCGAGACCGAAATGGGCCGCCGCCTCGGCGCGCAGGGCCGGGGCGTCGAGCTCGACGATCTCGCGGCGCAGCGGCATCCCGACCTCTCGGGCTCCGCGCAGCGGCGTCCCCTCGAAGGCCACGCCGACCCCCGCAGCCGCTCGCGCACCGAGGACGTTGGCCAACCCCGGCTTCGCGTTGGCCTCGTGCACGACGAACGGCACGCGTTCGCGCCGCGCCGCGACGTAGGCCGGGGCCGCCGCGTACCCGCCGAACCCGACCACGACGTCGACCCCGCGCGAGCGGATGAGGCGACGCACGTGGGCGACCGCGCGCAGGAAGCGCACGGGGAACGCCGCGGCCGCGCCGTTCGGGCGGCGCGGGAAGGGGACCTTCGCGACCGTCAGCAGCTCGTAGCCGCGCAGCGGCACGAGGCGCGACTCCAGGCCCTCCCGCGTTCCGAGCACGAGGACGTCGGCCGAGGCGTCGCGGGCGCGCAGGCCGTCGGCGACGGCGAGCAGGGGGTTCACGTGCCCGGCGGTGCCACCGCCGGCGAGGAGGTAAGTCGTCACCGTTCGACCCTAACCAGGTCGGGCGGGGCCGCGAGGCAGGCGGAGGTTCTCAGCCGCGCGGACGTCGAGCGGATGCCGCAGCCCGGCGGACCGGGCGCGAGGGCGCCTCGGCGGCGGCACGGCGGTCGGGCAGAGTCCGCGCGCACGACAGCAGCACGCCGCAGCCGATCAGGACGGACAGCAGCGAGGTGCCGCCCTGCGACATGAAGGGCAGCGGCACGCCCAGCACCGGGAACACGCGCAGCACAACGGCGACGTTGACCATCGCCTGTCCGACGATCCAGATCGTGATCCCGCCCGCGACGATCCGCACGAACGGGTCGTCGGTGCGCCGGATGATGTGGAAGGCGCCGACGGCGAAGAGGCCGAAGAGCAGGAGGACGACGACGCAGCCGATGAGGCCGAGCTCCTCGCCCACGATCGCGAAGATGTAATCGTTCGCCGCGGCCGGCAGCCAGTCGTACTTCTCGGCGGAGTTGCCCAGGCCCACCCCGAAGATCCCGCCCGCGGCGAGGCCCCAGATGCCGTGCAGCGGCTGGTAGCAGTCGCCGAGGTAGTTCGCGAGGCAGTCCTGATCGAGGAAGCTCATGATGCGGCGCATGCGATCGGCGCTCGTGATGGCGAACAGCGCGACCGCTCCCAGCGCGCCGATCGCCGGCAGCACGAAGATGCGCAGCTTGACGCCCGAGAAGAACAGCGCTCCCAGCAGCACGAGCACGAGGATCATCGTGGTGCCGAGGTCTTTACCGCCCATGACGGTTCCCATGACCAGCGCCGACACCGGCACGATCGGGATGAACACGTGCCGCCAGTCCCCCAGCAGGGTCTGCTTGCGATAGAGGACGTACCCGAGCCACAGGGCGAGGGCGAGTTTGAGGAACTCCGCGGGCTGCGCCTGGATACCGGCGAGGTTGATCCAGTTGCGGTTGCCGTTCGCCGAGATGCCCAGGGGCGTGAACACCAGCAACTGGAACAGGGTCGCGGCGATCAGCGCCGGCCACGCCATGCGCTTCCAGAAACGCAAGGGCGCTCGGCTCAGGACGAACATGAGAGGGATGCCGACGACGGCGAAGATCCCCTGCTTGAGCACGTGGTCGAAGGGGCTCTGAGCGCCGTCGAGGGCCGAGGTCGCCGAAAGCACCATGACCAGCCCGAAACCGGTCAGCAGGAGCGCGGCCGAAGTGATCAGCAGGAACTCGCTCGGCACGGGGCGGAAGGCCTTCCCGAGCGAGACGCGGGCCGCGAGGCCGGCGCGAGCGGGCTCGTCGGGGCTCTGCCGCGGAGGAGGCGCCGTCGTGGTCACGCGAGTCCCCTCAGTCGTGCGGTCGAGAATCTCCGTCGTGGCCCGCGATCCACGTCCGCACCGCTTCGGCGAACTGGTCGCCGCGGTCGGAGTAGGACGAGAACTGATCGAAGGATGCCGCCGCGGGAGCCAGGAGAACGGTGTCTCCGTCCCGGGCCACACCCGCCGCCAGTTCGACGACCCGGGCCATGACGTCTTCAGTCTCGGCGTGGTCGACCTCGAACAGCGGCACCGCCGGGGCGTGTCGCCCGAACGCCGCCACGATCTCGTCGCGCTCGGTGCCGATCACGATCGCCGCGCGCACCGAGGTGCCGCGCGCGCGGACGAGGTCGCCGAGATCGACGCCCTTGAGCAGCCCCCCGACCACCCACACCGCGCCGGGGTAGGCCGCGAGCGACGAGGCCGCGGCGTGCGGGTTCGTCGCCTTCGAATCGTCGACCCAGGTGACGCCGAGGTGGGCCCCGACGATCTGGATGCGGTGCGGGTCGAGGCGGAAGCGCTCGAGCGTGTCGTGGATGTGGGCCGGTGTCGCTCCGAGCGAGCGCGCGAGAGCGGAGGCGGCGAGGATGTTCGCCACAACGTGGGGAGCCGCGAGTCCCCGTTCGGCGAGGTCGGCCACGGTCGTGAGCTCGAGGGCCGAGGTCGCGCGCTCCTCGAGGAAGGCGCGGTCGACCAGGATGCCGTCGACGACCCCGAGGTCGCTCGGACCGGGAACGCCCAGGTCGAAGCCGATGGCGCGCGCGCCCTCGACGACCTCGGCGTCTTCCACCATCTCGCGGGTGGCGGCGTCGGCCTTGTTGTACACGCACGCCACGCGCGTGCGGGCGTAGACCCCCGCCTTGGCCGCGCGATACGCGTCGGCTCCCCCGTGCCACTCGAGGTGGTCGTCGGCGAGGTTGAGGCACACCGCGGCGTGCGGTGACAGGGCGTCGGGCCCCGACTGCAGGTTGAGGTACCAGAGCTGGTGGCTCGACAGCTCGACGACGAACACGTCGAAGCCGCCCGGGTCGCGCACCGCGTCGAGCACCGGGGTCCCGATGTTGCCGACGGGAACCGCCCGCTGCCCCGCGGTCATGAGCATCTCGGCGGTGAGGCGGGTCGTGGTGGTCTTGCCGTTCGTGCCGGTGATCAGCACCCAGTCGGCGGGGCGCCCGTCGGGCCGCACGACCTTGTCGCGAACGCGCCACGCGAGTTCGACGTCGCCCCACAGCGCGATGCCCTGCTGCTGCGTCCACGCGATCACGGGGTGATGCGGGGGGAAGCCCGGGGATGCCACGACCACCTCGGGCGCGAAGTCGGCCATCGCGGCGGGCACGGTGTCGAGCGGGCCCTCGTGCAGGCTCACGCCCAGCACCGGAAGGAGGCGTGCGTACTCGGCATCCGCCCGCTCGGTCACCACGAGCACTTCGGCGCCGAGCTCGGCGAGGGTGTCCGCGACGGAGAATCCGGTCACCGACAGACCGAGCACGACGACGCGCAGGCCCTTCCAGTCGGCGTGCCAGCTGGTGAGAGTGGAGAGGTCGGTCATACGCGTGCAAGCCATTCGACGTAGAAGAATCCGATGCCCGAGACGGCGAGGAGGCCGGCGATGATCCACATGCGCACGACGATGGTGACCTCGGGCCACCCGCGCATCTCGAGGTGGTGGTGCAGGGGGCTCATGAGGAACAGCCGCTTGCCGCGGGTGACCTTGAAGTAGGCCCGTTGCAGGATCACGGAGCCCGACGCGATGACGTAGACGCCCGCGATGAGCACGAGCAGGATCTCGGTGCGGGTGAGGATGGCCATCGCGGCGATCACTCCGCCGATCGCCATCGAGCCGCAGTCGCCCATGAAGACCTTCGCCTTCGGGGCGTTCCACCACAGGAAGCCGACCAGGGCGCCGACGAACGACGCCGACACGATCGCGAGGTCGAAGGGGTCGCGCACCGCGTAGCAGCCGGCCTGGACCGTGGGGTCGAGCGCGTCGGCGCACATCTGCTTGTTCTGCCAGAACGCCATGAGGCTGTAGGCGCCCACCACGAAGATGCCCGAGCCCGCGGCGAGACCGTCGAGACCGTCGGCGACATTGACGGAGTTGGATGCCGCGGTGCCGATGAACGAGATCCACGCCAGGTACAGCAGCCAGCCGAGAATCGGGCCGAGGGCGAAGAGCGAGAGCACCTGGATGTCGCGGAAGACCGAGATGTACTCCGAGGCCGGGGTCTGCCCGATGCTGTTGGGGAAGTTGAGCGCGACGATCGCGAAGGGCACCGCCACGATGATCTGGCCGGCGATCTTGCGCCAGCCCGACAGGCCCAGGCTGTTCTGGTAGTGCACCTTCATGTAGTCGTCGATGAAGCCGACCACCCCGAAGCCGAGCATGAGCCACAGCACGAGAAGGCCCGAGATCGTCGGCGGGTTGTTCCCGGCGTACGAGCCGATGAAGTAGCCGACCATCGTGCCCAGGATGAAGATCGTGCCGCCCATGGTGGGCGTGCCGCGCTTGGCCCCGTGCGAGGGGTTGTGCACGTTCTCGGGCGTACGGATGACCTGACCCCAGCCCCACTTGCGGAACCATCGCAGGAACACCGGGGTGAGGAACAGGGTGAACGCGAGCGAGATCGCCGCCGCGGTCAGGAGGGATCTCACGCGAACAGCTCCCCGAGTCGGTCGCCGAGGTGCCGGAGCCCCGCCGAGTTGGACGACTTCACCAGGACGCGATCGCCGTCGCGGAGCTCGGTCGAGAGGTAGTCGAACGCCGCGTCGGCGTCGGCGAAGAAGACGGCCTCGCCGTCCCACGAGCCCTGGGCGATGGCCTCGAGGTACATGCGGCGCGCCTCGGGCCCGATGACGACGATGCGCTGGATGCGCAGGCGCACGGCGAGCAGGCCGACCCGGTCGTGCTCCTCGTCGGCGTACTCCCCCAGCTCGCTCATCGCACCGAGGACGGCGACCGTGCGCTCGTCGGGGCCGGTGATCTGGGCGAGGGTGCGAAGCGCCGCCGCCATCGAGTCGGGGCTGGCGTTGTAGGCGTCGTTGATGATGCGTACGCGGTCGGAGCCGAGGGGCTGCATGCGCCACCGCTCGGCGATCTCGACCGTCTCGAGGCGCGCGATCGCGTCGGCCGCGGTCACGCCGAGGGCGGTCGCCGCGGCGAGGGCGGCCAGGGCGTTCATCACGTGGTGCTCGCCGAGCACCCGCAGGGTCAGGGTGAAGGCTTCCCCGTCGACCAGGAGGTCGGCGCGGGTGCCGGATGCCGAGACCTCGACGTCGACGGCACGCACCTCGGCCCGCTCGCCCCGGCCGAACCACCGGACGTCCTGGCCGCGCTCGCGCGCGATGGGCTCCATGGCGGCCACGCGCGGGTCGTCGGCGTTGAGGACGGCGAGTCCGCGCTCGCGGGTGGCCTTCACCAGCTCGCTCTTGGCGTGGAAGGTCGATTCGATCCCGCCGAAGCCGCCGGCGTGGGCCATGCCCACCATCAGCACGACGCCGATGTCGGGGGTGACCAGACCCGCGAGACGCGCGATCGCGCCGGGGGCGCTCGCGCCGAACTCGCTCACGAGGAAGCGGGTGTCGTCCGTGACACGCAGCATCGTCAGCGGCGCGCCGACCTCGTTGTTGAACGAGGCTCGGGGTGCCACCGTCTCGCCCTCGTCCTCGAGGATGCGGGCGAGCAGGTTCTTGGTGGTGGTCTTGCCGTTGGAGCCCGTGATCCCCACGATCTTGAGGTCTCCGTGCGCGCGCACGCGCGCCACGACCTCGCGGGCCAGGTCGGCGAGGGCCGTCACCACGTCGGCGACGACGATCTGACTCACCGCGTCGTCGAGTTCGCGTTCGACGATCGCGAGGGCTGCCCCGCGCTCGACGGCGGTGCCGACGAAGAGGTGGCCGTCGGTGGTCTCGCCGGGCTTGGCGACGAAGATGCCGCCGGGCTCGATGAGGCGCGAGTCGGTGTCGACGAGACCCGAGACGAGGGTGTCGGGGGTGTCGTCACCGCGGACGACGAGCCGCCCGCCGAGCACGTCGGCGAGATGGGAGAGGCTGAGCGAGATCATTGCTGGGGGACGCCCTTTCCGGTCGCATTCGTTACCGAGACGAGACCGACGTGGGCTCTTTCTCAGCCGAACTTGGGCAGTTCGGGGGTCGTGGTTCCGGACGGGATCACCCGGTAGGACTTGAGAACCTGGGTGAGGGCCTTCTGGAACGCGGGGGCGGTGGCCGCGGACGATTTTACCGTCCGCGGTTCGTCCAGGTTGACCGCGACGACGTACTGCGGGTCGTCGGCGGGGGCGAAACCGATCATCGTCGTGTAGTACGCGTCGGGCTTGTAGACGCCCGTGTTCTCGTCCACCTTCTCACCCGTGCCGGTCTTGATCGCGATGCGGTAGCCCGGGATGGCGATCTTCGAGGCGAGCTCGCCCTGCGTCGCGACGTTCTCGAGCATGAGCGAGACTTCTTTCGCCGTGTCGGTCGAGATGACCTGGGTGCCCTCGGTGGAGGGCACGTCGGACACGGTTCCGTCGGCCGCCGTGCAGCCCTCGACGATCGACAGGGGCTTCTTCACTCCGCCGTTGGCGATCGTCTGGTACGCGCCGACGAGCTGCGGCACGGTGACCGAGAGGCCCTGGCCGAAGGCGGTGTTGAAGAAGGTCTGCTTGTCCCAGTCCTGGACGGGGTGCAGGATGCCGTCGGACTCACCGGGGAAGTCGATCGCGCTCTTCGTGCCGACGCCGAACTTCTGCAGGTAGTCGTACCGCGTCTGCGCGGGGATCATGTCGGCGAACTTCGAGATGCCCACGTTCGAGGAGTCGATGAGCACGCCGGTCGGCGTGTAGACGTTGGGCCCGTGCGAGAACGCGTCGGAGACGCGGGCGTCTCCCAGCACTTCGCGGCTCGACGCGGTGACCGTGGTCTCAGGGGTGTACGAGCCGCTGTCGAGGCCGATGGCCGTGGTGAGGGCCTTGAACGTCGAGCCGGGCTCGAAGGGGCTCGAGAACGCGCGGCTGCCGCGGTCTTTCTCGGGGGTCGCGGTCGGGTCGTTGGGGTCGACCGTGGGGTACTCGGCGAGGGCGCGGATCTTGCCCGTCTTCGCCTCGACCACGGTGATCGTGCCGCGCAGCGACCCGGTGTTCTGCACCTGCTCGGCGATGAGCTGCTGCAGGTACCACTGCAGATCGCGGTTGATCGTGAGCTGCAGGGTGCCGCCGTCGACGGCGGGCTCGGTGACGACCTCGGTGCCCGGGAGCACCACGCCGTCGCGGCTCTGCTGGAAGACGACCTTGCCGTTGGTCGAGGCGAGGCAGTCGTTGTCGGCCGACTCGAGGCCCGCGAGGGCCTGACCGTCGCTGCCGACGAAGCCGAGCAGGTTGCCGGCGACCGCGCCGTCGGGGTACATGCGTCCGGCCTGCGGCGGGAAGCTGAGGAACGGCAGCCCGAGCGCCACGAGGGCGCGGTACTGCTCGGTCGAGACGTTCTTGGCGATCATCGCGTATTGCGAGTCGGGGTTCGCGGCCACGGCATCCTGGACGATCTTCTGCACGTCTGCGGCGGCCTGACCGGTGACGCCGGCGATCTGGGCGGCGAGCTCAGGCCAGGCGGTCGTGGTCTCGTTGCCGTCGTCGTCGCGCGTGGTGATGCCCTTGATGGCGAGCATCGGGTCGATCTGCACGTCGTAGCGGTTGACGCTGGTCGCCAGGGCGACGCCGTTCTCGTCGACGATCGAGCCGCGCGTGGCGTACTCGACGCGCGAGCTCTGCAGACCCATCGAGAGCGAGTCGTCCACGTGCTCGCGCGCGTTGACGACCTGGATGTCGACCAGCCGGACGACGAAGGCGACGATCACGATCAGGACGACCGCGAGGGCGACGACCGTGCGACGCCGCGGGGAACGGGAGGTTGTCGTCGTCATGGCTCTCATCGTGTCGCGGGAGTCGGCAGACCGTCGCTGATCGTCGGGGGTGTCGCGGATTCGACGGGCGCGGTCCCACCCTCGGCGGGTGCGGTCGATGCGGGGGTCTCGCCAGCGGCGGTCGCCGCACCGGTCTCGGTCGTGGATGCCGCCGGGTCGGTGACCAGCGGGACACCCGAGATGAGGGCGTTGCTGACCGAACCCCGACCCTTGGCATCCACCGACGAGGCGGTGTCGGCCGGCTTGTCGGAGCCGATCACCGCGCCGTCGCTGAGGCGCAGGTAGGTGGGCGACTCATCGATCACCATGCCGAGGGCGGCGGCGTTCGCCGCGAGGTACTGCGGCGAGCTGAGCCCGGCGCTCTCGTCGGAGAGGATCTGCTTCTGGTACGTCAGGTCGCGCTGCTGCTGCGTGAGCGAGGAGATCTCGAACGAGCTCTGCGTCGTCAGGATGCCGAGACCCATCTGGACCAGCACGATCGCCAGGGCGCCGAGCACGGCGATCACGCCGAACAGGCGACGGGGGGCACGCCGGCGCGCGGTGGCGGGGACGACGGTGAGCCGGCGCTCACGGACCGGCGTCGGGAACTCGGGCAGGAAAGCCGCATCGATGGCCTGGGGTGCACTCATGCGTCCTCCTGGATTCTCTCGGCCGCGCGCAGACGCACGGGGGTGGCGCGGGGGTTGACCTCGCGCTCTTCGTCGGATGCCAGCTCGGCGCCGCGCACGAGCAGTCGGAACTTCGGCGCGTGCTCGGGCAGTTCGACCGGCAGCCCGCGCGGAGCGGTCGAGGTCGACGCCTCGGCGAACACACGCTTGACCAGTCGGTCCTCGAGCGACTGGTACGACAGCACGACGATGCGCCCGCCGATGCCGAGAACCTTCAGGGCCGCCGGGATCGTGCGCTCGAGCACCGAGAGCTCCGCGTTGACCTCGATGCGCAGGGCCTGGAAGACGCGCTTGGCCGGGTGGCGCTCGCGCAGCACCGCGGCGGGGGTCGCCGCCTGCAGCACCTCGACCAGCTGACCCGAGCGCTCGAGCGGTGCCTGGGCACGGGCCGCGATGATCGCGCGGGCGTAGCGCCCCGCGAGCTTCTCTTCGCCGTAGCGCTCGAAGATGCGGCGCAGGTCGCCCTCGCCGTAGGTGGCGAGCACCTCGGCCGCGGTCACGCCGGTGGTCTGGTCCATGCGCATGTCGAGCGGTGCGTCCTGCGCGTAGGCGAAACCGCGGGCGGCTTCGTCGAGCTGGAGCGAGGAGACACCCAGGTCGAACAGGATGCCGTCGACCTTCTCGACGCCGGCGGATGCCACGGCCTCGGCGATCCCGTCGTAGACGGTGTGCACGAGCGTCACGCGGTCGCCGAAGCGGGCCAGGCGCTCCCCCGCGATGCGGAGGGCGTCGGTGTCGCGATCGAGACCGATCAGGCGCGTCTCGGGGAACCGCTCGAGGAAGGCCTCGGAGTGCCCGCCCATGCCCAGCGTGCCGTCGACGAAGACGGATCCGGGCCTGCGCAGGGCGGGACCGAGCAACTCGGCGCACCGCTCGAGCAGGACAGGAGTGTGGATGTCGCGGATGTCCATGATGTACCGGGCGAACCTTCGGACTCTGATCCCCATCCGCATCGACCTGGCGCCGGGGAAGTGCGTCAGGGCGAGCGGCTGGGCATCACAGCCGAAGGGTCAGAACAGTCCCGGGATCACCTCCTGCTCCATCTCGGCGTACGTCTCTTCGTTGCTCTCCGCGTAGGAGTTCCAGGCCTCGGCATCCCAGATCTCGGCGTGCGCGCCCACGCCGGTGACGACGAGTTCGCGTCCGAGACCCGCGTACGTGCGCAGTGCGGGCGGGACGGTGATGCGGTTCTGGCTGTCGGGCTTCTCGGCGCTGGCTCCCGAGAGGAACATGCGCAGGAAGTCACGGGCCTGCTTGTTGCTGAGCGGGGCCTCGCGGATCCGCTCGTGAACGCGCTCGAACTCCTCGGTGCTGAACACGTAGAGACAGCGGTCCTGCCCGCGCGTGATCACCACTCCGGCGCCGAGATCGTCCCGGAACTTCGCCGGCAGGATGACCCGACCTTTGTCGTCGAGCTTGGGTGTGTGCGTTCCGAGCAGCATTCGGGCGTCCACCCCCTTCGTCCGGCCTGCGAAGTTTCCCCCACTTTACTCCACCCCCCTCCACTTTGCTATCGAAAAGCCGGGTCTTCTGCGGAGAACCACAGCCGTGTACTGTGTTCGACCACACCGGCTCGGAGCTCGTGATTCCGCATGATTCCGCGGCGAATCCGCGGTCGCCACCCCGGTCGGGAGCGCGGGTGGAGGAAAAGGGAGCGTTTCGAGCCCGGATGCCGGGACCTCACCCCCTCCACTCCCTCACTCACCCGGTGAGTGAGGGCCTGGGCGCGCTCACCCGGGGGCGCGGCCCCGGGCGCACGAAAAAGCACCGGCTCCGAAGAGCCGGTGCTGAGGGTGGAGGGTGTCGGAGCTTATGGTCCGTCGTGGCGGCGGTCCCAGCGTTCGTTCATGCGGTCCATGAACGACGAGCCGGAGGCGCGGGCCGGTCGGGGCTTGGCTGCCGTGGGCGACGTCGCGACAGCACCGCGCGTGGGGGTGACGGCGAAGACGACACCGCCGACCATGAGGAGGAAGCCGACGACGCCGACGGCGATTCCCAGGAAGCCGGTGTTGAAGCCGATCGACACGCCCGCGACGAGAGCGCCGAGGCCGGCCAGCACGAGGATCGATCCGAGCACGATGTTGCGGTAGCTGAGGGCACGACTGGGGGCCGACACCACATCGGTGTCGTTGCTCATGAGATGGCGCTCCATCTCGTCCAGCAGACGCTGCTCCTGCTCTGACAGTGGCATGCATCCCCCTCTGTTGTTCGTTGCGGACGATTCTACGTGCGGCGTGGATCACTAGGCTAGGCCTGTGCCGACCTCCCCGGAACCGATCGAAGCTGTTTCCCAGCGACTCGACAAGTTCCTCTCCGAACAGCTATCGTACGCCTCCGCACTGGGCCCCGAGGCCGTCTCTTTCAGCCGATCCGGAGCGTCCGCCGTGCAGGGGGGCAAGCGCCTGCGGGCCCGCTTCTGCCTCGCCGGCTGGAGCGCCGTGCGCGCGCTCGACGCGTCGGCACCGGCATTCTTCGACGAGCCGGCGCTGGCCGTGGCCACCTCCCTCGAGATCTTCCACGCGGCAGCCCTCGTGCACGACGACCTGGTCGACAACAGCGACACCCGCCGCGGTCAGCCCGCCGCCCACCGCGCCCTGCAGAAGGGGCATCAGGATGCCGACTGGGCCGGCGATGCGGATTCCTTCGGGCGTTCGGGGGCGATCCTGCTCGGTGACCTCCTCGTGGCGTGGAGCGACGACCTCCTCGAAGAGGGTCTGGAGGGGCACCCGCACGCCGCGGCCGCTCGCCGCGCCTACGCTCGCATGCGCCGTGACGTGACGATCGGTCAGTTCCTCGACGTCGCCGAGGAATCGGCCTACACGGTGTACCCCGACGACACCCACGCCGAGCGGGCACTGCGCATCGCGTCGTACAAGTCCGCGCGCTACAGCATCCAGCAGCCGCTGCAGATCGGCGCCGCGCTCGCCGGGGCGGACGACGAGCAGCTCGACGCCCTCGGCCGCTTCGGCCACGACGTGGGCATGGCCTTTCAGCTGCGCGACGACGTGCTCGGGGTCTTCGGCGACAGCGCGACGACCGGCAAGCCCGTCGGCGACGACCTGCGCGAGGGCAAGCGCACGGTGCTCGTCGCCTATACCCGTGAGGGTCTTCCGCTCGAGGAGCGCGAGCGTTTCGACGCCCTTCTGGGCGACCCAGATCTCGAGCCGTCGCAGATCGCGGCGTTGCAGCGCACCATCGTCGACACCGGCGCGCTCGAGCGGACCGAGCAGCTCATCGCCGGGTACGCCCGGCAGGCCGACGAGTCCCTCGCCGACGCCCGAGTCGACACCGAGGCGCTCGACGCCCTCCGCGCGCTGGCGCGCGCCGCGACCGAACGGTCGGCCTGACGGCGCGACGGCTCAGGCGAGCGTCGCGGCGACCCGCCGTACCTCGCTCTTGCGCCCGGCGAGAAGAGCCTCGATCGGTGCGACCCCGATGGTCTCTTCGGGGCTGAGGAGCCAGTCGATGGTCTCGTCGGGGTCGAAGCCCGCGTCGTGCAGCACGATGATCGTTCCTCGCAGCGACGGCAGCGGTCGTCCGTCGACGACGAAGACCGCGGGCACCTTGAAGACGCCGTCGCGACGCGTGCCCACGAGGTAGTGCTCGTCGAAGAGGCGGCGTACGCGGCCGAGCGACTCGTCCATGATCTCGACCAGGTCGGGGATGGTCAGCCACTCGGTCTCGTAACGGGAAGTCTCGCTCACCCCCTCATCTTCTCACTGCAGCCGCGGGCAGCCGCACTCGACGCCGTGCGTCCCACCCGTCACATACGTCACAGCAGTCCCTTTCGTTGACATCCGTCCCGAGCCGTGCCACCGTGTCGGGCAGTCGGAAGAACGGAAATCCCCCACCATGCGACGACTCACGATGTCCCCCCTGCCCGCGCGACACCGCGCGGCCGCCATCTGGCCCGCGGCCGTGGCCGGCACCATCGCGCTTACGCTCACCGCCGAGCATTCCGCGCACGCCGCTCCCCCCGAACCGGCGCTGACCTCGCTCCCGCCCGCCCCGCTCCCGTCCGCGGCGCGCAGCCTCGGCACACCGGTCCTCGCCGCGGTCACCGCCCCCACCACGTACACGGTGAAGCCCGGCGACACGGTGTGGGGCATCGCCCGCGCGCACGGCCTCGACACCGCGGCGGTGCTGGCCTCGAATGGGCTCGCCCCCGACAGCGTCATCCGCCCCGGACAGGTGCTCGCCCTCACGCCCGCGGCCGCTTCCGCTCCCCCGGCGTCCGCCGCCCCCGAGCCCGAGCCCCGCTCCCACGAGGTGCACCCCGGCGACACCGTTTCGGCGATCGCGAGCGCGAACGGCGTCACGGTCGACGCCGTTCTGAGCGCGAACGGCCTCACGCGCGCCTCGATCATCTATCCGGGCGATGTGCTGCGCATTCCCTCGGGCGCGCCCGCCCCCGCGGCCGCCGCCCCCACCACCGCACCGGGGCTGGACGCCGAGCAGTCCGAGAACGCGCGTCTGATCATCCGCATCGGGCGCGAACTCGGCGTCTCCGACCGCGGCATCCTGATCGCCCTCGGCACGGCGATGCAGGAGTCGTGGTTGCGCAACCTCGATTGGGGCGACCGCGATTCGCTCGGCCTGTTCCAGCAGCGCCCGAGCACCGGCTGGGGCAGCGCCGAGCAGATCCTCGACCGCGACCGCTCGACCCGCGTGTTCTACGGCGGGGCGGCCGACCCCAATGGCACCGCCACGCGCGGCCTGCTCGACATCCCCGGGTGGGAGCAGCTGCCGTACACCGACGCCGCGCAGGCCGTGCAGATCTCGGCCTACCCCGATCGGTATGCGCAGTGGGAGCAGCCCGCCACCACCTGGCTCGCCGTCCTCGGGTGAGCGGGGCGGGCGAGCGGCGCGGCCGGGATCCTCGACTCCGGTTCTCCGTCCAGGTGAGGGTGAGCCGCTCCCCGGGCTCACAGGAGCCGCTCCGTAGACTCGACGTGTGAGCACGAGTCAGCAGGCAGACCCGCTGATCGGCCGTCTCGTCGACGGCCGGTACCGGGTGCGCGCGCGCATCGCGCGCGGCGGCATGGCGACCGTGTACGTGGCGACCGACCTGCGCCTCGAGCGCCGCGTCGCGCTCAAGGTCATGCACGGCCACCTCAGCGACGACACCGTGTTCCAGAGCCGCTTCATCCAAGAGGCCCGCTCGGCCGCACGCCTGAGCGACCCGCACGTCGTCAACGTGTTCGACCAGGGCCAGGACGGCGAGATGGCCTACCTGGTCATGGAATACCTTCCGGGCATCACCCTGCGCGAGCTGCTCCGCGAGCACCGGCGCCTCACGGTCGATCAGACGCTCACGATCATGGATGCCATCCTCTCGGGGCTCGCGGCCGCGCACCGCGCCGGCATCGTCCACCGCGACGTGAAGCCCGAGAACGTCCTGCTCGCCGAAGACGGCCGCATCAAGATCGGCGACTTCGGCCTGGCCAGGGCGACCACCGCGAACACGGCGAGCGGCGCACAGCTCATGGGCACCATCGCCTACCTCGCCCCCGAGCTCGTCACGCGCGGCACCGCCGACGCCCGCAGCGACATCTACTCGCTCGGCATCATGCTCTACGAGATGCTCGTCGGCGAGCAGCCGTACAAGGGCGAGCAGCCCATGCAGATCGCCTACCAGCACGCCACCGACTCGGTGCCGCGTCCGAGCGCGAAGAACCCCGGGGTTCCCGAGCAGCTCGATGAGCTCGTGCTGTGGGCGACCGAGCGCGAGCCGGGCGATCGACCGATCGACGCCGGCGCGATGCTGGACCGTCTGCGCGCGATCGAGAAGGACCTGGGTCTGGCCCCCCAGGTCGCCCGCGCCGTCGCCGTCGGCACCGCGGGCCCCGCGACCCCGACCGAGTCCCGCGAGCTGACGAAGGTCCTGCCCCAGACGGCATCCCTCCCCTCCGCCACCATCGACGAGCCCGACAATGCCGCTCGCCTGCGCACGCGAACCCGCCGACGCGCGACGCGGGGAGCCTGGCTCCTGGTGCTCGTGCTGCTGATGGCCGGCGGCGCGGGCTTCACCGGGTGGTATTTCGGGTCGGGGCCGGGATCGCTGGTCGCCGTCCCCGACGTCTCGGGTCGCAGTTTCGCCGATGCCGAAGCCCTGCTCACCCAGCAGCAGCTGCAGGCTCAGCAGCAGGACGTGACCGACCGCGAGATCCCCTCGGGCACGACGGTCGGCTCCGACCCCGCGCCCGGCGAACGTCTCGACAAAGAGACGGTGGTGACCGTCTTCGTCTCGATCGGACCGGCGACCCACCAGATCCCCGAGCTCGGCGGCAAAAGTGCCGACGAGGTGCGCGCGATCCTCGAGCAGGCGTTCGTGGGCGTCGCGGGCGATCCCGAACGCCAGTTCGCCGACCCCGCCGACGGCACGGTGCTGGGCGCCTCGGTGATCCCCCGCTCCGGCGGCAACGCCATCGACTGCACCCAGGGCTGCACGGTCTACGAGGGAGACGCGGCGTCGCTGGTCGTCTCGCTCGGACCCGTCCCCGATGTCACGGGAGACTCTCGGTCGCAGGCCGAGCGCGCCCTCGACGCCGTCGGGCTCAAGACCGCGGTGACCGAGGAGTACAGCAACTCCGTGGCATCCGGGAACGTCATCTCCATGGGCCAGCGCGACGGCGGCGGCAACTGGCGCCCCGGCGACACGGTTCCCCTGCGCGTGTCCATCGGCCCGAAGCCCGTCGAGATCCCCGGCAACGTGGTGGGGATGTCGATCCGGGATGCCGTGAAGACCCTCGAAGCGCTCGGCTTCGAGGTGAATGCGGGCATCGACGACGGCACCCTGCCCCTCGGCTTCAAGTACTGGGACATCTACAAGGTGCGCGCCACGAACCCCAAGGCCGGCACGACGGCTCCTCAGGGCTCGACGATCACGCTGACGCCGACGCTCTAGCTCTCACCGGCGTATCCTTCGAGCCCGTCCCCATTGCCCGTGGGGCCGGCACCACCGTCGAGGCGCCCCGGCCCAGACGGTAGGAACTCCTCGTCCCGCGTGATTCGCAGAGCCATGCCCCGGCAGGAGCGGCCGGGGCAAGCATCCTGAATTGACGACGCCCCCGACCACTAGTGTCGGGGGCGTCGATCTGTCGAGACGGGTCAGCGCTTCTCGAGCTCCTCGGCCACGAGGAACGCGAGCTCCAGGCTCTGACGGTGGTTCAGGCGCGGGTCGCACAGGCTCTCGTAGCGGGTCGCGAGCGTGGCCTCGTCGATCTGCTCCGAGCCGCCCAGGCACTCGGTGACGTCATCTCCGGTGAGCTCGACGTGGATGCCGCCGGGGTGCGTCCCCACCGAGCGGTGCGCCTCGAAGAAGCCGCGCACCTCGTCGACCACGTCGTCGAAACGACGCGTCTTGTAGCCGGTCGGGGTGGTGATGCCGTTGCCGTGCATCGGGTCGGTGACCCACAGGGGCGTCGCGCCGGAGTCGCGGACGGCCTCGAGCAGCGGCGGCAGCGCGTCGCGGATCTTGCCGGCGCCCATGCGCGTGATGAAGGTCAGGCGCCCGGGCTCGCGCTCGGGGTCGAGCTTGTCGATGAGCGCCAGTGCGGTCTCGGTCGTCGTGGTGGGGCCGAGCTTGACGCCGATGGGGTTGCGGATCTTCGAGAAGTAGTCGACGTGCGCGCCGTCGAGCTCGCGCGTGCGCTCGCCGATCCACTGGAAGTGCGACGAGGTGTTGTACGCCAGGCCCGTGCGCGAGTCGATGCGCGTCATGGGGCGCTCGTAGTCCATGAGCAGGCCCTCGTGACCGGTGTAGAACTCGACGCGCGTGAGCTCGTCGAAGTCGGCACCGGCGGCCTCCATGAACTTGATGGCGCGGTCGATCTCGATCGCCATCGACTCGTACGCCTGGTTGGCCGGCGTGCTCGCGAAGCCCTTGTTCCAGCTGTGCACCTCGCGCAGGTCGGCGAACCCGCCCTGCGTGAACGCGCGGATGAGGTTCAGTGTCGACGCGGCCGTGTGGTAGCCCTTGAGCAGGCGCGCGGGGTCGGCCTTGCGCGACTCTTCGGTGAAGTCGTAGCCGTTGACGATGTCGCCGCGGTAGGCGGGGAGGGTCACATCGCCCCGGGTCTCGACGTCGCTCGAGCGGGGCTTGGCGAACTGGCCCGCCATGCGGCCCATCTTCACCACCGGCATCGAGGCGCCGTACGTCAGCACGACGGCCATCTGGAGGACCGTCTTGATGCGGTTGCGGATCTGCTCGGCGGTCGCGCCGGCGAACGTTTCGGCGCAGTCACCGCCCTGCAGGAGGAACGCTTGGCCGGCAGCGGCGCGCGCGAGGCGCTCCCGCAGGATGTCGACCTCGCCGGCGAACACCAGCGGGGGAAGGGTCGCGAGTTCTGCGGATGCCGCGGCCACAGCGGCCTCGTCATACCACTGCGGCTGCTGCTTGATGGGCAGGGTTCGCCAGTGGTCGAGGTCGTGGAGCTGCTGATTCACCCCGCAAGTCTAGTGGCGCGAGGTCGGCGCCTTTGCCGCCTGCGCGGTGGCCAGACGGTCCTTCACGGTCGAGGCGTAGACGTCCTCGTAACGTTGCTCGCCGAGACGCTGCAGCGCGACCATGATCTCGTCGGTGACCGAGCGGAGCACGTAGCGGTCGCCCTCCATGCCCTCGAAGCGCGAGAAGTCGAGGGGCTCGCCGATGACGATCCCCACACGGCCCACGCGCGGCAGACGCTGGCCGATCGGCATGACGGCTCCCGTGTCGACCATGACCACCGGCACGACCGGGACGCGTGCTTCGAGCGCCATGCGCGCGATACCCGTGCGCCCGCGGTACAGGGTGCCGTCGGGGCTGCGCGTGCCCTCGGGGTAGATGCCGAGCAGCTCGCCGCGTCCGAGGACGCCGAGTCCGGTGTTGAGCGAGGCCTCCGACGCCTTGCCGCCCGAGCGGTCGATCGGCAGCTGACCGGTCGCGGTGAAGAACATGCGGGTGGCCCAGCCCTTGAGGCCCTTGCCCGTGAAGTAGTCGCTCTTGGCGAGGAACGCCATACGACGGTCGATCATGAGCGGGAGGAAGATCGAGTCCGAGAACGACAGGTGGTTGCTGGCGAGGATCGCCGCACCCTCGGTGGGGATGTTGCGCCGGCCCACCATCCACGGGCGGAACACGGCCTTGATGACCGGTCCGATGACCACGTACTTCATGAGCCAGTAGAACATCGTCAGCGCTCCTTGCCAGCGAGGTCGGCGACCCCGATGAGACCGGCGTCGTTGCCCAGGCGCGCGATCGCGAATTCCGCGACCGGACGTTCACCGTACCCCGGGAGCGAGGTCTCGTACGCGAGCTTCACGGGCTCGAGCAGGTCGGCGCCGAGCTGCGCCACTCCCCCGCCGATCACGAAGACCTCGGGGTCGAGTACCGCCTGGAAGCCGCCGCACGCCTCGCCGAGCGCCGTGGCGACGCGGCGCAGGGCTTCGACCGCGCCGGGGTCGCCGGCGAGGACGAGCCGCGACACCGCGGGTCCGGGGATCGCGCCGCGCTCCTCGCGGACGGCCGCGAGGGCCGCACCGATGCCGCCCTCGTCGGCGATGGCGTTGGCTTCGCGCTGCAGGGCACGGCCCGAGGCGTACTGCTCGAGGCATCCGTTCTGCCCGCATCCGCAGGGGTGCCCGCCGCGCACGAAGCGCATGTGGCCGAGCTCGGCGCCGATGCCGTGTCCGCCGCGGAAGAGCTCTCCGTCGGTGACGACGGCCCCGCCGACACCGGTGCCCATGGTGAGCATGACCATGTCGCGCACGCCCTGGCCCGCACCGAACCGGTACTCGCCCCAGCCGGCGGCGTTCGCGTCGTTCTCGATCGTGACGGGGGCGTTCAGACGCTGCTCGAGTCGTGCGCGCAGCGGCTCGTCGCGCCAGTCGATGTTGGGCGCGTAGATGACGGTGCTGCGGTCGCGGCTGATGAAGCCGGCCGCAGCCACGCCGATCGCGTGGATCTCGTGCGCGCGGCGGAGGTGATCGGCCATGTCGACCACGGCGTCCACGAGGGCCGAGGGGTCGATGGGCGTGTCGACGCGGAGCTTCTCGATGATGGTGCCGTCGTCGTCGACGACGCCTCCCGCGATCTTCGTTCCCCCGATATCGATGCCGACGTTGCGCACCGCGCTCCCTTCCGGGCCCGCCGTGCGGCTCGGCCCGGAGAAGTCTAGCCATCCTGCGCTCCGGAGGATGATGCGCTGCGCTCCCCGGGTAGCGAGCGGCCGTGCGGATAGACTCGTCCAACCGCTCGACGTTCTTCCGGTGCCAAAGGAGTTGCCGTGATCCAGTTCGATCAACCCGCCCTCGTCCCCGCCGATCCCGACGCCAACGCGTCGGACCTGCTCGCCGACCGCGTCCGCGCCACCCCCGACCGGCCGCTGTTCGCCGTCCCCGACCGCGACGGGTGGCGCGATGTCACCGCCGCCGAGTTCGAGAAGCAGGTGATCGCCCTCGCGAAGGGCTTCGTCGCCGCCGGCGTCCAGCCGGGCGAGAAGGTCGGGTTCATCGCCCGCACCACGTACGACTGGACCCTGGTCGATTTCGCCCTCTTCTACGCCGGGGCCGTCATGGTCCCGGTCTACGAGACGAGCTCTCCCTCGCAGATCTCGTGGATCCTGTCGGATTCCGGCGCGATCGCCGTCGTGCTGGAGTCGCCCGAGCACGCCGAGCGCCTCGACGAGGTGCGCAGCGACCTACCCCTCGTCCGCGAGGTGTGGTCGATGCACTCCGGCGCCCTCGACGCCCTCGTGGCGGGCGGCACGCACATCACCGACGAGGAGATCGAGCGACGTCGCCACCTGGCGAAAGCCTCCGACGTCGCGACCCTCATCTACACCTCGGGCTCGACCGGCCGCCCCAAGGGCTGCGTCCTGGTGCACAGCAACTTCGTCGAGCTGGCGCGAAACTCCGCCAAGTCCCTGCACGAGGTCGTCGAGACCCCGGGCGCCTCGACGCTGCTGTTCATCACCACGGCGCACGTGTTCGCGCGCTTCATCTCGCTGCTGAACGTGCACGCGGGTGTGAAGACGGGCCACCAGCCCGACACCAAGCAGCTGCTCCCGGCGCTCGGCAGCTTCAAGCCGACGTTCCTGCTCGCCGTGCCGCGCGTGTTCGAGAAGGTCTACAACTCCGCGGAGCAGAAGGCCGAGGCCGGCGGCAAGGGCAAGATCTTCCGCGCCGCCGCCGACGCCGCGATCGAGCACTCGCAGCGCCTGCAGGAGGGCAAGAAGATCCCCCTCGCCCTCAAGATCAAGTTCGCGCTCTTCGACAAGTTGGTCTATTCCAAGCTCCGGGATGCCATGGGTGGCCGCGTCGTCTACGCGGTGTCGGGGTCGGCCCCTCTCGGCCCCCGCCTCGGCCACTTCTTCCGCAGCCTCGGCGTCGTGATCCTCGAGGGCTACGGCCTCACCGAGACCACGGCCCCGGCCACGGTCAACCTCGCCACGAAGTCGAAGATCGGCACCGTCGGTCCCGTGCTGCCGGGTGTCGGCATCCGTCTCGCCGACGATGGCGAGATCCAGGTGCGCGGGATCAACGTGTTCCGCGAGTACTGGCAGAACCCGGATGCCACGGCCGAGGCGTTCGACGGCGAATGGTTCAAGACCGGCGACATCGGCGCCTTCGACAGCGACGGGTTCCTCGCGATCACCGGCCGCAAGAAGGAGATCATCGTCACCGCCGGCGGCAAGAACGTCGCCCCCGCGGCCCTCGAAGACCCCATCCGCGCGAACCCGATCGTGGGGCAGGTCGTCGTGGTCGGCGACCACAAGCCGTTCATCGCGGCCCTGGTCACCCTCGACCCCGAGATGCTGCCGACCTGGCTGGCCAACAACGGCCTGCCCGCCGACATGACGCTCGAGCAGGCGGCGCAGAACGAGAAGGTGCGCGCCGAGGTGCAGGGCGCGATCGACCGCGCCAACACCCGCGTCTCGCGCGCGGAGTCGATCCGCAAGTTCACCATCCTCCCCACCGAGTGGACCGAGGCCAGCGGGCACCTCACTCCCAAGATGAGCATCAAGCGCAACGTCATCGTGTCGGACTTCGCCGACGACATCGAAGACATCTACGCCGTGCCGGTCAACACGACGAACGTCTCGCTGCCCTGACGCGTGGTCCGACGACGGCCCGGTCCCCTCGCGGGGCCGGGCCGTTTCGCGTCGCGGGAACAGGAGACGTCACGAAGACAGGACGATCCGCCTCTGATCGGCCTGTCCTCGTCGCCCCGTCCTGTTCTCGTGACCAGCGCGGGCAGACGAAGGGCCCGGATGCCGGCATCCGGGCCCTTCTGCTCAGCTCAGGTCAGAACCAGTCGCTCTCGCGCACCTGGCGCATGGCCTCGCGGCGCGTCTCGGCGGGAAGCCGCGAGAGGTACAGCATGCCGTCGAGGTGATCGGTCTCGTGCTGCAGAGCCTGGGCGAGCAGTCCCTCGCCCTCGAGCACGACCTCGTTGCCGTCGAGGTCCATCCCGACGACCTTCGCCCAGGGGTAGCGGATCGCCTCGTGCCACAGACCGGGCACCGAGAGGCAGCCCTCCCCCACCGGCTGCGGCTCTCCGCGGGTCTCCACCAGCACGGGGTTCAACACGTAGCCGATGTCGCCGTCGATGTTGTAGCTGAAGGCGCGAAGTCCCACCCCGATCTGCGGGGCGGCGACTCCCGCGCGACCGGGAAGCTCGACCGTGTCGATGAGGTCGTGGACGAGGGCACGGATGCCGTCGTCGATCTGCTCGATGGGCGCACTGGTCGCACGCAGGACGGGGTCGCCGAACAGGCGGATCGGACGAACGGTCATGCCGCGGCCGCCGGGGTGCGCAGGCCTTCGACGACGGCGGCGGCGAGTTCGCGCGCGGCCTGTCGGGTCGAGGGCTGTAGGTCGCGGAAGGTGATGGCGCTGCCGGCGGCGATCCGCGCGTCGTACGGCATGCGGATGACGGTGCGCACGCGCGAACGGAAGTGCGCCTCGAGTTCGCTCTCGCGCACGAGCGGGGCGCCGGGGCGCGAGTTGTTCAGCACCACCACGGCGTCGCGGACCCGCGCGGCATAGCCGTTGGTCTCGAGCCAGGTGAGCGTCTCGGACGCGAGACGCGCCTCGTCGACCGATAGCCCCGCCACGATCACCAGGGTGTCGGCGAGCTCGAGCGTCGCCCCCATGACCGAGTGCACGATGCCCGTGCCCGTGTCGGTGAGGACGATCGAGTAGTAGTGCGCGGCCACGTCGGCGACCTGGCGGTAGTCGTCGTCGCTGAAGGCCTCCGACACACGGGGATCGGAGTCGGATGCCAGGACGTCGAGGCGCGTGGCATCCCGGGCGACGATCGAGGAGACGTCGTTGTACCCGGCCATCTCGTCGTGCGAACGGACCAGGTCGCGCACCGTACGGCCGTTCGGCCGGCCGACGCGGTCTGCGAGCGTGCCGCGGTCGGGGTTGGCGTCGACCGCGATGATCCGGTCGTCGCGGGCGTCAGCCAACGCCATGCCCAGCAGCGAGGTCACGGTGGTCTTGCCCACACCGCCCTTGCGCGAGAGCACCGGCACGAAGCGGGCGCCGCCCGACAGCGGCGCGGCGATACGGCGGTCGAGGTCCTTGCGCTGACGCGCACGGCGGCCGTCGCCGAGGTTGATGCGGTGCCGCGAGACCGAGTAGACCAGTTGCTGCCACAGGCCCTCCGGCTCGGGGCGGGCGATCTGGCGCGGGTCGAGCAGACGGTCGGCGGTGAGCAGGTCGGAGCTCTCCCGGGCGTCGTCGATCTCGCCGATGCGCTTGGAGGTGAGCGCGATCTCGGGCGCGGGCGTGCGCACGCGCTCCAGGGCGTGAGCGCGGTCGACACGGGCGGCCTCGTCGGCGGCGCGCGCGGCCTCGTCGGCTTGCTGAGCGCTACGACGCGTGAGCGGAATCGTGCCGATGACTCCGGTGGCGGCCCGCTCGGCGCGGGTGGACGGAACGGCGGGGGCGACGGGTTCGGGAGCGGGGGCGGGTGCGGTCGTCTCCGGCGCGGTCGCCTCGGGGGCTCTCGAGGTCGTCGTTTCGGCGGTGTCGGTGGTCGCCGCCTCGGCGGTGTCGCCCTCGTCCTCGCTCGCCGCGTCGATGCTCGACTCGTGGCTCCTCGCCTCGTCGGCGATCGGCTGGCCGCTGCTCGGCTGGCCCTCGCTCGCCGGGTCGCCGATCGGCTCGTCCCTCGGGGACGAGGTCGCGAGCGCCGCGGCATGCTCGAAGCGGTCGTCGTCCGCGGCGGGAACCCACGGCGCGTGCGTGAGCGGTTCCGCAGCGTCTTCGGCGGCGTGGTTACCGTCGTGCGCCTCGGCCGCGCCCGCGGGGGCGTGGTCGAGCTCTGCGGCCTCCGTGCCGAGCGAGGCGGAGTCGAACGCATCGACCGGCTCCGCGGCATCGGCTTCGAGCAGCTCGACGTCGTCGACGATCTCGGCGTCGGCGAGATCGTCCGCCCACGCGTCGCTCTCGGCCGGTCCCTGCTCGACAGCGTCCGACTCCTCCGAATCCGCATCGACGGGGTCGGAGTCTGCACGCGCGTCGTCATCGGACAGCTCGTCATCGTCCGACGGCTCGTCCTCCTCGTCGTGGGTCGGCGTGGCCCCCTTGGGATCTCCGGGGAGCCCCTCGGCGGGGGCCTCCGCGGCGTCCGCCCACTGGTCGGCCTCGACGTCGCGATCGTCGTCGTGGGCGCCCGCGTCGTCCGTGTCCGCGTCGACGTCACCGTCCGCGTCGGTGCTCACGGCGGGGGCGGCGTCGGGGTCGGCGTCGAGGTCAGTCGCATCGGCCTCGACACCGTCTGCGGAGGGCTCGGCGTCGAGCACGTCGTCGCCCGAGTGTTCCTCGGCGGCCGGGTGCTCGGCATCCGGAATCTCATCCGTCGACCCGCGGGTCGCGTCGTCGACGATCTCGGCGTCGTGCACGTCGGCGTCGGCGATCGACTCCGCGACCTCGGCGCCGTCGTGCGGCTCGAGGATGATGTCGCCGGTCGGCAGCTGCTCCACGTGCGGGTCGTGCACGATGTCGTCACGGTCGTGGTCGTGAGGGTGGTCGTCGGCGGCGGTGGGCATGCGCGGGGCGTCGAGGGCGGCCAGATCGGCCTCGTCGAGGGGGATCTCGTCCTCGATCACGTCGTCATCGAGATCGTCGTCGTCGTTCGTCGCCGGCAGGTCGACATTGACCTGGGCGATGTGTCCTCCGAGGATCGTGATGCTGGCCGTGTCGAGGTTCCCGATCTCGTCGAGCACGCCGTGGTCGGCGTTCTCGTCGGGGTTCGCGTCGGTGCGGTCGGGGGTCACTGCAGTCTCCAAACGGGAAGAGGGCGCGAAAGCGCCCCCTCCCAGGCTACTGCGCTTGGCGGATTACCAGCAAAAGATCCCCCGCTTCGACCTGCTGTGTGGTACCGATCGCGACACGTTCGACCACGCCGTCGATGGTGGCCGTGATGGCCGCCTCCATCTTCATGGCCTCGATCGAGGCCACCGCCTGACCGGTGGCGACGACGTCGCCGGGCGCGACCTTCATCGTCACGACACCCGAGAACGGCGCCGCCATGCGTCCCGCCTTCGAGGTGTCGGCCTTCTCGGCCTGACGCGCCTCCACGTCGATCGAGCGGTCCCGCGCGAACACCGGGCGCAGCTGCCCGTTCAGCGTCGTCATCACCGTGCGCATGCCCTTGTCGTCGGCCTCGCCCACGGCCTCGAGGCCCACGAAGAGCTGCACGCCCCGCTCGATCTCGACGGTGTGCTCGCCACCGGGCTGGAGCCCGTACAGGTAGTCGGCGGTGTCGAGCACGCTGAGGTCGCCGTAGGTCTCGCGCGTCTGCTCGAAGGTGCGCGTCGGACCGGGGAAGAGCAGCCGGTTCAGGCGGGAGCGCCGCTCGGCGGACTCCCCCGCCAGCGCCCTCGTGTCGTCGTCGGTGAGCGGGGTCGTGCCCGTCTTGGCATCCCGACCGGCCAGCACCTTCGAACGGAACGGCTCGGGCCACCCTCCGGGCAGATCGCCCAGCTCGCCCGCCATGAACGACACCACCGAGTCGGGGACGTCGTACTTCTCGGGGTGCTGTTCGAAGTCGTCGGGGTCGGCCTTGACCGCCGCGAGGTGCAGGGCGAGGTCTCCCACGACCTTCGACGAGGGGGTGACCTTGGGAACGCGACCGAGGATGCGGTTCGCGGCGGCGTACATGTCCTCGATGAGCTCGAAGTCGTCGGCCAAGCCCAGGGCGATCGCCTGCTGGCGCAGGTTCGACAGCTGACCGCCGGGGATCTCGTGCCGGTACACGCGCCCCGTGGGGCCCGCGAGCCCCGACTCGAACGGACGGTACAGGTGGCGCACCGCCTCCCAGTACGGCTCGAGGTCGCTGACCGCCGCGAGGTCGAGACCGGTGTCGCGATCGGTGTGCGCGAGGGCGGCGACCAGCGCCGACAGCGACGGCTGGCTCGTGGTTCCGGCCATTGGTGCCGACGCCGCGTCCACGGCATCCGCCCCCGCCGCCGAGGCGGCCAGCAGGGTCGCGAGCTGCCCGCCCGCCGTGTCGTGCGTGTGCACGTGCACCGGCAGGTCGAAGCGCTCGCGCAGCGCCGAGACGAGCTTCGCCGCAGCGGCCGGGCGGAGAAGGCCCGCCATGTCCTTGATCGCGAGGATGTGGGCCCCCGCCTCGACGATCTGGTCGGCCAGACGCAGGTAGTAGTCGAGGGTGTAGAGGTTCTCGGCGGGATCCAGCAGATCGCCGGTGTAGCAGACGGCGACCTCGGCCACCGAGGTGCCCGTCTGCAGCACGGCCTCGATCGCCGGGCGCATCTGCGAGACGTCGTTGAGCGCGTCGAAGATGCGGAAGATGTCGATACCGGATGCCGCGGCCTCGCTCACGAAGGCATCGGTGACCTCGGTGGGGTACGGGGTGTAGCCGACCGTGTTGCGGCCCCGCAGCAGCATCTGGATCGCCACGTTCGGCAGCGCCGTGCGGAGCGCGTCGAGGCGCTCCCACGGATCTTCGCCGAGGAAGCGCAGGGCGACGTCGTAGGTCGCCCCGCCCCAGGCCTCGACGGACAGCAGACCGGGGGTCAGACGCGCGACGTACGGAGCGGCGCGCACCAGGTCGCGGGTGCGCACGCGCGTGGCCAGCAGAGACTGGTGCGCGTCGCGGAAGGTCGTCTCGGTCACGGCGAGGGCGGTCTGCTCGCGCAGGGCCTTCGCGAAGCCGGCCGGGCCGAGCTCCCGCAGGCGCTGACGCGAGCCCGCCGGAGCCGGGGCCGAGACGTCGACCGCGGGGAGCTTGGCTCCCGGGTCGATCGAGAGGGGGTTCTCGCCGTTCGGGCGGTTGACGGTGGTGTCGACCAGCCACGACAGGATCTTCGTTCCGCGGTCCTTCGACTCGCGCCCCTGCAGGAGCTCGGGACGCTCGTCGATGAACGACGTGCTGAGGTCGCCCGCGACGAAGGCGTCGTCGTCGAGAACGGCCTGGAGGAACGAGATGTTCGTCGAGACGCCGCGAATGCGGAACTCGGCGAGGGCGCGACGAGCGCGCGAGACGGCGGCTTCGAAGTCGCGGCCGCGGCACGTGAGCTTTGACAGCATCGAGTCGAAGTGCGGGTTCACCTGCGAGCCCGCGGCGGTCGTGCCGCCGTCGAGCCGGATGCCGGCACCACCGGGCGAGCGGTAGGTGGTGATCTTCCCGGTGTCGGGGCGGAACCCCTGCGTGGGGTCCTCGGTCGTGATGCGGCACTGCAGCGCGGCGCCGCGCAGGCGGATGTCGTCCTGCTGCAGGTGCAGGTCGGCGAGGGTCGCGCCCGCGGCGATGCGCATCTGCGACTGCACGAGGTCGACGTCGGTGACCTCTTCGGTGACGGTGTGCTCGACCTGGATGCGCGGGTTCATCTCGATGAAGACGACCTCGCCCGCGCGCGGACCCGCGGTCTCGAGCAGGAACTCCACGGTTCCGGCGTTCTGGTAGCCGATCGAGCGGGCGAAGGCGGCGGCGTAGCGGTGCAGGTCGTCGCGCACCGAGGGGTCGAGGTTCGGCGCGGGCGCGATCTCGATGACCTTCTGGTGCCGGCGCTGCACCGAGCAGTCGCGCTCGAACAGGTGCACGGTCTCGCCCGTGGCATCCGCGAGGATCTGCACCTCGACGTGACGCGGACGCTGCACCGCCTGCTCGAGGAACATGCGCGGGTCGCCGAAGGCGCTCTGCGCTTCGCGCATGGCCTCGGCCAGAGCCGGGGCGAGCTCGCCCTTCGTCTCGACGCGCCGCATTCCGCGACCGCCGCCACCGGCGACGGCCTTTGCGAACACGGGGAACCCGATCTCGTCGGCCTGGGCGAGCAACTCGTCGATGTCGCCGGAGGCCGGCGTCGAGCGCAGCACCGGGACACCGGCGGAGATCGCGTGCTCCTTCGCCGTGACCTTGTTGCCCGCCATCGCGAGCACCTCGGCGGGCGGGCCGATGAAGGTGATTCCGTGCGCCGCGGCCTTCTCGGCGAGCTCCGGGTTCTCGGAGAGGAAGCCGTAGCCCGGGTAGATGGCATCCGCTCCGCACTCGCGAGCGACGCGGATGATCTCGTCGACGTCGAGGTAGGCGCGCACCGGGTGGCCCCGCTCGCCGATCTGGTAGGCCTCGTCGGCCTTCAACCGGTGCAGGGAGGCGCGATCTTCGTACGGGTAGACCGCGACGGTGCGGGCTCCGACCTCGTATGCCGCACGGAAGGCGCGAATCGCGATCTCCCCGCGATTAGCGACCAGGATTTTCGAGAACATGCGCACCTCACGTCAAGCTGGCGGAGCTGAATGTGCTCACAGCCTAGGGGAAGGTAACGTGGACTCTCGTGCACGTACTCTCCGTCAGCTCTCTCAAAGGCGGGGTCGGCAAGACGACCGTGACACTCGGGCTGGCTTCCGCAGCCTTCGCACGTGGCGTTCGCACTCTCGTCGTCGACCTCGACCCCCAGTCCGATGTGTCGACCGGGATGGACATCCAGGTCGCCGGTCGGCTCAACATCGCCGATGTCCTGGCCAACCCGAAAGAGAAGGTCGTCCGACAGGCGATCACCTCCAGCGGGTGGGCGAAGGTGCATCCCGGCACGATCGATGTGCTCATCGGCAGCCCCTCGGCCATCAACTTCGACGGCCCGCACCCGAGCGTGCGCGACGTCTGGAAGCTCGAAGAGGCCCTGGCGACCATCGAGGCCGACTACGACCTCGTGCTGATCGACTGCGCCCCCTCGCTCAACGCCCTCACGCGCACCGCGTGGGCCGCGAGCGACCGCGTCGTCGTCGTCACCGAGCCCGGCCTGTTCTCGGTCGCCGCCGCCGACCGCGCCCTCCGCGCGATCGAAGAGATCCGCCGCGGTCTGTCGCCGCGCCTGCAGCCGCTCGGCGTCGTGGTCAACCGTGTGCGCCCCCAGTCGATCGAGCACCAGTTCCGCATCAAAGAGCTGCGCGACATGTTCGGCCCGCTCGTGCTCAACCCGCAGCTGCCCGAGCGCACCTCGCTCCAGCAGGCGCAGGGCGCGGCCAAGCCGCTGCACGTCTGGCCCGGCGACTCCGCGCAAGAGCTCGCGGCCGACTTCGACGCCCTTCTCGACCGGATCGTGCGCACCGGCCGCATTCCCGTCGAGTCCGAGGCCTCCCAGGCTTGACCCGGTCCCCTCAGACGCCGCCCCGCTGCCGCGCAGCCGGGCGGCGTCTGTCGTTCCCCTTCTCACGCGCGTGAGGGGTCGCCTTCTGTCGCCCAGGACGCCCGCAGGCGACACGAAGTGACCCCTCACGCGAAAGCAGAAGAATCCCGGATGCCGTAGCATCCGGGATTCGAAAGAAGAAGGCGACTCAGGCGGTGCGGGCGGCGCGGCGCGCGGCGAGCTCGTCGACAGCGTCGGGCGTGGCGCTCTCGAAATCGACCAGGGTCGATTCGACCTCGCGGAGGACCTTGCCCACGGCGATGCCGAAGACCCCTTGGCCGCGGCTGACGAGGTCGATGACCTCGTCGTTCGAGGTGCACAGGTAGACCGAGGCGCCGTCGCTCATGAGCGTGGTACCCGCGAGATCGCGGATGCCCGCAGCGCGGAGCTGATCGACGGCCGTGCGGATCTGCTGCAGAGAGATGCCGGTGTCGAGCAGGCGCTTCACGAGCTTGAGCACGAGGATGTCGCGGAAGCCGTAGAGACGCTGCGAACCCGAGCCGCTCGCGCCGCGCACCGTCGGAACGACGAGCTCGGTGCGGGCCCAGTAGTCGAGCTGGCGGTACGTGATCCCGGCGGCGCGGGCGGCGACCGCTCCGCGGTAACCGATGTCGTCATCCATCTCGGGCAGACCGTCGGTGAAGAGGAGGTCGGCGGCGAACCGAGGTTCACCGAGTGCGTCGCCAGCGTTCATGCTCGCGTCCCTCCTCATCGGTTCGTTTCCTCCACGCTAGATCAGCGGAGGTCCCCCGGCAATGACATCCGCTCCGAGGGCCGCGGCGTGTCGCGATCAGGTCAGGATTCGCTCGAGCGCGTCGCGCACGAACATCGCGCGCACCTCGTCGAGGCGGGCCGCGAGCTCGGGGGCGAGCTCGCTCGCGCGCGCCCGGGAGGGGGCGTCGGGACGACGCAACAGCGCCGACAGGGCCGACTCCACCAGCGAGACCTCTCGTTCCGCGCTCTGGCGCAGGGACCGGATGTGCCGGGGCTCGATACCGTGCCGGTCGAGGGCGACCAGGGCCCGCAGCAGCGTGACGGTCTGCTCGGAATAGGTGTCGGCGGCGGCGATCACGCCCGTGCTCACCGCGTCGTTCAGCAGCTGCGGGCGGGCACCCGCTGCGGTCAGGAGTTCTTCGCGCCGGTAGCGGCGCGGCGCGCTCGTCATCGACGGGATCGAGGTCGGCGGCGCCGGGTTGCGGCCCGCGTCGAGGTCGGCGAGGTAGTCGCGGATGACGACGAGCGGCAGGTAGTGGTCGCGTTGCAGCGTCAGCGCGAGACGCAGGCGCTCCAGATCGGCCGGCGAGAACTTCCGGTAGCCCGACTCGGTACGCGTCGGAGACACGATCCCCTGCACCTCGAGGAACCGGAGCTTGCTCGAGGTGAGCGCCGGGAAGTCGGGGGTCAGGCGCGCGAGCACCTGCCCGATGCTGAGCAGCCCCGCAGCCGTCTGTCGACTACGGGAGGGGGCTGCCGCCATCAGTGCTCTGCCGCGGGCAGGTCGACCGGCGAACCGAAGAAGTTCAAGCGGAACTTGCCGATGCGCACCTCGGCGCCGTTGACCAGGGCGGAGCGGTCGACCCGTTCGCCGTTGACGTAGCTGCCGTTGAGCGAGCGCTGGTCGACGATCTCGAACGCGCTGCCCGATCGCAGGATCTCGGCGTGGCGGCGCGAGACGGTGACGTCGTCGAAGAAGAGGTCGGCCTCGGGGTGGCGGCCGACGGTCGTCACGTCGGTGTCGAGGAGGTAGCGAGCGCCCGTGGTCGGACCCGAGCGCACGATCAGCAGAGCTGCTCCCGAGGGCAACGCCTCGATGGCCTCGAGCTCGGCCTCGGTGAGGTCGGCACCGAAGGGCACGAACGACAGGTCGGCGTCGTGGGTCTGGGTCGTGTCGTGCGAACCACCGGCTGCGGCGGCGTCGGCCGCGCGCCGGATATCGTCTCGCTCGAATCGGCGGGTCTCGTCCACGGCTTCTCCTTCATATTCACCATAACCGATCGGTCGCCGCTGATCGGGTCGACCGACTTCGAGCGGGCCATGGTGATGCGTGATGTGTCTGTATCCGTCGAGACCGGGCACCGCGACATGGGGGATGCGGAGACGGTCGACGAGACACTCGAACCTATCGACCCGAGCACGCCCCTGTCGAGTCCGCTTCACCTCTCGGTCCGCGAGGTGCGCTTTTCGCGCTGTGCACGCTCCCAGACCGGTCGCCCCTGCTCTCGTTAGGGTCGGAAGGTGACTTCCTCCGAGACGCGCCGCCGTCGCACCCTCCCCGCCGTCCTGGCCGCGGGCCTTCTGGCCGCCGCCGCACTGCTCGTCCCGGCCCTGCCGGCCGCCGCTCACGACGAACTCGTCTCGACCGACCCCGCCGCCGACGCGATGCTCGACGCCCTCCCCCCGCAGCTCACGCTGACCTACAGCGCCGACATCCTCACCGACGCCGGGGCGAGCGTCATCGAGGTCACCGACTCCACGGGAGCGTCTCTCACGGAGGGCGCCCCGACCGTCTCGGGCACCGAAGTGACGCAGGCGCTGGCGGGTTCGGCATCCGGAACCGTCTTGGTGAGATGGCGCGTCGTGTCGAGCGACGGTCACCCCATCGACGGGGAATTCGCCTTCTCGGTACCCGCGGCCGCCGCGACTCCCACCGCGACCGCCACCCCCACGGCGTCGGCGAGCCCCGCCGCCGTCGAGAGCGCGACACCCTCGACGGCGACCGAGGTCACGGCCGTGCCGACGGAGAACGCCTCGGAGGCGTCTCCCCTGCCTTGGATCCTCCTCGCGGTCGCCCTCGTCATCGTGGCCGGGGTGCTGGTGTATGTTTTCGCCTCCCGCGCGGGGCGGAAGACCGCCGGTGGCGGCACCTCCGGGCGATAGGCTGGAACCATGCCTCATTACGATCTGGTCATTCTTGGTGCGGGTCCCGGCGGGTACGTCGCCGCCGTCCGCGGCGCACAGCTCGGACTGTCGGTCGCGATCATCGAAGAGAAGTACTGGGGCGGTGTCTGCCTCAACGTGGGCTGCATCCCCTCCAAGGCCCTCCTGCGCAACGCCGACCTCGCGCACACGTTCCACGCGAAGGCCGACCTGTTCGGCATCTCGGGGGAGGTCACCTTCGACTTCGGCAAGGCGTTCGACCGCTCGCGCAGCGTCGCCGCCGGCCATGTCAAGGGCATCCACTACCTGATGAAGAAGAACAAGGTCACCGAGTACGAGGGTCGCGGCTCCTTCGCCGACGACCACACGATCGATGTGACCAAGACCGACGGCTCGAAGGAGCAGGTCACCTTCGACAACGTCATCATCGCTACGGGCTCGACCGTGCGCCTGCTCCCGGGCGTCACCCTGAGCGAGAACGTCGTCACCTACGAGGAGCAGATCCTCACCCGCGAGCTCCCCGAGTCGATCGTCATCGTCGGCGCCGGCGCCATCGGCATGGAGTTCGCCTACGTCATGACGAACTACGGCGTGAAGGTCACGATCATCGAGTTCCTCGACCGTGCGCTGCCGAACGAAGACGCCGAGGTCTCGAAAGAGATCCAGAAGCAGTACAAGGGCTACGGCGTCGACATCCTCACCTCGACCAAGGTCGACACCGTCACCGACCACGGCGACAAGGTCACCGTCGCGTACACCGCGAAGGACGGCTCGACGGGCTCGATCGACGCCGACCGCGTGCTCATGTCGATCGGCTTCGCCCCCAAGGTCGACGGCTTCGGTCTCGAGAACACCGGCGTGAAGCTCACCGAGCGCGGCGCGATCGACATCGACGACCACATGCGCACGAACGTGCCGCACATCTACGCGATCGGCGACGTCACCGCCAAGCTGCAGCTGGCCCACGTGGCCGAGGCGCAGGGCGTCGTGGCCGCCGAGACCATCGGCAAGGCCGAGACGCAGACCCTGGGCGACTACCGCAACATGCCCCGCGCGACCTTCTGCAACCCGCAGGTCGCCTCGTTCGGCCTCACCGAGCAGCAGGCGCGCGACGCCGGTCACGACATCAAGGTCGCGAAGTTCCCCTTCTCGGCCAACGGCAAGGCGAACGGCCTCGGCGAGCCCGTCGGCTTCGTCAAGCTCGTCGCCGACGCCGAGACGCTCGAGCTCATCGGCGGCCACCTCATCGGCCCCGACGTGTCGGAGCTGCTGCCCGAGCTGACCCTCGCGCAGAAGTGGGACCTCACCGCCCTCGAGGCGGCTCGCAACGTGCACACCCACCCGACGCTGTCGGAGGGTCTGCAGGAGGCGTTCCACGGCCTGACGGGACACATGATCAACCTCTGATCGCCCTGCGCACGAAGGCCCGCCCGGTTCGTCCGGGCGGGCCTTCGTCGTTCGGCGGCGTCGCGCCGACCCGCGGGGTCGCGCCCGCGGCGGGTCCCCCTTCGCGAAACGGCACCTCGCTGATGTGTCGGCGTCAGGGTGCAGCCGTTCTGTCAGCGAGATGCCGTCTCGGCGTCAGGAGAGACAGCGCGCGCCTCGACACCGCCCGAGTGCGGGCTCAGTGGCCGAGGGCGCGGGCGAGCTTGGAACCGGATGCCGCGGGGCGGCCCCCCGCAGCGGACACCGCCGCGTCGACCGCCGCGAAGAACGCCGCGCGACCCTCGTCATCGGTGGGCGCGGCGGGGCCGAGCTCGACCTCCCACTCGCGCCACGCGGATTCCACGCCGCGACGCTCGTCGCGCGCGCGGACGCGGTCGTCGACGAACTCGGCGACCTCGTTCCCGTCCGCGTCGAGCAGGGCGTACGCCGTGCGGTTGTTTCGCACCCGTGCGAGCGGGGTGAACGGGGGCGCGGCGACCGAGGACACGGCATCCTGGATCTCCTCCGGCACGACCGGGTCGGCGTCGGGATCGACGTCGGCCTCGAGCGGCCACTGCGTCTCGGTGCGACCCGCGCCCTCGACCGGGCCCTTCACGTGCCAGCCCGCGTCGGGACCGCCGGTCCGACGCCGCACCGCGATGCCCGCGCGTGCGAGGTCGGCTCCGGCGGTGTCGAGGTAACGGGCGTCGAGGTCGCGCGGCTCGGGGGCGCCGACCCGCGTCACGCCGGGCAGAGCCGACCAGTCGGGAAGGGGCGTGTCATCGTCGACGTCGTACTTCGACTCGACCTCGACGTTCGACGACCCGTCGGGGGCTGCGCTCAATCGTCGCGTCCGTCGGCGTCGGGGTTGATGTCTTCGGTCTCTTCGGAGAAGACGAAGACGGCCTGCGTGGGGCCGTCGGACTCGCCCGTGTTCTCGAGCCCGCCGTCGCGACGGTAGACCAGCTGGCCCTCGCTGTAGGGCATGATCAGGGTGTCGTCGGTCTCGTTCTCGAGGGGGAGCACCTGCCCGTCGAGCGGGCCTCCGGTCAGTCGTGCAATAGCCATGTCGTCAGCGTAGACCGCTTCACCGACACCGCCCGGCACCTTGACAGCCCTCCCCTACAATCGCTGGGTGACCTCGACCGACCTGCCCGGTGAACGCCCCTTCGTGCTGCTCGCCACGCGCGCCGAGGACCGCCCCGCCGACGAGGAGTACGCCCTCTTCCTGCGCTTCACGGGCCTGCCGCCCGAGCGCCTGCGGCGCGTGCGGCTCGAACGCGACCCGATGCCGGCGTTCGATCTCGACGAGGTGTCGGGCATCATGGTCGGCGGCAGTCCCTTCAACGCCTCCGACCCGATCGAACGCAAGTCCGCCGTCCAGCAACGCGTCGAGGCCGAGATGGCGGCCCTCGTCGAGGAGGTCGTGGCACGAGACCACCCCTTCCTCGGGGCCTGCTACGGGGTCGGAACCCTGGGGACGCATCTCGGGGCGCCCATCGATGGGACCTTCGCCGAACCGATCAGCGTGGTCGACGTTTCGCTGACCCCCGCCGGGCGTACCGATCCGCTCGCGGAGGGAATGCCCGAGACCTTCCCTGCTTTCGTCGGCCACAAAGAGGCGATCAGCGCCCTCCCGCCCGCCGCGACCCTGCTCGCGTCGTCCCCGACCTGCCCCGTGCAGATGTTCCGGGTCGGCGAGAATGTCTACGCGACCCAGTTCCATCCCGAACTCGATCTCGACGGCATCGTCACGCGCATCCACGCCTACGCCCCGTACGGCTACTTCGCGGCGGACGAGCTCGATCTCACGCTGGCCGCCGTTCGGCGCGCCGCCGTCACGGCTCCCTCGCGGATGCTGCGGACCTTCGTCGAGCGCTACGCCCGCTGACCGACAGGGCGCGGGACGCGTCCGGCCCGCCGGGACCACGCCCACGAACGCCAGGTCGGCAGCGGTTCCGCGCGCGGCGACGCCTCAGGAACGACCGCGCGCGGCGACCCGGACGACCGCGACGGGAGCGGTGACCGCGGGGTGCGCGAGCTGCAGGTAGGGCTCCAGCCCCAGATCGACCAGGTGCACCCGGCCAGCCAGTTCCGGGCCCCGACCGCGAACGAGGCCCGCCTTGAGCGCGCCGAACGTCACCGTGACGTCGGCCGCGAGCACAGCGGCATCCGCGGTCCCGTCGTCGGGGTCGAGACCGCTCGGCACATCGACGGCCACGATCGACGGTCGCCGGTCGAGACCGCGGATGCACTCGACCAGGGCACGCGCTCCGCCGCGCAGGCGTCGATCGGCGAGGCGCCCGATGCCCAGGATGCCGTCGAGCACCAGCGCGTAATCAGCCATGTCGCCGCACGCCTCCGACGCCGACCGCACGCGTGCTCCCGCGGTCACGGCGGCATCGAGCGCGGCCCGGTGCACGCGATCGCGCACGAGCACGATGTCGACGCGGTCGGCGACCGCGCAGAGCTCGGCCGCGGCGTACAGGGCGTCTCCCCCGTTGTCGCCCGCGCCGGCGAGCACCAGGACGGGCCCGGGCCGTGTCGTGAGCAGCTGGGCGACGACCTCGGCGAGGGCCGCCGCGGCCCACCGCATGAGCGGCCGCCCCTCGGCCAGCAGCGGCTTCTCCGCCGCACGCACAGCGTCGGCGCTGTAGGCGGGGACGCGCTCCCCCGCGACGACGCCGTTCGCGGGCTCACTCATTGCCGGACCCCGCACGCACCTCGGCGCGGTCTTCGCGACCGGCCGCGGCGGGATCGGTCCCGGCGAGCGTTTCGCGCTCCTTCGCCTCGGCCGCCCGTGCGGCCTCGAGCTCGCCCGTGGCGGCGCGCACCGCCTTCTCGGCGCGACGGACGCGGAACTGGATCATCGTCGACGCGCCGTACTTGGCCCGGACGCGGTCGTGATCCTCCTCGGTGGCGACCGTGATCCACGCACCCGCGATGAGGATGACCTGGCTCGACAGGTTCAGCCAGAGCAGCAGGGCGATGAGCGAGGCGAACGTCGTCAGCAGCGGGTTATTGCCCGCCCCGCCGACGAACAGCCCCGACAGCTGCTGCAGGACGACGAGCCCCACACCGCCGAGCAGCGCCCCGCGCAGCAGCGTGCGGCGGCGCGTCTTGAGGCCCGAGAGCGCCGCGAAGGCGACGGCGACCGCGGCGGTGTCGAGCACCAGGACGATCACCGTCGAGAGCAGCCACGTCACCACCGCGGTGATCCAGGAGTCGGCGGAGATGCCGAGCAGTCCGCGGACGAACGTCAGACCGGCCGTGGCCAGGAAGGTCACGATCGCCGCGCCGACGAGGGCGACGCCGATGCCGATGGCGACGGCGAGGTTGCGCACGATGACGAGGATCGGGAGCGTGTCGTCGGTGGCGATGCCGGCGATCTGCCGAAGGGCCGAGCGCAGCGACCCGATCGCGCCGATGGCCGCGCCGAGCAGACCCAGGGTTCCGATGACCCCCGCGACGGTGAACTCGGTCGGAGCCTCGATCTTGCTGACATCGAGCAACTTGTCCGGCCCCACGAGGCCGGGCACGACGTTGTTGACCGATCGCTCGAGAGCCGAGAGGGCCTCGGGGTTTCCCGACAACCAGATCGCGGCCGCCGAGAACCCGATGAGCACCGCGGCGAAGAGGCTGAAGAGGGTGCGGTACGTGACGCTGTCGGCGAGCATGGGGCCACGCGCGCCCGAGTAGACGAGGAAGGCGCGCACGAGACGGAGCCGCAGCGCCCACGCCGTGACACGCCGGATGAGGTCAGCCATGGCGCCAGGCTATCGGCGCACCCTTGGGCGTCATGCGGGCTTGACCACCGGGGCCGAGCGCGACAGGTCAGCCCGACGGCATCCCCTCCCCCGGTCCGCCGAGCAGCCGCACCCACGCGCCCGCCAGCAGCCACGGTCCGTACGCGATCTCCGCGCGCCGATCCCCCGCGAGCAGGACGCCGGCCGCGGCGACCCCGCCGAGCAGAAGAGCGAGAAGCAGGCCGGATGCCACGGCCTCGGGCCCGTACCACCCGAGCGGCGCTCCGACGAGGGCGGCGAGTTTGACGTCTCCCCCACCGAACGCCCCCGGCCGGGCGCGGTGCAGCACGAGGGCGACGGCGAACGCCGCGGCCGCACCCCCGCCGACGCCGACAGCCCGCGCCGGGTCGCCGGTACGCACGGCTTCGGCCCCCAGCAGAGCGGTCACCACCAGCAGCGACGGGAGCACCACGGCATCCGGCAATCGGTGCGTGCGCACGTCGATCACGGCGAGCGCGACGCCGGCCACGGCGAACACCCCGGCGGCGAGCGCGAGCAGCACCGGCACGACTCAGGCGTCGAGGACGAACAGATCGACCCGCACGACCGACCCCGGGTCGATGGACTCGGCGTCGCGCACCGCGCGCTTGAGGGGCAGCACGTAGACGCCCCCGGCCTGCGGGAAGATCGAGGTGCGGAAGGTGGTGCCGCCGATGGTCGCGTCGACCCGCACCCCGCCGAAACCGCGGCGGTAGGTCTGCGTCTCGCGGATCTCCCCGCTCAGCTCGGGCGGCAGGGCGACGAAGTACCAGTCGCTGTCGCTGCGCGCCTCCCAGCGGAAGACGTCTCCCTCGAACCGCACTCTCATCGCCGCTCCCCTCCCTCTCGCGAGGTGGTCACGTTACCGTGCGGCGGCTGCCCGCGACGGGGGTTATCCCCTGGGGAGGAGCCTCGAGCCCTCCCGGCCGCCCGCGGGCACCGACCGCCCGACGGCCCGCCCGACGACGACATCCGCTGCGACGGCGATCACCGCCGCGCATACGTACACGACGAGGTCGCGCGCGTCGAACCCCGTCCCGAACACGAGCGCGAGGGGCCGGAACCTCTCCGCGAGCTCGAGGGGGATCCCCGTCGCCTGGAACAGCTCGACGGCCACGCTCCACCCTCCGGCGATGAGCCCGACAGCCCACGGCTGAAGGCGCGGGACCAGCACGACGACCCCGGCGTACACCGCGACGGTGTAGAGCGCGTCCCCGGCGATGTCGGTCGCAACGCTCGAGGGCAGCACGAGATGGACCACGAGCCCGGCAGCGACGACGGCGACCAGCGCGAGGAGGGCGATCACGCGGCGTCGAGTGGGCGGCATCCCGCCATCGTCACACGTTCTCGCGCGATCCGGGAGCCTGCTCAGCGGATCAGCCCCGCCGCGCGCGCGGGATCGGCGTAGGCGCGGGCGAGGGAATCCACCGTGTCGTGGGCGTTCAGTCCGCTCGGATTGGGCAGGACCCAGGTCGGCACGCCCGCGATCTGCTCGTCCTGCCGCCCCGCGGTCGCACGCGGGCGTTGGAAGCCCTGGCGGTAGGCGGTGAGGCCGACGATAGCGACGGCCCGGGGCCGCCACCCGGCGACCCGATCGACGAGGGCCTGGGCGCCCTCCCGGAGCTCCTCGCGCGACAGCTCGTCGGCCCGCGCCGTCGCCCGCGCGACGAGGTTCGACACCCCCACCCCGGCATCGAAGATCAGGCGGCGGTCCTCCTCACCGAGCGGCTCCGAGTAGGCGGGAAGGCGCGGAAGGATCCCCGCCTTCACCAGCGCCGGCCAGAACCGGTTGCCGGGTCGCGCGAACGGGGTGCCGGTGGCCGCGGTCCACAGACCCGGGTTGATGCCGACGAACAGCAGACGGACGCCCGGCTCCACGAGGTCGGGGCGCGTGGCATCCCGGTACGACTCCAGCTCGGCACGCGTATATCCCATGAGACCACTATGACCACTACCCGATACGCCCGGCCCCGCTCTGCCAGGATCGGAGGAATGGATGCCGTTCCCGCCCTGACCGAGGTCCCTCCCGCACAGTTCGTCATCGTCGGCGACAACGTGCGCCTGGCCACCTACTCATGGGGCGACGTCGAGGCCGACCCCGTCCTGTGCGTGCACGGCTTCGGGTCGAGCACGCGCGACAACTGGGTGAACACCGGCTGGGTCCGCGATCTGCTGCGGGCCGGCTACCGCGTGATCGCCGTCGACCAGCGCGGTCACGGGGCCAGCGAGAAGCCGCACGATGCCGCGTCGTACACGATGCCCACGCTCGTGGCCGACCTGGTCGCCGTGCTCGACACGTACCTGCTCGACCAGGTGCGCTACCTCGGATACTCCCTCGGCGGGCGGGTGGGCTGGCAGCTCGCCGTCGACGCCCCCGAACATGTCGAGCGCGCGGTGCTCGGCGGCATCCCGGACGGTCGTCCTCTCGCCCGGTTGCGGGTCGACCAGGCTCGCGCCTTCCTCGATCACGGAGAACCGGTTCAGGATGCCACGACCCAGCGCTACGTCTCGCTCGCCGAGCGCGTGCCCGGGAACGATCTGCGGGCCCTGGTCGCGATCGCCGAGGGGATGCGGCTGGGTGAGACCGACCCCGACCCCGCGTCGCCCCCGCAGCAGCCCGTGCTCATCGCCACGGGGACCGACGACCCCATCCACGACCAGTCGCGGCACCTCGCGGGGCTCCTCCCCCGCGGGGAGTTCGCCGACATCCCCGGTCGGCACCACGTGAACGCCCCCGGCGCGCGGGCGTTCCGCGAGGCGGGCATGGAGTTCCTGGGTCGCTGACGAGGTATCCGCGCCCGGGCGGCCGGCGTCAGCCGCAGTCGTACACCGTCGTGGGGGCGGAGCTGTCGGTCGCGCAGTGCTGCGTCACCCACGTGCGGATCTGGCTCGAGGCGGTCGTCGTCGCCGCGGCGGCCATCGACGTGCCCCCGCCGCGCTGGTCGCCGCCGATGACGTAGCGGACCTCGCCCGCGTCGACCATCGCGGTGAACGCCTCGAGGGTCGGCACCTTGTCGGTGCCGTTGAAGCCGCCGATCGGAAGGAACGATCCGCCGCCCGAGGCGATGATCAGCTGCGCCGCCGACTGCGCCCCGAAGGTGGCGGCGAGGTAGGTCGACCCCGTGCTGCGGGCCTGCAGCCACGAGACGAGGGCGCTGGAGTCCCCTCCGCCTCCGGGGCCGCCGAACCCACCGAAACCCGTCGGGCCTCCCCCCGTCTCGCCGCGGGTACGGCCGGAGGGCGAGCCGCCGGACGCCTGTCCGAAGCCCGGCGCCGCGCCCCCACCCGGGGCCGCGCCGAGTCCCTGGCTGCCGCGCCCGCCGCTCGGCATCCCCCCGCCGAGATCTCCACCGCCGGAGCCGCGCCCGCCGAAGCCGCCCCCGAATCCCGAGGTCGCGTTCGACCCCCCGGCCACAGGGTTGGTCGAGCTGGGGTGCGCCACCGTGACCGCCGACCAGACGGCCGGGGTCAACAGCAGCCCGACCATCAAGGCGACGGTCGCGACCGGCCGCCCGCGGTGCCGGGTCGACAGCAGCGCGATGGCGAGCACGGCGACGACGGCCTGGGCGATCGAGACCGGGATGCTGTATCCCCCGGTCGCGAGGCCGATGCCGAGGGCCGTCGCCCCCGCGACCGCGACGATCGAGATCTGCGGCCACACCCTGCCCGCCCGGTGCGCCACGGCGAGCGCCGCCCCGACCACGAGAGCGAGCGGGATGGCGAGCGCCGCCGTGTAGAACTGGTGCATCCCGGCGACGGCCGAGAACATCGCCGCGAAGGTCGCGAGCCAGACGGTGAGCAGCACCGTGAGCGGGCGCGAGAAGCGCAGCACCCACAGGACGACGAGCCCGACGATCGCCGCGGGGATGAGCCAGGCGATCTGACCCGCGAGCTGCGCGTTGAACAGGCGCAGGATTCCGGGTTCTCCCGAGAAGGGCGGAGTGAACGACTCGTACGCCCCGCTGTCGGCCGTCGCCGCGAACCGGCCGAGGCCGTTGTAGCCGAACACCATCTCCCACGGGTTGTTCGACAACGTGCTGCCGATGTAGGGCCGGCTGTCGGCGGGGATGAGCGAGACGATCGCCACCCACCACAGGGATGCCGCGAGGCTCACCGCCCCGGCGAGCGCGAGGTGCCCGATGCGCCGCGCCCAGGACTGCCGCGTGAACAGGTAGGCGGCGGCGAGCGCAGGCCACACCGCCCAGGCCTCGAGTTCGTAGAACTGGAACGACAGACCGATGAAGGCTCCCGCCGCCACGAGCCAGCCCAGGCTGCCCGCCTGGACGGCACGGACCGCAGCCCAGGCGGTGAACGAGAGCCCGAGGACGAAGAACGTCTCGGGTTGGTTCGAGCGGGCGACGGCGACGAGGATCGGGGTGACGGCGACCACGGCTCCCGCGATCAGCCCCGCCCGCTCCCCCGCCACCCGCCGAGCGGCGACGGCGGTGATGAGGGCTGCGGCGACCGCCGCGAGGGCGTTCGGCAGGATCACCGCCCAGGTGGAGTAGCCGAACGCCTTCACGAACAGCGCGGGGATCCAGAACGACCCCGGGATCTTGTCGAGCGTGACCGTCCCGGCGGGGTCGACCGCTCCGAAGAAGAAGTTGGACCACGAGCGACTCATCGACAGTGCGATCGAGGCGTAGTACTCGCTGGGTGCCCCCGCCCACACCTGCCAACCGGTGAGCACGAGCGCGACGAGCCCGATGGCGATCAGGCCGACGGTCCATCCGCGCGGTCGGCGGAGGTCTCCGGCCAGCGAGAAGCGCGAGGCGGGAACGGGAGTGGAAGCAACGGTCACCGGCGAATAGTAGGCAGCGCTGCCCTCACCGCAGCCCTGTGCAGGCTATGCGCGAGCGATGGATGGCGAGGGCGGTCGCCGGAGAGGATGGACTCAGGATGCCGAGAGGGTCAGCTTCGGGTTCGACGGCGCCCGCGTGGCCACCGCCTGCAGGCCCACCCGCACGGTCTGCCCGGGAGCGAGGGATGCCGCCCACTCGATGCCCGTGCACGTCACGCGTGCCGAGGCGACGGAGCAGCGCATGCCCCACGCGTTCGACACCGCGGTGGTGCCGGGCGCATCGAACGACACCGACCAGGTCTTCACCGGCCCGGTCTTCACCGGCCCGGTGGCCGTGACCGTGAGTTCGGCGACCCAACCCTCGCCCCAGGTGCTCTGCGGAACCCACGTCGCGGTGATGCCGGGGGCCGCGGTGGCGCCCGGGGTGGGAGTGGGCGACGGGCTGGTCGTCGGCTGGGGGGTCGTCGTGGGCTTCGGCGTCGCCGTCGGGGTCGTCGTCGGCTGGGGGGTCGTCGTCGGCTTCGGCGTGGCCGTCGCCGTGGGTTTCGGCGTCGCGGTCGCCGTGGGCTTGGGCGTCGCCGTCGCGGTCGGTGTCGGTGTCGGCGCGGCGCCGGGGGTGAGGATCGGCGCGAGAGCCGCGAGCTTCTCCTTCTGCGGGGTTCGCCAGTCATCGGCCACGAGCCCGCCGGTGTCGCCGCTGTTGGGGTTGAACGACCAGTACGCGAAGCTGATCTTCGTCTTGCCGAGGTAGTCCACGAGAGCGCCGAGCCAGGCTCGATCGCTGGCCGTCTCGAGCTTCGTGCCGAATTCGCCGAGGAGCACGGGGGCGATGTTCTGGCGCACCAGATATCCCCAGTTGGCATCCCACACCGCTTCGAGATTGGCGGGATAGCCGGATGCCGAGAACCAGGGCTGCGCGTAGACGCTCGCCGGGTAGTCGTGCGGCGAGTAGACCACGCGGTTCTTCACCGCGAGGGTGACCGGTGCCGCGCCGGCGTCCTTGAGGCCGCCGCCCCACCACGTGCTCGAGCCGTCGTTCTGCCGCTCCACGCCCTCGACGATGACGAGGAGGTTCGGGTTGACCGCGAGGACGGCGTTTCCGGCGCGCGTGGCCGCGGCCCGCCAGTCACGTGCGGGGTCGCCGCAGTTCCAGCAGGCCGAGCCGTGCGGCTCGTTGTGGAGGTCGACGCCGATGACGGCGGACTCGTTCTTGTAGCGCGCGGCGAGCATCTTCCAGTCGTCGATCCACCGCTGCTCGCTGTACTGCGCGGTGTACCAGAGCTCGCTCTGCGCCGCGGAGTCGGGGCGGTGGCGATCGAGGATCACCGAGAGCCCGTGCGCCTTCGCCCGCGCGATGACGGTGTCCATCAGCCGCAGGGGCGTGAGCGAGACCAGCCCCGGGTTGACGGAGGAGTTGATCGAGTTCGACGCCGTCGCCGCGAGGCACTCGTTCGAGAACGGCAGGCGGATCGTGTTGAACCCCATCCCGGCGATGGCGGCGAGGCCGTCGTCGAGCGGGATCGACCACAGCCCGTGCGGCGTGCAGTTCGAGGTCTCCATCCCGAACCACGCCGCGGCCTTGATGGTGAACGGCGCGCCGGATGCCGTCACGATCGTCGACCCGCTCGTGGAGAGCCAGCCGGGAAGCGACGAAGCGGCAGATGCCGCGGGCGAGGCGATCGCGCCCGCGGCGACCAGGGTGGCACCCGCGATGAGGGCCGCGGCGCGGCTCAACGCACGACGCGTGGACGACAGTTTCTTGCGCAATGCGGACATCGGGCACCCCCGCGGTCATCGTACGCGGTAGGTGCCCATCGCATCCACAGCGATGACATAGACGGTTGATACCCGCTCCCGTTCCCCGCGGGACATCCTGTGCGTCGTGACCTCTCCCGCCCCTCTCGCGCGCTGGTGGCGCGAACCCTGGTGGGCACGGATCTCGCTGACGATCATCGTCGCCGGCTTCGTCGTGCTCACCTGCTGGAACCTCGCGCGCGGAGGTGACTTCTCGTTCTACGAGGCCTCGGCCCGGTCGATGTCGCAGTCGTGGCACGCCCTGTTCTTCGGAGCCTTCGATCCGGATGCCACGGTCACCCTCGACAAGCTCAGCGGCTTCGCCGTCCCGCAGGCGCTGAGCATCCGTCTTTTCGGCATGTCGATCTCGGCCATCGCCCTGCCGCAGGTGATCGAGGGCGTCGTGGCCGTCGTCGCGTGCGCGGTGCTGGCGCTGCGCTGGGGCGGGCGCGGCGCGGGCCTGCTCGCCGCCGGCGCCGCCGCCTCGACGCCGATCTTCGTCTCGATGTTCGCCCACCCGATGGAGGACGGACTGCTCACGATGGCGCTCGCGGTGGCGCTCGTCTGGTGGCAGCGCGCGATCCTGACCTCGGCGCGGTGGCCGCTGGTGCTGTGCGCGGTGTTCATCGGCGTGGGCTTCCAGGCGAAGATGATGGCCGCGTGGTTCCTCCTCCCCGCGCTCATCGCCGGCACGCTCGCCGCGACCCGCGGGTGGCGCCGAGGCCTCGTGCGCGCCGGAGCGGTCACGGCCGCCGCCGTCGCGGCATCCGTGGCCTGGATCACCGTCGTCGCGCTCGTCCCCGCCGATGCACGCCCCTACGTCGACGGCTCGACCAACGACAGCATCTTCGCGATGGTCTTCGGGTACAACGGCCTCGACCGGTTCGTCCCGGGTGCGGTCCCGGGCTCGGTGGGCGCGTCGAGTTCCACCGGAGGGCTCGGTGCGACCCTCGCCGCCGTGAGCCACGCGCTCTTGACACCCGCCCCCTCGAGCTCGGGCGGGTCTCCGACGCTCACGAAGCTGCTGGAACTGCCGCTGGTCACCCAGATCGGCTGGCTCTACCCGGCGGCCCTCGCCGGTATCGTGCTCGGCCTCTGGCGGTATTTCCCCCGGCGCGGGTCCGAACGGGCGCCGTCGACCTCGGCCCGCTTCCCCCTCGTCGTCGTCGCCGCCGTGTGGTTCGCCACCGCGGCGACGGTGCTCACCTTCACCCACGTCCCGCACACGGCCTATGTCGCGGCCCTGGGCGTTCCGATGGTCCTGCTCGTCGTCGTCGCGTGGGTCGAGGGCATGCGGCTGTTGCGGTCACGGCGTCGACGTGATCGGCTCGTCCTGCCGGCCGTCGTCGGGGTGCAGGCCGTGTGGTGGGGCGTGCTCATCGGCGAGGCGCGCCTGCCCGCCGTTCTGCTCGTCCCCGCCATCGTGGTCGGCGCGATCAGCCTGGCGCTCGGCATAGCCGTCGCTCTCCCGGAGCCCGGCTCGCTCCCCCGTCTGCGTCGAGTCGCCCCCGCCGCCCTCGCGGTCGCGCTGCTCTGCCTGCCCGTCGCGACGAGCCTCCAGGTGCTCGACGACGCGCGGGACGGGAGCGGGGGCGACGCTTACGTCGGCGTCACCGCGCGGGGTGGCCACCCCGACGAGACGTTCACCGTGTCGACGCCCTCCGTGTGGGGCGGGATTCCGCAGATGAGTCCCGCGGTCACCCAGATCGTCGACGCGGCCCGTCAACACGGCGGCGGCGCGGACGGCTCTCCGCTCTTCGTCACCGACTCGTGGGCGTTGTCGTCGCAGGTCATCGACGCCACCGGCGCGAGCGTGCTCACCGACGGCGGTTACAGCGGGCACGTGCCCGTCTTCACGACCGACGACCTCGAGCAGATGGTCCGCAGCGGCCACGCGCGGCTCTTCGTCGTGGCATCCGGAGCACCCGAAGGCGACCCCGTGCGCCGCGTCGCCACGGGACCCGGATGCCACGAGGTCGGGGAGTGGGATTTCAGCCAAGCGAAAGAGGGCGGCGATGTCAGCAAAGTGTCCGGCGCCACCCTCTACCAGTGCACGGGTGCGTGACCGACCGCTAGGGACCCGCGACCGTGACCGAGTCGGCCGTGACGATGGCCCCGGAGGGCATCTGCGCCGACCCGGAGACGCTCACGGTGTAGGTGTGGCCGGGAACGACGTCGATGAACTCGGCCGAGGAGCGCAGGAGCGACACGACCACCGGGTACGCGCGCCCCGTCGTCGTGTCGGTGACCGTGACGGAGAACGAGGTGAACGTGCCGATGTCGTTCGTCGTCCACGAGATCCCGATGCCCCCGTCCGTGGGAGCCGCGGTGACCGAGGAGATCTTCGGGACACCGGGGATGGCGGCGACGAGGTTCGGGGTGTTCGCGGGAACCTTCGTCAGGTGGCCTTCTGCGGCGGGGGTGTCGAGGAACTGCCAGACGTCGGACGGTGCCCACGAGGGATGCTCCTGCAGCAGACGTGCCGCGAGGCCCGCGACGAACGGGCTGCTGAGTGACGTTCCGCTCTCCTGCCCCGAGCCGCCGCCCTTCGCGGTGGATGTGACGGTGCCCCCGGGAGCGAAGATCGCCACGCACGGTCCGTAGTTGCTGTCGTAGCGGTACTCGTTGGTGGGATCGTACGAGCCCACGTCGATGACCTTGGCCGCGCGGGCCGGCGATATGGTACACGCGTCCTTCGGGTCATTTCCCGCCGCGACAGTCACGACGAACCCCTTGTCCACGAGCGCGTTCGCGGCGTTGTCCAGGTCCGGCCACTCGGACGTGCCGAGGCTCAGATTGACGACGGCCTGCCGACCGACGAAGTTGTCGGAGATCCAGCCCAGGGCCGCGACGACGCTCCACCCGTCTCCCGGGCCCGAGCAGGGAAACACACGAACCGGAATGATGCGGGCCTGCTTGGCGACGCCGTAGGTCGCGCTGGCGGCGACGCCCGCCACCATCGTGCCGTGCCCGTTGCAGTCGTCCGTCGACCCGCCGTCGCTGGTCATGTTCCTGCCCGCCGCGGCATCGACGCGGCCGCCGAAGTCGGGGTGCGCGGCCCAGACCCCCGTGTCGACGATGAAGATGGTGGTGCCCGCCCCCGTCGAGTCGTACAGGTAGTGCCCATCCTGAACGGCGGCGGTGTTGTCCCCGGCGTCCAGGCCCCACGATCCGACAGGCGACTGGTCGAAGGCGGGGCGGACGACGGGGTTGGGCGTGACGCTCGCCTCGGGGATGACCGCGCGCACGGCGCCAGCCTGGGCCCGTGGGACGGCGGCGTAGAAGACGTCGCCGATCGACACCCTTCCGGCGGTGGTGACGCCCGGCACGGCGAGCAGCCGCTCCCGCTGAGCGAGGGGGACGGAGACGATGTCGTACGACAGCTTGATCTGCTGCCGCTCCTCAGCCGTGGCCGAGGCGGGGATGTCGAAGCCGTCGTACAACGCGTCCGACGCGTGGGAGAGTTCCGGCGCGCGGGTCGGTCCGGCGACGGCGACGGCGGAGGTCTGATCCGGAGCACTCGAGACGACGATGCCGGTCACGACGGTCGCGGCGAGCAGCCCTCCCGTCAGCGCGAGGATGACCCACCGCGCGGGTCCGGTCAGGCGAAGGCGATGCGACATGGTCGCCCCTTTCGAAGGGAGGGGAGAAGAAGAAGAAGGCGCGTCATCACGGGCCCGTCGCGGTCAGCGGGTCGGTGGCGACGACCGTGCCCGACGGCATCCGCGCGCTTCCCGTGATGCTCACGGTGTAGCTGTGCCCCGCCAGGACGTCCGTGAAGACGGTCGACGAACGCGTCGCCGAGACGACGACCGGGTACGACCGACCGTCTGTGGTGTCGGTGACCGTGATCGAAAAGGTGAGGAAGGTGCCGATGTCGTTCGTCGACCACGACAGGGCCATTCCCGCCGCGTCGGCCGTCGCGGTCAGCGACTTCATGCGCGGGACGCCCGGAACCGCCGCCACCAGGTCGACCGTGCCCGAGGGGACCCCGGAGATGCGGCCTCGGGCGGCCGCCGTGGCGAGGTAGCTCTTGACGTCGCCGGTCTTCCACGTCGGATGCTCCTGCAGCAGCCGGGCGGTGAGGCCCGCGACGTGGGGGCTCGCCATCGACGTCCCGCTGTCGATCGCCGCCTGGGAGTTGATCCACGTCGAGACGATTCCGCTGCCGGGTGCCAGAACACTCACGCACGGACCGATGTTGCTGTAATCGGCGAGCTTGTTCGAGCTGTCGTATGCGCCGGTCGTGATGGCGTCGGACGCGCTCGCGGGCGAGTAGTCGCAGGCGTCCTTCGTATCGTTTCCCGCGGCGACCGCGCTCACGAAGCCCTCGTCGCTCAACGCGTTCACCGCGTTGTCGACCGGGTCCCACTTCGGCATCCCGACACTCATGTTGATCACGGATCGGGTACCCGCGAAGGTGTCGGAGATCCACGCGAGGGCGCGGTAGACGTCGTAGCCCGACCCCTGGCCCGTGCAGCCCAGGACACGGACGGGAATGATCCGCACGTCTTTGGCGACGCCGAAGGTGGTGCTCCCGACCGTTCCTGCCACGTGCGTCCCGTGACCGTTGCAATCGTCGGTGCCCCGGCCGTCACCGACGAAGTCCTTACCCGCGGCCGCGTCCACCCGCCCACCGAAATCCGGGTGCGACGCCTGCACCCCGGTGTCGATGACGAACGCCGTGACCCCCGCGCCGGTCGAGTCGTACAGGTAATGGTCGTCTTGAGCGGAGGCGGTGTTGTCGACGACATCGAGCCCCCAGGACGGCACGGGGGTCTCGTCGGCACTCGCCGTGACGAGAGGGTTGTCCTCGACCGTGGCGTCGGGCACGACAGTTCGCACGAGGTCCGCGGCCCCGCCCGGAACGGCGAAGAAAAGGGTGTCGCCGAGCGTGACCGGCGCGGCGGCAGACAACCCGGGAACGGAGAGCACCTCGTCGCGCCGGTCGACCGGCACCGAGACGATGTCGTACGACAGCTTGATGCGGAGCCGCTCCTCGTCGGTGGCGCCGGGCGGAATGTGGAACTGCTCGTCCTCGGAGGCGGGCACCGCGGGCTCGCCGGACAGCACGGCGCCGGCGCCGGCGGAAGGAGCCGCCGCGCGGGAAGCGTCCGCGGCAGGACGCGCGGGGATCGGCGACGACGAGACCGCCGCGGTGGTCCCGACGACGAGGAGGAGGACGCCGCCCACGCCGAGGGACCACCACCGACGTGCGGAAGCGGGACGAGGACCTTTCGACAAGCCGTTCTCCTCGATCGGTCAGGGCCCCGCGGCGGTCGCGGGGTCGGTCGTCACCACGGCGCCCGAGGGCATCGTCGCCGTACCCGCGACGCGGACGGTGTAGGTGTGGCCGGGGATCACATCGGTGAAGACGGTCGACGACCGGGAGGCCCCGACCGTGACGGGATAGGCACGGCCCGTCGTGGAATCGGTCACGGTGACGGCGAACGACGTGAAGGTGCCGACGCCGTTCGTCGTCCACGCGAGGGAGATGCCCGACGACACCGCGCTCGTCGTGAGCGAGGTGATCTTCGGCACGGACGCGGCGACGGGGATCGCAGCCACGAGATTCACCGTGTTCGCCGGGACGCCGGAGATGCGACCCGTCGCCGCGGACGTCTGGAAGTAACTCATGACGTCGGCACTCGTCCACGAGGGATGAGCCTCGAGCAGACGGGCGGCGAGTCCCGCGACGTGGGGTGCGGCCATGGACGTGCCGCTCTCCATCCTCGCGCCGCCCTGATACCAGAGGGAGCGGATGTCCTGACCCGGAGCGAGGATGTCGACGCACGAGCCGTAGTTGCTGAACTGGCTGCTCCACTGCAGGCGGTTGTCGTACGAGGCGACGGTGATCGTCCGGGCAGCGGATGCCGGCGTCGTATTGCAGGCGTCTTGCTTCTCGTTGCCGGCGGCTCCCACGACGACGAACCCGCGGCTGTTGGCGAAGCTGATCATGCTGTTGACGTTGTTCGCCTTGGCGCTGCCGATACTCATGTTGATGACCATGCGGTCGGCCCACTTGTAGTTATCGGTGATCCAGTTCAGCGCGTACCAGATATCGGTCGTCGTGCCGTTTCCGTCGCAATCCTCGACGCGCACCGGGATGAGCTTCGTCTGCTTGGCGACCCCGTACGTCGTGCTGCCGACGGTGCCGGCGACGTGCGTGCCGTGTCCGCTGCAGTCCTCGGTGCCGTTCCCGTCGTTGATGAAGGTCTTGCCCGCCGCCGCGTCGACGCGCCCACCGAAGTCCGAGAGAGAGGAGGTGATCCCCGTGTCCATGACGAACACCGTCGTACCCGCGCCGGTGGTGTCGTAGAGGTAGTGGTCATCCTGTGCGGACGCGGAGTTGTCGATGACGTCCAGCCCCCACGACGGAACGGGCGTCTGGTCTCCCTGGGTCGTGGTGGCCTCGGTCGTGGCGACCTGGTTCGCCTCGATCGTGGCATCCGGGATTCTCGCTCTCACGAGGTCGGACTGCGAGCGCAGCACCGCGCCCGTGACGCTGTCGTCACGGGTGATGGGAGCGACCACGCTCACCCCGGGCACCGAGAGGAATTCGTCGCGGTCGGCGAGCGGGACGGTGACCAGGTCGTAGGCCAGCTTGGCCTGCAGCCGCTGATCGTCGGTGGCGTCGGCGGGGATGTCGAGCCCGTTCACCCATTCGTCCACCGACGCGAGGTTCGCCGCCGTCTGCGGATCGTCCGTCGCGCCGGCTTCGGCCGCGACGTCGAGCACGTCCGGGTCGGAGGCGACCGGGGCGGACACACCGGAGGGCCACACGGCCAGGGCCACGCCGCCAGCCACCAGCAGTGCCCCGATCGAACCGAGCGCCGCCCACCGGAGAGCGCGACCGCGGGACCGCGGCGATGCGGAGGGCCCGGTCAGCATGAGGCCGAGACGGTCAGGGGGACGACGACCTTATTCGACCCGTACGACGCGGGGCCGGCGATCCCGTTCGCCGCGACGGACGAGGCGACGACGCCCACGGCGTCTTGGTAGATCGCCCCGCTCGAGAGGAAGAGATCCGCACCGATCGGGGTGCTGCCGGACGGGACCTGGGTCGTGTCGCGCAGGGCGTTGCCCGAGACCATGAACAGGGCGTTCTGTCCGCTGCCGCTGCGGGCCACGGGCAGGAGGCGCTCGCCCGAGTAGTACGGGTTGGGCGTCAGCGCGCCGAAGGTCGAGACCCCGGATGCCACGGCGCCGGTGCCGTAGGCGGAGGTTCCGTCCCAACTGACCCGGTAGATGTCGTCGTGCCACAGGAAAAGGTCGTCGGCGATCGGCGTCGCCCCCGAACCGGGGCCGCCCGCCGCACCGTACTCGGAGGCGGTGCGCACGTCGTTCTGCGGGACGCGCAGGATCCGCGCCGAGCCCGCCGTGGACAGGTAGGGCAGGTAGAAGATCCCGGAGGAGCCGTTGCCGCCGTCGTGTTCGATCAGCTGACCGGCCCGATCGACGTCGGCGGTGAGGGCGGACCCGCCGCGGTAGATCGTGTTGCCCGACAGGAACAGGTCCGCTGCGAGGGGCGTCGCGCCGGACGGAGTCCCCGTCGCGGCGGTGACCGTTCCCGAACTCGTGTCGTACACCGCGGCGCTGCCGTCGGAGCGCCGGACCGGCAGAAGGAAGGAGCCGTTCTTGCTCGGCGCCTCGACGAGCCGGCCCACGGCGTCGATGCCCGTCGCCACGGAGCCCGTCCCCGAGAGGTAGAGCGTTCCCCCGGAAAGGAAGTAGCCCTGCGCGATCGGAGTCGCCCCGGCCGGGATGCCGCTGGCGTCGGCGAGGCCGCTCGGCGAGGTGAGGATCTGCGAGTCGTACGCGGACAGGGACGCGGACGCTCCGGTGGCCCCGGAGGCCGTCGCCGACAGCGTTCCCGTCGCGGTGCCCGCGGGGACGTGGATCGTCCCGCAGGACACCGAACCGTCAGAGCCGGTGACCACGGTCGCGGTCGACCCGCCTCCATCGAACGTCCAGCCGCTCGACATCTGGAGCACCACGCTCACCCCCGCCGCGGCGGTCGACCCGTCGGCGGCGCGGACGACGGCGTCGGTGATCCTCCCGCACGATGTGCCGGCGTACGCGGACGCCGAGAACGACAGGGTCGTCCCCGACGCGGCGAACGCGGGGGTCGCGGCGACGAGGGCCACCGCGGGCACGGCCCACGCAGCCCCGTGGAGGATGACGCGCCGCGTGGGGTGCGCAGGAGTATGGGCGCCGGAGTGTCGCACGGGGGTCCTTCCTGGACGGGCCGGGAGATCCCTTCGGGCGGCCCACGAATCGCGCTGACTATTCCGTATGCGTGAACCATGCGGGGGCCCAGGGCTCGCGACCGAGAGCGGGTGAGAGCGGCGGGTCGTGGCATCCGGAGTCTGATCTGAGGCGATGTGGCCGCTCCAGGGCGTCCGCCGGCGCGCGCGGGTGAAGACGGCGGTCTCACCCGGCAGCTCACCCGAGAGGACGCCGCCATGGCGCCCGCGGCTGCCCCGGTAGACTTCAGCCAGTGAGCAGCACCCGGACCGAAGCCGCATACCTGCGCTCGGTGACGGCCTTCAAGAACCCCACTCTCGATCTGCTGCACGGGCGCTTCGCGCCGTTCGTCGTCGCCGTCCTGTCGATCGTGTTCACGCCCGATCGACCCGCCGTCGCCGTCGCGGACGCGCATGTCGAGGTGGCCGAGGCGATCGAGGAGTTGCGCGCCGCGGGCATCGACTCCGAGGACGATCGCCGGGTCCCCGCGGGTTCCGCGCGCGAGATCTGCCGCGGCTGGGTGCGCGTGGGCTGGCTGGGTCTGCAGATCGAAGACGACGTCGAGGTCTACCGCCTCTCCGCCCACGCCGTCGGCGCCCTCGAGATCGCCGGCCGCGCGGGAGGGGGCCGCGCCCGCGTCTCGCGCTCGCGCGTGCGGACCCTGCTCGACGCCGTCGACCGCCTCGCCCGCGACGCCGAGAGCGACCCGGAGCGACGCCGCGAAGCCCTGCTCGAGGAGCGCGCGGCCTTGGATGCCGAGATCGCCGCACTCGACGAGGGCGTGGTCGAACCGCTCGACGACGACCACCTGCTCGAAGAGGCCGAGAACGTCATCCACCTCGCGCGCGAGCTGCCTGCCGACTTCTCGCGCGTCGCCGAGTCGATCGCCGCGATGCAGCGCGACGTGGTCGCAGAGCTCCGGCGCGACGTGCGGCCGACCGGAGAGGTGCTGCGCGAGTACCTCGAGCGCGGCCGCCAGGTGATGCAGGCCACGCCCGAGGGGCGTGCGTTCCAGGGAGCGCTGCGCCTCATCGGCGACCCCGAGAACATCGACGACCTCACCGACCAGCTGCACGCCGTGCTCACCGAGCCGTTCTCGCGCCTCATGACCCCCGAGCAGCGCGGCGAGCTCGACGCGATCGCGCGCCGCGTCGAGGCCGGCGTGCAGGAGGTGCTGACCGCGCAGCGACGCGCCTCGCACGTCATCACCGCGCAGGTGCGCACGCACGACCCGATCCGCGATCGCCAGGTCGACGACCTGCTGCGCGGGGTCATGGCGGGTTTGCACCGATGGAGCCAGACCCGCTCCCCCGGCCGCGTCGAACCGGTGCGGACGCTCCCGCTCGCCGACATCGGGCATCTGCGCCGCTCGCTCAGCGACGTGCGTCCTCCCGGGGCGCCGGAGCCGTTGGCATCCGGAACCGAAGACGTCGAGTTCGTCGACGCCGACACGCGCGCGTGGGGCGGGCCGCACTACGCCGAGCTCGAGGCCTACGTCGCCACCCTCGGCGAGGGCTTCGACCTCGCGACCGCGTTCGCGGGGGTGGATGCCGACACCCGCCGCCCCGTCGACCTCGTGGGTCTGCTCGAGATCGTCCACCGCGACGGACTCGTCGAGCACGACGACGTCTCGATCGTCGAGGCCGTGCGCCCCGACGGCACGACCCGACGCTTCGCTTTCGGGGCGGTCACCGCCTCCCGCACGACAGAAACGGATGCCGATGACTGACATCGACCCGTCCGCCCCCGACACGGACGCCCCCGCCTTCATCGCCCCCGTCGCGATGGAGAACGACCCCGACGCGCTGTTCGCCGGGGACCGCGGCACGCTGGACGCTGACGTGCGGCGCGTGCTCGTGCGCATCCTGCAGCGGCGGTTCCTGGTCGCCGAGAGCTCGCCCGCTGAGTGGAAGCTGCTGCTCGAGCACCAGCAGATGATCGAGTCGCGCCTGAACGACCTGTTCGTGCGACTCGTCGTCGACCACGCGCGCGGCGTCGCCTACAAGGAGCAGGTGCGCAGCGACGAGCTCGACGTGCCGATCCTGCTGAAGGACGAAGCGTACTCGCGCGCCGAGACGCTCGTGCTGGTGTACCTGCGCACGGTGTTCCAGCGCGAGACGACCGCGGGCACCGCATCGGCGCGCGTCGACGTCGAAGAGGTCGAGCAGACCGTGCTCACCTACTTCAGCGAGACCGACGGCACGCGCGCGAGCCAGCAGCGGGCGGTGCGCACCGCGATCGCGCGCCTCGACCGCGAGGGCATCATCGAGGAGGAGTCCGAGGGTCGCTACCGCATCGGGCCGCTCATCGAGATCGTGCTCAGCGCCGAGGTGCTGCGCGAGCTGCAGCGGTGGTTGGACGAGCAGACACGGGATGCCGGCACCCCGGCGCCCCTGATCAATGACGCCGACGCCGAGGCCGTGGCATCCGGAATTCTCGAGGAGGAGCGCGCATGACGATGCTCGAGACACTGTTCGGGCTGATCCCCGCTGCCTCGCGCGGGCAGCAGTGGGTCGCCGAAGACCTGCAGCTGATCAACTGGGGCGGATACGACGGCACCCACCGCGTGCGCTTCGCGCCGACCGCGACGCTGCTGTGCGGGGGGTCGGGCTCGGGCAAATCCACCCTCATGGACGCGTACGTCGCGCTGATGATGCCGCACACGACCCCCTTCAACGGCGCCTCGAACGGCGCGGTCGTCGGGCGTCCGCGCGGACAGGAGCAGCGCAACATCCTCTCCTACGGCCGCGGCAAGCTCGACGAATCGCGCACCGACGAGGGCACCAAGGTGCGGGTGCTGCGCGGCGACGGCGTCGACACGTGGACCGCGATCGGCATGACCTGGGCCGACCACGACGGCGCCCGCTTCACGGCCGTGCGGGCCTGGTACTTCCCCGCGGCAGCCCGCACGCTCGACGACGCCGTGAAGATGCGCGCGACCGTGCACGGGGCGTTCGACCTGCGCCAGCTCGAGCGGGCGGCGCAGAGCCACCTCTCCGACTCGGCGGTGCGGGCGACGGGCCTCGACACCCTCGCGACCGACCGCGAGTTCTCGGCACGCCTGCACGCGGTGCTCGGTATCGGGGCGGCGGGCGCGGGGGCGAAGGCGATGAGCCTGCTCGCGCGCATCCAGGCCGGGCAGCAGATCACCACCGTCGACGACCTGTACAAGCGCATGGTGCTCGAAGAGCCCGAGACCCTCGCCGTCGCCGACGCGGTCGTCACGCACTTCGACGGGCTCGAGTCGACGCGCACGCGCATGCTCGAGGCCCGCCAGCAGGTGCGGGCCCTGCAGCCGATCCGCGGCATGAAGACGCGCATCGACGACGCCGCCGAGCGGCTGCGCCTGATCGACGCGCTCGGGCGCTTCGGCGACCCCGAGTCGCGCGCGTCGCTCTGGCGCGCGCAGCGCCGGGTCGACCTGCTCGAAGCGGTCGAGGCCGAGCTGCGCGATCGCACGCACGCGACCGACGCGCTCGTGCGCGAACGCCAGGCCCTCGCCGACGCGGCGGAGGCGGAGCGAGAAGGCCTCGGCGACGTGCTGCGCGCCGCCGGCGGCGACCGGCTCGACGCGGCCCAGCGGGAGCTGCGCACCCTCGAGCGACGCCTGGCCGGCATGCAGCGCGACCGCGAACGGTTCGAGGCGGCACTCGCCGTGCTCTCGGCCGAGGTCGCCACCGAGAAGCAGTTCGCCGCGCTCGTCGCCGAGGCGCGTCGCACCCTCGCCGACACGGATGCCAAGAGCGCGGTGCGCGACGCCTTCGTCGCCGCCAGCAGCCGGCACACCGACCTGCGCCAGCAGCTCGCCGCCCTCGAGGCCGAGCACCGGCGCACGCAGACCCGCGACGACAACATCCCCCCGCGTCTGCACGAGGCGCGCGAGGCGCTGGCCGAGGCCGCGGGGCTCACCGCAGCCGAGCTGCCCTTCGTCGCCGAGCTCGTCGACGTGCGCACCGAGTTCGAGCCGTGGCGCGGGGCCTTCACCCTCGCCCTCGGTGGATTCGCGACGACGCTGCTGGTCGACGCCGCGCACCTTCCGGCGTTCCGGTCCGCCATCGACGGCGTGCGTCTCGGGGAGCGGCTGCGGTTCGAGGGCGTGCCGACCGACCTGCCCGAGCGCGGGGCGCTGGATCCGGCGACCTTGCCCGGGCGCCTGGAGTTCCGCTCCTCCCCCTTCACCGGCTGGCTCCAGGACCGCCTCGAGCAGCAGTTCGCGTTCGTGTGCGTGGATGCCGCATCCGAGCTGTCGCAGCACCGCATGGCCCTCACCATCTCGGGCCAGACCAGCCAGGGCGCCCGCGGCGCGCACGGCGGGTCGGCGCGGCAGAGCATCCTCGGGTTCTCCTCGCGCGTGCGGCTCACCGAGCTCGGCGAGCAGATCGTGACCGCGCGACGCGAGTTCACCGCCGCCAAGGCCGCGGTCGACGAAGCCGCCGCCGCCCTCGACGCCTTCGACGACCGGCGCGGCGCCTACGAGAAGATCGCGGATCTGTCGTGGGACCAGGTCGACGTGGCATCCGTTCAGCGCGAACTCGACCGCTGGAACGAGACCGTCGTCGAGATCACCGCGGGCAATCCCCGCATCGCGGAGCTGCAGGATCAGATCTCGGGCGCGAAGGCGCGCGTGGCGCGACTGCGTGAGGAGATCGGCGGGGCGAAGACCGAGCAGCAGACGCTCGCCGCGCGCTGGGCCGAGATCACCGACGACGTGGATGCCGCGCAGATCCTGCTCGAGCGGGCCGAGGACCACGAGATGGCGCTCACCCCCGACGAGGTCGACTACCTCGACGGGTTGTTCGTGGCGCCCTCCGGCGACGACGTCTCGCCCTCGCAGCGACTCGCACGCTTCGACGCGGCCCTCGAATCGGCGTCGAAGCGCCTGCTCGAGGAGCAGCGCGCGGCCCAGGAGACCTGGAGCGACCAGCGCGAGAGCCTGCGCCGCACCATGACCGCGTTCACCGACCGGTGGCCGAGCCCCAACCTGCTCGCCGACCCCGACGAGGCGCTCGGCGACTTCGAGCGGATCCTCGTCGAGCTCGAGGCCAGCGGCCTGCACGAACTCGAAGCGGAATGGCGCGACTCTCTGCTGCGCCTGTCGGGCAACGACCTCACGAGCCTCGACTCCGCGCTCACCCGGGCGCTGCGCGAGATCCGCGAGCGCATCGCCCCGATCAACGACATCATGCAGGACCTGCCGTTCTACGACGATGAGCACCGGCTGCAGATCGTGCCGCGCGAGAGCCAGTCCGAGGTGCGCAAGCGCTTCCGCCGCGAGCTGCGCGACGTGCGCGCGGCGATCGACGCGGCCGCATCCGACGAGGAGCGCGAGGCCGTGTACGGGCGCATGGCCCGGCTCATCGGTCGGATCCGTCCCACCGCCCCCGACTTCGCCGACCTCATCGACGTGCGCAATCACGTGCGGGTCAGCGCCGAGCGCTTCCGCGCCGACACCGGCGAGCACGTCGCGCTGTACGACCACATCGGCGAGAAGTCGGGCGGCGAGTCGCAGGAGCTCATCGCCTTCATCGTCGGCGCCGCCTTGCGGTATCAGCTGGGGGATGCCGGATCGGAGCGGCCGCGGTACGCGCCCGTCTTCCTCGACGAGGCGCTCATCAAGGCCGACGCGCACTTCACCAAGCGCGCGATCGGAGCCTGGCGCGGGCTCGGCTTCCAGCTCGTCATCGGGGCGCCGAACGACAAGTACAGCGCGATCGAGCCGCACGTCGACGTCGAGTACGACATCCTCAAGGACACCCGCGGGCGCTCGTGGGCCAAGGCGAAGGTCGGGGTTCCGGCCGGGGCGTAGGGGGTGTGCCCGGCGGGGGCGGGGCTGCGCGGCCGGGGCGGGGCTGGGGCGCGGGGTAACCTCAGCGATTCGCGTGACCTCAGTCGGGATCGGCGCGTCGGGGCTGAGATTGTGCGAATCACTGACTCTGTGAGGCCACGCAGGTGCCGCGCGGGGCGCGGGGAATTCCGCTGCACTGCCGGGGCGCGGGACTGGGGCGCGGGCGTAACCTCAGCGATTCGCGCAACCTCAGTCCGAACCGGCGCGTCGGGGCTGAGATTGTGCGAATCGCCGAGCTTGCGGGCGCGGTCAGCCCTCGCGGGCCCGCAGAGCGTCGTCGACTCCGCGCAGGGCGACGGAGCCGGGGCCATCGAGAGCCGCGCGCGCCGATGGAACATGGCGGAAGTACTGCACCACAGTGGCCACTTGATTGGGGTCGGACCCGAGCGCGAGCATCGGCGCTTCGACACGCGGACCGGCATCGTCGGCGATGAGGGTGAGTTTGGCGACGGGGCCGGTGCCCACCCCCACCTCCGCAAGCTCGTCCCAACTCCAGTCGACACGACCGCGACCACGGATGCCGGCGAGGCCCCCGGACGTCAGGTGCAGGCCGGCCGGTTCGCGCAGACGCACGGCGTTCACGACGATCACGCCGAGGCCGAGTACTCCGAGAGCGTATGGCGCGCGCGTGAGCAGGAATGACGGCATGGTGTCCAGATCCGCGACGTCGACCACGATCTGCGCGACAGCGGGGAGCAGCAGCAGGCCGCCGAGCACGAAGGGCACAGCGGTCGCAGCCGGGGCGGGGCGGAACCAAATCCCGGATGCCGACTCATCGATGCGCACGAGACGTTCCTGGATCGTGCCGAAGAGCGCGTGCAGGCAGGCCGCGGCTCCGAGGATGGTGAGGGTCAGCGCCCCCATCACCAGGCGCAGTCCGAGCCTGTCGTCGGCGACAGCCATGAGGACGGGAAGCACGGCGAACACGACGACGACGGCGACGAGCCACGAAGGCCGGCGGCCGTTCGGGAAGACGGGAACGCGGGGGGCGGTGGACGGGAGTCTCGGTGACGTCCTGCTGATGGCCACGGTCAGTCTGCTCCTTGGTACGGCTGCGATCGGGGGGACGGCGGGACATACCCTTCGAGCCGCGGTGGCCGTCCGGTGAAGAAATCGTCGATGGTTTCACGGGAATCGAGGGGGACGGCGGCTTCCCACAGCCACCTGGCCCCCGCACCGATTGCTAGGCCACCGACGACTGTTCCGCCGATCACCCATCCGACCGGGTTGCTTCCGAGCGCTGCTGCCGCAGCCCCGCCCGCGGCCGCACCCCCGGCCCCGCCTGCCATTCCGCCCGCGATCTCGGCGACACCGGAGCTGAGCGAACCCCCGTCTGCGACATCAGCGGCGAGGGAGACGACATCGATCACGTTGCCGGCGATCGGGAGCACGCGGGTCACGCGCGACACGCGGCCGATCTGCTCCGCCAATTCCTCCACCCCCGCACGCATCCCGTGCGGGTCAGCCGCCTCAGCCGCCGCCCGCAACGCCGGGTTGCCGGACCGGAGCTGATCGCGGAAGGTCTCCGCCGCGGACTGGAGGGAGTCGTGGTCTTTGCGCCAGGTGCTGAGCGTCTGGTCGTAAAAGCTCTCGTACCCGTCGAGCACGGATGTCGCGAGGGATTCGTTGCCTTTGGCCGCGATGGCCGACACCGTGCCGGCAAGCTTCTGCAGGCCCTCGACACGAGCAATGAGCGGGGCCATGTGCTCTCCGACCCACGCGTCGAGCTCGCCGATCATCGTCCCGATCTGCGCGCCGAGATCGTTGTAGCTCGCAATCCGCGAGACGTATTCGTCATACGCCTCGAGATCAGCGGCGGGCGCGCCCGGACCCGGGCAGTACGCGAGAGACGTCGTCGGTGGAAGCACCGTCGTGCCGATGACCTCGAGGCCCACCGCCGCAGCTTGGGATCGGAGCGTACCGGCGTCTTCCTGCGCGCGTTCGAGTCGGCCGGCGTACGCGCGGAACACCTCAACCGCGTCGCTCGTGTAGCTGCCCACTTCTCCCGCCCGGTCGCGGACGTCGCCGACCGCAGACCGCCAGGCGGTGCCGGCTTCGCCCGTCCAGTAGTTGTTCGAGTCGCCCCACAAGTAGGTGAGTTCAAGATCAGCGCCCGTGAAGGCGTTCTTCACGCGATCGAGCCAGTCCGCGACGGCGCGCACGCTCGCCGGGTCACCGGGGATTCTCGCGTCGATCGGCATCAGTCCTCGAGCCCCTCTTCGAGGTGCGAAATTTCGCTCAGCACCTGCTCCTCGGTCGCCTGCACGTCGTCGAGGACACTGTCCGTCACCGCGCCCACGAGGCGAACGGCTCCGGAGTATTCATTCGCCGCCTCAGCTGCGGCGCCCGCGATGAAGCCGATCAGGGCGGATGCCGCTCCGCCGTCGGCCGCGGCGGGCACGGAGGCGAGTGCCTCGTCGATTCCGTCGAGCTCGTCGACGATGAGGCCCATTCGCCGCGTCATGTTGTCGCGGTCGACGTAGATAGGGTCGCTCACCCGAGTCGCCCGTCTCGTCGCGCATGCGGTGGCACGTCGAGGTCGAAGGCCACGACGTCGAACGGTTGCGCCTGGCGGACCCGGTCGAGCTCCGAAGTCATCAACAGCATCCACGGCTGCTCGCGCCCGCAGGCGTCGGCGAGCCTGTCGAGAGCCGTATACGCGAGCAAACCGCGGCGGCCGTCGACGAGCGTCTGCACGACAGCCTGCTGGCCGCGCCCATCGGGATCGCCCACCAGGGGCAGATAGAGGGCGGGCGGCACGATGACCTCTCGCCGCATCGTGTCTCCCCTGCTTCCGCCGAGCGCCATCGTAGATCCCCCGTCTCCGAACCGTCCCGACAGCCTAATGCGGTCGGCGACGTTCCCCCCACGAGCGCTCGGGAATGTCCGAGCCTGTCTCTACGCTGTGTCCAGGGGCACGGCGAAGGGCGGCAGGCATGCAAGGACTCGAAATCACGGTTCTGCTGGGATTGGCGATGCTGGTGGGCACCGTTCTGGCTCCCCGACTGCGCGTCGCGACGCCGCTCGTCCTGCTCGTCATCGGCCTCGCGCTCGGCTTCATCCCCGAGCTGCGTCAGATCGAGCTTCCGCCCGAGACGGTGCTGCTGCTGTTCCTGCCCGTCATGCTGTTCCGCGAGGCGTGGACCACGTCGCTGCGGTCGGTGCGGCGCTCGCTGCGCTACATCATCCCGATGAGCACGCTGCTCGTCGTGGCATCCGCCTTCGCCGTCGCCGGGGTCGCGACCTGGATGGGCGTGCCCTGGGAGGCCGCCCTCGTCCTCGGCGCCGCGGTCGCCCCGCCCGATGCCACCGCGGTCGCTGCGCTCGGCCGGCTGCTGCCCGCCAAGACCTTCATGAAGCTGAAGGCCGAGAGCCTGACGAACGACGGCACCGCCCTGGTCCTCTACGCGATCGCCGTGGCCCTGCTGCTCGGTGACCAGATCACGCCGCTGCAGATCACCGGGATGGTGCTGCTGTCGTACCTCGGTGGTGCGGCGGCCGGCATCGCGGTCGCGGCCGCAGCGTTCTTCGCCCTGCGCCGCATGCAGTCGACGCTGACCATCAACCTCACGATGGTGCTCGTGCCGTTCGTGTCTTTCCTCATCGCCGAGCTGGTCGAGGCGTCGGGCGTACTCGCCGTCGTGTTCGCCGGCCTGATCATGGCGTGGGTATCGCCGCGCATCACCACGGCGATGTCGCGGAGGGCGGCGGATGCCACGTGGCCCTTCGGGGTCTACCTGCTCAACGGCGCGCTGTTCGTGCTGATCGGGCTCGAGGTGCAGCTCGTGCTGCACGAGATCTCCGGGTCGGAGATCGGCCTGCTGCTGCTGGTCACGGTCGCCGCCTGGATCGCGCTCTTCGTCGTGCGCTACCTGTTCCAGTGGCTGTTCTCGCCGTTCTCACGTCCCCCGAGCGGGTCGTCGAGGTCGCTGCGTCACCGCTCGCGGGTCGTCAGCACGGTGGCCGGTTTCCGCGGGGCGGTGTCTCTCGCGATCGCGCTGTCGGTGCCGGTCACCACGGCCGAGGGTGGGCCCGTCGCGGGGCGGGACGCCATCGTGTTCGTCACGGCGGGCGTGATCGTGCTGACCCTGCTCGTGCAGGGACCGCTGCTACCCGCGGTGATCCGGTGGGCGAAACTCCCCAACGACGATGCCGCGATCGAAGAGTACGAACTCGCCGAGCGCGCGATCTCGGGTGCCGCCCTTGCCGCCCTGGACGACCTGGCAACCGAGCACGGCATCAGCGACCGCGTGCGCGATCGCGCACGGCGCGAGGGCTACGAGCGGCTCGAGCTCGCCAACGCCCGCGCCGTCGCGCGACAGCGCGCGATCGAGGAACGCGATCTGGCCGAACTCGACGCCTCGCTCGGTGAGGACCCGTCATCGACGGGGCCGGTGCCGCCCGATGGCTCGGACGAGCGGCGCCGCACGGGCGCCGACGGTACGTCGGAGAACACCGACGAGGGTGCCGCCTTCACCGGCCCCCTGCAGATGATCGCCGTCAGCGACGACATCGACGTCACCCAGCGCTCTCCCCTGCTGCGCCACAAAGAGGCGCAGCGACTGCGGCTGGCGGTTCTCGACCGCAAACGCGAGGTGCTGCTGCGCCTACGCCGCGAGGGAACCATCGACGACCTCGTGGCGCGGAAGATCCTCGCGGGTCTCGACCTCGAGGAGATCCGCACGCGAGGTCTCGAGAAAGCGAGCGACTGAGACACGTCTCCGATCCGAAACGATCGCTCCGCCCGCGGATCGTCCGCCGTAGCGTGGGGGGATGAACAGGGGTGCTGCCGTCGGTCTCGCCGCGATCACGGCACTTTTTCTCTCCTCCTGCTCCGCCTTCGGGTCGGTGTGCCCCGCCATCGGGTATTCGTCCACGCTCACCATCGAAACCGCACTGCCCTCGCACGACCTCCTCCTGTCGCTTTGCGCCGGGGCCGACTGCATCCCCGAAGAAGGTGCCGAGGGTCCGTTCCTCTCGGGCGACGCGGAGGCCGGCTGGACCGCCTCCTTCTTCTCCGGCGACACCCAGGTGATCGGCTACCGACTCACGGATGCCACCGGCACCGTCCTCGCGCAGGGCCACGTCGAGCCCGAATGGGTCCGTGTCGACGGGACGGCGGAGTGCGGGGGCAACACGCGAGCCGCCCTCACCATCTGAAGACCTCGAGCCGTCACATGATCGACTCGGCCAGAGCCTCCTCCACCCGCTGAAGCGCTGCCGTCCCGCCGTCCATCAGAACCGAGCGGTGGTGCCGTTCGTCGTGGTCGGACTCCTCGTGGCATTCACCCTCGGCCGTCCCCTCAACGCGCTCGCGCTGGGCGACGATCTGGCCCGGGCCCAGGGCACGCGCGTCGGGGCCGTGCGGGTGGCATCCATCGCCGCCGTCACTGTGCTCGCGGGCGCCGCGACCGCTCTCGTCGGTCCCCTCTCGTTCGTCGGGCTCATGGTGCCGCACGTCGTGCGCTGGATCGTCGGACCCGACCAGCGCCTCATCCTTCCCCTCAGCGCCCTCGCCGCGCCGATCCTCGTCCTGCTGGCCGACGTGCTCGGCCGCGTGATCATCGCCCCGGCCGAGGTGCCGGCGGGGATCGTGACCGCTTTCGTCGGCGCTCCCGTCCTCATCGCGCTCGCGCGCCGACGCAGGGCCCGCGCCCTGTGACCGTCGTCCTGAGCCCGCAGCGTCTGGCGGGTATCCGTGTGCGTCCACGAAGCGTCGTGGTGGGCGCCGCCACCGTCGCCGCGATCCTGACCCTCGCGGTGCTCTCGCTCGGGTGGGGCACCTACTTCGTGGCCCCGGATGCCGTGATCCGCGCGCTCCTCGGAAGCGGAACGCCCCTCGACACCACCGTCGTCGTCGGGTGGCGGCTGCCCCGCGTGCTCGCCGCCGTGACACTGGGGGCGCTCCTGGCGATCGCGGGGGCGCTGTTCCAGACGGTCACCCGCAATCCGCTCGCGAGCCCCGACATCCTGGGGCTGTCGAACGGCGCCTTCATAGGCATGCTGGTCACGCTCGTGCTCGTGTCGTCGTCGTGGCAGGCGCGGGCGGCGGGGGCGCTGGTGGGGTGTCTCGCGGCGTCCCTCGTCATCTGGCTGCTCGCGTACCGTGGGGGTCTCCAGGGCTTCCGGCTCATCGTGGTCGGCATCGGCGTCTCGGCCATGCTCGCCTCTTTCAACACCTGGATGCTGCTGCAGGTCGAGCTCGAGACCGCCATGTTCGCTTCGGCCTGGGGGCATGGTTCGCTCAACGGCGTCACCGGCGACGCGCTCGGCGGGGTGCTGCTGTGCGCGGCGCCGGTCGCGCTCGCGGCGTTCGCGCTCGTCCCCTCGCTGCGTCAGCTCGAACTCGGCGATGACCTCGCGACCGCCACCGGGGTGCGTCCGCATCTCGTGCGCAGCGTCGCGTTGCTGATCGGGGTGGTGCTCGTCGCCGCGGCCACCGCGATCGCAGGCCCCATCGCCTTCGTGGCCCTGGCGGCTCCGCAGATGGCGCGGCGCCTCGCGCGCTCGCCATCGCTGTCGCTCACGCTCTCGGGATGGTCGGGGCGCTGGTGCTGTTGGCATCCGACGCCGTCGCGCAGCACGTGCTGCCGGTCACCCTTCCCGTCGGCGTCGTCACCGTCTCGGTGGGCGGCGCGTACCTCGTCGTCCTGATCGTCTCGGACATCCGCCGCCGTGCCTGACCCCACTCACCGCCTCACCCGTCCCTGGGAGTACAGCGCCTTCCCCGTCGAGGTCAGCGCGCGCGAGATGCTGTCGCCGAACGTCTTGCGCCTCACCTTCGCGGGCGACGCGCTGCGCCACTTCGCCCCGTGGGGCGTGGACCAGCGCATCAAGCTCGTGCTCCCGCTGCCGGGCGGAGGCCTCGCCGACGTCGGCCTGCTGGACGAACCGACACCGCACCCGTCCGAGTGGTACATGCGCTGGAAGGCGATGCCGGTCGACGAGCGCAGCGTCCTGCGCACCTACACCCCCGCCGCGATCCGCCCCGACGCCGGTGAGGTCGACGTCGACTTCTACCTCCACTCCCCCGACGGCCCCGCCTCGCGGTGGCGCGCGCCGCGCGCGTCGGCGAGTCGGTCGTGCTCGCCGGGCCCGACGTGCGCAACGGGTGGACGGGATACGGCATCCACTGGCAGCCGCCCGCCCTCGGCACCTTCCTGCTCGTGGCCGACGAGACCGCGATCCCCGCGGTCCGCAACATCACGGCCGCCCTCCCCGCCCGGGCCCGCGGGGTCGCGATCATCGAGATCGGCGACACCGGAGGCGACGTCACCGTGGCCCGACTCGGTGACGCCATCGACGTGCGGGTGGTCGCCCGCGACGAGACCGAGGCGGCCGTCCGCGCCTGGGGCTCCGCCGACGCCGAGTACGCCTGGCTCGCCGGGGAGTCGGGCGTCGTGGCAGCCTCGCGCCGCGTGCTCGTTCGAGAGCTCGGGATGCCGAGAGAGCGCGTGTCGTTCCTGGGGTACTGGCGCGCGGGCGGAGCGCTCGTCCACTGATCCGGCCCCTGCACAGAGATGAGACGATTCTCATCCTGTTCAGCCCCTTCCCGACTTACCCTCGTCTGTGGATAGGTGACGATTGCCGCGCGCCGTGGAGGAACGTGCAGCGCGCGGCCTGGGTGGGGGCACGGCGTGTACGGATCACCGGAAGAGACACTCGCGCGGATCGAAGAAGACACGCGTCGCGCGCAGGAACGTGGCGAGAAACTGCCGGTTCTGCAAGCCGCGATCGGCGAGGTTCGAGCGAAGGCTGTGGCCCGTACCCGCGACATCTCCGTCGAGGTAGACGCGGCGGGAGTCATCCGCGACCTCGACATCGCCGACGCCGCCCTCGACCGCGGAGGCCGCCGCGTCAGCGCCGAGGTGATGGACCTGATCGCGAAGGCGACGAAAGACGCCCGCGTGCGCACCCTCGAAGTGACCACCGAGATCATGGGCGAATCGGACCCCATCGTCGGCGTCGTCGCCGCGGAGCTCATTCCCGAACCGGAAGACGATGGAGTGACGCGCAGAGGAGGCCTGCGATGACCCAGCAGATCCGGATGGATGCCGACGTCATGCTGCAGCATGCCTCGCGTGTGCAGCAGCTCGCCTCGGACGCCGCCGAAGCGGCATCCGCCCTGAAGAGCGTGAATCTGGGCGGCGGGGCGTTCGGGGTTCTCTGTGCCTGGATCGTTCCCCCTGTCGGAATCGTGTCAGGAGCCGTCTCGCAGCACATCAGCGGCGCGGAAGGCGTGCTTGAGCGTACGGGGCAGGAGTTGCGCGGAGTCGTCGCCGACTTCGACACGTTCGAAGAGACCGTCATTCAGGTGACGAAGCACCTCGAGGGAGGCCTTGGATGAGCAACTCGCTCGTGGCGGCCCCCGTGGACACGACCTCCGCGTTCTCGGGCGCGTTTCTCGTCACCGACGGGCAGGCTCTGGCCGACGCCATCCAGAGTGGCAATTGGGTCGAAGGCGGTATCGCCGGCTTCTCGGCCGCGATGGACACGGTCGCCGCCGTGATCGACCCCATCGGCACGCTGATCGCCAACGGTCTCGGCTGGCTGCTCGACCACATCGAGCCGCTCAAAGGCTGGCTGAACGACCTCACGGGCAACGCGGCCGAAGTGCAGGCGTTCGCCGCCACGTGGAGCAACGTCGGCGCGCGTATGAACGAACTGGGCGTCACCGCCCAGAACCGCCTCGCCGACCTCGACGGACTGTCGGGAGAGACCATCACCGCGTACACCGCGCACGTGCAGGGGCTGTCGCAGCACCTGACGACGTCGGGCCAGTGGGCGGGGGCGATCTCGACGGGGTTGTCGATGGCGTCGTCGCTGGTGCAGATGACCCACGATCTGGTGCGAGACGCGATCAGTCAGATCGTCGGCATGGCGATCTCGGCCGCCATCACCGCGGTCGCGACGGTCGGCCTCGCGACACCCGTGATCGCGGCGCAGGTCGGTTCGCGGGTCTCTGCGCTCGTGCCGCGCATCAGCAAGACCATCACCACCGTCGTGAACGCCTTCACCAAGTTGCGCGGGCTCGTCGAGGAGCTCAGCAGCATGGCGGGCAAGGCGCTGCAGTTCTTGACGAGGTGGGTCGGCGGCGGCAAGGGCCCCAGCGCGGTGCACGCTGCGGAAACCGCGGCCGAAAGCCTGGTGCGTCATCCAACTCAGTTGGACGTCGACTTCACGTACAACCCGAAGCACAGTCGGCCGGAGTGGGATCGGCAGATCTCCAACGCGCAGGACGTCTTAGACAACACGACATTCGAGACGTGGCTGCAGCGCAGGGAAGAGTTCACGGGGGATCGTTCGAGCGCGGTGAAGGCCGAACAGGCCGCGGTCCGACAAGCCGCGCTGATTGACAAAATCGACGAGCTTCAGGATCAAGGTCGAACAGCCGCGCAGGCGAGGCAAGAAGCGGCCGAATGGCTGGAAACGCAGCACGCAATCCACCGCCTCGACACGGTCGCCGGAGGGGACCCGCTCGATTTCGACGGGGTGGGGGACGCCGCAGTCAACTCCTCCGTGGGGTCGCAGTGGCGAACGCGCGTGCCCGTCCTAGAATCGGAGATCCGCGAACTGGCGAACGGGATGTCCCGCGAGCAACTGCGCAGCACGCTACTCAACGTGAGAATCAGAGGATAAAAAGATATGACTGCGTCCCTTTTTGAAGGATTCAAGCATTTCTCCGCAATGCCCGTTAGTTCTCTCGAGAATTTCTCACCGCTCGTCGAGCCCGCCGTCCTAGAACTTTGGCATGCGCACGGCATCGGTTGCACCGCTGATGGCTTCCTGAAATTGATCGACCCCGCCTACTACCTGACCATGATCGGAGAATACCTCCCGCGGCCCGACATGATCCCTGTTCTTGCAACGGGGATGGGGGACGTTGTCGTCGCCTACTCAGGTAAATACCGCGTCCTTGAATTCCGGTACGCCAGAGCAACCGGCGGAGTCGGATCAAGTCTCGCTCGTATCGGACGCCGAGCAGCGGATCGCGAATACCTCGAAGAGTTCCTCGATGCGAAGCCCTACTTTGAAGCGGTGAACACGTACGGTCCACTCAATTCCCCCGATGACATCGATTACATCTTTGGGTACGAACTCCCCCTCCCCGCCGGCGGACCGGAGGGCGTCGAGAACCTCACACGCTCTCGAATCTTCGAACACATCGCACTGACAGTTCAGCTGTCCGGCCCGATTCCTTTTGCAGGCTGACGGAATTTAGCGCCGTTTGTAGCGATTTTCCAACATGGCGCACAAAGCGTCTCCACCGCCTTGCCGAGACACTTCTTTCCGCGGTGCCGTTATCACACGAATGGAGAAATATGTCAGCGAACGTTCCTGAGTTCGTCCGCGAGTCCGGAGCGTCCATAGCGTCCCGGCGGGTCCTCGACGGCAGCGCGCCCCTCAAGTGGGCCGTTCGCGAGGCACCGTCGAACCCGTCCGACAACGGGTGGCGGTTCTTCTCCGAGATCGACGACGAGTCATATCTCGATGACCCGTCGAATCTCGAGGTGGCGTCCTTCAACACGATCGCGGCTATCGAGCCGGCCGTGATCCCGTTGCTCGACATGCCGGTGGGAACAGATCTGGCCATCATCCGAGACCGAGGGGCGATCCGCTTCTTCGACAACGAGACAGGACGCGAAGTACCTGCGTCCAACCTCGGCTGACAGCGAGAGCATCATGCGCGCGCACGAACGAGCCGAGGACGATATCTGACGTGCCCATCGAGCTCTTCCGCGATTTCGTCCGCGTCGCCGCCGCTCCATCCGCCACCGTCGCTTGATACCGCAACCTGGTTGAGCCTGCTCTCGTCGAGCTCTGAGAGGCTCACGGATTTGGACTCGCGGCCAACGGCTTCCTGCCCGCGCGACCGGTGGCGTCGGATCGAGCCTGGACATGATCGGACTGTTCGCGGCTCAGAAAAGCTGGCTCAACAGATTCATGGGCTACGCCCCGTACGCCGAAGCCGATGAGAGGTATGGCGCCCTGGACTCCCCCGCTGACATCGACGAGATCTACGCCCCACCGCTGCCCCTCCCGGCGGGAGGCCCCGAGGGAGTCGAGCACCTGACACGGGTCCGCATCTTCGAGCACATCGCGCTCACCGCACAGCTTGCCGGCCCGATTCCGTTCGCGGGATAGCTTTTCCGGGCGGGCACCGACGCCGAAACGGTGTGCGGAGACCTTCTAGATAGTCACAGGGATGGATGATCATGGCATTCCGGCCATTCGGAGATTTCATACCGGTCGCCCCGACCTCGGCAGCGACGATGCAGAAGTACTCGGGAATGCTCGAAGAAGCCGTGTTCGAAATGTGGCAGATCCACGGATTCGGATCAGCGGCCAACGGATTCCTGAAGGTCATCGACCCCGACTACTACCGGGAGATGATCGGAGAGTATCTGCCTCACCGGGACATGGCTCCCCTCTTCGCAACCGGCCTCGGGGACATCGTGGTCGCCTCGGGAGGCGGATACCGGGTACTGCAGTACCGGTACTCCCGCATCTCGGGAATGAGCTCGAGCATCCGTCATCTCGGACTCAAGATCACCAGTGCCGAGTGGCGCGAAGAGATCTACGCCTCCGCTCCCTACGACGAGGCGGCTGCGGCGTACGGACCGCTGACGGCGCCCGCAGACTTCGACGACATCTACGCGAGCCCTCTTCCCTTTCCCGCGGGCGGCTCGGAAAGCGTCGAGTTCCTCACACGCTCTCGGATCTTTGAGCACATTGCGCTCACGACTCAGCTCGCCGGCCCGATCCCCTTCACCGGCTGAACCGCAACGAAGACTGCCTGCCGAGGCACACGCGAGATGATGACCACATGCCCCTTGACGCGTCTTCCATCCGCGTGAAAGCCATGCTCGTCGTGCCCCACCCCGAACGACCGGCACACCTCATGAGCACCCACGGCCCGACCCGTGAGAACCCGCGGGGCTTTCACCGCCTGATCGGCGGCAGCGTCGAGTTCGGCGAAACGCATCGCGAAGCGATCGTCCGTGAGGTGGAGGAAGAGCTCGGCGCGCGCATCACAGACCTGACCTACCTCGACACGATCGAGAGCCTCTTCCGATACAACGGCGAGGCGGGCCATGAGATCATCGCGCTCTACTCCGGCGGACTCGACCCCCTGCCCCCGGAGCACGGCGGCACCCTCACCGAGTCCGACGGTTCCGTCGTGCCCGTCGTGTGGCGACCGCTCGATGCTGGGAAAGAGTTCGCTCCCCTCTACCCCGTGGCGGCGGAGCCGTGGGTTCGATCCGTCGTCACCCGGGCGACGGCGCGGTAACGGGGAGCACGGTCTCGCTCTCCGTCAGTCGAGCACCAGCTCGATGTTCGGGTGATCCCGGAACACCCTCACCACGAGCTCGAAGTACGTCTCGCCCACCCCCGACTCGAGCGCATCGAGGGCGCGCTGAGCGGCGGCCGCGGAGTACACCTGCGGCCGGGCGAGCTTCGCGCGGTAGTACTCGCGCGCCGCGTCGATCCCCAGCGCTTCCCGCGCGATGTCGGTCCGTTTCCACACCACGCGCACCGGCTCTGCTCCGTCGAGGACGCCGAAGCCGCCGTACAGCAGGTCGTCGAGTGCGTCGAGGCTCTCGCCCAGCGTCCACTCCTCGGAGGGCATGAACACGCGGTTCAGTTCCGCATAGAGCGACGGGATGCCGTGGACCGTCGTCCCGTCGATCTCGATGGTGCGCGGGGTCATGGCATCCCTCGCCCGGAACCGGCGAAGACGGCCGGCGTGACTCCGAGCACGCGTCGGAAGTGACGTGTCAGGTGCGCCTGATCGTGGAAGCCGACGCGAGCGGCGACGTCCGCGGGCCGCCCGCCGTCGACGAGCATGCGGCGCGCGGCGTCGACCCGACGCGTCACGAGGTAGCGGTGCGGAGCGATGCCGTACGTCTGCGAGAACACGCGCACGAGGTGACTGGGGTGGGCGTGCAGTTCGAGTGCCACCTCGGCCAGGGTGAACGATTGCGTCCACCGGTCGTCGAGCAGAGAACGCAGGCGCCGCGCCAACGGGACGTCGGCGAGAACTGCCGTGTCCGACCCTGCGTGCGAGAGCACGGCCTCGCGAACCGCGAGCAACCACTGCTCGGCGGCAAGCTCGTCTCCGGGGTGCCGCAGAGCCGCATGGATCCGTTGCGTCGCCGCTACGGTCGCGGCGTGCGCGAGGGTCGGCCGTCGCGCGATACGCGCAGCCGTGGCCTCGGACAACCAGTCGCCCGAGAGGTACAGCACGCGCTTTCGATACCCCTCGCCCGCGCGCGCGGAACGACCGTCGTGCGGGATCCCGGGAGGCAGGAGCGTGACCGCCGCGGGCACCGCCTGATGCGCTGCGCCGTCGAGACCGTACGACACGGCTCCGCGGTCTACCAGCATGACGGCCCAGTCGTCGTGGGTGTGGACGGGGTACGCGTGATCGAGATCGGCGTAATAAGTCTCGCGGAGGAACGGCACCTCAGGATGCCAAGCCCGCACGCGATCGACCATGCAAGAAACGTACAAGACGGCCCCGACACCGCGGGCCGAGGCTGGATCCATGACCGATGCAACCGACGCCGCCCGCTCCGACCCACCCCGTTTCGACACCAAGGTGGTGGTGGTGCTCGCCGGCGACCTCGCCGCCTGGCAGGAGCTGAACGTGACGGCCTTTCTGATGTCGGGGATCGCCACCAGCGAAGACGACCTCGTCGGCGAGCCCTACCGCGACGCCGACGGCACCACCTATCTGCCGATGCTCCGCCAGCCGGTCATCGTGCTCACCGCAGATGCCGAGACGCTCGCCCGCGCCCGAGCCAAAGCCGCCGCGCGCGAGGACGTCTCCGTCGCGATCTACACCCGCGAGCTGTTCGACACCTCGCACGACGCGGCCAACCGTGCCGCTGTCGCCGCCGTGGCGGCCTCCGAGCTCGACCTCGTCGGGATCGCCGTGCGCGGCCCGCGCAATGTGATCGACCGGGTGGTGAAGGGCGCGACGTTCCACGGGTGAGGAAACGACGAGAGGGCCGGACGCCTGTCGGCATCCGGCCCTCGCGTGCGAACCTCGCTCGGAGGTTCTGGACGACTAGTTGCCTCCGTTGATCACCGACAGGTACGAACCGAAGGGGCGCGCGGTGTCGAGATCGGCGAAGTCGTCGGCAAGGCCCTCGTGAGGCGTGTTCTCGTTCTTCATGACCCCAGTGTCGGCGAGCGGCCCTCGCGGGGAAGGGCGCTTGACAATCGGCCGATATCTCGCCTAGCTAATTACTCTCCGGGCTAACGAAGTCGCGGAATCACGCGTCCGGTGCCTCATTCGTCCCGGCCAGCACCGGAGCGAGCATGATGATCGCCGCGCCCCCGAGGGCGACGGCCGAGCCGACGAAGTCCCACATCGTCGGCCGGAACCCGTCGACCACGATCCCCCACGCCAGCGAACCCGCGATGAACACCCCGCCGTAGGCCGCGAGCACGCGCCCGAAGTGCGCTTCGGGCTGCAGCGCTGCGATGAACCCGTAGGCGCCGAGCGCCAGGATGCCCAGAAGGGCGACCCACCAGCCGCGGTTCTCGCGAACCGCCTGCCAGACGAGCCACGCCCCGCCGATCTCGGCGACCGCGGCCACGGCGAACAGGATCACGATGCGCGCGGTGGTCATCCCGCCATTATCGACCGCGCCACCCACGCGGCCGCCACCGTGACCGATCGGGTTACGCCGGAAAACCGGTAGATGACGGGTGCGAAACATTTGGGATGAGTGCGCTGTGCGGCCGATACGGTTCCCTCAGGAGGTACCCATGACTCGACCCCGCACGGTGACCCACACGTACACGCTGGCGGGTGGCTGGCAGAAGACGCACCTCGGACCTCTCACGGCGGAACTCGCGGAAACCCTGCGGCGCCAGGGCGTGACGATGGTCCGTGCCCGCCGTGGCCTGCTCGACAGCCGCGAGATCTCGCTCCGCGATTACCCGCCCAAGCGGGCCAAGACGTCCGCACTGCCCGGCTGACACCCGGCGCGAGGAAGACTCGGCGTAGCGTGGACCCACCACTCGACGCCGAGGGAGAACATGGACGCCGACGTCATCATCATCGGGGCGGGCCTCGCGGGCCTCGTCGCCAGCAATGAACTGGTGCGCGCGGGCAAGCGCGTAATCGTCGTCGAGCAGGAGAACGCTGCGAACCTTGGCGGGCAGGCGTTCTGGTCGTTCGGGGGGATCTTCCTCGTCGACTCCCCCATGCAGCGCCGCCTCGGGGTGAAGGACTCCCTCGATCTCGCCTGGCAGGACTGGCAGGGCTCCGCCGGATGGGACCGTCTCGACGGCGACCACCCCGAGGACGAGTGGGCGCAGAAGTGGGGCCGGGCGTACGTCGAGTTCGCTGCCGGAGAGAAACGCTCGTGGCTGCAGCAGCAGGGCGTGAAATTCACCCCCGTGGTCGGGTGGGCGGAGCGCGGGTCGCTCACCGCCGGCGGCCACGGCAACTCCGTCCCCCGCTTCCACGTGCCGTGGGGAACGGGCACCGGCATCTCGGAACCCTTCGCCGACAGGGCGAGAGCAGCGGATGCCGTCGACCTGCGGTTCCGCCACCGCGTCGACGGTCTGGTGTTCACCGACGGCGCCGTCACCGGCGTGCGCGGCACCGTCCTCGCCCCCGACGACTCACCGCGCGGGGTGTCGTCGTCGCGCGAGGCGGTCGGCGAGTTCGAGCTGTCGGCACAGGCCGTGGTCATCGCCTCGGGCGGCATCGGCGGCGATCACGACCGCGTGCGCCGGTGGTGGCCGGAGCGGCTCGGCACGCCCCCGCGCACGATGGTCACCGGCGTCCCCGCCCACGTCGACGGACGCATGCTCGACATCGCCGCGGACCAGGGCGTGCGCCTGGTGAACCGGGATCGCATGTGGCACTACACCGAGGGGCTCCAGAACTGGAACCCCGTGTGGCCGGGTCATGGCATCCGGATCCTTCCCGGTCCTTCCTCGATGTGGCTCGATGCGCGAGGCCGTCGCCTGCCCGCGCCCGGACTGCCCGGGTACGACACCCTCGGCACGCTGAAGCTGCTACGCACGACCAGCGATCTCGTCGACTACGACTACTCGTGGTTCGTGCTCGATCAGACGATCATCAAGAAGGAGTTCGCGCTCTCGGGTTCGGAGCAGAACCCCGACATCACGAACCGCGACCTGGCTCTGCTGCTACGCACACGTCTCGGACGCGCCGCTCCCGGCCCGGTCGAGGACTTCAAGCGCGAGGGAGCCGACTTCGTCGTGGCCGACACCCTGGGTGAGCTCGTCCGCGGCATGAACGCCCTGACCGGAGACGAGCTGCTCGACGAGGACGCCATCCGCCGTCAGATCGAGGCGCGCGACCGCGAGGTCGTGAACCCGTACTCGAAAGACGCGCAGACCATCGGCATCCAGAACAGCCGACGCTTCCGCGGAGACCGCCTGTTCCGCACGGTCCCCGCCCACGCGATCCTCGATCCCCGCCACGGCCCGCTCATCGCCGTGCGACTCTGGATCGTCACGCGCAAGACCCTCGGGGGAATCCAGACCGACCTCGACGGCCGCGCCCTGGACGAATCCGGGATGCCGATCCCCGGCCTCTACGCCGCGGGCGAGGCCGCGGGCTTCGGCGGTGGCGGGGCCCACGGGTACAACGCCCTCGAGGGGACCTTCCTCGGCGGGTGCCTGTTCACCGGGCGGACGGTGGGGAGGGCGCTGGCGGGGGCGGTGTGAGGCGCCGCTCCGATGCGGGGCCCTCTGTGGCGGACGGTCGTGCGGGCGTCAGGCGCGCGCGGCCGCCGAGGTCATGGGGCACTCGGACGGGTCGCGGGCGGCGAGTCCGACCCGGTTCAGGTAGCGGATCACGATGCCGTACGACTCGAACAGCGTCGTCTCGACGTAGGGGACGTTGAGCGTCTGGCTGTGCTCCTTGACGATCGCACGGGCCTTGCTGAGGTGCGGGCGCGGCATGCTCGGGAATAGGTGGTGCTCCATCTGGTAGCTGGGGCCGCCCATGAGCCACGTGGCCCACCAGCCGCCGGTGCAGGAAGACGAACACCGGAGCGACGAAGACCGCGAAGCGCAGGGCGATGATCGACAGCTCGGTCCAGCGGCCCTTGACGGGCTCGCGCGAAAGCAGGTGCCGCAGTCCGATGACGTGCAGGTTCGCACCTTCGAGGGTCAGCAGGGGGAAGAACGCCCAGCCCTGGCGCTGGGTGATCCAGCGCTGGATGCCGCGGGCCTTGGCCGCGTTCACGCTGAGGAACGAGATCGTGTCGATCTCGATGTCGGGGTCCTCGAGGAGCGTATGCGCCCGCACGCATACGCTGCGCCCGGATCGGCGGACAGACGCGTGGCGCCGGCCAAGGGCCCGCATTCTGCTCAGGCGAGTGCCAGCCTGAGCGCTCCGCCGTTCTCACACGCGCGCAGACAGCACAACCCTGTGGGCGTTTTCGCCGTCGCGGCCGTACACCGGTCGGTATGGCACGGCAGAAGACCACGCGCACCACTGCTCACCCGGAAGCGCAGCAGAAACCGGACTCCCCCACGGATCTCGAGAAACGATCCTGGGGGTACGTCCTGAAGAAGACCCTGCGGGAGTTCCTCGCCGACCAGTGCCTCGACGCCGCCGCGGGTCTCGTCTACTACTCGGTGCTCGCGCTCTTCCCCGCCCTGCTCGCGATCTTCTCGGTCCTCGGCGTCATCGGTCAGGGCGACGCCGCCGCGGCCGCGATCGTCGACATCGTGCGCCAGGTGGCTCCGGATGCCGCCGATTCCCTGAGCGGACCGCTCGAGGAGATCGCCTCGTCGCCGGGCGCGGGTTTCGCGCTCGTCTCGGGCATCGTGCTGGCCCTGTGGTCGGCCTCGGGATACGTCGGAGCGTTCAGTCGTGCGATGAACCGCATCTACGAGATCGAAGAGGGCCGGCCCTTCTGGAAGCTGCGCCCCATGCAGCTCCTCGTCACCGTGATCGCCGTAGTGTCCCTGGCCCTCGTCGCCCTCGGCCTCGTCATCTCGGGCGATGTCACCTCGGCCATCGGCAACGCCCTGCGTCTCGGCGAGGGCGTGCAGATCGCGTGGGACATCGCCAAATGGCCCGTGATGCTGTTCGTCATCGTGTTCCTGGTCGCGGTGCTCTACTACGCCACCCCGAACGCGAAGCAGCCGAAGTTCCGCTGGATCAGCCTCGGCGCGGTCGTCGCGATCGTGATCCTCGCACTGGCGACGGCGGGCTTCGCCTTCTACATCGTCAACTTCTCGAACTACGACCGCACCTACGGTTCGCTCGCGGGCGTGATCATCTTCCTGCTGTGGCTGTGGATCGCTAATCTCGCGCTGCTCTTCGGCGCGGAGTTCGACGCCGAGCTCGAGCGGGGCCGGCAGCTGCAGGGCGGGATCGCCGCCGAACGCGATCTGCAACTGCCCGCGCGCGACACGCGTAAGAGCGACAAGCAACACGCGAAGGAGCGCGAGGACATCGCGGAGGGCCGCCGCATCCGTCTGGACGCGCCCGAGACCTCGAACGCCCCGCAGCCGACGAAGCGGCGGCGCGGACTGTTCGGGAGACGGAAGTGACGCACGCGGAGGTGACACAGTGACGGTGAACAGACTCTGGCTCGTCCGCCACGGCGAGAGCGAGGGAAACGTCGCCGCGTCGAAGGCCGAGCGCGAGGGGGCTGCGGTCATCACGCTCGACGTCCGCGACGCAGACGTTCCCCTCTCCCCCGTCGGCGAAAAGCAGGCCCGAGCCCTTCGCACCTGGATGGAGACGAACGGCTCGTCCGTCGAGGAATGTTGGGTCTCGCCATACCATCGCGCGCGTCAGACCCTCGCTCTGGCTCTGGGCGGTGCCGCCGACGCCTCCCGGCCGCGGGTGGACGAGCGATTGCGCGACCGGGAACTCGGCATCCTGGATCTGCTGACGACCCGCGGAGTGCACGAGCTGCACCCCGACGAGGCCGCGCGGCGTCGCCATCTCGGCAAGTTCTTCCACCGCCCGCCCGGTGGAGAGTCGTGGGCCGACGTCGCACTGCGGCTGCGGTCGTTCCTCGCGGAGCACCTCGAGCGGCCGGCCGACACCGCGCTGATCGTCGCCCACGATGCCGTCATCATGCTCGTGCTGTACATCCTGCTGCCGATGGACGAGGCCGAGCTGCTCGCCTTCACCGCCGCGCACACGGTCCGCAACGCGTCGGTCACCGAGCTCGTCCGCACCGACGAGGGCTGGAAGCTCGTGACCTTCTCCGACGTCACCCACCTGAAAAGCGAAGGCGCCGATGTCACCGTCCACTCCGGAGAGACCGATGCCCCCCACCGTTGAGAAGGTCACCAGCGCGCTGCTGCGGGAGTGGGGACTACCGGATCCCGGGTCGAAGAAAGCCCGCGGGCAGGTCGTCGTGGTCGGCGGCTCACCCCGGTCGCCCGGCGCTGTCCTGCTGTCGGCCGAGGCGGCGCTCCGCGTCGGCGCGGAGCGAGTGGGCCTGGCCGTTCCGCCCGACATCGCGGTGGGCCTCGGCACTGCCATGCCGGAGGCCGGGGTGTACGCCTGGGGAGGGGATGCCGACTCCCTCGACGACGGCCTGCATTCGGCGCTCGAGTCCGCAGACGCGGTGCTGTTCGGTCCGGGCTTCGACGACCCCGACGTCACGCGCACGGCCCTCCTCGCGATCGCGCGGGCCGACGTGGCGCGGCTCGTGCTGGATGCGTTCGCCCTCGGCATCCTGTCGGATATCGATCGTTCCCTCCTGCCCGATGACCTGCTCATCAACGCGAACGAGGAAGAAGCCGCGCTGCTGCTCGAGCGCGACCTCGGCGAGGACCGCGCCGCGGACACCGCGGAGATCGCCGCCCTCTACCGCGCGGTGGTGCACTGCTTCGGCACTGTCGCCACCCCCGACGGGCGGGTGTGGCAGGCCGAGCCCGGCAGCGGAGGACTCGGCACGGCCGGCAGCGGCGACGTGCTGTCGGGCTGCATCGCCGGGTTCGCCTCGCGCGGGCTCGAGCCGGAACGCGCGGCGGTATGGGGCGGGTGGGCGCACGCCCGCTCGGGCGATCGGCTCACCGAGCGGGCCGGCGTGGGTTTTCTGGCGCGGGATCTGCTGGGAGAGGTGACGGCGGTGGTGCGGGATGCGGTGGGGTGAGGGGGCTTTCCGTTTCCGAAGCCCCAGATGCTCGCACCGGTGTTGACGTTCGACTTCTCGCGACCGGGCGGCTTGGGCCTGCTGGACTCAGAGCTGGTCCGAATGCCCCTCGATCTGTTCCCGGCGGTACTTGCGCAGCGCGGAGAGAACCGCTCCACGAATGACGAGCCACGACACCAGAGCCGAGATCCCCCCGATGATCACAGTGGATGGGAGGGCGATCATGAATTCGTCGAAATCGAACATGGGGCTCACCCTATGGGCGACGCGGTGACGAACTCTCGGACACCGCCGAGAAATGACGAAGGGCCGGACACTCTTTCGAGTTCCGACCCATTCTGTGGGCTGTTGGCAGAACTATTCCTGGTGTTCTAGGTGACCGCATGTGGTCAGGAGTTTTCCTATGGCGGTCGCTCGGTTTTCCTGTGAGCGCTCCGCCTCGGCAACGCGACGGGCGTAAGGGGGAGAGGCGCCGCGCCCGGCCCCGACTGTTGCGACTAGCTTCTGTACATGGCTCTGACCCTCGCTCCCCTGCTCCGTGACGCTGGCATCGACCTGGGCGACGCCATTGTTATCCGGCACGCGTACGTGCCGCTGCATGAGGACACCGGGAGCAGGGGCCTCAACCCGAACTCCACCGGTGCCGAGATCCTCTCTTACACCCGCAACCAGGGCGTCTCCGGGTTCCCGGCGGTACCGCCGAGGCTCTGGGTGGTGTTCGTCAAGGAGGGCGGCGGGGAGGCACGCCTCTGGTCCGTACTGGAAAACCGTGGTGAGGTGAGCAACGACGGCGTCCGCCGCGAGTTCGACCTGGTCGAAACGAACGTGATGGCCGACCTTCACGGCCGTCTCGTCATCCAGTGGTCTGCTCCGCGGAGGTGGTGGATGAATGCCGGCCCCGCGAGCGGCAACGCTGTGACGGGTATTGCGGACGCTGAACCGGTCCCCTTTCCGGGCTTCGATGAGCTGATCCTCAGCCACGCGGACCTGCAGGCGGTGATGCGAGAGCCCCGGTACGCGAGCTGGCGGACGGCACTGGGTGCGGTGAAGGGCGTTTACCTCATCACCGACACGGCAGACGGCCGACAGTACGTCGGCAAGGCCGACGGTGCAGACACGCTCCGCGGGAGGTGGTCGGCGTACGCCGCGAACGGTCACGGCAGCAACCGTGACCTGCGGGGCCTGGACGCCAGCTCGTTCCGGTTCTCCGTGCTACGGGTGTTCGACCCGGCGACACCGGAGGGCGTCATCAACGACGCGGAGGGCCACTACAAGCGGGCGCTGGACACCCGCACGCACGGCCTGAATGCCAACTAGTGCCGAGGTCGTCAGCCCGGGTACCGGGATTACCGTCCGACTAGCCACGATTGATCGCGCACTCACCGAACACGTCGCGCACCTCGGTACGGACGACGTGCACATGTGTTTCTGAACCAAGCTCGTGACTGTACCTCCGGGCTTCGCCTTTAATTTCACTACTCAGCGATCAGTGAGCGAGAGTTCTCTCACGAATGCAAGATGCACCTGCAGCACGGCGGAGGCATTCGACCGCAGGAAACGATCTTGATAGCGGTACCTCGTTCCGGATCCCCCCGACGACCCGCCAGCTTGCAAGACTCCGACCGTGGAAGACTCGAACAACTGGTCGAGCGCCTCAGATGCCTCTTTCGGGGTCATTCCGGATTCAGAAGCAGCGGCGTTCCATTCCGAGACCGTGAACGTTCGTCGTCCAAGTCGCTGAAGAGTTTCCATGACCTGAGGGAAGGACGAGACGTGGGCCGCGATCTCATCGCGCAGCTCATCGAGGGCATGCTTGCTATATCGCCGCTCGGCCGCATAGATGTCAGCCTTCTCGATAACCGAGTGCCCGTTCTGTACAGCAACCTCGCGCGCAAATACTGAGAACGCAACTATGTCGCGCGGCCTGCCGAGAGTTCTCTTCAGAATATATGTCTGAGTTCCAGCCCGCTGCCTCATCTCCTCGGAGGTGAAAATCGTGCCCCACCCCTCGCTCTCAGACTCGGTGCTCCTACGTATACGCCTTTCAATGATTTCCACGAGCTCTTCGTCGCGCCAGTCAAGATAAATCGTCACCTGACCGGTCTTGTTCTTATCGTTGAAGTCCAGTCGCTCCCATAGATCCGAGCGAAGAAAGATGATGACCGGCGCGGTCCCCTGTTGCCCGAAGCGCCGAGCGAAGTGTCTCGAAGCTCGAACCGCGCCGATGATGAGCCGAAGCGAGTCTTCAGAACCGTCCCACGCGTCGTCCAGCCGGTCGACGAGCACTGTAACAGGGCTCTTCAGGACGACCTTCGCGAGCAAGCCCTCGAGTTCGTCCAGCAGTTGAATAGTGCGCACATCAATCAGGCTGGGCTGGCTGTCTCCGAGCTCGATGCCACCGAGGGTGGCGATGCCTTCCACCCCGGGCAAATCTAGACGCCGGACGCGTTGAAGCCATTCAGCCATCGCACCAAACGCTCCGCGGTTCGAGCCCAATCCGATCTCGCGGAGCAACTTCTTGCCGCGTCGCCGATGCCAGAAGCTCATCGACTTCCGAAGCTTGGCAAACATCGCCGCGGCGATGATGAGACGCCAGGAGGTGGCATATGCAAACGCCGCCGGTATACCGTCCTCCCTCAATTTGTCGTGAGCTTGGAATACGTACTCCGAGAGATCCAGCTCGACCACAGCATGATCGAGCGTGGCGGCTAGGTGCTGAAACAGCGCGGTCTTTCCAGATCCCTTTCGTCCGATGACCAGTTGCGTTCCGGCCGCCGCGCGTCGGGTTGCACCAGTCTCCAGGAAGTATTCGAGAAGTCTCGAGTCGCCGTCTGCCTCGTATCTCCCAAAGTCAACTGATCGAAGCACCTGGTCCCGGGTCTCTGCTCGCATACTCCGTTCATATCGGAGTCTCGGCGGTACTCTGCAACGGCACGCCCAGCGGCGGCGGACGCCGCACCACCACACGCCCTCGTCACGTTGATTCGTCACATATCTCCCCGTCGCCTCTCTGCCCCGCCACGGTATGAGATGCGAGTCGGCGCAGTATCCGTCAACCGCGGTTGTCACGTCGAGGGCGGGATCTGATGGCCTTATCGAGCCTTCGCCGTCGTCCAAGTCACCGGCGACATGTCAAGCGTTTCGACGGACATCGAGCTCACACACGAGTCGCCGGCACAGAAGCCGGCCCGGGGCGCCCACGGCGACTGCGGGCCAGCGGAGTAGTGCGGCCTCAATCTCAAGAAAGTCGACGTGCTCTAATTCACCCAGGTCAACGCATCAACGATGCCTCGCGCGACGGCGAGCTCTGCGAGATCCCCGATCAACCCTCGGTCCGCGTGCGTCCGCACGCTCATCAGCAATTCCTCCAACTCGTGTCGCACGTGCCAGTCAGGCTGGGGAGTGAGCCCCAATCGTTGAATAGCGATACCGACCAAGAGGTCGGCGAGCGATTGCGCGTGTGCGGGCTCGAGGTGATGGAACCGTGTGTGCTCCCTCATCGCGCCGGGAGCCTCCGCGGTGAGGGATAGAGCCTCAGCGGTCCCCAACTCGAGGGCGAGATCTCCCCATGCCATTTGTTCTTCTGGAGTCTGAACACCGGGCGCGGACGACTGACGCTTTGAGATGGCCTCGGCGAGCCAGGACAACCAGAGATCCTCTCGACCGGCCTCATCGAGCTCGTCTACGACTGTGCCGAGCCCGCGGATGAATGCTGACAGGTGTTCGGCCCGATCCGGCTGGGCGAGGACGTCTAGGAGCGCTGGGCGGTCAACCGCCCTGGCGGTGGAGAAGACTGCGATGGAGGCAAGTGTTCTCCAGTATCGGTACGCCATGGCGTCGCCGCCGGCGGTTGCGGCGTCCGACGAGCGGAGGAGCAGGGGCCAGAATCCGGCGTCCAGAAGGTCCGGTGGTGTCCTCGGCTCATGGAGAAAGCTGAACCACGCGTCGGGCGCGAGATCGCATGATTCCGGGTCGAACAGTGGAAACAGGTGAGCGACACTGAAGTCCGCGTCTGCAGCGAACAAGAAGTGCAGCTTCCCACTCAGAATGCTGGCGGCGGTGCTACGCGCTGGCCCCGGGGCGCTCAGCATCGTCTCCATGGCGGTTATCTCGGGCCCGACAAGCCCTTCCCACTGATCTGGTGCTGATCGCCACCGCGTCGATATCCGATTCAGCCAGTACTGAGCCAGGATGCCGGGCCAGGTATTCAGGCCTCGCATGAGCGAATCGCTCCATCCCCCAGGGTCGAACACCGCGACATTTCTCATCCACACTCCGGTGGCGATGGAGTCCAGTCGTTCGAGCAAGGAGGGAGCGAGGGGCTCTGGGGTCAGCCTCGGTAGCGTCCTGAGCACCTCGCTAACGGCTCGAGCAAGCTCGGGTCGAACGCTGAGCCGCTCGAGCGCTGACACGGTGTCTCCAAGAGACTCGGGTGGAAGGGAGCTTCGGCTCCACCCGTGGAGGACGGCGGCGATGAGTTCATGGTGGCGGGCGATGGGAGCCGAGTCCAGCTCGGGAAGAAGGTCGTGGCCGACCACGGGATGCGCCGTCACCACTTCCCTGAGGAGCCGGCATGTGTCGTCCCACGTGGGGTCCTCGAAGTTCCGTTCCGAATAGTCAAGCGTCAAAAGCCCCTGCACCGTTGCGTGCGCTCCGGCTTCTCTGACGTTACCGATGAACTCGTCGACGGTTAGAGGCATCCTGCCTCCCCACGTGCCTGACGTCATGTAGTGGTCGAGGTCAGGATGCGGCCGGATTCCCATCTCGGGCTCTGTTGCGGCAATTTCCGAGGTTGCGAGGGCTAGCTCTGGCCAGGTCGCCGCGTATCTGCCGAGCCACTCGAGCCGGTCGAAGATGGCTCGGCGTCGCAGCGGGTCTGCCCCCTCAACCGGGTCCACTCGTGACGGACCGGCGAGAACAGCCTCGAGCATGCGCCGTCGAAGCGCAGCGTCAAGGTCGGGCGCGACAACAGCGAGAAGGCGAAACGCTTCATGTTTCGTGTCGGGATCGTAGAGGAGACCGCCCAACACCGGGGCGCACCTCTCGGCGGTGTCGAGGGTCTCGGACTCGATGACGAGGTGGAGTCCGAGCCTCCGAAAGAGAGCATGTGGGCTCGCCATCCATCTATCGGAGAGCGCGCGGATGTCGGTGGACGCGAGCGCCGCACTATCGCGGAGCATGTCGATGACGGTGCCCTCTTCATCGCCAAATCGGTCTTGTTCGTGAGGTTCGATAGCGGAGCGGCGGAAGGACCACCGGTCGAATCCTCTGTCCGGGTCAAATGCTCTCAGCAGTTCGTATGCGTCCGTCAAAGCCTGCTCTGCGATCTGAAGCACACGGTCGGCGGTCTCCAACGCGTCCTCAGAAATTTGCTCCCAGAGCTTCTTCAAGACGTTCGGAGAAACCGCCCACTCAATCTCGGCGGAGACCCCGTGGGGGCGGTTCTCGTCTTCGTCAGTGGGAAACCAAGGACGGTCTTCCGTCAGGACGAGGCGCGGGACCAGGGCGCGTCGCAACAGCGGAAGCGCGTCGCCTCCCCTGACGGGATTTCCGTAGCCAAGGAACCAAGCCAGTCCGGATTCTGCGGGATCTGTTCGTATTGCGGCGACGAGGACGGTCATCCAACGAATCGCTTCGCGCGGTGCTGTCTGACGCAGTGTCCGTGCTGCACGTGAGATCTCCCACTGGAGTTCGCTCGAGACGACAGGGCCGCGCCTCGCGATTGTGCCGAGGGCAAGCGCTGAGTGCTCGGGAACGCAGATGAACCGTTCGACGAACCAATTGGCGAGTACCCGGGAAGCGTCGTCCTCGCACCGCCCGGGCTGGAAGAGTGCCCGAAATGTCGGCTGTTCCTCGACCCACCGAAGCCACTCATACCCCGAAGCCGCGGACGCGAACCCGCGTGCTCCGGAGGGTGTGTTCAATACGTCGGCAAGGTAGTCCGCCTCCTCAGGGATTCGCGGTGGGGACCCCTCGGCTAGTCGTCTCGCACGAGTGTGATGGTCGAGCAAGCCCATGTTCATCAGCGATGCCCACGCGTCAATCGCCGCAGTAAGCGCGGCATGCGCGTTGTCCGGTGGGTAGCCCACGGGTGTGATGTGGAGGTTTTCCCATCGCGCGTTGTGGGGCTCGTCGGTGAGCACGAATCGCGGCTGCGCGCTGGGTGGTAGTCCGCGAGCGAGGTACGTCATGACCACGTCGCTGTGGCTGTAGCCGACGAACAGGACCGTCCAGTGCTCGAACAAGTCCTGCACGAACCGGCGGGCCCACCCATCTGTCAGATAAGCCCTTCCGAAATCGTCGTCCGTAACGACCAATTCTGAAGCTGGTCTCGATGTAGATCCGTGCAGGTAGACCAACCCGCTGAAGCTGCGCCCCAGCGGTAAAGCTGGAGCAACATAGCGATCACCTAGACACAGAGATGCCTCTGCAGCCGCCTCCTCTATATGTCCGTCATAGTTTGTCGACACGACCGGCGCGCGCAGTGCCGCCGCCAAACGTGCAAGTGCTCGGTGGTTCGAATTAGGCTGTGATGACGGAGACGCGATGATCGCCTTCGCCTGCTCACGAACTAGAGGGTGCGTATTCGCGAGCTGACCAAGAAATACGTCAGCGGATATGGACTCATTGAATTTTTCGCCCAGGTTCTCTGCAATGGAGCGTGCCAACCCGTCGTAAGCCGGAAGGCTCGACGGCGCATTCATGGACACGCCGGCGCCGACGAACAGAACAAGTCGGCCCTCACGCGCAGCAGCCAGCAGCTCGTCGGGAATGTCCACGTGCTCGGTGAGTCTCACAACTAAAACATCCCACGTCGCCCGTAGCCCTACCGCAGCGACACCCGTACGCAAAGAGTCGGCAACTTGGTCTCAAGGCGCACCACGACCGCAGCCAGTTCAGTCATTGCGCCTTGCGGCGAGCTTGCTGAAGGTCTCGAAGTCAACCGCGATCTCTTCAAGGAACCCATCTCTACAACCAACGCACGTTAGGCGGAGGTGCTTTTCGCCGACTCCCCGACGCAATCGCCGTCAGGCGCGTGGAAGCGCGAGCCGCGTGGAACCCTGTCGTGATGAGAGTGTTTGAGACCGATTCCCTGCCCCGCCTGGAGGACGAGCGGGTCGCGGTCTGCGGCGACTGGCACGGCAACGTCAGCTGGCTGCGCTCTCTCACGGCCGCCATCTCCGCGTTCACGCCCGGCGTCACCACGATCTTGCAGCTCGGAGATTGGTGGATGGACCCGACGGCCACCGACCACCTCCTGCTCGACGCAGGTATTGAGCGGGTGTATGTCACGCTCGGCAACCATGAACCCTGGAACGTCATCTCCCCGCTTCTCGACGCGCACCCCGGCGTGGCTATCCGCGTATCGGAAGTGACGTGGCTTCTGCCTCGACCGGCGCGGCTAGAGATTGGGGGTCGGAAGGTGCTGTCGCTGGGTGGCGCGGCGTCCGTCGACCGCCGCTGGCGCGTTGAGGGCCGGGACTGGTGGCTTGACGAGGCCATCACCGACGACCACGTCGCAGCCGCCATCGACAGTGGAGAAGCAGACATCATGCTCACACATGAGTCACCGGCACGAACGCCTGTCCGAAGTGTGCGCGAGGTACTACGAACGAACCCGAATGGGTTTCCGAGCGATGCGCTCATCGAGTCGGCCGCGTCTCGGGGGCGGGTGAGCCAGGTGTGGGACGTCGCGCGACCGATGCTGCTCATGCACGGCCACATGCACTCCCCCGGCGGCGGGCGCACTGACGACGGCCGCCGGGTCGCCAGTTTCGGCTGCGACGGTCAGCAGAGTAGCCTCGCGTTTCTTGATCTGAACTCATTGACGCTCGAGACCCCGAGCCTCCGGCAGATCCGAGAAGCCGCCGAAGGCAGTTAGCACTAGTCCACAGCTCTCGATCCCGCCACTGGACAGGGTGCATCGGTGCAGCGGGCCCCCACGGTGGGCAGGCAACTAGGAGCGCCACACCCACGCGTCGTGACCGGCGTCGCGCATCACCTCTGCGACGTTGCCTGCCCAAAGCTCGTCGATCTGGATCACGCCGTTCAAGCGAGGGGTGTTCAGCCACTGCGCCCACGTCCACGGGTCGTCGATACCGCCGCGAAGTACCTTCAGGACCGATTGGAGGTCGGGGGCCACCTGCCCGCCGCGGACCTGGAAGGCGGGGAACACAGCGGAGCCGTCCGCTGTCGGCAGGCGCAGCACCCGGATCGCAGCTGTCGCCTCGAGGATGGCCGCCGGTGTCGCTTTCAGCGCTCGACTGAAGCTGAGGACGGTGTAGCAGGGTCCGACGATGGCGGCCCATGGGCTCAGCTTGTTCCGGTCAGCAGCAATCTCCGCCGGCGTGGTGAGGGACTGTTCAACGTGCTCCAGGCGTGATTGCTTGTCGCTCATTTTGGCCACTTGTCGCGAAGATCGCGGAGGTAGCTCGATGTGGATACACCGGCGAACTCGGCCGCGATGTCGACGAGACACTGTCGACGTCGTCTGTTCAGCGGTCGCCTCCGTCACGCATCCAGATCTGTCGGGAGGTCCGTCCTCGGCACCCTCAGGCCGCGGGCGTCCGCGCGTCGTCATGAGAGCTCCCAGTCGTCCATGACCCTCAGGACTGTGTGGACAGAGCGTCCGTGTGCCAGCCATTGCGCGATGGACAGGCCTTTCAGCTCGACCCACACCGTGGTCATGATGTTGTTGATACCGATGGCGTCGCCATCGTCTCCAAACCGGCCGAGCACCGCCTTCAGGCCAGTGAGGGGCCTGTTCCTGCGGTCGAACTGCCATCTCGGATAGGCGTAGCGCCCGTTGCGTCGACGGCCGGCGAGAAGCGAGCCCTGCCGTCGCAGCTCGTTGACCGCCGTGGTCGGTGTGCCCAGGAGGCGGGCGACGTCTGCAGCCGTCAGCCACGTGGACATTTCCGCCTCGTCCGCGTCTGCGGATGCGTGAACGTAAGCGTCGTTCTCAAGTCGCGCCTGCGCGGTGAACGCCGACGCGGGCACGCCCGCAGACAAGGCGAAAGCCAGTTCGCGGTCGGTGGGACGTGGCACGGCCTCGGCTATGTCCGCGTCAGTCCTCGCAGGGCGGGCGCCTCGAGCTCGGGCGTGATCGACGCAGAGGGTGACAAGCCAGTCGTTCTGCCGGTATAGCCACCCACGGTCAGCGCAGATCTCGCACGTATGGGTGGAACGAGACTGCGCCTCCCCAACCAGGACCGCGATCTCCTCAGTGAGGTCATCGGAGACGACCTCGAAGTCGAGAACGCCGAGGTCTTCGCCTATCCGCGCCACCCGGTAGTTCGGTGCGACAGCGGCGATGTCGTTTTCCAGCCGCCGCAATATAGGCCACCACCCCTGGTTGACGTTCACCGTCAACGTTCCCGCGGGTCGAACCCGGGCGAGGAGCGAAACGAGCACTGGCGGGTAGTCGTCGCCCGCCCAGTTGACCAGCCCCGCATCTTCCGGCGCCAGATCTGTGAAGCGTCGTGTGAACTCGCTGGCCGCTACGCGCGGCCCGGTGTCAACGCGTTCCCCGTTGCTGCCGATCACAGCGCCACGATGGCAGGAGTTGCTCGACCGTTCCACCGACTCGCAGACATCCGTAGCGAGTCATCGCTCTGGGCAAGTGACGGACATATTCATCAAGATGATGGCGACCGGCAGACCGCGCGAGCTCCCTCGCTGGCGGCAAGAGCGCCCCGGTCGCTCACTCGCCCCTTCGTGATGGGGGTCCCCGCCGGCCTGATGGACGGCGGGGACGATGGGCCCAGTTCGTCATCGAGTGTTGTGGGATGCGGGGCATCGGAGCACCGCGACAGGCTGGGGAGCCCGCGGCGTGGCGAGGCTCAGACCGGCTGCGGGGATGGCAACGCTCGGCCTAATCGCCGCGGAGGAGTCGAATGTAGCGTCCACGGAGGGCCGCGCCGCGAGGAGCTCCGCAAGCCTGCTGGACACCGGCCGCACCACGCGCTTGCCGTCAGAGGAACCCTTGGGCGCGGGTCGAGGTGTGCGCGAGCTCGAGCAAGCCGTGCGCACCGTGGCCGCGGGGCACCTAAGCGGCCCCGGACGCGAGGTCGGGAAGGAGCGCGGCCGGTACAGCTCGCGAACCGGGCGGTACTGCCTGACCTGAACGGGTGATGTCGTGGTGGTGGTGATCGGGCGGATGGAGGGAGCAGAATGACGACGGTGGCCGTTGCTGTTGAAGGTCATGTCGTCGATGTACGCGGCGGCTACAAAAAGTCTGCGCCCACGCTCCGTCGGCCCGGGTGCCCGGTTGTCGCCGCCACGGCCGGGACCGCTCGCGTCGTAAGCGGAGTTGATGCTGAGGTCGGATGTATTGGTCATGCCGAGGATGTACGCGGCGCTGGGCGAAAGTGATCTCACCCGGCGTGTTGCCGCGCTGGCCGGCACTGATACTTGACGCGCGCGGCGGAGCCGGCCGGCCATCCCGTCTACCTCTCGCGGAAATCGCTGGGGACGGCGAACCCGCCTGAGCTGCTAGGTGTGTTCGTCGCCAAGTTGTTGACACGAAAGCACCGCAGAACGCCAGGAGACCTTCACCGGGTCAGTAGACCCGAGCCGCCGGCCTGTTGTCCCATTACTCGTTTGTCGCTGCCCGGCTTGACGCGTACGAGAGCCGCTCAAGTTCGTTGCACATGTCGTAAATGGTGCGGATGGTCTGCATCAGCGCGGCCATATCCGACGTGCTCAGTGTGACGTCGACGTCGGAGGTCTCCATGATGGTGTGCCAAGCGTGCGCGCGGTTGGGGTCGGGTTCGATGAGCAGCTCCCACCCCGTCGGGTGGACCTTGACGTGAATCGAGGGTGTGTGGTGCGCGCCTTACGAGTGTTCGCGCACCGTCGCTTTTGCGACGAAGACCGTCCCTCTACCGATGTAGTCGTCGAGCCAGGATCGGAGTTCTTTCGCATCTCGCATCCACGCCAGATTACGTGCCGGGCACAGGTACCCCGACGGCGCGGGACGGTCGACGCGCGGCGGTAGGGGGCGCGAGGCGCCCCTCCGCTGCGACCGCACCTCCCCGGCTGAGGTCGAAACGGGCGAGGACTAGACGCGCGTCCCGGCCGTGAGCCGCGGGCGCTACCGGGTGGATTGGAGGGTGAGCCCGTCCGGGCTGCTGGCCTCGTGCATCATCTGCTCGACCAATTCCGTGTCGATGGATGGTTGCCGGCCGCCGAAGAACTGCATGACTATGGGAGTCGCGGGGTCGAGCCATAGACTCAGCGTGCCGTGGTCGGGATGCGGAGCCTGCAGCATGAACGACTCGCTACGGCGGAGCTTGTTCATGATGACGATGCGCAGCTGCGACAGGACACGGTCATCGACGTCATCGCCCGGACTGACTCGACTGCCTACGTCACCGTCCCCTCGCCCATGTGCTCCGAGGTGCTTGTCGACATCCATGAAGTAGCGAACCGTCCTCTTGCTCCCGATGAGTTACTCGCTTTGGCGGAGGAGCTGGCGGAAGTCGGTCAGCTGGCCGCATACCTTGCAGGGCGTGCGCCGACTCTGTCGACGATGTGACGTGGTGCTACGGTCGCCATGTCTCTACGAATGCTGCAAGGTCTGCACTTGTGGGCACGTTCACCCACAAGCGGGTGCCGGCTGAGCGTGTTCCGGTCCCGTTGGTGATGGCGGCGCCGCCGAGGAGCTTCAAGGACGGGATGACCTGGTTCGACACAGCTGTGGACAGAAGACCTAGAAGGCGCCCGTTCACGTAGACCGCGACACTGAGGGTGCCCTCCTTGCTGGTCGGCATCACACGCAGCACATACATGCGGTGACGGTTGTGTCGCCGTTCCTGGTCGTTGACCAGATATTGCGTGCCGGTGACAGCGACGCTACGAGCTGGCAGGTGGCGTAGATCTGGCAAGGTTCTGTGGCGGCTGGCATGCCCCGTCAGTCCGTGAAGAAGTTCTTCCCAAAACCTGTGCATTTTGCACCTCGCAGGTTCGCAATCAGTGCTCGCCTAGCCGGTGCTAAGAAAGGTCCACGGTCATCGCCCGTCAGGCGTAGAGTCCGACCATGTGGACCGTACTCATTATCCTCCTCGTTGCGTGGGCGGTGCTGTCGGTCGTCGGATTCGCGTTCGAGGGCCTGCTGTGGCTGGGCATCATCGGCATCGTGCTGTTCATCGGCACACTCATTTTCGGAGTCTTCGGCAGCCTAAGGGGCCGGCGAAGTTCCTGAGCACTCGCCCTCTCACTGCTGCCCCGACGACGTAGCGCAAGAACAGTTCCCACGTCACGCATCGACTCGAGACGGAACACTACGAGAGTCCCGGACGCGCTTGCTTGGACACAGCGGCTGATGAGTGGTGTCATCTCGGCAGCTGACAATCGTCGCCCGGAGATCGCACGCCGCCCGCCACTACGCCCTGAGAAGAAGGTGTTGTGGGCAAGTTCATCTACGGTGTCGGAATCAGCGCGGACTTCGAATACCGCCTCCTCGCGCACCTGCAAGTGGTTGTCGGCAACAAGCTACGGCGAGGCGAACCGTTCTACCTCTCCTGGCGAGGCGACCAGAGCACCGGCGGCGGCCGCACCAGCGTCTGGGTGCACCAAGGCGCGTCCATGGTCTTCAAATTCCACGGTGGTCGGCCCCCCGCGCTCAACCGAGCCTGGCTGGAAGCGCTGATGCACACCGCCAACTCCAACACCGGGCTGCATGTCGTCCCCGAACCCGCACCCGACACAGCCCCCGACTCCATGATCTGAGGCACGAAACGCCGCCGAGCGCAACCAGGTCCCTGTAACCGGCTGAGCCCTTCTACGGTCGCCCGATGCACATGATCACTCGAGCCAGCATCGCTGTGGACAACACCGTGCACATCCTGTCCATCGACACCGACGTCAGGGAGATCAAACGCCTGATCATCGACGCCGTGCACCGAGGCGGCGACTTCGTCGACATGACCACCGCGGGCAACCGCACCATCAGCGTCCTGATCACCCCGACAACACAAGCGACACTCGCGACCGAAGACGTTCTCGTCGACTTCGGCCAGAACGAACGCGCGACAGCCGCGTACGACGAGGACTACGACCAAACAGACGAAGGCAACTGGCGCCACCAATAGCAGCCGCTCAGGCGAGCGCTACGACCGCCACGCCCAGGCCGCATCCTCGGCGTCGCGGAGCACCACGCCAAGGCCGCCTGCCCACCAACGCGACATGTGACTCGGTTCCCGCCGAACCTCGACGTTGAGCCACTGTGCCCACGTCCACGGATCGTCCACACCGCTTTGCAGGAGCGTCAGCACCGCGCAGAGGTCAGGATGACGTGGCCATCCCGGACCTGGAACGCAAGGAATATGTCTTTGCCGTCCGCGGTAGGCAAGCGCAGCACGGCGAGGTCGTCTGCCGCCTCCGCATTCTCGGTGGGCGAGACCCCGAGCACCCGGCCGAGGCTGTCAGCGGTGTATCAAGGACCGACGATTTTCGCCCACGGGCTCTTATCCTCTTCGGTGCCGTTCGCCGTCTTTGACGGCGCGTTCTTGCCGTAGGCGCAACCGGTCATTGCGGCCCACTCTCGGCGCAGGTCCTCGAGGTAGTTCGTTGGATAGATGCCGGCGAACTCCTCGGCGATGGCCTCCACGCGCTCATGTCGCGCACCCAGACGTTCACCGTCGTCGGCGGCGCGCTTCGGCCGACGCTCCGGTAGCCGTTCTGGGGAGGTCACGCCCACCACCACCGTGCGTGATAAGCCTCGTGTATCGGTGGCGCCTCGCAAACCATCATGCGCGCCTCCGACCGTCAGCGCATGTCTTCGTGTTGCGGTTCACACCTCCGTTGTACGCGTGTGCCGCTCGCGCGGCAAGGCCTGAAGCGCCCATTCACCGGTGGTCAGATTGGCCCACCTGGAGCTGTACGCTCTCTGATCGCGGCAACCATAGTGGGATGGACTCGGTCGAGCCCTACGTCAGCTGCGTGGTGCGGGCTTGCTGGAAGCGGGTGAGGTGGCGGGTGAAGTTTCGTCGCCCCCGGCTCCAGCGACGTGCTTCGCCTCCTATCTTCGGGCTATAACGACGCACATTGGGGTCCACCTTGAACGAATCCCCATTCCTGGGCTGCTGGTGCGGTTATACGTGCGCGAGAGTGCTGACGCGCTGCGCGAGTGGGCCGAGTTCGGCATCTTCCCCTCGCCCAGCCGCCGCGGGTTCTATACGCTCGGCTCGCTTCGCCGGTGGAGCGCGCAGATGTCAGCGTGGGAACTTCGGTAAGTCGGCACGCCCGTAGCCTCCCAAGAAGTGCTGTTCGGTCGGCGTGACGTTCACGCCATCGCCTATCGCTGTTCCTGCGCCTGGCGCCGTCGTTCGGTCACCTGCAGCTCAGCCACGCGCGGTCAGCGCGTCGGCGTGTACACGTTCTCTGAGACCGCTGTGTACCCCGCCGGCGCGATGCCCGCGTCGGGCACGACGATGAACGTCCACGTCTGCCCGCTGATGGTGCCGGGTCCTGCTGCTCCTCCGCAGCTCGATGCCCAGTCGGTGTCGTCAACGTGCACGAGCAAGCAGACGCCCGCGACGTCGTTTCCTCGGGCGAGCCAGAGGGACGCGCCCTCGTGCTCACCGGCGAAGCGAGCGGTCTCGAGGTCCATCGAGCTGCGCGCGTAGTCGGGCAGGCTCGCGGGGAAATAGTCGGCGGGCGTCGTCTCCCGGTCGAAGATGGCGTACCACGCATGTCGCCTTCAGGGGGGATGGTCCTCCAAGTGTCCGCCGAAGATGCTTCTTCGCGCGGCCCCCTCGCGATCATCTACCGCGCCGGATACTGTGTCGTTCGATCATTGACGGGTGAGGCGAGGAAGCGTTCGCAGCGGAGGGGCGGGACGTGCATATCGCGGGTCCTATCCCGCACCAGGGGCCGGCGCGGCCTCAGCCCGCGGCACTCAGCTGCGGGCAGCCGCGGACGTCATGGGGCATTCGAACGGATCGCGCGCTGCGAGACCGACGCGGTTCAGGTATCGGATGACGATGCCGTAGGAGCTCCACAGGGTTGTTTCTACGTAGGGAACCTCCAAGGTGGCGCTGTGTTCTTTCACGATGGCGCGGGCGCGGCTGAGGTGCGGCCGGGGCATGTTGGGGAACAGGTGGTGTTCGATCTGGTAGTTCAGGCCGCCCATGAGCCACGTGGCCCACCACCCGCCCGTGATGTTGCGCGAGGTCCGGACTTGTTTGCTGAAGAAGTCGAGCTTCGCGTTGGGGGCGATGACGGCCATGCCTTTGTGGTTCGGAGCGAAAGACGCCCCCATGTAGACGCCGAAGACGGCGAGCTGGACGCCGAGGAACGCGAAGGCCATACCCACGGGCAGGAAAAGGAACACCGGCGCGACGAAAACGGAGAAGCGGAGCGTGAGGATCCCGAGTTCGCTCCATCGTCCTTTCACCTCTCCCCGGGAGAGGAGGTGGCGCAGTGCGAGGAAGTGGAGATTCGCCCCCTCGAGGGTGAGCAGGGGGAAGAACAACCACCCCTGCCGTTGTGTGATCCACCGGCGGACGCCCCGAGACGCAGCGGCATCGGTGTCGAGGAACGACACGGTGTCGACGGCTATGTCGGGGTCTTTGCCGACACGGTTGGGATTGGCGTGGTGGCGGGTGTGCTTGGCGCCCCACCACGACATGCTGAGGCCGACGATGCCGTCGCCCAGCCAGAGGGCGAGTCGTTCATTCGCGGGTCCGGACCCGAGGATCTGTTTGTGCGCCGCCTCGTGGGCGAGGAAGGCGACCTGCGTGAAGAGGATGCCGAGTGCGGCGGCGATGAGGAGCTGGAACCAGCTGTGGCCGAGGAGCACGAACCCCGTGACGGCGGCGGCGAACCCGACGGCGACTGCGGCTCCTACGGCGGCGTAGAAACCTGTCGCGCGTGTCAGAAGCCCCGTTTCGCGGACGACTCGTGACAAGTCGGTGTAGGCCTTGGCCATCGGCGGGAAATCTGTTGTCCCCGCGTAGGTTTGTCGGATTGGCCCCAACCGGGATTTGGTTATCGGTGCGGACATTTTCGCCCCTCGGTATTCAGGTGACCGGCTGGTCGGATTCCAAGGGCGGTTGCCGCGGAGTGCCAGCAACGTTACTCAGGGAACATGTCGTCGGTCGCATATATTCCGATATTCTCGAGAGATTCCGGCGGATGCGTCGCGGATTATCGCGGTTTCTGCTGAGTCTGCCAATTGGCCGCGAAAGCGGTTACAGCGTCTGGGTCTGGAAGATCGACCCAGAGGCGGATACCGCCGGCTCGAGTGCCGGTGCCGTTGACGACGGCGGCGCCGCCCATCGTTGTCAGAGCTGCGGCGAGCGGTTCGACGGCGCCTCGGGGCAGACGTCCCAGGTCGCGGCCGTTGGAGAACACCGCCACGGTGAGGAATCCGTTCGCATCCTCTTTGGTGCGCAGCACGTAAAGCCGGTTCTTGTCGTCGTGGCGTTCGCTGTCGTTGACGAGGTATTGCGTGCCGACCACCGCGACGCTGCGTGAGGGCAGTGCCCGCAGGTCGGGTAGTTGCCGGGGGCGGCTCGCCTTCCCCGACAGCGCGTGCAGCAGTTCTTCCCAGAACCTCATAGTGTCGACCGCCGTAGACCTGAGTGATCGCTCGAGTGATCCCTGCGTCGTGTCTCAGGTTGTTTCAGAGGAGGGACGAAACATGATGAGCGATGCTCGCGCCGCGAGGGCATCCGTTCTGGTGCCTTCGGCGGCGGCGGCGTCCTGAATCAGCTTCCGAGCCGCTTCTTGACTCTCCCGGACTTGCGTCGTGAGGTACGCCAGATGGTCAGCCAGAACAGTCGACAACCCCTGCTCGAGTTCGTCGAGGGTCGTGTTCCGGATTTCCAAACGACGGTCGGAGACCCGCAGGGTGACGGAGGGGAACCCGGCCGCGACCAGCGCCTCCTGCGTCTGGGCAGAGTGGATCGCGAGGACCTCGTCTGGGGAAGGCCGCCGGGAGAAAACGGCGTCCACTTGATAATTCTCAGGCGCCTCAGGCGTGTCCAAAGTGGACGGTAGCGATCCGGGCAGAACCGCGGTCAACCCGAGCGGTTGGGGCTGCGTAGTGGATGTGGGGTTTGTCGATGACACGTCTAACTCTTCCAGTAAGGCGACACGACCGAGCTCAATCCAGAAACAAGCGAGCGTTGCCGCAGCACTACAGACCATCGTCTCAAGGCTGAGATGACGGCATTTTCACAATGAGCGACGCTTGTTCCGCGATCTCACGACACCAAAGACAAAGGTTCCAACTAGGAGCACGATGCCGACGATGCCCAACCAGAGCAACCCCTCAAATGTGAAGCCCACGATTGTCAGGATTGCCCAGACGACGAGCAGAATTATCAACGTGAGCCACATACTTGTGACTCTACGCTCGTTTCTCGTTTAACCGTGGGCAGAAACTCCTGCCTCTCGGAGAAGCCGGGGCCGCAGCCTAGAAGTGCATAAATCAAGGGTTTTTCATTGGCAGGCACTTCAGCGACCGTAAGTCAATGCCCCCATCGAGACGCCCGTGCGCGGTGCCCGCGGTGAGCATCCTCGCCCGAAGCTCACTAGCCACGCGTGCGCAGCGAACGCAAAAGCCCGGCGGCCGGGCGCTGCTGCTCACCCTGCTGGGCGGCGAGGACGATGAGGAGTCCGGTGAGGGCAGGCGCAATCCACTGACCGACACGCTGCTGCTTCTGGGCGGTCGCGAGAGCGGTCGACGAGGTGCCGGTGGGTTCGGTGACGCCTTCACCGCCCTCATCGGCGTGGCGAGCAATCTGAGCGCCGAGCAACCCGGCCCACACGCTGGCAGCGATGGCGAGCACCGTGGTGACGAGCTTGAGCGCGGTGTTGTGGCGGGCCTTGGGTTGACCGGCGAGTCGGGTCTTGTTGCCCAGGATCAGACCGACACCGCCGATACCGTGCACGATCATCGCGAGCAGCTGCACCGGTGCCCATCGCGCCCATCCGGCGGATGACAGTTTGAGCCGTTCTGTGGGGTCGGTGGCTTGGGCGGCGCCGCCGTTGAGGCCGACAGCGCCCATGAGCGTGCCTCCGAACCAGGCAGCCAATCCGAGGTCGTGCATGCTGCGGACGAGGGTGTTGCGAGTGGACATGTCGTCACCTTCCGATGGGGGACTCCGACCACACACCCCCAGAGCCAGGTACGCACGCGGGTTGCCTTCTGACGGAGATGATGCGTGCCACCGCGATACGACTCCGCCCGTCAGGGGTTAGATGATGTCGAAGGAGGTGTCGATGTCGTATGTACCAGTGCAAGCCCCGGGACAGTCGAGGGCTTCCTGGTCGGCTGCGGTGCCGGCGCTCACCTTCTCATTGTCGACGGTGATGGACATGACTGATGCGGTGGTGGCGAAAATGCCGATGCGGCTACCGGTGTCCAAGGTGACGTCGACGAAATCGGCTCCGGAGCGCACCGCGTTTCTGATGGCGGCTTTCAGACCGTCGACGTGTTCCGTCGCGGCGAGAGGGTATGTCACATCGCCGACGGTGAGGAGCACCCGCCGGATCGTGTGTGACATAGCGGGGACCGTAACCCCGACGTCGCCTCACGCGTGCCCGCCTTGCGCTTCCGTGCCACCTGTGTCGGTCGAGGACGACACGCTGAGCTGTTTTGCGCAGGAGAACCACGAAAGGTAGTTGTGAAGCTACCCCGGACGCGGGCGAACTGCTACACGTTGGGGACTTCCTCCCCGGCGTCGTCGAGAATGTGGGTGTCGTCGCGAGCGACCGCGGCGCGCGTGGAGGCTTCGGTCGCCTGAGCTCGGTCGGCGAGGAACACGATTGCCCCGGCGACGATCACCGCGGCTCGGGCGGCGACGGTAACGAGGATAGGTTTCGAGAGCGTTTTCATAGGTCAGTCGCCATGGTCGTGGTCCTCTTCAAGGAGCATCCCGACCGAGGTCGCGCAGGCATCGCCGCGCCACGCCTCGAGGCCTTCGCGAATCGCGAAGCCGGCGATGACGAGGCCTGCGACAGCGTCGGCCCACCACCACCCGAGCAGGCTGTTGACGACGAGGCCGGCGAGCACCGCGACGGACAGGTATGTGCAGATGAGCGTCTGCTTGGAGTCCGCAACCGCGGTTGCCGATCCCAGCTCGCGGCCCGCGCGGCCTTCCGCGAGGGAGAGGAAAGGCATGATGACGACGCTGAGCGCGGTGAGCACGATGCCGACGGTGGAGTGCTGCACGTCGACCTGGCCCACGAGGGCCAGCACAGAAGTTGCGGTGACATAGGCGGCAAGGGCGAAGAAAGCCACGGCGATGACGCGCAGCGTGCCTTTCTCCCACCGCTCGGGGTCGCGCCGGGTGAACTGCCAGGCGACAGCGGCGGCCGAGAGGACCTCGATTGTGGAGTCCAGCCCGAACCCGATGAGGGCCGCGGAGGAGGCGACGGTGCCGGCGGTGATGGCGACGACGGCCTCGACGAGATTGTAGGCAATCGTGGCCGCGACGATCCACTTGATGCGTCGTTGCAGGATGTGCCGGCGGTCGTCCGTGGGGCGTGGAGTGGTCGTGGTCATGCGCAGGTGCAGCTTTCCCCGGCACAGCAGCCCGGTTCGACGTAGAGGACGACGCGCAGCAGCTCGTCCAGGGCGGGCGCCAGGTGGGAGTCAGCGAGCCGGTACCAGGTGCGTCGACCATCCGGCACGGCCTCTACGAGGCCGCACGCTCGAAGGCACGCGAGCTGATTCGACATGACCTGCCGCGAGACGCCGAGCGCGTCGGCCATGTCTGACGGGTAGGCCGGGGCCTCCCGGAGCGCAAGAAGAACGCCAGCGCGAGTGGGGTCGGAGAGCGCGTGCCCCAAACGAGCCAATGCAGCGGTATGCGTCACCGAGGCGGCACGCGTAGTTGTCGTCACAGACCAGAACTCTACAGCGAATCATGAATCCACAGAAGACTGAACTCGGAACGCAAGGAGCCGGCTCGCGCCCTGCCTTCATGGCTCGCACGCGGTCAGATCGAGCGACGCAACAGCCGGTGAAGATCACGAACGCGGTCGGCGTCGAGGGTCCCCGACTGTAGTTTCTGGAGTTGTCTGCCAAGCCACCGAGCCGAAGCGAACTCGGGCTTGTTGGTTGCGCTGAGTCGAGGAAGCTCGCCGGTGTCTCTGATGAACTGCGCGCACGCGTCGAATTGCTCGCGCCAGAGTCGCTCCAGAGGATCCCACTCGAAGGCAGGAGACACATCAAGGCGTGCACGCTGGTAAGCGTTGAGCTGGTCTTCGAAGCGGCGTTGGTAACGACCCCATTCGCCTAGGCGACGTTCCTCCGCGGTGAGAGTGTGTCGGGCTCGGGTGTTCTCGCGGGGGGCGTGCCCGCTTTCCCACCAGTGATCTTCGTAGCGGTGGAGAGTGTGAACCCACTTCGCGGCTCGCTGCGACCTCGTAGCTTGTCCCCCGAGCAATGCGGCAGCAGCGCCGGAGTAGATGTTCGCGCCGACGTCATCCGGGTACGCGGGTCGCCAGATCGCGTCGGCGCGGGCGTGGAGATCGGCGGTTGTTGGGGTGGGCACGGGGTCCTTTCGAGGCGCGGGTGGTGCGCCCATATGGACCTATGCGCGGTGTGGCTTTGCGATGTGGTCGCGCGGCGTGGCGTCGTCGTTGTCGCTGAGTCGGCGGTCTCGCTTCAGCGCGCGTTCGTACGGTGACGGGTATCCACCGCGCAGACCAGGAGGAGGCCGGATGTCGACGGTCAGCCATGAACAGCCCTGCCTCACGGATGACATGAACGGGGTTCATATCGTCGAGACGTCCGACGGAACCCAACTCCGGGTGGATCTCGACTCCCGTGTCGTCACGACCTACCCGGTGGCCGGTAGCTCCATCAGACGGCGTCGGAGCGAGGAGGTGGAGTTGGTACTCCTGGCCACCTGCCGCGTGGGGGAACCGATGGTGCTCCTGCTCGACCTAGACATCCCCGGTGTGTGGTTCACGAGGCGGACCACAGAGGCCGTCGCTCACATCCGCCCGACGGACAACGGCACCGCACCGGGGCGTTCGAGATGACGCCGCTCGCAGGCGGAGACGGCGAACCTAAGGACAACGCCGACGCCGTGGTCCCGAGATACACCTCCGTACGGGCGCGGGCCTATTGGGATCAGCTGGAGCCAACGGTGAACGAGGCGGTGACCCTCGCTGCACGAACGTTGGGACGACCGGCACGCAGTTTGTACCCGCCCGCCGCGGCGTTCGCGCTGTGGGCGTGGCAGACCCGCGGGGTGCCGGCCCAGACGAAGTCGATGTTCCGCCGCAGGTTGGTCGAAGAGTTCGTCCATCTGGGCATGCCGGACTTCTCCCGAAGCAGCCGCGCCACCTATCGTTCGGCGTTGCTGGCCATCGCCGATGCCGTCACGCCGGCGTATGAGAAGACATTGCCGATCCCGAGGTCGGAGCCGACTGCGCCGTACACGCAGCCCGAGGTGGCCGCGCTGCGGAGCTGGGCGTTACGGCAGGGGCGTCCTTCACGACGCCGAGACGCGGTGACCCTGCTCGCCCTTGGGCTCGGCGCCGGTCTCGCGACGCGCGAGCTCCTCAGCGTTCGTGGCACGGACTTCGAGTGGCGCGACGGCGGGCTTCACGTCGCGGTGTGGGAGTCGCGTCCTCGGCTCGTGCCCGTGCTGCCCGGTTGGACAGCACCTTTGGTTGCCGCGTTCGAGTCCGTGGACCGTGACCGCTGGTTGTTCCGTCCTGGACGGCAAGGTGTTCGCGGCGCTCAGGTCACCGACTTCCTCCACCGCGGCCAGCAGACCGACCTCGATGTGCGCCCTGCACGGATGCGCACTACGTGGCTGCTCACGCACCTGACCGCGGGCACCGCTCCTCGGGAACTTCTCCAGATTGCCGGGTTGGAGAACCTGGCCGCACTGGACCGCATCGCCGGGTTCCTGCCTGCATCAGCAGAGTTCACCCTCTAGTCGTCGACAGCCCGGTGAGCGAGCATGCGAGCCGCCCGCCGGGTGCCCTCACGGGTTTTCCGAGCCGCCGCGTACACGGTGGTCATGACCGACAAAACCCGATCCAACGACATTCGCCGCGATGCCGAAACGTACGGCCACCTTCTCGACCTTCGCCCCGCGACGCCGGACTTCGTCTGGCACCTGATGCTCGGATACCGCCCGCACGTGAACGCTTCGCAATGGGCAGCCGTCAGGGAGTTCACCCTCGCCACCGCCGTCACCCTCGGCCCCACCACCTTCGACAGCACGCGACGACTGATGTCCATGTCCACACGTTTTCACGCGTGGGTGTGGGCCACGAGTGAACGAGAGCTCACGGTGGAACGGGTCTACACCCAGAACAACATCGACCTCTACGTGCAGAACCAGCTGGGACGCCGTTCTCCGGTGCACCAGTGGGGCGTCACACGACAGCTCGTGGCGAACGGCCGCGAACTGACTGCGGCACTGCGGGGACTTCCGGCACCCGACATGAAGCTGCGCGCACCGTTCGCACCCGCGCAGATCGCCACCATGCACAGCTGGGCGAACCGACTGAACACCATCAAGAAGCGTCAGAACGCCTGGGGACTCCTCGGCCTCGCCGGCGGCGCCGGACTCCGCGCCGAGGAGATCGTCAACGTCAACGTCGATCACGTCGACGTCCTGAACGGACGCGTGTTCGTCAACGTCTCAGGCGACACCCCCCGCCGGGTGCCCGTTCGTCACGCATGGGCGCGCGTCCTCCTCAAGAGCATCGACGACCGCACCGGTAACGAGCGTGTCTTCCGCGGACCGGTCATCGAGGAGTACCGCCCCCGCATCATCCAGACCTTCCTCACCGACCACCCCGCCCAGGTGCGCCCCACCCCCGCTCGACTGCGCGCGAGCTGGATCGTTCACCACCTCGACAACGACGTCCCCCTGCCCGTCCTGAAAGAGCTCGGCGGCTTCCGCACCTACGACACTCTCGCGCGCTACCTCGAACTCGCCAAGCCACGCGACCTGTCGCTGTACACCGGTCTTCTCATCGGCGAGGAGCTCGCACGATGATCGCCAACGACGTCGACTACCACTTCCCGGACCTCGACCTCACCGGCGGAGGCATCAGCGACGACGAGATCCTCGGGCGAGGCCGCACCACCGACCTCATCAGCGACGCCGCCGTCGCCATGATCGAGGCCCGTGTCCGAAAGTCCGGAGTACTGGAAAGCCTTGAACGGTGGAAAGCGGAGGACCACAACACCATCGGCATGGGCGGACGACCGGCCATGATCTCCCACCGAGCCGTGTTGACGGCCCTGCTCCTGCTTGCCCGCGAGAGCGCGCCGATGCACCTTCGACGAGCCGCGTTCCTCATGCAGGTTCGCCTCAGCCCAGCGTCGAAGGAGTTGCTCGGCCTGCCGGAGTCCCATGACGCTTTCATCCCGCAGGAAGCCTCGCGTGATCGCTGGTACAACAACACCGTCCGCGCGTTCCAGCGCATGAACGCGCTGCTCGACCCCTACCCGCAGGAGCGGTACACGGCGAAGACATACGAGCAGATCCAGGAAATACTCGACGCACACGACGCCGCCCGCGCAGAGAAGTACAAGGCACGCCTCGACGAATTCAGCCGACTGTTCCTCCACATGACGTTCATGGAGCAGCCGCGCGAACTCCGCCGCGCCTCCGCCAAACTCGACGTGTCCTTCGATCAGACCTACGTCGGCACACCGACGACGAAAGGCTTCTCCCACAACACCATCAAGGACCGCATCGCCGTCGAACGTCGCGTCGGCGACGCGGGACAGCTCACGCCCGGCCCCGTAGACGCCTTCGCCGGCTGGCACATCAAGAACGGCGAGCGTTACGACCACAAGAAGAACGAGAAAGACCAAACAAACCCTAACTCGAAGGGCGCGAAGAGCGTCGACTACGAATGGGGCCTCGTCGCCAACCTCGCTGTACGCGTCGACTCCGAGAAGCCCGGGTCTAAGCGGTTCCCGTCGCTCGTCGTCGCCGCGACGCTCAGCATCCCCAACCGCGAAGTCGCCGAAGAAGCCGTCAACCTGCTGCGGTCCGCGACCACGCTCGGAATGCGACCGGGCGTCGCCGACGCCGATAAGCAATACTGGGCCAACAGCGTCCCCGACCGCCTGCTTCGACCGGCGCTGCTTACCGGGTTCACCCCGTCGACCGATTACAAGATCGACCGCCTCGGGGTGAAGGGCGGCAGGCACGGAGCTCTCTACGCCGACGGTGACGCGTTCTGCCCTTCGACTCCGAAGTCTCATCTCGAGGCATCGAAAGACCTGCAGACCGGTGTCATCGACATCGCCACCTACCGCGCGCGCGTCGAAGCCCGAAAGGACTGGAAGCTCCACGTCAAACAAAAGGCCACCGGCAACGGCAGGGTCATCCTGCGCTGCCCGGCACTTGGGCCGAGCCCGACAGTCACCTGCCCTCTCCGCGAGATGATGGTCGGCGCAGCGAAGAAGGCGCGCCCACACGCCGAGCCCGAGACGCTCGAGGCCGAGTTCCTCGACACCATCTGCACGAAACACTCCGCGTCGTTCGACCTCACCGAAATGATGGCGCCGCAGCAAGCCTTCGACTACGGCAGCCAGGAATGGGAAGACTTCCACGAGCACGCCCGCAACACCGTAGAGTCCGAGAACAATCAGCTGAAGGCATCCGGTGACGAGGACATCGAGACGGCCGGCCGCCGACGCGTCCGCGGCTTCAGTGCAGCGCAGATCATGGTCACGCTGCTTCTCGTCAACCACAACATCCGCAAGATCGCCTCGTTCATCGACGACCTTCGCAAACGCACCGCGAGAAACGCTTCTGCCGAACCCGCTCCGCTTCGCCGACGAGACCGCGTGTGGGCAAACCGGTACACGAAGACGACCGGCAACGGCGATCTCACCATCCCACGCCGCGGGAGCGGGTCACGACCGTCACCCGCTCAACTGAGCGGTAGCGAAGACACGCTCATGCACCCGCTGAGAACCTGACGTCTCTCGCGTCACCCCTCACCAGCCGGAGACGGCAGCTCATTGCTCGGAGGTCAATTCGCCGCGCCCGAAAACGGGCGGAGAGGTGTGGAGTACACCCCGACGCCGTCATTCGTCCTCTTCAGCCCACCAGAACCGGGTAACGAACGACGAAAACACGAAAGGCCCCTGCGATCCCGCAGGGGCCTTTCGTGTTTTCCGACTTCGTCGGACTGTTTTGCAATCAGTATTGCCAACAGCCCATTCTGTCGGGATGACAGGATTTGAACCTGCGACCCCTTGACCCCCAGTCAAGTGCGCTACCAAGCTGCGCCACATCCCGTTACCCGCGAGCGGGCAACTCCCCTATATTAGCCCCTCGCCGACGCCCCCGCGAACCAACGCCCCTCCCGGGCGTGTGCGCACGCCCTTGTCCGATGTCGGACCCCCTCGCTACGGTTTCGGGCATGACGATCGAGATTCTCCCCGCCACCGGCGACCGCTTCGACGACGCTGAGGCGGCGCTCGACAGCGGCGACGGTCCCGGATGCCAGTGCCAATGGTGGCTGCTCACGAACGCGGAGTTCCAGAAGACGTCGCGCGACGACCTCACCACGCGCTTCCACGCCGAAATGCACGGGGACCGCGCTCCCGGCCTCATCGCCTACGTCGACGGCGAGCCCGCTGGCTGGGTCCGCGTCGGCCCCCGCATCGACCAGGCCCGCCTACTGCGCACCCGCGACGTCACGACAGCGACGAACGAGCCCCTCGACGCCGACGACGTCTGGTCGGTCTCGTGCTTCGTCGTCCGCAAGGCCCACCGCGGCCAGGGCCTGATGAAGAGACTCCTGGATGCCGCTGTCTCCACCGCCCGCGCCGCCGGCGCCCGTGTCGTCGAGGCGTATCCCCTCGACCCGACGGTCACGAAGCGCTCCGCCAACCAGCTGTACCGCGGCACGGTGTCGATGTTCGAGGAGGCGGGCTTCGAGATCGTCGACCGACCCAAACCCGATCGCGCGCTCGTCGCGCTGACGCTGCACCCCTGAACGCCAGACTTACGATGGAGGTTCGCCGACGAAAGACCTGACATGACGGATGCCACGACCACCGCTCGCGTCGACGCGTGGCTGTGGGCGGTGCGCGTCTACAAGACCCGGTCCGCGGCGACCACCGCCTGCCGCGCGGGGCACGTGCGGGTCAACGGCGAACGGGCCAAGGCGGCGCAACCCGTACGGCCTGGCGACGAGCTGCGGGTGCGGATCCAGGGCTTCGATCGGATCCTCGTCGTGAAGAAGACGATCGCGAAACGTGTCGGGGCGGCCCTCGTCGCGGAGTCGCTCGATGACCGCACTCCCCCGCCGCCCTCGAAGGAGAGCATGCCGTTCGTTCCGGTGCGGGATCGCGGTGCCGGACGCCCCACCAAGCGTGACCGCCGCGAGATCGAGAAGCTCCGCGGCCGCGAGCTCGACTGACCGCGCGACCCGCTCCCGACCCCTATGGCTCTTTCTCGGATCGCCGAGTCGGCGCGCGTGGCACAACCTCGGCAATCCGCGCAACCTCAGTCCCCAGCCGCCCCGCCGCGCTGACCCTGCGCGAATCACCGACCCTGCGCGGGGCCGCCGCCGGTGCCCGCCGGCCTCACAACCTCCGCGATCCGCACAACCTCAGTATGAAACCACCCCCGCGAACTGGCCCTGCGCGAATCACCGACCCTGCGCCCGGCCACCGCGTGCGCGCCGCACGACCTCCGCGATCCGCACAACCTCAGTCTCAAACCGCCCCAGCCAACTGACCCTGCGCGAATCACCGACCCTGCGCGGGGCCGCCGCCCCGGCAACCCCCGCACAACCTCCGCGATCCGCACAACCTCAGCTCAAAACCACCCCGACCAACTGAGCCTGCGCGAATCACCGACCCTGCGACGGGCCGCCGCCGCCCCGGACGCCGCAGAACCCAGGGCGGCCAGGCCGCAGCTCGGTCAGTCCACCTGGTCCAGCAACCAGCGGGCACCCCGCGCGCTCGCGCCGAGCGCCTCGACGCGGGCCGCCAGTTCCCGGTCGCTCGTCACGACGACGACGGGCCGAAACGCGCCCGCCAGCTCGCGCACCGCGGCGACGATCTCGTCGTCGCCCTCGCCCGGTGCGAAACGCACCTCGACGCCGGGCGCCGCGGGCTCGGCGGACCGCGCCTGACCCTCCAGCACCGCCGTGACCGACGGGAACCAACGCGTGGCGGAGAGGCCGAGGGTGTCGGCATCCATTCCCCGCTCGGCAAGCCGCGAGACCTTGGTGATCAGGCGGGTCGCGGCGCCGGCGCGGTCCTTCCACCAGCCGTCGGGAACCGAACCCATGACGTTCGCCACGTCGACGACGACAGCGGGCCGCGCGGTCAGCGCGTCGCGGAGGGCGGGCCACGAGGCAGCGAAGCCGGGGTGCAGGGGCAGCGACTCGACGTCGTCGACGGCGACCCACTCCAGGGCGACGCTCTCGGGGTCGCTGATCACCGGCTCGAACGGTGTCGTCACGTCGGCGACCAGGGTCGAGTACGACCAGATCCCCAGGTCGAGCACGCTCTCGAACCGCGCCCGCACGGCATCCGCCGGCACTCCCGCCTCTTCGCCGGACTCGCGCAGAGCCCCGTCGCGAGCGGATTCGCCCTCGTGCCGCGCTCCGCCGGGGAGGGCCCAGGTGTTGCCGAAGTGGCTCCACGACACGCGATGCTGCAGGAGCACCCCGCGCTCGGGGTCGAGGGCGAGCAGGCCCGCGGCTCCGAAACGACCCCAGTACTTCTCACCCGTGGGCGCCACGACCCACGCGTCGCCGGGGTCGCGGGGACCGTGCGGACGCCGCGGTTCACCGGGGGCAGGGGGCTCGATCGTCATCGTGTCCAGCCTGGCACACCCCTCGCAAGCGGGCGCGGCGTTGCGTCATATCGCGCCGCGGAACACGGGACACTGGTCGCATGACGTACGAGATCGACGACGCCCCGGAGCGGATCGACCGCGACACGGTGTGGCAGTGGCTGAGCACCGAGGCGTACTGGGGCCGCTGGCGCAGCCGCGCCGATGTGGAGAAGCAGCTCGACGGCGCCTGGCGCGTCGTCGGGGCATACCACCGGGACACGGGTGAGCTGGTGGGCTTCGCGCGGGCGATCTCCGACGGTGTCGGCTTCGCGTACCTCGCCGATGTCTTCGTGGTCGAGGGTCACCGCGGCCACGGCCTGGGCAAGGCGATCGTCGCCCGGATGATCGACGAGGGCCCCGGGCCGCACCTCCGCTGGACGCTGTTCACGAGCGATGCCCACGGGCTCTACGAGCGGTTCGGGTTCGCCGCGCCCGATCCCACCGCCCTCGTCCGCCCCGCGGCGCCGGCCTGAGTCCCGGCGCGTGGCGCGAGTCCGACGCGTACGCACCCCCGGCGCGCGCCTCAAGCCCCGCGGCGCCGGCCTGAGCCCCGGCACGCCTCCCGAGCCCCGCGAGACCGCGTCCCGCCGACAACCCCGCGCCATCCTGCACCAGTTTCGTCAGCGAGATGCCGTCTCGACGCCCCCGACCACCGCGCCGCACGCCTCGGGGTCGACCGCCGCCACGGCATCCGCGCCCCCTCCATAGACGACGAACGCCCCGACCTCACGTGGAGGCCGGGGCGTTCGAACGACGGACTCAGGCGTCGAAGCGTGCGCCGCGCGGGTCGGCCGGCAGCAGCTCGAACACCAGCAGGATGATGCCGCCCACGAGCGGGACGAAGGCGATGAACATCCAGAATCCGCTGCGGTTGCTGTCGTGCAGACGCCGCGCGAGCAGGGCGAGGTGCGGCACGATCGTCGCGAGGCCCCAGAGAAGCAGCACGATGAAGAACACCATGCCGAGGCCGCTCGGCGGCACCGGGTTGCCGGCGGCGTCGACGCCTCCCCCACCGCCCGTGATCAACGCGAGCATGCTGAGCACGAACGAGATCACGGCGTTGGCCAGGATCCACCACCAGAACTCGCTGCGGCTGGCCCGCCCCGAGAAGGTGGCGTACTTCTTGAAGAAACGCTGGACGGCGGCGCCCAACGGCGCGCCGTAGTACGGCTGAGAGAGCGGAACGGCGGTCTGAGCAGTAGTCATGTGTGTCCCCCTGACACGATGGCGAGTGCGATGCACGCCGATGACGTCACCGGCGCGAGTGCACCCTATCGAAACGCGTTCCCCCGGGGCGGGACTCTTGCACGGTGAGCACGATCAGCACTATCGGGCCGATCAGCGGGATCAGCCCGATGAGGATCCAGAGCCCGCTGCGATCGGTGTCGTGCAGACGCCGCACGAGCACCGCCAGCGTCGGAATGATCGTCCCGATCGCCCACACCAGCCAGATCCCCCCGAGGATCACCCCGAGCGGCCCGGTGACGGTCATCGAGCCGTCGGCTTCGATCCGGATGCCATCGGTCAGCGTCGGCAGCGCGTTCAGCGCCGTGCCCACCACCGCGGCGAACAGCACCCACCACCAGTATTCGCTGCGGCTCGCGCGCCCGTGGAAGGTCGCGTACTTCGCGAACACCCGACGGATCGCGGCGCCCAGCGGCGCGCCGTAGAAGGGCTGGTCGAGTGGCGGAGCGACGGCGGTCATGAGGTCTCCCGACAGAGGGGTGGATGCCACGGCAGCACCGTCGCGAGAGCACTGTATCGACCCGCCGGTCGGGCCAGGGTCCGCTTGCGCCGGCGCCCGCGAGACTGCAACGCGCGAGTAATCCGGGCCCGCGGACCCCGCACACGCGAAAGCGCCCCGCCCCACGACGGGGACGGGGCGCTCGGCGAGCGACTCAGCGCTGGCGCTTCTCGCGGATGCGCATGTTGAGCACGATCGGCGTGCCCTCGAAGCCGTAGATCTCGCGCAGGCGCCGCTGGATGAACCGGCGGTAGCCCGGGTCGAGGAACCCGGTCGTGAACAGCACGAATGTCGGCGGACGCGTCGCAGCCTGCGTGCCGAACAGGATGCGCGGCTGCTTGCCTCCGCGCAGCGGGTGCGGGTGCTCGGCGACGAGCTCCGACAGGAAGGCGTTGAACTTCCCGGTCGGGATGCGGGTGTCCCACGACTCGAGCGCCTGCTCGAGGGCGGGCACGAGCTTGTCGAGGTGGCGACCGGTGCGGGCCGAGATGTTCACGCGCGGGGCCCACGCGACGTGCGCGAGGTCCTGCTCGATCTCGCGCTCGAGGTAGCGGCGACGGTCCTGGTTCTCCATGTCGTCGTCGTTGAGGCGGTCCCACTTGTTGAACGCCAGCACGAGCGCACGACCCGACTCGAGCACCAGGTCGATGATGTTGAGGTCCTGCACGCTGATCGGCTGCGAGACGTCGAGCACGACGACGGCGACCTCGGACTTCTCCAGAGCGGTCGAGGTGCGCAGCGACGCGTAGAAGTCGGCGCCCTGCGACAGGTGCACGCGCCGACGGATGCCGGCGGTGTCCACCAGCGTCCAGAGCTTGCCACCGAGCTCCACGACCTCGTCCACCGGGTCGCGGGTGGTGCCCGCGAGCTCGTTGACGACGACGCGCTCCTCGCCGGCGGCCTTGTTCAGCAGCGACGACTTGCCCACGTTGGGGCGACCGAGGATCGCGACGCGGCGGGGTCCGCCGATCTCGTACTTCGCCACGGCCGACACGTCGGGCAGTACCTTCATGAGCTCGTCGAGCAGGTCGGCGACACCGCGGCCGTGGATGGCCGAGACCGGGTGCGGCTCTCCGAGGCCGAGGTTCCACAGGGCCGTGGCCTCGGGCTCCTGGCGCGCGTCGTCGACCTTGTTCGCGATCAGGAAGACGGGCTTCTTGCTCTTGCGCAGCAGCTTCACGACGTGCTCGTCGGTCGAGGTCGCCCCCACCGTGGCATCCACCACGAACAGCACGACGTCGGCGAGGTCGATCGCGACCTCGGCTTGAGCTGCGACCGAGCGGTCGATGCCCTTCGCATCGGGCTCCCAGCCGCCGGTGTCGACCAGCGAGAAGCGGCGGTCGAGCCACTCGGCCTTGTAGGTGACGCGGTCGCGCGTGACACCCGGGGTGTCCTCGACCACGGCCTCACGGCGACCCAGGATGCGGTTCACCAGGGCGGACTTGCCGACGTTCGGGCGACCGACGATCGCGACCACCGGCAGCGCCGGCAGGAACTCGATCGCGCCCTCGCCCGAGGCGAGCCCCGCGAGGAGGGCTGCGTCTTCCTCGTCGAGGTCGAAGTCCTCGAGTCCCGCGCGCAGCGCTTCGGCCCGCTGCTCGGCGAGCACCTCGTCGAGCTGCTCCATCTTCTCGGCGAGCTGGTCGGGCCCGCCCTCGTACTCGTCTTCAACGCCCATCGCGGGCTCCCATCGTGGAGTCGACGACGCTCAGCACGGCGTCGACGGTCTGTTCGAAATCTAGGTGGGTCGAGTCGACGACCTCGACGCCTTCGGCGGCGGTGAGGAAGTCGACGACCGTGGAATCGGCGGCGTCGCGCCGGTGCAGGGCTGCGGCGACCTTGGCGGCATCCTGATCCGTCAACTCCGCACTGCGGCGCGCGGCGCGCACCTCGGGAGCGGCGGTCAGCAGGATGCGCACGGGCGCGTCCGGGAACACCACCGTGGTGATGTCGCGGCCCTCGACCACGACACCCGAGAGTGCAGCGGATGCCACGAGCCGGCGGAACAACTCGTTCACCGCGTGGCGCACGGGGGCGACGCGGGCCACCCCGCTCACGGCATCGGTCACGCGGGGTTCGCGGATCGCCGCGGTGACGTCGGTGGAGCCCACGCGCACCCAGCGGTCGGCCGGGTCGAGCGAGATCGCGTAGTCGAAATCGCCGAACACCTCGAGCACCGCCGTGGCGTCGGACGTGTCGGCCCCGTGCGCGAGGGCGTGCCACGCGAGGGCGCGGTAGGCGGCGCCGGTGTCGAGGAAGCCGTACCCGAGGCGGGAGGCGGCGGCCTTCGACACGCTCGACTTGCCGCTGCCGGCGGGTCCGTCGATCGCGACGACGACGGGGGCGGATGCCGAGCCCTCGGCGGGGGCCGCCATGCCGGGCGCCATCAGTCCGGGGCGGAAGAGGGCGGGAGTGGGATCAGTCATGGGTGGTGCTCGCAATCCGCCAACCGCGCTGCTGCAGGCCGTCGACGGCGCGCCGGACAGCGTCGGGGACGACGCTGATCTCGGCGAGGCCGAACGGGGCTCCGGGCGAGTGCTCGAGGCGTAGGTCTTCGACGTTGACGTCGAGGTCGCCGAGCTCGCCGAACAGGCGGCCCAGCTGGCCGGAGGTGTCGTCGACCATGACGACGAAAGTATCGAAACGGCGGTTCTGACCGTGCTTGCCGGGCAGGCGCTCGACGCCCTTGTTGCCGCGGCGGATGGTATCGGCCACCGCGCGGCGGGCACCGGGCACCTCGGGGTCGCGAAGCGCCTCGGCGACGTCGGTCAGGTCGGCCGCGAGCTGATCGAGCACCGCGACGACGGGCGCCGCGTTCGCCCCGAGGATCTGCACCCAGAGTTCGGGGGCGGATGCCGCGATGCGCGTCGTATCGCGCACCCCCTGACCCGCCAGTCGCAGCGACCCGTCGGGGGCCTCGACGAAGCGCCCGGCCAGAAGGCTCGCCACCAGCTGCGGCACGTGCGACATGAGCGCGACGGACTCGTCGTGCTCTTCCGGCGTCATCTCGATGAGCGTCGCCCCGAGATCCAGGGCAAGGCCCTCGACGAGCGAGAGGTCGTGCGCGGAGGTCTCGCCGTCGCGGCAGACCACCCACGGCCGACCGACGAAGATGTCGGCGCGGGCCGAGATGGCTCCCCCGCGCTCACGCCCGGCCATGGGGTGCGAACCGATGTAGTGCGTGAGATCGACCCCTCGTTCGCGGAGGGTACGCAGCGGTTCGAGCTTCACGCTCGCGACGTCGGTGACGACGGCATCCGGGAATCTCTCCAGCTCGCGCTGCACGACGTCGGCCGTGACGTCCGGCGGCACGGCCACCACGATCAGCGAGGGCCGGTCATCGGGGCGCTCAGCGCGACCCGCGCCGTAGTCGATCGCCAGGCGCAGCTGCGAGGGAGACGCGTCGACCAGCACGATGTCGACGCCACGCGCGGTGAGGGCATGACCGATGCTCGCCCCCAGCAGACCCGAGCCGACGACGCGGACGGTGCCGCTCGTACGGGTCGCCAAGGGCCCGGCCGCGCGCGCGGACGTTCCGTTGACTTCGCTCATCGGGTCTCCTGCCCTGGGCGGCGCCGCTCGCACCGCGAGGCGCCCGGAGGCTCACTCCGCGGGAGTGTCGCCGTCTCGACGAGACAGCGTCAGCAGGGCACCGCGTTCTACTGTAGTCAACTCGCGGGCCTTGCCCACCGGGAGAGTTCCCAGGTGGAGGGGCCCGAACTGGCGCCGGACCAGCTCGACGACCGGGTGGCCCACCTCCGCCATCATCCGGCGGACGATGCGGTTCTTGCCCGAGTGCAGCGTCAGCTCGACCAGACTCTCCCCTCGCGAGGAGTCGAGCAGCCGCGCCTTGTCGGCGGCGATCCGCCCGTCTTCGAGCTCGACGCCCTTGATGAGCCGCTGGATCGTCTGCGGCAGCACCTGCCCCTCGACCTTGGCGATGTACACCTTGGTCACCCCGAACGAGGGGTGTGCGAGCACGTGCGCCAGGTCGCCGTCGTTGGTCAGCACGAGCAGGCCGCTCGTGTCGGCATCCAGTCGTCCGACGTTGTAGAGCCGCTCGTCCCAGTCCTTCGTGTACTGACGGAGGTCGGGGCGGCCGCGGTCGTCGCTCATCGAGCTCACGACCCCGGTGGGCTTATTGAGGACGACGTAGCGCTTGGACTCGTCGAGCTGGATGGCGGTGCCGTCCACATCGACGAGGTCGGTCTCGGGGTGGATGCGGCGACCGAGCTCGGTGACGACGAGGCCGTTCACGCGCACGCGCCCCTCGACGATCATCTGCTCGGCGACGCGGCGCGACGCCACTCCGCGGTTGGCCAGCACCTTCTGCAGGCGCACGCCCTCGGCATCCGCTTCACTCACTTCAGTACCTCTCCGTCGAATCCGTCCGAGCCGTCGTCGAGCAACGGCGAGATGTGCGGCAGCTCGTCGAGCGAGTTGATGCCGAGGTTGACCAGCAGCTGGTCGGTCGTTCCGTAGTGGATCGCGCCCGTGTCGGAGTCGGTGAAGACCTCCGTGATGAGTCCGCGGGCGAGGAGCGTGCGCACCACCGAGTCCACGTTCACCGCGCGGATGGATGCCACCTGCCCCCGCGTCACGGGCTGCTTGTACGCGATGACGGCCAGGGTCTCGAGCGCCGCCTGCGACAGCCGCGAGGGCGCCTGGGTGTTCACGAACTCGCCGACGACGTCGTCGTATTCCTCGCGAACGTAGAGGCGCCAGCCTCCGCCGACCTCGCGCAGCTCGAAACCGCGCACCGGTCCCCCGGTCTCGCCATCGTAGTCGGCGACGAGCGCCTCGACGGCCTGACGGACCGCCGGCACGGGCGCACCGACGGCGGCGGCGAGGCTCACGAGGCTCTGCGGTTCGTCGAGCACCAGCAGGATCGCCTCGAGACGACGGGCGACGGATGCCGGGTCACTCGGGCGCTGCGCCGGGATCGGTGCCTGCGCGGGAGCGGTGTTCGCCCCGTCCGCGGCGTCGCGGGTCTCGGCGGTGTCATCGGTCATAGTCGGCTCCCAGCGCGGCGAGGTTCTCTTCCGACCACCGCTCGGCGGTCCACCGCAGCGTCAGCTCGCCGAGCGGCTCGAGCTGCTCGAACGACAGCGCCGCGTGGCGGTACAGCTCGAGGATCGACAGGAACCGCGCGACGACGACCCCCGTCTCGGTGACCCCGGCGACGAGGTCGCGGAAGTTCAAGGTTCCCGCCGAGCGCAGCAGGGTCACCACGATCGCGGCCTGCTCGCGGATGCTCACCAGCGGCGCGTGCAGGTGGTCGAGGCCGACGGTGGGGATCTGCTTCGGCGCGAACGCGACCACGGCGAGGGCCGCGAAGTCGTCGGCGCTCAGGGTCCACTTCAGCTCGGGGACCGCGCTGCGGTACTTCTCGTCGAGCCGCACGTTGCGCGTGTGCCGCTTGTCCTCGCGCTGCAGGCACCGGGCGAACCAGGCCGAGACCTCCTTGAACGCGCGGTACTGCAGCAGGCGGGCGAACAGCAGGTCGCGCGCCTCGAGGAGCGCCACCGACTCGGCATCCACCAGCTCGCCCTGCGGCAGCAGCCCCGCGATCTTCATGTCGAGCAGGGTGGCGGCCACGACGAGGAACTCCGAGGCCTCGTCGAGGTCGCTCTCGGGGCCCATCGCCCGGAGGTACGCGATGAACTCGTCGGTGACCCGGCTGAGGGCGACCTCGGTGATGTCGAGCTCGGCACGCGAGATGAGGGTGAGGAGCAGGTCGAAGGGGCCGTCGAAGACGGGGAGGGTGACGCGGAAGCCGGGTGCGTCGGGTGCGGGCGCTTCGACGTGCTCAGCGTCCGGCGTCGCGATCTCGGCGTCCGACGCGGTCTCGGGGACCGTCGCGAGCGCGACGGCGTCGGGGGTGTCGTCAGGCGACGGCGCCACGGGCGACCAGCTCCCGCGCCAGCCGCAGGTAGGCCTGGGCGGCGGCGTGCTCGGGCGCGAACTCCGTGATGGGCATGCCCGACACCGACGCGTCGGGGAACTTCACCGTGCGGCCGATGACCGTCTCGAGGACGTCGTCGCCGAACGCCTCGACCACGCGCTCGAGCACCTCGCGCGAGTGCAACGTGCGGGGGTCGTACATCGTGGCGAGCACACCATCGAGTTCGATCGCCGGATTGAGGCGGTCGCGCACCTTGTCGATCGTCTCGACGAGCAGCGCGACACCGCGCAGGGCGAAGAACTCGCACTCGAGCGGGATCAGCACGCCGTGCGCCGCGGTGAGGGCGTTCACGGTGAGCAGTCCGAGCGAGGGCTGGCAGTCGACGAGGATCACGTCGTAGTCGGCCGCGACCTTGCGCAGCACCCGGGCGAGGATCGTCTCGCGCGCGACCTCGTTGACCAGGTGCACCTCGGCCGCCGACAGGTCGATGTTGGCGGGGATGACGTCGAGACCGTCGACGCGCGTGTGCACGATGACCTCGTGCGGGTCGCGCTTGGTGTCGAGCAGAAGGTCGTAGATCGTGGGCACGTCGTGCGTCTGGATGCCGAGACCCGCCGACAGCGCACCCTGCGGGTCGAAGTCGATGGCGAGCACGCGGCGGCCGTACCCCGCGAGCGAGGCCGCGAGGTTGATCGTGGTGGTCGTCTTGCCGACGCCGCCCTTCTGGTTGCAGAGGGCGATGATGCGGGCGGGGCCGTGGCTGTCGAGCGGCTTCGGGGTGGGGAACCCCTGATAGGGGCGACCGGTGGGTCCGAGGATGACCTCGTCTGCGCCCGTCTTCTGGCCCTTCGTGCTCGCCGACACCGAGTCTCCCGCCTTCGTCATAACGTCCCGAGTCTAGCCGCCGCCCGTCGCCGCGCCCGTGTGACCCGCGGGCGAGCGCGGGCGGGGCACATGGCATCGGTTCGCCCCGCACACGCTCAGCGATCCGCACACCCTCAGCGCGAAGGCGCCGCATCCCGCTGAGGTTGCGCGAATCACCGACCCTGCGCGCGCGTCCGCACCGCGACCCGCGCGCGCCGCGCCTGCACGAGCACCGCCAGCGCGAGCGTCAGGGCCGCCCAGACCGCGGCGACCTTCGTCAGCACGCCGTAGATCAGGTGCGTGGGGGTGTAGCCCGCATCGAATCCACCGTTGAGGGCCACCGCCACGACCGACGCCCCCAGCAGCGCGACCGGAAGCGAGAGCCACCACGCCCAGCGGGCGGCATCCGGGATCACCCTGCGCACCGGCTCGGGCGCGCGCCGCGACAGCCACACCGCCGCGAAGATCGCGAGGACGACCAGGCCGAACGCGCTCGAGGTGTGCTGCAGCCACTTCGCGCCCGAGAACGGCCCCCACTGCCCCGCGAGCGCTGGGAACACCTGCTCCCCCACCCGGCCCTCGTGCGTGAACAGATCCCAGGCGATGTGCGAGACGACACCCAGAGCGAGCGAGAGGACGAGCCACAGGATGCCGACGACTCCCCCGCCGGAACTCTCGCGCAGCGCCGCGCGGGCACCGGCCTCCCACTCCGCCGGTAGGCGTTCCGCGACACCACGCGGCGCGAGCTCCCGGGTGGCGGGCCGCAGCACGCACCGCCAGACGAGCAGCAGGACGAAGGCGACCACGACCGTCACGGGCAGCCACGCGACATCGTGAGTGAGCCCGTATCCGGGCCACATCCCCCGGACGAACAGCGGCAGGTCGGGGGTCATCGCCCCGATCGCGATCGCCGCCGGAACCAGCCGCGTGCGCACGAAGGGCAGTGCGACGACGGCGTGGCTCGGCGTGAACGGCATGTCAGCTGAGGAACAGCCCCGCGAGCGTCTTCTTGCCGCGGCGCAGCACCGACACCCCGCCGGGGAGCGTCCCCTCGACGATCGCCTCGTCGCTGGTGACCTTCTCGCCGTCGAGCGTGACACCGCCCTGAGCGATGGCGCGCCGGGCGTCGCTCAAGCTGCCCGACAGTTCGGTGGCCGTCAGCGCCTCGACGACGGTCGTCCCGCGGGCGATCGTCGCGTTCGGCAATTCCTCGAGCGCCGTGCGCAGCACTGCGGCATCCAGGGCCTTCACATCGCCCTGCCCGAACAGCGCCTCGGTCGCCGCGATCACGGCCTCGGTGGCCTCGACGCCGTGCACGGTCGTCAGCACCTCGCGGGCGAGGCGCTTCTGCGCGGCGCGACGGAACGGCTCCGCCTCGACGAGCGCCTCGTACTCCTCGATCTCGGCGCGCGTGAGGAACGTGAACACCTTCAGGCGCTCCACGACATCGCGGTCGTCGGTGTTGAGCCAGAACTGGTACATGACCCAGGGGCTGCACATCTCGGCATCCAGCCAGATGGCATTGCCCTCGCTCTTGCCGAACTTCGTGCCGTCGCTGTTGGTGATCAGCGGCGTTCCGATCGCGTGCACCGAGACACCCTCGGCGCGGCGCACCAGGTCGGTGCCGCTGGTGAGGTTGCCCCACTGGTCGCTGCCGCCGGTCTGCAGCACGCAGCCGTACTGGCGGTACAGCTCGAGGTAGTCCAGGCCCTGCAGGATCTGGTAGCTGAACTCGGTGTAGCTGATCCCGGCCTCGGAGTTCAGGCGGGCACTGACGGCGTCTTTCTTCAGCATCGTGCCGACGCGGAAGTACTTGCCGATGTCGCGCAGGAAGTCGATGGCGCTCAGCGGCGCGGTCCAGTCGAGGTTGTTGACGATGCGCGCGGCGTTGTCGCCCTCGAAGCTCAAGAAACGCTCGACCTGCCCGCGCAGCAGACCCACCCACTCCTCGACGGTCTCGCGGGCGTTGAGCGTGCGCTCGGCCGTCGGGCGCGGATCGCCGACGAGACCGGTCGAGCCGCCGACGAGACCGAGGGGGTGGTGACCGGCGAGCTGCAGGCGACGCATCGTGAGCAGCTGCACGAGGTTGCCCAGGTGCAGGCTCGGGGCGGTCGGGTCGAAGCCGCAGTAGAACGTGAGGGGGTCTCCACCGAGGAGTTCGCGCAGTTCGCCCTCATCGGTCGAGACGTGCACCAGCCCGCGATACACCAGCTCGTCCCAGACGTTGTCGAAGGTCGGGTCGATGGCGGGGGTGAGGGCGCTCACGGGCGCCGCGTCGGTGGAGGCAGACACCGGTTCAGGGTATCAGCGGGGCGAGAAGGCTCCGGATGCCACGACCCTGCGGCATCCGGGCCCGTGGCGGTCTCGTCACCCGGCGTGAACGCCCCACCACACCAGGAACGCCGCGGCCAGGGCGGTGACCCAGCTGACCAGGCTGCCGATGAGGAAGTACTCCGCGCGATCGCCGTCGTCGCGGTCGCGCGAGATCTCGGGGAAGCGCACGATCCCCTTCGCCGCGAGCACCGCGGCGATGAGGGTGTAGGCCCCGGTGAGGGTGAGCACGAAGACCAGGATCCGCTCGAGGGGCCCGATCAGGCGCCCGCCCTTGAGTCCGGGCACGGGGGCGGCGGGCACGGCCGCGTCGACGCCGATGGGGGCGGTTCCGGATGCCACGGGCCGGGGATCCAGCTCGACCCGCCCACCCATCTCGGACCGCAGCGCGATACGCACCACGGCGTTGCCGGACTCCAGCAGGAACACCAGGCACCCGACGACGAGGACGGCGACATCGATCGACACCGACGACCCCGGTCGGTACATCGCCCACGCCTCGCCGAGCAGACCCGGGCGCTCACGACCCGGGGCGATGATCACGCACGCCGCCGCGGCGAGCGCGAGCAGGGCGACCGGCCACAGCCCCGCCCGCGCGGGGCCGTCCTCGGGCACGACCCACGTCCAGATGGCGGCGACGGCAACGGCGAGGATGCCCGCCACCACGGCGTTCAGTCCCGCCGAGACGAGGATGAGAGCGAGGGATGCCACGGCGAAGGCGACCCACCGCCGCGTGCGGATCATCTGACGGATCAGGTCGACCGCGCCGACGGCGAGCAGGAGGAGACCGGCAGCGATCATGAGCGCACCCCGGCGGTGAGAGCAGTGAAGCCCTCGACGAGGGCGGCGGAACCGGCGGCGGTCAGAGCCTGTGAGACGGCGGACTGACTGACGCCCTCGGTCTCGGCCAGCTCTCGCTGGGATCGGCCGAGGCATCGTCCGTAGGTGAGCCGGCGCGACCTCTCGCTCATGGCCGAGACGAGCTGGTCGCGACTCAGGGCGTAGGCGCGGGCGAGCGCGATGGTCTCGGTCATGGTGGCATCCTGCCCCTCGGCGAGGACGATCCAGGTGCGGGCGAGCGGCGCGGCGCGCTGCTGCAGCCGTTCGATGTGGTCGACGGCCTCGCGGGCGGCCCACCAGGCCGGCCCCTCCGGCACGGTGCGGTCGGCCAGCTCGATCGGCCGCACCTCCCCCACGCCGACACCGAAACGGCAGTCGACGTCGTCGGGCAGGGCCAGACGCAGCAACAGCAGTGACGCGAGGGCGTCCGCGAGGGTGTCGTACTCGCCCTGCAGTTCGTCTCCGACCACGGGCGAGAGGGGGGCAGTGGCCACCGGCAGATCGCGGTGGACGATCGCGACCGCGTCGACGATCGAGCGTTGAGCGCCGGCACGATCCTCGAGTCGCCGGGAGGCGACGATATCGGCGATCACGGCGACGGTCATGACATAAGCCTAACGCTTATGAGCCAAGTTTGATAAGCAAGAAGCTGATATTCACATGGTCAGCGGTCGGGAGGCCGACTGCGCGCGCACGACGAGCTCTTCGCGCTGCTCGCGCACGCGTTCCGGGGCGGTCCCGCCGACCCCGGTGCGGCTCGACACCGACCCCTCGATGGTCAGGACCTCGCGGACCCGGGGGGTCAGTTCGGGCGAGACCGAGGCGAGCAACGCGTCGTCGGCGTCTTCGAGACCGATCTCGCGCTCCTCGCAGGCGCGCACAAGGGCTCCGGAGATCTCGTGGGCGTCGCGGAAGGCCACGCCCTGGCGCACCAGCCATTCGGCGACATCGGTCGCGAGCGAGAAACCCTGCGGGGCGAGCTCGGCCATGCGGTCGGTGTGGAAGCGAAGGGTCGCGATCATGCCCGAGAACGCGGGGAGGACGAGCTCGAGCGTACGGACCGAGTCGAAGACGGGCTCTTTGTCTTCTTGCAGATCGCGGTTGTAGGCGAGCGGAAGGCCCTTCAGCGTCGCCAGAAGTCCCGACAGGTTGCCGATCAGGCGACCGGCCTTGCCGCGCGCGAGCTCGGCGATGTCGGGGTTCTTCTTCTGCGGCATGATGCTCGAGCCGGTCGAGTACGAGTCGTCGAGCGTGACGAAGCCGAACTCGCGCGTGTTCCACAGGATCACGTCTTCGGCCAGGCGCGAGAGGTCGACGCCGATCATCGCGGTGATGAACGCGAACTCGGCGACCACGTCGCGCGAGGCCGTACCGTCGAGGGAGTTCTCGGCGGGGCGTGCGAGCCCCAGACGGTCGGCGACCAGCTGCGGGTCGAGGCCGAGCGTGGCTCCGGCGAGCGCGCCGCCGCCGTAGGGCGACACCGAGGCGCGCACCGACCAGTCGCGCAGGCGCTCGAGGCCGCGCACGAACGCCCAGCCGTACGCCTGCAGGTGGTGCGCGAGCAGCACCGGTTGCGCGTGCTGCAGGTGCGTGCGCCCCGGCATGATCGCGCCCTCGTGCGCCTCGGCCTGCGCGACGAGCGCGTCGATGAGGCGCAGGAGCTCCCGCGTGAGGGTGCGCGAGTGGTCGAGCAGGTACAGACGCACGAGCGTGGCGATCTGGTCGTTGCGGCTGCGGCCGGCGCGGAGCTTGCCACCGAGGGCCGGACCCACGGTCTCGATGAGCACGCGCTCGAGCGCCCCGTGCACGTCTTCGTCGCCGGGTGCGGCGACGAGCGAGCCGTCCTGCACGCGGGCGGCGAGCTCGTCGAGGCCATCGTGCATGGCCTTCGCCTCATCGGCGGTGAGGTAGCCCGCCGCCTCGAGGGCGGCGGCGTGGGCGTGCGACCCCTGGATGTCGTAGAGCGCGAGGTCCCAGTCGAAATGGGTCGAGCGGCTCAGGGCCGCCAGCTCGGGAGACGGTCCGCCCGAGAAACGGGCTCCCCACAGGGCGCCCTCGTTCGTCGACTGACCGGTCTCGCTGCTCATGCACCCAGCCTACCGAGGGCCGCCGACACCGCCGGAGCCCGAGACGGGCGCCGGGCCCGACGACCGCGCTCCCGGCGTGGCATCCCGCCCCACGATCAGGCGGACGACCGCGTCGACGAACATCTCGAGCGGGCCGCGACCGATCGTGAGCGCCCACACCGTGCAGCCCACGATGAGCCCGAGCGTGAGGGGCACGAACAGGCCCGCCTCGCGGATGCCGGAGAGGTCGGAGGTGTCGCCGAGCAGGACGAGGGCGACGACCGCCCAGACCACGAGTTGCAGCACGTACGCGGTGAGCGGCATCGAGCCGACGGCGCGCAGCGGGACGGCGATCCAGCGCAGCGGCGTGCGGCACAGCAGCAGGCAGATGCCGATCACCGCCAGCGCGAAGCCGCCCGAGCCCACGACCTCCCACAGGCCCGAGGAGTGGTCCTCGGCGGTCAGCACGGCGGCGAGGTAGGGATGACCCGCCGCGACGGGGGCCGTGGCGAGGGCGAAGCCGTACCCGGCGAGGGCGAGCGACAGGCCCGCCATCACGAGCAGGATCTGCTCCCCCAGCGCCCGCAGATCGAGGCGCCCCACGCCCATCCCCGCAAGGAGGAAGGCGATCCACACCGTGAAGGGGTAATTCCACCCCAGGGCGGCCTCGAGCTCGGCTCCGCCGCGCCCCGCGAAGACGGGCGCCGCGTCGAGCAGCGGTTGGACCCACGGCATGAGGAGCGCGAGCGCCCCGGCGGTCAGGAAGAGATCGCGTGCGCGCATGCCGAGGAAGGGCAGTGCCAGCACGAACAGCAGCGCGTAGGCGGGCAGGATGACGTAGACGGGAACCCCCGTCATCACCAGCAGCAGACCGATCACCCAGAGCAGCGCTCCCCGCAACGCCAGTCGGGCCGCCGCGCGCGGTCGTCGCTGCGGGGCGAGCGGCCGCGGGCCGCCGGTCACGAGCGCGATCGAGACGCCCGCCAGCACGGCGAACAGGATCGACGAGCGGCCGTTGACCAGGGTGACCCACGTGCTCGGGTCGGGTGCGAGCGTGTGCTCGGTGTCGAGCAGGTGCGCGGCGAGCATGCCGAGGACGGCCAGCCCGCGCGCGAGGTCCACGCCGACCAGCCGGCCCGGCCCGTCGAAACGGGACCAGGCGCGGCCGAGCGGCGAAGAGGTCACTGCTGACGCAGAAGCCACACCAGGAGCGCCTTCTGGGCGTGGAGTCGGTTCTCGGCCTCGTCCCAGACGACGCTCTGCGGGCCGTCGATGACCTCGGCGTCGACCTCGTAGCCGCGGTCGGCGGGGAGGCAGTGGATGAAGATCGCGTCGTCGTCGGCGCGCGTCATGAGCTCGCTGGTGACCTTGAAGCCGCCCAGGTCGCGGATGCGCGCGATCTTCTCCTCCTCTTTGCCCATCGAGACCCACGTGTCGGTGACGATGACATCGGCTCCGGATGCCGCGGCCTCGGGGTCGACGAGCAGGGTGATCGACCCGCCGGTCTCGGCGGCGATCCGCTCGGCGTCGGCGATCACGTCGGCGCGCGGCGCGTAGTCCGCGGGGGCGGCGACTCGCACGTGCATGCCGGCGGTGACCCCGGCCAGGACGTATGAGTGCGCCATGTTGCTCTGGCCGTCGCCGAAGAACGACAGGGTCAGCCCCTTCAGCTCGCCCTTGTGCTCGCGGATGGTCAGCAGGTCGGCGAGGAGCTGGCAGGGGTGGAAATCGTCGCTGAGCGCGTTCACCACGGGGACGCGGGTTCCGCGCGCCATCTCTTCCAGACCCGCCTGCGCGTAGGTGCGCCAGACGATCGCGGCGACCTGGCGTTCGAGCACGCGGGCGGTGTCGGAGGGGGTCTCCTTGCCGCCGAGCTGGCTGTTCGCGGTGGAGATGATCAGCGGGGAGCCGCCGAGGTCGGCGATGCCGACGGCGAACGAGACACGGGTGCGCGTCGACGACTTGTCGAAGATGACGGCGACCGTCTGAGGACCTTCGAGCGGCTTCTGCGCCCAGCGGTCCTTCTTCAGCTCGATCGCGAGGTCGAGGATCTCGGCCTGCTCGGCCGGGGTCAGGTCGTCGTCACGCAGCAGGTGGCGGGTCACGCGGGGGCTCCTTCGAGGATGAGGGCATCGGAGACGGTGGCCAGCGCGGCACCGAAGAGGTCGAGGAACGCCGAGATCTCGGCATCCTGGATCGTCAAGGGCGGCGCGATGCGGATCGTCGTGTCGTTCGCGGCGTTGACGATGAGACCGTGCTGCTGGGCGGCGGCGACGACGGCCTTGGCGACGGGGCTCGTGAGCCCGATGCCGAGGAGCAGGCCCCGACCGCGGACGCCATCGACGAGGGGCGACCCGAGGGCGGCGATCCCCTCGCGCAACTGGGTCTCGCGCCGGGCGGCGTTCTCGACCAGACCGGCCGACTCGATCTCCTGCAGCACGGCGCCTCCGACGGCGGTGCCCAGGGCGTTGCCGCCGAAGGTCGAGCCGTGCGTGCCCGGGAAGAACAGGTCGCTGGCCGCACCGAAGGTGATGAGCGCGCCGATCGGGAAGCCGCCGCCGATGCCCTTGGCCACCGTGATGGCATCCGGAACGATCCCGGCGTGCTGGAAGCCGAACCACGCGCCGGTCCGGCCCGCACCGGTCTGGATCTCGTCGATGATCAGCAGCGCGCCGTGGCGTTCGGTGAGCTCGCGCGCGGCCTGGAGGTACCCCTCGGGCAGCTCGACCACTCCGGCCTCGCCCTGGATGGGCTCCACGAGGAAGGCGGCGACCCGCTCGTCCATCGCGGCCTCGAGCGCCTCGATCGTGGCGTCGATGTGCTCCACGCCCGGGACCATCGGAAGGAAGTCGGCCTGCAGCGCGGGCTTGCCGGTGAGCGCGAGAGCGCCCATCGTCCGGCCATGGAAGCCGCCCTTGAGGGTGAGGATCCGGGTGCGATCGGTGCCACGACCGTGCAGGCGGGCGAGCTTGAGCGCCGCCTCGTTCGCCTCGGCGCCGGAGTTTCCGAAGTAGACCCGACCCGACTCGCCCGTTCCGGCGAGGCGCTTCAGCCGCGCCGCCATCGCCAGCTGCGGGGGCGTGGCGAAGTAGTTCGACACGTGGGCGAGCGTCGCCGCCTGCTCCGAGACGGCCTTCACGAACACGGGGTGCGCGTGGCCGAGGGCGTTCACGGCGATGCCCGCGAGGAAGTCGAGGTACTTCGTGCCCTCGTCGTCCCAGACGTAGGCGCCTTCTCCGCGCACGAAGAGCGCCATGCGGTCGCCGAAGCTGCGGACCAGATCGCGTCCGGCGTCGTCCTGCCAGGTTGCGGTGGTCATGCGACCACCTCCGTTCCGATTCCCTTGTTGGTGAAGAGTTCGACGAGCACCGAGTGCGGCACGCGGCCGTCGATGATGGCCGCGGTGGGCACTCCCCCGTCGACGGCGTCGAGGCACGCCTGCATCTTGGGGATCATGCCCGACTCGAGCGTCGGCAGCATGGTGCGCAGCTCCGTCGAGGTGAGGTGCGACACCAGCGAGTCGCGGTTGGGCCAGTCCGCGTAGAGCCCGGGCACGTCGGTCAGCACGACGAGCTTCTTGGCGTTCAGGGCCGTCGCGAGCGCCGCCGCCGCGGCATCCGCGTTCACGTTCAACGACGTTCCCGGGTTGTCGAGGTCGGGCGCGATGCTCGACACGATCGGCACGCGCCCCGCGGCGAGGTGATCGAGCACCGGCTGCGGGTCGACCGTGACGACATCGCCCACGCGGCCCAGGTCGTGCTCGACGCCGTCGACGACGACACCGCGACGGCGACCGCCGAAGAGGCCGGCGTCTTCGCCGCTGAGGCCGGTGGCCAAGGGACCGTGCGCGTTGACCTTGGCCACGAGCTGCGGGTTGATCTGACCGGTCAGCACCATCCGCACGACGCCGATCGCCTCGGTCGAGGTGACGCGGTAGCCGCCGCGGAACTCGCTCGGGATGTCGAGGCGGTTCAGCATCGACGAGATCTGCGGGCCGCCGCCGTGCACGACCACGGGCTTGACGCCCACGTAGCGCAGATAGGCGATGTCGGCGGCGAAGGCGTCCTGCAGCTCGTCGCTGACCATGGCGTTCCCGCCGTACTTCACCACCACGACCTGGTCGCGGTACTTGCGCACCCAGGGCAGCGACTCGACGAGCGTGATCGCCCGTTCGCTGGCTTCGGCGGGATCGGTGTCTTGGAGATCGACGTGGGTCATGAGGAGTAAGCGCTGTTCTCGTGGACGTAGTCGTGCGTGAGGTCGTTGGTGCGGATCGTGGCCGTCGCCTCGCCCACCCGCAGGTCGATGACGAGGTCGGTGGCGCGCGGGGTGAGGTCGACGTCCTCGCGCGGGCGGTCGGGACCGCCGGCCGTGCACACGCGCACGCCGTTCATCCACACGTCCACGTCGTAAGGGTCGAAGGCCGCGTTCGTGGTGCCGATGGCGGCGAGCACCCGGCCCCAGTTGGGGTCGTTGCCGAAGATCGCGGCCTTGAAGAGGTTGTTGCGGGCGACCGAGCGACCGACCTCGACGGCGTCGTCCTCGCTCGCGGCGTTCACCACCTGGATCGTGATGTCGTGGCTGGCGCCCTCGGCGTCGCCCTGCAGCTGCGCGGCGAGGTCGTCGCACACCCCGGCGAGGGCCGCGGCGAACTCGGCGGCATCCACCCGGATGCCGCTGGCACCGCTCGCGAGGAGCGTGACCTGGTCGTTGGTCGACATGCAGCCGTCGGAATCGAGCCGGTCGAAGCTGACCCGGGTCGCCGAGCGGAGGGCGGCATCGGCCTCGACCGCGTCGAGCACGACGTCCGTCGTCAACACGACGAGCATCGTGGCCAGACCGGGAGCCAGCATTCCGGCGCCCTTCGCCATGCCGCCGATCGACCACCCGGCGCCGCTGTGGACCGCGCGCTTGGGCCGGGAATCGGTGGTCATGATCGCCAGCGAGGCGTCTTCTCCGCCCTCGGTCGAGAGAGCGGCCACGCCCTCGTCGACGCCCTGGAGCACTCTGGCGCGGAAGACCTCGTCACCGGTGCCGATGAGCCCGGTGGAGCACACGACGACATCGCCCGCTCCGACACCGAGCAGCTCGGCAGCGCGCTCGGCGGTCTGGTGCGTGGTCTGAAACCCGAAGGATCCGGTGAAGCAGTTCGCGCCACCCGAGTTCAGCACGACCGCCTCGATCGTGCCGTCTTTGACGACCTGCTCCGACCACAGGATGGGGTTGGCTTTCGCCCGGTTCGACGTGAACACCGCCGCCCCGACCTTGAGCGGGCCGCGGTTCACCACGAGGGCGACGTCGCGCGCGCCGGTCGACTTCAGGCCGACCGCAACGCCGGCGGCCTCGAATCCTGCGGGGACGGTCACGCTCACGGGGCGACTCCGTTCAGGGGAAGGGCGGTGGTCTCGGCGAGACCGAGCGCGAGGTTCATGGACTGCACGGCGGCACCGGCCGTGCCCTTGACGAGGTTGTCGACCGCGGCGACGACCGTCACTCGGTTGGCCGCGCGATCGATCGCCAGGCCCATCGACGCGATGTTCGCGCCGAGCACGTCGGCCGTGCGCGGGAAGACGCCCTCGGGGAGCAGCTCGACGAAGGTCTCTTCGCCATAAGCCACCTCCCAGGCGCCGCGGATCTCGGCATCCGTCGCTCCTTCTCGAATGGGGGCGGACGAGGTGGCGAGGATGCCGCGCGACATCGGCACGAGAACGGGAGTGAACGATAGCCGGATGCCGTCTCGCGGCGCCCCGGCGGCGACCAGCGCCTGCCGGATCTCGGGGATGTGTCGATGTGTACCGCCAACGGCATACGGGTTGGCGGAGCCGAGGATTTCGCTCGCGAGGAGGTTGGTCTTGGCCGATTTGCCGGCGCCGCTCGGACCCACGGCGAGGACCGACACGATGTCGGAGGGGTCGATGACCCCGGCGGCGATACCGGGGGCGAGCGAGAGCGCGACGGTCGACGCATTGCAGCCGGGGGCCGCGACGCGCGTCGCATCGCGGAGGTTCTCGCGCTGCTTCCCGCCCGCAACGGGGAGCTCGGGCACCCCGTACGCCCAGGGGTCGGGGTGGGGCCCTCCGTAGAACGCCGCCCAGTCCTCCGCGGAGGTCAGGCGGTGGTCGGCACCGGCGTCGACGACGAGCGGGGTATCGGCCAGGGCGTCGGTGTACTGCGCAGATTGACCGTGCGGTAGAGCGAGGAAGACCACGTCGTGCCCGGCGAGGACCTCGGGTGTGGTCTGCTTCAGCTCGAGATGGGCGAGCGAGCGCAGGTGCGGCTGATGCGCGACGAGAGGCTGCCCCGCGTTGGAGTGCGCGGTGACGGTGCGGATCTCGACATCGGGATGAGAGGCCAGGAGGCGGAGGATCTCGCCACCCGCGTAGCCGGAAGCGCCGGAAACGGCGACCGAGAGGGTCATGTATCCACCTTACGAGTCGGGGCTGGTGCTGAAATCAGCGTGAACCGGGGCGGCGACGCCCGTATGCCCGACCGATGGCGGGTTACGAGGTCGCCGAGAATCGGCGCGCGACCCGACGTCGACGCTCGTCACCGGTGCTCACGAAGAGCTCCTCGGTGCGCACGGTGATCGACGACATGTGGCGAGGGTATCCGCAGCGGAGGCGGTGGGGCAAATCAGCGAGTGTTGCATCGCCCACGCGCTAGCAGTCGCGATACCCGCGATGCAATCCTCCCGTGTCCCCCAAATGGGGGACAGAAAAGGCCCTATGCTGTGAACCTGCCCTCATCGCCGGGCACTTCCGACTGCCCCCCTTACCGGCGATGAGGGCAGATTTCTGCGCGCACCCGCATGCGCATCCCCGAAGGAGCCGACACGGCACGTCGACCGGCGCACGTCGCGTGATTGTGACGGCGCACGGCGACGAAGTCAAGTCTTCCCAGCCGGTTCATCGCCCCTCTCTACTTTCGGACCCGTTGGTGCTTAGGGGGGCCTAGGCGACCAGGGGAACATGGTGCTTCGCACGAAATTTCATAACGACAGCGTCCCGCCGTCCATGCGGGCTCGGCGGACGCTCATCAAGACGACAGCCGTCGTCGCTCTGAGTGCCCTCGCGGCATTCGGTGCACCGCTCAGCGCCTCGGCACTAAGCGACTCGGTAACGGAGGAGTCGTCGACGACGACGACCACCACGGACTGGTCTCACGGGGGCGGGTCTCACACGGACGGGTCGCACAGCGACGGGTCTCACGCGGACGGGTCGCACAGCGACGGTAAGACCGACGGACACTCGGACGGCAAGACCGACGGGAACACCGACGGACACTCCGACGGCAAGACCGACGGGAACACCGACGGACACTCCGACGGCCACACCGACGGGAACACCGACGGCAAGACCGATGGGAACACCGACGGCAAGACCGACGGCAAGACCGACGGCCACACCGACGGGAACACCGACGGCAAGACCGATGGGAACACCGACGGCAAGACCGACGGCAAGACCGACGGCCACACCGACGGCAAGACCGACGGACACACCGACGGCCACACCGACGGCAAGACCGACGGACACACCGACGGCCACACCGACGGACACTCCGACGGCAAGACCGACGGACACACCGACGGCCACACCGACGGACACACCGACGGACACTCCGACGGCCACACCGACGGCAAGACGGACGGACACTCTGACGGCAAGACCGACGGCAAGACCGACGGCAAAACCGACGGACACACCGACGGACACACCGACGGCAAAACCGACGGACACTCCGACGGC
>NZ_VTQH01000001.1:209440-744013 GCF_008763945.1 Microbacterium testaceum StLB037
GACGGCCACACCGACGGCAAAACCGACGGACACACCGACGGCCACACCGACGGCAAAACCGACGGACACACCGACGGCCACACCGACGGCAAAACCGACGGACACACCGACGGCCACACGACGACCGACACGCCCCAGCCTGCTGTCGTCTCCGTGACGACCGCAACGGCACCGGCCGCACCGGCCGCGCCGGAGATGGGCTCGCAGCTCGCCGTGACGGGTTCCGACTCCGGTGCCAGCGCGGCTTCGTTCTCGCTGATCGCGGGTGCCCTCCTGCTCGCCGGGCTCGCGCTGATGTCGTTCCGACGTCGAGGCACCACCACCCCGGTGACCGAGACGGCCGCCGTATCGCCCGCCGATGCGCTCCCGATGACGCGTCGCGAGCGCGCTCAGGCCGCGGCCTTCGCCGGCTATGACTCGGCGCACGTTCGACGGGCGTTCGCGCCCGGCCGCAACACCGGACCCGACACGGGCTCCGAGCTGCGCAGATGACCGCACAGAAGAAAGGGGCCGGCCGCCGCACGCGGCCGGCCCCCGCGGTGCGTCCGACGCCGCGCGCCGGGCTCGCCCCGACCATCGCCGCGGTCGCCGCCGTCGCGGTGATCGGAGGCTACGTCTTCGTCAGCGCGACCTTCACCGGGCCTCCTTCTCCCGCCCGCGCTGCGGTGAGCGACGCCTTCGCACCGTACTTCTCGCAACGGTGGGACGTGTTCGCTCCTGACATCCTCCGCGTCAACCGGTCCCTGCAGATACAGGCCCAGTGGCGAGACGACAGCGAAGACCTCGTCAAAAGCGAATGGGTCGACGTGACCGGGACCGAACTCGATGCGGTCAGCGGCTCGCCCGCCCCGTCGCGGATCTCGAAGAACAGCCAGAACGCGCTCGGCGACTACCTCGACCGGTACTGGGATCTCACCGACGCCCAGCAGGAACGCGCTCGCGACACGTTCATCGAGCAGACCGACGACGGCTTCGCCGCGATTTCGGATGCCGACCTCCTCGCCGACTTCGACGGGCTCGGGGACGACTCCGACGCCGTGGTCCGCTTCGTGCGCTACGACTACATGCTGACGCGCTTCTCGACGGTCTACGCCGATGCGTTCTTCGGCGAACCGATCGAGCGCGTCCGCTGGCGGGTTCAGACGGATCGCCCGAACGATTTCGACCACCGTCTCGACGAGGCCCGTCAGTACGAGACGACGGAACTCACCTTCGGCTGGCGCCAGGCGGAACAGCCCGACGACGACAGCGTCCGCGGCATCTTCGCCGACGTGCAATCCCGCTACGACGCCCAGGAGTTGCCGTGACCGCTCCCGCCGCGCGACGCGCAGGATGGCCGGCGCGCGTCTCCCCCACCCGTTCGTGGATCTCCTTCCAGCAGTGGCTGACCTCCGCCGAGCACGCGACGATCGGCTTCTCGATGCTGCGCATCATCTTCGCCGTCGCGATGCTGCTCATTCTGCTGCCGAGCTACGCCGACCGTCACTACCTCTGGGGAGCAGGGTCCTGGTGGGTGGAGCCCGAGGCGCGTCGGGCAGGGTGGTGGGAGCCGTTCCGCCTGATCTTCTCGAAGACCGACCCTGTCCTCTTCGACGTGGCGTACTTCACTCTCATCGCCCTCGTCGTCCTCTTCCTCGTCGGCTACCGCACGCGTCTGGTCACGCCCGTCCTGCTGCTGTTCTGGGTGGGCCTGTCGACCAACAGCACGCTGCTGACCAACGGCGGCGATACGCTCATGCGCATCATCCTCGTCTTCGCGCTCTTCGCCGATCTCAGCCGCCACTTCTCGGTGGACGCCTGGCGCCGACGGCGTCGAGGTGATCGCGTCGGTCGGCTCGACGGCATCCGTCGCCGTATGCCCTCCTGGCTCTCGCCTCTCTTGCACAACACCGCGCTGATCCTCTGCTGCTACCAGATCCTGCTCGTGTATCTCGTGGCGTCGCTGCTGAAGCTCCAGGGCGAGGAGTGGTTGTCGGGCACCGCGCTCTACTACGCGCTCTCGCTGCGGGAGTTCCAGGTCCTGCCCGCGCTCAGCGAGGCGGCGTGGCAGTTCGCACCGTTCATCATGGCCGGCACGTGGTTCGCCGTGGTCGTGCAGCTCACCTTCCCCCTCGCGCTGCTGTGGAAGCCGTCCCGCTATGTCGCCGTCGCGGGGCTCGCCCTCACGCACGTCGGCATCGGGCTGCTCCTCGGGCTGTGGCCCTTCTCGCTCGCGATGATCGCGCTCGATCTGCTGCTCGTACGCGACGCCTCCTGGGCGCGGGTGGAGGCGTTCGCGCGCTCCGCCGTGGCGCGGGCCCGGGCTCGCGCCTCCGTCGTCCGGGCGCGCTTCGCCAAGCCCGCGGTGAAAACGCCGGAGCGCCGCGCGGCGTGAGCCGGGCGGCGCTCCAGGTCGTTCGCGAGGGTCAGTCGCGGATAGCCGCTCCGAATCGCTCGGCGGCCACGGCGACGCCGGCGAGCTTCGCCTCCGTCGCCTCGGCGGCCGTCAGCGTGCGGTCACCGGCGCGGAAGCGCAGCGCGAAGGTGAGGCTCTTCGTGCCCTCGGCCAGTCCCGGCCCCCGATAGTCGTCGACGAGACGCGCGCCCTCGAGCAGAGGAGCACCACCCTCGAGCAGCGCGGCGCGCACGGCGCCGGCGGCGACGCCGGCCGGGACCGTCAACGACACGTCCTGCGTCGCGGCGGGGAAGCCGGAGAGGGATGCCGCGACCACGCGCGCCTGCGCCAGCTCGATCATCGCGTCGAGGTCGAGCTCTGCGACGAGCACGCGCCCGGGCAGATCTGCGGCCGCGGCGACCGCGGGCAACAGCTCGCCGACGTAGCCGACGTCGGTCCCCGCGGCGAGCACGCGAGCGGTGCGGCCCGGGTGCAGAGCCGCCCGCTGCGCCTGGACGAGCTCGATGTCGAGACCCGCGGCGGCTGTGAGCACCCGCACGGCGTCGACGGCGTCGGCGAGGTCCGCGGCGATCGCGGGCTGGCCGGGCTGCTTCGCGACCGTGTTCCCGGTCAGGAGCACCGCGACGTGACGACGCTGCGGCGGGATCGACGCGTCGAGGGCCGTGAGGGTGGCGGCATCCGGACGCACGGCGAGCGGCGGCACCGACGGGGTGCCGTACTGCACGCCGGGCTTGGGAAGGAACACCGTGCCGGCCTCGAACAGGGCGAGATCGGTGATTCCGCGCGAGACGTTGCGGTGCGCCACCTGCAGCAGCGCCGGTACGAGCGAGCGGCGCAGGAACGGCGCAAGGCCGTCGAGCGGGTTCGCGAGCTTGACGCTCGGCAGCGGGTCGCCGGAGGGCGAACCGTGCAGGGCGTTCTGCTCTTCGGTGGTGAAGGGGAACGAAGGCGTTTCGACGAAGCCCGCCGAGGCGAGAGCGTTCGCGACGCGGCGGCGTCCCTGCTGAGCAGCGGTGAGGCCGCGACCCGAAGGAGGCGTCGGCAGGATCGACGGGATGCGGTCGTACCCGCCGATGCGGGCCACCTCTTCGGCGAGCGTCCACTTGTCGGTGAGGTCGGGGCGCCACGACGGAGGGATGACCACGCGGGCCTCTCCCTGCGTCTCGACACGGCATCCGATCGTCTCGAGCGAAGCCACGATCTCGTCGTCGGAGTAGTCGACACCGATCAGCCCGGGGATGAATCCGTCGGGCAGCTCGATCCCGTCGACGCCGTAGCCCGTCAGAAGCGCTCCGCCGACGGCGGTGTCGAGCTGGCCACCCGCGTACTCGACCATGAGGTCGGCGACGCGACGAGCCGCGACGAAGGGAATCGCCGGGTCGACCCCGCGCTCGAAGCGCCGTGAGGCTTCGGAGGGCAGCTTGTGACGACGGGCGGTGCGGGCGATCGACACGGTGTCGAAGATCGCCGCTTCGATGAGCACGTTGCGCGTGGCCCCGGTCATCTCGGTGGTGCCGCCGCCCATGACGCCGGCCAGACCGATCGGACCCGAGTCATCGGTGATGAGCAGGTCTTCGGGGTCGAGGGTGCGCACCTTGCCGTCGAGCGTCTCGAGCGTCTCCCCCGACCGCGCGCGGCGGACGGTGATCCCGCCCTGCAGGCGATCGAGGTCGTACCCGTGGATCGGCTCACCGAGCTCGAGCATCACGTAGTTGGTGATGTCGATGAGCACGCCGAGCGAACGGATGCCGGCGAGCGTGAGCCGCGCGATCATCCACGCCGGCGTGGGCTTGGTCGGATCGACGCCGCGCACGATGCGCGCGACGAACTCCGTCGCACCGACGCGTCCGCGGATGGGTGCCTGATCGTCGACGGCGACGGGGAACCCCTGCCCCGGCTCGACCTCGTCCCAGGCCCGCTCCGCGGGATCACGGAACGCCGCTCCGGTGGCGTGCGAGTACTCGCGCGCCACGCCGCGCATCGACAGCGCGTACCCGCGGTCGGGCGTGACGTTGATCTCGACGGCGACGTCGTCGAGGCCGAGCAGGGCGATCGCGTCGGTTCCCACCGGCGCGTCGAGCCCGAGTTCGACCAGGCGCAGGATGCCGTTGTGCTCGTCGCCGAGGCCCAGCTCCTGCGCCGAGGCGATCATGCCGTCCGACACGTGACCGTAGGTCTTGCGAGCCGCGATGGGGAAGGGGCCGGGCAACACCGCACCGGGGAGGGTCACCACGACCTTGTCGCCCTCGAAGAAGTTGCCCGCACCGCAGACGATGCCGCGCACTCCCCCGTTCTCGGCCCCGACGTCGACCTGGCACCACCGGATGGTCTTGCCGTTGGACTGGGGCTCGGGGGTGAACTCCTTCACCTCGCCGACCACGATGGGGCCGGACAGCTGGAAGCCGTGCACGTCCTCTTCTTCGAAGCCGACCGACACCAGCGCGGCGAGGACGTCTTCGGGCGTGGCCTCGGCGGGCACGTCGACGTACTCGCGCAACCAGGAGAGCGGGACGCGCATCAGACCACCATTCCGAACTGCTCGCTGAAGCGGACATCGCCCTCGGCCATGTCGCGCATGTCTTGCACGTCGCTGCGGAACATGAGCGTGCGCTCGATGCCCATGCCGAAGGCGAAGCCCGAGTACTCCTCGGGGTCGATGCCCGCGGCCCGCAGCACGTTGGGGTTCACCATTCCGCAGCCGCCCCACTCGATCCAGCGCGCCCCGCCCTTGAACGTGGGATGCCACAGGTCGAGCTCGGCGCTCGGCTCGGTGAAGGGGAAGAAGTTGGCGCGGAAGCGCGTCTTGGCCTCGGGCCCGAAGAGCACGCGCGCGGCGTGGTCGAGGGTGCCCTTGAGGTGGGCCATCGTGATGTTCTTGTCGATCACGAGACCTTCGAACTGCGTGAACACCGGCAGGTGCGTCGCATCGAACTCGTCGGTGCGGTAGACCCGGCCGGGGCAGAGCACGTAGATCGGCAGATCGCGCTCGAGCATCGACCGCACCTGAACCGGGCTGGTGTGCGTGCGCAGGACGAGGTGTCGGGCGACCGGGTCGACGAAGAAGGTGTCCTGCATCTGGCGCGCGGGGTGGTCGACGTCGAAGTTGAGCGCGTCGAAGTTGAACCACTCGTGCTCGAGCTCGGGGCCCTCCGCGATCTCCCAGCCCATGCCGACGAAGATGTCCGACACCTGCTCCTGGAGAAGGGAGATGGGATGCCGTGCCCCGATGCGCGCGCGCTGCGGCAGCGCCGTGACGTCGATGCGCTCGGCCTCGAGCTGCGCGGCGGTCTCGGCCTCGGCCAGCTCGCGCTCGCGGGCCGCGAGCGCCTGGTTCACCTGACCGCGGGCCTGCCCGACGAGCTTGCCGAAGGAGGCTTTGTGCTCGGGGGCGACGTGGCGCATCTGGGCGTTCAGCTGGGCGAGGGAGGACTGCTCCCCCGTGTGCGCGGAACGGGCGGACTTCAACTCGGCCGTGGTCGCGGCGGCGGCGATGGCGGCAAGAGCCTCATCGACCGCGGAGGCGACGGCCTCGGGGGTGATCTCGGGTGCGTCGGACACGAGATGAGAGTCTACCGACGGGCGGGGACACTGCCCCGCCCGTCGGTCGCTCACAGGCCGTGCGAGTCGTGCTTGCCGAGACCGCGCTGGGCGACGATGAGCTCGGTGTCGGTGCCCGTCTGGCCCGCGGGCTCCGCGGGAGCGACGGCTCCCGCCTTGGGCGACCTGCGCAGGCCCACCTCGACGCGATGAGCGGCGAACGACAGGGCGAGGCACATCGCGACGTAGATCACGCTGGCGATGAGCGCGGCGGGGACGAGCGGCGAGCCGTACTCGCCGTTCGATCCGAGCAGACGAGCGAAGTACAGCAGTTCGGGGTAGGTGATGATGAAGCCGAGCGCGGTGTCCTTCAGGGTCACCACGAGCTGGGCGATGATCACGGGGAGCATCGCGCGGATGGCCTGCGGGAGCAGGATCAGACGCATGACGCCCGACTTGCGCAGACCCACGGCGTAGCCCGCCTCGCTTTGACCGCGAGGAAGCGCCTCCACACCGGCGCGGATGACCTCGGACAGCACGGAGCCGTTGTAGAGCACGAGCGCGATCACGACGGCCCAGTACGACGACATCTTGATGTCGATGACCGGCAGGCCGTAGTACAGCAGCAGCATGAAGACGAGCACGGGAACGGCGCGGAGGATTTCGACGATCCATCCGACCGGGAGTCGCACCCACCGGTGATCCGACAGACGGCCGATCGCGAGCACGAACCCCAGCACGAGGGCGCCGACCGCGGCGACGGCGAAGGCCGCGAGCGTCGCGAGGGTCGCCTGACCGAAGCGCTCCCAGATGGCGGTGTAGGTGAAGACGTTCCACTTGGCGGCGGAGAACTGCCCGGTGTCGATGAAGCGCCAGATCACGAAGCCGATCACGGCGGCGACGAGCAGCAGGGTCGCGACGCCGATGATGCGGTTGCGCAGTTGCGCGCGCGGGCCCGGAACGTCGTACAGGACGGAGGAGCTCATCGGGCGACCTTCCACTTCTTCTCGGCGGCGTTCTGCAGGGCGGCCAGCAGCAGCACGAGGATGACGAACACGACCATCACGAGCAGGATCGTGACGAGCTGGTTCTCGCCGTTCTCGCTCATGGTCGCGCGGATGTTGCCGAGGTTGACCACCGAGAATCCAGCGGCCACCGTGGTGTTCTTGAGCAGGGCGATGAACACGCTCATCATCGGCGGGATGACCGAGCGGGTGGCCTGAGGCAGCACGATGAGCGACATCACCTGCCCGAAACCGAGTCCGAGCGCGCGAGCGGCTTCGGCCTGCCCGACCGGGACCGTGTTGATACCGGCGCGGATGGTCTCGGCAACGTAGGTCGCCGTGTAGACGCCGAGGCCGCACACGGCCAGAGCGAGGAAGCTGCCGCGCGGCACGTCGACCAGCAGCGGGACGCAGAACGCGAAGAAGAACAGCACCAGCGTGAGCGGGGTGTTGCGGATCCAGTTCACGTACACCGCGCCGACGCCTCGGGCGATGGGCACCGGCGACACGCGCATGGCCGCGACGATGAAGCCGAGCACGAGCGCGATCAGGCCGCCGCCCACGAAGAGCACGACCGTCCCCCAGAGGGCCTGCGCCCACAGATCGGGGTAGTCGAAGATCTGGTTCACCGTACGCTGTCCGTTCTTTCTCGTCGTACTCGTCGGGTGGGGCGGGCGGCGCGTGCGGCGCCACCCGCCCCGAGGGGTCAGCTGACGGGGTCGACCGCCGGCTGCTCGCCCTTGACGCCCGAGGCGCCGAGGTTCTTCTCGAAGATGGCCTCCCACGTGGAGCCGCCGTCGGTGAACATCGTGTTCACGAACTCCTGGAAGACGGTGTCGCCCTTGGCGATGCCGACGCCGTAGCGCTCCTCGCTGAAGGGCTCACCCGCGATCTTGAGGTTGTCGGGGTCCTGTGCGGCGTAACCGAGGAGGATGGCCTCGTCGGTCGTAACCGCGTCGACCTCGCCGTTCTTGAGCTTCTCGACGCACTGCGAGTAAGTGTCGAACTCCACGACCTGCGCGGGAGTCTGCTCGCGGATGCGCTGGATCGGGGTCGAGCCGGTCACCGAGCACACGGTGGTCTCGGCCGTGAGCGAGTCCTTGCCGGTGATGGTGTCGTTGTCGGCCGCGACGAGCAGGCCCTGACCGGTCAGGAAGTAGGGTCCGGCGAAGGAGATCTGGTCCTTGCGCTTGTCGGTGATCGAGTAGGTGCCGACGTAGTAGTCGATGTCACCGTTGATGAGGGCCTGCTCGCGGTTGGCCGACGCGATGGCCTTGTACTCGACCTTCGCGGTGTCGGCCGGGTCGTAGCCCAGCGACGCGGCGATCCAGCGCGCGACGTCGACATCGAAGCCCTTGCGCTCGCCCGTCACGGGGTCGAGGTAGCCGAGGCCGGGCTGGTCTTCCTTGACACCGACGACGATCTTGCCGGCCGAGGTGATCTTGTCGAAGGTGGGGCTGCCCTCGAGGGTGACGTCGGTCGCGACCGCGCCGTAGACGGGCTCGTCGCTCGCCGCGCCGCCGGCGCCGGGTTCGGTCGAACCGGGGGTGCCGCTGTTGCAGGCCGTCAGGGCGAGCAGGCCGGCGGCGAGGATGCTCGCGCCGGCGAGAAAACGAGGTTTACGCATGTGATGTCTCCTTGGTTACGTGTGCTGTGCGGGTAGGGGTCGGTGGTGACGGCGCGCGCGAGCGTCGCCGGGGGAAGGGCGATGCTGTCGTCTCGGCAAGGAACCTCCTCGTTCGTCGCCGTCAGGGTCGTGCGTCAGTGCGTGATGAGCTTCGAGAGGAAGTCCTTGGCGCGGTCGGATTCGGGCTGCGTGAAGAACTGCTCGGGCGTCGCCTGCTCGACGATCTGCCCGTCGGCCATGAAGACCACGCGGTTCGCGGCCTTGCGCGCGAAGCCCATCTCGTGGGTGACCACGATCATCGTCATGCCGTCCTTGGCGAGACCGACCATGACGTCGAGGACCTCGTTGATCATCTCGGGGTCGAGCGCCGAGGTCGGCTCGTCGAACAGCATGACCTTGGGCTTCATGGCGAGGGCGCGGGCGATGGCCACACGCTGCTGCTGCCCACCCGAGAGCTGTGCCGGGAGCTTGTCGGCCTGGTGCCCGACGCCCACGCGATCGAGGAGCGCGCGCGCCTCTTTCTCGGCATCCGCCTTCTTCATCTTCCGGACCTTGATGGGCCCGAGCGTGACGTTCTCGAGGATCGTCAGGTGCGCGAAGAGGTTGAACGACTGGAACACCATGCCGACGTCGGCACGCAGTTCGGCCAGGCCCTTCCCCTCTTTGGGAAGCTCCTTGCCGTCGATGGTGATGGACCCGCTCGTGATGGTCTCGAGACGGTTGATGGTGCGGCACAGCGTCGACTTGCCGGAACCCGACGGACCGATGACCACGACGACCTCGCCACGGTCGACGGTGAGGTCGATGTCTTTCAGAGCCTGGAACTGTCCATAGTGCTTCTGGACGTCGCTGACGACGACCAGGGGCTCGGTCTTCGGGGGAACGGATGCCATGTCCTCAACCCTATGAGGATGCTGGGCGCCCGACCACATTCCGGCGCACGCCTTAACCGATCTGTAACAGCCGGTGTCAGCGCGCGCGCTGGGCGAAAGCGGTTTCGTACAGGCAGACGCTCGCCGCCGTCGCGAGGTTGAGGGACTCCGCCCGACCGTAGATCGGCAGGCGCAACGCGAGATCGGCCTGACCGAGCGCGGCCTCGTCCAGCCCGCGGGCCTCGTTGCCGAACAGCCACGCCGTGGGCTCGGAGAGAAGATCGCGGGATGCCAGGAAGTCGGTGCCCTCGACATCGGCCGCAACGATGCGCAGCCCCGCCTCGTGCGCCCGGGCGACCACGTCGGGCAGCTCGAGATCGACGGCGACGGGGAGGTGGAACAGCGAACCGGTCGTGGAGCGGACGACCTTGGGATTGTAGGGGTCGACGGTGCGGCCGGTGAGGATCACCGCGTCGGCTCCCGCGGCATCCGCCGCTCGGATGATGGTGCCGAGGTTGCCGGGGTCGCGCACCTCCTCGCAGATCGCGATGAGGCGCGGCTCCCCCGCCAGGATGTCTTTGAGCGCCGTGGGTGCCTGTCGCGCGACCGCGACGATCCCCTGGGGCGTGACCGTGTCGGCCATGGCATCCAGAACCGCTTCGGTGGTGACCTGCAGATCGACGCCCGCGCGCTCCGCGGCGTCGCGCACGTCGGTGTGCTTCTCGAGCGCGGCCGCCGTCGCGTAGACCTCGAGAACGGTCTCCGGCGCCCACGCGAGCGCCTCTCGAGCGGCCTGCGGGCCCTCGAGCAGGAACAGGCCGGTCTCCTGGCGGGCAGCGCGCTTGCTGAGCTTCGCCACGGCGCGCACCCGCGGCGATCGGGGGTTCTCGAGCACGTCCTCAGTGTATGACGCGCAGGGAATGCTCCCCGGACGCCGCGCGACGACCCGCGGGAACAGTCCGCGGGAACGACGAAACGGGCGCCCTCCGGAGAGGACGCCCGTTTCGGGAAAGACGTGTCTTACGCGGTCTTCGCGGCGTTGACGTCGGTCGGCAGCGCAGCCTTCGCGGTCGCGACGAGCGACGCGAACACGGCGGGCTCGTTCACGGCGAGCTCGGCGAGCATGCGACGGTCGACCTGCACACCCGCGAGGCCGAGGCCCTGGATGAAGCGGTTGTAGGTCATGCCGTTCGCGCGCGACGCGGCGTTGATGCGCTGGATCCACAGACGACGGAAGTCGCCCTTGCGCTTGCGACGGTCACGGTACGCGTAGACCAGGGAGTGGGTGACCTGCTCCTTGGCCTTGCGGTACAGGCGCGAACGCTGACCGCGGTAACCGGAGGCGCGCTCCAGGATGACGCGACGCTTCTTGTGGGCGTTTACTGCCCGCTTGACTCTAGCCATTTCTCATTCTTCCTAACGTGCGTCGGCGCTCAGAGGCCGAGGAGCTTCTTGGCGACCTTGGAGTCACCCTTGGCCAGGACCTGCTCCTGGTTGAGGCGACGGGTGCGCTTGGAGGCCTTGCCCTCGAGGTTGTGGCGCATGCCGGCCTGCTGCTTCATGAGCTTGCCGCTACCGGTGAGCTTGAAGCGCTTCTTGGCGCCCGAGTGGGTCTTCTGCTTCGGCATCTGTCTTCCTTCGTTGGGGTTCCCGACGGAGCGGGAGTCGGGGAGCTTTACTCGGCGGGAGCCGAGGCAGCTTCGTCTTTGGGTGCCGAGTCGCCTCGAGCGGCACTGCGGGCGGCCTCGCGGTTCGCCGTGCGCTGCGCGTTCTGCTCGGTCTTGACCTCGGACTTGTTCTTGTGAGGGGCGACCACCATCACCATGTTGCGACCGTCGATCGTGGGGTTCGACTCGACGGTGCCGAACTCGGCGACGTCCTCGGCGAACTTGCGGAGCAGACGCACGCCCTGCTCGGGACGCGACTGCTCGCGACCGCGGAACAGGATCATGGCCTTCACCTTGTCGCCGGCCTGGAGGAAGCCCTCGGCGCGCTTGAGCTTGGTGATGTAATCGTGCGCCTCGATCTTCAGACGGAACCGGACCTCTTTGAGGACGGTGTTCGCCTGGTTACGACGCGTCTCTTTGGCCTTCTGCGCGGCCTCGTACTTGAACTTGCCGTAATCCATGATCTTGACCACGGGCGGCTTCGAGCTCGGCGCAACCTCGACCAGGTCGAGGTCCGCTTCCTGGGCCAGGCGCAGCGCAGCTTCGATTCGGACGATGCCGACCTGCTCGCCGTTGGGTCCGACGAGACGGACCTCCGGGACTCGGATGCGCTCGTTGGTGCGGGGATCGCTGATGCGGAACTCCTCTTTCGTACGGGTGGTGGCCGCCGCGATCCATCGGAATCGCGGGCGAAGAGGAGAGACACGCCACCCGGCACAGTGCTTTCGGCACCGGCTTCTGCACCCTGGCTACCCCGTGCGAAACGGAGCGGAGTGCGGGAACCCGGTAGCCTGGAGCGGCAAGCGCGGGTGGGATGTGATCCTCTTTCGTACGGAGCGAAACACTCCGAAGCCCGCCATAGTCTAGCAGAGAGATTCACGTGGACACGATCCCCTCCGACCAGCCCGCCGACGACCAGGCCGCGCACCGCCACGGAGCAGAAGACGAGCGTCTCGCGCGCTGGGAGGAACAGGAGCGCGCCGCGTCCTCCGCCACCCGCGACATCGCCGACGTGCCCGCCGTCGAGGTCATCACCACGGCCGCCGTGCACCTCATGAGCGCGGCCGCCGTCAAGACCGGACTCGCCGACGACCCGGGCCAGCAGCTCGACCTCGACGAAGCGCGCAAGCTCATCAACGCCCTCGCCGGTCTCATCACCGCCGGAGCCCCCGAGATCAGCGACATGCACGCGCGGTCGCTGCGCGACGGCCTGCGCTCGCTCCAGCTCGCGTTCCGGGAGGCGTCGACCATCCAGGATCCGATTGGGAAGGGGCCTGGGGAGAAGTGGACGGGTCCCGTCACGTAAGTCGGCGTGGCTGGGGTACCGGACTACGGGGTGCCCCTTTCCGAGTCGAGAGCGGGGCCCCTACCCCGATCGACTCGGAAAGGGGCACCCCTTCGTCCTGTGCCGCAGGCCGCCTCTTCGGTGACACCCGCGGGGTATGGAGCGGGGCCCCTACCCGTCTTGAGAACAGGGGACGGCACGAGAACAGGCCTCGGGCGGGCGGAATGGCCTGTTCTCGACGCGCCGTCCTGTTCTGGTGACGGCGACGGGGTCAGGCCTCGGAGCTGCGGTGGAGCTTGACCGTCAGCGAGTCGACGAGGACGGCGATGCGGTCGTCCGCCGACCAGCGGCGGGCCAGGCGCGCCAGCGTGGCATCCAGCTCCTCCTGCTCGAGGCCCGACATGAGCTGCAGGTGCACCACGAGCTCGGGGCCGCGCAGACGCCCGGTGGGATCGCCCGACTCGACGGCGAGGTCCAGCACGGCGAGTTCACCCGAGATGCTCTCCTGCAGGCCGGTGAAGATCGCGGGAGACGTGTGCGCGGGCTCCCACGGCTCGCCCTGGGCGATCGCCCACACGGCCGGCCGGCGCAGCACGAACTCCGTCTCGGAGGCGGGGTCGATGACGATGAGCTCGGTGTCCTCCGACGCCGCCGCCAGCGCCGTGCGGCGCCCGTCGGCGGGGACCGGGCGGGCCGTGGCATCCCACGTCTGAAGGGCCGTCACCGAGGTGAAGACCGGCAGCACCTTGCGGCCGTCGGGAGCGGCGACCGTCACGATCGAGAGCTCCTGGGTCTTGTCGACCTCGAGGCCGTGCGCTCCGACGCCGTGGTCACCCTTCTCGGCGACGAGCGGGATCAGCAGCCGGGCCTCGCGGTACGCGTCGACGACGGCGCGGGCATCGCCCTCGCCGGCACGGAACGCCAGGAGGGCGGCCAGCAGCGCGGGATCGGCCGAACCGTCGTCACCCGAGTGCGGGTTCGCCTGGAAGCTGCGGCCCTCCCACGGAACGCCCGCGGAATCCGCGTGCGCCCCGTGAGCGTGGTCGTGAGATCCGTCAGTGTCCGGCGACATCCAGTGCCTCGGCCAGGGTGAACTGGCCCGCGTAGAGCGCCTTGCCGACGATGGCTCCCTCGACGCCGAGGGGCACGAGGTCGCGCAGAGCCGCGATGTCGTCGAGGCTCGACACGCCGCCCGAGGCGACGATCGGCTTGGGGGTGCGCTGCGTCATCTCGCGCAGCAGCTCGATGTTGGGGCCGCGGAGCGTGCCGTCCTTGGTGACGTCGGTGACGACGTAGCGGCTGCAGCCGGCGTCCTCGAGGCGCTCGAGGACGGTCCAGAGGTCACCGCCGTCGCGCGTCCACCCACGGGCGGCGAGGGTCGTTCCGCGCACGTCGAGACCGACCGCGATCGCCTCGCCGTAGCGGTTGATGACGTCGGCGGCCCACTCGGGGTTCTCGAGCGCCGCGGTGCCGAGGTTGATGCGGCTCGCGCCGCTCTCGAGGGCCGCCTCGAGCGAGCGGTCGTCGCGGATGCCGCCCGACAGCTCGACCTGCACACCCTTGACCTGCTTGATGACCTTGCGCATCACGTTCGCGTTGCTACCGCGCCCGAAGGCGGCGTCGAGGTCCACGAGGTGGATCCACTGCGCGCCCTGACGGGCGAAGTCCGCCGCGGCGTCGACCGGGTCGCCGTAGCTGGTCTCGGTACCGGCCTCACCCTGGGTCAGACGGACGGCCTTGCCGTCGGCGACGTCGACCGCGGGAAGCAGCACAAGTTCGGGCGTGGACGCGAAATCGTTCATGGCTCCTCGCACCCTTCGGCGCATCTCGCCGAGCCGGGGCACGAGGTCACACAGTAGTCGTGCGCAGCCCGTCGATCCAATTGGACAGCAAGCGGATGCCGGCTTCGCCCGACTTCTCGGGGTGGAACTGGGTGGCCGCGAGGGGCCCGTTCTCGACCGCGGCGATGAAGGGCGCCCCGTAGGTGCACCACGTCACGGACGGCTGCGGGAACGGAGGCGTGACCTCGAGCGACCAGTCCTGTGCCCCGTAGGAGTGGACGAAGTAGAACCGCTCGTTCTCGATGCCGTCGAAGAGGCGGGAGTTCTCCCCCACCGTGACGGTGTTCCAGCCCATGTGCGGGAGCACCGGTGCCTGGAGCTCGGCGACGGTTCCGGGCCACTCCCCCAGACCCGGGGTGTCGGCACCGCGCTCGATGCCGCGCTCGAACATGACCTGCATGCCCACGCAGATGCCCAGCACCGGTCGACCGCCCGCCAGACGACGGTCGATGATCTCGCCGCCGCGGCTGTCGTTCAGAGAGCCCATCACCGCACCGAACGCCCCCACGCCGGGGACGAGCAGGCCGTCGGCCTCGAGCAGAAGCGAACGGTCCGCCGTGAGCCGCGCATCGGCACCCGCCTCGATCAGCGCCTTGACGGCCGAGTGGACGTTGCCGGAGCCGTAGTCGAAGACGGCGACGACGGGTTTGTTCGTCACAGCGCGCCCTTGGTGCTCGGGATGCCGTCCACGAGGGGATCGAGAGCCTTCGCCTGGCGGAAGGCGCGCGCCAGAGCCTTGTACTCGGCCTCGGCGATGTGGTGCGGGTCGCGCCCGCCCAGGACGCGGACGTGCACCGTCAGCCCGGCGTGGATCGAGATCGCCTCGAACGAGTGACGCACGAGAGAGCCGGTGAAGTGTCCGCCGATGAGGTGGTGCTCGAAGCCGACCGGCTCGCCGGTGTGCACGAGGTACGGGCGGCCGCTGATGTCGATCACGGCCTGGGCGAGCGCCTCGTCGAGCGGCACCAGGGCGTCGCCGTAGCGGGCGATGCCGGACTTGTCGCCGAGCGCCTGGCGGATGGCCTGGCCGAGGACGATCGAGGTGTCCTCGACCGTGTGGTGGGCGTCGATGTGGGTGTCGCCCGTGGAGCGCACACGCAGGTCGGTCAGCGAGTGCTTGGCGAACGCGGTGAGCATGTGGTCGAAGAACGGCACGCTCGTGGAGATGTCGCTGGCACCGCGACCGTCGAGGTCGAGTTCGAGCTCGACGCGGGACTCGCTCGTCTCGCGCGTGATCGAAGCGGTGCGGGGCGAGGCGGGGCCGGTCATGATCGCGATCCTACCGAGGCGAGGGCGTCGAGGAAGGCGGTGGTCTCGTCGGCCGTCCCCGCCGTCACGCGGAGGTGGTGGGCGATGCCGACGTCGCGGATGAGCACGCCCCGGTCGTACAGCGCCTTCCAGGTGGCGGCCGGGTCGTCGACGCCCCCGAAGAGGACGAAGTTCGTCCACGACTCGTGGGCGGTGTAGCCGAGCGCCGACACGGTGGCGGAGATCCGGTCGCGCTGCGCGACGATCTCGTCGACCATCGAGAGCATGGTCTCGGCGTGGCCCAGAGCGGCCGTCGCGGCAGCCTGGGTGAGGGCGCTCAGGTGGTACGGCAGGCGCACCAGGCGGAGCGCGTCGACGAGCGCGGGGTCCGCGGCGAGGTAGCCGACGCGCGCTCCGGCGAAAGCGAAAGCCTTGCTCATGGTTCGCGAGACGACCAGACGCGGGCGGTCGGGCAGGAGCGAGACCGCGGACGGCTCGTCGCGCGGGGCGAATTCCTCGTACGCCTCGTCGACGATCACGATGCCGTCGGTCGCGTCGTAGACGGCTTCGACGACGTCGAGACGCAGCGGCGTCCCCGTCGGGTTGTTCGGCGCGCAGAGGAAGACGATGTCGGGGCGCTGCTCGCGCACCTGCGCGGCGGCGGACTCGGGGGTCAGGGTGAAGTCGTGCTCGCGCTCCCCCGCAATCCAGCGGGCGCCCGTGGCGCGCGTGAGGATCGGGTACATCGAATACGTGGGGGCGAAGCCCATCGCCGTGCGACCGGGCCCGCCGAACGCCTGGAGGATGTGCTGGAGCACCTCGTTCGAGCCGTTCGCCGCCCAGATCTGCTCCGGGTTCAGGCCGTGCCCGAGATACCCGGCGAAGGCCTCGCGCAGACCCGTGAACTCGCGGTCGGGGTAACGGTTGACATCGCGCAGCGCTCGGGCCACGGCATCCAGGATGTCGTCCGCCACCTCAGACGGCACGGGATGCGTGTTCTCGTTCACGTTGAGCGCCACGGGCAGGGCGGCCTGCGGGGCTCCGTACGGGGTCATACCCCGCAGATCGTCGCGAAGAGGAAGGTCGTCGAGGCGTACGGTCACCTCACCCATCGTAGGCGTCGAGGGACGGCGGGTCGCGCGCGCGACTCAGGCCGCGGGGGCGTACTCCGCCGGGATCGCGATGCGTTGCCCGGCCGACACGGAGCCACCCGGCAGGGAGTTCAGACGCGTGATCTCGGCGACCACGTCGCGCGGGTCGGCGGAGGGGGCCACGTCTTCGGCGATCGACCACAGGGTCTCGCCGCTCATGACGGTGATCTCGGTGAACGAACCGGCGGGTGCCCCGGCATCGCTGGAGGCGAGGGCGGACCCGCCGCCGACGATCGCGGCGGCGAGCACGGCGACGATCGGGAGGGAGACGAGGAACGCCACGACGCGACGACCGCGCGCGGTGATGCGCAGGCGGGTGGACGGGGCGGTGGGGGCGATGCTGCTCATGGTGTGCTCCTTGGTGGGGAGAGATTCGCACCCCGCCCTCGGCCGGGAGGACGGTGGTGCGAATCTGTATTCCGAATCTATCTTCGAACCTGTGGGGGTGTCAATACCCGATGTATCGGAGACGAATCGAACGCGACACGCGTGAGACTCCGTGTCATTCGGGTCGTCAACCGGATACGGTTTCGACACGGAGACCTCATCACCAACCTCCGACATTCGAATATCCGCCGTGGTTTCCGCGGCGCGAGGGGAGCACAGATGACCGACGCGACGACCGCCGCCGGCCGCGAGCGGCCGCAGACCCGGCGGCGGAAGAACCTCAGCGACAAGCAGCTGGCGATCCTCGAGGTGATCCAGCGGTCGATCGCGCGGCACGGGTATCCGCCGAGCATGCGCGAGATCGGCGACGCGGTCGGACTCAAGTCGCTCTCGAGCGTCACCCACCAGCTCAACCAGCTCGAGCTCAGCGGCTACCTGCGCCGCGACCCCGGCAAGACGCGCGCGATGGAGGTGCTCATCGACCTGCCCGGCGCCGCCGCCGAGAACCCCGCCGATGCCGCCCCCGCCCTGGGCGATGCCGCCCTCGTCCCCCTCGTCGGTCGCATCGCCGCGGGTGTGCCGATCACCGCCGATCAGCAGGTCGAGGAGATCTTCCCCCTCCCGCGTCAGCTGGTCGGCAAGGGCGAGCTGTTCATGCTCAAGGTCTCGGGCGACTCGATGATCGACGCGGCCATCTGCGACGGCGACTGGGTCGTCATCCGCTCTCAGGCCACGGCGGAGAACGGAGAGATCGTCGCCGCCATGCTCGACGGAGAGGCGACCGTCAAGACATTCCGTCGGCGCGACGGCCACACCTGGCTGCTCCCCCGCAACAGCGCGTTCGAACCGATCCTCGGCGACGAAGCCACGGTCCTCGGTCGTGTCGTCGCGGTGCTGCGCACCGTCTGATCCCGACCCCTCGAGGCCGGATGCCGCCGACGGGTGGCATCCGGCCTCTCCCCTGCCCGGGCGGATGTCGGAGGCCCTGCCTAGGCTGGTGTCATGGCTGACACCCTCCCCTACGGTTCCTGGCCCTCGCCCATCACACCCGAGTCCGTCGCGCAGGCGTCACCACGCGTCGACGGGGCTCGACTCGTGGGCGACGAGGTCTGGTGGGGCGAGTCCGTTCCGCACGAGGCGGGTCGCGTCGCCGTCAGGCGCCGTCTGATCGACGGATCGGTCGAAACGGTGCTCCCCGCTCCCGCCAACGCCCGCTCCTCCGTGCACGAATACGGCGGCGGCGCCTGGACGGCGTCCGACGACGGCGAGCTGTACTACGTCGAGAAGACCGACCAGCGCGTGTACGCCCTCCGCCCGGGCGGGACGGCGCGGCCCCTCACCCCCGCCGACGAGGCCGTCCGCCACGGTGGTCTGCGCTGGGAGCACGGCGTCCTCCTCGCCGTCCGCGAGACCCACGGCGCGTCTCGCGTCCCGCTGCGCGCGATCGTGAAGATCCCTCTCGAGGGCACCGTCGAGGTGCTGGCCGAGGGCAGCGACTTCCTCGCCCAGCCCGCCCTCTCCCCCGATGGCCGCAGCCTGGCCTGGGTCGCCTGGAACCACCCCGACATGCCGTGGGACGCCACCGTCCTGCGCGTGGCCGACCTCGAGACGGGGTCCGTCCGCGACATCGCCGGGGGCGAGCGCCGCGCACCGCTGCAGCCCGTCTGGATCGCCGACGACGAGCTGCTCTACGCCGACGACCCCGACGGTCGGTGGAACCTGTTCCGTCGCCTCCTCGACGCGGACGCCCAGGCCCTCGCCCCCGCCGACGCCGACACGGGCGGCGGTCTGTGGGTGCTCGGTACACGGTGGTTCGGGGCCGCCGACGACGGCCGCGTCATCGCGGTCCGCACGAACGGTGCCGACGAGATCGTCGAGATCGCGCCCAGCGGCGTGCGTCCGGTCGACGTCCCCGTGGTCGCGGGCGCCGCGATCGACGACGTTCGAGGCCCGCGCGTGCTCGTGTCCGGGTCCGACGCGGGCGGACGCTCGGGCCTGTGGCTCGTCGACCTCGATTCCGGCGCGGTCGAACTCGTCACCGGGGGCGCCGGCTCGTGGGGAGACGAATGGATGCCGACGGCCCACGCCCTGTCGACCGAGGGCCCGCACGGCCCGGTGCACGCTTTCGCCTACGCCCCGACCAACCCCGACGTCGAACCGCGCGCCGGCGAGCGCCCGCCCTACGTGGTCCTGGTCCACGGTGGGCCCACCTCGCACGTCGGCCCCGCCCCCTCCGCCAAGACGGCGTTCTTCACCAGCCGCGGTATCGGGGTCCTCGACGTCAACTACGGCGGTTCCACGGGGTACGGACGCGACTACCGCGACCGGTTGAAGGGACAGTGGGGAGTGGTCGACGTCGACGACGTCGCCGCCGCGGCATCCGCCCTCGCCGAAGCCGGACTCGCCGATTCCGAGCGCCTCGCCATCGCGGGCGGATCGGCCGGCGGCTGGACGGTGCTGGCGGCCGTCACCCGCACCGACGTGTTCTCGGCCGGAATCTCGCGCTACGGGGTCGGCGACGCCCGGGCTCTGGCGGAGGACACCCACGACTTCGAAGCCCGCTACCTCGACGGGCTCATCGGCCCCCTGCCCGAGGCGGAAGAGACGTACGTCGAGCGTTCGCCGCTCGGGCGCCCGGAGCTCTTCCGCGTCCCCCTGCTCATCCTGCAGGGCTCGGAGGACCGCGTCGTCCCGCCGTCGCAAGCCCAGGCGATCCGCGACGCCCTGGCCGCTCACGGCGTGCCCCACGCGTACGTCCTGTACGAGGGCGAGGGGCACGGGTTTCGCCGGTCCGAGACGGTCATCGACTCCCTCGAACGCGAGCTCGGCTTCCTCGGCGCGGTCTTCGGCTTCGAGACTCCGGGGATCCCCGCGCTCGAGCTCGACTGAGCACACGCCGTCCGCCGATCCGACCGCCGCAAGGCATGTCGACCCCCTCGAAACGACGACGGGTCCCCTCACCGAAGCGAGGGGGCCCGTCGTACGGGGGTCGGTCAAGCCGAGAAGGCCTCGAGCTCCGCCGCGAGACGCGCACCCACGTGCGCGTGCAGGAAGGTTCCGCTCTCGCGGTGCTCCTGGGCCACGATGAGACCGCTCTCGTGCACGGCCGAGACGAGGTCGCCGCGGTCGTACGGCACGACCGCCTGCACCTCGACCGCCGGCAGCGGAAGGGCGTCCTCGATCGCCGCGCGCAGCTCGTCGATCCCCTCGCCCGTCCGCGACGAGACGAACTTCGCGTTCGGCGCGAGGCCCCGCAGAACGAGGCGATCGTCTTCGCCGACGAGATCGGCCTTATTGAAGACGACGATCTCCTGACCGAAGTTCGCATCGACGTCGCCCATCACGTCGCGCACCGTCATCAGCTGCGCGGCCGGGTCGGGGTGCGACGCGTCGACGACGTGCAGGATGACGTCGGCATCGCCGACCTCCTCGAGCGTGGAGCGGAACGCCTCCACCAGCTGGTGCGGGAGGTTTCGCACGAACCCGACCGTGTCGGTCAGCGTGTAGACGCGGCCGTCACTGGTCTCGGAGCGGCGGACCGTGGCATCCAGGGTCGCGAACAACGCGTTCTCGACGAGCACACCGGCGCTCGTGAGGCGGTTGAGCAGACTCGACTTACCGGCGTTGGTGTATCCGGCGATGGCCACCGAGGGGATCGTGTGCCGCTTGCGCTCGGCGCGCTTCGCCTCGCGAGCGGGAGCGAAGTCGCGCAGCTGCTTGCGCAGCAACGCCATCTTCGTGCGGATGCGGCGGCGGTCGAGCTCGATCTTCGTCTCACCCGGTCCGCGCGAGCCCATACCCGCGCCGCCCGCGCCGACCTGTCCACCGGCCTGGCGCGACATCGAGTCACCCCATCCGCGTAGGCGCGGGAGGAGGTACTCGAGCTGGGCGAGCTCGACCTGCGCCTTGCCCTCGCGGCTCTTGGCGTGCTGGCTGAAGATGTCGAGGATCACCGTGGTCCGGTCGATCACCTTGACCTTGACGACATCTTCGAGGGCGCGCCGCTGGCTGGGAGCCAGCTCGGTGTCGGCGATCACGGTGTCGGCGCCGACGGCGGCGACGATGTCGCGCAGCTCCGCCGCCTTGCCCCGACCGACGTAGGTCGCGGGGTCGGGGTGGGGCCGCCGCTGCAGCACGCCGTCGAGGACGACGGCACCGGCCGTCTCGGCCAGGGCCGACAGCTCGCGCAGGGAGTTCTCGGCATCCACCTGTTCTCCCTGCGGGTGCACGCCGACGAGAACGACGTTCTCGAGGCGCAACTGGCGGTACTCGACCTCGGTGACGTCCTCGAGCTCGGTCGAGAGCCCGGCGACGCGGCGCAGCGCCGCGCGTTCCTCACGGTCCCACTGATCGCCGTCGGCGTCGCCGCCGTACGCCGTCGTGGCGTCCTGAAGAGCCTGGGCAGCACCGAAGACCCGGACCCCGCGGTGCGCTTCGGCGCGCGAGAGCACGCGGTCCACCGGATCCACCGGAGACGCGTCGGTGCTCGGGGGTGTGGTCTGTTCGGTCATGGGTTCCTTTCGTCCGCGGTGTTCCCGCGTGTTCTGGCACTTTATCCGTCCCGACGCCGGAGGGGCCGGTCCGATATCCTGGCGTGATGGGGAGCGAGCACTACTTCAGCGCGTCGCCGTCGAGTCCCGAGCAGCTCCGCCGCCTTCGCGTGACGCTGGCCGGTCGTGAACTCGAGGTGGTCACGGCGGGCGGCGTCTTCAGTCCCGACCACGTGGATGCCGGTACCTCGGTGCTTCTCGCGAACACCCCGCCCCCTCCCGCCGGTGGGCACTTCCTCGACCTGGGGTGCGGGTGGGGTCCGATCTCGCTGTCGCTGGCGCTCGCCTCACCGCACGCGACCATCTGGGCGGTCGACGTCAACGAGCGTGCTCTCGATCTCGTGAGGCGGAACGCGGAGTCCCTCGGCCTCACCAACATCAACGCCGTGCGCCCCGAGGATGTTCCCGACGACGTCTCGTTCCGCACGATCCGATCGAACCCGCCCATCCGGGTAGGCAAGTCCGAACTGCACAACATGCTGCAGCACTGGATCCCCCGCCTGTCCGAGCGCAGCGACGGCTGGTTCGTCGTGCAGCGCAACCTCGGTTCCGACTCCCTGCAGCGCTGGCTCGCCGCGACCTTCACCGACGGCTACGGTGTGCAGCGGGCCGCCACGGGTCGCGGGTTCCGCGTGCTACGGGTGCGCAAGCACGGCTCTCCCCCGAGCGAATTCATCGACGTCGTCGCCTGATCGGCGCGCGTGCGGGCTCGTACGAGACCCCCGACCGGATGCCGAGACCACACGCCGCGGACGTGGTCACCCGATCCGAGCGGCCGGTTCCCCGTGACTTCGCGCGGATCGTGCGACCTCGGGGAAGCGAAGTCGCGTGGCCGAAGCCTCAGGCGAGTGCGACCTCACCCGTGAACACCAGCGACGCCGGGCCCGACAGGTAGACCCGACCGTCGGCGACGCGCACGCCCAGCGTTCCGCCGGGGGTGTCGACGACCCACGAGTCGGGGGCAGCGGGTCCGGCCCAGTGGCGCACCGCCAGCGCCGCGGCCGCGACGCCCGTACCGCAGCTGAGCGTCTCGCCCACTCCGCGCTCGAAGACGCGCAGGCGGATCGCGCCGACCCCGTCGCGCACGAGCGGGTCGGCCGGCACGACGAACTCGACGTTCGCCCCGTGCCGTGGCGCGGGCTCCAGCACCGGTTGGTATGCCAGGTCGAGGCCTTCGAGTTCGCCATCCGACGACAGGGCGACCACGACGTGCGGGTTGCCCACATCGATCCCGACGCCCGGGCGAGCAACCGGCAGCCCCTTCGCGCGCACGAGCGTCTCGGCGCCCTCGATCGCGAATTCCCCCAGGTCGACCTCGAAGCCGCGGTCACTGCGCGTCAGCGTCTTCACCCCTGCGCGGGTGCCGATGCGCAGGCCGCCGTCGAGTGAGGCGAGACCGGTGTCGCTGAGGTACCGGGCGAACACGCGCGTGCCGTTGCCGCACATCTCGGCCTTCGACCCGTCGGCGTTGCGGTAGTCCATGAACCACTCGGCACCGGATGCCGCGGCCCCGGCCCCCTCAGCCAGGGCGGCGGACCGGACGACACGCAGCAGCCCGTCCGCGCCGATGCCGAAGTGCCGGTCGCACAGCACGGCGATCTGCTCGTCGGAGAGGTCGAGCTCCCCGTCGGGATCGGCCACCACCACGAAGTCGTTGCCGGTGCCGTGGCCCTTGGTGAACGCGAGAGTCGCCATGCGCCCAGTCTACGGAGCGGTCGTCATCCGCTCGTCGCTCGGGCCGGCGGCGGCGGACCGCCGGGACCGTCGACGACGAGCCGCTTCCCGGTCGCCCACGTGTCGAAGGGCTCGTACCCGAGCGCGTCGTAGAAGCCGCGCGCACCGGTGTTGTCGGGCCGCACCATGAGCTGCACCTTGGGGCACCCCATGGCCTCGAGCAGGCGCTCCGCCTCGGCGACGAGGCGGCCCCCGATGCCCTGACCGCGGTGCGAGGCCGCGGCGGCGAGGTAGTAGAGCCAACCGCGGTGGCCGTCGTACCCGGCCATCACGCTGCCCACCACCCGACCGCCATCGACGGCCACGAGGAACAGCTCCGGCTGCACACTGAGCTTGCGGCGGATGTCGGCCCGCGGGTCGTTCCACGGCCGGGTGAGGCCGGCCTCTTCCCAGAGGGCGACCACGGCGTCCTCGTCGGACGGGGCGAATGCCCGGATGTCGATCGTCACGAGACCTCCCCCGTTCGGGTTGCCAGGGTGCCGGCATCCACTGTCCGCGCATCCACCCACCGGGCCCCGGCATACCGCCGGAACCACGACACCTGCCGACGCGCGTACCGCCGCGTGAGCGCCTGCGTCTCGGCGATGGCTTCGTCGCGGGTCAGCTCGCCGCGCAGCTGCCCGAGGGCCTGCGCGTAGCCGATCGCCCGCCCGGCGGTCACCCCGCGTTCGAGGCCCTCCGCACGCAACGCCTCGACCTCGTCGAGGAGTCCCTCCGCCCACATGCGCTCCACGCGCGCGTCCAGCAGCGGAACGAGCTCTTCGCGCGCGATCGCGGTGGCGAGGATCGTCGTGTCCGGATGCCAGAACACCGGCGCCTCGGGAAGAGCACCCCCGTGGGTCTCGACGCCCTGCGCCAGCACTTCGAGGGCGCGCACGATGCGGCGCCCGTTCCGCGGGTCGATGCGCTGCGCAGCGGTGGGATCGGCCTCGCGCAGCCGCGCGAAGAGCACGCCCGCGCCGTGCGCCTCGAGCTCGGCCTCGAGCTCCGCGCGCAGCCTCTCATCGCGCGGGGGGAAGCGGAAGTCCCACAGCACGCTCGAGACGTACAACCCCGAGCCGCCGACGAGGATCGTATCCGCGCCCCGGCCGTGGATCTCGTGGATCGCCGTGCGGGCGGCATCCTGATACCAGGCCACCGCGGCCTCGTCGGTCACCGCGAGGGCATCGAAAAGATGGTGCGGGATGCCACGACGCTGCGCCGCGGGGAGCTTGGCGGTGCCGATGTCCATGCCGCGGTAGAGCTGCATCGCGTCGGCGTTGACGATCTCGGCCGGGCGTCCGCGCTGCGCGAGAGCTTCGGCGAGGTCGAGCGAGAGCCCGGTCTTCCCCGTTCCCGTCGCGCCGACGACGGCCCAGAGGACCGGCGCGGTCACACGCCGACGCGGAGGGTGGGAAGGCCCAGCGACACCGCGCGCGGTGCGCCGCTCTCGCCCGCGGGCGCGGGGACTCCGCACGACTCCGCCTGCGAGCGGTCCCAGGCGTCGCCGGCCCGCGTGCGGCGGATGCGCAGCGGTGCGCCGTCGGGAGCATCGGCGAGCAGGTGGAAGGGCGCCGCATGGGTCACCGTCACCGAGACGACGTCGCCAGGGCGCGGCACGGGCGAACCCGCGGGCAGCTCGAAGTGCACGAGGCGGTTGTCTTCGGCGCGGCCGGTGAGGCGGTGGGTCTCTGCGTCCTTCTTGCCCTCGCCCGTCGACACGAGCACCTCGAGCGTGCGGCCGAGCTGCTTCTGGTTCTCCTCGGCGGCGATGCGGTCCTGCAGCGCGATGAGACGCTCGTAGCGCTCCTGCACGACGGCCTTGGGCACCTGGTCGGCCATGGTGGCGGCAGGAGTGCCTTCGCGGATGGAGTACTGAAAGGTGAAGGCGCTCGAGAAGCGCGCGGCCTCGACGACGCGCAGCGTCTCTTGGAAGTCCTCCTCGGTCTCGCCGGGGAAGCCGACGATGATGTCGGTCGTGATCGCGGCGTTCGGAATGCGCTCGCGCACGCGGTCCAGGATGCCGAGGAATCTCTCGCTGCGGTACGAGCGGCGCATCGCCTTGAGGATGCGGTCCGACCCCGACTGCAGGGGCATGTGCAGCTGCGGCATGACGGCGGGCGTCTCGGCCATCGCGGCGATCACGTCGTCGGTGAAGGCCGCCGGGTGCGGGCTCGTGAAGCGGATGCGCTCCAGCCCCTCGATCTCGCCCGCGGCGCGCAGCAGCTTGCCGAACGCCAGGCGGTCGCCGAACTCGACGCCGTAGGAGTTGACGTTCTGCCCCAGCAGCGTGACCTCGATGGCCCCGTCGTCGACGAGCAGGCGGATCTCGTTCAGGATGTCGCCGGGGCGGCGGTCCTTCTCTTTGCCGCGCAGGCTCGGCACGATGCAGAACGTGCAGGTGTTGTTGCAGCCGACCGAGATCGACACCCACCCACTGTGGACCGAGTCGCGCTTGGTCGGGAGGGTGGACGGGAAGATCTCGAGCGACTCGAGGATCTCGAGCTCGGCTTCGCCGTTGTGACGCGCGCGCTCGAGCATTCCGGGCAGCGACCCCATGTTGTGGGTGCCGAAGACGACGTCGACCCACGGCGCCTTCTGCTGCACCGCATCCTTGTCCATCTGGGCGAGGCATCCACCCACGGCGATCTGCATCCCCGCGTGCGCGTCCTTACGCGACTTCAGGTGTCCGAGCGTCCCGTAGAGCTTGCCCGCGGCGTTGTCACGCACCGCACACGTGTTGATCACCACGACATCCGCCTCGGTGCCGGCATCCGCCCGGACGTAACCGGCGCTCTCGAGCGAGCCGGACAGCCGTTCCGAATCGTGCACATTCATCTGGCACCCGAAGGTACGCACTTCGTACGTCCGGGGCCCGTCGAGACCGTGGGCGGCGGCGGACGGGGCGATCAGCGTCGGGGTCGAAACGGGGGTGGTCATGATGTGTGTCAGTCTAAACGCCGCGGTTGTGCGCCCCGGGTGATCGTGTGCCGTCCTCATTCCCACAGTGCGGGCAGCTTTTGACGCTTAGCGGGTCGAAGGGTGCGCGATCTGGACGAGTCGATGCGTCCCCTGTCGGTATCTTGGGGACACGTCATCGTCCGCGAGGTCTGCGGACGGTCTCCGGGGGGAGAAGTTCATGGGGGAAGACCGTTCGGCGAGATTGTCGAAAGGACTGATCGGGTCGGATCGGGATGCCGGGACCCTGGCGGAACGCGCACGCGGCGGTGCGTCACTCGTCATCGCGGGCCCGCGCGGAAGCGGACGAAGCTACCTGTTGCGCACGATCGCCGCGGAGCTGGACCGGCACGGGGCCCTCGCCGGGGAGATCCGGACCTCGTCGACGCTCTCGGACGTCCCGTTCGGCGGCCTGGACGCCGCGGGACTCTCGAGCCTGAGGGGTCCGGCCGGCGCGGACGAGGTCAACGGGGTCATCGTGGTCGATGACGTCGACGTCCTCGACGTGAAGTCTATGAGGGCCCTCTCGCGAGGAATCGCCGCAGGTCGGGTGCGCGCGGTCATCGGCCTGCGCACAGCGCGCCCCCGCTCCATCGATCGCCCGGACGACATGGCGATCGTCCGCCGGGCCATCCTCGACCTCTGGCTGGACGGGTTCGCGGAGCGGATCGACCTGTCCGAGCTCAACGGGGACGACGCCCTCGCGATGATGGACCTGTTCCCCGACGCAGAGCTGCTGGACAGCGCCACGCGCGCGGGTCTCGTGTGGCGCGCCGACGGGTCACGAGCGCTCCTGCGGCACCTCGTCCTCAGCGCGACGAGCTCCGCCCGTAGCGGTCTCGATCCCCTTGCCGCGGTCCGCACCGTCGCTCCGCACAGCGGACTCGCCGTGGCACTGGAGCGTCACGTCTCGGACTTCCCCCGCGAGGACCTGGAGTGTCTCGCCGGTATCCGGCGCCTCCCGCACCTGGAAACCGCCGTGGCCACCCGACTATTCGACGGCGACAGCGTCCAAGCCCTTCTCGCGACGGGGCTTCTGCACGCCGATGCGTCCGCCGAGCGGCTGCTCACCGCCAACGACCTCGTCGGGTACGAGGCGCAACGGCGCCTGGGTCCGGACGTCGTCGACGCGCTCGTCGAAGCGGCCGGTTCGCGCATGCTCGCCGAAGCCGACGAGTGGTGGAGCGCGACGATCGCCGTGACGATCTCGGAACGGTGGCACCGACTCGGTGTGGACGCCTCGGGTGAGTCCGCCTACTCCCCCGCTCTGCGAGGGCGCGTCGCCCTCGATGCCGCCCGCGAGGCGAACGACCGAGGCGACAGCGGTCACGCCGCGGCGCACGCCGCGCGCGGGCTTCGAGCCGTCGACGACCCGGCTCTGCGCGCCGAAGCCCGGATCGCCGGCGGAGAAGACGCGCTTCTCCTCGGTCTCGACGTGGACACGACGGATGCCGCCGCCCGGCGACGGCTCGCCCGCTCACACGCGGATGCCCAGGCCGGATGCGTGACGGACGGCGCGCCCCCGACTGCCCAGGTCGACGCTCGTATCGACCATCTTCTGGCCGCCTCCGCCCGAGCGGGGGGCGCCATGGACTGGGCCGAAGCCGCCGACATCGCCGTGGAGGCGGTCGCGGAGACCTCGGCGTCGCCCGCGATGCACCTGCGCGCCCTCGTCGCGGCCGGCGTCGCCGAGACCTTCCGCGGCGGATGGAGCCGCGGAAGACACCATTTCCAGGCCGTCGAGCGCGTGCTCGATGCACGGCAACGCCCCGAAGGCATCGGGGTCCGCGAGCGCATCGCGGCCATCATGTCGATGCTCGCCGGCTATCAAATCGCGGGCGCGGACGGGCAAGCGGTGCGCCGCCGGTTGGAGTGCGAATTGAGTACCACCGCACGCGAGGGCGGGGCCGCGGCGCTCACCATCGCCGGTGCGGCCGCGTCGATCGCCTATGCAGGTGCGGGCCGCCCGGCGGAGTCGCGCCGCGAACTGGCCACCGCCCTGCTTCGTGAGCCCTCCGCGGTCACGGGGATGGACGCTTCGATGATCGAGCTGGGGGTGGCGGAGGAGCTGGCCATGGCCGGCTCGACCGCGGAGGCCCGCGAGATCCTCCGACGTTTCGACTCGGACGTCGTGCCCCTCGTGGCCAGGAGCAAGCTCTACGTCGAGACGACGGTCCTCGCGGCCGAGGGGCGGCTCGACGAGGCACGGCAGACGGCGCGCCTGACCGCGCAGCTCTCGGCGGGCACGACCGCCGTCGCGCTGCGCATCCGAGACCTCTTCCGCCTCGTCACCCTCGGTGAAGCGTGCGCGCGCGAGATCGACGAGCTGATCCAGCTCGCGGCGACCTCGGACCTGCCCCTCGCCGCGGTGGCGGTGCGACGAGCCGCGGGACAGTCACTCGAGGAGCAGGACGTGCCGGTCGACGAACTGCGCTTGCACGCCCTGTGGTCGAGCGCGGAGGACGCGGAGCCGGGCGCGGGCACCCCGCGGGCGGTAGCCGCCCCGCCCTCTCCCGAGGGCGTGTCGGAAGACCTCACACCCCGCGAACGCGAGATCGCTCTGCTCGCGAACGAGGGCCTCACCAATCGGGAGATCGCGGCCCGTCTCTATCTGTCCATCCGCACGGTGGAGTCGCACGTGTATCAAGCACGCATGAAGACGGGCACCGCTTCGCGTAAAGAGCTCGCACGGCTCGTGGCGGCGCAAGGACCCCGCGCCCTCACCGTCAGTCGGCGGGCGTGACCGATGACGCGGCGCGGCGCGGCTCGCCGCGTCGGCTCACTCGTCGGGCGTGAACCGTACTCCCGATGACGGGCGCCCGAACGATCGGCTTCGGCCGATCCCGGCCTCGCTGAGCGCCGTGCGCGCGGCGGTGAGAGCCACCGACGAGGGGTAGCCGCGCCGCGAGAGCTGGCCCGCCAGTCGGCGCAGGGCCGCATCGTGGTCTTCGCCTTCGACCCCGCGCACCTTCGACCGCGCGAAGTCCAGCGCTCGCTCGGCATCGTCGTCGGGCAGCTCGGCGAGAGTCGCCTCGACGATATCCCGCGGGATGCCACGCTTGCGCAGCGTCTCGGCGACGGCGCGTCGCCCCTCGCCCTTACGCTCGACGGCGGACATCGCGAGTTGCTCCGCGAAGGCGGCGTCGTCGAGGTACCCGAGATCGACGAAGTGGTCGACGAGCTCGTCGGCCATCGCATCGTCGGCGCCGTCGACCCCCCGCACAGCGGTACGCGCCTCGGAGAGGGACAGCGAGCGAGAGCGGAGCTTGCGCAAGAGGACGGCCTCGGCCCGGTCGCGGATCTCGACCCGATCGGGAAGAGCGTCACCGCCGTCGAGGTTGCTCCCGTCGAGGTCGCCCCCGGCGTGGTCGCCCCCGTTGTCGCCGACCACGGTGAGGCGCGGCCGCGCCCCCGCCCGCGGCGTCTTCTCCCGGGCCGGGACGACCGGCCCGACGTCGCCGTCCGAGGCATCCATCGCGACCTCACCTCTGCGCGACGGGTGCTGCCTGCCAGAGCGGGGCACCGCCCCGAAGAGCGGGATCACCGGAGCGAGATCGACATCGTCGACGACGCGAAGTCCGCTGCGGCTCTCCGGGGTCTCGTCGAGACCACCCCAGTCGTTCGGACGGAGCGTGTCGTCTCGTCGACGGACGTCGTCACCGTGACCCCGGCTGCCGCCCTCTCCCACCGAGGGGCGACGACCGGGGTCCCACGTGTCGTCGGTCATCAGGCCGGGCGACGCGCGGCCAGTTCGTCATCCGCCGGGGCAGCGGCCGCGGGAGCTCCGCCGATCCCCAGCTTGGACTTGATCTTCGACTCGATCTCGGCCGCGATGTCGGGGTTCTTGATGAGGAAGTTACGCGCGTTCTCTTTACCCTGGCCGAGCTGCTCGCCCTCGTAGGTGTACCAGGCACCCGACTTCTTGACGATGGCGTGCTCGACCCCGAAGTCGATGAGGCTTCCCTCGCGTGAGATGCCGACACCGTAGAGGATGTCGAACTCCGCCTGCTTGAAGGGCGGCGCCATCTTGTTCTTGACGACCTTGACGCGCGTGCGGTTGCCCACGGCCTCGGTCCCGTCTTTCAGTGTCTCGATACGGCGGATGTCGAGTCGCACCGACGCGTAGAACTTCAGCGCCTTTCCACCGGCCGTGGTCTCGGGCGAACCGAAGAACACACCGATCTTCTCGCGCAACTGGTTGATGAAGATCGCCGTGGTCTTCGTGGTGTTGAGACCACCGGTGAGCTTGCGCAGCGCCTGCGACATCAGGCGTGCCTGCAGGCCGACGTGCGAATCACCCATCTCGCCCTTGATCTCCGCCTCGGGGACCAGGGCGGCGACGGAGTCGATGACCACGAGGTCGATCGCGCCGGAACGGATCAGCATGTCGGCGATCTCGAGCGCCTGCTCACCCGTGTCGGGCTGCGAGACGAGGAGGGCGTCGATGTCGACGCCGAGCTTCTTGGCGTACTCGGGGTCGAGGGCGTGCTCGGCGTCGATGAACGCGGCGATACCGCCGGCGCGCTGCGCATTGGCGATCGCGTGCAGCGTCAGCGTGGTCTTACCTGACGACTCCGGACCGTAGATCTCGATGATGCGGCCGCGAGGAAGACCACCGATACCGAGAGCGACGTCGAGGGCGACGGAACCGGTGGGAATGGTCTCGATGGGAGCCCGGTCGTCGCTGCCCAGTCGCATGACCGAGCCCTTTCCGAACTGCCGATCGATCTGAGCCAGCGCGGACTCGAGGGCCTTTTCGCGCTCTGCGGGTGAGGGCATGACGTCTTCTTTCTTCTCGCGTTCCGGTCGCCTATAGGCTGTCGCGCCTCCCACCGACGGTGGGTTTACCCGACAAGGCGTTCAGAGTGTCGTTCGACGCTTCCCACGTTAGGGAGGGCCTCCGACATTGGTGTCGGAGAACGTCCCCATTGGGGATGAGCGAGGAGAACACCCTGCTGTGCAGGAGCCTACGCCCGTTTCGAACGTAGATTCGATGACACGCCGAACAGGGTTCCGAAAGAACCGAAACTCCCGCGGACGAGGATTCTCGACCGGCGCACCCGGTCAGGAGCGGCGCGGCTCCAAGCGACCCACGCCGTAGCGACGGTTCTCCGGCACATCGGTCTCTTCGCACAGCGCGAGCCAGACGTCACGCGGATCGACCCCGGCGGCGAGAGCATCGACGCTGGTGCGTCCGCCCACCGCGGACAGCACCAGGTCGGTCAGCAAAGACCCGCCTCGCGCGCCGAACTCGTCGCTGACGGCGCGATCGAATTCGCTACGACGCACGGAGAGCGGTGGTCAGCGGAGCGAGAGCTCGGGCTCGACGGAAGCGACGAGCTCGTCGGGCACGACATCGGGGAAGGTCTGCAGGCCCTCGAGCACGGAGAGGCGGTCGCCGACCTCGCGCATGATGGTCGAGATGGGGACGTCGAGGGCTTCGGCGACCGACGCGAGGATCTCGCTCGACGCTTCTTTCTGCCCGCGCTCGACCTCACTGAGGTAACCGAGGGCGACACTCGCACGGCTGGCGACCTGGCGGAGGGTGCGACCCTTTTGCTGGCGGAGGTCACGCAGGACTTCGCCGATCTCTTGACGAACCAGGATCATGTTGGGGCCCTCCTCACTGCTGATTCCGTCGTCGCCCTCCGTGGACGACTGTGAAACACCTTCTGTGGTCACCCTAATGCCGCGCGCTGTGCACCGGATGGGAATCGCTACACGAAACCGGGATATGCGATGATTTGTTCCCACTTTTTCTCGAGCGGTGCTCGCGGGGTCGTCAGAGCGCCGCCAGCGCGCGCCGCAACGCCAGATGCATCGTCTCTCGGCGAATGCGTTCACGGTCCCCGGCGATGACGAGCGAGTCGACCCGCGTGCCCAGGGGTGTCGACACGGCGATGTGCACGGTCCCCACCGGTTGACCGTCCTGCGGCTCGGGACCGGCGACGCCGGTCGTGGCGATTCCCACGTCCGTGGGGATGCCGTCGCGGCCGAGGACGTCGCGCACGCCCCGAGCCATCTGTCGGGCCACGCGCGGGTGGACAGCGCCGTGAGCCTCGAGAAGGGTCTGGTCGACGCCGAGCAGGCCGTGCTTCAGATCGGTCGCGTACGCCACCACTCCCCCGCGGACGACGCGCGAGGCGCCCGGGATGTCGACGAGCGACGACACCACGAGTCCGCCGGTGAGCGACTCGGCCACACCGATGGTCCACCCGAGTTCGGCCAAGCGCTCGAGGAGGAGCACCGCGCTCTCGCGGGGTGTGCGGACGACGGTCTCGTCGAGGTCTTCGGGGATGCCGTCGATCACCGAGCGCCCCTCGTCTTGCGCGCCGCGCGGATCTCGGTGACGACGTAGTCGATACCGGACGCGATGGTCAGCACCACCGCGATGGTCATCGTCACCACCGAAGCCCACCAGACGGCGGACTGCCAGCCCGCGGCGTCGGAAAGGCCCGCGAAGGGGATGAGGGCGATCGACAGGGCGATCGCCTGGAACACGGTCTTGAGCTTGCCCATCCAGGCTGCCGCCAGCACGTGGTCGCTCACGACGACGAAGCGGTAGACGGTGATGCCGATCTCGCGCACGAGAACGACGATGGTGATCCACCACGGCAGTTCGCCCAGGATCGACAGACCGACGAAAGCGAGCCCGGTGAGGGCCTTGTCGGCGATGGGATCGAGGAGCTTGCCCAGATCGCTGACGATGTCGTACGTGCGAGCGATGTGGCCGTCGACGCCGTCCGTGGCGATCGCCACGATGAACAGCACCGCTGCGGCCCACCGCAGACCGCCGTCAGCGCCCGCGTCGGCGAGGAGCAACCAGAGGAAGACAGGGGCGCAGACGATGCGCGCGATCGTGATCGCGTTGGGCAGCTGCGGGTGCACGGCCATCAGTCGCGCCCCGTCAGTTGCCAGGCGTCCTCGGAGCCCTCGTCGTCGTCGGCGTTCACGACGGGGAGTCCCTCGAACTGCGCCTCGATCGGATCCGAGCCGTAGCGGTCGTCCGGATCGGCCGCGGCGGTCGGCGGAGCGTCATCGCCGCGCAGTCGCGCGAGCACCGCGGGGAGCTGCTCGTTCGTCACCATGACGTCACGTGCCTTCGACCCCTCGGACGGCCCGACGATCTCGCGCGACTCCAGGAGGTCCATGAGCCGACCTGCCTTGGCGAAGCCCACGCGGAGCTTGCGCTGCAGCATCGACGTCGAGCCGAACTGCGTCGACACGACGAGCTCTGCGGCGGCGAGCAGCAGTTCGAGGTCGTCACCGATGTCGGCGTCGATCTCCTTCTTCTCGGCCGCTGCCTGCACGTCGGAGCGGTACTCGGGCCGCGCCTGCTGCGTGACGTGCGCGACGACCTTCTCGATCTCTTGCTCGCTCACCCACGCGCCCTGCACGCGCAGGGACTTCGAGGCGCCCATCGGCAGGAAGAGCCCGTCGCCCTGCCCGATGAGGCGGTCGGCGCCGGGCTGGTCGAGGATGACCCGGGAATCGGTGACGCTCGTCACCGCGAATGCGAGACGCGACGGCACGTTCGCCTTGATGAGACCGGTCACCACGTCGACCGACGGGCGCTGCGTGGCGAGCACGAGGTGGATGCCGCTGGCTCGGGCGAGCTGGGTGATGCGCACGATCGAGTCCTCGACGTCGCGCGGGGCGACCATCATGAGGTCGGCGAGCTCGTCGACGACGACGAGGAGGTAAGGGTAGGGCTTGAGCACCCGCTCACTACCCGCGGGCAGCTGGAGCTCGCCCGCGACCACGGCCTTGTTGAAGTCGTCGATGTGGCGGAACCCGAACGACGCGAGGTCGTCGTACCGCATGTCCATCTCTTTGACGACCCACTGCAGCGCTTCGGCCGCCTTCTTCGGGTTCGTGATGATGGGGGTGATCAGGTGCGGCACGCCCGCGTAGGAGGTGAGTTCGACGCGCTTCGGGTCGATCAGCACCATGCGCACGTCCGAGGGCTTCGCCCGCATGAGCAGGCTCGTGATCATCGAGTTAACGAAGCTCGACTTACCCGAACCCGTGGAGCCGGCCACCAGCAGGTGGGGCATCTTCGCGAGGTTGGCGACGACGAAACCGCCGCCGACGTCCTTGCCCACGCCGATGGTCATCGGGTGGGTGGACGACGTCGCGGCATCCGAGCGGAGGATGTCGCCCAGGGTCACGATCTCGCGATCGGCGTTGGGGATCTCGACACCGATCGCGCTCTTGCCCGGGATAGGCGCGAGGATGCGGACCTCGTTCGAGGCGACGGCGTACGCGATGTTGTTGGTCAGCGCGGTGATGCGCTCGACCTTGACGCCCGGACCGACCTCGATCTCGTACTGCGTCACTGTCGGACCGCGCGAGAAACCGGTCACGCGGGCGTCGACCTTGAACTGCTCCATGACGCTCTCGATGGCCTTGACCACCGCGTCGTTGGCCGCGGAGCGCGCCTTGGGCGGTGTTCCGGCAGCGAGGGCGGTGACCGCGGGCAGACGGTAGTTCGCCGCGGGCGGCGCACCGGCGTGGTCTCCGCCGAGGCCCGAGATGCCGGGCAGGTCGTCGTCGACGACGGCGTCGAGGGGCGAGTCGTCGTGCAGACCGCGACCCGCGGCGGCTCCCGCGAGAGCCGTGGCGTCGAACACCTCGGTCAGCGCATCGGGCGCGGGCGGCAGGGGCGGCGGCGTCGGACGGGTCACCGGCTCGGGCTCGACCATCGCCGACTCGAAACCGCCCTGCGTCGTTCCGGGCGAGAGCAGCTCTGTCAGGTCGTTCGACCCGAGGGACCCGTCGGTCTCTTCTTCGCGACCCGTCTTGTTGCGACGCCACCACGGCAACGACTTCTCCGCCGGCTCGTCGTCGGCGTCGTCGGTCGGGAGCACCTGCGTCGCCGCCGTCTCGTCGCGCTCGACGCGCTCGGCCCCGAACATCCAGGCGTAGAGATCGCCCAGACGGCGGCCGATGCGATTCGGCGGCGTCTTGGTGAGGATGAGAATGCTCAGCACCGCGAGCACGGAGAGGGCGATGTACGCCCCGATGTTCGTGAGGACGAGGGCGAGCGGCTCGCCGACGATCCAGCCTGCGATGCCGCCCGCGGGGCTGAGGACGGGCGGGCCCCCGTCACTGGGCGCTGGACGCCCGCCGGCAACGTGGCAGAAACCGGACAGAACGATGACGAACAGGCCGAAACCGATGCCCACCCGGCCGTTGTCGTGCACCGACGCGGGGTGACGGAACAACCAGCCGGCGAGCAGGAGGAGCAGCACGGGCAGCACGAACGCGACCCGCCCGAAGAGCATGCCGAAGCTGTATGCGCTGATGAGCGCAGCGGCATCCGTCCCGATGAAGAACCACTCGACCACCGCGCCGAGGGCGGCGAGCACGACGAGGAAGAACGGGAAGCCGTCGCGACGCTGTTCGCGCTCGAGATTCTCGGGGCCGAAAGCGCGGAACATGCCACCCACACCGTGGGCGACGGCCATCCAGGCGCGGACGGCGACGGCCGGCTTCTCGGGCTCGTCGACGTAGCGCTTGGGCGCCGGAGCGGAGCGCTTCGACGCGGGTGCCGCGGCCTTCGCGCGCGACGATCCCTTGGCGGGAGCGCGTCCGCCGGACGGTGACGAGGTACGAGGCATTCCTCCACGGTAGGCGCGACCCCCGACATTCGCCCGTACCGACGCGGACTTCAGCCCAGGCGCTTGACCATGACGTCGCGTCCCAGGCCTTTCCGCACGACGGCGAACCCCTCCGAGCGGTAGAGCGATACCGCATAGTTATCGCGCTCGACGCTCAGACTGATGCGCGCGTAGCCCTGGGCTCGAGCGTGGTCGACGAGGCGCTGCAGCAGTGCGCGCCCGGTGCCGTGTGCGCGCCAGACCGGGCGCACGCCGATGATCAGCTCGGGCACCCCGGTACCGACCCACCCGAAGCCGGGCTCGTCGCGAGGCAGCATGCGGTACCACGCCGCCCCGACCGGCTCGCCGCTCGGCGACTCGGCGACGAATCCCGCATCCCCCGGGCGCATCCACCCGGCGATGTAGCGACGGTAGTCGGGGCTGCTCACGATCTCGTGACGCGGTCGCGAGATTCCGGCGCGCCAGGTCGCGGCCTCGACCGTCATATCGGCGAGGAAGGCGCCGTCGGAGGCGAGCGCCGCACGGATCGGGAGGCCGGGCATGCCCGCATGATAGCGAGCGTCGGCCCCGCGCGGGAGCGGGAACGACGGAGGGTCAGGCCTCGATGACCATCGGCACGATCATGGGCCGGCGACGCAGCGACTGATTGACCCAGCGGCCGATGGTGCGACGGACCACCTGCGAGAGGGCGTGGTTGTCGCGCACGCCCGACTTCGCCGCCTCGGTGAGGGCGGCCGCGATCTTCGGCTTGACGCTGTCGAAGACCTTGTCGTCCTCGGCGACGCCGCGCGCGTGGATATCGGGCCCGGACACGATCCTGCCGGTCGCCGAATCGACGACGACGATGACGGAGATGAACCCCTCTTCCCCGAGGATCCGGCGGTCCTTGAGGTCGGCATCCGTGATCTCGCCCACCGACGACCCGTCGACGTAGACGAAGCCGATGTCCACCTGACCGACGACCTTCGCGACACCGTCGCGCAGATCGACGACCGTGCCGTTCTCCCCGAGGATCGTGTTCTCCTCGGCGATGCCGGTCTCCCGCGCGAGCTTGGCGTTGGCCATGAGGTGACGGTATTCGCCGTGCACGGGGAGGACGTTCTTCGGCTTCAGGATGTTGTAGCAGTACAGCAGCTCGCCGGCGGCGGCGTGACCCGAGACGTGCACCTTCGCGTTGCCCTTGTGCACGACGGTCGCACCGAGCTTGGTGAGTCCGTCGATGACGCGATAGATCGCGTTCTCGTTCCCGGGGATCTGGCTGGATGCCAGGATGATCGTGTCGCCCTCGCCCGGCTCGATCGCGTGGTCGAGGTTGGCCATGCGGCTGAGCACCGCCATCGGCTCGCCCTGCGAACCGGTCGACATGTAGACGATCTGGTCGTCGGGGAGATCGCGCGCCTTCTTGTAGTCGATGAGCACGCCGTCGGGGACGTTGAGGTAGCCGAGGTCGGCGGCGATGCCCATGTTGCGCACCATGCTGCGGCCGAGCAGCGCCACGCGGCGACCGTTGGCGTGGGCCGCGTCGAGCACCTGCTGGACGCGGTGCACGTGGCTCGAGAAGCTCGCGACGACCACACGACGCGGCGCCTTGGCGATGACCTGGTCGAGCACGGGACCGATGCCCCGCTCGGTGGGGGTGAACCCCGGGACGTCGGCGTTGGTGGAGTCGACGAGGAACAGGTCGACGCCCTCCTCGCCCAGGCGGGCGAAGGAGCGGAGGTCGGTGATGCGGCCGTCGAGCGGCAGCTGGTCCATCTTGAAGTCGCCGGTGGCGAGCACCAGACCCGCGGGGGTGCGGATAGCGACGGCGAGGGCGTCGGGGATCGAGTGGTTGACCGCGATGAACTCGAGGTCGAACGGCCCGACCTTCTCGTGCTGGCCTTCCTTCACCGTCAGCGTGTAGGGCCGGATGCGGTGCTCTTTGAGCTTCGCCTCGATGAGCGCGAGGGTCAGGCCCGACCCGATGAGGGGGATGTCGCTCTGCAGCTTCAGCAGGTAGGGGACGGCGCCGATGTGGTCTTCGTGCCCGTGGGTCAGCACGACGCCGACGATGTCGTCGAGGCGATGCTTGATGGGCTCGAAGTCGGGCAGGATCAGGTCGACGCCGGGCTGGTGCTCCTCGGGGAAGAGCACCCCGCAGTCGACGACGAGCAGCTTGCCGTCGTACTCGAAGACGGTCATGTTGCGACCGACCTCGCCGAGACCGCCGAGCGGGATGACGCGGAGTGTGCCGGCGGCGAGCGCGGGCGGGTCGAACGGGGTAGTGGGCATATGAGCCTCCTCGGACGCCGCGAGGCGGCATCCCTTCGTTTTTGGATGCCGTCACCCGGCATCCGTTTTGTCGCGTCCCTGGCCGCGGTTCGGCGGACGCCGATGCTTATCTCGTGGTGCCGTGTACCTTCGGCAGCGCACCGCCGGCGGCCGCGTTGCGGTCGGGGCGGAAGTTGGAGAAGTCGGCGCCGGCCACGTCCTTCACGAGGGCCAGCTCGTCTTCGATGACCGCGGCTTCCCACTCCTCCGGCCCGACGAGGGGCAGGCGGACGCGGGGGCTGCCGATGCGGCCGAGGCCGTGCAGGATGTACTTCGCCGCGACCGTGCCGGGCACGTGGGTCATCACGGCGCGCACGAGCGGCTCCAGGCTCTTGTGCGCGGCGGTGGCCGAGGCCAGGTCGCCCGCGTTCACGGCATCCACGATCGTCCGGTACGGCGTGGCGGTGATGTTCGCCGTCACGCCGATGAGGCCGCTCGCACCGATCGAGAGGTGCGGCAGCACGTTGGCGTCGTCGCCGGAGAAGTAGAGCAGGTCGGTCTGGTTGAGAACGCGGCTGACTTCGCTGAAGTCACCCTTGGCGTCTTTGATGGCGAGGATGTTGGGGTGCTTCGCCAGGCGCAGGATCGTCTCGTACTTGATCGGCACGCCGGTTCGGCCCGGGATGTCGTAGAGGATCACCGGCAGGTCGGTCGCGTCGGCGACCAGACGGAAATGCGTCAGGATGCCAGCCTGCGTGGGCTTGTTGTAGTACGGCGTGACGATCATGATGCCGTCGGCGCCGGCCTTCTCGCTCGCCTTGTAGAGCTCGATCGCGTGCGCGGTCTCGTTCGAGCCACCGCCCGTGATGATCTTGGCGCGGCCGGCGGAGACGCTCTTGCCGACCTCGACGAGACGCAGTTTCTCGGGGTCGGTGAGGGTCGAGGTCTCGCCCGTGGTGCCCGTGACGACGATGCCATCGGCACCGGCGGTGATGACGTCGTCGATGTGCTTCTCGGTGGCGGGCCAATCGACTTCGCCGTCGGCGGTCATCGGGGTGATGAGCGCGACGAGCACCTGACCGAAGGGATTGCCGGAGTGCGTCATGCCCCCAGGATATCGGTACGCGGCGCGCCGACCTCGGCGCGGTCCCGCGCCCGGGTGAACACTGCGTGACCACGGCCGCGTCCTAGGGTGGGCGTCATGGCCTGGACCACCCGCTCATCGCGCACCGTCTACGAGAACCGTTGGATCCACGTGCGCGAGGACGAGGTGACCGGCCCTCACGGCGACGGTATCTACGGCGTCGTGCGGATGCAGCACCCCGCGGTGTTCGTCGTGGCCCTCGACGACGAGGAACGGATCTGCTTCGTCGAGCTCGAGCGCTACACGACGGGCCGTTCGCTCGAGGTCCCCGCGGGCGGTTCCGACGGGGAGGATCCGCTGGAGGCCGCCAAGCGCGAGCTGTTCGAGGAGACCGGCGTCACGGCATCCGAGTGGATCCCGCTCGGCCGGATGAACGCGCTCAACGGCATCGCCGACGCTCCCGAGTACGTGTTCCTCGCGCGGGGCCTGACGACGACGGATGCCGCGGCCTCGCAGCACGAGGAGGGCATCGACGCCGTGCGGTGGATCCCGTTCGCCGAGGCGCTCGAACTCGTCGCGAGCGGAGCGGTCTCGGACGGCGAGACCATCGGCGCGCTGGCTCTCGCGGGCATCCGGCTCGGGCGATTCCGCTGACCTTCCCGGGGTTCTCCGGACGACCGCCGCGGGCGTTCAGCGGCCGCGCATGGCCGCGCGCACGACCGCGGTGTCGGAGAGGAGCCGTGAGGCGGCGACGAGCGCCTTGTACCGCCACGAGGGGATGGACACCGACCGGCCGCTCGCCGCGTCGCGCAGTCCCTCGCGGACGACCCTCTCGGCGTCGAGCCACATGCCGGGCGGGACCCCCTCTTTTCCCGGCGGCAGACCGAGGCGCTCGTGGAAGTTCGTGTGCACGAAGCCGGGGCACACCGCGGTGACGGTGACCCCGCGGGGGCGGTAGACGACATTCGCCCAGCGGCTGAACGAGATGAGCCACCCCTTCACCGCTCCGTAGGTGCCACGCGGGACGAAACCCGCGACCGAGGCGACGTTCACGATCCGCCCGCTCCCCCGCTCGAGCATCGCGGGCAGGGCGGCATGGGTCAGCCTCATCGCGGCCTCGACGTGGAGGCGGAGATGGCGGACCTCGAGGTCGATCGCATTCTTCTCGAAGGCGAGATCGAGCCCGAACCCCGCGTTGTTGACGAGCACGTCGACGCCCCGGGAGAGACGCTCCTCGACCGCGGCGAGCGCCCCGCCGTCGAGAAGATCGGCGGGAAGCACCTCGACGGAGACCCCCGATCGCGCCCGGATGTCGTCGGCGACAGCGTCGAGAGCGGACCGGTCGCGCGCGACGAGCACGAGATCGGCGCCGCGGGCGGCGAGCTGACGGGCGAACTCAGCGCCCAGGCCCGAGCTCGCCCCCGTGATCAGCGCGACGGCCACGTCAGTCCCCCGTTCGCCGGTAGGTCTCGAAGCGGTAGCGGATGCCGCTGCTCGAGGTGTTCCAGCCCTCCGTCGGGTCGGCGGTCTCGAGCGTCCATCCGTCGATCGACGGAGCGAAGGTGTCACCGTCGACCTCGACGTCGAGGCGCGTGAGCTCGACGACGTCGGCACGGTGGATCGCCTCGGCGTAGAGCCGGCCTCCCCCGATCACCCAGACCTCGCCGCCTCGAGCCCGGGCCAGAGCGTCGTCGAGTGAGGCCGCCCGCTCGGCGCCGTCGTCCGCCCACGCCTCCGAGCGCGTCACGACGATGTTGCGGCGTCCGGGCAGGGGCCGGAAGCGCGGCGGGAGCGACTCCCACGTGCGCCGGCCCATGATCACGTCGCGCGACCCGGTCACCGCGCGGAAGTGAGCGAGATCCTCGGGCACATGCCATGGCATCCCGCCGTCGGCGCCGATGACGCCGCCGTGCGCCTGCGCCCAGACGAGGCCGACCCTGGTCATACCGCGACGGCTCCGCGGATGGCCGGGTGGTGCTGGTAGCCCTCGACCACGATGTCGTCGTAGGTGTAGTCGAAGATCGAGTCCGGCGTGCGCGCGAAGCGCAGCGTGGGCGACGGGTAGGGGTCGCGCGAGAGCTGCTCCTGCACCTGGTCGCGGTGGTTGTCGTAGATGTGGCAGTCACCGCCCGTCCAGACGAACTCCCCCGGCTCCAAGCCCGTCTGCTGCGCGACCATGAGAGTCAGCAGCGCGTAGGAGGCGATGTTGAAGGGGACACCGAGGAACATGTCCGCGCTGCGCTGGTAGAGCTGGCACGACAGCTTGCCGCCGGCGACGTAGAACTGGAAAAGGGCGTGGCACGGGGCGAGCGCCATGTCGGGGATGTCGGCGGGGTTCCAGGCCGACACGATCAGGCGGCGCGAGTCGGGGTCGCGGTGGATCTGCTCGACGACCTGCGCGATCTGGTCGATCGTCCCGCCGTCGGCGGTGGGCCACGAGCGCCACTGCACGCCGTAGACGGGTCCGAGCTCGCCGTCGGCATCCGCCCACTCGTCCCAGATGGTGACCCCGTTGTCCTTCAGCCACGACACGTTCGACTCTCCGCGCAGGAACCACAGGAGCTCATACACGATCGACTTCAGGTGCACGCGCTTGGTCGTGATGAGCGGGAACCCCTCCGCGAGGTCGAACCGGATCTGGCGGCCGAACACGCTCGTCGTTCCCGTTCCGGTGCGATCGGACTTGTGCGTTCCCGTCTCGAGAACGTCGCGGAGCAGATCTTCGTAGGGCGTCGGGATGTCGGCGGTCACGGCCCTCACGATACCCGCGAAGCGTCCGCGTCCGGGTGTCGACGGTCCACTCGGTGGACAGCGCGACGATGCCGTCGCCTGGGGAGGAACGCCGGCGTCACGCAGTGACTCATCGGCCCCTCGCGCCTCACCGCGCATTAGCGTTATGCGTCGTGGACGTGACCTTCGCTCTCCTGGCCGTCGCGGCGCTGGTCGTGCTGACGACGGTCGCCGGCCTCGTGCTCCGTCACCGCCAGGGGCGCGCACGCACCGTCGACTCGGCGGAGGTGGTGGATCCTCGCCTCCTCGGCACCGACCGTCTCGGCACCGAGGCCACCCTGGTCCAGTTCAGCACCGAGATCTGCTCGCGCTGCCCGGGGGTCCGCCGCATCCTGACGCAGGTCGCCGACAGCCGCGAGGGCGTCGACTACGTCGACGTCGACCTGACCCACCGCCCCGATCTCGCTCAGCGCTTCCGCGTCCTGCAGACCCCGACCACCCTCGTTCTCGACCGACGAGGGATCATCCGCACCCGCTTCGGCGGGACGCTCGAGCGCACCGCGGTCGAGAGCGAGCTGACCCGCCTGCAGAAGGAGCCCTCCCGTGCCTGACCCCACCCGCATCGACGCCCGCGGCCCGCGCTTCGCGGCATCCCTCACCGCTGTCCTCCTCCTCGTGGCGACCGCGCTCAGCCTCCTCGGCATCTCGACGCGGCGAGGCGCCTTCGGGTGGTTCGCCTATCAGCCCCTCGCCGACGCGACTTTCCGCCCCGAGGCCTGGGCCGTGCAACAGGCGTCGCTGCTCGGTCGGGCCGCCGATCCCGGCTTCCTGCTGGTGCTCGTGGTCGCGCTGCTGTTCGTCTGGGGCGTCGCGTGGCCGCGCACCGCGCCCTGGGGCGTCCTGTACCGCCGGCTCGTGCAGCCCCGCCTCGCGCCCCCGACCGAGTTCGAAGATCCGCGCCCGCCGCGCTTCGCCCAGGGCGTGGGGCTCTTCGTCACCGCCGCGGGACTGCTCCTGCACCTCGCCGGGGTGCCGTGGGCCCTGCCGATCGCCGCGGCGATGGCGTTCGTGGCCGCGTTCCTCAACGCCGTCTTCGGACTGTGCCTCGGATGCCAGCTCTACCTCGTGCTGCAACGTGCGGGGCTCATCGGGCGACGCGGTCCCGCCGCCGCCTGAGCGTTCCCGCGCAGACCGCTGTCAAGACCCGCGCGGTGTCGGACGCCCTCACTAGGCTGGCCGCGTCGCGGTCGCTCCTGACCGCGCGGACACGTATGGAGGTTCCCCATGGCCGTCACGAGCGAAGCCACCACCGCCTGGAAGGGCAGCCTGTTCGAGGGATCGGGTGAGGTCACTTTCACCTCGTCGGGTATCGGCACGTTCGACGTCAACTGGAAGGCGCGCAGCGAGGGGTCGAGCTCGGTCACGACGCCCGAAGAACTGCTCGCCGGCGCTCACTCGTCGTGCTTCAGCATGGCTCTCTCGAACGCCCTGGCCGACAACGGCACCCCTCCCGAGTCGGTCGACGCCACAGCGTCGGTCACCTTCAAGCCCGGCACCGGGATCACCGGCAGCCACCTCAACGTCAACGCCGTCGTCCCCGGGCTCGATGACGAGACGTTCCAGAAGATCGCCGCCGACGCGAAGGCCAACTGCCCCGTGTCGCAGGCACTCACGGGTATCGAGATCACCCTCGAGGCCACGCTTGCCTGAGACTCCGGCCCGACGCGTCGTCCTTGCCGGCGCGTCGGGCCTCATCGGCTCAGCCCTCATCGACTCGCTCCGCGGCGACGGCGTCGAGGTCACCTCGCTCGTGCGTCGCGAGCCGACCGGCCCCCACGAGGTGCACTGGATGCAGGACGCCAGCCCGCTCGACCCCGATGTGATCGCCGGTGCCGACGCGGTGGTGTGCCTCAACGGCGCATCCATCGGACACTTCCCCTGGACCCCCTCGTACAAGAGCACACTGCTGTGGTCGCGCATCACCCCGACCCGCACCCTCGCGACGGCCGTGCGCGCTCTCGGCGACGACGCCCCGGCCCTCGTCAACGCCAGCGCGACCGGCTTCTACGGATCCCAGCCCGGGGCCGTGCTGACCGAGACGTCGAAACGTGGATCCGGGCTGCTCGCCGACATCTGCGTCGACTGGGAAGACGCCGCTCGCGCCGCCGGGGACGCGGCCCGCGTGGCTCTGCTGCGCACCGCGCCGGTGGTGCACGAGCAGGGCGTGCTCAAGCCGCTACTGCTGCTGACCAAGCTCGGCATCTCCGGCCCGATCGGGCGCGGCACCCAGGTATGGCCCTGGATCTCGCTCGACGACGAGGTGCGCGCCATCCGCCACGTCATCGACTCCGACCTGTCGGGACCCGTCAACCTCACCGGTCCCGAGCGCGCGACAGCCAACGACCTCGGATTCGCCCTGGCTCGTCGCATGAACCGCCCCTACCTCGTGCGCGCACCGATCTGGGGGGTCAAGCTCGCGCTCGGCTCCGACGCCACCGACGCCCTTCTCACCTCGGATGCCGACGTTCGCCCCACCGTTCTGGAGGACAGCGGATTCGCGTTCACGCACCGCACGGTCGAGGAGGCCGTGGCCGCGGCCGTCCCCGCGCACGACGCGGCCTGAGCACGACGGGGATTGAGCCCAGCGCCGCCTGGACGCGGTGGGGCCCGAGCCCAGCGCGGATCGATCCCGACGCGGCCTGAGCGCGGCAGGGGCTGGGCACGACGCGGCCTGAGCGCGGCGGGGGCGGGGCCGACGCGGTCTGAGCCCAGCGGGTGCCAAACCGGGCAGGCTCGGACGCACCGCGTCTCACCGGCGCAGGCCCCGCCGCCCGGCCGTCCGCTTTCAGGCCGCGCGACGCTCCGCCGTCTCGAGGCGTATCGCGGTCCGGATGGCGTCGCGCGCCCGGCGACGATCGCCCGCCGCGTCGTAGGCGAGGCCGAGCCGATACCGCGCGCGCCAATCACCGGGGTGCTCCTCGACGTCGGCGCGATACTTCGGGAACAACGCATCGCCGTCGGCGCGCTCGATGCGTCCGCTCGGACGCACCGGAAGGTCTTCGTCGGGCAGTCCGCCCTCGGCATCCAACCGCTCCCCCAGCTGCTGGGCGCGCACGCCGAACCACAGCTCGCGGCCGATGGCCCAGATGGCCAGGGCCGGAAGTACCAGCAGCGCGATGCCCATCACGACGCCGACGGTCTCGCCGCTCGACAGCAGCACGATGGCCCGCTGACCTGCCAGCACGACGTACATCAACAGCAGCACCGTCATGACGGCGACCGCGACGCGCACTCTCATGCGCTGGTGACGCCCGCCACCTGGCCCGACACGTCGCCATCGGCGATCGGCGCCTCCGCCGGAAGGGGACGGGTGCGCACCCCGATGTCGATGAAGCTGTCGAGACCCACGTGCACTCCGCGCGCCTCGCGCGCCGCGGCGAGGGCGATGCGGATGCCGGGAGCGTAGGCCTTCGCCGGTTCGATCGTGTCGTGCACGATCGTGAGCGACTCCCCCGCGCCGGAGAGGACCGTCTCCTGCCGCGCGACGACGCCCGGCCGACGGAGGGAGTGGATGGGAACCGACGCGACGCGTTGCCCGCGTGCGCGCTGGTCGACGTGGGGCGACTCGACCGGGCCGACCTCGGCCCGCGCGGCCGCGATCAGCTCGGCCGTGCGCACGGCCGTGCCGCTCGGCGAGTCGATCTTCGACTCGTGGTGCGCCTCGACGATCTCGATCGAGGGGAAGAACGGTGCCGCCGCCGCGGCGAGAGCGCTGCCGATCACCGATCCGAGGGAGAAGTTGGGGATGAAGACAGCCCCCGTGCCGCTGTCGTCGACGAGGGAGCGGACGAGGGCGATGCGCTCGTTCGACCACCCCGAGGTGCCGACCAGCACGTTGATGCCGCGTTCGACCGCCGCGCGGACGACGTCGATCGAGACGGCGGGCGTGGTCGCGTCGATGACGAGGTCGGCGCCCTCGATGTCGCTGAGCGGCGATGCCGAGGTCAGGACCGCGACCACCTCGTAGCCCTCTTCGGCCTCGACGACCGCGCGGATCACCCCGCCGAGCTTTCCGGATCCGCCCACGATGGCCACACGCGTCGTCATGCGTCCAGCCTAGGTGCGACCACGCGGCGTCGCGGCGTTATCCACAGACACGCCGCGACGAGCTCAAACGGGGAGCGGATCGATCAGCCCGGTGCGCAGCTCGACCGGCAGATGGGCGAGGTCGTTGTGCGAGAGGAGCGTCCAGGGTCGGCCCTTCTTCTGCGCGATGACGGTCAGTCCGCAATAGGCCTGGTTGATCGTCATCCACCGCCAATCGGGCGCCTGCAGCACCTCGCGGACGAACCACGAGATGACGAAGTTGTGCGTGATGACCAGCTCGTGGACCTCGCCGGTCTTCCGGGCGAGGAACTCGGCGGTGGCATCGGCCATCTGCGCCCGACCGGCGTCGATCTCGGCCTCGGTCACCGAGCCGAAGAAGGGCTCGAACGCCGAGGGCGTCTCGGGCGTCATGCCGGTCGGGATGCAGTCGAACAGCAGCGCCGAGGATTCGGGGGTGACCGCGGGAAGGCGGTCGGCGACGGCCCGGGCCGTCTGCGCCGCGCGCTCGAGCGGGGAATGCCACACCGCGTCGAGAGGGAGTCCCGAAAGGCGGTCGGCCAGCAGAGCGGCCTGACGCTGGCCTCGCGGTGACAGCGGTCCGTCGGACAGGCCGTGCTCGGCATCCTGGTGCTCGCCATGGCGCACCAGGTAGATGTAGTGCGTCACGTCAGCTCACTTCTTCGTCGATCTGCCGTCCCCCGGCCCTCATCGACAAGCCTACGTCACGCCCCCGGCGGGAGTCCGTCACTCGGCGGCGCGCGCGATATCCGCCAGCTGCGAACGACTCAGACGCACCCCGACGGCGCGCATGCACTCGACGACGTGGCGCGGGGCAAGGGCGTTGACGATCGGCGCCGTCACGATCTTCTGCGCGAGCAACCACGCCACCGCGACAGCGGCATCCGGGAGTCCGAGTTCGTTGCCCACCGCGTCGAGAGCGCGCAGCACGCGCGAGCCACGACGGTTCAGGTGCGCCGCGACCTGCGTGGCCCGGACCGACTGCGACGACCGACCCCGGGTGCGGGTCTCGCCGGCGAGGAAGCCGTGGGCCAGCGGGTGCGACGGGGTGACGGCCATGTTCTGGGCCGAGGCGATGAGACGCACGTCGCCCTCGAACTCGGAGCGACGCAGCACGTTGTAGGGGACGTCGAGAACCGTGATGCGCGGGTACCCGGCGGACGAGAGGATCCTCGCCTCGACGAGCTGGGCCGCGGTGTAGCCGTGCGCACCGATCGCGCGCACCTTGCCCGCGTCGACGAGCCACTCGCTGGTGGCCAGGGTGTCCTCGAGAAGCGCTTTGTCTCCTCGGGCGGCGTCGAGGGAGAGCACGTCGATGCGATCGGTGCCGAGACGCGTGAGCGAGGCCTCGACGGCGCGGACGAGGTTGACCGAGTCCAGTCCCGGGTTGTCGGGGTGACCCCCGACCCGCACGGTCAGGACGGTGTCGTCGCGCATGCGGCGGGTGCGCAACCATTCGCCGATGATGAACTCGCTGCGGCCGGCCGCGTAGCTGTCGGCCGTGTGGACGGCGTTGCCGCCGAGTTCCACATAGGCGTCGAGGATCTCGTGGCTCGCACGGGCGTCGACGTTCCACCCGAACTCTCCGCCGCCGAGGAAGAGCGGGAACACGTCGAACCCGGTCTCACCGAGCGGCACGCGCACGTGTGAACCGAGACCGGGGCCCTGCAGGGTGATCGGCGACGACGGGTGCGGCGCGCGATCCCGGCGCAGGCGCGGCGAGGCCGTCTCGTCGACGCCCGAGCCGCTCATGGTGAGGTCCTCTCCCCGAGATGCCGGGTGGCGATACGGAAACAGACGTATCAGCACGCCCCCCGACGTACTACGAGGCTATGCCCTCCGCGGGGGAGGTCCGTTCATTGCCCCGACGTGGCGATAAACATTGCGTAACGCTTGCGCGTGTTCTGTCACGCGCGTCACTTCCGTCACACGGCGGATGCCCGCCCCGCGCGCGGCGGGACGGGCATCCGGTGACGAGAGGATCAGCCCTCGGCGGGAGCCTCGGGGCCCTCGCTCGCCGCGGCCGAGCTCTGCGTGTCGGCAGGCTCGGGCGTGGTGGCGTCCTCGTCGAGCACGGGCTCGAGCGACAGCTTGCCGCGGTCGTCGATCTTCGTGATGCGCACGAGGATCTTGCGGCCGACCGAGAGCACGTCTTCGACGTTCTCGACGCGCTTGCCACCGGCGAGCTTGCGGACCTCGCTGACGTGCAGCAGGCCGTCCTTGCCGGGAAGCAGCGAGACGAACGCACCGAAGGTCGCGATCTTTACGACGGTTCCGAGGAACTGCTCGCCCACCTCGGGGTTGGTCGGGTTGGCGATCGCGTTCACCTGAGCGCGGGCGGCCTCGGCCGAGGGGCCGTCGGTCGCGCCGATGTACACGGTGCCGTCGTCCTCGATCGAGATCTGGGCGCCGGTCTCGTCCTGGATGGAGTTGATCGTCTTGCCCTTGGGCCCGATGAGCTCACCGATCTTGTCGACCGGGATCTGCACGCTGATGACGCGGGGCGCGGTGGGCGCCATCTCGTCGGGAGCGTCGATCGCGGCATTCAGGACGTTGAGGATCGTGAGGCGAGCCTCCTTGGCCTGGGTGAGGGCTGCGGCCAGCACCGACGACGGGATGCCGTCGAGCTTGGTGTCGAGCTGGATCGCGGTGATGAACTCCGAGGTACCGGCGACCTTGAAGTCCATGTCGCCCAGCGCGTCCTCGGCGCCCAGGATGTCGGTCAGGGCGGCGTAGCGCGTCTGGCCGTCGACCTCGTCGGTGACGAGGCCCATCGCGATACCGGCGACGGGGGCGCGAAGAGGCACACCCGCGTTCAGCAGCGACAGGGTCGAGGCGCAGACCGAGCCCATCGACGTCGAGCCGTTGGAGCCGAGGGCCTCGGACACCTGACGGATCGCGTAGGGGAACTCCTCGCGGCTGGGCAGCACCGGAACGAGCGCGCGCTCGGCCAGGAAGCCGTGACCGATCTCGCGACGCTTCGGCGAACCCACGCGACCGGTCTCACCGGTCGAGTACGGCGGGAAGTTGTAGTGGTGCAGGTAGCGCTTGCTCGTGATGGGCGAGAGCGAGTCGATCTGCTGCTCCATTTTGAGCATGTTCAGCGTGGTGACGCCCAGGATCTGGGTCTCGCCGCGCTGGAAGATCGCCGAGCCGTGCACGCGCGGGATGACCTGCACCTCGGCGTCGAGCGGACGGATGTCGGCGACGCCGCGGCCGTCCATGCGGACACCCTCGCTGAGGATGCGACCGCGCACGATCGTCTTCGTGACCGACTTGTATGCGGCGTTGAACTCCAGCGTCGCGACGGCGGGCAGCTCACCCGACTCGACGGCGGCGAGCAGCTGCTCCTTGACCGAGGTCTTGACCTCGTCGTCGGCGTTCTGGCGCTCCTGCTTGTCGGCGATCTGGTACACCGGCACCAGACGGTCGTAGGCGCGACCGGCGACGAAGTCGTAGGTCTCCTGGCTGTAGGCCGGGAAGACCGGGAACGACTGGATCTCCTTCGAGGCGGTGCGAGCGACCTCGTTCTGCGCGTCGACGAGCTGACGCAGGAAGGGCTTGGCGGCCTCGAGGCCCTCGGCGACGACCTGCTCGTTGGGCTTGGTCGCGCCGCCCTTGATCATGTTCCAGCTGCCCTCGGTGGCCTCGGCCTCCACCATCATGATCGCGACGTCGCCGTCGTCGAGCACTCGGCCCGCGACGATCAGGTCGAAGACGGCGTCCTCGAGCTGGGTGACGGTCGGGAACGCGACCCACTGGTCGGCGTGCTCGCCCTGGCCGGGGATGAGCGCGAGGCGCACACCGGCGATGGGACCCGAGAAGGGCAGACCCGAGATCTGGGTCGACATCGAGGCCGCGTTGATCGCGAGCGCGTCGTAGAACTCGCCCGGAGCGATCGAGAGCACGGTGACGACGATCTGGACCTCGTTGCGGAGGCCGTCGACGAACGACGGGCGCAGCGGGCGGTCGATGAGGCGGCACACGAGGATGGCCTCGGTCGAGGGGCGACCCTCGCGGCGGAAGAACGAGCCGGGGATCTTGCCGGCGGCGTACGAGCGCTCCTCGACGTCGACGGTCAGCGGGAAGAAGTCGAATCCTTCACGCGGGTGCTTGCCGGCGCTGGTGGCCGACAGGAGCATGGTCTCCTCGTCGAGGTAGGCGGCGACAGCGCCCTGAGCCTGCTGAGCGAGGCGTCCGGTCTCGAACCGGACGGTACGGGTGCCGAAACGGCCGTTGTCGAGAACGGCTTCAGCGGCGGTGATTTCTGGACCTTCCAAGAGGTCCCTCCTTCTTTGTTTAGGCTCGCCGCCCCGTGTGAGCGGCGAGCTGACATGCGAAGGAGCAGGAACAGACAGAAAGGGCGCGCCGACGAGTCGGCCCGGAAATCCCGGCGACTGGCCACCAGTAGACGACCACCCGGCGATCCGACGGGGAGTCCACCACAGGGGACCAGCGTCTGCCGGCCTGCTCCGTGAGCTCATATGCAATTGAGCGGATGCCAAGACGGCATTCCCCTTCACCCTATCAGCGACCACCCTCCAGGGGTGGGCGACTCGGGGTCTCGTGCTCTACCGTGACCTCATGGGTCCCATCCGTCGCATCCGTCACACGCTTCTCGCGTGCGTCGTGGTCGGCGCGGCCCTCGCCCCCGTCCCCGCCGCGGCGACCCCCCTCTCCACCGGGTCGGCGCACCCTCTCGCGGCCGTGGACCAGAACGCCGTCGACCGGGTGAAACAGGAATTGGATGCCGCGGAGAGCACCGCCGCGCAGGCCTCGCGTCGTGCGCTCGAGGCGTCGGCCGTCGCCGAGCGGACCCGCCTGCAGGCCGAGACCACGGCTCAGCGCGCGGCCGAGCTCGAGGCGCAGAGCGCCGCGGCCGACGCTGCCGAGACCTCGACCACGGCGGCCGCGGGCCTGAGCGCGGCACGGCTGTACCGCACGGTCGGAGAGGGCCCGCTCGTCGCGCAAGTGCTCACGGACGCCGATCCCGACTCCCTGCTCGAGCGGCTCGGCATCCTGGATCGCGTGTCCGAGGTCGCCGCGCGCACCGCGGGCCGGGCCCGCAGCGCCGCCGGCGTCGCCTCGTCGCTGCGGGATCAGGCCGAGCGGGCTCGGGAGGAGGCGTCGCGTCTCGCCGCTGACGCGCAGACCACGGCCGCCACCGCCCAGAGCGACGCCGACGCCGAGGCGGTGACCGTGCGCGAGGCCCAGGCGCGACTCGACGACCTCTACGCCCAGCTCGCGGCTCTGCGCGAGACCACCGCCGCCCAGGAGCGGGCGGCGCGCGAGCAGGAGAAGATCCAGCGCGATGCCGCGCAGGCGGGCGGGTCGGCGGGGGCCGCGGCCGGAAGCGGCGCGGCGTCCGGCGGCGGTGCGTCGGGCGGCACGGGCGGCTCCGGCGCGAACGGCAGCGGTTCGAACGGCGGCGGCTCGACCGGCGGCAGCTCGAACAGCGGCGGCTCCGGCGGCGGTTCGAACGGCGGCTCAGCGAGCGGCGGCGGGAGCAGCTCCGGAAGCAGCGGCGGAAACAGCGGCGGAAACAACGACGGCTCGGGTGCGGGCTCCACCGCCCCGGCGGGGCCCATCATGAGCCCGAGCGAGGCGCGCTCCGCAGCCCGCGGCGCGATCGGCCGCTACGGCTGGGGCGAGGACCAGTTCTCGTGCCTCGTCTCCCTCTGGAATCGCGAATCGGGCTGGCGCGCCGACGCCTATAACGCGGGCAGCGGTGCCTACGGCATCCCTCAGGCGCTCCCCGGAGACAAGATGGCATCCGCGGGGCTCGACTGGCGCACGAACGCCGTCACCCAGATCTCGTGGGGGCTGTCGTACATCAGCTCGCGGTACGGCTCGCCGTGCGGGGCGTGGGATCACTCCCAGCGCACCGGCTGGTACTGAACCCCGGCCGAGATCACACGTCCCGCACGAGAGCACGCGGACCTGCGGCGCGCGATCGTGCGCGCTCGTGCGAATCGTGCGATCTCGCGCACCGAGACCGGGCGTCGAGCCTCACACCGCGTCCGCGCGCTCACGGTCGCCTCTGGTCGGCAGCTCGACGTAGCCGGCGTGCTTGGCGACGATCCCGTCGCCGGCGGTGCGCCCGCGCACGCGCCGCCACACCCACGGCAGGGCGTCGCGCGTAAGCCAGGTTCCGCGCGGCCGATCGCCGTCGTCGGCGTGCAGGGCTTCGTCGAGCCCGAGCAGCGCCCGCGCGTCCGGCACGCCCAGCGCCTCCGCCGCGCGATACGCGACGAGGCGGTGGCCGGCGGAGCTCAGGTGCACGAGGTCGTCGGCCCACATCGGCGCGTCTCCGATCTCGCCCACGGCCTCGAGATCGAGAAGGATCGCCCCCTGCTCCGCCGCGATCCGGCGCAGGTGCACGTTGTACGCCGCGAAGCGCCGCGCGAACACGCGCGCAGCGGGACGACGCGGCAGGAACGTCGTCACCAGCACGACGTCGGCACCCGTCCGGCGCACCGCCCGCACCGCCGACTCGACCTCGGCCACCAGCGCCGCGAGCACCGGGGCGGGGCCGACGAGGTCGTTCGCCCCGATGAGGATCGACACGAGATCGGGCTCGAGGGCGAGAGCGGCCGGGATCTGCTCGTCGATCAGGTGGCGCACACGGCGGCTGCGCACGGCGAAGTTGGCGTAGCGGAACGGCCCCTGGTCGGTCGTGCCCGCGAGCAGCTCGGCCAGCCGATCGGCCCACCCGCGGAACTGTCCCGACGGCATGCGCGACGCGTCGCACAGCCCCTCGGTGAGCGAGTCCCCGAGCGCCACGAAGCGCGTCCATCCCCCTCGACTCCGGGATGCCACGGTGCCCGACGGTCGCGGACCCCCGCGCCGCAGCAGGCTGTCGTCGACGCGGCGGAGGGCGATGGCATCCCGATAGTGCTCGACGAGAGCCCCGGTCAGGGCCGCCCACGTCCCCCCCTCCACCGAACCGCGGGCCGCGCGGCCGAAGGCGCGGCGCTTCGCCTCGTCGCCGACGAGGTCCGCGACGCGGGCCCGCAGGTCGTCGAGGTCGCCGGGCTTGTACAACCAGCCGTCGACGCTCGATCGCACGAGATCCAGCGGCCCGCCGACGCCCGTGGCCACCACCGGCACGCCGCTCGCGAGGGCCTCCTGGATCGTCTGACCGAAGGTCTCGCTCTCCCCCGGGTGCACGAAGACGTCGAAGCCCGCGAGGGTCGACGCGAGCTCTGCACCTCCCAGGTGGCCGGTGAACACGGCATCCGGGATCGCTTTCTCCAACGCCGGACGCGACGGCCCGTCGCCCACGATCACCAAGCGGGTGTCGGGCAGATCGGCGAGAGCGCGCAGGTCGTCGACCTGCTTCTCGGGCGCGAGGCGGCCGACGTACCCGACGATGCGTTCGCCGTTCGGGGCGATTCGCGCCCGCCACGCCTCGTCGCGGTGCCCGGGGGCGAAGCGCACGGCATCCACTCCCCTCCCCCATCGGCGGATGCGGTCCACGCCCAGCCTCTCGAGCTGGCGAGTCGAGGCCGACGAGGGTGCGAGCGTGAGGGTCGCGCGGCGGTGCAGGCGAGCGACGTGTCCGGCGACGAGGGCCGTGGCCTGCGGGAGACCGTACTTCTGCGCATACGCGACGACGTCGGTCTGGTAGACCGCGACCGAGGGGATCTTGAGGGCGTCGGCGGCGGCGAGCCCCTGCCAGCCGAGGACGAAGGGGGATGCCAGATGCACGACGTCCGGATCGAACTCGCGCAGCAGCGCGCCCAGGCGGGCCGCGCGGGCGAACACCACCCGCACCTCGGGGTACGAGGGCAGGGGCACCGATCGCAGCAGTTCGGTGCGGGCTCCGTGCAGGTCGGCGGTGACGTCGCCGGATCGAGGGGCGATCACGAGCGTCTCGTGGCCCGCCTCCGCCAGATGGCGCAGGACATGGAGAACGGAACCGGTGACCCCGTTCATGTGCGGGAGGAAGGATTCGGCCAGCAGCGCGACTCTCACGTGACCAGGGTGGGGTGCGCGACGGGCTCGCGGGCGCCGACGTTCGCGATGTTCACCGGATGCTCCGTCGGGCGTCACTCCCGCGTCGGCGGGGCGTCTCGATCGGCGGCGGAGAGTGACGGGATGGACGGAGTCGACGCCTGGCTGCAGGCGATCGCGGCGAGCCCCTGGGCCCTGCTCGGCATGGCAGTGCTGGTCTTCGCCGACGCGTTCCTCGTGGTGATCCCGGGCGAGGCGGCGGTCACCGCGTTCGGAGCCCTGGCCGTGTCGCACGGGACGCCGCCGCTGGCCGGAGTGATCCTCGTCGCGGGGGCTGCGGCGTTCGCGGGTGACGCGTGCTGCTACCTGGTCGGACGCCTCGTGGGCGTCGAGCGATGGGCATGGATGCGCGGACCGCGCGTCTCGGCCGCCCTGGACTGGGCGCGGGCGCGGCTCGAACGCAACGCCGCCGTCGTGCTCTTCACGGCGCGCTTCGTGCCGTTCGCCCGTCTCGCGGTGAACCTCGCCGCGGGCGCTGCCCGGGTGAATCCGGTGCGCTACCTCGGAGTCGCGGCGGTCGCGGCGCTGGCCTGGGCGGCGTATCAGGCCGTGATCGGCGCGGTCGTGGCGGCGCTGGTGCCCGGCGGACCCGTGGTGGCGGTGGCGGTGTCGATCGCGCTGGCGGTGGGGATCGGCGTGGGGATCGACCTCGTGCTCGCGCGGCGGGCGGCGGCGCGGGGGGCGTGAGTTCGCAGAATGTCGAGAATCTCGCACCCCTGCCGCGGGAAACTGCGAGATTTGCGCATTTCTCCGAGATCCCGGATGCCGGCACCCCGGCGCTCAGGCCAGTGCGAGCGTCTGCTCCGCGGCGTCGACCAGCGCCCGGCCGTACGAGGGACCGTGGCCCGCGGCGTGCACCGCCAGGGGGTGCAGCTGATGCAGGGGCACGCGCTCGCGCCACCCGTCGCGCAGCGGGTGCGCGCGGTCGTACGCGGCGAGGATCTGCTCGAGGAACGGGCACCCGAACAGCGCGAGCATCGCGAGGTCGGTCTCGCGGTGGCCGCCGTGCGCCGCCGGGTCTATGAGCACGACGCCCTCGCCCGACCACAGCACGTTCCCGGCCCACAGGTCGCCGTGCAGGCGCGCGGGCGGTTCGTCGTCGTCGAAGGCGCCGTCCGCGATCAGGGCGCAGGCTCGAGCGACGACCTCGGCCCCGGATGCCGACAGGTTGCCGACCGCGACGGCGATCGGAACGAAGGGCTCGACGCGCTGAGCGGCGTAGAACGCTCCCCAGCTCGGGGTCGGGTCGGCGGGCTGCGGGCGTCGTCCGATGTAGATCCCGCCCTCCCACCCGGGCGGCGGCGACCCGAAGGCCTCGGCCCCGGCGGCATGCGTGGCGGCGAGCGCCGCACCGAAGGCCGCGGCGGAGGTCGACGTGGGGGCGGTCTCGGCGACGCGCTCGAGGGCGATGCGGTCATCGCCGACGTCGACGACCCGCACCGTGCGGGCGCCTCCGGCGTCGGAAAGCCACCGCAGACCTGCCGCCTCCGCGGCGAAGAAGCCGGCGGGGGCGTCGTCGCGGGTCTTCACGAGCTGTTCCATCGCCCCAGTCTGTCGCGATGTCGGAGGTCCGCGGCACGATGAGTGCATGAGCGACGGTTACGACCCCGACTTCCTCGGCATCCGCCTGCCCCTCCCCTCCCCCGACCGCGCGACGACGCGTCTCGATTACCCGCGCTTCTCGGTGCTGCTCGACCAGGAGCGCCGGTTCGCGGCCGTCACCGGCGTGGTGATCGACGGTGCCTCCTTGCGCGAGCAGCCGCGCACCGGCGAATGGCGGCTCGATCCGCGGGTTCCGGCCTCGGCGCAGGCGGGCCCCGAGATCTACAGCCGCAACGACCTCGACCGCGGTCATCTCGTGCGGCGCCGCGACCCCGGCTGGGGTTCGGCGGATGAGGCTCAGGATGCCACCGAAGCGACGTTCTTCTACACGAACGCCGCTCCGCAAGCGGCCGGGTTCAATCAGTCGAAAGAGCTGTGGCTCGGCCTCGAAGACCACGTGATCGCCTACGCCGAGTCGACCGATCAGCGTCTCGCGGTGTTCACGGCACCGGTGCTCGGGGGCGACGACCCGCCGTATCGCGGCATCCACGTGCCGCTGAGGTTCTGGAAGATCGCCGCGTGGCGCCAGGGCGACTCTCTCGGCGCGGCCGGGTTCGTGCTCGATCAGAGCGACCTCGTCGACACCCGGCAGGGGCTCGTGGTTCCCCCGCTCGGGGCGTTCCGCACGTTCCAGGTGCCGATCGCCGAGATCGCGGGCGAGGCCGGCATCGACGTCGGGGCGCTGGCCGGTGCCGACACCCTCGTGCGACGGGGACTGCGGCCGGTTGCGGCGCGAGAGCTCCGGGGGGTCGCCGATATCGTGTGGTGAGACCCGGGCGGTGCGCACGGGCCTATGACGCCGGGGCGGCGCGTCCTAGCATGAGCGCGTGAGCGGCTTCACCCCGACGGGCGTACGCCTCCCGCCGATGAGTCGGGGGCGTCGCCTCGCGGTGCGCGGGTACTTCGGCACCCTCGCCGTGGGACTGCTCGTGACCCTCATCGCCCAGTGCATCCTCACGGCGTCCGAGGGGCGGAGTCTCGCGAACACGTTCAGTTACTTCACCATCCAGTCGAACGTCCTCGTCCTGGTCACCTCCGCGATCCTCTGCGCACGACCGCGCCCGTTGGGAGCCACGTGGTGGCGGCTTCTCCGGCTCGCGGCCCTGGTCGGCATCACCGTCACGGGCATCGTGTACGTGCTCTTCCTCGCGCGCTCCGTGCACCTGACCGGACTCGCGGCGCTGTACAACCAGGTCTTCCACCACGCGGCACCGCTGCTGACGCTCGTCGGCTTCCTCGTCGTCGAACCCCGCCAGTCCTTCCGCTGGAGCGATCTCGCCTTCCTCGGGTGGCCGGTGGCGTGGCTGGTGTACACGATGATCCGCGGAGCCTTCTTCGACCCCCGGTTCACCGGCTTCGCCCCGAAGCCCAGCAACTACCCGTACCCGTTCCTCGACCCGAGTCAGGCGCCGCTGGCCGAGATCATCGGGTCGATCGCCTTCGTGTTCGTTCTGCTGCTCGCCGTCGGGGTCGCCTACGTGTTCGCCGACCGACACAAGCCCTTCCGGCCCGGCCGCCGGTGAGTCTGTCCCGGGTGGCGGTGCCCGGCGGTCGCGCCCGCGCGACCTAGCGGACCCGCACCGCGTGCAGCAGCGTGTCGATCGCTGCGGCGGAGTGGCCGTCGCGCAGCTCAGCGTCGGCGCTCGTCCGGGTGACCCGCTCGCAGCGCTCGATGCGGAAGCGGTCGTCGAGTGCTCCGCGCAGCAGTTCGGGCGAGTAGAGGATGGTCGGGTCGCTCGGCCCGTGCCCGCCAGCGGCGATGTTCTCGACGTCGTGGCCGAGGACGATCAGGGTGCCGCCGGGCGCCACCCAGTCGGCAATGCGCGCGACGGCCGCCGCACTGTCGGGTAGGTGCAGGTAGCACGAGACGACGAGGTCGACGAAGGCCTCGGGATGCCAGTCGTGTACGTCCGCGGTCGTCCAGGTGACGGAGTCGCCCCCGGGCCGCGCTGCGGCGAGCGCGAGGCCCGCGCTCGAGAAGTCGACGCCCGTGCACGCCCACCCACGGTCCGCGAGCCAGAGTGCGGTGCGGCCGTCGCCGGTCGCGACGTCGATCGCCGCTCCCGGGGTGAGGGCCGCGGCGATCTCGCGTACGACGGCGGGGGGCTGCGTGGCCCAGACTCCCCCGGCGGAGGCGCGGTATCGCTCGTCCCACTGCGCGGCATCCATTCCGTCTCCTTCTGCTCGGGTCCACCCTAGGTCGGCGCCCGCGGCTCTCGGGCCCACGCTCGGCGATCCGCACAACCTCAGCCCGAAACCCCGAACCACGACTGAGCCTGCGCGAATAGCTCGCCCTGCGCCATGCCGGCACCCTCGCCGGGCATAACCTCAGCGATCCGCACAACCTCAGCCCGAAACCCCGAACCACGACTGAGCCTGCGCGAATCCCTCACCACGCGCCGCGCCGCGCCCCGCCCGCGCCTCGGACAGCCTCAACCCCGAACCCGATGCCGACAGACCCCGGGCGAGTCCTCACCACCCCACCCCGGGCAGCACGAAACCCCGCCACCCGCACCAGCGGGCGACGGGGCTTCATCACGGGGTCACTCCCCCGACAGACCACCCAGCAGGTGCCCGAACGAACGGCCCTCGCCGAGGTAGGACGACGGGTCGAACGGGTCGGCGTCGCGGACGGGTTCGCGAGCGGCGATGGCATCCGCGAGCTCCCGCGCGCCGCGGTCGACGCGCGAGCCGAGCGGAGCGACCTCGTCGGCATTCGCACCCCAGTCGCTGGATGCCGCGAACACACCGGTCGGCACGGGGTTGGCGTGCAGGTAGGTGAAGAGCGGGCGGATCGCGTAGTCGATCGCGAGCGAGTGCCGAGCCGTGCCGGCGTTCGCGCCGATCAGCACGGGGGTTCCCGCGAGCGCCTGCGGGTCGAGCACGTCGATGAACGACTTGAACAGCCCCGAGTAGCTGGTGGAGAAGATCGGCGTGACCGCGATGATCCCGTCGGCCGAGACAACCGCGTTGATCATCTGCTCGAGGGCGGGCGGGGCGAAACCGGTGAGGAGGTTGTCGGTGAGGTCGTGCGCGTAGTCGCGCAGCTCGAACACGTCGGCCGTCGCGTCGATCCCGCGCTCACGCAGCTCCGCGAGTACGGCGTGGCTGAGCCGGTCGCCGAGCATGCGGGTCGATGACGGCGTCGACAACCCGGCGGTGACGACGGCGATGCGGCGAGCGGCGGACATCACGCGCCGATCTTCGTCGCGGCCGCACCGAAGGCACTGCCCGAGCGAGGCGCGGCATCCTGGTACGGGCTGCCCGCGACCATGTTGTCGCCCCGGTTCGCGCCCGGAACCGCCTGTCGCGGGGCCGCACCGGCGTAGATCTTCTCGACCTGATTGGCGTGCGTGGGCGCGTCGGGCACCTCGGCCGGACGGTTCTTCTGCAGCTCCTTGCGCAGCACCGGCACGACCTCGGAACCGAGGATGTCGAGCTGCTCGAGCACGGTCTTGGTGGGCAGACCCGCGTGGTCGATGAGGAACAGCTGACGCTGGTAGTCGCCGAACGTCTCGCGCATCGCGGCGTAGCGGTCGATGATCTGCTGCGGCGAGCCGACGGTCAGCGGGGTCATCTCGCTGAAGTCCTCGAGGCTCGGGCCGTGACCGTAGACCGGCGCGTTGTCGAAGTACGGGCGGAACTCGCGCACCGCGTCCTGCGAGTTGGCGCGCATGAACACCTGGCCGCCGAGGCCGACGATCGCCTGCTGCGGTGTGCCGTGGCCGTAGTGGGCGAAACGCTCGCGGTACAGCGTGATGAGGCGCTGGTAGTGCTCCTTGGGCCAGAAGATGTTGTTCGCGAAGAACCCGTTGCCGTAGTACGCGGCCTGCTCGGCGATCTCGGGCGTGCGGATCGAACCGTGCCACACGAACGGGGGCACCCCGTCGAGGGGACGCGGGGTCGAGGTGAAGCCCTGCAGCGGAGTGCGGAACTTCCCCTCCCAGTCGACGACGTCTTCACGCCACAGCTTGTGGAGCAGGTCGTAGTTCTCGATGGTCAGCGGCAGACCCTGCCGGATGTCCTTACCGAACCAGGGGTACACCGGTCCGGTGTTGCCGCGGCCGAGCATGAGGTCGGCGCGACCGCCGGAGACATGCTGCAGCATCGCGAAGTCCTCGGCGATCTTCACCGGGTCGTTCGTGGTGATGAGCGTCGTCGAGGTCGTGAGGATGAGTCGCTCGGTCTGGGCCGCGATGTACGCGAGCGTCGTCGTGGGCGACGACGACCAGAACGGCGGGTTGTGGTGCTCGCCGAGGGCGAAGACGTCGAGGCCGACCTCTTCGGTGTGCTTCGCGATCGTGAGCGTGTCCTTGATGCGCTGAGCTTCGCTCGGCGTCTTGCCCGTGGTGGGGTCCTGGGTGATGTCGCTCACCGTCATGACACCGAACTGCATTCCGGGCCAGTTGCTCGTCTCACTCATGATGCGCCTCCTACTTGTATGCACCTGAATATACATGGGGAAACGCGTACGGCCGAGCTTTATTCCGAACGCGCCGCCCGAACCACCGAGAAACGCTCGCTGCACCGGGAAACGCGTTCGGCGAGCGTTTCCCGGTGCAGCGAGCGTTTATCACTCGGATGAGGAGGCCTAGGCCCCCAGCAGCCCGGCCCCCAGCAGCCCGGCCCCCACAGAGGCTCCCGCAGCCGGCGCGGGTGGCACGGCCCACAGCCCCGAGCCGACGTGGCGCACGTATTCGTTCATGGCATCCGTCGACAGGGCTTTCTGCACCGTGATGTAGCGCTGCGGGCTCTTCTGGAACGACAGGAAGAACAGCCCCGCGTTCAGACGCCCCAGATCGGTCGTGCCGTCGACGAAGTTGTAGCCGCGGCGCAGCAGCCGGATGCCGCCGTTCGTGTCGGGGTGCGCGAGCCGCACGTGGCTGCGCGGGTCGATCGCCGGTGTTCCCGCCGCCCCCGCCGCCGCGAAGTCGGGCGCGGTGAACTCGTCGCCGCCCGACAGCGGGGCGCCCTTCGCTTTGTCGCGCCCGATCACGCGGTCCTGCTCGGCCAGGCGCGTGCGGTCCCAGGTTTCGATGAGCATCGAGATGCGCCGCGCGACGAGGTACGACCCGCCCGCCAGCCACGCCGGACCCTCGGATGCCGAGACCCACACGTTCTCATCCAGAGCGGCCGTGTCGTCGGCGAGGATGTTGGCCGTTCCGTCCTTGAAGCCGAAGAGATTGCGCGGAGTGGTCTGATCCGCGGTGGTCTTCGACGTGCGGCCGAAGCCGAGCTGCGACCACCGGATGGTGGCTCGCCCGAACGCGATGCGGCTGAGGTTGCGGATCGCGTGGACCGCGACCTGCGGGTCATCGGCGCACGCCTGGATGCACAGGTCGCCGTCGGAGCGCAGCGGGTCGAGGTCGTCGCCGAGGAACGCCGGCAGCCGCTCGAGACCGTCGGGACGCTGCCCCTCGAGACCGAAACGCGCATCGAACAGCGAGGGACCAAACCCGAACGTGATGGTGAGGTTGCTCGCGGGGAGCCCGAGCGCCTCGCCCGTGTCATCCGGCGGGGCCTCGGGCGAGCCACCCACGGCGCCCGTCGCCGTGACCTCGAGCCCCTGCATCATGCGCGTCGCCGCGTACGTCCAGTCCGAGAGCAGCTCGGCGAGGTCGTCGCGGGTCGTGCGGGCCATCATGTCGTACGCCGCGAAGTGCAGGTGCTCCTGCACGGGTGTCGTGATGCCGGGCTGATGAATGCCGGTCGTCGCCGCCGCGGCATCCCTCCCCGCTTTCTGCTGCTCGAGGGCGTACGCCTGCCCGCCGACGAGACCCGCTCCGGCGCCGACCACGAGCCCCGTCGCGCCAGCGCCGAGGGCGAGGCCCATCAGTCCGCGGCGAGACAGGCCCGCGGCATCCGGGGTCTGCTGCTCTTCTTCGGCCACGCTCACTCCAGGATCGTCACCGTGAGCTGCGACAGCGGCTCGGCGAGGGCGTTGATGAGGTCGGTGAGCTGGCGCTTGTCGGCCTCGGTGATTTGGCTGTAGGGGACGAAGCCGGCCTCGAGCGAGCCGTACTTCGCCAGCGCCGCCTCGAGGTCGGCGTACCCGCCGTCGATGCGCGAGACGAGCGCCGCGCCCTTATCGCCCTTCGAGTCGGCGAAGTCGCGCACGAGCGAGAACGCCATCTTCGATCCCTCGACGTTCGCCGCGAAGTCGTTGAGGTCGGTCCCCGACCACCAGTCCTCTTCGCCGCTGATCTTGCCGGTGGCGACCTCGTCGAGCAGCGCGATCGCGCCGTTCGAGATCCCCGCGACGCCCTGCGTGGTCAGCGCCTCGGTGAAGGCGTCGGAGTGGACGTAGTCGTAGAGCTCCTGCGTGTCGGAGATGAGCTTGTCACCGTAGGTGGCGCGCTCGGCCGTCGTCGAGGGCGCCCAGTTCTTCCACGCCGGGGTTTCGCCGTCGGCGTTCAGCGCGTCCTGAGCGGGGACCCACAGGTCTTTCTCGATGCGGTGGAACCCGGTCCAGTCCAGCCCCTCTGCCACGGCGTCGACCTCGCGGTAATCGATGCGCGGGTCGAGATCGCCGAGCGCCTCGGCGATCGGTTCGATGCGCTCGTAGAACGCGCGCACGCGGGGGAACTGCTCCTTCGCTGCCGCGTCGTCGCCCGACTCGTAAGCGGCGGTGAACGTCTGCACGGCGGGGATGAGCTGGCCGACCTGGTCTTTCACGAACGCCGCGTAGAGGTCGACGGCCTGCTGCTTCTGCTCGGCATCCGGTCCGCTCACGGCGACCGCGTCGCCGGTCACCGAGAAACTCGCCCGGCCCACGCCGTCGCCGACCATGCCCGGCTTGCACAGCGTGAAGTAGTCGCCGGGCTGGGCCACGACCGTGAGGTTGCGCGAGGCACCGGGGGCGATGTTCTCGACCTCCCCGACGATGCGCAGACCATCGGATGCCAGCAGGTAGAACTCCGTGACCTGGTCGCTCTTGTTGCTGACGTCGAAGGCGACGGTGCCGCTCGGGGCGGTCGCCGCTGACACGGCGCAGCCGTCGTCGGTCGACGTGACCGAGAGGGCTCCGGAGGCGGCAGCGTCGGATTTGGCGACGCAACCGGAGAGGACGAGGGCGGCCGCGCCGGCCACGGCCGTGGCCGCGAGGAGGCGAGTCGGGTTCATGATGCTCCGTTCGGAAGGAGGGAGGGATGCCGCGGCGTCGGGCACGCGAGCGGCGTCGGGGGTTTACGGTGCGGCGGGAGCCGCGCCGGGGGTCGAGGTGACGGCGGCGGGAGCCGCGCCGGGAGCCGAGGTGACGGCGGCGGGGTCCGAGTGGGTGCGCGGGGCGGCGGTCGCCGCGGTGGGCTGCGCGTCGAGCGACGCAGCGGAGGTGGCTTCGACCGGGCGGCGCGGCCGCCGGTGGGCGCGGACGCCCCGCACGAAGAGGGGGACGACGACCGCAACGTAGGCGAACCAGGCGAGCACCTGGAGCCAGGTCATCTGCGGCATGAATCCGACCGTGGCCTGCAGGAGCGCGGCGAGGGGCCCGTCGGGCGCGATCGCCCCGGAGACGTCGAAGGCCCAGCCGAAGGGGAAGCCGGACCACCCGGTGGCCACCAGGCCCGTCGCCGCGTCGACGGGGGCACCGGCGCCGAAGGGTCCGGGAAGCGCCCCGGCCTCCTGCAGATCGTGGAACGCGTAGGCGAGTACTCCCGCGGCGACGACGACGAGGAACCCGCCGGTCCACGTGAAGAACCGGGAGAGGTCGAGACGCAGCATGCCGCGCGCGATGAGCCAGCCGAGAACGACCGCGGCGACGAGGCCGAGAAGGGCGCCCAGCAGCGCGAGAGGGGCGTCGCCGAACGACTGCACCATCGACCACAGCAGCAGCGTCGTCTCGACGCCCTCGCGCGCGACCGACACGAAGCCGATCGCCACCAGCGCCCACACTCCGCCGCGGAGCGCTTTGTCGACGCCGCCCTCGAGGCCGGCCTTGAGCGTGCGTCCGGCGCGCTGCATCCAGAAGATCATCCACGTGACCATCGCCACCGCGAGCAGCGAGAGGCCGCCGCCGAGCAGCTCCTGCGCCTCGAAGGTGAGCATGTACGCGCCGAAGGTGAACACCGCGCCGATGGCGAGCGCGAGCGCGACGGCCAGACCGACACCCGCCCACAGTCGCGGCAGGGCGTCGCGGCGGTCGAGACGCGAGAGGTAGGCGACGAGGATGCCGACGACGAGGGCGGCTTCGAGGCCTTCGCGGAGGCCGATGAGGAAGGTGGCGAGCACGGGCGGGTGTTCCGACTTTCGTTTCTCGGGTGGGAGCCGCGGCGCTGCGGGTAGGTAAGGACAGCCTCACCTGACCAGCACACATTACGCAAGTCGATGGACCATTCGCACCCCGCCGATCGGCGGGGATTGCCTGTCCTCACCCCTGGACCGAGGCGTGACGGTAACCGTCGGCAACATTCCTGCGCCCGCCACCGGTGACGACCTAGCCTCGACGCATGTCCGACCTGAATCTCCCCGTGCTCGACCTCTCGCTCCTCGACCAGGGTCCGGATGCCGCCTCCCGCTTCCGCGACGAGCTGCGCGCCGCGACCCACGACGTCGGCTTCTTCTACCTCACCGGAACCGGCGTGAGCGCCGAGCTCGAGGCGCGCCTGCTGCAGGCGGCGAAAGACTTCTTCGCCCTCCCCGAGGCCGACAAGCTGTCGATCGAGAACGTCACGAGCCCCCACTTCCGCGGGTACACGCGCGTGGGCGGCGAGCGCACGCAGGGGCGGGTCGACTGGCGCGAGCAGATCGACATCGGCCCCGAACGCGAGCCGATCACGACCCCCGACGGCCCCGGCTACGACCGCCTCGTCGGACCCAACCTGTGGCCCGCGGCCCAGCCCGAGCTGAAGGACGTCGTCACCGAGTGGCACGACCACCTCACCGGCGTCGCCCGCAAGCTGCTGCGCGCGTGGGCGCTCGCCCTCGGCGCCGAAGAGCAGTACTTCGACCGCCACTTCGGCGACCCTCAGACCCTTATCAAGATCGTGCGCTACCCCGGCAAGGACGACCCGACCCCGCAGCAGGGAGTGGGCGCGCACAAGGACTCGGGCGTCCTCACGTTGCTGTGGGTCGAGCCCGGCAAGGGCGGCCTGCAGGTCGAGCGCGACGGCGAGTGGGTCGACGCTCCCCCGGTCCCGGGCGCCTTCGTCGTCAACATCGGCGAGCTGCTCGAGTACGCCACGCAGGGCTACCTCCGCGCGACGAACCACCGCGTGATCTCACCGAAGTTCCCGGACGAGCGCATCTCGGTGCCGTTCTTCTTCAACCCGGCTCTCGACGCGCGCCTGCCGATCATCGAGCTGCCGGCCGAGCTCGCGGCCGAGGCGCGCGGCGTCGAGGACGACCCCACCAATCCCATCCACGCCACCTACGGCGAGAACGCCCTCAAGTCGCGCCTGCGCGCCCACCCCGACGTGGCCGAGCGCTGGCACCCCGACCTGGTCGCCGCGCGCGCGGCATCCTGAGTCTCCTCCGCCGCCGCCCGCGGGGTGCCGGCCACCCGTCGCACCTCGCCACCCGCCGATAAACGCTCGCTGCACTGGAAAACGCTCGCCGAGGGCGTTCTTCGGTGCAGCGAGCGTTTATCGCGGGTCTGGCGCCGACCACGGACCGCGCGTCACGCCGCGGTCACCCGGAAACGCCGAAGGCCGCCCCACACCGTGGGGCGGCCTTCCAAGAATGTTTTGCGCGATAGAACGCTGGTGCGATTAGCGACGCAGACCGAGACGCTCGATGAGCGAGCGGTAACGGTTGATGTCGACGTCCTGCAGGTAACCCAGCAGGCGGCGGCGCTGACCGACGAGCAGGAAGAGCCCACGGCGCGAGTGGTGGTCGTGCTTGTGGGTCTTGAGGTGCTCGGTGAGGTCCTTGATGCGCTGCGTCATCATCGCGACCTGCACCTCGGGGGATCCGGTGTCACCGGGGTGCGTCGCGTACTCTTCGATGATCGCCTTCTTGACGTCTGCTTCGAGTGCCATAGATGGGATCCCCTTCCTTCTCATTGCGCGGCGCCCGTCACGGGATGTGCGAGCTCTCTTTATCCGCGGCCGATCGAACGGCAACCGCATGAGTCTACCAGCATCGGGATGCCGGCACCGCACCGGTCCGCGACGCCCGGTGTCGCAAGGCCTGGCGTAGCCTCGAGCCGTGCAGCTCACCGTCCGCGTCAAGCCCGGAAGCCGGCGGGGTCCCCTCGTCGAGGACACCGAGGACGGCCTCGTCGTCCATGTCCGCGAGCGCGCGGTCGACGGCGCGGCCAACAACGGCGTCGTGAAGGCTCTGGCCGCCCACTTCGCCGTCGCCCCGCGCGACGTCGAGATCGTGCGCGGCCACATCGCTCGCATCAAGCGCGTCGAGGTCGACGCGTGAGCGTTCGCCAGAGCGCCTTCATCGACCTGCGTCCCCTCACCACCTCCCCCGCCTTCGCGCGGCTGTGGGTCGGGTCGACGCTCGCGGGGCTCGGCGGACAACTGACGATCGTCGCGGTCATGCTGCACGTGTTCGATCTCACGCAGAGCACCTTCGCGGTGTCGATGATCGCCGTCGCCGGTCTCCTGCCGATGGTCGCCGCGGGGCTGTACGGCGGGATGCTCGCCGACGCCTTCGATCGGCGCACCGTCGCCCTGGTGGCCGCCGTCATCACCTTCGCCTCGACCGCGCTGCTGGCCGTCCTGGCCTGGACCGGCCTCGAGACCGTCGGGTGGCTCTTCGCCCTCAGCGTCGTCAACTCCGCGGCCAACTCGATCGTGTCGGCCACGAAGTCGGCCATCACCCCTCGCCTCATCTCCCGCGAACTGCTCCCCGCGGCCGCCGCGCTGCAGGGCGTCACGGTCGGGATCATGGTCATGGCCGGGCCCGCGCTCGCGGGAGTGCTCGTCGCGGTCGCCGGTTACGCCTGGACGTACTCGCTCGACGTGCTGCTGATGACGTCGCTCTTCCTCGGCCTCTGGTCGCTGCCGCGCCTGCGCCCCGAGGGCGAGGTCGTGCGCCCCGGACTGGCGTCCCTCCGCGACGGCGCGCGCTTCCTCCGCCGCGCGCCCAACATCCGCCTGCAGTACATCCTCGACATCCTGGCCATGACCTTCGGCCAACCGGTCGCCCTGTTCCCCGCGATCGGGGCGGTGCTGCTCGGCGGCGGGGCCGTCACGACGGGCGTCCTCACCGCCGCCGTGGCCGCGGGCGCCTTCCTGTCGAGCCTGTTCTCGGGGCCGATCGGGCGCGTCCGCCGCCAGGGGCTGGGCATCGAGCGTGCCATTCAGGTCTACGGCCTGTCGATCGCCCTCTTCGGCGGCGTGCTCCTCGCCGCCTCGCTCGGCTGGCTGCGTCCCGCCCTCGTCGACGAGACCCACGCCGCCGTCGCGCTGATCGCCCTCGCCGCGATCGTGCTGGCCGTCTCGGGCGCGGCCGACAACGTCAGCGCCATCTACCGTTCGACCATGATGCAGGCGGCGGTTCCGGATGCCATGCGCGGCCGTCTTCAGGGCGTGTTCATCGTCGTGGTGGCCGGCGGACCCCGCGTGGGCGCCCTCTACGCCGGAACTCTGGCGACCGTCGCCGCCCTATGGGTGCCGCCCCTGTTCGGCGGCATCCTGATCCTCGCCCTCGTCGGCACGCTCGTGCGCTTCTCGCCGCGCTTCCGGCACTACGACGCCCTCGACCCGCAGCCCTGACCCCGGCGCGCGCGCGACGGCGCGTCCCTCCGGTTCAGCGCCCCTGCGGTTCGGCGTCCCCCGGCGCACAGCTGCCGACCGTCGGCGGATAACGGACGTCGCATCGCCCGGGCACCCGCGATGTCGCACCTGCGCCCTAGGGTCGGGATCGTGGCATCCTCTCCCGCTCCCTCCCCCGTCTCGATCGCGGTGCAGTTCGTCCTCACCGGAATCGTGTGGGGATCGAGCTTCCTCTTCATCGCCGTCGCCCTGACAGGCATGACCCCGGCGCAGGTCGCGGGTGGACGGCTGTTGTTCGGGGCCCTCGCCCTCGCGGCCATCGTGGCGGTCCGCCGAGAGCGACTGCCTCGCGGCCGGCGGGTCTGGGGTCACCTGTGCGTGCTGTCCCTGAGCTTCTGCGTCGTGCCGTTCCTGCTGTTCGCGTGGGCCGAGCAGCACGTGTCCTCGGGCCTGGCGAGCATCTTCAACGCCACGACGCCGATCATGACGGCGATCATGGCCTGGGCGGTGTTCCGCGTCGAGAGCCTCAAGCTCGGGCAGCTGATCGGCATCGCGGTGGGGATCGCGGGCGTGATCGTCATCATCGCGCCAGGCGCCGTGGCCGACATCGGCGACAGCACCATCGCCCAGGTCGCCCTGCTGGGAGCGACCGCCTGCTACGGCTTCAGCCTCGCCTACATGCGCCGCTTCCTGGGCGGCACGGGGCTCTCCGGCATCGCGTTCGCCTTCGGGTACATCGGTCCCGCGGCGACGTTCATGGTGCTGCTCTCGCCGGTCATCCTCGCCGAGCCGATGCAGCTGAGCCTCCCAGTCGTGGGCAGCATCGTCGCCCTCGGCGTCCTGGGCACCGGCATCGCCTACGTCTGGAACCAGAACACGCTGCGCGCCTGGGGCCCCACCCGTGCCTCGACCGTCACGTACATCACGCCGGTGGTGGGGGTGGCCCTCGGCATCCTGGTGCTGGGTGAGCGCATCTCGTGGAACGAGCCCGTGGGCGCGGCGGTGGTCTTCGCGGGGATCCTGCTCGTGCAGCAGCGCATCCGTCTCCCGCGCCGATCACCGGCCTGAGCCGCGGTGCGAAAGCGACGGTGGCCCCGGATGCCGAGCACCCGGGGCCACCGCGAGGGGTTCAGATCCGCAGCGCGAGCTGCGGGCGGATCACGCCTGGAGCGCGAGCTGCAGGTCGAGCTCGATCGTGACGTCCTTGCCGACGAGCACGCCGCCGGTCTCGAGGGCGGCGTTCCAGGTGAGACCGAAGTCTTCGCGGTTGACGACCGTCTTCGCGGTGGCGCCGGCCTTGTAGTTGCCCCACGGGTCGGTGCCGAAGCCGCCGAAGTCGAGGGCGAAGGTGGCGGGCTTGGTGATGCCGCGGATGGTCAGGTCGCCGTCGACGAGGAAGTCGCCGTCTTCGAGGCGGACGCCGGTGGAGCGGAAGTCCATCGTCGGGTAGGTCTCGACGTCGAAGAACTCTGCGGAGCGGAGGTGCTGGTCGCGACCCTCGTCCTTGGTGTCGACCGAGGTGACGTCGACGGACGCCTCGACGGTGGCCTCGAGGGGGTTCTCCGGGGCGACGATGGTGGCGCTCTTCATGCCGAAGGTGCCGCGCACCTTCGAGATCATCATGTGGCGCACCGAGAAGGTGACCTCGCTGTGGGCCGGGTCGAGGACCCAGGTGCCGGCCTTGTAGCCGGGGATGTCGAGGGCGGTGGTGTCGGTCATGTCACTCCTAGAGGTCTGGGGAGCCGCTTCGGCGTCCTGCGGGGGAACAACTCCCATTCATCCGAATGTATTCCACGATCGAGGAAAACGACGAACCCGAGGGAGCCGCAGCCCCCTCGGGTTCGTGAATTCTCGGTGAAGAACGCCCGATCAGCCGACCTTCAGCAGGTCGATGATGAAGATGAGGGTCTTGCCGCCCAGGAAGTGCCCACCGGCGGGACCGTAGGCCAGGTGCGGCGGAATCACGAGCTCGCGGCGTCCGCCGACCTTCATGCCCGGGATGCCGTCCTGCCAGCCCTGGATCAGGCCGCGGAGGGGGAACTGGATGCTCTCACCACGACCCCACGAGGAGTCGAACTCTTCACCCGACTCGTACTCGACACCGGCGTAGTGCACGGTGACGGTGTCGCCGGGCTTCGCCTCGTCGCCGTCGCCGACGATGATGTCGCGGATGACGAGGTCGGAGGGGGCGGGGCCGCTGGGAGCGTCGAACTCCGGCTTGGTGCGATCAGTCATGAGTCCATCCAAGCACGAAGGGCGCCTCCGCGAAGCCCCTGGACAGCGTCCCGGAGAAAGACTCAGCGCCCGGTGCCGCGGCGATGCCTGCGTGTCTACCGGGCGCTGAGTTGGCCTACAACGATGGTGCCCCCGCCCTTCGGCGGTGTCAAGACCCCGGCGCGCGGTCGGGTCAGGGCCGCAGCAGCGCCGCCCGCGCGGCGGTCGTCCGCTCCAGCAGGTACCGCTCGGTGGCGGGGGCGTGCGGGTCGCGGCCCGACAGTGTGCGTTGGCGGGCGGCGGCGAGAGCCGTGGCATCCGTGATGAAGCCCTTCATCACCGCCGAGCGGTCTCCGGGCAGCGTGCGCGACCAGGCAAGGGCCGAGCGCCGCCCCGGCCCGGTCGCGAGCATGTCGACCTCTTGAGGGGTGAACCACCCCGCCGCGGCATACTCCCCCAGTCGCGCTCGGGTCAGTCGCGATTCCTCGCGGCGCAGGGCCAGGATGCCGAGGATGAACAGCACGAACAGCGGCACCTGGAGCGCGGCGTACAGCTCGAAGAAGTCGAAGAAGGTGGCGGAGCCGTTCCAGAGGGCGTGCAGCACGATCGCGCCGGCGACGCCGGGAACCCCGTAGCGCAGCGCCGCACCGGTACGCAGGCCCCGGCGGGCCGCCAGCCCGAATGCGAACCCCGTCAGGCTGGTGAACATCACGTGGGCGAAGGGCGAGAGCACGGCGCGCAGGAAGAACGTGCTCGCGACCTGCCCGGGGCCGCCCTCGAGATAGCTGATGGCGAAGTACTGCACGTTCTCGGTCAGGGCGAAACCCGCCCCGATGAGGGCGCCGTAGACGATGCCGTCGACCGGACCGTCGAACGCGCGGCGGGCGAACGCGAAGATCAGCAGAACCCCGATCCCCTTCGCGATCTCTTCGACGACGGGCGCCTGGATCACGCTGCTGAAGGCAGCCGGTTGCGGACCGAGGATGAGTGTGACGACGAGGTCGACACCGAGCGCGATCGCGACGGCGGCGATCGCGCCCCACGCGACGGCGAAGACGAGCAGACGCCGCGGCTCGGGCTCCCACCGGTCGATGTAGCGCACCGCGAACCAGACGATCACGAACGGGATGGCGGCGAGCACGAGCCCGATGAACGACGCCGCGGTGCCCAGGAACCCCGTGAAATAGCGCACCAGCAGGGCGAGCAGGGGCACCAGGAGCACGGCGACGATCCACAGCGCCAGACCACCCCGACGTGAGCCGGGCGGCGTGGCCGAGACCGCCGCCTGCGGGGCCGTCGAGATGCGCGGCGGATCGGCCGACCCGGGCTGCGACAGCGGGGAGGGGTAGCTCATGGGGTCAGCCTAGGGGCGGCTTCCGACACGGCATCCGGGGCTTGCGGGCTGCCCCACCGCGCGGGGCCGGGTAGCGTGGAGGCATGCGCTTCGCCCACGTCCGTGCACAGGAGGGGGCGGAAGCCCCCCGTCTCGTCAGCGTCCACGACGAGGAGTTCTCGTTCGTCGACGAGGTCTTCGCCGGTGCTCCGAGCACCCTCGAGCAGCTGATCGCCGGCGGCGACGAGCTGCTGGAGCGCGTGCGCGATGCTGCGGCCACGGCTGCGCGGCATCCGCTCTCCGGCATCCGCTACGCCTCGGCGGTGCTCGCTCCTCCCTCCATCCTCGCCGTCGGTCTGAACTACGCGGCGCACTCGGGCGAGCTCGGCCTCAAGACCGACGCCGGCCCCACCGTCTTCGTGCTCTGGCCCAACTCGCTCAGCGCGCACGGCGAGACCACCTCGTGGCCGCGCTCGCTCAGCGAGGCCGTCGACTACGAGGCCGAGCTCGGCGTCATCATCGGGCGGCCCGGCCACGACATCAGCGAAGAGGACGCCCTCGACCACGTGTGGGGCTACACGGTCGTCAACGACGTGACGGCGCGCAACATCCAGTTCTCCGAGGCCCAGTGGTCGCGCTGCAAGTCCTTCGACGGGTTCACCCCGACCGGCCCCTTCGTCGTGACCGCCGACGAGATCCCCGACCCGCAGGATCTGCACATCTGGACCGTCGTCGACGGACACACGGTGCAGGATGCCAGCACGGGCCAGATGGTGCGGTCGGTGGCGACGCTCATCCACAAGCTGTCGGAGTCGGCGACGCTCCTGCCCGGCACCCTCATCTCGACCGGCAGCCCCGGGGGCGCCGGCTACTCGCGCGACCCGCAGATCTTCCTGCGCGACCGCTCGACCGTGACCGTCGGAATCGACGGCATCGGCGAGCTCACCACGCACTGCCGCATCATCGACTGATCAAGTGACGCACGGCGAAGGGCCGGAACGATCGCGTTCCGGCCCTTCGCTGTTCGTGCGGCTCAGCCCTCGACGACGCTGTCCGCGGCCCGCTGGATCGGAATGGCGGCCGTGACGGCCTGCAGGCCGGAGAGGCGCGCGGGCGAGATCTGCTTGATGACCTCGTCACGGGTCATGAGTCCGGCCTCGACGACGAGATCGGCGACGTTGCGGTGCGTGAGCAGTGCGGTCTTGGCCAGGGCCGCGGCCGCCGCGTACCCGATGAAGGGCGTGAGGGCCGTGACGACGCCGACCGACGAGCCGACCATCGCGCCGAGACGCTCGCGGTTGGCCGTGATGCCGTCGACGCAGTTGACCCGCAGGGTCCACATCGCCTGGCGCATCCACGTGATCGACTGGTAGATCGAGTGCGCGATGACCGGCTCGAAGGCGTTGAGCTGCAGCTGTCCGCTCTCGACGGCCATCGTCACCGTCATGTCGGCGCCGACCACCGAGAAGGCGACCTGGTTCACGACCTCGGGGATGACCGGGTTGACCTTGCCGGGCATGATGCTCGAGCCGGCCTGACGTGCGGGCAGGTTGATCTCACCGAGACCGGCCTGGGGGCCGCTCGAGAGAAGTCGCAGGTCGTTACAGATCTTCGACAGCTTCACGGCATTCCGCTTGAGCGACGACGAGAACGACATGAACGCGCCCGTGTCGCTCGTGGACTCGACGAGGTCGGTCGCCGTCTCGAGGTCGAGACCCGTGATCTGGCGCAGGTGCCGCAGCACCGCTCCCCCGTACCCGGCGTGGGCGGTGATGCCGGTGCCGATCGCCGTCGCGCCCATGTTGATCTCGTAGAGCAGGTACGCGTTCTCGGTCAGTCGGTTGTAGTCCTCGCCGAGCGTCGTGGCGAAACCGTGGAACTCCTGGCCGAGCGTCATGGGCACGGCATCCTGCAGCTGGGTGCGTCCGACCTTCAAGACGTCGTGGAACTCCTCCGACTTCGACAGGAACGCCTTGCGCAAGAGGTCGAGCTCTTCGAGCAGGCTCTGCAGGGTCAGGCTCAGGCCGATCTTGATCGCCGTCGGGTAGACGTCGTTGGTGGACTGGCTGCGGTTGGTGTCGTCGATGGGCGATAGGAAGGCGTAGTCGCCCTTCTCGCGTCCGGCCATCTCGAGGGCGATGTTGGTGATGACCTCGTTGGCGTTCATGTTGGTCGAGGTGCCCGCCCCGCCCTGGATGACGCCGACGGTGAACTCGTCGTGGAACTCCCCGTCGATCACGCGCTGAGCGGCGCGGTCGATCAGGTCGGCCTTGTCGTGGTCGAGCACGCCGATCTCGCGGTTGGCACGGGCCGAGGCCTGCTTGACCATCGCGAGGGCCCGCACGAGGTCGGGATAGACCGAGATGGGGCGCTTGGCGATCGGGAAGTTCTCGAGGGCGCGGGCGGTGTGGATCCCCCAATACGCGTCGGCGGGGATCTCGAGCGATCCGAGGGAGTCGGTCTCGGTGCGGGTGCGCGTCATTGCGTCCAAAGCCATGTGGGAGTCCTCGTGGGTGTCATGGTGGAGTGGGATGCCACGAGCCTAACGAGCGCGCGGGTGGGGGTCAGTGGACACGGCGGATGGTCGTCCGATCCGCACCGGCCGCCGCGTCTATTGCCGTGGCGTGAAGGCGGCGAGGGGCCGCGTGCCGCCTTACGAGGGCTTGCGCGAGAACGCCTCGAGGCGTTCCTCGGGGCTCAGCTCCGCCATGCGCGCCGTCCACTCCGGGGTGAACACCCCCGACGCCTCGGCGTCGACCACGGGGACGACGGCGTGCGTGATCGTGTCGTCCCACACGTGGACGAGGTGAAACGAGCGACCGGCATCCATTCCATTGACCGCGTCGGCAGGACGGGCGAGATCCATCGTGTAGCAGGAGGCGGACGCGACGCTCACCGGCACCCCGGCGAAGGTCCCCGAGGTCGAGTAGTGCAGGTGGCCGGCCAGGATCGCGCGGACGTCGCTGCCCGCGATCGCCGCGGCGAGGCCCGCCTGATCGCGCAGCTCGAGGATGTCGAAGAACGGGATGTGACTGGGCAGCGGCGGATGGTGCAGGGCGAGGACCGTGCCGAGCGGGGCGGGGGTCGACAGCTCCGCCCGCAGCCACTCGAGCTGCGCTGCGTCGAGGTCGCCGTGATGCCACCCCGGGACGGTGGAGTCGAGGGCGATGAGCCGCAGCCCGCCGAGGTCCCACACGCCCGTCACGGGCTCCTGCGTCGGCTCGGCGTCGAGCAGGCCCGCGCGCAGGGCGGGGCGCTCGTCGTGGTTGCCCGCGACCCACACCACCGGAGCGCCGAGGCGCGCGGCCCAGGGCTCGACCGCCTCGCGCAGGGCACGGTAGGCCTCGGGCTCGCCCAGGTCGGTGAGGTCGCCCGTGAACACCACGGCATCGGGCCTCACCCCGGTCGCCTCGGCCGCGTCGAGCGTGCGGCGCAGGTGCCGAGCGGTGTCGTAGCGGTCGCCGAGCAGGCGGTCGCCACCCAGCAGGTGGGTATCGCTGAGGTGGAGGATCACGCGCGCCGCGGGCGCGTGCTGACCGAATTGCACGGATGCCATGCCCCTCAGCCTACGAGGGACCTCCGACATCGCACCGGGCGGGGTCGGCGGCGTCAGTGGTTGAACAGGATCAGCAGCAGCGCCCCGAGCACCGCGGCCGCGCACACCCCGAAGCAGAGGTAGGCGCCGACCAGCGACACGCGCTTCTGCGCCTCGCTCAGCGGGTTCTTCTTGGCGGCTTTGGCCACCGCCTTCTCGGCACGGCGCTTCTGCTTGTCGCTGAGCACGGTGATGGCATCCGTGAACTCGGCCGGAGCGACCAGGGGCGGACGACCGCCGCGAACGAGCAGGCGCAGGCCCAGCGCGTAGAAGGTCACCACGATCGAGGCGCCGAGGATGGCGGCGACGAAGACGTGGAGGAAGGCTTCCCAGTTGATCAGCATCAGGCGTCCTTCTCGGCCTTGTCGCGCTCGAGTCGGCGCTGACGGCGCGTGGGTCCGGGCTTGCGGGGTACCTTGACCGCGGCCACCGAGTCGGCGACCTCGCTCATCGCGTTGGCCGAGGTGACCGAGTCGCGACGCGAGCGCAGGAACAGGCCGAGGATGATGACGACGGCGATCACCGCATCGACGGCCACGCCCCAGCCGCCCAGCCAGACGACGATGAGAGCCGCAGCAGCACCGACGGCACCGGCGGCGGGGAGGGTGAGCACCCAGCCGATCATGATGCGGCCCACGGTGTTCCAGCGCACGGTCGAGCCGCGGCGGCCGAGACCCGAGCCGATGACCGAGCCCGAGGCGACCTGCGTGGTCGACAGGGCGAAACCGAGGGCGCTGGATGCCAGGATCGTGGCCGCCGTGGAGGTCTCGGCCGAGAAGCCCTGCGCCGGTTTGACGTCGGTCAGGCCCTTGCCGAGGGTGCGGATGATGCGCCAGCCGCCCATGTAGGTGCCGAGCGCGATCGTCAGCGCGCACGCGAAGACGACCCAGAGCTGCGGGTCGGGGTTCGACGTCGACTGCCACCCCACGGTGATGAGGGCGAGGGTGATGACGCCCATCGTCTTCTGCGCATCGTTCGTGCCGTGGGCGAGGGCGACCAGCGACGAGGTGAAGATCTGCCCCCAGCGGAAACCGTCTCGGCCGTCGGCCTTCATGTCGTAGCGGCGGGTGATGCCGTAGGCGATCTTGGTGACCGCGAAGGCGATGATCCCTGCCGTGAGAGGGGCGATGAGCGCGGGCAGGATGACCTTGCTGAGCACGACGCCCAGGTCGATGGCGGATGCGCCGACACCCACGAGGGTAGCGCCGATGAGGCCGCCGAAGAGGGCGTGCGACGAGCTCGAGGGCAGGCCGAGGAGCCAGGTCAGCATGTTCCAGGTGATCGCGCCGATGAGGCCCGCGAAGATGATCGGCGGGAAGATGTCGGGACTCAACTGGTCTTCGCGGATCATGCCGCCCGAGATGGTCTTGGCCACCTCGGTCGACAGGAACGCGCCCACCAGGTTGAGGCTGGCCGCCAGCAGGACGGCGACTTTCGGCTTCAACGCACCGGTGGCGATGGGCGTGGCCATCGCGTTCGCGGTGTCGTGGAATCCGTTGGTGAAATCGAAGAACAGTGCCAGCGCGATGACCAGCACGATGATGAGGGCTGCGCTCTCCACCGTTCGCTTTCCGTGAGAAGGAGGAAGGGATGCCGACGGGATCGGCGCGACGAACGAAGAGTTCACCTGGAGTTCGACCCTCGTTCATCGGGGTCGACACGACATCCTTTCACCGAGGACGGCGGTGGTCAAACTTGCGGGCGCGGGGGTGCCGGCATCCTGTGCATACTCCCGGACCGATGTCGGACGGGCGCACTAGCGTGGAACGGTGACCGACCTCGACCCGAAGCTCGCCCCGCCCGTCGCCGACCGCCGCCCCGTCGCGCGCACCCACCACGGGGACACGTTCGACGACCCCTATGAGTGGCTCCGCGCCAAAGACGACGCCGAGGTGATCGCGCACCTCGAGGCCGAGAACGCGTACACCGGCGAGCGCACCGCGCACCTCGGCCCCCTGCGCGACACGATCTTCGGCGAGATCAAGGGCCGCACGCTCGAGACCGACCTGTCGGTGCCGGCGCGGCGCGGTGACTGGTGGTACTACGGCCGGACCGTGGCGGGGGCGCAGTACGGCATCCAGTGCCGCGCTCCTCTCGACTCCCCCGACGACTGGACCCCACCGACCCTCTCGCCGGACTCCCCCGTCCCCGGCGAGCAGGTGCTGTTCGACGGCAACGTCGAGGCCGAGGGCACCGACTTCTTCTCGCTGGGCAGCTTCGAGATCTCCAACGACGGCACGCGGATGCTCTACGGCATCGACACCGCCGGCGACGAGCGGTACACCGTGCGCGTACGCGATCTGGTGACGGGCGAGACGCTGCCCGACGAGATCCCCGGCACCTTCTCCGGCGCCACGTTCTCGCCCGACGGGCGCTTCATCGTCTACACGACGGTCGACGACGCCTGGCGCCCCGACACCGTGTGGCTGCACGAGATCGGCACCGCGGTCGCCGACGACGTGAAGCTCTTCCACGAGCCCGACGACCGCTACTGGGTGGGCGCCGACTTCACCCGCAGCGACCGCTTCCTGATGATCGAGATGGGCTCGTCCATCACGAGCGAGGAATGGATCCTGGATGCCGACGACCTCCGCGGTCAGCCCCGCGTGGTGTGGCCGCGGCGCGAGGGCGTCGAGTACTCCTCCTCGCACGCCGTGGTCGACGGCGAGGACGTGCTCTACATCCTGCACAATGACGGCGCCCTCGATTTCGAGCTCGTGCGGGTCTCGGCATCCGACCCTCAGGGCCCCCGTGAGACGGTGATCGCCCACGAGTCCGGCCACCGGCTGCTCGGCGTCGACACCTTCCGCGACTGGGGCGTGGTCGGTTACCGCCGCGACGGACTCGCGCGTCTGGGCATGCTGTCGTACGCCGACGGGGCCGTGACCGAGATCGCGTTCGACGAGCCGCTGTACAGCGTGGGCACGGGCGGCAACCCCGAGTACGCGCCGCCGGTGCTGCGCCTCGGGTACGGATCGTTCGTGACCCCCGGAACCGTGTACGACTACGTCGTCGAGACCGGTGAGCTGCTGCTGCGCAAGCGCCAGCCCGTGCTGGGCGGCTTCGACCCCGCCGACTACGGGCAGGCGCGCGTGTGGGCCCCCGCCGACGACGGCACGCAGGTGCCCGTATCGCTGGTGTGGAAGCGCTCGTTCGGCGAGCCCGGCTCCTCGCCCCGCCCGGTGCACCTCTACGGCTACGGCTCGTACGAGCACTCGATCGAGCCCGGCTTCTCGGTGCCGCGTCTGTCGCTGCTCGACCGCGGCGTCGTCTTCGCCGTGGCGCACGTGCGCGGAGGCGGCGAGATGGGCCGGCAGTGGTACGAGGACGGAAAGATGCGCGCGAAGCGCAACACCTTCACCGACTTCGTCGCCGCGGGTCGGCACCTGGTGTCCGAGGGATACACGACGCCCGACCGGATCGTCGCCGAGGGCGGCAGCGCCGGCGGCCTGCTCATGGGTGCGGTGGCCAACCTCGCCCCGGAGCTGTTCGCCGGCATCCTCGCCGACGTGCCGTTCGTCGACGCGCTCACGACGATCCTCGACCCCTCGCTGCCGCTCACGGTGATCGAGTGGGACGAGTGGGGCGACCCGCTGCACGACGCCGACGTCTACGCCTACATGAAGTCGTACTCGCCGTACGAGAACGTGCGCGAGGGTGTGCAGTACCCGCGCATCCTCGCCGTCACCTCGCTGAACGACACTCGCGTGCTGTACGTCGAGCCCGCGAAGTGGGTGGCGCGTCTGCGCGAGGTCGGCGCCGACGCGCTGTTGAAGTGCGAGATGGTGGCCGGCCACGGCGGCGTCAGCGGCCGCTATAACGCCTGGCGCGAGCGCGCGTTCGAGATCGCGTGGCTGCTCGACGTGCTGGGCCTGACGGACTGACCCGCGCCCGCGTCCTGCCGAACGCCCCGTCGCCTCGCGCGGCGGGGCGTTCGCCGTGCGGCGGGGGGCGGGGCGGTGCGTCACGAGAACAGGAGAAGTCACGAGAACAGGCCCGGACAGCGAATTCCCCCCTGTGTGCGTCGCGTCTGCTGTTCTCGTGACGTCGATGGTCGGCGGCAGCCGCCGCATCGGCTCCTCCCCAAGGCAGTTCTCTGCGGAACCATCCCCAAACGTCGGTCGGCGACGGTCGTGGGCGGCACCGACCAGCCAGCCTTGAGAGATGGAGCTTGAATTCGTCACCTGGTTGACGCGACGCGGCGGCGTCGCGCACACCTCCTCGGCTGCCGCCGCGGGCTACACCCCGCGGACGATCGCGGCGGCGGTGGCGGCTCGAAAGGTCGAACGCGTTCGGCGTTCCTGGATCGTCACGCCCGACTGTCTCGCGAGCCGGAAGCGCGCGGCATCCGTCGGCGGCCGGGTGACGTGTGTAAGCGCCGCCGAGCATCACGGACTCTGGACGCCGAGCAGCGATGACGATCACGTGTGGGTGCCCGCTTCAGCATCGCGCCTCGACGCGAGGGGCATGCTACTGCACCGCGCCACCGCACCCGTTCCCATGGCCCGCACCGATCCCTTCGAACCGATCGTCAATGTGCTGTTCCACGTGGCCCGTTGCCTCCCTCCCGCCGACGGTCTCGCAGTCTGGGAGTCGGCGCTGCGCGCGAAGAAGGTGGATGCCGACACACTCACGGCGGTGGGATGGCGCTCCACCCGCGCCGCGCGGTTCGCGCGCGTGGCGACGTTCCTCTCCGACTCGGGCCTCGAGACCCACTTCCGCGAGATGATGCTGGCGCTCGGTATCCGCCTGCGACAGCAGGTGTGGGTCGACGGCCACCCGGTCGATGCCGTGATCGGTGAACGTCTCGCGGTGCAGTTAGACGGTTTCGCCTTCCACAGCTCGCCCGCGGATCGACGTCGCGACCTTCGGCAGGACGCGCGGCTGATCCTGCGCGGGTACACCGTCCTCCGCTTCGACTACGTGCAGATTCTGTTCGAGCCGGACTATGTGATCGACACCGTTCGGCTCGCGATGGCGCAGGGTCGGCATCTCAAGACGTTCGTATGAGCCCGGGAGACGGCGCGAGCGCTTTGCGCGTTCCTCGCGCGTCACGAGAACAGGCGATGTCACCGAAACAGGGGAAACTCGCTCCAAAGGTCCTGTTCTCGTCGCACCTCCTGTTCTCGTCACCAGCAGACGGCATCGGCTTCAGACTCGCCCGGGAGGCGCGACTGGCATGGCGGCCTCACGCGTCTCCAGAACAGGCGATGTCACCGAAACAGGGGAAATCCGCTTCAACCGTCCTGTTCTCAATGCAGGAGCCTGTCTTCGTCACGGGCGTGAGGCAGACCCCGCCTCACGCTCAGCGCCCCGGCCTGCACAACGCTCAGCGCCGCCCAACGCTGAGCGCCCCGGTCCGCCTAACGCGGACGCCCCGCCCCGCACGAGAGGGGACGGGGCGCCGAAGAAGCAGCGGCAGGATCAGCCGAACAACGCGGCGGCCTCCTCGTAGCGGTACAGGGGCACGCTGTTGAGCTCGCCGAGGGCGTCGGCGAAGGGGACGCGCACGATGTCGGTGCCGCGCATCGCGACCATCTGCCCCCACGCTCCCTCGTGCAGAGCGTCGGCGGCGTGCAGACCCAGGCGGGTCGCGAGCACGCGGTCGAAGCCCGACGGCGAACCGCCGCGCTGGATGTGGCCGAGCACGGTCGAGCGGGTCTCGATGCCGGTGAGGCGTTCGATCTCGGGCGCCAGCAGCTCGCCGATGCCGCCGAGGCGCGGGCGGTTGAACGCGTCGAGGCCCTTATCGCTGAAGGCTTCGTCCATGCCCTTGAGCTTGAAGCCCTCCGAGACGACGACCAGGGGCGCGCGACCGCGGTCGTGCGCCCGGGTGACCTGCTCGACGATCTCGTCGATCGACATCGGCACCTCGGGGATGCAGATCACGTGGGCACCCGCGGCGATTCCCGCGTGCAGCGCGATCCAGCCGACGTGCCGACCCATGACCTCGGCGACCATGCACCGCTGGTGCGAGTCACCTGTGGTGCGCAGGCGGTCCATGGCATCCGTCGCGATATTCACGGCGGTGTCGAAGCCGAACGAGTAGTCGGTGGCGCGCAGGTCGTTGTCGATCGTCTTGGGGACGCCGAGGACGTTGATGCCGTCGTTCGACAGACGGTCGGCGGCGGCCAGCGTTCCCTCGCCGCCGATGGCCAGGATGCCGTCGAGCCGGTGCCCGTACATGGTCTTGGAGATGTTCTCGGCGCCGCCGCGCGCGCCCTCGTAGGGGTTGGTGCGGCTCGTGCCGAGGATCGTGCCGCCGACCTTCGACAGACCCTTCACCTCGTGGCGCGTGAGCGGGAAGAAATCCCCGTCGACCACGCCGCGCCAGCCGTCGCGGATGCCGACGAACTCGATGTCGTAGTTCGTCGTGCCCTTGAGCACGACGCCACGGATGACCGCGTTCAGCCCGGGGCAGTCGCCGCCGCTGGTCAGGATGCCGATCTTCATGGGCAGAGTCCTCTGGTGCTGTGTGTCGGGTGGAGGGGGGCGGCGCCGTTGCCGTCTTCGACCTTATCGCCGCGGGCGGGACCGCTGCCACACGGTGACGAAGGGGCGGACGGATGCCGGGACCCCGCGCCCTGACCGGAGCGGGGCCCCTTCCGGCGGCGCACCGGACGGGCGGATGCCGGGCACCCAGCCCCCGGCCCCCGTCGATGGCGCCATGAGAACAGGACACTGCACCGGAAACAGGCCGTTCCGTCGGGAATCGACCTGTTCTCGTCGCGCCCCCTGTTCTTGTGGCAGCCGAGTCGCTCCCCCGCGCGCGCGTCTCGACGCCCCGCCCCGCCCGCAACGCACGAACGCCCCGGCGCCGAAGCGACCGGGGCGTCCGTGGCGAGGGGACTCAGGCCTTGCCGAGCGCCTGACGCAGCAGGTGCATGAGGGCCGAGAGCTGCACCGAGTCGCTCGAGCCGGGCTCGATGGCCTGGCCGTCGAGGGCGCGGGCCGCGAGGCCCTCCTTCGAGTCGATGAGCTCCGCGATCTTCGTGTCGATCGTGTGCGCGGCGATGATGCGCCACGCGGTCACGGGCTCTTCCTGACCGATGCGGTGCACGCGGTCGATTGCCTGCGTCTGCTCGGCGGCGGTCCATGACAGCTCGGCGAGCACGACGTTCGATGCGGCCTGCATGTTCAGGCCGACCCCGGCGGCGGTCAGCGAACACACGGCGATCCCCACATCGGGGTCGCTGTTGAACGCGTCGATCGCAGCCTGGCGCGCCGTCGAGGTCTGCTCACCGCGCACCGACACGGCCTTGAGGCCGGAGGCTTTGAAGTGGGCCTCCGCGGCATCCATCACATCGATGTGCTTGGCGAAGAACACGACCTTGCCGACCGAGCGCTGCAGCTGCACGGCGTAATCGGCGGCGAGGTGAGCCTTGGCCTGACCGATGCGGCGGACCATCGTGAAGACGTTCTCGCTGCCCGAGCCGGCGGCCTTGCTTTCTTCGAGCTCGCCATGGGCGACGAGACGCACGATGTCTTCATCGATCTCGCCCGCGGCCAGGCCCCGGTCGCCGCGCGCCTCGATGATGCGGCGGTACTTCGCGGCCAGTCGCGCGCCGAGTTCGCGCTCGGCCTGGCGAATCGAACGACCGTACTCGTCGTCGAGCTCCACGGGAAGGTCGGCCACGAGCTTATCGGGCAGGTCGGCGGCGACGTCCTTCTTCTTGCGTCGGACGATGCCCATCGAGATCACCGCTTCGCGCGCCTCGGGGTAGAACGCCTTGTCCGCGGGCGTGAGGCCCGTGGCATCCAACTTCTCCATGAGTTCGGGGCCGGGCTTCTCGCCGTTGGTCCACCCGAGGAAGCGCCAGATCGCGTCGAAATCCTCGACGTCGTTGATCAGCGGGGTACCGGTGAGCGCGAGAAGGAGCGGATCACGGGTCTGCTGACGGACTCGGGATGCCAGCGCCAGCACGTTCTGCGAGCGCTGGGACGTGAGGTTCTTGATGAAGTGGGCCTCGTCGACGACGATGCCCTTCAGCCCGATTGACGACAGCCAGGACAGGTGCCGGTCGAGGATCTCGTAGTTGACGATGAAGACGTCGGCGAAGGCATCGATGTCGGCACCGCCGCCCGAGATCACGGTCGCGCGACGCTGCGGCGTCCACCGCTGCACCTCGCGGGCCCAGTTCATCTTCACGACGTTGGGCACGACGACCAGGAGCGGGTAGGCATCGGCGACGGATGCCGCGAGCACCGACTCCGCGGTCTTGCCGAGGCCCGGCTCATCGGCGAGCAGGAAGGAGCGGTGTCCGGTGCGGACGGCCTCGAGGAAGCGCGACTGGTGCGGCATGACCTCGAGTCCGCGCGGCGAGAGCCGGTCGAACTCGGGTACGGGCGGGAGCTCCATGCTCGCGGCCGACCCGCCGGCGCCGGTCTCGAACGCCTTGTACAGCGGGCCCATGAGTTCCCAGCCGTCGAGGCGGCGACGCGGGGCATCCCCGGTCGCGCGGGGCGTGAGGTCGGGCGCGAGGAAGGGGTTCGCCATCTGACGCGCCTCGATCGAGGGCGGGACGACCTGCTTCTCGGCCAGGGCCGCCGGGACGACGGGTGCGACCTTGGGCGTGTTGTCGGTGATGATGAGCTCGTCCGGCGGCAGCTCCGCCCCGGATTCGAGCAGCCAGTCGCGACGCATGCGGCGGGCGACCGGTGAGGTGGCCTGATCCACCTCGAGCAGCTGGATCAGCGAGGTGTCACGCGCGGCGGTCTTGGCGAGGATCGTGGCGACACCGTCGAGACGCTTCAGCAGCTCGGCGCGCGCGGCGTCGGTGATCTCGGTGTCGGCCTTGACCCGGGCGCGCTCCTCGCGGACGAGGAAGGCGATCACCTGGAACTTGACGCGGTTGGTGGGCCCGAGCTTTCCGCGCTGCGCCTTCGCCTCGATCTCGCGCACCTTGCGCGCGAGGATCGGGATGACGGGTGCTTCGTCGTCGCGTCGGGATGACGTGGTCTTCCTGCGTCGTTGGCTGGAGCCTCGGGACGCGGTTGCCGTAGTCGGCATGCTCCTCCTGAGCGTGTCGTCCGGATGACAGTCCGGAGCGTCCGGCGAATGCCGGTGGATCAGTGACCCCGGGAGTTCGTCGCGCGAACCGCCGCCGGAGAAGCGGTGTCGGCGACCCGCAACGCGTCTACGCCATAACGGCTCGCGAGGACAGCGGGAATCGGAGTCGCCACCATTCTAGCGGCCGACGACCGCTTTCCGCGTGAGGTGTCAGAATTTGTCGCCGCGGAGAGCCGCGAAGCGACAAATCCTGGCGCCTCACGCGCAGCGAGTCAGCCCGCGCGTCGCAGCCGCAGGCTGTTCAGCACCACGAACACGCTCGAGAACGCCATCGCCGCCCCGGCCAGCATCGGGTTCAGCAGACCCAGCGCGGCCAGGGGCAGCGCCGCGACGTTGTACGCGAACGCCCAGAACAGGTTGCCGCGGATGATCCGCATCGTCCGGCGGCTGAGGGAGAGGGCGGTGACGATCCCCCGCGGGTCGTCGCGCATGAGGGCCACGTCGCTCGCGTGCAGCGCGGCATCCGTCCCCCCTCCCATCGCGATACCCAGATCGGCGGATGCCAGGGCGGCGGCGTCGTTGACCCCGTCGCCGACCATCGCGACGGTGCGCCCCTCCGCTCGCAGCGTCGTGATGGCCGCGACCTTCCCCTCGGGCAGCACCCCGGCGCGCACCCGCTCGATGCCCAGTTGCTCGGCGACGGCGCGGGCGACGTGCTCGTTGTCGCCGGTGAGGAGCACGGGCTCGAGCCCCATCCGCTTCAGCTGCGCGATCGCCGCGGCGCTTTCGGGACGCACGGTGTCGGCCACCTCGATGACGACCCGGGCGCTCATCGCCCCGTCGCGACCGGCCCACCCGGCGACCACGACGGTGCCGCGGCGCTCCCCCTCATCGACCGCCTGGGCGAGCGTCGCGGGCAGCTGCCCTCCGAGGTCGGCGGCCAGCGCCGGGCGACCCGCGAAGACGCGCACGTCGTCGACGGTTCCCGTGACCCCGCGCCCGGGCAGGGCCTCCAGATCGGCGGCGACCGGCCCCTCCCCCGCCGCGGCCACGATCGCGTGGGCGATCGGGTGCTCCGACCCGCGCTCGACCGCGGCGACGCGCCGCAGGGCGTCCGCGGCATCCTGTGCCTCGACGGTCGTGACCCGCGCGACGCTCATGCGTCCCGAGGTGAGGGTGCCGGTCTTGTCGAGCACGATCGTGTCGATGCGCTCGGCGGACTCCAGGGCGGCGGGACCCGTCACGAGGATGCCGAGCTGCGCCCCCCGCCCGGTGCCCACGAGGATGGCGATGGGGGTGGCGAGCCCCAGGGCGCAGGGGCACGCGATGATCAGCACCGCCACCGCCGCGGTGAAGCCGGCGGCGACGGGTTGCCCGGCGACCAGCCATGCGACGAGGGTCAGCGCGGCGAGCGCGATGACGACGGGAACGAACACGCCGGAGATCCGATCGGCGAGGCGCTGCACGCGGCTCTTGCCGAGCTGGGCGTCTTCGACGAGGCGGGCGATGCGGGCGAGGCGCGTCTGCTCGCCCACCCCGGTCGCGCGCACGACCAGCCGGCCGCCCGAGGCGATCGTGCCGCCGGTGACGGTGGATCCGGGACCGACGTCCACGGGGAGGGACTCGCCCGTCAGCATGCTCTCGTCGATCGACGCGCGTCCTTCGAGCACGTCTCCGTCGGTGGCGACGATGGCTCCCGGACGCACGACGAAGACGTCGCCGACGGCGAGCCGGTCGATGTCGATGCGGCGCCCGTCCGCGAGCTCGGCCTCGCGCGCGCCAAGGTCGAGCAGGGCGCGCAGGGCCGCCCCGGCCCGCCGCGTGGACCGCTGCTCGATCACGCGCCCCAGCAGCAGGAACACCGTCACCGCCGCCGCGACCTCGAAGTACACGACCGCGGAGGCGTCGTGCACCGGGCCGAACAGCATGACCTCATGACGGATGCCGATCCGCCCGGCCGTTCCGAACACGAGAGCCCACACGCTCCACAGGTAGGCGGCGAAGGTGCCCAGGGTGATCAGCGTGTCCATGGTCGCGGCGCCATGGCGGGCGTTGCGCAGCGTCGCACGGTGGAACGGCCACCCGCCCCACAGCACGATCGGCGTCGAGAGAACGAGCGACACCCACTGCCACCCCGGGAACTGCCACGCCGGGATCATCCCGAGTGCGACGACCGGCACCGCGAGAGCGAGCGAGACCCACAGCCGCACGCGCAGCGGCGTGGATCCGGGGGCGTCGCCGGTGTCGTGGACGTGACCGCCGTGATCCGCGTCCTCATCGAGCGCTCGACCCGTTGTGGCGTCGATCTCTCCGCCGGGGGCGGGGACGGCGACGGGCTCGGGCGTCGGGGTGCCGGCATCCGCTCGCTCCTCCCGCCGGGATTCGTCCGGGGCGACGGATGCCGAGGGGCCCGGCGCTGCGAGAGGGGTGGCGGAACGCGGACGAACGGTGGCGTCGTAACCGGCGGAGCGGACGGCGTCGACGAGCGCCGTGGGGTCGAGGTCGGCCGGGTACCGCACGCGCGCGGTCTCTGTCGCGAGATTGACCGCGGCCTGAACGCCCTCGACCCGGCCGAGCTTCTTCTCGACGCGGGCGACGCAGCTGGCGCAGGTCATGCCCTCGATATCGAGCACGGCTTCCGCGGTCGGCGCTTCGGTGTTCTCGCCCATGGCTTCTCCTCCGGTCACTCCGTTCAGAACAGGATACCCCCTGGGGGTATTCCTTGGGCGGGCGGATCGCACGCCGCCACCCGCCCCGGGCACTGTGCGCGACCCTACGCTGGAGTCATGGCCGAGACGATGACACGCGAGCAGCGGGTCGTGCTGGCGGTCGCCGTTCTGGCGTCGTTCGTGTCGTTCCTCGACGGGACCGTGGTCAACGTCGCCCTCCCCGCGATCGCCGGCGAGCTGGGTGGCGGTCTGTCGACGCAGCAGTGGGTCGTCGATGCCTACCTCGTGACCCTCGGGGCGTTCATCCTCGTCGCAGGATCGCTGAGCGATGTGCTCGGGCGGATCGTCGTGCTGCGGATCGGCCTCGTCGGCTTCGGCCTGACCTCGCTCGCCATCGCCGCGGCCCCCACCGCCGAGTTCCTCATCGTCGCCCGGGCTCTGCAGGGCGTTGCCGGAGCACTGCTCGTCCCGAGCTCGCTGGCGCTGATCACCTCGACCTTCCGCGGGCCCGCGCAGGCGCGCGCGATCGGCATCTGGACCGGGGCGACCACGGTCGCCATGCTCGCCGGCCCCCTGGTGGGCGGCATCTTCGTCGACACGCTGTCGTGGCGTCTGGTGTTCCTCGTGAACGTGCTGCCCATCGCGGTGACGCTGTGGTTGCTCATCCGCCTCGGGCACCGCGACCACCGTCGACCCGACGCGCGCGTCGACATCCTCGGCGCCGTCCTGTGCGCCCTGGGCCTGGGCGGCATCGTCTTCGCCCTCATCGAGCAGCCGAACCTCGGGTGGGCATCGCCCGTGATCTGGGTCCCCGGGCTCGTCGGCATCCTGTCGTTCGCGGGTTTCCTCGTGCGCCAGCGGACCGCGCGCGACCCCATGATGCCGCTCGACCTGTTCCGCTCCCGCAACTTCTGGGCGGGAAACCTCACGACCGTCTTCGTCTACGCCGCCCTCTCGCTCAATGGCTTCGTCTTGAGCGTGTACCTGCAGCAGGGCGCGGGGCTGCCGGCCACCCTCGCGGGGCTCGCCTCGCTGCCGAGCACGGTGCTGATGATCCTGCTCAGCTCACGGATGGGTGCCCTCGCGGGTCGCTTCGGACCGCGTCTGTTCATGACGCTCGGGCCCGTCGTGATGGCCGGCGGGGCGCTGCTGCTCCTGAGCGTCGGCGACGACTTCGACTACTGGACGCAGGTGCTGCCGGGCGTCATCGTGTGGGGGTTGGGCCTGACCGCCACGGTGTCGCCCCTCACCGCAGCCGTGCTCGGCGCGATCGACACCGAGCGCTCGGGCATCGCGTCGGCCGTCAACAACGCGGTGTCGCGCGTAGCGGGCCTTCTCGCGATCGCCGCCGTGTCCGCCGTCGTCGGGGGCTCGCTCGATCTGGGCGGGTTCCATCGCGCGGCCGTCTTCACCGCCGTGCTGATGCTGCTCGGGGCTGCGGCGTCGTTCCTCGGCATCCGGAATCACCTGTCGCGGCAGGACTGAGCTGCGGTCCGGGCGGCGCGTGGGTCGGGTGATGTTTTCGCTCGCACCGGCGTGGCCCCGGGACCACCAACAACGCCCCGGGGCCACGAAACCCGCCCCGAAAGTGACGCGTCAACGCTCCCCGCGTTCCCCTCGCGCCGGCGTGGCCCCGGGGCCACGAAACCCGCCCCGAAAGCGTGCGTCCGGCGCTCAGTGCCCGGTGCCCAGCACCCCGGCGCACACCCCCGCGCTCAGCGCAGGATCGCCCGCGCCCGCTCGACGTCGTCGGCCATCTGCACGAGCAGGGCGTCGATGCCGTCGAAGGCCGTCATCTCGCGGACGCGCTCGACGAAACGCACCTCGACGTGGTGCCCGTACAGGTCGAGCCCGGTCTCATCGATCACGTAGGCCTCGACCTGGCGCGCGTGCACGTCGTCGAACGTCGGGTTCGTGCCGACGCTGATCGCGGCCGGGTAGCTGATGCGGCGCGCCCCGTCGACGTCGACGAGCCAGCCGGCGTAGACGCCGTCCGCGGGGATGAAGCCCTCGAGGTCGGGCGAGAGGTTGGCGGTCGGGTAGCCGAGCTCGCGACCGCGCTTGAGTCCGTGCACGACCTCGCCCCAGACCGACGGCGCGCGACCGAGCAGACGCGCCGCCGTGGTCACGTCGCCGGCCGAGAGGGCCTCGCGAATCCACGTCGACGACACCCTCCGGTCGGCGTGCACCGCGCGCACGTCGTCCACCACGTCTACGCGGAAGCCGTGCTCGGCACCCATGCGCTCCAGCAGGTCGGGGTCGCCCGCTCCCCCGGCGCCGAAGCGGAAGTCACGGCCGACCAGGACCGTGCGGGCCTGCAGTGCCTCGACGAGAACCCGCAGGACGAAGGCGTCGGCGGGAATCGCGGCGAGCTCCGCGTCGAACGTGAGCAGCAAAGTGGCGTCGACTCCGGCGCGCTCGAGCAGCTCCAGCTTCTGGTGCGGGCCGATCACGTCGGGCGGGCACTTCTCGGGACGCAGCACGCTGAGCGGGTTGCGGTCGAAGGTCACGGCCACGACCCGCGCACCGTCGGACGCGTCGATGCGCGCGCGGTCGATCACGGCACGGTGCCCGGCGTGCACGCCGTCGAACTTGCCGATGGCCACGACCGAGGGACCGAAGTGCGCGGGCACCTCGGACGGGTCGCGGAAGACGATCACCGCGACGCCCGACGGTGGCGCGTGAGCCACCAGAGTCCGACGAAGGGCAGCACCAGCGGGATGAACAGGTACCCGTAACCGTAGATCGACCACACCGTCGGGTGCTGGAACAGCTCGGGCAGCACGAGGCTCAGGGTGCCCACGACGAGCACCCCCACCAGTTCGAAACCGATCGCGATCCACGCGACCCGGTACCAGACAGGACGCGCCGAGAACACGAGGGCGAGGGTCGCCAGGATGTAGACGACCGCCGCGAGGGCCGACAGCGTGTACGCGAGGGGGGCGTCGTCGAACTCGCGCACGATCTGCACGAACGAGCGGCCTGTGGCGGCGAGCGCCATGATGCCGTAGACGACGACGAGGACACGGCCGATGCCGGTCATCCCCCGGGAGCGGGTGGGAGCTGTGGATGCCATGACCTCACGATTCTAGTTCTCCCGCGGCCGGAGTGCCCGGCGCTCGCCCCGGGGTCCCGGCATCCGGGGTCTCAGGCGATCTGCACGGTCCAGATCTGGTGCATGCGCCACACCATGACGGCGACGGCGAGGGCGGCGACACCCATGACGACGGTGCTCCAGCGGCTGCGTTCCAGCAGGGCCCAGGCCGCGCCGGCGACGGGCACGAGGGCGGCCGAGACGAGATACGTCCAGAACTCGAGCAGGCTTCCGGTCGGCGCATTGCCGGCCAACGGCGCGATGATCGCGACGACGATCTGCACGATGAGCAGCAGCTCGATGAGCGCGAGGGAGCCGACGGTCACATCTCCCGGTCGGCGGCCGATGAGCCCCGCCGTGATCGCCACGAGACCCGCGAGCACCGCGATCCCCACCTGTACGAGGGTGAACCACAGGATCATCGGGCGGCCTCCTCGGGCATGTTCATGGCGCTCTTGAGCTGCGTGCCGCGCTTCTCGACGATGCCCACGAGGCGCCCGTCGGGGTCGATCGCGGCGGCGACGGCGCCGGTCAGGCGTCCTCCCCCGTCGATGCGCTTGCCGTGCCGCAGATCTCGCGCTTCGTCGGCGCCGACGGCCAGGGCGCCCACGACCACCGCGGCGGCCGTGGCCGGCTCGACGAGGGCGTCTTCGGCGATGTCATCGACGGATGCCGCGGCCGAGACGTCGAAGGAGCCGATGCGCGTACGACGCAGCGCCGTCAGGTGCCCGCCCACGCCGAGGGATCGACCGAGGTCGCGGGCCAGGGCGCGGATGTACGTGCCGCTCGTGCAGTCGACGACGACGTCGAGCTCGATCGTCACGCCTTGCCGGCGCGTCTCGCGGACGTCGAAGCGCGAGACGGTGACGCGTCGCGCCTTCAGCTCTACCTCCTCGCCCGCCCGGGCGAGATCGTAGGCACGCCGGCCGTCGACCTTGATCGCCGAGACGGTGCTCGGCACCTGGTCGATCTCTCCGGTCAGCTGCGCGATGCCCGCGACGATCTGGTCGTCGGTCACTGCGGAGGCGTCCGTCCGCAAGGTTTCGACCCCGTCGGCGTCGTCGCTGTCGGTCTCGACGCCGAGCAGGATCGTCGCCTTGTACGTCTTGTCGGCGCCGACGATATAGGTGAGCAACCGAGTCGCGCCCTCGACCCCGAGGACGAGCAGGCCCGTCGCCATGGGGTCGAGCGTGCCGGCGTGGCCGATCTTGCGCGTGCCGAGGGCGCGGCGGGCCCGCGAAACGACGTCATGGCTGGTGATGCCTCCGGGCTTGTCGACCAGGAGGATGCCGGGACGCACCATCAGCAGAAGTCCCCGAACACCTGCACCGGGTGCGTCGGGTCGGAGTTCTCGACGATGACGGAGGCCGCGACGCGCGGTCGCGCGGTGTGGACGTAGTGCTTCTGCGCCTCGGGCAGCTCGGGCCGTGGTTGCCCGACCGGAGGATTGACCTCGAGCCACACCGACCAGTTCCACAACCCCCGGCGCGCGGGCGTCTGCAGGAACACTCCGTCGACCACGAGCACGGCGTCGCCTTCCCCGGCGCGGAACGGTGCCACGACGGACTCGCGCACGTCGGTCTCGCCGTCTTCGACGCTGGCCCGGTGCACGGGCGTGCCGTCCTCGGCCACCGCGGAGGCGAAGCCGTCGGCGAAGACGCGGGCCCCCTCGGCATCCAGCCCCTCGATCGCCACCACCACGCGCCCCGCGCGGTTGTTCTGCCGCATGAGGTCGCGCAGGCTGCGCTGGAGGGTCTCGACGGGGTTCTCGCTCGACATGCTTCCAGCCTACGGTCGACCTCCGACATCGGACCGCCGCCACCCCCGACCGCTCGTTCACGCTCCCGACGGCGCGCCGGGCCGGGGCCGGGCGAGCCTAGGCTGGAGGGATGCCAGCCCTCGCCGCCCCGCTCATCGAGTGGTACCGCGACGCGGCGCGCGACCTTCCCTGGCGCCGCCCGGGGTTCGGGGCGTGGGGCACGCTGGTCAGCGAGTTCATGCTGCAGCAGACGCCGGTCGCGCGCGTCATCCCGCACCTCGAGGCGTGGCTCGAGCGCTGGCCCACCCCCGCCGATCTCGCGGCCTCTCCCCCGTCCGACGCGGTCACGCAGTGGGCGAACCTCGGCTATCCGCGCCGCGCGCTGTGGCTGCACCGGGCGGCGGTCGAGATCCGCGATCGGCACGACGGCGTCGTCCCCCGCGAGGTCGAGGCCCTCCTCGCCCTCACCGGGATCGGCGATTACACGGCGCGCGCGGTCGCGGTCTTCGCCTACGGCGACCGGCACCCGGTCGTCGACACGAACACCCGGCGCGTTCTCGCGCGCGCGGTCGAGGGCGTGGCGCAGCCCGGCCCCCCGCACCGCCGTGATCTCGAGCGGATGGATGCCGAGCTCCCCCGCGACCTGCTCGAGGCGGCCGTCGTGAACGCCGCCGCCATGGAGCTCGGCGCGATCGTCTGCACGGCCCGCGCGCCGAAGTGCGACCTGTGCCCGCTCGCCGCGCAGTGCGCGTGGCGCGCCGCGGGATACCCCGCCTCCGAGGACCGGCGGCGTCGGCAGGCGAAGTACGAGGGCAGCGACCGGCAGGCGCGCGGCGCGGTGCTGAAGCTCCTTCGCGACGCGGCCCCGTCCCCGATGCCGCTGTCCGCGGTGCTGCCGGACTGGCCCGACGCCGCCCAGCGCGACCGGGCGATCGACTCGCTGATCGCCGACGGCCTGGCCGAAGCGGACGACGACCTCCTGCGGCTGCCGGGCCATCCGGCATCCTGAATTCCTCGTCCGGGCCGCGTGCCGCGCTCCGGACATCTCCGCCGTCTTCGGGCGATCCGGGCTGTTCTCCCCCGCCGGTTCGCGCGTTCGTCCGAAGCCCGGTACGCACCGCGCCGGGGACGACGACGGCCGGATGCCACCCCACTCAGGGGCGACCTCCGGCCGCGTGCGTCGAGGCTCAGGCGCGCGGGGCGTCCTCGTCGTCGATCTCGTCTTCGGGGTCGTCGTCTTCGTCGTCTTCGCGCGGCTTGACGTACGGGTCGGCGTCGCCGGCGTAGGCGGCCGAGGCGGCCAGGCCCGCGACGGATTCGTCGCGCTCGCGCGCTTCGCGCAGCAGCGCCGAGATGTGGTCGGCGTTCTCGGGGATGCCGTCGAGGATGAACTCCAGCGACGGGGTGAGACGCGTGTTGAGGTGCTTGCCGACCTCGCTGCGCAGCATGCCCGTCGCCGACTTCAGCGCCGCGGCCGTGTCGGCCCGGTGCGCCTCGTCGCCCATGACGGTGTAGAACACCGAAGCGCGCTGGAGGTCACCCGTGACCCGCACGTCGGTGATGGTCACGAAACCGAGCCGCGGGTCGCGCAGCCCCTTCTCGAGACGCTCGGCGAGCACCACGCGGATCCGGTCCGCCACCCGTGCCTGTCGTTCCCCTGCCACAGCCTTCTCCTTCTTTCTCCATACCGCCGCGAGTCGAGTGCCCCGTGGCTCATCGCCGGGTGGCGGTCCTGACGAAGGAGCGTACCCAGCGGAGGCCGGAGGGGTGTGCATCTCCGAGAGCATCGGGGTAGGGGCCCCGCTCTGCTCTCGGAGATGCACACCCCGCAGGCCGAAGCGGGGGCCGCACCCGAAGGCACGACCCCCGCTTGACGATCAGCCTCGCGGCTTCTCGACGAGTTCCGTCGTCTCGATCTCGTCGCCGACCTGGATGTCGTTGAACTTGCCCAGGCCGATACCGGCCTCGAAGTCCGTCCGCACCTCGGTGACGTCGTCCTTGAAGCGACGCAGCGACTCGATGGCCAGGCCGTCGGCCAGCACGACACCGTCGCGGATGACGCGGGCCTTGGCGTTGCGCGTGATCGTTCCCGACCGCACGATGACACCGGCGATGTTGCCGAACTTCGAGGAGCGGAACACCTCGCGGATCTCGGCGACACCCGACTGCACCTCTTCGAACTCCGGCTTGAGCAGACCCTTGAGCGACTGCTCGACGTCGTCGATCGCGTTGTAGATGACGGAGTAGAACCGCACGTCGACACCCTCGCGGGCGGCGCGCTCGCGGGCCTTCGTGTCGGGACGGACGTTGAAGCCGATCACGATCGCGTTGTCGATCGTGGCCAGGTTGATGTCCGACTCGGTGATCGCACCCACACCGCGGTGGATGATGCGCAGCTGGACGCTGTCGTCGACCTCGATCTTGAGCAGCGACTCTTCCAGCGCCTCGACGGCACCCGACACGTCACCCTTGATGATGAGGTTGAGCGACTCGACCTTGCCCTCTTCGAGAGCACGGGTGAAGTCTTCGAGCGAGATGCGCTTGCGGGCCTTGGCCAGCTGGGCGTTGCGCTCGGCCGCTTCACGCTTCTCGGCGATCTGACGGGCGGTGCGGTCCTCCTCGGTGACGATGAAGACGTCGCCGGCGCGGGGCACGGAGTTCAGACCCTGCACCTGGACGGGACGCGACGGGTAGGCCTCTTCGACCGCTTCGCCGTTCTCGTCCATCATCGCGCGGACGCGGCCGTAGGCCGTTCCGGCGACGATCGCGTCGCCGACGCGCAGGGTTCCGGACTGGATGAGCACCGTGGCGACCGAACCGCGACCCTTGTCGAGCTTCGCTTCGATCGCGACACCGCGGGCCGCCTTGTTCGGGTTGGCCGTGAGGTCGAGGCCGGCGTCGGCGGTGAGCAGGACCGCATCCAGGAGAGCCTGGATGTTGAGGTTCTGTCGCGCCGAAACGTCGACGAACATGACGTCTCCGCCGTACTCCTCGGCGACCAGACCGTACTCGGTGAGCTGCTGGCGCACCTTGGCGGGGTTGGCGTCGGGCTTGTCGACCTTGTTGACCGCGACCACGATCGGCACGTTCGCCGCCTGGGCGTGGTTCAGCGCCTCGACCGTCTGGGGCATGATGCCGTCGTCGGCCGCGACCACGAGGATCGCGATGTCGGTCACCTGCGCACCACGGGCACGCATGGCGGTGAACGCCTCGTGACCCGGGGTGTCGATGAAGGTGATCGCGCGCTCGATGCCCTCGTGCTCGGTCCAGATCTGGTACGCACCGATGTGCTGCGTGATGCCGCCGGCCTCGCCCGCGACCACGTTGGTCTGGCGGATGGCGTCGAGCAGTCGCGTCTTACCGTGGTCGACGTGACCCATGACGGTGACCACGGGAGGACGGATCTCGAGATCGTCCTCGCTCTCGGCCTCGAGCTCGGCATCGAGGTCGAGACCGAAGCCCTCGAGGAGCTCCTTGTCTTCGTCCTCGGGCGAGACCATCTGGATCTTGTAGCCGAGCTCCTCGCCGAGCACCTCGAAGGTGGCCTCGTCGAGCGACTCGGTCGCGGTGGCCATCTCGCCCAGGTTGAACAGGATGGTCACGAGCGTGCCGGGCTGCACGGTGTAACCGCGCAGGGCCTCGAGCTTGTCCGCGAAGTCGGCGATGGAGGCACCGCGACGAAGGCGGATGATCTCGCCGTTGCCCTTCGAGACGTTGACGCCGCCGACGACCGGCGCCGACCGCATCTCGAATTCCTGCCGCTTCGCCCGACGCGACTTACGCTGCTTCGACTTGCCGCCGCCCTTACCGAAGGCACCTGCGGTACCACCGCCGGGGCCACGGCCACGGCCACCGCCGCCACCGGGACGACCGGCGAAACCGCCGCCGCCGGGAGCGCCGCCACCGGGGCGCTGGAAGCCGCCACCGGCACCGCCGGGACGACCGGGACCGCCGGGACGCTGCTGGAACGGAGCGCCGGGACGACCGCCGCCACCGGGACGACCGGCACCACCGGGGCGCGGGGCACCGGGACGCGGGGCGCCGGGGCGCGGAGCCTGCGGACGCGGGATGTTGCCGGGGGTCGGGCGCTGGCCCATGCCCTGCGCCGAGGCGAAGGGGTTGTTACCCGGGCGCGGGCCGGACGGACGCTGGCCCATGCCCTGCGACGAAGCGAAGGGGTTGTTGCCCGGGCGGGCTCCACCCGGACGCGGGGGCGCGCTCGGACCGGGCTTGGGGGCACCGGCGCCGGGGGTCGCTCCACCGGGGGTCGGCGCGGTCGAGCCGGGGCTCGGGGGCGACGACGGAGTCGACGGCTTCGCCGCCGGCGTGGCCGCGGGGGCCTCGGAGGCGGGGGCGGATGCCGCGGGTGCGGCCTGAGCCGGAGTCGCCGCGGGAGCGGCGGGAGCCGCAGGCTTCGCGGGGCCGGGGGTGGGGCCCGAGGGACGGGCACCGGGGGTCGCCGCGGGACGCGCGGGGCCCGGACGGGCTCCGGGGCGCGCCGCGGGCGCGGCGGAGGAACCGCCGCCGGCCGGGGCCGACGAGCCCTCGGCCGCGAGGGCGGCGCGGAGCTTACGGGCCACCGGGGGTTCGATGGTGGATGAGGGGCTCTTGACGAACTCGCCGAGCTCCTTCAGCTTCGCAAGCGCGACCTTGCTGTCGACGCCGAGCTCGGAAGCGATCTCGTGCACGCGTGGTTTAGCCACAATTCTCCTGTCTGAGGGCCTACCCCGGACAGGGCAGACCGTTAGTTGCGGACGGGTCTCATTTCGAGCCGTTCACTTCGTGTCCATAGCCGTTCAGCCTTTTCGCTGGAGGTGTGATTCGAAGGTCTGCGTGTCAAGCGGGCCTGATACACGCAATGCTCGTACGAAGGCGCGGCGCGTGAGAGCTTTCCTCACGCATGCGTCCGTCTCGTGCACCCACGCTCCCCGCCCGGGAAGGACCGCTCGCTCATCTGCGACGAGGACCGATCCGTCGGCGACCACACGCAGAAGCGAGGATCGGGGGGCGCGTGCGCGGCATCCGACGCACGTTCGTACGGGTTCCATCCTACACCTCGCGATCGTGGGGACGATCGGACCCTCAGTTGTCTTCGAGGATGCTGTCGGGCTGGATGTCGATCTTCGCGCCGGTGAGCTTGGCGGCCAGGCGGGCGTTCTGGCCCTCCTTGCCGATCGCCAACGACAGCTGGTAGTCGGGCACGAGCGCGCGGACGGCCTTGGTCGTGGCATCCAGGACGAAGGACGAGGTCACCTTCGCGGGCGACAGCGCGTTCGCGACGAAGCGCGGCAGCTCGGCGTCGTAGTCGATGATGTCGATCTTCTCGCCCGCGAGCTCCTCGGTCACGGCGCGCACGCGTCGCCCGAGCTCTCCGATGCACGCGCCCTTGGCGTTGACCGTGGGGTCGGTCGCCTTCACGGCGATCTTCGAGCGGTGGCCGGCCTCGCGCGCGAGCGAGACGATCTCGACCAGGCCCGCGGCGATCTCGGGAACCTCGAGGGCGAAGAGCTTGCGCACCAGCCCGGGGTGGGTGCGCGAGACGGTGATCTGCGGGCCCTTGTTGCCCTTCGACACGCTCGTGACGTAGACGCGCAGGCGCGAGCCGTGCGCGTACGTCTCACCGGGAACCTGCTCCTCGGGCGGGAGGATCGCCTCGACGGTGCCGAGGTCGACGTGCACCATGCGCGGGTTGGGGCCCTGCTGGACGACACCGGCGACGATGTCGCCCTCTTTGCCCTTGAACTCCCCCAACACGGCGTCGTCGGCGATGTCGCGCAGACGCTGGCTGATGACCTGCTTGGCGGCGAAGGCGGCGATCCGGCCGAAGTCGTCGGGAGCCTGCTCCTCTTCACCGATGACGGCACCCTCGTCGTCGGTCACGGGCGTGAAGATGCCCACGTGACCGGTCTTGCGGTCGAGCGAGGCGCGAGCGCCCGACGGGATCTCGCCGGTGGGCGAGATGTGCTTCGCGTAGGCGGTGAGGATCGCCTGCTCGATGATGCGCGCGAGTTCGTCGAAGGGGATCTCCTTCTCGCGTTCGATCGTCTTCAGAAGTGCGAGATCGATGTCCACAAGGCCCTCCGTTGTTCAGCTTTCGTCGGCACGACCGGCGCCGACAACCCTCCTACGATACCCGGGATGCCACGACCCTCGCATCTCGGCGGACGATTCCGGATGCCAGGACCTCACGGATCACAGCGATTCGAGGGGATTCGCGGCGAGCTTGGCCACCACTCCCCCGTCCACCAGGCGCTGGGCGGCGGTATCGGGCTTGCGCGCCGCCTGGTCGAGCACGCACGCGCCGAACTCGGCGGCTAGAGCTCCGCGCGGGTGAGCGGCGAGCACCTCGCGTCGGAAGTCCTCGGGCAGCGCGTCGGGGCGGGCACCCGAGATGTCGAGGCCCGTCGCGATCTCGAGCAGGTGCCCCTCGGCATCCATCGACGGATCCACCCGCGGCCAGTTGTGTCGCACGATCACCTCGAGCGCACGCTCGCGTCGGGGCTGCTCCCACCCCGCGCCCGCGGTGAGCGCGACACCGACATGGCCGGCGGCGTGCTCGTACGAGATCGAGTGGTTGTCGAACTCCGTCACCGTGCCGATGTCGTGCAGGACGGCGGCGACGTACAGCAGCTCATGATCGATGTTCCGGATGCCGTCGACCACCGCGAACGCCTCGGCCCACAGCCACGACCGCAGCGCGTGCGCCGTGATCGCCGGCGATTGGTATTGCCGGGCGAGCGCGAGGGCACCCCGGGCGGCGAGGGTGTCGGGAACGGTGAAGTCGCTGATGTACACGGGCCCTCCGGGGTCGAGAGGCTTCCACTCTCGCGCAGGTCGCCCCCACGACGCCGTCGCCGGCCTGCCAGCCTTCGCAGCCTTCCCGCCAGCCGCCGTGCACAACGCAGGAGAGAACGGCGCAACGCGCCGCGATGCCCCCACGGTTCCGGGGTGCGCTGGCCACGCGGCCCCCGGATCTCCGGAGTTGTACACGCACCGCGCCCGGCACCGTCCCGCATACCGCCGACAGAATGACGGATGCCGCGACCTCGGGCGCTCGCCCGGGTCACGGCATCCGGAGACCGCGTCAGCTCACCGGGGTGGCGTGCCAGATGCGGTCCAGGTAGTCGCGCATGGCGCGGTCGGACGAGAAGTAGCCGCTGCGGGCGACGTTCAGGATGGCCGCGCGGACCCACCCGTCCTGGTCGGCGTAGGCGGCGTCGACGCGGTCCTGCGCGTCGAGGTACGACGAGAAGTCGGCGAGCGCCATGAACCGGTCTTCGTACAGGAGGTTCGACACGAGGGGCTCGAACACCGTGCGGTCGCCGTCCGAGAAGGCGCCCGAGGCGATGAGGTCGATGGCGCTGCGCAGCCGCTCGTCCTTCTGATAGAAGTCGGCGGGACGGTAGCCCTCGGCCCACAGCGCCTCGACCTCGGGCTCGCTCATGCCGAAGAGGAAGAAGTTGTCGTCGCCCACGAGCTTGCGGATCTCGACGTTCGCGCCGTCGTCGGTGCCGATGGTGAGGGCACCGTTGAGGGCGAGTTTCATGTTGCCCGTGCCCGACGCCTCTTTGCCGGCGAGGGAGATCTGCTCCGACAGGTCGGCGGCGGGGATGATGCTCTCGGCGAGGGTGACGTTGTAGTTCGCCGGGTAGAGCACCTTCAGCTTGCCCTGCACGCGCTCGTCGGCGCTGACCACCTCGCCGACGGCGTTGATGAGATGGATGATGCGCTTGGCCATGCCGTAGCCGGGGGCGGCCTTGGCACCGAACAGGAACGTGCGCGGCTGCACGTCGGCGACGTCGAGTCGACCCGACACGATCCCCTCGTAGGTGCTCACGATGTGCAGCACCTTGAGCGTTTGCCGCTTGTACTCGTGCAGGCGCTTGATCATGACGTCGAGCATGTGGCCGTCGTCGAGGGGGTCCTCGCCCCGCGCCTCGAGCACGCGGCTCAGGCGACGCTTGTTCGACGCCTTGACCGCGGCGAAACGCTCGCGGAAGTCGGCGTCGTCGGCCAGGGCCTCCAAGCCCCGCAGGCGCTCGAGGTCGACGGTCCAGCCGGCACCGAGCGCCTCGGTGATGAGGGCTGAGAGGTCGGGGTTGGCCAGACGGAGGAAGCGGCGGGGCGTGACGCCGTTGGTGACGTTGGTGAACTTGTCGGGCCACATCTCGGCGAAGTCCCTCAGCACGTTGTCGCGCAGCAGCTGCGAGTGCAGCTCGGCGACGCCGTTGACCTTGGAGCCCGCCACCGTGGCCAGGTAGGCCATGCGCACCGAGCGGTAGGGGTGCTCGCCGATGATCGACATGTTGCGGATGAGCATCTCGTCGTCACCGAAACGCTCGCGCACCTCGAGCAGGAACTCGTCGTTGATGCGGTAGATGATCTCGAGGTGGCGCGGCAGCAGACGCCCGAGCAGGTCGACCGACCACACTTCGAGCGCCTCGGGAAGCAGCGTGTGGCAGGTGTACGCGAAGCACTTCTGGGTGATGGCCCAGGCGGCATCCCACTCGAGCTTCTTCTCATCGACGAGCACGCGCATCAGCTCGGGGACGCCGATCACCGGGTGGGTGTCGTTGAGCTGGAAGATCACGCGCTCGGGGAGCTTGTCGAGGTCGAAGTCGTCGGGCAGCACGTGCTCGATGAAGTCGGCGATGGATGCCGCGACGAAGAAGTACTGCTGCTGCAGGCGCAGCTCTTTTCCCTGGGGCGTCGAGTCCTCGGGGTAGAGCACCTTGGAGATGTTCTCGGCGAAGGTCTGAGCGCGCACCGACTCGACGTAGTCGCCGGAGTTGAAGGTGTGCAGGTCGAAGGCGTTCGTGGCCACCGCGCGCCACAGGCGCAGGGTGTTCACGCGGCCGTTGTGGTAGCCCGGGACCATCATGTTGTACGGCACCGCGAGCACGTTCCACTCGGGAATCCAGCGGGTGCGCTCGACGCCGTCGTCGTCGTAGGTCTCGGTGGTGCCGGCGAACGAGATGGTCTGCGCGGCCTCGGGGTGGGCGAAGTCCCACGGCGAGCCCATGCGCAGCCACGCGTCGGGCTGCTCGATCTGCTGACCGTCGGCGAAGGCCTGGCGGAAGATGCCGTACTCGTAGCGGATGCCGTAGCCGATCGTCGGCACGCTCATCGTCGCGAGCGAGTCGATGAAACAGGCCGCGAGGCGTCCGAGACCACCGTTGCCCAGGCCCGGCTCGATCTCGACCTGACGCAGGTCGTCGATGTCGATGCCGCACTGGGCGAGAGCCTCGGTCGCGATGTCGGTCAGGCGGGCGGCGAGCAGGTTGTTGTCGAGCTGGCGCCCCAGCAGGTACTCGGCCGAGAGGTAGCAGACGGTCTTGTTCTGCTGGGCCTTCTGCTGCGCACGATCGTCGAACCAGCGCGCCATGAGGTAGTCGCGCACGGTGTACGCCAGCGCGAGGTACTGGTCGTTGACGTCGGAGGTCGACAGCGTCACGCCCTGGTCGAAGTTCAGGTTCTGAAGGAACTGTTTCGCGAACCCGTCGACGGATGCCGCGGGGGCGACGACCGGCGCGATGGCGAGCGGGTGAGTGGGACGCAGCTCTGAGGTGTTCTCGGGCACCATCCGACCGTAATCAGATCGGCACCACCCTGCCAAGACGGCAACGGCCTTGACACAGGATCTTCACCCGTTCGCCGCACGAGCGCCTTCGGCGGGGGAGGCGAGTGGATGCCGGAAACCCGCGCCGCAACCGGATTGCCGCGCGGGCCGGGATCGGCATACGGTGCGCAGATGCCCTCCTCCGCTCGCGTCGCCGCCCGCGAGGCGGAGGCCAACCCCGCGTTCCGCGTCACCGCCCGCGCGGGGTACGTCGCCAACGGCATCCTGCATCTGCTCATCGGCGGACTCGTGATCGCAGTGGGTCTCGGGGCGCGAGAGGACAGCGATCAAACGGGGGCGTTCCGCGCGCTGGCCGCCGTACCCCTCGGGGCGGCGGCGCTGTGGTGCCTCGCGATCGGACTCGTCACGCTGGGGGCGTGGCATCTGCTGCAGGCGTTCGCGCCGCGGCGCCTCACGGTGTGGCGCCGCATCGGGCGGATTCTGACCGAGGCCCCGCAGGGCGTGGTCTTCGTCGCGATCGGTCTGGTCTCGGCATCCGTCGCCCTCGGCGCGCGCCCGCGGGCCGAAGAGGCGGCCGAGACCCTCAGCCAGGGGGTGCTGTCGTGGCCCATCGGAGGCTTCGTGCTGGGGACGGTGGGCCTCGCGGTCGCCGGCGTCGGGATCGGGTTCGTCTGGATGGGGCTGCGACGGTCGTTCCACTCCAAGGTGCGCACGCCGGACGGACCCGCCGGGTTCGCCCTCACCGCGCTGGGCGTCGTCGGCTTCCTCGCGAAGGGTGTGGCGCTGATCGTCGTCGGCGTCCTCGTGGTCGTCGCGGCGGTCACCGTCGAACCCGACACCGCGGGAGGGCTCGACGGGGCGACATCGGCGCTCATCGCGCTGCCCGCCGGGCCGGTCCTGGCGGCGCTGGTCGGGCTGGGTTTCCTCGCCTACGGGGTGTTCACGATCTTCCGTGCGCGCTTCGCCCGGCTCGACGCGTAGCCGGTCTCAGTCGAGGTCGGGGTTGCGCCCGGTCCGCTCCCCGGTCTCGAGGGTGGCGATCGCCTCGTGGTCGTCGGCATCGAGCGTGAAGTCGAAGACGTCGCCGTTCTCGCGGATGCGCTCGAGCGACACCGACTTGGGGAACACGACGAGTCCGCGGTCGAGGTGCCAGCGCACGACGACCTGAGCCGGGGTCTTGCCGTAGCGCTCGGCGATCCGGGCGAGAACGGGCTCGTCGAGCAACCCGCCGCGCGCGAGCGGCGCCCACGACTCGGTGACGATCTCGTGCGCGACGTGCCAATCGACGAGCTCGTCCTGCGGGAAGCGGGGGTGCAGCTCGACCTGGTTCACGGCGGGGAGGACCCCCGTCTCGTCGCGCAGGCGCTCGAGGTGCGGTGCCGAGAAGTTGCTGACGCCGATCGAGGTGGCCCGCCCCTCCTCCTGCAGGCGTTGGAGGGCTCGCCAGGTGTCGACGTAGCGGTCGGCGCTCGGGATGGGCCAGTGGATCAGATAGAGGTCGACGCGGTCGAGGCCGAGCTTCGCGGCGCTGGTGTCGAAAGCGCGGAGCGTCTCGTCGAACCCCTGGTCGTCGTTCCACACCTTGGTGGTGATGAAGACCTGGTCGCGGTCGAGACCCGACGCCCGCAGGCCCTCGCCCACCTCGGCCTCGTTGCCGTACAGGGCGGCCGTGTCGATGTGGCGGTAGCCCGCGGCGAGCGCACCCTCGACGAGGCCGGCCGTCGCCTCGGCGGGCACCTTGTAGGTGCCGACGCCCAGCTGCGGGATCGTGGAGCCGTCGGACAGGGACAGACGCGGGGCCGAGATCATGGCATCCACGCTACCGAGGGATACAGCCGTGCGGACGACGAAACGGCACCCCTCCCGGCGGATGCGGGACGGATGCCGTTTCGGTACGGGATCAGCGCGTCAGCGCCGCCACGGCGTCGTCGACCGACACCGTCTCGCGTTCGCCCGTGCGGCGGTCCCACAGCTCGACCTGGCCCTCGGCCGCGCCGCGACCGACGATCAGGATGCGGGGGATGCCGACGAGCTCGGCATCGCCGAACTTCACACCCGGCGACACCTTGGGGCGGTCGTCGTAGAGCACGTCGAGACCGGCGGCCTCGAGCTGGTCGGAGACGGATGCCGCGAGCTCGAACGCCGCCGCGTCACGGCCGGTCGCCACGACGTGCACGTCGAAGGGCGCGACCGACGTCGGCCAGATGAGCCCCTTGGCGTCGTTGTTGAGCTCGGCGATGATCGCGAGGATGCGGGTGACGCCGATGCCGTACGAACCCATCGTGACCGTGGCGAGCTTGCCGTTCTCGTCGAGCACCTTCAGCCCGAGAGCCTCGGCGTACTTGCGGCCGAGCTGGAAGACGTGGCCGATCTCCATGCCGCGCGCGAGCTCGACCGGGCCGGAGCCGTCGGGGGCGGGATCGCCCTCGCGCACGGTCGAGACCTCGACGAAGCCGTCGCCGACGAAGTCGCGGCCCGCGACGAGCGAGTGCACGTGCTTCTGGTCGATGTTGGCGCCCGTGATCCAGGCGGTTCCGTCGACGACGCGGGGGTCGAGGTAGTAGCGGATCTTCGTCGCCGACTCCTCGCCCAGCACCGCACCCGTCGGCGACCAGGGGCCGATGTAGCCCTTCACCAGCAGCGGGTTCTTCGCGAAATCGGCCTCGGTGGCCGCCTCGACCTCGGCGGGGGCGAAAGCCACCTCGACGCGCTTGTCGTCGACGTCGCGGTCACCGGGAAGACCCACGACCACGAGCTCGCGGGTGCCGTCGAGGTGCGTCAGGGCGAGCACGACGTTCTTCAGCGTGTGCGCGGCGGTCCACTGGGTCGCCTCGGCGGTGGCCTGGCCCGCGATACCGGGCGCGGGGGCGTCGAGGTGCGCGTTCGAGTGGTCGACGAGGGTCGCGATCGTCGGGGTGTTCGGCGAGTCGAAGACGACCGGCTCGGGCTGCCCCTCGATCGGCAGAGCGTCGGGGACCACCGTCGTGAAGGCCTCGACATTGGCCGCGTAGCCGCCCGCGGACCGCACGAACGTGTCTTCGCCGATCGGGGTCGGGTGCAGGAACTCCTCCGACTTCGATCCGCCCATCGCGCCGGCGTCGGCGGCGACGATCACGTATTCGAGACCCAGGCGGGTGAAGATGCGCTCGTAGGCGTCGCGCTGAGCTTGGTACGACGCGTCGAGCCCGGCATCCGTGGCGTCGAACGAGTAGGCGTCCTTCATCGTGAACTCGCGGCCGCGCAGCAGGCCCGCGCGGGGTCGGGCCTCGTCGCGGTACTTGTCCTGGATCTGGTAGATCGTCAGGGGCAGGTCTTTATACGACGAGTAGAGATCCTTCACCAGCAGGGTGAACATCTCCTCGTGCGTGGGCGCGAGCAGGTAGTCGGCGCCCTTCCGGTCCTGCAGGCGGAACAGCGCGTCACCGTACTCCTCCCAGCGGCCGGTGACCTCGTAGGGCTCGCGCGGCAGCAGCGCCGGGAAGTGCACCTCGAAAGCGCCCGCGTTCGCCATCTCCTCGCGGACGATCGTCTCGATCTTGGCCTTGACCCTCAGACCGAGCGGCAGCCACGCGAAGACGCCGGGGGCGTTGCGACGGATGTAACCGGCGCGCACGAGCAGGCGGTGGCTCGTGACCTCGGCATCCGAGGGGTCTTCGCGAAGCGTGCGGAGGAAATAGTTCGACAGACGGGTGACCACGAGAGTCGAGTCTAGAACGCGGGGGTGGGAGGGGCGGATGCCAGGGGTCACCCGAGCGCGCCGATGATGTTCGCGGCGAGGGCGCGCATCTGCTCCTGCGTGAGATCCGTGCCCACCGCCTCGATGATCCCCCCGTCGGCGTCCGCCCGCAGGCGCCCGCCGACCCCGTTCGCGGGTGGGATCCACCACGCCGCACGGGCACCGTCGACCTGAACCGGGATGCCCCCGAACCGCTCCACCTCGCTCGGGTCCGATTGCAGGCCTGCGGCGATGCTGAGCCGCAGGGTGAAGAAATCGGGGTCATCGGCGGAGGGAGGGGCGACCGAGCACCAGGCGGCGGCGCCGCGCCCGGTGAGGACGTCCCACTCCTGGCCCTGCGGGACGTTGTCGGTTCCCACCGGTTCGAGCCCGACACGTCCGAGGGTCTGCTCGACGGCGCCCCGGAGCCGGTCCTGACAGTCGTCGAGATGCCAGGCCGCCGCCGGAAGCGCCCGCTCTGTCCCCGGCGACGTGGCTGCGCGCGGTCCCACCGCTGCTACGGCGTCCATCGCCACGGAGTCGCTGCTCGCGTATGCGGAGACCCACGCGTCCCCGAAGCGCTCCGAGTAGTCGCACGGCCCACCCTCGCAGACGGGGGCGACGCCGATCTTCGCGCGGACGGCGTCCGGCACGACGGAGTAGGGAAGAACGCTGACGCCCACCGACTGCCACCCCGAGGAGTCCTGGGTCCGCCAGTGACACGAGATGCCGCCCAGCGATCGAGCGTCCCAGACGGACAGCCCCTCCCACAGACGCATCGGAACACCGACCACCGAAGAGGCCGCACTGTCGTCAAGGACAGCCGAACAGTCGCCGCCGAAGGCGAGGACGGGCGCCGTGGCGAGGGGGGTGGGTGCCGGGGTGGGGGTCGACACGTCGGTGGGCGTCGCCGTCGGCACCGGTTCCGCCGTCACGGTCGGGCTCGGCGACGGCGTGGTCGCGATCTCGGGTGCGCTGAGCGTCGAGGTCACCGTCACTCCCCCGGCGATCGCGACGACGAGGACAGCGGCCACGGATCCCGCGATCCAGGCGTTCCCGTGCGCCCCGACGGGCTTGATGTCGTGAGCGCCGCCCACGATACGGGCGCGCAGGGCTGCGCGCTCGGAGGGCGTCAGTTCGTCGTTCATGCCCGTGCCCCTTCCAGCGCGAGCTCATCGCGCAACTTCGCTTTGGCGCGGGCGAGCCGCGATTTGACCGTTCCGGCCGGGATGCCGAGCGCCTGGGCGATCTCGCGCTCTGCGTACCCCTCGAGCACCGACAGCACCACGACCGCCTGCTCGCGTTCGGGGAGGCGTTTCAGCGCCGAGAGGACCCCGCTGTCGTCCGAGGATGACGTCGACGCCGGCTCGGCGACCAGCGCCCGATCCAGCAGCGCGCGATAGCGCCGGCTCGAACGCTCCAGATTCCGCGCGGTGTGCGCCACCGTCGTCAGCAACCACGGCAGCGGCGACCCGTCGACCAGACGCACCGAGGCCCGCTTGCGCCACAGCTCGAAGAACGCCACGGTGACGGCATCCTTCGCATCCTCCCGGTGAGTCAGCAGACGGGACGCATGGCGGAACAGCCGCGTCTCGTGCCGGTCGAACAGCGCGGCGAGCGCGAGCTCATCGCCTTGGAGTACCCGGTCCCACAGCCCGGCGTCGTCTTCATCCACACTCAGTAGTGTCCGCGGAAGAGCCATGGGTTCCCGCATTTGCGCCTCGGTGGATAACGGAACGGTGACGATCGGGCCGTCCCGGCTTCACCCCGTCCTGCGCCGCACCGTCACCGCCGGCCCGCCTCCTATGGTGAACGCATGCGCAGCCCCTGGATCGCCGTGACCGCAACCGGCGTGGCCATCGTGCTCGGCGCGGGGCTGTGGGGCACCGTCGGTGCGGCGGCGCTGGCGGTCTCGCTCGCCACCTCGGCCTCGCCCGACACGTGGGGGGAAGACTTGCCCGTGCCCTCCGAGCCCGGCCCCTCGGCGGACGAGCTCGAACCCCCCGCCGACGAGCTCGACCCGTTCGCGATCACCGAGGTCTACGAGGTGGGCGCCGACGGCACCCTCTCTCCCGAGCCCACCCCTGAGGCGGCGGAGGTGTGGGCGGGCATCGAGCGCGTCTTCACCCCACGCGGGGCGGCCACCCGCATCGAGGAGCTGCGCCTCGGTCGCGACGTGTCGAGCGACACGATGGCCTGGGTGTCACGGTCTCAGTCGGGCGAGTACTGGACGTTCGCGGCGAACCTCTCCTACGCCGACGACAACGATTATTGGATGGCCACTCTGGTGCACGAGTACGCGCACGTGCTCAGCCTGGGGCCGGAGTCGTCGGACACGTTCACCGAGACCTGCGACACCCTGTGGACGGGTCAGGGATGCCTGCTCGCGGATGCCGATCTCCTGACGTTCTCGGACCTGTTCTGGGCCGACTACACCGACGCCCCGGACGCCGACAACATCGACGTCGACATCGCGGAGGCGTTCTACGCCGCTCACGAGCAGGACTTCGTCGACGCGTACGCCGCGACCAACGTCACCGAGGACTTCGCCGAGAGCTTCCTCAGCTACGTGAGCGAGGACGCGGTCGAGGGCGACGACCTGCTCTCGCGGAAGATCGCGTTCTTCGGCGAGTACCCGCGGTACGTCCTCGTGCGCGAGCGCTTGCGCGCCGAACTCGGGTGGGGCTGACCACTCGAGCGTCTCACTACCGGGGTTTCGCTGAGCTCGGGGACGGCTGACGGGTGCCGAGGGGCGTCTTCCTCGCAGATCGGCACGAACCTCGCAGAATCCCGCGGAAATTCTGCGACATTCGTCGCCTTCTGCGATTCCGGGCCGCGCCGCGTCACCGCACCCGCCGCCCCGGTGCCGGTCAGGCCACCCGCCGCCCCGCGTGCAGCACCGTGCGCACCACGAGTCCCGCGACCAGCGCCCAGAACGCCGCGCTCACGCCGAACACCGCGATCCCGGATGCCGCGACGAGGAACGTGACCACGGCCGGCACCCGCTCGCCGGGGTCGTCGATGGCCTGTTGCACGGCCGAGCCGAAGGCCCCGAACAGCGCGACGCCCGCCACCGCGGGGATGACCCCGGCCGGAGCCAGCAGCACGATCGCCGCGAACGCCGCCGACAGCGCGCCGAGCACCAGGTAAGTCGTCCCGGCCGAGACGCCGGCGACCCAGCGCTTCTTCGGATCGGGGTGCGAGTCGGGGCCCGCCGCGATCGCCGCGCTGATCGCGCCGAGGTTCATCGCGTGTCCGCCGAAACCGGCCGCGGCGGCCGAGCCCAGCCCGGTGACCAGCATCGCGGGGCGCCAGGGGATCGTGTATCCGAGGCTGCGCATCACGGCGACGCCGGGCACGTTCTGCGACGCCATCGTCACCACGAACAGGGGCAACGCGATCCCCACGACCGCCCCGACGGTGAGCGAGGGGGTGGTGAACTCGAGCCGGGGCAGGAGTGAAGCGGCATCCGTGTCCACTCCCGAGCGGGTCAATTCCACTGCGACCACCGCGATCGCCGCGACGAACGCGAGCGGCACGGCCCACCGGGGCAGGAATCGGGATGCCAGCAGCCACACGATCAGCACGGGCGCCACGCCCCAGGGGTCGTTCACGAGACCGGTGAACGGCGCCACGCACAGCGGCAGCAGGACGCCGGCGAGCATCGCCTGCGCGATCGACGGGGGGATACGGGCGATGAGCGCCCCGAGCGGAGGGAACAGCGCCGTGCACAGGATGAGCGCTGCCGACACGAGGAACCCGCCGACCACCGCGGGCCACCCGCCCTCGACCGTTCCGGTCGCGGCGAGCAGCGCGACGCCCGGGGTCGACCAGGCGACGGTGATCGGGATGCGGTAGCGCCCCGCGAGCACGATGCAGCCGATACCGACGACGAGCGTGATCGCGAGTAGACCGCTGGCTGCCTGCTCGGGGGTCGCGCCCACGGCGCGCAGACCCGTGAGCACCACCGCGAAGGTGCTGGTGAAGCCGACGAGGGCGGTGACGACCCCTGCGATGAGCGGGCGGGCGAGGGAGGCGGGAGGAGTCTCGGTCATGAGACTTCCGACGCTATCGGAACAAAAGCCGAACGCCGGCGGTCCAATCCGCTTCGCGCGGACCGCGGTGGCCGGGTCAGGCCGTGATGACCTGCGCGGTGCCGGTGGCGGCGTCGGGCCCCATCTCGTCGGCGAGGCGGTTCGCCTCTTCGATGAGGGTCTGCACGATCTCGGACTCGGGCACGGTCTTGATGACCTGACCCTTGACGAAGATCTGTCCCTTGCCATTGCCCGAGGCGACCCCCAGGTCGGCGTCGCGCGCCTCGCCGGGACCGTTGACGACGCAGCCCATGACGGCCACGCGCAGCGGAACGGTCATGTCCTTCAGGCCCTCGGTGACGTCGTCGGCGAGCGTGTAGACGTCGACCTGCGCACGCCCGCACGAGGGGCACGAGACGATCTCGAGCTTGCGCTCGCGCAGGTTGAGCGACTGCAGGATCTGGTGGCCCACCTTGACCTCTTCGGCCGGCGGAGCCGACAGCGAGACGCGGATGGTGTCGCCGATGCCCTCCGAGAGCAGGATGCCGAAGGCCGTGGCGCTCTTGATCGTGCCCTGGAACGCGGGCCCGGCCTCGGTCACGCCGAGGTGAAGCGGCCAGTCGCCCCGCTCCGCGAGCTGGCGGTAGGCCTTCACCATGACGATCGGGTCGTTGTGCTTGACCGAGATCTTGAAATCGTGGAAGTCGTGCTCCTCGAACAGCGAGGCCTCCCACACGGCGCTCTCCACGAGCGCCTCGGGCGTGGCCTTGCCGTACTTCTCGAGCAGGCGACGATCGAGCGACCCGGCGTTGACGCCGATGCGGAGCGAGACGCCGGCGTCCTTCGCCGCCTTGGCGATCGCGCCGACCTGGTCGTCGAACTTGCGGATGTTGCCCGGGTTCACGCGCACCGCGCCGCAGCCGGCGTCGATCGCCTGGAAGACGTACTTCGGCTGGAAGTGGATGTCGGCGATGACCGGGATCTGGCTCTTCTTGGCGATGATGTGCAGCACGTCGGCGTCGTCCTGCGACGGCACCGCGACGCGGACGATCTCGCACCCGGATGCCGTGAGCTCGGCGATCTGCTGAAGAGTGGCGTTGATGTTGGTCGTGGGCGTCGTGGTCATCGACTGGACGCTCACGGGGGCATCGCCGCCCACGAGGACCTTGCCGACGCGGATCTGGCGGGTCTTGCGACGGGGCGCGAGGGTCTCCGGCACGCGGGGCATTCCGAGGTTCACTGCAGGCACGGCCTCAGCCTACGCCGCCCGCGCCGCACGGCGGCTGAACCGGCGCCGAGAGGGCGCTGTGGTAGGTTCGGCGCCATGCGCGTTCACACATCCTGGTGGCCCACCGTCTAGGCGGTGCGCGCATGCAACAGACCGCCCTCCCCCTGGGGAAACCGGGCGGTCTTCGTGTTTCGGCGGCCGCAGGGGACTCCCCGCTCAGCACAGACGGAAAGACTTCTCGATGACCGTGCTCGACCCCTCCCCCCTGTTCGCGGACCTCGTCGCGGGCTCCGCCCCCTTCGCTCTCATCGCCCGTGACGGGGCGACCGTCGAGGTGCTCACCGGAGACGTCGTCGACGTGGAGCTACTCGCCGACATCCCCCTGACCGACGCCGACGGAGTGGCGCGCGAGGTGCTCGCCCTGGTGCCGTACCGCCAGGTGCGCGAGCGCGGTTTCGTCTGCCACGACGACGGGGCACCGCTGAGATGCCTGGTGATCGAGGACCGCGTGGCCGTGCCGCGGGCGGAGGCTCTGGCATCCCTCCCCTCCTCCCCCGTCCCCCTCGTCGACGCCGGGTTCGACATCAGCGACGAGGACTACGCCGACATCGTGCGCCGCGTGATCGCCGAGGAGATCGGCCGCGGCGAGGGTGCGAACTTCGTCATCCGCCGCGACTTCGTCGCCGGGGTCGACGTCGATCCCCGCACCGCCGCCCTGACGTGGTTCCGCGCGCTGCTGGAGCACGAGAAGGGCGCGTACTGGACCTTCGCCGTCGTGACCGACGACCACATCGCCGTCGGCGCGAGCCCCGAGGCGCACGTGAGCGCGAAGGACGGCATCGTCACGATGAATCCCATCTCGGGCACCTTCCGCCACCCGGCGGGAGGTGCGACCGCCGAGACCCTCGCCGAGTTCCTGCGCTCGACCAAAGAGACCGAGGAGCTCTTCATGGTCGTCGACGAGGAGCTGAAGATGATGAGCGCCGTCTGCAGCGACGGCGGACGCATCACCGGACCGCACCTGAAAGAGATGTCGCGCCTCACGCACACCGAGTACATGCTGCGCGGCTCGAGCGAGCTCGACCCCCGCGACATCCTGCGCGAGACGATGTTCGCCCCCACGGTCACCGGCTCTCCTATGCAGAACGCGTGCACGGTCATCGCCCGGCACGAGAGCGTTCCGCGCGGCTACTACTCCGGGGTTGCGGCCCTGTTCACCCCGAACGGCTCGACCGAGGGGCCCACGCATGACCTCGACGCGCCCATCCTCATCCGCACCGCCTACCTGGTCGACGGGCGCCTGCGCGTCCCCGTCGGAGCGACGCTCGTGCGCCACTCCGACCCCGACGGCGAGGTGGGCGAGACCCACGGCAAAGCCGCCGGCGTGCTCGGCGCCATCGGGGCGATCCCCCGCGACGTCCCGGCCGCACCCGCCGCGAGCGACCCCGACGCCCCCGCCGCCCCGCGTCGCCCGCTCGCCGAGGATCCCGCGATCGCCGAGCTGCTGGCATCCCGCAACGATCGTCTGGCACCCTTCTGGATGAACCCGCAGGACCCCGACGGATCGGGCCCGTTCGCGGGACGCACGGCTCTGGTGGTGGATGCCGAGGACCGCTTCACCACGATGCTCGCCCATCAGCTGCGCCACCTCGGTCTCGACACCCGGATCGTGCACTGGTCCGAGGCGACGGATGCCGAGATCGACGCGGCCGATCTCGTGGTCTCGGGTCCCGGGCCCGGCGACCCCCGCGACGACAGCCCGCGGATGAGCGCGATGCGCCATGTCGTCGGACGCCGCACCGCGCGTCGCGATCCGCTTCTCGCGGTGTGCCTGAGCCACCAGATCCTGGCCGACTCGCTCGGCATCGAGCTCATGCCGCTCGATCGGCCCCACCAGGGTCTTCAGAAGAGCGTCGACGTGTTCGGCGAGGACGCGTCGATCGGGTTCTACAACACCTTCACCGCGCGCGTGAATCCGGGCGACCGTCGGGGGATCTTCTACGGTCCCGACGCACCCGTCACCGACCTCGAGATCGACGTCGCGGCCGACCCCGTGACCGGCGACGTCTACGCCCTGCGCGGGCCGGGCTTCGCCAGCGTGCAGGGGCACCTCGAGTCGATCCTGTCGCGCGACGGCATGCGCACGCTGGAGCGGCTGATCGCCCACGCGCTCTAGGCACGGTGCGGCTCGACGGAGAGCCGGGTGCGCGCGACCGCGTGCCGGACTCCGGCGTTCCGGGGCCATCGGCCCGTTCCGAGGCGCTGCGACAGCGGGAAACGCGTATCCGGTCCGGAGCCCGGCACGCCCCGCGGTCCGCGGAGCCCAGCTGGCGCTTACGGGCACGGCGGCTCGGCGAGCGCGCATCGGGCGTGTCGATCCGCCCGGCTAGAGCAGCTGGACCGGGTTGACGACGTCGGCGAGGAACAGCACGCCGCCCGTCGCCACGAGCAGGATCACGACGACGAAGGTCACGGGCACGAGCTTCGTGGCATCCACGGGGCGCGCGACGGTGCCCCGCAGGCGCGCGATCCAGCGCTTGACTCCGTCCCACAGCGCCACGACGACGTGACCGCCGTCGAGCGGCAGCAGCGGGATGAGATTGAAGACGAACAGGGCGACGTTGAGGCCGCCCAGCAACGTGATGATGGTGCGCACGCGATCGAGGATCGGTGCGTCGACGGCGGCGATGTCGCCCGCGAGCCGGCCCGCACCGACCACGCTCATGGGACTGTTCGCATCACGCGGCTGGCCGTTGAGCGTGTCGGCGACCACGTCGTAGATGCGCGCCGGGAACTGCGACACGATCTGGGCGACGGTGCCGATGTACTGCCCCGTCGCTTCCAGGCTCGTTCCGATCGGCTGGGGCACGAGCGCGCTCTGCGGGCTGATGCCGGCGAACCCGACGGTTTCGTACTCGGTAGCGCCCGACGCGTCGACGACCGGGCGGCCGTTCGCGTCGGTGACGGCGCGATCGGTCGTCGCGGGGGTGAACTGGACGGTGCGGTCGGTCCCGTCCCGGTTGACGACCACTGACAGTTGCTTTCCGGGCGAGCGCTGGATGATCGCCGCGGCCTCGGCGAACGTCGACACGGGCGTGCCGTCGATCGAGACGAAACGATCACCGGGCTGGATGCCGGCGGCGGCAGCGGGGGCGACCGGATCGCTGGACGTGCACTCGGTGCGCCCCTCGCTCGCGGGGATCACGCATTGCGAGACCGAGGCGACGGTCGTCGTCCCCTGTGGGATGCCGATCCCGCTCAGCGCGATGGCGAACAGCACCACCGCGAGGACGAGGTTCATCACGGGACCGCCGAGCATGATGATGATCCGCTTGTAGACGGGCAGCTTGTAGAACACGCGGTCGTCGGCGGCGATCAGGGTCTCGGCGTTCGCGTCGCGGGCGTCCTGCACCATGGTGGCGAAGAACCGAGAACGCTTGGTTCCGGGTTTCGCGTCCTCCGGAGCGGGCGGATACATGCCCGCCATGGAGATGAACCCGCCGAGCGGCAGCACCTTGACGCCGTACTCCGTCTCGCCGATCCGCTTGGACCAGAGCGTGGGCCCGAAGCCGATCATGTACTGGCCGACACGCACGCCGAAGAGCTTGGCGGGCAGGAGGTGCCCGACCTCGTGCAGCGCGATCGAGACGGCCAAGCCGAGCACGAGCACGACGACGCCGATGAGGAACGCGATCGCAGTCACCCGCCGACGATACCGCCGCTCGGCTTTGAACCGCCCGTGCGGCCCCGATGCGGTGTCTGTGCGACCCCGGGTGAGACAATGGACTCGATGTCCTCCGCCGCACCCTCGAACCTGCCGCCCGTCCTCCGACCGGAGAACCCGCCGCGTCGCGACCTCGCCGAACTCGCCCGACGCTACGGCGTGCGCACCGTGGGCGAAGTCGACGGGACGACTCTCACCGGTATCACGCTGGCCACCGCCGACCTGCGGGCGGGCGAGGCCTTCGTCGCCATCCGGGGCGTGAATCGCCACGGCGCCGAGTTCGCTCCGACCGCGGCCGAACGCGGCGCGGTCGCCGTCATCACCGACGCCGCGGGGGCGGAGATCGCCGGTCCCACGGGTCTGCCGATCGTCGTCGTCGACGACCCCCGAGCGCTGCTGGGCGACCTGTCGGCCTGGGTCTACGGCACCGGCCCCGACGACGATCTCCCCCAGCTGCTGGCGACCACCGGCACCAACGGCAAGACGAGCGTCTCGCATCTGCTCGAGGGCATCCTCGGCCAGCTCGGCGTCGTCACCGGTCTGTCGTCGACCGCCGAACGTCACATCGCGGGCGAGGTCATCGTCTCGCGGCTGACCACCCCCGAGGCCTCCGAGTTCCACGCCCTCCTGGCGCTCATGCGCGAGCGCGGCGTGCAGGCGGTCGCGGTCGAGGTGAGCGCCCAGGCCCTCACGCGTCACCGCGTCGACGGACTCGTCTTCGACGTCGCGGGCTTCACGAACCTCACCCACGACCACCTCGACGACTACGCCGACATGCGCGAGTACTTCGAGGCGAAGCTCCCCCTCTTCCGCCCCGACCGCGCCCGTCGCGGCGTCGTGTGCCTCGACTCCGCCTCGGGCGCCGAAATCGCCGCGCGCGCCGAAATCCCCGTCGTCACCATCGCCACACCGGCGATCAGCGAGAACGCCGCCGCCGCGGCATCCGCCGACTGGACCGTCGAGATCGTCGACGAGCGCCAGGAGGGGACCGAGTTCACCCTCAGCGACGGCAAGGGGCGCTCGCTCACGACGGTCGTCCCGGTCATCGGTCGGCACATGGCCGCCAACGCCGGTCTCGCGATCGTGATGCTGCTCGAGACCGGGTACACCTGGGAGCACCTCTACAGCACCCTCGACGGCTCTCACATCGAGGCGTCCCTGCCCGGCCGCACGCAGCTCGTGTCGGGTTCCGAGGGCCCCGCGGTCTACGTCGACTTCGGTCACTCCCCCGACGCGTTCGAGAAGACGCTCGCCGCGGTCCGGCGCGTCACGCCCGGCACGGTCGTGATGGTCTTCGGCGCTGACGGCGACCGCGACGCCACCAAGCGCCTCGACATGGGCCGCACGGCGGTCGAGGGCAGCGACATCCTCGTCGTGACCGACCACCACCCCCGTCACGAGAATCCGGATGCCATTCGCGAGGTGCTCGTCGAGGGCGCGCGCCGCGCACGGCCCGACGCGCAGATCCTCGAGTTCACCCCGCCCGAGCGCGCCATCCTCGAGGCCGTGAAGCTGGTCGGCGAAGGAGACGCGATCCTGTGGGCCGGCCCCGGCCATCAGGACTACCGCGATATCCGCGGCGTCCGCACGCCCTATTCGGCGCGCGAGCTGTCGCGTCGGGCGCTGCGCGCGGCGGGCTGGCCCGTGCCCGCCCCGCAGTGGCCCGTGCCGTACCCGGCCGACAGCACCCCGTCGTCCGACCCCGAGCGTCCGGTCGACTTCCCGGCCTGAGTCCGGTCGGGTCGACGCGTTCGGCCGCGGCGCGCTCCGGCGTGCCGCACAACTCCTGCACTTCCGGGTTGCGGTCGCCGCTGTGGGGCGGACCGGGCCGGGTGGTGCAGGAGTTCTGCCGCCGCCGGGCTCAGGCGCGCGCCGGGCTCAGTCCGCCGCCCGCCGGGCTCAGGCCGCGGCGATGATCTCGTCGGCCGTGCGGCGCGCCCAGGCCTCGGCCGCGGCGAGGGACTCGCGCGTGAGCGCCGCGGGCGGCTCGTGGCGGTCGACGACGCGCGCGATGAGCTCGACGATCTCGAGGAAGCCCAGTCGCCCCTCGTGGAACGCGTCGACGGCCTGCTCGTTCGCCGCGTTGAAGACGGCCGGGTACGTAGCTCCCGCGCGCCCGACCTCTTTGGCCAGGGCAACGGATCCGAACGCCTTCTCATCGAGCGGCTCGAAGGTCCACTGCGAGGCGCGCGTCCAATCCAGCGGCGCGCCCACGCCCGAGATGCGGTGCGGCCAGTCGAGGCCGAGCGAGATCGGCAGGCGCATGTCGGGCGGCGAGGCCTGCGCGATCGTCGACCCGTCGACGAACTCGACCATGGAGTGCACGATCGACTGCGGGTGCACGGTCACCGCGATGCGGTCGTAGGGCACGTCGAACAGCAGGTGCGCCTCGATCACCTCGAGACCCTTGTTCACCAGCGTGGCGGAGTTCGTCGTGACGACGCGGCCCATGTCCCAGGTGGGGTGGGCGAGGGCCTCGGCCGGGGTGACGTTCGCCAGCTCGTCCCTCGAGCGCCCCCGGAAGGGGCCTCCGGATGCCGTGAGCACCAGCCGTCGCACCTCACCGGCGTGACCCGAGCGCAGCGCCTGAGCAATCGCCGAGTGCTCGGAATCGACCGGGACGATCTGGCCCGGAGCCGCGAGCGCGGTGACGAGCTCGCCACCGACGATCAGCGACTCCTTGTTGGCGAGGGCGAGGGTGCGCCCCGTCTCGAGAGCGGCGATCGTGGGGCCGAGCCCCACCGAACCGGTGATGCCGTTGAGCACCACGTCGGCCTCGACGTCGCGCACGAGCTGTTCCGCCTCGACCGCGCCGAGAGCGGTGTGCTCCACGCCGAAGGCCGCGGCCTGCGCCTCGACGCCGGCACGGTCGGTGCCGGCGGCCAGGCCGACGACCTCGAAGCGGTCGGCGTTGTTCGCGATGACGTCGAGCGCCTGCGTCCCAATCGAACCGGTGGAACCGAGGATGAGGACGCGGCGCATGCCCTCAGCCTACTTAGCCCGCCGTCTCGACGTGCTGGACGCCCAGGATGTCGACGACGAAAAACAGGGTCGAGTTGGCGGGGATGTCTCCCTGCGCCTGATCGCCGTAGCCCGCCGACGGCGGGATCACCACGACGACCTGCGAGCCGACGGTCTGCCCCTCGAGCGCCTGACGGAACCCGTCGACGACCTGGTTGGTCACGAACTGCGCGGGGGTGCCGCGCTGCCAGCTCGAGTCGAAGACCTGACCGCTGTCGTAGAGCGCGCCGGTGTACTGCACGATGACCTGGTCGCCGGGGTTGACGGTTTCGCCCGAGCCCTGGCGCAGGTTCTCGATGCGCACCTCGGTGGGGGCTGCGGCGGTGGGCTTGGGAAGCATCTGCTTCCCGTCGGCGTCGGTGGTGGTCGTGGGCGCGCCGTTGTCGTCGAACGTCACCGTCGGCATGCCGTCGACGGGGGCGACCTCGGTGCCCTCGGCGCGGGTGGCCAGCTCCGAGATGGCGTCGGCGACGAGCACGAACGCGGGCGAGCCCTCGCCGAGCGTGCCCGCGGGGAACGACGAGACGGTGCGCGAGCCGAGCGGCACGCACTGGAGGGCGGCGCCGAAGATCTGCTGCGGGGAGATGAGGGTGTCCATGCCGTTGGGCGCGGTGTCGACCGTCTGCAGCTGCACTTCACCAGAGTCGGTGTAGATCAACGTGAAGCTCGCCTTGAGCACGTCCCCGGCCTCGATCTTCTGGCCGGTGCCCTCGATGAGGGTCGTCCGCTGCAGCGCGGTGGGCGTGTATCCCTCGGGCAGGGTCACGGCCACCTTGTTCTGGAAGTCGCCCGAGACCGTGAGACCGTCGGGGGCCGGAGCATCGGCGAGCGCGCTCTGGCACTGGCTCGCGTCGGCCGTGCCGGTCGCATCGGGCGTCGACGCCTGATCGGGCGAGCCGGCGCACCCGGCCAGCAGCAGTGCCGCGGCGGCGACGACGGACAGGGAAGCGATCGGGCGGAAGCGCACGGGTGACCTCTCGAGCGAAGACGGGGAAGCTCCATCCTCCCGCATCCTGCTTTGCCGCGGCTGAGAAGCACGTGCACACCCGCCCGATCGATACGCGCATGCCCGTGCGCGTACACGCGCGCACCATGCGCGCCCGGGCATGCGGCGGCGAGTAGCCTCGACGGGTGAGTTCCGACCTGCCCGCCGAGACCCCCTCGACCGTCCCGGAGCAGATGGGCGCGACCTACCGCCTGGGTCGATTCCTCATCGCCCCCCTGGCCCGGGCCGTCTACCGCCCCCGCATCGAGGGGCGCGAGAACGTGCCGCGCACCGGCCCGGTGATCTTCGCGAGCAACCACCTGTCGTTCATCGACTCCATCGCCATCCCCGTCGCGGCCCCGCGGCCCGTGCACTTCATGGCGAAGTCGGCCTACTTCGAGAAGTGGGCGTCCCGGCAGTTCTTCACCGCGATCGGCGCGATCCCGGTCGAGCGCGGGGCCGGGCAGAAGGCACTCGACGCCCTCGACCAGCAGCGCGCCCTCCTGGAGGACGAGCGGGCGGTGGCGCTCTACCCCGAGGGCACGCGATCGCTCGACGGCCGCCTGTACAAGGGCCGCACCGGGGTCGCCTTCCTCGCGCTGCAGACCGGTGCCCCCGTGGTTCCGGTGGGCCTCATCGGCACCGATAAGGTCATGCCGGTCGGGGCGAAGATCCCCACCACCAAAGAGCGCATCACCGTGCGCTTCGGAACGCCCCTCGACCTCTCCCCGCACGGCGCTGCCTCGTCGGGCCGCGCGCGTCGCGGCGCCACCGACGAGATCATGGCCGCGATCCACGCCCTGAGCGAGCAGGAACTCGCCAACGCCTACAACGAGGCGCCCGCGCAGAACCCGATCGAGCGCATCAAGCAGGTGCTCCCCCACGAGCGCCTCTGAGGCACGGGCCTTTTCGTCCTTGACGTGACGGCGCCCGGCGAGCAGGGTCGAAACCGACGGCCCGGACCGTCGTCGCCACAACGAGGAGGCACCGTGAAGAAGTTCGTCAACGACCCCGCCGACGTCTTGGCCGAGGCCCTCCGCGGCATCCAGGCCGCTCATCCGGAGGTGCGGGTGGATGCCGAGAACCGGGTGATCCTGCGCGCGGAGCCGACCCGCGCGGGCAAGGTGGCGCTGGTGTCGGGCGGCGGTTCCGGGCACGAGCCGATGCACGGCGGTTTCGTCGGGCGCGGGATGCTCGACGCCGCGGCCGCCGGCGAGGTGTTCACCTCACCGACCCCCGATCAGGTTCTCGCCGCGACCCAGGCGGTCGATTCGGGTGCGGGCGTGTTGCACATCGTGAAGAACTACACCGGTGACGTCCTGAACTTCGAGATGGCGGCCGAGCTCGCCGACGCGGAGGGCGTCCGCGTCGAGTCGGTCGTCGTCGCCGACGACGTCGCCGTGACCGATTCCACCTGGACCGCGGGACGGCGCGGCACCGGCACCACCGTGATCCTCGAGAAGGTCGTCGGTGCTCTCGCCGAAGAGGGGGCCGACCTCGACGCGGTCGCCGATCTCGCGCGCCGAGTCTCGGCCGCGGGCCGGTCGATGGGCGTCGCCCTCACCAGCTGCACCGTTCCCGCGGCGGGCCGCCCCACCTTCGAGCTCCCCGACGACGAGATGGAGGTCGGTGTCGGCATCCACGGCGAGCCCGGCCGTTCGCGCGTGAGGTTGGCATCCGCTCGAGAGATCGCGAAGCTCATGGTCGACCCGATCGTCCACGACTTCGGCGAGGCGGTGGGGCCGGCGATCGTCCTGCTCTCGGGCCTCGGCGGAACCCCGCTGATCGAGCAGTACCTGCTGTACGGCGAGATCGCGCCCCTGCTCGCCGAGGCCGGCGTCGACGTCCAGCGCGTGCTGATCGGCGACTACATCACGAGCCTCGACATGGCCGGGGCCTCGCTGACCGTGGTGAAGGCCGACGACGAGATGCTGCGCCTGTGGGACGCCCCCGTCGTGACCCCCGGGCTGCGGTGGGGCGCATGAGCGGCACCGTCTCGACCGACGATCTGGTGTCGTGGATCCGCGCGTTCCGCGACGCCGTCCAGGAGCACAAAGACGAGCTCACGCGCCTCGACTCCGAGATCGGCGACGCCGACCACGGCTCGAACATGGCACGCGGCCTCGACGCGGTGGTCGCCAAGCTCGACCCCGCTCCCGCGACCCCCGCCGAGCTGTTCAAGACGGTCGGCATGACCCTCGTGTCCTCCGTCGGCGGCGCCAGCGGCCCGCTGTACGGCACGCTGTTCCTGCGCATGGGTCCCGCCCTCGGAACGGAGGGAGGGGTGGATGCCGACACCCTCGGCGCCGCCCTCCGAGCCGGTGTCGAAGGGGTCGTCGCCCGCGGCAAGGCCGAGCTCGGCGACAAGACGATGATCGACGCCCTCTCCCCCGCCCTCGACGCGTGGGACGCCGCGAGCGTCGACGGACTCGCTGCGGCCGCCCGCGCCGCCGCAGAGGCCGCCGCCCGCGGGCGGGATGCGACCGAACCGCTCGTGGCACGGAAGGGTCGAGCGAGCTATCTCGGCGAGCGCAGCGCCGGCCACCTCGACCCGGGGGCGAGCTCCGCGACCCTGCTGCTCGAGGCCCTGCGCGACACCCTCGAGGCCGCCGCGTGATCGGGCTCGTCGCCGTCTCGCACTCGCGCGCCCTCGCCGAGGCCGCCGTGCACCTCGCCCTGCAGATGGGCGGAGACTCGCCCCCGATCGTGCGCGTCGCGGCGGGAGGACCGGATGACGACCTCGGAACGGATGCCGTGGCGATCGCCGCCGCGATCGACGACGCCGATTCCGGAGACGGCGTCCTCGTGCTGATGGACCTCGGTTCCGCCATCCTCAGCGCCGAGACGGCCCTGGAGTTCGTGGCCAAGCCCGACCGGGTGCGCCTGAGTTCCGCCCCCTTCGTCGAGGGGCTCGTCGCCGCGGTCGTCGCGGCCGCGGGAGGAGCCGACCTCGAGACCGCGGCCCGCGAATGCGCCACCGCCGCCGCGGCGAAGGCGCGTCAGCTGGGCGGGGACGCCGCAGAGCCGGCATCCGCTGCGCTCTCCCCCGCCGGCACCGCCGGCGCGGAGGGGTTGTCGTTCGAAGCCGTCGTGATCAACCCCTCGGGCCTGCACGCGCGTCCCGCCGCCACCTTCGTCAAGGCAGCCTCGCGGTACGACGCCGAGGTGCGCATCGCCGATCTGGAGACGGGGGCCGACGAGGTGTCGGGGCGGAGCCTGCTCGCGCTGATGGCGCTCGGGATCCGGCAGGGGTCGCGGGTGCGGGTGAGTGCGGCGGGACCGCAGGCGCAGGCCGCGCTCGACGATCTCCGGGCCCTGATCGACGACGGCTTCGGCGAGCGCTGAGCGCGCGGCGCGACCGGGGTCAGCGCGTGACGCTGAGCAGACGCCGAGCGAGCGACTCCTCGACGACCAGCTCGGTCACGAGGTCGGCGGCGAGCGCGCCGCGCAGGCCGTCGAGCTTGGACAGGCTCGACACGACGCAGAACCGACGCGGGATGCGCCGGACCGTGTCGAGGTCGGGTCCGCTCGAGCGGGCGTTGAGCTCGGGGATGTCGCTCGAGCCGTCGGCGCGGTAGAACACGGTGGCGCAGTCGCCGACCACGCCCTCGCGTTCGATGACCGCACGGTCGCGCTCGTCGAAGTAGTCGCCGCTGTACACGTGCGAGGGCACGTCGGCGTGGGGCGAGCCGAGGCCGAAGACGAACAGGCCGACGCGCTGCTGGATCTCGAGCACGGAGCGCACCGAGCGCTCGCGCCACATCGCCTGCTTCGTGTGCGGGTCGTCGAACAGCGCGGGCACCGGGAATTGGTGCACGGACGACGACCAGGCCGCCCCGAGCTTGGAGAGGATCTCCCCCGCGTACGGGATGCCGGAGGTGCGGACGTTGGCCGCGCCGTTCATCTGGACGATGTGGGTGTCGTGCACGTCTTTATGCGGGACGTGGCGGGCCACGGCCGAGAGGGTCGATCCCCACGCGACGCCGACCGTCATCGACGATTCGACGCGTTCGGCCAGGATGCGGGCGGCGGTCAGGGCGGTGCGTTCGAGGCGCTCCGCCTCGGAGGTGCGCGCGGGGGTGGGCACGACGTGCGCGGTGATGCCGAAGCGATCGGCGATCCGCTGGGCCATCTGACCACGGGCGTCATCGGGTGGGCTGATCGAGATGGTGACGAGCCCGACGTCGCGGGCGTGCTGCAGCAGGCGCGACACCGACGACCGGGAGACCCGCATCTCGTGTGCGATGGCATCCATCGTGAGGTCTTGCATGTAATACAGCTGCGCCGCGCGCAGAGCGTCGCGGGAGCGCTCCTCGGCCTGCGTCACCACCGTCGGGTCACCTTCATGAACACCATTCTGCACGTTTGTTCAAGGGGCTTGCAACAACGTGCAGACAGGCGCATTGTGATCGTCGTACCAACAACGAAAGGTCGCAGTCGACATGTCGTCCCCCGCAACTCCGCTCCGCGCCGACGTCCAGGCGCTCCGCGACGCCGAAGACCTCGACGTCCTCATCATCGGAGGGGGCATCAACGGCCTCGCCACCCTCCGCGACCTCGCCCTGCAGGGCGTGAGCGTCGCGCTCGTCGAGCGCGGCGACTTCGTCTCCGGTGCCTCCTCGGCCTCCAGCCACATGGTCCACGGCGGTATCCGCTACCTCGAGAACGGCGAGTTCCGCCTCGTGAAGGAAGCGGTGACCGAGCGCAACGACCTGCTGAAGACGGCCCCCCACTACGTCAAGCCGCTCGAGACGACGATCCCGATCTACAAGACGTTCTCCGGCATCCTCTCGGCGCCCTTCCGCCTGCTCGTGACGCACGGTCGCGGCAAGCCCAACGAGCGCGGTGCCCTGCTGATCAAGGTCGGCCTCATCATGTACGACACCTTCTCGCGCGACGGCGGGTCGGTGCCCCGGCACAAGTTCCTGGGCAAGAAGAAGTCGCTCGCCGAGCTGCCCAAGCTCAACCCCGACCTCGCGTACACCGCGACGTACTTCGACGCCTCGATGCACGACCCCGAGCGCATCGCCCTCGACGTGCTGCGCGACGGCATCGAGGCCGGCGCCGGACGCACGCAGGCCGTCAACTACGTCTCGGCCGTGGGCGCCGACGCGAACGGCGTCCGCGTGCGCGACGAGGTCTCGGGCGAGGAGTTCAGCGTCAAGGCGAAGGTCGTCCTCAACACGGCCGGCCCCTGGACCGACCTCGCCAACAAGGCGATGGGGCTCGACACCACCTTCATGGGGGGCACCAAGGGCTCGCACATCGTGCTCGACAACCCCGAGCTGCTCGCCGCCACCGGAGGACGCGAGATCTTCTTCGAGCACTCCGACGGCCGCATCGTGCTGATCTACCCGCTCAAGGACCGCGTCCTGGTCGGAACCACCGACATCGACGCCGACCCCGCAAAGCCAGTCGTGTGCACGGACGACGAGATCGAGTACTTCTTCGACCTCATCGGACACGTGTTCCCGACCATCGGCGTGGACCGCTCGCAGATCGTGTACACCTTCTCCGGCATCCGCCCCCTCCCCCGCCACGATGACACGGCCCCCGGCTTCGTGTCGCGCGACTACCGCATCGTCGAGGACGAGATCGCGGGCGTTCCGGCCATGAGCCTGGTCGGGGGGAAGTGGACCACGTTCCGCGCTCTTGCCGAGCACCTCAGCATGAAGACGATGCAGAAGCTGCGTCGTCCCCACCGCGTCAGCACCCAGGGCCTGGCCATCGGCGGCGGCGCGGGCTTCCCCGCCACCCCCGAGCAGCGTCGTCGCTGGATCGCTGCGCGCACGAATGCGCACTCCGCCGAGCTCGTCGAGACGATGCTGGAGCGCTACGGCACCCGCGCCGACGCCATCCTCGCCGCCCTGCCCGCCGAGCCCACGCCGGTTCCCGACGCCGCCGGGTACTACCGCGAAGAGCTCGCCTTCATCGCGAAGAACGAGCAGGTCGTGCACCTGATCGACGTGCTGCTGCGCCGGACGCACCTCGCCTTCGTCGGCGGGATGACCGAGCGCACGCTGCACGAGGTCGCCGAGGCCGTAGCCGAGCCCCTCGGTTGGGACTCCGCCCGCGTCGACGACGAGGTGACCCGTACTACGGAGATTCTGCGCTCCGCCCACCGTGTCGACCTGGCACAGGCCGGAGTGGCTCGAATCTGAGAGAACGTGCGGGCGCGCCACCTGTTGCGCGCCCGCACGTGAGCCATAGGTTCGGAGCACCGAGCCGCACTACCACCCGAGCCGAAGGTGTCCGGGTGACGAAAGAAAGGTCGATGACGACATGCAAGAAGTGAACTTGGGGCTGTACTTCCTCTCGGAGGTCGTCGGCACCGCGATGCTCATCCTGTTGGGCTGTGGCGTGGTCGCCAACGTGGCCCTCGCCAAGACCAAGGGCAACGCCGGCGGCACCCTGATGGTCAACTGGGGTTGGGGCCTGGCGGTCTTCGCCGGTGTCATCGTCTCCGCGTACTCCGGCGCTCAGCTGAACCCCGCCGTCTCCATCGGCCTCCTGGTCGCCGGCAAGATCGCCTTCGTCCAGTTCCTCGTGGCCGTCGCCGCGCAGATGGTCGGTGCCATCATCGGCGCCGTCCTCGCCTGGGCTTCGTACAAGCAGCACTTCGACGACGAGCCCGACCCGGCCGCCAAGCTCGGCGTGTTCTCGACGGGCCCCGCGATCCGCTCCTACGGCTTCAACTTCCTCACCGAGGTCATCGCGACCTTCGTCCTGGTCTTCGTGATCTTCGGTTTCGCCGATTACGGCGTGGCCAGCGTCGGCGTCCCGGCCGGCATCGGCGGCCTCTCTGCCGTTCCGGTGGCCCTGCTCGTCGTCGGTATCGGTGCCTCCCTGGGTGGCCCGACCGGTTACGCGATCAACCCCGCCCGTGACCTCGGCCCCCGCATCGCCCACGCGATCCTCCCCATCAAGGGCAAGGGCTCGAGCGACTGGGGCTACTCCTGGGTTCCGGTCGCCGGCCCCCTCGTCGGTGGTCTGCTCGCGGGTCTGCTGGCCCCCGTGCTCCTCGGCCTCGCCAACTGAGCACTCCCCGGCGGGGGTGTCGCCCGGCGCCCCCGCCCCCTCTTCTCTTCCTCTTCACCCGTTACAGACACTGACAAAGGAGTCCATCCATGGCCGACTACGTCCTCGCCATCGACCAGGGCACGACCTCGACGCGCGCGATGATCTTCGACAAGTCCGGGAGCGTCGTCTCCGTCGGACAGAAGGAGCACGAGCAGATCTTCCCGCGCGCGGGATGGGTCGAGCACGACCCCGCCGAGATCTGGCGCAACACCCAGGAGGTGATCGGTCTGGCCCTCAGCCGCGCCGACATCACCCGTCACGACATCGCCGCCGTCGGCATCACCAACCAGCGCGAGACCGCGGTGGTCTGGGACAAGAACACCGGCAAGCCCGTGTACAACGCCATCGTCTGGCAGGACACGCGCACGCAGTCGATCGTCGACCGCCTCGCCGACGGCGACCCCGAGCGCTACAAGAGCATCGTGGGCCTGCCGCTGGCGACCTACTTCTCGGGCACCAAGATCGTCTGGATCCTCGAGAACGTCGACGGAGCCCGCGAGAAGGCCGAGGCCGGCGACCTGCTGTTCGGCACGACCGACACCTGGGTGCTGTGGAACCTCACCGGCGGTATCGACGGCGGCGTGCACGCGACCGACGTCACCAACGCCAGCCGCACGCTGTTCATGGACCTCGAGACGCTGTCGTGGCGCGAGGACATCCTCGCCGACTTCGGTGTGCCCGCCTCGATGCTCCCCGAGATCCGTTCCTCCTCCGAGGTCTACGGCACGGTCGAGTCCTCGTCGCTGCTGCGCGAGACCCCGATCGCGGGCATCCTGGGCGACCAGCAGGCTGCGACCTTCGGCCAGGCGGCCTTCGACCCGGGTGAGAGCAAGAACACCTACGGCACGGGCAACTTCCTCATCTTCCAGACCGGTGAGGAGATCGTCCACTCCAAGAACGGCCTGCTGACCACGCTCGGCTACAAGCTCGGCGACCAGCCCGCCCGCTACGCCCTCGAGGGCTCGATCGCCGTGACCGGCTCGCTCATCCAGTGGCTGCGCGACCAGCTCGGCATCATCTCCTCGGCCCCCGAGGTCGAGAAGCTCGCCGAGAGCGTCGACGACAACGGCGGCGTGTACTTCGTGCCGGCGTTCTCGGGTCTGTTCGCCCCCTACTGGCGTCCCGACGCCCGCGGCGCGATCGTCGGTATGACCCGTTACGTCAACCGCGGCCACATCGCCCGCGCCGCTCTCGAGGCCACCGCCTTCCAGTCCCGCGAGGTGCTGGACGCCGTCAACGCCGACTCCGGCGTCGACCTGGCCGAGCTCAAGGTCGACGGCGGCATGACCGCCAACGACGCGCTGATGCAGTTCCAGGCCGACATCCTGGGCGTGCCGGTCGTGCGTCCCGTCGTGGCCGAGACCACCGCCCTGGGCGCCGCGTACGCCGCGGGTCTCGCGGTCGGTTTCTGGGACAACCTCGACGACCTGCGCGCCAACTGGCAGGAAGACAAGCGCTGGGAGCCGAACATGGACGACGGCGAGCGCGAGCGCGAGCTGCGCTTGTGGAAGAAGGCCGTCACCAAGTCGATGGACTGGATCGACGACGACGTGCGCTGATCCCGCACCTCACGTCAGGAACCCCGTCGGCTTCGAGCCGGCGGGGTTCCGTCGTTCGCGAGACGCCGGGTTCCCGGCATCCGGACGCCGAATATGACTCCGGATGCCGGGAACTCAGCGCTGCGGCTTGGGATACGCCGCGCGCACGGCGTCGGACTGCAGGTAGTCGGAGACGCCGATGAGCAGGATCGCGAAGAGGATCTGTTCGGTCACGACCCAGAAGGGGTAGAGCCCCGGGATCGCAGCGAGCACGAGCGCCACGACCGGGAAGATGCGGCTGAACAGCTGCAGGCGCCGGAACGCCCAGTACCACCCGGCGCGAGCGCGCCAGAGGAAGTAGAACAGCGTGGTCGTGATCGCCAGGACCACGAGACAGCGCATCCACACGGCGATGCCCACGTCGTCGCCGTTCAGGGTCATCACGAGCGCGACGACGACCGTCGCGACGCCGAGCACGAAGCCCGCCGCGAGCAGGATCGTGATCGCGCGGAAGGCGCGCCGCACCTTCGGATCGTGCGAGACGTCGACGCGGTGGTCGGCCTGCCGACCTCCCGCGAACCGATCGAGGCGGCGCAGGGCGGGTTCGAGCTGCATGCGCTCACTGTACGACGGCGCGGACGCGCCTCGAATCAGCCGGCGACGACCTCGGGCTCGTGGCGCACGGGGAAGTTCACGGAATTGGCGATGAAGCACCACTCGCGGGCCTGTCGGTGCGCCGCCAGGGCCGCCTCGACCATCGACTCGTCCGCCACACGGACGCGCGGGCGCAGCACGACCTCGGTGAAGGCTCCCCCGCCGTTGCCGTCCTCCTGCAGGGTGCCCGAGGCGTCGTCCTCGTAGCCGGTCACAACGACCCCTACCTTCACGCACGCGTAGAGGTACGACAGCAGATGACACTCGCTCAGCGCCGCGATGAGCAGCTCCTCGGGGTTCCACTTGGCCGGGTCGCCCCGGAAGGGCTTGTCGGCGGATGCCGCGATGGCGGGCTTCCCGTCGACCTCGAGGGTCACGGCCCGCTCGTAGTCGCGGTACCCGCTCGTGCCCGACCCCAGGTCGCCGGTCCAGGTCGAGCGCAGGCGGTAATGGTGCTCTCCGTTCATGCGTCCAGTCTGCCTCTCTAGCATCGCGTGAGTCGCCATGATCGGTCGCTTCGAGGGGATTCGAAGCGACGAATCCTGGCGACTCACGCGGGCCAGCGCCCCGGGGCGGAGGGAACCGGCGGGATACCATGGAGGGATGCCCGCAACACCCCCCGCCTCCGTCGAACTCGCCGTCGTCGACCGCAACGGCTTCGTCGAATCCCGTCACTACGGCGTCGCCGTGGTCCTCGCTCCCGACGGGTCCGAGAAGCTCACCCTCGGCGAGGCGAGCGCCCTCTTCCTCCCCCGATCGAGCATGAAGCCCCTGCAGGCCCTGGCGTGCCTGTCCGCGGGAGCGGAGCTGGCCGACGAGCGTCTCGCGATCTCGATGGCGAGCCACGCGGGCACCGAGCGTCACGCCGAGGTGGCCCGTGGCATCCTGCAATCCGCCGGCCTCACCGAAGACGACCTGGGCTGCCCCGCCGCGTGGCCGACCGACACGGCCTCGCGCGACGAGATGGTCCGCGACCACGCCTCGCCCTCGCCGTTGCGCATGAACTGCTCGGGCAAGCACGCCGCGATGCTGCTGACGTGCGTCGCCAACGGCTGGAGCACGGGCGACTATCTCGACCCGCAGCACCCGCTGCAGGCGCACATCCGCGAGGTGATCGAGCGCCTCGTGGGCGAGCGGACGACGACCACCGCGATCGACGGCTGCGGCGCGCCCGTCTACGCCATGAGCCTGGTGGGGCTCGCGCGGGCCATTCAGCGCATCGCCACGTCGTCGGAGCGCTCCCCCTTCGCGCTGCACCGCAGCGCCGGCACGCTCGTGCGCGCGGTGAAGGAGCACCCCTGGACGATCGACGGTCCCGGGCGCCCCGACACGGTCGTCATCGAGCGACTCGGCGTCTTCTCGAAGATGGGCGCCGAGGGCGTGCAGGTCATGACCGCACCCGACGGCACCACCGTCGCCCTCAAGATGCTCGACGGGTCGAACCGTGCCGGTCACGTCGTCGCCCTGCGTCTGCTCGAGCGCGTCGGTGCCCTCGGCGCGCAGGAGGTCGCCGACACCGTCGCGCAGCTCTCGCTCGCGGTGCTCGGCGGCGGCCGAGAGGTCGGCTCCATCCGTTCCGCCGTCTAGCTCCCGGCATCCGCCCCGCTGAGGGCGGCCCCGGTCAGATCCCTCCGTCGACCGATCGGGGGTGGGCGATCGGCTCGTCGGGGACGAGCACCTCGGTCTCGCGGTTGAGGCTCTCGCCCCGGAAGAACGGCTTCGACCCCGGGAACACGAACCACAGCGCCATCAGCACCACGCCGATGGCCAGGGCGCCGACTCCCACGACGAAGGTGCCGCCGATCCCGAACAGCACGGTGTTGCCGTACTCGGGGTCGTACATGTCGATCGCCGACTGCACGAACGCGTAGGTCAGCATGAGCGCGCCGAGCAGGGGCAGGATGCCACGGTAGACGAGGTTCTTCGCCGAGGCGAACAGCTGCCGACGGTAGTACCAGACGCAGGCGTAGCCGGTCATGGCGTAGTAGAACGCGATCGCCAGGCCCAGCGACAGGATCGAGTCCTGCAGGATGTTGTCGCTGATGATCGTCATGCCGACGTAGTAGACGCTCGCGACGACGCCCATCACGAGGGTCGAGAACGACGGGGTGCGGTAGCGCGGGTGCACCGTCTGGAAGCGCCGCGGCAGCGCCCGGTACGCCGCCATGGCGAGCGTCCCGCGAGCGGTGGGAAGGATCGTGGTCTGGGTCGACGAGACCGCCGAGATCAGCACCGCGACGATGAGCACCCATCCGAACGGGCCGAACAGTTCATCCTTCAGCGCGAGGAAGACGTCGTTCGAGTTCTCGGGGTTGGCCAGGCCCGCCCCGTCCTCCCCGACTCCCGCGTACATCATCGCGGCGACGGTCACCGTGACGTAGGTGCCGAGCAGGATCACGGTCGTGAGCAGCGCCGCCCGCCCGGGGATGCGCTTCGGGTCCTTCGTCTCCTCGTTCAGGGCCAGGCAGGTGTCCCACCCCCAGTAGATGAAGAGCGCGAGCAGCACGGCCTCGGTGAAGCCGCTCCAGTCCGTGAAACCGAACGGGTTGAACCACGCCAGGTCGAACGGTGTCGGATTCGGGGCCGTACCGTCGAAGAACTTCCACAGGGCCAGGACGACGAACAGGGCGAGCACGAGGTACTGCACCGCGAGCAGGATGTTCTGGATCCGCTCGCCGATCTCCACCCCGCGGTAGCTGACGTAGGTCATCGCCGCGATGAAGGCGACACCGGTCGCGGTGACCAACGGCACGTTCTCGGCGAGCGAGCCGTCGCCGACGAGCGACCACAGGTACACCCCCGCGATCTGGGAGAGGTTGGCGAGCACGACCATGCCGGCCACCGCGACGCCCCACCCGCCCATCCACCCGACCCACGGACCGAAGGCCTTCGTGCCCCAGGTGAACGTCGTGCCGCAGTCCGGAACCTCGTTGTTCAGCTCGCGGTAGGCGAACGCGATGAAGAGCATCGGGATGAAGGCCAGCACGAACGCGATCGGCGCCGAGGCCCCCACCGCCAGTACGACGAAGCCGAGCGTGGCCACGAGGGAATACACGGGGGCGGTGGATGCCAGACCGATCACGGTCGAGCCCCACAGGCCCAGGGTGCCGGTGGCCAGGCCCTTGCCTGCCGTCCGTTCGGGTGCGGAGGTCATATGCCGAACGTAGAATCCGCGGGTTCCCGCGGTCAAGATGAATTTCAGGCGGAGCGGCGAACGACGTCGAGCACGACGATCGAGATGTTGTCGCGGCCGCCGTTCTCGAGCGCAGCGGCCATCATGGCGTCGACCGCCGCGGCCGGATCGGCGTTCGCCTCGAGGAAGTGGCGGATGCCGAAATCGGTGAGCTCTTTCGTGAGCCCGTCGGAGCAGATCACGAAGCGGTCGCCGTCGAGCACGTCGAGACGGAGGTAGTCGGGCTTGACGCTGTCGCTCGGGCCGACGGCGCGCGTTATGACGTTGCCGTAGGGATGGTTCTCGGCCTCTTCGGGGCTGAGCCGCCCCGCCGCGATGAGCTCCTGCACGACCGAGTGGTCGGTCGTCACCTGGACGATCTCGCCGTCGCGCAGGAGGTAGACGCGGGAGTCACCGATGTTCAGGGTGACCCAGTGCGGTTCGTCCGTCTGCGTCTCGAGGTAGACCCCGGTGAGGGTCGTGCCGGTGCCCTCGTCGGTCGTCTCGGGGTGGGCCACGATGTCTTTGACCGCGCGGGACAGAGCCTTCTCGATGTTCTTCGTCGAGACGGGCCCGGTCGCCACGACGGCGCGTAGGCGCTCGACCGTGCTCGCGCTCGCGATCTCGCCGCCGAGGTGTCCGCCCATGCCGTCGGCGACGACGAAGAGCGGGTAGTCGGCGAGAACGGCGTCCTGGTTCACCTCGCGACGGCGCCCCACCTCGGTGCTCGCCGCCCACGACAGCTCGAGCACCGTCTCACCGAGCGGGACGGTGCGCGTGTGGGTGGTCACCTCGGGCACGAAAGATCCTCCGGTTGGCCGACGACAGCGCCGGCGGAACCGCACGGCCCTGTCATCCTAGTCGACGCGCGCCCCCGATCCGGGGATGCGCCACACGTGTGCATCCGCACCGGATCGTTCACCCCGCGGCCGGATCGGCGGGCAAAGGCAGGATGCCGTCGATCTCGGCGAGGTCGTCGGCGCTCGGCGTCCACGCCGTCGCCGCCGCCGCATTCGCCCGCACCTGCTCGGGACTCGTCGCTCCCGCGATGACGCTCGCGACGACCGGACGAGCCAGGAACCACGCGAAGGTCGCCTCGAGCATCGTGATGCCGCGCGCATCGCAGAACGCCTGGTAGCGCTCGAGTGCGTCCCAGGGCGCATCGCGCCACAGGTGCGGCCGCTGGCGCATGATGCGGCTCCCCTCCGGTCCGCCCTCTCTCGTGAACTTCCCGGTGAGCAGGCCGTTGTGCAGGGGGAAGAAGGGCAGGAAGCCCAGACCGTACCGCTCGGCCGCGGGCAGGACCTCCCGCTCGGCGGCTCGGGCGAGCAGGCTGTACTGGTTCTGCGCCGAGACGAACCGCACGCCCCGCGCGGCATGCTCGGCCTCGGCGATTTGCCAGCCCGCGAGGTTGGAGTGCCCGGCGTAGCGGATCTTGCCCTCGCGGACCAGGTCGCCCAGCACGTCGAGCGTCTCCTCGATAGGGGTCGTCGGGTCGGGCGTGTGCAGTTGATAGAGGTCGATCCAGTCCGTACGAAGTCGCCGCAGCGAATCCTCGACCGCACGGCGGACGTGCGTGCGGGAGCCCTTCGACCCGCCCGGCACCGCCGGGGCGAAATCGGCGTGCCCGAACTTCGTCGCCACGACCACCTGATCGCGCCGACCGTCGAGGGCCTCTCCCATGAGGGTCTCCGACAGGCCGAACTCCCGGCCGTACATGTCGGCGGTGTCGAGGAAGGTCACTCCCGCCTCGATCGCCGCGTCGAGCACAGCCCGCGTCCCCTCGATCGTCTCGGTCGCCGTACCGGCGCGGCCGAAGTTGTTGCACCCCAGCCCCACCGCGGAGACGCGGAGTCCGGAACGGCCGACGGTGCGAAGCGGAAGTGCGGGAGAGGTCATCCCTCCACGCTATCGCCGCGAACGGCGAAGGGCTCCCCGCGATGGCGGGGAGCCCTTCGGTGAGGTCAGATCCGGGGATCGGCCGGCGGAGCCGGGGGCGGCGGGGTGGTCCCCGTCGCGGGCGGCGGCGGGGTCGTGCCGGTGGCCGGCGGGCTGTAGGGCTGCTGCGCCGGGGGCGCTCCGTAGCCGGGACCCGCGTATCCGCCGCCGTTGCCGGCGACGGGCTGGCTCGGCTGGACCGGGATGCCGTTCCACACCGTCTTGTCGGCGAGGAAGGTGTTCGCCCACGGGGCCGGTGCGATCGCGGGGTTCCAGCGGTTGTTGCTGAACGCGACGATCGCGAGCCAGATGAGCGCGCCGATGCCGGGGATCAGCCAGAGCAGGAGCAGGGGCCAGTCCTTGCCGAGCTTCAGGCCGATGCGCCACGAGTACATGACCGCGACGGCGATGATCGCCAGGCTGAAGACCGGACCGATGATCGGGATGTTCGACAGCACGCTCGACGCGACAGCGACGATCAGAACCACCCAGGGCGAGACGTCGCCCAGCTTCGCAGCCACCAGGCCGTTGTACACGGGCACCCAGGCGCGCCACTTGCCCTGCACGCCGGCCTTCTCGAAGATCTTCATGTAGAGGAACGACGAGATCACGTAGGCCGCGAGGGCGAGGATCAGCAGGATCGGGACCAGGACGAGCAGGAAGGCGAGGGCGGCGACACCGCTCCCGTCGTCGTAGTAGTAGGAGTCACTCATTCGAGTTCCTTTCCAAGCGAGTGCGCGGAGAGCGTCCGCGCACCCCCCGCGCCTCACATGCTAGCGAAGCTGAGACTTTCCTGATAGGGGCGCGCCCATGTCATACAATCAGGGCCGTCTCCGCGGAGCCACCGGCACGCACGATCCATCCGGCGTCGCGCGCCCACGTGACGAGCTCGTCCACGGAGCCGATCTGCGCCTGCCCCGAGGCCAGCGCGCGGACGAACTCCCCCTTCGCCCTCTTGTTGAAGTGATTCAGCGCCCGCGCCTGCCCGCCGGAGTCCTCGCTCATGACGCGCACGTACGTCGACGAGAGGTCGTCGGGGACCGGCCCGAGCGCGGCATAAGCCTCCGACCGCAGGTCGAGGACGAAGTCCGGACGCGCGAGCGTCCACGCCTCCCGCACGGCGTCCGCCCAGATCCGCCGGAGCGGCGGAACGCCCGGCAGCGACGTCCCCGCCGCGAGCCGATAGGCCGGGATGCCCTCGAGCGCACCGACCGGACCCAGAGGCGCCGACTGAATCATCACGTGTTCTCCGAGCCACGAGCGCGCAACGGCGTCGAGGCTGCCGGCATCCAGGGCATCGAAGAGGACCCCGGTGTACCGATCGATCGCGGGCATGGTCGGCGCGGTCCGCAGAGCAGCGTTGTCGCCGATCTCGTGTCGACGCGCGGCGCTGATCTTCAGCACGCGCGCGGCCTCGTCCGGGTCGGCGGACAGGGCGACCAGTGCGTCGACGACCGTCTCACGGGCGGAGCGGAGCGACGGCAGGGCGAGAGCACCGAGATCGAGCGGTGGACCGTCGCCCCCGGGGCGCTTGGTCTCAGAGGGTGGGAGCAGGACGAGCATGGGTCCTCCGGGAAAAGACGACGCGCGCCGCCCGAACATCGGGCGACGCGCGTCGAGAGAAGAGACGACGTCAGGAGACGAGTGCCGCGTTTCCGGCGACGATCGTGAGTTCGTCGTTCGCCATCGACAGGAAGCCGTCCTCGGCGTTGGCGAGGATCTTCGAGCCGTCGGTGCGGGTGATGCGCACCTCGCCCTGGGCGAGGATCGCGAGGACCGGTTCATGACCCTGCATGAAACCGATCTCACCCTCGACGGTCTTGGCCACGACGAGCGAGGCCTCCCCCGTCCACACCTCGGCGTCGGCCGACACCAGGCTCACGCGCAACGACATGTCAGCCGTTCTCCTTCTGGATCTGCGCCCACTTGGCCTCGACGTCGGAGATGCCACCGACGTTGAAGAACGCCTGCTCGGCGACGTGGTCGAAGTCACCCTTGACGATCGCGTCGAACGACTCGATGCTCTCCTTGATCGGGACCGTGGAGCCCTCGACACCGGTGAACTTCTTGGCCATGTAGGTGTTCTGCGAGAGGAACTGCTGGATGCGACGTGCACGCGACACGACGATCTTGTCCTCTTCCGAGAGCTCGTCGACACCGAGGATCGCGATGATCTCCTGCAGTTCCTTGTTCTTCTGGAGGATCTGCTTGACGCTGGTGGCCACGCGGTAGTGGTCGGCACCGATGTAGCGCGGGTCGAGGATGCGGCTCGTCGAGGTCAGCGGGTCGATGGCCGGGTAGAGACCCTTCGACGCGATCTCACGCGAGAGCTCGGTGGTGGCGTCGAGGTGCGCGAACGTCGTCGCGGGAGCCGGGTCGGTGTAGTCGTCGGCGGGCACGTAGATCGCCTGCAGCGAGGTGATCGAGTGACCACGCGTCGAGGTGATGCGCTCCTGGAGCACACCCATCTCGTCGGCGAGGTTCGGCTGGTAACCCACGGCGGAGGGCATGCGGCCGAGCAGCGTCGAGACCTCGGAACCGGCCTGCGTGAAGCGGAAGATGTTGTCGATGAACAACAGCACGTCCTGCTTCTGGACGTCGCGGAAGTACTCCGCCATCGTCAGGGCCGAGAGGGCCACGCGAAGACGCGTTCCCGGCGGCTCGTCCATCTGGCCGAACACGAGGGCGGTCTTGTCGAAGACACCCGCCTCTTCCATCTCACCGATGAGGTCGTTGCCCTCACGGGTGCGCTCGCCGACACCGGCGAACACCGACACGCCACCGTGGTCCTGCGCGACGCGCTGGATCATCTCCTGGATGAGGACGGTCTTGCCGACGCCGGCACCGCCGAAGAGGCCGATCTTTCCACCCTGCACGTACGGGGTCAGGAGGTCGATCGACTTGATGCCGGTCTCGAACATCTCGGTCTTGGACTCGAGCTGGTCGAAGCTGGGCGCCTTGCGGTGGATGCCCCAGCGCTCGGTGATCTCGACCTGCTCACCGGGAGCGGCGTTGAGCACCTCACCGGTGACGTCGAAGACCTTGCCCTTGGTGACGTCGCCGACGGGCACCGAGATGGGGCCGCCGGTGTCGCGCACCTCCTGACCGCGGACGATGCCGTCGGTCGGCTTGAGGGCGATCGCGCGGACGAGGTCGTCGCCGAGGTGCTGGGCGACCTCGAGGGTGATCTCGGTCGACTCGTCACCGATGGTGATCGTGGTCTTCAGCGCGTTGTAGATGTCGGGGATCGCGTCGTGCGGGAACTCGATGTCGACGACCGGGCCGGTGACGCGCGCGACGCGTCCGACGACGGCCGCGTCGGTCTTCTCGGCGGTGAGGCTCATGGCTTCTTCTCTCCTTGGGAACTTACTTGCCGGATGCCAGGGCATCGGCGCCGCCGACGATCTCGGCGATCTGCTGCGTGATCTCCGCCTGACGCGCGTTGTTGCGCAGACGGGTGTAGTCGGTGATGAGCTTGTCGGCGTTGTCGCTGGCCGACTTCATGGCCTTCTGGGTCGCGGCGTGCTTGGCGGCCGACGACTGCAGGAGGGCGTTGAAGATGCGGCTCTGGACGTAGACCGGCAGAAGCGCATCGAGCACGGTCTCAGCGTCCGGCTCGAACTCGTAGAGCGGGTAGATCTCGGCCTGGCCCGGGGCCTCATCGGCCTCGAGGACCTCGAGCGGGAGCAGACGCACCGATTCGGGCGACTGCGTCATCATGCTGACGAAGCGGTTGTACACGAGGTGGATCTCGTCGACGCCCTCGTTCTCGCCACCGGCGCGGTACGCCTCGAGAACGGCATCCGAGATCTCCTCCGCCGTCGAGAACTGCGGGGTGTCGGTGTCACCGACCCACTGCGCGGCACTCGCCATGCGGCGGAACTGGAAGTAGCCGACGGCCTTGCGACCGACGAGATAGAACACCACGTCCTTGCCCTGCGAACGCAGGAGCTCCGCCAGCTCGAGGGCCTCGCGGAGGATCTGCGAGTTGAACGCGCCGGCGAGGCCGCGGTCGGAGGTGAAGACCACCACGGCCGAGCGGCGGATGTTCTCGCGCTCGGTCGTCAGCGGGTGGTCGACGGAGGAGTGCGTGGCCACCGCGGAGACGGCGCTCGTAACGGCCCGCGCGAAGGGCGATGCCGCGCGCACACGCGCCATCGCCTTCTGGATGCGCGAAGCCGCGATGAGCTCCATCGCCTTCGTGATCTTCTTGGTCGTCTGAGCAGAAGAGATCTTCTGCTTATAGACCCGCAGTTGTGCGCCCATGATTCCGTTCTCGTGTCGTCGCTATCAGCGACGGCCCTTGACGATCCGCTCCTGGTTGACGTCTTCCGCCTCGGCGGCGTCGACCTTCTCGGCGCCGACGACGCTCGAGTCCTTGCCGGGCTGGAATTCCTTCGCGAACGCGTCGATCTTCTGCTCCAGCTCGGCGAGGGTGTCGTCGCCCAGCGCGTTGGTCTCGCGCAGGGTGTCGAGCACGGTCGAGTTGCGACGGAGGTAGTCCAGCAGCTCGCGCTCGAAGCGGAGCACGTCGGAGACCTCGACGGTGTCGAGCTTGCCGTTGGTGCCGGCCCAGATCGAGACGACCTGCTCCTCGACCGGGTACGGCGAGTACTGCGGCTGCTTGAGCAGCTCGGTCAGACGCGCACCACGGGCGAGCTGACGACGCGAAGCCGCGTCGAGGTCGCTCGCGAACATCGCGAAGGCCTCAAGCGAGCGGTACTGCGCGAGCTCGAGCTTCAGCGTTCCGGACACCTTCTTGATCGACTTGACCTGGGCGTCACCACCCACGCGCGACACCGAGATACCCACGTCGACCGCGGGACGCTGGTTGGCGTTGAAGAGGTCGGACTGCAGGAAGATCTGGCCGTCGGTGATCGAGATCACGTTGGTCGGGATGTACGCCGAGACGTCGTTGGCCTTGGTCTCGATGATGGGAAGACCCGTCATCGAACCGGCGCCGAGCTCGTCGGACAGCTTCGCGCAACGCTCGAGCAGACGCGAGTGCAGGTAGAACACGTCGCCGGGGTACGCCTCGCGGCCCGGCGGGCGGCGCAGCAGGAGCGACACGGCACGGTAGGCCTCGGCCTGCTTCGACAGGTCGTCGAAGATGATGAGGACGTGCTTGCCGCCGTACATCCAGTGCTGGCCGATGGCCGAGCCGGTGTAGGGGGCGAGGTACTTGAAGCCGGCGGGGTCGGAGGCGGGCGCCGCGACGATGGTGGTGTACTCCATCGCGCCGGCGTCCTCGAGCGCGCCCTTCACCGAAGCGATGGTCGAGCCCTTCTGGCCGATCGCGACGTAGATGCAGCGCACCTGCTTGTTGACGTCGCCCGACTCCCAGTTGGCCTTCTGGTTGATGATCGTGTCGATCGCGATGGCCGTCTTACCGGTCTGGCGGTCGCCGATGATCAGCTGACGCTGGCCGCGGCCGACGGGGATCATGGCGTCGATGGCCTTGATACCGGTCTGAAGGGGCTCGTGAACGCTCTTGCGCTGCATGACGCCCGGCGCCTGTAGCTCGAGGGCACGACGACCCTCGGTCGCGATCTCGCCGAGACCGTCGATCGGGTTGCCGAGCGGGTCGACCACGCGACCCAGGTAGCCGTCGCCCACGCCGACCGAGAGGACCTCGCCCGTGCGCGTGACGCTCTGGCCTTCTTCGATGCCGGCGAAGTCGCCGAGGACGACCACACCGATCTCGTTCTCGTCGAGGTTCTGAGCGAGGCCCAGCGTGCCGTCCGCGAAGCGGATGAGCTCGTTGGCCATGACGCCCGGAAGGCCCTCGACGTGCGCGATGCCGTCGGCCGCGTCGACGACGGCGCCGACCTCGGTCGCCGCGGCGCCGGTGGGCTCGTAGGCGTTGACGAAGTCCTTCAGCGCGTCACGAATGACGTCGGGGCTGATAGAGAGATCTGCCATTGTCTTCCTTCGTTCGTGGGGCACTCGGCCCCCAGATCCACGCCCACTCGGGCGGAAAGTCTTTAGCCTGCGATCCGCTGGCGGAGGTCAGCGAGACGTGCGGACACGCTCGCATCGATGACGTCGTCCGCGACCTGCACGCGCAGTCCGCCGACCACCGTCGGGTCGATCACGGTGTTCAGCGTGACCGCCGAACCGTAACGTGCGCTGAGAGCGTTCTGCAGACGGGTCTGCTGCTCGGCGCTCAGGGGGGCCGCGGCGTAGACGGTCGCGACGATGCGCGCGCGCTGATCGGCGACGATCTTCTCGGCGCGACGCAGCAGAGCGCGCACGCGGCGACCGCGGGCGTTCTGCACCAGCGACGACACGATGAGCGCCGTGCCCGCGCTCACGCGACCGTCGAGCAGCGTCGACACGAGCGAACCCTTCGCCGACGCGTCTCCGAGACGACCGCCGAGGGCCAGCTCGAGCTCGCCGTTGGCGGCGACCGTGCGCGAGAACGAGAACAGCTCGGGCTCGATGTCGTTCGTCTCGGCGACCGCCGTGGCGCGCACCGCGAGCTCTTCCAGCCCCTCCACGAACTCGGCGGAGTTCGACCAGCGCTGCTGGGCGGCGCTCGTGAGCAGGGCCACCGTGGTGGGCCGGTACGACGAGCCGAAGACGCCCGACACCAGGGCCGCGCGAGCGGCGGCCGGCGCCGACGAGTCGGACAGCGCGCCGCTCAACTGCGCCGAACCGCTCACGGCACCGACGGCCGCGAACAGCTCGCGCGCGACGTCGAGATCGACCCCCGACGCGGAGGCCAGGGCCTCCGACGTCGAGGTCCGCGCCTGAGTGGTCGCGCTGCCCATTACTTGGCCGCCTTCTCGGAAGCTTCGAGCTCGGCGAGGAAGCGGTCGACCACGGCGTTGGCACGCGCGTCGTCGGACAGGCTCTCACCGATCACGTTGCCGGCGAGGTCGACCGCGAGGGTACCGACCTCGGAGCGCAGCTGGACGAGGGTCGCCTGACGCTCCGCCTCGATCTGCGCGTGCGCGGACGCGGTGATGCGGGCGGCGTCGGCGGTAGCGGCCTCGCGCGCCTCGGCGACGATCTTGCGGCCGTCCTGCGTGGCGGACTCGCGGATCTCACCGGCTTCGCGACGCGCTTCGGCGAGCTGTGCGGTGTACTCCTCGAGAGCGGCTTCGGCCTGGCGCTGGGCCTCGTCGGCCTTCGCGATGTTGCCCTCGATGGCAGCACTGCGCTCGTCGAGCAGCTTCGCCATGCGCGGCAGGGCGACGCGCCACACCACGAAGATGATGACGACGAAGCACACGGCCGACCAGATGATGTCGTAGACCGCGGGAAGCAGCGGGTTGTGCGCTTCCCCCGCGGGCTCCGCGGCGAGAGTGACAAGAGCGTTCAGCATCCTGTCTCCTTACAGTGAGTCGAGAGCGGCCGGGATCAGGTGAAGATGAAGCCGGTCGCGATACCGATGAAGGCGAGCGCCTCGGTGAAGGCGATACCGATGAACATCAGGACCTGCAGGCGGCCCGCGAGCTCGGGCTGACGGGCGACGCCCTCGATCGTCTTGCCGACGACGATGCCCACGCCGATGGCGGGGCCGATGGCGGCGAGACCGTAGCCGATCGTGGCGACGTTACCGGTGACCTGGGCGAGAACCGTAGTTGCGTCCACGGGTTTTTTCCTTTCGTTGGGTGGCTCGGCGTGCGCCGGGCCGCTCAGTGCTCTTCTGCGACCGCGAGCTGGATGTAGACCGCGGTGAGGATCGCGAAGACGTACGCCTGGAGGAAGGCGACGAAGATTTCGAACAGGGTGAAGGCGAAGCCGAAGGCGAGGGAGCCGGCGCCGAGGGCGGTCCACCATCCGCTGAGGTCAACGACGAAGAACTGCGTCGCGGCGAAGAACAGCACCAACATGAGGTGGCCGACGACCATGTTCATCAGCAGACGCAGCGTCAGGGTGACGGGGCGGATGATGAACGTCGAGAGGAACTCGAGCGGGATGATCAGGATGTAGAGGAACCAGGGCAGCCCGGGAGGCATCAGCGAGTTGCGGAAGAAGCCGCTCGGGCTCTTCTTGATGCCCGCGTAGATGAAGGTGACGTAGGCCACGATCGCGAGCAGCATCGGGACGGCGATGACGCTGGTACCGGCGATGTTCAGGAACGGGATGACACCCGTGATGTTCATGAACAGCACCATGAAGAAGATGGTGGTGAGGATCGGCAGGAAGCGCTTGCCGTCCTTGCGGCCCAGGATGTCTTCCGCGATGTTGACGCGGACGAAGTCCAGGCCCATCTCGGCGATGCTCTGGAAGCGACCGGGGACGACCTTCATGCGGCGCGTGCCGAGCACGAGGAAGAGGACGAGGGCCAGCGTCGCCAGCATCTGCGTGAGGTTGATACGCGTGATCGCGAAGATCGTGCCCTCGAACAGCACCGCATCGGGGAAGAACTCCGAGATGGACGGCGGGTGGAACTCGGCACCCGCGGACGCGAAGTTCGTGATCAGGGTCGCAGCTTGAGTAGTCAGCGCTGGCTCCAGCTTCGGGGCATCGGTGTGAACCGTTGCGACGATGGTCGGTGATTGTTACCCGAAGTGCGAGCCTGGAGAAGAGTTCCGATCGCGGGTGGGTACTTACCCCACCCTATCAAACTCCCGGCGGATCCATGAGTCCGGCCGCGACGATCGTCTCGCCGCCGGAGTAACGTGCCGCCGACGCCCGGGGCATGGGGTACGAGCCGCTCAGGAGCGGCGATCGCCCGCGTCGGGGTCGGTGGGCAGGGTGACATCGCTCACGCTGGGGATGCGCATACGCAGCAGCACCACGACGTCGACGGCGAGCGAGGCGATCACGCTCACGACGAGGGCGACGTAGAAGACGACCGGATCGACCCAGCCCTGCCCTCGCAGGACAACGATCGCGACGATGAAGAGGATGAGCTTGAGCAGCCACCCGCCCAGGACGATCCCGAAGAAGATCGGAACGTAGAGCGGGTCGCCGAACCAGCGGTTCGCCACCAGGATGCTGATGGCGGTCACGGCGAGGAAGATCGCGCTGACCGCGACACCCGACAGCGCACTGCCGAGGCCTCCCCCTCCCCCGACGAGGAACCCGACGACGGCGCCCACCACGAGCAGCACCGCCGTCACGATGCCACCCCAGACCAGGGCGGTGCGCAGCACCGGGGTACTGGAGAGGGGTCGACGGGGGGCGGGCGAAGCAGCGCTCATGAGGGGGACTCCGGTCGGGTGGGTCGGGGGCGGCGGGACAGCCGCAGACGGTGCTGGGAAGGAAGGAGCGTGAGCACGACGCACGCGACGACGCCGATGACGCCGAAGACGATGCCGAAGGCGTAGTCGCCGGGCCACCCCTGCTGCGTGCCGATGTACATCAGGAGGAACGCCAGGCTCACGACGGCGGTCCAGCTGTAGAAGATGAGGACGGCGTCGCGGTCGGTGTGACCCATGTCGAGCATGCGGTGATGCAGGTGCTTGCGGTCGGGCGAGAACGGCGACCGCCCTGCCCATTGACGGCGGGCGACGGCCAGGGCGAAGTCGAGCAGGGGCAGCAGCACGATCACCACCGGTAGCAGGATCGGGATGAAGGCACCGAGCAGCTGCGAACGGCCGATCTTCTCGGGGTCGAGCACCGCCGGATCGAGCTGACCGGTGATGGCGACCGCGGAGCTGGCCATGAGCAATCCCAGCATGAGGGCGCCGGCATCGCCCATGAAGAGCTTGGCGGGCGTCCAGTTCATGGGGAGGAACCCGAGGCAGGCTCCGACGAGTACGGCGGCGATGAAGGAGGCGAGGTTGAAGTAGGTGCTCGCGCCGGTGTCGCGCACGAGAAGGTACGAATACGCGAAGAAGACGCCGTTGGCGATGAGGCAGACGCCGGCGACCAGGCCGTTCAGCCCGTCAATGAAATTGACCGCGTTCATGACGACGACCAGCGCGAACACCGTGAGCAGGAAGCTCACCCAGCTCGAGCCGACCGTCAGCGCCCCGATCGGCAGCGACAGGATCTGCAGCTGCCCGAACCACGCGATGATGCCGGCCGCGACGAACTGCGCCCCGAGCTTGATCATCCAGTCGAGGTCCCACAGGTCGTCGGCGACGCCGACGAGCACGATGAGCAGCACCGCGCCCAGGAGCGAGAGCACCGGCACGGGGTCGACCCAGAAGATCGCGAAGTAGGGGTTGCGGCTCGACAGCGCGAAGGCTGCGACCACGCCGAGGAACATCGCCACACCGCCCAGGCGGGGGGTCGGCGTCTTATGTACGTCGCGGTCGCGGATGCCGGGGTACAGCTTGAACCGCAGCGCGAGCTTCCACACCACCCACGACAGCGCGAGCGTGACCGCCGCCGTGAACAGGATGGTGAGGAGGTATTGGGTCACGGACCCGGCGCCTCGGCATCCGGGGTCGTCGCAGTCGGCGCCGCGAGGGGGTCCGCGACGTCGTCGACGGGGTTGGGCTCGAGCAGGTCGCCCACGACGGCGCGGAGTCGGTCGCGCGAGATCGCTCCCTCGCGCAGCACCCGGATCTGCGGCTCCGCTCCCCCGACGAGGGTCGTCGCGTCGATGATCGTCGAGGCGATGCCCGTCTCGCTGACGCCGGCGTCGAGGTAGACCGCCACGCTGTCGCCGAGCATGTCGCGTGCGGAGTCGATGTCGACGGCCGCCGCCCGACCGGTCAGGTTCGCGCTCGACACGGCGAGGGGACCGGTCTCTTCGAGGAGTTCGAGCGTCATCTTCTGCGCGGGCATGCGCACCGCGACGGTGCCGTGGGTGTCGCCGAGATCCCACGACAGCGACGGCTGCGCGGGCAGCACGATCGTGAGGCCCCCCGGCCAGAACTCGCGCACGAGGTCGTCCACCGCGGGCGGGATCTCGGCGACGAGCGCCCGCAGCGTCCCGACCCCGGGCACGAGGACGGGCGGGGGCTGCTGGCGTCCGCGGCCCTTCGCCTCGAGCAGGCCCGCAACGGCGCGCGCGTTGAACGCGTCCGCGGCGATTCCGTAGACGGTGTCGGTGGGGAGCACGACGAGTTCGCCTCGGCCGATCGCCTGACGCGCGTGGCGCATTCCGGACAGCAGCTGCGACTCGTCTCGGCAGTCGTAGACGGGTGACATAACGCGCGCCAGTCTAGTCGCGCGCCGTTGCGCGCGTGGTCACGGGCGGGTGGCCGTCGTGGCGCGGTCCCTGCTCGTCAGATCGGGGTGGGTCTCGGCCGAGCGCCAACCGTCGGCGGTGAGGATCTCGCGGATGGCCGCCCCCTGCCACTCGCCGTGCTCGATGACGATGGTGGCCCCCGGGTGTCCGAGGCGCAGGCCGACGCGACTCAGGTGGCGCACGGCATCCAGTCCGTCCGGTCCCCCGTACAGCGCCGCCGGCGGGTCGTACAGGCGCACCTCGGGATCGCGCGGAATCGCCTCGTCGGGGACGTACGGAGGGTTGGATGCCACCACCGACACGGTTCCGTCGAGCTCGGGGAACGCGTCGGCGAGGTCGACGAAGGCGAGGGTCACGTTGTCCGCTCCGATGCGGGCGACGTTCTGCTTCGTCCAGACGAACGCGTCGACGGAGTTCTCTGCCGCGAAGACCCGGGCGTGGGGAACCTCGGTGGCCATGGCCAGCGCGATGGCTCCGCTCCCGGTGCCCAGATCGACCGCGATCGGCGCCGGCGAGGCCACCGAGCGCAGCGCGTCGATCGCGAGCTGGGCGACCATCTCGGTCTCGGGGCGCGGGACGAACACCCCCGGCCCCACCTCGAGCTCCATCGAGCGGAAGGGCGCGAGACCGGTCAGATGCTGCAGCGGCTCGCGGGCCGTGCGCCGATCGAGCAGGGGCGCGAGGGCCCGCGCGGCGGGCTCCGGCATGCGGTCACCGCGGATCGCGGCCGCCTGCACGCCGCCGCGCGAGGTGTCGAGCACGTGCGCGACGAGCAGTTCGGCATCGACCTGCGGGTCGGGCACCCCCGCTCGAGCGAGCCGCTGCGCCGCGGCGCGGACGACGTCGGCGACCGAATCGACCGGAGGGGCGGGGGGCGGAGGGGTCTCAGGCATGACGGGAGCCCAGCCTAGTCGCGCGGCGTCACACGGACCGGCGGTGTCGGAGCGCTCGCCTAAAATGATCGCGTCCCGACCGACGGCGAAAGGCGAGCCATGCCCGGCATCCACTCCGACATCACCTCTGCATTCGGCGACACGCCGCTGGTGCGGCTGAACCGCGTGGCCGAGGGCGCCGGCGGGCAGATCCTCGCGAAGCTCGAGTTCTACAACCCCGCCTCCAGCGTCAAGGACCGCCTCGGCATCGCGATCATCGACGCGGCCGAGGCCTCGGGCGAGCTGCAGCCCGGCGGCACGATCGTCGAGTCGACCAGCGGCAACACCGGCATCGCCCTCGCGATGGTCGGCGCCGCGCGCGGGTACAAGGTCATCCTCACCATGCCCGCGTCGATGTCGAAGGAGCGCCGCATCCTGCTCAAGGCCTTCGGCGCCGAGCTCGTGCTCACCGACCCCACCAAGGGCATGTCGCACGCGGTCGACGAGGCCAAGCGCATCGTCGCCGAGACACCCGGCGCCGTGTGGGCGCGCCAGTTCGAGAACGAGGCGAACCCCGCGATCCACCGCAAGACCACGGCCGAAGAGATCCTGCGCGACACCGAGGGCAAGGTCGACTACTTCGTCGCGGGCATCGGCACCGGCGGCACCATCACCGGTGTCGGCCAGGTGCTGAAGGAGCGCGTTCCCGGCGTCAAGGTCGTGGCCGTCGAGCCCGCCGACTCCCCCGTACTCACGAAGGGCCACCCGGGTCCCCACAAGATCCAGGGCATCGGCCCCAACTTCGTGCCGGCGATCCTCGACCGCGACATCATCGACGAGGTCATCGACGTCGAGTTCGACGACGCGATCCGCCTGGCCCGCGAGACCGCGGCGAAGGACGGCATCCTCGTCGGAATGTCGTCGGGTGCGGCCATCTGGGCCGCCCTCGAGGTCGCCCGTCGCCCCGAGGCGGCCGGCAAGAACATCGTCGTCATCATCCCCTCGTACGGCGAGCGGTACCTGTCCACGGCGCTCTACGAGCACCTGCGCGAAGACTGACGTGGGGGTCCTCTCCCGCGTCCGTGAAGACATCGCCTCGGCCAAGCTCCGCGACCCCGCGGCGCGCGGTGGTCTCGAGATCGCTCTGCTGTACCCGGGTCTGCACGCCGTGTGGGCCTACCGCATCGCCCACCGTCTGTGGCGGCGCGGCCTGCGCTTCCCCGCGCGCGCGCTGTCGCAGGTCACGCGCTGGCTCACGGGTGTCGAGATCCACCCCGGCGCCACCATCGGCCGCCGCTTCTTCATCGACCACGGCATGGGTGTCGTGATCGGCGAGACGGCCGAGGTCGGCGACGACGTCATGCTCTACCACGGCGTCACCCTGGGCGGTCGTCAGCGTGAGGGCGGCAAGCGCCACCCCACGCTGCACGACGGGGTGGCCGTGGGCGCGGGGGCGAAGATACTCGGCCCCATCACCCTCGGCGCGCGCTCGGTCGTCGGCGCGAACGCGGTCGTCACCCGCGATGCCCCCGTCGACAGCGTGCTGGTGGGCGTTCCCGCGAAAGCCCGCACCCGACGCACCGGCGAAGACACCCGTGCCCTGCTGACCACGCCCGAGTACTGGATCTGATCACATTGCCCGTGCGCGCGGAGCCGTAGGCTCGTGAGGTGCCCCGTCTCCACGACCTCTCGCTCGTGGCGCAGCTCGATGCGCTGCGCGTCGGCGACCTCTCCCCCGCGGAGCTAACGGTTCACTACCTCGACCGCATCGACAGGCACCGGGGTCTCGGGGCCTTCGCCGAGGTGACTCCGGATGCCGCGCTCCGGCGGGCCGCCGACCTCGCCCGACCCGCCGACGGGTCGCTGTGGGGCCTCCCCCTCGCCGACAAAGACCTCGTCGCGCGCGCCGGCGTGCCCACCCGGTACGGCTCGCGATCGCGGGTCGACCACGTGCCCACGGCATCCGATCCCCTCGCTGTCGCGCTCGACGCCGCGGGGGCGATCAACCTCGGCAAGACGAGCACGTCGGAGTTCGGGCTGACCGGGTTCACCGAACCGCTCATCCACGCGCCCGCGCGCGACCCGTGGCGCGAGTCCGCCGGCGCCGGCGGGTCGAGCGGCGGCGCAGCGGTCGCGGTGGCGGCGGGGCTGCTCCCCGCGGCGGTCGGTTCGGACGGTGGCGGTTCGATCCGCATCCCCTCGGCGACCGTGGGCGTGGTGGGCGTGAAGCCGTCGCGCGGGCGGCTGCCGATCGGCTCGGGCTTCGACTCGCCCGACGGGCTGTCGGTCACGGGGCCGATCGCGCGGTCGGCCGAGGACGCCGGGCTCCTCCTCGACGCCCTCGTCGGTCTCGCCCCCTTCCGCTACGCCACGGCGGCCCCGGGCGCCGGGCCGTTCGTCGAGGCGGCGCGGCGCGCGCCGGGCGCCCTCCGCGTCGGCGTCACCACCGTCTCCCCCTGGGACGACGCCGAGGACATCCGCCTCGACGCCGACGCGAAGACCGCGTTCGACACCGCCACCGCCTGGCTCGACGACACCGGACACGCGGTGACGGATGCCGACTGGCATCCGTTCGGCTATGCGGAACTCTTCCACGTGCTCTGGCGCGCGAGCGCCGCGCGCATCCCCCTCAGCGACGCCGACGCGGAGTTCGTCGAGCCCCTGACCGCGTGGCTCGTGCGGGAGGGACGCCGGCTCGGCGCCCTCGAGCTGCTCGACGGGCTCGCCGCCGCGCGGGCTTTCGAACGCCGCACGATCGCGGACTTCGCGGGTTTCGATGCCGTGCTCATGCCCGCCCTCGCGCAAGCGCCGCAGCCGGTCGGCGCCTACGCGGGCCACAGTCCCGAGCGCACCTTCGCGATGCAGGTCGAGTACGCCCCCTATTCGAGCTTCGTCAACGTCGCGGGGCTTCCCGCCCTGACGATTCCGGTGACGACGGACGCCGGGGGCCACCCGGTGTCGGTGCAACTCGTCGGGCGGCCCGGCGGTGAGGCGGTGCTGCTGTCGCTCGCCTCCCAGCTCGAGGGCCGCCGCGGTCCGCTCCCCCACCCACCCGCCTGGGACGCCTGACGCCCACCCCGACACAACGCAGGAGATCCGGTCTCTGTCGGCCTCCGGCGCCGGTCAGCGGACGGGCGGCGTCCGGGAATCCTGCGTTGGGGTCCCGGAAGGGCGGCCGTCAGCCGGACAAACCCGCCGCGGCGAACGCGCGCGCGTAGATCTCGCGGATCACACCCTCTTTGCGCGCGTTGTATTCGCTCATCAAGCCGTCGGTGGCCACCGCGCGTTTGACGGCGGCGTACCGCTCTCGATCAGCCTCGTCGGCGCGCAGCCAGTCGCGGAAGATGCGGTGCCGCGCGGCCTCGGGGCTCTCGGGCGGCCACACGTGCAGGTTCGCAGCCGGGTCTGCGGAGACCAGGCAGCGGTGCCCGAGCCACCACGGCTCGCGCACCCGCAGCACGAAGCCGAGCGTCTCGAGGGCGGGGACGTACGCGTCCTCGTCATCGGTGTCGGCGACCGTCAGGTCGATGTCGATGACCGGCTTGGCGGCCAGCCCGGGCACCGACGTCGAACCGACGTGCTCGACCTCGAGAGCGCGGTCTCCCAGCGCCTCGACGATCCGAGCGCGGAGCGTCGCGAAGACGTCGGGCCAGGCGGCATCCGGATCCACGATCTCGATGCGCCGCACCTGCTCGGGGACACCGACCCACGGCGAGAGTCCGGGCGGGGGCGGGGTGTCGTCGAACGACACGATCTGAGCGGCGGTGAGCACCACCCGAGCTTAGGAGTCGGCGAGGGCCGCGAGGCGCGCTTCTTCGTCGGCGGTGATCGCCGACTCGATGATCGGGCCCAGGGCGCCGTCCATCACCTGATCGAGGTTGTACGCCTTGTACCCGGTGCGGTGGTCGGCGATGCGGTTCTCAGGGAAGTTGTACGTGCGGATGCGCTCGGATCGGTCCATGCCGCGGATCTGCGATTTGCGGGCGTCGGCGGCGACGGCGTCGCGCTCCTCCTGCTGCTTGGCGAGCAGGCGGGCGCGGAGCACGCGCATGCCGGCCTCGCGGTTCTGCAGCTGCGACTTCTCGTTCTGCATCGACACGACGATCCCGGTGGGCACGTGCGTGATGCGCACGGCGGAGTCGGTCGTGTTGACCGACTGACCACCGGGGCCCGATGAGCGGAAGACGTCGATCTTCAGGTCGTTCGGGTCGATCGCGACCTCTTCGGGTTCGTCGACCTCGGGGAAGACGAGGACGCCGGTCGTGGAGGTGTGGATGCGCCCCTGCGACTCGGTGGCGGGCACGCGTTGGACGCGGTGCACACCACCCTCGTACTTCAGGTGCGCCCACACGCCCTGGGCGGGGTCGCTCGAGGAGCCCTTGATCGCGACCTGGACGTCTTTGTAACCGCCGAGGTCGGACTCGGTGCGTTCCAGCAGCTCCGTCTTCCAGCCCATGGATGCCGCGTACTGCAGATACATGCGCAGGAGGTCGGCCGCGAACAACGCGCTCTCCGCTCCCCCCTCGCCGCCCTTGATCTCCATGATCACGTCACGGGCGTCGTCGGGGTCACGCGGGATGAGCAGGCGCCGCAGACGCTCCTGCGTCTCGGCGACGCGCTCCTCCAGAGCCGGCACCTCCTCGGCGAACGCCTCGTCTTCACGGGCGAGCTCGCGGGCGGCATCCAGATCTTCGGATGCCGCGGTCCAGGCGCCGTAGGCGTGCACCACGCGGCTGAGCTCGGCGTAGCGCCGGTTCACCCGCTTGGCGCGCGCGGCATCGGCGTGCACCGCGGGATCGTTCAGCTCGAGCTCGACCGCCTTGTGCTCGTCGAGCAGTCCGCGGACCGACTCGAACATCGAGGGCACCGACATGGCGTCAGGCCGTCGGCTCAGCGGATGCTGTTGTCGTCACCGCCGCGCGCGGGCGCCGGGATCGACTTCTGCATCTGCACGAGGAACTCGACGTTCGACTGCGTCTCCTTGAGCTTGCCGAGCACGACCTCGAGGGCCTGCTGGGGCTCGAGACCGGCCAGCGCGCGACGCAGCTTCCAGGTGATCTTGACCTCGTCGTTCGACAGCAGCATCTCTTCGCGACGCGTACTCGACGCGTTGACGTCGACGGCCGGGAAGATGCGCTTGTCGGCGAGCTGGCGGTTCAGGCGCAGTTCGCTGTTACCGGTGCCCTTGAACTCCTCGAAGATGACGTCGTCCATCTTGGAGCCGGTCTCGACCAGGGCCGTCGCGAGGATCGTGAGCGATCCGCCGTTCTCGATGTTGCGCGCGGCGCCGAAGAAGCGCTTGGGCGGGTACAGCGCCGAGGCGTCGACACCACCGGAGAGCACGCGGCCCGAGGTGGGGGCGGCGAGGTTGTAGGCGCGGCCGAGGCGGGTGATCGAGTCGAGCAGCACGACCACGTCGCGCCCGAGCTCGACGAGACGCTTCGCGCGCTCGATGGCGAGCTCGGCGACCGTGGTGTGGTCTTCGGCCGGGCGGTCGAACGTCGAGGCGATGACCTCGCCGCGGACGGTCCGCTGCATGTCGGTGACCTCTTCGGGACGCTCGTCGACGAGCACGACCATGAGGTGGACCTCGGGGTTGTTCGTCGCGATCGCGTTGGCGATCTGCTGCAGCACGATGGTCTTGCCCGCCTTGGGGGGCGCGACGATCAGGCCGCGCTGGCCCTTGCCGACGGGGGCGACCAGGTCGATGATGCGCTGCGTGAGCTTCTCGGGACCGGTCTCGAGGCGGAGGCGCTCCTGCGGGTACAGGGGCGTGAGGTTGGTGAATTCGACGCGCGCCGCGGCATCGTCGACGGACAGGCCGTTGATCGAGTCGACCTGCACGAGGGCGTTGTACTTCTGGCGCCCCTGCTGCTCGCCCTCGCGGGGCTGCTTGATGGCGCCGACGACGGCGTCACCCTTGCGCAGGTTGTACTTCTTCACCTGGCCGAGCGAGACGTAGACGTCGCTCGGGCCGGGCAGGTAGCCCGTGGTGCGCACGAACGCGTAGTTGTCGAGCACGTCGAGCACACCGGCGATGGGAACGAGGACGTCGTCCTCGCCGATCTCGGTCTCGAACTCGTCGCCCGTGGTGTTCTGGCCGCGGCGCTTGTTGCGCTGACGGTTGCGGCTGTTCGCCGCCCCGCCCTGCTGCTGCTGGGCCTGCTGGCCGTTCTGCGCGTTGTCGCGCTGGCCGTTCTCACGCTGACCGTTCTCACGCTGACCCTTGTCGGCCGCCTCCGCCTCGTCGGCGGCGGGCGCCGGGGCCTCGGTCTTGTCGGCGTCGGCCTTGTTGCGGTTGCGGTTGCGGGAGCGGCTGCGACCCCGGCCGCGGGCCGGCGTCTCGTCGGCCTGCTCGGTGCCGTCGGTCGCGGCGCCCTCGGCCTGCTCGGCGTCCGTCGACGCGGATCCGGCGGCGGCGTCGCTCGAGGCGGCGGCGGGCGCGGTCGCGGCGTCCGTTGCGGCAGCCTCATCCGAGGAGGCTTCGGTCGCGGGGGCCTCTGCCTGGGTGGCTTCGGCGGCGGGGGCCTCGTCGACGGTCGGCGTCTCGGCGGCGACCTCGGCGTCGGCGGCGACATCGGCGGCGGTGGTGACGGGCGTGGTGGCGTCGGCGGGCTCCGCGACGGCCGGGGCCTCGGCGGCGGCGGCGTCCGCGGCAGCGGCGTCCACAGCAGCAGCCTCTGCGGCAGCGGCCTCGGCCGCGGCCTTCTCTTCGGCGGTGGCGCTCTTCGCACGGCGCGGGGCGCGCTTGCGCGGGGCGCGAGCGGGCTTCTCGGCGGGCGCGGGCTCTTCCACCGGAGCCTCGGCAGCAGGCGCCTCGGCAGCGGCGGCCTCGTCCGCCGCGGGGGCGTCGGCGGCGGGCGCGGCGTCGGTGGCGGGCGCGGCGTCGGCGGCGGGCGCGGCGTCAGCGGCGGGCGCCTCGGCCAGAGTGTCCTCGGTGAACAGCGCCTCGGGCTGCGCGTCGGCGGCAGCCGCGTCCGCCTCGGCGGGCTCCTCCGCGGCGGGGGCGTCAGCGCCCTCGGCGGCGGCCTCGGTGGCCTGTTCGATGTCGGTGCCCTGTGCAGCAGCGGTGGGCTGCTCGTCGGTCTCGGCGCCCTCGGGCGCGTCGACGGGCTGGGTCTCGGAGATGGACTCCACGAGTGCTCCTCAGAAAATGACGGTGATCAGATCGCGCTTCGCCAAGCAGAACGCAGACGAAGGACACCAGCGGTTCGGGAGAGTGCAGCCGTTACCGGGTTCGCGATGTGTTGCGGATTTCGCAGGTGGTGCAGAGGCTCAGATTCGCGAAGTTACGCGGAACCCTCTGCGTTTTTCACTGTACCACCCTTGACGTCGACGGCGAGCATGAGCGCCTGCCACGGAATGTCGACCACGGATGCCATAAGATCTGCGGCTGCAAGTCGCTGCCCCGGCCCGTCGGCGAGCACGAGCACGCTGGGTCCGGCACCCGAGACGACGGCGGCGTAGTCCTCGGCCCGCAGCGCCCGCACGAGGCGGTCGGTCTCGGGCATCGCCTGCGCGCGGTAGTTCTGATGCAGCTTGTCTTCGGTGGCCGCCATCAGCAGCTCGGGGCTCTGGGTCATCGCGGCGATCAGCAACGCCGAGCGCGAGACGTTGAACACCGCGTCCTCGCGCGGCACCTGCAGCGGCTGGAGGCTCCGGGCCACGGCGGTCGACATCGTGAAGCTCGGCACGAACACCAGCGGCGAGACGCCGCGGTGCACGATCAGTTGCTTGTGCTGGGGGCCCTCGGCATCCATCCACGCGATCGTGAGGCCGCCGAACAGGCCCGGGGCGACGTTGTCGGGGTGCCCCTCCAGCTCGGTCGCCAGGCGCAGCAGGTCGACGTCGCTGAAGGCGACCTCTCCCTCGAGCAGGCCCTTGGCGGCCAGGATGCCGGCCACCACGGCGGCGCCGGACGAGCCCATGCCTCGCCCGTGCGGGATGACGTTGTGCGCGGTCAGTCGCACCCCCGGGAGGGTGCGGCCGACCGAGGCGTACGTGTGCGCCATCGCGCGCACGACGAGGTGCGACGCGTCGCGGGGGACGTCGGCCGTCCCCTCTCCTTCGACCTCGATCTCGAGGCGGTCGCCGTCGAGCTGCTCGACGACGAGCTCGTCGTAGACGCTCAGCGCGAGACCGAGGGTGTCGAAGCCGGGCCCGAGGTTAGCGCTGGTGGCGGGAACGCGGACGGCGACCCGACGACCGGGGCCTGAGCTCACGCGGTCACCGGCTGCAGGTCGAGCACGGAGGCGACCTCCGAGGTGGCGGCGTCGACGACCGTGGGCGTGACGTCGGTGCCGTCGGCACGACGCAGAGCCCACTGCGGGTCTTTGAGCCCGTGGCCCGTGACCGTGAGGACGACCTTGGCCCCGGCGGGGATGACCCCGGCCTCGGCCCGCTCGAGCAGACCCGCGACGCTGATCGCCGAGGCGGGCTCGACGAAGATGCCCACCTCTCCGGCGAGGATCTTCTGCGCCTCGAGGATGCCGGCGTCGTCGATCGCGCCGAAGTAGCCGTCGGTGTCGTCGCGCGCCTCGAGGGCGAGCTCCCACGACGCGGGGTTGCCGATGCGGATCGCGCTCGCGATGGTCTCGGGCTGCTTCACGACCTCGCCGCGCACGAGCGGTGCGGAACCGGCGGCCTGGAAGCCGAACATTCGGGGCACGCGCGTGGCGACGCCGCGGGCGGCCTCTTCGCGGTAGCCGCGCGAGTACGCGGTGTAGTTGCCGGCGTTCCCGACCGGGATGACGTGGAAGTCGGGGGCGTCGCCGAGGACCTCGACGACCTCGTACGCCGCGGTCTTCTGACCCTCGATGCGGTCGGGGTTGACCGAGTTGACCAGGTGCACCGGGTAGTGGTCGGCGAGCTCGCGGGCGATCTCGAGGCAGTCGTCGAAGTTGCCGCGGATCTGGATGAGGCGGCCGTTGTGGGCGACGGCCTGGCTGAGCTTGCCCATGGCGATCTTGCCCTCGGGCACGAGCACCGCCGCGGTGATGCCGGCGTGGGCGGCGTAGGCCGCGGCCGAGGCCGAGGTGTTGCCTGTCGAGGCGCAGATGACGGCTTTCGCGCCGTGCTCGACGGCCCGCGAGAGGGCCACGGTCATGCCGCGGTCCTTGAACGAGCCGGTGGGGTTCATGCCCTCGTACTTGACCCACACGTCGGCGCCGGTGCGACGCGACAGCGCGGGTGCGGGCAGCAGCGGCGTGCCGCCCTCGCCGAGGGTGACGACGGTGGAGGCGTCGGTGACACCCAGACGGTCGGCGTATTCGCGGAGGACTCCGCCCCAGAGGTGTGCCATGTCAGTTCCCTTCCACACGCAGCACGGAGACCACGCGCTCGACGACGCCGCTTGCGGCGAGACGCTCGACGGTCTCGCTCAAATCCTGCTCGCGGGCCTTGTGTGTTCCGATGACCAGGCGGGCCGAGCCGCCGGTCTGAGTGGTCTGGTCCGCCTCGATGACGGTCTGCTCGACGGTCGCGATCGACACGCGCCCCTCGCTGAGGATCCCGGCGACGGTCGCCAGGACGCCCGGCTGATCGTCGACCTCGAGGGTGATCTGGTAGCGCGTGATGACGTGCCCGATCGGCACGGCGGGCAGGTTCGCGCGCGTCGACTCGCCGACGCCCACACCGCCGGCGATGTGACGACGCGCGGCCGAGACGACGTCGCCGAGAACGGCGGAGGCCGTCTGCACGCCCCCGGCGCCGGCGCCGTAGAACATCAGGTCGCCCGCGGCCTCGGCCTGGACGAAGACGGCGTTGTTGGCGCCGTGGACGCTCGCGAGCGGGTGCGTCCGGTCGACGAGAGCGGGATAGACGCGAACCGAGATGGACTCCGAGCCGTCGGCGGCCGTCAGGCGCTCGCAGACCGCGAGGAGCTTGATGACGTAACCGGCGTGACGCGCCGACTCGATCATCGCGGCGTCGACCGAGGTGATGCCCTCGCGGTGGACGGCATCCAGGGGAACCGTGGTGTGGAAGGCGAGGCTCGCGAGGATCGCCGCCTTCTGCGCGGCGTCGTAGCCCTCGACGTCGGCGGTGGGGTCGGCCTCGGCGTAGCCGAGGGCCTGCGCCTGGGCGAGCACGTCGGCGAAGTCGGCGCCCTCGGTGTCCATGCGGTCGAGGATGTAGTTCGTCGTGCCGTTGACGATGCCCATGATCCGCACGACGCGGTCGCCGGCGAGCGAGTCGCGCAGCGGCCGGATGATGGGGATGGCGCCCGCGGCGGCGGCCTCGTAGTAGACCTCGGCACCCACCTGGTCGGCGGCCTCGAAGACCTCGGAGCCGTGGGTGGCCAGCAGCGCCTTGTTGGCGGTGACGACGTCGGCGCCCGAAGCGATCGCGTGCAGCACCTGCGTGCGGGCGGGCTCGATGCCGCCCATGAGCTCGATGACGATGTCGCTGCCGACGATGAGGGTCTCGGCGTCGGTGGTGAACAGCTCCTGCGGCAGCTCGACGTCGCGTTTGGCGTCGAGGTTGCGCACGGCGATGCCGGCGAGTTCGAGCTTCGCGCCCGCGCGGTCGGCGAGCTCGTCGCCGTGCTTGAGCAGCAGGTCGGCGACCTGCGAGCCGACGGCGCCGGCGCCGAGGAGCGCCACGCGGAGCGTGCGGTAGTCGGTCATTCGGTGTCTCCGTGGGGTGTAGCGGAAGAAGCGGATGCCGGGATCCCGGCGTCGCGCGAGAGGAGGTCGTCGATGCTCTCGCCGCGGACGATCACGCGGGCCTGTCCCCCGCGGACGGCGACGACCGGGGGGCGCGGCGTGTAGTTGTAGTTGCTCGCGAGCGAGAAGCAGTAAGCGCCGGTGGCCGGCACGGCGAGCAGGTCGCCGGGGGTGACGTCGGCGGGGAGGTACTCGGCATCCACCACGATGTCTCCCGACTCGCAGTGGTGGCCGACCACGCGCGAGAGCGCCGGCGTGGCGGAGCTCTCGCGCGAGACCAGCCGTGCCGAGAAGTCGGCGCCGTAGAGGGCGGGCCGGGCGTTGTCGCTCATGCCGCCGTCGACGCTGACGTAGGTGCGGTCGAGGTCTTCGCCCGCGGTCACGGTCTTGACCGTGCCGACCTCGTAGAGGGTGACACCGGCCTGACCGACGATCACGCGGCCCGGCTCGGTGGCGACGTCGGGCATCGGGATGCCGCGCACCGCGCACTCGTCGGCGATGGCGTCGACGATGCCGTCGGCGATCTCTTCGATGGGCTTCGGGTCGTCGACCGAGGTGTACGAGATCCCGAAGCCGCCGCCGACGTTGAGGAGGGGGATCTCTCCCCCGGCCAGCAGGTCGGCGTGCAGGTCGACCAGGCGGGCGGCCGACTCCCGGAAGCCGGAGGAGTCGAAGATCTGCGAGCCGATGTGGGCGTGCAGGCCGACGAAGCGCAGGCTCGGCAGCTCGCGGATCCGGGCCACGGCCTCGGCCGCCCCCTCGAGCGAGAAGCCGAACTTCTGGTCTTCGTGGGCCGTGGCGAGGAACGCGTGGGTCTCAGCATGGACGCCGGTGCGCACGCGCACGAGCACCGACTGCACGGCACCCCGGCGCTCGGCGATCGCGGCGAGACGCTCGATCTCGATCGGGCTGTCGACCACGACCGAGCCGATGCCCACCTCGACGGCGCGCTCGAGCTCGGACACGCTCTTGTTGTTGCCGTGGAAGCCCAGGCGCGCGGGGTCGGCGCCCCCGGCGAGCGCGACCTCGAGCTCCCCGCGCGTGCACACGTCGACCGAGAGCCCCTCGTCGACGACCCAGCGCACGACCTCGGTCGACAGGAACGCCTTTCCGGCGTAGTAGACGCGGGCCCGGATGCCGTGGCGAGCGGCCGCGGCGTCGAAGGCGGAGCGAGCGCGACAGGCGTGGGCGCGCACCTCGTCTTCGTCGAGGACGTACAGCGGCGTGCCGAAGCGGTCGCGCAGGTCGAAGACGGAGACCCCGCCGATCTCGACGGAGCCGTCGTCGACGCGGTGCGCCGAGGCGGGCCAGACGGAGGCGACGAGCTCGTTCGCTTCGGCCGGGGCGGTGAGCCAGTCGGGCACGAGCGCGGAGTGCGAGGCGGACACAGGGGGACCAATCGGGTTTTGCGGCGACGCGACGGCCGCGGATCACGGCTCCCACCCGCGCGGAGAGTCACGCGGCGGGCAGTCCTTGCAGTCTAGGGCACGACGTATGCCGCCCCTTTCCCACGCGACCCTCGCGGTCAGACCACGAAACGCCCGCCGGCGATCGTCAGGGTCTGAGGCCGCGTGGTCAGCGCATCGACCCGCGCGCTGTCGCGATACACGCGCACGCGGTCGACCTCCGCGGCGTCGACGACCAGGGTGAAGCCGTCGGCGATCGCGAGACCGTCGAGGGCGGCGACCACCTTGTCGTGCGTCTCGTCGCCGTTCACCGAGACCGTCGCGAGGTCGGTGCCCGCGGCATCCCGCAGCGTGAGCTCGTAATAAAGACGCCCCTGGAAGTAGTAGTCGTGGGGGCGGATCCCCGTCGAGGTCGCCGTGAGATGCGTGCCGTCGCGGCTGATCCCGACCCAGCCGGAGAGCCAGTCCATGATGCCCACGAACTTCAGCCCCGAGGCGACGGTGACCGGCGCCGTGCGCCACAGGGCCTCGAGGGTGCCGTCCGCGCCCTGCAGCACGACCGTGATGTGACCGCTGTCTGCGCCGAGGTCCTTCGCCGTGGACTCGGCGGCCACGAGCGTGCTGGTCGCGCCGCCGAGAGTGGACAGGGCCGTCACCCGCGCGGACGCGCCGTCGTGCTCGCCCAGATCGATCGAGCCGTCGACGAGCGAGAGCGCTCCGACGGGCAGGTCGTAGCCGACGGAGCGTTCCACGACGGCATCGTGGGAGTCGACGGCGACCCAGATCGGGTTCTGCAGCGCCGGGTAGGCCGAGAGGGATGACAGGACGGATGCCGACACCGGAACGCCCCACTGCGTGAAGAACGGTCCGAGATCGCGGTCGGCGACCTGGGACGCCATCTCGGCGAAGAGGTCTTTCTTGTCCTGATCGGGCTCCGGCATCGACCCGCCGCGGATGCGTCGCACGCGGTACGCCTGGTTGAGCGCGGGGTAGAAGCCGTCGCCGAACGATCGGCGCAGCTGCTCGAACAGGTACAGGCCCAGGAAGGGGTCGTCCGCGGTCAGTCGCTCGTGGTCGCGCTGGTCGAGCGGCTGCGAGAGGTACTGCGCGACGCGGTCCTTCCGGTCAGCCTCGTCGTCGAGGCGGTTCTGCCCGGTGAGCCGGTGCTGCAGGATGAGGGCCGAGATGTTGACGGTGACCTCCATCAGACCGCTCCAGCGATAGACGGGCGCCTGGAAGGTGTGCCCCACCTCGTGCCAGACGCCCCAGCTGTCGGTGTCGGTCAGCAGGGTCTCGCTCGCTCCCGTGTCGATCTGGAAGCACACCCATTGGCTGGTGGCGAACGCCCAGCCGCCGCCCGAGTCCGGTCCGCCGAAATAGACGCGTCCGGGCAGCTTCCGCCCGATCCCGACCGCCGCGTACGACAGGCCGTAGACGTCGCAGGTGTACTCCACGACCCGATCCAGACGCAGGATCACGTCGGCCGGATCCCAGGCGACCGCGCGCGCCGCCAGGTCGTCGACGAGGCGACGCTGCACATCGGCGAAGGCGCGCTGCCCGACGAGGGTGACCGCGGGAGCGCTCGGCCACGCCGCGAGCTGCGCGGCGAATTCGTCCGCTGTCGTCCGATCCTTCACCCACACCGGGTGCGGGGCTCCCCCGCTGAGGGTCAGCTCGACGGTGCGGTCGACGGACGTGTTCTGCACGTAGACGATGCCGTCCTGCGAGGCGATGACGTTCTGCCGCCCGGCGACGAGCGCGGTGGCCACGAGCTCCGTCTTCTGCCCGCCGTTGAGGTCTCGCCACGGCCCCCGGGTCCCGATGATCAGCGACACCGTCGTGGGCGCGTCCTCGGGCACGAGCACCTCGAGACTCTGGCCGGAGAGAACGTATCGGCCGGTCGGCTGGAGGTCGCTGTGCGGGAACTGCCGGTTCTCGAGGTTCACCACGTCGTTCTGCCGTCCGTGCGGCAGCGCGCTGACGCGGGTCGATCCGCCCGTCACGTCGTGCGCCACGACCCCTGCGGCGCGGACCTCGAACGTCGTGCTCGCCGTCCCGGACGCCGAGGACACCGTGAGGGTGCCCGTCTCGGCGATCGCGCCGGTGCGGACGCGCAGGGTCGTCTCGAAGACGCCCGAGTCGTCGGTGAGCCCGGACGGCTGGTCGATCACGCCCTGGTCGGGGTCGCCCAGCCAGAGGGCGAGCGCTTCTCCCCCGCGGCGGGCTCCGGTGTCGTCGACGCTGGTCGCACGGACCGTCAGCACCTCGTCCGGGTACGCCCACGGGCGAGACGTCGTCACGTCCCAGATGCGGACTCCGCTGACCGCCCACGCGGGCGTCGCCACGACGGTGGACACCGCGGGGACCGCCCAGGCTCCCGCGACGAGGACGGATCGGCGGGTGAGGGAAGAGGTCATCGGTCGCCTTTCACGGCACGTGCGGGGCCCGGGGCACGACCGAGCGGACGACGGGATCCTAGGTCTGATCGCGCGACGCGCCGGCTCGTTCGTCCCGGCCGCCCGACGGGTGAACCCGCAGGCCGGTCTTCGGCCCTGGGCCGCCCGCGGGTGAAAGAAGTGACCGTCCAGGGTGAGTCTTGGAGCGACGACAGCGGAGTCCCGCACCCGGCCCGAGGCCGCGCCTCCCGACGGCTCTACGGTAGGCCGGTGACCCCTTCCCTCCCCGCCGAACAGCTCATCGTCGACGCCGTCGGCGCCCGTATCGGCATCGACGTCTCGGGGCTCGACGCGACGGGTCGCGCGGCGATCGCTCGCGCGTGGGAGGACGCCCTCGCCCCCGGCTCCACTGCCGCCCTCACCGTCGTCACCCCCTCCACCGACGCACCTCTCGCCCAGATGCTGTCCGACCTGTCGAGCACCGTCACCCAGGCCGCGATCTCCGCGGGCCGCGGCACGCTGCTCCTGCTGCACGCGGCGGGACTCGCCACGGCCGACGGGCGGGTGAGCGTGCTGGTCGGCCCCTCGGGCGCGGGCAAGACGACGGCCACGCGCACCCTCGCCCGCCACCGCGGATACGTCACCGACGAGACGGTCGGCATTCGCGCCGACGGGACGGTGCACCCGTACCGCAAGCCGCTGTCGGTCATCACCGAGGGCCACGCGTTCAAGGTGCAGTCGTCCCCGGGCGAGCTCGGCCTGCGGCCGCTTCCCGACGCGCCGTTGCGCGTGGGCCGGTTCGTCCTCCTCGACCGTCGCGCGGAGCCGACGCCCGCGCGGCTGACGCCGATCGCCGACTCCGAGGCGCTGACCGCCCTGGCCCCGCACTGCAGCGCCCTCGCGGTGCTCCCCCGGCCGCTGCGCACGATGGCGCGCCTTCTCGGCGAGACCGGTGGCGCCCTGCGCGCGGAGTACTCCGAGGCGAGCGACCTCGTCGCACTCCTGAGCGACATGGATGCCGCAGAGCTCGCGCTCCCCTCCGGGGAACCGACCGACCCGTCGGTCGAGCACGACATCGCGCTGTCCCTCGACGACGGCGCCCCCGCCCCTCGCTACCGCAGACCCGAGGTCGCCGACTGGGTGCCCCTGACTGGCGGCCGCCTCGCGGTGCTCACCGCCGCGCACGACGGAGGCGGCACCCTCCGCGTCCTCGCGGGCCTCGCTCCCCTGCTGTGGGATCTCGCCCCCGGAGCATCGCGCGCCGCCGTGGTGCGGGCCATCGTCGACGAGATCGGCGATCCGGCCGCGGAGGCCGGGGTGCTCGGCATCCTGGACGAACTCGTCGAGGCGGGGCTCCTCGAGCTCTCGAGCTGAGTGCTCAGCCGCAGGTGCCGTCGCTCTGCAGCGCCGGATCGTTCAGGATGCCGCCGGCCACATCGAACGTCGCGACGAGGTCCTGCCCCTGGACGGTGGCGGAAGTCAGGGTGAGGCCCGCCGGAAGTCGGTCGGCGATGCACAGGCTCGTCGTCTTGAGCACCGAATCGGCGACGCCGCCGAACTGGGAGCGCAGCGTATCGGCGTCGATCGCGTTGCCGCCCACCTGGAACGTGGACGGCGTGAGGGTGAGATCGCCCGCGTCGGCGCCGGGGGTGACCCCGATGCCCACGGGGATCGCGATGCCGAAGAGCGAGAGCGAGGTCTCGATGTTCACGTCGGGCGCGGCGACGGTGACGGAGCTGGCCGGGAGGTCGGGGACCTCGGAGAGCAGCGCCTTGAGCTGGTCTGGGTTCAGGCGCACCGAGGCCACTCCCCCGTCCGCCGCGGCGTCGCCCGAGACGGGCACGCCACGGAGGTCGACGCGGACGTCGCCCGTGATGGGCCCGAGGGTGACGTCGTCCGACGACACCGTCACCTCGTTCAAACGCCCGCCGAGCAACTGCGGCAGGACCAGGCCCGCCACCGACACGGCGACGTCCTGGTCGTCGGGCAGGCCGACGTTCTTCACGACGAGCGAGCGCACCGTGCTGGTCACGACCGAGCGCGCGATGAACTCCGCGGCGACGACCGCGCCGGCCAGCAGCACGACCGCCACCACCAGGACGGCGATCCAGCGACCGGTCCGGCGGCGGGGAGCCGTGGCATCCGTCATCGTCTACATCCGCTCCGGAGCGCTGACGCCAAGGAGGTCGAGGCCGTTGCGCAGCACCTGACCCGTGGCGTCGTTCAGCCACAGACGCGTGCGGTGGACCGACTCCACGGGTGCGTCGCCGAGCGGGATGACACGGCAGTTGTCGTACCAGCGGTGGTACAGGCCCGCAAGCTCCTCGAGGTAGCGCGCGACGCGGTGCGGCTCGCGGACCTCGGCGGCGAACGCCACGACGCGCGGGTACTCCTGGAGCGCGCCGAGCAGCGCCGACTCGGTCTCGTGATCGAGCAGTTCGGGAGCGAACTCGGAGCGGTCGACGCCCGAGTCGGCGGCGTTGCGGGCGACGTTGTGCGTGCGCGCGTGGGCGTACTGCACGTAGAAGACGGGGTTGTCGTTGGTGCGCTTCTGCAGGATCTCGGGGTCGAGCGTCAACGGCGAATCGGCCGGGTAGCGCGCGAGCGAGTACCGCAGGGCGTCGGTGCCGAGCCACGCCTGCAGATCGTCGAGCTCGACGATGTTCCCCGCGCGCTTGGACAGGCGCGCGCCGTTGATCGAGACGAGCTGACCGATCAGCACCTCGATGTCCTTCTCGGGGTCGTCTCCCGCCGCGCCGGCGAGGGCCTTGAGGCGGTGCACGTAGCCGTGATGATCGGCACCGAGCAGGTAGATCTTGTGCGCGAATCCGCGGTCGCCCTTGTTGAGGTAGTACGCGGCGTCCGCGGCGAAGTAGGTGTACTCGCCGTTCGAGCGACGGATGACGCGGTTCTTGTCGTCACCGAAGTCGGTCGTGCGCACCCACACGGCGTCGTCTTCGTCGAAGACGTGGCCCTGCTCGCGCAGCCGGTCGACGGCCTCGTCGACGAGACTCGGCTGTCCCTCGATGCGGGCGTGCAGATCGCGCTCCGAGAACCAGACGTCGAAGTGGACGTTGAAACGCGCGAGGGAGGCCTGGATCTCGCCCAGCTGGAAGTCGTAGGCGAGCTCGGTGGCGACCGCGATCTGCTCCGCACGGTCGAGCTCGAGGATGTCGGCCCGGGCCGCCCGCACGCGCTCGGCGAGAGCGGCGATGTAGGCGCCGCCGTAGCCGTCTTCGGGGGTCGGCTCGCCCGCGATCGCGGCGACGACCGACCGGCCGAAGCGTTCCATCTGCGCGCCGGCGTCGTTGATGTAGAACTCGCGCACGAGCGTTGCGCCACTGGCCAGCAGGACGCGGGCGATCGCGTCGCCGAGAGCGGCCCAACGGGTGTGGCCGATGTGCAGCGGACCGGTGGGGTTGGCGCTGACGAACTCGAGGTTGATCGTGTTGCCGCGCTGGCTGTCGTTCGTTCCGAACGCCGCCCCCTGCTCGACGATCTGGCGCGCGAGCGCGCCGGCGGCAGCGGCGTCGAGGCGGATGTTGATGAAGCCGGGGCCGGCGACCTCGACGCTGGCGATGCCGTCGACGGCCTCGAGGCCCGCGGCGATCTCGGCCGCGAACTCGCGCGGGTTGGCGCCGACGACCTTCGACAGCTTGAGCGCGGCGTTCGACGCCCAGTCGCCGTGGTCACGGTTCTTCGGCCGCTCGAGCGGGAGGTCGGCCACCGTGATCCCGGCCGACGACCCCTCTCGTCGCCCCTCGGCAAGGGGGGCGATGACGGTGAGCAGGGCGGCGGAGAGGGCTGCAGGATCCATAACCCTGCAAGTCTAGGGCGCGGCGCCTGGGAGGCCGCGTCAGGCGATCCGCACCAGGGCCCGGTGATCGTCGGGCTCCGCCGCGGGGGCGTCTTCGAGCACGGCATCCACCCTCATCCGCTCGAGTCCCACGTACCCGCCGTGGAAACTGAGGAAGGCGCAGTCGGCCGCATCGCGCCCCGTAGCGATACGCACGAGCGAGCGCCGGTCGGCGAGGCGTGTCGCGTCGACGACGTACCAGGCGCCGTCGAGGTACGCCTCGGCGACGGCGTGGAAGTCCATCGGCTCGAGCCCGGGAGCGAAGCACGCGGTGTAGCGGGCGGGCATGTCCATCGCGCGCAGGAGAGCGATCACCACGTGCGCGTAGTCGCGGCAGACGCCCTGGCCTGTGGACAGGGTCGTCACGGCACTGTCGGTGCCGAGGCTGAGCCCGGGCGTGTAGGTGACGGTGGATGCCACGAAGTCCGACACCGCGGTGAGCAGCTCGCGCCCCGACAGACCGCGGAATTGCCGCCGGGCCTGGGCGAACACCTCGTCGGACTGGCAGTAGCGGCTCGGACGCAGGTAGCCGATCGTGTCGAGATCGGTCGTGCGAGGGCTCTCGGCGGAGCCGGAGACGACCGCTTCGTAGCGCACCGAGAGGGGGCCCTGGTCGGCGGTGAGCCGGTGCAGTCGACTGCCGGCGTGGTCGACGAGCTCCGTGGGCGCATAGGTGCGATCGCCCTGCGAGAACGTCAGGTCCTCGCTCGCGAGGGGTGCGCCCTGGGCGGCGGTGATCTGGAAGATGAGGTCGACGGAGGCCCCGAGATCGAGGTCGAGTTCAGCGGTCACGCGGCGCGGCACCGGGCAATCCTCGCACGCATTCCGACCCCCTCGGCGCGCGTTGTGCGAGGCGGCTCAGCCGTCTTTCTTGCCCGGGCCCTTGCCGCCCCCGGGTCCCTTGTCGTCTTTTCCGCCCGGACCCTTGTCGTCGGGAGCGGGTTGCGAGGGCCCGTCTCCGCCGTCGTCGGTGACGGTGTCCTGCGACTGTTCGGGAGCGAGTTCCGTCGACTCCTCGGTCGATGAACCGGTCGACGAACCCGTCGACGATTCGGTCGTCGGGGTGGGCTCGGGGCTGGGCACGAGCGAGGTGAGATCGGCGCGGACGGTGGCGATCCGATTCAGGATGCCGTCGGCCTCGTCGGCCGTGATCTCGCCGGCGTCGCGACGGGCGATCACGTCGGCCTCGAGCGCGTCGAGGCTCGCCAAAGCGGAGGCGTAATCGCCGGTCGAGGCCTGGTCGGCGACCGTCTGGACGTTCTGCTGCCACGCGGTGGGGGCCTGCGCCGGCGGGGTGCACGCGGCGAGGGCCACGGATGCAGCGAGCAGGAGCCCGGCAGCGGGAGCTGCTCGCCGGATCACGGACCCACCTCCTGGTACAGGTCGTCCATGTGCTGATCGAGGGGCTGCGGAAGGGACGGCAGGGCGGGCTCGGTCGTCCCGCCGGCCCCGCCGACGGCCGCGGCGACGCCGATGCCGCCCGCGGCCAGGAGCACCGCGACGATCACGCCGATGACGAGCGCTCGACGCGACGGCGTGCGCTTCGCCTCGCGGGGCGCCGTCTTCGCGGACGGCTCGAAGACGCGGGTGGGCGCCGTGCTTCCGCCGAGGGCGGCCGTGGTCAGCGAGGTGGCCGGCAGCGAGGGGGCGGGAGGGGGCACCGAGACGCCCGACAGGGTTCGGAGCGCGACGATGAGGCTCGTGGCATCCGGTCTCTCACTCGGCTCGATCGAGGTCATGCGCTCGAGCACCTCGCGCCACGCCGCGGGAATCTGCGCGGGGATCTCGGGGGGAGCGACGAGCCGCGCCGCCAGCGCCTCGTGCGGGGTGCGGGAACCGAAGGGACGAGAGCCGGTCAACGCCTCGAGCAGGACGAGCCCGAGCGCGTAGACGTCGCTCGCGGGGCCCGCCGGCATCCCGCGCGCCTGCTCGGGGCTGAGGTAGGCCGCGGTGCCGATCACGGTGTCGGCGCGGGTCACGCGCGTGGCGCCGACGAGAGAGGCGATGCCGAAGTCGGCGAGGGTCGCGCGCGGAGTCTCGCCGGTGTGTGCGGCGGGGCGGATGAGGATGTTGGAGGGCTTCACATCGCGGTGGACGATCCCCCGGGCGTGGATGACGGCGAACGCCTCGGCGATCTCGCGGCCGATGCGGGCGACCTCCGGCCCGGGCAGTGCTCCGCGCGCGATGCGATCGGTGAGCGTCGGCCCCGAGATGAGCTCCATCGCGAGATAAGCGGGCTGCGCGTCGAGCTTCGCGTCGTAGAGGGTGACGAGCGACGGGTGCGACAGCGAGGCGAGCAGCCGGATCTCGGAGCGGACGCGTGCGACGTCGGACGGATCGGCGCCGTCGCCATCGATGACCTTGAGGGCGAGAGTGCGCTCGAGAGCGGTGTCGACGGCCTCGTAGACGCGCGCGTACCCGCCCTGGCCGATCACGCGACCCAGCCGATAGCGCCCGTCGAAGAGGTCGTCGACGGCCGGGTCGTAGGCGACGGTGGGGGTGGGTTCGGTCATTCTCGTACTCCGGGGTCGGACCCCGTGGACTCAGACGAGGTCGTCGTTCGAGGAGCGCGTGGTCGAACGCGTGACCTGCGCTCCCCCGACTCCTTCGGTGCGGGTGACCGTATCGGTTTGGCGGCGACGCACCAGCAGGACGACACCGATGAGGAAGACGATGACACCCGCCCCCATCATGATGTAGCCGATCGTGGTGAGGTCGACGAACTCGTTCGGGAGGTTGACCGCGAAGGCGAGGATGGCGCCGATGACGAACAGCGCGATGCCGGCTCCGATGCTCATGACAGACCCCTTTCGAAGGTGACCCCAGCATCCCAGTCGCCCTCGAAATCGCGGTGTGGTCTTGACAACGGCTGTCAAGACGGGGGCGGAGTACTCGAGACGGGTGTCACATGGATGCCATGAGCCAGAACGACGTGACCACCCGATCGAACCGAGGCCAGTGGGAGAACGCGGTCGAGGGTCGCCCCGACCTCTCGGCGAGCTTCTCGAGCCGCGAGGAGGCGGTCGATCAGGGCCGCGCCGTCGCCGACGAGCTGGGCTCCCGGCACATCGTGGAGGATGCCGAGCCGACGGGCGCGGTCACCGACGAGGGCTGAGCCCGCGGAAGGCGAAAGGCCGCGATCGGAGGATCGCGGCCTTCTTCGTGTGCCCCCGACAGGAATCGAACCTGCGACCTTTGGTACCGGAAACCAACGCTCTATCCCCTGAGCTACGGAGGCGGACCGGTCAAGGTTAGCACCGCGGCGCGGCAGGCCCTGACGCGCGGGGCGGGGGCCGACACGCCGACGCCCGCCCCGCGGCATCCGGATCATTCGTCGCCGATGACTCCGATGCCCGTCGCCTGGTGGTCGGCGTTCGGGTCGTCCTTCGAGGGGGCCTTCGCGCCCTCGTCGGGGTCGTTCTCCTGGCTGGGCTTGACCGTGGGGTCGTCGCCGAGGTCGGCGGCGTCGTCGGCCGGCGCGGAGTTCTGCGGGTCGCTCATGGGATTCCCTTCGTCGCGTACCGCTCCAGCCTGGCAAGACAGCGGTCGGAGAACACCGGCTTGACCGCGGCGGTGGTCGGGCCTAGCGACCCAGGAGCCGAGCGGCTGGAGCCCTATCGACCGAACAGCCCGCGGAACCGACGCCCCACGGACTGCGTCAGCAGCACCTGCCGACCGTTGACGTCGACGGCGAGCACCGATCCGCCGATGCCGCCGGCGCGTCCGGGCTCGGCGTCTCCGCGAACGTACGCCTCGGCCACGTCGACGTACACCGCGAGCAACTGTGCGCTCTGGTCCTTCGAGGTGTTGGCGTCGACGATCTGCAGGCGGTGGCCCGTGTCCGTCTCGACCGAGAACCAGCGGGAACCCGGCGTCGTCACGACGGCCCAACGCTGGCCCCGCGACAAGCGCGCCCACGCGGCGCCGTCACGCAGCTCGGTGGTCACGTCGAGATCGGCCTGGGCGATGACGAGCACCTCGAGCATGGCCAGCGCCTCGGCCGCGGTGACGTAATCGCCGCGGTCGGCGCTCAGTCCACCCCACTCGAATCTGCGCTCGCCCATCACCCCTCCTCCGCCCTCGTCCTGCCACGAGCGTAACCCCGCGGGCGGGCAGGCGGACCCGCACCCGGCGAACACACGGGACAGGCGGGGGGCGCCGCGTCAGACCGAGCGGAGCCGGTCGTCGGGGTGCAGGCTGCGCAGGGGCACCGAGCCGTCGACGATCGCCCGGATCGCGCCGGTGCTGACCTCGAGTTCGGCCGAGATGCGCTCGAGGGCGGCTCCCGACGACACCGCCGAGCGCAGCGCCGCGACCGCCGCGTGCGAGGTTTCGACGATGTCGTCGGCGGTGCTCTGGACGAAGGCCGCGAGCCGGACCCGGGCCAGCCGGATGCTCGCGCTCTGGCGCTCCCTCCCGTCGGTGGGCTCGGGGCGGTGGGCGACGGTACGGGCTCGATCGAGCGACATGGATCTCCACTCCGGGGGGAAGCGTCCGCCCGCGCGGCTTCGCGGGCTTCCGCTCCATCGTGGCCGCGGGGCCGCCTCGGCCGCATCCTCCGAATGGTGTATTTCACCCCTCCGGAGGACGGATGCCATGACTGCGGCGCGGCAGTCACGGCATCCGGTCTCAATCGCCCTTCACGTTGACGATCTGATGCAGCGTGTGCCGTACCGTGACGAGGTCGGCGGCGTCGGCCATGACTCGGTCGATCGGCTTGTAGGCCTGCGGGATCTCGTCGATGAACGCGTCGGTGTCGCGGTACTCGATTCCCGCCATCGCCTCGCGCAGCTGCTCGTGCGTGAAGGTCTTGCGGGCGGCCGAGCGCGAGTACTCCCGGCCCGCACCGTGCGGCGAGGAGTTCAGGGCGACGGGGTTGCCCCTCCCCTCGACGACGTACGACGCGGTGCCCATCGAACCGGGGATGAGCCCAGGCCGACCGGCGTCGGCCATGATCGCACCCTTTCGCGACACCCACACCCTCTTGCCGAAGTGCATCTCCGACTCGGTGAAGTTGTGGTGGCAGTTGATGCGCTCGCGCTCCTCGACGGGGGTGTCGAGGAAACGTCCGAGCTGGTTCGCGACGCGGTCCATCATCTCCTCGCGGTTGAGCAACGCGAAGTGCTGCGCCCACCGGAGCTCGCGGATGTACCGCGTGAACTCGGGCGGGCCCTCGACCAGGTAGGCCAGGTCGGGGTGCGGGAGCTCGATCCACCATTGCTTCGTCAGGCGCTGGGCGACACCGATGTGGTGCTTCGCGATCCGATTGCCGACGCCCCGCGAGCCCGAGTGCAGGAACATCCACACGTCGTCGTTCTCGTCGAGCGAGATCTCGATGAAGTGGTTGCCGCTGCCGAGCGAGCCGAGCTGGTGGCGCCAATGGCCCGCGTACGAGGCAGGGTCGAACTCGGCCTTCTCGGCGAGCGCCTCGAGCTCGGCCACGCGCGGCTCGGCGGTGGCGACGATCTTGCGATTGTCGCGCCCGGCCGACAGCGGGATGGCGCGCTCGATCTGCTGCCGCAGTGCCGACAGGTCTCGGCCGGTCACGTCGACGGCCGTGAACTGCGTCTTGACCGCGATCATGCCGCAGCCGATGTCGACGCCGACGGCCGCGGGCATGATGGCCCCGAGCGTCGGGATGACCGAGCCGACCGTCGCGCCCAAGCCCAGGTGGGCGTCGGGCATGAGGGCCAGGTGAGGGTAGATGAACGGCATCCGCGACGAGGTGCGTGCCTGCTCGATGGTCGTGTCATCGATCAGGCTCGCCCACGACACGAGCCGTTCGGTGAGCTTCTGCATGGGTCCTTTCCTTCGTGTGGTGCGCTGCTGCGCGGGGAGTCGAGCCTGCGGACGAGGCACTCCCCCACACGGTGGAAAGAGAAACGCCCCGACCTGACGGTGCGGGGCGCGAGAAGACGGATGTCTAGACGACCGGCGCCGGAGGGTACGACGAGGGGAGGAACGGCAGGTATTTCGCCTGCTGCTCCGGACGCAGATCGCGCTTCGCGGTCATGCTCTCGTCTTTCCTCGGCTCACCGTGCCGACCGGCACGGACTTGAGAAGATAACGGATGCCAGAAGCCGTTGACAACGCTCCCGGCGCGTTTCACCCGGGACGGGGCGTCTCTCACCCGTCGGCTCAGGCCTCGATCGGCTGGTCGAAGTCGTAGTCGAGGGGCTCGTCCTCGTCGTCCGACTCCGGCTCGACGGCGCGGAGATGGGGCCGCGGGAACAGACGGTGCTCCTTGAGCTCCGCGGCGGCGTGCGAGAAATCCGGTTCCTCGTCGTGCCACTCCACCGGTGCCGAGAGCACGTCGTTGCCGACGCCGATGACGAGCTCGGCCTGAGCGACCGTCCGGTCATCGGTGACGATGGGGATGCTCACGGCCTCGGCCTGACCTTCCTTCGCCACCGCCGCGGTCAACTCGATCAGCGCCGCCGCGACGTCGTCGGTGGTGATCACGGTCTCGCCGGCATAGGTCACGCATCGCATACGGCCACTGTGACGGAAGGTCGCTCGCGACGCAGGTGGCTTGCCCGCCGACCGGGTGTGAGGTACGGCTCAGTCGCGACGCTGCGCGGACCGGAACATCGCCTCGTCGAGTTCGAACCACACCGCGCGCACGGTGTCGAACTCGCCGAACGGTTCGGGCTGAGGATCACTGAGGGAGAGGCGGTAGCCGCGAGGCAGATCGTCTACGTGCTGTCCGTCGCGCGGGCCGCCGACGAGCACGTAGATCACGGGGACTCGACCGCCGGGTGGTCCACGGCGACGCCGTCCACGGCATCGCTCATGCGTCGGAGGAAGGCGACCACCGCGGCGGACTCGTCGGGGGTCATGTCGATCACGGCCGCGAGCATGCGATCGTGCATGTTGCCGAGAGTCTGTCGGACCTCGGCGTGAGCGCGGGGCGTCGCCTGGATGAAGATGCTGCGCCGATCGTCGGGGTTGGCCGCGCGGGTGACGTGACCCGAGCGTTCCAGGCGATCGAGGATGGCCGTGGTCGAGGCGGTGGAAAGACCGAGATACCGGGTCAGCTCCCCCGGCCGCACCTGACGGGTCGAGTCGCGCAGGAGATAGCGCAGGACGAGGAGTTCGTTCTCTCCCATCGACATCGAGTCGCGCGTGCGCCGCCGCATGGCCACCTCGGCCGCGCGGTAGATGCGGAGCGCCTCGAGGACGGCTTTGCCGCGCTGACGACGATCGGCTGGCTCATCGCCGTACCAATACGTGACCTCCGGCGGGGCGTCTGAGACCGCGGGCCGGAGAGACGTGGTGTCGACACCGGTCATGGCACACTCCTCCCGCTCGTCCGCCGACTATACCTCGGAAATAATAGTTAGACAAACTAGTTACTAGTCGAGTATGTTCTACGTATAGCTAATCGCTTTTGAAGGGAGTACCCCATGGGCCACCTGTTCTACGGAACGTCGACCGAGTCGATCGTCATCCCCGACCGACTGCTCTCCCACATCAAGGTCGTCACGACCACCAAACTCCGCCGCAGCGAGAGCTTCACGCTCAGCTGGACGCATGTCGACGGCACCCCCGGCCGATCCACGCTGTGGCTGCAGCCCGCCATCCCCCTGCGCTTCGTCTTCGACTCCGCCGAGCCCGAGACGCTCAACGCCACCGTGCTGAAGAACATGGCCGACCTGGCGAACTCCTCGGCCGGCCTCGTCGTCGACCTGAACGCGGAGATCCCCGCGAACGACGCCGCGCAGCGCCCCCAGCCGGTGCGCGCTTCCGCTCCGGCCCGTCGCCGCACCCTCTCGGCAGCGGCCTGACATGGACACCTCCTCCGGATCTCCTGCTGCCCTGGCCTCGGCACGCGTGATGTGGGCGAAGGTCGACACGGGCTTCTGGGTCGCTCATCGCGGCGGCGAGTATTTCGGCTGCGTCGATCAGGTCGCGGGCGGCTTCGTCTCGCGTGACGCCCACGGCGTGCCCGTAGGCCGCTACGACGCGCTCGACATGGCGAAGGCGTCGTTGCGCTCGACGACCCACCCCGTCAACGTCTCGCGCCGCCGTCGGCTCGAACGTGCCGCCGTGCTCACGGCGACCGGCGTCGGCGGTACGGCCCTGGCCCTGGCCCTGACCGCCGGCGCACTGGCTCCGTTCCTGTGATCCCCGTGGGCGACGTCGACCTGCGCGACGAGGCCGACGACTTCGAGGACGCCGCGAGCGCCGACTTCGTCGAACGCTTCGGGATCGTTCCGCTCTGAGCCCGTCGAGCCCCTGGACACGGGTCGCGCTCCGTGCCAGCGTCGAACCCCACCACGAGGAAGAGGACGACCATGGCCCCGAACGACGGACGCGCAGAAGACGCACCCGACCAGGACTCCAACGGCGCGGGGAGCGAGTCTCCGGAGGAGGGTGCTGCCGCGCAGCAGGACGCTGACGAGGCCGCCACCCCCGAGGGCTCCCCCACGGGCGACATCGGCTGACGCGGCTCAGAAGGCGTAGCGCACCCGGCAATACGGGAGCGTGCGGGCGATGAGGTCGGTGAGCGCGGCGACCGCCTGAGCCTTCAGCGGGTGGCGGTAGCGGACGTTGACGGCCCCGTTCTGCGAGCGCTTCTCTTCTTGCACCGCCGGAGTCCACAGCAGCTCCTCGCCCCGGGGGTGCCACCCGAGGTTCACCTCGTGCAGCCCCTCGTTGTGCGTGAGAAAGATCACCTCGCACGCCAGTTGTGCCTTGGCCCTCGGGTGCAGCGCGGCGTCGAGGTGCTCGAAGAGCTCCGCCCAGTCGGCGAGCCACGTCGGCGTGAGGATGACGGGCGAGAAGTTGACGTGCACCTCGAATCCCGCGTCGACGAAGTCGTTGATCGCGGCGATCCGCTCGGCCATGGGCGAGGTGCGCAGGTCGGTGACCTTGGCCGTGCTCGCCGGCATGAGCGAGAACCGGATGCGCGTCCGGCCCGCTGGATCCCAGTCGAGCAGGTCTCGGTTGACGAACTTCGTCGCGAACGACGCTTTCGCGGTGGGCGTCATGCGGAACAGGTCGCAGACGTCGCGCACGTTCTCGCTGATCAGGGCGTCGACCGAGCAGTCGCCGTTCTCGCCGATGTCGTAGACCCACGCGTCGGGGTCGCACTGGTTCGGCTCGGTCTTGGGACCGCGCGCCGCGACGTGTCGCGCGAGGTGCCGGGTGATCTGGTCGATGTTCGCGAACACCGTGATGGGGTTGCTGTACCCCTTGCGCCGCGGGACGTAGCAATAGCTGCAGGCCATGGCGCAGCCGTTCGAGAGCGAGGGGGCGATGAAGTCGGCCGAGCGGCCGTTGACCCGCGTCGTCACGCTCTTCTTCACACCCAGGACGAGCGCCTCGGTCTTGATGCGCACCCAGCGGGCGACGTTCGTCTCGTCGCCGTGCACCTCGGGGATCTGCCAGTGCGAGGCGATCGGCACGATATCGGCCTCGGGCCAGCGCGCGACGATCTCGCGTCCGCGCTCGAGCTCGAGGGCGGCGTCTTCGGCGTAAATGCGGGTGACGCGCAGCAGGTTCTCGCGGGGGACGGCCATGATCCCGTTCTACTCGGGGGTTCCGACATCGGCGGTTCCGGGCTGCGGCTGACACCGCGGACACCACCAGGTCCGCCGCTGCTCGGGGTCGTTCTGCACCTCGTCGCGCACGCGCACGCGCGTTCCGCACCGCAGACACGGTCGGCCGGCGCGACCGGCCACCCAGTGCGAGGAGCCTTTCCTCCGGTCACCGGTCGTCACCTGGTACATCCCGGGCACGGTCGCCGAGATCCGCAGGCACCGCGCCGCGAGCGCCGTGAGCGCGTCGAGATCGGTCGTCCCGATGGGGGCGAACGGATGGATGCCGCGGAGGAAGGCGAGCTCGTTCACCCACAGGTTGCCGAGACCGGCGATGGCCGTCTGATCGAGAAGCGCCGCGACGAAGGCCCGGTCGGGGCGCATCGAGAGTCGGCGCACCGCCTCGGCGGCATCCCAGTCCGCGCGGAGGGGGTCGGGGCCGAGGTGACCGATCGCGTCGCTCTCGCGTGCGGTGGGGACCAGCTCCACGACGGGGAGGTCGAGGCCCCACACCTCTCGCCCGTCTTCCAGGCGCAGGCGCACCCGCGCCGTCTCACGAGCGGAGCTCGGCAGGGAACGCCCGGCCCGGGTGATGGTCCAGCTCCCCTGCATCCGCAGGTGGGTGTGCAGGGTGGAACCGTCGTCGAAGCGCGTGAGCAGGTGCTTGCCGTGGGTGTCGTACTCTTCGACGCGGAGTCCGGCCAGAGAACGACCCGCGGCGTTGCCCGACCGCAGCTCCCCGTCGCGCACCCGCGCGCCGCGGGTCGCGACCTCGAGACGTCTGCGGAGTCGATAGACGCTGTCCCCCTCGGGCACGACTACCCGGCCGCGGTGAGCAGCTGGTCGTCGCGGGGAGCGAGGTCGGGGCGCAGACGCGTGCCGAACTCGTGCCGCAGTGCGCTGAGCGCGGCCTGCCACCCCGCGAGACCGTGCACGCCCGGACCGGGGCTGGTCGACGACGAGCACAGGTACACGCCTTTCATCGGCGTGCGCCAGGGATCGGGGCTGTAGACCGGGCGTCCGAGAAGCTGCGTGAGCGTGGGTGCCCCCGCCGAGATGTCCCCACCGGGGAAATTGGGATTCCACGCCGCGATGTCGACAGCTGTCCGCGACGAGGAGGCGAGCACGGTGTCGCGGAATCCCGGAGCGAAGCGCTCGATCTGTCGGACCACGGCCTCCTCCCGGTCGGCGGGACTCCCCGACGGCACGTGCGTGTACGCCCAGAGGACGTGTCTCCCCTCGGGTGCGCGCGTGGAGTCGAACAGCGTCGGCTGCGCGGCCAAGACGTAGGGGGCGTCGGGCAGGTCGCCGCGGGCCACGGCGTTCTCGGCAACCGCGATCTCGGACCGGGTGCCGCCGATGTGCACGGTGCCCGCGCGGGCCACGTCGGCGTTGCTCCACGGCACCGGATCCGACAGGGCGAAGTCGACCTTGGCGACACCGCCGCCGTAGCGGAACCTTTCGAGAGCGCGGCGATAGGCCGCCGGCATCCGGTCTCCGGCGAGTCGGATGAGCGAGCGCGGGGTGGTGTCGAGCAGCACCGCCCGGGCCGGGGGCAACTCGTCGAGGGAGGTCACCTCGACGCCCGCGTGCAGGACGCCGCCGTGGGCGCGGATGTCGGCGATCATCGCATCGGCGATCGACTGACTGCCCCCGACCGGGATCGGCCAGCCGCGGCCGTGACCGTAGGTGGCGAGCACGAGGCCCGCTCCCCCGGCGGCGAGGCTCGGTTGGTGCAGGATCGTGTGGGCGGAGACGCCGGTGATGAGACTGGGCGCGATCTCTTCGCGGAAGCGCGCGTTCCACCACGGCCCGCCCTGTTCCAGAGCCCGGATGCCGAAGAAGAACGCCGCGAGGGGATCGCCGGGAATGCGCAGCAGGGCATTGCCGGTGAAGTCGGCGACCCCGCGCAGGTGCTCGACGAGGGGGCGCATCAGGCGCTCGTACGCCGGGCCGTCGACGCCGAGCCCCTCCGCCGCGCGCGCGAGGTCGCGATAGGCGAGGCCCGCCCGGCCGCCGTCGAGGGGGTGGGCGTACGAGATCTCGGGGACGAGGAGAGGGATGCGGCGGTCGAGGCCGAACTCGCGGAAGAACCACGACTCCAGCGCCAGGGGGTGCACGGCCGACCCGACGTCGTGACGGAACCCGGGCAGAGTGAGCTCGGCGGTCAAGGCCGCGCCGCCGAAGGTCGCGGACTTCTCGTAGACAGCCACCGAGAGGCCCGAGCGGGCCAGGGTGACGGCGGCGGCCAGACCGTTCGGTCCGGAGCCGACGATGATCGCGTCGTAGCTCTCGCTCATCGGTCGATCGGCTCCTTCTCGGCGGTGGACTCGTGTCCCAGAGCAGCGGCGCCGCCCGTCGTCCCGGGTGCCCCGCCCTCGGCGAGGTAGGCGAGGCGGTGCAGGGTCTCGGCGTTGCGATACCGCGTGATGGCGTCGAACACCGTGTCGGGCAGGAGCTTCGTGGGGCCGGTGACGGGCTCCTCCTGGATGCGCACGACGCAGCGGTCGCCGCGGGCCTTCACGTCGATCGCGACGCGGGCGACGCCGATGGGTCCGCCGTGGGGTTCGAGCACCGCCCGCCGCGGCGGATCCCACTCCCGCATGACGGTCGTGTCGTTCACCACCAGCGGCCACGACCCGAAGGAGTGATGAAGCGTCGATCCCTCGGCGGGCCACGACTCGGCGACATCGCGCATGCGCGAGGTGCCCACCACCCACAGCGGGTAGAGCCACCCGTTCGCGAGCACCCGGAAGACGTCGTCGGGGGTGCAGTGCAGCAGACGCACGTTGCGGGCCATGGGGCGTTCCTCCTCGGCATCCGGGATCGATGACGCGGACCCGTCGGCCCGCGTGACACCGCCCACGCTACGGCCCCCTTCCGACACCCGTCGCGGAGGTTGCTTCTCGGCGCCTCGACCGATAGCGCTCAGGCTGCCGCCGGGAGGACGAACCACGCTCGCGTGCCCCCCGCGGGAGAGGCGTCGAGGCCGATCGTGCCGCGGTGCGCCTCGACGATGCGGCGACAGGTCGCGAGGCCGATGCCGATCCCCTGCACCTCGGCGCCGTGACCGCGCTGCATCGGTTCGAAGACCCGCTCGCGCAGGTCCGGCTCGACGGGATCGCCATTGTCGTCGACCGAGACCCGCCACCCGTCGGGGAGCGTTTCGACACTCACCGTGATGCGCGGGACCTTCTCGGCGGCGACCGTGAACTTCACCGCGTTGGCGATGAGGTTCTGCAGCAGCACGCGCAGCAGCGTGTCGTCGGCCCGCACGGGGGTCGCGGCCTCGACCGTCACCTCGGCGCCGGTGCTCACGAGCACGCCGTCGAGGTCTTCGAGCACGGCGTCCACCGTGTCGGCCACGTCGACCTCGGTCACGTGCGGGCGGGCGCCGCCCATGCGCGCGAAGTCGAGCAGGTCGGTCACCATCGCGGTCATACGCCCGGCGGCGGCCTCCGCGCGCGAGAGGGACTGCGCCGCGCGCGGCGCGTCGACCATCTCGGGGCTGTCGGCGGCGAGCTCGAGGAACCCGCTCAGCGCCGTGAGCGGATTGCGCAGGTCATGGCTGACCTGCACCGCGAAGCTCTCGAGCTGAGCGTTCGAGGCGAGCAGATCGCGCTGCACCCGGCGTAGTTCGAGAACGTCGATCACCTGGTGCGCGAGCAGATCGAGGGCGCGGCTACTGGCATCCGAAAGCTCTCCGACCTCGTCGTCGAAGACGCAGAGCGTGCCGATCGCGACCCCCGCCGGAGTGACGAGCGGGCTCGAGGCGTAGAACCGCACGTGGGCGATCTCGCCGGTCACGAAGGCGTTCTGGGCGAAGCGGGCGTCGATCCGCGCGTCGGGGACGACGACTCTGCCCGGGGTGCCGATGACCGCGGCGCACATGGAATCCTCGCGCGAGCACGAGGCGGCCTGGATCCCGACCGCCGCGACCTGGTGCTGCATACGGTCGTCGATGATGTTGATGACCGCCGTGGGCACATTGCACACGGTGGCAGCGAGCTCGACGAGCCCCTGCAGATCGGGTTCCGGCGGCTCGCCGACAAGGCGGTACTGCGCGATCGCATCGCGCCTGGTCACATCGTGTGCGGTGGACACCTCGGCCCCTTGTCGTCGAATCCCCGCCGAAATCCTAGCCGCACTCGGGTACACCGAGGCAGCGGGAAGCGGAAGGGGCTCGCGCACCGCCGGCACGAGGCGGAGAGTCGTCCCATGAGCACACCGACCTTCCCCCAGACCCCGTCCGATCCCTCGCAGCCGGCGCCGTCGGAGCCCATCGCCCCGAACCCCGCCGAGCCGACCGCCCCGACTCCCGCGGAGCCGACCATCCCCCTCCCGCCCGAGACGGAGCCTGCGCCCGCCGGGGCCTCCGACTCCTCGGCCGGCGCGTTCGCGACCACCGAGGAGGGCGCGACGGGATCGGCGGAGATGGATGCCGACAACGCCGCCGAACAGGATGTGGTCGACGCCGTCGATCCCGGTGGGCAGCCCGACTGATCCCCGGGACGACGAAGAGGGGCGGTGCCTGACGGCACCGCCCCTCTTCGTCTGTCAGCGCGAGATCACGGATTCCCGCGCGTCCACAACAGCAGGATCGCGACGGCCTGGAGCACGAGACACCCGACCAGGATCGCCGTCCGGCGGCGCGGCGTCGAAGACCACCGCTCGTCGCCGAGCAGCGGGGCCATCGGCATGAGCAGGCGGAACGTGCTCTGCTGCGGCAGGAACACCGCGAAGATGTAGACGCCGTAGCTGAAGCCGTACGCGACGACCATGAGACCGAGCTTGCGGACGGGGCGCGACCAGATGAGCGCCGCGAAGGCGACGATCAGCGCGATCACGAGGATGATGCCCACGACGCCCAGGTGCGTACCCGCCTGGCGGAACCACGGGGTGAAGGGCGTGAACTCGTCGTTGCCGACGTAGTCGAGCCACCAGCCGAGCTCGGTACGGATGTAGGCGTTGTGCGTGCCCGTCACGTACTGCGCGATGTGGTTCCACGACAGGCCCGCCGCGGCGATCACGAGACCGGATGCCATGAGCGAGAGCCACTCCCGCATCGGGAAGGGGTCGACCTTGCGGCGGAAGAACCGCACGAGGAACACGATGCCGAGGGCCAGCCCCAGGGCCAGGACGCCGGGACGGGTGTAGGCCGTGATGAGGCCGATCGGCAGGATCCACAGGTAGCGCCGTTTGATGGCGAGCAGCATGCCCGCGAACATCAGCAGCATGAACAGGCCCTCGCTGTAGCCGATCACGAAGAGGAACGACATCGGAGCGAAGGAGAAGAAGACGACGGCCCACCAGGCCGGCTGCGGCTTGGTGACCGTGCGCATCAGCACGAACAGCAACCAGGTCGCGCCCAGGCTCGCACCCAGGCTCAGAAGCACGGCGACCGGCTGCCAGCCCAGACCCGTGGTACCCGACAGCACGCGGACCAGGGTGGGGAACACCGGCAGGAACGCCCAGTTGTTCGGGAGGATGTCACCCGAGACGTTCATCGGCAGCGACATCGGGTAGCCCTGCGCGGCGATCTGCCCGTAGCGGTCGGCATCCCACCCGGTGAGGTAGTCCCAGAAGGTGCCGAGGCGCTCGCCGTCGGGACCGAAGCCCCAGCGCGCGGCCTTGGCGATGGAGTAGAAGCCCCACAGCATGCCGAAGTTGACCACGCGGGCGAGGGCCCACAGGATCAGGATCTTCGTGAAGGCGCCGCGCTCGACCGGGACGATGCCCTCGGGCTTGCGCAGGACGTCGCGCCCGTACTGGGCGAGGGCACGGCCGAGGCGCGAATCGCGCACTCGATCGAGTCGACGCTGTCGCCCGATGACGGGTGACGGGCGTGTCGCGGGGGCAAGCTCGCTCGGCGGTGCGCTCACTCGGAACCTTTCACAGGGGAAGACATGGGCGAGTGACGACGGTGTCTGGCCCGGACAAGTGCAGTTGGGCAGGATCGTACCGGATGAAACCGAACGTTCCATCCGGTTGACTTTCGGCGAAATGCCCTGGTCAGTGGGCGTCGCCCACCAGCTTCAGACCGACGACGCAGCCCACGAGCCCCAGGACGAGCAGCACCTTCACGAGCGAGACGGTCTCGGTTCCGCTCACCATCGCGACCACGACCGTAAGCGCGGCACCGATCCCCACCCACACCGCGTAGGCGGTTCCGGTGGGGATCTCGCGCATCGCGAAGGCGAGACCGCCCATGGATGCCACGAGCGCGACGCCGAAGATCACGCTCGGCCAGAGCTTGGTGAAGCCCTCGGTGCGGCCCAGGGCGGTGGCCCAGACGGCCTCGAGGATCCCGGAGAGGATGAGGACGATCCAGGACATGGCTGTGCTCCTTGGCCAGTCTTGTCGCTGTCCGGGTACTGATCCCTCGTCCGGGGACGCGGGTCGGCGTCCGGGGTCCAGCGTAGCGAGCCGTCCTGGGCAGTGCCCGTGCGCCCGCTCCCCCGCCCCGTCGCCCCGCGGCGGGCGTAGGCGGGCGGGGGTAGGCGCGGGTGGGAGTGATCAACGCTCGCTGCACGGACAAACGCCCGCTGCGAGCGTTTCCGAGTGCAGCGAGCGTTTATCACGACGGGGGGCGCCGGCCGGGCGCGACCGCGAGTCGGCGGAGCGGCCGGGGCGCCGGCATCCGGGATCAGATCAGGAAGATGGATGCCGAATCGGGATTGTGCGCGTGCACGAGGACCCCGAAGACGACGGCGTCGAACAGCAGGTGCACGGTCACGACATACCAGAGCGAGCGGGTCTTCAAGAAGAGGAAACCCTGCACGATCGCGAACGGGATCGTCAGCAGCGGGCCCCACGCCTGGTAGCCGAGCTCCCACAGGAACGACACGAACACGATCGCCTGCAGGAGGTTGGCGGTGAGGTCGGGGAAGTGACGGCGCAGCAGAACGAAGACCGTGCAGATGAAGAACAGCTCGTCCCAGATGCCGACCGCGCCCACGCCCACGAAGAGGCGGCCGATGAGCTCGGGGGTGACGACCTCGGGCCAGTTGCGGTAGACGCCCGAGGTGATGAAGTAGAAGGGCAGGATGAGGTAGCCCAGCACGATGACCCCGCCCAGCCACGCCCACTGCCACCAGGTCCAGCGTCCGCCGCCGCGCCACGGGAACGAGATCGCGCGGTCCCGGTACACGAACCGCGAGATGACGTAGGGGACGACGACCGCCCCGCCGAGCGCCAGGGTGAAGCGCACGAACGCGGCGTTGTCGAGCTCGGCGTGCAGCGGGATGAGGCTGACGATGAACTGCCCGACCGCGACGAGAGAGATGTCGCGGGCGATGCTCGGCTCCTCGCTGCGGGCGAGGGCGACGCCATTGCGGCGATCGACGAGAACGGCGGATGCCACCGCGAGGGCGAGCAGGATCCAGCCCAGCCACACGATCTGGACGACGAAGAGGGCCGGGGCGGCGAGGCACACCGACAGTGCCGGGATCAGCTTGGGCGTCCACGTGGAACGCTCTCGGACCGGCACCGCGGTGTGCGCGGTCACGGCGAAACCCGCGTGTAGGTGAGGTCGCGGATATCGCGGCCGACGCGCAGGCCCTTGCGCTCGAAGGCGGTGAGCACGCGGCCCTCGAAGCGCTCGGCCCACTCCCCCGCGAAGGCCCGTTCGAAGCCCGGGGCCTCGTCGAGCACGTCGCGCATCTGGTCGGCGTAATCCTGCCAGTCGGTCGCGAGGCGGAGCGTGCCGCCGGGGCGGATCGCCTGAGCTGCGATGCGCGCGAACTCGGGGGCGACCAGGCGGCGCTTGGTGTGCTTGTTCTTGTGCCAGGGGTCGGGGAAGAACACCCAGAGCTCGTCGACGGATGCCGCGGGCAGCAGGTGCTCGAGCGCCTCCGGCGCGTTGGCCTCGACGAGGCGGAGGTTCTTCACGCCCTCGCGATCGGCGTCGAGCATGGTGCGGGCCAGGCCCGCGGTGAAGACCTCGACGGCGAGGAAGTCGGTGTCGGGTGCGGCGGCGGCGGCCGAGACGATCTGGTGGCCCTGGCCGGAGCCGATCTCGACGACCAGGCGCGCGGTGCGACCGTAGACCTCCACCGGATCGACTGCGGTGCCCGGCTTCACACTGGTCGCGGCGGCGGTGCGCTCGACCGGAAGCAGGTAGAACGGCGAGAGCTCCGCCCAGGCGCGGTCCTGCGCCTCCGACATGCGGCCACTGCGACGCACGAACGACACCGGCTTGTCTCGGAAGACGGGGGCGGTGGCATCCATGTCGTCCAGGCTAGGCGAGCCCTCGGGGGTGTGCCGAACGGGCACCTTGCGGCCGCTCACGGGACGGTCACGAAATCGATGAGTTCCTCGACCCGACCGAGCAGGGCCGGCTCGAGGTCGCGGAAGGTGGTGACCTTCGACAGGATGTGCTGCCACGCGCGCGCGGTGTCGGCCTGCTCCTCGGCGGGCCAGCCCAGGGCGCGGCACACGCCGACCTTCCATTCGATCCCGCGCGGCACCTCGGGCCAGGCGGCGATGCCGAGGGCACGGGGGGTCACGCACTGCCACACGTCGACGAAGGGGTGGCCGACGATGCGCACGTGCGCACCGTGGCGGCCGCGGGCGATCTTCTCGGCGATGCGCGACTCCTTGGAGTTCGGCACGAGGTGGTCGACGAGCACGCCGTACCGGCGCTCGGCGGTCGGGGGCTCGGCATCCAGCTTCTCTTCGAGCAGGTCCACGCCCTCGAGGAACTCCACGACGACGCCCTCGGCGCGCAGGTCGGCGCCCCACACCTTCTCGACGAGTTCGGCGTCGTGCTTGCCCTCGACGAAGATGCGGCTCGCGCGAGCGGTGCGCGCGCGCTGGTCCTCCGCCGCGAACGATCCGGACGCCGTGCGGGTGCGCCCCTTCGGCGCGGCGGCGGGAGCTTTGAGCACCACGGGCTTGCCGTCGACGAGGAACCCGCCGCCGAGCGGGAACAGGCGGCGCTTGCCGAAGCGGTCCTCGAGCTCGACGTTCATGCCGTCGACGCGGGTCACCGCGCCGACGAAGCCGTCGCCCGCGACCTCGACGACGAGATCCGCGGATGCCGGGACCTCGGCGGGTCTGATGCGTCCGGCGTCGCGCCACCCGCGGGCGAGCACGTCCGTTCCGTAACGGTCGTCCATGGTGTACCTCCGAGGGATCGAGCCTAAGCGGCGCTCCCGTGCGCTCTCAGCGGACGCGCCGCTCCTCCCTCCGTGTCGGTGGTCGTTTATAGGGTGGACCCATCCGGCGAAGCGAAGGGGACCGCATGAGAAGGCAGACCGTGTGGCACACGATGACGGTGCTGCTGCTCGCGTTCGTCGGCGTCCTCGTCGCTCCCCTCAGCGCGGCGGCGATCCCCCCGCCGACGCTCGGCTCGAGCTACGTGCTCGATCAGGCGAACGCCCTGACCGACGCGCAGGAGGCCGAGGTCCAACGGCGCCTGCTGACGCTGTCGGAGCAGACCGGGCTCGATCTCTGGGTCGTCTACGTCGACGCGTTCCAAGACCCGCCCGGGGCCGACGACTGGGCGAACGAGACCGCCAACCGCAACAACCTCGGGCCGCACCAGTACCTGCTGGCCGTGGCGATCTCGGGCGACACGTTCCAGTACTACCTCTCCGGCGACGTCGACGCGGGGAGCATCTCGGCGGCTCAGCTCACCTCGATCGAACAGAATCAGGTCGAGCCCGCGCTCGAAGCGGGCGACGATGCAGGAGCGGCGATCGCCGCGGCCGACGGCCTGCGAACCGCCCACGCGCAATCGGGCGGCAACATGCCGAACCCTCCCCCGACCCCCGCGACACAGAACGGTCCGGCCATCGTTCCGATCGTGCTCGTCGGGGTCCTGCTGCTGGCCATCGCCGCAGCCCTCGTGTGGCTGGCGATCCGTCGACGCCGTCGCGGGTCGACGGCCGCCGGGGGCGGGGCTCCGACCGAGAGCGTCGAAGACCTCTCCCGTCGCGCCGGTTCCGCCCTCGTCGCCACCGACGACGCCCTCAAGACGAGCGAGCAGGAGCTCGGGTTCGCCCGCGCGCAGTTCGGAGACGAGGCCGCGGCGCCGTTCACCGAAGTCCTGGCCCAAGCCAAGGCCGACCTCGATCGGGCGTTCTCGATCCAGCAGCAGCTCGACGACGACACCCCCGAGACCCCGGAACAGCAGCGAGCGGGATATGCGGAGATCCTGCGCCTCTGCGCCGCCGCCGATGAGGCACTGGATGCCAAGGCGGCGGCCTTCGACGAGCTGCGAGCCCTCGAAGCCGACGCACCGTCCGCACTCGCCGCCGTCCGCCGAGACCACGCGACCGTGGCGGCGGCGCTGAGCGAGACCGAGGCGGGGCTCGAGCGGTTGCGGCAGCGCTTCACCGACGACGCCGTCGCCACCGTCGCCGACAACCCGGCCCAGGCCCGAGCGCGCCTCGATCTGGCGAGCGCCCAAGAAGCGGCGGCCGATACCGCCCTCGCCGCCGGCCGCACCGGGGAGGCGGCCGTCGCGATCCGCGCCGCCCAAGCGGCCGTGGCCCAGGCCGACACCCTCGAGCGCGCCGTGGGCACCCTCGATGCGGCCCTGTCGGATGCGCAGCAGCGCGTCACCGCCCTCGTCGCCGAGATCGAGGGCGACCTCGCCGCGGCGGCACAGCTGCCCGATTCCGACGGGCGGATCGCCGCGGCCGCGGCCTCCGCGCGGTCGCAGCTCGACGGCGCGCGCGCTTCGCTGTCGGGTCCCCGGACGAACCCCGTGCGGTCGCTCGAGACCCTGCAACAGGCGAACGCCACGATCGACGCCGTGCTCGACGAAGCCCGCGACGCCGCCGACCGCCGACGTCGCGCCGAGAGCCAGCTCGACGCGACACTCGCTCAGGCCCGCGCCCAGGTGACAGCGACCGAAGACTTCATCTCCGCGCGTCGCGGAGCGGTCGGAGCGACCGCGCGCACGCGTCTCGCCGAGGCCGGCGCGGCCCTCGTGCAGGCCGAGCAGCTCCGCACCGCGGATCCGGTCGCGGCCCTCGCCGCCGCGCAGCGTGCGACCCAGCTCGCGAGCGCCGCCGGTTCCGCCGCGCAGAACGACGTCGGATCCTTCGAGGGCGGCAGCGGAGGCGGCGACATGATGGGCGCCATCCTCGGCGGCATCGCCGTCAACGCGATCCTCGGCGGAGGGCGCTCCCGCGGCGGCTTCGGCGGCGGGGGGTTGGGCAGCCTCGGCGGGCTCGGCGGCCTGGGCGGGGGTCTCAGCTCCGGCGCCGGCCGATCGCGCGGCGGCGGCTTCGGCGGAGGGTTCTCCGGCGGGCGCTCCCGCAGTGGGGGCGGCGGAGGCTTCTCCGGCGGCGGGCGCAGTCGCGCCGGGGGCGGTCGAGGATCGCGCCGCTAGTCCACCCCTCGCGCGCGCCCCGCCCGATCACAGACAATTCGTAGTATCCGCCACCAGACTCGACACCGTCGCCCTCAGGAAGGAACACCACGCATGGCCAAGCAGTCCATCTTCGGTCGCATCCAGACCCTCGTCCGCGCGAACGTCAACGCGCTCCTCGACCAGGCCGAGGACCCGCAGAAGATGCTCGACCAGCTCGTCCGCGACTACTCGAACTCGATCGCCGACGCCGAGTCGGCCATCGCCGAGACCATCGGCAACCTGCGTCTGCTCGAGCGCGATCACCAGGAAGACGTCCAGGCGGCGGCCGAGTGGGGTAACAAGGCCCTCGCCGCCAGCCGCAAGGGCGACGAACTGCGCGCCGGCGGCAACCTGAGCGAAGCCGACAAGTTCGACAACCTCGCCAAGATCGCCCTCCAGCGTCAGATCACCGCCGAGGGCGAGGCCAAGGCCGCCGCTCCCACCATCGCCGCGCAGACCGAGGTCGTCGACAAGCTCAAAGACGGCCTCAACGGCATGAAGACCAAGCTCGAGCAGCTCAAGGCCAAGCGCAACGAACTCACCGCCCGCGCCAAGGTCGCCGAGGCCCAGAACAAGGTGCACGACGCCGTCAAGTCGATCGACGTGCTCGACCCGACGAGCGAGCTCGGCCGCTTCGAAGACAAGATTCGCCGCCAGGAGGCCCTCGCCGCCGGCAAGCAGGAGCTCGCCGCCTCGAGCATCGACGCGCAGTTCAACGCGCTCGAAGACGTCGGAGAGCTCACCGAGGTCGAGGCCCGGCTCGCCGCCCTCAAGGTCGGCGGCCCGCAGCGCGCCGCGATCGACGCGCCCAGCCCCGACCAGGTCTGATCCGCCACCGCGAGTGCACCGCCCGGTCGATCGGGCGGTGCACTCGCGTCTCCCGGTGAGGGAATACCGCCATGACTCGATTCATCGTCGCCCCGCAGTGGCAGGGGTCGTCCTCTTCGCGCGCGATGCAGCTCGTCGACGGCGCGGAGGCCATCGCGGGCGATCTACCCCGCGCGTCCACCACCGTCCTCGAGGCGCCGGCCGAGGCCGGTGACGCACAGGGCACCCGCGTTCAGCGGATCAGCGCGCTCGTGCGCATGCGCGAACGCATCGAAGACGCCATGCGCGTGTCCGACGAGCCGGCCGTCGTCGTGGGCGGGGACTGCGGAGTCGCCCTCGGCGCGGTGTCGGCCATCGCCGGCGACGACCTCGCGGTCGTCTGGATCGACGCGCACCCCGACTTGAACACCCCCGATTCCTCTCCCAGCGGAGCCTTCACGGGCATGGTCCTGAGAGCGATCGCCGGCGAGGGCGAGCAGCTCCTGCGCCTCGAGCCGGGAATCGCGCCGTCCCGCCTCGTGCTCGTGGCCACCCGCGCCTGGGACGCCGAAGAAGAGGCGTTCGTCGCCGCTCACGGCGTCACCGTGGTCCGCGCCGATGAGCTCGGCTCGCCCGATGCCCTGGCTGAGGCCGTCGCCGCCACCGGCGCGACCCGCGTGCACGTGCACGTCGGCCTCGATGCCCTCGACCCCGCCGAGATCGCCGGCGTCGCCCAGGCCGTTCCCTTCGGCGCGCGGACGGCGGAGGTCGTGGCATCCATTCGCCGTCTTCGCGAGCGTCTCTCGCTCGCCGGCGCGACCCTGACGGAGTTCTCCCCGTCGAGCCCCGAGGCGGCCGTCGAGGATCTGGGAACGATCCTGCGCCTGATCGGAGCCCTGGCGTGAGCCCCCTGCCTCCCCCTCCCCCGGGTTGGCGGGAGCGTGCGGAGAAGGCGGTGGCGCGCGGGCGCCGCTTCGACCGCTTCATCCCGCGGGTGCTGCTCGACTCCCCCGTCAGCCGCGTCGGCTATTGGTACGGCTGCACCGTGGGGTGGGTGTGGGGCTCGCTCTGGAGCACGGGCCGCATCGAGAAGCGTCAGGGCCTTTGGGTGTTCCGCGGGCTTCCGTCGTGGGCGTTCCCGCGCGGAGGGGTCTGCGTGGGCGGTTGCTTCCTGACCGGCGACGATCGACCGACCGACATCGTCCTCGGGCACGAAGCGGTTCATCAGCGCCAGTGGCGTCGCTATGGCTTCCTCATGCCGGTGCTCTACGCCCTCGCGGGGCGCGACCCGCTGCGCAACCGATTCGAGATCGAGGCGGGGCTGATCGAGGGCAATTACGTCCGCCGCGGGAGCTGACCCGCCCACCGACGTTGGGCGCGCCGCGCGCGAACTCAGAGATCCGCACAACCTCAGCCCGAAACTGCCGCAGGCGACTGATCCTGCGCGAATCCCTGAGCGAGCGACCACGCAACCCGAGGAAGTCAGCGCGCGGCCACGCCGCGCACAAACTCAGCAATCCGCACAACCTCAGCCCGAAACTGCCGCGGGCGACTGATCCTGCGCGAATCCCTGAACCACGCCCCCACACGGGCGCGCGAGTCGAACCCGCCTCAGCGCGCGGTGGCGAGGCCGAAGCGCTCGGGCGTGTGGATGGCCTGCGCGTCGACGCCGTGGCGCGTGACGAGTTCGTCCACGATCTCGGCCGTGCCGAGGTAGCCGCCGAGCAGGATGACGCGCGTCGCGTCGTCGTCGCAGCACAGCATCTCGCCGGCCCAGCCCGAGACGGCGCGCGACAGCGCCTCGCCGACGGCACAGCCGCGTCCGGTCCCCGGGGCGCCGCCTCGGCGCGAGCGGTCGAGCCACGTGAGCGTCATGCGCGCGGGGGCCGCGATCGAGCCGATCCACGACGCATCGGGAACCTCGATGAACACCCGACCCGTCGAGCAGATCGGCAGGGTCGCGAGCAGGGCCTCGAGCTCGGCGAGCGAGGTCTCGTCGGCCGTCACCAGGTGCTGGACGCGGGTGTGCCGCGACGCGCGGCACGCGGCGGCGTTGTGCTCGGTGGGGGTCGACATGATGCCTCCACTATACCCGCGACATAGGTTTGCCTAACCTGTGTTCCGGCCCAGTATCTCGACGTCGACAGACGCCCCGGTCAGTCGGTCAGGACCTCGCGCAGTCGCTCGAGCTCCGCCTCGGTCATCCCGTGGGCGAGCAGATACCGCGCGGGCGAACCGAAGTCGCGGTCCAGCCGCTCGAGCAGAGCGCGCATCACCGGCGCGGGCGAGCGCGTCGCGAGGGCCTCGGCGTGGCGGTTGTCGGGGTGCACCGCGCGGATCGCCGCGAGCACCCGCGCGTTGCGCTCGGCGGGGAGGAACTCCTCGGTGCGGGCGTAGTCGGCGATCACCGCCTCGCGGTCGACCCCCGCCGCGGCGAGCGCGATCGCGACGGTGACCCCGGTGCGGTCTTTGCCGACGGTGCAGTGCACGAGAACGGGTTGAGCACTCAGGATGCCGCGGACCGCCGACACCACCCGGTCGGCGGAGTCGTCGACCAGGGCGGCGTACATGTCGTCGAGGCTCAGGTCGCGTGCGAAGAACGAGGCGACCGACCCGAGGAACAGCGGCTCGTGCTGCACCTCGACCCCGGCATCGAGGCGGCTGGGCGCGTGGGCGACCTCCGACTCGTCGCGCAGATCGATCACGAGGCGGATGCCGAGATCTCGCAGAGTCCGCGCGCCCTCCTCGTCGACCGCGACGAGGTTGCCGGATCTGTAGAGCACGCCCGAGCGCGTGCGACGCTCCCCCGCGGGCAGGCCACCGACGTCGCGGAAGTTCACCGCGCCCGAGACGAGCGAGCCGCTCACGCGGTGCCATCCGCGTGCACGTGGGGCTCGCGCGGGGCCGTCGTCGCCGGAGGCGCGGCATCCGGAGCGACCGTCGCGGCAGACGGGGTGCGAGGCGGCACGGGATACCGGCCCGCGATGGCGACGCGATTGAAGGCGTTGATGGCCACGAGCACCCAGCTGAGGGCGACGTACTCTGCCTCGCTCAGGATGCCGCCCGCCTGGTCGTACACCTCGTCGGGAATGCCGTCCTCGTGGATGAAGGTGAACGACTCCGTGAGCTCGAGGGCGGCCCGCTCGCGGTCGTCGAACACGCCCGACTCACGCCACGTCGCGATCTGCGCGATGACGTCGGCATCGAGCCCGGCCTTCGTCGCGGCATCCACGTGCACGCGCACGCAGTAGGCGCAGCCGTTGAGCTGCGAGGCGTGGATCTGCACGATCTCGCGCAGCCGCGCGTCGATACCGGCCTCGGTGGCGATACGACCCACGGTCGTCGAGAACGAGCGCAACGCGGCGTACGCCTCGGGAGCCGACTTCGACAGGTGTACACGCCGTTCTTCGCCCATGCCCTCAGCCTACGGCGGCCCCACCGGGCGGGGAACGAACGGATGACGCCGCATGGCGCGGCGGTGGCGGCATCCCTCCCGCGGTGACAAGCTGGCCAGATGCCCGAGCGCGACGAGTTCTCGTTCCTCCCCGCCCAGGCGGCCCACCTCGGCTGCGACCTGCCTGCCGTCGAACGGGTGAGTCTCACCCTCGCCGACGGCCGCACCCTCAGCGGGCTGCGCTGGGGGGACGCTCCCCCGGCGGTCACCCTCCTGCACGGTGCCGGTCTGAACGCGCACACGTGGGACACGACGCTTCTGCACCTGGACCTTCCCGCTCTCGCCCTCGACCTGCCCGGCCACGGCGATTCCTCCTGGCGTGACGACGCGGCGTACGTCGCGCGCTTCCTGGCCCCCGACGTCGTCACCGCCCTCGAGGAGTGGACGGCGGGCCCACAGGTGCTCGTGGGGCACTCGCTCGGCGGTCTCACGGCGGCCGCCGTCGCGGCATCCCGACCCGATCTCGTCTCGCGCCTCGCGATCGTCGACATCACCCCGGGCGTCGACCCGAGCGCCGGGCCCGCGCAGATCCGCGCGTTCTTCGCCGGTCCCACCGACTGGGCCTCTCGCGAGGAGCTGGTGGAGCGCGCCCTGTCGTTCGGTCTCGGCGGGTCGCCCGAGGCGGCGGCACGCGGGGTCTTCCTCAACTCGCGGGTGCGACCCGACGGGCGGGTGGAGTGGAAGCATCACTTCGCGCACCTGGCCGCGGCCGCCGCCAACGCCGGAGCCGACCCCACCACCCCGGATGCCGTGCGAGCAGTGCTGTCGGCGACCGGCTGGGACGACCTGGCGGGGGTCGCAGCTCCCGTCACGCTCATCCGGGGCGAGCGCGGCTTCGTCACGGGAACGGATGCCGAGGAACTCGAGCGTCGCGTGGCCGGGGCCGAGGTCCGCGTGCTCTCGACCGGGCACAACGCCCAGGAGGAAGACCCCGAGGGGCTCGCCCGTCTCATCCGCGCGCTCCTCTGAGCGGCCCACCGCCGCCCGTCATCCTCCGTCTCTCATCGTCACAGTGGGCGTCGAGGGAATACGGGTGAAAGTAGGCTGTTTCCACCCCTGCTCGGCATCCACAGCACCTCGATGCCTCGGCCTGCGAAAGGACACACCCCGCAATGCTGCGCCGCACCGCTCTCGCCACGAGCATGCTCCTGATCGGAGCCCTCCTGCTCACCTCGTGCACCGGCTCCAACACGACGCCGAACCCCACCGGAGAAGCCGACCCGAACGCCACCCTCACGGTGCGCCTGTCGCTCGAGCCGTCGAACCTCGACATCCGCCGTACCAGCGGCGCCTCGCTCGAGCAGGCGCTCATCGACAACGTGTACCAGGGCCTGGTGACCCGCAACGGCGACGACTCCAACGCGATCGTGCCCGCCCTCGCCTCCGCCTGGACGGTGTCGTCCGACGGTCTCACCTACACCTTCACCCTCCGGGACGGCGTGACCTTCCACGACGGCAGCGCGCTCACCGCCGACGACGTGGTCACCTCGCTCCAGACGGCGAAGGACGACCCCACGATCGCCAACAGCGCCGACCTGGCCGGCGTGGCGTCCATCGCCTCCCCCGGTGCGTCGACCGTGGTCGTGACCCTCGCGCAGCCCGACATCAACTTCCTGTTCGCGATGACCGGCCGCGCGGGCCTCATCTTCAAGAGCGGGGACACCACCAACTTCCAGACCGCCGCCAACGGCACCGGCCCCTTCCGGGTCGAGAGCCGCAACGCCGGGCAGAGCCTGACCCTCTCGCGGTACGACGGGTACTGGGGCGAGAAGGCGGGTGTCGCAGAGGTCGTGCTCGACTACATCCCCGACCAGAGCGCCGCCGCGAACGCGGCCGTCGCGGGCGACGTCAACGTCGCGCTCGAGATCGACCCCGAGCTGCGCGGTCAGATCGAGGGCACGAACAACTTCACGATCGAATCGGGCCTCACCACCGACAAGGGCACGCTCGCCTTCAACAACCAGCGCGCCCCCCTGAACGACCAGCGCGTGCGCGAGGCGCTGCGCCTCGCGATCGATCACAAGGCCCTCATCGAGACGCTCGGCTCGGGCAGCGAACTGTACGGACCCATCGCCCCGCTCGATCCCGGATACGAGGACCTCTCCGGCAGCATCTCGTACAACCCCGACCGCGCCCGCGAGCTGCTCGCTCAGGCCGGGGCCGAGAACCTGAACCTCACGCTGACCATCCCCAACGTCTACCCGACGACGATCCCCACCTTCCTGGTGTCGTCGTTCGCCGACGTGGGCGTGACCCTCAAGGTGAACTCGGTCGACTTCAGCGCGTGGCTGCAGGACGTCTACACCAACCACGATTACGACCTGAGCTTCGTGCGCCACGTCGAGGCCCGCGACTTCGGCAACTGGGCGAACCCCTCGTACTACTTCGGTTACGACAACGCCGAGGTGCAGGGCTTGTACGCGCAGGCGCTCGCGACCACCGACCAGCAGCAGTCCTCCGACCTGCTCGCCGAGGCCGCCCGCATCGTCAGCGACGAGGACGCCGCCGACTGGCTGTTCCTGTCCACGCCGCTGACCGCGGTGGGCACGAACGTGGCGAACTTCCCGAAGAACTCCCTCAACGTACGCCTGCCCCTGGCGGGCGTGACGGTCGCGGCGGAGTGATCCGCTACACGCTGACACGGCTGGGCCTGCTCGTGCTGGGCCTGGCCGTGGCCAGCGTGCTGATCTTCGTCTCGCTGCGGGTACTCCCGGGCGACGTCGCGCAGCTCATCGCCGGATCCGAGGCGACCCCCGAACAGGTGGCCGCCCTGCGCTCGAGCCTGGGGCTCGAGACCCCACTCTCCACGCAGTACTTCGACTGGGTCGGGGGGCTCGTGCGCGGCGATCTCGGCACCTCCCTCATCACGGGCACCTCCGTCGCCGTGGAGCTCGCGGATAAGGCCCGCGTCACCGTCCCCCTCGCGGCGATGTCGCTCGCGGTGGCGCTGGTCGTCGGCATCCCGTTCGGAGTCCTCTCCGCCCTCGGACGCCGGCGCGCGGCCGGAACGGCGCTCAGCGTCGGCGCTCAGGCCCTCGCGGCGGTCCCCGTGGTCTGGGCGGGAATGATGCTCGTGGTCGTCTTCGCCGTGTGGCTGGGGTGGTTGCCGCCGCAGGGCTTCCCCCGCGCGGGATGGAACGACCCCGCCGCGGCGCTGCGCGCCCTGGTGCTCCCCGCCCTCACCATCGGGGTGGTCGAGGGGGCGATGCTGCTGCGTTTCGTGCGGAGCGCGACCCTGCAGGCGCTCGGTCAGGACTACGTGCGCACGGCCGCGGCCAAGGGCCTCACGCGCACGCGCGCCCTGCTCAGCCACGGGCTGCCCAACGTCGGTCTCTCGGTCATCACGGTGCTCGGCCTGCAGATCGCCGGGATCATCGTGGGAGCCGTCGTGATCGAGCAGCTGTTCACCCTTCCGGGCGTCGGGCGCATGCTGGTCACCGACGTCGCCTCGCGCGATCTCCCGAAGGTCCAGGGCGAGCTGCTCGCCCTGACCGGCTTCGTCCTGCTGGTGGGCTTCGTCGTCGATCTCGCGCACCGGCTCATCGATCCGCGCCAGAGGGAGGCATCATGACCACCCTGCGGCGTCTGTGGAATCTCGGCACCGGGCGGTTCGGCATCCTGATCGTCGTCCTCCTGCTCCTCACCGCGGTCGTCTCGCTCGTGTGGACGCCCGTCGACCCGGGCGCCGTCGACGCCCGCGCGCGCTGGAGCGAACCCTCGTGGCCGCACGTGCTCGGCACCGACAACAGCGGCCGCGACATCGCGAGCCTGCTGATGGCCGGGGCGCGCACCACCGTCGTCGTCGCGGTCGGCGCAGGGATCGTCGCCTCGGTGCTGGGCATCGCCCTCGCGGCCCTCGGATCGCTCACCGCCCGGTGGATCCGCGAGAGCGTCGCGGTGCTCGTCGACATCCTCATCGCGTTCCCGGTCCTCATCATCGCCATGATGATCTCGGCCGTGTGGGGTGGCTCCCTCGCTGTCGTGATCTGTTCGGTGGGCATCGGGTTCGGAGTCAACGTGGCGCGTGTGACACGGCCCGAGCTGCGGCGCGTGCTGCACAGCGATTTCGTGCTCGCGGGTCGGGCGAGCGGCCTGTCGACGTGGCAGAACCTCACCCGGCATCTCCTGCCCAATGTCGCCCCGGTGTTCATCGTGCAGCTGTCGTGGGGCATGGCCGTGGCGGTGCTCGCCGAGGCGGGGCTGTCGTACCTCGGCTTCGGCGCTCCCGTGACGCAGCCCTCGTGGGGCGTGCTCCTCAGCGATCTGCAGGCGTACATCGCCGTGCACCCCCTCACCGTGGTCTGGCCGGGCCTGGCGATCACGCTGACCGTGCTGGGTCTGAACCTGCTCGGCGATGCGCTGCGCGAAGCCGCCGACCCCACCCTCGGCGAGCGCACTCCCGCGGTGAGGACGCACGTTCCGGGGGTGGTCGCGTGAGCCTCGTCGTGACAGACCTGCGGATCGAGATCGGCGGACGCCCCGTCGTCGACGGCGTGTCGTTCGAGGTGCCGGACGGAGCCCGGGTGGGCCTGATCGGCGAGTCGGGGTCGGGCAAGTCGCTGACCGCGCTGGCGATCCTCGGGCTCCTGCCCGACGGGGCGCGCGCCTCGGGCAGCATCACGTGGAACGGTCGCGAGATCCTCGGGCTCCCCGATCGCGAGCTCGCACGACTGCGCGGCGATGACATCGGCATCGTCTTCCAAGAGCCCCGGACCGCGCTGAATCCCATCCGCACGGTGGGTCGGCAGATCGGCGAGTCGGTGCGCATCCACGAGGGCGTCTCCCGCCGCGAGGCGCTCCGCCGCGCCGTCGCCGAGGCCGAGCGCGTGGCGCTCCCCGACCCCGAGCGGATCGTCTCGCGCTACCCGCATCAACTCTCCGGCGGGCAGCGTCAGCGCGTCGCGATCGCGATGGCGCTGGCCTGCCGCCCGCGCCTTCTCATCGCCGACGAGCCGACCACGGCCCTCGACGTCACCATCCAGGCGGGGATCCTCTCCCTGCTGCGATCCCTCGTCCAGGATGCCGGCATGTCCCTCGTCTTAATCACGCACGACCTCGCGGTGCTCGCTCAAGTCGCCACGCACGCCGTCGTCCTTGAGGACGGACGGGTGGTCGAGCACGGCGCGGTCGCCGACCTGCTCACGGCGCCGTCCTCGCCCGTCACGCGGGCGCTGCTGCGGGATGCGACCGCGACGCTCTGGCATCCGGAGCTCCCCGCTCGGGGGCTCGGAGCCGACGGGGCCGCCTCCGCCGAGTCCGCCTCCGACTTCGACACCGAGGCCGAGGAGACCCCGTGACCGAGACGCTCCTGCGCACGCGCGGACTCTCGCGCACCTACCCCGCCCCGCGCACCCGGGGTTTCGGCCGGGCCGAGCAGACCGTGGGCCTCGCCGACGTCGACCTCTCGGTGCTCGCGGGCAGCGCGGTGGGCATCATCGGCGAGTCCGGCTCGGGCAAGTCGACCCTCGTGCGCCTGCTGCTGGGCCTCGACGTGCCGAGCGCAGGAACGGTCGAGGTCGATGGGCGCGCCGTCGACGCCCGCGGCTCGGCGCGGTCGCTGCACTGGCTGCGCCGGGCGACCGGCATCGTGTTCCAGGACCCGTACGCCTCGCTCGACCCCCGCATGAACATCGGACGCATCGTCGGCGAACCGTTGTGGGCCCTGGGGATCGAGGGCGACCGCCGCGCGCGCGTGCGCGAGGTCCTCGAGCAGGTCGGTCTCGAGGCCGAGATGGCGGAGCGCTTCCCGCACGAATTCTCGGGGGGTCAGCGTCAACGCATCGCACTGGCACGCGCGATCGTGCATCGCCCGCGCATCCTCGTCGGCGACGAACCGCTGTCGGCCCTCGATGTGACGGTGCGCGCGCAGATCCTGCGTCTCATCGCGCGCCTGCGGGCCGAGGACGACCTCACGCTCGTGCTCGTCTCGCATGACATCGGCGTGGTCCAGAACGTGTGCGATCAGGTCGTGGTCATGAAGGACGGCCGGGTCGTCGAGCAGGGCCCGACCGAGAAGGTCCTGCTGCAGCCGCAGGCGGCGTACACGCGGCAGCTGTTGGCATCCATCCCGACCCTGCCCGCCTGAGGCGCGGGTGCGGCGCGCGCGCCCGCCCGCGCGCCCGCGTGTCGCGAGAACAGGACGACGTCACCGGAACAGGCCGTTCTCGCCCGGATCCCCCTGTTCTCATCTCCTCCCCTGTTCTCACGCCGGATGCCGAGACCCCGGCGCTTCGGACGCGCCGCGCACGCGCCGATCAAGGGCTGCCGCGATGTCGGAGGTCGGCGCTAGCCTCGGCGCATGACCCCCGGCATCGTTCCCCCGTTCCTGCTCGACCGACTCGCCTCCACCGACGACCCGCGCCTGGCCCGGGCCGCCGCTGCCGCGCGCAAGACCCTCGCCGCCCCGCGGCCTCCACGCCCCACACGCACGCGGCTGCGTTTGTCCATCGACGGCGACACCCTCGTCGCCGAGACGGGTCCCGCCCCCGACCGCATCATCTCGGATGCCGCGAACACCGAGAACCTCCCGGGTCGGCGCGTCCGCAGCGAAGACGACGGACCGAGCGGCGACGCGGCCGTCGACGAAGCCTACGACGGGCTGGGTGAGACGTACGACTTCTTCTGGGACGCCTTCGCGCGCGACGGAATCGACGGCGCGGGCGGCTCGCTGCTGGCGACCGTGCACTACGGCGACGACTACGACAACGCGTTCTGGAACGGCGAGCGCATGGTGTTCGGCGACGGCGACGGCGACGTGTTCGTCGGCTTCACCCGCTCGCTGAGCGTCATCGCGCACGAGCTGGGCCACGGGGTGACCGAGGCCGCCGGGGGGCTGGAGTACCAGGGGCAGTCCGGGGCGCTGAACGAGTCACTCTCCGACGTGTTCGGAGCGCTCGCCGAGCAGCACCACCTCGGCCAGAGCGCCGACCAGGCCACCTGGCTGATCGGCGCGGGCATCTTCGCCGAGGCCGTGCAAGGAGAGGCGTTGCGCTCGATGAAGGCCCCGGGCACCGCGTACGACGACGACGTCCTCGGAAAAGACCCGCAGCCCGGGCACATGCGCGACTACGTCGAGACCACCGACGACAACGGCGGGGTGCACATCAACTCCGGCATCCCCAACCGGGCCTTCTACCTCGCCGCCACCGCCCTCGGCGGGTTCGCGTGGGAGCGCGCGGGGCTCATCTGGTACCGCACGATCACCGCGGGCACCCTGTCGACCACGGCCGACTTCTCGGCCTTCGCCACCGCGACCCTGCGATCGGCGGCCAGCGAGTACGGTGAGGAGTCGGAGGAGGTCGCCGCCGTCCGCGCCGCATGGGCCGGGGTCGGCGTCGAGGAGGATGCCCGAGCCTGACGACGAAGAGCGCTGGAGCGTGCTGGTCGTGCGCTCGGGCGGCATCGCGGGCCTGTCGAAGCAGTGGCGCGCCGAGCCCGACCGCGACCGACTCCCCCGCTGGCGGCAGCTGGTCGAAAGCTGCCCGTGGGACGCCCCTCCCGCCGAGACCCGCGGCGCCGACCGGTATCAGTGGCGCATCGAGGTCCATCGCGGCGACACCGCCGTTCACCAGGCACGCCTGGCCGACGGTCAGGTCGAGGGACCCTGGCGCACGCTGGTCGACGAGGTGCGCCAGGCCGCTCCGTCGCCCTCGCGCGAGCGCTGAGGCGCCGCGTCGACCTGCCCACCGGGCACGTCGCGTCGCGCTCCGCGTGAGACCGCCGGTCCTCCTCGCCGCCGCCGGCCAAGGGTGATCGGCCGCCGCTCCGGAGAATCGCCGCGCGACACCGTCCACGACACCGGTACACGGCATCCGGATGCCGAATCTCCGGAGCCCGGCCCGCCGGCGGCCCCGCACCAACGCGATCGACCCGCAGCCCACCCCGCCCGCCCAACACGCCTGCTGAAGCCGCGCGACCGAACCCCCGCAGCCCGCCCCGCCCGCCCGACACGCCTGCTGAACCCGCGCGACCGAACCCCGCATCCGGACCGGGACGCCCGGGACCCCGGATCCTGCCCCGCCCGGCTCAGCCGAACAGCTTCCGCCGCTTCTTCTTCGACGGGATGCTCTTCTGCAGGTAGACGACCCCGAGCCACCGGCCGAACTTGAACCCGACCCGGCCCATCCGGCCCACTTCGGTGAAGCCGAGCTTCTCGTGCAGGGCGATCGAGGCGTCGGCGCCTTTGTCGCTGATGGCGGCGACCATCTCGCGGATGCCGAGCTCCTGGCACGCAGCGATCAGCGCCTCGAGCAGCGCGCGGCCGAGGCCCTTCCCCGCGGCCGCCTGCCCGAGGTAGATCGAGTTCTCGACGGTGTACCGGTACGCCGACTTCGACTGCCAGGGCTGCACGAGCGCGTAGCCGAGGATCTGGCCGCTCGGCGACTGGGCGACGAGGAACGGCAGGCCGAGCTTGTGCAGGGTGGCGAACTTGTCGCGCCATTTCGCGAGCGACCAGGCCTTCTCGTCGAAGGTCACGACCGAGTTGCGCACGTAGTAGTTGTAGATCTCGCGGATGTCGGGGATGTCCGCCTCGGTCGCGGGGCGGATCTCGAACGAGAAGGGCTGCTCCGGCTTCGGCGCGGGGCGCAGGTGGGCGGGCAACCGCCGCCGGCTCTTCTCGTACTCCTCTTCCAGCACCCCGCCACTCTACGGCCGTCGCGGTTTCGCGCGTGTGACGGGCGGGAAGACTCCGGATGCCGGGATCCCGAGCGCCGACGGACGTCACCGCGGCATGGCATCCGTCATCGAAGAATCTCAGGCGGGGAGGCGCCAGTCCACCGGCGTCGCACCCTGCTCCTCGAGCAAGGCATTCACGCGCGAGAAGGGCTTCGATCCGAAGAAGCCGCGGCTCGCCGAGAGCGGCGAGGGGTGCGGTGACGCGACGATCGCGGTGCCGCCGAGCAGGGGCGCGAGGCCCTGCGCGTCTTTGCCCCACAGCACGGCGACCAGCGGAGCGTCCCGCGCGACGAGGCACCGGATGGCGTGCTCGGTCACGCGTTCCCACCCCCATCCGCGGTGGGATGCCGGTGCCCCCGGCGCCACGGTCAGCACCCGGTTCAGCAGCATGACGCCTTGAGCCGACCAGGCGGAGAGATCGCCGTGCGGCGCAGGGGCGATGCCCAGGTCGTCGGACAGCTCGCGGTAAATGTTGGCGAGGCTCCGCGGGAGCGGCCGCACGTGCGGGTCGACGGCGAAGGACAGACCGATCGGGTGCCCGGGGGTCGGGTAAGGGTCCTGGCCCACGATGAGGACGCGGACCGCGTCCAGCGGGGTGCGGAACGCCCGTAGCACGAGGTCGCCCGCCGGGAGATAGGGCTGGCCCTCCGCGCGCAGACGCTCCCCCACGGCCGCGATGTCGGCCGCGACCGGTTTGAGGGGTGCGATCCACGAGGGGTCGATGAGCCCCGCCTTGGCGAGCTCGGGAAGCGCGAGAGCGCTCACGCGGCGTCTTCCTCCCGCACCGATCCGACGTGCGACCAGGGGAACTCGATCCACAGCGACGTGTCGCGCCACGAGTAGTCGGGGGCGATGATCGTGGTGGGCTTCGTGTAAATCACCGCCGAGCGCACGTCGGCGCCCTGCCGGTTCAGGAGCTTCACCGCGAGATCCAGCGTGCGGCCGCTGTCGGCGACGTCGTCGACGAGGAGCACACGCCGGCCGGTGAGGTACGAGAGGTCCAGGGCCGGAGGGAGCACCTCGGGCGCATCGAGCACCGTGCCCACCCCGGTGTAGAACTCCACGTTCAGCGCTCCGCAGTTCTTGGCGCCGAGACCGTAGGCGATCGCGCCTCCCGGCAGCAGTCCCCCGCGGGCGATGGCGACCACCACCTCGGGCTCGAAACCGTCCGCGACGATCGCGCGAGAGATGTCCCTCGTCGCCGCTCCGAACTCGTCCCAGCTCAACCGTTCGCGTTCCTCAGCCACGCGGGCCCCTCTCGTCGTCCCCCTCACCCTAGAGCCCGCCGACGACCCCGCTCGCATCGCGTCTCGGGGCCCTCCGTGGCGGTGCTACTCTCTCGCCATGTCGCGCGTCTCCGGCGCGGTCACCCGGGTGCGCACGTCCGCGCTCGGGGTGACCGCGGGCCTCATCGGCTGGTTCGTTCTCGTCGAGCTGGCCAGTGGCATCCTCCAAGGCTTCTACATCCCCCTGCTGCCCGAGATCGTCAAGCACCTCGGCATCCGCGACGCCGACGTCAATTGGTTCGAGGCGGCGCAACTGCTGCTGGGAGCCCTCGTGCTGCCCGTGCTCGCCAAGCTCGGCGACATGTTCGGCCACAAGCGAATCCTGCTCTTCTCCGCCATCGCCACGGCGGTGGCGAGCTGGGCGCTGGTGTTCGCCGACTCGTTCGCGACCTTCCTCGTCGCGTGGGCGTTCCAGGGGTTGTACATCGTGTGGCTGCCCTTGGAGATCGCGCTGATCTTCGATCGCGGTCGGCGCCGGGCACGCGGGGTCTCGCAGACGCGTCGCGCCGCGGGTCTTCTGGTCGTCGGGCTCCAGTTCGGCGGCATCGTCGGCGCGCTCATCGCCGGTCGCGTCTTCGCCGCCACCGGTGGCGACCTGAAGCTGTCGATGCTGATCCCGCCCGTCGTCGTGACCCTCGTCTGCCTCGCCATCGGGCTGGGCGTGCCGGAATCCGAGCGCGTGGACGGGGAACGTCGGCTCGACGTGCGCGGCTTCGTCATCCTCGCCGGGGCCCTGCTGTTCATCACCGGCGCCCTGTCGTTCGTCCGACTGCCCGCCGGCCCCGGCCCGGCCGTCATCGTCGGGCTGCTGGTGATCGGTGTGGTCCTGAGCGTCGTCTTCGTGCGCTTCGAACTGCGTCAACGCGACCCCGCGATCGACATCCGCATGCTCCGCCGCCCCGAGATGTGGCCCGTGCAGGCCACCGCCTTCCTCGTCGGCATCAGCCTGCTCGGGGCCCAGGGGCCGCTCGTCACCTACGTAGGCACCGACCCCGCCCTGGGGTACGGGCTCGGCCTGGACGCGACGCAGCGGTCCAACGTCGTCGGCGCCTACCTGCTCTCCCTGATCCTGGGGGCGGTGCTGTTCGCCGTCACCTCGCGCCGGGCCAGCCCGCGCGTGGTGCTCATCGGAGCTGCCGCCCTCGTCGGCATCGGCTACGCGCTTCTGCTGGTGCTGCACGGCGAACTGTGGCAGTTCCTCGGGAGCCTGTGGATCGCCGGGATCGGCGCGGGCGCTCTCGTCGCGGCGATGCCCGCCGCCGCGGCCGCGGCCGCTCCACGCGGACAGACCGGTGTCGCCTCGGCCATGACGAACACGACCAAGACCGTGGGCGGAACGATGTCGTCGGCGATCTTCGGCGTGGTGCTGGCGGGCGGTGCGGGCACGGCGCTGGGCACGGCCGCACCTTTCGCGGGGTACGTCGCGGTGTGGGTCATCTGCAGCGCGGGGGGCGTGCTGGCTGCGGTGCTGCTGTTCTTCGTGCCAAAGGTCGCGTTCGCGGATGACGCGGCGACCGAGGTCGCCGCCACGGCCGCGCGCGGCGAACTGGGCTGACCGGCTCGCGGTTCAGCGGCCCGCCGGGATCGCCTCCCGGCGCCACGGCGTCGGAGGGTCACCGCGGCGCCCGCGGGGTGTCACCGCGGCGCCGGAGGAACCCCGCAGGGCGCGCGTCAGCGCGTCTTCAGCGGCCCGCGCGCGAGCAGGTGCTGCGCCGACTGCGCTACCGGGCGCATGGTCACCAGGTCGAGGTTGACGTGACCGGGCGCGTCGAGCGCGTACGCGATCACGTCGGCGACGTCGTGGGCCACGAGCGGCGCCTCGACACCCTCGTACAGCTTGTCGGCGGCATCCTGATCGCCGCCGAGGCGGTTCAGGGTGAATTCCTCGGTGTGCACCATGCCCGGGGCGATCTCGATCACGCGCAGCGGCTCGCCGTTGAGCTCCTGCCGCAGGGCGTGCACGAGCATCGACTCCCCCGCCTTCGCCGCGTTGTATCCCCCGCCGCCCGGGTAGGCCGTCTGCGCGGCGGTGGAGGTGACGAAGAGCAGGTCGGCGTGACCGGCCGCATTCGCGGCCTCGCGCAGGAGCGGCAGAAGGGATGCCACCAGCCGCTGCCCCGAGAGCACGTTCGCCTCGAACATCCAGCGCCAGTCCTCGGCATCGCCGTCTTCGACGCGGTCGCTGCCGCGCGCCCCGCCCGCGACGTGGACGAGGGCGTCGAGGCCCCCGGTCTCGCTCAGCCACGACGTCAGAGCGGCGATGTCGTCGGCGTCGGTCAGATCGGCCGCATGCGCGACGACCCCCGTCTCCGCTTCGAGAGCCGCGAGGCGCTCGGCGCGGCGGGCGACGCCCACGACCTCCCACCCGCGCGACCGCAGAAGGCGTGCGGTCGCCTCTCCGATACCCGAACTGGCCCCGGTCACCATTGCGCGTCGTGTCATGGCATCCACGTTATCGGTCCCCTCCGACACCGGGATCGCCGGGGTGTTACGGCCCGTGTCCGGGACGCTTGTCGGTGTCGGAGGCGGTCCCTACGCTCGCAGCAGGCCACGGCGACCGCCCGGCCTCCAGAAGCTGAGGAGCAGTCATGTCGGCACCCGAGAACTGGCGTTTCGAGACCAAGCAGATCCACACGGGCGCGCAGCCCGACCCGGTGACCAAGGCTCGCGCCACCCCGATCTACCAGACCACCTCGTACGTGTTCGACAACGCCGACCACGCCGCGAACCTGTTCGCGCTGGCCGAGTTCGGCAACATCTACACGCGCATCCAGAACCCCACGCAAGACGTCGTCGAGCAGCGCGTCGCGGGCCTCGAGGGCGGCACCGGCGCCCTCCTCGTCGCCAGCGGCCAGGCGGCCGAGACCTTCGCCGTGCTGAACATCGCGCAGGCGGGCGATCACATCGTCTCGTCGAGCTCGATCTACGGCGGCACCTACAACCTCTTCAAGTACACCCTCGCCAAGCTCGGCATCGAGACGACGTTCGTCGAGAACCAGGACGACCCCGAGGAGTGGCGCGCGGCGGTCCGCCCCAACACCAAGCTGTTCTTCGCCGAGACCATCGGCAACCCCAAGATCAACGTGCTCGACATCCGCTCCGTCGCCGATGTCGCGCACGAGGCCGGCGTGCCGCTCATCGTCGACAACACGATCGCGACGCCGTACCTCATCCGTCCCTTCGAGCACGGCGCCGACATCATCGTGCACTCGGCCACGAAGTTCCTCGGCGGTCACGGCACCACGATCGGTGGCGTCATCGTCGACGGCGGCACCTTCGCGTGGTCGGAGCACTCCGACCGCTTCCCCGGTCTGACCACCCCCGACCCCTCGTACCACGGCGCCGTCTACACGCAGGCGGTCGGCGACGGCCTCGCCTACATCATCAAGGCGCGCGTCCAGCTGCTGCGCGACCTCGGAGCGTCGATCGCCCCGCAGAGCGCGTGGCAGCTGATCCAGGGCATCGAGACCCTGTCGCTGCGCATCGAGCGCCACGTTCAGAACGCGCAGGAGATCGCGGAGTGGCTCGAGTCGCACCCCGACGTCGCGACGGTGAACTACTCGGGCCTTCCCACCTCGCCCTGGTACGCCGCGGCCAACAACTACGCCCCCAAGGGCGTCGGCGCCGTGCTGTCGTTCGAGCTGAAGGGCGGCGTCGAGGCGGGCCGCGAGTTCGTCAACTCGCTGAGCCTGTTCAGCCACCTCGCCAACATCGGCGACGTGCGCTCGCTCGTCATCCACCCGGCGTCCACCACGCACTCGCAGCTCACGCCCGAGCAGCAGCTCACGGCCGGGGTGACCCCGGGTCTGGTGCGCCTGTCGGTGGGCCTCGAGAACATCGACGACCTCAAGGCCGACCTCGACCAGGCCCTCACCGCGGCGCGCCGCCTGTCCGAGGCCGCTCGCGCCTGAGCCGCACACGTCGAACGCCCCGCCCCGGTCTTCCCGGGTCGGGGCGTTCGCGTATCCCCTGCGCGAGAACTCGGGGCGTTCGCGTATCCCCCGCGCCAGGACTCGGGGCGTTCGCGTATCCCTCTCGCGTGAGGGGTCGAGAAGTGTCGCCCCGCCGCTCGCTCGGCGACAGAGAACGACCCCTCACGCGAGGGCGAGGTCGGCGCCCGCCGCGGTCACACCTTCTGACGCGGACGCAGGCTCCCCAGGCCCCCGTCGACACCGAGCACCTGTCCGGTCATCCACGCGTTCTCGGGCGCGAGCAGGAACTCCACGGCCCGCGCGACGTCGTCGGGCTCGCCGAGGCGGCCCAGCGGGTGCATCGCCTCCGACACCTTGCGCGACATGTCGCTCGAGGTGAGCTTCTCGGTCAACCGCGTCTGCACGAGGCCCGGCGCCACGGCGTTCACGCGCAGCCCGTGCGCGGCGTAGCTCGCGGCGGCGGAGAGCGTCAGACCGATGACCCCGGCCTTCGCCGCGGCGATCCCGTCGTGGTTCGGCAGCCCCGCGAGGGCCGCCGCCGACGACACGAGCACCACCGCGCCCCCGTCTCGCATGTGCGAGCCCGCCGCACGCACGGCGGCGAACGCTGTCGTCAGCGAGGCCGCGATCAGTTCGTCGTACTGCTCGCGCGAGGTCAGGTGCGCGGGCTTGAGCAGCATGGATCCCGCGAACACCGCGATGCCGTCGAGCTCACCCGCCTCGGCCACGACGCGATCCACGGCGTCGAAGTCCGTGGCATCCAGGGTGAAATCGGGTTCGATCCGCGAGGAATCCCGCGCGGTGGTCACGACGCGGTGTCCCGCGCCCTGCAGTCGTTTCGCCGTCGCCTGACCGATGTCGCTCGAGGCCGCGATGAGGAGGAAGTTCGCCATGCCCGGATCATGACGACCCCACCCGAACGGAAGCGGGTTCTTGACAAGCGCGTCCGCGGTCGTCCGCGACCGTAACAGTCCGATCGACCCTGCCGACACCGGAGAGAATGGATGCCATGGACTGGCAGATCTCCGAAGACACGGTGCCCTCGGCCCCGGTGACGGAGGCCGACGCCCGTTCGCTCCTCGGCCGCCCGCCCGCGACGGGGGCCTGGCGCGACGGCGACCCGGTCGGCGACCGGCGCTTCGCCGCCTTCGGGGCCTTCGAGACCGAGAGCGGCGAGTCCCTCCCGGGGTTCCGCCTCGCCTTCGAGACCTGGGGCGAACTCTCCCCCGCCCGTGACAACGCCATCCTGATCCTGCACGCCCTCACCGGCGACAGCCACGTGCGCGGGGCCGCCGGCCCCGGACACCCCACGGCCGGATGGTGGAGCGACCTCGTCGGCCCGGGTGCCGCGATCGACACCGACCGGTATTTCGTGGTGGCCCCCAACATGCTGGGCGGATGCCAGGGCTCCACCGGCCCCGCGAGCATCGCGCCCGACGGCTACGAGTGGGCCTCGCGCTTCCCCTACCTCACCATCCGCGACCAGGTGAAGGCCCAGGCCCTGCTCGCGGACCGCCTCGGCGTGGAGCGCTGGCACGCGGTCGTCGGCGGCTCGATGGGCGGGATGCACGCTCTCGAGTGGTCGGTCGGGTTCCCCGATCGCGTCGAGCGCGCGGCCATCCTCTCCGCCCCGCCCATCACCACGGCCGATCAGATCGCGCTGAACTCGGTGCAGCTCGACACCGTGCGCGTCGACCCGCGCTTCGCCGGCGGCGAGTACTACGACTCCGGCGACGGCGACGGCCCGCACCGCGGTCTCGCCCTCGCCCGGCGCATGGCGCTGCTCAACTACCGCAGCCCCACCGAGCTGAACCAGCGCTTCCAGCGGTCGTGGCAGTCGGGAGTGAGCCCGCTCGGCCGCGGGGGCCGTTTCGCGGTGGAGTCGTACCTCGACTTCCATGGCAACAAGTTCACCCGCCGGTTCGATGCGAACAGCTACCTCGTCCTCGTCGAGGCGATGAACTCGCACGACGTCGGCCGCGACCGCGACGGCGTCGAAGACGCCCTGCGCCGCGTCACCGCCACCACCCTCGTCCTGGGCGTCGACAGCGACCGCCTGTTCCCCATCGACGGACAGCACCGCATCGCCCGCGGCATCCCGAACACCCTCGACGGAGACAGCGCGATCGTCCTGTCGAGCGACTTCGGCCACGACGGCTTCCTCATCGAGACCGCCGCGGTCGCCGCGCACCTGCGCCGACTGCTCGCGGCTTGACGATCCCGGATGCCGTGAGCCCCCGGCATCCGTCCACCCCCGCCCGAGTCAGCCCTGCGTCGGGATCGATCCGGTGATGGCGGTCTGCGCGGCTTCGGCGGCCGGCATCCGGTGATCGGGGTGGCGTCCGCTGCGGTCCTCGCCCCGGTACGCCACGACGGCGACGACGAGCCCGCCCGCGGCGAGCACCGCCCCGACCCACGCGGGGGCCACGAGACCCAGCCCCGCGGCGATCGCGAGACCGCCGAGGAACGCGCCGAGGCTGTTGCCGATGTTCAGCGCCGAGTGGTTGAGCGCGGCGGCGATCGACTGGTTGTCCTCGGCGACGTCCATCAGGCGGGTCTGGATGGCGGGGCTGAGCGCCGATCCGCAGAACGCCACGAGGAAGGCGAACAACACGAGACTCACGATCCAGCCGGCCGTCAGGGCCAGACCGACGGATGCCACGCCGAGGGCGACGAGGCCCGCGAACAGCCAGAACCGCAGGTCTTTGTCAGCGAGGGCGCCCCCGACGATGTTGCCGATCGTCATGCCGATGCCCACGAGCACGAGCACGATCGAGACGGTCCACTCGGGTTGTCCGGCGACGTCGGTGATCATCGGGGCGATGTAGCTGTACATCGCGAAGAACCCGCCGAAGCCGATCGCGCCGATGCCGAGGGCGAGCCACACCTGGCCGATGCGGAACACCCGCAGCTCGTCGCGCAGGCGACGCCCGGGAGACCCGGGGTGCTTCGGCACGAACATCGCGATGCAGATGGTCGCGAGCAGGAAGATGCCCGTGACCACGGCGAAGGCCGCGCGCCAGCCGACCTGCTGCCCGAGGAGGGTGCCGAGGGGGACGCCGACGACGTTGGCGATGGTCAGACCCGTGAGGACGAAGGCGACGCCCTTGGCACGGTTGCCGGGGCCCAGGGCGTCCGCGGCGACGAGAGCACCGATGCCGAAGTATGCACCGTGCGGGAGACCGGCGAGGAAGCGGGATGCCGCGACGAGCTCGAACGTGGGGGCGATCACCGTCAGGAGGGTGAAGAACGCCAGCGCCGCCGCCAGCACGATCATCACGCGGTGGCGCGGGAAGCGGGCGACGGAGCCGGCGATGGTGGGGGCTCCGACGACGACGCCGAGCGCGTACAGCGAGATGAGCCACCCCGCCTGTGCGATCGCGTCGTCGGGAGATGCCGCCCACGCACCGGGGACGAGCTCGCGGGCGATGTTGGGCAGCAGCCCCATCACCACGAACTCGGTCATGCCGATGCCGAAACTGCCGATGGCGAGAGAAAGGAGCGCCCGCATCGCCGCACCTCTCGAGGTCGTCGAAGAGGTCACCCGCCGATCGTAGTCGGCGGGAGCGGCCCAGGTCGAATCGTTTCGAGAGTCGGGAGTGGCGCCCGCGCGGTTCAGTCCTCGCGCCGCTCCAGCGCGTCCTCGAGGCGCTCGATCTTCCCGTCGAGCTCGCCGGTACGCCCAGGGCGGATGTCGGCCTTGAGCACGAGCGAGACGCGCGAGCCGTACGGCATCACGGCATCCGTCGCCGCTTTGACGACGGCGAACACCTCGTCCCACTCCCCTTCGATCTCGGTGAACATCGAGGTCGTGCGGTGCGGCAGGCCCGAGGCGCGCACGACGGCGACGGCCGCGGCGACCGCATCGTGGACCGATCCGTCGGAGTTCTCCGCGGCGGCGGTGCCGACACCGGACGGGGCGACCGAGAAAGCGATGAGCATGACTCGAGACTACGTCTCCGCCCCACCGGGCGGAACGGCTCGGCCCGCGCCGCGCTCAGCGGCCGGACGAAACCCGGTCGGGGATCGGCCGACGGCCCGTGACGATCTCGCGCAGCCCGGCCGGCGGACGCACGCGCCCCGTGGGAACGCGCACGACACGGACGATCGCCCACACCAGCAGCACGAGCGCGAGCAGGTTGCGCGCCTCGAGGACCACCACCGGGAAGGGGTTCGGGTGCGTGGCCATGAGCCCGTCGTACAGCAGCGGGTACATCCATTGCGTGAGCGCGGCGATCACGAGCGTCATGCCCGCGAACGCGTACCAGCGGCGTCGGTCGATCATGAGCCCTAGGACGACGGGGGCGAACAACCACACGTAGTACTGCGGCGAGCCGACCTTGTTCAGGGCGATGAACGCGGTCACCAGCGCGAGCGACAGCGGCGGGAAGAGCGAGAGGAACGTCGCGCCGCGGCGCATCTTCACCACGCCGACGACCGCGACCGCGACCATCGTGAGCAGCATGATCGGCGTCATCGCGGCGATGAGCGGCTCAGCGCCCGGCCCGGTCACCTGGAAGGTGAGGACGCCGCCGTCGTAGTAGACCTCACTGCCGGGGACGTAGAACGCCGCGAGGAACATGTACAGGCCCCCGACGGGAGCCTCCATCTGGATGCCGCGCGAGGTCTGATCCCCCACGAAACCGAAGACGTAGGGCGCCCCGCCCAGAGCCACCACCGGGATGATGGTCGCGAGCGACACCGCGACCGCTCCCCACACGAGCGCGAGGCGACGGCGCACGACGATGAGGCCGGCGGCCAGGATCGCGGCGGGCCACACCTTCATCCACACCGAGATCGAGAGCAGAAGGGATGCCACGAACGGGCGCCGGAGCATCCAGATGCTGCCGAGAATCGCGAAGGGCACCGTGATGCCGTCGATGCGATACAGGCCCACGGGTCCGATCAACAGGATGGCGGCGAGCCAGAACCACGCGGCGAGCACGCGACCGGTCGAGCGGCCCTTGCCGACCAGCACGACGAAGGCGACGAGGTTGAACAGCGCGACGGTGATCGCCCACGCGGGGGTGTATCCGACGGCCCAGGCGAAGACCCACGCGAAGGTCATCGGCAGGAACGCGAGCTGCGGGTAGATCCACTTCTCGGTGATCCCCGGCCACGCCCATGCGTCGCTGCGCGTGCACGAGGTCACGTCGATGCCGCCGAAGAGCGCGCACCGAGACCACGGTTCGTACACCAGGTAGACGTCGCCCATGGGCTCGTTGGGCTGCTGATAGCCCAGGATCCCCACCACGACGTGTACGGCGACGAACGCGACCAACAGGGGAATGACACGCCTCAACACCGCCTCATCCTAAGCGGGCGGCGCTCGCCGACCTGGACGGACGCCGGTCGCGGGCCGCCGTCTCGTGCCTCGGCGGGGTGAACCGTTACGCGATCGAGTCCCCCCGCACCGCGGCCACGACGCCGGGGAGCGCCTCAGCGACGTCGAGCGCGGTGATCGGTCCGCCGCTTTCTCCAAGGGCGAGGGATGCCACCCGCCCCGCCCGTCCGTGCAGCCATGCGGCCGCCGCGGCCGAGGCGGCCAGATCCTCGATCCCGTCCCGCCCGGCGGCGACCGACCCCGCCAGGACCGCTCCGAGCACGCCCCCGAGCACATCGCCGGTGCCCGCCGTCGCGAGCCACGGTGTCCCCGCCGAGACCCGTCGCATCCACCCTCCCGCCGCGGCGACGATCGTGACAGCGCCCTTCGAGAGCACCACTCCCCCGAAGGCCTCGGCCGTCTCGCGTGCCGCCTTCTCGCGCGCGTCATCGTCGCGGGCGTCGGCCGCCGGCATCCCGAGGCTGTCGCGCAGCCGGTCGAGTTCTCGCGCGTGCGGCGTGACGATCACGGGGGCCGTCGCCGAGGGAACGAGGTCGAGAGCTCCGGCGTCGACGACGACCGGGACGGCGCCCGACAGGATGCCGCGCAGCGCCGCCGTCTCCTCGGCGTCGCGCTCGGCGGCATCCGTGCCCGATCCCATCACCCAGGCCTGCACACGTCCGTCGGCGGTCACGGTCTCGGGGCGTCGTTGCAGCACGAAGTCCTGGGCGCGAGCAGGTCCGAGGTAGCGGACCATTCCCGTGCCGGTGCGCCACGCGGCCTCGACGCCGAGAACGGCGGCACCCGGGTACCGCGTCGAGCCCGTCCGCAGGCCGACCACCCCGCGGGAATACTTGTCATCGTCCGCCGTTGGCTTCCGCAGTGCGCGGGCGACATCCTGCTCGCCGAAATCCTTCGCCGTCATGGCGTCACCCTAGAACGCAAAGGCCCCCATGAGTGCCCTCTTCACACCCCTGTCCATCCGCGATATCGAGATGCGCAACCGCCTCTGGGTGTCTCCGATGTGCCAGTACAGCGCGATCGAGGGCATGCCGAACGAATGGCATCACGTCCACCTCGCGCAGTTCGCGGCCGGCGGAGCGGGACTCGTGATCGCCGAGGCCAGCGCCATCTCGCCCGAGGGCCGTATCTCGCCCGACGACGCCGGCATGTGGACCGATGCCCAGGCCGAGGCGTGGGCTCCGATCGTGGCCGCCATCCGCTCGCGGGGAGCGGTGGCGGGAATCCAGCTCAGCCACGCGGGGCGCAAGGCCTCGACGTCCTCGCCCCTGAGCGGCGCCCGCGGCTCGGTCACGCACGCCGACGGCGGCTGGACGACGGTGGCCCCCTCGGCGCTGGCGTACGACTCCTTCGCCGCCCCCATCGCCCTCGACGCCGCCGGGATCGAGAAGGTCGTCACCGACTTCGCGGATGCCGCCCGCCGCGCCGTTCGCGCCGGATTCCAGGTCGTGGAGGTGCATGCCGCCCACGGCTACCTCCTCCACCAGTTCCTCTCGCCGCTGACGAACCACCGCGACGACGGGTACGGCGGATCGTTCGAGAACCGCGTTCGCCTTCTCGTCCGCGTGACGGAGGCCGTCCGCGAGGCCGCGGGCGAGGCTGCGGTGTTCGTGCGGTTCTCGGCGACCGACGCCGCCCCCGGGGGCTGGGACGTCGCCGACACCGTGGCGGCCGCACGCCTCGTCGCCGACGCGGGCGCCGACCTCATGGATGTTTCGAGCGGCGGGCTCGTGCCCGAGCAGCGCATCGTGCCGGGTCCGGGCTACCAGGTCGACTATGCCGCGGCCGTCCGCCGCGAGACGGGCCTGCCCGTCGCCGCCGTCGGGATGATCGACGACCCCACCTTCGGCGAGCAGATCCTGGCCGACGGCCGCGCCGACGCGATCCTGTCGGGTCGGGAGTGGCTGCGCGACCCGCACTACGCGCTGCGCGCCGCCGCGGCCCTGGGTGCGGACTCCCCCGCCCCCGCGCAGTACCTCCGCGCGTACTGACACCCGCCCCGCCCCACGCGCGAGATCCCGTGATCTCGCCGAAACCACACGCCACGGCAGGTGCTCTCGCCCGGATCACGTGATCTCGCGCCGCACCGCCGTCCCGACGCGCCAGATCACCTGATCTCGCGCGACGACGCCCCCACACGCAGACACCGGATGGTACGAGGCCCAGGCCCCGCGGCATCCGGTGTCTGCGTTCAGGCGAAGCGGCGACGCTCGGTGGCGTCCTGCACCTCGCCGACGAGCTCCTCGATGACGTCCTCGAGGAAGAGCACCGACTGCACGTCGCCGCGCTCGTCGCGCACCTGCGCGAGGTGGCGACCCGAGCGGCGCATGAGTGCCAGGGCGTCCTCGAGGTCGGTGGTCTCGAGCATCGACACCATGTGGTGCACGCGCTTGGCGGGGATGGGGCGGGCCATGTCGGCATCCGATCCCTCCGCCGCGCGCAGCACGTCTTTCAGGTGCACGTATCCGGTGGGGTGCCCGCTCTCGTCGACGATCACGTAGCGCGAGTACCCGTGCTGGGCGACCGCCCGCTCGATCTCGGCCGGCGTGGTGGTCTCGGGCAAGGTCACCAGGGCGCTCACCGGCACGGCGATGTCGGCGGCCTTCTTCTCGGTGAATTCCACCACGGCGGTCACCGTGCCCGCCGAGTCGTCGAGCACGCCCTCGCGGCGCGACTGCGTGACGATGGTGGCCACCTCGTCGAGCGTGTAGGTCGAGGCGGCCTCGTCCTTCGGCTCCACCCGGAACAGGCGCAGCACGTGGTTCGCCGTCCAGTTGAGGGCGACGATGATCGGGTGGAACGCCTTCGAGACGGCGACCAGCGGCGGGGCGAGCATGAGAACGGCGCGATCCGGCAGCGAGAACGCGAGGTTCTTCGGCACCATCTCGCCGAACACCACGTGCAGGTACGACACCAGCAGCAGCGCCACGACGAAGCCGATCACGCCGACGGCGGCCTCGGGCAACCCGGTGAGCCCCAGCGGCCCCTCGAGCAGGTGGTGGATCGCGGGCTCCGAGACGTTCAGGATCAGCAGCGAGCAGATCGTGATGCCCAGCTGACAGGTCGCGAGCATGAGCGTCGCGTGCTCCATCGCGTACAGCGCGGTCTTGGCCGCGCGCGAGCCGCGTTCGGCGTGCGGCTCGATCTGCGAGCGGCGCGCCGAGATAACGGCGAACTCCGCGCCGACGAAGAAGGCGTTGGCGGCCAACAGGACCACTAGCCAGGCGATTCCGGCCCAGTCGTTCATCGCTGGTCACCGCCCTTCGCGGCGCGCACGAGCTCGTCGACGTCCTGCTCGACCGGGTTCGGGGTGAACTGCACTCGGTCGACGCGACGGCCGTCCATGCGCTGTACGGCGAGCCGGCCGTCCTCGAGGTCGACCGTGTCCCCGACGACGGGGATGCGCTCGAGCGCGGCCATGATGTAGCCGCCGACCGTGTCGTAGACCTCTCCCTCGGGCACGCGCACGCCGGCGCGGTCGAGGGCCTCGTCGGGGCGCAGGTCGCCCGGGAAGGTGACGAACGCGGCGGAGCGCACGACACCGGCGCGCGAGCGGTCGTGCTCATCGAGCACCTCGCCCACGATCTCCTCCACCAGGTCTTCGAGGGTCACCACCCCGGCCGTGCCGCCGTACTCGTCGATGACGATCGCCATCTGATAGCCGCGCGAACGCAGCTCCGACACGAGGGCGTCGAGATGCACGGTCTCGGGCACGCGCAGCGGCTCGGTCGACAACGCCGCGACGGGCACCTCGCCGCGCTTCTCCCGCGGCACGCCGATCGCGGCCTTGAGGTGCACGACGCCGACGATGTCGTCCATCGACTCCCCGTACACGGGGAAGCGGCTGTGACCGGTGCGGCGGGCGAGCTGCACCACGTCGTCGGCGGGATCGCCCGCGGCGAGCGCGTGCACGCTGGGTCGCGGGGTCATGACGTCGGCGGCGCTCAGGCGCGCGAAGGTGAGGCTGCGGTCGAGGAGGGATGCCGTGTCCTTCTCGAGCATGCCGGCGCTCGCCGATCGCTTGACCAGGCTCGACAGCTCCTCGGCGGAGCGCGCTCCCGACAGCTCCTCCTTGGGCTCGACGCCCATCGCGCGCAGCACGCCGTTGGCGCTGCCGTTGAGCACCACGATCGCGGGCTTGAACACCGCGGTGAAGGCGACCTGGAAGGGCATGACGAGCTTGGCCGTCTGCCGAGGGATCGCCAGCGCGAAGTTCTTGGGCACCAGCTCGCCGAGGATCATCGACAGCACGGTCGCGAAGCCGACGCCGATGACGGCGGCCACCGAGACGGTGAGCGCCTCGGGCAGCCCCCACGATTGGAAGACGGGCCGCAGCAGGTTCGAGATCGCCGGCTCCATCGTGTAACCGGTGAGCAACGTCGTGAGCGTGATGCCGAGCTGGGCGCTCGAGAGGTGCGTCGAGGTGATGCGCAGGGCGTCGATCGTCAGCGACAGCCGGGTTTCTCCGGCGGCACGGCGCGATTCGAGATCGGCGCGGTCGAGGTTGACGAGGGCGAACTCGCTCGCGACGAAGAGTCCGGTTCCCACGGTGAGCACGAGCCCCACAACCAGCATGACGTAATCCATCAGGCATCACCCCCGCTCGATCGCTCGGCGGAAGAGGGTCGTTGGGGCCTGGGTCTACAACTGGGAGGGTCGTCCATCGTGCGGACGATTCTATTGCAGCCCGGGCCCGACGGCATCCGTCTCGTGCACATCCGCGAGCACTGGAGAGGATGGAGGAATGGATGCCGACACCCCGGCGCAGCACCGTGCCGCCGCCGCGGAACGAGCGGTGCTCGATCGTTATCTTCACCGCTACGGTCCGGTCGCGTGGGCGCACGCCGCGGTGCCCGGTCGCGAGAACCTCCGGATGTGGCACTACTGGTGGCACGCGCACCTGCTGCACGTGCTCGCCGACGCCGAGACGCACCGCCCCGACGCCCGCCGACGTCGCCTCATCCGGCGCGTGGCCCGTGGGGTGACCCTGCGCACCGTCGGACGATGGACGACGCCCTTCTACGACGACATCGCCTGGATGGGTCTTGCCCTCGCGCGGAGCGGGCGGCACCCCCGCGCGCTGCGCAAGATCGCGCGCCTGCTCGCGAATGCCGTGGACCCGACCGTGGGCGCCCTCCCCTGGCGCGTGGGCAGCGAGCTGTACAACGCGCCCGCCAACGCCCCGGGCGGGATGGTGCTCGCCCTGACCGGCCGCCGCACCGAGGCCGCCGGACTCGCCGAGTGGATGGCATCCGTCCTCGACGAACCCGCTTCCGATCTGGTGCGCGACGGCATCGAACGCGGGCAGGTGCGCCCCGACCTGTGGACGTACAACCAGGGCGCGGTGATCGGCCTCGAGCTCCTGCTCGACGGGTCCGCCCCTGCGGGCGGGGCGCGGGATCACCGCGAACGTGCGCGGGCGCTGGTGCGCGCGGTCGAGCGGTGGTGCGCGGACGACGACGGTCTGTTCCCGGCGGCCGGAGGGGGCGACGGCGGCCTGTTCGCCGGCATCCTGGCCCGTTATCTCGCCCAGGCGGCCGTGGAGCTCGCGGAGCGGGGGGATGCCGCGGACGACGACGCCGCTCGCCAGGCCCGGCGCCTCGTGGAACGCAATGCCGACGCCCTGTGGGAGGGCCGCCGCGATGGACTCTTCCCGTCGGATCCGCGTCGTCCCGCCCGGCCGGAGGGCGACGACCTCGACCTCTCGGTGCAGCTGGGCGCCTGGATCACGCTCGAGGCCGCCGCCGGCCTGGAGCGCGCGGTCACCAGCTGACCGGCAGCGCCTTGCCCTCGTCGTACCCGGCGGCCGACTGCAGGCCGACCCGCGCACGCTCGTGGAACTCGGCGACGGTCGCCGCCCCCGCGTACGTGAACGACGAGCGCACACCTGAGGTGATCATGTCGAGAAGGTCTTCCAGGCCCGGTCGCTGCGGGTCGAGGTAGATGCGCGACGAGGAGATGCCCTCGGCGAACAGCTCCTTGCGGGCACGCTCGAAGGGGTCGAGGCCGCCGAAGCGCCCCTGCACGGCCTTCGTCGAGGCCATGCCCCACGACTCCTTGTAGATCCGGCCGCCCGCGTCGGCGAGCAATTCCCCCGGGGCCTCGATCGTTCCGGCGAACCACGAGCCGACCATGACCGAGGCCGCGCCCGCGGCCAGCGCCAGGGCGACATCGCGCGGGTAGCGCACGCCGCCGTCCGCCCAGACGTGCGCACCCACGCTCCGCGCCGCCTCGGCGGTCTCGAGCACCGCCGAGAACTGGGGGCGCCCGACCGCCGTCATCATGCGGGTCGTGCACATCGCGCCGGGGCCCACGCCCACCTTGAGGATCGTCGCGCCCGCACCGGTCAGATCGGCGACGCCGTCGGCGGTCACGACGTTGCCGGCGGCGATCGGGATACCCAGATCGAGGGATGCCACCGCCTGCAGCGCCCGCAGCATCTGCGCCTGGTGACCGTGCGCGGTGTCGACGACGAGCACGTCGACGCCGGCGTCCGCGAGGGCGCGCGCCTTGGTGGCGACGTCGCCGTTGACCCCTACGGCCGCGGCGACGATGAGACGCCCGTCGGCGTCGACGCCGGGGCGGTAGACGGAGGCGCGCAGGGCGCTGCGCGCGGACAGGGTGCCGACCAGCCGGTCGCCGTCGACCACCGGCGCGATGTCGACGCCCGCGGCCTCGATGCGGGCGAAGACCTCGCGCGGGTCGTGCACGTCGGCGGCGTCGATCGGCTCGGCGTCGCGGCGCGCGATGTCGCCGAGGGTCGCGTCGGGCAGAGCCGTGGCCAGACGCCCGGCGGGCACGATGCCGCGCACGTCGGCGAGGTCGACGACACCGTCGGCGCGAGGGGTCGCCACGACGATGCCCCGGCCGGGCACGGCGGGGAGGATCCGGCGGGCATCGGCCACGGTGGCCTCGGGCGGCAGGATCAGCGGGGTGTCCCACGCCGCGGGCTGGGCCTTCACCCACGACACGGCCTCGACGAGGTCGTCGAGCGCCATGTCCTGCGGCAGGACGCCGAGGCCGCCGCGACGCGCCAGGGTCGCCGCCAACCGCGTCCCCGTGACCGAGTTCATGTTGGCCGAGACCAGGGGGAGGGTCGCGCCACTGCCGTCGGCGGGGGCGAGGTCCACGTCGAGGCGGCTTCGCACCTCGGAATGACGGGGGACGAGGAAGACGTCGGAATACGTCAGGTCGACATCGGGCTGCGCACCGGAGAACTCCATGGCATCCACCTCACCACATCAGGGGAATGTAAAGACCCGAAGGGCGTCCAGAAACCTCGGCTAGGCTGGACGGAACGCGAGACGGCGACGTCCGCGTATCCACAGGAATCTTCATCGAGGAAAGCAGGCGATCGACTGTGTCGAGCCAGGTGACGGGCGTCGGTACTTCGAGCGAGGGCGAGTTCGGCGCGAACGAGTGGCTCGTAGACGAACTCTACGAACAGTTCAAAGTCGACAAGCACTCCGTAGACAAGGCCTGGTGGCCGATCCTGGAGGCGTACCACCCGGTCGTCGACGGGTCCTCCGCCGCCGCTCCCCCGCCCTCCGCGCCGCAGGCGCCGGCGGCATCCGAGCCCAAGCCGGTGACGGCCCCCATCCCCGTGGTCGGCCAGGCGCCCGTCGCCCGTACCACCGCCAAGCCGGCCAAGCCGCAGCCCATCCCGGCGCAGGCGCCGAACGCGGTTCCCTCCGCGGCCGCGGAGAGCACCGAAGAAGACCGCGTGACGGTGCTCAAGGGCATGCCGAAGGCGCTGGCGTCCAACATGGACGACTCGCTCACGGTCCCCACCGCCACGAGCGTGCGCACGATCCCGGCCAAGCTGATGATCGACAACCGCATCGTCATCAACAACCACATGTCGCGGACGCGCGGTGGCAAGGTCAGCTTCACGCACCTCATCGGGTGGGCGCTCATCCAGGCGCTCAAGGAGTTCCCGAGCCAGAACGTCTACTACGCCGAGATCGACGGCAAGCCCTCGGTCGTGGCCCCCGCGCACGTCAACCTCGGCATCGCGATCGACATGCCCAAGCCCGACGGCTCCCGCGCGCTGCTGGTGCCGAGCATCAAGCGCGCCGACACGCTCACGTTCGGCGAGTTCCTCGCGTCGTACGAGGACCTCGTCCGCCGCGCCCGCAACAACAAGCTCACGCCGGCCGACTTCCAGGGCACCACCGTCTCGCTGACCAACCCCGGCGGCATCGGAACCGTTCACTCGGTGCCGCGCCTCATGCGCGGCCAGGGTGCGATCATCGGCGCCGGAGCGCTCGACTACCCCGCCGAGTTCATGGGCGCGAGCGAGAAGACGCTCAACGAGCTCGCGATCGGCAAGACGATCACCCTCACCAGCACCTACGACCACCGCGTCATCCAGGGTGCCGGCTCGGGCGAGTTCCTCAAGAAGGTGCACGAGCTGCTCATCGGGCAGCGCGGCTTCTACGACGACATCTTCGCCGCCCTGCGCATCCCCTACGCCCCCATCCACTGGGCGGCCGACATCTCCGTCGACATCTCCGAGCGCATCGACAAGAGCGCGCGCGTGCAGGAGCTCATCAACTCGTTCCGCGTGCGCGGCCACCTCATGGCCGACATCGACCCGCTCGAGTACGTCCAGCGCACCCACCCCGACCTCGAGATCGAGTCGCACGGGCTGACCTTCTGGGACCTCGACCGCGAGTTCGTCACCGGCGGCCTCGGCGGCAAGCGCGTCGCCAAGCTGCGCGACATCCTCGGCGTCCTGCGCGACTCGTACTGCCGCACGATGGGCGTCGAGTACATGCACATCCAAGACCCGGCGCAGCGCCAGTGGTTCCAGCGCAACGTCGAGGTGAAGTACACCAAGCCCGGCCACGACGAGCAGCTGCGCATCCTCTCGAAGCTGAACCAGGCCGAGGCGTTCGAGACGTTCCTGCAGACCAAGTACGTCGGCCAGAAGCGCTTCAGCCTCGAGGGCGGCGAGTCGCTCATCCCCCTGCTCGACCAGATCCTGCAGGGCGCCGCCTCCGCGGGCCTCGACGGCGCGGCGATCGGCATGGCCCACCGCGGCCGCCTGAACGTGCTCACCAACATCGCGGGCAAGACCTACGGTCACGTGTTCCGCGAGTTCGAGGGTGCCGTCGCGATCGGCAGTAAGCGCGGGTCGGGCGATGTGAAGTACCACCTCGGAACCGAGGGAACCTTCGTCGGCGACGCCGGCGACGAGCTCCCCGTGTACCTCGCGGCCAACCCCTCGCACCTCGAGACCGTCGACGGCGTGCTCGAGGGCATCGTTCGCGCCAAGCAGGACCGCAAGCCCATCGGCACCTTCTCGTGGCTGCCCATCCTCGTGCACGGCGACGCCGCGTTCGCCGGTCAGGGCGTGGTCGTCGAGACGCTGCAGATGTCGCAGCTGCGCGGCTACCGGACCGGCGGCACGATCCACGTGGTGGTCAACAACCAGGTCGGCTTCACCACGACGCCAACGGACGCCCGCACCTCGGTGTACGCCACCGACGTCGCGAAGACCATTCAGGCGCCCATCCTGCACGTGAACGGCGACGACCCCGAGGCCGTCGTGCGCGCGGCGGAGCTCGCGTTCATGTACCGCGAAGAGTTCCACCGCGACATCGTGATCGACCTCGTCTGCTACCGTCGCCGCGGTCACAACGAGGGCGACGACCCCTCGATGACCCAGCCCCTGATGACCAACCTCATCGAGGCCAAGCGCTCGGTCCGCCGGCTCTACACCGAGTCGCTCGTCGGCCGCGGTGACATCACCGAGGACGAGTACGAGCAGGCGAAGCAGGACTTCCAGAACCGCCTCGAGGTCGCCTTCGCCGACACGCACGAGGCCGAGACCGGCACGAACCCCGTCGTCACCACCGACGCCGCGGACGAGCCCGCGGTCGGCGCTCCCGAGACCACAGGCGTCTCGCGCGAGGTCGTCCAGCACATCGGCGACGCGTTCGTGAACAAGCCCGACGGCTTCACGGTGCACACCAAGCTGCAGCAGCTGCTCGACAAGCGTCTCGACATGAGCCGCAACGGCAACATCGACTGGGCGTTCGGCGAGCTCCTCGCCTTCGGCTCGGTGCTGATGGAGGGCACGCCCGTGCGCCTGGCCGGTCAGGACTCGCGCCGCGGCACCTTCGTGCAGCGTCACTCGGTGCTGCACGACCGCGACAACGGCCAGGAATGGCTGCCGCTGGCGAACCTCAGCGAGAACCAGGGCCGCTTCTGGGTCTACGACTCGCTGCTCAGCGAGTACGCCGCGATGGCCTTCGAGTACGGATACTCGGTCGAGCGAAGCGACGCACTCGTGCTCTGGGAGGCGCAGTTCGGCGACTTCGCCAACGGTGCCCAGTCGGTCATCGACGAGTTCATCTCGTCCGCCGATCAGAAGTGGGCGCAGCAGTCGAGCGTGGTGCTTCTGCTCCCGCACGGCTACGAGGGCCAGGGGCCCGACCACTCGTCGGCGCGCATCGAGCGCTACCTGCAGATGTGCGCGCAAGACAACATGATCGTCGCGCGTCCCTCGACCCCCGCGTCGTACTTCCACCTGCTGCGTCGTCAGGCGTATCAGCGTCCGCGTCGGCCCCTCGTGGTCTTCACCCCGAAGGCGATGCTGCGTCTGCGCGGCGCGACCAGCCCCGTGGAGGACTTCCTCGAGGGTCGCTTCGAGCCCGTCCTCGACGACAACCGCGGAGTCGACAAGGGCGCGGTGAAGCGCGTCCTGCTGCACGCGGGAAAGATCCACTGGGACCTGCGGGCCGAGCTCGACAAGAACCCGAACCCCGAGATCGCGCTCGTGCGCCTCGAGCAGTACTACCCGGCGCCGATCGAAGAACTGGTCGGCGTGCTGGAGCAGTACCCGAACGCCGAGCTGGTGTGGGTTCAGGACGAGCCCGAGAACCAGGGTGCGTGGCCGTTCATCTCGCTCGAGGTCGCCGACCAGCTCGGTGGCCGCTCGATCCGCCGCATCTCTCGCGCCGCCGCGGCGTCGACCGCGACCGGTTCGCCGAAGGTGCACGCGAACGAGCACGCCGCGATCATGAAGGAAGCGCTCGCGCGCTGATCCCGAAACGCTGACGGGGCCCGATCGACATCCGTGTCGATCGGGCCCCTCGCCGTTTCTCAGATGCTCGCCGTCAGCGCCGCGCGCGCGTCAGACCGTCGCGGAGCGCGCACCGCGGCCCGCCTCGGAACAGGTTCAGGATGCCGGCGCAGCCAGCCCCAGCGTCGGCGCCAGCGCCGGGATCGCATACGCCAGACTGCCGTCGAGCGCCTCTCCGGTGTGCCCCGCGCCCTCGACGATGTGCGTGAGGACGGTGAAGCCCGCCGCCTCCGCAGCCTTTGAATTCGCGAGCTGGCCCGGACCGTAGGTCTTGTCTTCGCTCCCCCACGTGAAGATCGCGGTGTGGCCGGTGTAGGTGCCGGGCGCCGCGGCCGCCATGACCACCGAGGGCTTGTTCGCCTGGAAAGCGGCTGCATCCCCGTTGTAGACGTCCTTGACGGTCTGATCGACGTGCTCCGACCCGGGGAACTCGTTGCCCATGATGTCGAGCATCTGCCCCCAGGTGTCGGGGTACTTCGAGCCGTACAGCGCGGCGCACGAGCCGCCGTTCGAGAAGCCTCCGATGACCCAGTACTTGTGATCGGTGATGATGTTGAGGTTCTTCTCGGCCCACTGCGGCACCAGCTGGTTGATGTAGGTCGCGACGGCACCGTACTTCGCCGAGTCGACGCACGTGGGGTCGCGGTCGGGCGCGGTGAGCTGATCGACGACGATCGCGATGGGGGCGAGTCCCTTGTTCTTGGCCGCGAAGGCGTCGAGCGCCTTGGCCAGGGCCGTCGGATCGGGCGAGCCGGGCTGGCCCATCATGAAGACGAGGAGCGGGAGCGCCGGGGGGTTGGCGACCTGAGCGGCGGGCGGCAGGTACAGCGAGGCGTCGCGGGCGGCGTACTGCCCCGTGGGGATCTTCGTCGCGCCGGTCAAAGCACTGACCGACCCCTTCGTCGGCATGTCCGCCGGCGGGTCCCACCTCTGGTAGAGCGTCGCGGGGTCTCCGCCGGTCGCGTCCTGCGGCGGGAGGGTCGCCGGGTCGAGTGCCTGGACACCGAGGATCGCCGCGAGATTGTGGGTCACGCCGTACGACGTGTTCACCCCGAGGGTCCCCGCCAGAAGCGCGGCGATGACCGTCACCACGCCGAGGACTCTCCGCGGCCAGGGGGCTCGGAAGATCCCGACGATCCCGACGGCGACCGCGATCGCCGCCCCCGTCGCCCACCAGATGGCGCCGCCGGGCAGCGGTCCCTGGAAGGTCCCCATGGCCTCGAGGATCTTCGCCACGATGAACATGACCACGCCGGCGCCGACCCCGACGATCGAGGTGAGGATGAGCCGGCGCACGCGCCACAGGAGGACACCGGCCAGCCCCAGCGCGGCGACGATCGCGCTCACGGTGAGCATGGGGCTGTCGATCAGTTCGAACGACAGGATGAACTTGTTCACCGGCGGCCCTCCCAGGCGGTTCGGGCCAGGGCGACCATCTCCCGGCGGGACGCATCGGGCAGATACGCGCGTCCGACGGCGGCGCCGATCGCGGGCAGCTCGAGCGGATCTCGGTAGGCGAGGGCCAAGGGCCGGTAACGGGGCCGGAACTTGCCCTTGAACCGGAAGAGCGAGGCGAAGCCGTAGGCCGGCTCCAGAACCTCCGCCAACCACCGCAGCAACGCGCGCAGAGGAGCGGGATCACCGTCGACGACCTCGTCGGGGTCGTCGGCGAGGGGGGCACCCGACAGGCTCAGGACGGTCGCGCCCTCCTCCTGCAGTTCGAGGGCCGCCTTGGCGATGAGGAACTCCATCATGCCGTTGGGCCCGTCGGTGCGCCGGCGCATGAAGTCGAGCGTCCAGCCCGTGATCTCTCCCGCCGTCCAGGACGGCATCCAGCTCGTGACCGCTTCGATGCGATCGTCGGGGCCGATCGCGAGCAGCAGCCGCACGTCGCGATCGCGCAGCTCGTCGAGGGAGCCGAGGGTGAAGCCCATCTCGGGCAGCGCCCGGTCGGCCACCCACTCCTCGTCGATCGCGATCACCTGCGACGCCTGTCCGACGCTCAGCTCGTGCCATCGCGACCACACGGCGGTGTAACCCTCCCGCTCGGCACGCGTGAGCGGCTGCCGCACCTTCTGCCACGTCTTGCCGGCGAAGGTGAGGCCGGGCAGATCCATCACCGTCTCGACCCCGACCGGGACATGCCTCCATCCGAGCGCAACGAGGTCGTCGAGGGTGTCGCTGTGGATGCTGTAGAACGCGGGCGTCCAGCCGTGTTCGACGCAGTAGTCGGTGAAGCCGCGCAGAGCCTCGGCGCGGCGTCCCTCGGGCGCGAGCGGATCCCCGACGGCGAGAGCCACGTCTCCGCTCAGGCGATAGGCCACCGCGCACTCCCGGTCGGCCGAGTACCAGTGGCTGTTGCCCGCCCACGTGCCGAGGAAGCCGAGAGTGTCGCTCCCCCGCCGCAGAAGGTCCCGGTAGTGACCGTCGTCGACCGCCGCGGGGCGCCGCGAGCGGCGGTAGAGCCAGAGGATCGCCGCCACCACGATCGCCCAGAACAGCACGCCGATCCACTGGTACGCGAACAGCGCCGGCCCGCTGTGCGGGAACGCGGTCGACCCTCCCGGGTGCGTGAATGCGGGAGGGAGGAACCGTCGCAGCGTCAGTCCGAGCAGGTCGAGGATCGAGACGTCGCGGTCGAAGGCGCGATGACCGACGGCCTCGACCACGAAGAGCGTCGTCGCGCAGGCGAGGAAGGCCAGCGAGACCACCGCCGCCACGATCCGCGCCGCGCGACGGGTCGCGCGCACGGAGAACCGGGCGCGAGCGACGAACAGGGCCGCAGCGAGGGCGAGGGGGATGACGATCGTCGCGATCGCCCAGAGCACGTACTCCGCACCGCTGCCGTCGACCCAGGGGTCGATCCGCAGACGGCCGTCGACCAGCGAGACGACGGGAAGGACCGCGGATGCCACGAGCACGAACTCCGCGACCATCCAGGCCGAGCGCCGGCCCTGGCGCAGACCCCACGCGGCCACCAGGAGCAGCGCGAGCGGCACGATCGCGAGCAGGGCGGGACCGGCGCCGCGGGTCATCAGCAGCGCGATCTGCTCATCGCAGACCGACGAGGCGACCGAGCCGCACTGCGCGAGCAGTTCGTCGTCGTACTGTGTGTAGGCGTCGACGACGAGCGAGAGCGGACCTCGACCTCCGCCGCTGATCAACGCCACGATGGGCCCGCTCCCCACGACCGCGACCAGCAGCGCGAGCAGGGTGCGCGTCTCGCGCGTCGAACTGCGATGCCAGGACCGTCGCTCGCGCCCTCGCGCGAGGACGGCGCCCACGAACAGCCCGATGACAGCGGACGACAGGCGGTACCAGGAGTCCGCGTCGCCGGCGTAGAGCGCGAAGAGCGCCAGCAGGGCGAAGCCCACCAGGCGCAGCCGACGGCGCCACAGCGTCGGGGCGAACGCGGATCCGGCCATGACGGCGCCGGCGATCGCGGTCGTGGGGTCGAGGACGGGGACCTCGGCGGCGACGACGGGGCGGAGGTCGGTGATCGTCCAGGCCGCGGCGTGGAACCCGATGCCGACGAGCAGACCGCTCAGCCCGATGGCGACCAGGAGGACGCTCGTGCGCCGTGACCCGACCAGCCGCTCGACGGCGGCCAGGGCGGTCAGGGCGAGCACCACCGACGAGAGGGCGTCGATCGCGGAATCGGGGATGACCAGCGCCGTCAGCAGCGTCCACCACCGGCCGCTCGCGAAGGTCGCCAGGGGCCCTGCCCCCCAGGCGGTGGCGTCTTCACCCCAGAGCGACCCCGTGGCCGCCGCGGACGCCACGACGACGACCGCGACGACGACGGCGACGGGATTGTGCGAGACGTATCGACGCAACGCTGCACCGACAGCCGTCAGGCGCGACGGCGCTCGTTCGGCGATCGGAGGGGCGGCGGATTCGGACATCGGCGAAAGCGTATTGCCAAATGCTATGAGAAGGCGTCAGTACCAGATATCGAGCAGCGGGGTGGACTCGGGGGCGAAAGTCCGGTCCAGATCGGCCAGCGCCTCGACCGCGCCGCTCACCAGCCCCGTCTGCGCCAACTCCGTGGGGCGAACCCCGCCGAGCAGGATCGACCCCAGCGCCCCCACGGTCAGCTCGACGTCGGCGGCGGGGTCGCCGTCGACCGCGGCCACCTCGGCCTCGCCGTCGGCTCCCACGTGCAGACGCCATGCTCCCGCGGCGAATCCGAGCGGGTCGGTCACGCGCAGCACGAGATCGAGGCCCGCCGCGTACCGGCGCGCGGTCAGAGCGCCCGGCACGTCGAGGATGCGGAGCCAGTGGTGATCGGTGAGCGTCGCTTTCACTGCGCGCCGGTCAGCGACCATCCACTGCACCGGCGGCACGGCCGGCTGCAGCCACGCCTTCACCCGGCCCACGAGATCGTGCTCGATCGCGAAGCGCCAGAGCGCCGCAGACGCCTCGCCGTCGACGGCGAAGATCGCGCGGACGTCGAGATCGTGCGACGAGAAGTCGTCGCGTTCGTCGATCGTGTACACGAGGATCCCGGTCTCGTCGCCGTCGGCGTCGCGGTAGGACACCGCGCGCACCTTCTCGGCCGACTTGTCGCCGGGTGCGAGCCCGGCCACGCCGCGCCACCGCCCGTCCCACCCCGGAACCGAGCCCGGACGCTGCACGCGCACGCGCTCGTGCACCGCGCTCAATCGCTGCACCACGGCGTCGCGCGGGACGAAGTCCAGCCGCCCGGGAGCCGTCGGACCCGTCCACCGGGCACGCCCCGTATCGATCTCGACGTCGGAGGCCCACGCGGCAGGAGAGAACCCCCACCGGCCGTAGATGGTCGCCTCGGTGACCGTGAGCCCGGCCACGGCGAACCCCGCCGCCGCGGCCGTGCGCAGCTCGCCGCCGATCATCGAACGCGCGATGCCCCGACGGCGGTGCGTCGGTGCGACCGTCACGGCGCTGATCGACCACAGGGCCGTCGTCCGACCGGGTGAGGTCGTGAGCTCGGACGCCCACGAGTCGATCGTTCCGACCGGCACCTCGGGCTCGACGCCTCGTCGGTCGTAGACCGCCGTGAGGCGCCGCGTGCGCAGCGTCGTGCGGGCGTTCTCCGCCTCGTCGTCGGTCGACTCCCCGCCGAGGAAGCCCCGGGCCACGGCTCGCTGGAACGGGCGGAACCCGTCACCGTCGGCGTCCACTCGCGCGTACTCGAGCCCGGAGGCGGCGAGGTCGGCGGCAGAGGTCTGGTCGAGGGGCAGCGTCAGGGTGTCGATGGATGCCATGACCCCAGCCTAGGGACCCCCTCCGACACCGGAGGAGACCCGGCTCACGTCCGCCCGCGGGTCAGTGCGTCGCTTGGATGGCGCGCAGGCGCGAGAGCACCTGATCGCGCAGTTCGTCGGGCGCGGTCTCCTTGCACGCGCGCGCGACCACCTCGGTCAGGGTGCGTGCCACGAGGGCCTCGTCCTGGCATCCGGGGCAATTCTCGAGGTGCTCGCGGATGTCCGCCTGCTGGGTCTTGCAGACCTCGTTGCGAAGGTATTCCTCGAGGTCGCGTCGCGCCTTGTCGCAGCCGCAGTCGCTCATTTCGTCTCTCCCGTCGCGGCCTGGATGCCGCGCTCCTTGGCGTAGTCCGACAGCAGGTCGCGCAGCAGCCGCCGGCCGCGGTGCAGGCGGCTCATGACCGTGCCGATCGGGGTTTTCATGATGTCGGCGATCTCCTGATAGGCGAAGCCCTCGACGTCGGCGAGGTACACCGCCATCCGGAAATCCTCGGGGATCGACTGCAACGCGTCTTTCACGACGGATGCCGGCATGTGGTCGATCGCTTCGGCCTCGGCCGAACGGGCGCTGCTCGCGGTGGTCGACTCGGCCCCGCCGAGCTGCCAGTCCTCGAGGTCGTCGATCGCGCTCTGGTAGGGCTCGCGCTGCTTCTTGCGATACGTGTTGATGTACGTGTTCGTCAGGATGCGGTAGAGCCACGCCTTGAGGTTCGTGCCCTGCGTGAACGTCGCCCACGAGCCGAAGGCCTTCACGAAGGTCTCTTGAACGAGATCGGCCGCGTCCGCGGGATTGCGCGTCATGCGCATGGCAGCGGCATACAGCTGGTCCATGAAGGGCAGAGCCTGCTCTTCGAACTGTTCGCGGGGCTCCGTCTGTGGGCCGGCGTCGGCGGTGTCGTTCATCGCGCGCCAGTCTACGTCGGGCATGCCCGACAGCACCGGGCCGGCCTGCGCCGGGCGGTCGCGCTCGAGAAGTGCGGTCACGTGTCGTCCCCTTTCAGTAGGCTAGGAACCGATGTCTTCGCTCGGGTATTCCCCTTCCGCCGCCACTCCCCGCGGCGAGTGGGACGCGCCCGTCGCCGACGGCCCCCTGGATGCCACGGTCACCGTGCCCGGATCCAAGTCGCTGACCAATCGCGAACTGATCCTCGCCGCCATCGCCGACGGCCCCGGAACCCTGCACGGGCCCCTGCACTCCGACGACTCCGCCCGCATGGTCGATGCGCTGCGCGTCCTCGGCGTCGGCATCGAAGAGATCGACACGGGGTCCCCCTTCGGGCCCGATCTGCTCGTCACGCCCCCGTCCTCTTTCACGGGCGAGGGCACGATCGACTGCGGACAGGCCGGAACCGTCATGCGCTTCATCGCGCCCGTCGCGGGTTTCGCCCGGGGCGACGTCCGCGTCACCGCGCACGAGAGCGCGCTGCACCGGCCGATGGGCGCCATGATCCACGCCCTGCGCGACGTGGGCGTCGACATCGACGACGGCGGCCACTGGGCCCTGCCTTTCTCGGTCCGCGGGCACGGACACGTGCGCGGCGGCGAGGTCGAGATCGACGCGAGTCAGTCGAGCCAGTTCGTCTCCGGCCTGCTGCTGGCGGCCGCGCGGTTCGACGTCGGGCTCCACCTGCGCCACGTCGGCTCGAGGCTGCCGAGCATCCCCCACATCGACATGACCGTCGAAGCGCTCGCCCATCGCGCGGTGCACGTCGAACGCCCCGCCCCCGGCGAGTGGATCGTCCCGGCGGGACCGGTGCGGGCGAAAGACGTCGCGATCGAGCCCGACCTGTCGAACGCCTCGCCGTTCCTGGCCGCGGCGATGGTCACGGGCGGCTCCGTGAGCGTGACGGGCTGGCCCCTGCACAGCACGCAGCCGGGCGCCCTCCTCGTCGACATCCTCACCGAGATGGGGGCTCGCGTCAGCCGTCGTAGCGGCGCCCTCACGGTGGCCGCCGGAGACGAGGGCATCCTGGGCGTCGAGCTCGATCTGTCGGCGGCCGGCGAGCTGGCTCCGACCCTTTTCGGTCTCGCGGCCTTCGCCGACGGGCCCACCACACTTCACGGCATCGGGCACATCCGCGGGCACGAGACCGACCGCATCGCGGCTCTCGTGGGCAACCTGCGCTCGCTCGGCGGCGAGGCGCACGAGCTCGACGACGGCATCCGCATCGTCCCCCGACCGCTGACCGGGGGCGAATGGAAGGCGCACCACGACCACCGTCTGGCCACCACCGGTGCCCTGATCGGCCTGCGGGTGCCCGGCGTGCGCATCGACGACATCGGCACGACCGCCAAGACGCTTCCCCAGTTCGCCGCCCTGTGGAAGAACATGCTGGGTCCGGATGCCGCGGGCGCGTGAGCGATGAGCTGGCTCGACGACGGCGATGACGACGACGACCTGGAGTTCGACGAGTCGTCGATCCGGGTCCGTCCCAATCCCAAAGCCAACAGACCGCGCACCAAGCGGCGCCCGGCTCACGCCGACGCGCAGATCGCCCGGGTGCTCGGTGTTGATCGCGGCCGATACACGGTCCTCGTCGACGAGGACGGCCCCGATGAGCGACGGGTGCTGGCCACGCGTGCCCGCGAGCTGCGCAAGCAGCCCATCGTCAACGGTGACCGCGCGCGCGTCGTCGGCGACCTGTCGGGAGATGAGGGCACCCTCGGGCGCATCGTCGGCCTCGAGGAGCGCACCTCGCTGCTGCGCCGCAGCGCCGACGACACCGACCAGGTCGAGCGGGTCATCGTCGCCAACGCCGACCAGATGCTCATCGTGGTCGCCGCGGCCGACCCCGAACCCCGCGCCCGTCTCGTCGACCGCTACCTGGTCGCGGCGCTGGATGCCGGCATCCGTCCCCTTCTCGTCGTCACCAAGACCGACCTGGCCGATCCGACCGAGTTCCTCGCGCACTTCGTCGGCCTCGACCTGCGGGTGTTCACCAGCGCCCGAGGCGAGATGCCCCTCGACGAGATCGGCGAGGCGCTCGTGGGCCACTCGACGGTGTTCGTCGGACACTCCGGGGTCGGCAAGTCGACGCTCGTCAACGCCCTCACGGGGTCGGAGCGCGCGATCGGTCACGTCAACACCGTGACCGGCCGGGGCCGCCACACCTCATCGTCGGCGGTATCGCTGCGCTACCGCGGCCGCGACGGCTCGGGGTGGGTCATCGACACCCCGGGGGTGCGGTCGTTCGGCCTGGGCCACGTCGACCCCGCGCACGTGCTCGGCGCCTTCACCGACCTCGCCGAGGTCGCCGAGGAGTGCCCGCGCGGCTGCACGCACCTGCCCGACGCCCCCGACTGCGCGATCATCGAGGCGGTCGAGTCCGGACGCCTCGGCCCCGGAGCCCCCGCGCGGCTCGATTCCCTGCAGCGCCTGCTGACGACGTTCCAGGGCATCGAGCGTTCTAGGCTGGACGGGTGACGAATCTCGCAAAGGGCGATATCGCCCCCGACTTCACCCTCCTCGACCAGGACGAACACCCCGTCTCGCTGGGCGACTTCCGCGGCCGCCGCGTGATCCTCTACTTCTACCCCGCGGCCCAGACCCCGGGATGCACCACCCAGGCGTGCGACTTCCGCGACAGCCTCGCCTCGCTGCAGGGCGCCGGCTACACGGTGCTCGGCATCTCGCGCGACACTCCTGAGAAGCTGCGCGCCTTCCGCGACAGCGACGGGCTGACCTTCCCGCTGCTGAGCGATGCCGATCACGCCGTCCACGAGGCCTACGGCGCGTGGGGCGAGAAGCAGAACTACGGCAAGACCGTCACCGGTGTGCTGCGCTCCACCTTCGTCGTCGACGAGGACGGGAAGATCGTCGAGGCGATGTACAACGTCAAGGCCACCGGTCACGTGGCGCGACTGCGCAAGACCCTGGGTCTCGCCGCGGCCTGACCCGACGGATGCCGAGACCCCGCCGCGCGAGAGCGTCTGGCGGGGTCTTCGCGTTGCGGCGGGGGGGCTCAGCCGTCGTCGCGACGGCGGGGAGCGGCCGCGCGCACGGCCAGCACGAGCAGGACCAGACCGACAACTGCCGGGACGGCGATGAGCACGGCGATGCCGGGAGCCGCCCACTCCCCCGTCACGGCGCCGATGGCCACCGACAGGATGAGCAGCTGGGTCACGATGCCGCCGGATCGACCGGCCGAGACCTCGCGAGCGGTCGCGACGGCGAAGGCACCGACGATCGCCGCCCCGATCACCGTGAGGACGATGAGGGCGACCGAGCTCACCACGGAGTCGGTGTCGCCGCCGATGAGGGCGACCGTCTGCCAGCCCGCGAGGGCCAGGATGCCGAGGCTCTCGAGGCCCAGGAGAGCCGCGGCCGCAAGACGAATCGGCATCCGGAAAGCCTCCCCGGCGGGCGCACCTGCGCCGTTACGATCTGGAAACCTCGCGGTTACCTCTTGATCAGGCGGAATCGCTATGGGAGCATGGAACAAGCCGTGTGCTCCCACAGCGAAGTGGGGCGAGCAATCGCTCGCGTTCCCACCAGGGTACCGGACCCGAATCCCGGTGCCGAATCGACCAATTTTCTGTTACAAGGAGCACCCCCATGGATTGGCGCGACAAAGCAGCCTGCCTCACCGTCGACCCCGAACTGTTCTTCCCTGTCGGCAACACCGGCCCCGCGGTCGACCAGATCGAGAAGGCCAAGTCGGTCTGCGCACGCTGCACCGTCACCGAGGTCTGCCTGCAGTACGCCCTCGAGTCCGGCCAGGACTCGGGCGTCTGGGGCGGCCTGAGCGAAGACGAGCGTCGCGCGCTCAAGCGCCGCGCCGCCCGCGCCCGCCGCGCCTCCTGACCACAGGTTCCCCGAAGAAGCCCGCCCCTCCGGGGGCGGGCTTCTTCGCGTCGGCGGGGATGCGGCGAGCGCACGTCGGCTCGCAGATGGGCGGTTCGCTCGCAGCGTGGCATCCGGAATCTGCGAGGAACGCACCCTTCTGCGAGCTTCGCGCCCTCCCGGATGCGGGCGCGCGGCGACACCCGAGAGCATCGGATGCCGTGCGACGACCCGTCAGGCGGCGGAACCGCCGATGTAGCGCAGGGGGATCTCGATCGTGACCTCGGTGCCGCTGCCCATCAGCGTGTGCCAGTCGATCGTGCCGCCGAGCTCGCCCTGGATCAGCGTGCGGACGATCTGCGTGCCGAGGCCGCGGCCGACCTGTCCTTCCGGCAGCCCGACGCCCGTGTCGCGCACGCTGACCTCGAGCATCTCGCCGGTGCGTTCGGCCGCGATCTCGACATCGCCCTCTTGCCCGGCGAGGCCGTGCTCCACGGCGTTCGTCACGAGCTCGGTGAGGGCCAGGGCCAAGGGGGTCGCGAACTGGCTCGGCAGGGTTCCGAACTTGCCCGTCGTGCGGGTGCGCGCCCGGGTGTTCGGCGCCGCCGCGACCTCGGCGACGAGCTTGAGCACGCGGGCGAAGACGTCGTCGAAGTCGACGTTCTGCGCGAGCCCCTCGGACAGGGTGTCGTGCACCACGGCGATCGCGGAGACGCGGCGCATGGCCTGTGTGAGGGCGTCGCGCGCCTCATCGGAGTGCGTGCGCCGGGCCTGGATCCGCAGCAGTGAGGCGACCGTCTGCAGGTTGTTCTTGACGCGGTGGTGAATCTCTCTGATCGTGGCGTCCTTGGTGATGAGCTCCTGCTCCTGGTGGCGGATCTCGGTGACGTCGCGACTCAGCACGATCGCGCCGATGCGGGTGCCGCGGTCGCGCAGCGGAATGGTCCGCAGCGACACCTGCACACCGCGCGCCTCCATGTCGGCGCGCCACGGCGCCCGGCCGCTCACCACGACGGGCAGCGACTCGTCGACGTCCTGCCGCTTGGCGGGGAGGATGCGGGCGGTCACCTCGGCGAGCGACTCGCCCTCGAGCTCGTCGTCGAAGCCCATGCGGTTGAACGCCGAGAGGGCGTTCGGGCTCGCGAAGGTCGTGATGCCGTCGACGTCGAGGCGGATGAGTCCGTCCGAGGCGCGCGGGGCGCCTCGGCGCGGAGCCGTCGGGGCCGACAGGTCGGGGAACTCGGCGGAGGCGATCATGCCGAACACGTCGTCGGCGCAGTCGTTGAAGGTGATCTGCTGGCGCGACGGCGTGCGCGTCTCGCCGAGGTTGGTGTGGCGGGTGAGCACGCCCACCGTCGTGACCGCGTGGCCTTCGCGCGAGAGCTCGCGCACGATCGGCACCGCGCGCACGCGTGTGGGCGTCTCTTCAAACCAGTCGGGGGATGCCGAGTCGACGATGCGGCCGCTCTGGAAGGCCTCGCGCACCTGGGTGCGCCACTGCGGACGGACCCGGTCGCCGACGATGTCGCGGTAGAAGAGCGTCGCCGCTCCCCCGGGCCGCGTGTGAGCGACGGCGACGAAGGAGTCGTCGGGGGTCGGAACCCAGATCACGATGTCGGCGAAGGCCAGGTCGGCGAGCAGCTGTCCGTCGCCGGCGAGCCGGTGCAGCCACTCGACGTCCGCCTCGCTGGAGCGGCCCTGGGCGTAGACGAGTTCACTGAGTGTCGACACCCCTCCACCCTAGAGGGACCCACCCCGCGGGCAGGGCCGTCGTGGGTATCACCCGTGGGCCAGGGGTGAATCGTCGGATGAAGAAGGACGGACTCCAACAACGCGCTGAGGGGCGATCTGCCGCGTCGCTCCTGGCACCGAACGGCGGAACGTCCGCGCTCGTACGGGCGTGCGGGTGGACGACGGGTGAGATCCGGGCGTCCCCAGAAGAGTGGACATCGTGACCCCGTGGCGAGGGGAATCTCACCCCTCGGACGAGTCCAGATGCTGCACGACGCCGCCCCGCTCGAGATGGCGGGCCGCTCGCTCTGCCCGTCGGCTCACGCCGCGGATGCCCGTCGATCTCGACGGCCTCGACGACGCCCGTGCCGGCCGCGCCGGGATCACGCGCCACTCGGCTCCTCGTCCTGCTGTCGCAGGGGCCGGCCTCGCTTGTCTCTACCGACGCTGCATCTCCCGGCACGAGGGCCCTCCGCCGTTCCTCCCCCGCCTCACCCCGCGGGCGATCTATCCACAGACCCAGCGAATCCGTCAGCGGGTATGCGTGCACCGGCCTACTGTCGGCGACATTCCCGCACCGCTGGACGCACGACCGAGAGATTGAGGAATCATGCCCGAAGCAGCCCGGCGCCGCGAGGCCGAACGACGCTCACAGCAGAACGCACGGAATCTGAGCAACCTCGGGACGAACGCGCCCGCCGGAGGCCACTCGACCATCGAGGTCTTCGTCGGCAACATGGTTCGCGGGATCCTCGAGGTGATCGCCGGCGTCCGGGACTCCGAGCAGTTGGCCCGGTGGATGACGGACGACGTCTATCGCACGCTGGTCACGCGCATGAACCTCACCACGCGCGCTCGGAGCGCCCGATCCGTCCAGGTCTACCGCGTCCGACACGAGATCCGCAGCGTCCATCTCTCCTCCCCGCGAGAGGGCATCATCGAGGCGACGGTCATCGTGACGGGCCGCATGCGCACACGAGCCGTGGCCCTGCGCCTCGAATCCTTCCGACGTCGCTGGCGCATCACCGATCTCCACCTCCTGTGACGGGCGGTGAGAGCTGCCGACGAGTGTCAGGGCCGCCAGGACGCCAGGAAGTTGCCGAGCCGCTCGATCGCGTCGCTGATCACACGGGCTTCGGGAAGCGTCACGATGCGCACGTGGTCGGTGGCGGGCCAGTTGAAGCCCGATCCCTGCACGAGCAGCACGTGCTCGGCGAGAAGGAAGTCGCGCACGAACTTGCCGTCGTCGGGGATCTCGTACACGTCCGGGTCGAAGCGCGGGAACGCGTACAGGGCGCCGCGCGGCATGACGCACGAGACGCCGGGGATCGCCTCCAGGCCCTGCCACGCGGCATCCCTCTGCTCGTGAAGACGACCCGTCGGGGCGATGAGCGCGTCGATGGACTGCACCCCCGAGAGCGCCGCCTGGACCGCGAACTGCGCGGGGACGTTGGGGCAGAGACGAGTGGATGCCAGCAGGTTGATGCCGTGGAGGAATCCCTGCGCGTGCTCCTTCGGGCCGGTGATCGCCAGCCACCCTGAGCGGTAGCCGGCCACGCGGTAGGTCTTGGACAGGCCGTTGAAGGTGAGGCAGAGCAGGTCGGGGGCGACCGTGGCCATCGGGATGTGGACGGCGTCGTCGAAGAGGATGCGGTCGTAGATCTCATCCGCCAGCACCAGCAGCGAGTGCTCGCGGGCGATGTCGGCGATCCCTTCGAGGATCTCGCGCGAGTACACCGCACCCGTGGGGTTGTTGGGGTTGATGACGACGATCGCCTTGGTGCGGGGCGTGACCTTCGAGCGGATGTCGTCGAGGTCGGGCTGCCACTCGCGCTGTTCGTCGCAGAGGTAGTGGACGGGAGTTCCTCCGCCGAGGCTCGTCATCGCCGTCCACAGCGGATAGTCGGGGGCGGGGATGAGCACCTCGTCGCCCTCGTCGAGCAGCGCCTGCATGGTCATCGTGATGAGCTCGGACACGCCGTTGCCCAGGAACACGTGAGCGGGGTCGAGGTGCGGGAAGTCGGGCTCCTGCTCGTACCGCGAGACGACGGCACGACGAGCGGAGAGGATGCCGCGGCTGTCGCTGTAGCCGTGGGCGTTCGGAACCGAGGCGATCATGTCGCGCACGATCTGGTGCGGCGCCTCGAAGCCGAAGATCGCCGGGTTGCCGGTGTTGAGCTTGAGGATCGAGTGCCCTTCGGCCTCTAGACGGTCGGCCTCGACGAGGGCCTCCCCGCGGATCTCGTACAGGACGTCCTTCAGCTTGGATGACTGGTCGAGGGGGCGCAGCGGGCTCATCGGTTCAGGATATCCCCGCCCGCATCCGGCCAATCGACACCGCGTGGACCGCTCGACCGGGTGACCACCGACCGCTCAGCCCTGCCGGGATGGCCCCGGAAACGACGGATGCCGCGCCCGGGACCTCGGGGCGCGGCATCCGTTCTCGTTTACTACTTCTTGGCGGCGCGGCGGTCGGCGCGGTTGTTCGCCGCGGGCTCGTCTGTCGACGCCACCCGCTGCCCGAAGGCTCCACGCGCGGCGGGCGCCGCCTGCTCGGCCGCGGGCTCGGCCTGCTGGCCGGCCTGGCGGAGGCGGTTGGTGGCCGCCTGCTGAACCTGGCCGCGATCGTTGCGGACCTCGACCTCGCCGGCGTCATTCGCCGCGGAGTACTCGAGGCGCTGCGTCTCGACGGGCGTCGGGGCGAGCCCCTTGGCCTCGACCTGCGCCTCGTCTCCCTCGACCTTCCGCACCTCGACCTCGAGGTTGTAGAGGAAGCCGACCGACTCCTCCTTGATCTGCCCCATCATCGACTGGAACATCTGGTAGCCCTCGCGCTGGTACTCGATGAGCGGGTCGCGCTGGGCCATCGCGCGCAGGCCGATGCCGTCCTTCAGGTAGTCCATCTCGTAGAGGTGCTCGCGCCAGCGGCGGTCGAGCACCTGCAGCACGACGCGACGCTCGAGCTCGCGCAGGGCCTGCTCGCCGAGCGACTTCTCCCGGTTCTCGTAGGCGATGCGGGCGTCGGAGATGATCTCGCGCTTGAGCCCATCGGGGGTGATGCGTCCCTTGTTGCCGCCGGCCTCGGCCACGACCTCATCGATCGTGACGCTCACCGGGTACATCGTCTTCAGTTCGGTCCACAGGGCGTCGAAGTCCCACGACTCGGTGTGACCCGACCCGGTGTGGTCGTCGATGACGGCGGTGATCGCATCTTCGATGAAGTGCTGCACGCGGTCGGCGATGTCGTCGCCCTGGAGCATGTGGCGGCGGTCGGCGTAGATGGCTTCGCGCTGACGGTTCAGGACGTCGTCGTACTTGAGGACGTTCTTACGCATCTCGGCGTTGCGCGACTCGACCTGCGACTGCGCGCTCTTGATCGCGCGCGAGACCAGACCCGACTCGATCGCGACGTCGTCGGGGAAGTTCGTGCGGGCGAGGATCGCCTCGGCCGCGCCCGACTGGAACAGACGCATGAGGTCGTCGGTGAGCGAGAGGTAGAAGCGGCTCTCACCGGGGTCGCCCTGGCGCCCCGAGCGACCGCGCAGCTGGTTGTCGATGCGGCGCGACTCGTGGCGCTCGGTGCCGAGCACGTACAGACCGCCCGCCTCGACGACCTTCGCGGCCTCTTCGGCGACGGCGTCGCGCATGCCCTGATACACGGTGTCCCACTCGGACTCGTACGCCTCGGGGGTCTCGACGGGGTCGAGGTTCTTCGCCTTCATCTCCTGCACGGCGAGGAACTCGGCGTTTCCGCCGAGCATGATGTCGGTTCCGCGGCCGGCCATGTTGGTGGCGACCGTGACGGCACCCAGGCGTCCCGCGCGCGCGACGATCTCGGCCTCACGCGCGTGGTTCTTGGCGTTCAGCACCTCGTGGCGCACGCCCTTCTTCGCCAGCAGGCGGGAGAGGTACTCGCTCTTCTCGACGCTCGTGGTGCCCACGAGGACGGGCTGGCCCTTCTCGTGACGCTCGACGATGTCTTCGACGACCTGCGCGAACTTCGCGGTCTCGTTCTTGTAGACGAGGTCGGGCTGGTCCTTGCGGATCATCGGCTTGTTGGTGGGGATGGGCACCACGCCGAGCTTGTACGTCGACATGAACTCGGCCGCCTCGGTCTCGGCGGTACCGGTCATGCCGGCGAGCTTGTCGTAGAGGCGGAAGTAGTTCTGCAGGGTGACCGTGGCGAGGGTCTGGTTCTCGGCCTTGACCGGAACGCCCTCCTTCGCCTCGATGGCCTGGTGGATGCCCTCGTTGTAACGGCGACCGACGAGGATGCGACCGGTGTGCTCGTCGACGATCATGACCTCGTCGTTCATGACGACGTAGTCGGTGTCGCGCTTGAACAGCGCGATCGCCTTGATCGAGTTGTTCAGGAACGAGATGAGCGGGGTGTTCGCCGACTCGTACAGGTTGTCGATGCCGAGGTAGTCCTCGACCTTCTCGATACCGGGCTCGAGTACGCCGATCGTGCGCTTCTTCTCGTCGACTTCGTAGTCGACCCCGGCCTCGAGGGTGCGGGCGAGCTTGGCGAACTCCGCGAACCAGCGGTTGGCTTCACCGGATGCCGGACCCGAGATGATCAGAGGGGTACGGGCCTCGTCGATGAGGATCGAGTCGACCTCGTCGACGATGGCGTAGAAGTGACCGCGCTGCACGAGGTCTTCCTTGCGCCACGCCATGTTGTCGCGGAGGTAATCGAAGCCGAACTCGTTGTTCGTGCCGTAGCTGATGTCGGCCTCGTACTGCTCGCGGCGCACCTCGGGGGTCTGTCCGGCGACGACCGTTCCCGTTGTCATGCCGAGGGCGCGGTAGACGCGGCCCATGAGCTCGGACTGATAGCTCGCGAGGAAGTCGTTGACGGTGATGACGTGGACGCCCTGGCCGGCGATCGCGTTGAGGTACGCGGGCAGCGCCGCGGTCAGCGTCTTGCCCTCACCCGTCTTCATCTCGGCGATGTTGCCGAGGTGAAGAGCCGCACCGCCCATGATCTGCACGTCGTAGGGACGCTGACCGAGGGTGCGCTTGGCGGCCTCGCGGACGGCGGCGAACGCCTCGGGCATCAGCTGGTCGAGCGTCTCTCCGGCCTCGTAGCGTGCGCGCAGCTCGACGGTCTCGTTGCGCAGCTCGTCGTCGGTGAGCTGCTCGTAGTCCTCTTCGAGCGCCCCGGTCGCCTTCACGACGCCCTGCAGTCGGCGCAGGATGCGGCCCTCGCCGGCGCGCAGCAGTTTCTCGAGCGGATTGGCCACGAAGCATCTCCATCTGTCGGGTGCAGCGTCCGCGTGGACGCCGGCCTGCGAACAGGCATACATCGCCTATGTTATCCGTGTTACCCGTTCGTGACCTGCGAGGAGGCCGCAATCCGCAGACCTCACCGCCCGCCCGTAGCGAACACACGGCGACGCGCGGGAATGCGGCGCTTAGGATCGAGCCATGGCCGGTTTCTGGGGCAAGAGGAAGCGCGAAGAACAGGACGCGGCGGATGCCGATCTGGCACGCCGGGCGGAGCTTGCGATCGTCGCCGCCGACGAGCGCGTGCGCCTGACCTCGGACGAACTCGACTTCGCCCGCGCCGAGCTCGGCGACAAGGCCACCGAAGACCTGGCCGCGGCGCTGGACTCCGTCCGCACCCACCTCGCCGAGGCGTTCCAGCTGCACCAGCTCAACCACGACGAGATCCCCGACACGAAGGAGGAGCTGCGCACGCGCAACGCGCGCATCATCCAGCTCTCGCAGTGGGCCGAAGATCTGCTCGAGGAGCGGACGCAGGTGCTGCAACCGAAGATCGACGCCGTGCGCCGCGCCCCCGAGACGCTGGCCCGCGTGCGCGCCGATCGCGACCGTCTCGCCGAACGCATCCCCAACGCCCGCGAGGTCGTCGACCGGCTCTCGCGGCGTTACAGCGACTCCGCCCTGGCGCAGATCGGCGGGAACCCCGACGAGATCGAGCAGCTCCTCGATTTCGCCGTGCACACCGCTGCCGTCTCGGAGCGTCGGCGCGAGGCCGGCCAGCGCGAGCAGGCGTCGGTCGCCCTCGAGGCCGCCACCGAAGCCGTTCGCCGAGCGGAATCGCTCCTGGATGCCGTGGACACCTTCGAGATCGAAGCGCTCCGCGCCGAGTCCACCCTCGCCGCCGTCGTCGACGACTCCCGCAACGACCTCATCGAGGCGCGACGGGGAGCGCAGACTCCCGCGGTGACCCAGGCCATGGCGACGCTCCAGCAGGCGCTGACCGCACTGCCCGCCTCGGGAACGCGCAGCGACCCCTTCCAGGCGCTGTCGTCGCTGCGCCAGGCCAACGCCGACCTCGACGTCGCCCGCGAGCGCGCGGCCCGCCCCGTCCCCTCCCAGGACCAGGTGGAGCACGCCATCGACGACGCCGACCGTCAGATCGCGGTGGCGCGCGGACTCATCACCGGCCACCGCGGGTGGATCGGCGCCGATGCGCGCACGCGCTTCGTCGAGGCAGAGCGCCTGCGCGCCGGACTGCCGCTCGGGCCCGTAGCGGAGGAGCAGCGCGAGACGGTTCTCGCCACCGCGCGACGCGCCGGGGCCCTGGCATCCGAGGCGCTGCAGATCGCCCAGCGCGACATCGAGCAGTCCCGCCCGGACGACTGGGGCAACGACGGCCGGGGCGGCGGCTACGGCCGCGGCGGCGGCATGGGGGGCGGCAACATGGTCGGCGGCATGCTCGGCGGCCTCGTGATCGGCTCGCTCCTCGGCGACATCTTCGACGGCTGAGTGCGCGCTGTCGCGCGCCGACGGAGCGCGCGGTGGGCGCGTGTCGACATGCGCACATCCTGGTGAAATCCCTGCCCCGAGCGGGTGACGGACATCGACCAGGGCGCCGGGCGCGACCCGCGACCGTGAGTCTGGACGGAGCGTGACGCGAAGCTCGCCACGCTCGGTCAGCTCCCGCACTCTCGCCGAAGGACGGTTCCGCATGAATTCTCCTCACGAAACACCCGAACCACCTCGCACAGGCGGCATTCGTCGTCGTACCGTCCTCACCGGTACGGCGTGGGCCGTTCCCGCGATCGCCGTCACCGCGGCGACCCCCGCGCACGCGGCGTCCGGAACGACGATCACGATCACGCGCGTGCCCGCCGAGACGCTGTCATGCCAGGCAACGACCAGCCCCCTCGTCGCGCACGTCGAATCGGCGAACAACGTGGGTCAGGTCGTGCAGTTCTCGCTCCCGTCGGGCTGGCGGTGGGCGAACGGTAGCGGCAGCTACGTCACCGACAGCGGCGGAAACGCCACCGTCCCCGCCGGTGACATCGTGGCCGGCGTCCGTGTGGGTTCGGTCTCGGCGACGAACTCCGGGGTGACGACGGCCGCGGACCTGCAGGTCGCCGGAACGGGCACGCTCGCCACGGGCTCGAACTCGGTGGCGTTCCCGTCCAACGCCAACTCGCAGATCCTCCGCGTCAACACGAACCTGTCCGGAGCGGTCGTCACGAAGACCACCGGCGACATCTGGTCGTGGTTCGACAACGGCACGTCGAGCGACGAAGCGTGGACGCAGATCGGCACCGGTGCGAACACGAACGCGCAGGCGGCCACGTACGTGTGGGCACCCAACACCAAGGCAGCGCTCTGGGTGAAGTCGGGCGTCCTGCAACTGGGGACCTCCGCGGTGACGTTCCCCTCCGGTGGGAACAGCGATTTCGCGCGCGTCGCGAGCTGCGGCCCCCTGGCGATGGCCCTCAAGTCGAACGGGGACGTCTGGGGCTGGCAGGAGGGCGGGTCCTGGACGCAGCTGGATACGGGGGTCACCGATGATCTGGACCAGATCGCGCCCGTTTGGGACAGCACGGCGGGCAACACCTTCTACTGGGTCAAGAGCGGCGTCGTGAAATCCTCGTCGGGTGCCGTGACGATCGGCACGGGAGAGAATGGCAACGTCGTCCGACTCACCGTGTCGTGGACGAGTGGTGGGGACCGGACGGGCCTATCCGCAGTGCGCGCGAATGGTGACGTCTGGACGTGGAGCCAACGGGCCGGGTGGCAGAAGGTGGCCACCGGCGCCTCGACGAGCCCGGAGCAGACGCACCCTCTGGCGGGCGCCAACGGAAGCCCGACGATGACCATCTCGGGCGGTCAACTCCAGCAGAGTAATCGAGCCGTGCAGATGGGGACCGGGGAATCGAACGACAACTTCCTCCGGGATGCCGTGGCGAGCGCCAGGGTGATCGCCGTCAAGCGAGACGGGTCGCTCTACGACAATTACGGCGGTCGTGCCCCCAACCAGTACGTCAAGATCGCGAGCAACGTCTCCACCGGTTACAGCGAGATGGGCCTCACGGCGAGCTCAAGCGGGTCCCAGCGGTACCGACTCTTCTGGATCACCCCCGCCTCCTGCTGACCGACAGCACGGTGCCCCCGGTCCGAGGACCAGGGGCACCGTCTCAGCTCAGGACGCGACCTCGACGGCGGGTGAGGCCTGGGTCGCGAGGGCGATCACACCGTAGTCCCAGCCCTTGCGGCGGTAGACGACGCTCGGGTGGTCGGTGCGGGCGTCGATGAAGAGGAAGAAGTCGTGGCCGACGAGCTCCATACGGTCGACGGCGTCTTCGACGGTCATCCACTCGGGGCCGAATTCCTTCTGGCGGATGACGACGGGCGTGTAGTCCTCTTCGTCGGTCTCAGCCTCTTGCACGGGGATCGAGCCGGTCGCCACCGCGCGCAGGACCTCGACGGAGGCGGGCTCGACGTCGATTCCGGAGAGCTCTCCGGTGCCCTTCTCGAACTTGGCGCCCCGGGGGTGGTTCCGGGCGTCGATCCGCTTGTCCTTCGCGCGACGCACCTGCTCGGAGATCTTGTCGACCGCGAGGTCGAGGGCCGCGAACTTGTCGGTGTCGGTCGCCTCCGCGCGAACGACCGGGCCCTTGCCGTCGAGCGTGAGCTCGACCGTATCGTCCTCCAGACGACCGTTGCGATAGGAGCGGTGAGTGACCTTGACCTCGAGCGCCTGAGCCCGCGGCGCCAGGTGCTCGATGCGGCTGACCTTCTCTTCGACCACCGAGCGGAAACGATCGGTGATACCGACTCCCACGCCGACGATGTTGGTGTCCATCCGTGACCTCCTTGTTCCGGGTTCCGCCCGGTCTAAGGGCGGAACATCCGTCGCCTTCAGTCATCCCCACGCTAGTAGCCCGACAGTCCCCTGTCACGTCTCAATCACCCGGGATTCACCTCCGAGGTCTCCGCGTTTCGGCGTGTGCGCCAGCGCGACGGCGACCACCTCATCCGCTCCCGCAGCGCGCAACGCCCGCGCCGCCTCGGCCAGGGTCGCCCCCGTGGTCACCACGTCGTCGACCACCACGACCACCCCTCCGGGAAGGGGCCGGCTCACGAACGCTCCCCCGACGTTCTCGCGCCGCGCGTGGCGACCGAGGCCGCGCTGGTCGTCGGTCGCCCGGGCGAGGCGGAGGAGACGCACGTGCCTCCAGCCGGCCCGACGCATCAGCACGTCGAGCGGGCGGAACCCGCGACGACGGAAGGCCGCGCCCGTGCTCGGAACGGTGGTCACGAGCGCGCCGGCGGGTGACGCGAGCCGCAGCACCTCCCCCAGCGCGGGGGCGAGATCGCGCGCGAGGGACGTCCGCCCCTCCTCCTTGAGCGCGCGGACCACGCGGGCCGCGACGCCCTCGAAGGCGAGGGCGCTCGTCACCGTCAGCCCCGGCCCGATCGGGCGGCGCACCGGATGCGCGGCCAGGGCGTCGCGGCATCCGGAGCAGAGGTCTGCATCGACCACGCCGCAGCCGGCGCAGGCGACGGGCAGCCAGAACGTGAGGGCATCACGCAGCGACGCCGAGACGGCGGAGGAGACCGACATGCGCCCAGCGTGACGCGTCGCGTGTCCGCCGGGCGGCGAGATCGCCCCCGTCCGTGGACAACGCGGAGGATCCGCCCCGTGGGGAGGAGCCTCAGGAGGTCGTGCCCTGCTGTGCGGCCAGCACGCGGATGTCGGTGGCGACGAGGGTCCAGGAGCTGCCGCGGCGGCTGTAGAGGCGGCCGGTGCCGTCGAGCACGCGGACGCTCGTGCTCCCGGCGGCGAGGGTCGTCGCGCCGTCGGGCGCCGCGGCTTCGGTCCCGCGACCGCCGACGTTGAGCTCGCGCAGGCGGCTCGCGCCGTCGACGTCGGCGAGCACGCCGATCGTGGTGTCGTCGAGCCACGCCAGATCGAACGCCCCCTGCTGCGAGAACGACAGCACGTGCGGGACGCCGAGATCGACCTCGCCGCCCTCGCGCTGGATGCCGGCCACCCACACCTCCCGCGTCCCCGAAACCGTCACGATCGCGGCTACGCGGGTGCCGTCGCGCGAGATCTGCATGGCGCTGATCTCGGAGGCGTCGGGCCACGCGTTGCCGACGTTGCGCGGTACGCCCTCGGCGGTGATCACCCTCAGCTGGGTCGGGGAAGTGCTCGGCACGCTCCAGATCTCTCCCTCGGCGTCGATCGTGGGGGCGATCAATCCCGAACGTTCGTCGAGGAGGAACGTCCGCCCGTCGGCCAGAGCGCTCGCGACGGCGCCCTGCTGAGTGCGGACGGCCGCCAGGCTGCGGTCGGCCTCGAGCTCGATCGAGGCCGGGGCGAGCGACTCGATCGCCGCGGAGAGCCCGCCGATCGGCTCGACGGCGTCGCCGGTGAGCGAACCGAACGCCCCGGCGGTCGTGACCACCGCGGGAGACGGGTCGACGCGGGTCACACGGACCGAGACCTCCGACGCGGGCACGGGGGTGCCCTCCACGGTCATCTGGACCTCGCTGATGCCCGCGGTCACGAGGCTCTTCGACAGCTGCGTCTGCATGCGATCGAGGGTCGTGCGGTCGAGGCTGAGGGCCGCCCGCGGCAACTGCACCTGGGCGACGCCGCTCGAGGACAGGGTGACCGATCGACCCACGAGGGACAGTTCGTCGGGAAAGGCCGACTTGACCGCGCCGGCGAGCCACGCGCTCGGCTGCCCGTCGACCAGGGCGGTGGCGACGCGGCTGGCCACCAGGGCGCGGGGGAACCAGCGGACATCGGGGACGATGAAGCTCCACGTCGGATCGAAGTACGCGATGGATGCCGACTGGTACACGGTCGGGAACACCTCCTCGTACAGCACGACACCGTCGGGCGCGGAGGTGATGCGCCACTGATCGTCGACGCGGGCGAGGGTGAACGACAGCGACTCCGCGCTGCCGGACGCCGTCGGGGCGTAGGCGCCGTTGGCATCCACCCCCGCCACCGTCGTGAGCGAGACGGTGACGCCGGTGCCGTCGGCGTTGGCTGCGGCGCGACGGTCGGCCAGCCGGTCGATCGTGACGCGGGCACGCGGGTCCCACTGCGTCCCGGATGCCAGGAAGAGCTTCGCCGTGGCCCAGTCGTCGGCGGGACCGGAGCCGGCGCGCAGGAACCCCTCCACGATCTCGGCGGGTGAGGCGTCGTCCTGCGGACCGTCCGGGACGAAGGCGAAGGCCTGGGCGTCGTCGACCTGCGGACCGCGGCCGGGGTTGACGTAGCCGGAGGTCGGGAGCCCGGTGCACGCGGTCAGCGCGAGCACGAGGGCGAGACCGACGAGGGCGAGGGTGCGTCTCATGTCGTCTTCCTCACTCCCGGGCGGGTGGAGATGGGCTGGGTCAGGCCGAGGGCCTCGAGGGCCCCGCCCTGCTCGTCGTCGGGGACCAGGGGCAGGGGCGAGCTGCCGACCGGCTTGCCGTCGCGCGGCAGGGTGAGCAGGAAGTTCGACCCGCGCCCGGGCTCCGACCAGACCGACAGGGTACCCCCGTGGAGTTTGGCGTCGCCGAGCGCGATCGACAGCCCCAGGCCCGTCCCGCCGATGGTGCGCACGCGCGAGGGGTCGGCGCGCCAGAAGCGGTCGAAGACGCGTTCGACGTCGTCGGGGTGCATGCCCAGGCCGAAGTCGCGGACGCCGAGGGCCACGGCATCCCGACCACTGTCGACCGAGACGACGATCGGGCGGCCCTCTCCGTGCTCGATCGCGTTGCCGAGGAGATTGCGGACGATCCGGCGGATGCGTCGGGCATCCATGTCGACGGGCGTGTACCCGCCCGGGGCGACCAGCCGTACGTCGGAGCCGTGCCCCTCGGCGAGCTGCTCCATCGACAGGATCACGTCTTCGGCGAGATGGGCCAGGCTCGTGGGCTCGAGTTCGAGCTGAACCGAACCGGCGTCGTAGCGGCTGATCTCGAGCAGGTCGGTGAGCAGCACCTCGAAGCGCTGCACCTGCGCGTGCAGGAGCTCGGCGGCCCGACCCGTCGCCGGATCGAACTCCTGACGCTGGTCGTTGATCATGTCGGCCGCGAGCTTGATGGTGGTCAGGGGCGTGCGCAGCTCGTGAGAGACGTCGGAGACGAAGCGCTGCTGCACGAGCGAGAGGTCGGCGAGCTCTTTGATCTGCGACTCGATGCTGTCGGCCATGGCGTTGAACGAGCGGTTCAGCGTCGCCAGCTCGTCTTCGCCCCGGACCGGCAGGCGCACCCCCAGATCACCGGCAGCGAGCTTGGCGCTGGTCTCGGCGGCGTCGGCGATGGGAGTCGTCACCGACCTCAGCACGAACCACGCGATCGCACCGATGAGCAGCACGAGCACCAGACCCACCACCCACAGCAGCACCTGCACGAAGGCGAGGGTCTGCGAGGCGCTCGTGAGGTCGTACCCCATGTAGAGCTCATATGAGTCGACGCCGTCCTCGGCGGGGAAACGCAGTTGATGACCGACCAGGATGCCGGGAACCTCGCGGCCGTCGTCGGCGGGAAGCGCCACCGACTGCCACCACTGCAGATCGGGGCTCGACTGCACCTGGGTGCGCAGCGCATCGGTGACCAGGCCGGACTGGAAGGCGGGAGAGATGAAAGGCTGCGGGGCCAGAGGGGGCGGCGGGCCGATGCGGTACAGCGCGATGAGATCGCTCGAGGACTGCTGCGACAGGCGGGTCGCGATGCCGTTCATCAGCGTCTGGGCCGCGGCCGGATCGGTCGAATCGACGGCGGCGTCGAGGGTCGCCTGGGCCGAGGCGGTGGCGCGCTGGGCCTCGAGCAGGACCTGGTCTTTGCGGGCGGTGAACAGCTCGTTCTGGATGACCAGCGCCATCGCGACGCAGGTGACGAGGATCGTCACGGCCGTGAGGGTCACGGTCAGCACGATGGTGCGGAAGCGCAGGGACCGACGCCACAGGGTCGCCAGGCGATCGCGCACCACGCGCCAATCGCGCCATCCCCGCACCCGCGTCCGCGGGAGGGTGCGCACCGCCCCCGTCATGAGGGGGTCAGGCCACCGCGCCGGCGCGGTAGCCCACGCCGCGCACGGTCGTCACGATGCGCGGGTTGTCGGGATCGGCCTCGATCTTCGCGCGCAGGCGCTGGACGTGCACGTTGACCAGGCGCGTGTCGGCCTTGTAGTGGTAGCCCCACACCTGCTCGAGCAGCATCTCGCGGGAGAACACCTGCTGGGGCTTCTCGGCGAGGGCGACGAGGAGCTCGAACTCGAGCGGGGTCAGGGCGATCGGGGCGTCGCCGCGGCGCACCTCGTGCGCGGCGACGTCGACGACGAGGTCGCCGATGCGCAGCGTCTCGTCGACGGGCGCCTGCACCGGGCGAAGGCGCGTTCGGATACGGGCGACGAGCTCCTTCGGGTTGAAGGGCTTCATGATGTAGTCGTCGGCACCCGACTCGAGTCCCTTGACCACGTCGGCCGTGTCGGTGCGCGCCGTGAGCATGATGATGGGCACGCCGGACTCGGCCCGCACGCGTGTGCAGATCTCGATGCCATCGACGCCGGGCAGCATGAGGTCGAGCAGGATGAGGTCGGGGCGCTCGGTGCGCCAGGCGTCCACCGCTTGCGCTCCGTCGGCGCAGAACACGGTGTCGAATCCCTCGGTGCGCAGCACGATGCCGATCATCTCGGCCAGCGCGGTGTCGTCGTCGACAACCAGGATCCGTGAAGTCATTCGGGTGTACGTCTTCCGTTTCGAAACCCGCTCGGGCACGGGCACTACGCCCCGGGTGGGGGCACGTCCCATCGAGAGTAGTCGACGTGCCTGCACGTCAGGCGTGCGTGTCGGGGGTGTGTGACACGATGAGGACACCGCCATGTGACGAGGAGGGGCCCCACATGACCGCGTACCCGGCTTGGACTCCGGCATCACGCCCGGGCATCGTCCCGCTGCACCCCTTCGGGTTCGGCATGATCCTCGGCCGCTCGTTCACCGCGCTTCGCCACAATCCGAAGGTGCTGCTCGGCTTCGCGCTCGTCGTGCAGGCGGTGGCCTACATCGTCGTGACCGTCGCGATCGGCGGGGTGGCCGTCGCGAGCTTCTCCCGTCTCGACACCGTCGCCCCCGGCAGCGACGACTACGACGCGATCATGGCCGGGTCGGTCGCGATCACCGCCATCACCGCCCTCGTCCTGGGCGTGCTGTCGGGCGCGCTGAGCGTGGTGGTCCAGGGCATCGTCGTGGCCGAGGTCGCCCACGCCGTGGTGGCCGAGAAGCCCTCGCTCCGGGCGGTCTGGGCGCGCGTGCGCCCGGTGTTCTGGCGCCTGATCGGCTACAGCGCACTGACGATCGCCGTGGTCGTCGTCGTGGTCGGAGTGCTGGCGGGCATCGTCGCCCTGCTGGTGATCGCCGCGACCTGGGTCGGCGCCCTCGTCGGAGTGCTGTTCTTCCTCGGGCTCATCCCGCTCTACCTCTGGCTGACGCCGAAGCTGTTCCTCGTGCCCTCGGTCATCATCCTCGAGCGCGCCCCCGTCTTCCGCGCGATCGGCCGCTCGTGGCGGCTGACGCGCGGGCGTTTCTGGTCGACGCTGGGGGTCGTCGTCATCATCGCGGTCGCCTTCAGCGTCGTCGGCCAGATCATCTCGATCCCCCTGGGGCTCATCAGCGGGTTCGTGCCGACGATCATCGCCCCCACGGGCGGCGACGGCGTCGAGGCCGTCGTCGGCTTCGTCGCCCTGCAGGTGGTGGGGCAGTTCGGCATCCTGCTCGTGCAGTGCATCGCACTCGTGGTGCAGTCGACCTCCGCGGTCCTCGTATACGTCGACGCCCGCATGCGTGTCGAGGCGCTCGATCACGACCTCCAGGCGTACGTCGAAGCGCGCGACGGCGGCGCGACCGAGCTGAGCGACCCCTACCTCGTCGGAGTCGGCCGGATCGTCGAGCGCCCCGCTCCCGTCCCCGTCGGAGTCGCCCCCGCGTTCGCGGGCTACGGCCCGCCCGCGGGGTACCCGGGCTACGGGGCGCCGGTGGGATACGCGACGGGCGGGCCCTCTCCCGCACCGCAGAGCCCCGCGGTTCCTCCGGGGCCGCCCACCGCGTCGGCAGTGAGCGAGCCCGCCCCGGTATCGCCCCCGTACGCGGCTCCCGCTCCTGCGGCCGCGCAGACCCACTCCGCTCCGGCCGCCCCGCCCGCGGTCGATCCGCCCCCGGCCCCGCCGTCCGCAACCGACCGGCCGCAGACCACGTGGGCGGCCCCCGGCTCGAACGGCGACGCGTGATCCCTTCCGCTCTGGCGGCGGTCTTCCCGCTGCTGCCCGACCCGGATGAGGCGCGGGAGTGGGCCGAGCGCGAACTGAGCGACCCGACGTATCAGTCGGCGGAGCCCACCCTGCTCGACCGGATCTCTCAGGCGGTGGGGCGCTTCCTCGAAGACCTGCTGCGCATTCCCGACACCTCGGGGTGGGGTCCGTCGGCCCTCGTGGTCCTGGGCATCGTCGTCGTCGCGGCGATCGTGGTCGCGGTCCTCATCTGGGGGCGCCCGCGCCTGTCGACGCGCGCCACGGAACCGGCGCGCGCCCTGTTCGACGACGATGACTCCCGCTCCGCCGACGAGCTGCGCGCCGACGCCGCGGCCGCGGCCGGCCGGAGCGACTGGGACGAGGCGATCGTCCTGCGCTTCCGCGCCGTCGCGCGCGGTCTGACCGAGCGCGGGCTCGTCGACCCGCCCCCGGGCGCCACGGTCCGCGCCTTCGCCCGCGAGACGGCGAGCGCCCTGCCGACGCTGGTCCCCCTGCTCGACCCCGCCGCCGCGACCTTCGATGACGTCCGCTACCTGCGCCGACCGGGCTCCGAGGAGCGCTACCGTGTCGTCGCCGACCTCGACGACGCCGCCGTCCGTGCGCGCGCCGTGCTGGTGGCCCCACGATGAGCGCGACGACGAGGAGCGCTGCCACGAGGAGATCTGCCACGAGTGCTCCGACGACGGCCGGCCCGGTCCGATCCCGGCGCCGGGCCGCGCTCGGGTGGGTCGCCCTGGTGGCGGGTCTCCTGCTGGTCGCCCTGGTGGGCGGCACCCTCGTCTACGGCGGCTACGCCCAGCGCAGCATCCTCGATCCGGAGTCGGCAGGGCCCGAGGGCAGCCGCGCGGTCGTGCGGATTCTCGAGCAGCAGGGCGTGACCGTCACCGTGGCGCGCGACCGCGCCGCCGCCGAGCGGGCTCTCGCGGGAGGCGACGCGACTCTGGTGATGCGGGATGCCCCGATGCTCTCGGACGCGGGACTCCGCGACCTCGCCGGCCGCGCCGCGCACGTGGTCCTCATCGAGCCGCGCTCGCGGGCTCTCGACGTCCTCCTCGACGGCTCGACCCTCGGCGGGTTCGCTTCCGACCTGTCCGCGAGCGCCGCGTGCACCGTTCCCGCCGCCGCGACCGCCGCAACCGCCCGCGTCGGAGAACTGATGCGGCCCGGGGACGGCGTCGACGCGTGCTACCCGGTCGACGGCGACTTCGGTCTGCTGCAGGCGGTCGACGACGACGGTCGGACGGCGACGGCCCTCGACGGTCTCTCCGTCCTCACCAATACGGCGCTGCCTCTCGACGGCGATGCCGCCCTCGCCCTCGGCATCCTCGGCCAGACGCAGTCGCTCGTCTGGTACGTGCCCTCCCTCTCCGATGCCGATCGGGGAACGGCCACTCCCACCCTCGGCGACCTCACTCCCGAGTGGGTGACGCCCGCCATGCTGCTGCTGCTGACGGCGGCTCTCGCCGCCGCCCTCTGGCGCGGACGCCGCTTCGGCCCGCTCGTCGCCGAGCGCCTTCCCGTCACGGTCCGTGCGACCGAGACCACCGAGGGTCGAGCGCGCTTGTACGCCGCGTCGAAAGACGCCTCCCACGCTCTGAACGAGCTGCGCCGCGCCGCCCGCGGGCGCATCGGCCGCCTGCTCGGCCTCACCGCCCGCACTTCGCCGCACGACGTCGCCGATGCCGTCGCACAGCGGCTCGGCGCGGATCGCGCGCGCGTCCGCGGCATCCTCGTCGACGACCTCCCCCGCACCGACCGCGACCTCGTCGCGGCGGCCGACCGTCTCCGCGACCTCGAGGAGAGCGTGCGCGCCGCCGTCCGAACCGAAGGGACCACCCGATGACCGACAGCCCCGAGACCCCCGCAGCCGCGGCCCCCGTGGCGCCCGGCGACGACCACGCCGAGCTGCGCGACGCGATGCACCGCGTGCGCCTCGAGGTCGGCAAGGCCGTCGTCGGGCAGGACGGCACGATCACCGGCTTGCTCATCGCGCTGCTCTCGCGCGGTCACGTGCTGCTGGAGGGCGTCCCCGGTGTCGCGAAGACCCTGCTCGTGCGCTCGTTCAGCCGCGCGCTCGGTCTCGACACCCGCCGCGTGCAGTTCACCCCCGACCTCATGCCGGGGGATGTCACCGGCTCCCTCGTCTACGACGCCCGCGCGGGCAACTTCGAGTTCCGCGCCGGTCCCGTGTTCACGCACGTGCTGCTCGCCGACGAGATCAACCGCACGCCCCCGAAGACCCAGGCGGCGCTGCTGGAGGCGATGGAAGAGCGACAGGTGTCGTCCGACGGCGAGAGCCGCGCGCTGCCCGACCCCTTCCTCGTCGCCGCCACGCAGAATCCCATCGAGCACGAGGGCACGTACACCCTGCCCGAGGCGCAGCTCGACCGCTTCCTCCTCAAGCTCGTCGTCGACCTCCCCGGTCGCGACGCCGAGGTCGACGTGCTGCGCCGCCACGCCTCCGGCTTCGATCCCCGCCGGCTCGACGATGCGGGTGTCGCGCCGGTCGTCACGGCGCCGCAGATCCTCGCGGCGCAGCGGGCCGCGGCATCCGTCGCCGTCGACGACGACCTGCTCGGCTACGTCGTCGACCTCGCCCGCGCGACCCGGCAGAGCCCCTCGGTGCTGGTCGGGGTCAGCCCGCGCGCCTCGACCGGTCTGCTCGCGGCCGCCAAGGCATGGGCGTGGCTGAGCGGCTACCCCGCGATCACCCCCGATCACGTGCAGACCATGCTCGTGCCGGTCTGGCGTCACCGCATCCGCCTGCGTCCCGAGGCGGAGATCGAGGGCGTCTCGGTGGATGCCATCCTGACCTCTGTCCTGCAGCAGACCCGCGTTCCCATCTGATGTTCGTCACCGGCCGTCTCGCTCTGCTCGTCGCCCTCGGCGTCGTGCCCCTGGTGCTGCTCAGCACGGCGGGGCTCTCGGCGTGGGCGGTCGCCGGGGGCTGGGTCGTGCTCTGCGTCGTGCTGGTGGTCGTCGACACGGTGCTCGCGGCCGATCCGCGTCGCGTCGAGATCACGCGCACCCACCCCGAGCGGGCCCTGCGTGACGAACCCGTCGCCGGCGAGCTGCGCGTGCGTAACCTCAACACCCGCCTGTTGCGCGCCCGGGTCCGCGATGCGTGGCAGCCGACCGCCGGGGCGCCCTCCGAACGTCTGCGGCTCACGGTTCCCCCGGGCGAGCGGCGTGGGGTTCCGCTGCCCCTGCGCCCCCGACGCCGGGGAGAGGTGCGCAGCGGCTTCGTCGTCGTGCGGGCAGCCGGTCCCCTGGGGCTGGCGGGGCGCCAGGGCGTCGTCGACGCCCCCGGCCGGATCCGCGTGCTCCCGCCGTTCACCTCGCGTCGGCACCTCCCCTCTCGCCTCGCCCGGCTCCGCGAGCTCGACGGAAACACGAGCCTGCAGGTGCGCGGTCAGGGCACCGAGTTCGACAGCCTGCGCGAGTACGTCCGCGGCGACGACGTGCGCTCGATCGATTGGCGCGCGACGGCCCGAGCGGGCACGACGGTGCTCCGCACCTGGCGCCCCGAGCGTGACCGCCACGTCGTGATCGTGATCGACACCGGGCGCACCGCCGCCGCCCGCGTGGGCGACGGGGTCCGCCTCGACGCCGCGATGGAGGCGGCCCTCCTGCTGTCGGTGCTGGCGGCGCGGGCGGGCGATCACGTCCACCTGCTGATGTTCGACCGCGTCGCCCGCGCCCGCGTGACGCGCGTCGACGGCACGCAGCTCCTGCCCGCGCTGGTCGACGCGATGGCCCCGGTCGACCCCCAGCTGATCGACACCGACTGGGATGCCGCTCTCGCGCACGTCCGCGGATTCACCGTGCGCCCGGCCCTGGTCGTGCTGCTCACCGCGGCCGACGACCCCGAAGCGGCCCGCGCGTTCCTCGCCTCGCTGCCGGCCGTGGCCGCGCGGTCACGTCTGCTCGTGGCCACCGCCACCGACGGGCCGGGCGAGATCCCCGTCCACCGCGATGCCTCCGACGTCTACGCCGCCGCGGCCGTCGAACGCGCCCGGCACGACGCCGACCGGGTGGCCGCGGCGATCGTGCGCGCCGGGGGCGACGCGGTGTCGGCCTCGGCCGACGACCTGCCGCCGCTCGTGGCCGACCGATACCTCGCCCTGAAAGCGGCCGGGCGGCTGTAGCACACCGCTTCCCCATGCAGCCCGCGACATATCTCGCGGCTTATCCTGGGGGGTACCCTTTCCAGCCGTCGATGCGTCCCCTCCGCGCCCGGCTGCGCCGTCTACGCACAGGATGCGGGAGATCTCTTGCCAGGTAACGCCACCACGCACTTCGACGATGTGGCCCTCGTTTCGGTGGCGAGCGTCTTGCCCAGCCGCGTCACGACGTCGGACGACATCGAGGAGCGCCTCGCCCCGGCGCTGAAGCGACTCAAGCTCAAGCCGGGTCTGCTTCGCCGCGTCGCCGGCGTCACCGAGCGTCGCAACTGGGCGGAGGGCGAGTCCTCCGACGAGGCCACCATCTCCGCGGGGAAGCAGGCCCTCGCCGAGGCGGGCGTCGACCCGAGCGAGATCGGGCTCATCATCAACACCTCGGTGACCCGCAAGCACCTCGAGCCCTCGGTCGCCGTGCGCCTGCACCACGGCCTGGGCCTGCCGAGCTCGGCGATCAACTTCGACGTCGCCAACGCGTGCCTCGGCTTCATCAACGGCATGAGCCTCGCCGCGGGCATGATCCAGTCGGGCCAGGTCAAATACGCCCTGATCGTCAACGGCGAGGATGCCGACGAGATCCAGGTGAACACCATCAACCGCCTCGTGCGCGAAGACCTCGACCGCGACGCCTTCATGCAGGAGTTCGCCTCCCTCACCCTCGGTTCGGGCGCGGCCGCCGCGGTCCTCGGCCGCGCGAGCGACCACCCCGAGGGGCACCGCATCGTGGGCGGCGTCACGCGCGCCGCGACGCAGTTCTACGACCTGTGCGTCGGTAGCGTCGACGGGATGTTCACCGACGCCAAGGCCCTGCTCAAGGGCGGCCTCGACCTCGTCGTCTCGGCCTGGAAAGAGGCCAAGGACGAGTTCTCGTGGACCGGCATGGACCGCTACATCACCCACCAGGTCTCGTCGGTGCACACCTCGGCCATCGTCCGCGCCGCCAAGCTCGACCGCGATCTGGTGCCGGTGACATACCCCACCCTCGGCAACGTCGGTCCCGCTTCGATTCCGATCACCCTCGCCGCCGAGCAGAAGACGCTGCGCCGAGGTGATCGCGTCCTCCTGATGGGAGTGGGTTCCGGCCTGAACACCGGGATGCTGGAGCTGGCCTGGTGAGCTTCCCCCGCGTCACGGGAGCGCAGGCCACTCTTCCCCCCGCGGGCCTGCCCGGGCTCGATCCGGCCCTGTCACGCCTCGTGGGCGTCGACGGCGTCCTCGCCGACGCGGGGGCGACGCGCCTCTGGCACGTCCTCGACACCGGCGACGCTCTCGCCGAACGCGGCCTCGAACCGCTCGGCACCATCGTCGCCGTGCACGGCAACCCCACGTGGTCGTACCTGTGGCGCGCCCTCGTGAACGCCTCGCTGGCGCGGGCCGAGGCCGGAGCGGCCGTCTGGCGCGTGGTCGCCGTCGACCAGCTCGAGATGGGCTTCTCGGAGCGCTCGTCGTTGCGGCGCACCCTGGCCCAGCGCATCGCCGACCTGGATGCTCTCGTCGGGGGTCTCGGCATCCGGGGTCCGATCGTGACCATCGGTCACGACTGGGGCGGACCGGTCTCGCTCGGCTGGGCCGTCGAGCACCGCGACCGCCTCGCCGCGGTGATCGCCCTCAACACCGCCGTGCACCACCCCGACGGGGCCGCGCTCCCGTTCGCCCTGCGCGTCGCGACCGCCCGCGGCATGCTCGCGGCGGGCACCACGGGCACCACGGCCTTCCTCGACACCACCCTGGCGCTGGCCGAGCTCGACCCCGCGGTGAAGGCGGCGTTCCGCGCGCCGTACGCGACCGTCGCCCGCCGCCGCGGCATCGGCGGTTTCGTCGCCGACATCCCCGCGACACCCGACCACGAGAGCACCCCGGCCCTGCACCGCATGTCGTCGGGGCTGCGCGAGCTCGAGGTGCCGGCCCTGCTGCTGCGCGGTCCGAAGGACCCCGTGTTCGGCGAGGACCACCTCGACGACCTCACCGATCGACTTCCGCACGCCGACGTCCACCGTTTCGAGGGCGCCGGACACCTCATCGCCGAGGAGCGTCCCTACGCCGACGTCGTGCTCGATTGGCTCGACGAGAAGGTCGTGGATGCCGTGACGCCCGCGACCCGTTCGCGTCGCGCCGCCGCCGCGAAGCACGCCGCCGCCGAGACCGCACCCGAGGCTGCCGACGCGCCCTCCGGCCACCTGTGGGACGCCCTCGACGCCCGCCGCGACGACGACGACACCGCCGTCATCGACATGACCACGGCCCGCGACGGAGAACCGCTGCGCGTGAGCTGGCGCCAGCTGTCCGCCCGCGTCGACGAGATCGCCGCGGGTCTCGACGCCTTCGGCGTGCGCGCGGGCGACCGCGTGTCGCTGCTCGTCCAGCCCGGCCCCACGCTCACCGCGGCCCTGTACGCGTGTCTGCGCATCGGCGCCGTGGTCGTCGTGGCCGATCGGGGTCTCGGCATCCGGGGTCTGTCCCGTGCCGTGCGCGGAGCGGTCCCCGACGTCGTCATCGGCGAGGTCGCCGGTCTCGCCGCCGCACGCGCCCTCGGGTGGCCGGGCCGACGGATCTCCGCCGCGAACCTGCCCGCCGTCACCTCACGCGCCCTCGGCGTCGAGGCGAGCCTGTCCGACCTCGCTCGCGCCGGGCGCGGTCGTGCGCTGCCCGCTCCTCCCGCCGCGGATGCCGAGGCCGCGGTGCTGTTCACCTCGGGCTCGACGGGACCGGCCAAGGGCGTCGTGTACACGCACGCCCAGCTCACCGCGCTGCGCGACACCCTCGCGGCGCACTTCGGCGTCACCGCCGAGACGGGTCTGGTCACCGGCTTCGCCCCCTTCGCCCTGCTGGGGCCGGCGCTGGGCACGCGCTCCGCAACGCCCGACATGGACGTCTCCGCCCCGCGCACCCTGACCGCCGCCGCCGTGGCCGCGGCCGTCCGCGCCTCGGACGCGCGGATCGTGTTCCTCTCGCCCGCGGCCGTGTCGAACGTCGTCGCGACGGCCGCGACGCTCACCGACGACGACCGCGCCGCGCTCGCACGCGTCGAGACGTTCCTGTCGACCGGCGCTCCGGTGAGCATCGAGCTCCTCCGCCGCGCGCAGGAGCTGATGCCGAACGCGACGGCCCACACGCCCTACGGCATGACCGAGTGCTTGCTCGTCGCCGACGTCACCCTGCCCGAGATCGAGCAGGCCCGGGGCGATCGCGGCGTATGCGTCGGCCGCCCGCTCGGCACCGGCCAGGTGCGCATCTCGGCGATCGACGCCGCGGGTCGCGCCTCCGGCGAGCCGTCGAAGGAGCCGGGAATCACCGGCGAGGTCGTCATCTCGGCGCCGCACCTCAAGCGCGGATACTTCCGCCTCTACCTCACCGACCGGGAGGCACGGCGCGGTCTTCCCGACCGCTGGCACCGCACCGGAGACGTCGGCCACCTCGACGACGACGGACGCCTCTGGATCGAGGGGCGCCTCCCCCACGTCATCACCACCGCCGACGGCCCCGTCACCCCGGTGGGCATCGAGCAGGACGTCGAGGCCGTGCCCGCCATCGAGCGCGCCGCCGCTGTCGGCGTGGGCCCGGTGGGCGGCCAGGTCGTGGTCGCGGTCGTCGAGGCGGGCGTCCGGCGCCCGGGCCTGGCATCCCCCGATCTGACCGAACAGGTGCGCCGGGCGACGACGCAACGACTGGCCGCGGTGCTCGCGGTGCCGTCGTTGCCGACCGACATCCGCCACAACTCCAAGATCGACCGCTCGCGCCTGGCCGCCTGGGCCGAGCGCGTGCTGGCCGGAGAGAAACCGACGGCGCCGTGAGGGTCCTCGCCACCGGATCGTCCGGGTTCCTCGGTCGCGCCGTCGTGCGCGCCCTGCAGGACGCCGGTCACCACGTCCGCACCCTGCAGCGCCGCCCCTCGGGTGTGGACGGAGCCGAGGACCGGCAGGGTTCGGTCACGGATCCGGATGCCGTGGCCGCCGCCCTCGAGGGGATCGACGGCGTCGTGCACCTCGCGGCGAAGGTCTCGCTGGCCGGCGACCCCGCGCAGTTCCACGCCGTGAACGTCGAGGGCACGCGCATCCTGCTCGATGCCGCCGCCGCCGCCGCCGTCACGCGCGTCGTCCACGTCTCGTCGCCCTCGGTCGCGCACGCCGGTCATGCCCTGGCGGGGGTGGGGGCCGAGCCCGCGGATCCGGATGCCGCGCGCGGCGAATACGCCCGCACGAAGGCCCAGGCCGAACTGCTCGCGCTCTCCCGCGCGACGGGCGACACCGCCCTGGTCGCGATCCGCCCGCACCTCGTCTGGGGCCCGGGCGACACGCAACTCATCGAGCGCGTCGTCGCCCGCGCCCGCCGGGGCACGCTCCCCCTGCTGGACGGCGGCACGGCGCTCATCGACTCCACGTTCGTCGACAACGCGGCATCCGGGATCGTCGCCGCCCTCCATCGCGTCGACGAGGTCAGCGGTCGCGCGTACGTGTTGACCAACGGCGAACCGCGGCCGGTCGGCGACCTTCTCGCCGGGATCTGCCGCGCCTCGGGCGTGACCCCTCCGCGCTTCAGCGTGCCCGCGGGGGTGGCCAAGGCCGCGGGATCGCTGATCGAGCGGGTGTGGGCCGTGCGCCCGGGGCAGGACGAACCGCCCATGACCCGCTTCCTCGCCGAGCAGCTGTCGACCGCGCACTGGTTCGACCAGACCGAGATCCGCCGCGACCTGCGGTGGACGCCGGCGGTGTCGATCGACGAGGGCCTGCGCCGCCTGTCGCGAGCCTGAGCCGCGGCATCCGCCCCTCAGCGGCCATGAAGCCGCCGCGCTCGGCATGCGGGCGCAACGCAGGACTTCCGTCGGCGATGCGGCCGCCACGGCCGGTCCGGCCACCTCGGAGCGTGGAAGTCCTGCGTCGTGTCCGCGCGGGCGGCTTCCGCAGACGCGGAAGGCCCGCCCCCCGCAGAGGGGACGGGCCTTCCGTATGGCGCGGCTCAGACCAGGTCGAACCGGTCGAGCTCGGTGACCTTGCGCCACGCGGCGACGAAGTCGCGCACGAACTTCTCCTTGGCGTCGTCGGAGGCGTAGACCTCGGCGAGCGCACGCAGCTCGGAGTTCGACGAGAACACCAGGTCCACGCGGGTGCCGATGCCGACCTTCTCGCCCGAGCCGTCCTTGGTGCCCTCGAACGCGTGCTTGCCGCTGTCGAGCGGCTTCCACGTCGTGCCGAGGTCGAGGAGGTTCACGAAGACGTCGTTGGTCAGGGCACCGGGGGTGTCGGTGAACACACCCCAGTCGCTGCCGTCCCAGTTCGCCCCGATCGCGCGCAGACCGCCGACCAGCACCGTCATCTCGGGCGCCGTGAGCGTGAGCAAGTTCGCCTTGTCGAGCAGCAGGAACTCCGCGGGCAGGCGCGCCTCGCGCGAGGCGTAGTTGCGGAAGCCGTCGGCGATCGGCTCGAGCCAGCGGAACGACTCGATCTCGGTCTGCTCCTGCGAGGCGTCGGTGCGGCCCGGGGTGAAGGGCACCTCGACCTCGACGCCGCCGGCGAGGGCGGCCTGCTCGACACCGGCGTTGCCCGCGAGCACGAGCAGGTCGGCGATCGAGACCTTCTTGCCGTCCTGCGCCTGCGCGTCGAACTCGGCCTTGATCTTCTCGAGGACATCGAGGACGGATGCCAGCTGCTCGGGGTTGTTGACCGTCCAGCTCTTCTGCGGCTCGAGGCGGATGCGCGCGCCGTTCACACCACCGCGCTTGTCGCTGCCGCGGAAGGTCGAGGCGGCGGCCCAGGTGGTGGTGACCAGCTGCTGCACCGACAGACCGCTGTCGAGGATCTGCTGCTTGAGGGCAGCGGCATCCGTCTCATCGATCAGCGTGTGGTCGACCGCGGGCACGGGGTCCTGCCAGACGAGCACCTCGGCGGGCACCTCGGCGCCGAGGTAGCGCTCGCGCGGGCCCATGTCGCGGTGGGTGAGCTTGAACCAGGCGCGGGCGAAGGCGTCCTGGAAGGCGGCCGGGTCCTCGGCGAAGCGACGCGAGATCTTCTCGTACGCCGGGTCGACGCGCAACGCCAGGTCGCTCGTGAGCATGCGGGGCTCGCGGCGGCCGTCGGAGTGCGCCTCGGGGACCATGTCGGCTCCCCCGCCGTTCTTGGGGCGCCACTGGTGCGCACCCGCGGGGCTCTGGAAGAGCTCCCACTCGTAGGCGAAGAGGATGTGGAAGAACTCGTTGTCCCAGCGGGTCGGGTGGTAGGTCCACGTGACCTCGAGGCCGCTGGTGATGGTGTCGTCGCCCTTGCCGGTGCCGTGGCTGTTCTTCCAGCCCAGGCCCTGGTCGTTGATGTCGGCGGCCTCGGGGTTGGCGCCCACGTGGGAGTCGCTCGCGGCGCCGTGCGTCTTGCCGAAGGTGTGGCCGCCGGCGATGAGGGCGACGGTCTCCTCGTCGTTCATGGCCATGCGGCCGAACGTCTCGCGGATGTCGTGGGCCGACAGCTGCGGGTCGGGGTTGCCGTTGGGGCCCTCGGGGTTGACGTAGATGAGGCCCATCTGCACCGCGGCGAGCGGCTTCTCGAGCTCGCGGTTGCCGGTGTAGCGCTCGTCGCCGAGCCACGTGGTCTCGGGGCCCCAGTACACGTCGTCGTCGGGCTCCCACACGTCGGTGCGGCCGCCGGCGAAGCCGAAGGTGGGGAAGCCCATGTCCTCGAGAGCGACGTTGCCGGCGAGGATCATCAGGTCGGCCCACGAGATCGACTGGCCGTACTTCTTCTTGACGGGCCAGAGCAGACGGCGGGCCTTGTCGAGGTTGACGTTGTCGGGCCAGCTGTTCAGCGGGGCGAAGCGCTGCATGCCCGCGCCCGAGCCGCCGCGGCCGTCGGTCACGCGGTAGGTGCCGGCGCTGTGCCAGGCCATGCGGATCATGAGGGGGCCGTAGTGGCCGAAGTCGGCGGGCCACCAGTCCTGCGACGTCGTCATCACCTCCTTGAGGTCGCGCTTGACGGCGTCGAGGTCGAGCGCTTCGAAGGCGGCCTTGTAGTCGAAGCCCTCGTCGAGCGGGTCGCGCAGGGCGTTGTTCTTCGCGAGGATCTTGACGTTCAGGCTCTCGGGCCACCACACGCGGTTGGCGGAACCCTGCGTGGGGTGCGGGAGCGCGCCCGCGGGCTCGCTGTCCGCGGGGGCTTCTCCCACGGGCAGTCGGTTGTCGTCGGGGGCGGCGCCGTCGTGGAAGACGGGGCATCCGTTCAGAGTGTCGCTCATCGGGATCCTCTCGGTGTTTCGGCTTCGGACTTCGCTCGACAATCGGAGCACACGCCCCAGAACGTCACTTCAGCGGTCTCTATGAGAAAGCCGCTGCCCTCCGGCATGTGCAGGCACGGGGCCGCCCCGACGACGCAGTCCACGTCGTCGATGCGTCCGCACCCGGTGCACACCACGTGGTGATGGTTGTCGCCCACCCGCAGCTCGAACGTGCCGGCGTGACCGGCCGGTTCGATGCGGCGCGCAAGGCCCGCGTCGGCGAAGTCGCCGAGCGCGTTGTACACCGATTGCTTGCTCGTTCCGGGGAGGGAGCCGACGATTCCGTCGTAGACGGCGTCGGCGGTGGCGTGCGGCCGGGCGCGCAGGGCCTCGAGCACGGCGACGCGCGTCGCCGTGACCCGCAGACCCGCACCGCGGATGAGGGCATCCGCGGCGGCATCCGGCTGACTGTCGAGCATGCGGCCAGCTTAGCTAGTTTTGAGTGAATCAAAAATGACACGCCGGGAAACGGACGGGAACCTCGGGCGCGATTCACCTAAGCGAGCGGATGCCGTCACCCCGCCGTGAGCGTGGGAGTCCCCGCCTCGTACTCGGTGAGGTCGCCGGTCTCGCCCGCACGGGCAGCGCGGCCCCCGACCCACAGCATGTAGAACAGGAACACCCCGAGGGCGGCGGCACCGATCGCGATCTTGATCTGCCACGGCCATTCCCGCGGGGTCACGAACCCCTCGACGATTCCCGAGAGCGCGAGGGCGAAGACGAGTCCCACCGCCACCGTCGCGAGCGATCGACCCGCCGCGGCGAGCGCCTCGGCCCGCGAGCGCCGCCCCGGAGCGACCCACGCCCAGAAGATCTGCATCCCCGCCGCTCCCGCGACGAAGATCGCGGTGAGCTCGAGCAGACCGTGCGGGAGGATGAACTGGAAGAACAGGTCGCCGCGGTCGAACGAGAACATGATCGCCGCCGATGTTCCCACCCCGATGGCGTTCTGCATCATCACCGCGAGCGGCCAGATCCCCGTGACCCCGAACAGGACGCACTGCGCCGCGATCCATGCGTTGTTCGTCCACACCGACCCGGCGAAGATCGCGTTCGGGTTCTCGCGGTAGTAGTTCACGAACTGCTCGTCGGCGTAGTTCTGCAGCTGGCTCTCCTGCCCCAGGGCCGCCACGGCCGCGGGATTTCCCGAGATCCACAGGGCGACGAGGGTCGTCACGACCAGGAACCCGATCGTGACGGCCAAGGTGCTCCACCGCACGCGGTACAGCGCCGCCGGAAGCTGCAACAGGAAGAACCGCGGCAGCTGCTTCAGCACGTTGTCGCGCACGCCGGTGAGCCGCAGGCGCGTGCGCGCAAGCAGGATCGAGACGTGGTCGCCCTCGGGGGTGCGCCCGGCCGAGGTCTTGATGTCGGCGAGATCGGCCGAGGCCGCGCGATAGCGGGTGACGAGCTCGTCGACCTCGGGGCCGGTCAGGTGTCTGCGGCGACCCAGGTCGTCGAGCCGCGCCCACTCGTCGCGCCGGGCGGCCGTGAGGGCGTCGAGGTCCATGTGGTCAACTGTACGCATGGCTTCCTCGTCGACCCCCGCTCCCGCGGTCGCCCTCGTGCACACGGACGCCGACGAGACACTCACCGGAGAGGCCGTCGCCCTCGACGTCCAACCCGTGGGCTTCTTCCTCCGCGCCGTCGGCGCTCTCATCGACGTCCTCGTCGGCGTCGCGCTGCTGATCGGCGGCGCGGTGCTGCTGACCTCGATGGTCGGCGCTGGCACGCTGCCGGAATCCGCGATCCGCATCGGCGTCATCGCCCTGCTCGTGCTCGTGACGGTCGCCGTTCCCACCACGGTCGAGACGCTGTCGCGCGGCCGCAGCCTCGGCCGCCTCGCGGTGGGGGCTCGCATCGTGCGCACCGACGGGGGCGCCGCGGGCTTCCGCCAGGCGCTCATCCGGTCGCTCACCGGGGTGCTCGAGGTGTGGTTCACCCTCGGCGCGATCGCGGCGGTGGTCGGGATGTTCACCCCCCGGGCTCAGCGGCTGGGCGACCTGCTGGCCGGTACCGCGAGCGAGCGCACGCGGACGCGCCGACTCCTCCCGCCCGCTCCGGGCCTTCCCGCGGGCTGGGAGTCCTGGGCCGCGGTCGCCGACGTCTCGCGCCTGCCCGACCGGCTGGCGGCGCGCGTGGCGCAATTCGTACGCGGGGCCGAGGCGCTCGAGCCCGCCGCGCGCCTGCGGGTCGCGGCATCCCTCGCCGAGGCGGTCCGCCCCTTCGTCTCACCGATCCCCGCGTCGGACGACGAGGCGCTCGTGCGCGCGGTGGCGTCGGTGCGCCGGGATCGCGAGTACCGCGCCCTGATGCTCGAGAACGAGCGGGCAGCAGCTCTCACCGAGAAGGCGTGAGTCGCCCGACGGGGACGCACGGCCGGAGGGCACTCACGCCCGAGAGGTCGGCGCCTCAGGTGCGCAGGGTCTCGTGCCGCACGACGACCCAGCCCTTCGGGACCGACAGCCGGTCGGCGTGGATGGCGCAGAGGTCGTGCGCGTGCGGGTCGCCCGCGGGACCGAGGGGGCCCAAGGCCGCCATCTGGTCGCCGTAGTCGTAGGTGAGGGTGCTCATCGCCTCGCGGGCGCATCCCACCTTCGAGCAGAGTCTGTCGCGCATCGCCCGTCAGCCTAGTCAGCCCCTCCGACACCGCCTCGACGCCGCGCCGCCGGATCCCGGATGCCGGCACCCCGGCGCCGCACGAGAGCCGCTGCCCTCCCCCGCGACGCGCTCCCCCGCGCCGCGGGGACGACCGTGCCGCCGCGGACGACCCGGGCCGGGCCCGCCCGTGCACAACGGAGGGCGGATGCCGCGCCACGCCGCCTGACGTCCCCGACAAGCGGCGTGTCGGCCGCCGGCCCCGCCGTTGTGCGCGCCCCTGCCGCACCCCGCACTCCCGCGCCCCGCCCACCGCCCCCTCGAACGTAGGATGGGGCCATGATGCGTCGCCGATCCCGGGAAGCGCGACCGGTGGTCCGCCCCTCACGGCACGGCCGTCACGGTCGCGAGAATCGCAGTCCCGTCGTACGCCCGCCGCTTCCCCCGATCGACACGCGCGTCGAGCGTTTCGACATCGCGGTCGGCGCCGCAGCCGAGTTCCTGCGCTCCGCCTGGAGCGATCTGCGCGAGGTGTCGTTCGAGATCGGCATCATGCCCCCGGCTGCGGCCGACGGCATCCCGCGATGGACGGTCCTGCGCGACGAAAAGCGCATCATCCTGTACCGCGTTCCCATCGAGCGCCTGGGCCACCCCCACCACGACGACGACCTGCACCGTCGCATGATGATCGAGGGCGCGGTCTTCCGCGCGGCGGCCGAGTACCTCGACCGCGACCCGTGGGACCTCGGTCCCGAGCGGTTCCGCTTCTTCTGATCCGCGGCGGGCGATGGGGCGCTACGGCAGGATCGTGAGCGCCGAGGCCGCGGCATCCGCGGGCCACAGGGGGTACGACGCCAGCGCTCCCGCGCCGGCGTACGACACCGCCGCGCGGACGGGGGCTCCCGCCTCGAGTCGATAGACGCCCGCGCCGACCGGGATGGCGACGCTCGCACCGGCGGCCACGTTCGCGGTGACGGGGGTGCCGCCATCGGACGGCGTCAGAACGACTGTGGTGTCGCTGTCGCCGCCGGCGACGACCACGCTCGCTCCCACCCCCGCGGCGACCGCGATCTCGCTGGGAGCGGCGATCTCGGGCGCCGGCACGTACCAGGCGAAGTCGGCTCCCTCGCCGAAGCCGGTCGTCGACCAGGCGGCGCCGACGATGGGCGCTCCCGCCGAGACCTGCACGGTGTAAGCGCCGGCGGCCAGACCCGACAGGTCGAGAGAGGTGGGCAGACCGGAGGTGAGCGGGACATCGCTGGGCGCGGGGGCGCTCACCGAGGCGTCGAGGGGGGTGAGCGTGACCGTCGCCGTGGTGTCGGCGCCCGGCGACAGCAGCCGCAGCACCGTGCCCGCCTGCCCGGCGTCGGCGGCGAAGGCCTGAACCCCCGGGATGACCAGGTTCGCGTCGGCCTGGGCGAGAGGGGCGACCTGATCGGCGCCGCCGGGCAGCAGCAAACGGGTCAGCGTGGCCTGCAGGGACGCGTGCACCGGGGCGCCCGCCGAGACCACCCGCACGACCGGGCTCTGCTCGCCGAGCAGCAGTCCCGCGAGCGGAACCACGCGCCGGCCGCCCGCCGGGACCACGATGTTCTGACCGCTCGGCGGCGTCGACACGCCCTGCGCGCCGTACACCGACAGCTGCACGGTCGCCGGGACGGTGCCCGGGTTCGCTAGCACGACCAGATCGTTGGCGCCGGTGTTCGATGCGCCTCCGATCAGCCACGACTCCGAGAGGGGCGGACGACACGCGGATGCCGAGAAACCGATGAGATCGGTCGCGGCGGCGGTCGACGACCCGGCGGCGGCGAGCGGGGCGGGAACGCCGTCGCGGGGAGCGGCGCGCAACGCCTCGGCGTCGCCGGAGGAGTCGCCCGTCACTCCCGTGAGCGCCGTGGTGGTCGCGTCGGAATCGGCGGGTCCGCTGACCACCTGCTGCGATGCGGCCGCGCTCAGCGACCCCGCCGCGTCGGCGCTGCGCCCGAGAGCCAACAGCGGTCCGTCGCAGGCGAGCACGGTGTCGCCGGGAGCCGGCGTCGCCTCCACCCGTACGGGCGTCGCGGTGTACTGGGGCCAGGGGGCCGCGATTCCGAGGACCGTGCCCACGACGGCGGCGGTGGCCACGGCCGCTCCCGCCACGACGCGGGCGCTCGTGGCCGCGACACGGACGATTCGCCGCTCGTTCATCGGGATCCTCCCGGGTTCGGGCCGACGATGCGCGGCGTGCGCCGGGCGACCCGACGCGACGCCGCGGTGGGCACGGCGAGAAGCAGGGCGACGAGCACGACGCCGATCGAGCCGGCGGCCACCAGACGCCGCAGCGCCAGGCGGTGGTCGTCGAGGGGTGCGCGAGGGGTCACCTCGGCGTTCACGCGCCACAGATCCCCGCGCGAGGTCGTGCCGACAGGGTCGAGCAGGTCGCGCTGGTCGAGCGAGGTCGCCGCCCCCAGGCGCGCTCCGCGGATGACGTCGTCCTCTCCGGCCGGCGCCGACTCGAGCAGCACGAAGGCGATGCCGCGCTCGGCGAGGCGCGAGACGACGTCGTCGGCCGAGGGCGTGACGAGGTCGGCGGCGAGGGCCGCAAGCTCGACATCCTGCGCGTCGGCCGAGGTGCGCGTGGCCTCGACGGTGCTCTGGCCCGAAAGGGTCGCGCTGCCGCCCCACACCACCTTGACGCGTAGTCCGTCGGTACGCGGATCGAGCACGATCGTGCCGATGTCGAGCGAGCCGCGGCCCTCGGCGGCGACGAAGGCGGGCAGGGTCGAGACGGGTCCGTTCGTCAGGACCGATCGGCCGCTCGCGGGATCGGCCGTCTGGGCGGTGAGAGCCGGGGCCACCGAGATCGCGAGGGCCCCGAGCGCGAGGAGCGCGGCGATGGGCCGGATCACGTGTACGCGCGCCGGGATCCCCGCGTCGAGGGCGACGACGGCCGCCCCCACGAGGCCGATCCACGCGAGGCTCAACCCCGCGCCCGGCCACAGCGGCACCGCGACGGAGTGGTCGAACGCCACCGCGACGCCCACGGCCGCGAAGGCGGTGGCCAGGCCCGTGACGGTCAGGACGATGAGGGCGGATGCCGTGATCCACCGCGGCGTGAGGACGGCGAGCACGGCCAGCACGGCGAGAGGCGCGATGAGCAGGCCGACCCACCAGACCGATCCCCCGGTGAGGCTCGCCCAGCCACCCGGGTCGGAGGTGGGGAAGCCGGCGGCGAGCAGCGCGCGCCCGAGGGGGGTGGCGGAGGCCTCATCCCCCGCGTAGGCGATGCCCGGATCCGCCAGCAGACCCCAGGGGTTGCCGGCGCGGATCTGCGTCCACACGAGCGGGGCGAACACGACGATCGACGGGACGAGAAGCCAGACGACGCGAGCGACCCCGCGACCGGCCACGAGGGCCACGACGACGAGCGCCGCCGACCACAGCACGATGACCGCAGGAGCGAGGGAGGGGGCCGAGGCGAGGACGGCGACGAGGAGGAGGGATGCCGCTCCCGCCGGCGCCCACGAGCGGTGGGCGACGCTCGCGGCGTAGAAGAGCCACGGGAGGAGCAGGTGCACGAGGACACCCGCCGGGCGCCCCTCGACGAGGGCCGCGAGGAACGTCGGCGCGAGCGCCCAGGCGACACCCGCGACGATGCGCAGCATCGACGACTCCGTCACGCGGGTCGCCGCGAACCATCCGCCGAGCACCGCGAGCGGGAGCGCGAGCACCCACAGCACGACGAAGGCGCGCGACGGGTCGCCGGGCGACAGCGTCCCGATCAGTGCGACGACGGCCGAGAAGGGGTCGGCCGGTCCGACGGCATCCAGTCCGAGGGGACGAGCGCCCCAGGCGGCGTCCTGCCAGAGCTGGGCCACGTTCTGCCGGAGCGGCGCCAGAGCGCCCCCGCCGAGCACCGGCCACGCCAGCAGCGGAGCGAACAGGGCCGCCGACACCGCGAGGGCCCCCAGGACCGCCCACGCCCCGCCGCCCACGAAGAATCGCAGCTCCGAGCGCACGGGGGCGTCGGGGTCGGCGACGTCGCTCTCCCACCGCAGGCGCATCTCGGCGCGCGACACGCGCAGCGACGCGAGACGCGACCATCCCACCTTCCGCGTCGCGCGGATGCGCCGTCGCGCGCGCGCGACGGCGGCGGGCCGCGCCATGACCAGAAGCGTCGCCCCCCACTCGGGCAGCACCCGGTAGGGAACCTTCGTGACAAGGTGCAGGATCGTGCGCCACAGCGCGAGCGGCAGCAGCGAGAGCCAGTGCAGGGCCACGGCGGGACCGGGCGCGTAGACGAGTCGGCGATGCAGCTGGGCGGTTCGCGTGGCGAAGGCGCGCCGTCGGGCACGCCGTCGACCGCGCGCCATGGCGGCCACCCCGTCGCCCGCGACCGCGACCCGGGCGGCGGGCACCAGCGAGACGAGGTGACCCGCGAGCCGCGCACGCACACCGAGGTCGAGGCCCTCGTCGGCGCCGCCCAGGGCCGGATCGAGTCCGCCGAGAGCGGTCCAGGCGTCGCGGCGCACGAGCAGGCCCCGGACGTCGGCGCCGAGCACGTCGGCATCCGCGTCGCGCTGCCCCTGATCGAGTTCGCCCGCCGCGAGCTCCACGGTGCCGCCGTAGCGGTTCATGCTGACGCCGAGGGAGAGGATCGCGTCGCGGTCGTCCCACGCCACGAGTTTGGGGGCCGCGACGACGAGAGGAGGAGACAGCTCGAGGGCGCCCGCGAGGCGCACGAGGGCGTCGGGGTCGGGCGCGGTGTCCTGCGCGAGGAGCCAGACCGCGTCGCCGGTGAGGCGGGGTGTGGCCAGGGCGGTGGCTGCGGCGAAAGACGTGCCCGCCGCAGCGGTGATGACGCCCTCGGCCCCGGACGATGCGGCGAGCTTCGTCAGCGTGGCGTCGGCGCCGCACAGCACGATCGTGAGCGCGTCGACGGGGCGGGTCTGGGCGGCGAGGGCCGCCAGGGTGCGCTCCAGATGGTTCGCTGCAGGAGTGCGTCCTTCGGGACGCACGACGAGGATGGCGTGAACACGGGCGGGCATGACGCGGATCAGCCTAAGTCCGCTCCCCCACGATCGCGGACGCCGCGCCGTCGGCGCGAGGAACGTTCAGGAGGATGCGCGCGGACGCGCGTCAGGCGCGGCGCTTGAGCTTGCGACGCTCGCGCTCACTGAGGCCGCCCCAGATGCCGAAGCGCTCGTCGTTCTGCAGCGCGTACTCGAGGCACTCGGACTTCACGTCGCACGAGGTGCAGATGCGCTTGGCATCCCGTGTCGAACCGCCCTTCTCGGGGAAGAAGGCCTCGGGATCGGTCTGCGAGCAGAGGGCGTCGGTCTGCCAGGCGAGAGCGTTCTCTTCGGTGGAGTCGATGTCGCGGCGGACGCCGGGAACACCGAGATCGACCGGATCGACGAACCAATTCTCCGGGACACCGGACCGGTACTGCGACGTCGCCATATCGTCCTCCGCCTCGTTCAAGCCCCCATGACGCGGTTCCGCGCAGTCATAATTACACCCGTGTGATTACGCCGAGTCAAGTCGCGGATCGTAAACCCTCAAGGGCGAGGTGAACCTTCAGTCGCGGCTACGGCGTGTCGCGGCTCTCACGCGCCGGGCATGGCGACGAACACCTCGCCGCCGCCGTCGGACACGAGGGGCGTCTCATCGGGGGTCACCAGGGCCGCCTGCCCCGGCCGGACGGTGAGGCTGGCACCCGAGGCGCCCGTGAGCGTGGTCTCGCCTGCCACACCGAGGGCGATCGAGACGCCGCCGAGATCGAGCTGGGCCCGGACACCCGCCTCGAGGTGCCCGAGGGCGAAGTCGGCGATTCCGGGGGCGAAGAGCTCGGCGCCGTCGCCCGCGGTGGACGGGCGCAGGAACGGCGGCTCGGCCGGACGGAAGTCGACGAGGCCGAGCAGTTCCTCGACGTCGATGTGCTTGGGGGTCAGGCCGCCGCGCAGCACGTTGTCGCTCGCGGCCATGATCTCTACGCCGAGACCGGCGACGTAGGCGTGCAGGACGCCGGCCGGGACGAAGATCGCCTCGCCGCGGCGCAGCTCGACGAGGTTCATCAGCAGCGCGACCACGATGCCGGGATCGGCGGGGTAGGCCGAGTGCAGCGAGCGGGTCAGCGCCAGCTCGGCGTCGAACCCGGACGCGTCGGCCGACGACGCGGCATCCACGATCTCTTCGATCTCGGCGCGCTCCGCTCCCCCGAGCAGCCAGCCGATCGCCGATCGGAGGGCGGCAGCGGCGTCGTCCGCCGAGAGGTGCGCGCGCAGCGCCCGCACCGCGGGAGCGTCGCCGAGCGCGTCGACCAGGGCACGCGTGCGGTCGAGGTCGCGCAGCCCCGCCAGCGCGGTGAAGGTGTCGCTCAGGGCGACGATCACCTCGGGCTTGTGGTTGTCGTCCTTGTAGTTTCGCTCCCCCGCATCGCGCGGGACCCCGGCCTTCTCTTCGCGGGCGAAGCCCGCGACGGCCTGCTCCTTCGAGGGGTGCACCTGGATCGAGAGGGGCGCACCGGCCGCGAGCAGCTTCAGCAGGTAGGGCAGCTTCGTGGGGACGCCCTGGTCAGCGGCGACGGAGGGCAGCCACGCGTCGAGCGTGCGGCCGGAGCCGTCGTGCACCTCGGCGGGCGAGCCGGGGTGATCGCCGAACCACACCTCGGCCTCGGGCGCCCCGGTGGGCTCGCGTCCCTCGAGGTCGGCGATGAGGGTGGGGCTTCCCCAGGCGTAGTCGCGGGGGGTGTTCGAAAGGGCGATCAGCACGGCGTCAGCATAATGCGCTCGCCTGACGCCGGACGGATGCCGACCGCTACCCTGAACACACCATGGCGATGCACACGAGTCACCCGGTGTCGGCGCTGCCGACGGCCCCGGCGCGCGAGACGACGGGGCATCTGCTGCTGCGGGCCTGGTGCGTGCTTCTGCTCGTGCTCGCCCTGGGCGGGGTGGGTCTGGTCAACGCCGTCGGCCCCGCGATCACCGCGATCGTGGTCGCCGCCACCGCCGTCGTGTCGGGCATCGTCTGGCTCGTCGTTCGCCCGCCCCTCGCCGTGCGGCGCCTGCCCTGGCTCGCGTTCGGCTACCTCGCCTGGGCGACGGCGTCGGTGCTGTGGAGCGCCTGGCCGATGGCATCCCTCCTCACCCTCTCCCTGCTGATCGTCACGACGTTCCAGGGCCTGTTCATCGGGGCCGTGTTGACCTGGCGCGACGTCGTGCGGGCCCTCGCCTCGGCCGCGAAGTGGATCGTCGGGCTGTCGCTGGTGTTCGAGCTCGTCGCGGCTGTGTTCGTGCGCGGACCGGTGCTGCCCGGGTTCGTCGTCACCGCCGCGGGCGAGGATCCGGTGGGGCCGTGGTCCAGCGGCACCCTGTTCACCGGCGGGCGCGTCGAGGGTCTCTTCGGCAACCCCGATCTGCTCGCCGCGGTCATGCTCGTCGCCGTGATCGTCTTCGGCGTCCGGATCGCGGTCGGCGCCCCCCGGCGCGTGCTGCTCGCGGTGTGGACCGCCGTCGCCGCGTTACTCTTCGTCCGCGCGGAATCGGTCACCGCCTGGATCGCCGCGGCCTTCGTCGCCCTGGTCCTGGCCACGGTGCTCGTCATGCGCACCGCGCGCCGCCCCGGCGAACGCACCCGCTGGTACCTGCTGTACGCCGCGATCGGGCTGGGCGGGGGCGGCGCCCTGTGGCTCAACCGCCCGGCGCTGTTCGATCTCCTCGGCCGCGGCGCCGACCTGACGGGGCGCGACAGCATCTGGACCGAGGTCATCGCGCGGGCGGAGCAGCGTCCTGTCATCGGGTGGGGCTTCTCGACGCCGTGGATCCCGACCGAGCCGCTCATCGACGGGTGGATCGTCGAGGACGGCCGGACGGTGATCCAGGCGCACAGCATGTGGCTCGACGCCTTCCTCCAGCTCGGCGGGATCGGCGTGATCCTGCTGGCGCTGGTGGGACTGGCGTACGTGTGGCGGTCGTGGTTCTTCGCCGTCGACCGACCGCGCTGGGACCTGCGCGACGACCGCCCCCACTCCCCCCTGACCCTGCTGCCGACCCTGCTCGGGGCCCTGCTCGTGGTGCAGGGGCTCACGGATTCCGGACCGCTGCTGCTGTGGGGCTGGCTGTTCGTGATCCTCTTCGGCGCGAAGATCAAGCAGACGCCGCTGGTGGGGGTCGGCCCCAGCGAGCAGAGCATCTCCATCGAGCGGGGCGAGCTGCGGCGGCCGGGGCCCTGATCCCGGCCCAGGGGCGTTCGACGCTCAGGGTCGCGGGATGCGTGCCCGGTAGACTTCCCGCTGGCTCTCCGCGGCCGCGGCTCCTCGACCGAAAGATCCCTTCGTGACGTACACCCTGCAGAACGCCGTTCTTCCGCTCGACCGCGACCCCGACCTCCTCCCGCTCTACGTCGATCCCGAGACCTGGTCGACCATCGACGAGGAGCCGGTGCGGGTGACCAACGTGGCCCAGCTGGGCAACATCCTCGACCGCCACCGCGCGCGCATCGTCGCCGGCCGCCGCGTCTCGTTCGGCACCTACTTCAACGCCTTCCCCGCCTCGTACTGGCAGCACTGGACGGCCGTGCGCCAGGTGCGCCTCACGGTCCACACCTCGGGGGATGCCACGGTGCTCGTGTACCGCTCGAACGGCGGCGGCACCAAGCAGCGCATCGAGACGCGCGAGGTCCGCGGCGACGCCGTCGCCACGTCGTTCGACCTGGTCCTCGATCAGTACAGCGACGGCGGCTGGATCTGGTTCGACGTCGCCGCCGACCACACCGACGCGATCTTCGAGGGCGCCGAGTGGACGACCGAGCAGGAGCCGGTCCGTGGCGGCAAGGCGAGCATCGGCGTCACCACGTACAACAAGCCCGACTACTGCGTCGAGACGCTGCAGGCCCTCGCCGACGCCCCCGACGTGCTCGACGTCGTCGATCGGGTCTTCATCATCGACCAGGGCACCGACCTGGTCGAAGCGCAGGACGCCTACCCGGCCGTCGCCGAGCGCCTCGGCGACACCCTGCAGGTGCTCCGCCAGCCCAACCTTGGCGGGAGCGGCGGCTTCGCCCGCGCCATGGTCGAAACGCTCGCCCGCGAGGGCAGCGACTTCGTCCAGCTGCTCGACGACGACGTGCGCATCGAGCCCGAGTCGATCCGCCGCTCCGTGGTCTTCGGCCGCTACGCCTCGGTGCCCACCATCGTCGGCGCCCACATGTTCGACCTGCTCGACCGCCCCAAGCTGCACGCCTGGGCCGAGGTCGTCGACGACGCCCCCTTCATGTGGCGCGCGCTCTTCCAGGAGCGCCTCCCCCACGACTTCAGCGTCGCCAACCTGCGCCAGAGCCCTCTGCTGCACATGCGGCTCGACGCCGACTACAACGGCTGGTGGATGTGCCTGATCCCCACCAGCATCCTGCGCGAGATCGGTCTGTCGCTTCCCGCCTTCATCAAGTGGGACGACGCCGAGTTCTGTGTTCGGGCTCGGGATGCCGGCTACCCCACGGTCTCCATGCCCGGTGTCGCACTGTGGCACGTGTCGTGGATCGGCAAGGACGACTCGATCGACTGGCAGGCGTATTTCCACGCCCGCAACCGCATCGTCGCCGCGCTCCTGCACTCGCGGTCACCGCTCGGCGGCACCCTCATCCGACACAGCCGACGCGTCGACCTCAAGCACCTCATGATGATGCAGTACTACCCCGTCGAGCTGCGGCACCGCGCGCTGCGCGATGTGCTGTCGGGACCCGAGCACATGCGCGCCAACCTCGCGACGGCGATGCCGGACGCCCGCGCGGTCGCGAAGAAGCACGCCGAGACGGTCGTGCACAAGGACTCGGGCGTCCCGCTGCGTTCACGCCGCGGACGCCAGGTGTTCAAGCGCCTGAAGCAGCACCAGTTCGACAGCCCGACCGGCCTCGCTCTAAGGACCTTCACCGTCCGGACGCTGCTGTCGCACTGGTTCCACACGCCCAAGGCCGAAAACGTCGCACAGCCCGAAGTCGAGTTCGGGAAAGGCGATGCCAACTGGTGGCGCGTTCCCTTGTACGACAGCGCCCTCGTCAGCGCCGCCGACGGGTCGGGCAAGAACATCTACACGCGCGACCGCGCGATGTTCCGACGCATGCTCATCGACAGCTGGAAGCTGCACCGTCGCCTCCAGCGCGAATGGCCCCGTCTGTCCCGTCAATACCGCCGCGCCCTGCCCGACCTCGTCTCCGAGGCCAACTGGCGCGCGACCTTCGAGGAGCGTCCGTGACCACGGCACCGTTCGACCCGAAGACCGCGACGATCGTCGTGGTCACGTACAACCGCACCCACCTGCTCACGCGCCTGCTCGAGAGCATCGAGCGGATGTCGCCGGCACCGGGGCACCTCGTCGTGATCGACAACGCCTCGACCGACGACACCACGGAGGTCGTCGAGTCGTTCCGCTACCGCCTGCCCACCGAGCTGGTCTACCGCCGTCTCGAGACCAACACCGGCGGCTCGGGCGGATTCAGCGAGGGGATGCGCGTCGCCTACGAGCTCGGATCCGAATGGATCTGGCTCATGGACGACGACGTCGAGGTGGTCTCCGACGGACTCGCCCGCATGGGTCACTGGACGCCCCGCTTCCGCAGCATCCAGGGGCGCCGGTACGACTACGACGGCAGCGAGTTCTACTGGCAGTACCGCGTGGCCGAGTCGATGGCGATCCCGATCCCCTTCGCTCCCGCCGCCTTCGACGAGTCAGGCTTCAAGCCGATGAACTCGGGATGCTTCGAGGGGATGTTCATCCACCGCGACATCGTCGCGAAGATCGGTCTGCCCGACCCGCGCTTCTTCATCTACTGGGACGACCAGCTCTACGGCTGGTTGGCGTCGCGCCACACGCCCTCGGTGATCGTCAACGAGTTCGTGCTGCGCCGCACCCGCGAGATCAAGCAGTGGGACATGGGCATTCGCCACATGAACGCCTCCAGCGACGCCTACCGGTACTACATCATGCGCAACCGCGCGTATCTGCAGAAGTACTACCGCGCGCTGGGCGTGTACAACGCGCTGCCGTTCACCCTGGGGACGGCGCTCACCTTCGTCAAGGAGCTCATCCGCCTCGTCGTCGTCGAGCGCAAGATCACCGGCACCAGCAACCTGTTCCGGGGGCTCCGCGACGGGCGACGCATCCTCGGCGACGCGTCGTGGAAGCCGATGCCGCCGTTGGAGCAGTCACAGGCGGCCCGCTGACTGCCCATCTGCGTACGAGGCACCCCGAGGACGCCTCGCTGCTCAGCCGAGAGTGGTCGGGAGCTCGTCCGACAGCGTCGGGCTGAGCGAACGCGCATACAGACGGCTCAGGTGGTTGTCGTCTCGATAGACGGCGACGTTGCCGATCACGCCGACGCACAGGTCGTCGGGGCAGATCCACGGCGTGAGGTCGACCAGGTGGAGACCTGCGCGGTCGAGGTCGTCGGCGGGGTTGCGATCGGCGAGCGACGCCGACCGCGGCACCGCGCAATCCAGCGGGTCGTCCGCCTCCACGACGCAGTCGTACATGTTGAAGGTGAACCGCGGGTTGTCCCGCACCCCCCACACCTGCACCCCGGCGTCGTCCATCCGGTCGAGGAAGCGCTCGATCCCCGGGCGCAGGCGCTCGTCGTCCTCACCGGCGTCGGAGCGGGTCACGATGGTCAGGGCCGCGTCCGGTCGGACCCTCTCGACGAGCTCGATCGCCGCCTCGCGCCACCCGTCGCAGAGCTCGTCCATTCCCGGCTCATCGAGGCCCATCGAGCAGCCCCCCTTGATGAGAAAGACCACGCCCCACCCGTTGGCTTCGGCCACCGGGAGCAGGGAGCCCGTGATCTGCTGCGCGTGCGAGTCGCCGATCACGACGACGGTGTGCTGGGCGCGCGGAGTGCCGACGGTCTCGGAGCAGGTGCCCCGCAGCTGTTCGACATCGTTGGCCCACTCCGCCGAGCACTCGCGGTCCAGATGCACCCATTCGTCGTCGATCAAGGTCGGTAGAGGAAGCAGCGGGGCGTCGGCCGGCGTCTCCGACAGGGCCGGATCGCGCAGCACCGCCGCCCCCGGGTTGTCCTGCAGGGCGCGGGCCTCGATCGCGCGCTCCTGGATCCAGGTCGAGGTCTGCCAGGTGCCGACGGGTACGGCGACGACGGCAGCGGCAGCCGTCAGGATCGCGAGAGGTACCAAAGGCGAGGCGTCGCCGCGTCTCCACGCCCGTACCGGCCGATCGACGGCCCAGGTCAAGACGCGGGCGAGGATGAGCGAGAGCACGATGATCCCCGCACCACCGACGAACCCCACCTCGGTGCGACCGTTCACGACGAGGAAGGTCACCAGAATCGGCCAGTGCACCAGGTAGAGCGCATAGGCGTCGCGCCCCACCGCTTGCAACGGACGCGAGGAGAGCATCCGCGCCAGCGAGAACCTCCCCGTCTCGCCGGACCCTGACACCACGATGGCCGCGGCGCACAGGACGGGCCACAGCGCCAGGAAGCCCGGGAATCCGCCCTGCACGTCGAGCACCGCACCCAGCACGAGCAGCCCGGCCAGTCCCGCCCAGCCGACGACGGTGCGCGCGACCGCGCCGAAACGGATGTGCGGCAGGGCGATGACCAGCAACGACCCCGCAGCGAACTCCCACAGGCGTGCCCAGGTGTCGAAGTACGCCAGCTGTTGAGCGGAGGCGGTGCGGACGACCGAGTAGACGAACGAGATGGCGAAGACCACACCGAAGACCACACCCACCACGCGGTCGGGCGAGAATCCCCGACGGCGCACCACGATCTGGCAGAGCCCCAGCAGAACCACCCAGAGCACGAAAGCCTGGCCCTGGACCGACATCGACCAGAAGTGCTGCAGGGGGCTCGTCACATCGGTACGCGCGTAGTAGTCGACCGCGTCCGCCGCCAGCAGCCAGTTCTGCACATACCCGAGAGACGCCCAGGTCTGCTCGGCAACCGCGCGGTACATCGTCTCGGGATACACCGCCCACACCACCGCGAGGACGCCGACGAGAGTCACCGCCGCCGCGGGGAGCAGGCGACGGAAGATGCCGAGGAGGTGACGGACGGGATGAATCGGGGTGGGACCGGCCATGCGGCGCACGAAGCCCCGGGTCAAGAAGAACGCCGACAGCATCAGGAAGACGTCGACGCCGCCGGAGACACGTCCGAACCACACGTGATACGACACCACCAGCAGGATGGCGACGGCGCGGAGCCCGTCGATGTCGCGACGGTACGTCCAGCGTCCCTCCGACTCCCGCGCGGCGGCCAGGGGACGGGTGGGCGACCCGAGGGTCAAACGCACGAGAACATCACGCGAGCTGGTTGTTCCACATCGAGAGGGCGGAACCGATGGCCATGTGCATGTCGAGGTACTGGTAGGTGCCCAGGCGGCCACCGAAGTGCACGTCGCGCTCGCCCTTCGCCAATTCGCGGTAGGCGAGCAGGCCGGTGCGGTCGTCGGCGGTGTTGACCGGGTAGTACGGCTCGTCGGCGCGCGTGGCGAATCGGGAGTACTCGCGCACCACGACCGTCTTGTCGGTGGGGTAACGGTCGGCGCGCTCGGGGTGGAAGTGCTTGAACTCGTGGATGCGCGTGTACGGCACGTCGGCGTCGGCGTAGTTCATCACGCTCGTGCCCTGGAAATCGCCGATCGGCAGGACCTCTTGCTCGAAGTCGAGCGTGCGCCAGGAGAGCTCGCCCTCGGCGTAGTCGAAGTAGCGGTCGACGGGCCCGGTGTACACCACGGGCACGTGGCCGACCGTGGCCTTCTTGTTCAGCGGCTGGGACTCGTCGAAGTAGTCGGTCGACAGCTTCACGTCGATGTTCGGGTGATCCGCCATGCGCTCGAGCCACGCGGTGTACCCGTCGACGGGCAGCCCCTCCCACGTGTCGTTGAAGTAGCGGTTGTCGTACGTGTAGCGAACGGGCAGGCGCGAGATGACCTCCGCCGGCAGATCCTTCGGGTCGGTCTGCCACTGCTTCGCCGTGTAGTCGCGGATGAACGCCTCGTAGAGGGGCCGGCCGATCAGCGCGATGCCCTTCTCCTCCAGGTTCGCGGCGTCTTTCGCATCGAACTCCCCCGCCAACTCTTGCACGAGGGCCCGTGCCTGGTCGGGCGTGTACGCCGCCTGGAAGAACTGGTTGATCGTGCCGAGGTTGATCGGCAGGGGGAAGACCACGTTCTTGTGCGTCGTATAGACGCGGTGCACGTAGTTGGTGAAGTTGGTGAAGCGGTTGACGTACTCCCACACCGTCGGGTTCGACGTGTGGAACAGGTGGGCGCCGTACTGGTGCACCTCGATGCCGGTCTCGGGCTCGTCCGCCGAGTAGGCGTTGCCGCCGATGTGGTGACGACGGTCGATGACCGTCACCTTTCGGCCCGCGGCGGCGGCGCGCTCGGCGATGGTGAGGCCGAAGAAGCCGGAGCCGACGATGAGGAGATCCATGAGAGAGGGCTTTCGATTCGGATGCCGGGGCTCACCCCCGGGAGGGAAACGTCCGCTCGATACTACCCGCGGCGTCTCCGAGGTCCGCTGACCGCGTCCAGCGGCCCCGCAGAGACGGTCCGATACGATGGCGTGTCGAAATGACCGCAGACGGAGAAGAAATCGTATGAGTGAGTGGATCAGCGCGGTTCCGGCGTACCTCGTCGTCGCATTGGTCCTGATCCTCCCGGGTGCGTCGGTCATCGTCGCCGGATGGGGATGGCGAAGCCCTCAACGCCTGCTGCTCGCACCGGCGATCTCGGCCACGATCGCGGCCGTCGCCGCGTCGGTCGCCCCCCTCGTCGGGCTGAGCTGGGGCCTGCTCCCCCTCGCCCTGGTCACGCTCGTCGTGGCCGGTATCGGCCTCATCCTCCGCCGTCGCGCGACGGCGGACCCGCGCCCGCCCGCGCCGCGCACGGGCCTGTTCGTCCTCGTCGCCCTGGCCCTCGCCGCCGTCGCCAACGCCGTCAACTTCGCGCGAGCCTTCGGCGCGCCCGGAAACATCGCGCAGCGTTTCGACAACATCGTCCACCTGAATGCCATCGCCTCGGCTCTGCAGAACGGCAGCGCGTCGCCCTTCCAGATCGGGTCGACCTCCGACATCGGCTTCTACCCGAATGCGTGGCATGCGCTGACGACTCTCGGTGCCGAGATGACGGGCGCGACGGTTCCGGTCGCGGTCAACGGCGCGAACCTGGCCATCGTCTCGATCCTGTGGCCCGCGTCCGTGATGGCACTGGCCGGAGCGTTCTTCGCCGAACGTCGGACCGCCTACGTCACCGCCGCCGCCCTCGCCACCGGCTTCGGCGCCTTCCCGGCCCTGTTCTTCAACTGGGGCGTGCTGTACCCGAATCTCGTCGGGTACGCGATGATCCCCGCGGCACTCGCTGCCGTCGTGACGATGCTGCCGGAGCGGGGTGCACCCGCGCTGGTGCGCTCCGCCCTGCTCGTCGCCCTCCTGGCCGGAGGAACGTTCCTCGGACACCCGAACGCGTTCCTCAGTCTCCTGTTCTTCGCCGCCGCGGTCGTCATCACCTCCGCCGCCGTGAAGGCGGCGAGCGAACGCACGCGCGGATCGATCCTGTTCCTCGCGGCGGCGGTCGTCGGTTTCGGCCTCGCGCTGGCGGCGACCCTCGCGGTCTTCCGAACGGGAGCGGAGCACTCGGGATGGACCCCGTGGCAGCAGCTGTCGCAGTCTCTGGGAGAGGGGCTGTTCGTCTCACCGCGCGGATACAACCCCACCACCCTGATCTCGATCCTGCTGATCGTCGGGTTCTTCGCCGTCGCCCGCCGTTCGCGGTGGCTCCCGGCCGTCATGCCGTTCGCCGTGGCCGTCGCCCTCTTCGCGATCGCCTCCGGGTTGCGCATCGACAGCCCCTTGCGTCAGCTGGTGACCAACCCCTGGTACAACGACTCGAACCGCCTCGCCGCCCTCCTACCACTGGTAGCCATCCCGGTGGCGACCCTCGGCGCGATCACCGTCGTCGACCTGGTCCGGCGCGCCGCGCGCCACCGTCGGACTCCTCGATGGGTCGGCATCGGCGCCGCGGCGCTCGGAGTTCTCGCGCTCTTCTCGGTCGCGACGGGTCCGAACGTGCGCATGGCCCTCGACCAGGTCCGCGAGGCGTACGCGTACACGGACAGCTCCCTCATCCTCTCGTCGGACGAAGAGGCATTGCTGGAGCGCCTCGACGGCGAGACCCCCGAGGATGCGCTCATCGCCGGCAGCCCTCGGACGGGGGCTTCGCTCGCGCTCGCCTTCGCCGACCGGCAGGTGACCCAGAAGCACGTCTTCGGCAGTCCCTCGCCGGAACTGCTGTTCCTCAATGCGCATCTGCGCGACATCGACACCGATCCGGCCGTCTGCCGGACCGTCGATCAGCTCGGCATCGACTACGTGCTCGACTTCGGGACGCAGGACGTCATCGATCCCGCGGGGGCGGCAGCCTTCAGCGGCATCCAGGACCTGTCGCCGGGAACCCACCTCGTCCTCGTCGATGAGCAGGGCCCCGACGCGCGTCTGTTCCGTATCGAGGGGTGCTGACGTGACCCGTGCCTCGACGGTCGCCGTCGCCTACGACTGCCTCTTCCCATATTCGACGGGAGGCGGCGAGCGGCAGTACCGAGCCATGGCGGATGTGCTTGGTCGCGAAGGCTTCGACGTCGACTACCTCACGTCGGTGCAGTGGGACGGCGCGACCCCGGCCGAAGAGCACTTCCGCATCCTGCCGATCACGCCTCGCCTCTCGCTCTACGACGCGGGCGGGGTGCGCCGCATCCCCGCCGCCCTCCGCTACGCCGCCGCGTTGTTCACCGCCCTCGTGCGGCGACGGCGCCGCTACGCCGCCGTCATCGTCAGCGGCCTGCCGATCTTCAACGTCTTCGCTGCGCGACTTGCGCTCCTGGGCTCGGGGACGAAGCTCGTCGTCGACTATCTCGAGGTATGGCACCGTCGGCAGTGGGTCGAGTACTCGGGCGCGCTCACCGGCACGATCGCCTGGGTCCTGCAGCGTGTCGCCATCGCCATCACCCCGCTCGCGACGTGCCACTCGCAGCTGAGCGCCACCCGTCTGCGTCGCGAGGGACTGCGTCGACCGCCGCTGGTCAGTCCCGGTCTCATCGACGGCGCCGTTCAGGTCGCCGAGGCCGGGCCGGCCGCGTCGCCGCCCTACGTGCTCTACGTCGGCCGGCACATCCCCGACAAGCGTGTCGAGGTCCTTCCCGCGGCGGTCGCCGCGGCGCGCGAGAGCGTCCCTGATCTGCGTCTCGTGATCCTCGGCACCGGTCCGAGTTCCGGCGCCGTCCGCGCGGAGGTGAGCCGCGTCGGCGGCGACGTCTGGACCGATCTCCCGGGCTTCGTCTCGGATGCCGAGCTCGACGCGCTCCTGCACGGCGCGGTGTGCCTGGTGAATCCGTCGCGGCGCGAGGGGTACGGTCTCGTCGTGGTCGAGGCCAACGCTCACGGCACTCCTGTCGTCCTCGTCGACGACGAGGGCAACGCCTCGACCGAACTCATCGACGCCGGAGTGAACGGCGTCGTCTCGCCCACCACCGACCCCACCGGCCTCGCCCGGGCCATCCGGGACGTCGTCGACGGCGGTGACGACCTGCGCCGCTCCGCGCGCGCCTGGTACGACACCGCCCTCGACACCCGCACCATCCGCCGCACCGTGGAAGGGATCCTCTCGGCACTGCCGCTGCCGAGCCCCGCCTCGGTGAAGACGAAAGAAGACAGCCCGTGACCACTCCCGCACCGACGGACGTCGAACTGACGATCCTCATGCCCTGCCTCAACGAGGCCGAGACGCTCGAGGTCTGCATCCGCAAGGCACAGGGATTTCTGGACCGCAGCGGCATCCGGGGAGAAGTGCTCATCTCCGACAACGGCAGCACCGACGGCTCGCAGGCCATCGCCGAGCGACTCGGTGCGCGTGTGTCGCACGCGCCGCGCCGGGGCTACGGCGCCGCGCTCATCAACGGTATCGAGACGGCCCGCGGACGGTACATCATCATGGCCGACGCCGACGACAGCTACGACTTCGAGAACCTCGAGCCCTTCGTCGAGCGCCTCCGCGCGGGCGCCGACCTCGTCATGGGCAACCGCTTCCGAGGGGGCATCGAGCCGGGCGCCATGCCCCCGCTGCACAAGTACCTGGGCAACCCGGTGCTCTCGTTCATCGGCGAGCTCTTCTTCAAGCCCGGCATCCGCGATTTCCACTGCGGCCTGCGCGGCTTCAACCGCGCCCGCATCCGCGAGCTCGACCTGCAGACCACGGGCATGGAGTTCGCCTCCGAGATGGTAGTGCGCGCCTCGCTCGCCCGCTTCCGCATCGAAGAGGTGCCGACGACCCTCAAGAAGGACGGCCGCTCGCGTCCGCCGCACCTGCGCAGCTGGCACGACGGCTGGCGTCACCTGCGCTTCCTCCTGCTCTTCGCCCCCCGGTGGCTGTTCGTCTACCCGGGTCTGGTCGCGTTCTTCCTCGGCGCGATCGCCGTGGCGGTGCTGGCCTTCGGCGGGGTGAACATCGGCGGCGTCGGCTTCGACGTCACGACCATGGTGTACGCGAGCGCCCTGTGCGTGATCGGATTCCAATCACTGTTGTTCTTCTGGCTGACGAAGCTGTACGCCACACAGGAGGGCTTCCTCCCGACGAGTGAGCGGTACCGACGGATCGTCGCGAAGTGGTCCGCCGAACGCGGTCTGCTGATCGGTGTGGGCCTGTTCTTCCTCGGCATCGTCATCGGTATCGTCCAGGTCGCCGTATGGGGCAATCTCGACTTCGGTCAGCAGAACGCGGCGCAGGCCGTGCGGATCGCCGTGCCCAGCGCGCTGCTGATCATCCTCGGATTCCAGACCGCGATGATGAGCTTCTTCTCGGGCGTGCTCACCACGCCCCGGCGCGAGCAGCGCCCCGAAGCCGTCATCGAGAGTTGATGACCTCGAGACGCGTCCTGGTCGACCTGCTCGGTTTCACCGGTGCGCGGGGCGGTACCGAGGCGTACGTGCGGGAGATCCTGCCCCGCCTGGCCGAACGTCTGCCGGACGTGCGCTTCGCGGCGCTCACGGGACGAGCGGGCACCGACCGGGTCTCGGCGTTCTTCCCCGGCTCCGTGCGGACGCTCCCCTGGGTCGGCGCCGACCCGGCGACGTGGGCGTTGGGGGCCGTGGCCGGCACCGAGCTCGCCGGTCGCCGCGCCCGCGCCGACCTCATCTGGGCTCCGGCGAACTTCGGTCCGGTCCTGCGGGGCCTGCCGCGGGTCGTGACGGTCCACGACGCCATCTACGACGAGGTCCGCGGCAGCCTCGCGCAGCGGGCGCAGCGCGCAGTGACCTCGACGCTCATGCGCCGGTCGGCGCGGTCGGCCGACCGGGTGATCACGGTCTCGCACGCCGCCGCCGCCAGCATAGGCCGCCATCTCGGGGTGCCCACGGAGCGCATCTCGGTGGTGCACAACGGCAGCTCCACCCCGCGTCCCGTCGACGACCCGCGGGCCGAGCTCGCGTCCTTCGCCTTCCCGGCCGGCCGCCCGATCGTGATGAGCGTCGGCAACCGGATGCCGCACAAGAACTTCCGCGGCCTGCTCGAGGCCGTCGCGACCCTGCCCGCCGAGGACCGTCCCGTGACGGTGATCGCCGGCAGCAGCCTGCCCGATCCGCTCGCGGACGACGTGGCCCGTCTCGGCCTGCAGCAGGATGTGGTGCTCCCCGGCTGGGTGAGCGACGCACAGCTGGAAGCGCTGTTCCAGGTCGCCGATCTCTACGTGTGCCCGTCGCTGGTCGAGGGCTTCGGTCTTCCCGTGGTCGATGCCCTCCGGCGCCGTGTGCCCGTGCTGGCGAACGACGTCCCGGTGCTGCGCGAGGTCGGTGGCGACGCGGCCCGTTACGCCGATGCGACGGATGCCGCGACCTTCGGCGCCGCGATCTCGGCGGCGCTGTCCGCCCCGACAGACGCCGCTCGGCGCGCGGAGGCGAAGGACTGGGCCGCCCGATTCACCTGGGACGACGCCGCGGACGGTACCGCTCGCGTGCTCGACGCGGTGCTCGCGGGGAGCCGTCGATGACCGCTCCCTCGATGAAGCGCCGCCTCCTCGGCTTCCTGCTCGTGCCGGCGATCGCCGCGCTCTCGCCGATCATCGCCCTGCCCGCCGTCACCCAGATCGCGGGGCCCGGCGGGTGGGCGAGCGCGATCGCGGGAGAGTCGATCGGCACGTTCGCCGCGATCGCCATCGGGTGGGGGTGGGCCACGGTGGGCCCCGCGCTCATCTCGATCGCGGGGAACGACGACGAGCGCGCCCGGCTCTATCGCGAATCGTTGATCGTGCGGCTGTCGATCTCGATCCTCGCCCTCCCGGCGCTCGCCGTCATCTGCTGGCTGATCGCGACGCCGGGTGCGGAGTGGCTGACGATCCTGATGGGCATGCAGGGCGCGCTCATCGCGCTGTCGTTCACGTGGTTCTCCGCGGGCGTCGGCGACCCGCGCACGATCGTCATCTTCGACGCGGCCCCGCGCCTGCTCGCCAACCTCGCCGCCGCGGCCCTCGTGCTCGCCACGGGCGTCGTCGTGCTCTATCCGCTCGCGGGAATTCTCGTCACCCTCGTCGGCACGAGCATCTTCACGATGCGTCTGCTTCGCCGGCATCCGGGTCCGTGGCCGCGCCCCCGGGATTTGCCGCGACTGCTGAGGTCGAACCTCGCCGTCGCCCTGAACGATGCCGGCCTGAGCGGCTACTCCAGCGTCCCGGCGCCGGTCGTCAACGTGACGGCGATGCCCACCGCGGCCTCGGGCTACGCCACCGCCGACAAGATGCTCAAGCTCGGGCAGTTCATCCCCATGACCCTCGCCAACGCCCTGCAGGCGTGGATCGGCGAGGCGCACGGCCCGCACCGGGCGCGGCGCATGACCGTCGCGATCGGTCTGGCCACCGCGACCGGACTGCTCGGCTGGGCGGGCCTGGCGCTGGTGGGACCGTGGCTGACGAGCGTCTACCTCCCGGCCGCTCCCGCACCTTTCGACATCCTCCTGGTCATGGGGCTGGTGTTCTTCTTCTTCTCGGTGCGCACGGCCGTCGCGCGACTCGTGCTGTTCCCGGCGGGTCAAGCCGCAGCCGTCATGCGGGCCACTCTGATCGCCACCGTGCTCGGCATCCCCCTCATGATCGGCCTCGGCATCGCGTGGGGCCCGGTGGGAGCCGCCCTCGGCTATGCGTTCACCGAGGGCGCCGCCGCCCTTCTGCTCACCCGTCGCTGCCTCCGCGTGCTGCGCGACCTGCGCCACGAGACCGTCGAGGTGGCGCCGTGAGCGCCGCCTCCCCCGAAAGGACCGCGCGATGACCGTCGCCATCAACGGCCGTTTCCTCATCGACTCGTTCGGCGGCGTGCGCCGTTTCGCCACCGAACTCACCCACCACCTGGCGGCGGCACGCGATGACGTCGTCCTCCTGGTCCCCGCAGCGGCCGACACCTCGAGCGTCGCCGGTGTGCGCACCGAGACCGTGGGCCGGCTCGCCGGACCCGCGTGGGAGCAGCTCGAGCTGCCGCGATGGCTCCGCCGCAACGGCTCACCCCTGCTGCTGAACTTCGCGAACATCGCCCCGATGCTCTATCGGCGACAGATCACGGTGCTGCACGACATCGCCCCGGCCATCCGGCCGCAGGACTTCACCCTCCCCTTCCGCCTCCAGTGGCAGCTCGCCGTGCGCTACGGAATGCTGCGGCCGGGGCAGCGCCTCGTCACGGTGAGCCACGCCTCGCAGCGCGAGATCGCCGAGCGCTTCGGTGTGGACGTCTCGCGGATCGAGGTCGTCTACGAGGGCGCCGACAGCCTGCCCGTCCCGCCGCAGAAGGCTCCGGATGCCGGCTCCCCCACCCGCCTGGTCGCCTTCGGCCGTCACGGGGCGGCGAAGAACACGCGGGTCGTCCTCGACGCCCTCGCGCTGCTGCCCTCGGACACGGCCGTCGAGGTCGAGTTCGTGGGCAAGCTCGACCCCGAGCTCGAGCCCTACGCGGCGCAGAAGGGCATCGATCCGCAGCGCCTCGTGTGGAGCGGACCGGTGAGCGACGAAGAGCTCGCGGAGGCGTTCGCCCGGGCCGACGCCTTCGTGTGGCCCTCCCTGCACGAGGGCTTCGGGCTCCCCCCGCTCGAAGCGCAGCGCCTCGGAGCGCCGGTCCTCGCCTCCGATATCCCGATCAACCGCGAGATCCTCGGGGACTCCGCCCGCTACTTCCCGCCGACCCGGCCCGACGCTCTCGCCGCGCTCATGGCCGAGGTCGCGGCATCCTCCGTCCTTCGGGCCGACCTCTCGCGCGCCAGCCGCGTGAACGCCGAGCGGTTCACCTGGGATGCCACGACCTCCGCCTGGAACGGGATCATCGCCGCGCAGGCGCGCTGATTCCGCGCACCGCGGGCATCCCGGGCAGAATCGAAGACGTGAACATCGGCTTCGTCGTGACGACCCTGGGGCGCCTCGACCCCCTCCACGCCCTCCTGACGTCCCTGCAGGGCCAGCTGCAGCCCGGTGACCACGTGGTGCTGGTCGCGCAGGGGGCGCAGGACGAGGTCTCCGCCCTCGCCGCCGAGTTCGCCGAGAGGGGGTTCGCGGTCACCGCCGCCTCCTCGGGCCGTGGCGCTTCGCTGGGGCGCAACACCGGTGTCGCGGCACTTCCCGCGGGCGAGGCCGTCGTCACATTCCCCAACGACAACACCACCTACCCCGCGGGCACCGTCGAAGCGCTGCACGCCGCCGTCGACGACCCGTCGTTCCGGGCGGGCGGTTTCACGTCGTGGGACGAGCGGGGCCCGAAGACCACCCTCCCCGAACCCGGGACACCGCTGGACAAGTACAACGTCTGGTCGGTCATCGAGATGGGCATCTTGATGCGGCGCTCGCTCTTCGACGCCGTCGGCGGCTTCGACGAGAACATGGGCCCGGGCTCGGCGACGCCGTGGCAGGTCGCGGAGGGCACCGACCTGCTCCTGCGGGCTATGGCGCTCGAGCCGGGACTCGTCCGCGACTTCCGCTGGCTTCCCGCCGCCGTGCACGTGGATGGGATCTCGACCGGCTTCGGACTGAGCGACGCCGAGCGGCGTCGCAAGCTGCGCGCCTACGGGCGAGGCACCGGGCGCGCGTTCGCGACCCACGGCTACCCGCTCTGGTGGCGCGCCGCGTTCACCGTGGCGGGCCTGCTCTACGGTGTGCGCAACCCGAAGCCCATCACGCTCCTCGACGGGTGGCCGATGTTCCTCGGCCGACTGGAAGGCGCACTGGGCCGCACGTTCGGACAGTCCCGCATGGTGTCGACCACCCGCTGACGCGAAGGCACCCCCGGGCCCGGCAGGGCCCGCTGATAGGGTGAGGAAGTGTCAAAGAGAGTTCTGATCACCGGCGGCGCCGGCTTCATCGGGTCCCACCTGTCGGAGCGCCTCCTCGCCGAGGGCAACGAGGTCATCTGCGTCGACAACTTCTTCACGGGGTCGCGTCGTAACGTCGAGCACCTCTTCGGCAACCCGCACTTCGAGTTGATGCGCCACGACGTGACGTTCCCGCTCTACGTCGAGGTCGATCAGATCTACAACCTCGCGTGCCCCGCCTCGCCGGTGCACTACCAGCACGACCCGGTGCAGACCACCAAGACCAGCGTGATGGGCGCCATCAACATGCTGGGCCTGGCGAAGCGACTGCGCGTACCGATCCTGCAGGCCTCCACCTCCGAGGTCTACGGCGACCCCGCCGTCCACCCGCAGACCGAGGACTACTGGGGCAACGTCAACCCCATCGGCACCCGCTCCTGCTACGACGAGGGCAAGCGCGCCGCCGAGACGCTGTTCTTCGACTATCGGCGCCAGCACGACCTGTCGATCAAGGTCATCCGCATCTTCAACACCTACGGCCCGCGCATGCACCCCAACGACGGCCGCGTCGTGTCGAACTTCATCGTGCAGGCGCTGCGCGGCGAACCCATCACCATCTACGGCGACGGTTCGCAGACCCGCTCCTTCTGCTTCGTCGACGATCTGGTCGACGGCATGGTGCGCCTCATGAACACCGGGCACGAGGTCACGGGCCCCATCAACGTCGGCAACCCCGGCGAGTTCACGATGCTGGAGCTTGCCAACGCCGTCCTCGATATCACGGGCAGCTCGTCGCAGATCGAGCACCGCCCGCTCCCCCAGGACGACCCCAAGCAGCGCCAGCCCAACATCGACCTCGCCCGTCGCGAACTCGGTTGGGAGCCGACGATCGCGCTGCGCGCCGGTCTCGAGCGGACGGTGGAGTACTTCCACGGGGTTCTCGCCTCGCCGACGGCGTAGTTCATGGCTCCGCCCGTCGCGGTTCGCCCGAAATGATCCGCTTCCGCTCGCGCACGAGTTGAGGGCAAACGCATCTGACTCGGTCGCCTGTACCCAACTGTTGTGGCGATAGGAGGGTGAGAAACCCCGACCTCGACTACAGTGCGGCGCCGCCGCAGGCTTCATTGTGCGATACAGCAAGTGGGCGACAGCGGAGTTTTTGAATCCGAGGCAGCGCCTGCGGCGACCTCGGCGGAGTTACGATTGCAATTATTGCGCGCAGCTGCGGATGCGTGCCAGCGAGGGCGGGGCTTCGAAAATCCGCGGGTGGGCTGAGTCATGTGCGGACAGCCGAGCGGAGCTCCTTCGAATTCGGCACGAATGTGTCGCCCCGCATCGCCGTATCGCGGAAGCTCGACCACAGCGAAGTGATCAGGCAATCATGGGGCCCGCCGTCGACTCGGGCCATTTATACCCACCGAGACTGTTTTCCTCGCCCGGCATATTCAGTGAACCACTGAACGAATGCCGCGCGCACTCGCCTCAGTGCGAGGAGCCGTGGCATCGCACCTCACGAGCCCACGCAGTCACCTCTCGCAGGCAACGCCATCGCCGTCGCGATCGAGATGACTACCGTAGCCGGGCTGTCCCCGGTATAGCGGCGCTGCCCCTGCTGCGCGAACCTCCGTGCAGTTGGCGTAGTACGGCGCGGGGGTTCCCGTCGAGGGACCGTTACCAGGAACCCACGTCGTGATCCAATAGGGGGACGGCGCAGTCACCTCGATTTGATACGGCCCGGGAATTTGATATCCGGACGGGACGGCGAGCGTCGACACGCAATGCACCCCCGTCGAGAGGGAAATGCCGAAGCCCCCCTCAGCCCACCGGTTTGCCGCGGTGGTGTTCTGCCACACGCCCCGCCCCTGCTCGGCGCAGGATCCCTCTCGAATGTATGCGGTGACACCGTTAATTGGGGTGCCGCTGCTGTTCTTCGCCACCAGCGCACCGGTGACCATGACCGGGCCGGGAACCCACACGGTGACCCAGTTGGCAAAGCGTGCCTCCATGGTGAAGGTCACGTCGGCCGGGACAGAATACGGCGATGGCACTGCGAGTGTTTTGATGCAGTAGGTGCCCTGCTCGAGCCCGATGCCGAACGCGCCGTAGGCGTCGGGTCGGTCAGTGGTCGTCGTACGCCACACGGCCTGACCGTCACAGTTGTTCTTGCGGATCTCGACCGTCACGCCGGGAAGGAGCTCAGATGAGGGGCCCTTGATGGAGACGGCGCCGGTACCAAGTGGTTTGGGGCCGGGTGCGGGTGCGGTACTCGGCTCCGGGATAAAGACGGTGTGCGACTGGATTACGCCTTCGGTGTATCCCGGCTCCTTCCCGACTACGAGCACGGAGATCGACTTGCCAATGTCGGCGGGCTGCACCGTGTACTCCGCTGGCGATGCGCTCCGGGAGAAGAGAATCATCTGACCGTTTCTGCGCCACTCGAAATAGTAGGAGTCAGGCTCTGGTGACCATCCGCTTGTCGTCGCCGTGAGCGTTCCGCCGACCACAGGGTCACCTTCGACCACAACAGTCCCGACAGTCATCGGAGGTCCAGGAGGAACTTTGACATCGAAGCTGGTTCTGCTGACGACCTCATAACCCGGGCGGGTCGTCGTGGCCTGGAGCGAGATGCGACTGCCGCCATCGGCGAACTGAACTACGTACGTCTCACCCGTAGCGCCCTCGATGGGTATTCCGTCTCTCAACCACTGCCACCGGAATGTTGGCGTCGGCGACCACTGCGGACCGAAGGTCGGGTCGATCCACCGTGCGTTGAGTCGAGTTCCGACGCTGGCGTCGAAGATCTCTTCACCATTGTCGGAGAAGATCATAGGGTCATCGGTGAAATGCCATTTCGCTGGGCCGCCTATGCCGAAACCGAGCTCGTAGTAGCCCGTCCAAGCGGAGTTGCGCCCGTCCGACACTGTCACCCTGGTGGACGACACCGTGCCCGTTCCCCAATCCGCTGTGATTGGAAACTCCACCGTCTCACTGACGCTCGCCTGCCCCGGCGCGAAGGTGAACTTCAGCTCGTGAGACTTATTGAGCGGATCGGTCAGATAGATGAGAAGTTCAGTCACCCCGTTGCCGCCCTCGTCGTGAGCGGTGAACGCGACCTGAACGACGTCGCCGGGTTCGAACGGGCCGGGGTTGATCAGAGAAACAGACTCGAGCACAGGACGGATTGTGTCCTGGGCGGCCTCCGCGCTGGCGGCCGGAATCACCGCCGTCAGAATCGCAATCGTTGCGATCGTCGCGACGAACACCGACTTGATCTTGCGCATCGCGCACCCCCACAGAAAGTTACAATTTCTACCGTAGCGGGTCCGCTCGAAGCGCTACGGGCTTCTGCCTCCAGCGCCATGTCGGCCGGGGGCAACAAAGTAGCCAAGCGCTACCGAGCGTCCTTATCGGGAACAAGCTCGTCCTGGGTCTCCCTGCCAGGAGCGCCACCCGACCAGCGTCTTGGGCTGAAGCATCGCGTGGTCTGTACGCCGCAACCACTACATGCACCGATGCCTGCCTCGCTAAATCGCACCGACCCTCACCCCAATCATCGACGGCTTGCTCCACCCGCGGAACCCTCGCACGACGCGCATCTGGCCCGGCCTGATATGACACGATGAAGAGCGACGACAACTGCTCCCCGCGCTCGCCGAAGTGGAACTCGCACCCGGAGCCCTGTACTGAACCAGCGGAGTGAGATCTTGCCCGAACGCGTACTAATAACCGGAGGAGCCGGATTCATCGGCGGCCGACTCGCCGTGCGCCTGCACCGCGAGGGGCACGATGTGAGGGTTCTGGACAATCTCATTCCCCAGGTCCATGGACCGGACCCCGAGCGGAACTCTCCCCTTCTCGGCACAGTGCGTGGGGTCGCTGAGGTGCGACGCGGATCGGTGACGTCTCTGACAGATCTCCGAAGCGCCATCTCTGACATCGATATCGTCGTGCATCTCGCTGCCGAGACGGGTACCGGGCAGTCGATGTACGAGATCGATCGATACGTCGAAACGAACGTGGGTGGCACCGCAAAGCTCATGGATCTGTTGACGAACGAGTCCCATGAGGTTCGACGGGTAGTGGTCGCGTCGTCGCGAGCCGTCTACGGCGAGGGTGCGTACCGCTCTCGCACAGGCCGTGTCGTCTACCCCCCGCATCGAGACGAGCACTCGATGGCCGCGGGGGTCTTCGACGTTCTCGATGAGAACGATGAGGTGCTCGTCAGCATCCCTACGGCCGAGGACGCTCTCCTCCAACCCTCGTCGGTGTACGGCATCACCAAGCAGGTACAGGAATCCCTCGTAATGACCGTCGCCGCGTCAATCGGCGTGGATGCGGTCGCGCTTCGCTACCAGAACGTCTACGGTCCCGGTCAGTCCCTGCAAAACCCGTACACGGGCATTCTCTCCATCTTCAGCACCCTGATTCGGCGCGCGGAAGCCATAGACATCTTCGAGGACGGTGAGGAGAGTCGCGACTTCGTCTACATTGACGACGTCGTCGAGGCGACCCTGCGTGCCATGAGCCGCCCGGAGGCCGTCGGTCAGATCCTCAACGTGGGGTCTGGCGTCGCCACAACGGTCAACGAGGTCGTCGAGACCCTGATGCGACATTTTGGGGAGACAGTCCCCTCGCGGGTCACCGGACGCTTTCGCGTCGGCGACATCCGGCACAACGTTGCCGATACCGCCCGACTCTCGGCCGCGCTCGACTTCACGCCCGCTGTGTCCTTCGACGAAGGCGTGCGCCAATTCGTGGACTGGGCCCGGACCGAGCCAGTCAGCTCCGCCGCTTATCAACGTTCGCTAGAGGAGATGACTGCTCGGAGCCTCCTCAAATGAGGACATTCGGTGGCACGCGCCAATGGGAGGCCTTCATCGAACGCCTCCGGCGACATCGCCTCCTTGGCCGTGTCGCGCGGCAGGTCGATCGAACCTGGTGGGCTTGGGTCATCCTCCGTGCCCGCGTCGTCGACACTGCCTACGTGAGTGCGCAACTCGGACGCAGGGTTGGCGTCGTCGGCGCGGTAGTTCGATACGTCGCGCGCGGATACGGCCGGGGGCTCCGTCTGAACCCACTGTTCGTGGACACCTCCGTCGGCGATCACCTCCCCGATGCACATCGGGTTCCCGCGTTGTACGCCTACCTCATTGCCGACCCGCGCCGTCTGACGATCAGCCCTGTATGGGACGCTGCGGGATATCTGGAGAGGCATCCGGCTCGCGCGGCTGAGCGCGGCGGGGCCGTGGGCGCCGCCTGGCGCCGCAGGAACATCGAATCTCTTCCCATCGATCCACCCGCCGGCCCTCCTGTGCCGTGGTCGCACCTTCATTCGCGGGTATTAGACGCCACGTCACGTGCCCGCCGGGGCCAGACCGACGCGGAAAGCTGGAACCGTAGCGGTCGTTATGTCGGAGTCGAATACTTCCTCATCCTCGACGCGGACGAATGGGATTTCGACGAGTCGATCGCCCTCGCGGCAGAGCTGGCGGGAGAACCGGACTCGGGAGTCACAATCGTGCAACGCGGCGGTCGCGTAGAGGATTGGGCGCAGACCGTCCTACTCGCGGAGGCCACGTACAACATCCGCGCGATCCGCACGAGTGGATCCACGCCGGCCTCGGAGTCCATCGATCTCGCCGATGGATGCCACGCCGAAGTAGTGGTGTGGCGTGGACCCAACGTCGACGCCACCGCCGACACCCTGCGAGGGCTCGCCGCGACCGCAAGCCGCGGTGCCGTCGTCGGCCCCCTCTGGCTGGATGGGGACGGCACCATCGCCGCGGCAGGTGCAGCCTCAGAGGGACGGCTGCTAGCCGGACACCCTCGGGAGGACGCGGACGAGCTGCCCGGCGCACCCGATACGGCTCCTCCGGCGATAGCCGGAGCGACATTCGCCGCCCCCCGCACCCTCGCCACGTTCTCGCGGGTGGACAGCGCTGATCACGCCGCCTGGGCCTCGCTCGACGCACGTCTCCGGGGCATACCGGTCTCCGTCCGAACCGATGTGAGCGTGAGAACCCGGTCGGTCGCTCCCCTGCCCGACCTTCCCGCGGGTCTCGACGGGGCGAAGGACCTTATCTCAGCCGCGGGCTGGACTGCGGTCGCTGACGGGCCGATGCCTCGCCTGCGCCGCCGACTCGAAAACGTCACCTTGGAGGACGGGATGGTCGTGCCCTCGCTGCGCTGGGCACTGCGCACCGCAGCTCCCGTAGGGCCACGCGGCGAATGGTGGGGCGATGTGCACTTCGCGCGAGCGCTGGCGGATGCTCTTCGCAAACTCGGCCAGAACGTGGTCGTCGACGCCTATCCCGCCCGGAATCGGAGCACCCGTCATCTCGACGACGTGACGGTGGCGCTGCGCGGGCCAGAACCGATCGATCCTAGTCCGTATGGGCTCTCCGTCCTGTGGATCATCAGTCATCCCGACGACATCGACCTCCGCGCCCTAAGCGGTTTCGGGCTGATATACGCCGCTTCCACCCCGTGGGCCGCCCGCGCCACCGCCGAATCCGGCCGACTGATTTCCCCGTTGCTCCAATGCACCGACCCCTCGCGCTTCCGTCCGTCAGGACGAGCCCGCACCTCGGACATCGTCTTCGTTGGCACGGCCCGAGGCATCCATCGCCCCTCCATCGTCGAACCGGTCCGCGCCGGTATTCCCGTCCGCGTCTACGGCCCTGATTGGCGGGGGTGGATTCCCGCTTCCTCCATCGCAGGCACGGGAGTCCCGAATGCAGACCTACCGGGGCTGTACGAGAGCGCGTCGGTCGTCTTGAACGATCACTGGCCCTCCATGCAGCGCCACGGGTTCATCGCCAACCGTCCCTACGACGTCGTCGCGGCCGGCGGACGCGTGATCAGCGACGAGGTGACCGGCATCTCCGAGGTTTTCCAAGGCGCCGTCGCCACGTATCGGACCACTGACGAGCTTCTCGATTTGCTGCGCGGCGACCTTGACGATGCCTTTCCCACGCCCGAGCACCTGGCCGACGTCTCGCGAACCATTCGCGAGCGGGATTCCTTCCTCGCACGCGCCCGGACCCTCCTGCACGACGTGACGGCGACTCTCGGCTGAGAACCCCGGACGGGCGGCATGACTCGCGTATGACACGATGAGTCGTGTGAAGGGCATCATTCTCGCCGGCGGTTCCGGTACCCGACTTCATCCGATCACACTGGGCGTCTCGAAGCAGCTGATCCCCGTGTACGACAAGCCGATGGTGTACTACCCGCTGTCCACCCTCATGCTCGCCGGCATCCGTGACATCCTGGTGATCACGACCCCCCACGATGCCCCGTTCTTCCATCGTCTGCTGGGTGACGGGTCGCAGTTTGGAATCGACCTCTCGTTCGCAGAGCAGCCCTCGCCCGATGGGTTGGCGCAGGCGTTCACCATCGGCGCCGACTTCATCGGAGACGACAGTGTCGCTCTCGTCCTGGGCGACAACCTGCTCTACGGCCCGGGACTCGGCTCGCAGCTCAAGCGGCACAACGACGTCGACGGCGGGGCGGTCTTTGCGTACTGGGTGGCGGAGCCCGAGGCCTACGGTGTTGTCGAGTTCGACCGGCACGGACGGGCAGTCTCCCTCGAAGAGAAACCCACCCATCCGAAGAGCAACTACGCGGTCCCCGGACTGTACTTCTACGACAAGGACGTCGTGGAGATCGCGAGAGGCCTGCGCCCTTCGGCACGCGGCGAGTACGAGATCACAGACGTGAACGCGGAATATCTCCGACGTGGAAAACTGCAGGTCGAAGTGCTTCCCAGGGGCACGGCATGGCTGGACACGGGGACCTTCGACCAGATGACGGATGCCGCCGACTACGTGCGCACCATCGAGCGTCGGACCGGGTTGCGCATCGGCGTCCCGGAGGAGGTGGCGTGGCGACAGGGGTTCCTGAGTGATGAAGCCCTGCGCGATCGGGCGAACCGGCTCGTGAAATCCGGTTACGGAACGTACCTTTTCGAAGTTCTTGAAAGAGGACGCGGATGACCCATCTGCTCGTGACCGGCGGAGCCGGTTTCATCGGCTCCAACTTCGTGCATCACGTCGTGGCGAACACCGACGACACGGTGACGGTGCTCGACAAGCTCACCTACGCGGGCAATCGTGCGTCTCTGGCGGGCCTGCCCGAGGACCGCGTGCGCCTGGTGGTGGGCGATATCGCGGAGGCCTCCGTCGTCGACCCCCTGATGGCCGAGGCCGACGCCGTCGTTCACTACGCGGCGGAATCCCACAACGACAACTCGCTGCACGACCCCCGCCCGTTCCTGGACACGAACATCATCGGCACGTACACGCTGCTCGAGTCGGCGCGCCGGCACGACGTCCGCTTCCACCACATCTCCACCGACGAGGTGTACGGCGATCTCGAGTTGAACGACCCGGCGCGATTCACCGAACAGACGCCATACAACCCCTCGTCCCCGTATTCGTCCACCAAAGCCGGATCGGACCTTCTCGTGCGCGCCTGGGTTCGTTCCTTCGGCGTCCGAGCGACCATCAGCAACTGCTCGAACAACTACGGGCCCTACCAGCACGTGGAGAAGTTCATCCCGCGCCAGATCACCAACGTTCTGCGCGGCGAACGGCCCAAGCTGTACGGCGCCGGTCAGAACGTCCGAGATTGGATTCATGCAGATGACCACTCCTCCGCGGTCCTCGCGATCCTCGCGAAGGGCGAGATCGGCGAGACCTACCTCATCGGAGCGGACGGCGAGAAGAGTAACAGGGACGTCGTTGAACTCATCCTGGAGCTGACAGGGCAGCCCGCCGACGCCTACGATCTGGTCGCGGACCGCCCCGGGCACGACATGCGGTACGCCATCGATTCGAGCAAGCTCAGATCATCGCTCGGATGGTCGCCCTCCTACGCCGACTTCACCGCCGGCCTCGCAGCGACGATCGAGTGGTATCGGGCCAACGAGTCTTGGTGGGCTCCCGCCAAAGACGGCGTCGAAGCCTTCTACGCTAGCAAGGGTCAGTGAGGACGAAGCTTCATGCAATTCGGTAAGGCTCTTGCCTCGCACACCACATCGATCCCGGGTCTGCTGGTGATCGATCTCCCGGTTCACGGCGATGATCGCGGTTGGTTCAAAGAGAACTGGCAGCGGCAGAAGATGACGGCCGCAGACATCGGTCTGCCCGATTTCGCTCCGGTGCAGAACAACATTTCCTTCAACGACGAAGTGGGCACCACGCGGGGGATCCACGCGGAGCCGTGGGACAAATTGGTATCGGTGGCGAGCGGACGCATCTTCGGCGCGTGGGTCGACCTGCGCGAGGGCGAAAGCTTCGGCTCCGTCTTCAGTGCGGAGATCGATCCGTCCACCGCAATCTTCGTGCCGCGAGGAGTGGGGAACTCCTATCAGACGCTCGAGGCCGACACGGCGTACTCCTACCTGGTCAACGACCATTGGGCACACGACGCGACCTACACCTTCCTGAACCTCGCGGATGAGACCGTCGCGATCGATTGGCCGATCCCCCTGGACCGGGTGCCGATCAGTCAGAAGGACAGAGTCCACCCGCGGCTGGCCGATGTTGTGCCCATGCCCCCGAAGAAGATCCTCGTCGTCGGCGCGGACGGCCAGCTCGGGCGAGCCCTCGAGGCCGAATTCGGACGTCATTCGTGGATCGAGTACGCGGGACGTGACGCGTTCGATCTCTCCTCGGACGACATGACCTCCTCACGCCGATGGCGCGACTACACCGCGATCGTGAACGCTGCGGGCTTCACGGACGTCGACGGGGCTGAGACGCACGACGGGCGCGCCGAAGCGTGGGCCACCAATGTCAGCGCACTGTCCGCCCTCGCCCGTGTCGCCGTCACGAATGACCTTCTGCTCGTGCATGTCTCCAGCGACTATGTCTTCGACGGCCGGAAGCCGGATGCCTACACGGAAACGGACCGGCTCAGTCCTCTGGGCGTCTACGGACAGACCAAGGCAGCGGGCGAAGCGGTCGCCTCGGTCGTGCCGCGCCACTACATCCTGCGAACGAGCTGGCTGATCGGGGATGGTGCCAATTTCGTGAAGACGATGGTGCACCTGGCTCAGACGGGAGCGGCTCCGACGGTCGTGGACGATCAGGTGGGCTCTCTGACCTTCGCCCGAGATCTCGCCAAGGTGGTGAAAGAGCTGCTCGAGACCCGCGCCCCGTACGGGATCTACAACTTCGTGGGTCGAGAGGGAGCCAAATCGTGGTTCGGGTGGGCGCAGGACGTCTTCGCCGCGCTCGGTCACGACCCCGCTCGTGTCGCCCCCATCGGAACCGCGTCCTATTCGAAGAAGCACGGTGGCGAAATCGCCCCGCGACCCGCGAACAGCATCCTCTCCACGCAGAAGATCGAAGCGACTCTGAAAGGGCTCACGCCGACCGCGTCGCTCGCGGACTACCTCGAGAGCATCAACTCGGTAAGGTAACGCCTTCCTGGTGCGTCGCCTCCGGGTGGGACCCGCACCCGATCTATCATCAGGGTGTGTCCCGTACTCTCCCGTCCCTGCTCACCGGCGCGATCATCGTCATCGCTCTGAGCGGCTGCGCCCAGCAAGCTCCCTCGACGAGCGGAATGGGCTCGGAGAGCGCGCGGCCGTCCGCTACATCGCCGGCTCCGACGGCGACTCCGTCACCCACCCCTTCGGCTTCGGCGTCACCCACGGTGGCACCGAGCCGCAACTCTGAACCCGCCGACGATCCCTTCCCCACGTCGGCACTCGCGGACGTGTGCGTCACGGGCGTGCTCGAATCGGGCGCACCGACCGCTCGTACCGATATCGGCGCAGCCGAACGGGCACAGGAGGCGAACGGATTGTGGGCCGTCGCAGTGCCCGGAGTGACCGATGCGGGGGCCGACGTCCTCTTCCTCTGCACCGTGTCGGGTACCGCGGACGCCTTCCAGCTCGAGCTCCGCGCTCAGATTGACGGTCGACTCGATACGTCCTGGCAGTCGCGGCTGGGTGATCTCGAAGCGGGCCGGATCTGACGCTACCGGTTCGAACGATCCTGATGCAGGATCTCCCGCACGCGCGTCGCGTCACCCCACACAGCGGGTGAATCGTAGGGGCGGTCCGGGAAAGCGCCGTAATCCAGCCGAATGGGCAGCGCGTTGTCCGCGATGAAACTCTCCACCTGGTCGGCGAGAGCGACCGGTACCCCGCTGCAGCAATTGATCACGCCCGTGGCCCCGGCGGTCAGGGCGACGGCCGAGATCTGATCGGCCAGTGCGCGGACATCGATGAAGTCGTACCGATTCCGCCCCGTGGTGAATGGAATCGACTCCTTCCCCTCATCCACCGCATCGAGCAGACGCGCGAAGATCGATTTGTTGCGGCGATCGTCACCATGGATGTAGAAGCAACGGACCCAGCTCAGCTCGGCCCGCTCCCAGGACTCCGAGGAGAGCATCAGGGACCGTCGAAGCGCGTCCTTGGCGATACCGTACTGAGAACGCGGCGCCGTCGGGGTCTCGGCGGTGATCGCGCCCTCCCAGTACCCGACCTCATGCATCGTGCCCAGCACGACGACTCGGTCCACGAGATGAGCCACCGTCTCGATGAAACGCACGTGGGCCGACAGGTTACCCATGTGAGTGGGGGCGCTGTGCTGGAAGCCGTCCTGCCACGCCAGATGGATGAGCCGACTCGACGTCTCGCCCACGATGGATGCGACGTCGGTCGACGGATCGAGGACGTCGGCGATCACGGTCGTGGCACGCGGATCGACGTCCGCGCCCGCCTGACGAACGACAGCCCGGACGGCGTGCCCCCGATCGAGGAGGTCTGTCACGACGTGTCGCCCGACGTACCCGCCCGCCCCGGTCACGACCACCGTCTCGCGGCGTGGGACTTCACTGGTCATCGGCTCTCCTCTGTCTCGTTCGTGCGTGGACGACCCCCTCGGGGCATCTCGTCCTCAGCTGTCCCCACCACCTCGGATGAGCCGACGCTTCATGCGTCGCCATCGCCTTCCGAGCGGTGATCGCGCTTCCAGCTCTTCCGCGACGATCCTCCTGACCTCGTCGCGCACGATGGTCCGCATCTGCTCCGACAGTCGTTCGACGGTCTGCCTCTGAAGATGGGCGAGGTAGAGGGGCAGCCCCGTGCCGTTCTGCTGCACCCACGACGTGAGTTCTCGGTCCCGCACGGTCAGATCGTCGCGGATGTGCTCGTGCTGCAGCCCCAGTGTCGAGTTGGCCTCCGACTGAGTCGCCCCGGGACGATGCACCCAGTAGGCGAGTGGCGGCCCGCTGATGAACCCGATGGGGAAACGGGGTAGCACCCGCAGGTAGAAGTCCCAGTCCTCGACCGCGTCGAGGCTCTCGTCGTACCACCCCACGGCATCGTGGACGCTCCGACGGTAGAGGAACGAGATGGGTACGGCGCGATTGATCTCGAGGAGCTCGGTGAGGGAGACACGCTCCATTCCCGACCAGAACGGAACGCGATCGATCTCGCGCCAGGCCGACCCGTCTCGTTCCTCGAGAACGATGGCGGTGCTCGTCATCACGCCCGCGCACCCGGTGTCGGCATCCAATCGCTCCACCGTCCGCAACAGGAATTCGGGGTGCCAGCGGTCGTCGTCGTCGTGCAGGACGACGTACTCCCCCCTCGATTCCCGGATGCCGAGGTTCGCCGCTCGGCACCGCCCGCGAGGCTCGACCGTGTCGACGACGCGAACGGTGTTCACACCGGACCGGGCGGCGATGTCCCGCAGATGCTCGCCGCCGTCACCGTCGTTGACCAGGACGACCTCAAGATCGGTGAACTTCTGCGCCGCCACATCGTCCAGTGCGCGCTGCACGAAGTCGGGCCTGTTCCGGGTACGGATGACGACAGAGACACGAACCGGCACCGCACCAGCCTAAATGACGCGTCGGACCGCCGCCGGACCATCCCCGCTCGCGATCCGGGGTGATCTCACGGCGTTCGCACCTGCACGCACTCGGGTTTGGTGTCCGCGCCCGAATTGCGGTTCACCGCGTAGGCGCACACCCAGTGCGTCCCCGCAGCCACCGGCACCTCGCCGTAGTACCCGCGGGTCTGACCGGCAGAGGGGTAGGTGTCCGCGAGCGGGGCGTATCCGAGGTTCGCCGGCCAACGGAACCACTGCGAATCGACCTGGACGATCACATCCGTCGTCGCGTCGAGGGCGTCGGGATCGAAGGCGTAACCCCACACCGCCAGCCCCTTGCCTGCCGGGTAGGCGCCCATCATGCGGGTGACCGGTGACTGGTCGGCAGGCTGCGGGACCTGCACCTGACGACAATCCGCGGCGGGGTCCGCCCCGTCGTTGGCGTTCAGGTAGTAGATGCAGATCCAATGAGTGCCGGGGGTGGTGGGGACGCTTCCGGCATAACCGTGGTCCGCCCCGGCATCGGGGAACGTGGCGAGCGAGTCGCGGTTCGGCTTGTCGGCCGACCAGCGGTACCACTGGGAGTCGACCTGAACGATCACGGGAACGGCCGCCGCGGCTGCGTCGGGATCCACGACCCATCCGGACACGTTGATCACGCGGCCGTCGGTGGTGACGCTCTGGACCGCGCCCTGCGGCGAGACGTCCGCGATCGAGGGGACCTTGACGTCACGGCAACCGAACGGGACATTCGTCCCGGCGTTCTTGTTGATCATCGTAAGGCAGATGGTGTGCGCGCCCGCCGGGATCGGAAGGACAGCTCCGAAGCCATGCTGGTAGTTCGCGCCGGCGACGAGCTCCGGTCCGAGAGCGTAGGGCTGATTCGCCGTCACGACGTACCAGGTCTTGTCGACCAGGACGTGCAAATCCACACTCGCGTCGACCGCGTCGGGATCGATCGCCCACCCCCAGAAGTGGATTCCGCGAACCGTCGTCCAGAGGTCCTTGAGCTCCCCGCGAGGTGAGACGCGAGCAGGGAAGTCGACGGCACGGCATCCCAGAGACTGATCTGTTCCCGTGTTCTGGTTCACCGCCGTCACGCAGACGTTCTGCGTCGACCCCGGCGGGCCGGGAATGAGGCCCCTGAACCCGTGATTCGGGCCCGCCCCCGGGAAGTTGTCGGCGACCGGTTGATACGGCTGATCGGCCGTCAGGTAGGACGTGCTCCCTCCGACGTCGATCTTGATCTGCAGTGCCGAGGTGAGCGCATCCCCGTCCACGGCCCAGCCACCGATCCAGACTCCGTCTTCGGTCGCGCTCATCTCGGTGAGGACGCCCACCGGAGACTTGACGTTCTTGGTGGGATCACCGAACCAGTCGGTCCACATCCGCCAGAAATTGCGATTGCCGTACGCCGAGCAGCGATCGCCCTCACCGTAGAGGTTCCGCATGGCGGCGTCGTTGGGGGTGTACGGGGTGTAGATGTACAGACCGGCGGTCGCCTGGTTCTGGATGAAGACGGCTTTCGTGCCGCAGTTGCGCGCGGGATCCGGGTGGTAGTTGATGTTGTTCACCCGACCGGCGACATAATTCCATCCGCCGGTCGTCGCCGTGACGCGATAGATCTGGAACTGCCGGGCGCCGTAGTACAGCTGCGAGAAGAAGCCCGCGAACGCGGGGTCGCAGGGCGCCGTATCCGGACATGATTGGCCGAGCGCGTGGTCCAGCGCGTACTGCGACGGGTTCGACGACGTGATGAGGCCCTGCTCCTTCTGGAGCATCACGAGGAGCGTCCGCTGGCTGATGCTGCAGGCAGCGCCGACCCTCGCGATCATGCTCGCGGCGGTTTCCTGGGTCCGGCCGTCCATCGCCTTGCAGTACCGTGAAGCGGCCATCGAAGGGGTGTTGCCCTTCAGCGCGGCGACGCAGTTCGCCTTCTGTCCGCATCGGTTGTTCGCATCGAGGAACGATTGAACCTCGGACGCGGACATCGCCGACCCGTCGTAGAAATTCTCGTCGGTGATGATCAGCCCCGGGTCGAACCTCGACGCGTCGGCCGCCGCAGCGGGCTGCGAATCGAGAAGGCCCGTCGCGGGGAGCCCCGCACCGAGAATCAACGCGGCGAAAGCCACCACCGCGAACAGCCGGCGGAGGATCGGCGATGGTTCACGCATGGAGGGGCCTCTCTGACACGGGCGCCCGCCGTACCCGCACGCCATCGCGTTAGCGTCTCACACTCGATGCGATGACACGTGCAGCACGCCGGGAAGACCGGATGTCGTCCGGTCTCAGGCGTCGTCGCGCTTGTCGAAGCGGACCATGTTCATGAAGGCGTGCACGTCACGGGTCGAACTCATCCTGACCCCGGCCGCGACCATACGACGAGCCAGGTTCCAATCGCCGGGCTCGTCCACGCGCCAGCTCTCCGTGTCGTACTCGAAGAAGCGCAGACCGGAGAGGTACAGAGTCGATTGGAAGCTGAATCCGCCCGCCGCGGGCGGGTCGCTGAAGATCACGCGGTCGACACCCTCGGTCCGGTCGCGCTGGATGAGGGCGCCGTAGACCAGTTCGGCCCGCTCGGCACGCGCCAGCTCGAGCAGTCTCTCGATATGGTCCGCCGCGAACTCGTCGTCGTCGTCCAGCGGGGCGATCCAGGCTCCCTCCGCACGACGAGCAGCTTCGTTCATGGCGGGGGACCCCGCGACCATCCACCGCAGGTGCTGATGAGCCGGGTATGCCGCTCGTTCCGGCAGCTCGAAGTAGCGCACGCGCGGATCGCCCAGGCCCTCGAGGGCAGCGCGCGTCGCGGGGTTCGGACCGTCGTTGACAACGACGATCTCGAGGCGCTGATAGGTCTGCTGCAGGACGGACGCCAGCGCGGTCTCGACGAGCTCGCGCGTCCGGTTGTAGCTCGCGATACGGATGGTCACCAGCGGCTCGGTCTCGTCCCACAGTGCGTCGTAGCCGGGCGACATCCGGAAACCGTCGAGCGCGGCCCGAAGATCCTCGATGCCGTCCCGCTCTCGACGGGCGGATTCGATCTGGGCTTGCGAACGCAACTCGAGATGGCGAAGAAGTCCGTCCGTCTCGCGCCACCACTCGCGGGTCTCATCCCTGAAGCCGAGCTGAACCGCCGCGGACTCGTTCACCGAATCTTCGAGACGTTGCATGCGAGCCGCCAGATCGGCGACGGCCCACTCCAGCGAACCGGGGGTGGGGCCTGTTACGGGGTCGGTCATCAGGTGCTCCGGGGGGTAAGGCGGTCGATGATGTCGGCGAGATGGTGGAAGACCTGTTCCGGAAGGCCTTCGAAGACGGGCAGGGCGATGCACCGTCGGCTCATCGCGTCGGTTGTCGCCAGGGTCCCCTGGCGGACGGCTCCGACGAATCGAGGCTGCTGATGAACCGGCGGCGCGTAGTAGACCCTCGCCTCCACGCCGGCTGCGCGCATCCCCGCGAGGATGGCATCCCTCGTCCCCTCGTCGGGCAGGACGATCGTGGCGAAGCAGACGGAGGACAGCTCGGCATGAGGGACGAGGCGAGCCCCCGGAAGGGCTTCGAAGACGAGGGCGTAGCGTCGCAGCAACTCGCGACGGCGGCTGAGCGACTCCTCGAAACGCTCGAGTTGCCTCAGACCGATCGCGGCGTTGATCTCCTGCAGCTTGCCGTTCAAGCCGGCACGGACCGACCCGCCGGACGCGAAGCCGAAGTTCGAGTACGAGCGGGCGGACTCGATCAGGTCGAGGTCGCGCGAGATGATCGCACCCCCCTCGCCGATGGCGAAGGGTTTGGTCGCGTGGAACGAGAAGACCTCGCATGTGCCGCGCGCTCCGACGGGCGCCCCATCGGGATACACGGAGCCGAATCCGGCCGCCGAATCGATTACGAGCGGCACGCCGTGCTCTGCGGCCAATTCCTCCCACGCTCCGACGTCAGGATTGCCGACGCCGAACGAATTGCACAGAAGGATGCCGTCGATCTCGGATCGTCGGTCGCGCAGAGCATTGCGTGCCGCAGCCAAGGACGGCTGGAGGGTCTCGCCGTCGACGTCGATGAGGAGCGGTTCGCGGCCGACGGCGTGAATCGACTGCGGCCCCGCGGCGAAAGTGAACGACGGCACGATGACGAACCGTCGTCGAACAGGGGTGTCGGTCGGCACCGGGTCGCCCAGGACGACCGACAGCGCCGCGACCAGCGCGATGGTCGCATTGCAGAATGTCGCCGCACCGAAGTCGTCGCCGACGAACGCGGCGATCCGAGTCGCGAAGTCCCGCTCCTTCGGCCCGAAATTCGTGAACCAGTTGGATTCGACGATGTCGGTGACATCGCTCGCGATGGTCGCGGCAGGCGGGAAGACGGGCCGGATGAAAGGGATCTCATACGACATCGAGCCACCCCCTCTCGACGCGAAGGATCCGGGCGGGGACCCCGACGTGCACTTCGAGCGCGGGGACGTCGTGACGGACGACGGCGCCGGCGCCGACCACCGCGCCCTCTTCGACGCGCACACCCTGGAAGATCGTGGCCCCTAGGCCGATGAACGCTCCCGCACCGATGGCAGTCCGCCCGCCGATCCGCACCCCGGGAGAGATCGTGGCGTAGGCGCCGATCACCGTATCGTGGCCGACCGTGGCCCCCGCGTTGATCAGCGCGTGCTCACCCACGACAACCCCCGACATGATGATCGCGCCGGGAGCGACCATCGTTCCCACGCCCAACCGCGCGTCAACGGCCACATACGCCGCCCGCGACACCGCTTGGGCGAAGAGCGAACCAGGCCATCGCTGAACGATACCCCGGCGCGCTCCGGGCGCTCCCAGCGCCGCGACGACGGGTACACTCCGCTCCCCCTCCGCGGAGGAGAGGCTGACGACGGGGGTGGGTCCGTTGATCGCTGCCCGAGCGGTGGGGAGATGCTCGTCGTCGACGGCGAAGAAGGCGACCGTCTCGCGCAGGAACTCTGCGACCTCACGCGCCTGACCACCCGCCCCCAGGATGCCGATCCGGAGCGCCTCGGTCACGGCCGCGATCGATTCGCCACTCTCGCGCGAAGGCCTTGCGTCTTCCGACGACCGAAATCGGCCACCCGCATGGCGAACCGGATCGGGGCGGCGTATCGGAAGCCGCGGCTCCGCAGGAGCGCATCGAGATCGCCGCGGACGCGTCGCAGTTCATCGCGATCGTTCAGAAGCGACACGATCTCGGCGACGGTCCCGCCCCGGCCCAGCACGACGTGCTCATCGATCTTGGCCGACACCCTCAGCTGAGAGGCCTGCCATTGCGTCTGATCGTGGGCGGTGTAGGACGACTCCCGTCCTTCCCATCGCCGGTAGATCGCTGTCATCTCCCCCGCGTCGGCGACTCCCAGGAGCAGCGATCCTCGCAGGATCATGTCCCAGTCCTCGCAGACGTAGAGCTCCTCGTCGAACCGCAGGCCCAGGACGGTGAACAGTTGAACAGGAAAGGCCCACCCCATGAAGGGAGAGAAATTCATCCGCAGGTGGGCGAACTGGTCGAATGTGGCCGGGTATTCCGCGCGAGGCCATGAGGTGTGACGGAAGCCGTCCTTTCCGCCCGCCCACGACTCGTGGTGCGCTTTCTGCGAGGCGACGACCGAGCGCACGAGCTTTCCCGGCTCGCGTTCGGCGATCTTCGCGAACGTCTCGACCCAATTGCCGAAGACCAGATCGTCGTCGTCGAAGAAGGAGAGGTATCGCCCGCGGGAGAGTTCGATGGCCTCGTTCAAGGGCCTGGCCCGGCGCCCGCCTCCGACGCGGACGACGCGGATGCGTTCCCGGAAGCTCGCGGGCTGCGCCGCCACGAGCTCCTCGACGATCTGCTGCTCCGCGGGATCGGTGTGATGGCACATCACCAGGACCTCGAAATCCTGGGAGGTCTGGCCCGCGAGACAGAGGAGGGAGTCCTTGAGCGTCTCGGGGCGACGGCCCTGGGTTCGGAGGACCACGGTGAGGAAGCAGGTGCGCGTCGCACCCGCCTGGGACAACTCCACCGTGAGCAGGTCGGTGAGGCGGTGGGCCCCACGGCTGGACGCGGGCTGCTCTTCGATGTGGTGGAACAGAGCGGTGAGCGAGTCCGCGCGCGCCGCAGGTATGCGCTCCACCCGGTTGGTCCGATCAGAAGCGGTGCTGTGCATAGTGATCTCCGATGAATCTGGCCACGGTGTGCTCAGGGTCGAGAGGGCTCGGCAGATCCCCCGCCGCGCGTCGGGAATTGAATGCGCGCCCAGCTCGCTCGAGGAACTCGACGTCGCTGGTGCGGAACACCTCCAGCAGCTGCTCGACGCGCTCGGAATGGGAGTACTTCCAGGCGAGCATGAGCGACGCTTCGGCGGAGTAGTAGCGTTCGGCCGGCGTGGTGGGCCATGACGCGTCGACCAGGAGGCGCTTGTCGTGGAACACGGCCGCAGCGGGCTCGAAGAGGACACGAAGTCCCTCGAGCCGCACGCGCCAGGAGTAGTCCACATCGTCGCCGTAGAGGAAGAACGTCTCGGAGTCGAAACCGCCCACGCGTTCGAAGAGTTCCCGCGGGGTGACCGCGCAGGCGGTCGACGCCCAGCTCGTGTCGCCGGTCCCGGGCTCGTAGTCCTTGGGGTGATCGAGGGGGACCTGCCGCGCCTCGACGACCCCGACGTCGCCGCGCAATGCACGCACGAGGGATTCGACGGCGTCCGGGGCCATCCTGGCATCCGGATTCAGGAAGAGCAGGACGTCCGCATCGGACCGCGCCGCGAGCCTGTTGTGCCCGGCGGCCGAGCCGAGGTTCGCCGCGAAGAACTCGACGTCGGACCGACCGCCCGCCTCGACGGCCGACCGGCCGATCTCGGCGACGACCTCGTCCGGCAGCGTGGGCGAGGGGGCGCAGTCACCGAGGCGGTAGTCCCACCCGCTCACCACTCCCGCGGCCATCGCACGCTCTAGAGAGTTGAAGGCCGCCTCGGCGGCCCGTCGGACGTCTTCCGGCGAGTTGGCGTACAGGACCGATTGCACGGTCACTCGTCTACTCATTCGTCTTTCCCTACTCCACTCCGATGGGCGACGCCGAGGCGTCCGTCGATGCACTTCGCGATCGTGACGTCCAGCGCGAACGCCAGAACGCGATCCCCTTGCCGGGGCCCCAGTTCTTCAGCGCGAGGGCGCGCTTCTCGATCACATGCCAACTCAACCATGCCAAGAAGAACGTGATGGGCACGGCCGCGAGGGTGAAGAGCACGTAGCCGGCGCGGAAGACCCCGAGGTAGGCCAAGCACTGCTGGACGAGGAAGCCGTAGACGTACACGCCGTAGGAGTAGTCGTTCTTCGCACCGATCCACTGCAGCCACCGCGGCAGACGGGCGGCCAGGTACAGCACCAGGTATCCCCCGGCGGGGATACCGAGGACGGCGAACCCGCCCGTGAACATCGTGCCGATCAGTACCACGGCGGCGAGAATCCCCAGTCGATCGTCGTAGGCGATGCGCTCGGAGTAGATGCCGAGCGTCGAGCCCACGAGGAAGGCGGTGCCGAGGAAGATGACTTGCGGATCCGCCAGCAAGGGCAGGATCGCGCCCATGCGATCGGGGGCGACCACCGAGGCCACATGCGCGACCAGAAACGCACCGGTCAGGGCCGGCACGACGATCCGCGCGCGCGCCAGGACCGCCGAGACCGCGAGGACCGCGATCAGAAGATAGAAGCCCCACTCGTAGGCCAGCGTCCACAGCGACCCGTTCAGAACGCTCGCTTGCACGGTTTGCCCGTACGGCGTCTCGACGAAGAGGTCGTGGATGCCGTACGCACCGATCGACAGGGTCCAGTTGGCGGTCACGTAGCCGAACGGACCTCCGGGGCCGAGGGTGAAGTATTCGCCCAGCGGGCGCCCCTCCGCCCACCAGACGGATGGGCCGACGACGAACGCCGCGAAGACGAGCACCCCCCAGAAAGCGGGGAAGATGCGGATGGCACGTCGCCACAGGAACTGGACGACGTCGGTCGCGACGCCGCTCTTGACGATGAGGTACCCGCTCACCGCGAAGAAGCCGCCGACCGCGAGACCACCGAGGGAGGTTTGTCCGTTGGTGTACCTCCAGAACGGGTCCTCGTCGAAACCGCCGAGCGGGAACGCGTGGTCGACGATGACCAGGGAGGCGAGGATCAGCCGCAGGACGCCGAGGGAGTTGCGATGACCGTCGAGAGCCTCGCCGAGCGAGACCCCTGAGCCCCGAAGCAGATTCGAGCGGGGAACATCCGTCGTCGAACTCACCGAGACCATGTCTTCGCCCCTCCTCGGAACGTTCCGTCAGCCACCATGATGCAGGGAGGCGAGATAACGCTCGATGACGATATCCGCGGCGCCGGTCTCGACCAAAGACCCGTCCTTCATCCACGCGACGTTGTCGCACATTTCTTTCACCGCTTCCATGGCGTGGCTCACGAGGATGACCGTCTTGCCCTGGCGCTTGAATTCGACGAACTTCTCCGCGCATTTCTCCTGGAACTCGACGTCACCGACCGCCAGCACCTCGTCCACGACGAGGATGTCGGGATCGACGTTGATGGCCACAGCGAACCCCAGACGCACGTACATGCCCGACGAGTAGTTCTTCACGGGCTGATCGATGAAGTCCGCGACGCCCGAGAAGTCGACGATCTCGTCGAACTTCGCCTTGATCTCCCGTTGCGACATCCCCAGGATGGAGCCGTTCAGGTACACGTTCTCTCGACCCGTCAATTCGGGGTGGAATCCCGATCCGACTTCGAGCAGCGCCGCGATCTTGCCCTGCGGGCGGATGTCGCCCTCATCGGGGACCAGGATGCGAGCCAGGCACTTCAAGAGGGTCGACTTACCCGACCCGTTGCTCCCGATGAGCCCGAAGGTCGAACCGGCCGGGACCGTGAAGCTGACATCGCGCACGGCCCAGAAGTCCTTGTGGACGGAGATGCGACCCCGCATGACCGCCGATTTGAGGCTCTGATTGCGCTCTTTGTAGAGACGGAACTTCTTGCCCACGCCCTCGATGTCGACCTGACCGATGCTCACAGGACCTCCGCCAATCGTCTTTCGCTCCGACGGAAGACCCACAGGCCGACGACGAGAGCGGCCAATGCCCACGCCGCCGCCGCCGCCCAGTCACCGGGTTCCGGGAACGTGTTGTCGTAAAGAAGTGTGCGGAAGATCTCGACGAACCGATCCATCGGGTTGATGCGATAGAGATCCAGCACGGTGAGGGACGTCCCGAAGAGCGGTCCCGTCGTCGCCGAGAGGTTCTCGACGTAGGAGACGGGATAGATGATGGGCGTCAGGTAGAGCCAGAACTGCATGACCAACCCGAGCAGGTACTGCGTGTCCCGGAAGTACACGTTGGCGACCGAGAGCATTAGCGCGAGTCCCGCGGAGAACAGGACGAGGAGCACCATCCCTGCGAGCACGAGCGGGATCCACGGCCACACGACCGCGCCGAAAAGGCTGAGGATGACGATCAGAACAGCCGTCTCGATCAGCCAGGTGTACGCGATCGACAGCACGATGGAAAGCGGGAGCACGATCCGGGGGAAATACACCTTCTGGATCAGGCTCGCATTGTCGACGAGAGAGCCCATGCCCACGGACACCGCGTTCGAGAAGAACAACCACGGCAGCAGTCCGGACAACAACCACAAGGCGAAGACGTCGAGACCGCTGGGGTCACCCGGGTCCGGCTTGACGCGCAGGATGAGCGAGAAGACCGCCGTGTAGATGAGCATCAAGGCGAGCGGGTTCGCGAGCGACCACAGCTGGCCGAGAACGGTCCTCTTGTACTTCCCCCTGATTTCGCGGAGGGCGAGGTTCGCCAGCAGTTCGCGCGCCGAGAGGAGCTCTCTCACATACCCCATGAAACCTCGTGTCGATCAGGGAACACAACAACGGTCAAATGTATCCCAATCGCACCTGGGGAATAGGCGGGAGCCGCCCTCACAGCTCCGCGTGCAGCGCCCACACCCGGTCGGCCGACGCACCCCAGGCGAAGCCCTTCGCGCGGTCGCCGGCCAGGACGCGCAGGCGGTCGGCGTCCTCCCCCAGCGCCCGGGCGAGGGCGTCGCCGAGCTGGTCGGCGGGGGCGAAGGCGGCGGCGTCGGCCAGCACCTCGCGCAGCACGGGGGCGTCGACGGCGGCGATGGGGACCCCTACCGCGAGGGCGTCGACCGCGCGCCAGGGCCAGTCGGCTCGGGCGCAGGAGGCGACGAAGGCGGCGGCGTGCGACAGCACGGCAGCCCGGTCCCAGCGGTCCAGGGACCCGCGCGCGTGCAGGCGCCCCTCGGCCAGGCCCGCGGCGGAGGCCACGTCGGCGACGGCGGGTTCGTCTCCCTCCGGGACGTCGAGGACGACCACGTCGCCCTCCCACCCGGAGGCGACGACGGCTGCGAAGGCCGACTGGAGGGCGTCCGAGGGGCAGCTGCCGCCGGCGAGCGCCACGAACGTCGACGGCAAGTCGAGGGCGCGAAGGCGCCCCACGGCATCCGAGGGCACGCGCAGGCCCTCGGCGGGGGCGCCGCCGATCACGCGCACCTTCTTCACGAGCTTCGACTTCGCGACCTCCGCGAGGCGCTCCGCCATCGCGTGCGTGGGGACGATGACCGCGTCGGCGTGCTTGCCCACGCGCGAGAGCAACGCACGGGCGGCGAGCACCTCCGCCTTGGGCAGCTCGTCGGGCGTCTCCCACGCCCGCAGGTCCCACAGCGTCACGACGATCTGGTGCGTCTCGTTGACGCGGTCGTGACGCACGAGCGGGGCGAGGGCGGTCGGCGAGTGGATGAGCCCCTTGCCGATGCCGGGGGCGACGCCGAGCTGCCAGGATGCCGCGAGCTCGCGGCGGCGCACGGCCAGGCGGGTCTCGGAGGTGAGGCCGGCGATCGCGTGCTCCTCGGGGATGCCCGGGGAGGGGACGATCGCCGCGACGTCGCAGCCGCGCGGTGCCGTGGCCACGAGCGCCTCGGCGAGCGAGGCGGAGGCCTCGGCGAGGTCGCGGGAGGTCGAGGCGACGAGCTGGTCGAGCACGACGCGCAGGGTCACGGTCACGAGGAGGGCGCCTCCGTCTCGGTCGCCGGGTGCAGCTTGTCGTGCACCATCTTCTGCACCTGGGCGTAGTCGGGGTCGAACTCGTCGACACCGCCCGCCGGGGTGAGCTCGAGGGTGCCGACCGGCTGGTCCTTCGCCTTGAGGGCGAGGTTCACCAGGGTCGGGGCGATGAGCCCCTGCGGCAGGTCGGTCTCGACGATGTTGGTGCCCGCGGCGGCGACCTCCTGGAAGTGCGTCAGCACGTTCTGCGGCGTGGTCTGGGCCAGGATCGCCTCCTGCAGCTCGCGCTGGCGCCGCATGCGGTCGAAGTCGCTCGTGGTGTAGCGCGAGCGGGCGTACCACTGGGCGGTGTCGCCGTCCATGTGCTGCTGGCCGGGCTCGACCCAGCCGAAGGCCCAGTCGTCGACCGGCTGGCCGTCGTAGGCGGGACCGCCCTTAGGCAGGCGCTCCTTCACGTCGATGTCGACGCCGCCGAGCGCGTCGATCAGGTCGGCGAAGCCTTTCATGTCGATGAGCACGTAATACGGGATCTGGATGCCCATGATCCCCTCGGCGGCGTCCTTGGTCGCCTCGATACCGGGCTCGGACCCCTCGGCTTTCGCCTTGGGGTAGAGCTTGTTGCCGTCCTGGCAGACCTCGACCTCGGTGCGGAGCTGGTTGATGCCGCTCCCCCACCCGCAGGTCGCGTTGGCGTAGCCGGTGTGCCCGTCGGGGTACTTGTCCTGCATGGGCCCGGCGGCGAAGGGGAAGTGCGGCATGTCGCGCGGGATGCCGGTGATCGTCGTCGCGCCGGTGTCGGCGTTGATCGAGACCACCGAGATGCTGTCGAAGCGCATCGAGTCGCGCCCCTCGCCGGAGTCGGCGCCCAGCAGGAGGATGTTGTAGTACCCGTCGGAGGGCGGCACGACCGGCGCCGACTCGGCGAACAGCTCCGCAAAAGCGTCGCGCGTGGTCCCCGCCGCCTGGGCCGCCCAGGCCGCACCCGAGCCCGAGACCACGAGCAGAGCCACCGAGACGATGGCCATGGCCACGCGCGACAGGGGCCCGACCTTGACCAGGCGCACCAGGCGCAGGGTGTCGACGGTCAACACGATCCACAGCACGACGTAGCCGATGAGGGCGATCTGCACGAGGGTCAGCGGCAGGGGGCGGAACCACGACAGGAAGTCGGGGATGAACGATCCGGTCGCCAGTGCGAACAGCCCGCTGGGCATGAGGAGGGCGCCGAGCCCCGCGAGCACGAGGATCGTCCACATCGCCAGCGTCGCGCCCAGACCGAAGCGCCCGAGGCGCCGGTTGCCCGCGACCACCTGCGCGGAACCGGGCAGCAGGAAGTTGAGCGCCACCAGCCACCAGCCGCGACGGGTCATGACCGCCGTCGAGCCCGCGTCGGGGTTGCGCATCGGGAGCTGCTCCACGACGTGCGCCCGAGAGCGGGGACGGGCGGCCGCGAGCGTCACAGGGAGTCCTTCAGACGCCGGTTCTTCTCGTCGACCTGCGCCTCGAGATCCCGCGCGTACGCCTCGACGCGCTCGGCGAGCTCGGCGTCGGCGCTGCCGAGGATGCGAGCCGCCAAGAGCCCGGCGTTCTTCGCCCCGTTGATCGAGACGGTCGCGACGGGAATGCCCGCGGGCATCTGCACGATCGACAGCAGAGAGTCGAGCCCGTCGAGGGTCGCCAGCTGTACCGGCACACCGATGACGGGAAGGGCGGTGACGGATGCCAACATGCCCGGCAGGTGCGCAGCACCCCCGGCCCCGGCGATGATGGCGCGCAGCCCACGCCCGCGCGCCTCGCGCCCGTAGCGGATGAGCTTGTCGGGCGTGCGATGGGCCGAGACCACCTCGACCTCGTGCGCGATGCCGAACTCGGTCAACACCTCGCTGGCCGCGTTCATCACGCGCCAGTCGGAGTCGGAGCCCATGACGACGCCGACCACGGGCGTCTCGGAAGAATGCAGCGGCCGGGTCACTGGTCCAGGCTAGGGCGGCTCGCTGGAAGATCGCGGAGCGGCACGCTCACACGCCGTGGTCCGCCGCGGGCTTCAGTCGAAGAATGCGGCGGCGGCACGCCCCTCGTAGACGATCTCGTCGAGGTCGTCGCCGATGACGTTGACGTGTCCGACCTTGCGGCCCGGGCGCGGCGCCTTGCCGTAGGTGTGGATCTTCGCGGACGGGTGCGCGGCCATGGCGGCGGCGAACCGCTCGTCGAGGCTGCCCTCGGCGGGGCCGCCCAGGACGTTGATCATCACCGACCACGGGGCCACGGCATCCGTCGATCCGAGGGGCAGGTCGAGGACCGCCCGCAGGTGCTGCTCGAACTGGCTCGTGACCGCGCCGTCCTGCGTCCAGTGCCCGCTGTTGTGGGGGCGCATGGCGAGTTCGTTGATGAGGATGCGCTCGTCGCTCGTCTCGAACAGCTCGACGGCGAGCATGCCGGTGACGCCGAGCCCCTCGGCCACGGCGACGCCGATCTCGGCGGCCACGCGCTGCACGCGGGCGTCGGCGCGCGGAGCCGGAGCGACGACCTCGGCGCACACCCCGTCGCGCTGCACCGTCTCGACGACGGGGTAGGCGCGCACCTCACCCGAGGGACGACGGGCGACCTGCTGAGCGAGCTCGCGCGTGAAGTCGACGAGCTCCTCGACCAGGAGCGAACCGCCGTTGCCGTCCTCGGCGAGGGCGGCGAACCAGTCGTCGGCCTCGGTCGCGGCCGAGACCACGCGCACTCCCTTGCCGTCGTACCCGCCGCGCGGCGTCTTCACGACGGCGCGGCCGCCGTGTGCGTCGAGGAAGTCCTGCAGCTCGGATGCCGAGGACACGGCGGCCCAGTCCGGCTGCGGGAGTCCGAGTTCCGCCATCTTCGCGCGCATGACGAGCTTGTCCTGGGCGACGCCGAGGGGCGCGGGTCCGGGGTGGACGGCGACGCCGGCGTCGACGAGGGTGGCCAGCACATCCTGCGGCACGTGCTCGTGATCGAAGGTGATGACGTCGACGTCACGGGCGAAGTGCAGCACGGTCTCGGCGTCGCGGTAGTCGCCGACGGCCGTTGCGGCGAGCGCCGCGGACATGCCCTCGTCCTCCGCGAGGACGCGGATCTCGACCCCCAGCTCCACGGCGGGCGCGATCATCATCCGCGCCAGCTGTCCGCCACCGACCACTCCGACTCGCAGCGCCATGCCGCTCCTTCCGTCGGCATCCATTCTGTCGGGCCACCCGCGAAGGCGCGAGCCGGACCGGAGCCGGCGGGGGTCAGAGAGTGACGGAGCCCGAGCCGAAGGACTGCGCGTCGCGGTGCGCGAGGATCTGGTTGACCTCGACCTGGTCGACGAGGGTCTCGTGCACGAGCACCGCGTGCGGAATGTTCTTCAGCCGCAGCACCGGTTCGACGCCGTTCGACAGCGACAGCGTCCCCGCTCCCCACATGCGCTGCAGGATCCCGCGACGCATCTGGATCGCGTAGCCGCGCACGTGCGAGATCTCGCGGCGGTTCGCACCGAAGGGGCCCGAGCGCTCGATGACGCGGCGGGTCGTGATGGTCCACGTGTGCGAGAGCCACACGAGGAAGGGGATGACCACGAGCAGCAGGACGAGGACCCCGGCTGCCGTCAGCAGCATCCAGTTCTCGTACGGCGCGGGCAGGTTGTCATAGAAGTAGGCCGTGGCCCCGGCGACTCCGACGAGCACGAGGGCCGACCAGAACAGCCGCCGCGCGTGCGAGCGCAGCCGGGCGATGCGCAGCTCGGGCGCGACCGTACCCGGCGCCGGCATCCGCGGGCGCCCGATCGAGTTCGACGGCTGGGTCACGCTCTCATTGTGCGGTGCGGGAGCGTCGTCGCCCCGCTGCCACGCGGAGCGCCGCGCCCTCAGCGCACGTGGACGACGTCTCCGGCCGAGACGGCGGTCTCGATCGTGCCCGCCTCGACGACGAGGCGGCCGTCGCGGTCGAGCCGTGCGGCGGTGCCCTGCAGCGTCGAGCCGTCGGGCATCGCGACGGTCACCTCTTTGCCGACGGTGACGCAGAGCTTCTCGATCTCGTGGTGGATCCGATCGACGTCGTCGTGCGCGAGCCGCGCGAGCGTCTTGCCGAGATCGTCGAGGTAGTCGGCGAGCAGCCGGTCGTCGTCGCACGCGGCCCCGATCGCGGCGAACGAGGTCGCGGTGGTCACCGGAAGATCGGCTCGACTCATCCGGGTGTTGACGCCCGCGCCCACCACGACGGTGTCGGGGGCACCGGGGACGACCTCGGCCAGGATGCCGCAGATCTTGCCGCCGTCGACGAGCACGTCGTTCGGCCACTTCAGCTCGGCCGTCGAGCCGTGGCCGGTGAGCTGGGCACGGACGGCGCGGGTCATGGCCGCCCCGGCGGCGAGCGGGACCCACCCGCGCTGCTCGGCCGGGATCATGGTGGCGTCGACGACGACCGAGACGGCGAGCGCGGTCCCGGCGGGAGCCGTCCAGGTGCGGTCGAGGCGCCCGCGTCCGGCGCGCTGGTCGTCGGTGACGAGCACGGACAGGTGCGGCCAGCCGGCGGGGTCGGCGGTGACCGCGGCGATGACGTCGGCGTTCGTGGAGTCGGTTGTCTCGACGACCTGCACGCGGGGGCTGTGGGCGGCGGTGTGCGGGTATCCGGCAGCGGGGATCGGCATGAGCACACCCTAGAGATTCGGCCGGGGTCCCGGCATCCACTTGCCTTTTCCTCCTGCGCTCGACTTGGCCGCGCCTCAGTGAATGCCACAGCGCCTCGCGCATTCGCTTGTGCGCACCCTCCAACGCGGGCGGCGGTGCGGTCGCTAGGGTGGAAAGCGTGACCGACCAGCCCGATCTCTTCACCACCGCCGGCAAGATCGCGGACCTCCGCAGCAGGTTCCAGGAGGCGGTCGTCGATGCCGAAGCCACCGCCCGCGACAAGCAGCACGCGAAGGGCAAGCTCACCGCCCGCGAGCGCCTCGAGATGCTCGTCGACCCGGGCTCCTTCGTCGAGCTCGACGAGTATGTGCGCCACCGCACCACCGCATTCGGCATGGACAAGTCCCGCCCCTACGGCGACTCCGTCGTCACCGGCACCGGCACGATCCACGGCCGCACGGTCGCCGTCTACGCGCAGGACTTCTCCACCTTCGGCGGATCGCTCGGCGAGGTCGCCGGCGACAAGATCATCAAGGTGATGGAGCTGGCTCTGCGCAGCGGCATCCCGATCATCGGCATCCTGGACTCCGGCGGAGCCCGCATTCAGGAGGGCGTCGTCGCCCTCGGCAAGTACGGCGAGATCTTCCGCCTGAACACCGCGGCATCCGGGGTCATCCCCCAGATCTCGATCATCATGGGCCCCGCCGCCGGTGGAGCGGTGTACTCCCCCGCCCTGACCGACTTCGTCATCATGGTCGACAAGACCAGCCAGATGTTCGTCACCGGCCCCGACGTCATCAAGACCGTCACCGGCGAAGACGTGGGCATGGAGGAGCTCGGCGGAGCGCACACCCACAACACCCGCTCGGGCGTGGCGCACTACCTCGCCGACGACGAGGACGACGCGATCGACTACGCGCGGGGCCTTATCAGCTACCTCCCCGACAACAACCTCGCCGAGATCCCGGTCTACGACACCCCCTTCGAATTCGAGACGACGGATGCCGATCGCTCGCTGAACACCATCATCCCCGACTCCCCGAACCAGCCGTACGACATCCACACCGTCATCGACGGGATCGTGGATGCCGCGGAGTTCCTCGAGGTGCAGCCGCTTTTCGCGCCGAACATCGTCATCGGCTTCGGCCGCATCGAGGGGCGCACGGTCGGCATCATCGCCAACCAGCCCTCGCAGATGGCCGGAACCCTCAACATCGACGCGGGCGAGAAGGCCAGCCGGTTCGTGCGCTTCTGCGACGCGTTCTCGGTGCCGATCGTCACCCTCGTCGACGTGCCCGGCTACCTCCCCGGCACCGACCAGGAGTGGACCGGCGTCATCCGCCGCGGCGCGAAGCTGCTCTACGCCTACGCCGAGGCCACCGTTCCCCTGGTGACGGTGATCCTGCGCAAGGCCTACGGCGGGGCGTACATCGTCATGGGCTCCAAGCAGCTGGGCGCCGACATCAACCTCGCGTGGCCCACGGCCGAGATCGCCGTCATGGGCGGCCAGGGAGCGGTCAACATCCTGTACCGCGGCGAGATCAAGCGCGCCGAGGAAGCCGGCGAAGACGTCGCCGCCGTGCGCACGCGCCTCGCGAACGAGTACACCTACAACGTGGCATCCCCGTTCCTCGCCGCCGAGCGCGGCGAGCTCGACGGGATCATCGAGCCCGCGCAGACGCGCGTGTCGATCGCCAAGGCGCTGCGGGCCCTGCGCAACAAGCGTGCGAGCCTGCCCGCGAAGAAGCACGGGAACATCCCGCTGTGAGCGGCGATCTCGACGCAGACGACCCCCGCCCGTTCGTGGCGGAGGTCGTGCGCGGCACGCCCACCGAAGAGGAGCTGGCCGCGGCGATCGTCGTGGTCGGCGAGGCCTATGAGCGCGAGGTGGCCGACGCCACCGCCGCCGACGACACCCCGCGCTCGCGGTGGGAACTGTCGGCCCGGGGCTTGCGGACCCCGCTGAACCGCACCGCGGGCTGGCACGGCTTCACGGGCTGAGCGCTCGGGACGGAATGTCCCCCGAAATACCTACAGACGGCCGTCGCTCACTGTCGAATACTGGAGGAGCTGGAACGCATCACGCGTTCGGTCGGACCGCTCCTTCGAGCCGGATCCGGCCGCGCGGACGGTTTTCGGGTAACCGTTCGCACGGGTGAGGGGCAGGCGCTATCGCCGCCCCTCACCCTCATCCTCTTCCCCCGCGGAGGGCATGGCAGCGTCGACGGATCCCCCCAAATTCCCCCCCACCGTCGTCGCCGCCGGCCGCGGGTGCGCCGGGGATGAGGGTGTCGCCCACAGGCCAGAGACGGACGGTGCTCGGAGCCGCGATTCGGCTTCGAGCACCGGTCGGGCCCTGCGTTCGGGAAGGGGCTCGGCGCTGCTCGCACCGCGCTTTCCGCCCGGTGAGCCCGACGCTCGGGTAGGGCTTCGCGCTGCTCGCACCGCGCTTTCCGCCCGGCCGAGCCCGGCGCTCGGGTGGGGCTTCGCTCTGCCTCGAGCACCCCGCCCGCTAGGCCGCGGCCGCGCTCAGCGCGGGCGACGGATTTCGCGCCAGAGATCGACCTGGTCGTCGTCTCCGCCGGCGCTCTCGCCGGTCGAGCGGCCGACGATGGTCACGGCGATCTCGTGATGCGGCGAGGTACGGATGATGACGCGCTCGGAGGCCACCTCACGCAGGATCGCGGCGAGCTCGGCCCGGATGCAGGTGAGATCGCCGATGCCGATCCCGTCGAGGCCGCCCTCATCGAACAGGCTCACCGCGGATCCGCGACGCCGCGCGGCGTCGATCTCGGCGCGCACGTCGTCATCGAGAAGGCGGTTGCCGCGCAGCTCGTCGCGCAGGCTCGCCTCGGCGCGTCGGGCCGCCTGCTTGTCGGCGGCCCGCAGGTTGCCGCCGTTCTCGATCGTGCGCGCGAGGATCGGTCCCGCCGCCTGCAGGGCCCGCTGGACGTGCAGGCGACGCTCGCGCTGCCGACCGCTCTGCGAGGCCTGCCACGCCGAAGCCGCCTGCTGGAGCTCGGCGAGACGCTCGGCGTCTCGGGCCGCGCGATCCAGCGCGATGGTGACGAGCTGGGCGGCGGTGACCCAGACGATCGATCCCACCAGGCCCAGGCTCAGCGCCTGCAGGGGGCCGAGCCAGAGGGAGGTCGAGACGGCCAGGATGAGCATGCCGCCCCAGGCCACGATCGGGCGACGGCGCACCATCACGATGGTCATGAGCGCGCCGACGCCGCCGATCACCCACGTGACGAACGGCTGGGTGCGACCGGCGTCGGTCACCGCGAGGAACGGGGCGTTCGAGACGACGAGAGCGACGACGAGCGCCAGGGCGACGCCCAGCACCGGCAGCCGCGACGCCGGGGCCTCGCCCGACCGGTCGCGGGCGCCGATCGCGAAGATCCAGAGCCACGTCACGGGGAGGTACAGCACCAGGGCGGCCACGATGAGCCACCCGCGCTCGACGGTCTCGGGCGAGGTCCAGATCAGACCGCGCGCCGCCAGGTAGGCGGTGAACGCCAGACCGATGACGGACAGGATCGAGCGGACGCTCACCATCGGTCCCCGCTCTCCCATTCGAGGGTCACGGTGGTCCCCCCGGCGTGCGAGTCGATCTCGCTGCGACCGCCGACGGCGGCCAGCCGCGCGTCGATCGAGCCGCGGATGCCGAGACGGTCGGCCGGGATCGCCGAGACGTCGAAGCCCGGGCCGGTGTCGCGAACCCGCACCGACACGCTCCCCGGCGAGGCGTACCCCGTCAGCTGGACGGTCAGTCCCTGGGCGTCGGCGTGCTGCACCGCGTTGGCGACGGCCTGCATCGCGGCGAGCACGAGGGCGCGGGCGATGCGGCCGGGTGCGTGGGGCGTGCCCTCCTCGACGCGGCGGATGACGGTGAGCTCGACGCCGAGGTCGCGAGCCGCCTCTTCGATGTCGTCGGCCAGACGCAGCGCCGACACGGGTTCGTCGCTGCCCTCGAGGGAGTCCTTCTCGGCGTTGGCCAGTCGCGTGAGCGCCTCTCGAGCCATGCTGACAGCCAGGGTGCGCTCGCGCGGCGTCGTCGCACGGTCGGCGGCGAGCAGAGCGCCCAGGACGCTGTCGTGCATGAGGGCCGCGACGGCCACGCGCTCGTGCTCGGTCGCGGCGGTGGCGGCCGCCGCCGCGTAGCTCGCAACGGCCGAGGCGCGGGCCTGGTCGACGTTCGCCGCGATCGAGCGGTACATCCACCCGAGGGTCACCAGGACGCTGCCGAGGATGAGCGCGAACGAGACGTCGAGGGCGATCGGGACGAAGAACTCGCTGCGGCCGCCGGCCTGCAGCAGGCGCACCACACCGAACAGCAAGGGGGCGGCGACGGTCCACGCCACCTGCAGCGAGAGCGGGAAGGCCACCACGGTGGCGACCGTGGCGACGTTGATGAGATAGAAGATCCAGGGGTTCTCGGTGGGCACCGGCGTCGGGCCGCCGTTGGTCGCGACCGGCCACAGCGCGAGGGCGAGGACGAAGACGACCGCGAAGATGCCCGAGAACACGCGGGCGAAACGCCCGACGGTGCACGCCACGATCATCGCCACCAGGGGCACGAAGACGGACAGCACGAGCGGCATGTGCCATCCCTCGGCCTCGTCGCCCGGCCCGAAGGCGGCGGCGAAGGCCTGCAGACCCAGCACGAGCGATCCGGGGCCCACGATCAGCGTGATCACGCGTTCGATGCGGGTCTGCGTGAACGATCCCTGTTCCGCCTGCCCTTCGCGCGTGTGGGGGATGCGTCCCCACGCCTCGTCGAGGACGGACCGCTGGTTCTCAGGCATCGCGGGGAGCGTCATCCGGTGCGTCCTGCAGGATGCCGTCTTCCATGGCGCGCCGCAGCAGGTCGACCTTCGTCGGTGCCGGGCGCCCCACTTCGACGTACTTCACACGGACACGGGTGATGTTCTCCTTGGCGGTGGAGTACGCCACGCCGAGCCTGTCGGCCACGGCCTTGAGCGGAAGACCCGCCGCGTACAGACGGAGGACCTCGCGCTCGCGCGCCGACAGTTGCGCATCGGCGAACTCCCGGTCGCCCTCGACGGCGCTGGCCCACTCGACGTTGTCGAGCACCTCCCCGCGGGCGACGGTGCTGATCGCGCCGAGCACCTCGTGCGTCGGCGACGACTTGCTGACGATTCCCGCGGCGCCCGCGGCGAGGGCCTCGCGGACCGCGGCGGCGCGGTCGGCGACGCTGTGGATGATGACGCTCGAACCGTCGCGCACGACGCGATCGACGTTCTCGGACACGGTCGTGCCGTCACCGAGCGTCAGATCGAGCACGACGACGTCGGCGGGGGTGGCCGCCGCGGCCTGCCGCCACGACAGATACGACGAGACGTTCGCGCCCGAGAAAACGACCTCGGTCGCCTCGGTGCGCGCGAGGGCGGCCTCCAGCCCGAGTCGGACCGACTCGTGGTCATCGATGAGGGCGACGCGCGTCATCCCCACATCGTATCGGCGCGGGAGCCGCCGTGCGGGAGGTGATCGCGCGGCTCGGCGCGTCAGCGGCGCAGGACGGTGACGGCCTCGACGTGATGGGAGTTCGGGAAGAGGTCGACGCCCCGGATCCCGCGCTCGGATCGATAGCCGAGTTCCGCGAAGAGGGCCAGATCGCGCGCGAGCGCCACCGGATCGCACGCGACGTAGACGATCGCCGAGGGCGACAGCGCGGCGATCGCCTCGACCGCGGGGCGTCCCGCACCCGCTCGCGGCGGATCGAGCAGCACCACGCCGCGCTCGAGCCGCTGAAGTTCTCGCGCGGAGGCGGTGGATGCCAGGGTCTGCACGTAGCGGTCGACTCGCGCCGTCTCGGCCCGGGCGCCCACCCACTCGGCGAGATTTTCGCCGGCGTGCTCGGTCGCCCGCGGGTCGGACTCCACGCTGATCACGCGCGTGGATGCTCCGCCCACCTCGGCGAGGGTCGCCGCGAAGAGGCCGACGCCGCCGTAGAGGTCGAGGTGCGTCGCCTCGGGGTCGAGCTCCCCGACGGAGGCGACGAGCTCCGCGGTCACGAGGGAGGTGAGGGTGCGGGCGGCGAGGCGGTGCACCTGCCAGAATCCGCCGACGTCCACGCGGAACGCGCGATCGCCCACGCGCTCCTCGACGACCTCGGGCGCCGCGCTCGAGCGCTCGCCCTCGGGGCGCGGCAGCACGCGGACGCGCCCGTCGGCCGGCTGCACGAGATCGATGCGTCCGGGCCGCGCTCCCGCGCGCACCTCGGCGGCGGTCCGCGCGACGGCCTCGGTCGCGAGAGGCAGATCCGGGGTCTCGATGACGCGGTGCGAGCGCGCGGCGTACGCACCGACGCGGCCCTCGTCGTCGACGTGCAGGCTCACGCGCGTGCGCCACCCGGTCCCGTCGACGCTCTCGCGGTCATCCGCATCGCCGGCGGCGCGCACGTCGACGGGCAGCTCGAGGCGCCCCACGCGCTCCATCGCCTCGCGCACGACGCGCTCCTTGAGGGCGCGTTGGTGCGACAGTTCGATGTGGCCGAACTCGGCCCCGCCCACGCGCTCGGCGGGGTCGACGTCGATGTCGGCCGAACGCCACACGTGCGGACGGCGCTCGGGCGCGGCATCCACGACCTCGACGGCCTCGGCGCGCCAGAACGCCTTCTTGCGCGTGTCGGTGAGTCGGGCACGGACGCGCTCGCCCGGCAGGGTGTCCGAGACGAAGACGACGCGGCCCTCGTGCCGCCCGACGAAGACACCGCCGTGGGCGATGCCGGTGATGTCGAGTTCGATGAGGTCGCCGTCGTGCATGCTCCGAGCCTGTCACATGCGGCCGGGAGGGAGCCGGGGGCCGGGTGGCCCAGGGGCTTCGGCGCCGGGATCGGCGACGTCGGGCGGGCGCGTCGCTAGCGTGGACGCATGCGCGTGTGCTTGGCATCCACTTCTCCCGCCCGTCTGATGCTGTTGCGCCAGGCGGGGATCGAACCCGAGGCGCGCGCGCCGCAGGTCGACGAAGAGGCCGTCATCGCCCAGGTCGAGGCCGCCGAGGGGCGGCGACTGCCCGCGGCGGAGCACGTCCTGCTGCTCGCGCGGCGCAAGGCCGAGGACGTCGCCCGGCGTCTGCGAGCCGAGCAGCCCGGGTTCGACGGGTTCGTCATCGGCGGCGACTCGATGTTCGCGCTCGGCGACGAGATCCTCGGAAAGCCTTACACCCCGGATGCCGCGACCGCGCGCTGGCGAGGGATGCGGGGCCGCACCGGGGTGCTGCACTCCGGGCACAGTGTCTTCCGACTCTCGCCCGGGGCCGAGCCGCAGGAGGCCCACGCCGTGGCCGAGGCCGCGGTGACGTTCGCCGCCGACGTCGACGACGACGAGATCGCGGCGTACGTCGCCAGCGGCGAACCCCTGCTCGTGGCGGGGGCCTTCACCGTCGACAGTCTCGGGGGCGCGTTCATCGAGCGCGTGGAGGGCGACCCCTCCACGGTGGTCGGGATGTCGCTGTCGACCATCCGCCGCCTGGTGCGGGAGCTGGGCGGTTCGTGGACCGCGCTGTGGAACCGTTCGTAGACTCCCCCACACGATTTCCGGCGTTTCTTGTCGAACAGGGTCAAAAGCCGGGGGTGACCCCTCGCTAGGCTGGGAGGATGCCGAAGATCGCCAAGGTCCTTGTCGCCAACCGCGGCGAGATCGCCGTCCGAGTCATCCGCGCCGCCCGTGATTCGGGGAAGGCCTCCGTCGCCGTCTACGCCGATCAGGATCGCGACGCCCTGCACACCCGTCTCGCCGACGAGGCGTACGCCCTCGACGGGGCGACGAGTGCCGACACCTACCTCTCGATCGAGAAGATCCTCTCGGTCGCCCGCCGCTCCGGTGCCGACGCCGTGCACCCCGGCTACGGCTTCCTCGCCGAGAACGCCGACTTCGCCCGCGCCGTGATCGGGGCGGGCCTGATCTGGATCGGCCCCTCGCCCGACGCCATCGAGGCGCTCGGCGACAAGGTCACCGCGCGCCACGTCGCCGAGAAGGTCGGCGCACCGCTGGCTCCCGGAACCCCCGGCCCCGTCTCGGGCGCCGACGAGGTCATCGCCTTCGCGAACGAGGTCGGGCTGCCGATCGCGATCAAGGCCGCGTACGGCGGCGGCGGACGCGGCCTCAAGGTCGCGCGCGAGCTCGACGAGGTCGCCGAGATGTTCGAGTCGGCCACGCGCGAGGCGATCGCCGCCTTCGGCCGCGGCGAATGCTTCGTCGAGAAGTACCTCGACAAGCCGCGCCACGTCGAGACGCAGTGCCTGGCCGATGCCGCCGGCAACGTCGTGGTCGTCTCCACGCGCGACTGCTCGCTGCAGCGCCGCCACCAGAAGCTCGTGGAAGAGGCACCGGCCCCGTTCCTCAGCGACGAGCAGAACGCGGTGCTCTACTCGGCATCCAAGGCCATCCTGAAAGAGGTCGGCTACGTCGGTGCGGGCACCTGCGAGTTCCTCATCGGCGCCGACGGCACCATCTCGTTCCTCGAGGTCAACACGCGCCTGCAGGTCGAGCACCCCGTGTCTGAGGAGGTCACGGGCATCGACCTCGTGCGCGAGCAGTTCCGCATCGCCGAGGGCGAGGAGCTCGGGTACGACGACCCCGCGCCGACCGGCCACTCGATCGAGTTCCGCATCAACGGCGAAGACCCGGGCCGCGGGTTCCTCCCCCAGCCCGGACCGATCCACGTCTTCAAGACGTTCGGCGGTCCCGGCATCCGCCTCGACTCGGGGGTGACCGCGGGCGACAGCGTCTCGGGCGCCTTCGACTCGCTGCTGGCGAAGATCATCGTCACCGGCCGTGACCGCGCCGAGGCGCTCGAGCGCTCGCGCCGCGCCCTCGACGAGTTCGAGGTCGCCGGTATGCCGACCGTGCTCCCCTTCCACCGCAAGGTCGTCCGCGACCCCGCCTTCACCGCCGAGAGCGGCGAGTTCGGCGTCTTCACGCGCTGGATCGAGACCGAGTTCGAAGGCGACATCCCCGCGTGGGACGGCGAGCTCGAGGCCCCCGCCGCGGCCCCGGGCCGCCACACCGTCGTCGTCGAGGTCGGCGGCAAGCGCCTCGAGGTGAGCCTGCCCGATCGCATCACGGCCGCAGCTCCCCAGGTCGGGCGCCCGGCCGCCGCTCCCCCGACGCGTCGCTCGCACGGGGCGTCGCCCACCGCCGGTGCCACCGGGGACGCGGTCAAGTCGCCGATGCAGGCGACCATCGTCAAGGTCGCCGTCGAAGAGGGCCAGCAGGTCGTCAAGGGCGACCTGGTCGTGGTGCTCGAGGCCATGAAGATGGAGCAGCCCATCCAAGCCCATAAGGACGGCACGGTCGCGGGCATCGACGCCGCGCCCGGCACGACGGTCTCGGCCGGACACCAGCTCCTGCTGATCAGCTGACGGGGTCTTCCCCTCGCACGGCGCCGCGCTCCCTCGGGGGCGCGGCGCCGTCGTTCGTGCGGGGTCTGGCCGCTGCAAGCGCCCCGGTGCGGGGGAAGCGCCCCGACACGGCGTGTGCAACGTGACGCAGCGTCTACAGCGCGCCCCGCGAGGCGACGGATGCCGCGAGACCGCGGCATCCGGGAAGCTCATTCCCCGCGCACCGGACGCTCCACCCCGCCGGCGACGCCCACCCCGCGATAAACGCGCGCTGCACCGGCAAACGCCCGCCGAGAGCGTTTCTCAGTGCAGGGAGCGTTTATCGACGACCGCGCCCGCCGGGGCGCCGAAGGGCGACGGATGCCGCGAGACCGCGGCATCCGGAATGCTCAGTCCTCGCCGGGGTCGTCGCGGTCGACGATGTGCATGGCCCGTGCCGCGTCGGTGATGCTCGAGGTGAGCGAGGGGTAGACGGCGAACACGCGGGCGACCTGGTCGACGGTGAGGCGGCGCTCGACCGCGATCGCGATCGGGTAGATGAGCTCCGACGCCTTGGGGCCGACGATCACGCCGCCCATCACGGTGCCGCTGCCCGCGCGGGCGATGAGCTTGACGAAGCCGTCGGTGATGCCCTGCATCTTCGCGCGCGGGTTGGCCGACAGGGGGAGCTTGCGCACCACGCCGGCGATGCGGCCCTCGGTCACGTCCTGCTCGCTGAAGCCGACCGTGGCGATCTCGGGCGCGGTGAAGATGTTGGCCGTGATGCGGCGCGTCTCGAGCGGGATCACGATGTCGCCGAGGGCGTGGAAGATCGCCTGTCGGCCCTGCATCGAGGCGACGGATGCCAAGGGGTAGAAGTTCGTGCAATCGCCGGCGGCGTAGATGTTGGGCACCGAGGTGCGCGCGACGCGGTTGACGCGGATGTGACCGGAGGGCGTCATCTGCACCCCCGCCTGCTCGAGGCCGAGGCCGGCGGTGTTGGGGATCGAGCCGACGGCCATGAGGCAGTGGCTGCCGGTGATCGTGCGTCCGTCGGCGAGGGTCACGACGACCTCGTCGCCGGTGTTCACGACCGAATCGGCCCGCGCCTTCGACAACAGCGTCATGCCGCCGCGCTGGAAGACGCGTTCGAGGACGGCCGCGGCATCCTGATCCTCGCCCGGCAGAACCTGGTCGCGGCTCGAGACGAGCGTGACCTTGGCGCCGAGGTTCATGTACGCCGAGGCGAACTCCGCACCGGTCACGCCCGAGCCCACCACGATGAGGTGCGAGGGCACCGACTTCATGTTGTACAGCTGCGTCCACGTGAGGATGCGCTCGCCGTCGGGCTGCGCCGAGGGGAGCTCGCGGGGCGAGGCGCCGACCGAGACGACGAGGGTCTCGGCCTCGATGCGGTCGAAGTCGGTGCCGCCGGCCTCGGTCGAGACGACGACGGCGCCGTTGCCGTCGAGGCGGCCGTGGCCCGAGATGATGCGGACCCCGGCGTCGAGGAGCGAGGAGCGCATGTCGTCGGACTGCTGGCGGGCGAGCGAGAGCAGGCGCTGGTTGACGGCGGCGAGGTTGATGGCGACCTCGGGGGTGAGGGGCTTGCCGCGGTCGTCCTTCGCGAACAACTGCACGCCGAGGCTGCTGGCGTTGCGGATCGCGACGGCGGCGTCGGCGGTGGCGATGAGGGTCTTCGAGGGCACGACGTCGGTGATGACGGCCGAGCCGCCCACACCCGCGCGCTCGACGAGGGTGACGTCCGCACCGAGCTGGGCCGCGGAGAGGGCCGCCTCGTAGCCGCCGGGGCCACCGCCGACGATCGCGACGGACTGCTTGCGCTCGAAGCTCTGCACCATGGCATCCATTCTGTCAGCGCTGGGCGGATACCGAGACGCCGCACAGGTGGCCCATGTGCCCCGCAGTTTCTAGAGTGGGGGGATGTCCAACAGCACTTCTCACCCGCTCGACGATCCCGCGGTCGATCCCTTCGAGGTCGCCGCGACCGCCGCGGCCGACATCGCCCGCCTCTCGGGCGTCGAGCACCACGACATCGCCGTCACCCTCGGGTCGGGCTGGGGCCGCGCCGCCGAGCTCATCGGCGAGGAGACGGCGTCGTTCCCCGCCACCGAGGTCACCGGTTTCTCCAAGCCCGCCCTCGAGGGCCACGTCGGCACGCTCCGGAGCGTCCGCACCCCCGGCGGCAAGAACGTCCTGGTCATCGGCGCCCGCACGCACTACTACGAGGGCCCCGGCGTCCGACGGGTCGTGCACAGCGTGCGCACCGCGGCCGCGACGGGTGCTTCGACGATGATCCTCACCAACGGCGCCGGGGGCATCCGCGAGACGTGGAAGCCCGGCCAGCCCGTGCTCATCAGCGACCACATCAACCTCACCGCCGACTCGCCCCTCGAGGGCGCGACCTTCATCGACCTCACCGACCTCTACTCGAAGCGCCTGCGCGACGTCGCCCGCTCGATCGACCCCTCGCTCGACGAGGGCGTGTACACGCAGTTCCGCGGGCCCCACTACGAGACCCCCGCCGAGGTGCAGATGGCCAAGACCATCGGCGGCCACATCGTCGGCATGTCGACCGCCCTCGAGGCGATCGCCGCGCGTCAGGCCGGCATGGAGATCCTGGGCTTCTCGCTCATCACGAACCTGGCCGCCGGCATCCAGCAGACGCCGCTCAGCCACGAAGAGGTGCTCGAGGCCGGTCGCGAGGCCGAGCCCGTGATCTCGGCGCTCCTCGCCCGCGTGATCGGCGCCCTGTGAGCGGGTACGTCGAGGCGGCCCGCGCCTGGCTCGCCCAGGACCCGGATGCCGTGACCCGCGAGGAACTGACCGGGATCATCGCCCGGGTCGAAGACGGTGACGCCGCAGCGGCCGCCGACCTCGAGGATCGTTTCTCGACCCGCCTGGCGTTCGGCACGGCGGGCCTGCGCGGAACCCTCGGCGCCGGCTCCAACCGCATGAACCGCGTGCTCGTGGCCCAGGCGGCGGCCGGTTTCGCCGCGTACCTGCTCGAGCGCTCGGGCGGCTCGACGCCGACGGTCGTCGTGGGGTACGACGGGCGCCGCAACTCCGACGTCTTCGCGCGCGACTCGGTCGAGATCTTCGCCGGCGCGGGGCTCAACGCGATCCTGCTCCCCCGCCTGCTGCCCACGCCCGTGCTCGCCTTCGCCGTGCGCCACCTCGGTGCCGACGCGGGCGTCATGGTCACCGCGAGCCACAACCCGCCCGACGACAACGGCTACAAGGTGTACCTCGGCGGCGACGACCAGGGCGCGCAAATCGTTTCGCCCGCGGATGCCGAGATCGCGGCGCACATCCAGCGGATCGCCGACGAGGGCAACATCACCACCCTCCCCCGGTCGGTGGGCTACGCCAACGCCCCCGAGTCGGTCGTCGAGGCGTACGTCTCCGCGACGGCCGCGGTGGCGCCCGCACCCGCCGGAGCCGATGGCCTGAACTGGGTCTACACCGCGATGCACGGCGTCGGGTGGGAGACCGTCTCGCGCGTGCTCACCGAGGCCGGATACCCCCGGCCCACGGTCGTCGAGGCGCAGATCCACCCCGACGGGCGCTTCCCGACCGTCGCGTTCCCCAACCCCGAAGAGCCCGGGGCCATGGACCTCTCGTTCGAGACCGCGCGCGCGGTCGACGCCGAGCTCGTCATCGCCAATGATCCGGATGCCGATCGCCTCGCCGTCGCCATCCCCGACGCCGACGCCGAGGGCGGCTGGCGCCGGTTGACCGGCAACGAGATCGGGCTGCTGCTCGGGTGGCGCGCGGCGCGGCTCGCGACGGACGCCTCCGACGGCTCCGGAGACGCCGGGGTGCCGGCATCCCTCGCCTGTTCGCTCGTCTCGTCGCCGGGGCTCCAGGCCGTGGCGGAGCATTACGGTCTCGAATTCCATTCGACCCTCACGGGCTTCAAGTGGATCTCGCGCGCGCCGGGCTTGGTGTTCGGGTTCGAGGAGGCCCTGGGTTACCTCGTCAACCCGGCGACCGTGCGCGACAAGGACGGGATCTCGGCCGCCGTGGCGCTTCTGGGCATGGCATCCGAGGCCCGTGGCCAGGGCCGGACGGTGGCCGATCTGCTGCAGGAGTTCCGCGACACGTTCGGCGCATTCGCGAGCGACCAGATCTCGGTGCGCGTGAGCGATGTGAGCGAGATCGCCGGGATCATGGCCGCGCTGCGCGCCCAGCCGCCCGCCGCGGTGGGCGAGATCGCCGTGTCGCGCATCGACGACCTGCTGCTCGGCGTCGACGGGCTGCCCCCGGGAGACGTGCTGCGCCTGTGGCTCGACGACGGCTCGCGCCTGATCGTGCGGCCGAGCGGCACCGAGCCCAAGCTCAAGCTGTACCTCGACGTGCGAGGGTCGTCGGCGAAGAAGGCGCGACGGCGTCTCGAGGCCCTGCGCGCCGGGGCCGAGGAGCTGTTGGCGTCGGTGCGCTGACGGCTCCCTCCTCCCACCCCGGTTTGGGGCGCATTCCGTCGCTTGGGGCGCATTTCGTTCGCCCCGAACGACGGAATGCGCCCCAAACCCGATCGTGGTCTGCTCTTCGGCGGCTCCTCCCCAACCGCGTTCCTCAGGCGACTCTCCCCAGAGAGGGCGGAGAGAGGCATGCATGCGCCCCGCGCCGCGCACACTCGGGATCATGCTCGCGCTTCCACCCCTCCTCTCGTGGGAACAACTGCGGGCCGACGGCGTCGGTCCTGCGCAGAGCAGGCGGATGATTCGATCGGGCGACTTGGTTCGAATTCGCCCCGGCATCTACGTCCGCAAAGACCCGGCGCATCCTCCCTCTCCGGAGGAGTGGATCGTCTTGCGGGCTCGCGCGTTGGCCCGGACCAGCGCTGAGTCTCCGCTCTTCTCCCACCTGACCGCGGCCGCTCTGCACGGACTCCCGGTCCGGGCACCGAACTCGCCGAAGGTGCACATCACCCTGCCGCCCGAACGGCCCGGCGCGCAGTCCTTCGTGGTGCGGCATCGCGGTGAGGTGCCCGCCGAACAACAGGTGGAGCGCTACGGCGTGCGGTTCACGAGCATCGAGCGCACGATGGCCGATGTCGCGCGGACCGCGTCGTTCGATACCGCGGTCTGCTCGCTTGACGCAGCGTTCCGACCCGTGACCGCCCCGGAGCCGGGCGTCAACGACGTCGCGGCCGCCGCCGAGCTGCGAGCGAAGGTGCTCGAGATCGCGTCGCGCTCGGCCCACGGTCGCGCTCGTGCGCTCCGTGCGCTCACCTTCGCCGACGGCCGCGCCCAGCTGCCGGGTGAAAGCATCAGCCGCATCCGCCTCGCGGAGCTGGGATTCACCCGGATCGACCTCCAAGTGCACGTGGCAGGTCCCTCCGGCCGCGACTACTTCGTCGACTTCGGCCTCGACGAGGCGAACGCGTGGGGCGAGTTCGACGGCGAGCAGAAATACCGCGACGAGTCGTTGCGTTCGGGTCTCACTCTCGACGACGTCATGCTGCGGGAGAAGCAGCGCGAGGACTGGATCCGGGGGACGACCCAGCGGCCCTTTGCGCGCTGGAAGTGGGCTCACCTGCGCTCGGCCGAAACGCTCGCTCAGCGGTTGGTGAGCTTCGGCATCCGCCCGCGTTGACCCGCCCCCTGTGCTGGTTGGGGCGGTTTCCGTCATTTGGGGCGAGTTTCCTTCGCCCCGAGGTGCGATCTTCGCCCCAAACCGCAGATCTGACCGTCCCGGCGCACCACGGACGCGCTCTGCGGCTGTCGTGGAAGCTGACTCGCGCGGCGACGGGGCGACACAAGGCTGGGTTTGGGGCGGGGTCCGTCGGTTGGGGCGTGAGAATGCCGCCCCGAAGTGCAGAATGCGCCCCAAGCCAAGAAGAGAGGCGGCGGCGCGCGCCATGACCGTGCGGCGGCCGCGGGACCAGACGTCAGCCGTCGATCACCGCCACCAGCTCGTCCAGGAACGCGGGGAACGACGTCGCGCGGCGCACGATGCGCTGCACGCTGTCGCGCTCGCTGAAGACCTCGACGAACTGCTCGAACACCGTCTGGAAGGCCTCGCGGTCGGTCTCGCTGAAGGCCACGAGCGCCACCACCTGCACGCGGCCCTCGCCCCACGCGATCGAGGGGTCGGCGATGCCGATCGCGATGCGGGTCTGGGTCGCGGTCATGCCCATCGCGTGCGGAACGGCGAGCGCGTCGGTGAAGGCGGTCGACGAGATCGCCTCGCGCTCCACGGCCCGGGCCACGTAGGCCTCATCGATGACGCTCTGGTCCACGAGCATCCCGCCGAGGCGTCGAATGACGCCGGCCTCGCCCTCCGCGGCATCCAGCCCCCGAACGAAGGCCTCGGGCGCGAAGTACCGCTCGAGCTCGGCCCGCAGACGCGCCAGGCGCCGCCCACGGCGGATGCGCCCGGCGGCGGCCTGCACGCGTTCGACGTCGGCGTCGGTGAGGAACGGCTGGATCCGCACGAAGCGGTCGCCCGGCCGGGGCGGGTCGATGGTCGTGAGCACGAGGTCGGTCTCGATCGAGTCCCACGCCGGGTCGATGCGCGTCTCGACCCCGACGACCTCGATCGCCTGGCCGAGCGAGCGGTCGACACTCGAGCGCAGCAATTCGTGCAGCTCGTAGTACCCGGGGCACACGATGGTCGCGGTCAGCAGCTGGTCGGCGCGGCGGCTGCGCTCGAGGCGGCCGCCCACGTGCATCGCGATGTAGGCGATCTCGTCGTCGAGGATCGGGATGCCGAGGCCGTCCTGCAGCCCCTTGGCGATGTAGACCGCGACCTCGAAGATCATCGGGTACGTCGACTTCAGCGACCGCGTCAGCGGGTTGCGCGACCAGGCCTGCTCGCGCGAGCGGTGCAGCAGGTTCTGCACGTGCAGCGCCAGGCGCAGGATGAAGTCGTCGTGGGCGATGTCGACGAGGAACTCGGATGCCGCGTTCTCGACGACCCGCCGCACGGCCGCTTCGACCGACGGGTCGAGGCGAGAGCGCACGTCGTCGCCGCCCGGGGATCCCGGGGCGACGATGCGGGTCAGCACGAGGGTCGCGAGGTGGCGCAGGTCGCCCGAGCCGAGCTGGACGCCGATGTGCTTGAGGGTCAGCCGGTCGAGGACGTCGACCACCGCGGCCGCCGCATCCGACGAATCCCCGCCCGGCGAGCCGAGGGCGCGGTCGCGGGTGGTGCGGTCGGCGGCGATCGCGATGTGCATCACGACGTCGCCGATGCCGATCTCGTTCACGTAGTAGCCGAGGGCGCCGAGCTCGGCAACGAGCTCGGCCTTGAACGGCCCGAACGCGCGCGCCCCGACGGACTGCTCGCCGAGCGTGCGGCGCAGGGCGTCGAGGTCGAAGAGCCCGGCGTCCATCTCGTCGTGCGCGAGCTTCGACAGCAGTCGGCGTTGGGCGACCTCCGTCCCCCGCAGACGGGCGGTGGATGCCGAGCGCTCGAGGGTCAGTTCGGTTCCGCCGAGCAGTCCGCGCACGCGCGACAGGTCGGCTTCGAGGGTCGCGGCACTGACGTGCAGGGCGTCGGCGGTGTCGAAGACGTCGATGCCATCGGCGGAGTCCAGGAGCCGACGCACCAGGGTGTGGAGGCGGTCGCGCGGGGTACCGGCATCCGTTCCCGTGAGGGCTCGCAGGGCCGAGGCCGCCTCCGACCCGGCGCGATAGCCCAGCGGACCCGACTCGATCGCGGCGCCGCCGGCGACCCGGGCGTTGACGGCGGTGACGTAGGAGCGGATGCTGCGCGGGGTCACTCCGAGGGCATCGGCGAGCGAGGCCGCGGTCGACCACTCCCCGTCCCGCAGCAACAGGGCCAGCAGGCGGTCTTGGCGAGCCTTCGTCGTCACGATCCGTCCTCCGCGCCGCCCCGGTGGACAGCGATTGCTCCATCCTTTCACGCCCTTCCCCTCCGGGCGCGGGCGCGTCGCCGCGCGCTTCGGACGGGCTGCGGCATCCGCGTTCCGGGGGGTGGGAAACGAACCTGGTTGTCGGCTGTGAACGGGGTGCGCACAATCGAGAGGAAGAAAGGCCGGTCGATGAGGATCCTCGTGGTGTGTGGAGCGGGTGCGTCGAGCACGTTCGTCGCGCAGCGCGTTCGTCGTGCTGCGCACGAGAAGGGCCTGGACTACTCCGCCTCGGCGGGAACGTCGCGGTCCCTCCCGATCGACCTCGACGCCGCCGATCTCGTTCTCGTCGGGCCGCATCTGGCCGACGAGATGGAGAACATCCGCTCGGCCGCCGCTCCCCGCGGCGTGACCGTCGTGCTGCTGCCCGACGACGTCTTCGCCGACCAGAGCGGCGCCCGAACCCTCGCCCTGGTCGAGGACGCCCTGCGTTCCCGTCAGCCCGCGGACACGATCTGAACTCGACGGAGAGGACACCATGCCCCATTTGACCCGCACCGTCCGCATCGGATCGTCGCACGGCCTGCACGCCCGCCCCGCCAAGCTCTTCGCGCAGGCGGCGAAGGACTCCGGCATCCCCGTGACCCTCGCCAAGGACGCCGGCAAGCCGGTCAACGCCGCGAGCATCCTCGGGATCATCGCGCTCGGGCTCGAGCAGGGCGACTATGTGACCCTCACCGCCGACGGCGACAACGCCGAAGCGACGCTGGAGCGCCTCGCGGAGCTCCTGACCACCGACCACGACGCCGAGTAAAGGAAACACAGCACCATGACGGAACTCCGTGGAGTCGGAATCGGACTGGGCGTGGCCCAGGGACCCATCGCGCGCATGGCCGAGCCCCTGCCCGCCCCGAAGGACGCGAAGAGCGAGCTGAGCGTCGAGGACGAGACGGCACGCGTGCGCGAGGCCATCGGCGCCGTCGCCCGCGAGCTCGAGGCCCGTGGCGCACAGGCCGGCGGAGCCGCCCGGGACGTGCTCGAGGCGCAGGCGATGATCGCCGAAGACCCCACCCTCGAGGCCGAGGTCGACTCCCGCCTGGCCGCCGGCAAGACCGGTGAGTTCGCCGTGCACGATGCCTTCGCCTCCTTCCGTGAGCAGCTCGTTGCCCTCGGCGGCTACCTCGGCGAGCGCGCGGCCGACCTCGACGACGTCGCCCAGCGGGTCATCGCGCGTCTGCGGGGCGTCGCCGCTCCCGGCATCCCGGATCCGGGTCACCCGTTCGTGCTCGTCGCGAAGGACCTCGCCCCCGCCGACACCGCCCTGCTCGACCTCGACAAGGTGCTGGCCCTGGTCACCACCGAGGGCGGCCCGACCTCGCACACCGCGATCCTGGCCCGCGAGAAGTCGATCGTCGCCGTGGTGGGCGCGGCCGGCGCGAAGGACCTCGTCGACGGGCAGCAGGTGATCGTGGACGCCGCCGCCGGCGTCGTGACCGTCGACCCCACCGACGACGACCTCGATCGCGCGCAGAACCGCGCCGATGCCCGCAAGGCCGCGGCATCCGCCCCCATCACCGACGGCGCCCTCGCCGACGGCACGAAGGTTCCGCTGCTGGCCAACCTCGGCAAGCCCGGCGGAGCCGCCGAGGCCGTCGAGCTCGGCGCCGAGGGCGTGGGCCTGTTCCGCACCGAGTTCCTCTTCCTCAGCTCGAGCTCGGCCCCCACCGTCGAGGAGCAGCGCGCGGCCTACACCGAGCTGCTGAGCGCTTTCCCCGGCAAGAAGGTCGTCGTGCGCGTGCTCGACGCCGGCGCCGACAAGCCGCTGCCCTTCCTCAACGACGCGCACGAGGAGAACCCGGCGCTGGGCCTGCGGGGCCTGCGCGCCCTCCGCGCCAGCGAGGACATCCTGCGCGAGCAGCTCACGGCCCTCGCCGAGGCGGATGCCGCGACCCGGGCGTCCGAGGCCGGTCCCGCCGACCTGTGGGTGATGGCGCCGATGGTCTCGACCGTCGAGGAGACCCGCTACTTCACCGCGCTGGCGAAGGACTACGGCCTGAAGACGACCGGCGTGATGGTCGAGGTGCCCTCCTCGGCTCTGCTGGCCGACCGCATCCTCGAGATCGCCGACTTCGCCTCGATCGGCACGAACGACCTGACGCAGTACACCCTCGCCGCCGACCGCCTGCTCGGTTCGGTCGCGTCGTTCCAGGACCCCTGGCATCCGGCCGTCCTCCGCCTCATCCGCGAGGTCGGGGCCGCGGGCCGCACGCACGGCAAGCCCGTGGGCATCTGCGGCGAGGCGGCGGCCGACCCGCTGCTCGCCGTCGTGCTCGTCGGCCTCGGCGCCACCACGCTGTCGATGGCCCCCACCGCCCTCGCCGATGTGCGCGCCACCCTGCTCACCCACACTCTCGACGATGCCCGCCGCATCGCCGAGGCAGCCCTGGCCGCGGACGACGCGGCCTCCGCCCGAGAGGCCGCCCAGGCAGCCTCTTCGAACACCGTCGCGGCGTGAGCCGCACCCCCCAAACGGCTCCGGCCGTGCAGTCACTCAAGGAGACACAGCAATGACGACGACGTCACCCACCAAGAAGCCGGGAGGGGCACGGATCGCGGTCCAGCGATTCGGCACGTTCCTCTCCGGCATGATCATGCCGAACATCGCGGCATTCATCGCATGGGGATTCATCACCATGCTCTTCATCCCCGCCGGCTTCTTCGGGGCCAACAGCCCCTTCGGGTGGCACTGGGCCCCGGTCGCCGAGATCCTCGGCGGCGGCGGCGACGCCGCGGTCATCCAGTGGCCCGGTGCGGCCACCGCGCTGACGGCGAACGCCGACGGCGGCACCTACCAGGGCTACGTCGGCCTGGTCAGCGTGATGATCACGTACCTGCTGCCGCTGCTCATCGCCAACACCGGTGGACGCATCGTCTACGGTGCGCGCGGTGGCGTGGTCGCCACGATCGCCGTGATGGGTGTCATCGTCGGCACGAACATCCCCATGTTCCTCGGCGCGATGATCATGGGCCCGCTCGCGGCCTGGATCACCAAGCAGATGGACAAGCTGTGGGACGGCAAGATCCGCCCCGGCTTCGAGATGCTCGTGAACAACTTCTCCGCCGGCATCCTCGGCATGGTGCTCGCGATCGTCGGCTTCTTCGCCTTCGGTCCGGTCTTCCTCGGCATCAGCGCGGTCCTCGGCAGCATCGTGGCGTTCCTCGTGCAGTTCAACCTGCTGCCGGTGCTGTCGATCATCGTCGAGCCGGCCAAGGTGCTGTTCCTCAACAACGCCATCAACCACGGCGTCTTCACCCCGCTCGGCATCGAGCAGGCCGCCGACACGGGCAAGTCGATCCTCTTCCTCATCGAGGCGAACCCCGGCCCGGGCCTCGGTCTGCTGTTGGCCTTCACTTTCTTCGGTGTCGGCGCGGCGAAGGCTTCGGCTCCCGGCGCCATCGTGATCCAGTTCCTCGGTGGCATCCACGAGATCTACTTCCCGTACGCCCTCGCCAAGCCCATGACGATCCTCGCCCTGATCGCCGGCGGCGCCTCGGGCGTGGCGACGAACATGATCTTCCAGGGTGGCCTGGCCTTCCCGGCCGCTCCCGGCAGCATCATCGCCGTCACCGTCGCCGCCATCGGCGCCGGCCCCGCGAACCTGCTGGTGGTCTACCTGTCGGTGGTCGTCGCCGCCGTCGTGACCTTCCTCATCGCGGGCATCATCCTCCGCGCCTCGCGCAAGCGCGACGCCGAGGCCGAGGGCGACAGCTTCGCCGCCGCGATCGACCAGACCGCGGCCAACAAGGGCAAGGAGTCGTCGACCCTCGGCGCTCTGCGCACCCGCGCCGCCGGCACCACCGGTTCGGGCACGACCGAGACCGCCGACCGCGACGTCGACGCGGCCCTCGGCGACCTCGAGGGCACCGTCGCTACGAAGCAGCTGAACAACATCGTGTTCGCCTGCGACGCCGGCATGGGCTCCTCGGCCATGGGCGCCAGCGTCCTGCGCAACAAGATCAAGAAGGCCGGCATCGACGGCGTCACGGTCACCAACCAGGCGATCGCGAACCTCGACGGCTCCGCCGACCTGGTCATCACGCAGAACCAGCTCACCGACCGCGCCAAGGCGCAGTCGCCCGACTCGATGCACGTGTCGGTCGACAACTTCATGAACTCGCCGCGGTACGACGAGGTCGTGGAGATGGTGCGCGCCCAGCACGAGGCGAAGTAATCCCTAGCACGCCAGGGGCCGGAGCGTCAGCCCGGCCCCTGGCGTCTTCCCGTCCGGCCCGCGGTTTGCGAGGCTGGGCAGCACGACGAGAAAGGCGAGAACCATGTCGAACGTCCTTCGGAGCGAATCCGTCCGCATCCACCCCGGCGCGGCCACCCGCGAGGAGGCGATGAAGGAGGCCGCCGACCTGCTCCAGGCCACGGGCGCCGTCACCGCCGACTACTTCGCCGCCATGCAGCAGCGCGAAGAGACCGTGTCGACGTACATGGGCAACGAGCTCGCGATCCCCCACGGCACCAACGAGACCAAGCAGGCGATCCTCGAGTCAGGCCTGTCCGTCGTGCGCTACGACGGCGGCGTCGACTGGGGCGGAGAGCCCGTCACCTTCGTCATCGGCATCGCCGGCAAGGGCGACGAGCACCTCGAGATCCTCTCGCAGATCGCCATCCTGTTCTCCGAGGAGGACGATGTCGCGCGCCTGAAGGCCGCCTCCTCCCCCGAGGAGCTCTTCGAGGCCCTCTCCGGATCCGTCAACGCATGAAGGCCGTCCACTTCGGCGCGGGCAACATCGGTCGCGGCTTCGTCGGTCTGCTGCTGCACGAGGGCGGGTACGAGCTCGTCTTCTCCGACGTCTCGGCTGCGCTGGTCGAGGCGATCAACGCAGCCTCCTCGTACACCGTCCACGAGGTCGGCGAAGGCGGCGTCGACAAAGAGGTGACCGGCTTCCGCGCGATCGACAGCTCGGTGGATGCCGAGGCGCTCGTCGACGAGATCGCGACCGCCGACGTGGTGACCACCGCCGTCGGCCCCACCATCTTGAAATTCGTGGCCCCGCACATCGTGGCGGGACTCGCCCTGCGCGACCCCTCGCTCCCCCCGCTGCAGATCATGGCGTGCGAGAACGCGATCGGCGCGACCGACCAGCTGCGCGAGCACGTCGTCGAGCTCGCGGGCGAGTCGTGGGACGCCCTCGCGTCACGTGCCGTCTTCGCCAACACCGCGGTCGACCGCATCGTCCCGGCCCAGTCCGGCCAAGGCGTCGACGTCACCGTCGAGCCGTTCTACGAGTGGGCGATCGAGCGGCCGCCGTTCGGCGACACCCCGCCGAACATCCCCGGCGCGCACTTCGTCGACGACCTCGAGCCCTACATCGAGCGCAAGCTCTTCACGGTCAACACCGGGCACGCCACCACGGCGTACTTCGGCGCGCAGGCCGGAATCGACCGCATCTCCGACGCCCTCGCCGACGCGGGGATTGCGGCGAAGGTCGAGGCGGCCCTCGAGGAGACGAGCGCTCTGCTGGTCGAGAAGCACGAGCTCGACGCCGACGTGCAGGGCGAGTACCGCGCGACGATCCTGCGCCGGTTCCGCAACGCCGCCCTCCCCGACACGGTGTGGCGCGTGGGTCGGCAGCCGCTGCGCAAGCTCTCGCGACACGAGCGCTTCGTCGGCCCCGCCGCCGAGGCCGTGGAGCGGGGCCTGCCCGTGGACGCCCTGGTGGCCGCGATGGCCGCCGCCCTCGAATTCTCGGATGCCGAGGACGCCCAGGCCGTCGACCTGCAGCGGATGCTGCGCGAGCTCGACGCCGAGACCTTCACCGCCGAGGTGACCGGCCTCGACGGCGAGCACCCGCTGTACGCGCGCATCGTCGAGATCGTCGCGGCGCGCAAGGCGGCGCTGACCGCCTGAGCCCGGGATTACCCTCGAAGGGTGACCGACACGACCCCGTCCGACGCCGGCGGAGCGCCCCGAGCGCCCCGCCGGCGTCGTCGTCTGCTGCGCTGGATCCTCGGCGGCCTCGGCGCGATCGTGGTGCTGCTGGTCGCCGGCATCCTGATCTACAGCCAGGTGGGAGTCATGGGCGCCGAGGCCGAGCCGCTCGCGGCCGCGCGGGAGAACCCCGGCCTGACGATCACCGACGACGCATCGGGCATCGTCCTCTCCCCCACCTCGGGGGCGACCGGCCAGGGCCTGGTCTTCATCCCCGGCGCGAAGGTCGAGGCCGAGGGATACATCGCCACGTTCGCCGACACGGTCGTCGACGACGGCATCACGGTGGTCATCACGAAGCCCTGGCTCAACCTCGCCTTCTTCGACCCACGTCCCCTGTCGACCTTCACCGACCTCGCCCCCGACATCACCCGCTGGGCCGTGGGCGGTCACTCCCTCGGAGGTGTGCGCGCCTGCCAGCTGGCACCCGACGCCGACGCCCTCGTGCTCTTCGCCTCGTACTGCGCGAACGACCTCTCGGCATCCGGCCTCCCCGTCCTCAGCCTCTCGGGATCGGAAGACGGCCTGTCCACCCCGCAGAAGATCGCGGATGCCAAGGGCGAGCTGCCTGCGACCGCGACCTTCGTCGAGATCCCCGGCGCCTCGCACGCCTCGTTCGGGTCGTACGGTCCGCAGCCCGGCGACGGCACACCGACCGCGTCGGACGACATCGTGCAGCGGGTGATCGCCGATCAGCTGGCGGGCTTCCTCGTCGCCCCGTGACACCCCCCGCCGACCGTCTAAGTAGTCATCTCGGTAGTCGAACCGGTAGTCCTCAGCATTGAGGGTGTCCGTGGTGGCTTCTTAGCATTTTCACAACCGGTTCTCTCGCGAGTCGCGAACGGACGAAAGCCCGGCTCCCCCCACCGCTCTCGATCACCGTCGTCTCCGGACGACCGGTATTCGTCGTTCCCACACGGCGCCTCACGCGCCGTGCGAGAGGCCCATGTTCGTTTCGCGCCGTATCGTCGCGCGCTCCCGCGTCCGCCGGGGGGCGCCGACCGCCCGACCGCTGCTGCGGCTGTGGACCGCGCGGGCCGCCGCCGTCACCGCCACCGCGGCGCTCGTGGCCGGTCTCACGGCGTCGCCAGCCGGGGCGGTCGCCGGTGCGACCCCGACGCCGACGCCCGGTGCCGGCCAGACGACGACGCCCACCGCCGCTCCCGAACCGACGACGACGCAGACCCCGACACCCTCGCCCTCTGCAGAGCAGACGGCAACCACCGCTCCCCGGGCCCCGGACGCCCCGACCGACACCGCGACGGTCTCGCCTCCCGCTGCTCCCGTCCCGGTGCCGTCCTCGACGCCCGCACCGACGGTCTCTGCGGGCTCCACCGCCGCCCCGACCGAGACGGCGGCGCCCCGCGCGCCCCCGGCCCGTCTGTCCGCCGGCAGCATCGGCATCCTGGCCGCCGGCGTTCCGGAGGCACCCGCAGAGGTGTGGACCGAGAACTTCGAGCTGGGGCTCGGGACTACCGCCCCAACTGCCCTCACGGCGTATGCCGGGGGCCGCTACTCCGCCTCGACCGGGTGGGCCGCCCCGACGAGTTGCACGGGCGTCCTGGTCAACTTCTCGGCGCCCTACCCGAACAACGCCTTCTGCCCGAACCAGCTCCTGACGGGCGGGATCAACTCCACGCTCTCCGCACGCGAGGTGCGGCGGTTGGCGGACGTCCTCGGGCAACTGAGCGCCGGCACCCCCGGGTCGACGAACGCGAACGCCCCCGCCAACGGATCCACCCCCGCCAGCCGCTCCAACCACGCGCTGGTCGGCCTGCCCTACACGGCTGTCGCGGGCGGTACGACCGTGGCCCAGACCACCACACCCGCCGGCGTCACCGCGAACGCGTCCCGCTACTACACCCTCCGCTTCGACGCCGCCGGGGCGCCGTGCACGAGCAACAACCCCGCCCTCTCTCTCTCGCTGTTCACGGGGAACACGGTCCTGCTCAACGCCTTCCCTTCCGCGGTCAACCCGTGCGCGGCCTCGGGTGCGGTGTTCTACACCTCGCCGACGCAGACCCCGAGCGGCGGGGTGATCGGCATCGGCGACCCGGCCATCAGCACCTCCGCCCGCGCGGCCACCTACACCGGCACCGCGTCGGCGTTGCTCACGCCCGCGCAGATCGCCTCGGCGCAGGTGCGGCTGTCGAACGCGACCACGGCAGCCGGCAGTGGCTTCGGGGTCGACAACATCCGCATCCTCGACGCCACGCCCAGCTTGGACCAGTCCTTCGGTTCCGCGAGCGTCCCCGTCGGCACCCCCACGACGCTGACCTACACGATCACCAATACCTCGGAGCTCGCGGCGAAGAACGACTGGACCTTCACCAACACCCTCCCCGCGGGACTCACCGTCGCCCCGACCCCCGCGGTGGGCGGCACCTGCACGCAGGTCACGGGTACCGCCTTCGCCGTCACCGCCCTGGCCGGTTCGTCCACCATCGCCGCCGTCGGCGGGGACCTCGCCGCGGGAACGGCGGGCTCGAGCTGCACGATCACGGTCGACGTCGTGGCATCCGCCGAGGGGACGTACACCAACGCCGCCGCGAACGTGGTCACCCCGCTGGTGGCACCCGAAGCGGCGACGCTCACGGTCACCCCCGCGACGCGCCTGACCGTCCGCAAGAACCTCCCCGCGCGCCTGTCCTCCACCGACCAGTTCACCCTCGCGGTGCGCAGCGGCACCACCGTCCTCGGCTCCGCGACGACGACCGGCAATGCCACCGGCATCCAGGCCGCGCAGGTGTCGCGCCTGATCGTCGACGCCGGCGGCACGTACACGATCAGCGAAGCCCCCACCTCGGGCGCCGGTCTCGGCTACGCCAGCTCCTACGAGTGCACGCGCGACAGCACCGTCATCGCGGTGGGATCGTCGCGCTCGGGCTCGCTCACCCTGCCGAACGACCCCGGCGCGGAGGTCGTGTGCACCTTCACCAACACGGTGCAGCAGGTCCGTCTCGCGTGCGACACCAGCCTGTTCTACGGCATCACCGCCACCGGTGCCCTCATCCAGGGCGACAGCGTCTCGGGAGGCCAGGCCACCATCGGCACGTGGTCGAACGTGACCGCGGCCAACTCGCTCGGCATCAGCGCCGACGGATCGACGGCCTACGCCCTGAACCGGTCCGCCGAACCCGGCAGCAACGTGGTGTCCATCTTGAAGTGGTCGAGCACCGGCGGGTTCGAGACCCTGGCGAACACGGCGTACACGACGGTCGGCCCGGGCGGCACGACCATCGCCGGCAGCATCGTCGCCGGCGCCGTCGACCTGACCACCGGCCGGTTCATCTTCGGCAAGTTCGTCAACGGCGTGTTCTACCTGTGGAGCTTCACCGAGTCCGCGCCCGCGGCCTCGCGCTACGCCTATCTCGGCTCGTTCAGCGCCGGCTCCGGCCCCAACGGCAACGGCGACATGGCCTTCGACGCCCGCGGCAACCTCTTCGTGCTCGGCGCGACGACGAACAACAACGTCGCCATCTTCTCCGTCACCGCCGCCAACCTCGCCGCGGCGAACGGCGGCACCATCCCGGTGAGCATCTCGAACACCCGCACCCTCAACCAGGGCGGCGACACCGCCCTCACGAGCGGGAACGGCCTGGCCTTCTCGCCGCGGGGCACCGCCTACGTCTCGGACTCCAGCCGGACCTACGAGTTCGACCCCACGACCTGGACCCGCATCCCCGGCTCGTCGCGCGTCGACTTCGCCGCGACCGACCTCGCCACCTGCAGCTCCCCCGCGACCGTGTCGGTGCTGAAGAACGTCGTCGGCCGCGCCGCGGCGGCGGACCAGTTCCAGATCACCCTCACCGACGCCAACGGCACCGCTGTCGCCTCGGCCACGACCACCGGCACGGCCACCGGCCGACAGGCCGCCCAGGTGGGCCCGTTCCCCGTGCAGGTGGGTACGAGCCTCAACCTGTCCGAGGCGATGGCGAGCGGGTCGACGTCGGTGATCGGCGCGTATACCGTCCGACTCGAGTGCTGGTCCGATGGCATCCGGATCTCGAATTCGAGCACAACGACCGGCACGCTCACGGTGCCGGACCGCCTCGGCGCGAACGTGGTGTGCACGTTCTTCAACTCGCCGAGCCCGGTCACCACGGTGACCATCACCAAGCTCGTGCTCGATCCGGCGACCGGGCAGTCGACACCGGCAGCCGGGTGGAGCCTGGGTACCGCCGCGACCGCGACCACCGGCACGGCCACCGCGCTGCCGAGCGAGGCGCCGCGACAGAACTCCGACGCCTCGGGCAACGCCGTGTGGACGGTGTTGTACGGATCCGCGGCCTCCCGGGCCACGCTGACCATCTCGGAGGTGCAGCAGTCGCGGTTCACCTTCGTCAGCGGAACCTGCACGATCCAGACCGCGAGCGGGACGACCACCGCGCCGATCACCTTCACCACCACGGGTGCCGCCGTGAGCGGGACCCTCGCCAACGTCGGACCGTCGTCGACGGTGGCCTGCACCCTCACGAACCAGGCGGTCACCTCGCTCACCCTCGTCAAGGCGGTGTCTTTCGGCTCGGCCGCGGCGACCGACTGGACGCTCTCGGCCACAGCACCGAGCGGCGCACTCGCGGGACCGACCGGACGCACGGGTGCGGCCTCCGCGACCAACGTCGCCGTGACGCCGGGGCGGGCGTACCGCCTGTCGGAGACGGGCACCAACGCGGCGTACGTGCAGGTGGGGACCTGGCGGTGCGTCGAATCGACCGGCACCGAGGTGGCGGTGAACGCCACGAGCGACGTGACCCTGCGTACGGGGGCGGCGGTCACCTGCACCGTCACCAACGCCACCGCGACGATGACCCTGCTGAAGGACGTGGTCTCCCCCACCTCCGGCTTCCAGCCGTCGACCTGGACCGTGACGGCGACTCCCGCCGCGCTGACCGGGAGCACCCTGCCCACGCAGAGTCGTGTCGGAGCGGCCTACGCCGCCGGCCAGAACGCGGCGAGCACCTTCGAGGTGCGCCCCGGCCACGGCTACACCCTGTCGGAGGCGCCGACCGTCTCGGGCACCCGCCTCAGCTACCAGACGCTCCGCCTCGAACGTCTCGACGGAACGACGTGGACGACGGTGACGAGCCGCTCGGTCACCGCCCCGGCCGCCGGCCAGAACGTCGTCTACCGGTTCGTCAACGCCCCGGTCGTCAGACCCCGACTTCCCCTCACGGGCGGGATGGGCGCCGACGCGTTCATCCTCGCCGGAGGCCTGCTCGTCGCCCTCACCGTCGCGGGCGCCGTGATCCTACGCAGACGCAAGGGAGGGAGCCTTTCGACATGACTCCCCCCGTCGCGCGACGCCGCCGACCGCACCATTTCCCATCCGAAGCACTCATTCATTCATCCATGAGGAGAGAATCCATGTCCATCCGAAAGAGAGCAGGCGCCGTTCTGAGCGTCCTCGCGCTCGGAGCCCTCACCGCCGTCGGTGCTGTCGCACCGGCCTCGGCTGTGACGCTTCCGGGCAACATCGACACGACCGTCGCCCGCTCACTCACTATTCACAAGCACGCGCTCGGGCCGTCGACGCCGCTGAACCCGGTTTCCACGGGCCAGCAGCTCGCGAACCCGCCGGCCGACCCGCTGGCCGGCGCGCAGTTCACCGCGACGCTCGTGTCGGGCATCGACCTGACCACGGCGGCGGGGTGGACGGCGGCTGCGTCGCTGACCCCGGCTCAGGCGGCGCAGCGGCCGAACACGGAGAACTTCGTCTCCACTGTTTCGGACAGCAACGGTGTCGCCACCTTCCCCGTCCCCACCACGCGCTACCCCGACGGCCAGCTTCCCATCGGTCTGTACCTCATCACCGAGACTCAGCTGCCGCCGGGCGCCACCAACCCGGCCGCCCCGTTCCTCGTGACGCTGCCCACGCCCACCGGTGCCGCGGGCTCCCCCGCCAACCAGTGGATCTACGACGTGCACGTCTACCCCAAGAACGCCGTCACGCAGCTCACCAAGACGCGCGTTCCCGCTGCGGCCGGTTCCGTCGAGGCCCGTAACCCCGACCTCGTCCGCTGGGCCATCGCCTCGTCGATCCCGACGCTCGCCGCCGGCGACGCCATCGACGTCTTCACGCTCACCGACAACCTGCCGGCCGAGCTGACGTACCTCAACGCCGCCACGGTGCCCGCGGGCGTGACCCCGACGAACGTCGTGGTCACCAACGCGGCAGGGACCGCGCAGACCTTCACCGAGGGCACGGACTACACCATCACCAACACCGGTGGAGCGCTCACGCTCACCTTCACCGCGGCCGGCCGCACCCGCCTCGCGGGCCTGCAGGGCGGAACGGTGACGTTCAACGTGCTGACGCGCGCCACGGCCATCCCGGCGAGCGGCATCATCGTCAACTCCGCGACGGCCAACGTCAACGGGGCGACCGAGACGGTCACCGGCAGCACGCCGATCGGCCAGCTCACCGTGCGTGCGTACACCACCAGCAACAACGCCCAGGTCAACCTGGCCGGCGCGGTGTACCAGGTGTTCCTCACGGAGCAGGATGCCATCAACGGCGCCAACCCCATCGTGATCAACGGCAACGCCACGTGGACGACCGGGGCCGACGGCACGGTCAACATCCCGATCATCACGCCCGGCAACTACTGGGTCCGTGAGATCACCCCGCCCACCGGTTACCAGCTGCCCTCGCCCGACCGTGTGCTGACCGCGGTCGTGCCCGGCCCGACCTCGACCACGACGCCCGTGCGCAACTACGTCGAGTTCGCGCACAACCAGGTGCCCGCGTTCGCCCTGCCCATCACGGGTGGCGACGGCGGCCTGTGGTTCGGCGTCGGCGGTGCGGCGCTGCTGGCCGCCATGGTCGGTTCGGCGCTGGTCGTCGCGCGTCGGCGCGCCCGCGCCACCCAGGCCCCGGCCTGAGGGACGATCGCTCAGTGAACAGGGGGACGACGGCGCGGTCCGACGCACCGTCGTCCCCCTCCCCGGAGGGGAGGTCCGAGTCCCGGACCTCCCCTCCGTCGTTGCGCCGTGACCTCCGCCGGCCCCGGTGGAAGCTCTCGGTCGTCTCCCTCCTGCTCGCGGTCGGCGCTCTCGCGGGGGTGGCCCTGCTGATGTACCCCACCGTGGCCGCCTGGTTCGCGCAGTACGAGCAGTCGCAGATCATCGACGGGTACTCCGACCAGATCCGCGACCTGGGCGCCGACACCCTGGCCGAGAAGCTCGACGCGGCCCGCGACTACAACACCCGCCTCGTCGACGGTGGGGCCGAAATCGCCGCGAACGAACGCCTGCCCCTCGCCAACTCCCCCGACCAGTCGAGCGAGTACGCGGAGCAACTGCGCTCCGACGAGGGCGGTCTCATGGCGCGCCTGAAGATCCCGGCGATCGCCGTCGACCTGCCCATCTACCACGGCACGAGCGAAGACGTCCTCTACGCGGGCGTCGGTCATCTCGAGGGAACAGCCCTGCCCGTCGGAGGGGAGACCACCCACTCGGTGCTCACCGCGCACCGGGGGCTCGCGACCGCGGAGCTCTTCACCCACCTCGACCGCGTAAAGGCCGACGACACCTTCACCATCGAGGTCTTCGGCGAGGTGCTCGTGTACCGCGTCGTCGACACCCGCGTCGTCGAGCCGCAAGACACCGAGTCCCTCGTCCCCGTCGTCGGTCGCGACCTCGTCACCCTCGTCACCTGCACGCCGCTGGGCATCAACAGCCACCGCATCCTCGTGACCGGTGAGCGGGTGATCCCCACGCCTCAGGCCGACCTCGACGGCCTCGGCGCCCGCCCCGACGTCCCGAGCTTCCCCTGGTGGATCTTCGTCCTCGCCGCCGCCGTCCTGGTCGCCGCGACCTACGTCTGGTGGGCGGGCCGCCCGCCCCGCGCCCGCCGCCTCTCGCCGCCAGCAGCCCCCGGCCCGTGAGCCCGCCCGCAACACCCCCGCCCACGCAGAAGCGGGGCCGACACCTCACGGCGCGCCCCCGCTCCCGACGCGGATCCCCGGGCTCTTACCGCCCGAACCCGTCCGAGATGATCTCGATGAGCTCCTCGCGCTCCTCCACCGGCAGGAAGGCCCCCGCCGCCGCGTTCAGCTGGAACGCCTCGAGGTCGTCGAGGTCGTACTCGAAGGCCTGCGCCAGCAGTCCGAGCTCGCGCGTCAGCGTCGTCGCGCTCATCAGGCGGTTGTCGACGTTCACCGTGACCGAGAAATCGAGCTGGTACAGCAGGTCGAACGGGTGGGCGTCCATCGTGTCGCCCCAGGCCGTGACGGCTCCCGACTGCAGGTTCGACGTCGGCGACAGCTCGAGCGTGATCTCACGGTCGCGCACCCAGCGTGCCAGGTCACCGAACGTCACCTGCACCTCCTCGCCCTCGCGCGAGACGACGTCGAGATCGTTGGCGATGCGCACGCCATGGCCGAGGCGCAGCGCCCGCCCGTCGAGAAGAGCGGAGCGAATGGATGCCAGTCCCGCACCCTCCCCCGCGTGCACGGTCGTGGGGAAGAACTGCTCCGCCAGATAGTCGAACGCCGCGCGATGCCGCTGCGGCAGGAACCCGTCCTCGGGGCCGGCGAGGTCGAAGCCGACCACCCCGCGCCCGCGCCACGAGACCGCCAACTCGGCGATGTCGCGCGCGTTGTCGTTGTGGCGCAGCGCCGTGAGCAGCTGTCCCACGCGAATGTCGCGCCCGCGCGCATCCGCGGCATCCTCTCCCGCTTCGATGCCCTCCTGCACGGCGTCCACGACGTCGTCGAGGCTCAGTCCGCGGGTGAGGTGCTGCTCGGGAGCCCACCGCACCTCGCCGTAGACCACGCCGTCGGCGGCGAGGTCTTCGACGAACTCCTTGGCCGTGCGCACGAGCCCCTCGCGCGTCTGCATGACCCCGACGGTGACCGAGAACTTCTCGAGGTAGTCCTCGAGCGAGCCGCCGTCGATGTGGTCCGAGAACCACGAGGTGAGGCCCGTGACGTCATCGGCGGGCAGGTCGAGCCCGATCTCGTCGGCCAGCTCGAGCACCGTCTGCGGACGCAGCCCGCCGTCGAGGTGATCGTGCAACGAGACCTTCGGCAGGTCGACGATCTTCGTCCGTCCGATACGGAAGTCTTCGGATGCCACGGTGTCCTTCTTTCCGGATGCCATCACGCGGTGATGCGCTCACGCACGATCGACGAGGCCGCCGGGGCGGTGTCGCCGATCTCGAGCGCTCCCTCGACGGCTTCGAGCGCGCGCTCGAAGCGCGACGCGTCGTCGGCCGACAGGGTGAACAACGGCTGGCCCGCGGCGACCGACTGCCCGACGGTGACGTGCAGGTCGATGCCCGCGGCGTGCACGACGGCGTCCTCCGCCCGGGCACGGCCCGCGCCCAGACGCCAGGCGCCGATGCCGAAGGGCAGGGCCTCGACGCGCGAGACCACGCCCGAGCGCTCGGCGACGACCGTGTGCGTCTCGCGGGGCGTCGGGAGCGCGGCATCCGGATCACCGTCCTGCGCACGGATCATCCGGTTCCAGACGTCCATCGCGCGGCCGTCCTTCAGCGCGGCCTCGACGTCGGCGTCGGGCTTGCCCGCCAGCGTGAGCATCTCGCGGGCGAGCGCGACCGTCAGCTCGACGACGTCGGCGGGGCCTCCGCCGGCGAGCACCTCGACCGATTCGCGCACCTCGTTGGCGTTGCCGATCGCGAGCCCCAGCGGGGTGTTCATGTCGGTCAGCAGCGCGGTGGTGTTCACGCCCGAGTCGGTGCCGAGGGCGACCATCGTCTCGGCGAGCTCGCGCGCGCGGTCGATGTCCTGCATGAAGGCGCCCGAGCCGAACTTCACGTCGAGCACGAGCGAGTCGGTGCCCTCGGCGATCTTCTTCGACATGATGCTCGAGGCGATCAGCGGGATCGCCTCGACCGTGCCGGTGACGTCGCGCAGTGCGTAGAGCTTCTTGTCGGCGGGGGCCAGGCCCGTACCGGCGGCGCAGATGACCGCGCCCACGTCGCGCAGCTGCGCCATGATCTCGTCGTTCGACAGCGCCGCGCGCCAGCCGGGGATCGACTCGAGCTTGTCGAGCGTGCCGCCGGTGTGGCCGAGTCCGCGACCCGAGAGCTGCGGCACCGCGACGCCGAAGGCCGCGACCAGCGGGGCCAGCGGCAGGGTGATCTTGTCGCCCACGCCACCGGTCGAGTGCTTGTCTACGGTGACCTTGCCGAGCGAGCCGAAGTCCATCCGCTCGCCCGAGGCGATCATCGCGTCGGTGAGCACGCGGATCTGATCCCGGCCCAGGCCGTTCAACAGGACCGCCATCGTGAACGCCGACATCTGCGCGTCCATCACGTAGCCGCGGGTGTAGGCGTCGACCAGCCAGCGGATCTCGCCCTCGGTGATGGCGCGTCCGTCGCGCTGGGCGCGGATGATGTCGACGGCGTCGTACTGCTCGGCGCTCATCGTGCCGCCTCCTCGAGGTCGCGGGGGCCGAAGGCGTCGGGCAGCACCTCGTCGATGGTCCGGATGCCGCTGACGGTCTCGAGCAGCATGCCCGGGATGGCGTGCTCGAACAGCAGCTGACGGCAGCGGCCGCACGGCATGAGCGTGCGCCCCTCCCCGTCGACGCAGACGAAGGCCACGAGCTGGCCGCCCCCGCTCATGTGCAGGTCGGACACCAGTCCGCACTCGGCGCACAGCGTCACGCCGTAGGAGGCGTTCTCGACGTTGCACCCCGAGACGATGCGCCCGTCGGCGACGAGCGCTGCGGCGCCCACCTTGAAGCGCGAGTAGGGCGCGTACGCGCGGTGCATGGCATCCGTGGCGGCCGAACGGAGTTCGTCCCAGTCGATGTCGGTCATCGTGGAGTGGTGGATCCTCTCGTGAAGGGAAGGGGGTCAGCCCTTGATGTAGGGCTTTCCGGCAGCCGCGGGGCCCCGGATCTGTCCGGCGAAGCCCGCCACCGCGATGATCGTCACGACGTAGGGCAGCATGAGCATGAACTCGCTGGGGATGGGGGTGCGCAGCACGGTCAGCAGGTTCTGCAGGTTGGTCGCGAAGCCGAACAGCAGCGCGGCGAGGGTCGCGCGGATCGGGTCCCACCGGCCGAAGATGACGGCGGCGAGGGCGATGAAGCCGAGGCCCGCGGTCATCTCCTTGGTGAACTGCCCCACCGACACGAGGGTGAAGTACGCGCCGCCGATGCCGGCGATGGCGCCCGCGAGCGAGACGTTCCAGAAGCGGCTCGAGTTGACCTTGATGCCGACGGTGTCGGCGGCCTGCGGGTGCTCGCCCACGGCGCGCAGGCGCAGGCCCCAGCGCGTGCGGTACAGGCCCCACGCCACGACGGCGACCACGGCGTACATCAGGTAGACGATGAAGGTCTGGTTGAACAGCACCGGTCCGATGATCGGGATATCGCCGAGCAGCGGGATCTCGATGCGCGGGAAGCGCTCCGGGCGGTTCAGCACGTCCTCGTTCGGCACGAGCAGCGCGCCGTAGAGGAAGCCCGTGAGGCCGGTCACGAGCACGTTGAGCACGACACCGACGATCACCTGGTCGACGAGGTACTTGATCGAGAACGCCGCGAGCACGAATGCCACCAGGACGCCGCCGACCATGGCCGCGACGAGTCCGAGGAAGGGGTTGCGGGTGAGGGATGCCACGAGCGCGGCGCTGAACGCCCCGAACAGGAACTGGCCCTCGATGGCGACGTTCACGACGCCGACCCGCTCGCCGATGACACCGCCCAGCGCGCCGAAGATCAGCGGCACCGACAGCGAGACCGCACCGAACAGCAGACCGGTGACCGGCACGAGCCCGTCGGCGGCGGCCCACACGAGGAACGCGAACACGGCCAGCGCCCCGAAGGCCACCGGCAACCACAAGGGGGTGCGGCGGTAGCTCACGGCGTCCCAGACCGACCACGCCGTCAGCAGCACGAGCAGCACGAGCACGCTCCAGCTCGTGACCGCGGTGGGCACCGCGACGGTGCCGAGGTCGATGTCCGACGCCGGGTCGCCGAGGCGGAAGCTGCTCTGGCCGTCGCGCGGGACGAGGGCGAACAGCAGCGCGAGCAGGACGGTCACGACCACCAGGCTCACGGCCAGCTTGATGTGGCGCACGCGCACCGTGGTCAGCTGGATCGCGTCATCCGCGAGATGCGTCGCGGTCATGCCGCCACCGCCTTCTTGGCCGCCTTGGCCCGGTCCTTGGCCGCGCGCTCGGCCTCGCTCTTGGGGAGGAAGAAGATCGTGCGCACCAGCGGCGGGGCCGCGATGAACAGCACGATGAGGGCCTGCACGACGAGCACGATGTCGACGGGGATGCCCTGCGACGCCTGCATCGTGAACGAGCCCGACTTGAGGGCACCGAACAGGATGCCGGCGGCGAACACGCCCCACGGACGACTGCGGCCGAGCAGGGCCACGGTGATGGCGTCGAAGCCGATGCCCGAGTCGATGAGACCGTCGAAGCCCGTGGTCACCGCGCCCTGGATCTGGTTCATGCCGGCCAGGCCCGCGAGGCCTCCGGCGAACAGCATCGCGTAGACGTACATGCGGGGCACCGAGATGCCCGCCGCGCGTGCGGCGTGCGGGTTCTCGCCGACGGCGCGCAGGCGGAAGCCGAGGCTCGAGCGCTCCATGAGCCACCACACGAACACCGTCGCCGCGATCACGAGCACGAAGCCGAGGTCGAGGAGCGGGAACTGGGGTCCGAACAGCTCGGGGAACTGGGCGCCCGCCGGAGTCGCCGACGAGATCGGCTGGTCACCCGCGGGACGCTGCAGCAGGCCGGGGGTACGCACCATCCACGTCACCAGGTAGTAGGCGACGTAGTTGAGCATGATCGTGAGGATGACCTCGTGCGCCCCGGTGCGGGCCTTGAGCAGACCCACGATGCCGCCCCACAGCGCTCCGCCGGCGATGCCGACGATGAGCGTCAGCGGGAGCTGAATGATCATGGGCAGGTCGAGGTTGAAGGTGATCAGACCGGCGAACGCGCAGGCGATGAGGATCTGACCGCGCCCACCGATGTTGAACAGGCCCACGCGGAAGGCGAGGGCGACGCCGAGACCGGCGGCGATCAACGGGGCCGCGAACCCGAGCGTGTTCGTGAGCGGGCGGATCTGCGCGCCGAAGTCGGAGACACGGGAGTTGAACACCGCACCGCGGAACAGCGCCTCGTATCCGCCGTAGACGGAGTTCCAGATCGCGGCCAGCATGTCGCCGGGACGGGCGAAGAAATAGCCCGCGGTCACGCGCACCTGGTCGTTCGTGGCGGCCATCAGGATGCCGCCCACGATCATCGCCGCGACCACGGCCAGCACCGTGGTGATCCACGACGAACGCAGCAGCTCGGTGAGGAACTGGTTCGTGCGCGGCGGGGCGGGCGTCTCGGCCGGGGTGTGACCGGTCAGCGGACCCGATGCGGTCGGCAGCTGCTCGGGCGGGAGACCGGAGTCCCCGTTCGCACCCGTGCTCGGGATGTGGCCGCTCACGCTGTCTCCTCCGCGGGCTGCTCGCCCGCCATCATGAGCCCGAGGACCTCGCGCGGGGTGTCCCCCGGGACGATTCCCACGATGCCGCCGCGGTACATCACCGCGATGCGGTCGCCGAGGGCGGCGATCTCGTCGAGCTCGGTCGACACGACGATCACGGGCACGCCCGCATCGCGCGCGGCGACGATCTGCTTGTGGATGAATTCGATGGAGCCGACGTCGACGCCACGGGTGGGCTGGGCGGCGACGAAGAGCTTCAGGGGCCGGCTCATCTCGCGGGCGATGACGACCTTCTGCTGGTTGCCGCCCGAGAGGGTGCCGACGGGGGTGGATGCCGACTGCGTGCGGATGTCGTACTCGGCGATGCGGTCGCGGGCGAACGAGTTGAGCGCTGCGCGCTTGATCGTCCCGCCGGAAACGAAGGCGGAGTCGGAGGACCGGTCGAGGATGAGGTTCTCGGCGACGGAGAACCCGCCGACCAGGCCGTCTTCCTTGCGGTCTTCGGGAACGAAGCCGACGCCCGCGTCAAGGATGGCGCGCACGCTCTTGCCGACGAGGTCGGTGCCGTCGAGGTCGACGGTTCCGCTCACGCCGTCGGCGAGACCCACGATGGCCTCGACGAGCTCGGTCTGGCCGTTGCCCTGCACGCCTGCGATCGCGACGATCTCGCCGGGGCGCACGTCGAGATCGACGCCGTCGACGACGACGGTCCCCTCGGGCGTGACGACGCGGAGGTCGCGGATGGACAGACCTCCGGATGCCGCGGCCTTCGGGGCTTCCTTCACGACGGTGAGCTCGACGGCGCGGCCGACCATGAGGGAGGCGAGTTCACCGTTGCTCGCGGTGGGCTCCGCCTCGCCGACGATCTTGCCCAGGCGGACCACGGTGATGCGGTCGGCCACCTCGCGCACCTCGCGGAGCTTGTGCGTGATGAAGACGATCGAGGTGCCCTCGTCGCGCAGCTGCCGCATGATGCCCATGAGCTCGTCGGTCTCCTGCGGAGTGAGCACGGCCGTGGGCTCGTCGAACACGAGCACCTTGGCATCCCGAGACAGAGCCTTGATGATCTCGACGCGCTGCTGCACTCCCACGGGCAGGTCGCCCACGAGGGCGTCGGGGTCGACCTCGAAGCCGAAGCGCTGCGCGACGTCGCGCACATGCTGGCGGGCGGCGTTCAGGTCGAGCGCACCCAGCGCCTTGGTGCTCTCGTGGCCGAGCATGACGTTCTCGGCGACGGTGAAGACGGGGATGAGCATGAAGTGCTGGTGCACCATGCCGATTCCCGCGGCCATGGCGTCGCCCGGGCCGCGGAAGCGCTGGACGACGTCGTCCAGCAGGATCTCGCCCTCATCGGCCTGGTAGAGGCCGTAGAGGACGTTCATGAGTGTGGATTTACCGGCACCGTTCTCTCCGAGGAGAGCGTGGATCTCACCAGGCTGGACGACCAGATCGATGTGGTCGTTCGCAACCAGGGACCCGAACCGCTTGGTGATACCGCGGAGCTCGAGCTTCATGCTGTGCACCCTATTCGAAGACGTTGAGAAGACGGAAAGAAACCGCGGTCGCTCGGACTGCTGGTCCGAGTGACCGCGGCTGATTCCCTGGGGCCTCACGGCCGCGGTCGCCCGGACTCGACATCCGGGCGACCGCGGCTTCGCGAGCGCTGCTTACGGCGAGCTGGGCGAGGTGACCTTGAGCGAGCCGGAGACGATCTGCTCGCGCAGAGCCGACAGCTCGTCCTGCAGACCGGCGGGCAGCGTGAACTTCGAGTTGAAGTCGGCCAGGCCGACGCCGTCGTTCTCGAGCGTGCCGACGTAGGGGGTCACGTCGAAGTCGCCCTTGGCGGCCTGCGTCACCGAGTCGTAGACGGCGCTGTCGATGCGCTTGAGGACCGACGTCAGAACCAGGTCGGCCACGTTCGGGTCGGCCTTGGCGAGGTCGGAGTCCACACCGAGCATGACGCTCTTCGAACCGCTGTCGCGGATCGCGTCGGCCGCGCTGCTGTAGATCGGGCCACCGACGGGCAGGAGCACGTCGACACCCTGGTCGAGCAGACCCTGAGCGGCCTGCTTGGCCGCGTCGTTGGCGGCGAAGCCACCGGTGAACGAACCGTTCTGGGCGGCGACGTCCCATCCGAAGGTCTGGACGCTCGCGCCCTTGTCCTCGTCGTACTTCTTCACGCCGTCGACGAAGCCGTCCATGAAGATGGTGACGGGCGGGATCGGGATGCCACCGACGGTGCCGACCTTGTTGACACCGTTCTCCGCCGAGTAGGCGGCGGCGGCGTAACCTCCGAGGTATGCGGCCTGGACGGTGTCGAACAGCAGCGGCTTGATGTTCGGGGCGTCGGTCTTGCCGTCGTTGTCGGTGTCGGCACGGTCGTCGATGATCGCGTACTGCAGGTTGGGGTTCGCCTTGGCGGAGGCCACGGTGTCGGCGCTCAGCTTGAAGCCGACCGCGACGATGAAGGTGCAGCCCTCGGCGACGAGGTTCTCGAGGTTGGGGGCGTAGTCGTTCGCCGAGCTGGACTCGACCTCGATCGCCTTGACGCCGAGCTCGCTCGCCGCCTTGTCGATGCCCTCCTTGGCCGACTGGTTGAACGAGCGGTCGTTCCAGCCGCCGTCATCCGAGATGATGCAAGGGGTGAAGCCCTCGACGATGTCTCCCCCGGCGGCAGCGGTCGAGCCGGTGCTCTCGGGCGCAGCGCCGCAACCGGCGAGCAGCACGGCGGCGCCGATCATGGCGAGACCGCTGACGACGGCCTTCTTCGTGGTCTTCACGAATGGTCCTCCAAGACGGATGCCCCCAACGGGTTCGGGGGACGATCCCGTCACGTTACCTACTGTGTCGCCGGGCTTGCGCCCCGGGAGCCCCCGCGCGGGCCAATGGTTACAAAGACGCAATCTCGCGTCACGCCCCCGCCACACGCGCGGACAGGAAGAGACCGGATGCCATGAGGTATGGCATCCGGTCTCAGAACTCGTCAGGGGGTACGCGATGTCAGAGGACGTCGCCCCGCCCGGTCAGCTTGAGGGCGTCCACGACGCCCTTCACGCGCTGGGCGTTCTCGCTCGTGGTGACCAGCAGAGCGTCGGGGGTGTCGACCACGACGATGTCGCGGACGCCGATCAGGCTGATGACGCGCTTGGTCTGCGAGACGACGATGCCGCTCGATGCGTCGGAGAGCACGCGCGCATCTTCGCCGAGGATGGCGAGCTCGTTGCGTCCGCCCGAGGAGTTGAGCTTGGACAGGCTCGCGAAGTCCCCGACGTCGTCCCAGTCGAAGTGGCCGGGGATCACAGCGAGCCGGCCCTTCTCGGCGGCCGGTTCGGCGACGGAGTAGTCGATGGCGATCTTCTTCAGGCCCGGCCAGATGCGGTCGACCGCGGGGCCGCGGCGGTCGCGGTCGTCCCACGCCTCGGCGAGCTCGAGCAGGCCCGCGTGCAGCTCGGGCTCGTTGACGGCGAGTTCGGCGAGCAGGACGTCGGCGCGCGTGATGAACATGCCCGCGTTCCACAGGTAGGCGCGGTCCGCGAAGTACTGCTTCGCGGTGTCGAGATCGGGCTTCTCGACGAAGCGCTCGACCATGTAGGCCTCGGGGGCGCCGTCGACGATGAGCTCGTCGGCCTGCTTGATGTAGCCGAATCCGACCGACGGTTCGGCGGGCTGGATGCCGATCGTGCAGATGTAGCCCTCGCGGGCGACCGCGACGGCCTGACGCACGGCGAACTCGAACTGACGGGTCTGGCGGATGACGTGGTCGGCCGCGAACGAGCCGATGATGACGTCGGGCTCGCGGCGGACGAGGATCGCGGCGGCGAGGCCGATTGCCGCCGAGGAGTCGCGCGGCTCCGATTCGAGGAAGACGTTGTGGTCGGGAACGCCCGGCAGCTCGCGCTCGACCGCGGCGCGGTGGGCACGGCCGGTCACGACCGCGATGCGCCCGTCGCCGGAGAGCGGGGCGAGCCGGTCCCACGTGTCGCGCAGCAGCGTCTGCCCCGACCCGGTCAGGTCGTGCAGGAACTTGGGCGCGTCCGCGCGGGAAAGGGGCCACAGGCGGCTGCCGATCCCTCCGGCGGGGATCACGGCGTAGAAGTCGTCGATAGCGGGGTCTGCCATGCTTGCGACCCTATCGGTCGCGCCTGCGGGTACCCTCACGCCCCGAGGCCGAGCGGGGGTGAACGCGCGGGGTGAACCGACCCCCGAGATATCTCGATATCGAGAGAGTCTTAGGCGGCCCTAATCCCCGCCGTTCATAGCCCGGACGTAGTATTCATTGGCGCCCGTGTGACGCTCGGGGCCCGTGCGAGGCCCCACACCGTGTTCGATCAGGGAGGACGACCGTGTCAGCACCAGCACGCGCCACGCCGTCGGTGAAAGAGACCACCTCGAAGAGGCCGCGCGGCACTCTCTACCGGGGCCGCGAGGGAATGTGGTCGTGGGTGCTTCACCGCATCACCGGTGTGGCCATCTTCTTCTTCCTCCTGGTGCACATCCTCGACACGGCGCTCATCCGCGTCTCGCCCGAGGCCTACGACGCCGTCATCGGCACCTACAAGAACCCGATCATGGGCCTCGGCGAGGTGGCCCTGGTCGGCGCCATCGCTTACCACGCCTTCAACGGCCTGCGCATCATCCTCGTGGACTTCTGGCCGTGGGCCACGCGTCACCAGCGTCAGCTGTGGTGGGGCGTGCTGGGCCTCTGGGTCGTCACGATGCTCGGGTTCACCCCGCGCCACCTGATCAACGTCTTCAGCGCCGTCACCGGGAGCCACTGATGTCCGTCGCCCAAGAAGCCGCCACGATCCCCGCCCCTCGCACGCCCAGCGTGCGCAAGAAGGGCTCCAACCTCGAGAAGTGGGGCTGGATCTACATGCGCGCCTCCGGCGTGCTGTTGATCGTCCTGATCTTCGGCCACCTCTTCGTCAACCTCATGACGGGCGACGGCATCCACCAGATCGACTTCGCCTTCGTCGCGGGCAAGCTCTCCACGCCGTTCTGGCAGTGGTGGGACGTCCTGATGCTGTGGCTGGCTCTCATCCACGGTGCCAACGGCATGCGCACGATCGTCAACGACTACGTCGGCAACGCCACCGTCCGCAAGATCCTCATCGGGTCGCTGTGGGCGTCGGCCGGATTCCTCATCCTGCTCGGCACGCTCGTCGTCTTCACCTTCGACCCCTGCCTCGGCGTGACCGAGAGCAGCTCCCTGTGGGACGTGTGCCAGTCGGCCTGAGCCGGCGGCACCCCTTCTTTCCCCTGACAGCAGAGGCATTGCACACGTGAGCACTCAGACCGCTTCGGACTCGATCGTCAAGGACGGCGTCCACTACCACCAGTTCGACGTCGTCATCGTCGGCGCCGGCGGCGCCGGCATGCGCGCGGCCATCGAGGCCGGCCCCGGCGCGAAGACCGCCGTCATCTCCAAGCTCTACCCCACGCGTTCGCACACCGGTGCGGCGCAGGGCGGCATGGCCGCGGCCCTCGCCAACGTCGAAGAGGACTCCTGGGAGTGGCACACCTTCGACACCATCAAGGGCGGCGACTACCTCGTCGATCAGGATGCCGCGGAGATCCTCGCCAAAGAGGCCATCGACGCCGTCATCGACCTCGAGAACATGGGCCTGCCGTTCAACCGCACGCCCGAGGGCAAGATCGACCAGCGCCGCTTCGGCGGGCACACCGCCGACCACGGTAAGACCCCCGTGCGCCGCGCGTGCTACGCCGCCGACCGCACCGGCCACATGATCCTGCAGACGCTGTTCCAGAACTGCGTCAAGCTCGGCATCAACTTCTTCAACGAGTTCTACGTGCTCGACCTCGTCACCGTGAAGGACGCCGCGGGCAAGACGCAGGTCGCCGGTGTCGTCGCCTACGACCTGGCCACGGGCGAGCTGCACGTGTTCCAGTCGAAGGCCGTCATCTTCGCGACCGGCGGCTTCGGCAAGATCTTCAAGACCACCTCCAACGCCCACACCCTCACCGGTGACGGCGTCGGCATCGTGTGGCGCAAGGGACTGCCGCTGGAGGACATGGAGTTCTTCCAGTTCCACCCGACCGGCCTCGCCGGTCTCGGCATCCTGTTGACCGAGGGTGCACGCGGTGAGGGCGCGATCCTGCGCAACGCCAGCGGTGAGCGCTTCATGGAGCGCTACGCCCCGACCATCAAAGACCTCGCGCCCCGCGACATCGTCGCCCGCTGCATGGTTCAAGAGGTCGCCGAGGGCCGCGGTGCCGGCCCCCACCGCGACTACGTGCTGCTGGACTGCACGCACCTGGGCGCCGAGGTGCTCGAGACCAAGCTCCCCGACATCACCGAGTTCGCCCGCACGTACCTGGGCGTCGACCCGGTGGTCGAGCCGGTGCCGGTCATGCCGACCGCGCACTACGCCATGGGCGGCATCCCCACCAACATCAAGGCAGAGGTCCTCGCCGACAACGACACCGTCGTCCCCGGTCTGTACGCCGCCGGCGAGTGCGCGTGCGTCTCTGTGCACGGCTCGAACCGCCTCGGCACCAACTCGCTGCTCGACATCAACGTCTTCGGCAAGCGCGCCGGCCGCAACGCCGTCGAGTACGTCAAGACCGCCGACTTCGTGCCGCTGCCCGAAGACCCCGCCGCCGAGGTGCGTGGCCTCATCGAGAGCTTGCGCAACAACAGCGGCACCGAGCGCATCGCGGTCCTCCGCAAGACGCTGCAGGACGAGATGGACAAGGGCGCGCAGGTCTTCCGCACGCACGAGTCCCTCGCCCACGTCATGGACGTGATCGCCGACCTGCGCGAGCGCTATAAGAACATCCACGTCGACGACAAGGGCAAGCGCTTCAACACCGACCTGCTCGAGGCCGTCGAGCTGGGCTTCCTGCTCGACCTCGCCGAGGTCGTCGTCTACTCGGCGCAGAACCGCGAAGAGAGCCGTGGCGGTCACATGCGCGACGACTTCCCCACGCGCGACGACGAGAACTACATGCAGCACACGATGGCGTACCTGTCGGGAGACCCCCACTCGTCGCACCCGGCCGACCACATCGAACTCGGCTGGAAGCCCGTCGTGTTCACCAAGAACGAGGCCGGGGAGCTGCGCTACCCGCCGCTGGAGAGGAAGTACTGAGATGGCATCCACCGTCATCGAGCAGGTCGATACCTCGGAAGAGGTCGAGCAGACTCCCGAGGACACCGGCATCCAGTCGTTCCTCGTCACCTTCAACATCCGCCGCTTCGACCCCGAGGTCGACGACGAGCCGCGCTGGGTCGACTACGACGTGGAGCTGTACTCCACCGACCGCGTGCTCGACGCCCTGCACAAGATCAAGTGGGAGGTCGACGGCTCGCTGTCGTTCCGCCGCTCGTGCGCGCACGGCATCTGCGGTTCCGACGCGATGCGCATCAACGGCCGCAACCGCCTGGCCTGCAAGACGCTGATCAAGGATCTCGACATCTCGCAGCCGATCTACGTCGAGGCGATCAAGGGCCTGCCCCTCGAGAAGGACCTCATCGTCGACATGGAGCCGTTCTTCGCCTCCTACCGCGAGGTGCAGCCCTTCCTCATCTCGAACTCGAAGCCCGAGGCCGGCAAGGAGCGCGTGCAGTCGATCGTCGACCGCGAGGTCTTCGACGACACCACCAAGTGCATCCTGTGCGCCGCGTGCACCTCGTCGTGCCCCGTGTTCTGGACCGACGGGCAGTACTTCGGCCCGGCCGCGATCGTCAACGCGCACCGCTTCATCTTCGACTCGCGCGACGACGCGGGCGATGTGCGCCTCGACATCCTCAACGACAAAGAGGGCGTGTGGCGCTGCCGCACCACCTTCAACTGCACCGAGGCATGCCCCCGCGGCATCGAGGTCACAAAGGCCATCGCCGAGGTCAAGCAGGCCGTCCTGCGCGGCGGTCGCTGACCCCACTCCCTCGAACGGCGGGTGCGCTCCGGCGCCCCGCCGTTCGGCGTTCCCGGGGCGCGCCCGGTCTGCGGAGCTGTCGGCGCTCGAGGTCCCCTCCGTGCTCCCGCTCGCAGAGACACACGTTTCTCGCAGACCTCGCCCGGAAAGATGCGAGTTTCGCGTCGTTCTCCGAGATTCCGGATGCCACGACCCCGCGCGACCCGCATCGGACGCGACGACGGGGCCCCGGCATCCGGTCATCTAGGCTTTCCGGGTGACCGAGACCTCTGCCGATCCGCGTCCGCTGCCCGCGGTGCGCGCCGACGACACGTCTCTGCGCGAGCGGCTCGCGGAGGCGCAGACCGCGGTTCGGGAGCGACTCGACCAGCCCCTCGCACGCGCGCAGCGCATCGCGCAGTGGTTCCCCATCCGGGTGTGGCGCCACTTCCTGCAGCACAACGGCTTCCTGCTGGCGGCGGGCATGAGCTACCAGGGCCTGTTCGCGGTGTTCTCCGCGCTGTACCTCGCCTTCGCGGGCGTCGGGATCTGGTTGGGCGGCAGCAGGGCCGCCGTCGACGGACTCATCCGCATCGTCAACAGCTACATCCCCGCGCTCATCAGCGAGAACGGGCTGGTCTCGCGCGAGCAGGTCGAAACCGCCACGCAGGAGAGCGGGCGCCTGCTCACCATCACCGGCGTCGTGGCCGTCATCGTCGTCATCTGGACGGCGATCGGCTTCGTCACCTTCACGCGACGTGCTGTGCGCGACACCTTCGGCCTGCCGTTCGACACGCGCAACTACGTCATGCTCAAGGCCCGCGACTTCGTGGCGTCGGTGCTGTTCGGCATCTCGCTGCTCATCGGCGCGCTGCTCGGGTCGATCACGACGGGAGCCGTCGATCTCGTCTTCGGGCTCATCGGCTGGGACCGCGAGACGCTGGGATGGTCGGTGGGGGCCCGCGTCGTCTCGCTGGTCGTCGCTTTCGGGGTGAACACGGTGGCCCTCGCCTCGCTGTTCCGGTTCCTCACCGGGACGAGCCTCACCTGGCGGCGCACCTGGCCCGGTGCCGTGGTGGGCGCGACGGGGATGGTCGTGCTGCAGATCGGTGCGGGCTTCCTGTTCGTCTACTCGCCGTCCAACCCGCTGCTGTCGACGTTCACGGTGCTCATCGGCTTCCTGCTGTGGTTCCGCTTCATCGGCATCGTGATCCTCGTCTCGGCGGCCTGGATCGCCGTTGCCGCGGGCGATCGAGACGTCCCCCTGCGCTCGCCCGAAGACCGCCGGGCGATGGAGCAGGCCGCGCTCGTCATCGCCGCCCAGGTGGGTCTGCGCGAAGCCGAGAAGGCGCTCGCACTGTCGCGATGGCCGTTGCGCTGGCGGGCGAAGCGCCGGGTGATCGCCGCCCGGAAGACCCTCGCGCGCGCCGAGGCCGACGTCCCCGCCCCGCGCCGGACGTCGCTGCTGCCCGACTGAGCGGGTTCGATGTCTCCCGCGAGCCTCCCGCCGGTGCGCTCGGGGACGGCGGGCTCGATGTCGGAGGCCGCGGATAGGCTCGTCGGGTGGCTCGTTCCGTGCGTATCGTCTCCGTCAACGTCAATGGCATCCGTGCCGCCGTCCGCAAGGGCATGCTCGAATGGCTCGACGCCTCCGGCGCCGACATCGTCGCCCTGCAAGAGGTGCGGGCGACCGCAGAGCAGCTCGCCGAGGCCCTCCCCGGGTGGCAGATCGTCAACGACGAGGCCCTCGCGAAAGGGCGCGCGGGCGTGGCGATCATCAGTCGGCTGCCCGGAGTCGAGACCCGTACGCACCTCGGCCCCGAGCCGCTCGACGCATCCGGCCGCTGGATCGAGACCGACTTCGACATCGACGGCGAGGCCGTCACCATCGTCAGCGCCTACGTGCACAGCGGCGAGGTCGACACCCCCAAGCAGGACGCGAAGTGGCTGTTCCTCGACGCGATGGAGCGCCGCCTCGCCGAGTTGAGCGCCTCGACCGAGCTGGCCCTCGTCACGGGCGACCTGAACGTCGGCCACCGCGAACTCGACATCAAGAACTGGCGCGGCAACCGCAAGAACGCCGGGTTCCTGCCGCGCGAGCGTGCCTACTTCGACCGCTTCTTCGGCCCCGCGGGCGAGAAGGTCGAGGGCGTCGACGGCTCGATCGGCACTGGTCTCGGCTGGGTCGACGTGGGCCGGCGCGCGATGGGCGAGGTCGAGGGTCCGTACACGTTCTGGTCGATGCGCGGTAAGGCGTTCGACACCGACAGTGGCTGGCGGATCGACTATCACGTCGCCACGCCCGCCCTCGCCGAGCGCGTGAGCGCGTACCGGGTCGACCGCGCCCCGTCGTACGACACCCGGTGGAGCGACCACTCCCCCGTGATCGTCGACTACACGCTGGGGCGCTGACGCCGGAGGCTCTCCGAGGGCGGCGGCGCGTCCGGCTGCAGGCGGGCGGCGCGCCGGCGGCGGGTGTGCGCCGCCGGCGCGGCCTAGGATCGTACGGTGACCACCGAGCGCCTCTATTCCGGAATGCAGCCCTCCGCCGACAGCCTTCAGATCGGCAACTACATCGGGGCTCTCCTGCAGTGGCGCGACCTCCAGGACGAGTACGACGCCTTCTTCTCGGTCGTCGACCTGCACGCCCTGACGCAGCCCGGCGACCCCGCCGAGCGCCGCGAGAAGACCCGCCGCACCGCCGCCCAGTACATCGCCGCCGGCATCGAGCCCTCGCGCTCCACGCTGTACGTGCAGTCGCACGTGCCCGCGCACGCCGAGCTGCAGTGGGTGCTCTCGACCCTCACGGGCTTCGGCGAGGCCGGGCGCATGACGCAGTTCAAGGACAAGTCGGCCCGCTACGGCACGGATGCCACCAACGTCGGACTCTTCACCTACCCGGTGCTGATGGCCGCCGACATCCTGCTGTACCAGACCGACGTCGTGCCCGTCGGCGACGACCAGAAGCAGCACATCGAGCTCACGCGGGATCTCGCGGAGCGCTTCAACCAGCGTTTCGGTGAGACCTTCACGGTGCCCGAGCCGGTGATCCAGCGCGAGACCGCCCGCATCTTCGACCTGCAGAACCCGACGTCGAAGATGTCGAAGTCGGCCGAGTCCGACGCGGGCGTGCTGTGGCTGCTCGACGACCCGAAGGTCAGCGCGAAGAAGATCATGCGCGCGGTGACCGACTCCGAGGGCGCCGTGCGCTTCGACCGCGACGAGAAGCCGGGCGTATCGAACCTGCTCGTGATCTACTCGGCCCTCACCGGCCGCGAGATCACCTCGATCGAGGACGAGTACGCGGGCCGCGGCTACGGCGACTTCAAGAAGGGCCTCGCCGACGTCGTCGTCAACGAGTTCGAGCCGGTGCGCACGCGCGCCCTCGAGCTGCTCGACGACCCCGCCGAGCTCGACCGGGTGCTGGCCGTGAACGCGGGCAAAGCGGCATCCGTCGCCGAGACGACCCTCGCCGACGTCTACGACCGCATTGGCCTGCTCCGCCGCGGCTGACCCTTCCGCTCTCCGGCGCCCGCACGACTCGCCGAGTCGTGCGGGCGTCGTCGTCCGTGCGGTGACCGATGTGTCCGGGGTGCCGGGGGCGTCGGGCGTCGGCACTTCGGCGTGCACAACTCCTGCAGATGCCGCTGGGGCGCCGCTCGAACCGACCCACACGCACGATGTGCAGGAGTTATGCGCGCCGGGGCGGCGGCCGGGTGTCCGGTACCCACGCGCCCTGGCCCGCACAACTCCTGCAGATCAGGCCATACGAGGGCCGACCCGGGCACCCACCGCGACATCGCAGGAGTTGTGCACGCCGACCTGCGCCGGGCCCCCGCACCCCACCGCGCACAACTCCTGCAGATCAAGCCATACGAGGGCCGACCCCGGGCACCCACCGCGACATTGCAGGAGTTATGTACGCACGGGAGGGGGTCGCGGCCGCTCCGACCGTCAGATCAGCGCAGGAGTCGAGTCTTGAGCCCGGCGATCGCGGCTCGAACGCTGTCCGGCTTGTACAGGATCTCCTCCGCGATGAAGCGGAGGGTGAGGTAGCCCGCCGCCGCGGCAGCACGATCGCGGCGGCGATCCTCGCGCTGTGCGTCCCACGAGGAGTGGTGCGTCTTGCTGTCGCATTCGATGATCAGCCACTTCTCCACGACGAAGTCGACTCGACCGACGAGCGGGATGGAGACCTGTGCTTCCCAACACAGTCCGAGGCTGCGGAGCATGAGCCGGACCATCGTCTCCGGCCCGGACTCTGCGGAGGGATCGACGAGCCGCCGCAGAGATCGGAAGCGACGCGGCAGACGTCGAAAGACATCACCCACCTCGTTCTCCCGGATCAGCCCCGCGTACCACGCGCTGTCGAGGGATGCGACCAGGCTCCGTGGCGGCTGACACGAAGCGGATTGCACGAGCGCCTCGAGCAGAGGTGCACACGTCGCGCGTACCGCTGCCGAGCTCGAACGCCAGTGTCCTCGGACGTCAGGGCTGCGCGCCGGGAGGCGGCTGGCGTCACGCTCGAACTGCACGTGCAGATGGTCGGCATCGTGAGCGAAGACGCCTCGTGCTCTGAGCAGGGAGAGGCAGTCGAGCCGACCTCCGTACCCGACCGCACACACCACGTCCTTCGGCGAATCGGCCGGCAGGTAGTGGTCGCGGCGGGGGCGGAGCAGCTGTCCGGCCGCGACGGCCCTCGCGATGTGTGCGCGCGTGAGGCCTTGAGCACGGAGGTCGCGGGAGGAAGCGGAAACGGCGGACATGGGTCGAGACTTCCGCCTCGAAGGGGGCACGAACGGGCGGGAAAGACATCTGGGGATAACTCGTCTGCATGAACGACCGTGCGCAACTCCTGCAGATCTGGGCGCATGAGGGCTCATCCGGGCGGCGATCGCGGGATTGCAGGAGTTGTGCCCGATGCCGGGCGCGGCCGCGGGTAGCGTGGCGGAATGGAACCGGAGATCCTGCGGACCACCCGTCTCGAGCTGTCGGCCCCGCACGAGGGAGACATCGCCGCGATCCACGCAGAGTGCCAGGATGCCGACATCCAACGCTTCACGACGGTCCCCTCGCCATACCTCCCCGCCGACGCCGAGGCCTTCGTCGAGCTGACGCGCGGCTGGTGGGCCGAGGGGTCGGAGGCGACCTGGGCGATCCGCCTCGAGGGGAGTCTGGTCGGCATGGCGGGGCTCGCGAAGCTGCCGAGCGGCGGCCCGGAGCTCGGGTACTGGGTGTCGGCGCACGTTCGAGGGCAGGGTGTCGCGACCGAGGCGGCCCGCGCCGTCGTCGACTGGGGCTTCGCCGAGGACCGGCCCGCTGTGCAGCGCATCGAGTGGCGCGCGGTCGTCGGCAACGTCGGGTCGGCTCGCGTGGCCCGAGCGCTGGGCTTCCGCTACGAGGGACTGCTGCGGCAAGCGGGCGTCAACTCGCTCGGGCGCTCCGACATGTGGGTGGGCGGGCTGTTGCGCACCGACGACCGCGACCCGCAGCCCTGGCCCGTCCTCTAGGCCGGATGCAAGGCCCCGACCCGATGTCGGAGGTCGGTGGCACCATGGGCCCATGCCGGAGATGCCAGAAGTCGAAGGGCTCGTCGAGTTCCTGCGTGGGCGAGTGGCGGGACTGCGCGTCGACAAAGCCACCGTGTCGGCGATCAACGCTCTCAAGACGTACGACCCGCCCCTGACCGACCTCATCGGGGCGCAGGTCGTCGCCGTCGACCGGCATGGCAAGTTCGTCGATCTGGCGACCGACGGCGGGATCCATCTCGTGTTCCACCTCGCCAAGGCGGGGTGGCTGCGGTGGTACGACGCGCTTCCGGCCACGCTCATCAAGCCCGGGAAGACGCCTATCGCACTGCGCGTCGGGTTCGACGACGGCTCGGGCTTCGACCTCACCGAGGCGGGCACCAAGAAGTCGCTGGCGGTGTACGCGGTGACCGACCCCGCGGAGGTGCCCGGTATCGCCCGTCTCGGTCCCGACCCCCTGGGTGACGAGTTCGGTCGCACAGAGTTCGGGGCGCTGCTCGCCGGGCGTCGTACCCAGATCAAGGGCGTCCTCCGAGATCAATCGATCATCGCCGGCGTCGGCAACGCCTACTCCGACGAGATCCTCCACGCGGCCAAGATGTCGCCCTACGCCCTGGCTGCGAATCTGTCCGACGCCGAGGTCGATCATCTCTTCACCGCGATGACGACCACCCTGACCGAGGCGGTCGCCGCAGCCCGGGGCAAGCCGCCCGCCGAATTGAAAGACGCGAAGAGGCGGGGCATGCGGGTGCACGGGCGCCGCGGCGAAGCCTGTCCGGTGTGCGGTGACGAGGTGCGCAGCGTCTTCTTCGCCGACAACTCCCTCGAGTACTGCCCGACCTGCCAGACGGGCGGCAAGCTGCTCGCCGACCGCCGCCTGTCCCGGCTGCTGAAGTGAGGCTGGGTCGCCCACGGCCTCGGGCGGGCCCGGCGCGCGGCTGAGCCCGACGCGCGAGCCGCGGTACGCACGCGAGGCCGGACCGCCCGGACGGCCGACCCGCGAGGGCGTCGTGAATGCGCAAAAACAGGACGAAACGTCTCCGCGTGACAAGGAATGAAATCGCGCGACGCGCGTTGGATAGACTCCGAAGAGCAAAACGTGCTCCGGGGTCGGTGAGAATCCGAACCGGCGGTGATAGTCCGCGAACCCTTCCCTCTCGGGGGTGGGGCTGATCCGGTGGAATTCCGGGACCGACGGTGATGCGAGGGGTTTCCGTCGCTAGTCCGGATAGGAGGCAGCACGGACGGCGCATTTGCGCTTTCCCGCTGGCCCTGCCCCGATCCGCGGGAAGGACAGGGAATTGGCATCCGCCGTCGAGATCGACGCCATGCGGCGAGCGCTCCAGCTCGCCCGGCGCGGCCCGCGCGGGCTCAATCCCCAGGTGGGCGCCGTCATCCTCTCCGCCGACGGCCATGTCCTCGCCGAGGGGTACCACCGCGGCGCCGGCACCGCCCACGCCGAGGTCGACGCCCTCTCGCAGCTGACTCCGGATGCCACGCGTGGCGCCACCGCCGTCGTGACCCTCGAGCCCTGCAATCACACCGGGCGGACGGGCCCGTGCGCCGTCGCGCTCATCGACGCCGGCGTCGCGCGCGTCGTCTACGCCCTGGACGACCCCACCGACGCCGCGTCGGGCGGCGCCGACCGGCTTCGGGCGGCCGGCGTCGACGTCGAGGCGGGCCCCGAAGCGGATGCCGCCGAGCATCTCGTGCGCGACTGGACGCACCTCCAGCGCACGGGCCGCCCGCACGTGACTGTCAAGTGGGCGCAGAGCCTCGACGGTCGCGCCGCTGCCGACGACGGCACCAGCCAGTGGATCACCGGTCCCTCCGCACGCCGCGACGTGCACGCGCGACGCGCGCAGGCCGACGCGATCGTCGCCGGCACCGGCACCGTGCGCTCCGACGACCCGGCGCTCACCGCCCGCGCCGACGACGGTTCGCTCCTCGAGGGCCAGCCGACGCCCGTGATCATCGGCGAGAGCGAAACGGCTTCGGATGCCGCTGTGCGCCGCCACCCGCGCGACCCCCTGTTCTATGCGACCCACGACCTGCGCGCGGTGCTCGCCGACCTCGCCGAACAGGGCGTGCAGCGGGTCTTCGTCGAGGGCGGTCCGACCCTCGCGAGCGCTTTCGTGCGCGAGGGTCTCGCGGACGAGCTGCTCGTGTACATCGCCCCCGTCCTGCTCGGCGGCTCACGCCTCGCCCTCGGCGACGTGGGTGTTCCGAGCATCGACGCGGCGCGGCGGCTGGCCGTGGCATCCGTCACCCCCCTCGGTGACGATCTGCTGATCGTCGCCGCACCCGCGGGAGCCTCGCCCCGAAGCCCCGAGACTGTGCCCGCGGCCGCGGGAGAGAACGAAGGAGACGCCTGATGTTCACCGGAATCGTCGAAGAGATCGGCGCCGTCACCGCCGTGGAGCCCTCGGGTGACGGCGTGCGACTGACGGTGCGCGCCCCGCTGTCGGTGTCGGACGCCGGGCACGGCGACTCGATCTCGGTCAGCGGCGTCTGCCTGACGGTCGTGGATCAGGGCGAGGACTGGTTCACCGCCGACGTCATGAAGCAGACGCTGGACATGTCGACCCTCGCCGACGTGGCCCCCGGCCGCTCCGTCAACCTCGAGCGCGCCACTGCCGCCCACGGGCGCCTCGGCGGTCACATCGTGCAGGGGCACATCGACGGCACCGGCGTGGTCCGCGAGGTGCGGCCGGGCGCGCAGTGGAGCGTCGTGCGCGTCGGCATCCCGTCTCATCTCGCCCCGCTCGTGGTCGACAAGGGCTCGATCGCGATCGACGGGGTCTCGCTCACCGTCAGTGCCGTCAGCGCAGCCTCCGAGACCGAGCCGTGGCTGGAGGTCTCGCTGATCCCCGAGACGCTCGAGGCCACGACCCTCGGCCGGGCCGAAGCGGGCACGCCCGTGAATCTCGAGACCGACATCCTGGCCCGTCATGTCCAGCGCATGCTCGCCTTCCGCACGACAGAGAATCCCGCGGTGACCGCCGCACAGACCGAGAGGGGCTCCGTATGAGCCTGTCCACCATCCCCGAGGCCCTCGAGGCCCTGCGTCAAGGCCGACCGATCCTGGTCGCCGACGACGAAAACCGCGAGAACGAGGGCGACGTCATCCTGTCCGCCCAGTTGGCGACCCCTGAGGCTCTCGCGTGGACGGTCCGCTGGTCGAGCGGATACGTCTGCGCCCCCATGCCCGCCGAATGGGCCGACCGGCTCGAGCTGCCGCCTATGGTGGCGGTGAACGAGGACGCCCGCGGCACCGCCTACACGGTGAGCGTCGATGCCGCGTCGGGTGTGACCACCGGCATCAGTGCCGCCGACCGCGCGCGAACCCTCAACGTGCTGTCCGACCCCGAATCGGTTCCGACCAGTCTCATCCGCCCCGGGCACGTGCTTCCGCTGCGCGCCGTCGACGGCGGCGTCCGCGAGCGCGCCGGCCACACCGAGGCAGCGGTCGACCTCATGCGTCTCGCCGGACTCGAGCCCGTCGGAGCGATCGCCGAGGTCGTCGCCGAGGACGGCAGCATGATGCGTCTGCCCGGACTCTTCGAGCTCGGCGAGCGCGACGGCATCCCGGTCATCACGATCGAACAGCTCATCGGCTACCTCGACGAGACCGACCCGCTGCCGGCCACCGCCCCCGCGCGGCGCCGCGTGAGTCTGCGCGCCGAGTCGAACGTGCCCACCTCGCACGGGACGTTCCGCTTCCTCGCCTACAAGGACCGCGTCACCGGTACCGACCACCTCGCCGTCGTGTCGGGCGACCTCACGGAGCAGGCGCCGCTCGTGCGCGTGCACTCGGAGTGCCTGACCGGTGAGGCGTTCGGCTCGCTCAAGTGCGAGTGCGGCCCGCAGCTCGACGCCGCCCTCGACACGATCGACCGAGACGGCGGGATCGTGATCTACATGCGGGGTCACGAGGGTCGCGGCATCGGCCTGATCAACAAGCTGCGGGCGTACAACCTGCAGGAGCGGGGCCTCGACACCGTCGACGCCAACCTCGCGCTCGGCCTCCCCGCCGACGCACGCGATTACGCTGCCGCCGCTGGCATCCTCACCGACCTCGGGGTCGAGAAGGTCCGACTGCTCACGAACAACACCGATAAGGTCGCGCAGTTGCGCGGCTTCGGCCTCGACGTCGTCGAGCAGGTCCCCCTGCTGGTGGGTGTCGGACCGAACAACCACCAGTACCTCGAGACGAAGCGCGATCGAATGGGTCACATCATCGCCGAGGACGACCTGCGCGACGCCCTCGCGCACATGAAGGAAGAGAGCGCCTGATGGCCGGTAGTGGAGCACCCGAGACCGGCGGCGTCGACGCGTCGGGTCTGAACGTCGTCGTCATCGCCGGCACCTGGCACGAGGTGATCACGAACGGTCTGGTCGCCGGGGCGAAGAGGGTTCTGGATGCCACGGGCGCCACGTACCGCGTCGTGCGCGTGCCCGGTTCGTTCGAGCTGCCCGTGGCCGCTCGCGCGGCCTTCGACGGCGGAGCGGATGCCGTGGTCGCCCTGGGCGTGATCATCCGCGGCGGCACGCCGCACTTCGAGTTCGTCTCGTCGGCCGCGACCGACGGCCTGACCCGCGTCGCCCTCGACGCCGGCAAGCCGGTCGGCTTCGGCGTGCTCACCCTCGATGACGAGCAGCAGGGTCTGGACCGGGCGGGTCTGGAAGGGTCGAAGGAGGACAAGGGCGAGGAGGCCGCGGATGCCGCGATCCGCACCGCCCTCGTGCTGCGGGAGCTGCGCGGCTGACGTCGCCGGCGCAATCGCATCGCGCACGGTCGAGGATGCGTGCGCGGACGCCTCGACTCACCCCCGGGATCACCGGTCCGCCGTCTTCACCCCGGATAACGCAACTTTTCACCCGCGGATGTCGAACTGCGCCCCGGCTTCGCATGAGGTAAGCCGAGTCAGACTCGATCCGTGAACGATCCTCTCAGCGCTCCCGTCCTCCACGTCGTGCTCCGTACGACGCCCAGCGAGAACCGTAAGAACCGCCCTTCGTGGTACAGCAAAGACCGGTGCATCGCGTCACTTTTCGCGGCGGTGGACCGGGCTCGCGAGGCGGGTCTCGACGTGCGCGTGACCGCGGCGATCGATGTCTCTTCAGGCCGCCCTCTGCCCGGCTCAACGGCGCACCTTCTTCACCGAGCGGACGCCTTTCTCGCTGTCAGGGGCGGCACGGCCGCCAAGTCGTGGCGACCGGTCGTGCGGGCGGTCCGCTCGCAGATCCGGCCCGCCGACGCGGACCTGGTCTATTTCGTCGAGGACGACCACCTCCACCATCCCGATGCTCTCCAGCTCCTGGTCGACGGCACCGCCGATTACCGGCTTCTCTACGCGCTGGAGTCGGAGCACGGCGCGATCAGTCAGATTCGTCCGGGGTGGGCTCACGTCCCGGGAGGGACGTCGAGTTTCGCCGTGACGGGCCGCGCCTTCCGTTCGGACTTCCGCCGGCACCTCTTGATGTCATGCGGTGGCGGCGCATGGGACGAGCTCTCATGGCGCGCGCTCGGATCGCACGCCACACCACCGGGCGTCGAGTACATCCTGGCCCCTTTTCATCGGAGCTCGAAGTGGACGCGTCCGTGGGGGCTCAGACCCCTCCGGCACGCGGTGTTCCGGGCGTTGAGCCTTCTTCTCGCGCGCGGGCGCCGCAGGTCGATCGAGCTGCGGACGCCCATTCGAGCCACCCACTGCGAAAGCATCATGCTTGCGGGAGAGGAGGACTGGGGTGCTCTCGCCCGCTCGCTCGACTTGACGAGCGGCACGAGACCCCGACCCGGCGAAGCGGACGCCGCGGGGAAGATCCTCCTCAGAACCCGAGCCCGTGACGCACACACCGTCCTCGCTGCCCTTCTCGCCGAACCTCGCTGATCATGAGGGGCTGATCACGAGGGGTCGATGACGGGGAGCAAGCGCTCCGCGATGGCTCGCCAACCAAACCGCTCCGCCGCGACCTCTCTGGCGGCCCGACGCCGATCGAGGTAGCGCGTGTCCCCCGCCACTGTCTCGACCGCCTTGGCGAGTTCGGCCACGCTCGCCGCCGGCGAGAGGACGACGCCCCCGGCCTCGGTCCTCACGATCTCGGGGATGCCGCCTCGGGCGACGGTGACCACCGGCGTCCCGACGATCATCGCGTCCAAGAGAACCATGCCGAAAGGTTCGTCCCACTGACAGGGATAGAGGAAAACGTCGGCCTGCGCCAATTCCTCGGTCATGACGTCGGGCGGGACGAACCCGTGGACGTTCACCGCACTGCCGGGGTGGGCTGCCGAGACCTCCGCGGCGAGTGCGCGGAGTGCGCGGGTGTAAGCCGACTCCCCCACCGCTGCACCGGGCGCTTTCCCTCCATAGATATCGAGCACCACCGCGCGGCGTCGAGCGAGCTCGGAAACCGTCTGCACCGCTTGGAGTGCCCCCTTCTCCGGGATCAGACGACCGGCGAAGGCGATCCGGAGGAGATTCCCGACTTCGTGCCACAGGGGAACGGCGTCAGGCACCGTCGCCCCGTTCGGAACGACAACGGTCGCGGTGATTCCGAGATGTGCGCGCGCCTGAGCAGCCAAGTGCTCGCTGCAGAAGACCCACGCATCGACGGCCGACAAGAGCTCTTCCGTGGAGCCTCGCGGCCACCTCCGGCCGCGGATCCGACCGACCGCACCGATCGGGTCGTTGTGCATATGCAGGACGATCCGACCACGGTACCCGGCGCGCCGGAGCGCCAGCGCGTACCCCGGCTCGTTGTGCAGATGCACCGCACGGGACCGACAGACCAGGGGTGCCAGCCACCAAGCCCAGATGCGGCCCCCCATCGTCGCCACGCGGACGATGCCGTCCGGGTTCCGGCGCACGAGTGCCGCCGCCCCTCGGGCGGCGATTCGGACGAGCGCGTCGATAAGGTCGAAAAGCCGCAGGCGCACCCGCGGAACCCTTCCATGAAAGCGCATGTGTCCTCGGGGGCAGAAGACCCCGACTTCGAGTCCCTCGGGCATGACCGAATAAGCGTTGCGCACCCAGGAAGCGACGGCGCCGCCCGTCCCATCGAACCGCTCGTCGGCGGGCAGGACGACCGCGACGTCGAGCTGAGGAGCCCGGACACCCCTGCGACGAACGGCCTGCACCATCTCACCGACGGTTCGGTCGGGGCAGAGCACGAGGGACACGACGAAGGCCCCGATGCCCGCAGCGACCTGAGCCGAGAGACGGACGGCCGTCGGAAGCGACTCCGCAGACCAGCCGACGACCATCACGGCCACCGCCGGCGGAATGGCGAGCAGGATCGGCGTCGACGTCGCCCGAAGGTAGGCGCGTACCGGTGTGGCAACGACGTGGTTGAGGCATACATAGCCCAGCCCGTAACTGACCACGGCCATGACCACCAACGACCATGCGGCACCGTCGACGCCCCAGAAAAGCGTCATCAGCAGAATCAGCGGCACATTCACGACGGTGCGGCCCATGTTCAGGTACACACCGAGGCGAAGCTTGTCGGTGCCCGCCAGAAGGGAGCCGACGGGGTAGCCGAGTGAACGGATGGCTCCGGCGATGGCGAGGACGCCCAGCACGGGTCCGAAAGCCGCCCACTTCTCGCCGTAGACGACCGTCATGACGTCGCGGGCGGTCAAGCTCACGCAGACCAACGCGGGGATATTGAGTACCCCAACGAGCGTCAGTAGCTTGAGGTATGCCTCTCTCACACGTGTTCGATCGTCTTGAATGATCGCGAAATAGGGGAACAGGACGCGCGTCAGGATCGGGCTCACGCGCCCCGCCAAACTCACCCCCAGGGTGAAAGCGAGGTTGAAACCGCCGAGTGCGGCCGTGCTCACGAATCGGCCCGTCGCGATCGTGGCGAGTGTGTTGCCGACGTAATTCAACACGCCGTCGGTCGACTGCCAGACGCCATAACGCAGGAAGCGGCGCAGTTCGGAGAACCGGAAGTGCAGGCGGATTCGCGCCACCCGTCTGCCCGCGAGGACGAAGACGGCCGTCCGTGCTGCGGATGCAAGGACGAGAGCGGCAGCCGCGCTCATCCCACCCCACCCCGCAAGGGCGAGCAGAAGAGCGGAGGTCAGGGAGACAACGGCGAAAGCCACGTCGGCCAGACCGAGCGGCCGGAAATCGAGGCGCTTCTCCAGCACAGCGCGATGCGCTTGTCCCGCCGCGGTGAAGACGAACGCCAGCGCACTCACCACGACCAGGGGTGCTGCAGACGGCGCGCCGAACAGCGACGCGATCGGCGCGGACACGGCCCACACGATGATCAGCCCGACGAGGGCGAGCGACAGGTTCGCCCAATGCACGCTCGCGAGTTCACGCGAGGTGACCCGACGACGCTGGATGAGCGCCGCGGTGAGTCCGAGACCCACGAAGACCTCGAGAAATGAGGAGAAGATCAGGACCGTCGAGACCAGTCCCATCTGTTCGATGTCGAGAATCCGCGCGAGGAGCAACATCATGACGAGTTGCGCGACAGAGGTGGACAGGACCGATATCGCCGTCCAGCTCGTGGCGGTCGTGGCGCGCGCAGCTGTCACTCGAGACCTCCGGGTGCGAGAGAGAGAAAGGGTCGACAGCGATCGCGACGTCGCTTCACGACGTTCTCAGTGAAACAGTGGTGTCCCGCGTCTCTCGGGCCGCCTGTTACGTTCCCACCCGTGCATGCACGAAAGATCACCAACGCTGTTCGCAAACGCCTCCGCATCGCGAGCTGGCGCGTCACGGCCTCGGCCCGCCGTCGGCCTGTGACCGGTGAGGCGCCGGCTGTCGTGAGCCTCACCTCTTTCGGCCATCGCATCTCGACGGTGTTCGCGACCATCGAGTCCATCGGAGCGGGCTCAGTGCGCCCGCAGAGGCTGATTCTCTGGCTGTCGAACGGCGACCTGCAGGAGGGTGTTCCTCGCGAACTCCGCGCGCTATGTCGACGCGGCCTCGAGATCCGTGGATGCGAAGACTTCGGCGCGCACAAGAAGTATTACCCGTACGCGACCTCGCTCCCCGTCCACGAGTTGCCCTTGGTCACCGCCGATGACGACGTCTTGTACCCGCGCCGCTGGCTCGAGATCCTGCTCGAACGTCACAGGGAGTACCCCGACAGCACGATCGGCTACCGAGGCGAGGTCATGCGATTCTGCGACGACGGCACAGTCGCCCCCTACCGTACTTGGCACCTGAGCACGACAGCCGCCCCCGACCTCCGCCTTGTTCTGAACGGCGTCGGCGGCGTCCTCTATCCGTCCGCCGTCATCGAGGAAGCGCGCGCCTACGGCACACGGTTCTTAGAGGAGTGCCCCCGCGGGGACGACCTCTGGCTGCATCGCGCGACACTGCGAACCGGGCTGTTCCCTCGTCAGGTCTTCGACGCGCCCGTCCACCACCCGGCAGTTCCGGGCTCGCAACGATCTGCTCTCATGGCGACCAACGTCCCCTCGGGCAACGACGAGCAGATCCGTCTGACCTACCGCGACGCCGACCTCGACCGGATGCGCGAACCTGGGACCACGTAGGGTTCGTGTCCCGCCTCGCCGCCCGAGACGGCTACCAGGGTTGCGAACAGGCTGAACCACGTGAGCCACCCGAGTGAATCGATCGCGTCGATGCGCAGAGGGGTCTCTGCGATGCTGCACCCCAGGAGAACGAGGATCGCGAAGAACGCGGTCCGCCGCCCGCGGCCCCGGAAACGGAAAGATCCGAACAGTGCCGTTCCGATGATCGTGAGAAAGGCGGCAAGAGAGATGAGACCCGAGGTCGTCATCGTGCTCACCAGTTCGTTGTGACCGTGGTAGGTCGGGGATCCATGGTCGAACAGGGCGAAGTGGCCACCGATCCCGTAATAGCCCAAGCCCTGACCGAAAAGCAGGGACTCCGTCGAGGTTCCCCACGTTGCGCGGGAGATCATCCAGATCGAGCCCCGTTGGGTGAAGGCCTGCGGGTCGTTGGTCGTGAGCGGCACCCACATCCCCAGTGCGAGCAGCGCGCCCGCACCCAGAAGGCCGATGATGCCCGACAAGAGGCGATCGCGAACGCACGCCATCACCAGAGCGATCACGAGGGCACCCGCGATACCGACGAGCGTGCTTCGACTGCCCGTCAGTACGAGGAAGAACCCCATGAGCCCGAATGCCGCCAGGCGTGTCCCCACTCTGCGGAAGAGGAAGACGAACGGCATCGTCACGCCAAGAGCCATCCCGAGGACGTTGCTCTGTCCGAACGGGCCGGCCAGCAGCTGGGTACCGATGATCGCCTTTTCCTGGAGGACGATGTCCGCGGCCGGCATCCACGCCTTGCCGGAAGGCAGGAGGGCGAGCGAGATGGCGACGATCACCATGCCGGCGATCCCCAGGAGACGGAGGTCTTCCAGCTGCGGCTGAATGGACCAGATCGTGAGCGCCAGGAGGAGGGCGATCCTCGACCCGGACCGCACCTCACCGCCCGAGGCGGCCAAGTTCGCGAACGCGATCGAGGCGAAGAAGAAGCCCATCGCCACGAGTGGCCACAGTGGCCGGACTCGGATCGGGTCCCGAAGAAGATTCCAGAGGACGATGCTCAAACAGCCGAAGACGCAGGCGGGCAGCCCGATGCTCTGCACCTGCGCTCCGAGAGCGGTTTCGGCAATCCGTCCTGTCGACATCCGGTCGGCCGGAAGGCGCTCGGCGACGATCAGGCTGACGAGCGGGCCCGCCGCGCACCACCAGGCGCCAAGCAGGAGGACGACAGCGAGCTGTATGCGGCGCGTTCGAGCGAAGGTACCGTCCGAGGGTGACACGCCGGCGTTGGCGCCCGTTTCCCTGCGCCCGTATCGCCGAAACCCCGCAGTGGCGGTATGCGCTGGAGCCGTCATGCGTGCTGCCGCGCGTCCGCGAGGAGGTCCCGGAAGAGCAGGCCCGTCGTCTCGGGCCGGTGAGAGCGGAGGACCGCAGTACCGACTCGCGACAGCTCATGGCACAGCGCGTCGTCCCGCAGAAGCATGGAGATGCGCCTGCGCATCGTCGAGGCGTCGTCGGCAATCGTCAGGGCTGGTCGAAGGGTCGACAAGCCGCGCGCGCCGACGGTCGTCGTGACGACGGGAAGTCCGTGGGCGATCGGCGGGCCGATCTTCATGTTGACACCGCTCCCGGAGAAGATCGGGTTGACGAAGATCCGGGCCCGCTCGTAGACCGTCGCGGGGTCATCGACCTCCCCGAGGAACACGACGCCCGGCGTCTGCTCGAGGTGCCCCCGCAGCAGGGGACTCGCCCGTCGTCCCGCCACGACGAGGCGCGTCGACGAATCGCCCCCGTGCAGCGCGGCGAACACTTCGTCGACGAACCAGCGGAGGCCCTGCTCGGTGTGAGACGAGTCCAGAGCGCCCACGAAGCCGATTGAGCGATCCGGCAGGGGAAGGTCGCGTGCGTGAGGCGCGACGGTGTCGAAGGTCGGGGGAATGACCGACACCGGAACGCCGACCCGCGCGTACGCTTCTCCGTCTGCGGGCGAGATGACAGCGGCCGCGATGACTCCCCTCCACAAGCTCCGTTCACGCAGTGCTCGATCGATCCGGCGGCTCTCGCCGCGCAGATACAGCCGCTTCGCACCGGTCGCATGCTCGGCAAGGGACTGGTAATAGGCCGCTTCGTCGTTGTGACTGCGCAGAAGGATGGGAACGTCCCCCACCGCGGAAGCGAACCGCTGCGCGGCGGGCAGCGTCCATTCATGGCTCGCCAGGACGGCATCCACTCGACCCTGCGCCGCACGGATGACCTCGGTGACGACGCCGGACGAAACGGATCGCGAACTCAGCTGGAAGGGGTGCAGGGGATCACGCAAGGTGGACGCAACGAACCCCCGACGCGGAACGAATGTCGCGGATGCCACGAGTTCGGACGTCCTCTCCTGGTCCTCCGCCGGGACCGCTTCGCGGTGGAACGCCACGAGATGTACGACGATGCCGGCCGCGGAGAGGGCTCTCAACTCCCCGAGGAGTTCCAGCCGGCCCCCGCTCGTGACAGGGTGGACGGCGTCGTCGGAGACGAAAACGATCTGGGGCACCTGTTCCTCCGGACTCGCGCGCTCAGGCGTGCGCGCACCGCTCAGGCTTTCACCGGACGCGAAGGTTCTCCGCGGACGGGACCACGATTTCGCCCGTCAGCACGAGGAGTTCATCCTCGCGGATGCCCCGATCCGCACCGCGCTCGTTCTGCGGGAGCTGCGCGGCTGACGTCGCCGGCGCAATCGCATCGCGCGCTCGCCGGGGCATCCGCCCGAGCGAGCGCGCGACGTCAATTCGTCCGCGGGTGAGGCCTTCGGGATGGCGTTCCCACCCTCGTGTCGTGCTCCGTCAGTTGCAGGTGATCGTCTGGCCCGCGATCTCGTAAGTGCCGGGTCCGAGCTCGGCGCACTGCCCGAGCGCGGCGGTGGCTCCGCCAACGACGACCACCATGACGACGATCGACAGGATCAGGAAGACGGCGCCGACGATGATGGCCGCGACGGCGGGCCCGTTGCGAACACCGGCCTTCCGACTCTTCACGAGGGCGACGATCCCGAGGATCAGGCCGATGAGATTCGCCGGGAACGCGACGACGAGAGCGATGATGCCGAGCGTGCGCCCGGGGATGCTGGTAGTGGTCGCCGGCGGGACGGCCTGCGGGTAGGTGGTCTCGGACATGAAATCCCCTTTCCTGGGAGTTATCGGGGAACACATATTGATCGGCTGAACGCCCTCCCGCAGTGAGGCCCCCCTTGCTGGCGGGTGAAGCCCGGCCTGCTTACCCTGACCGGTATGGAGATTCTGCGGAACGTCGTCATCCTGATCCACCTCGTCGGCTTCGCCGTCCTCTTCGGGGCCTGGGTCGTCGAGGCCGTCGGACGCCGCGTACGCGTCACCGCGTTGATGAACTACGCGCTCGTCATCTCCCTCGTGACCGGACTCGCGCTCTCGGCGCCGTGGGGCCTCGACCACGACCTCAACTACGCCAAGATCGGCATCAAGCTCGTCGTGCTGCTGATCATCGGCGCACTGCTGGGCATCGGTTCGGCTCGACAGAAGCGCAACGGGTCGCTGTCCCCGGCGATCTTCTGGCCCATCGGCATCCTGACCCTGCTGAACGCCGGCCTCGCGGTGGTCTGGCGCTGACGGCGGGTGCCGGCGGCGTGGAACGACGACGTTCGGCGCGCACTCAGCGCACGCATAGACTGGAGGGTCTAGAACGCCCCTCACTCGGGGACGTTCCCGGTGCTCCTTCGCGCACCCGCTCACACACACCCCCGTGATCGCGGCGCGCCACCGCTGCGCCCCATCCCGGACGCGATTGATCGACCTTCTCGTCAGGCAGTCATGACCACCTCATCCCCCTCCACCCGATCCGCCGCGGCTCCCGCGAACCCCCGTTCGCGCGTCATCACCGCGAGCCTCATCGGCACCACGATCGAGTTCTACGACTTCTACGCGTACGCCACGGCCGCGGTCCTCGTCTTCCCCGTCCTCTTCTTCCCGACCGGCAACGAGACCACCTCGCTCCTGCTGTCGTTCAGCGTCTTCGGCGCGGCGATGGTCGCGCGCCCCCTCGGGGCGATCGTCTTCGGCCACTTCGGCGACCGTTTCGGTCGCAAGGCCACCCTCGTGGCATCCCTTCTCACGATGGGTGTCGCGACCTTCCTCATCGGGTGCCTCCCGACCTTCAACGAGATCGGCGTCTGGGCCGCGGTGTTGCTGCTGATCATGCGCCTCGCGCAGGGCTTCGCCCTCGGCGGCGAGTGGTCGGGCGCGGCGCTGGTCGCCACCGAGAACGCCCCGAAGGGCAAGCGCGCCCTGTTCGGCACGTTCCCGCAGCTGGGCGCCCCGATCGGCTTCATCATCGCCAACACGGTGTTCCTCGTGATCAACTTCGCGCTGCCGCACCCCGACGGTACGGCCCAGCGCTCCGCGGAGTTCCTGACCTGGGGCTGGCGCGTGCCGTTCCTGTTCTCGGCGATCATGGTTATCGTCGGCCTCTACGTGCGCCTGAAGCTCGTCGAGAGCGAGTCGTTCGCGAAGGCCGAGAAGAGCGGCGCGATCCGCAAGTTCCCGCTCGGCGAGGTCATCCGCCGCAACTGGAAGCAGCTGATCCTCGGCACGTTCATCATGCTGGCGACCTACGTGCTCTTCTACCTCATGACGAGCTTCACGCTGTCGTACGGAACCAAGCCCACCGCGGAGGTCGCGGCCGCCGCGGCAGAGAAGGCCGGAACCGCGTTCGACGCCGCCACGTACGTGCCCGGTCTCGGCTTCGGCTACACCGACTTCGTGATCATGCAGATCATCGGCGTGGTTTTCTTCGGCGTGTTCACGATGCTCTCGGGCCCGGTGGCCGACGCGATCGGCCGCAAGCGTCTGTTGATCGGCGTGACCATCGCGATCATCGTGTTCGGTCTGCTGTTCTCGGTGTTCCTGCTGCCCGCGGCCGACCCGAAGTTCACAGGAGCCCTCGTGCAGGCGTTCCTGGTGTTCGGATTCCTCCTCATGGGTGCGACCTTCGGTCCCATGGGCGCGGTGCTGCCGGAGTTGTTCCCGACCAACACGCGCTACACCGGCTCGGCCATCTCGTACAACGTCTCGTCGATCCTGGGCGCCGCCCTCGCGCCCATCGTCGCGGTCGCGCTGTGGGCCGCCGGCGACGGCAGCCCCTGGCTCGTCGGCGTCTACCTCTCGGTGATGGGTGTGCTGACCCTCATCGCCCTGGTGCTCTCGCCCGAGACGAAGGACGTCGACTACGACGACAACATCGCCGCCGGAGCGACCGCGCCGTAACGCGTTCGGTTCTGAGACACCGGATGCCACGGGGCCTGCGCCTCGTGGCATCCGGTGTTTCCGGGGCCGGGGTCGGCGGCGGCGCGGCCTGGGGCCGGGCTCCGGTGGTTTCGCGGCGGGGGACGGGCGCGGCGGCCTCGGAACGACCTGGGGCACCGATTTCTCCGGAGTTTCGCACGCCGTCGAACGGACCGGCCGGCGGTGTCGGTGGTGCGGGGTACGGTCGAAGCACCCCATTCTTCTCCCGAGGTGAGCATGTCGTTTCCCGCTCCCGCGCGCGGTCGGCGCGGCCGCCGCGTGCCCGAGGGCCCGCGCGCGTCGTTCCGTCAGCTGGTTCCGTTCCTCCTCGAGCACAGGCGCACGCTCGCGGTCGTGGCGGTGCTCAGCATCCTCGGTGCCGCCGCCACCCTCGCTCAGCCGCTGCTGGTCGGCGAGGTCATCTCGCGCGTGCAGAACGCCGTTCCCCTCGGCGCTCTGGTGTGGCTCCTGGTCGCGTTCGTCGTGTTGTCGTCGGTCATCTCGGGTTTCCAGCACTATCTGCTGCAGCGCACCGGTACCGCCGTCGTCTTCTCGAGCCGGCGGCGGCTCATCTCGCGCATCCTGCGCCTGCCCATCAGCGAGTTCGACGCACGCCGGACGGGCGACCTCGTCTCGCGCGTGGGCACCGACACGACGCTGCTGTACGCGGTGCTCACGCAGGGATTCGCGGATGCCGTGGGCAACGCCCTCATCCTCGTCGGCGCGGTCATCGCGATGGCGTTCATCGACCCGCTGCTGCTCGTGCTCATCGTGGTGGTCGTGGGCGCCTCGCTCGCGGTGGTCGTGCTGCTGAGCACGCGCATCCGCTCGGCATCCGCGGTCCAACAGGCCAAGGTCGGCGAGCTGTCGTCGGGCGTCGAGCGGGCGGTGGGCTCGATCCGCACCATCCGCGCATCGGGCGCCACCGATCGTGAGATCGCCGCCGTGACCGAGAACGCCACCGCCGCCTACGCCGCGGGAGTGCGCATCGCGCGCGTCTCGGCGCTCATCGTGCCGATCGCGTTCGTGGCGCTGCAGGTGTCGCTGCTCGTCGTGCTCGGCGTCGGCGGGTACCGCGTGGCATCCGGGGCCATCGATGTCGCGTCCCTCGTCACGTTCGTGATCTTCCTGTTCCTGCTCGTCCAGCCCCTCGCCTCGGCCATCGGGGCCATCACCTCGGTGAACCAGGCGTTGGGAGCGCTCGGGCGCATCCAGGAGGTGCTCGACCTGCCCCTCGAGGACCAGGACGACCGGCCGTCGACGGCGATCACGACCACCGACGCCCCGGCGATCGAGTTCCGCGAGGTGCGCTTCCGCTACCCCGACCACGTCGTTCGGGCGCGCGAGGCCGCGGCGCAAGAAGCGCGTTCGGTGCTCGCCCAGGTGCACCTGGGCGCCGGAGACGCAGAACCCCCGCACGACCACGAGGTGCTGCGCGGGGTGTCGTTCACCGTTCCGCGCGGAGCGCGCGTGGCCCTCGTCGGCCCGTCGGGTGCGGGCAAGAGCACCATCCTCTCGCTCGTCGAACGGTTCTATGACCCCACGAGCGGCACCATCCTCATCGACGGGACCGACGCGCGCGACCTCGCCCGCGACGACCTGCGCGCGCGGTTCGGTTACGTCGAACAGGACGCCCCGACCCTGGCCGGCACGATCGCCGACAACCTCCGACTCGCCTCCCCCGATGCCACCGACGACGCCTGCGAGCGGGTGCTGCGCGCCGTGAACCTCGGCGACGTGCTCGAGCGCAATGCCCTCGGGGTCGACGCCCCCGCGGGCGAGGACGGCGTCATGCTGTCGGGCGGCGAGCGTCAGCGCCTGGCGATCGCGCGGGCGTTGCTGGCCGCTCCCCCGGTGCTGCTGCTCGATGAGTCGACCTCATCGCTCGACGGGGTCAACGAGCAACGCATGCGCGAAGCCATCGACGCCGTGGCGACCGACCGCACGCTGCTGGTCATCGCACACCGTTTGTCGACCGTCGTCGACAGCGACATGATCGTCGTGCTCGAGGACGGCCGAGTGGTGGGGCAGGGCACGCACAGCGAGCTCGTGGCATCCACCCCGCTCTACCGCGACCTCGCCAAGCACCAGCTGCTGGTCTGAACAACCTCGCACGGACGCACCGACGCCCCTCCCGCGCGCCAAGAACGGGAGGGGCGTCGATTCGAGGGTCCGCCGGCCGCGCCGAACGGCGCGGGGGCGAACCGGTCTCAGGACCGCTGCAGGCGGTAGCGCAGCGCGGCGAGCTCGGCACGCAGCGCGGCCGGCAGGTGCGAGCCGAAGGTGTCGTAGAACTCCTCGGTCAGGTCGGCCTCGGCGAGCCACGACGCGCGGTCGATCGAGAACAGTTCCTCGAGGTCGGCGGCGGGCAGGTCGAGACCCGTCAGCTCGAGGTCCTCGATCTTCGGGAGACGGCCGATGGGGCTGTCGACGGCGTCGACCTGTCCGTCCACGCGGCGAATGATCCAGTCGATCACGCGGGCGTTGTCGCCGAATCCGGGCCACAAGAACCGGCCGTCGTCGCCCTTGCGGAACCAGTTGACCTGGAAGATGCGGGGCGCACGGTCGAAGCGCAGCTTCTGGCCGACCTTCAACCAGTGTCCGAAGTAGTCGCCCATGTTGTAGCCGCAGAAGGGCAGCATCGCGAAGGGGTCTCGACGGAGCTCGCCGACGGTGCCCTCCTGCGCCGCGGTCTTCTCGCTCGACACGGTCGAGCCGATGAACACACCGTGCGACCAGTCGGTGGCCTCGACGACCAGCGGGACGTTGGTCGCGCGGCGGCCGCCGAACAGGATCGCGTCGAGGGGCACGCCCTCGGGTGCCTCCCAGTCCTCGGCGATCTGCGGGCACTGCGCGGCACCCACCGTGAACCGCGAGTTGGGGTGCGCGGCCGGGCGGCCCGCCGTGGGCGTCCAGGGCTTGCCCTCCCAGTCGATGAGGTGCGGGGGCGCCTCGTCGGTCAGGCCCTCCCACCACACGTCGCCGTCGGGGCGGAGCGCGACGTTGGTGAAGATCGTGTTGCCCCACAGGGTCTCGATCGCCGTGACGTTGGTCGACTCGCCGGTGCCGGGGGCGACGCCGAAGAAGCCCGCCTCGGGGTTGATGGCCCACAGGCGGCCGTCCTCGCCGGGGCGGATCCACGTGATGTCGTCGCCGAGGGTCTCGACGCGCCAGCCGGGGATCGTCGGACGCAGCATGGCGAGGTTGGTCTTGCCGCAGGCCGAGGGGAACGCGGCGGCCACGTGGTACGCCTTGCCCTTCGGGTCGATGACGCGGATGAGGAGCATGTGCTCGGCGAGCCAGCCCTCGTCGCGGCCGATGACCGAGGCGATGCGCAGCGCGAAGCACTTCTTCGCGAGGATCGCGTTGCCGCCGTAGCCCGAGCCGAACGACCACACCTCGAGGGTGTCGGGGAAGTGGACGATGTACTTCTCGTCGTTGCAGGGCCATGCGACGTCTTCCTGGCCCGGCGCGAGGGGCGCACCGACCGAGTGGACGGTCTTGACCCACGGGGCCCCGTTCGCGATCTGCTGGGTGACCGCGGTGCCGACGCGCGTCATGACGCCGATGGATGCCACGGCGTAGGCGCTGTCGGTGATCTGCACGCCGATGTGGCTGAGGGGCCCGCCCACCGCGCCCATCGAGAAAGGCACGACGTACATCGTGCGACCGCGCATCGAGCCCTCGAAGACGCCATTCAGCGTCTCGCGGATCTCGGCGGGGGCGATCCAGTTGTTCGTGGGGCCGGCGTCCTCTTCGCGGTTCGACGCGATGAAGGTGCGCGACTCGAGGCGTGCGACGTCGCCGGGGTGCGAGCGGGCGAGGTACGAGCCGGGGCGCCACTCGGGGTTGAGCTTGATGAGCTTGCCCTCGTCGACCATCTCGTGCAGCAGGGTGTCGTTCTCGGCAGCCGAGCCGTCGACCCAGTGGATGCGGTCGGGCTGGGTGAGGGCGGCGACCTGATCGACCCACGCGATGAGCGCGGCGAGACCGGGGCCCTCGACGGCGGGGCGGTCGCCGTGACCGGCGCGCTGCACGCGGCCGGAGCGGGCCGTGGTGGGCGCTGCGTTGCGCGGAGTGGAGCTGAAGATGTCGGCGAGTGCCATGTCGTTCTCCTCGCTTGAGAGCGAAATCGGTGGTCTTCCCCCATGGTGCGCCGAGCGACAGGGTTCTTTCGGACAAATGCGCCGTTAAAAACCCTCAATCTTTCGATATGGTCAAGGAATGGCATCGTCGTTCGAACTCACGACCCTCGGGCACCGCATCCGTCACCATCGACTCGCCCGCGGCTACACCCTGGACGAGCTCGGTGCGATGGTCGGGGTCGCCGGCAGCCAGCTCAGCCTCATCGAGAACGGCAAACGCGAGCCGAAACTCTCCCTTCTGCAAGAGATCGCCCGCGCCACCGAGACCGAGGTCACCGAGCTGCTCTCGCGCGAACCGCCGAACCGGCGCGCCGCTCTCGAGATCGAGCTCGAGCGGGCCCAGACCAGTCCGTTCTTCCGTCAGCTCGGCATCCCTCCCGTCAAAGTCACCAAGGGAACCAGCGACGACACGATCGAGGCCCTGCTGGGACTCCACCGCGAATTGCAGCGTCGCGAGCGCGAGACGATCGCGAGCCCGGAGGAGGCGCGCCGGGCCAATACCGAGCTGCGCCTGCGCATGCGCGAGAAGTCGAACCACCTGCCCGAGATCGAGAAGCTGGCCGAGAAGCAGCTCAAGGCAGCGGGCCACTCCATCGGGGCGCTCACGCACCGCACCGTGAGCATCATGGCCGAGCAGCTGGGCTTCGAGCTGATCTACGTCAGCGACCTGCCCCACTCGGCTCGCTCGGTCACCGACCTCGAGAACGGCCGCATCTACCTGCCCCCGGCGTCGATCCCCGGCGGACACGGCCTGCGCTCGATGGCGCTGCAGGCCATGGCGCACCGCCTGCTCGGGCACCGCCCGCCCACCGACTACGCCGACTTCCTGCAGCAGCGTCTCGAGATCAACTACTACGCCGCGTGCTGCCTCATGCCCGAGACGAGTTCGGTCGCCTTCCTCACGCAGGCGAAGAAGGACCGCAACCTCGCCGTCGAGGACTTCCGCGACGCCTTCGGCGTGACGCACGAGGCCGCCGCGATGCGCATGAGCAATCTGATGACGGCTCATCTCGGCATCCGTCTGCACTTCATGCGGGTGGACGGCGACGGCGCCATCTCGCGCGTCTACGAGAACGACGACCTCCCCCTGCCGACCGACGTCACCGGCTCGGTGGAGGGGCAGATCGTCTGCAAGAAGTTCTCGGCGCGCTCGGCCTTCGACGAGCACAACCGCACCACCGAGCACTACCAGTACACCGACACCCCGGCCGGCACCTACTGGTGCTCGACCCAGACGGGGAGCACGTCCAACGGCGACTTCTCCATCACCGTCGGCGTGCCCTTCGACGACGCGCGGTGGTTCCGGGGCCGCGAGACCACGAAGCGTGGAATCTCGCACTGCCCCGACGATTCGTGCTGCCGCCGGCCCGACGCCGAGGCGGCGGAACGCTGGGCGGGCAAGGCCTGGCCGAGCGCCCGCGTGCACCAGTACATGTTCTCGCCGCTTCCACGGGGCATGTTCCCGGGCGTCGACGACGCCGAGGTCTTCGCCTTCCTCGACCGTCACGCCGACGGCTGACGCCGGTCCACAGGGGATGTCGGCACCCCTGCCCACGTCGACACGATGCAGGGTTTTCGGTCGCCGAGCGCTTCCCCGGGGGTCGGATCGGCGACCGGGACCGTGATCTCCTGCGTTGTGTCGCGGAACGGTGAGCGCCGCGGATGGCGCGAACCGGGCACGCCGAGCAACGCGGGGCTGTGACATCCGCCCGCTTTCGCCGACATGACGCAGGACTTCGGCTCGACCGGGACTCTCAACGGGTCGGACGGGCCACCGGCGAACCGGATCTCCTGCGCTGTGTCGCGGGGTCGGCGACGCAACGACGGATGCCACGACCCCGGGCCCTCGTGGGGCGCCGGGGTCGTGGCATCCGGTGTCTGGTCCTGCCCGATCAGGCGTAGGGGTTGGCCGTCAGCGTGTACTTGGTCTGCAGGTACTCGTGGATGCCCTCGTCGCCGCCCTCGCGGCCGAGGCCGGACTGCTTCCACCCACCGAAGGGGGCCGCGGCGTTGGAGACGACGCCGACGTTGAGGCCCATCATCCCGGTCTCGAGCTTGTCGATCATGCGCTGACCGCGCGCGAGCGACTCGGTGAACACGTACGAGACGAGGCCGTACTCGGTGTCGTTCGCGAGGCGGACGGCGTCGTCTTCGTCGTCGAAGGGGATGATCGCGAGCACGGGTCCGAAGATCTCCTCGCGGAGGATGTCGCTGCCCGGCTGGACGCCCGCCACGACCGTGGGCTCGAAGAACGTGCCGGGGCCGTCGATGGGCGATCCGCCCGTGGTCACGGTCGCGCCGCGCTCGACGGCATCCCCCACGAGGGTCTTCGCCTTGTCGACCGCGCGGTCGTCGATGAGGGGTCCGATCTGCACGCCCTCCTCGGTGCCGCGGCCGATCTTCATGCCCTGCACGCGCTCGGTGACCCGTCGGGTGAACTCCTCGACGACGCTGCGCTGCACGATGAAGCGGTTAGCGGCGGTGCAGGCCTGGCCGATGTTGCGGAACTTCGCGAGTATCGCGCCCTCGACCGCCTTGTCGAGGTCGGCGTCGTCGAACACCACGAAGGGGGCGTTGCCGCCCAGCTCCATCGAGGTGCGCAGCACGCCGGGCGCGGCCTGCTGCAGGAGTTTTACGCCGACCGGGGTCGAGCCCGTGAACGAGAGCTTGCGCAGGCGCGGGTCGGAGATGATGCGCTCCGACACCGGGCCGGTGTTCGTGGTGGTGACGACGTTGACGACACCGGCGGGCAGGCCCGCGTCCTGCAGGATCTGCGCGAAGAACAGCGTGGTGAGCGGCGTGAGCGTCGCGGGCTTGATGACGACCGTGCAGCCGGCGGCGAGCGCGGGCGCGATCTTGCGGGTGGCCATCGCGAGGGGGAAGTTCCACGGGGTGATCAGGTAGCACGGGCCCACGGGGTGCTGCGAGACGATCATGCGACCGGTGCCCTCGGGGTTGGCGCCGTAACGGCCCTGGGTGTGCGCGGTGACCTCGCTGAACCAGCGGAGGAACTCCCCGCCGTAGCCGACCTCTCCGCGGGCCTCGGCGAGGGGCTTGCCCATCTCGAGCGTCATGAGCAGCGCGATGTCTTCCTTGCGCTCCTGCAGCAGGTCGAACGCGCGGCGGAGGATCTCAGCCCGCTCGCGCGACGGGGTGGCCGCCCACGACGGGAACGCGTCGGCCGCGGCATCCATCGCCGCGATGCCGTCGTCGACGCTCGCGTCGGCGATCTCGTGGATGACCTCGCCCGTGGAGGGGTCGTTGACCGCGACGGTCTTGCCGCCGGCGGCGGCGCGCCACTCCCCGTTGATCAGCAGGCCGGTCGGTACGGATGCCAGCAGCTCGCTCTCGCGCGAATCGGTCATGAATCCTCCTGGATCGATGCGGGGGTGTCCCGCCCATTCTTCTCAGCACGCGGGCGCGTGCCGATATACGTGATGTACAACGGGGCCGGTGTGGTCGCCGCGGTGGCCGGTGGGGCGCGTCCAGCGCTCACCCCGCCTGATAAACGCTCGCTGCACCGGGAAACACCCTCGGCGCGCGTTTGTCAGTGCCGCGAGCGTTTATCGGCGGGAGAGGGGGCGGATGCCGCGCGTCACCGGATCAGCGGACCGTCGCCGCCTCCGCCATCACCCCGGCGAAGAAGCGCTCGAGGCCGGCCGGGTCGGTCAGCGGCAACACCTGGGCGACGTACTGGTCGGGGCGCACGACCACGACGGCTCCCCCGACGCCGATCTCGCGCTCGGCGAAGATGTCGGCACTCGTCCACGCCGAGGGGGCGGCGGCGAAGACCTTCTCGAGGTCGGTGAGGCCGAGGGGCCCCGAGCGCGGACGGAAGAGCGCGGGCACGTCGACCACGTCCTCCCAGCGACCGGGGTACACCGCCTTCACGTCGAACACCGCATCGAGGTCGGCGCCCTCGGGGGTGAAACGCTCGACGATGGCCCGCGCGGCCTCGGCCCATTCCCGGAGCGCCGAGCCGTCGGCATCCGCGAAGGCATACACACGCCAGCGGCCGTCGGCTCTCGCGTGGTGACCGAGGTGCACGGAGTTGCCGTCGCACACCCGCACGACCTCGACGCTCTTGAAGCGCTTGCCGACGGGGAATCCGGATGCCAGCTCCTGGGCCGCATCCGCCGCGACGATCTGCGACGGGGCGTAGTGCGTGCCGAAACCGGACGGGAACTCCGCGGTGGCGAGGTAGTAGGTCGCGAGCTCGTCGGGGTCGGTGATCTCGTCGGGCTTGCGGGCCATGAGCGACGACCACTCGCGGTCGAAGTCGATGAGCTGCTGGGCGACCGGGCGCCGCTCGGCGTCGTAGGTGCGCAGCAGCGCCTCGGGAGCCAGCCCCGTGAGCACGTGCCCGAGCTTCCAGCCGAGGTTGAAGCCGTCCTGCATCGAGACGTTCATGCCCTGCCCGGCCTTCGCGCTGTGGGTGTGGCACGCGTCGCCGGTGAGGAAGACCCGGGGGTTCTCGAGATCGTCGACGAACTGATCGGTCACCCGGTGGCCCACCTCGTAGACGCTGTGCCAGGCGACCTGCTTCACGTCGATCGAGTAGGGGTGGAGGATCTCGTTCGCCCGGCGGATCACCTCGTCGATCGGGGTCTGCCTTACCCGGTGATCGTCGTCGGCCGCGACCTCGCCGAGGTCGATGTACATGCGGCTGAGGTAGCCGCCCTCGCGCGGGATGTGCAGGATGTTGCCCGCCGCCGCGTTGATCGCGCACTTGATGCGCCAGTCGGGGAAGTCGGTCTCGACCAGGACGTCCATCACGCCCCAGGCGTGGCGGGCCGCGGCCCCGACGTGGGTGCGGCCGATCGCCTGGCGCACGCCGCTGCGAGCGCCGTCGCACCCGGCGACGTATCCGGCTCGGATGGTGCGCTCCCCCTCGTCGGTGCGGACCCGCACCTCGACGTGGTCGTCGCGCACCTCCAGTCCGAGGAACTCGACGCCGTAGTCGGGGGTGATGCGCGCGGGCCCGTGCGCCGCCGCCTCGGCGAAGTAGTCGAGCACGCGCGCCTGGTTGACGATGAGGTGCGGGAACTCGCTGATCTTGAAGCCGTAGTCCTCGGTGCGGGTCGTGCGCACGATCCGGTCGGGGTTCTCGGGGTCGGGTGCCCAGAAGTTCATCCAGCCGATGTTGTACGCCTCGGCGGTGATGCGGTCGGCGAAGCCGAAAGCCTGGAACGTCTCGACGCTGCGGGGCTGGATGCCGTCGGCCTGACCGAGGGCGAGGCGCCCGTCCCGCTTCTCGATGAGGCGCGTGGTGAGCTGCGAGAACTGCGACATCTGCGCGGCGAGCAGCATGCCGGCGGGTCCGGAGCCCACGATGAGCACGTCGACCTCGTCGGGGAGGCGATCGGGCCGGTCGATCCCCGTGCCCGCGGCGTTCTGCACGCGCGGGTCGCCCGAGACGTAGCCGTGGTGGTGGAACTGCATCGTTTCTCCTGACGTCGATGTCGGGTTGCGGCCTCGGCGGGCGCATTCTATATTCGAACACACCGTTCTGCTATCGAACGAAAGGCTAACCGACCGATGCCCCCACGGCAAGACGCTCCGCCCGCCTCGCAGACGCTCAGTCGTGGCATCCGCCTCCTCGAAGTGCTCGCTGACGCCCGCGCTCCCCTGACGATCGACGACCTCGCCGCTCGCGTCGAGTTGCACCGCTCGGTCGCCTATCGCCTGCTGCGCACGCTCGAAGACCACGGTCTGGTGACGCGGGATGCCGCGGGCGCGGTGCGCTTGGGAACGGGACTGGCCGCTCTGGCCGCGGGCGTCGCCGCCGACCTGCAGGCCGAGGCCCTGCCCGAACTCACCGCGGCCGCGAACGACCTCGGTATGACGTGCTTCCTCGTCGTTCTCGATCACGACGAGTGCGTGACCCTCGCGAGCGTCGAGCCCCGCCACACGGTGACCGCCGTGGCGCAGCGGCCGGGGTCACGGCATCCGGTCACCCGGGGTGCTCCCGGCCGCGCGATCCTCGCGCAGCTCCCGCCGCGCCGGTGGCCCGACGAGGTCGATGCCCGACTCGCAGCGGAGGTGGCGGAGGCCGCCGAGCGCGGGTGGGCGACCAGCCACGACGAGGTGATCCCGACGCTGCGCGCGGTGGCGGTGCCCCTGCAGGTGCAGGGCCGCGAGCCCGCCGCGGTCGCCGCCGTGCACGTGGCCACCGACCTCGACGACGCCGCGATCGCCGCACGGCTCGAGGCCGCGGCATGCGCGATCCGGGGGGCGCTGTAGGGCGGATCCGCGCCCGGCGCACCGCCCGGGACCCGCGCCAGGTCCTCCGCCCACGCCCGAAACTGGCCGAGACCGCATCTCGCTGACGACTCCGCGTCAGCCTGCACCCGACGTGTCAGCGAGATGCCGTCTCGCGCCCCGAGAAGTCGACCCGGCGGGCAGCACCCCTATACTCGATCCCGTCAGGCGCACGAAGCCGTGCGTCGCTGCTCGAAAAAAGGGCACGTAGCGGGGTTCCCGCGAGACACATACGGCATCCCTCCGTCCTGTCTCGAAAGGCTTTCCTCGTCATGCCCACCGTCTCCGCGCACGTCGCGCACACCCTCGCCCGCCACATCGACACCGTCTTCGGCGTCATGGGCAACGGCAACGCCTACTTCCTCGACGCCCTCGGGCGCGAGACCCCGTCAGGCTTCGTCGCCGTCCGGCACGAGGCCGCGGGAGTCGTCGCCGCCGACGCGCACTACCGCGCGTGCGGGCGCCTCGCCGCCGCCACCGCCACCTACGGCGCGGGCTTCACCAACACCCTCACGGCGCTCGCCGAGGCCGTCCAGGCGCGCACGCCCCTCGTGCTCATCGTCGGCGACGAGCCCACCTCGGGCCCCCGCCCCTGGGGCGTCGACCAGATCGCCCTCGCCGCCGCCGTCGGCGCGCGCACCTATACCGTCGGCCACCGCGACGCCGCCGCGACGATCGTCATCGCCGTCGAGCACGCCCTCACTTACCGCCTGCCCGTCGTCCTCGGCATCCCATACGACGTCGCCACCCGCGAGGCCGGTTCGATCCCGGATGCCGAGGCCCCCGGGGCCGCGCCCGAGGTCACGCCGGAGCACCCCCCTCTCGGCGCCTTCGCCGACGCCGTCATCGACCAGATCGCCGACGCGCTGGCCTCGGCCGAGCGCCCGCTGCTGCTGGGCGGACGCGGCGCGTGGCTGGCCGGCGCGGGGGCGGCCCTCGACGACCTCGCCGCGACCGCCGGAGCGCTGACCACCACCAGCGCCCTGGGCCGCGGCCTGTTCTCGGACCTCGCGCGCGATCTCGGCGTCGCGGGAGGGTTCGGTGCACCCGGCGCAATGGAGCTCGTCCGCGAGGCCGACGTCGCCGTCGTGTTCGGGGCGGGCCTGAACCAGTTCACGATGCGCTTCGGGGAGCTCTTCGCCCCCGGCACGCGCGTCTTCCAGGTCGATCTCGCGCCGACCGCGACGCACCCGAGCATCGGCGGATACGTGCGGGGGGATGCCGCGGACGTCGCCACCGAGATCACGCGACGCCTGCGTCGACGCGGCGTGGCCGGGTCGACCTGGGGTCGGGGCCTCGACCTCGTCGCCGCCCGCCGCCAGCCCGAGGGCCAGGGGCTCGGCCCGGACGGGCGCCTGGACCCGCGCACGGCCGCCGCCCGCATCGCGGAACTCCTGCCCGACGACCGCGTGGTCGTGTCCGACGGCGGGCACTTCCTCGGCTGGTCGAACATGTACTGGCCGGTGGCCTCGCCCGACCGCATGATCATGGTCGGAACGGCGTACCAGTCGATCGGCCTCGGCTTCCCGAGCGTTCCCGGGGCCGCGGTGGCCCGCCCCGACTCGACGATCGTGCTCACCACCGGCGACGGCGGCGGACTCATGGCCCTCGCCGACCTCGAGACGGCGGTCCGGGTCGCGGGTGGCCGCGGCATCGCGGTGGTCTGGAACGACGCGCAGTACGGCGCCGAAGTGCTCAACTACGGCCTCAAGGGCCTGCACCCCGACCCCATGCTGATCCCCCAGGTCGACTTCGCCGCGGTCGCGCGCGGGTTCGGCGCCGAGGGCGTGGTGGTCGAGTCGGTCGACGACCTCGAGGCGCTGGCATCCTGGGTCGCACGTGCGCCTGCCGAGCGGCGATTCCTGCTGCTCGACCTCCGCGTCAGTGCGGCGGTCGTGGCGCCGTACTGGGAGGAGATCGCGGCGCGCTGACCGCGGCGGCCGGTGCCGCGCTCCGGGGATTTCTCCGGGACCCCGGGGTTTCCGCCGCCGGAGCCGCCCACAGCACCGCTGTCGCCCCGATCCTCCGGAGCCCGGCCCGCCCGCGCACGCCGAACGGCCCCGCCGCACCGCAGCGCGACGGGGCCGTGCTCGAGCTCAGACCTTCGACAGCCCGCGGACCGGGCTCACCTCCTGCTCGGCCTCGTGGTCGGGACCGAGGGGGATGCCGCTGCGGTCGCGCAGCAGCAGCGTGGCGATGGCGCCGAGCACGACCATGCCGGCCAGATACCACGTGACCGACATCGTCGACCCGGTCTCGCGCACCAGAGTCTCGGCGATCGTCGGCGCGAACGCCCCGCCGAGGATCGCGCCGAGGGCGTACGAGATCGACACACCCGAGAAGCGGATGGATGCCGGGAACAGCTCGGCGTAGAGCGCCGCCTGGGGTCCGTAGGTGAGGCCGAGGCCCACGGTCAGCACGATCAGGCCCAGCGTGAGAAGGCCGATGTTCGCGGTGCTGACCAGGGGGAACAGCAGGAAGACGCCCACCAGCAGCGCCGCCCAGCCGATGAGGTAGGTCGTACGGCGCCCGATGAGGTCGCCGATCCATCCGCCGATCCAGGTGAACACGAGCCACGACACCGCCGAGAGTGTCACCGCGCCGAGCACGTCGGCGGTCGCCAGGCCCACCGGCCCGTCGGGGTTGGTGGCGTAGCGCTGGATGTATCCGCCGGTGGTCATGTAGCCCACGGCGTTGTTGCCGGCGAAGACGAACGCGGCGATGATCACGAGCAGCGAGTGCTTGCGGAACAGCTGCACGATCGGCATCCGGGTCTGCTCTTTGCGCTCGGCGAGCTCGACGAACACGGGGCTCTCTTCGACCTTCTTGCGCACGTAGTAGCCGACGAGAATCAGCACGAACGACAGCAGGAACGGCACGCGCCACCCCCACGCGAAGAAGGCGTCTCCCGGGGCGATCACGGCCATGAGGCCGAGCATGCCGCTGGCGAGCAGCAGGCCGAGGGGCACGCCCAGCTGGGGCGAGGCGCCGAAGAGACTGCGCTTGGTCTTGGGGGCGTGCTCGACGGCCATGAGCACCGCGCCGCCCCACTCGCCGCCGGCCGAGATGCCCTGCAGCACGCGCAGCAGGATCAGCAGCACCGGGGCGGCGACGCCGATGACCTCGTAGGTCGGCAGCACACCGATGAGGGTGGTCGAGGCGCCCATCATGATGAGGGTCAGCATGAGCACCACGCGGCGGCCGTACTTGTCGCCGAGGTGCCCGGCGAGGAAGGCGCCGAGCGGGCGGAACAAGAAGCTCAGACCCACCGTCAGGAACGACAGGATCTGCGCGATTCCGGGGCCGGCGGGCGCGAAGAACAGCTGGCCGAAGACGAGGCCGGCGGCCGAGGCGTAGAGGAAGAAGTCGTACCACTCGACGGTGGTGCCGACAACGGTGGCGAAGACCACGCGGCGGCGGTCCTTCGGGGTGGAGATGGTGCCGGTGGGCGTGAAACCCTGCGGCTGAGAGCGGGACATGGGGACTCCTTCGAGACGTCATCGTCAGGCCCCGGGACGTCGTCGTCGGCGACGAGGCGCGGTGTTGCTGGGGCGTTCGTCATCGTATACGATTTCAAATACGACGCAAGGGAGCTTCATGAACGACACCACCGACCCCCGGTTCACCGTCCTCGGTGCACGCCCGGGCAAGATCGTGGCCGTCCACCTCGCCTACGGCTCGCGCGCCGACCAGCGCGGTCGGCGACCGGCCGCCCCGTCGTACTTCTTCAAGCCGTCGAGCTCCATGGCCCCCTCGGGCGCCGAGATCGAGCGCCCCGCGGGCACCGAACTCCTCGCCTTCGAGGGCGAGATCGCGCTCGTCATCGGCGACCCCGCGCGATGGGTGACTCCGGATGCCGCGTGGTCGCACGTGGCATCCGTCACCGCCGCCAATGACTTCGGTCTCTACGACCTGCGCGCGAACGACAAGGGCTCGAACGTCCGCTCCAAGGGCGGCGACGGATACACCCCGCTCGGCCCCGCGCTCATCGACGCCCGCGAGGTCGATCCCACCGCCCTGCGCCTGCGCACGTGGGTGAACGGCGACCTCGTGCAGGACGACTCCACGGCGGGCCTCATCTTCCCCCTCGCCCAGATCGTCGCCGACCTGTCGCAGCACTTCACCCTCGAGACCGGCGACGTGATCCTCACGGGCACCCCCGCCGGTTCGTCGGTGGTCGTCCCGGGAGATCTCGTGGAGGTGCAGGTGGATGCCGGCGCCCGCTCGACCGGCCGACTCCGCACGACCGTGACCCAGGGCGCGCAGTCCTTCAACCCTGCGATCGGCTCGCTGCCGGCGGTGGACGACACCCAGCGCACCGAGGCGTGGGGCTCGGCCGAGGCGGCCGCCGCCGCTGGGACTGCCACGAGAACAGGCGATGTCACCGCGACAGGCGAGAACCCGGCGCATCCCCCTGTTCCCGTCGCATCCCCTGTTCTCGTGACGGAGGCCCCGGCGCCCCACACCGCGCCGAGAACAGGCGATGTCACCGCGACAGGCGAAAACCCGGCGCATCCCCCTGTTCCCGACGCATCCCCTGTTCTCGGGACGGAGGCCCCGGCGCCCCACACCGTCGACGCCGCTGACACCGACGGGGAAGCGACGGAGGCGGCGACCGATACCCTCGCCCTCTCCCCCGCCCTGCGCGCCAAGCTCGAGCGCGTTCCCGTCGCCGCGCTCAGCGGGCAGCTGCGCAAGCGCGGCCTGAACGACGTCACGATCGACGGCGTGCACCCACTCACCCCGGGCAGCCGCTTCGTCGGCACGGCGCGGACGCTGCGCTTCGTCCCCCACCGCGAAGACCTCTTCGCCTCGCACGGCGGCGGGCAGAACGCCCAGAAGCGTGCCTTCGACGAGGTCGGCGAGGGCGAGGTCATCGTCATCGAGGCCAGAGGTGAGACCGGTTCGGGCACGCTCGGCGACATCCTCGCGATCCGCGCGCACGCCCGGAAGGCCGCAGCGATCGTCACCGATGGCGGGGTCCGCGACGCCGAGGCCGTGGCCGCGGTAGGCATCCCCGTGTTCACCGCGGGTCCCCACCCGGCCGTCCTCGGCCGCCGCCACGTGCCGTGGGAGACCGACGTCGCCGTCGGCTGCGGCGGCACGACCATCGAGCCCGGCGACATCCTCGTCGGCGACGGCGACGGCGTGATCGTCATCCCGCCCGCGATCGCCGAAGAGGTGGTCGACGCCGCCCTCGCGCAAGAGGCCGAGGATGCCTGGATCGCCGAGCAGGTGGCATCCGGTCACCCGATCAAGGGACTGTTCCCGATGAACGCGGAATGGCGCGCTCGCTACGAGAGCGAGGTCACCCGATGAGCGACGTCACCGCGAGCAGGAGCAAGTCGCAGCAGGCCTATCACTGGATCAAGCAGCGCATCGCCTCGCAGGACTTCACCCCCGGCTACCGCCTGGTGCTCGGCTCGATCGCCGGCGAGCTCGGCATGAGCGTCGTGCCGGTGCGCGAGGCGATCCGCCAGCTCGAGGCCGAGGGCCTGGTCATGTTTGAGCGCAACGTCGGAGCACGCGTGTCGATGGTCGACGACACCGCGTACCGCTTCAGCATGCAGGCCCTCAGCCTGCTCGAAGGCGCCGCGACCGCCCTGTCGGCTCGCGCGCTCACCGCCGACGACGTGCGCCGTGCCCGCCAGGTCAACGAGCTCATGGTCGAGACGCTCGAGCACTTCGACCCGCGCGCCTTCACCGCACTGAACCAGGAGTTCCACGCGATCCTCTTCGAGAAGTGCGCAAACCCGCGGCTGCTCGAGCTCGTCGAGGCGGAGTGGGCGCGCCTCGGGCACCTGCGCGACTCGACGTTCAGCTTCGTGCCGGGCCGTGCGGCGGAATCGGTGCGCGAGCACGAGAACATCCTCGTGCTCATCGAGAACGGCGCCCCGCTCGGCGAGATCGAGAAAGTCTCGCGCCGCCACCGCTCGGCCACCCTCGACGCCTACATGGTCCACGAGCACCCCGACGAAGTGCTCGGCCTGCCCGCTTTCTGACCTCGATATTCGATTCCGGATGCCATGACCCCGCGCCCCGACGACATCGCCGTCGCGGATCGCCCGGCGCCTGGCATCCACCCCTCTTCACCGAAGGAGCACCCATGACCACCCCGCTCACCACCGCCCGCCGCGTTCCGGCCGATCTGCCCGAGCGCATCCAGCACTACATCGGCGGATCGTTCGTCGACTCGGTCGACGGCGACACGTTCGACGTGCTCGACCCGGTGACCAATCAGACCTACCTGCGGGCCGCCGCCGGCAAGAAGGCCGACATCGACCTCGCCGTCGCCGCCGCGCGGAAGGCTTTCACCGAGGGACCCTGGCCCCGCATGGTGGCGCGCGAGCGCTCGCGCGTGCTGCACCGCATCGCCGACATCGTCGAGTCGCGCGACGAGCGCCTCGCCGAGCTCGAGTCGTTCGACTCGGGCCTGCCGATCACGCAGGCGCTCGGGCAGGCCCGGCGTGCGGCCGAGAACTTCCGCTTCTTCGCCGACCTGATCGTGGCGCAGACCGACGACGCCTTCAAGGTGCCCGGCCGCCAGCTCAACTACGTCAACCGCAAGCCGATCGGGGTCGCGGGCCTCATCACGCCGTGGAACACCCCCTTCATGCTCGAGTCGTGGAAGCTCGGCCCCGCTCTTGCCACCGGCAACACCGTGGTGCTGAAGCCCGCGGAGTTCACCCCCCTGTCGGCCTCCCTGTGGGCGGGCATCTTCGAAGAGGCGGGCCTGCCCGAGGGCGTGTTCAACCTCGTCAACGGCCTCGGCGAAGACGCCGGCGACGCGCTCGTGAAGCACCCCGAGGTGCCGCTCATCTCCTTCACCGGCGAGAGCTCGACGGGCCAGCTGATCTTCGCCAACGCCGCGCCCTTCCTGAAGGGCCTGTCGATGGAGCTGGGCGGCAAGAGCCCGGCCATCGTGTTCGCCGACGCGGATCTGGATGCCGCGATCGACGCCACGATCTTCGGCGTCTTCTCACTCAACGGCGAGCGCTGCACCGCGGGCAGCCGCATCCTCGTGCAGCGCGAGGTGTACGACGAGTTCGTCGAGCGCTACGCCGCCCAAGCCGACCGCGTGAAGGTCGGCTACCCCGACGACCCCGAGACCGAGGTCGGCGCCCTCGTGCACCCCGAGCACTACGCGAAGGTCATGTCGTACGTCGAGCTCGGCAAGACCGAGGGGCGCCTGGTGGCCGGCGGCGGCCGGCCCGCGGAATTCGACGAGGGCAACTTCGTGCGCCCCACGGTCTTCGCCGACGTCGCGCCCGACGCGCGCATCTTCCAGGAGGAGATCTTCGGCCCCGTCGTGGCCATCACCCCCTTCGACACCGACGAGGAAGCCCTGGCCCTCGCGAACAACACGAGGTACGGCCTGGCCGCCTACGTCTGGACCAACGACCTCAAGCGCGCGCACCTGTTCGCGCAGAACGTCGAGGCCGGCATGGTGTGGCTGAACTCCAACAACGTCCGCGACCTGCGCACCCCCTTCGGCGGCGTGAAGGCCTCGGGCCTCGGTCACGAGGGCGGCTACCGCTCGATCGACTTCTACACCGACCAACAGGCCGTGCACATCACGCTCGGCCCCGCTCACAACCCCACCTTCGGCAAGGCGCAGGCGCACTGAGCCCCGCGCCCGCGCCACGGCACACGTGCCCTGCGCACAGGCGGCCCAGATCACGTGACCTCGGCGAGATCACCCGTCATGACACGTCGTCTCGCCGACATCACATGATCTGGACGCCCTCCTCCACTACACACCACCCACAGACGCCGATACACACGCAAGGACGCGACCCCATGGCAAAGCACACCGAAGAACAGAAGACCTCCTCCGGGTTCTGGGTGACCGAAGAAGCACCGATCCACTCGGACGACCCCATCCCCACGCCCACCTCTCCCGCGCCCGACATCCTGCGCTGCGCGTACATGGAGCTCGTGGTGACCGACCTCGCGGCATCCCGTGTCTTCTATGTCGACATCCTCGGCCTGCACATCACCGAAGAGAACGACGAGGCGATCTACCTCCGCTCGACCGAGGAGTTCATCCACCACAACCTCGTGCTGCGCCAGGGCCCGGTCGCGGCCGTCGCCGCCTTCTCGTACCGGGTGCGCAGCGCGGACGACCTCGACAAGGCCGTCGCGTTCTACACCGAGCTCGGCTGCGACGTGCGCCGCGAACCGAACGGGTTCACGAAGGGCATCGGCGACTCGGTGCGCGTGGTCGACCCCCTCGGCTTCCCGTACGAGTTCTTCTTCGACACCGAGCACCAGGAGCGCCTGTCGTGGCGCTACGACCTGTACTCCCCCGGCGAGCTCGTGCGCCTCGACCACTTCAACCAGATCACCCCCGACGTGCCCCGCGCGGTGAACTTCATGCAGTCGCTCGGCTTCCGCGTGACCGAGGACATCCAGGACGATGAGGGGACCGTCTACGCGGCCTGGATGCGCCGCAAGCCCACCGTGCACGACACCGCCATGACCGGCGGCGACGGACCCCGCATGCACCACGTGTGCTTCGCCACGCACGAGAAGCACAACATCCTCGCCATCTGCGACAAGCTCGGCGCCCTCCGCCGATCGGATGCCATCGAGCGCGGCCCCGGCCGCCACGGCGTCTCGAACGCGTTCTACCTGTACCTGCGCGACCCCGACGGTCACCGCGTCGAGATCTACACGCAGGACTACTACACCGGCGACCCCGACAACCCGGTCATCACGTGGGACGTGCACGACAACCAGCGCCGCGACTGGTGGGGCAACCCCGTCGTGCCGTCGTGGTACACCGAGGGTTCGCTCGTTCTCGACCTCGATGGCACCCCGCAGCCGGTGCGCGCCCGCACCGACTCGAGCGAGATGGCCGTGACCATCGGCGCCGACGGCTTCAGCTACACGCGCGCCCCCGAGCCCGCGGCATCCGCCCCGGCCGAGTTCAAGCTCGGCAACCAGCTCTGACCCACCCCCTTTCGCGTGAGGCGCCAAGATCTGTCGCCTGGGACCCCTCCGAAGCGACAGATTTTGGCGCCTCACGCGGCTCGAAAGGAACGCATGCTCACCGACGCACAGATCGACGTCATTGCGGCCGAGCTCGCCGAGGCCGACCGCACGCACGCGGTCATCCCGCGCATCACGGCGAGATTCCCGGATGCCACGGTCGACGACTCCTACCGGATCCAGGGTCGCTGGCGCGATACGCAGCTCGCCGCGGGCCGCACCCTCGTCGGGCGCAAGATCGGCCTGACCTCGAAGGCGATGCAGCAGGCGACCGGCATCACCGAGCCCGACTACGGCGTGATGTTCGACGACACCGTCTATCGCTCGGGCGACGAGATCCCGGTCGCCCTGTTCTCGAACGTGCGCATCGAGGTCGAGCTGGCCTTCGTGCTGAAGACCCCGCTCGAGGGCCCCGACTGCACGCTGGAGGACGCCCTCGCCGCGATCGACTACGCCGTGCCTGCGCTCGAGGTGCTCAACTCGCACATCGAGCTCGAGGGTCGCACAATCGTCGACACGATCAGCGACAATGCCGCCTACGGCGCGATGGTGCTCGGCGATGTACACAAGCGCCCCGACGAAATCGACCTGCGGTGGGTTCCGGGCGTGCTCAGCCGCAACGGCGAGATCGAAGAAACCGGCGTCGCCGCGGGCGTCCTCGGCCACCCGGCGACCGGGGTGGCGTGGCTGGCGAACACCTTCCACCAGCACGGCGCGCGCCTGGAGGCGGGCGAGGTCATCCTGGCAGGATCGTTCACGCGCCCGATGTGGGTGTCGCAGGGCGATGACGTGCTGTGCGATTACGGACCGATGGGAACGATCTCGTGCCGCTTCGTCTGACCCCGACCTTCCGCGCCGCCCTCGCGGCATCCGACCGCCCCCTCGCCGGCATGTGGGTGTGCTCGGGCAACGCCACGATCACCGAGGTCGCCGCGGGCTCGGGCCTCGACTGGCTGCTGCTCGACATGGAGCACTCCGCGACCTCGCTCGAGGCGGTGCTGACCCAGCTGCAGGTCGCCGCCGCCTACCCGGTCACCCCGGTCGTGCGCGTGCCGTGGAACGACCCCGTGATGATCAAGCGGGTGCTCGACCTGGGCGCGCAGAACCTCATCGTTCCCATGATCTCGACCGCCGACGAGGCCCGTGCCGCGGTCGCCGCCACGCGGTACCCGCCGCAGGGCGTGCGCGGTGTCGGCAGTGCGCTGGCCCGCAGCGCCCGCTGGAACCGCGTCGACGACTACCTCGCCGACGCCGCCGAGCACGTCTCGCTCACGGTGCAGATCGAGACGACGACGGGCGTCGACAACGCCGCCGAGATCGCCGCGGTCGAGGGAGTGGATGCCGTCTTCGTGGGCCCCAGCGACCTCTCGGCGTCGATGAGCCTGCTCGGCCAGCAGTCGCACCCCGACGTCGTCGCGGCGGTGCACCGTGTGTTTCAAGCGGCTCGGGATGCCGGGACCCCGGTCGGCGTGAACGCCTTCGACCCCGCGGTGGCCGAGGCCTACCTCGACGCCGGTGCCGATTTCGTGGCGGTCGGCGCCGACGTGGCTCTGCTGGCCCGGGCGTCCGAGGCGCTCGCGGCGCGGTTCGTCACCGCCCGCACGGAGCAGCGCGACAGCTACTGACCTGGACGACGACGGGCCGGACGATCGCTCGCCCGGCCCGTCGTCGTTTCGAGGGTCAGTCCTCGTCTTCGTCGTCTTCCTCGTCGTCGTCGCCGATGATCTCGATGTCCTCGACCTCGAGCTCGGGCGTGAGCTGCACGTGCACGAGAGCGTCGGGGAACGAGGTCTGACCGGCGAAGACCACGATGATCGCGTCGGCGAACACGCCCACGCCGATCGCCTCGAGGTCGGTGCGCAGGTCGACGTCGGCATCCAGCTCGTCGTCGTCGAGGGCGTCCTCGATGTCGCTCGAGATCTCCTCGACGATCGCGCGCCAGCGCTCCTCGCTGACCGAGAGCACGTCCTTGAGGTTGCTCATGATCGCGTCGAGGTCGGGCGCCTCGTCCTCGTCGACCTCGGGGTCGAGGTCGACCTCCACCTCGACGCCGGCGGCATCCAGGTGTCCGGAACCGATGACGCTGTCTTCGTCGATCTGGGCGTCGTCGAGCAGGCCGCTCTCGGTGACGCGGCGGAGGAGGTCGTTCAGCACGGACTCAGTCATGAGAAAACCTTGCCACGTCGCGCGCCCGTGCGCCTCCCCATTGCGTGCGACGCTCCGTCTGTTCAGCCCGCGGCACGCCGCGGTTCACCCTCAGACGGATGCCGCCCGCTCGGCCGCCTCGACCACGTTGGTCATGAGCAGGGCCACGGTCATCGGCCCGACCCCGCCCGGGTTGGGCGAGACGAAGCCGGCGACGTCGGCGACGTCGGGGTGCACGTCGCCGTGCACACGCGACTTTCCGGTCTCGGGGTCGGTCTCGCGCGTGACGCCCACGTCGAGCACCGCGGCGCCCGGCTTGACGTCTTCCGCGCGCACGATGTGCTTCACACCCGCGGCGGCGACGATGACGTCGGCCTCGCGCAGGTGCTTCGCCAGGTCGGCGGTGCCGGTGTGGGTGAGGGTGACGGTCGCGTTGATCTCACGACGGGTCAGCAGCAGCCCGATCGAGCGGCCGATCGTGACGCCGCGGCCGACGACGACGACCTCTTTGCCCGTCAGGTCGTAGTCGTTGCGAAGCAGCAGCTCGATGACCCCGCGCGGCGTGCACGGCAGCGGCGTGTGGATCGGGGCGTTGACGTTGAGCACGAGACGCCCGAGGTTCGTGGGGTGCAGGCCGTCGGCATCCTTCGCGGGATCGATCCGTTCGAGGATCGCGTCGGTGTCGATGTGCTTCGGCAGCGGCAGCTGCACGATGTAACCGTGGCACTCGGGGTCGGCGTTGAGCCGGTCGATGACGGCCTCGACCTCTTCCTGCGTGGCCTCGGCGGGCAGCTCGACCTGGATCGAGTTCATGCCGATCGCCTCGGACTGCTTGTGCTTCATGCCGACGTACAGCTGCGAGGCGGGGTCGGCGCCCACGAGCACCGTCGCGATGCCCGGGACGACGCCCTTCGCGCGTAGGGCTGCGACGCGCTCGGTCAGCTCCGCCTTGATCGCCGCCGACGCGGCCTTACCGTCGAGAATCGTCGCCGTCATGGCATCCCTCGTTCTGAATCCGTCATTCGTGTCGAGCCGTGCAGGTCGCCCGCCGGAACGGGGCCGCCGCAGCAGCCCCGCCCCGGCCCGGGCTCACTGCTGCAGGTCGGGGTACAGCGGGAAGGCGTCGGCGAGCTTCGCGACGCGCGCGCGCAGGGCCTCGACGTCGGCGCCGGGGATCAGCGCGAGCGCGATGATGTCGGCCACCTCGGTGAACTCGGTGTCGCCGAAGCCGCGGGTCGCGAGCGCCGGGGTGCCGATGCGCAGGCCCGAGGTCACCATCGGCGGACGCGGGTCGTTCGGAACGGCGTTGCGGTTGACCGTGATGTGGATGTCGTGCAGCAGATCTTCGGCCTGCTTGCCGTCGATCTCGGCCTCGCGCAGGTCGACGAGCACGAGGTGCACGTCGGTGCCGCCCGAGCGCACGGCGATGCCGGCGTTCTTCACGTCGTCCTGGGTGAGGCGGTCGGCGAGGATCGACGCGCCCCGCAGGGTGCGCTCCTGGCGCTCCGTGAACTCCGGCGTCATCGCGAGCTTGAACGCCGTGGCCTTCGCGGCGATGACGTGCATAAGCGGACCGCCCTGCTGGCCGGGGAAGACCGCGGTGTTGATCTTCTTCGCGATGTCGGCGTCGTTGGTGAGGATGAGGCCCGAGCGGGGGCCGCCGATCGTCTTGTGCACCGTGGTCGAGACGACGTGCGCGTGCGGGATCGGCGAGGGGTGCACGCCCGCGGCGACCAGGCCGGCGAAGTGCGCCATGTCGACCCACAGCAGAGCGCCCACCTCATCGGCGATCGCGCGGAACGCCGCGAAGTCGAGCTGGCGCGGGTAGGCCGACCAGCCGGCGATGATGACCTTCGGCTTGTGCTCGACGGCGAGGCGACGCACCTCGTCCATGTCGATGACGCTGGTCTCGGGGTCGACGCCGTAGGCGACGATGTCGTAGAGACGGCCGGAGAAGTTGATCTTCATGCCGTGCGTCAGGTGACCGCCCTGGTCGAGGGCGAGGCCGAGCAGCGTGTCGCCGGGGCGCGCGATCGCGTGCAGCACGGCGGCGTTGGCCGAGGCACCGGAGTGCGGCTGGACGTTGGCGTACTCGGCGCCGAACAGCTGCTTCGCGCGCTCGATCGCGAGCGACTCGGCGACGTCGACCTCTTCGCAGCCGCCGTAGTACCGGCGACCGGGGTAGCCCTCGGCGTACTTGTTGGTGAGCACCGAGCCCTGCGACTGCAGCACCGAGACGGGAACGAAGTTCTCCGACGCGATCATCTCGAGGAAGCCGCGCTGGCGGTTGAGTTCGCGCTCGAGGACCTCGGCGATCTCGGGGTCGACCTCCGACAGAGGGGCGTTGAAGTACGGATCGGTCATGCGATCTCCTTGACGATGGTTCCGGATGCCGCGGGCTCGGCGAGCCCGCAGTGTTACCGCATCGACCCAGGCGTGCGGTCGAATACCGTCAAGCGGTCGCTCCCCGGTGGTGTCCCACCTCAACGCCAGTCGCGACGGTGCCACTTTAGCGGGAAAACCCTCCCGCGACCCGCGTGTCCCGGCATCCACCGTTCCTCCACAGGAACGCGATCGGCTCGACGGTGAGGGATCCCGGATGCCGTGTCCCGGTGCCCGCGTAAAATGGCGGGGTGACCGACTCCCGCAACGTCCGCGCCCAGGCGCCTCTCGCTCCCGGCATGCGCCCCCGGCCGTCGGCGCTGGAGATCGGCAGCGTCGTCTGCGGCCTGTTCGCCTTCGTGACCCTCGCCATCTGGGGCTTCCTCGCCTGGCCGTTCCCCTGGAACATCGTCGCGGGCATCGGCGCCCCGGCCCTGGCGATCCTCGTGTGGGCCCTGTTCGTCTCGCCGCGGGCCGTGCTCGCGGTGCACCCGTTCGTGCGCGCCCTGGTCGAGCTGTTTGTCTACGCGGCCGCCACGGTCGCCTGGTGGAGCATGGGCCAGGCGTGGATCGGCCTGGTCTTCGCGATCGTCGCCGTCGTCCTCGGCGCGCTGAACGGCCGACGGCGTCTGGCATGACCGTCGACGGCGCGACGGGGTCCGCGCCTTCGCGCGAGCACGTTCTCGCGCTGCTCCGGGCCGAGCTCGGCGCGCGCCTCGACACCGCCCCCGCCGCCCTCGAGGCGGCCCGCGCCGACAAGTCGGGCCACGCGGCCGAGGGCCTCCCCCTCGCGGTGGTGCACGCGGCATCCATTGCCGATGTCCAAGCGGTCATGCGCATCGCCACCGCCACCCGCACGCCCGTCGTCCCGCGCGGAGCCGGCACCGGACTCGCGGGTGGAGCCAACACCGGCGGCGGCGAGATCAGCCTCTCGGTGCGCGGCATGGACCGCGTGCTCGAGGTCCGCGCCGACGACCTGCTGGCCGTGGTCGAACCCGGCATTCTGAACGCCGACCTCAACGCGCAGCTCGAACCGCACGGCGTGTGGTGGGCGCCCGATCCCGCGAGCCGGGCGATCTCGACCGTCGGCGGCAACATCGCCACCGGCGCCGGGGGCCTGCTGTGTGCGAAGTACGGTGTCGTGCGCGATGCGGTGCTCGGGGTCGACGTCGTGCTCGCCGACGGGCGCCTCATGCATTTCGGTCACCGCAGCGTGAAGGGCGTGACCGGCCTCGACCTGACCTCGCTCGTCATCGGGTCGGAGGGCACGCTCGGGGTCGTCGTGGGTGCCACCCTCAAGCTCCGCCGACTCGTCGAGGGCGAGCGCGTGACCCTTACGGCCCTGTTCGAGGGCGTGCGGGCCGCAGCCGTCGCCTCCGCCGCCGTCACGGCATCCGGAATCCAGCCCGCGATCATGGAATTGATGGATGCCACGAGCCTCGCGGCCGCGCATCGCCTGCTGTCCCTGCCGGCCCCTCCCGTCGGCGCCGCGCAGCTGACCATCCAGACCGACGGGCCCGTCGCCGCCGACGAGGCCGCCGCGATCGCCGAGGTTCTGCGCGCAGCGGGTGGCGCCGTCGCCGTGGCCGCGGACGCCGCCGAGGGCGAGGCGCTCCTGGCCGTCCGCCGCGCGATGCACCCCGCGATGGAGACGCTCGGCACCGCTCTCATCGAGGACGTGTCGGTTCCCCGCAGCGCTCTGCCCGACATGTTCGACGAGATCGCGCGGATCGAGCGGCAGTTCGGTCTCGTCATCCCCGCTGTCGCGCACGCGGGGGACGGCAACCTGCACCCCAACTTCGTCTTCGAGGGGCCCGACGTGCCGCCCGTGGTCTGGGAGGCCGCCGAGGAACTGTTCCGCGCCGCCCTCTCCCTCGGTGGGACGCTCACCGGCGAGCACGGGATCGGGGTGCTCAAGCGTCGATGGCTCGCCGACGAACTGGGCGACGACCAGTGGCGGCTGCAGCGTGACATCGCGCGGGTCTTCGACCCGCTCGGCATCCTGAATCCGGGCAAGGTCTTCGAGCCGTGAGCGCGTTCCGCGGCCGTCCTGGCCGTGTCGCGCCGTCGCCGTGATCAGACCGTGATAGATCTCGCGGGCAATGCCCACCCGGCCCCTCTACCATGAGAAGACTGACTATCGGGGGGTTTGACTTATGACCGACGGCGCACCTGGCACCGACGGCGCGACGTACGCCTGGGCTCCGCCCGAGCCCGTGAAGCGCAAGAACCGCTCCGGCCTGTGGATCGGCATCCCCGCCGGTGCGACGGCCGTGGCGCTCATCGCCGCTTCGCTTGTGCTGATCGCCCCGGGCGCGTCGGTCGCGGGCGTTCAGATCGGCGGTCTGACCGCCGGCGCCGCCGCCCAGGCCATCACGAACCGCCTCGCCGAGACGAAGGTCACCGTCGATTCGCCCGCCGGCTCGGTCACCGTTACCGGTGCCGACCTCGGCGCGACCGTCGACGCCTCGGCCCTCGCCGACAAGGCGTTCGCCGACAACCCCATGTGGAAGCCCGCGTCGTGGTTCCCCGAGGGCACCGGCGTGCAGGTGCAGGTGAACGCCGACGAGGCCGCCACCGCCCTGAAGAACGGCGCACCCGGCACCTACCGGGCCCCCGTCGACGCGACCATCGCCTACGACGCCGGTTCGCAGGCCTACGTCTCCACCCCCGCCGAGGCGGGCGAGGGCATCGACGTCGCCGCCGTGACCGCCGCACTGCAGTCCGCCTTCGACGCCGGTCAGACCACCACGACCGTCGATGCCGCCCTCGTGCCCGTCGACGCCCCCGTCTCGACCGACGACGCGAACGCGGCGGTGGCCAGCCTCAACGGCATCCTGGATTCCGTCGGCTTCTACGTCGGCGAGGAGCGCACCGTCGCCGTCGATCGCGCGACCGCCGCGTCGTGGCTCACGATCACCCCCGACGGCAAGGGCGACTTCGCCGTCTCGGCCGACCAGGCCGCGATCCAGTCCGCCGTCGAGGGCCTCCCCGGAGCCGTCGACCGCGCCGCCGTCAACGCCGACGTGATCGTCGACACCGGCGGAGAGGTCATCAAGGCCATCACCGAGGGCCAGACGGGCCGCTCGCTCGGCGACACGAGCGGGGTGGCCGCCGCCTTCGCGAAGCAGCTCGCCGAGGGCAACGGGCGCTACGCCCTGCCCGTCACCGAGACGCCGTTCGAGACCACGAAGACCGAGCGTCGCATCGACGTCAACCTCAGCACCCAGACCACGACCCTCTGGCAGAACGGCCAGGTGTACCGCACGTACACCATCTCGTCGGGCGCGGGCGACCACGCCACCCACACCGGCAACTTCCGCATCGGTTGGAAGACCCCGATGCAGGACATGGGCTGCGTGCCCGGGTACGACTACTGCACCAAGGACGTCCCCTGGGTCGCCTACTTCAACGGCGACGAGGGCTTCCACGGCACCTACTGGCACAACAACTTCGGCACCCCGATGAGCCACGGCTGCATCAACATGACGATCCCGCAGGCCAAGGAGCTCTACGACTGGGCCTACCGCGGCACGGAGGTCTCGGTCCACTACTGAGCCCGGGTTCCTGAGAGGGGCGGATGCTTCGGCATCCGCCCCTCTCTCTTTTTCCGCCCGCGTGAGTCGCCGAAATCTGTCGCTTCGCGAGGCGTCCAGGCGACACATCTTGGCGACTCACGCGGGCTCCGGCGGGCCGGTTCGGAGCGCACGTGAGAGCTCGAGAGGTGTCGCCTCCGGCGCTGCACAGCGACACCTCGTGACCCCTCACGCAGGCAACAAAGAAGGGGCGGATGCCGTGTGGCATCCGCCCCTTCCGGGTTTCGGGATCAGCGCAGGGCGTCGACCACCGCGTTCAGCGTGGCCGAGGGGCGCATGACCTTCTCGACGAGCTCGGTGTTCGGGCGGTAGTACCCGCCGATCTCGGCGTGGTGGCCCTGGACGGCGTTGAGCTCGGCGACGATCGTCTGCTCCTCCGCGGCCAGCTTCTCGGCGACCGGGGCGAAGACGGCGGCAAGGTCGGCGTCCGTCGTCTGCTGCGCCAGCTCCTGCGCCCAGTACAGGGCGAGGTAGAAGTGGCTGCCGCGGTTGTCGATCGTGCCGAGGGCACGGCCGGGCGACTTGTCGTTCTCAAGGAACGTGCCGGTCGCGGCATCCAGCGTCTGCGCGAGCACTCGCGCGCGGTCGTTGCCGGTCGTGTCGGCCAGGTGCTCGAGCGAGGCCGCCAGGGCGAAGAACTCACCCAGCGAGTCCCAGCGGAGGTAGTCCTCCTCGACGAGCTGCTGCACGTGCTTGGGGGCCGAGCCGCCGGCGCCGGTCTCGAACAGGCCACCGCCCGCGAGGAGCGGGACGATCGAGAGCATCTTGGCGCTCGTGCCGACCTCGAGGATCGGGAACAGGTCGGTGAGGTAGTCGCGCAGCACGTTGCCGGTGACCGAGATCGTGTCCTCGCCACGACGGATGCGCTCGAGCGAGTACGTGGTCGCCTCGGCGGGCGCGAGGATCTCGATCGTGAGGCCCTCGGTGTCGTGGTCGGCGAGGTACTCGTGCACCTTCGCGATGAGGTTGCGGTCGTGCGCGCGGGTCTCGTCGAGCCAGAACACGGCCGGCACACCGGTGGCGCGGGCGCGGGTGACGGCGAGCTTCACCCAGTCGCGCACCGCGACATCCTTGGTCTGGGTCGCGCGCCAGATGTCGCCCGTGTTCACCTCGTGCTCGAGCAGCACGTCGCCGTTCGAGGCGACGACCTGCACGCGGCCGGGGGCGGCGATCTCGAACGTCTTGTCGTGGCTGCCGTACTCCTCGGCCGCCTGGGCCATGAGACCGACGTTTGGCACCGAGCCGATGGTGGCCGGGTCGAGGGGGCCGTGGGCGATGACATCCTCGATGGTCGCCTGGTACACACCGGCATACGACGAGTCGGGGATGACCGCGAGGGTGTCGTCCTCTCCCCCGTCGGCACCCCACAGCTTGCCGCCGTTGCGGATGAGTGCGGGCATCGACGCGTCGACGATGACGTCGCTCGGCACGTGCAGGTTCGTGATGCCCTTGTCGCTGTTGACGTACGACAGACGGGGGCCGGATGCCAGGGCCTCACGGATCTCGGAGGCGATGGCGTCGCCGCCCTCGACGTTCGACAGACCCGCGAGGATCGAGCCGAGTCCGTCGTTGGGAGTGAGGCCGGCCGTCGCGAGGGCGTCGCCGTGGCGGTCGAACACGTCGGCGAAGAACGCCTTGACGACGTGACCGAAGATGATCGGGTCGCTGACCTTCATCATCGTGGCCTTCAGGTGCACCGAGTAGAGCACGTCGTCGGCCTTCGCCTGCGCCAACGTGTCGGCGAGGAACGCGTCGAGCGCTGCGGCCGAGAGGAAGGTGGCATCCACGATCTCGCCCTGGAGGACCTTCAGCCCCTCCTTCAGCGTGGTGGTGGTGCCGTCGGCGGCGACGTGCTGGATCGTGAGGACGCCGTCGTCGGAAAGGACGACCGACTTCTCGTTCGAACGGAAGTCGTCGTGGCCCAGGGTCGCGACACGGGTCTTCGAGCCCTCACCGAACGCCTTGTTGCGGTGCGGGTGCTTCTTGGCGTAGTTCTTCACCGCGAGCGGGGCGCGGCGGTCGCTGTTGCCCTCGCGCAGCACGGGGTTCACGGCGGAACCCTTGATGCGGTCGTAGCGCGCGCGCACGTCCTTGTCTTCGACGCTCGTCGCCTCGTCGGGGTAGTCGGGGATGTCGTAGCCCTGCGACTGAAGCTCCGCGATCGCGGCCTTCAGCTGCGGGATGGATGCCGAGATGTTAGGCAGCTTGATGATGTTCGCCTCGGGGAGCGTGGCGAGTCCGCCGAGCTCGGCGAGGGCGTCGCCGACCTGCTGCTCGGGCGTGAGGCGCTGCGGAAAGGCCGCGAGGATGCGGCCGGCGAGCGAGATGTCGCGGGTTTCGACGTCGACACCCGCCTGCTTCGTGACGGCCTGCACGATGGGCAGGAACGACGCGGTGGCGAGAGCCGGCGCCTCGTCGGTGTACGTGTAGATGATGGTGGAATCGGGCACGTCAGATCTCTCCGTAGAGGCGGCCAGGGTTGCGATTCAGCCTATCGCACGTGGGCAAAGTCTCTTGATGTCGAGATAGTTCGCGGCATCCGTTTCCCGTCTTCTCCGAGCCGACAGCCCCGGCAAACGCATGCGCGGACATGCGATCTTGGGTCGAGGTGTCGGTGCCGCTAGCCTGTGAGCATGGCTGACCTGCGTCTCGTCGAACTGTCCGCCGCCACGATCGTGGCCGTGAACACCCTGTCGCTCAAGCCCGGGCAGGAGCAGTTCCTCGCTCCGGTCAGCTACGGCATCGCCGCGACCGTCAGCAACCCGCAGACGTCGTGGCAGCGCGTCGTGCTCGACGGCGACGAGGTCGTCGGCTTCGTCAGCGCCAACTTCGACCCCGACGCCCACGAGGAGCACTTCCGCTCCGTGCTGTGGCGCATCAACGTCGACGCCGACGAGCAGGGCCGCGGCGTGGGCAGCTACGCCATCGCCGCCGTGCTCGAAGAGGCCCGTGGCCGCGGCATGGACCACGTCGACGTGATCTACGAGCCCGGCGTCGGCGGTCCCGAGGCGTTCTTCCAGCGCGTAGGCTTCCAGCCCGTCGGCGAGACGGAGTACGGCGAGATCATCGCCCGCGTCAACGTCTGACGCGTTCCGGGTGCGCCCGGTTGCGCGCGGTTGCGTCGGTGGGCTCTGCGGGCAGCGCGCACCGAGCTGCCTCTGACTTGCGGTTCCGCGTCGAATGGCATCCACGTCTGCTCTTCGGGCGCGGGGAAGACGGATGCCACGCCCCCGGGGAGCGTGGCATCCGGTGTTCGCGGTGGATCAGACGAGCGACTCGCGCCAGGCCGCGTGCAGCTGGGCGAACTTGCCCGTGCCGGCGATCAGGGCATCGGGGGTGTCGTCCTCGATGATGCGCCCGTGCTCCATGACCAGCACCCGGTCGGCGATGGCGACCGTGGACAGGCGGTGCGCGATGATGATCGCCGTGCGGTCGGCGAGCAGGGTCTGCAGCGCGTTCTGGATCTGACGCTCGCTGGGGATGTCGAGCGAGGCCGTGGCTTCGTCGAGGATCAGCACGGCCGGGTCGGCGAGGAACGCGCGCGCGAACGAGATCAGCTGGCGCTGACCCGCCGAGACGCGGCCTCCGCGCTTGTTCACGTCGGTGTCGTAGCCGTCGGGCAGCTTCGAGATGAAGCTGTCGGCGCCGACCGCGCGCGCTGCGGCGCGGATCTCGTCCATCGTGGCGTCGGGCTTGCCGAGCGCGATGTTGTCGGCCACGGTCCCGCTGAACAGGTAGGCCTCCTGCGTGACCATCACGATCGCGCGGCGAAGATCCTTCGGGTGCAGGCGGCGCAGGTCGACGCCGTCGAGCGTGACCGCCCCCTTCGACGGGTCGTAGAAACGCGACACGAGCTTCGCGAGCGTCGACTTGCCCGCACCCGTGGTGCCCACCAGCGCGACGGTCTGACCGGCGGGGAGGTCGAGGGAGAAGTGCGGCAGGATGACCCGGTCGTCGGAATAGCCGAAGGTCACGTCGTCGAAGCGCACGTGGCCCTTTGCGGTCCACAGGTCGATGGGGTCGGTCGGGTCGGGAACCGTCGGCTCCTCCTCGAGCACGCCCGAGACCTTCTCGAGCGCCGCCGTCGCCGACTGGTACGAGTTCAGGAAGAACGCGACCTCCTGCAGCGGCGAGAAGAAGTTGCGCACGTAGAGGACGGCGGCCGTGAGCACACCGATCTCGAGCGGTCCGGCGATGACGCGACCGCCGCCCCACAGCAGCACGACGGCCACCGAGACCGCAGCGACGGCCATGATGCCCGGCTCGAAGGTTCCGAACAGCTTGATCGAGCGCATGTTGACGTCGCGGTAGTCGGCGGCGAGCTTTCCGAACTCCTCGTCGTTGCGCGGCTCTTTGCGGAAGGCCTTGACGGCGCGGATGCCGGTCATGGACTCGACGAACTTCACGATCACCTGCGCACTGATCACGCGCGACTCGCGGTAGATGACCTGCGAGCGCGAGTAGAACCAGCGCATGAGCAGGTACATCGGGATGCCCATCACGGTCAGGATCAGACCCGACTGCCAATCGATGAGGAACAGCGCACCGAGGGTGAACAGACCGTACAGAACGCCGGACACCAACTCGTTCAGGCCGCCATCCAGCAACTCGCGGATGGTGTCGAGGTCGCTCGTCTGGCGCGAGATGATGCGGCCCGACGTGTACGACTCGTGGAACTCGAGGCTGAGCTTCTGCGTGTGCAGGAAGATGCGCTTGCGCAGGTCGAGCATGACGGCCTGCGTGAGGCGCGCGGCGACGACGACGTACCACCCGATGAGGACGGCGCCACCGATGCCCGCGAGCAGGTACACGCCGACCACGCCGATGGTCGGCATCCAATCCGAGCGTTCGATGACGGCGGGCAGGGCGTTGTCGATTCCGAAGGCGATCAGGGCCGGGCCCGCGACGCGCAGCGCGGTCGAGACCACGAGGACGGCACCGGCGAGGATCAGCTGCCAGCGCAGCGGCGAGACGAGCGAGCCGAGCAACCGCAGCGAACGCCGACGGATGGAGCGGCTCTCGTCGCGCGTGTAGTCGGAGCGGTCTTCGCCGCTGGTCCCGGAGACGGTGGCGGTGCTCATCGGGTCGCCTCCTTCTCAGTGAGGGCGTCGTCGGTGAGGACGGGGATCGCCCCCGTCCGGGCTTCGCGCTCGGCCTCTTCGAGGCTCGAGATGACGTAGCGGTAGTGGTCGCTCTGCCGGAGCAGATCGGAGTGCGTGCCGACCGCGGTGATGCGGCCGTCCTCGAGCAACGCGACCCTGTCGGCGAGCGTGACCGTCGAGGGACGGTGCGCCACGACGAGGGCGGTGGTCTCGCTGAGCACCTCGCGCAGGGCGTCCTCGACGAGGGCCTCGGTGTCGACGTCGAGCGCCGACAGGGGGTCGTCGAGCACGAGCACGGCCGGGCGCGCGGCGACCGCACGGGCGAGGGCGAGGCGCTGACGCTGACCACCGGAGAGGCTGAGCCCCTCTTCCCCGATGACGGTGTCGAGTCCGTCGGGCAGGTCGTAGACGAACTGCGCCTGAGCGACCTGCAGCGCTTCGCGCAGGATCTCCTCGGCCTCGTCCGACCCGGGCGTGAGGTCTTCACGGCCCAGCAACACGTTGTCGCGCACCGTCTGCGAGAACAGGGTCGCGTCCTCGAACGCCATGCCCACATGACGGCGCAGCTCCGCGAGCGTGAGGTCGCGCACGTCGACACCGTCGATCAGCACGCGACCGCCCGTGACGTCGTAGAGGCGTCCCGGCAGGGTCGTGAGCGTGGTCTTGCCCGAGCCGGTCAGGCCCACGAGCGCCATGGTCTCGCCCGGGTGCAGCACCAGGTCGACGCCGTCGAGCAGATCGCGCTCGGTGTCCGCGGCATCCTGGTAGCGGAAATGCGCGTTCTCGAACGTGAGCTCTCCGCGGGGCTCGGCGATGGTGCGGGGGTTCTCGGGATCGACGATGGTGTTCTGCTCGTCGAACACCTCGAAGATGCGGTCGGTCGCCGTGCGCGCGTCGAGCAGGAACGAGAAGAGGAAGCCGATCGACTCCATCGGCCAACGCAGCACCGTCGCCATCGCGAAGAACGCGACCAGCTCGGGCACCTGCAGCTGTCCGAGCTGCGTGAGCACGATGCCCGCCCCCAGGCACACCGCGAACGCGATGTCGGGCAGCAGCACCAGCCAGAACCAGATCCAACCGACCGCGCGGGCCTTGTCGATCTCGGTCTCGCGCAGGGACTCGGCCTGACGCGTGAACTTCTTCAGGGCGTGCGCACCCCGACCGAACGCCTTGAGCACCCGGATGCCGTGGACGCTCTCTTCCACGGAGGTGGCGAGGTCGCCGGCCTGGTCCTGGCTCTGACGCGTGAGCGCACCGTAGCGCTTCTCGAAGCGGAACCCGACGTAGATCACCGGGGCCGAGGTGACGAGGAAGAGCGCGCCGAGCAGCCAGTGCCAGCGGAACAGCAGCACGGCGCCGATGACGATCGTGAGCATGTTGACCACGAGCAGGATCACGCCGAACGCCAACCACCGGCGGAGCATGCTGATGTCCTGCATCATGCGCGAGAGCAACTGGCCCGACTGCCACCGGTCGTGGAAGGCGACCGGCAGGCGCTGCAGGCGGGAGTAAAACGACTGGCGCAGGTCGTACTCGACCTTGGTGGCGGGCGCGAGAACGAACCAGCGACGCAGCCACACCATCGCGGCCTCGGCGAGGCCGAGCCCGAGCACCGCGAGCGAGCCCCACACCAGGGCCGTGGGGTCGAGCGAGGCGATGGGACCGGCGACGATCTGCTCGAGCACCAGGGGGATCGCGAGGGCGAGAAGGCTGGCGACGAGCGCGGTGACGGCACCCGCGATGAGACGCGGGAGCACGGGTCTGGCGATGGGGAGGAGCCGCGCGAGCGCGCGCGGTGTGGAGAGGCGGGGCGGGGTGGAAGAGGGAGTCATGATCCTCGTGGGGTCGAAGCGGGCGCCGGGATCGGGCGCGGAGAGGGATGCCAGGGGCGCGACGAAGCTCGTCGGTCGGGGCTGTGCGGGGGCGCCGGAGCGCGAACGCGGGGCCCTACGGGCGTCGGCCGGGGCGCGCGGCGACGGAGGGCGCAGCGACGGCCGGGGCGACGGGGGCGTCGGTCTGGTCCATGGCATCCTCCTTGTTCGGTGAAGCGTCCGCCGGGGGGACGGCAGCCCTCCAGAGTATCCCTGTGAGAACGCTGGGGGCAAGAGTGTCTTCGATAAGGCCGCTGATCAGACGGCGGATTCACGAGCCAGCAGGCTCTCTTTCACCCGCGTTCCCCACGCGAAGCCGCCCATCGTTCCGTCCCCGCGGAGGACGCGGTGGCAGGGGACGAAGAGCGCGACGGCGTTGCGCGCGCAGATGGACGCCGCCGCGCGCACGGCCGTCGGAGACCCGAGCGCCGTGGCGAAACCGGTATAGGTGAGGGGGATTCCCGGGGTGATGGCGCGCAGGGCCTCCCACCCGGCGAGCTGGAGGGGGGTCCCCCGCTGAGCGACGGCGACGGAGTCGATGGCCCCGATCTCGCCCGCGTAGTACGCGTGCACGGCGTCAGCCGCCGCCGTCCGCCCCGCCTGGATCTCGGCGGGGCGGCGGTCGGGCCGGAGCCGCGCGAGCACGGACGCGGGGTCGTCGGTCCACCCCGAGACGATCACCCGGTCGGACTCATCGGCGAGGATCGCGAAAGGGCCGTCGGGGGTGTCGATGAACTGCAGGGTGGCGGCGCTCATGCGGGATTCTCGCTCTCGGTTTCGGGTGTGGAGGTGAGCAGGACGTCGGCGCGCACGCTCGCACCTCGCCGACGAGTGGGCGACGCGGCGACCGCGGCGGCCGTCTCGGCGGGGGCCCGCCAGGCCTGGGTGACCGGGGCGGCGTACCAGTAGTGGGCCATGGCGTAGCTGCGCCACGGCGCGAGGCGCTCCGACCAGGCGGTGAAGCCCGCCGGATCGGAGGGAAGCCCCAGGGCCGCGGCGCCGGCGCGGGCGGCGACGTCTCCCGGAAGCAGGACGTCCGGGTCGCCGAGCACCCGCATGCGCACGTAATCGGCGGTCCACGGGCCGATCCCCCGCATGGCCAGGAGGCGCTCGCGCTGCTCTCGGCCGTCGTCGCCCGCACTCAGTTCGAGGCTGCCGTCGGCCAGGGCCCCGGCCGCCTCGACGATCGCCCGCATGCGCGCCGCCGGCCCGCGCAGGACCTCGAGTCCGCGCTCGGCGATCACCGCTGCCGAGGGGAAGAGCATGCGGGGCTCCGGACCGACCGCGGTCGGCTCGCCGAGCTCGGCGGTCAGTCGCCCCTGCATCGTGCGGGCCGAAGCCACGCTGATCTGCTGCCCGATCATGGCGCGCAGCAGCATCTCGCCGGCGTCGATCGCACCGGGGACGCGCACCCCGGGGATCGCCGCCACCGCCGGGGCGAGCTCGGGATGCCGCGCCAGGGCCTCGTCGATCGCGATCGGATCGGCGTCGAGGTCGAACAGGCGCCTCACGCGCGAGATGAGCGTGCCCAGGTCGGCCAGCGCGGTGAGCCGTGCGCGCAAGCGCAGGCGTCCGTCGTCGGCGAGGCGCACCTCGAACCACGCCGGTCCGCCGGCCAGACGCACCACGCGCGCGAACGACCGGTCGTCGCCGTCTTCGACCCCGGGGATCGCGTGCGCCCGCATCCAACCGAAGAGGCCGGTGGTGTCGATCGGCCCGCGCACGGGCAGAGCGAGATCGATCTCGCCCGCCGACGCCTCGACCCCCGAGTCGGGCGAGCGGCGTGCGCGCAGGTCGCGCGGCGGCATCCCGAACACCTCCCCGATCGTGTCGGTGAACTGGCGGATGCTCGAGAACCCGGCCGAGAAGGCGACGTCGGCGGAGGACAGGTCGGTTCCCACGAGCAGCGCGCGAGCGGTGTGGGCGCGGTGCGCACGGGCGAGAGCGAGGGGGCCGGCGCCGAGTTCCGCGGTGAGCAGACGCGTGAGGTGACGCGACGAATACCCCAGGCGACGTGCCAGCCCGGGCACACCCTCGCGGTCGACGACGCCGTCGGCGATGAGACGCATCGCGCGCGCGGCGACGTCGGAGCGGACGTCCCACAGGGGGGAGCCGGGCGCCGCCTCGGGCAGGCACCGCTTGCACGCGCGATAGCCCGCTTCGTGCGCCGCGGCGGAGGTGGCGTAGAACGTGACGTTCTCTTCTTTGGGCGTGCGCGCGGGACAGCTCGGCCGGCAGTAGATGCGCGTGGACCGCACCGCCGTCACGAACTGCCCGTCGAAGCGGCGGTCGCGCGATTGGATGACGCGATAGCGCTCGGCGAAGCCCGGGAGCGGAGCGACGGTGGTGGTCATGGCATCCACCCTGCCATCGACCTCCGACATCGGCTGGCGGAAATCGGACACGGCCGTGACCCGTGCTGCGCCACCCTCGACGCCCTCGCGCCGGCCGAGACCCCGAAGGGCTCGGCCGGCGCGGGACTCAGCCCTCCGCGACGGCGAACCCGCCTGCGGGCAGGACGACCGTCACCACTCCCGGGGTCGCGGTTGTCCGCAGCAGGGAGCCCTGGTCGTCGTAGACCCTCACCGTCGAGGGCACGCCCTCGGTGCCGATCGACGTGCGTTGCGGCGCGATCGCACTCGAGTGCACCAGCTCGCTGCGGGCGTCTCCGCCCAGGACGAGTCGCGAGATCCACGGCCGCACGATCAGTCCGTCGAGGGTCAGCGCGCCGCTCTGCGCGGTCACCCGCACGTCGGAGCCCGACACCGGGGCGGTCAAGCTGGCGGGCAGCAGGGCCCCCGGCGTGGGCGAGATGCCCTGCGCCGGGCCGGTGACCGAGAGCACCCCGCCCCCGCGCCACGTGGACAGCGACTTCTCCCCCGGTTCCGTCAGAATCACCGGCTCGATCCACCGGCGCGTGTCCGACGGCCCGAGGTCCCAGCTCGCGCTCTGACGCGGCTGCAGGGTAAGGCCGTCACCCGACCAGCTCGACTCGCCCGTCCACGAGGACTCCGGCGTGAACACGGTTCCGTCGGTGCGCACGGCGTCCTCGGCCTCGACGTACGACAGGCCCACGCGGCTCTCAACCGAGGTCAGGGCCGTCGCCCGCTCCGCCACCGCGGGGTGGGCGTCGAGGGCGAGCGCGGTGAGCAGGCCGTGGATGGTCGACTCGGCGCCGCTGTTGCGGTTGACCGTGCCGTCGGGCTGGAGGCCGTCGAAGGTGACGCCGGTCGCGGGGTCGTACATCCGCGCTCCGGCGTGATTGGCCCCGAAGAACCAGGCGGCCTGCATCCCCGCGAGTTCCGCGAATGCGGCGGACCCGGTCGTGTCGGCGAGCGCGAGCAGCGACTGCACACGCGAGTCCGCCCCGTAGGCGATCTGCACGCGGTCGGTCGGGCTGGGATACCAGCCGTTGTCGGGCCCGCCGGCGGTGAGGAGCGTCGTCGTGAAGCCCGTGGCATCCGCGATCGCCGGCTTCACCAACGCTTCGTCGTCGAACAGGTCGCCGGCCTCGGCGAGCGCGGCGGGCATCTGCGAGCCCCACGCGTGCCACATCGCGGGCGACTGCGCCCACGGCAGGATGGCGCCGTACGGCCACTGGCGGGTGTTCCCGGATGCCATGGCCGCCACGCCCTCGGCGAGCTGACGCGCCGCGGTGGCGGAGGTGTCGTCACCGGCGCGCCCGGCCGCGGTGAGTCCGAGGACCGCTTCGGCCGTGGCATCCGCCCCGTCGACGATCAGCCACGCGGGAACCTTCTTGCCGTCGGACTCGACGTACTGCCCGTACTTCGACAGCGCGTCGCGCTCGATGGCGCCGCGCGAGAGCGCGAGGCGGTCCTTGAGGAACGACGCGAACGCGGGGTCGTCGTCGGCGAATGCCGCGTACCCCTCGCCGAGGGCCCAGACCGTGCGGGCGGTCCAGTAGCTGGGTCCGGAATCGGACGGATCGGGCAGCTCGACGGGCTCGGCCGAGGGGTTGAGCTCTCCGTCGGGCTGCATCCACAGCACGACGTTGCCCGCCGAGGGTCCCTCGGTCGTCTGGTGGTAGGCCACGGTGCGCAGCAGCTCGTACGCCTTCTGGCGGCTGTCGGCGTCGCCGGTCAGCTCCCAGTGCCGCGTGTAGACCACGGCCGCGCGGGTGTTGTCGTCGGCGTTGTACGCGCCCTGGCCCCAGTCGCCGGTCGCGGCATCGAGCGGACCGCCGCCCACGCGCTGGAACGTGCCGCCGTCGCGCGCGTCGGCATAGGTCCAGGGGGCGAGCAGGGTCGGCTCCTCGGTCTGCCGGTAGGTCGAGTGACCGGCCACATCGGCGGGCGGTGTCGCCTCGTCGAGCAGGAAGTCGAGGTGCTCGAGGTTCGTCAGGGCACCGGATGCCGTGGCGGCGGGCGCCGGAGCGGGGGCGGCCGCAGCGGCCGTGGTCAGCGGGACGGCGAGGGCGGCGGTGCCCAGGACGGCCGTCAGTCGCGCACTCCATCGTGCGTTCATGGGAGGGGGATCCTTTCGATGGGTCGGGTGCGCGGCCCCGGCCGACGCGGCCCCGGCGAAGGGACCCGCGCCGACCGGAGCCGCGCCGTACTCAGTCGGTGCGCTCGAGAAGGGCGACGCCGATCTTCGAGTCGGCCATGCCGTAGAACACGAAGTGACGGCCGTCGATCTCCTCGATCGCGGTCGGGAACACGACGTTGGGCACGATGCCGCTGCGCTCGTCGTCGGTCTCGGGAGCCAGCAGCGGCTCGGGCGTGCGCGCGATCACGCGGCTGGGGTCAGCGGCATCCAGGATCAAGGCCCCGGCGGCGTAGTTGACCTTCTGCTGCTGCGAGAACGCGCTGTCGATCACGCCGGTCACCCCGTGGTGCAGAACGAGCCACCCCTCGGGGATGCGCAGCGGCGGCGGACCGCCACCGATCTTGACCTCTTCGAAGGGGTACTGCGGCCCCGCGACGAAGCGATGCTGCTCCCACAGGGCGAGCGTCGAGAGGTCGTCGCGGACCGCGGCGAGGGGAACGTAGCTGATCCAGATCGACTGCCGCTGATCCTCGACGCCCGCGGGCACGCGCACGCCCTGACCGGGCTTCGTCTCGCCGAGATCCCACATCGGACGGTGCAGCACCGCGAGCGACTCGGTGCCGTCGGGCGCCGTGACGGGCTCGGGGAAGAACACCGTGTCCTTGTTGTGGAACAGGTTGAGGTCCATGTCGAGGTCGTCCTGGTAGCGGAACATCGCGGGCCCCAGGCGCTTCCACTCGCGCAGGTCCTCCGAGACGGCGACGGCCGTGCGGGGTCCGAGCGGGCCGTACGCGACGTACGTCATCACGTGCAGGCCCAACGCCTCGATCCACGTGGTGCGGGGGTCTTCGGTGCCGGCGTTGCCGACTCCGCGCTCCCACCCGCGATCGGGCTGCAGCACGACGCCCTCGCGCTCGACCGAGACCGGCACGCCGTCCTCGATCACGACGCGGGCGATGCCCACGCGCGAGACGTTGCCCTCCGCGACCAGGCGGGGCAACAGGTACAGCTGTCCGTCGGGGCCGCGACCGGATGCCGGGTTGAGCACGCCCTCGGCCTCGTCGGCGTTGCCGGGCTCAGGGGTCATCACCACCCCGACGCGCGTGAGGCGGTAGGGGACGGGGGATTCGGGGGTCATTGTCATCCTTTCACTCCGGATCCGAGGTCGTTCGAGGTGAAGTAGCGCTGGAAGATCAGGAACAGCGCCACCGCGGGAGCGGCGAGCACGACGGCGCCGGCCATCATGGCGCCGAAGGGATTGGTGGTGGATGCCGCGATGTTGGAGATGAAGTTGGCCAGGGACACCGCCAGGGGCTGCATCGTGGCGTCCTTCGTGATGAGGAACGGCCAGAGGAATTCGTTCCACGGACCGATGAAGGTCAGGAGCACCGCCGTCAGAAGAGCCGGGCGCACCAGCGGCAACGCGACGCTCCACAGCAGCCGGAACTCGTTCGCCCCGTCGATGCGGGCGGCGTCGAAGAGCTCCTTGGGCAGTTGCAGGAAGTACTGGCGGAAGATGACCACGGCCGTGGAGTTGATGAAGAACGGCAGGATCATGCCCAGGTAGCTGTCGCTCAGGCCGTAGTCGCGAGCGATCATGACGTAGAGCGGGATCATCAGCAGCTGGAACGGGATCACCTGTACCAGCAGCACGAGCGCGAAGGTCGCGGAGCGCCCCCGCCAGGTCAGCACCGCGAGCGCGTACCCGGCGAGCACGCCGAACACGATCGTGCCGAGGATCACGCCCCCGGTGAAGATCCCCGAATTCGCCAGTCCCTGCAGCAGGTTGATGCGCCCGTCGATCGCGGTGTAGTTCTCCACCGTCAGGTTCGACGGGTTCGGGAAAGCTCCCGCAATCGAGGTGTCGGGATTCGTCTGCAAGGATCCCGCGATCATGTAATAGAAGGGGAACAGGAAGGCGAGCGCGCCGACGGTCAGGACGCCGTACGTGACGATCTTGCTTCTCATGATTCCTCCCTTCCGACGAACCGGCGCTGCAGCAGCGCGATGACGAGTACGAAGATGATGAGCACCACGCCGATGGCCGCGGCCACGTCGGGGTTCTGCTGCTCGATGCCCTTCTGGTAGATCAGGAGCACGGGCGACGTGGACGCGCCGTTGGGTCCGCCGCCGCTCGTGAGCAGGTAGGGCTCGGTGAAGAGGTTCGCGCCCGTGATCGTCGACAGCAGCACCACGAGGAAGGTCGCCGGTCGCACCCCGGGCACGGTGACCGCGAAGAACTGGCGGATGCGCCCGCCCCCGTCGACCGCGACCGACTCGTACAGCTCGCGCTGCACGTTCTGCAGGGCCGCGAGGTACAGCAGGATGTAGAACCCCAGCCCCTTCCACGTGACGAACAGCGCGATCGTGGGCATCGCCAGCGCGGAGTTGACCAGCCACGACGGGTTCGGCGCGAGAGGCCCGAGCACGTTGTTGACCAGGCCCGTGTTCGAGAACAGGAACAGCCACACGGCGACGACGGCGACGGATGCCGTGACGTAGGGCACGTAGAAGGCGACGCGGAAGAACGTGCGCGCGCGCACCACCCTGTCGAGCGCCGTCGCGAGCAGGATCGACAGCACCACGGTCAGCGGCACGTTGATCAGGAGGAAGACACCGACGTTGCCGAAGGCCCGCCAGACAGCGGGATCGGTGAGGGCGGTGACGTAGTTGTCGAGCCCGACGAAGGGCCGGTCGACCTGCGCGCCCGGGGCGGTGAAGAAGTAGTCGTGGAACGACATCCACACCGCGAAGATGATCGGGTACGCGAAGACGACCCCGATGAAGATCAGGTACGGGGCGGAGAACAGGATGCCGAGTGGCTGCGCTCCGAACGGGCGGCGCCGCGTCTTCGTGGTGTTCTCCGCGCCGCCCCGACGGCCCGACCGCCCGGGGTCGCCCCCGGTGCGGCCGGCCGTGCCGGCGACGGACGTGGTCATGTCACTTCCCCGCCGCGAGCTGGTCGATCTGGGTCTTGGCATCCGTCAAGAAGGTCTTGACGTCGCCCTCGCCGAAGATGACGGCCTTGGAGTAGCCGTCGCGGAAGGCCTGCCAGATCTCCACGGAGTTCTGCACGTTCGGCACCTCGACGGTGCGAGCGGCCTGGTCCCCGAACTGCTGGTACGAGGGGTTGGCCGAGAAGTAGTCGGCGTAGGTCGTGGTGAGGTCGGTGCGCAGCGGCATCTGGCCGGTCTCTTCGAGCCAGGTACCGTCCTGCTCCTCGCTGGTGGCGAATTTCAGCACCTCCCACGCGGTGGCCTTGTTCTCGCACGCGGTGAACAGGCCGACGTTCTTCGCGTCGCTGAAGGTCCACGTGTCGCTGGCGGCGGTGCCGTTCTCGGTCGGCACGGGCACCGAGCCCCAGTTCACCTTGTCCTTGTAGACCGAGATGGCCCAGGGCCCGACGATCGCCATGGCGGCTTGACCGTCGGCGAACGCGTCGCCCTGGTACTGCTCGTTGCCGGCCAGCTGGTCGCTGTAGATCGTGCGCCAGAAGTCGGCGACCGCTTCGCCGTTCGCGTCGTCGAAGGTCGCCTGGCCGTCCTCGACCAGCTGCTTTCCGCCCGTCTGCGCGGCGTAGAGCGGGTAGAAGTCGAACCACGACTGGAAGAACTCGCTCGTGGGCGCCGGGTTGATCGCGTACGGCGCGACTCCTGCCGACTTCAGCGTCTGCGCGGTCTGGAGGAAGTCGGCGTACGTCGACAGCTTCGGGTTCTCGGCGTCGAGCCCGGCCTGGGCGAAAAGGTCCTTGTTGTAGAAGATCATGACCGGGTTGCTCTTCCACGGCAGCTGGTAGAAGCCGCCGTCTTCGGAGCGATACTGGTCGGCGAGGTCGCCGCTACGGTCGGTGATGTACTGCTCGCCGTCGGGGAAGTCCGACAGGTTGACCAGGCCGCCCTGCTTCTGGAAGCCGGGGACGGCCGCGGGCGAGGTGTTGAAGATGAGGCACGGGGCGTTGCCGGCGGTGATCGCCGCGCCGATGACCTCTTCGCTCGACGACCCGGCGGGGATCTCCTGCGCGGTGATCTGCTGGTCGGGGTTGGCGTCGTTCCACGCCTTGACCATCTGCTCGCCCCACGCGATCTCGGCGTCGTTGTTGGAGTACCAGATGGTGATGGGGCCCTTGGCATCCATGCCCGAGCTGGCTCCTCCCCCGCCGCTGCAGGCGGACAGTGCCAGGACGCCGGTGGCGGCGAGGGCTGTGGTCAGAATGCGTCGTCGCATGTCTTCCTCCTTGTGTGTGCGGGATCCCCCGCGGTGCGTCAGACGGTCGGCGGCGCCCCGGTCGAGGCGCGGACGATGAGTCGGGGATCGGGGAGCTGCCGGGATTCCGGCGCCGCTCCCGCGATGGCGGCCAGCAGAGCGCGTGCCGCGGCGGCTCCCCACCCGCGGGCGTCGGTCGCGACGCTGGTCAGCGCGGGGTAGAGGTGACGGCCGATCTCGGCGTCGTCGAATCCCGTGATCGACAGGTCGCGGGGCACGACGAGGCCGCGGCGCTGCGCGCGACCGAGGCCGGCGATCGCCATGTTGTCGTTCGAGTAGACGATCGCGGTCGGGGGCGTGTCGGCGTCGAGCAGCGCGTCCGTGGCCCGGGCGCCGTCGGCGGCGCTGAAGTCGGTCGCGACGACACGGGACCGGATGCCACGGGCCTCGGCCGCCGCCTCGAAGGCCGCCGTACGGCTGCGGCCGTGGAGCATCGCGGTCGGGCCCGCCACGTGGGCGATGTCGGTGTGACCGAGGTCGGCGAGGTGGTCGACCGCGAGGCGGATACCGGCGCCGTCGTCCACCGCGACCGAGGTGAAGGGGCTGTCGACATCGGGGACGCCGAGAGTCACGGCGGCGATGCCGAGTTCGGCGACGAGGGCGACGCGCGGGTCGCCCGCGCGCAGGTCGGAGAGGATGACGCCGTCGACACGGCGGTCGGCGACGAGCCCGCGATAGGTCTCGTCCTCGTGGCGCCCGGGGGTGGCCGCGGCCAGCACGAGCACCTGGCCCGACATCGAGAACTCGTCTTCGACCCCGGCGATGAACGAGGGGAAGAAGGGGTCGGCGGCGATGACGTCGGGACTGCGGCCGATGACGAGTCCGCACGCGAAGGCGCGGCCGACGCTCAGCGACCGCGCCCGCAGGCTCGGGCTGAAACCCATGTCGGCGGCGACCGAGAGGATGCGCTCGCGCGTATCGGGGGCGACGCCGGCGCGACCGTTCAGCGCGAACGACACGAGGCCCTTGCTCACGCCGGCGCGCCGCGCGACGTCGGCGATGGTGGGTCGCGTGTCGTTCGTCATCCGTCACTCCGTCGTGTCGCGGGCACCGGGCCGTTCTAAACCGGTTCAGTGCCTCGACTCTAAACCGGTTCAGAAGACGTGGTCAAGGGCTTGCAGGAACCGCCCAGACTGCGCTGGAGTAGGGACCTCTGTGCTCGCGCGTCCGGGCGGGGCGCGTCCCGGGCTTCATTCCCGCGGACCTGTCTCCCGCAGGATCACGACCCCGGCCCACACGACGAGGGCCAGGACGATCACGAGGAACCCGAGGAAGACGGGCACGAGCGGCAACACGTGCGCGCCCTGTTGGAGGCGCTGCGCGGGGTGTGATGGGCGTCTCGCAACCCCCGCCCGATGTCGGTGGTCCTGAGTACCGTGGGCTCCATGAGCGAACGCGAATACGACCTCATCGTCATCGGTGCCGGCCCCGTCGGCGAGAACGTGGCCGACCGCGCCGTGCAGGCCGGACTCACCGCCGCCATCGTCGAGTCCGAGCTCGTGGGCGGAGAGTGCTCCTACTGGGCCTGCATGCCGTCCAAGGCGCTCCTGCGCAGCGCCGCCGCCCTGCGGGCTGCGCGCGATGTCGACGGGGCGAAGCAGGCCGTCACGGGCGAGCTCGACGTCGCCGCGGTGCTCCGCCGCCGCGACACCATGACCAGCAACTACGACGACTCGGGTCAGGTCGAGTGGCTGCAGGGCGCGGGCATCGACCTCGTGCGCGGCCACGGCGCACTCACAGGCGAGAAGACCGTCCGCGTGACGGCGGCCGACGGCTCGACGATCGACCTCGTCGCTCGCCACGCGGTCGCGGTGTGCACGGGGTCGGCGGCCCTGCTGCCCGACATCCCCGGTCTCGCCGACATCTCGCCCTGGACCAGCCGTGAAGCCACCGCGGTCGAGCAGATCCCCGCATCTCTCGCGATCATCGGCGGGGGCGTCGTGGGCGCCGAGATGGCCACCGCCTTCCAGAGCCTCGGCACCGAGGTCACGATCATCGCGCGCTCGGGCCTTCTCGGCGGCAACGAGCCGTTCGCGGGCGAGCTCGTCGCAGACTCCCTGCGCGAGCGCGGTGTCACGGTCAAGACGGGGGCGGATGCCGTGTCCGCCCGCCGCGACGACGACGGGCGCGCGGTGCTCGAGTTGTCCGACGGCACCACGGTCACCGCCGCGGAGGTGCTCGTCGCCACCGGTCGCACCCCTCGCACGCAGGATCTCGGGCTGGATGCCGTGGGCCTCACGGCCGGGGAGTGGCTCGACGTCGACGACACCCTGCTCGTCCGCGGCTTCGACTGGCTCTACGCCGTCGGCGACGTCAACCACCGCGCGTTGCTCACCCACCAGGGCAAGTACCAGGCGCGCGCTGCCGGAGACGTCATCGCCGCCCGCGCGAAGGGCGACGAGGTCGACGACGCTCCCTGGGGCGCCCATGTCGCGACCGCCGATCATGACGCGGTCCCCCAGGTGACCTTCACCGACCCCGAGGTCGCCTCGGTCGGCCTCACCGCGAAGAAGGCCGAGGAGAAGGGACTGAACGTCAAGGTGCTCGACTACGACCTCGCGAGCATCGCCGGCTCGAGCGAGCAGTCCGATGCCTACGTCGGAAAAGCCCGTGCGATCGTCGACCTCGACCGTGGCGTGCTCGTCGGCGCGACCTTCGTGGGTCCCGACATCGCCGAGCTGCTGCACTCCGCCACCATCGCGATCGTCGGGGAGGTGCCGGTGAAGCGCTTGTGGCACGCCGTGCCGTCGTACCCGACGGTCAGCGAGGTGTGGCTGCGCCTTCTCGAGACCCTGGGCCGCGACTCCGCCTGAGACCCTTCGCCGGCGCCGGTCAGCGCTTGCTCGGGTGAGACACGGCGCCCCTCGCCGCGTCTCATCCGACGGTGCGTCGTGCCCGGCTGGACTAGGTGAGACGCGGACCTCCTCGCCGCGTCCCACCGGCGGGGCGTCGCGCTCCGCTGACCGCGTCCCGCGCGGGGGCACCCGCGGCGTAGAGTCGCCCCATGCCCCGTACGGTCGCCCTGATCCGTGGTGTCGGCGGACCCACGGCGATGAAGATGCCCGCGTTGCGCGAGGTCCTGGCATCTGCGGGTCTCGGTGAGGTCGAGACCCTGCAGGTCGCCGGCAACGTCGTGCTCGACGACGGCGGGCGCTCCCCCGACGAGACCGCCGCCGCGGTGCGCGACGCCGTGCGCGGGGCGTTCGGGTTCGACCTCCCGGTGATCGTGCGGTCCCACGCCGAGCTGGCGGACGCCCACGCGCGGAACCCCTTCGCCGATGCCGCCGAGGGACGGTGGGTGCAGACGGTGTTCCTGGACGATCCGCCGCCCGCGGGGGCGACGTTCGAGGTGCCGGCCGAGTGCCCCGAGCAGGCCGTGCTCGACGGACGGGAGGTGTTCGTGCGCTATCCCGAGGGCATCGGCGGCTCGAAGCTGCAGGCCGGCTGGTTCGAGAAGCGCCTCGGCGTCACGGGCACCGCGCGCAACCTCAACACGGTGGCCAAGCTCCTCGCGATGAGCGCCTGACGCCGCCCCGCGCCCCGCGCCCTCACCCCGGTAGGCGCGCGGCCCCCCGCCCGCGCCCCCACCCCCGCGCGATAAACGCTTCCTGCACTGATAAACGCCGGGGGACGGCGTTTCCCGGTGCAGCGAGCGTTTATCAGGGCACTCAGCCGACCCCGCCCCACCCCGGCGCCCCCGCCCCCACCCGCGCCCCCCACACCGCGCAATAAACGCTTCCTGCACTGATAAACGCCGGGGGACGGCGTTTCCCGGTGCAGCGAGCGTTTATCACGGCCCTCAGCCGACCCCGCCCCACCCCGGCGCCCTCGCACAGCCCACAGCCGACCCCACCCCACGCCGGCGCGCTCGCTGGCGCCCACCCCCGCGCGATAAACGCTTCCTGCACTGATAAACGCCGGGGGACGGCGTTTCTCAGCGCAGCGAGCGTTGATCAGCGCGCAGGAACCACCCCAACGCCGAGCCGCCCCCGCGACCGAGGTCACGAGGGCGGCACGCAGCACGACGGCTCAGTGGAAGAAGTGGCGCTCTCCCGTGAAGAACATGGTCACCCCGGCGGCGCGCGCGGCGTCGATGACCTCGGCATCCCGCACCGAACCGCCGGGCTGGATGATCGCCGAGATGCCCGCGTCGATCAGCACCTGGGGGCCGTCGGCGAAGGGGAAGAAGGCATCGGATGCCGCGATCGAGCCGTGAGCACGATCACCGGCGCGCTCGACCGCGAGGCGGCACGAGTCGACGCGGTTGACCTGGCCCATGCCGATGCCGACGGTGGCCGACCCCTGGGCGAGCACGATCGCGTTCGACTTGACGGCGCGGCACGACTTCCACGCGAAGATGAGGCTCTCCATGTCGGCGTCGGCGGGGCGCTCGCCCGAGACGAGCTCCCAATTTTTGGCGACCGACTCGATGTCGTCGGGGAAGCGGTCGGCGTCCTGCAGCAGCAGACCCCCCGAGACCAGGCGCACGTCCATGCGCTCCTGCTGCCAGTCGGCGGGCAGGCGCAGCACGCGCAGGTTCTTCTTGAGCTTGAACACCTCGAGCGCCTCGGGCTCGAAGTCGGGGGCGATGATGACCTCGGTGAAGATGTCGCGCAGGTTCTCGGCCATCTTGAGCGTCACCGTGCGGTTCGCGGCGATCACGCCGCCGAACGCCGACACGGGGTCGCACTCGTGCGCGCGCAGGTGCGCCGAGGCGATCGGGTCGAGGGCGTTGGGGGCGGCGACGGCGATGCCGCAGGGGTTCGCGTGCTTGATGATCGCGACGGCGGGCTTGACCATGTCGAAGGCGGCGCGCAGGGCCGCGTCGGCGTCGACGTAGTTGTTGTACGACATCTCCTTGCCCTGCAACTGCGTGGCCTGGGCGATGCCGTGTCCGCCCACGCGCGTGTAGATCGCCGCGCGCTGGTGCGAATTCTCGCCGTAGCGCAGGGTCGACAGGCGCTCGGCCTGGATCGTCAGGTGCGCGGGCAGGTCGATGTCGTCGGCGAGGGTGCCCTCGGCGAACCAGGTCGACACGGCGGTGTCGTACGCGGCCGTGTGCGAGAAGGCGCGGGCGGCGAGCTCGCGGCGCTGCACGAGGTTCGTGCCGCCCTGCGACTGCAGGGCCTCGATGATGGCGGGGTACGACTCGGGCGAGACGACGATCGCGACGTTCGCGTGGTTCTTCGCCGACGCGCGCACCATCGCGGGGCCGCCGATGTCGATCTGCTCCACCACGTCGTCGCCCTGGGCACCGGATGCCACGGTCTCGACGAACGGGTAGAGGTTCACGACCACGAGCTCGAAGGGGCGGATGCCGAGCTGGTCGAGCTGCGCCTCGTGCGAGGCCAGGCGCAGGTCGGCGAGCAGACCGGCGTGGACGCTCGGGTGGAGCGTCTTGACGCGCCCGTCGAGCGACTCGGGGAAGCCGGTGACGGCCGAGACGTCGGTGACGTCGTACCCGACGTCGCGCAGCAGGGTGGCGGAGCCGCCGGTCGAGACGATCTCGACGCCCGCGGCGGCGAGGGCCGCGCCGAGCTCGAGCAGACCGGTCTTGTCGCTCACCGACACCAGCGCGCGGCGGATCGGGACGACGTCGCGGGGGCGGTAGTCGGCGGGGTCGTGGCGGGGTCCGGCCATGGCGTGCGGCTCCTGTGTCTCGAGTCGGGTTCGGATGCGCGACGGGCCGGCGCCCGTCGAGCGGGTCAGGCGGTTCGGGATGCCGTGGCGGCGAGGTCGAGCTCGCCCTCGGCGATGCGACGGACGACGTCGATGAGCAGACGGCGTTCGACGGGCTTGATGCGCTCGTGCAGCGAGGCCTCGTCGTCACCGGGCAGCACCGGGATGCGCTCCTGAGCCAGGATCGGGCCGGTGTCGACGCCGGAGTCGACGACGATGACGCTCGCCCCGGTCTGGTCGACGCCCGCGGCGAGGGCGTCGCGCACCCCGTGAGCTCCGGGGAACTCGGGCAGGTACGCCGGGTGCGTGTTGATGATGCGCGGCTCCCACGCGGCGACGAGGTCCGCCGGGAGCAGGCGCATCATGCCGCTGAGCACGACGAGGTCGGGGTTCCACACCGCGAGCTGTGCCCCGAGTTCGGCGCCCCACTCCTCGCGCGACGCGAACGCGTTGAAGGGGACGAGGAAGGTCGGGATGCCGAAGTGCTCGGCGTGCGCGAAGCCGTCGGCCTCGCGATCGGCACCGACCGCGACCACGCGCGCGGGAAAGTCGGGGGCGGAGGCCGCCTCGAGCAGGGCGCGGAGGTTCGAGCCGGTGCCGGAGATGAGAACGGCGACCGTGAGCACGCGCTCAGTCTACGCAGGTGCGTCCGCGCGCGCGGGCCGGTCGGGGGCGTCGGGACCCGGGATGCCGCGATCGGGCGAGCCCGTCGAGCGACGGGGTCGCGTCGGGTCGGGGCCGCCCCGGTCTCAGCGGGTGCCGTCGGGCTCGCCGCCGTGCTCCGACCAGGCCGCGCGGATCCGCGCCCGCACCTCGTCGTCGCTGAGCTCTCCGACCGGGTCGTCGCCGGCGGTGCCCGCCGCCCGCGCGCCGAGGGGCGACGTCGACACAGACCCCGCGGAGGTGGACGGCCCGGAAAGGGACGCCGTACTCCCCCGCACCCCCAGCGCGGTATCGGTCGCCACGGCATCCGGCTCGCGGTACGAGCTCGGCCACACGTCGTGCGAGATGCCCGCTCCGACGGGCGTGCCGGTCGGGGTCGGGCCCGTCCAGTGCTCGTCGCGGTCGAAGGGCCTCTGCTCGCGCGCCGCGAACGAGAAGGGGCGGTCATCGCGCTCCTCGTATCGGTCGTCGTCGTCCACGCCCGCACCGAACCGCGGGCTGAGCAGCAGGATCGCCAAGCCCACGAGCACCTCGAGACCGAGGGTCAGGGCGAGCGGACCGGGCTGCGGACCCGTGTCGGCGAGCCGGCCGGGCCCGATCGAACCCGACGAGACGACGGCGGCGAGCGCGCCCATGCCACCGGTCAGCGCGGCGACGGCGACGGCGAGCACCAGCCGGGGCCCGAGGGGCTCGGGGCCGGTGGTGAGCGGCATCCGGGATCGAAGGATCCACCCGGTCACCGCGCCCACGGCGATCGGCAGCAGCACGAGCAGCAGCAGCCACGACGACGTCGAGTCGGGCACCGCACCGAGCACCGGGATGCCGGGGAGCGCGCCGACCTGCGTCGCGGCCGGGGTGACCGCGGTGTCGGTGCCGAGGGCGAAGCCGGGGCCGGCGGCGAACGACATCGCCCAGAGCACGAGCGTGGGGAGGTAGAGGAGCTGTCCGAGCGCGATGACGGTGGCCCCGATGCCGTCGGCGTTGCTCGCCTGGTAGAGGCCGATGACCTGCGAGGCGCGGGCGATGAGACCGGCCGTGACGATGACTGCGCCCACGGCGATGAGTCCGAGGGTGGCGATCGCGAGTCCGCGCAGGGCCAGTCCGGGCACGGGTGCCCAGGCCCTCGGCATCCGCTCGATCCATCCGCGCACGGCGTCGACCGGTCCGTCATCGCCCACGCGCCACGCGCCGACGATGGCGCCGACGAGCGCGGGGACGCAGAAGATGAGCGAGGGCAGCAGGATCGCCAGCCAGGTCTCGGATGCCACGAGGGAAGCCTGCGAGGTCAGCACGATGCCCGCGGAGAGCGCCGCGAACACGAGCGAGCCCGAGACCCATCCGGTGAGGCCGGAGCCCGCCTCGGCGGCTCGGGATCCGGAACGGGCGGCGAACAGGCCGGTGAAGGCGGCGAAGGCGAGGGGCGCGAGCGAGAGCGTGAAGGTCGCGAAGCTCGGGTCGATGCCGGTGGCGGCGAGGTAGGTGTCGGGCAGCGTGATGGTCACCGGCACGAGGTGGCCGAGGTGCCAGACCGCGGCCGACGCGGGCCACAGCGCGCTCCAGTCGGGGTTGCCGACGCCGAACACCCAGAGCAGCGTGAGGGGCGCGAGCACGACGGCGATGCCCCCCGCGGCCGCCAGGACGGCGTCGAGGGCGGCGAGCAGGGCGATGAGGAGGCGATGCATGGGCGAGAGGAACCCTACCCGCGCCGCCCCAGCCCGCCTCTCAGGCGCGGCGGCGAGCGCCCGAGACGAGCCCGCGCACCGCGGCGAGCAGCCCTCGGGGAGAGGACCCCGCCGCCGTCGACGGGTCCGGCGTCGACGCGACCCGGCTGCCGCGCGCCGCGGCCCACCGCTCCCACACGACCGTCGCCAGCCGCGGGTCCGCACCGATCGGGGCGGTGGTCAGGTCGGCATCCGCTTTCTCGATCACGCGTGAGAAGTGCCCCGGGGCGAGGACGTAGCTCGCCGCGACCGTCCGTCGCCCGGCCGAGCGTGCGGCCTGCACAGCGTCGAGGATGCGGGGATCGGATGCCGCGGCGTACGCCGTCACGACGGGTCCGGCGACCCCGGCCTCGGTCATGAGCTCCGCCATGCGTTCGACGTCGACCACGGCGCCCGGGCGGGTCGATCCCGCCGCGGCGAGCACGACGGTGTCGTCCGCCCCGGCCCCCGCCTCGCGCACGCGGTCGACGAGGATCTCGGCGAGCACCGGGTGCGGCCCGAGGGCCGGGGCGACCGGCAGCCCGTCGGCGGCCTCCACCAGGTCGACCTCGGTGTGGTAGCCGGTCGACAGCAGCAGCGGCACGATCACGATGTCGTCGGTCCGCTCGCGCGCTTCGGCGACCACGTCGGTGACGTACGGACCGTGCACGTCGACGTAGGCCTCGAGCACCTCGACCCCCTCGGGAGCGGTGGAGCGCAGCACCTCGAGGAGCTCGCGCACGACCACGCGCCCCTCTTCGAACCGGGTGCCGTGGGCGCAGGCGATGAGTACCGCGGTCATGAGTCCTCCTCGTCGATCACGTCGAGCCGGTAGCCGCGCTTGTAGACCGTGCGGATCAGGTCGGCTCCCCCGAGCGCTTCGCGGGTTCGGGCCACGGCGACCTCGACCGCGTGGCCGCTGGCCTCGGCGCTCGACAGCGCCGCCACCAGATCCGCCCGCGACACGACCGCTCCGGGGTGACGCGCGAGAGCGCGCAGGATCTCGACGCCCGTGCGCGGCAGCGGGGTGAACTCCCCGTCGAGCACGATCCCCGACGACCGGATGCCGAGCACCCCGGCCGTCGTGCGGATCACGGCCGCGTCCGCGCCGCCGTAGTGCGTGACCACCGCGCGCACGAGCGCGCCCAGGCGCCCGCGGTCGGGAACCAGCGGAACGATCCCGGCCTCGAGCAGGGGGCCCGCCGTGATCGGACCGACCGCCGCGACGAGCACGCGTCCGTCTCGTGCACGGGATGCCACCCCGTCGAGCGCCTCGGCCCGTTCGGCGGCGAGGATCCACTCGCGGGCCGCGGGAGCCGAGGTGAACAGCACGGCGTCGATCTCGCCGCGGGCGACCTGCCGGGTCGAGGCGGCGACCGCCTCGGGGTCGGGCGGCGGGCCCCAGCGGTAGATGGTGAGGCTGGTGACGCGTGCCCCCGCCTGCTCGAACGCCTCGTCGAGGCCGTCGGCCCCGGAGCCGTGGTGCTGCACGGCGACGTGGAGACCCGCGATGCCCTCGGCGACGAGAAAGTCGCGCAGCTCCGCCGAGGTCTCGCTCTCGGCGACCCAGTCGGCCTCGAAACCCGCCTGTTGGATCGCCCCGCGCGCCTTGGGTCCGCGCGCGACGATCCGCGCTCGGTCCATCACCGTGCTCAGCTCGTCGTGCAGGCCCGCCTCGTCGGCGGTCTCCATCCACCCGCGGAAGCCGACGCCGGTGGTGGCGACGACCACGTCGGGAGGATCGGTGACCAGGTGTCGGGTCTGCGCGATGAGCTCCTCGTCGTCGACGTGCGGGATGATCGTCAGCGCCGGCGCGACGCGCACGCGCGCGCCGTGCCGCTCGAGCGCGGCCGACAGCTCCCCCGACCGCCGGTCGACGGGAAGCAGCACGGTGCACCCCTGGAGCACCGTGCTGATCGTCCGCGCGGGTGCGGTCACCCGATGCCCTCCCCGTGCGCCGCGACCGCGGCCGGCGCGGCGGTCGGCAGCAGCAGGTCGGCCCGCGCCACCTCGCCGAAGACGAGCACCGCGGGGTTGGCGAGGCGGTGGGTCTCGGCGTCCTGGATCGCCGTCCCGAGCGTCGTGCGGATCGTGCGCTGAGCGGGCGTGTGGCCGTTCTCGACGAAGGCCACCGGCCGCGTCTCGGGGGCGCCGGCGGCGTGGGCGGCGGCGACGAAGCGCGGCAGGGCGCTGACGCCCATCAACGCGACGACGGTCGCGGTGTCGTCGCGGAGCGCGGCGAGGGTCGCTTCACTCGGGGTGTCCTGACCGTTCACAACGTGCAGGGTACCGGCGACGCCGCGGTGCGTCACGGGCACACCCGCCGCCGAGGGCACGGCGATCGCGCTCGAGATGCCGGGCACGACCTCGACCGCGATCCCAGCCTCGCGGCACGCGAAGACCTCCTCGCCGCCGCGGCCGTAGACGAACGGGTCGCCGCCCTTGAGCCGGACGACCCGCAGTCCCTTCGCGGCACGGTCGACGATCAGAGCGTTGATCTCGTGCTGCGGCACGGGGTGGTGGTGGGGGCGCTTGCCCACGTCGATCAACTCGACGTCGTCGCCGAGTTCGGCGAGCACGCCGGTGGGTCCGAGTCGGTCGTGCACGACCACGTCGGCCTCGGCCAGTAGAGCGCGGGCCCGCACGGTCAGGAGGTCGATGGGGCCGGGGCCGCCGCCGACGAGCGCCACGCTCCCCACGAGCGGGCGACGTCGACGGCGGAGCGGGAGGGCGCCTTCGGCGAGGCGCTGGGCGATGGCGTCGCGCACGGCGACACTGCGGCGGGGGTCGGCGCCGGCGGTCGAGACGACCCCGACCATGACGTCGCCGCTGGTGGTCTCGGCGGCCAGGCGCGCGGTGCCCTTGCCGCCGTGGCCCGCGTTGACGCACCACACGCGGCGGGCTTCGGCTGCCTCGACGACGGCGGCGTCGACGGATGCCGCGCCCGTGGCCGTGTGGCAGAACCAGGCGTCGTCGAGGTCGGTGTCGGCGAAGGCGCGCGCCCGCCACTCGATGTCGCCCACGGCGGCGAGCGCGGCGAGCCCGGGCGTCACGACGGGCGCGACGACCCGCACCCGGGCGCCGGCGGCCCGCAGCCGCGCGATGCGCTTCTCGGCGACGGAGCCGCCGCCCACGCACACGACGAGCTTGTCGGTGAGGTCGAGTCCTGCGAGAGCGATCATCGGGCGTCTCCTTCTGCGGGGTCGGCGTGCGCGGGGTCGGCGTGCGTGCTGCCCGCCGGCCCCGAGCCGGTCACGAGCTTCACGAACACGTCGCCCTCGGCCACGGTCACCGGGTGCACGGCCACGGCCAGGGGCTCCTTGCCCTGCGTGTCGAGGCACGCTCCCGTTCGCAGGTCGAACACCTGCTTGTACATGGGCGAGGCGACGGTGGGCACTCCCCCGCGGTCGCCGACGATCCCGCGCGAGAGCACCGCAGCCCCGCTGAACGGGTCGATCTGGTCGGTCGCGAAGATGCGGCCGTCGAACGTGCGGAACAGCGCGATCTGCCGGTCGCCGAGGAGGGCAGCGGCCCCACGCTCGACGAGCAGATCGTCGACGCGGCAGACGCGGGTCCAGCCCCGTGCCGCCGGCCCATCGGGAGCGCCGGTCGAGTCCGACGTCACGGCCGGGGTCCCGGCATCCGGAGTCGTCTGCACGAGAGTCATGACCGCACCGCCAGCGTCGTGCCGCCGATGAGCACCGCGCCCGACGCGCGTTCCTCAGCCGTGGCGGGTCGGGCCTGGCCGCGCTCGGCGACGTAGGCGAGCGAGGGGTCGGCCTTCTCGGGGGCGTTGACGAAGCTCTGGAAGCGCTTGAGCTTCTCGGGGTCGGCGAGGGTGGCGGCCCACTCGTCCTCGTAGGCGTCGATGTGGGATGCCATGGCCCGGTCGAGATCGTCGGCGATGCCGAGCGTGTCGTCGAACACGACGCCCTTGAGCGCCTCGAGGCCGCCCTCGTACTCGCCGGCCCACGGCGCGGTGCGCTGCAGCCGGTCGGCGGTACGGATGTAGAACATGAGGAACCGGTCGATCGCCCGCAGCAGCCCCTCGTCGTCGAGGCCCTCGGCGAACAGCTCCGCGTGGCGCGGGCTGAAGCCGCCGTTGCCGCCGACGTAGAGGTTCCAGCCGGCTTCGGTCGCGATCACTCCGATGTCCTTGCCGCGGGCCTCGGCGCACTCGCGCGCGCAACCCGAGACGCCGAACTTGAGCTTGTGCGGCGAGCGCAGACCCCGATAGCGCAGCTCGAGCTGCACGGCCATGCCCACCGAGTCCTGCACGCCGTAGCGGCACCAGGTCGACCCGACGCACGACTTCACCGTGCGCAGCGACTTGCCGTAGGCGTGGCCGGATTCGAAGCCGGCGTCGACGAGGCGCTTCCAGATGTCGGGCAGCTGGTCGAGGCGCGCGCCGAACAGGTCGATCCGCTGGCCGCCGGTGATCTTCGTGTAGAGCCCGAAGTCGCGCGCGACCTCGCCGATCACCACGAGGCCCTCGGGCGTGATCTCACCGCCCGGAATGCGCGGGACGACGCTGTAGCTGCCGTCGCGCTGGATGTTGGCCATCACGTGGTCGTTGGTGTCCTGCATGGTCGCGAGTTCACCGTCGAGCACGTGCCCCGAGTAGAGGCTCGCGAGGATGCTCGCGAGGGCCGGCTTGCAGATGTCGCAGCCGCGCCCCGTGCCGAAGCGCTCGACGATCGAGGTGAAGGTGCGCAGCCCCGAGACCCGGACGGCGTCGAACAGCTGCGCCCGGGTGAACGAGAAGTGCTCGCACAGTCCGTTCGAGACTTCTTTTCCGGATGCCGCGAGCTCGGTCGCCACGAGCTTCTTCACGAGCGTGAAGCACGAGCCGCACGCCGCTCCCGCCTTGGTGCAGGCCTTGACCTCGGCGGCATCCGCGCACTGGTGCTCGGTGACGGCCTCGCGCACCGTCCCGGCGGTGACGCCGTTGCACGAGCACACGATCGCGTCGGCGGGCAGGTCGCCCTGCGGGGCCGGGGCGAGATCGGAGGGCATGAGGTACGCCGCGGGGTCGCCGCCGAGCGCGCGACCGACGAGCGGACGCAGGGAGGTGTATGCCGAGGCGTCGCCGACCAGGATGCCGCCGAGAAGCGTCTGCGCGTCATCGCTCAGCACGAGCTTCTTGTAGACGCCCGACACCGGGTCGGCGTAGGTGACGTCGAGGGCGTTCGGCGTCTCGGCGAACGCGTCGCCGAAGCTCGCGACCTCGACGCCGGAGAGCTTGAGCTTGGCCGAGGTGTCGAAGCCGGGGAAGGCCGCCTCGCCGCCGAGCAGGCGGGTCGCGGCGACCTCGGCCATCGCGTAGCCGGGCGCGACGAGCCCGATGCACTGCCCGTCGAAGCTCGCGACCTCGCCGATCGCCATGATCGCGGGGTCGGACGTGTCGCAGCCCTCGTCGATCACGACGCCGCCGCGGGCGTCGACCCGCAGCTCCGCCGCACGGGCGAGTTCGTCACGGGGCCGCACGCCGACCGTGAAGACCACGATGTCGACGGCCTCCCACGTGCCGTCGCGCAGCTCGAGGCCGCACACGGCGCCGGTCTTGTCGGCATCCACCCGGGTCGTCACCGAGCTCGTGCGCACCTCGATGCCGCGCGCTTCGATGAGCCGCTGCAGCGTGCGCGCCCCGCCCAGATCGAGCTGAGCCGACATGAGGCGCTCGTTCGACTGCAGCACGAACGGCGAGACGCCCTCGGCCTGCAACGCTCCCGCCGCCTCGAGTCCGAGCAGACCGCCGCCGACGACCGCGCCGCGCAGGGGGCGACCGAGCTGCGCCGAGCGCTTCGCGACCCAGGCGCGCATGCCGGCGACGTCGTCGAGCGTGCGGTAGACGAAGCAGCCGCGGTGGTCGAAGCCGTCGAGGGCGAGGCGCGCGGCGTACGAGCCGGTCGCCAGCACGAGGCGGTCGTACGCGTGCGTCGACCCGCCGGCGGTGGTGACCGTGCGCTGTGCGCGGTCGATCTTCGTCACGCGGGCGTCGGTCTCGACACGCACCCGCTCGTGGTCGAGCACGGCGGGGTCGAGGGCCAGATCGTCGGGCGTCTTGCCGCTGAAGATGCCGGTCAGACCGACCCGGTCGTACGGGCCGCGGGCCTCGTCGCCGAGCACCGTGATCGACCAGCGGCCGTCGGTGTCGCGGCTGGTGAGGCTTTCGACGAAGCGGTGGGCCACCATCCCCGCACCCACGACCACGACGGATCCGGATGGAGCGGGGTGGAGCATGCCGTCACGGTACGCGGCGGAGTTTGCCGCGGCGTCAGCGGCAGGTTTCGTTCCGGTTGCGGGGTGCGAGCGGGCCATGCCCCGACGCTAAGCAGCCGAGGTTTCCCCCGCCCGCGCCCCGGCGTTACCCCCGGCGAACGTTTCTCTCACGCGGCGGCGAAGTACGTGTGAGGTTTGGGTCAGGCATCCGCAGCCCTCGCGCGAAGCGCGCCCAGCCCCCACCCGTCGAGTGTCCGAGACACACGGACGAACTCTCCCGAGGTCCGGGTGTCGTGAACACTCACGTCGATGAGCGAACCGCGAAGACTTACTCGACCGGCTCCAGCACGAACAGCTCGATCCGGCGGTCGGTCTTCTTCTGGTACTCGTCGTAGTCGGGCCAGACCTCGGTCGCGTAGCCCCACCACTCGTCGCGCTCGGCGCCCTCGGCCTGGTGGGCAACGTACTCCTTCTTCACGTCGCCGTCCTGCAGGGCGACGCAGGGGTTCTTCACGAGGTTGTAGAACCACGCGGGGTGCTCGGGAGCGCCCCCCTTGGATGCCACGACCGCGTACTTTCCGTCGTGCTCGACGCGCATGAGGGCGGTCTTGCGCAGGCCGCCCGTTTTGGCGCCGACGGTGGTGAGGACGATGATGGGTACGCCCCGCAGTTCGGCGGACTCTTTGCCCCCCGTGGCTTCGAAGGTCTCCGCCTGCTGACGGGCCCATTCGCTGGTGCTGGGTAGATACTCTCCTGAGAGTGACATAGCTCACACGATACGTCGGCGTCTTCCCCTCCGGTCTAGCCCCTCCCCTTTTTCTGGAGCCTTCATGAGCGCTTCTGCTCCCGAGACCACGGCCGTCCCCGAACCGAAGAACCGCTTCGACCGGTTCTTCGAGATCACCGCCCGCGGCTCGACCGTCGGCGGAGAGATCCGCGGCGGCGTCGTCACCTTCGTCACGATGGCGTACATCGTCATCCTCAACCCGATCATCCTGTCGGGCACCCCCGACGTCGCGGGCAACGCCCTCGGGTTCTCGCAGGTCGCCGCGGTCACCGCCCTCACCGCGGGCGTCATGACGATGCTCTTCGGCCTGGTCACGCGCCTGCCGTTCGCCTTCGCCGCAGGCCTGGGCATCAACTCGTTCCTCGCGGTCGGCATCGTGGGTCAGGTCACCTGGCCCGAGGCGATGGGGCTCGTGGTGATCAACGGCCTCATCATCGTGCTGCTCGCGGTCACGGGCCTGCGCCGAATGATCTTCGAGGCCGTGCCCCTCGCGCTCAAGACGGCGATCACGGTCGGCATCGGTCTGTTCATCGCGTTCATCGGCTTCGTCGACAGCGGCCTGGTCACCTCGACCGGGCTCAGCTCGCCTCCGGTCGGCCTCGGCGTGGGCGGCTCGATCACCACGATCCCCACCGCCCTGTTCGTGCTGACCCTGGTCATCACCGCCGTGCTGCTCGTGCGTAAGGTCAAGGCCGCGCTGCTGATCGGTCTGCTCTCGGGCACCGTCATCGCGGTGATCGTCCAAGCCGTCACGGGCCTCGGCGCCAAGGCCGACGGCAACCCCGGCGGCTGGGGCCTGAGCGTTCCCACCCTCCCCGCGCAGTGGGTGAGCCTTCCCGACCTGTCACTCGTCGGGCAGGTCGACCTGGTCGGATCCTTCGGCCGAATCGGCGTGCTCGCGGCGCTCATGCTCGTCTTCACGCTCGTGTTCACGAACTTCTTCGACGCCATGGGCACCATGACCGGCCTCTCCCGCGAAGCGGGCCTCGCCGCCCCCGACGGCACCTTCCCGCGTCTGCGCTCGGCGCTGGTGATCGAGGGAATCGGCGCCGTGGCGGGTGGAGCGACCTCGTCGTCGTCGAACACCGTCTTCATCGAGTCGGGCTCGGGCATCGGCGAGGGGGCCCGCACGGGCCTTGCGAACGTCGTCACCGGCGGTCTGTTCCTGCTCGCGATGTTCTTCACCCCGCTGACGAGCATCGTCCCCACCGAGATCGCCGCCGCGGCCCTGGTCATCGTCGGCGCGCTGATGATGGCGCAGATCCGCCACGTCGACCTCAGCGACATGTCGGTGCTCATCCCGGTGTTCCTCACCGTCACCGTGATGCCCCTGACCTACTCCATCGCCAACGGTATCGGCGCGGGCTTCGTCAGCTGGGTGCTCATCCAGGCCCTGTCCGGTCGCGCACGCCGCGTCAGCCCGCTGCTGTGGATCGTCGCCGCCGGCTTCGTGGTCTTCTTCGCCCGCGGTCCGGTCGAGGCGCTGCTCGGCTGAGCTCGCGAGCTTTTCGGGGCCCGGATGCCATGGCATCCGGGCCCCTCTTCCGTCGCTGCCGAGGGGCGGGCTCGCCCACGTGCGCGAGGCCCGCGCCCGGCCGACGCCACGCGCCCCGCACCCGGCCGCCGTCGCGCGCCCCGCGCCTGGCCCGCGTCGAGATCACGCAGGTTCGCCGAGATGACCCGCATTCAGCGCGAATGGCGGGTCATCTCGCGAAAGCCCCGTCATCTCGTCGTCCCACCAGCCCCGCGGCCCGCCGCCCCACACCGCACCCTGCGTTCGGACACGCGAAAGGGCCCGGATGCCATGGCATCCGGGCCCTGAAAGCGAAACGTCAGAGCGCTTCGATGATCTCGCGCATCAGCGAAGCGGCCTCGGACGGCGTCTTGCCGACCTTGACGCCGGCGGCCTCGAGGGCCTCCTTCTTCGCCTGGGCGGTACCGGCCGAGCCCGAGACGATGGCGCCGGCGTGGCCCATGGTCTTGCCCTCGGGGGCGGTGAAGCCGGCGACGTAGCCGACGACCGGCTTGGTGACGTTGGCCTTGATGAAGTCGGCGGCGCGCTCCTCGGCGTCTCCACCGATCTCGCCGATCATGACGATGGCCTTGGTCTCGGGGTCGGCCTCGAACGCCGCGAGGGCGTCGATGTGCGTGGTGCCGATGACCGGGTCGCCGCCGATGCCGATAGCGGTCGAGAAGCCGAGGTCGCGCAGCTCGAACATCATCTGGTAGGTCAGGGTGCCCGACTTCGACACGAGGCCGATGGGTCCCTTGCCGGTGATGTTCGCGGGGGTGATGCCCACGAGCGCCTCGCCGGGCGTGATGATGCCGGGGCAGTTCGGGCCGATGATGCGGGTCTTCTCGCCCTTGGCCTTCGAGTACGCCCACGCCTCGGCGGTGTCGCCGACGGGCACGCCCTCGGTGATCACGACGAGCAGCGGGATCTCGGCGTCGATGGCCTCGACCATCGCGTCCTTCGTGAAGGCCGGGGGCACGAACGCGATCGAGACGTCGGCGCCGGTCTCGCGGATGGCCTCTTCGACCGATGCGAAGACGGGGAGCTCGACGTCGTTGCCCGACGCGTCCTTGTGCGAGACCGTGGTGCCGGCCTTGCGGGCGTTCACGCCACCGACGACCTGCGTACCCGCCTTGAGCATGAGGGCGGTGTGCTTGGTGCCCTCACCGCCGGTGATGCCCTGGACGATGACCTTGGAGTCCTTGTTGAGGTAGATCGACATGATTCTGTTTCCCTATCCCTTACGCGTTGGCCAGTTCGGCGGCCTTGTCGGCGCCCTCGTCCATACCGGCGGCGAGGGTGACGAGCGGGTGGTTGGCGGCGGCGAGGATCTGGCGACCCTCTTCGACCTGGTTGCCGTCGAGGCGCACGACGAGCGGCTTGGTCGCGGCGTCTCCGAGGATCTCGAGGGCCTTGACGATGCCCTCGGCCACGGCGACGCACGAGGTGATGCCGCCGAAGACGTTGACGAAGACGCTCTTGACCTGCTCGTCACCGAGGATGACGTCGAGGCCCGCGGCCATGACGGTCGCCGAGGCGCCGCCACCGATGTCGAGGAAGTTGGCGGGCTTGACGCCGTTGTGCTTCTCACCGGCGTACGCGACGACGTCGAGGGTCGACATGACCAGACCCGCGCCGTTGCCGATGATGCCGACCTGACCGTCGAGCTTGACGTAGTTGAGGTCGTGCTGCTTGGCCTTGGCCTCGAGCGGGTCGGCGGCGTCCTTGTCTTCGAGCGCCTCGTGGTCGGGGTGACGGAAGCCGGCGTTCTCGTCGAGCGAGACCTTGCCGTCGAGGGCGATGATGTCGCCGTCCTCGCTCTGGATGAGGGGGTTCACCTCGACGAGCGTGGCGTCCTCGCCCTTGTAGACGTTGAAGAGCTTGACGAAGACGTCGGCCACCTTGGGGGCCAGCTCGTCGTCGAACTTCGCGGCCTTGGCGATCTCGAGGGCCTTCTCGGGCGTGATGCCCTCGATCGGGTCGACCTCGATGCGCGCGAGCGCCTCGGGACGCTCGACGGCGAGCTCTTCGATCTCCATGCCGCCCTCGACGCTCGAGAGGGAGAGATAGGACCGGTTGGCGCGGTCGAGCAGCACCGAGAAGTAGAACTCCTTGGCGATGCGGGCGCCGGCGGCGACCATGACGCGCTTGACGACGTGACCCTTGATGTCGAGGCCGAGGATGGCCTGGGCCGCCTCGAACGCCTCGTCGGGGTTCTTCGCGACCTTCACGCCGCCGGCCTTGCCGCGGCCTCCGGTCTTGACCTGAGCCTTGACGACGACGACACCGCCGAGCTTCTCCGCGGCCGCCTTCGCCTCCTCAGGGGTGTCGGCGATGATGCCGGCGAGTACCGGCACCTCGTACTTTTCGAACAGGTCACGTGCCTGGTACTCGTAGAGATCCACGGACAATCCTTCGCTGGGCGATCGGTGGTGGGAGGCGGCGAACTCTCTCGATATCGAGAGATCTTCGCCAGTGGACCACCCTACTAGACGGGGATGAATCACTCCGACGTTCACCCCTTCGATGGGAGGGAGTTCCCGGATGCCGGGACCCCGACCGCCCTGTCCGTCAGAGGTCCAGCGCGGGGTCGATCTCCGCTTCGAGGCGACTCGTGATCAGTTCCGCAGCGCGAGCCAACGCCTGTTGCTCCTCGACGTCGAGCGAATCGAGCAGCGCGGAGACGGCATCCATTCGCCGCTCCAGAGCGTCCATCACCAGCTGGCGACCGGGCGTCGTCAAGGTGATCTCGCTCTCTCGGCGGTTCTGGGCACTCGTGGCACGGGTGAGCAGACCCTTCGTCACAAGACGCTCGATCATGCGCGTGACCGTGGGTGCCGACACGTCCATCGCCTCCGCAATGTCGACCTGTCGCACACGCTCGACGCGATGGACGAGAGCGAGCACGCGCCACTGCGGCAGCGTCACGGTTTCGAGCGTCGGTCCGAGCGAACGCAGGGTGAGTCCCAGCATCGCCCGCGTTCCCCGGGCAACGGAGGCGGCGGCATCGGGGTACTGCACAGAATCCTCCTCGGCGCCAGGGGCGGAATGCACCGACCCTACCTCGCTATAAATCGGGAGCAACAGTTGCCCTTCTGCAACTTTCGAAATCGAGGAACTATGAACACCAATGCTCTGTGGGACGTCACGCTTACCGACGGTCAGCATTCACTCGTCTTCTACGCGCTTTCCGTCGCCGGGCTCGCCCTCTTCGCCTTCGCCCTGCGGTCATTCACGACGCAGCACGAGGTGTCGGTGCGTTACCGACCGGCGATCATCGCGGGCATGTGCGTGGCCGCCGTCGCCTTCCTTTCGTACGTCGTCCTCGTGCTGAAGTTCGACGCTGGGTACACGCAGACGAGTGAGGGATGGGTCGCCACCTCGAATGCGGTTCTGAGCTGGGCGCCGCGCTACTTCGACTGGACCGTCACCGTCCCCCTGCTCGTCACCGAGTTGATCGCTGTCTCGACGCTCGTCGGCTCCACCGCTTCGCGATACCGGACCATCGGCGTCTCCCTCGCCGTGGGCATGATCGTGACGGGCTTCATCGGCGGAGTCGCGATCGATGACGGCACGAATCTCGGTGCCCTGTGGATCTGGGGCACGCTCAGCGCCCTGTGCATGGTGGGGCTGTACGTGATGTTCATCTTCATGATGATGCGTGCCCGTCGAGACATGGCCGGGTCCTCAGCCCTTCCGACCTTCAACCTCACCATCGCGCTGCTCTGCGTGATCTGGTTCGCGTACCCCATCGTGTTCGCGTTGCAGGGGTTCACCGTCACCTCCGGAAGCTACGTGACGGCGCAGGTGCTGCTGAGCGTGGCAGACATCATCGCCAAGATCGGCTTCGGCGCCCTGATCCACAAGATCGCAAAGCAGCGCACAGCCGAGGACATCGCCGCGGGCATCGACACCGGTCACACAGGTCCGATCTGGATGAACGGCGAGCAGGTCGCGGGCCCCCGCGCCGGACGCCAGAACCCGCGCACCGGTCGGCGCTGATCCGCGGCCTGGGGATCGGCTGCTCCCCCGGCTTCAGCCCGGCGTCGCGCAGGCCCGCCGCGAAAGTCGCCTCCATCCGCTCCAACCACCCCGGCCGGTCCGCTGCCTCCAGGTCCGACAGACGCACATCGCTCAGCCCCCGTCGATGCTGGCGCTGGTCGGAGGGGGCATGGGCATCACCCTCACGTCATTTCTCGTCGTAGCGACAGGTGACCGTACCCGTGCCCGAGCTCTCTTCGACGACGACCTTCTCGTTCCAGAGGATCTGGCAGCTGACGCTCTGATCCGCCGCGTCGGCGGGCGCGGTGATTGTGATCTCCGCCCATGAACCCGAGGTGTTGAATTGAGCACGCCCCTCGGGGCCCCACTGAAGCGTTCGCTGCTCGGTGGCGTTCGCGAAGGTGACCGTGTTGTCCTCGGGACCCGTGCCCCTCAACTCGACGCTCGCAACGCCGAGACCGGCGATTGTCACAGCGAAGACGACGATCAGGACCACGTCCACGATCAGAGCGGCCAGCGTCGAGACCAGGGCCGCGCGTCCTCGCGCCTTCTGCCCCGGCTGTCGACGTGCACGTACCGCGAGCACGATGCCCGATACGGCGAGCACCAGCGCGATCGCAGGCAGCACGACCAGTCCCGGGCGGGCGAGGTAGGGCACCACCAGCAATCCGGCGACGATGGCGGCCGCAATGCCGACGATGAGAGCCGCAACAGTCTGACGCCGGCCCGTCGACCGAACACCGGAGACCCGTGTCGCGGCCTCGTTCGACATGGTGACCTCCGTGAATGTCGGGGACGGGTTACGTCATGACGACGCCTCGATATCCGCGAGGCATGTGCCTACTCTAATAAGGGGCGCAATTTCACGTCCTTCGATCAACCGAGCCAGCGGGGGATGTAATGGCTGACTACGGCGATTTGACGACCATCATCGGGCAGATGAAACGTGCCGCCATCGACTGCTGGATGGCGGATCAGGATTTCTTCCCCACGTGGGGGTACGAAGAGACCTACACGAAATGGCATTTCGCCCCCTACCAGTATTTCCGCCCTGCCGCGGACGGTTCTGGCGGCGGCGACGGGGTGGGCTACGACGTCTCGTGCGCTGACGCGTTCGACGGCATCCGCTCCTCCATCGACAGCGTCGTCTCGAAGTGGCACGGCCTGCCCGACGGTGCGGAGGCGAGGGCGTATGCCGACGCGGGACGTATCACCGCCTCGCTCCTCGGCAGCAACGGTGCGGGGTCCTCCGTGCAGAACAGCGGGAGCATCTCGACGTCGTCGGGCACCATTCAGGACGTCGTCGTCGGGAATATGGAGGGAGCGTTCCGACGACCGTTCCTGAGCAAGTACTTCACGGCATTCTCGAGCGTTCAGAACGGCTTGGGGCAGGCTGCGGTCATCCTTGCGGCTAACTACGCCGCCCAGCAGGCGATGTGGGGCGCAGTGAAAGCCGATGTCGCGACGATCTGCGACAACGCTCGCCTCGCCTGGGAGAAGCAGGCGGCAGAAGAATCGGCCGCGAACACGACATTTCAGCTACAAGTCGTGGGCGCCGTCGTCACGGCCGTGGCTGCGGTCGTGACCGCACCGGCCGGACTGACCGGCGCGGTGGCGGGTTTGAGCGCGACATCGGCAGGCATCAGCATGGCTCTGTCCGAGGTCGCCAGAGACGGCATCGACATCGGCGGCGAGTCTTACGAGGACATTCTCGCCTCGCTCAGCGACGCGCTGGACAAACTGAACACCACGATCACCGCGCAGGAGAAGATCCTCAACGATGCGATGCAAGAGGCCATCGCGGCGATGACCTCGGACGCCCAGAACTACAACCTCGACGCATTCCAGCTCGGGGAGTACCCGCTCGGCGACGGATCGATGCGGATGGATGCGACGGACGCCGGCATCGTGTCGGACAACATGCGCTTGGTGCACGAGGAACTCGCCGAAGCGGCGTCGGCCATCGGGACGGGACCGGCGTCGAGCCCGACGCCCCGCAGCGCCGGGATCGGCGTCGCCCCCACCGGGACCCACGCGGCAGCCAGTCAGTTGCACGGCATCACGTCGAACTACCTGCAGGACACCCGTGACGAGTACGAGAGAGGGCACCGGCTCTTCGACGCCACCGTCGCCGACTTCTTCGCCACCGACGCGGCGGCACGCCAGACGGTGCAGCAGTTGCTCGCCGACGAAGCACTGACAGGACAGTCTTGATGAGCGATCTTACGAGCAGGGTCTTGGGGCCGATCGATCTCGACGGCGGCCCCGGTGGCGGGGCGATGGAGTGCGATGTGCCCTTCGGATCTCGCCTCGTCCCGACCCGTCTCGAGATCGATTACCCGGGTCGCCTCAGCCAGAAGATGATCGAGGACCTCGACATCGTGTTGGAGCACCTCGACATTCCCGACCGCCTGGCGCGCGAGGCCATCGCCCGTGCGGTGCTGCGCGACGGCACCGCGCCGCACAGCCTCTTCACCTCTTGGGCGGGCCGGACCGCCGTCGGCACCGAAGACGTGGACTCTTTCGTCGCCGCTCTGCGACCGATGCACATGCTCATCACCCCTGACGGCGGCCGGGTGAATCGCGATCGCGTCGTCCTACGCTACGGGCTCGACGGGGCGACGGACGAGGTGACGGTGCGCCTTCCCTCTTCCCCCACCGGTCCTGAGATCGATCGAACGCTCCGCCGCGCCGGCTGACCTCAGATCCATCCCCTCTCCCGCGCGTGAATCGTCGCCTGCTGGCGACTCGCGAGCCCCAGCTTGCCCAGGACCGACGACACGTGGTTCCGCACCGTCCCCGCCGACAGGTGCAGCGACGCCGCGATCTCCGCCACCGTCTGCCCCCTCGCCCCCGCGCGCAGCACGTCGAGCTCGCGGTCGGTGAGCGGACTCCGCTCGTCGCTCAGCGCGTCTGCCGCGACCTCGGGGTCGACATACCTCCGCCCCGCCGCGACCTCGCGGATCACCGCCGCCACGTCATCCGCGGGCCTCGATTTGGGAAGGAACCCGCTGACCCCGGCGCCCAGCGCGCGCCGCAGCACTCCGGGCCGCGCGTGCCGCGTGACGATCACACAGCGAGACGGCACGCTCCGCAGGATCTTCGCGGCCGTGTCGACGCCGTCGAGCCCGGGCATCTCGAGATCCAGCAGGCACACGTCGGGCGTCAGCCGCTGCGCCTCGGCCACGGCGCTCTCTCCGTCGCGGCATTCGGCCACCACCTCCAGGTCATCCTCCAGCCGCAGCAGGGCGGCGAGCGCCGTGCGGATCATGTCCTCGTCGTCGGCGATGAGTACGCGGATCACGCGGATACCTCCTCGGGCACTCGAACCGTCACGCGGAACCGGTCGCCGAGGCGGGTGGCATCCACTGTCCCTCCCACCGAACCCACGCGTTCGGCGATCCCCGACAGTCCCGCGCCGTCGCCGACCGGAGACGCAGCCCTCCGCGCGTCGTTCTCGACGGTCAGCACCCACGCTCCCTCGTGACGCGCGAGGGAGAGGGATGCCGACACCCCACCGCCGTGCTTGAGCACATTCGTCGTGGACTCGCGGACGACCGGCCCGAGCACATCCGCCGGTGCGCGATCGGCCGCGGTGTCGACCAGCAGGTCGACGGTCAGCCCGGCAGCACGCAGCAGATCGGCGGCGTTGGCGAGTTCGTCGGGCAGGGGCACCCCGCGGAACCGCGCGGCCAGGTCTCGCGTGCCGCGTCGCGCCTCGTCGACGCTCACACGCGCCGCGCGGACCTGTTCGGCCGCGGCATCCGGATCGCGTCCCATCATCTTCTCGGCGAGCTCGAGCTGCAGCGCGATCACCTGCAGATGGTGGCCCTGCAGATCGTGCAGGTCTCCGGCGAGGCGCAGGCGTTCTTGCGCTGCGGCGAGACGTCCCTCGGCGCGGCGGGCGCGGTCGAGCTCTCGCACGATATCCCACCACCAGAGCGAGGTCGCGGTCAGCGGAGCGAGCATCGCGGCGAACAGGGGCAGGGCGAACGTGAGGGTGAGGTAGCCGTCGGGACTCAGCCGCGTCGCCTCGATCACCCACACCGCCACGATGGCGACGAGCACCAGCGCGACGAGCCGCACGCGAATGCCACCCCGCCACCGCACCGTGCACAGCGCCTGCGCCGCGAGGGCGATTGCGACGAGTAGCGACCCGGCACCGACACCGAGCACAACCGCCGACGCGACCCCCAGCAGCACGAGCGGCCACACGGGCCTGCGCGCGGAGTCGTCGCCGTCGTCGAGGGGCTCCCGCCGGTAGTGGATGAGAAGAAGAACTCCGGATGCCACCGACCCGGCGGCCCCGATCAGCACGAGGACGACGTCGAGCGGCGTGCCCCGCAGCACGACCACGAACGCCCAGAGGAACACGGCGAAGACGTGGAGGAACATCACGGATGCGGCGGTGTACCACCAGGTGACGCGGACGTCGCGGGCGTACGTCGCCGCGGGACTGCGGACGGGTGCGGGGGCGCTCACACCCGCCACTGTACGGGCGTGACATTCGTCACGGGTGGGCCGCCACATCCTCCCGCTCGCTCGTGACACCGCGACACTGCCGCCGGAAGCCGCTCGCCGATGGGATGGAATCACCGCGGAACACGCCGCGACCTCATCCCCCAGGAGTCCTCATGTCGAACCCCGTCTCCGACCTCATCCTCGATTTCCAGGGCCTCGTCGCCGACGTGCCCGACCTCGTCCAGCCGCTCATCGTCGCCCTCGCCGGGGCCGTGCCGTTCATCGAGGGTGAGGGGGCGGCGGCTATCGGCATCCTGGGCGGCATCCCTCCCGTGGTCGCGGCGCTAGCTGGGGCGATCGGCAACCTTCTGTGCGTGGCGGTCGTCGTCATGGCGTCGTCGCGCGTCCGCACCGCCGTCACCACGCGTCGCGGAGCCGTCGAGAAGCCCACCTCCGCCCGCCGGGCGAAGTTCGAGAAGGCCTACCACCGGTACGGAACGCCGGGTGTGAGCCTGCTCGGCCCCCTGCTGCTGCCGACGCAGTTCACCGCTGCGGCCCTCACGTCCACCGGCGTGCCCCCGATGCGTGTGCTCGCCTGGCAGGCCGCCGCGATCGTGCTGTGGACGACCGTGATCACGCTGATCATCACGGGTGTGATCCGCGCGGTGGCGTGAGGCTGTCGTTCGCCTCGACCGGGCCGAGCGGGCGCATCAGCCGCCTTGCTGGGCGCGAGGCGCGCCACCATCCGTACAGCACGCAGGTGCCCGTGACGACCGCACTGATCGGGGTGAAAGGTGTCGCCAGCAGGAACCCGCTTTCTGTCGGCGCGCTGAAAACCGCGATAACCGAAGGCCCGACGAGCAGACCGAAGACGCTCCACACCACCACGTGGAACGCGACCGACCGCCGCCTCCGCATCGAACGAGCGCACAGCCAGGCCAGGGGCATGCCGGTCAGCATCACGAGCAAGGCCACGCTGCCGCCGATGAGCGCGGTCCAGAGCATCGACTGAGCGACACCGACGGCACCGGTGGCCAGGTCGCTCGCCGTGTCGCTGACCCCGACGATGGCCGTCACGGCGACTGCGCTGAGAAGCAGAACCATGAAGAGCAGCAGAGCGTGCCCGGCGCCGCTCAAGACGTCCGACCACGTCGCGGTCATCGGGGCGTCGGGATCGTGCGCGCGGCCGTGGTCGTCGTTATCCCCCATTCCGCGAGCCTAGGGCGGTGAGGTTCCCGCGATCCATCGTGCGACTGGTGTCATCGTTTTAGATAACAGGGGGCGGACATGAGCATCGTGAACTCGCTGCGCAGGGCGCGTAAGCGCTCGGGCGCGAGCCTTCGGAGCGTGGCCTTGCTGTCCGGAGTCGGGGCCAACAACCTCAGCGCGATCGAGAACGGCCAGCGTGAGCCGACCTCGTCGACAGTGGATCGACTCGCCGTCACGATGGGAATCGATTGGATTCCGTTCGAAGCCCACGGCCGCACACCCGCCGCCATCGCGGCCGATCAGATCACCCGTGCCGAAGACGAAGGGCGGCATGCGCAGGCATACCGCCGCTTCATTCAACTCGCCGACGATCTGGCCTCCGCCGACCCCGTGGCGCGGGTACTCCTCTCCGCGGAGCAGCCGGACGAGTCATCCTCACGATGGCTCGACGCAGTCGCCGCGGTCGTGGAACTGCGCCTCCACGAAGTTCACGCTCCGGTTCCGACGTGGGCGAAAGAGCGTTCGGGTCGACCGGATGCCGTGTGGCACCCTCAACGCGGTTCACGCGCGCTTACCCTGACCGCAGATCACGAGCAGGTTCCCGAGGAATTCCTTCGAAGAGGGGTCGCAATCGAGCGAGGGGAGTTGCTCAGTGTGTAAGAGCCACCCTTCCCGCCGGTCGACATCGAGCAACCTGCTGCCCGCTCCCGTGGCTAGGCTCGACACATGACTTGCTCCGCTCGCCCCACCTTCACCGAGATCCACGAGTGGGTGACCGAGTACGAGAAGCACGACAGCGTCGCTCACGCCACGGTGCACGTCCTCCGCCAGGACGACCCCGAACACCTCGAGTCGGGCATGGTCGCGATCCACCTCAATCACGGGCCCGCGTCCATCTCGCTGAACGTCAACTGCGAGCGGCAGTGGACGGCCGCCCTCTCGGAGCGCTCGGGAGAGTTCCCCCTCTCCGGCTCGCACCTCGTCGCCCTCGGCGAGGAGCTGTACACGACGGGCAAGCTCTGCGAGTACCTGCAGGCGCGCACCGACGAGGCCGCCGTAAAGTCGTGACGCACACCGAGCTGCCGCATATCGAACCCGGTATCTACGAGCACTTCAAGGGCCAGCGCTACGAGGTCTACGGCATCGCACGCCACTCCGAGACCGAAGAGGTCTTCGTCTCGTACCGCACGCTCTACGGCGACCACTCCCTGTGGGTGCGCCCGATCGCGATGTTCACCGAGGTCGTCGAGCGCGACGGGTACTCGGGGCCGCGGTTCCGGCGCGTTGGCTCGCCTCCCGCGGGCGATCGACCGGATGACGCGCGCCAGAAGTGACTAAGCCGGCGCGGCCCAAGATCGTCTGCATATGCGGTTCGGCTCGATTCGCCGAGTACATGCGCGTAACGAACCGCGAGTTGACGCTCACCGGCGTCATCGTGCTGGCGCCCGCCGAGGTCGACGGGCCGGTCGATGACGAGCAGAAGGCCATTCTCGACGAACTGCATCTGCGGAAGATCGACCTCGCTGACGAAGTGCACATCGTGAACCCCGGCGGCTACATCGGCAGCTCCACGCGTCGCGAGATCGCCTACGCCCGCGCGGCGGGCAAGTCCGTAAGTTCCACGGACCCCCTGTGATCTCAAAGCGCTCGACCGGGAGGCCGACGGGCGGCGAAGCCAGCAGGTCCTGACCCGCCTACTCCCTCGCTCTGCGGTCTAGGCAGCTGCAAACGATTCACATAGCGAATTCATCAGCACTACGGCATAATCACGAGAGCGAGCGTGGGGGGCGCGTTTCGTGGATGCCGCTGGGGCGGTCTCTTCGTTCACTTTTCCCGGATACAAACGTGCGCGCTCGGTCGTACGTCCTTCAGTCGATGACGCGCTGAGCGCGGATGCGTTCGCGCACATCTCAGAACCGAAGGAACCCGATGAACGACAACAACCCGACTTACGCCGCTGGCTGGTACGCCGACGTCAACGCCCCCGGCACCGAGCGTTATTACGACGGCGCCGCGTGGACCGAGCATTCCCGTCCGGCATCCGCTCACGCTGCGGCAGAACCGACTCCCGTGGCCGTTCAGAATTCCTCGGCAAAGGCGCCGTGGTTCAAGCGTAAAGCGATTGTCATCCCGGTCGGCGTTCTCGCCGGGCTCATCGTTCTGGGCAGCATCGGCTCGGCTATGGGTGGCGGAAAGCGCGAACCCGTCGAGGCCGCCGAGAAGGAGGTCGTCGTGGCCGCGCCGGTGACCGAGGAGGTCGCTGCCGCCGAGGTTTCGGTCCCTGAAACGACCGGCCTGACCGCCAAAGAGGCGGCTGCCCTCATCGAGAACGCAGGCCTCGAGTTCGAATTCTCCGCCGACAAAGGTGTGGTCATCGACCGGGACAACTGGACGGTTCTCAGCACCACGCCCGCTTCGGGAACGACCGCAAAAGCCGGCGACACCATTGTGGTGAACGTCGAGAAGAAGGCGGCTGCTGCCGCACCCGCTCCTGCGCCTGCTGAGCCGGCCAAGCCGTCGATGACCACCGCACAGTCGAGCGCCGTGCGCTCGGCCGAGTCCTACCTCAAGTTCAAGGGCTTCTCGCGCGCAGGCCTCACCGAACAGCTGACCAGTGAATATGGTGAGGGATTCGCGGCGGAGGATGCGGAATTCGCCATTGCATACATCGAGTCGGCCGGAAAGGTCGATTGGAATGAGCAGGCTGTGAAGTCGGCGAAGTCTTACCTCGACTTCAAGGGCTTCTCGCGCGATGGACTCTTCGACCAGCTGACGAGCGAGTACGGCGAGAAGTTCACCGCGGACCAGGCGAACTTCGCTCTTTCGGCCGTCGGACTGTGACCCGGCGCGGAGGGGTGGGCGCGGGCGCCACCCCTCCGCGTTCCCCTTCGTTTGCATGGCGACAGAACCGACGCAGTCGGCGGCACCGACACAGAGCGAATATCGCAACAGTGACCCTCAGCCCGCCTTTCCTTCGAACGCCCGGATCAATTCGCCCGACGTCCCCGCAGCGGTGAACTGCGCGAGGTGACGATGCCCCTCGATGGCCACCACCTCCCCCGCCGCAGCACGCCCACCGAGCCGGTCCGCCCAGGTCTGACGCGCGATCGGATCGCTCCCCCCGCGCATCACGAGCAGCGGAACGCCCACCAGCCGCACCCGATCCTCGAGCGGGTACCGCAGCATGTGCCGCGCCTGCCGCAGATACCAGACCGGCCCACACCGCACGTAGTCGGCGAACACGATCCCGTTCGGTCGGGGCGGCTCGAGCGCCGAGTCCCGCGCCAGCAGGGCCGCCTGCCACAGCAGCCCGCGTCGCCGGTCGTCGGTCACGGGCCCGAACGCGACGACCCCGCGCGCCAGGTCTGGACGCCGGATCGCCAACTCGACGACCCACTGGCTCCCCATCGAATGCCCCACGAGCACCGCGTCGCCCACGCCCAACTCGTCGAGCACGACACCGAGAGCGTCGACCATGTCCCGGATGCCAGGACTCCGGGCCGGCTTCGGCAGGCCGCCGAAGCCGGGCAGATCGATCGAGTGGACTTCGGCATCCGTCGACAATTCCTCGTGCAGAGGTCGCAGGTAGCGGTGCGACATCCCGATCCCGTGGATGAGGACGTACACCGGGCGCCCGGGCCTGCGGGTCGAGCACGAGCGGAAGACGAGGTCACCGACCGTGTGATCGGAGATGTCGAGGCGGGGCACGGTGGCCACCGTACGGCGGATCGGCGGCGACGCGATCGAGGGTTGCGAACCCCTCGCTCGCCGGGTGACGTGACCAGCACGTGCGACGTCCGACCGCGTGGGAGAGTGACGACGTGAAACTGTATTCCGACTTCGCCGCGCAGCGGGTCCGCCAGATGACCGCCGACGTGATCGCACTGGCGCTCATCACGGTAAGCATCGCCACCGGCATCATCGTGTTCTCGACGGTGAATCAGCTCGCGCAATTCGGCGTGCAGATGCAGAACGCGGGCACCGACTTCCGCACCTCGATGACCGATGTCGGCGACCGGCTCGGTGGCGTCCCTCTCATCGGCGAGGGGATCAGCGCTCCGTTCGACACGGCGAGCTCCGCGGGCAACACCCTGGCCGCGGCAGGTCAGACCCAGCAAGACCTCGTCCTGCAGGCGGCCATCGCGCTCGGTGTCGGAGTGGCCGCCCTCCCGATCCTGATCGTCCTACTGGTCTGGCTCATCCCGCGCCTTCGCTTCATCTCGCGGGCGACGCGCACCCGCGCCCTCCTGCGCGCAGGCCTCACGACCGACCTCCTCGCCCTACGCGCGCTCACCCACCAGAACGTGCGCACCATCGCGAAGGTCGACGCTGACGCGGTGAGTGCCTGGCGACGCGGCGACCCCGCCGTCATGCAGCGCCTTGCCGGGCTGGAGCTGAGGTCTGTCGGCATCCGGGCTCGATGAGACGCGAGCAAGCCGACACGCTCAGCTCTCGACAACGAGGAGCACCTGAAACCCGTCGGGGTCGGCGAACGCCAGGGCGTGCGTCTGCCCTTAGGGGTTCGAGGGCGTGACCTCTCGGCCGGCGAGGCGACCCGCGAGCTGTTTTCGCTCCGCCTCATCCTCGAGATAGAGAACGAGCACCGTCTCGGGGTCGGGTGTCGGCGCCGAGGGACCGCCGCCGGATGTGAACTCCAGATGCGCGCCGCTCTCGGAGAGGTCGAGAAACACCCCGACGTACCCCGCGTGATCGTGGAAGTCGCCGAGGACGGGGAGACCCACCCCATCGCTGTAGAACCGGACGATCTCATCGAGCCGGTCGGTGTGACGCGCGAAACGGACCTTCATGCGCCCAATGGTTGCAGCCGGGCTTCTCGGATTGCTCGCATTCTTCACCACCTGATCAACTCACCCAGAGCCCTGTCGCAGGGCGACCTCTCGCGCGTAGCATCGCCGGTACGCCGGAGTCCCTCCGCGGCATCCGGTCCCTCCGAACCGACGAGAACACGGGAGATCCAGATGGACACGATGGCGATGATGAAGTCGATGGACATGGGCGAGATGACCATGGACATGGATGCCATGCAGGAATGCATGCAGTCGCTCAACGCGTGCGCGATGGCTGCGGCCATGTGCGCCGGTAGCGACATGATGCACGGCGCCGAGATGGCGAAGTGCTGCGCCATGTGCTCGAACATGGTCGAGATGGCTCAGGCGACGATGCACATGATGATGCGTCCGGCCGGCATGAACATGGATGTGATGAGCGCCATGATGACCGCCTGCATGACCATGGGCAAGGCGTGCGCCGCCGAGTGCCGCGCCCACGGCGACATGGACGAGATGTGCCGCTACTGCGCCATGGCCTGCGACGACATGGTCATGAAGTGCGAGGCCATGATGGCTTCGATGAGCGCCTGAGTTCTCTTCTTCGCGCGGCCGCTGACGTTCCGTCGGCGGCCGCTCGGCTATGCGGCGCGCGCGGTCGTTATGATCGCGGACGCGCTGAGCAGTTCGGCGACCGGGTGGTACGCCACCGGCTCCCCCACCGCGATGTCGACGGCCGGGCCGACGATTCGCAGCTGCACCGTACTGCCGTTCAGCAGGGCGACCGTCGCGGTCGAGCCGTGGGCCTCGATGACGAGGCCGTCCCACCACGCAGACGGGTTCGAGGCTGCCATGCAGCGCTGGATCGGGTGGACTGTCGACGAGATCGTGCGGGACATGGCTTCACCTGCCTTCGGAGTGGTTGGTGTGATGAAGCTACGGGATGCCGCGGGGGTGAGCGATCTGGGGCGTAGTGGGGCGTAACGAGAGCACTCGACGAGATCTGACGTGGAATGCTCGCAACCCCTAGGCCAGCGTCACGCGCCTGGCTCGGCAGCCGTCATCAGGATTTCTCGACGCTCCGCAGCTGCGAACCCACAAGGTACTGGCCCTCTGGACTCTGTTTCCGGAAAGCGACGACCGCCCGCAAATCCGTGAAGAATTGGGCGGTGGGCCCGTACTCGAGAGAGACGTCGCGAATCACAATGCACGACCCATCGTTGCTCAGGGAGCTGCCCGCGAGACACGGAACTCTCTTGTCAATGATCGTTAGCCACGTGTCCGATTGCTCTGTGGGTTCTTGGAACGCCGCGAAGTAGCGCCTGGCGGTCATGGGTGGCGAGAACGCTGTAAATTCTGTCGACACCCGCGCACAGTCGCGCCCACATACGGACGCAGCGTGACGCCTCGCTTCTTCCAGCACCGGCAGAACTATCGCCTGCCTCCACCCGTGGTTCCTGGACTCCTCCTCGAGCAGTTCCTCCGCGCCACTCCACGCAGACCACACGTTGTTGCTGATCGCAGCGGCCCGTTCTGGATCTATCCGGTCGGCAACACTCATAAGAAGAAACGCCGCAACCTGGAGCTGTCGCTGTGCAGACTTAGGCCTGATGCCCTCGCGAATCAGCTGACCAGGCACCATGCTGAGCGCGTTAGCGAAAACCTCGAGCGGTTCGACGTCCCTCAAGAGAGATATCCAAGGCCTATCCTCCCAGCGATCATCTGTGTCTGCATGGAGTAAAACACCCACCGCAAGCGTGGGATTGCCGTGACCACGGACGCAATCAGAGTGCTCCCAAAAATAGTCCAGGTCGACCGGGGAGGGCGTTTCGCCGAACTCGTCGAACCGTTCGATGAGCAGCGTGAGTCGTTGCTGATCGCCAAGCGCTTCAGGGAGAACCCGCGCAGCGACGGTCGGGTTATTGCGTACCATCGTCGAAAGATTCTCGCGGTCCATAAGAGAGCGCGCGGAGCACGGCCAGCGGCGTTCCATTCGCGGACCCAGTCATGGCTTGAGTTAGTAAAAATTGAGTTAGTCGCGACTACGACGACGTCGACGTCCGCGTAAGCAGACGCGTTCAAAACGGCGTCCTGGACGAGTCGCTTTCCCACCGTCCGCCGTCGCCCCTTTGACTCTAGCCACCAACGCTCGCGAACGGTTCCACCGTTTTCCGAGGGCGAGCGGAATGAAAATTCCATGTCACGTCCGCCGTCGGCGGCGTGCACGCCCTGGGTTGTCCCGGATCGCCAGGTCATATCGACCGCGCCCATGTCCGACAACAGACCCCAGAGCAGCTCCTCCAGCCTTTCCCCAATTAGCCGCGACCAGTCAAGGTTCGTCGCGAGCGGATCTACGCGGGTGTTCTTCGCCCCGTCGCCGTCTTCGCTCATCGAATCGAACCCCCTCCCCTGTCGATGATGTCATGGGGGACACCCCAGTCGCCGCCTACGAAATTGCACTACTTCCAGCAACTTCAAACATTCAACCCCCATGCCTCAGCGCCCTGCTCGACCGCATGGCCACCCAGGAAGCCCGACACGACGCAGCTCCTCGCACTGCACAGGTCACTAGGATGCCCTCGGAGGAAGAATGAAAATTGACGCCGCGGTCGTCAAGAAGCTCGGGATCAGCGAAGCCGCAAAGCGAGTCGTGAGCGTGCCCCTTGACCGTCTCCCGCTCCTCATCTCGGAAAGATGCTTCGAAGGACGAGAGGGCAGACTTTCTCGGGACGTCGCGTCGGCGTACTCATCCGGCACCTCCGTTTCATCTGAGACGTTCAGCATGCCGCGAAAGGGCTTCGGCCCCCGTCCTGTCACCTTGCTCTCGACGCGAGACCGGATTGTTTACGACGCCCTAGTGCACGAACTTCGCAGGGGCTTACCCGCCGAATCCCGTTCACCCGAAAATTGGGCCGCTTTCCGCGCCTTTGGCAAGTCGACAGGTAGGGGCTCCGCCAAGTACATAGTAAGTCTCGACATTGCTTCCATGTACGAATACGTCGATCACGCGGTATTACGACGAGAACTACTCGTTCAGACGATGGACGTCGCACATGTGGAAGCGACCGTAGGGCTTCTCGGCGAAGCGTTTGGCGCGGGCCGGGGATTACCGCAAATGACATCGTCAAGCGACATCCTGGCTGACGCTTATCTCGCGATTCTGGAACGCTCTCTGCGTCGTCACGGCTATCCCCTATCTCGCTATGCGGACGATTTTCGGGTATTGGCAGCGGATTGGGCGACAGCCAACCACATTATCGAACAGGCAGCGGAAGTTGCCCGCAGCATTGGGCTGGTTTTGTCTGCAGAGAAGACCTCTATTAAAAAGGCATCAAAATTTGCCGACGAAGATGCTGAGCTTCAGCGCGTTCTCAACAAATATTTCGCGGCAGCACAGGCGGATCTAGAATCATTCGACGACTTGATGGACTGGTACGTGGAGCCCCGCGAGGCGGAACCTCTCGACGAGGAGTCCGCTATGGAGGAGGCTTTCCATCGGGTCTTGCGTGATTGGAACCGTGGTGGAACCGCCTCGGGTATACCCAGCCAGTTGGTAGCCAAAGCGTTGCGGAGTCTCCGAAACGCCGCAAACCGCATGAGCAACAAAGGATTGACGCAACTAGTTTTCATCGATCCCTTGAAGCTCAGCAGCGTGATTCTCTATCTTCGCGCCCGGCCGGAAGAAGTAGCGCATAACTGGCGGACGGCGAGGAAACTCGCAGAGATGAAGCGCCAAAGCCCCTGGGCGAAACTTTGGCTCCTCACTTACTGTTCCGAACTTCCCTATCTACCCGACAATCGGAACGCACGGTTTTTGCGAGGCTGGGCGAAGTTGCAATTGAAAGACGGTCACGAAGTAGTGCGCGCCGAAGCAGCATGGACCCTGGCCTCCTGGGGTTTCATGTCAGAGCGCCGCATCGCCGAGTTGTTTGGATCCGCCACCTCGATCAGCCGCCCCGGCATAGCTGCCGCTTGGGGCCGTACGGGCGCTTCTGCCGCAGGGAGTCTGAGCATGGCGATCAAAGGCGCATCCCCCCTTTACTCCGACGCTTTCGAATGGGGGGGCGAGGTACGTGCCAGCGTACTTGAGCGAACCAGCTGAGGCGGCGCTTTGGGCGATCGCGAATCTCGACCCCAGTCAGCTTCATCCTGAGTTGATCGTCCTGCGTTCGGCGTCCATCGTAGAGAATTACGTCGACAAGTTGCTCGGAATGCTGACAGCCGAGTACCTGGAAGGCGAGAGCGCATTTCAAACAGCACTGAGACAGATCACACGGGAACGGCTAAGCCAAAGCTGGAACGGTCGCCGGGAATGGTTACGCGACTCATTTGAAATAGCTGTGCAGAGTGAAACGGAGGAACAGAACTTCCTACTATTAACGCAACTTCGAAATACGCTGGCACATGGACCGGAGTCCCTCACCGGCCTGCAGCGAGCGAAGCTTACCGAGCAGCTGAACCTAGAACGAGAATTTCGGAACAAGCTAGCGGTCATAGTCGACGGGCCGAAGGTTCGCGTCTCTGTAACCACTGCCTCGAGGGCGATAAGTGTCAGTAATGGTTACGTCCGTGCGCTCGACGAGGTTGCGCGCCCCGTCCTGATGGCGCGACGCCTTTTTTAGCATCCCCTGACCGGTTCTGGAAAGCCCGCTGCACGGGCGGCCAGTGGCCTCGCAGATAAGCACAAGCCCGCCCCGTGTAACGCCCACGTAAACTCCCCCTCTCCCCGCTCCCCCTCCCCCGGTGAGCCACTCGTTACCTCCCCGCCCCCGACGACGCGGTCCCGGGTAATCCCTCCTCCCTACGCTGGCGGCACGTCCCGCCCATGCGGGGCGCTGCACCTCCCCCGCATCGCCCACCGGAGGACTCCGTGACCGTCACCGACCCGCGCCCCGAAACCGCCCACGCGCCCGCAGCCGACAGCACTCTGAAGCACCGCCCCGGCCGCTGGATCGACAGCTGGAACCCCGAAGACACCACCCAGTGGAACACCGAGGGCAAGGCCATCGCCGCCCGCAACCTGCGGTGGTCGATCTTCGCTGAGTTCCTCGGGTTCGTCGTCTGGCAGCTGTGGTCGGTCGTCGTCGTGTCGCTGCCGGCGGCGGGCTTCCAGCTGTCGACCGGTGAGATCTTCTGGCTCATCTCCATGCCGAGCCTCGTCGGCGCGACGCTGCGCATCCCCTACACGTTCATGGTTCCGCGCTTCGGCGGCCGCAACTGGACGATCGTCTCGGCCGGCCTCCTGCTCATCCCGAGCATCGGACTCGCCATCGCGGTCAGCAACCCCGCGACCCCCTTCGGCGTCCTCCTGCTCATCGCGGCCCTCGCCGGCTTCGGCGGCGGGAACTTCGCCAGCTCGATGTCCAACATCACCTTCTTCTACCCGGCCGCGCAGAAGGGCTGGGCGCTCGGACTCAACGCCGCCGGCGGCAACCTCGGCGCCTCGGTCGCCCAGTTCGTCGTGCCCATCGTCATTACCGTCGGCGCTGCCGCGACCCTCAACCTGCCCCTCGCGGGCCTCATCTGGGTGCCGCTGATCCTCGTCGCGATGGTCGGCGCCTATTTCCGCATGGACAACCTCTCCGCCGCCAAGGCCGACATCGCGGCATCCCTCGCCGCTCTGAAAGAGCCGCACCTGTGGATCCTCGCCGTCCTCTACATCGGAACCTTCGGCTCGTTCATCGGCTTCGCCGGCGTCTTCCCCAAGCTGCTCGCCGACACCTTCCCCGAATTCAAGGGCATCGCGATCGGCACGGCGACCGTCACCCTCGCCTTCCTCGGCGCCCTCGTCGGCTCGCTCGCCCGGCCCTACGGCGGCAAGCTCGCCGACCGCTTCGGCGGCACGGTCATCACGATCGGCGCGTTCACGGTGATGGGTCTCGGCATCCTGAGCGTGATCCTCACCCTGCCGATGCAGAACTTCGCCGTCTTCCTGCTCTGCTTCCTCGTGCTGTTCGCGGCGGCGGGCATCGGCAACGGCTCGACGTACCGCATGATCCCGACGATCTTCGCCCTCAAGGCCAACGGCGGTATCGGCGCGCAGCGCAAGGCCGCCGCGGCCCTCGGCCTCATCTCGGCGATCGGCGCGTACGGCGGCTTCTTCATTCCGCAGCTGCTCGGCTTCTCGAAGACGACGTTCGGTTCGTACACCCCCGCCCTCGGCTGGTTCGCCCTCGCGTACGTCGCGTTCCTCGCCCTGACCGCCGGCGTGTACCTGCGGATGTCGAAGAAGACCGGCACCCGGATCTGACGCCATGAGCTCCGCCGACACCCACTGCCCGTACTGCGCACTGCAGTGCGCCATGACCGTCACGCACGACAGCACCACGACGGTTGAGGGCCGCGATTTCCCGACGAACCGGGGCGGACTGTGCGCAAAGGGCTGGACGTCGGCGGAGCTTCTGGCATCCCCCCACAGACTCCGGATGCCATTGATCCGCCGAACCGACGGAACTCTCGCCGAGACGACGTGGGATGAGGCACTGGATGCCGTGGCTCGAGCCTTCCGCTCGACGCGCGAGACCCACGGGCCCGACGCGAACGCCATCTTCGGCGGCGGCGGACTCACCAACGAGAAGGCCTACCAGCTCGGCAAGTTCGCCCGCGTCGCCCTCGGCACCTCGCGCATCGATTACAACGGCCGCTTCTGCATGTCGTCGGCGGCAGCGGCATCCAACCGCGCTTTCGGCATGGACCGCGGCCTCCCCTTCCCGGTCACCGACCTCGACGACGCCTCGACGATCCTGCTGCTCGGATCGAACGTCGCCGCGACCATGCCGCCCTTCCTCGCCCACCTCGCCGGGGCTCGAGCCGCGGGCGGACTCATCGTCGTCGACCCGCGCCGCTCGGCCACCGCGCGCCTCACGGAAGACGGCGCCGGCACGCACCTGCAGGCGGCTCCCGGAACTGACCTTCCGCTCCTGCTCGGCCTCATGCACATCGCTATCGCCGAGGGCCTCGCCGAGCGCGCCTATATAGAGGAGCGCACGAGCGGGTTCGACGCCCTGCGCCGCAGCGTTTCGCCCTGGTGGCCGGAACGGACTTCCGCGACGACCGGCGTCCCGGTCGCAGACCTCAAGGCCACCGCGCGTCGCCTCGCCGCGGGACGCGCCTTCATCCTCACCGGACGCGGCGTCGAACAGCACGTCGACGGCACCGCCACCGCGACCGCCGCGATCAACCTCGCGCTCGTGCTCGGTCTCGTGGGCAGCGAGGGCTCGGGCTACGGCACCCTCACCGGCCAGGGCAACGGACAGGGCGGACGCGAGCACGGCCAGAAGGCCGACCAGCTCCCCGGATACCGCTCCATCCGCGACCCCGAAGCCCGCCGCCATGTCGCCGGGGTGTGGGGCGTCGAGCCGGATGAGATTCCGGATGCCGGCATCCCGGCCACCGCTCTGCTCGGCGAGCTGGGTGGGCCGGTGAAGACGCTGCTGGTCGCGGGCTCGAACGTGGTCGTCTCGGCGCCCGACGTCGAGGCCGTCCGCGAGCGGCTGAAGGCCCTCCACACCCTCATCGTCTGCGACTTCTTCCTCTCCGAGACCGCGGAACTCGCCGACGTCGTGCTCCCCGTGCTGCAGTGGGCCGAGGAGGAGGGCACGATGACCTCGCTCGAGGGACGGGTGATCCGCCGTCGGCGCGCGCTACCCGGACCCGAGGGAGCCCGCAGCGAGCTGTGGATCATGGCCGAGATCGCGCGGCGTCTGGGAGCGGCATCCACGTGGTCGATCGATCCGGCCGAGGTCTTCGACGAGCTCGCCCGCGCATCGGAGGGTGGCGTCGCCGACTACTCCGGCCTGTCGCACGCGCTGCTCGACACCGGCATCGAGGCGTACTGGCCGTACCGCTCGTCGAGCACACCGCGCCCCTTCACCCAGCGCTTCGCCCACGCCGACGGCCGCGCGCGTCTCGTGCCGGTGGACGCCACTCCCCCGACGCCCACCGACCGCGGCGGCGAGCTGACCCTCGTCACCGGCCGCTACCTGCAGCAGTACCAGTCGGGCACGCAGACCCGCCGCGTGACCGAGCTGAACAGCGCCCGCCCCGAGGCGCGGCTGGAAATTCACCCCTCTACGGCGTCTCGGCTCGGCATCCGCGAGGGAGTCCTCGTCGCCGTCTCGAACGAGCGCGGCACCGTGCGCGCGCGGGCGAGCGTGACCACGGAGATCCGCCACGACACGCTGTTCCTGCCGTTCCACTACGCGGGCGAGGGATGCGCCAATCGGCTCACCGAAGCCATCGTCGACCCGACCTCGGCCATGCCCGAGTTCAAGCGCACGCGGGTTCGGATCGAGGCGATCCCGGATGCCGTGCCCCCAGCGGCCCGTCACGTTGCGGCCGCGCCGGTCGTCGTGGCGGAGCACCCGGGGGTCGCGCCCGCGCTCGTCGGCGTCGCGCAACTCCGGATCTCGAACACCGAGGAGGAGACCCATGGCTGAGCGTGTGGTGCTGGTGGGCTACGGCCCCGTCGGGGCGCGGCTGGTCGAGGGGCTCCTGCCCGCGGTGCGCGAGGGGCGGGTCGACCTCACTGTCGTCGGCGCCGAGCCGCACGACGTGTACAACCGGGTGCTCCTTGCCGAATATGCCGTCGGACGCATGGAGCGCGACGCGCTCGACATGAGCGACCGCCGCGTCGCCGAAGACGCGGGAGTGACGTTCGCGCTGGGAACGACGGTGGTCGGCATCGACCGCGACCTCCGGGTGGTGCGCCTGCACGATGGCATCCGGATTCCCTACGACCGGCTCGTGCTCGCCACGGGTGCGCGGGCGAACGTGCCGACGCTCGCCGGGCTCGAGCGGGCGCAGCGGCACCGATCCGCACGGCCGACCGATCCCTCCGCCCTCGACCAGGGCACCGCGCCGCTCCCCCGCGGCGTCGTGGCCCTACGCGATCTCGCCGACGCGGAGCACGTGCGCGCGGCGGTCTCGGCCGGTCAGCGCATCGTCGTGCTCGGCGCGGGAGTGCTCGGCATGGAGCTCGCCCTGGCCGCGGCCGAAGCGGGTGCCGAGGTCGTCGTCGCATACCACTCCGCGGCCCCGATGAACCGGACGCTGGACGAGAACGGCGGCAAAGTGCTCGCCGCCGCGGCGAGCGCGGTGGGCGTCGAGATGATGCACCACGCGCGTGCCGAGAGCATCGTGCAGCGCTACGACGACCATGGCCAGGCCTGGTTCGACGGGCTCGTGTGCGCCGACGGCAAGGTGCTCGCGGGCGACCTGCTGGTGCTGTCGTGCGGGGTCGGGGCGCGGGCGGAGTTGGCATCCATCGCGGGTCTCGCCACCTCGGCCGGCGTGCTCGTCGACGCAGCGTCGCGCTCGTGGACCGACCCGAACGTCTTCGCCATCGGCGACTGCGCGCACGTCGCCGATCCCGCCGAGGCCGACGCCGACGGCCGCGTGCCGGGAGGGCCGAGCGGACTCGTGGGCCCCGGCTGGCGACAGGCCGACCGGCTCGCTGCGCTGTTATCGACGGGGGTCGACGTGCCCACGCCCGTCGAGCGACCGGGCGTCGTGATGCTCAAGGCCGAGCGCATCGACGTGGTCGCCGGAGGCGCTGTCGAGGCCGATCCTTTCTCGCACGCTCCCGGATGCCACGGCCCCCAGGTCACGCTCTGGGCCGACCCCGCGCGCGGCGCCTACGTGAAGCTCGTCACGGTCGAGGGGGTGCTGACCGGCTTCGTGGCGGTCGGGATGCCGCGGACCGGGGCCGAGTTGACGCTGCTCTTCGAACGCGGGTCGGAGCTGCCCGCCGACCGCTCGTCGCTGCTGCGCCTCGACGCTCCGGACGCCGGCATGGCCGTTGTGGCCGACCCCTTCGCCGCGGATGCGACCGTGTGCTGGTGCAACGGGGTGAGCGCGGGGGCGATCCGCGAGGCGGTGTCGGCCGGGGAGCCCACGGTCGCGTGCGTGAAGGCCGCGACCCGCGCCGGCACGGGCTGCGGCGGGTGCGTCGGCCGGATCAGCGAGCTGCTGGCGCGCGAGGCCGTGCCGGCCTGAGGCTGCGGGGCGCCACTTCCGGCGGCGGGTCGCGGCTTGCGCCCGCGGCCGGGCCAAACTCCTGAGAAACCGCGCGACCACCCACCCTGAGCACGTCCGCGGCCACCGGCATCCTGAATCTCAGGAGTTGCACCCGCCGGCCCGCCGCCTCGCGCGGCACGACTCCGAAACGCGACGGCAGTACAGTTCACGCATGCCTCCGATCGAGAACCTGCTGGCGTTCGTCGCTGCGGCCTTCGTGCTCATTGTGATCCCGGGCCCGGGGGTGCTGTTCGTGATCGGCCGGTCCATCGCGCTCGGCCGACGCGCGGGCCTGCTCAGCGTGCTCGGAAACTCGATCGGCAACATCCCCGCCATCCTCGCCACGGCCTTCGGCGTCGGCGCGCTCGTCGCTTCGTCGATCGTGGCGTTCACGGTGCTGAAGATCGTCGGGGCGGCCTACTTGGTGTGGCTGGGTATCCAAGCGATCCGCCACCGTCGCGATCACGTCGCCGGACCCGCGCCCGCGCCCACGTCGCGCTGGACGCTCCTGCGTCAGGGCTTCGTCGTCGGCGTCACGAACCCCAAGACGATCGCGTTCTTCGTCGCCGTGCTGCCCCAGTTCGTCGACCCGCACGCCGGGGCCGTGTGGCTGCAGCTTCTCGCGCTCGGCCTCATCTTCCAGGCGCTGGCCGTGCTGTGCGACTCGGTCTGGGCCATCGCCGCCGGCACTGCGCGCACGTGGTTCGCGGGTTCGCCGAAGCGTCTGTCCGCGCTGTCGGGAACCGGCGGCTTCATGATGATCGGCCTCGGCGGCGCGCTCGCGCTGACCGGCGCGAAGAGCTGACGAGGCGCGCAAGCCCGAGGTCTCGGCCCTGGCGGCACGCGCGCGCGGGGTTCCGAGACGGCACCTGCCCTGACAACCCTGCGTCACGCTGCAACGGATTCGTCAGCGAGATGCAGTCTCGGCGCGAAGGAGCCGCCCCGACTCAGCGCACGCCCAGGTCTGCGGATGCCGCGCCCTCGAGCCGCGTCCCGTCCGGCGCGTAGCGCGAGCCGTCGACGGGGCTGTCCCACGAGCGTTCCGCGTCGTTCCAGGTCAGCGGGGCCGGGGCGACCACCGCGCGCGTCTGCCCCTCGATCGTCGAGACGGCCGCGGTGCGCAGCCCCTGCCGCGACACGACACCCGCGCCCTCGGCGGGGCGCTTGACCGGCGCGGGAGCCGCCGCGGCGAACGCCCCCGCCGCCACGCCCACGCGCCGCCCCGCCTCGCCGATCCCCCGGCCGAGGTCGGCGGGAACCGTCATGCGCGTGCCGATCGTGCGCATCCACTGCGGTCGGTCGCCGCGCGAGACCCCGCGGATCTCGTCGCTCAACCGCATCGCCGCGGCGGGCGCGTTGGTCAGGCCCCACCCCGCGTAACCGGTGGCGAAACGAAGGCGCCCGAGGCCTCTCGGCATCCCTCCCACAAACGGCACGAGGTTGTGCGACTGGTAGTCCTGGCCCGACCAGCGGGCGAGCTCCGCGCCGACCGGGAGCGTGCGGCGGGCCCAGGCGGCGAGCCCCTCGGCGAGCGCGACCTCCGAGGGCGCCGAGCCGACCGGATGCCGTGCCCCGGTCACAAGCAGAACGCCGCGCCCGAACGACGACGGTGCCGCGACGACGCTGCGCCCGTCGGTGCCGACCTCGCTCCACATGCCGCCGGGGGCTTCGGCATCCCCCTCCATCTCGAACGCGATCGCCCACGAACGCAGCGCGCGGGTCTTGAGGTCGTACAGGCCGCGGCGCGTGATGGGCGTGCCGGTGGCGAGCACGACGGTGTCGCCGAAGATCGTGCCGTGGTCGGTGTCGACGCGGCCGGCGGGCAGGGCGCGCACATCGGTCACACGGACGCCCGTGTGCAGGGTGGCTCCGGCCGCGACGGCGGCTTCGGCGAGGGAGCGAGAGAATGCGACGGGGTCGAGGGCGAGCTGGTCGTCGAGGGCCAGGGCGCGCACGGGGGTGCGGCCGCCGAGGTCTGCGGGGGCGTCTTCGCGAACGGGGAGGCCCGCTTCGCGCGCGGCATCGCGGACGGCGTCGAGAGCGGCATCGGTCGCGAGCCCCCGACCGAAGGTGAAGGCCGTGCGGCGATCGGCGGCGGCGCCGGCGCGCTCGGCGAGCCAGTCCAGACCGGCGCGGTTCGACTCGACGTACACCTTCACGAGGCCGGCGGGGTGGTGCGCGCGCAGCGCCGCGAGGGTCGTCCCCTGCAGAAGGGATGCCATCCCCACCGCCGCCCCGGTCGCCCCCTGCCCCACGTGCCCGGCGTCGACGATCGCGACATCGACTCCCGCCTCCGTGAGCAGGACGGCGGTCGACAAGCCGGTTATTCCGGCGCCGATGATCACGACATCGTGGCGGGCGTCGGGTTCGAACGGCGTCCCGTCGACGGGCGTCTGGTCACGGAGCCACAGGGAGGAGGTCATGCGTTCATCCCATCGCGGGCGCGGGGGTCCCGGCATCCGGTTGCCTCCGCCGCCGGAATCGTCTACCCCCGCGTGAGGGGTCGGGAACTGTCGCCCAGGGCCGCTCCCGGCGACATTTTCCGACCCTTCACGCGAGTGACGGTGCCCCCCGTCGATAGGCTCAGGGCGTGACCGACAGCGCTGCGCCCTCGAGCCGAACGGCCGTCGTGTCCGCGGCGATCGACCTCTTCGTCGAGCACGGATACGATCAGACCTCGGTCGAGCAGATCGCGCAGGCCGCGGGGGTGTCGCGGTCGACGTTCTTCCGGCAGTTCGGCGGTAAAGAGGACGTCGTGTTCGCCGACCACGAGGTGCTGCTGACCGAGACGCGCGCGTACCTCGCGCAGCCGCACGATGATCCGTGGGCGGCGGTCAGCGAGGCGTGCATGCGGGTGTTCCGGCACTTCGCCGCCGACCCCGAGGTGGCGCGGCGCCGGTACGCGATCGTGCGGCAGGTTCCGGGGCTCCGGGATCGCGAGATCGTGACGGTCTTCCGATACGAGCGTCTGTTCGACGAGTACCTGCGCGAAGCGCTCCCCGGTCTCGACCCCCTGGACGCCGTGGGCTTCGCGGCCTCGGTCACAGCCGTGCACAACCACGTGCTGCGGCGGCTGATGCGGGGCGCGCGGGTGCCGGCATCCGTTCTCCGTCGTGCGCTCGACGACGTGCTGCGCCGGTACGGCGTGCACCCCGGCGGTGACGACGCGGCCGGCGACGACCTGATCGTCGCGGCGTTCCCGCGGCGCATGCCCGCCGCGGAGGTCACGCGGCGCCTGCGCGGGGCGCTCGGCGACTGAGCTCCGGCGCGCGGCCGCACCGCCTGTGGATCGAGTGTCCAAGACACCCGGACGCCCCGGAGAATCGTCCGCATGTTCGGGACACTCATCGCGTGTGACCTGCCAGAACGCGTGACACTGAGTCCCAGAATGAGCGATACTGGGACCCATGACCATCGACGCCGATGCCCGCACGCTCCCCGGAGAGCGCGTCGCCCACTACGACCTGCTGGGCCGCCGCGACACCGACTACTACGCGGTGTTCGCCGACATCCCCGACGCCGACCGCGCGATCTGGGACACCGCCAAGGCCTTCGCCGACGAGGTCGGCACCCGCATGCAGGGCGAGTGGGATGCCGCGAGCTACCCGATCGACCTGGTGAAGCGCATGGGCGAGCTCGAGCTGTTCACCGATGGCATCGAGCACGACGAGCTCCCGTACACCTCGCCCCTGGCCGCGGGCCTGGTCAACATGGAGGTTTCTCGCCACGACGGCTCCCTCGCCACGGCCCTCGCCGTGCAGGGCGGGCTCGCGCTGCGGACGCTGGCGTTCTACGGCTCGCCCGAGCAGCAGCAGCGTTGGCTGAAGCCCCTCGCCGACGGCACCGTGCTCGGCGCCTTCGCGCTGACCGAGCCCGACCACGGTTCCGACTCCGTCTCTCTCGAGACCACCGCGACGCGCACCGACGACGGCTGGTCGCTCAGCGGCACGAAGAAGTGGATCGGCAACGGCGCCTCCGGCGGCATCACCTTCGTGTGGGCTCGCGTCGAGGACGAGGGCGCCGACGATCACGGGAACGTCCGCTGCTTCCTCGTCGAGCAGGACACCCCGGGTTACACGGGCACCGTCATCACCGGGAAGGTGTCGCTCCGCGGCATCCATCAGGCCCATATCGCGATGGACGACGTGCGTCCTCCCGCGGATGCCGTGCTGCCCGGCACCCATACCTTCAAGGACGCATCGGTCGTGCTGTTCGCCACCCGCTCGGGCGTCGCGTGGTCGGCGCTCGGCCACGCGACCGCCTGCTACGAGATCGCGCGGACATATGCCACCGAGCGCATGCAGTTCGGAAGGCCCCTCGCGAAGTTCCAGATGGTGCAGGAGCGTCTCGCGCAGATGCTCGACGAACTGACCGCGATGCAGCTGTACTGCCGCCGCCTCGCCGATCTCGAGTCGTCGGGCGGCCTGCGCCCCACCCAGGCGTCGCTGGCGAAGTACCACAACACCCGCGCCGCGCGCCGGGTCGCCGCGATCGCCCGCGATCTGCTCGGCGGCAACGGCATCCTGCTCGAGAACGGCGTCATGCAGCACATGGCCGACATCGAGGCGATCCACACATACGAGGGCACCGAGAGCGTCCAGGCACTCCTGCTCGGTCGCGACATCACGGGCATGAGCGCGTTCGTCTGATCCCGGATGCCGGGCTCCCGGCGCACCGGCCATCTCACGGTCGGAGCCCGCGGAACGACGGGGTTTCCGGCATCCCCCGCCCTATCCGGCGGCGCTGCGACGCGCAACCTCCGCGGCCATGTCGGAGGCCCCCGCTACCGTGTGAGCATGGGCCTGTTCTCTCGTCACCCCGCGCCGCGCGACGCCGTCAACTCGGTCGCCCAGGCGGTCCAGACCCCGCCGAAGAGCCTGTGGGCCGATGGCTTCGGGCGGCTCGCCGTGCGCGCCGTGCAGATCATCGTCGTGGTGCTGCTGGTCGCGGGTCTCATCTGGGGCATCCGGCAGGTGACCCTCGTCATCATTCCGCTCATCCTGGCGCTCATCTTCGCCTCGGCCTTCGGCCCGGTGACCATGTGGATGCGGCGCAAGGGCGTGCCCGCGGTGATCGCGACGTTGCTGACGCTGTTGGCCGTCGTCGTGGTGCTGACCGCCCTGGGCTGGCTCGTCGTCAACGCCGTGATCAACCAGTGGCCCACGCTCAGCTCTCAGGCCGTCGAGGGCTTCCAACAGGCCCAGGACTGGTACCACACGCTGCCCTTCGCCATCTCGCAGGACCAGGTGAATCAGGCCGTCCAGGGCATCCAGGGCTTCCTGACCAGCTCCGACTTCGGCACGAGCGCCCTCGCCGGCGTCAGCGCCGTGGCTTCGTTCGCGACGGGCTTCGTGTTGATGGTCGTCATCCTGTTCTTCTTCCTCAAAGACGGACCCCGCATGTGGGAGTTCGTCCTGCGCCCCTTCCACGGCGGCGACTACGACCGGGCGCGCCGCATCGGCGACAAGACGGTGACCGTCCTCGGCTCGTACGTCCGCGGCACCGCCTCCGTCGCGGCCGTCGACGCGATCGGCATCTACATCGGTCTGCTGATCCTGCAGGTGCCCCTGGCCCTGCCGCTCGCCGTCCTCGTCTTCCTGCTCGCGTTCATCCCGATCGTGGGTGCCGTCACCGCCGGCATCCTGGCCGCGCTGGTGGCGCTCGTGACCAACGGATGGGTCGTCGCCCTGATCGTCGTCGGCGTCGTCGTGCTCGTGAACCAGCTCGAGGGCAACTTGCTGCAGCCCGTCCTTATGGGGCGCACGATGAAGCTGCACTCGTTCGTCGTGCTGGTGGTGCTGGCCGGCGGTACCGCGATCGGCGGCATCCTGGGCACCCTCCTCGCCGTCCCGCTGACAGCGGTGGTGTGGGGCATCATCAGCGTCTGGAACGGCGACGACAAGCCCGCCGAGTGGGCGCGCCGCAAGAAGCGCCGCAACCCCGTGCCGCTGGCCGGGGGCGAGAGCAAGGACTGATCCCGTGGGCTACGACATCCCCGCACCGATGCTGGCGAAGTCGGTGCCTCAGGTTCCCGAGCACGCCAAGGTCGAGGGCGGGTTCAGCTACGAGCCCAAGTGGGACGGCTTCCGCGCCCTGGTGTCGTGGGACGGCACCGACGTCGAGATCGGCAGCCGGGGCGCGAAGCCGTTGACCCGGTACTTCCCGGAGCTGGTCGCGGCATTCGCCGAGATCCTGCCTGAGCCGTGCCTCATCGACGGTGAGGTGGTCGTCGCGCGCGGAGAGCCCGGCGACCAGCGCCTCGATTGGGAAGCCCTGTCGCAGCGTATCCACCCCGCGGCGTCTCGCGTGAACATGCTCGCGGGAGAGACGCCGGCGATGTTCATCGCCTTCGACCTGCTCGCCCGCGGCGACCGCGACCTGCAGAACGAGCCGTTCTCCGAGCGGCGCACGCAACTCGAAGACCTGCTGGGCGATGTTCCCCACCCCGTGCACGTCACGCGGACGACGGACGACCCCGATCTCGCACGCCGGTGGCTCGCGGAGTTCGAGGGCGCGGGCCTCGACGGCGTGATCGCCAAGCCCCTCGCCCAGCCCTACGCGCCGAACAAGCGCACGATGTTCAAGATCAAGCACGCCCGCACCGCCGACGTGGTCGCTCTCGGCTACCGCATCCACAAGTCGGGCGAGGGCGTGGGTTCGCTGCTCGTCGGCCTTTACGACGACGAGGGCCGCCTTCACGGCGTCGGCGGCGTCTCGGCGTGGACCGACAAGAAGCGGCGCGAGCTCATCGACGAACTCGCCCCGTTGGTGGAACGCGACGCCGACGGCGAGGCCGTCGTCGGCGAGACCGACCGCTCGCGCTTCTCGGCGTCGAAGGACGTATCGTTCGTGCGCCTGCGCCCCGAGCTCGTGCTCGAGGTGCGCTACGACCAGCTCGAGGGCATGCGCTTCCGCCACGCCGTGCAGTTCGATCGCTGGCGCCCCGACCGCGACGCCCGCTCCTGCACCTTCGCGCAGCTCGAGACGGTGTCGTCGTACGACCTGGGCGACGTCCTGGACTGACTCTGGCGGTAGGCCGGGGGCATGGCATCCGCCCCCGCTCGTGGTCGGCGCGCCCGCGGATCCGCTCGCGCCGCCGCCCGCAACGAGAACAGGGGATGCCACGGGAACAGGCCGAAATCCGCGCAAACCCCCTGTCCTCAGCGCACTCCCCTGTCCCGGTGACGCGCCGATCCCGAGCAACCCCGCCCCGCGCCCACCCGACGCGGCTCCGCGCCCCGTCCGGCGCCGCGCCGCGCCGCCACCCGCCACCCGCCACCCGCCACCCGCCACCCGCCACGAGAACAGGGGATGCCACGAGAACAGGCCGAAACCCGCGCAAACCCCCTGTCCTCAGCGCACTCCCCTGTCCCGGTGACGCGCCGATCCCGAGCAACCCCGCCCCGCGCCCACCCGACGCGGCTCCGCGCCCCGTCCGGCGCCGCGCCGCGCCGCCACCCGCCACGAGAACAGGGGATACCACGAGAACAGGCCCAAACCCGCGAAAACCCCCTGTCCTCAGCGCACTCCCCTGTCCCGGTGACGCGCCGACCCCGAGCAACCCCGCCCCGCGCCCACCCGACGCAGCTCCGCGCCCCGTCCGGCGCCGCGCCGCGCCGCCACCCGCCACCCGCCACCCGCCACCCGCAACGAGAACAGGGGATGCCACGGGAACAGGCCGAAACCCGCGCAAACCCCCTGTCCCCGGCGCACTCCCCTGTCCTGGTGACACCGGCCCCGAGGCGTCCGAGCCCCGGGCCCTCAGCGGCGCGACGCGGCCTCCGCCCGCCGGGCGATCACGACGACACCCCCGGCCGCCACGGCGAACATCGCAGCCAGGATCGCCCACCCAGCCCCGCCCAGGTCGATCGCTGTCAGCGTCACCACGGCGGGCGCGATCATCGACCCCACCGCGTATCCCGTGCCGTAGACGCCCTGGTAGCTACCCATGCGCTCCTGAGGAGCGAGGTCGAAGCTCAGGTTCCAGCCCGCCGCGCTCGAGGTGATCTCGGCGAGCGAGTGCACGACGGCCGCGGCCAGCAGCACGAGGATCACCAGCGTCACCGGCCCCCACCCCTCGCCTTCGACCCATCCGGCTCCCGCCCACAGCGCGCACGCGGCGACCATGAGCCACCCCGCCCGTGTCATCGCGCGTCCTGCGCCGGCGAAGGTTCCGGTTCCGCGGCTCATGCGCACCTGCAACAGCACGACGACGATCGTGTTGACCAGCAGCAGCGGGCTCACCACGACGTCGGGCGCGATCGTGTGCGCGACGACCCACAGCGGCACGGCGATCTCGAAGACCCCGAATTGGATGCCGAATACCCCCATGAGTGCGGTCAACCACAGGAAGCGCGGGTCGCGGTACGGACTCCGCGGGTTCGTCGTCGCTGTGGTCGACGAGGATTCGGCATCCGGAGTCTGCCGCTGGACATCGACGCGGTGCGGGTCCAGTCCCGCCACGAGGAAGGCCACGACGAGGAAGAGCGCGCCGGCGATCGTCATCGTGAGCTGGAACGCGAAGGCCGTGCCGAGGGCGAGGGGGATGGCGGCGAGCGCCGTGCCGACCCCGATGCCGATGTTGGTCACCGTGCGCATCGTGGCGCGGATGCGGACGCGATCCCGGCCGAGGAAAGCGCGCCCCACGGCCGCGGAGCGAACGCTCTGGCCACCGCGCTGGGCCAACAGCACGAGAGAGGCGACGACGACCAGCGTCGGGAGGTCGCGCACGAAGAGGTATCCCATCAGCCCCACGCTCTGCACGAGGTGCAGGACGACGAGCATGCGCCGCGCGCTGAGGCGGTCGGAGAGGTGCCCGAAGGTGAGGGAGCTCGCGACACCGACCGCGCCGGCGATCGTGAGTCCGATGCCGACCGTGACCGGCTCGAGGCCCACGATGAGAGTGAGGTAGAGCGTGGTCAGGGTGAAGAACGCGCCGCGCGCGAGGGTGTCGACCAGGGTGATGGTGAGCAGGCGACGCAGGGTCGTGTCGGTCTGCATGAGGGTTTTCAGGGGGACGGTCGGGGTCGTGCTGGTCACGGCTCCATTCGACCCGGGCGCTCGGCGCGGTTCAACGGATGTAGCGTGGGGCTTCATGATCCGATACGAACTGGATGCCGCCGACATCTCGGCGATCCGCTTCGGCATCTCACCCCTGTCCGAACTCGGGCTCGGTCTGCGCGCCTTCGCGCAGCCGGACGGCTTCCCGCTGCAGCGACCGTGGCTCGAGAGGATCGCCCCCGTGCGTCCGCTGCTCGACCTCGAGGTGCTGCTCTCGCTCGTCAACGACCGCACGTGGACCGCCGACTTCGTGAACCCCCGACCGGCGTCCCCGCTGACCTCGCTCGACGATGAGCTCGCCGCCCTGGGGCGCATCTCCCGCGCGCACTTCCTCACCGACCTCGAGCGCGTGCACGGCGAGGTGCCCGCGGTGTTCCGCGGCCGGCACGACCTCGTTCTCACACGTCTGCAGCGCGCCCTCGCCACCGCGTGGGACCTGTGCTTCGCCCCGCACTGGGCGCGTATGAGCACCGTGCTGCGCGCCGACATCGCCTACCGCGGACGTATCGCCGCGCAGGCCGGAATGGGCACGGTGCTCAACGGACTGTCGGATGCCGCCCGCTACGACGGCCGCCACCTCGACGTGCGGCTCTGGAACCCCGAGATCCGCCGTCGCCCGGTGCAGGGCGACGGGCTCACGCTCGTCCCCTCGATCTTCACCGTCCGCGTCTCGACTCCCATCGACGACGATCTCCCGCCGACGGTGATGTACCCCGCTCGCGGCCAGGGGGCCATGTGGTCGACGAGCGGGCAGCCCGAGCCCGACGCCGTGTCCGACCTGCTCGGGCGGACGCGCGCGACGCTGCTCGCGGCGCTGGGCGAGCCGGCGTCCTCGACCGATCTCGCCCTGCGCCTCGGGGTGTCGACCTCGGCGATCAACCAGCACCTGCGCGTGATGGAGCGGGCGGGCCTGCTCAACCGCGCTCGCTACGGGCGTGCGGTGCTGTACTACCGCAGCGCCGCGGGCGACGCGCTGACGCCTTAGGCGTCCGGGTTCTTCGCCCGGGAGGGCTGCACGCGCGGAGGCTCGCCCGGCATCTTCGGGAACTCCGGCGGGAACGGCAGCTCGCCCAGGCCGTTGTCGACGTCACGCTGCCACCACTCCAACAGAGTGTCGATACGGCCGGGCGCCTCGGCGAACCCCGCCCACGGATCGCCGATGGATGCCAACCGCTCGGGCACCGAGCGCACGGTGAACGCGAGCGGGTCGAGGTCGTCGAGCTCGTCCCAGCTCACCGGCGTCGACACGGTCGCGGTGGGCAGGGCTCGCGGCGAGTAGGCACCGGCCATCGTCCGGTCGCGGTTCGCCTGGTTGAAGTCGACGAAGATGCGCTCACCCCGCTCCTCCTTCCACCAGCTGGTGGTCACGGCATCCGGCATCCGTCGTTCCAACTCTCGGGCCGCCGCGATGACCGCATGCCGCACGTCGAGGAACTCGTGGGTGGGCTCGATCGGGCAGAAGACGTGCAGGCCGCGGTTGCCGCTGGTCTTGATCCAGGCCTCGAGGCCCGCTTCGCGCAGGACCGTCCGCAGCTCGTGCGCGGCGGTGACGGCCTCGGCGATGCCCGTGCCCGGCTGCGGATCGAGGTCGATACGCAGTTCGACCGGGTGGTCGGCGTCGCTCGCGAGCGAGGCCCAGGGGTGGAACACGATCGTGTTCATCTGCGCCGCCCAGACCGCCGACGCGATCTCGCCGAGGAAGAGCTGCGGATGCCGGCGCCCACTGTTGTACGTCACGGTCACGGCCTCGACGAAGTCGGGAGCGCCCTTCGGCGGGTTCTTCGAGAAGAACGCCTCGCCGCCCACGCCCTCGGGGAAGCGCTCGAGCGACACCGGCCGGTGCCCGTTCGCCGCGATGAAGGGGTCGGCGACGGCGATCAGGTACTCGGCCAGCTCGCGCTTGGTGATGCCCACCTCGGGCCACAGCACGCGATCGGGGTTCGAGATCCCCACCTCGCGGTCGCCCGCGGGGCCGGGCACGGTCAGCGTGATGCGGGGGGATGCCATGACCCGACGCTAGTGCGCGGCCCGGGGTCGTGTCTGCCCCTTGCCGGCGCCCGGGTGGGGCGATGCCCGGGTGGTGGGGCGCGCTTCGTGGCCCCGGGGCGCTCGGGTGGGGAGCCGCACCCGCACCGGGGCGCGTCCCGTGGCCCCGGGGCGCTCGGGTGAGGGGCCGCCCCCGCACCGGGGCGCGCCCCGTGGCCCCGGGGCGTAGGCCGTGGACCCGGGGCCACCCGCACGCGCCACCCCGACGCGCGGCGAGCCGCGTGTCCAGCCCGAGTGCTGGCATCCGGCCGCCGTTTACGCTCGAGAACATGACCACCGCAGCCGCCCGGACCGCCCTCGACATCGCTGACTGGCGCCGCCGCGTCTTCGCGCTGTACGACGCGGTGCGCGAAGCCGACGACCCCGAAGACGCCCACGAGCTGTGGCGCATCGAGCGTGACGCTCTCTTCGCCGATCACCCCGCCACTCCCCTGTTGCCGGAGCAGCGCGAGGGCTTCGTCGGTCTTCCGCTCGCGCCCTACGACGCGGCGTGGAGATTCGAGGTGCCCCTGCTCGACGCCGACGAGGCCTCATTCGTCGCCACGACCGGAACCGACGGCGAGGTCGGCTTCGAGCGCATCGGCCGCGTCGAGCTTCCCGACACCGGATCGCTCGACGTGTGGCGGCTGACCTCGTACGGGGGCGGGTTGTTCGTGCCGGTTCGGGATGCCGCGGCCGGACGCCCCGGCGGCACATACGGCGGCGGACGCTACCTGCTCGATACGATCAAGGGCGCCGACCTCGGCCGCGGGGCCGCCCCCGACAGCCTCGTCATCGACTTCAACTTCGCGTACAACCCCTCGTGCGCGTACGACCCGATGTGGGCCTGCCCGCTGGCCCCGGCGGGCAACGTGCTGCCGGTGTCCGTACCGGTCGGCGAGTTGTACGGGGTCTGACAGAACGACGGCGGGCCGCCCCCGAGAGGGAGCGGCCCGCCGTTTCGTCATCGGGTCAGGCGGTGGGCTCGGCTCCCTCGTCCGCCAGGGCGATCACCGGGGCGAGCTCGTCGCGGTCGATGCGAATCCAGGGACCGGCCGGATCGATCAGGATGCCGGTGAGCCCGGCGTCCCCGGCCAGCGCCTTCGCCAGCTGTGTGCGCTGGATGGGCAGCGGCTGGTCGCCACGGCCGAGAGCGAGAAGCTCCAGGGGGTGCGTGAAGACCTCGAGGAAGCGCTCTCCCACCGCGGAGCGCGACTCGGCGACGCCGATGGGGCCGCCCTCCTCGGAGCGGTTCACGCCGATCCACAGGGGCGCCTCGGCGACGATCGCCTCGACGATCGTGGATGCCGTGGAGTCGTCGCGCGTCTCGCACAGCGCGGTCTTGATGCGCAGTTCGGGATCGACCTCGGCGACCATGCGCTCGAGGAGCGCCTTGGGCAGCACCGCGCGGTTCGGCTGGGAGGCGGGGTCGAGGATGATGCCCGCGTACGGTCCGGCCAGCACGTGCCGCAGCAGCGCCATGACGGGCTGACCCATCGCGGAGGTGTCGCGATCGCCGTCGGCGTCGACGCTGGCGCGCAGGGCCATGCCCCCGCTGTACGCGAGGACGAGCTGCTCGTCGCCGTTGTTGGCGACGGCGAGAGGCAGGTCCTTGCCCTCGGCGAGGAGAGCGCGAGCGTCGCCCTTCACGCGGAGGAAGACGTGTCCCTGCAGCAGCTGCCGCGCGATGTTGAGCAGCTGAGCGGGCTCGGGCTGACCCTCGATCTCGGCGAGGGCATTGCCCAGCAGGACGTTGTCGCGGAGCCCCGGCACCGTCTCGGGAGCTTCGGGGGCCTCCATCGGTCCCGGCTGGCGGGCCGACGGGCGGGCCGCTGCCGGCGGAGCCGTCGAGGGATCGGGCGCGTCGGGGGCGGCACCCACCCCGCGGAACGACGACATCGAGATGCCCACGGTGGGAGCGGCCTCGGCCGGAACCTCTGCGGCGGGAGCGGCGTCGCTCGGGCCGGCGGGATCGACGGGCTGTTCGCCCGGCTCGATGGTGGTGTCGGGGCGGTCGGCCGATACGTCGTCGGAATCGGACTTCTTGCGGCGCGAGAAGAGAGCCATTGTTTCAGCCTAGCCGGGGCACTCCCCCGCGCGGTCCGCGGGACGCGCTCCGCGGGGTGGGCTGGCCGCGACCCGCGGGCGCGGCGCCCAGCGCGCTCCGCGCCTGCGGTGGGCGCCGCGCCTGCGGTGGGCGCCGCGCCTGTGACGCCGGCGGACCCACATGCCGGTTTGGGGCGGGAGATTCCGTTTGGGGCGCGATCTTTCACGCCCCGAACGGAAGAACGCGCCCCAAACCGGGAAATGCGCCCCACACCGCAAAACAGGCCCCACACCGGGAGGCTCCGGCACCCGGCCCGTCGCCGCGACCCCACCGGCACGCGCTTCGCCGGTTTGGGGCGGGAGATTCCGTCCGGGGCGCGCTTTTCCCCGCCCCGAACGGAAGAACGCGCCCCAAACCGGGGCTCCCCGGCGCCCGGCCCCTAGAGCTTCGTGATCGGCGCGATCTTGACGAGCAGCTTCTTGGGCCCGACGGTGTCGAAGCGCACGTGCGCCACGCGCTTCGCGCCCTCGCCGGTCACGGCGTCGACACGACCCTCGCCGAAGTCGTCGTGGCGGATGCGGTCACCCGACGCGAGCTGCATGTCGCCGTTGTCACGCACCTTCGCCGGAATGCGGTTGGGGAACTTGCTCGGGTCGGCCGGCGCGCGCTTGGGCAGCGGAACGAGGTCGTCGCCGTAGCGGTTTCCCCCTCCGGGCTGGCCGGGGCGGCGTCCGCCTCGGGCGTTGAGGGCGCGCGACTGCGAGCCGCCTCGACCGTTGACGTCTCCGGGCGACTGCCGCCAGTCGATGAGGTCGGCAGGGATCTCCTGCAGGAACCGGCTGGGCATCGCCACCGTGACCTCGCCGAACTGCGCGCGCGTCATCGCGAGCGAGACGTGCAGGCGCTTGCGGGCGCGCGTGATGCCGACGTAGAACAACCGGCGCTCCTCCTGCGGACCGCCCGGCTCGTTCGCCGAGATGCGGTGCGGCAGCAGATCTTCCTCGACGCCGGTGAGGAACACCGCGTCGTACTCGAGGCCCTTGGCCGTGTGCAGGGTCATCAGCGACACCGAGCCCGACGCGTCGTCGAGGTCGTCGGCATCGGCCACGAGGGTGACCTCGGTCAGGAAGTCGATGATCGTGCCCTCGGGGTTGTTGCGCGCGAATTCGCGCGTCACCGCGACGAGCTCGTCGAGGTTCTCGAGGCGCGCCTCGTCTTGAGGGTCTTTGCTCGCGCGCAGGGCGTCGAAGTAGCCGCTCTTGTTCAGCAGCAGCGTGAGGCCTTCGGTGACCGAGGTGGAGGGGGCGAGCTCTCCGGATGCCGGGAGCATGATCGCCGTGGCTTCGGTGAGCACCGCGTCGAGCTGATCGATGGCCTTCTGCAGCTTGGGGCCGACGCCGATCTGGGCCGAATTGGCCAGGGCATCGCGGAAGGTGATGTCGTGCTCGGCGGCGTAGCGGGCGATGGCCGTCTCGGTGACGTCGCCGATCCCGCGGCGCGGGCGGTTGAGGATGCGCCGGAGGGCCATCGAGTCGGCGGGGTTGGCGACCGCGATGAGGTACGCGAGCGCGTCTTTGATCTCGGCGCGCTCGTAGAACTTGGTGCCGCCCATGATCTTGTACGGCACGGCGGAACGGATGAAGATCTCTTCCAGCGCGCGGGACTGCGAGTTGGTGCGGTAGAACACCGCGACGCCCGAGTACGGCAGCCCCTTCTTGTGCAGCGCCTCGATCTCGTCGGCGACGAACTGGGCCTCGTCATGCTGCGAGTAGCCGGTGAAGCCGATGATCGGGTCGCCCGCACCGACGTCGGTCCACAGCTTCTTGTCTTTGCGGTCGAAGTTGTTCGCGATGACGGCGTTGGCGGCCGACAGGATGTTCTGCGTCGACCGGTAGTTCTGCTCGAGCAGCACGACCTTGGCACCCGGGTAGTCGCGCTCGAACTCGCTGATGTTGCGGATGTCGGCACCGCGGAACGCGTAGATCGACTGGTCGGAGTCGCCGACGACGGTGAGCGAGGCGGCGTCTTCGCCCGCGGGCTCGGCGTCGAAGATCATCATGCCGCCGGACGAGAACGGCTCGGCGTCGGACCCCGGAGGACGGGTGAGCTCGTGGATGAGCGCGTACTGCGCGTGGTTGGTGTCTTGGTACTCGTCGACCAGGATGTGCCGGAACCGCTTGCGATAGCGATCGGCGACCTGCGGGAACGCGCGGAACAGGTAGACGGTCTGGGCGATGAGGTCGTCGAAGTCGAACGCGTTGGCGCGCTGCAGCTCGCGCTGGTACGAGCCGAAGATCTCGACGAACACACGCTCGGCCGGGTCGCTCATGTTGGCGGACCGCGCGTAGGACTCGGCATCCGCCAGCTCGTTCTTCAGCTTCGAGATGCGGCTCTGCGTGCCCGCCGGGGTGAGGCCGAACGAGTCGCCCTCGTGCTCTTTGACGAGTCGCTTGATGAGGGCGCGCGAGTCGCCGGAGTCGTAGATGGTGAACGACTTGGTGAAACCGAACTGCTCGGCCTCGCGGCGCAGGATGCGCACGCACGCCGAGTGGAAGGTCGAGATCCACATGCCGTCGGCCTTCTGCCCGATGAGCTGGTGGACGCGCTCGCGCATCTCGCCGGCGGCCTTATTCGTGAAGGTGATCGCGAGGATCTGGCTGGGGTAGGCCTCGCGCGTGCGCAGGAGCGAGGCGATGCGGCGCGTGAGCACGCTCGTCTTGCCCGAACCGGCGCCCGCGACGATGAGCAGCGCCTGGCCGCGGTAGGTCACGGCCTCGCGCTGCGGACCGTTCAGCCCCTCGAGGAGATCGGCGTCGGGTCGGGCCGACGAGGGCGCGGGGCCGTCGAAGATGAGGGGCGTGGAGGCATCGGTCATGGCGGGTCAAGTCTAGGCGGGGCCTCCGACATCGGTCCCGGCCCGCCTCAGACCCGGCCGCGCACCTGTCGCCAGGTGGCCCCGGGGCCACCTCCACCGCCCCGGGGCCACGGCGCGCGCCCCAGAACTGCCACTGCCCCCGGGCGGCAGGCCACCGGGCAGCAACCAAGCCCCAGACCCCGACCCGAAACCAGGCCCCGAACCCCAGCCCGGAACCGACCCCCAGACCCGGGCCGCAGGCCTCCGGCCCGAGACCCGCAGCCCCGCCTACGCCCGCGCTTCGCCCGCCGCACCCGACGACAGCAGCGACTGCGCGCGCGAGAAGTGCTCGGCATCCACGGTCACATCCCACCGCTCGGCCTCGAAGCCCTGAACCGACGAGAAATCGCGGCGGCCACCCGTGAAGGCGTGCCCGGCGAAACCGAAGACCGCGCCCCACACCGCACCGAGCACGAGGCCCAGCAGCACGAAACCGAGGAAGCCGTTGACGCTGAGCAGGCCGATCAGCACGCCGATCATCAGACCGAACCAGGCTCCGGACGCGGCTCCCAGGCCCGCGGCGCGACCGCGCGTAAGGCGTCCCGTCACCTGCTCGACGATGCGCACGCCGGTCCCCACGATCGCGGTGTGCTCGACGGGGAAGCCCGCGTCGGACAAGCGGTCGACGGCCGCCTGGGCGCCGGTGTAGTCGCTGAAGCTCGACAGGACGCGTCGTTCGGGCGTGGCACGGGTGATGTCGGACATGGCGGTTCCCTTCGCTCGGTGGCCTCACGCTAACGGCGCCGAGTGCACGCGGCGGGGCGGTTGCGCGCCGGGCTCGCCCGGGTTAGCGGCGCAGAGTCAAACCCCGGATGCCACACAGCCGACGCCGCGATGATGTTTCCATGCGCCTGATCCTCAACGTCCTCTGGCTCGTCCTCTCGGGCTTCTGGCTCTTCCTCGGCTACCTCGCCGCGGGGGTCGTGCTGTGCATCCTCATCATCACGATCCCGTGGGGCATCGCGTCGTTCCGCATCGGCCTGTACGCCCTGTGGCCGTTCGGTCGCGAGATCGTCGCGAAGCGGTCGGCGGGCGTGGGCTCGTTCCTCGGCAACGTCGTGTGGGTGATCCTCGCGGGGTGGTGGCTGGCCCTGGGCCACATCTTCACCGGGCTGCTGCTGTGCGTGACGATCATCGGCATCCCTCTGGGGATCGCGAACTTCAAGCTGGTTCCGGTCTCGCTCATGCCCCTCGGCAAAGAGGTGCGCGAGATCGGTCGCGGCGGACCGTTCGATCAGTCCCTCGGCCGCTGACGCTCAGCGCGCCGAGCGCACGTACACGCGGCGCGGCAGGGCGAGCAGGATGCCGACCACCACGGCGATCCCGCCGATCACGGCTGTGGCGGTGAGGACCTCGAGGGGGAACGCCCCTTCACGCGGCCCGGTGAAGCGCGCGAGATCCCAGGGCAGCACGCCGATCTGCTCGTTCCACGAGCGCAGGGCGTCGCGGGCGCCCATCGTCGCGATCGTCGCGGCGGGAAGCGCGTAACCGACGCCGATGCCGGCGATCGCGACACCCGCGGCACGGCGTCGACCGAGCTGAGCCGAGAGGGACCAGCCGGCCACGACGAACACCCACGCGACGAGGGCGAAGGCGACCGCGAGATAGACGATGCGCACCCACGGCTGCGCCCAGAGCGTCGACCAGATCCCCTCGGGCCCGCCGAGCGACACGGCCAGCAGCGCCACGACGCAGCGCAGAACGAGAGCGCCGCCCACCGCGGCGATGATCGGCCAGGGTGAGCGGCGAGCGAGGAGCAGACGCACGGCGACGGCGAACACGAGCCAGCCGGCGACCGCGATGAGCATGCCCCACAGCCCGTCGCGCGGCGTCTGCACCACCCGCGTCAGCACGAGCAGCGCCCCGGGCACGAGGATCATGAGCCAACGGTCGAGCGGCAGCAGGCCCAGGCTCGACTCGCGCGCCCGCCAGGGCCGGGTCGAGGCGATCCACGAGGCGCGCGCGGCGGCGGCGCCGGGGCGGCGGACCAGCCGCGTGCGGGCGGCGATCGCGCCGATCAACAGCCAGACGACCCCGCCGGCGAGCAGCACGCGCGCGACCCATTCCGTGACGGGGTCGATCTCCATCTGCTCGCGTGCGAACGGATCCACCAGAACGGCGAGAACCGTGCCGACGGCGAGGAGGATCGCGACGATGCTCAGAGCCAGGATGCCTCGCCCCGCCGTCGTCGCCATGCACCTACGTTACCCGCCCGCTTCGGGCCTCCCGAACAGCCGGCGGCGAGCGCCGGGACGGGTGAACTCGCGGGGCGCCGGAGTGCCGGCATCCGGTGGACGAAAAGCGATTCCGGATGCCGGGACCCCGCCGCCCCGGCCGTATTCACGCCCGGTCGTGCACGGTGACGTGATAGCCGTCGGGGTCGGAGAAGGTGAAGGTGCGGCCGAAGGGTCCGTCGATCGGGTCCGTCACGATGCGGTGGCCGTCGGCGGCGAGCGCGTCGTGCATCTGCTGCACCTCGGTGCCGTGCAGCCACAGGGCGACGCCGACTCCGGGCTGGGCGACGCCCGTCAGATCAGTGCCGGGAGCGAGGTCGCGCAGTGCGAAGGCGATCGGCGCCGTGTCGAAGACGACCGCGTGGGGCGGTCCGGCGGGCGAACGGCGCAGGCCGAGGTACTTCTCGTAGAAGGCGTGCGAGGCGGCGAGGTCGCGCACCTGCAGTGAGATGAAGTCGGGTCCGGTGACGGGCATGGCGTGCTCCTTTGTGTCAGTTATCTGACATAGAGTGTATGTCAGAATACTGACATGGCGCAAGAGACGATCGATCTGAACACGTCACTCGGATACCTCGTGAAAGAGGCGGCGAGCGCCCTGCGCGCCGCAATGGAAGACGTGCTGCGCCCGCTCGACATGACAATCACGCACTACTCCTGCCTCGAGCTGCTCGCCCAGCGGCCGGGGCTGTCGAACTCCGAGCTCGCGCGCGGCGCCTTCGTCACGCGGCAGTCCATGAACGTGTTGCTGCAGAGCCTCGAGCGCGACGGGATCGTCGAACGCCCCGATGCCCCGCCGGTCGGCAAGACCCTCCCCACCCGCCTCACCGCGAAGGGACGGCGCTCCCTCGACGCCGCGAGCGCGGCCGTGCGCTCCGTCGAGAAACGCATGCTGAGCGGAATGACGGATGCCGAGCAGACCGCCGCCCTGCACGCCCTGCGGTCGATGGTGGCGGCGCTGCGCGGCTGAGGGGGGCGCCGCCTGCCCCGAGCACAACGGCGGGGCGCGCCAGCGGCACGCCGCTCTCGCGCCCACCCTCCCCGGCGTGTCGGGCAGACCGTCCGCCGTTGTGCACAGCCCGGCGGCGGCCCGGTCCGGCGCGTGGCCGCGGGCGGGGCGCGGATTGTGTAACAATCTGTCCATGCTACCCGCCCTCGCGATCCTCGCCGCGGCGCTGTGCTTCTCCACCACGGGCACGGCGCAGGCCGTCGCGAGCGTCGACGCCTCCCCCCTCGCGGTCGGGGCGGCCCGGATCGTGGTGGGTGGCGGCATCCTGGGCCTGCTCGCCCTGGCTCAGCGCTCGCCCGCGCGTACGGGCAGCGGATCTGCAGCGTCCACCGCGGCGCTGATCGCCGTCGGTGCCGTCGGCGTGCTCGCCTATCAGCCCCTCTTCTTCCTCGGCACGCGCGAGAACGGCGTCGCGATCGGCACAGTCGTCGCCCTCGGGTCGGCGCCCATCGCGACGGGAATCGTGGATGCCATCCGCCTCCGCCGCGCCCCGTCACCGCGCTGGATGCTCGCGACCGCCATCGCCTTGCTCGGGGTGTTCCTCGTCTCGGGCGTGACGGGCGGTGCGACCGCCCTCGCCCCCGGCGGGCTGCTCGCCTCGGCGGGAGCGGGAATGTCGTACGCCCTCTATACGGTGTGCGGCAAGGCGCTGATCGAGAGGGGGTGGAACTCCACGCGCGTGATGGGCGCAGTGTTCGGCGTGGCCGCCGTCGCGAGCCTGCCCGTGCTCCTGCTCGCGGGCACGTCCTGGCTGCTCACGCCGAACGGTCTGGCGCTCGCCCTCTGGCTCGGGGTGGTGACCACGGCGATCGCCTACCTGCTCTTCGGGTGGGGTCTCGCGCGCCTCAGCGCTGTCACCGTGTCGACCCTGACCCTCGCCGAGCCCCTCGCCGCGACCCTGCTGGGCCTGTTCGTGCTGCGCGAGCAGCTCACGCTCGTCAGCGGCATCGGCCTGGCGCTCATCGCGGTGGGCCTCGCCGTGGTGTCGGTTCCGTCACGTCGGCGCGAGGAGGTTCCGGATGCCACGGCCCGCGCGTGACGTGAACGACGGCTCCGCGTCGGGAAGGGGCGGGACGCACCCGCGCCGCCGTGAAGTGCCCACTCCCGGCCCCCGCACCGCGGACGCCGTCGCCGCCGCCGTGCGCGCCGGCATCCTGTCGGGCGAGCTCGCCCCCGGCACCCCGCTGCGCGAGGAGGAGTTGAGCGCCGCCCACGGCGTCTCACGCCACACCGCGCGCACGGCCCTGGCGACTCTCACCGCCGAGCGCCTCGCAACCGCCGAGCCCTACCGCGGGGTGCGGGTGTCGCTGCTCGACGATGACGCTCTCGTCGCCCTGCAGCAGCTGCGCTGCGCCCTCGAGACCGAGGCTCTGCGGATCGTACGCGATCGTGGCATCCGCCCCTCCGGTGTCGACACCGCGCTCGGCGATCTCGCCGCCGCCGAGGCAGCGGGCGACTGGGCGGGCACGCTCGACGCTCACGCTCGCGTGCACCTCGCGCTCGTCGAGGCGTCCGGTTCGCCGCGCATCGCCGAGGAGTACCGCCGGCTCGACGGCGAGATGCGCCTGCTGCTCACGCACGTGCGGCCCGCCTACGCGCACGGGGCCCTGACGGCGGAACACCGCGCGTACGTCGAAGAGTCACTCCGCGACCCCGAGCGGGTCGTCCGCGCGCACCTCGAGCACTCGACGCGGGCGATCATCGACGGGCGGTCCGGGCGCTGATCGAGGCCCCACCGCCACACGGCGACACATCCCGTCACCTCGCGCAACGCCCCTTCGTCGCTCGCGCGCCCCGGGTTAGCGTGGGGGCACATCGCGGCGATCCGGGCGGTCCCGGGCCTCGGCTCATAACCGAAGGCGTGGCGGGTTCGACTCCCGCCGTCGCGTCGACGCGTCTCGGGCCCACCCAGTCGGTACGATATATCACGGAGGTATACCCGTGACCCGACGCTTCGACCGCAGCCGCGCGTCGCACCTCGTGCGAGCTGCGCGCCTCGACCGCAAGATGTCTCAGGCAGATCTGGCGCGAGCCGCCGGGATGAGCCAGCCCAATGTGGCGGCCATCGAGAACGGGACCAGAAACCCCAGCGACGACGCCTTCGAGCGCCTGCTACGGGCCGCCGACTACCGACCCAGCCTGGCCGTCGAAGAGAACGCCGAGGCGATCGTCGAGGCCGGGCGGCGACATGGACTCCGCGACATCCGCGTCTTCGGTTCGGTCGCGACCGGCGCCGATCACTTCGCGTCGGACATCGACCTTCTCGCCCGCGTCGACAGTGGCCGCGGGTATTTCGACATCGCCGCCTTCGTGAACGCCGTCGAAGAGCTCACGGGGTTCACCGTGGACGTCATCGTCGACGACGAGCACCGACCCGCCTTCCTCGACTCGACGGCGATGGCCGCGCTGTGACGGACTCCGAGGCGCAACCCGCCGCGCGCTTCCGGCGCGCGCCGAGGGCGCAGCAGTCCCCGGCGCCCCACTCCCGCGCGAACTTCCTCGAGAGCGTCGACGCAATCGAGGCTTTCCTTGGCCACGCGACACGCGGCGGGAGAAGCGCTTTCCAGCGCACCTCGCCCCCCTACGCCTCCGGCTCGATGGCGATCATCCGGGCCGCTGCTCTCTTCGAGACCGACGAGTTCGCGCCGTTCGTCCGAGACACCCCTGCAGAAGTTGTCGCCGCTCTCCGAACGATGCGCAGCATCGCCTCCCACGCGGGCTCCCGCGCGATGAACGACGATCTCTTCTGGGTCACGCTGACGAGCGAACTGCCTCCGCACATCACCGAATGGCGACGGGCGGGCGAGGAATCAGAGTCCGATTGACCTTCTGGGCTTTGGCCTCCCGGCGGGTGATGCCCATGTATGACGTCCCCACGCGGTGAAGCAGCATTTCCGACCCGGCGCCCGCCTCCTGACTGCTGTCACACTGGAGGCATGACCTCCCCCGCGCCCAAGGACGTGCCCGTCGGCAGTGAGGGCATCCGCCTCGGCCCGTTCATGAAGTTCGCCGGCATTCTCGACTCGGGCGGAGACGTCAAGGAGGCCATCATCGACGGCTACGTCGAGGTCAACGGAGAGGTCGACCGCCGCCGCGGGCGCCAACTGCAGGTGGGCGACGTGGTGACGTTCGAGGGGCGCTCCTTCCGCGTCCAGCTCTGACGCGGCTCGACAGTGACGCGATGAGCCGTCTCTCGATCATCTCCGGCGGAGCCGGCGACAACCACGCGCTCATCAGCCCGCTCACCGCGTCCACCGCCGGCGAGGTGTGGTGCTTCATTCCCGGACCCCACAACCGGTTCACGGTAGCCACCGACACCGCCTTGCTCGGCGAGCAGACGATCGATCTGGAAACCATCACCGTGACCACGCGCCACCTCGACGACGGGGAATCGGAGTCACCGGAGTTCCTCACGGATCTGCTCCGGCCCGTGCCCCTTCGAGGAGTTGCCGCGGACGCGACGATCACGATCGTGGAGCCGGAGAGCGGACCCCTGTCCGTCGAGATGCTGCTTCCGGCGGAGATCGTCGCCGTTCTTCTCGACGGAACCGACCACGATGTCGATGCCGTTCTCGTGTCGACCTTCACCGCGGGGCGCGCTGTGTTCACGCCTGACGTCGTCCGGGTCCAGGTGCGATGAGCGTCAGCGCTTGCGCACACTCCTCCCCTCCGAAAGCCTGAGCCCATGGAGAATCGCGAGGATGCCGCCGCCGCCGCTGAAGACTGGATCGCTCGTTACGTCCGCGCGTGGTCGACGAACGACCCGGACGACATCCGCTCCCTCTTCACGAAGGACGCCGAGTACCGCGACGGACCGTCGACCCCTCCCTGGGTGGGTCGCGACGCGATCGTCGACGCGTGGCTCGCTCAGAAGGACGAACCTGGTTCGTGGTCGTTCACACACGAACTCGTCGCCGTCGACGGCGACATCGCCGTGATCCGCGGGTGGACGGACTATCCCGACGCCACTGCGAAAGCGAGGCACTACGACAACCTGATGGTCATCCGACTCGCCGAAGACGGCCGTGCCGCACTCTTCACCGATTGGTGGGTCGCGTCGAAGGCATCCGCTTCGACCCCGTCGTGACGTTCGAAGGGCGCTCCTTCCGCGTCCAGAACCGACCCCGACCAACCTGAGAGGCCCGCCACCCCGGACGGGGAAGCGGGCCTCGAGACATCCCGCGCTCGTGACACGGGATGCCGCTCGAGCTCAGTGCTCGTCGTAGTGATCGGTGTGCAGCGCGTGGCGGTGGCCGTCGTGCACGTAGTCGGCGTGGTCGTCGTGCTGCACCTTCTCGTGGCCGCAGTCGTCGCCGTGGCGGTGCTCGTCGACGCCGTGCTCGGCCTTGGACTCGTGCTCGTCGTAGTGGTCGCCGTGCAGTGCGTGGTGGTGCGTGCCGTGCACGTAGTCGACGTGGTCGCCGTGCTCGATCTTCTGATGGCCGCAGTCGTCGCCGTGCGCGTGCTCGTCGACGGAGTGCTCGGCGTGGGTCTCAGCAGTGCTCATTGTTCGTTCCCCTTGTCGGTCGGTTCGGTGACGTGGGCGATCGCGTCGAGCACGACGTGAGCGACGTGCTGGTCGGCGAGGGCATATCGGATCTCTTTGCCCTCGCGTTCCGAGCTCACCAGGCCCGACTGCCGCAGAGTGCGCAGGTGTTGCGACACCAGCGGCTGCGACAGGCCGGCCAGCTCCGCGAGCGCGCCGACCGTGAGCGGTTCGCGGCTCAGCAACCAGACGAGCGCCAGACGCGACTCGTTGCCGAGAACCTTGAACAGCTCGGCGGCTTCGTCGAGCCCCGCGACCTTGTCCACGGCATCCACAACACCACACACATGCACGGATTGCAATGTGTTCACCTATTCGGGAACGGTTCTCGTTTCCGTTATCGCGGCAGGGCGGCGATCACCCCTGTCGTCCCTTGAATCGCGGGTTGAGCTTGTTGATCACGAACACCTTGCCGCGACGGCGCACGACCTGCGCACCGGGCTGCTTCTTGAGGGACTTGATCGACGCGCGGACCTTCATGGCATCCTCCTTGTTGATAAGCGTTATCAATAACAAGCTAGAGTGTCCTCACTCCCCGGACAAATGAGAGGTGGATGCCATGCCCCGCACGATCGCCATCATGGGCGTGTGCGCCCCCGAGCGCCGCACCTACGCCGAGCGCACCGCTGTCGCGCTGTCGCGGCCCCTTCACCTGCTGCGCTACGCCGACCTGCGCGTCTCGCACGCCCTGCCGCTCCCCCGACCGCGGGCGACGGACACCGTGTCGGTGGTCGACCTCGGTACCGACGTCGACCTCGTCCACGCCATCGCGGCGCGCGGTGGATGCGAGGTCGAGGCTGTATGCGTGGTCGACGCTCGTCACATGATCGGCGACCTGCTCGACGACGCCGCCCTGTCGGCATCCGCGGGCCCGGGCGACACCCGTGGCGACGTCGGAGCGCGAGCGCGTCAGGCGGTGCTCGCCCTCGAGCTGGCCACCCGCATCGTCTGGGTGAACTGGGAGCAGGTGCCGACCCCGGCACTCGCGGTGCAGATGGCGCTTGCCTCGCACCTGAACCCCGCAGCGGTCGTGCGCTTGTCGCGCGACCCGGTGACCGACCTTCGCTCCGCCGCGACCCACGAGGGCGAGATCCTCGAGCGCGCCGGATGGGTGCGCGCCCTGAACGGCGAGCACGACCCCTACATGCACGACAACCGCGTGATGACCGTCCGTTACGAGCAGCTGCGACCGTTCCACCCCGCCCGACTTTCGGCAGCGCTCGATCGGCTCGACGACGGCGCCGCCGGACGCCTGATCCGCTCGGCCGGATTCTGCCGCCTGGCGTCTCGCCCCGGCATCCTGGCCCGCTGGGAGCACGTCGGATCCGCTATGTGGATCGAACCGCTCGGAGCCGACGACGGCCGGATGGGCCTCGGCCAGGAGATCGTCTTCACCGGGCTCGACATGTCGGCGCCGAAGCTCGCGCACGTGCTCGATCAGGCTTCCCTGACCGACGACGAGCTCGCGGCCGGACCCTCGGCGTGGATGACCTTCGACGACCCGCTTCCGGCGTGGCCCACGGTGGATTCTCCGATCCCGGATGCCACGGACTGAGCGTGTCAAGCCGGTCGCTCCCGGAGGGGTCAGGGAGCACGGTGGGGACATGAGCACTCCTGACATCCCCAACCGCCACGCCGACGACGCCCGCGCCGATTCGGCCGCCCCCACCGACGCCGTGACCGACGAGGTCCGCGAAGACGCCGCCGAGGCCGAGGAGAACGTGAACCTCGACGATCACACCGGCGACGCGCTCAAGGGCGACGCCGCTCCCGCCGACGACCCCGGGTTCCCCGCCGCCGAGGGCCACGCCTGACCTCGGCGTACGTCGGCATCTCGGGGTGGCGCTACCCGAGATGGCGGGGCGACTTCTACCCGAAGGGCCTCGCGCAGCGCCGTGAGCTCGAGTACGTCGGTCAGCGGATGCCGAGCGCCGAGCTGAACGGCTCGTTCTACTCGCTGCAACGCCCGTCGAGCTACGTGCGGTGGCGGAGCGAGGTCCCCGACGACTTCGTCTTCGCGGTCAAGGGATCCCGCTACGTCACGCACATGCTGCGCCTCGTCGGCGTGCACACCGCGCTGGCCAACTTCTTCGCCTCCGGAGTGCTGGCCCTGGGTCCCGCGCTCGGCCCCCTCCTCTGGCAGCTCCCGGAGCGGGTCGGTTTCGACGCCGACATCCTGGACGGCTTCCTCGCGCAGCTCCCCCGGACGACGGGGGAAGCCCTCGAACTCGCCCGGCAGCACGACGAGCGCCTGGACGGCCGCGACTGGCTCGAGATCGACGCCGACGTCCCGCTGCGACACGCGTTGGAACCCCGGTCGGCCGACTTCGCCGACCCGCGCGCCGCAGAGATCCTCCGCGCGCACGACGTTTCGCTGGTGCTCGCCGACACGGCCGGACGGTGGCCCGCGTTCGAGGCCGTGACCGCCGACCACGTCTACGTGCGCCTCCACGGCTCGCGGGAGCTTTACGCCAGCGGCTACACCCCCGAGGAGCTGGACGCGTGGGCGACGCGCATCCGCGGGTGGCTCGACGGCTCGTCGTCCCCCGACGGGCAGCCGAGGGACGTCTACGTGTACTTCGACAACGATGCGCGTGGCCGAGCGCCATGGGACGCCGTGGCGCTCGCCGACCGCCTGCGCTGACGGGACCGGCCCCCTAGGCGATGCGCGTTCCCGGCGGCAAGCGCTTCGCGGGCGTGCGCGTGCGGGCGATGCCCCACGCGAGCAGCCCCCCCGCCAGCAGCAGCTGGAAGAACAGCCCCACGAACCAACTCGGGGTCGTGCCCGCGATCCGCTCCTCGGTGGTCTGGAGGTCGTTGGGGTAGGTCCCGCGTGTCTGCGTGCACCCGTCGTACGAGATGTTCTCTTCGGGCGCCAGCTGCGTCGAGCGGACCCCCGAGGCGATCTGCGAGAACAGATCGGTCGGGGTGCCGTTCTCATACGTCGGCGGGGTCGCGTCGGCGAGGATGACGAACGGGTTGGCCGCGAGGATCCACCACACCCGATCGAAACGGGGCTGCTCGGAGACGTAGGTCGACTCCACGCAGGGCAGGTCCTCGTACCGGGGGCAGTTCGTGGACGTGGACGGGGAGCTGAAATCGCACCCGAGGGGAACGGCATCCCAGTCGACGTCGCGTGTGACGGTCGTGGTCTCGGTGCGCAGCGCCGCCCCGCCCAGCCCGAACGCGATGAGTGTCCCCACCGTCAACGCCGCGACGATGAGATACGTCGACGCGACGGAGAAGATCGGTCGGGCGATGACCGCGCTCAGGCCCACCCCGATGGCGGCGACGACGCCGACCTCGATGATCAGAACGAGCAGCGAGGTGAGGATCACGCCGGGGTTGAGCGCTCCCGCCAGGGTGGCGACGACCAGGAAGGGCGACGCCACGACGAGGAAGGCCAGCCCCGAGATCCACGCGGCGAGGAACTTGCCGATCACGATCTCGCTCGTGGTGACGAGCGTGACCTGGACGGGGGCGAGCGTCGCGGCATCCCGATCGCCGTTCACCGCGCTTCCGCTCAGGGTCGGTGAGACGAGCAGGGTCAGCAGCAGCACGAGCATGATGACGAGCGAGAAGAACCACTCGCTGCCGCCCGTCGTGAGCGAGAACGCGGCGAACGACAGGCTCAGCAGTGCGATCAGGATGACGGCGAAGATCCCGAGCAGCACGTACCACCCCACCGAGCGGACACGCTGCCGTAGCTCGATGCCGATGATCGTGCGAAGGCGATGCAGGTTCACGAGGTGCTCCCGTCGTCGGTGCGATCGGCATCCGTCGCAGGAGGCGCCCACGAACCGGGCGGGGACGCGGCACCCGGACCCGCCGGATCGACGGGCGCGGGCCCGGCCGGCGGCGAGGCGTCGGCCTTCAGATCGAGGAACGCGTGCTCGAGATCGCCCACCGCCGGGGCGAATTCGACGATGGGGAGCCCCGCGCTCACGAGCGAGCGCAACCCCGCGACCGCTGCCGCCTCGTCGGCGAACGGCACGAGGACGTCGCGCCGGTCGACCCGCACATCGCCGGTCGTGCGCCCGAGGGCGGCCGCGACGTCACCGCGTACCGACTCCGTCGACCGCGCGAGGTCCGCGGCGACGCGGACACGCCACACCCGTACACGGGTCGCCGCGGCCGCCACGCGATCGGTGCCCACGGTCCGCCCGTCGACCATGAACACGGCGTCGTCGACGACCTCTTCGAGCTCGGCGAGCACGTGGCTCGAGATGAGAATGGTGCGCCCCTCGGCGGCGAGTCGCCGCAGCAGCACGCGCAGCGCGATGCGCGCCTGGGGGTCGAGGCCCGACGCCGGCTCGTCGAGCAGCAGCACTCGCGGGTCGTGCACGAGCGCACGCGCGAGCGCGAGGCGCTGCTTCTGACCGCGCGACAGCACGCGAGCGGGAGAGGCGGCGAGCGCACCGAGGTCGACGAGCTCGAGCAGGTGGTCGGCCCGGGCCCGCGCGTCCTCGCGCGACAGGTCGTACAGCTGCGCGGTGGCCACCAGGACCTCGCGCGAGGTGAGACTCGGCCAGGCGCCCAGGGAGTCCGGCATCCATCCGAGAAGACGCCGCGCCCCGGCGGGATCGGCCACGGGGTCGATGCCGCCGATGCGCATCTCGCCGGCGTCGGGTTGCAGGAGCGAGGCGAGCATGAGCATGAGCGTCGTCTTGCCCGAACCGTTCGGCCCGACGAGACCGGTCACCCGCCCGGGCAGCGCCGTGAAGGTCACCTGCTGCACGGCGTGCACCGCGCCGAAGGACCGTTTGACTCCTGCGACGTCGATACCGGCATCCATAGCCTCACCATAGGGCGAGCCTCCGACACCGCCCCGGCCCCACCGCGGTCGATCGGCCGGCAGACGCCGAGGATTCCGCGGCTCACCGGGAATCCTCCCGCGATCGCCGCCCGCGCGTGTCTCTCTTCAGGGTCAGGATGCCGCGAGCGCCCGCCCCAGCGCATCGCCCGAGGCCCACGCGGTGCGCACGGCGGCGCTGTCGCCCCACGCGTCACCGCAGGCGGAGAGCCCCGGCGAGCGGAAGAACGGTCGCCCCGTCGTCTCGGCGGGTCGCGCGAAGGTCCAGCGATGCGCGTGCGTGGCCACGGGCTCGGCGTCGATGCGCAGAAGTCGCCGGGTCGCGGCGAGCACGGGCGCGATCGCGGCGTCGGGGTCGTCGAGGTGCTGCCGGGCGCGATCGGCGGTCGTGTGCACCACGAGCACGGGAGCACCGTCACCGCGGCGGTCGCCGTCGTCGGCGAGGAACGAGACGTCGGCGTCGCCGTCGGCGAAGGCGCCGTGCAGATCGGCATCCCACTGCCGCTCGTCCCAGCGCAGGACGACGGCGATCACGGGTTCCCAGTCCTGCGCGCCGCCGGGCGCTTCGCCCGTGAGGCGCGCGGCTTGAGGTGCGGGCATCGCGAGCACGACCTCGCCCGCCGCCTCCCCGTCGACGCGGAACGGCTCCACCCGCTCGACGACGCGCTCCGAAACCATTTCCAGCCCCTCCGCGAGGTCCAGGGCGAGTGAGCGCAGCCCCGCCGGGGCCGCCCACCGCATGGGTCCGGGCTTGGGGGTCTGCCCGCCGTCGGCGTCGATGACCTGGAACGTGTCGGTCCACGGCCGCGCGAGGCCGCGCTCCTCCCAGTCGGCGACGACATGGCCGAAGCCCTCCACCTCGCCGACCACGAAGTACGACGCGCCCAGGTCGACCGCTCGCCCATCGATCGTGCGGCTCGACAGGCGCCCGCCCACTCGGCGCCCGCGATCGAGCACGCGCACCGAGCGCCCGGCATCCTGGACCGCCCGCGCGCACGCGAGGCCCGAGATCCCGCCGCCGACCACCGTCACATCCGTCGTCATGCGGCCATCCTGTCGGGTGGGCGGGCGGTGGGGGCCGGGGTTGCGGTGGCCGGGGGCCGGGGTGCGGGGCGGGCCGGGCTCCGGGGGAATTCGAATCCGCCGGGTCAGTCCGCCTCGAATCGCGCCGCCCGCGCCCCGATCCTCCGGAGCCCGGCACCGAGCCACCCCACCACCGAGCCAGCCCGGCACCGGCCCACCCGGGGACGAACCACACCCACCACCGGCCCACCCTGGCCCCGAACCACGCCCGGCACCGGGCACGCCCGTCAGCCCGTGCGCCGCCCGAAGAAGCCGACCCCCAGATCGGGGTGGTCCACGAACACCCCGTCCAGCTCGGCGTCGCGCAGCACGGCCCACTCGCTCCGCCAGTCGCCGAACGCCCCGTCACCCCCCGGCCCCCGATACGCCGGCAGCACGAAGGCGTTCTCGGGACGGCAGGTCCACGTGTACACCCGCAGCCCGCGCTCCTGCGCCTCGCGGACGAAGCGCGCCGGCCCGCGCGCCACCCCCCGCACATCGGGCGCGAGCACCGACCGCTTGTCGGGGCTGATGCCCTGCACCTCCCCCGCCAGCGTGTCGAGTCCGCGGGCGGTGAGCATCGCGGCGTACGGCGCCGCGTCCGCCCCGTCGCGCTCCCGCAGGTCCCACGGGACTCCCTCGCTCTCGATGAGCTGCACGAGCGGAATCCGGATGCCGCGTGCTCGCAGCCGCGCCAGGACCAGGGGCTCGAACGACTCGATGACGAGTGCGTCCTCGGCATCCCGCCATCCGGCTGCGCGCAGCTCGGTGTCGACGAGCTCGGCCATGTCGAAACCCCGCCGGGCGAAGAACGCCGCGTGCTTGATCTCGAGGACCACGCCCACCCCTCCCTCGCGGGCGAGGTCGAGCACGTCGCGGAGCATCAGCAGCGGCTCGGTGTCGTCGTGCGTCGCGCTGTCGGGGCGCAGGGTCGGGATCCGCTCCCGGCAGCGGAGCGTCCGCAGCTCGTCCGCGGTGAAATCCTCGGTGAACCAGCCGGTCAACCGTTCGCCGTCGACGAGCTTCGAGGTGCGGCGGCCGGCGTACTCCGGGCGCGCGGAGACGTCGGTGGTGCCGGAGATCTCGTTCTCATGCCGCACGACGAGCACCCCGTCTTTCGAGGGGACGACATCGGGCTCGATGGCATCCACCCCCTCCGCGATCGCCCGCAGGTACGAGCTGCGGGAGTGCTCGGGCAGGTAGCCGGGGGCACCGCGGTGACCGATGACGACAGGCACGTCGACACGGTAGCGAAACAGGGTGAACCGCAGGTGCGCTCAGAGCAGAATCCCAGTCAGCACAAGGATTCTCGACCCGCGCTCGGCTAGTGTTGTTCCACAGCACGGTGCTGTGATCACCATCTTTGGAGTGTGAGTTCCCGTGGCCCTCAACAACCCGGCATTCAACAACCCGGCGTTCCAGGACCCTCGAGCCGGTGGCGCCCAGACGCGCTACAGCCCGCCCCCGGCCGTCGATCCTGCCGCCGCCGCAACGATCGAAGGCGCCTACGCGGCCCCGTCGGCGAGCGCCGTCGACACCGGCCGCATGACGGTCGAAGACACCGTCATGAAGACGCTGGCCTTGTTCGGCATCCTCGTCGTGACCGCCGTCGTCGGCTGGATCTGGACGATGGCCGGCGTCAGCGCCGCCAACCCCAACCCCAGCGCCGCCCCGATGATCATCGGTGCCCTGGTCGGCTTCGTGCTGGCCATGGTCGCGACGTTCAAGAAGAAGCCCTCCGTCCCCGTCTTCATCGCCTACGCGGCGTTCGAGGGTCTGTTCGTCGGTGGCATCTCGGCCTTCTTCGAGTTCATCTTCCCCGGCATCGTCCTGCAGGCGACGCTCGGCACCCTGTCGGTCGTCGGTGTGACGCTCGCCCTGTTCGCGAGCGGCAAGATCCGCGCCTCGGCTCGCGCCACCAAGATCTTCATGATCGCGATGGTCGGCTACCTCGTCTTCAGCCTGGTCAACCTCGGCCTCATGCTGTTCAACGTCCCGATCGCCGGTGGCGCCTTCGGCCTGCGCAGCACGGTCGAGATCTTCGGCATCCCGCTCGGTGTCATCATCGGCGTCTTCGTGGTCATCCTGGCCGCGTACTCGCTGGTGCTCGACTTCGACCAGATCCAGCGCGGCGTGCGCAACGGCGCCGCTCGGGTCTACGGCTGGGTCGGCGCCTTCGGCATCATGGTCACCGTCGTGTGGCTGTACGTCGAGATCCTTCGCATGATCGCGATCCTCCGCGGCAACAACTGACGCACTGTCTCTCACGAAGGGCCGTCCCGTTCCCGGGGCGGCCCTTCGTCGTGGGGTTCCCGGCATCCGGTGTGCCCCTCTTCTCCCTCGCTGTCGAGTGTCCGAAACACCCGGACACCGCGATCACGTCCGGGGTTCTCGCACACCCAACGGCGCGCCACGCCCCGCACCCCGCCCGCAAGGGGTGCGAACCCCGGATGCCGCGGCGCTAGCCTCGCGCCATGAGTCCCGCGAAGACCCCGCCCGAGATCCTCGACATCGACGGCCACGAGGTGCGCGTCACCAGCCCCGACCGCGTCGTGTTCCCCGAGCCGGGCCTCACCAAGCTCGACCTCGTTCGCTACTATCTCGCCGTCGCCGAAGGGGCCCTCCGCGGAGCCGGCGGACGCCCCATGGTGCTCAAGCGGTTCTCGAAGGGCCTCGACCAGGAGCCCTTCTTCCAGAAGCGCGTTCCCGAGAACCACCCCGACTTCGTCGACACCGCGACCCTGCGCTACGCCTCGGGCACCTCAGCAGAGGAGACGGTGATCCGGGATGCCGCGGGCCTGGCGTGGGTCGTCAACCTCGGCTGCCTCGACCTCAACCCGCACCCCGTCCGCGCCGAAGACCTCGATCACCCCGACGAGCTCCGCGTCGACCTCGACCCCATGCCCGGTGTCGACTGGGCGCAGATCGTCGATGTCGCCTTCATCGCTCGCGAGGTGCTTGAGGATCACGGACTCGTCGGGTGGCCGAAGACCTCCGGCTCGCGGGGCCTGCACATCCTCGTGCGCATTTGCCCCGAGTGGGACTACGCCGACGTGCGCCTGGCTGCCGAAACCCTCGCTCGGGAGGTCGGGAACCGCGCGCCGGGACTTGCGACCGCCCGCTGGTGGAAGGAGGAACGCGGCGAGAGCGTCTTCGTCGACTTCAACCAGAACGCGAAGGATCGCACGGTCGCCTCGGCCTACTCGATCCGCGCGCTGGCCGACGCCCGCGTCTCGACTCCCCTGACCTGGGACGAGGTCCGCGACCGCCGCCCCGAGGAATTCACCGTCCTCACCGTGCCGGAGCGCTTCCGCACGATCGGCGATCCGCACGCCGGCATCGACGACGCCGTGGGCTCGCTCGACGCCCTCCTCGCCCTGGCCGCGGAGCTCGGACCCGCCGAGAAGCCCCCGCGCGGGTCCGACGGTTCGGGCCGCCGCACCTCGACCATGCCGCTGATCGAGGTCGCACGGACGAAGACCAAGCCCGAGGCCCTCGACGCCCTCGAGACCTGGAAGCAACGGCATCCCGAAGCATCGGCGCAGCTCCACCCCGCCGACGTGCTCGTCGACGGCATGCGCGGCTCGAGCTCGCTCTGGTACCGCGTGCGCGTGAATCTGCAGCACATCCCGGATGCCGAGCGCCCGGCGCAGGGAGATCTGATCGCCGACTACGACCCCTGGGCCGGCCGCTCCGCCCCCGCCTGAGCGCCCACCGGAGCACGACGCAGGAGATCGGTCCGCTGCCCCGGGCGGGGTGGTGCGCTGAGCCCCGCGCGGGCGCGGTTCTCCTGCGACCCGGTCGCCGGCGCCTGTCGACGACCGGACCTCGACACGCCGAACCGGCCCACGGCGTCACGGGGTCAGCGTCGCCGCAGTCGCGCCAGAGCCTCACGGCACGCGTCGGCGAGGGTCTGCATCGCCCGGGCCGGGGTGAGCGCGGCCGCGGCAGCCAGGGCTTCCGCCGACAGACGTTCGCGCAGTCCGTCGTCCGTCAGCACGCGGCGCAGCGCTTCGACGAGCGCATCCTCATCGCCGTCCGAAACCAGGATGCCGCCACCCCCAGCCAACATGTCGCGCGGGCCGTACCGGATGTCCCAGGCGATCACGGGCGTCCCGTGCGCCAGCGCTTCGGCGAGGGCGAGCCCCTGCCCCTCGAAGGCGGAGATCGTCAGGTAGACCGTCGCTCGGTCGAGCACAGCGCCCGGCTCGGTGGTCAGCCCCGGCAACGAGACGGCGTGCTCGAGTCCGCGCTCGGCGACGAGTGCCTCGAGCGCCCCACGCTGGGCGCCCTCGCCCCACAGCTCGAGTCGGGCGTGGGGCACATCGGCGAGTACGCGGGCGAAGGCCTCGACCGCCCGGTCGAGACGCTTGCCGGGGGCGAGCCGCCCCAGGACGACGACGAGGCCGCGCTCCCGCTGCGACGCCGGCGCCACGGCATCCGGAGCCTCCACCCCGTGGGGTGCGACCACGTCGTTCGCGGCGGTGCCGAAGCGGGCGCGCACGTCGTCGCGCTGGTACGCGGTCGGCCACAGCACGGCGTCGAAGCGGGGGGCGATCTCGAACCACCGGGTCCACAGCGGGTTCAGGTCGGAGTCGGCGCGGAAAGGCGGTTCGAGGTGGATCGTGTGCACCGTGTGGAGGATCCGCGTGTCATCGTCGCCCCAGCCCGCGATGAGCTCGCCGAGCTGCCGCGACTCGCAGATGACGACGATCGGCCGGTCGTTCTGAGCGCGGAGTCCCGCGGCGACGTGGTCGAGCCACGCGCGATAGAGCGCTCCGAATCCGTCGATGACGCCGACGGGCTCGCCCGCCGTGTCGCGGACGACCACGGGCGCGGTCGCGAGGTGCCAGTCGGGGTCGATGACGCTCGGCAGCGAGACGGTCCCGCCCGCGACGTCGCGGTAGTCGAGCGAGGGGTCGGCGTGTCCGTCGTGAGCCGCCTCGCGCAGCCAATCGGCCGCTCCCCCGGCGGGTGCGACGGCCTCATCGAACAGGTTGCGGAAGGTCTCGGATGCCACGACCGCCCCGCGCTCCACGAAGGTCGACCGGTGCCCGGCGTGTGCGTCGACCGCACCCGGATCCACCGTCAGCAGCAGCGTCTCGGCTCCGGCCCCTATCATCTGACGAGCCCGCGCGAGGGTGGCGATCGTGTACCCGCCGTCGAGGTCGGGGACCAGCCGGCTCGAGAGGATGAGGTACCACGCGTCGGGGAAGTCGCCGGAAGTCACGCCCCCATCCTCCCCCACCCGCCGCTCGCCCCGCGGCGCGCCCGGGGCGGGGTGCCCCTGCCCGTGCCCTTCGGGGCGTGGGAAGTGGCCCCGGGGCGCCAACAATGGCCCCGGGGCCACGTCGCGACACGGTTTGGGGCGCGTTCTACCGTTCGGGGCGTGGTTTTCCCCGCCCCAAACGGACGATCACGCCCCGAACCCCTGCCTGCCGGCCCGGGCAGGCGGAGCCCGCACGCCGCCGCGCACGCAAGGCGAAGTGACACGCCCTCCTGAGTCGATCGGGGGAGGGGCCCTCCCCATGCCTCCGCGTCGATGCAGAGCGCCGCCGGCGCCGGACGGCGAAGGGGCATCGTCTTCGAGTCGATCGGGGTGGGGGCCCCGCTCTCGACTCGAAGGCGATGCCCCGAAGCCGGCCGCCGACGGCGGCGCGGGAGCAGACTAGACGCCTACTCCCACTCGATCGTCCCCGGCGGCTTCGACGTCACGTCGAGAACCACGCGGTTGACGTCCTTCACCTCGTTGGTGATGCGGTTCGAGATCTTCGACAGCACGTCGTAGGGCAGGCGCGTCCAGTCGGCCGTCATCGCGTCTTCGCTCGAGACGGGGCGCAGCACGATGGGGTGGCCGTAGGTGCGGCCGTCGCCCTGGACGCCGACCGAGCGCACGTCGGCGAGCAGCACGACGGGGCACTGCCAGATCTCGTTGTCGAGGCCCGCCTTGGTCAGCTCGGCGCGGGCGATGGCGTCGGCCTCACGCAGGATCTCGAGACGGTCAGCGGTGACCTCGCCCACGATGCGGATGCCAAGACCGGGCCCCGGAAAGGGCTGACGGCCCACGATGGCTTCGGGCAGGCCGAGCTCGCGTCCGATGGCGCGGACCTCGTCCTTGAAGAGCGTACGCAGCGGCTCGACGAGCTCGAACTGCAGGTCTTCGGGCAGGCCGCCGACGTTGTGGTGGCTCTTGATGTTGGCGGTGCCGGCTCCCCCGCCGGACTCGACGACATCGGGGTACAGCGTGCCCTGCACGAGGAAGCGCACCTGCTCCCCCTCGGCCTTCGCCTCGGCGACGAGGTCGGCCTGCACCTTCTCGAACGCGCGGATGAATTCGCGGCCGATGATCTTTCGCTTCTGCTCGGGGTCGCTGACACCGGCGAGGGCGTTCAGGAACGTCTCCCGCGCGTCGACCGTAATGAGCTTCACGCCGGTGGAGGCGACGTAGTCGTTCTCGACCTGCTCGCGCTCGCCCTGGCGGAGCAGCCCGTGGTCGACGAAGACGGCGATCAGCTGGTCGCCGACGGCCTCGTGCACGAGCGCGGTCGACACGGCGGAGTCGACGCCACCGGACAGGGCCGAGATGACGCGGCCGGTGCCGACCTGCTGGCGGATGCGCTCCACCTGTTCGGCGATCACGTTGCCGCTGTTCCAGTCGGCGGGGAGGCCCGCAGCCTTGTGCAGGAAGTTCTCGAGCACGTGCTGGCCGTGGTCGGAGTGCTTCACCTCGGGGTGCCACTGCACGCCGTACATGCGGCGGGCGTCGTTGGCGAACGCGGCGACCGGGGTGTGGGCGGTGCGGGCGAGCACCTCGAAGCCGTCGGGGGCGCGCGAGACCTGGTCGCCGTGGCTCATCCACACGTTCTGCTCGGCGGGCTGCCCCTCGAGCAGCGTGCCCTCGGTGACGACCGTGGCATCCGTCGCTCCGTACTCGCGGAGGCCGGTGTTCGCGACCTCTCCACCGAGCGCCTTGGCCATGACCTGGAAGCCGTAGCAGATGCCGAGGGTGGGCACGTCGAGGTCGAAGACGCCGGTGTCGAGGCTGGGTGCGCCCTCTTCGTACACCGAGGAGGGACCGCCCGACAGGATGATGCCGACGGGGTTCTTGGCCGCGATCTCTTCGGCCGAGGCGGTGTGCGGCACGATCTCGCTGTAGACGCCGGCCTCGCGGACGCGGCGGGCGATCAGCTGCGCGTACTGGGCGCCGAAGTCGACGACGAGGACGGGGCGCTGGGACGTTTCGGTCTGTTCGGTCACCGGTTGCCTTCCGGGGCGGGAACGGGAGCGGAGGCCTGGGTGGCTTCGCGCTCGGCGAGGTAGGCGCGCACGCGACGGGCGGTGCGCACCTCGAGGATGAAGGAGAGGAACGGCACCACGCCACCGAGGGCGAGGAAGACGAACCGACGGAACGGCCACCGCATCAGGCTCCACACGCGGAAGCAGGAGATGAGGTAGACGACGTAGAACCACCCGTGGGCGACCAGGATCGCCAGGGACACGTTCACCCCGTCGCCGGTCGACAGGATCGAGCATCCGTTGCCGCCGGGCACGAAGAGCGAGAACCACTGGCAGTCGGGGCCGGGCACGGCATCCGCGAACCACAGGAAGCCGCCGGATCCGCCGAGGAACAGCTCCACGTGAATGGGCGTGTACTTCAGGACCATCTCGGCGACCAGCAGGAGCAGGCCGATACCCGTGATGATCGAGCAGATCTGGTAGAACTTCAGGGCTCCGCGGATCGCCGGGAACGAGGCGAGCTTGGGGGCGCGGGGCATGGATGCCAGTCTAGTCGCGGGATTCCGCCGTGCCCGCCGCGAGGGCCTCGGACTGTTCGTCCTCGAGATCTTCGACTTCCTTCTCCCAGGCGTCGCGCGCGAGCCGGTACCAGAGGTAGAGCGCGAAGCCGGCGAAGATCGCCCACTCGGCGGCGTAGAAGATGTTCAGCCAGTTGACCCGGGAGCGTTCGTCGGGCGCCGGGGAGGCGATGGCGTCGAGGGGTCCGATCGCCGTCTGCGAGGCGATGTACTGCCGGTAGACGTCGAGGTTCTCGGTGTCGTGCCACCGCCCGAGCAGCATGGCCGGCGACATCTTCACGAGCGTCAAGGGGTCGACGTTGGACGGCGGGATCGACGCCCCCTCGTCGGAGATCAGGCGTCCGGTCACCGTCACCACCGCGGTGGGGTCGGCCTCCGCCTCGGCGCGCAGCTCGTCGGCGGCGGCGTTGGCCTGGTCGAGGCTGCTCGTCCACCCGGTCGCGACGGCGATCGACGTCGGCTGCGCCGCACCCGCGACACGCAGCTGGCCCGTCACCCAGTACCCCTGGACGTCGTTGTTGTAGCGCGAGGAGACGACGATGAAGTCGGATGCCACCCAGGTGCCGCTCGTTTCGACGCGCTGCCCCACGAGGGGCTCGGCGAGGTAGTCGCCCGGCTGCACGACGTCGGCGAGGGGGCGCACGACCTCGGTCTGCCCCGGCTCGGGCGGAGAGGTGTCGACCGCCCGGCCGAGCTGCCACTGGCCGAGCCACGCGAGCACGCCCGCCACGAGGAGCGAGAACGCGAGCAGCGCGATCCAGCGCGGACGCAACATGACCTCCCGCAGCGTCGGCGGGAAGATCTGCGGCGGGGCCGGCTCGGTCGTGGGGGTGGAGGTCATGAAGCTTTCTCGGTCAGTGCCCGTACGGGGCGACGACGACCTCGACGCGCTGGAACTCCTTGAGATCGGAGTATCCGGTGGTGGCCATCGACTTCTTGAGGGCCCCGATCAGGTTGGCCGTGCCGTCGGCGACGGGAGCGGGTCCGTAGAGCACCTGCTCGAGAGGGCCGACGCGGTCGACCTCGACGCGGCGTCCGCGCGGGAGCTCGGGGTGGTGCGCCTCGGGGCCCCAGTGGTACCCGCGGCCGGGAGCGTCGGTCGCTCGAGCGAGCGCGACACCGAGCATGACGGCGTCGGCGCCCATCGCGAGGGCCTTCACGATGTCTCCGGAGGTCCCCACCCCGCCGTCGGCGATCACGTGCACGTAGCGTCCACCCGACTCGTCGAGGTAGTCGCGACGCGCGCCGGCGACGTCGGCCACGGCCGTGGCCATGGGAGCGTGCAGGCCGAGGGTGGCGCGCGTGGTCGAGGCCGCTCCCCCGCCGAATCCGACGAGGACGCCCGCGGCGCCGGTGCGCATGAGGTGGAGGGCCGCCGTGTAGGTGGCCGCCCCGCCCACGATCACGGGGACGTCGAGGTCGTAGATGAACTTCTTGAGGTTCAGCGGCTCGACGTTCTTCGACACGTGCTCGGCCGACACCGTGGTGCCGCGGATCACGAACAGGTCGACGCCTGCGGCGACGACGGTCTCGTACAGGTCCTGCGTGCGCTGGGGCGTGAGGGCCCCCGCGACGGTGACGCCCGCGGCGCGCACCTCGGCGAGACGGTCGCGGACGAGCTCGGGCTTGATGGGCTCGGAGTACAGCTCCTGCATGCGACGCGTGGCGTCGGCATCCGGCAGGGTCGCGATCTCGGCGAGCAGCGGCTCGGGGTCGTCGTACCGCGTCCAGAGCCCCTCGAGGTCGAGCACGCCGAGGCCGCCGAGACGACCGAGCTCGATCGCGGTGCGCGGGCTGACCACGGAGTCCATCGGGGCGCCGAGCACCGGGATCTCGAAGGGGAACGCGTCGATCGTCCACGCGGTCGAGACGTCTTCGGGGTTGCGCGTGCGCCGCGACGGCACGACGGCGATGTCGTCGAAGGTGTACGCGCGGCGGGCGCGCTTGGCGCGGCCGAGATCGATCTCCATGGTCACCCCCTCAGCCTACCCGCGCCCCCGGACATCGCCGTCGGCCGGATCGGGGCGCGGATCGGCCTGCGCAGGCGACGCGGGCGCCTCGGGGTCGTCGCCCCCGCGCAGGACGCGGGTGAGGAGGCCGTCGAAGGCGAACAGAAGGAACCCGAGGGAACCGATCACGGGGCTGAGCACCATCGCCGCCGCACTGAGGATGACGGCGCTCAAGCTCGCGCGCCCCAGACGCTTCGCGTCGGCCGGGGTGAGATCGGCGATCGCGCCGGAACGCACCGCCCAGGCCCACTGCAGCCACCCCATGACGATCGCGAGGAAGAAGTTGACCGGCAGCAGCACGCGACCGAGCAGCAGGTCCGAGTGCATGGTGTCCAGCGACGAGGTGAAGGGGACCAGCACCACCAGCAGCAGCCGCAGGTTGTTGATCCACATGCCGGTGTCGTCGATGCGCACGATCCACTCGAACTGGCGGACGTGCGTCATCCACATCACGCACAGGATGAGAAAGCTGATGACGAACGAGAACAGCGGGTGCGCCAGGTCGAGCAGGCTGCCGGCGAGTTGGGCGTCGGTGGTGGGCGAGCCCAGCGACTGGTCGGTCAACCCGAGGACCAGGAGGGTCGCCGCGATCGCGAAGACGCCGTCGGTGAAGGCCTCGGTCCGGCGCGCCGACAGCGATGCCGCGGGGTGGCTGCGTCGTCGGATCATGCGCACAGCGTAGCCGCGCCACCCCGGGGCGTCACCGGCCGCGGACGACCCGCTTCTCGTCCCACACCGGCTCGGCGGCCTCGTACACCTCGCCGTCCGACCCGAACACGAGGAACCGGTCGAACGATCGCGCGAACCACCGGTCGTGGGTCACGGCCAGCACGGTCCCCTCGAACCGCGAGAGCGCGTCTTCCAGCGCCTCGGCCGAGGCGAGGTCGAGGTTGTCGGTCGGTTCGTCGAGCAACAGCAACGTCGTCCCCGACAGCTCCAGCAGCAGCACCTGGAACCGCGCCTGCTGCCCGCCGCTCAACGTGTCGAACGGCTGCTGCGCCTGCGCGATGAGACCGTACCGGTCCAGGGCGGAGCTCGCGGCATCCCTCGGCATCCCGGCTCGCTCGTCGTCCCCGCGGTGGAGCAGGTCCAGGAGGGTTCTGCCGACGAATTCCGGATGCCGATGCGTCTGGGCGAACCACCCGGGGACGACCCGCGCGCCCAGGACGGCGCGACCGGAGTGGGCGACCCGATCGAGTCCCGCTCCCACGGTCGTCACGTGCCCGAGGCGCGTGTCGGGATCGCTGCCGCCACCGGCCAGAAGCCGGAGGAAGTGCGACTTTCCCGACCCGTTCGAGCCGAGCACCGCGACCCGGTCGCCGAACCACACCTCGAGGTCGAACGGCTTCATGAGACCGGTGAGCTCGAGTCGCTCGGCGATCACCGCGCGCTTGCCGGTACGCGCCCCCCGCAGGCGCAGCTGCAGGTCCTGCTCCGGCGGTCGCTCCTCGGGCGGCCCGGCCTGCTCGAACTTCGACAGGCGGGTCACCGCCGCTTGATACCGCGAGGCGAAACCGTCGTTGGCGGCCGCGGCCACCTTGATGCGCGCGACCAGCGCGCGCAGCTTCTCGTGCTCCTCGTCCCAGCGGCGGCGCAGCTCTTCGAGCCGGGCCATGCGGTCCTCACGCGCGGCACCGTACGTGCCGAACCCTCCGCCGTGCACCCACGCGGTGCTCCCCGCAGCCCCGGTCTCCAGCGTGACGATGCGGTCGGCGGCGCGCGCGAGCAGCTCGCGATCGTGCGAGACGAGGAGCACCGTCTTGGCCGTCGACCGCAGCTGCTCCTCGAGCCAGCGCTTGCCCGGGACGTCGAGGTAGTTGTCGGGCTCGTCGAGGAGCAGCACGTCGTCGGGTCCGCGCAGCAGCGCCTCGAGTGCGAGCCGCTTCTGCTCACCGCCCGACAGCGTCGACAGCTCCCGGAACCGCGCGCGTTCGTAGGGCAGTCCGAGCGCGGCCGTCGTGCAGGTGTCCCAGACCGTCTCGTGCTCGTACCCTCCGGCATCCGCGTAATCGGCGAGGGCGGCGGCGTACCGCATCTGCGTGTCGAGGTCGTCCTGTTCGATGAGGGCGTTCTCGGAGGCCTCGAGGTCGAGCGCCGCGAGGCGGATACGCGTCGGCGACACCGACACGAGGAGATCGTGCACCGTCTCGCCCTCGCGGCCGTGCCCGATGAACTGGTCCATCACCCCGAGCGAGCCGCCCATCGACACCACTCCCCCGTGCGCCCGCTCGTCGCCGCGGATGATGCGCAGGAGAGTGGACTTGCCCGCCCCGTTGGGGCCGACCAACGCGGTGGTCGCCCCTTCCCCCACGCGGAAGGTCACCTCGTCGAGGAGGGGCCTCCCGTCGGGAAGCGTGAACGAGACGGCGGTGAGGTCGAGGTATCCCATGGCGAGTTCCGGATCGGCCGCGCGCGGCGGCGGAGGCGACGATCGGGTGCGCAGCCCCGCATCGGCCCGCAGCGGGCGAGCCGGCCAGCTTATCGGCATCCGGATGCCAGGCACCAGGCGAACACCCGGGCTCCGGTGCCCGCGCCGAATGGCGGTGGCGGCGGAACGACGAAGAGCCGGGCACTCGGCCCGGCCCTTCGATACGACGCTACTTCTTGTAGTTCGGCGCCTCGACGACGATCTGCACGTCGTGCGGGTGCGACTCTTTGAGTCCCGCCGAGGTGATGCGGACGAACTTGCCCTTGGCCTTCAGCTCTTCGACGGTGCGCGCACCCACGTAGAACATCGACTGACGCAGGCCCCCGATGAGCTGGTACGCCACGGCGGCGACGGGCCCGCGGTACGGGACCTGACCCTCGATGCCCTCGGGGATGAGCTTGTCGTCGCTGGGCACGTCGGCCTGGAAGTAGCGGTCCTTCGAGTACGACGTCTTCTTGCCGCGCGTCTGCAGAGCGCCGAGGGAGCCCATGCCGCGGTACTGCTTGAACTGCTTGCCGCCCTGGAAGACGATCTCGCCCGGCGACTCGTCGGTTCCGGCGAGCAGCGAGCCGAGCATGACGGTGTCGGCACCGGCGACGAGCGCCTTGGCGATGTCGCCCGAGTACTGCAGGCCGCCGTCGGCGATCACCGGCACGCCCGCGGGGATCGCGGCCTTCGCGGCCTCGTAGATCGCGGTGACCTGGGGCACGCCCACGCCCGCCACGACGCGCGTGGTGCAGATCGAACCCGGACCGACGCCGACCTTCACGGCATCCACTCCCGCATCGATGAGCGCCTGCGCGCCCTCGCGCGTGGCGACGTTGCCGCCGATGACGTCGATGTGCGCGAACGACTCGTCGGCCTTGATGCGGCGCACGATGTCGATCACGCCGGCCGACTGACCGTTCGCGGTGTCGACGACGAGCACGTCGACACCCGCGTCGCGCAAGGCCTCGGCGCGCTGCCAGGCGTCGCCGAAGAAGCCGATGGCCGCGCCGACACGCAGGCGCCCCTGGTCGTCCTTGGTGGCGAGAGGGTACTTCTCGCTCTTGTCGAAGTCCTTGATCGTGATGAGGCCGGCGAGCTTGCCCTCGTCGTCGACGAGCGGGAGCTTCTCGACGCGGTGCTTGGCGAAGGTCGCGATGACGTCGTTGGCGTGGATGCCGACGTGCCCGGTGATCAGACCGTCCTTGGTCATGACGTCCTTGACCTTGGTCGTCTGGCGCTCGAAGCCCGAGACGAAGCGCATGTCGCGGTTGGTGATGATCCCGACGAGGACGCCGTCGGCGTCCACCACCGGCAGACCCGAGATGCGGTACTGCGCGCACATCGCGTCGACCTCGGCCACCGTGGCCTCGGGGTTCGTGGTGATGGGGTTGGACACCATGCCCGACTCGCTGCGCTTGACCTGGTCGACGATGCCCGCCTGGTCCTCGATCGACAGGTTGCGGTGCACGATGCCGATGCCGCCCTGGCGCGCGATCGCGATCGCCATGCGGGCCTCGGTGACGGTGTCCATCGCGCTCGAGAGCAGGGGCGTGGCCACCGTGATGCGCCGGCTCAGGCGCGACGACGTGTCGGCCTCGCTCGGGATGACGTCGGTGTGGCCGGGAAGCAGCAACACGTCGTCGTAGGTCAGTCCGATGAACCCGAACGGGTCGTGCTGCTCCATGAATCCTCCTGCGCGCGCGGCGCCTGCTCGAAAAGGGACGTCGTCGGCCGGGGCGCGTGCGGCGCTCCGCCTGAAAGTGTAAGCGTCGCCGGATCCTCTTTTCTTCCCCGCCCGCGCGATATACCCCACCGCGCGACCTTCGCTCTACCCCCATTCCGCATTCTCGACAGCGCCGGAACTGCACAACGCACAGCGAATGCATCGCATCCAGGTATCGTTCTCGCATCGACTGCTGCGATGGAAACAACGCGGCAATATTCCCGGACTACGGTGTCCGGGCGGCGACGGACCACGTCGTCGAACGACCAGGAGGTTTCGTGACCACTCGGCAAGCATCCCCACGGATGCCTCGCCGTCGACGCTCGATCCTGACGCTGTTGTCAGGACTCTTCGCTGCCGCCCTGGTGCTCGGGTTCGCCCCGGCATCGACGGCAGCCGTCAACGATGAGGATCTTCCCTACTCGATCACGGTGAACGTGCGCTCCGAAGGCGAGCCCGTCGCTCAAGCGAAGGTGACCGCGACAGACGGTTCCTTCACGGGCGAGGCGACGACGGACGAGCGCGGTCGCGCGACGATCAAGGTCCCCACCAAGGAAGGGTCCTGGACGGTGGACCTCGACCGGAACTCGCTTCCGTCGAGTGTGAGCGTCCCGGACGGCCAGGAGTTCGAGCGGCAGGTGCAGTTCGGCAGCTCCAGCACCGTCTCGAGCAACTTCACCCTCGGTGCCGCGGAACGTCAGACGGTCGGCTTCATGGACCAGTTGCTCTCGCGCACCGTGAACGGCCTCAACTTCGGCCTCATGCTCGCTCTCGCCGCGATCGGCCTCTCGCTCGTGTTCGGCACGACGGGCCTGTCGAACTTCGCCCACGGCGAGATGGTGACCTTCGGGGCCATCGCCGCGCTCTTCCTGAGCGCGGGCACCGGGTGGTCGATCTGGATTGCCATCCCGCTCGCGGTGATCCTCTCGGGGGTCTTCGGACTGGCGATGGATGCCGGGATCTGGAGGCCTCTGCGCAGGAAGGGCCTCGGCATCGTTCAGCTCATGATCGTCTCGATCGGTCTGTCGCTGGCGCTGCGCTACGTCTTCCAGATCTTCATCGGCGGTGGCACCCAGCAGCTTCCGGGAGCATCGAGCGACATCATCCCGGGCCTCGGGTCGATCCGCATCAGCGTCACCGACCTCACCAGCATGGGCATCTCGATCGTCGTGATCGCCGCCTTCGCCTGGTTCCTCACCCGCACACGACTCGGCCGGGCCACCCGCGCCGTGTCCGACAACCCCTCGCTCGCCGCGGCGAGCGGCATCGACGTCGACAACGTCGTGCGCATGGTCTGGATCCTGTCGTCGGCGCTGGCCGGTCTCGCCGGTGTCCTGTGGGCCTACTTCCGCCCGGGCATCCGCTGGGACATGGGTTCCGGCATCCTGCTGCTCATGTTCGCCGCCGTCGTGCTCGGCGGACTCGGTACCGCGTTCGGCGCCCTCATCGGCTCGATCGTGGTCGGCCTCCTCGTCGAGGTGTCCACCCTGTGGATCCCCTCCGACATGAAGTATGTGGGCGCCCTCGTCGTGCTCATCGTCATCCTCCTCTTCCGGCCGCAGGGCATCCTCGGTCGCCGAGAGCGAATCGGGTAGGTAAACCATGGACTTCCTGCAGATCCTCTCGAACACGGCCTCGCAGATCCTCGCGCCGGCCACGTTCGGTTACGCCCTCGCGGCCATCGGCCTGTCGATGCACTTCGGCTTCGCCGGTCTTCTCAACATGGGCGTCGCCGGCTTCATGGCCATCGGCGCGTACGGCTTCGCGATCTCGATCCTGACGTTCGGCCTCGCCTGGCCGCTCGCCGCCCTGATCGGGTTCGCCGCGGCCGTCGTGTTCGCGCTCATCATGGGCATCCCGACGCTGCGACTGCGTGGCGACTACCTCGCCATCGTCACGATCGCGGCCGCCGAGATCCTCCGCCTGGTGTTCCTCACCTCGACCTTCCGTGGCGTCACGGGCTCGGCCGACGGTCTGTTCAACTTCCAGTCGGGTTGGCGCGGCGAGAACAACCCGCTCCCCGCGGGCGACTACGGCTTCGGCCCGTGGACGTACAACGCCAACCGCTGGTACGTCATCATCCTCGGCCTGCTCGCCGTCGTGGTCGCCGTCCTCCTGGTCTGGATGCTCATGCGCAGCCCCTGGGGTCGTGTCATCCGCGGCATCCGTGAAGACGAGGACGCCGTGCGCGCGCTCGGCAAGAACGTCTTCGCCTTCAAGATGCAGGCTCTCGTCATCGGCGGTGTGATCATCGCCGCGGGCGGCATCATCACGGCGATGGACACGAACGTGAACCCGAACGTGTACGTCACCTCGCAGACGTTCTTCGTCTACACGGCGTTGCTGCTCGGTGGGGCCGCGACGATCTTCGGCCCGGTGCTCGGCGCCGTGCTGTTCTGGGTCGTGCGCGCGTTCCTGTCGAACCTGCTGCCGGCGCTGTCCTCGATCGGACTGCTGCCGTTCCTCACCGCCGACCAGTCCCAGATGCTCGTCTTCGTCATCGTCGGCGTCGCGCTCATGCTGCTCGTGATCTTCCGCCCCCAGGGCATCCTGGGCAGCAAGAAGGAGATGACCTTTGTCCGATGAGTCCACGCCGGTCGTGCCCAGCGCTCCCGCGCAACGGGTGAAGGCGACCGGACTGCACAAGGGCGAGATCGCCCCCGGCGTCGCGAAGGTCGATCCGATCATCGTCGCCGACAACGTCCGCCGCGATTTCGGCGGCAACACCGCCGTCGACGTGAAGCACCTCGAGATCCCGCGCAATGCCATCACGGCATTAATCGGGCCCAACGGTGCCGGCAAGACGACGCTGTTCAACCTGCTCACCGGCTTCGACAAGCCGAACAGCGGTCAGTGGTCGTTCGACGGCCGCAACCTGGCCGGCATCCCGGCGTTCAAGGCGGCCCGCATGGGCCAGGTGCGCACGTTCCAGCTCACCAAGGCGCTGGGGCTTCTCACCGTGCTCGAGAACATGAAGCTGGGCGCGACCAAGCAGAAGGGAGAGGGCCTGCTCTCGAGCATCCTCCCCTTCGTCTGGCGCAAGCAGGAGTCCGACAACGACGCCAAAGCGCGCGAGCTGCTCAAGCGCTTCAAGCTCGACTCCAAGGAGTCGGACTTCGCCGCCTCGCTGTCGGGCGGTCAGCGCAAGCTCCTCGAGATGGCGCGGGCGCTCATGAGCGACCCGACGCTCGTGATGCTCGACGAGCCGATGGCCGGCGTCAACCCCGCGCTGACGCAGTCGCTGCTCGATCACATCCTCGACCTCAAAGACCTGGGGATGACCGTGCTCTTCGTCGAGCACGACATGCACATGGTCCGCCACATCGCCGACTGGGTCGTCGTGATGGCCGAGGGCAAGATCGTGGCCGAGGGCCCGCCCGACACCGTCATGAAGGACCAGGCCGTGATCGACGCCTACCTCGGCGCCCACCAGGACGTCGACCTCGGCGTCGTCACCGGCCGCCACGAGGGCACGGTCGACTCGGCCGCCGCCGCCGAGCTGCTCGAGACCGCGCAGCAGGTCGACGCCGCGATCGACGCCGAGTCGACGCACGAGAAGGAGGACGGTCGATGACCGCCAACGTTGTCGAGCTCCGCGACGTGCACGCCGGGTACCTCCCGGGCGTGAACATCCTCAACGGCGCCAACCTCACCGCAGCCCCCGGCGAGCTCATCGGCATCATCGGCCCGAACGGCGCCGGCAAGTCGACCATGCTCAAGGCGATCTTCGGTCAGGTCAAGGTGCGCTCGGGCTCGGTCCTGCTGCAGGGCGAGGAGATCACGGGCCTGCGGGCCAACAAGCTCGTCGCCAAGGGAGTCGGGTTCGTCCCCCAGACGAACAACGTCTTCCCGAGCCTCACGATCGCCGAGAACCTGCAGATGGGTCTCTACCAGCGGCCGAAGGGGTTCAACGAGCGCGTCGACTTCGTCACGAGCATCTTCCCCGACCTCGCCAAGCGCCTGAAGCAGCGGGCCGGCTCGCTGTCGGGCGGTGAGCGCCAGATGGTCGCCATGGGCCGTGCGCTCATGATGGACCCCAAGGTGCTGCTGCTGGATGAGCCGTCGGCCGGCCTCTCGCCGGTGCGTCAGGACGAGGCCTTCATCCGCGTCTCCGAAATCAACAAGGCCGGCGTGACCTGCATCATGGTGGAGCAGAACGCCCGCCGCTGCCTGCAGATCTGCGACCGCGGCTACGTGCTCGACCAGGGCCGCGACGCCTACACCGGCACCGGTCGCGAGCTCATGGACGACCCGGCCGTGATCGGCCTGTACCTGGGCACGCTCGGCACCTGAGCCGCCCGCCGGAAGGCCCGAGTCCCTTTGGGGGCTCGGGCCTTCCGCGTTGTTGGCGTGGCCCCTCCGCCCCCGCGCCGATCTTGCAGAACAGCACTTCGCTCGCAGATTCCGCGGCCGATGCTGCGAGCTCCGCGACATTCTGCGAGCTGACGACTGGCCCCGGATGCCACGACCCCGGCACCCCGATTCGCCGCACGCACGGCAGCCGGGGGTCCCGGCATCCCTCCCCCGTCACGGGACGCGCAGAAGGGCTCTTCCTCGCGGATTCCGCGGCCGGTACTGCGAGCTACGCGCCATTCTGCGAGCTGACGAAGGGCTCCGGATGCCAGGACCCCGGCGCCCGGGTTCGCCGCGCGCACGGCAAACCGGTGTCCCCGCACCCCACCGAGCTCGCAGAACGGCATTCCCCTCGCAGATTCCACGGCCGACACTGCGAGCTCCGCGTCACTCTGCGAGCTTCGCGACGGCCCCGGATGCCAGACCCCGCGCCCGGGGACATGGGAAAGGCCCCGGGACCGAAGTCCCGGGGCCTTTCAGAGAGAACCGATCAACCGGCGCGGAGCCAGCTGTAGTTGTTGTCGTCGCCGTACTCGAAGACACCGATGGTGGCCTGCGTCGGGTCGCCCACGTCGTTGAACGTGATCGGGCCCGAGACGCCGTCGTAGTCGGCCTCGCCGCCGCCGACGATGATGTCGGCGCACTCGGCGTAGCTGGTGCACTTCGTGCCGTTGCCCGAACCGCCCGAGACCGCCTGCATGTTCGCGGCCACGTCGGGACCGGCAGCCGAGCCCGCCTTCAGCGCCGCGAGGGCGAGGAGGACGACCGAGTCGTACGACTCGGGGGCGTAGGTGTAGTCCTCGAGCTTGGCGTTGCCCTTGCCCGTCCAGAACGAGTCCAGCGTGCTGCGGAACGTCGCCGTCGAGTCGGGGTCGACGCTGGGGTAGGTGCCCTTGGCGCCGGTGAGGGTGCCGTTGGGGAACTGCGAACCGAAGTTCTTCAGGTTGCCGTCGACGAAGAACAGCTTGTCCTTGGCGAAGCTCGCGGTCAGGTCGGGAATGATCGTCGAGACCTCGTCGAACGTGATCAGGGCGATCGCGTCGGGCTTCTGGGCCAGGACGTCCTCGATCTGCGCCGAGAAGTTCGTGTCACCGGTGTTGTAGAGGCTGGTGGCCACGACGGATCCGCCGGCACCCTCGAACGCCTTCTTGGTGAAGCACGCGAGGCCGGTGCCGTACGAGTCGTTCAGCACGATCATGCCGAGGGTCTCGTTGCCCTCGGAGGCGATCAGGTTGCCGAGGACCTCGCCCTGGAGCACGTCCGAGGGAGCGGTCCGCCAGTACAGGCCCTTGTCGTTGTAGCCGGTGAAGGCCGCCGAGGTGTTGGCCGGCGAGATCTGCACGGCGTTGGCCGCGATGACCTGGTCGATGAATTGCAGCGACGTGCCCGACGAGGCGGCGCCGACGATGGCCGTGGCCCCGGCGCCCAGCAGGCGCGGGATCTCGGTCTCGTAGGCCTTGTTGTCGGTGTCACCCGAGTCGCCCTGGATGAGGTTGATGTTCACGCCCTTGTTGGCGGCGTTGATGTCGGATGCCGCGAGCTCGGTGCCCGCGATCTCGGGCGGGCCGAGGAAGGCGAGGTTACCGGTGACGGGCAGGGCCGTACCGATGTTGTAGGTGAGGTCCTTGGCGGGGCCGGTCGAGCTCGACGAGTACTCCGGAGTGTACGAGGCCGGTTCGGCGGCGTTGCAGTCGATCGGGAAGTCGCCTCCACCGGCGGCATTGCCGGAGTCGGACGGAGTGCTGGTACCGGTACAACCGGCGAGGACGAGCGCGGAGACGCCGACCACGGCGAAACCGCCGATGATCTTCGCCGCACGCGAACGGGAGAGGACACTCATATGGGTGCTCCTTGGTGAGGTGGAACCGCGCGGATAACCCGCTCGGATTGTGACAAACCTAATGGCGCACTTGTGGCCGTGATGTTGCAATGTGTTAACGGTCGATTACGCGACCCAATCGTTACTTTTCCGCGGCAAGAGCGGGCCGAGAAACGAAAAGAATTCGCTCAGACCGGCTCGGAAACGTCCGCCTCGACGCGGCGATGGCGGCGCGAGGCGACGACGGAGTCCACGCTCAGGATCGCCAGCGCCGCCCAGACGAGGGCGAAGCCGATCCAGCGCTCGGGGGTCATCGGCTCGTGCAGCACCCATACGCCGATGATGAACTGGATGATCGGCGCGACGAACTGCAGCAGGCCGATCACCGTGAGCGGCACGCGTCGCGCCCCCGACGCGAACAGAAGCAGGGGCACGGCGGTGACGGCTCCCGCCAGCAGGAGCAGGACCGTGTGCAGGACGCCGGCGGTACCGAGCGTGATGCCGGTGAGATTCGCGACGAAGACGAGCTGGATCGCCGCGACCGGCAGAAGCCAGAGCGACTCGAGGGTCAGTCCGCTCACGGCATCCACCGCCGGTCCGATCTGTTTCTTGACGAGGCCGTAGAAGCCGAACGAGAAGGCGAGGGTCAGGGCGATCCACGGAAACGCGCCGTAGCCGATGACGATCACGACGACCGCGACCACGGCGAGGCCGATCGCGATCCAGGGGATGTGGCGCAGGCGCTCGCGCAGGACGATGACCCCGAGCAGCACGGTCACGATCGGGTTGATGAAGTACCCGAGGCTGGTCTCGAGGACGCGGTCGGACAGCGCGCCGAACAGGTAGGTCTGCCAGTTGACGTAGATCAGGACGCCGGCCACTGCCGTGAGACCCATCAGCCGGGGCTGGCGCACGATCGACAGGAACGGCCGCCACATGCGCATCACCGACAGCAGCAGCAGGCAGAAGACGAACGCGAGGATGATGCGCCACGCCACGACCTCGAACGGGCCCGTGGGCCGCAGCTGCAGGAAGTAGAGCGGCAGGACGCCCCAGAGCAGGTAGGCACCGAGGGCGTACAGCGCACCGCGGGCGCTTCCGCCGGTCGGAGCGGAAGGCGCGGGAGTCACCGGTTCAGCCTACGCGGGCCCCGACGACGCCCGTCGGTCGGGCATCGCGTCTTTTCTGCCACACCGGGCCGTGCGGACGCCGGATACGACGAAGGTCCCGGATGCCATGGCATCCGGGACCTTCAGACGATCTCACTCGATCAGCGGACGACGACCGCCAGGACGTCGCGAGCCGAGAGCACGAGGTACTCGTCGGCGCCGAACTTGACCTCGGTGCCGCCGTACTTGCTGTAGAGCACGCGGTCGCCGACGGCGACGTCGAGGGGGACGCGGTTGCCGTTGTCGTCGATGCGGCCGGGGCCGACGGCGACGACTTCGCCCTCCTGCGGCTTCTCCTTGGCGGTGTCGGGGATGACGAGACCACTCGCGGTGGTCTGCTCAGCCTCGACCTGCTTGATGACGATGCGGTCCTCGAGCGGCTTGATGGAAACCGACACGGTCTACCTCTTCTTTCTCGTTACAGAAGACTTGTCAGCACTCACGCGGGGAGAGTGCTAATTCGAGTGTAGAGAAGCGCTGGCACTCATGCAACGCGAGTGCCAGAACCGATCGCCGGCGGCGGCCAGCGGGAGGTGGCCGCGCAGTATCTCACAGATACGCCGACGAGTCAGCAGAAGTCACCCGCCCTTTCATCCTCTTCTGTGTTGTGCCACACTCGTGGCACCAGCGCCGGACACGTACAGGGGGTATGTTCCGGCTACACGAACGGGCTCGTCGCTGAGCCCAAAAGAATCGGGGGATTCAGGGGTGCTTCGGCGTCCCTGTGCGCCTTCGGGGGGTCGAACCAATGGCAACGCCGTACTACCTGGCGATCGATGTCGGAACCAGCAGGACGGCAGCTGCCGTCGCGCGCTTCACCGCAGAAGGAGAGCTCGCCGCGACCCCGTTGTCGCTCGGGCGCAACGCCGACAACACCCCGACGACGGTCTTCGTCGCCGACAGCGGGCTCCTCTTCGGAGACGCGGCCGAACGCCGCGGCACCGCGCAACCGGAGCGCCTGATCCGCGAGTTCAAACGCCGCATCGGCGACGACGTGCCGATCGTCACCGCCGATCGCCGGTTCTCGCCGCAGGACCTCTACGCCCTGATGGTCGGGTGGGTCATCGGAACCGCCGTCGAGCGCGAGGGCGAGCACCCCGCCGGCATCGCGGTGTCGGTCCCCGTCACCTGGGGCGAGTACCGCACCCGTCTCGTGCAGGACGCCATCGGCCGCCTGGGCTGGGCCGACGTCCAGGTCATCACCGAGCCCGAGGCCGCGGCCCGCCACTACGAGTCGACGCATCCCCTCGACATCGGCCGCGCACTCGCGGTCTACGACTTCGGCGGCGGCACGTTCGACACCGTCATCCTGCAGAAGACCATCGACGGCCGCGTCGACTTCATCGGTGCTCCGGTCGGCATCCCCGACCTGGGCGGTGCCGACTTCGACGACATCGTCCTGCGCCACACCGTCCGCGCCGCGGGCATCCCCGCCTCGGACATGGCGGGAGTCGCCACCGATCCCGGCCTGCGCATGGCGCTGGCCTCGCTGCGTCGCGAGTGCGTCGAGGCGAAGGAATCGCTGTCGTTCGACGGCGAGGCCGTCGTTCCGGTGCTGGTCGGCGGCGGCCACGGAGCCGTCCGTCTGACGCGCGCCGAGTTCGAGGACATGATCGAGCCCGAGATCGAACGCACGATCGAGGTGCTCGAGATCGCCCTCGAGCAGTCGGGCCTCACCCCCGACGACCTCGACGCGATCCTGCTCACCGGCGGCACCTCGCGCATTCCCCGCGTGGCTCAGCTGCTGTCGGAGCGCTTCGACCGGCCGATCGCCGTTGATGCGGACCCGAAGGCCATCATCGCCCTCGGTGCCGCTCGCGTCGCCGCCGGCGTCGCTGTCGGCGAGCTCACGCCCGTTCTGCTCAGCGAGCCGGCCGCCGCGGTCGAGGACGACGACCATGAGAACGACGACGATGACGACTCGACCGACGAGCTCGGCTTCAGACCCACGCGGGCGGAGAAGCGGGCGCCCTGGTTTCACCGCGTCCCGGCCACCGCGTACGTCGCGGCGGGAGTGACCGCGCTGGCCGTCGGCGTGGGAGTCGTCAGCATTCCCGCGATGGGCGTCGGCATCTTCGCGCGTTCGGCCGTCACCTCGCAGCCTCTCGCCGCGGAGGAGGCCGTGGTCCTCTTCGAGCCGCTGAACATGCCGTCGTCGCCGCCCGCGAGCATCGCGGCGCCCGACATCGTCCCGGTCTCGGAGCAGGTCGCCGCTCCCGAAGCAGCCGCTCCCGAGCAGCCCGGTGCGTCGAAGAGCAGCGAGCCGCGTCAGCGCACCCCGCAGAGACTGACCCCGCGCACCGCCGAGGAGCGGAGCCCGTCGACGGCCCCGCAGCAGCAGTCGAACGGTGGCGGCAACGGTGGCGGTGGCGGGTCGGCCCCGACCAACAACCAGTCCCCCGCTCAGCAGCAGCAGCAGCCGACGACGAACCCGCCGTCCGAGAGCTCGTCGCCGAGCGCGTCGACCAGCCCGCCGTCGACCGAGCCCGTCGTCGAGCCCTCGCCGTCCGACACCGGCAGCACCGCGCCGTCGACGGAACCGACGACGACCCAGGAGCCGACGACCCCGCCTGCCGAGACGTCGCCCCCGGCGACCGACCCGCCGGCCGAGACGACGGCCCCCTCGGAGCAGCCGCAGGAGACGACGTCGCCTGACCCGACCGCCTCCGCGTCAGACGTCCCCGCCTGATCCGCGGCCGTCGGAACGAGACACGTCGATGTCGATCTCGAACACTTCCACCGATGCGATGAACGGCGACGTCGAGACGTTGCTGCTGCCTCGCGTCGCCCGTACCCTCCTCGACGCCTACGTCGGCGCGGCCGCGCCCACACCTCTCGCGGTGATCGGTACGGCCGGCGCGGGCAAGTCCCGGGTGCTGCGTCACCTCATGGCGTCCCTGCGCGATGCGGGGCACAGCCCCGTCGCCCTCACGCACCCGGGTGACCTCCCCTCCACCCCCGGGGCGGTGGTCGTCGTCGACGACGCGCACCTGGTGGACGACGCTCTGCTCGGCTCCCTCGCCGAGCGGCTGCGCGACGGCAGCGCGACGGTCCTGCTCTCGAGCCGGCCCGATCCTGCCTCCGCCGTGCTGCGCGCGCTCATCGACGACATCGAGCGGCACCAGCCGCCCCTCCTGCTCGGACACGTCTCGATGGCCGACGCTCTCGCGCACTTCGGCGAGACGCCGCAGGGCGCGGCGCGTGAATGCTTCTCGCTCCTGTTCGAGGTCACTGGCGGCCTCGCCTGGCTCACCGCCGAGGCGCTGCGCCTGCACGGGGAGGGGATGTGCGAGGGGCGGTGCGACCGCGACGAGATCGCGCGCTCGCTGTACGACCTCGTCTCGCACCGCATCGACTCCCTCGGCCCCTCGCTCCGACTCGCGGTCGAGGCGCTGTGTCTCGACGAGCGCTACGCCCTGGACGGCGGCTCGGCGGAGGCGTGCGCGGCGGGATACGACGCCGGCCTCCTCGAGCGCGGCGGACGCACCGTCCCGCTCGTGCGCGAAGCCGTCCGCGCCCGCCTCACCCCCGACCGCCTGCTGAGCCTGTACTCGGCGCGGCTCGTCACCGACGCCTCCTCGGTGCAGGCGCTGCTGGGCGGCGCGACGGACGAGCGCGTGGCATCCGCTCTCCTCGCCGACGCCGACCGTGAACTGGCCCGGGACCCCCGTCGAGCCGCGGAGCTGTACGCGGCGGCCGATCGGGCCGGAGCCGACCCCCGCGTCGTGGCGCTGCGGCGTGCCCGAGCGGCCTGGGCGACGGGCGACGTCGACGGCGCCGGCTCCTTCGTCGATCGCCTGCTCTCAGGGCCGGACGCCCCCGGCGACGACGCCCTCGACATGGCCGCCGCCGTCTGGGCGATGCGCGGCGACATGGGGCTCGGGTCGCAGGTCTACGCCGGCGGTACCCCGCAGACGCCCGAAAGCCGCGCGAAGTGGCTCATCGCCGCGGTCGGCGCGGGCCACGCCGATCCGGCGGACTCCCCCGTCGGTGCCCCGTCGCGGTCGATTCCCACGGCGCACGGCGTGTCACTGGAACTGCTGTCGCGGGGCCTGCGCTCCTCGATCGCGGCGACCGCCGACGGCGGGCTGCAGGACCTCGTCCGCGCGAGCGAGATGTACACGGCATCCGGGTCCGATCAGCCCCTCCCCGAACTCCCCGCCGTCCTGGCGGCCCTGGTCGCCCTGCACCTGGGCGAAGCCGCGGTGGCGCAGCGCGCCCTCGACGGCGCCATCGCGGGCCGGCAGGGCGGGGACTGGGCTGTTCCCCGCCTCCTGCTCTGGCGCGCGTGGGTGGCTCTGCAGTGCGAGCACGCCGCCGAGGCCGACGCCGCTCTGCGCGCCGCCACGGCGGGTGGGCGCACGCTCTCCGCGCGCGACCGGCTGCTCGCCGACGCCGTCGAGCTCGGCCTCGTGCGGCGCAACGGCCAGCCGTCCGAACTGGCTCCCGTGTGGCACCGCGCCCAGGACTCCCTGCTGCGCGTGCAGATCGACCTGTTCACGCTCGTCCCGCTCGGCGAATTCGCCCTCGCGGCGGCGAAGCTCGGCGAATACCCCGCCGTGCGCCGACAGGTCGAGCAGGCCGAGCGCCTCCTCGACGACCTCGGGCAGCCGGCTCTGTGGGCGACGAGCCTGCAGTGGTCCGCCCTGCACGCGAGCATCCTGCTGGGCAGTCCCGACGAGCTCACCGTGCACGCCCGCGCTCTGCGCTCCGCCGCCGAGCACTCCCCCCTCGCCGCCCGCCTCGCGCGCGCCGGCCGGGTGTGGACCGAGGTGCTCACCGGGGCCATCGACGCCGACGCCATCGAAGAGGCCGCCGCGGGGCTGGCCTCGTGCGGCTTCGCCTGGGACGGTGCCCGCCTGGCCAGCCACGGAGCGAGCAAGTCCACCGATCGGCGCGTCATCGCCCGACTGCTCGCGTGCGCGCGTCAGCTGCACCCGCGCGAGCGCACCGAGGCCCCGGCCGCGCCGGCGGCCGTGCCCGAGACGGGACCGGTGGCCACGGCATCCGTGGTGCGTCCCGTCGAAACCGGCGGGGGCGTTCTCAGCGAACGCGAGCGCGAGGTGGCGGCGCTGGTGCTCCAGGGCAAGACGTACGCCGAGATCGGCGAGACCATCTTCATCTCGCCGCGCACCGCCGAGCATCACATCGCCCGCATCCGTCGGCGCCTGGGCGCGACCTCGCGTTCCGACCTCATGACGCGCCTGCGCATGGCCCTCGACGATGACCCGCGCACGCCGGTCTCAGCGACCGAACGCGCGGGCTGACGGTGGGCCGGCGAACCCCCTATGACCCGTCCCGCGCTATGGGGGTTCCCCCCGACGCGCGGACACACCCCCTCGACATACCGTCGAACCAAGGAACAACCGTGAGGAGACCCCAATGAGCGTCACGCTGGCGACCATGGCAGATGCGTTGATCGAGTTCATCCTGAGCCTCCTGCGCGACCCGCAGGCTGCGGCCGAGTTCGAGGAGGACCCGGAGGGCGCGATGGCGGCCCGTGGGCTGAGCAACGTCTCCTATGCGGACGTGTGCTCGGTGGCCCCGGTCATCGCCGAGAAGCCCTCGGTGGCCCCGAACCCGACGCCGGCACCGGTCCACTACGACCGTCCGGACCACAGCCCCGTCGTGCGGGAGATCAAGACGATCACCAACTCGCTGCAGTACACCCACATCGACGATCGCGACACGATCATCGACCAGTCCGTCAACCAGAACATCTGGGCGCTCGGCGACGTCAACCAGACCTTCGGCAACGAAGCCGTCGTCGCCTCGGGCGACAAGGCCATCGCCGCCGGCAACGACGTCGACCAGGACACCACCCTCGACAACTCGACCAACATCGACGCGGGCAACGACGTCAACATCGGCAACGAAGAGACGAACACCGACATCGACGGTTCGTACAACGAGACGACCGAGAACACCGAGACCACGGACAACTCCACGGACATCGACCTGACCGACTCGGCCAACGACTCGTCCACGGACGTCGCGGTGGGCGACTCGTTCAACGACACCACCGACACGACGATCGACACCACCGTCGACGAGGACACCACCGTCGTGTTCGACTCCGGCAACGACGTCATCATCGAAGACACGGCGGATGACACCCTCTGACGCGCCTTCGGAACGGCGGGTGGGCTCTCAGGAGCTCACCCGCCGTTCCGGTGCGCCCGCACCGTCGGCCCCTCAGGCTCAGACGCGCCGGTCGCCCGCGCCCCCGCCCTCCGAGCCCGCCGCCAAGCCGGCGAAGCCCGAGCGTCCCGCCCTGCACGACAAGGCCGCTGCCCCCGTCATGGTCAAGATGCCGCCCCCGGCGGCGGTGCGCCTGGCGCAGATCTGCTGGGTGCTCAGCCTGGTGGTGGGCGCGATCGCCGTGGGCTACCTCTTCGTGATCCGGCAGTCGATCGACCCCGACATCGAGGCGATCGTGCGCGAGGTCGACGCCTCGCGGCCGTCGGAGACGATCAGCTCCGCCGCCGACATCGTGTTCTGGTGCGTGTTCGGCGCCATGGTCGCCGTGCTGCTCGTGCAGATCACGGTGCTGGTGTCGTTCAACAACCGCCGCGACAACGCGCGGTGGTGGATGCTCGGCATCCTGCTGTTCCTGGCGGTGACCGTTCTCGCGGCGCGCCAGTTCGTCGCGGTAGGAGACCGCGGCATCCCCCTCGACCGCCTGCTGTTGATTCAGCTGGGTCTGTCGGCGTTGGGGCTGCTCTTCTGCATCATCCCCGCCGCTCTACGCTGGACCGCGCGAAAGCACGACGTCCGACGCGGCCCCGCCGGGAATCCCGCTCCCGAGCTCTGAGGTCGAAGCGGCGTCCGACCCCGAACCGAAGAGGTCGGATGCCGCTCCCTCGACGCTGCGGACGACTCCGCGGCACAGTTCGGCCGTGTGCCGATCGGTGAGCGGCGACTCCGCGATCGAACGCCAGTGCGTCAGCAGGCCGTCGATGCGCTCGCGCTGCGCGGCGGGGTCGGCGTCGTCCCCGAGCCCCAGACGACGAGCGGGGGCCAGCCCCCCACCGCCCACGATCCGCTCGGCCTCGGCCAGGGTGTCGGCGTCGAGGGCGGGCGGGGACGTGCGCAGCTCCGCCATGAGCGAGAGCTCGCGCAGGTCGTGGCTCTGGGCGGTCAGGCGCTCGATCGCCGAGAGCAGTTCCGCCGTGTGCGGCCGCGGGCGCTCGCGCACGAGACGCTCGACGCTGTGCAGGATGCCGCGTGCCTTCAGGGCGAAGGCGCGGCCGCGGAACTGGTCCTCGACGAAGCGCTGCACCTCGGTCAGGCCGCTCTGCTGCACGAGGCGATCCGACAGAGCCGACGACGTGGTGGCGCCGCCTCGGATGAGGGCCGCCGCCAGGCGCACGCCGAACAGCCCGAAGCGCCGCAGCAGCCCGCGACGGATGTCGACGCTGAGGGCGGTGTCGTCGGTGGCGCGGATGAAACGGTCGACGGTCAGGAGCAGGCGATCGCGGGCCGCGCGGTCCATCATCGCGATGTGACGCAGCGCGATGAACTCGCTCTCGCGCAGCGTGCGCCCGCCCTCGGCCAGGAGGCCGGCCACGGGCACCACGTCGAGGGCGAGTGAGCGGAGCTCTCCGTCGCGGCGGTAGCGGTCGGCGATCTTGGCCGCCGACAGCAGGGAGTCGATGCGCCCCGAGCCGATCTCGTCGGCGCGCGAGAGCGCGGCCAGGGCGTTGACGGTCTGAGACTCCCCCGCGGCGGTGTCGCGGAACGCCTCGAGGAACTTGAGGTCTTCGGCGTGGACGTGGCGCAGGAGGTAGATGATGGCATCCGCCGCCGTCGGGGTGTCCTTCGGGATGAAGAAGTCCGTAGAGCGCGCCGAGTTCTCGGTGGTGAGGGAGGCGATGCCGGGGGTGTCGATCAGCACGGTCGAGCGCAGACTCTCGCTCGGCCACGCGACGTCGATCCACGCCACCTCTTCGGCGGTGTAGCCGCCCATGTCGAGCACGAGGCGACCCTCGTCGCGGCGGACGGGACGCGAGATGCGCCGCCCGTCGTGCATGCGAAGGTCGACGCGCGCGGTGGCCCCGTAGCGGTACCAGGTGATCGTGCGCGTGCACTCGCCCGCGTCGGTGGGGGCGATCCGTTCGCCGATGAGGGCGTTGAGCAGGGTGGACTTGCCGGCCTTGACGATCCCGGCCACCGCGAGCCGCAGGGGCTCGCGCAGGCGTCCGCGGAACGACTCCAGCACCTCCACGGCTGCCGCGTCGTCGGCGTAGACGGCGAGCGCCTCGTCGACGATGCGGGCGACCTCGGGCAGACCGCCGCTCATCGGGTGACCGCCGCGCGAGCCGGACGTGCCGCCTCGAGCTCTCCGGCGGGGATACGGCCGCGCAGCGCGTCGATGTCGCGCAGCTGCGCGTGCAGCTGCTGGATGCGCTTGTCACGGTCGGCGGTGTAGCTGGCGGCGGCCTGCTTGGCCACGAGCACCGAGTCGGACAGCGAGCGGTGCAGCTCGTCGGCGATGGCGCCGAAGTGGTCGCGAGCGGTGCGCTGCACGAGGCGCAAGCGGTCCTTGAGCTGTTTGCCGACCTGGAAGACGGTGTCTTCGATGTGGCGGCGCAAGAGGTTCTTCGCCTCGTTCTGGCGGCGCAGCAGGCGCGAGGACATGTCCTCGCGGAAGGCCCGGCGTCCCACCAGCACACCGGCCAGGAGCGAGAGCGGGTTGATGAGCGACAGTCCCACGATGCTGGTCGCAAGACCCACCATGAGCACGCCGCCGTACGAGCCGCGCACGCCGATGTAGATCTTCTCAGCGGCGCCCATCTTGCCGTCGTCGAGGTGCTGCAGCTCCTCGACCGGGTCGAGGAGTCCGTCGGTGCCGGCGACGTCGATCAGCGGGATCGACTCCTCGCCCATGCGGAACTCGTCGGCGACCTGCTCGGCGAGCCACTGCGAGCGCTCGTTCGTCCAGACGAAGGTCTCGGACACCGCGGCGTTCACGCGCTGATCGACCCACTCGGCGATCTGGTCCCAGATGGGGCCGGGGTCGCCCTCGTCGATCGCGGCCTCGCCCTCGCGCTGCACCTTGCGCAGGCGGTCGCGCAGGTCGTGCTCGGTGTCGCTGATGAGATCGGCGATCCCGTCGGAGAGGGTGACCTGCCACCGGGAGGTGCGGCTGCGGAAGTCGTCGGCCTTGGCCTTGGCGTCTTCGAGGCGCGCGATCATGCCCGGGGTGTCCTCGGGGTGCTCGAGCGCGTTCAGCTCGGTCTTGACGGTGAGCGACAGCTGGTCGGTGACCGTCTTGAGGTCGTGGACGGCGGCGCGGCGGTTGAGGTCTTCGGCCTTGCCCAGCACGTCGCGGCGCAGGTGCGCCACGAGCTCGGGGAAGCCGGACTCGTCGTTGAGTTCGCGGTCCTGCTGCTCGGCGGCGAGCAGGCGCAGGTCGCTGGACACGGCGAAGACGGGGACGTCGTCGATGTCGACGCCGAGTTCGTTCAGGTGCTTCTCGTCGACGCGCTGGATGTCGCGCCACTGCGGGTACAGGTCGGTCTTGGACAGCACCGCAGCCACGTTGGGCGAGATGCGCATGGCGTGCCGAAGGAACTGGATCTCGGGCTCGGTGTACTCCTGCGAGGCGTCCGACACCAGCAGCACGGCGTGGGCGGTCGTGAGCGCGGCCAGGGTGGCGAGCGAGCGCGTGGACTCGAGCCCGCCGACACCGGGAGAGTCGACGATGCGCAGGCCGCCCTTGAGGATCTCGCGGGGCAGCAGCACCTCGGCGCCGACGACGTCGCCCTCCTGCTCGTCGTCCGCTCGCGAGGTGACGTAGTCGGAGAGGCGCTCGAAGGGGATGTCGACGCGACGGATCTCGTGCGACTCCCCGCTCTCGCGGCGCACGAGCACCGTGGCCGAGGGTTCTTCGGCATACCCCACCGAGGTGGGCACCGACGTGGCGATGTCGTCGTCGACGGCACACGCGGGGGCGTTGATGAGGGCGTTGACGAGCTTGCTCTTACCCTGCTTGAACTGCCCCACGATCACCACGCGCACGTGCGGGTCGGACAGGCGCGAGCGGGTGTTACCGAGCTTCTCGACGAGGTCTTCGCGGCCGACCGCGCCCGAATACGCCCGCGCCCGATCCACCAGGGCGGCCAGTTCGGCCGGCGAGGGAGGCGGATTCTTCTTCCCCGCGGGGGCAGCGCCCGGGGCGGAGCCCGTCGGGGCCGGGGACGTGGTGGGCTGGGCCGGTGCGGACACGCGGGGAACCTCTCGGTCGTGCTGACGCCTCGTCGGCGTCGAAGAATGAAGGAACGACGATAGCCCCGGGCGGGAAATCCCCGCCCAGGGCTACCGATCAGACGTTTCCGTCGATGCAGATCTCGCTTACGCGTCGAGGTCGGCGTCGGGGAGCTGGACGTCGACGACCTCGGAGTTGCCCGAACCCCAGATGACGTCAGCGTTGATGGTCCAGTTCTCGGACTCGGTCGTGCTGAAGTCCTCGTTGAACGAGTCCGTCAGGTCGACGTTCAGCGACGAGTCGTTGTACGAGCCGTCGATGTTCCAGTCCTGCGAGGAGTCGGTGAGCTCGACCGAGATGTCGGTCGTGTTGCCCACGTTCGTCCACTCGGTGACCGAGGTGGTGTTGTTCATGTTGATGTCACCGTCGGCGGTGATGTTGGTCGACGCGTCCAGCGAACGCGAGATCGTGACGTCGCCACCGGCGGCCACCGAGCCCGCACCCGACGCGGAGACGGCGCTGTTCGCGAAGCCCTGCGTCAGGTCGCCTCCGGCGACGTTCTGGTTGACCGACTGGTCGAGGATCGTCGCCTGGCTGTGGATGGAGACGTCGCCGCCACCGAAGCCGCTGAAGCCCGCGAAGCCCGTGTTGTACTCGCGAACGCCCGCGTTGATCGAGTTGTCCTCGCTCGACTCGTCCCAGTAGGAGTTGTTCGAGTCGATCGTCACGACGGCGTCGATCGAGTTGTCGGAGTTGTCCGAGTTGTCGTTGCCCGAGCCGTCGATGTCCCAGTCGGTGTTACCCGAGTCGACGTTGCCCGAGTCGGTGATCGTCGTGTCGGAGGTGTTGGTCTCCTCGAACGAGTTGTCGACGTTGCCGACGTTGTCGAGGTCCACCGCCAGGTTGGTGCTGTTGTTGGTCGTGTCCGTGTTTCCGACGTTGACCCAACCCTCGTTGCCGGAGTCGGTCACGTCACCGATGTTCCACACCATGATGTCTATTCCTTAATTCTTGAAGCGGCTCAGGCCAGGGGCAGGTTGAGGTCGGCGGTGTTGAAGCTGTCGACGACGGCGGTGATGTCGACGGTGACGTCGATGTCGCTCTCGAACACGTCGGAGGTGTTGAACGAGCCGTCGACGGTGTAGTTCTCCGAGAGGTCGTTGAACGAGTCGGTGACGTCGATGACCGTCGAGTTGTCGGTGTACGAGTAGTCCAGGTTGTACTCGTTCATCGAGTCCGTGATCGTGGTGACCGTGGTCTCGTTGCCGATGTTGATGTCGCCGCCCGCGTCGATGGTGGTCGACTGGTCGACGTCGTAGCTCCAGTTGACGTCGCCGCCGGCCGCGATCGAACCCTCGCCCGAAGCGGAGACGGCCGAGTTCGCGAAGCCCTGGTCGACGGCGCCCTCGGCCGCGATGTTCTGGTTGACCGACTGGTCGAGGACCGTGGAGCTGCTCCAGATCTCGGTGTGGCCCGAACCGGCGGCCGCAGCCGACGAGGTGCCCACGCCCGAGAAGCCGGTGTTGTACTCGCGCACACCCGCGTTGACGGAGTTGTCGGTGGTCGAGGCGTCGGTGAACTCGTTGTACGAGCCCTCGGTCCAGTCGATGCCGATCGAGTTGTCCGAGTTGTCGGAGTTGTCGTTGCCCGAGTCGGTGATGACGGTCGACTCGTTGTTCGAACCCTCGTTGAACGAGCCGTCGACGCCGATGGTGGTGTCGTTGGTGACCGTCTCGTTGTTGGTCTCGTTGAACGAGTCCTGGACGCCGAGGTCGGTGTTGACCGAGTTGTCTTCGTTGACCTCGTTGAGCGAGTCCGCGATGACCGTGTTGAGCGAGTTGTTGATGTCGCCGGTGGTAGGCATTTCTTCCATCCCATTTCCCGGGCCGCGGCCCGCAGGTGCTGTCTGTCCTTTGAGATTAGGAACGGCCCGCAGATCCGACATCGGGGACCTCCCCGGTATCGCGTACGGGGTACCCCGGGGTTCGGAGGGGGGAGGAGGGGGGTGGGGTACGGGGCAGGACCCCGTGCGCGCTCCCGGTGGACCTCGTCGACACCCTGCCCCGCGCCTAGGCTGGAAGGTGTGGATGCCGCCGAACTCACCGCCCTGCTGACCCCCGAGGGCCTGCGTCTGCTCGACGAGGTGGGCCCCCTCGACTCCGTCGACGAGGCTGCCCGGGCGGTCTCGCGCCTGCGCGCCGCGGGCCACTCCCCCGACCTCGTGTCGGCCGTCGTGGGGCAGGCGCGGCTGCGCGTGCGCGCGACAGCGAAGTTCGGGCCGTTCGCCGAGCGCATGCTGTTCACGCGCGCGGGACTCGAGCAGGCCACGCGCCTGTCGATCGCCGCCCGGCACGCGGGCCGCTTCCGCGCGGCGGGGATCCAGCGGGTCGGCGACCTCGGGTGCGGGATCGGCGGTGACGCCCTCGGGCTGGCGGGCCTCGGCATCCGGGTGCATGCCGTCGACGCCGACGAGGTGACCGCCGCGATCGCCGCCTACAACCTCGCCCCCTTCGGCGATGCGGCGACGGTGCAGCACGCGCGCGCCGAGGACGTGGATCTGAACGGGATGGATGCCGTGTGGCTCGACCCCGCGCGCCGTACGGCGGGCCACTCCGAGACGCGGCAGGTGTCGTCGGCCGAGTGGTCGCCGTCGCTCGAGTGGGTGTTCGAGCTGCTGCGGACCACCCCCGGCGGCGTCAAGCTCGGGCCGGGGTTCGACCGCACGCGTATTCCCGACGACCTCGAGGCGCAGTGGATCAGCGCCGACGGCTCGACGATCGAGCTCGTGCTCTGGGCCGGTTCCCTCGCCCGCGAGGGCGTCCGCCGCGCCGCGCTCGTCGTGCGCGGCGACGATGCATGGGAGCTCACCGCCCCCGCCGACAGCCCGGACGTGGACGAGCGCGAGCTCGGGGAGTTCGTGCACGAGCCCGACGGCGCCGTCATCCGCGCGCGACTGATCGGCGAGGTGGGACGAGCCCTGGATGCCGGCATGCTCGCGCCCGGCATCGCCTACCTCACCTCGGACGCGGCGGTGACGAGCCCGTTCGTGTCGTCGTTCCGCGTGCGCGAGCACCTGCCGGCCGACCCCAAGAAGCTCGCCCAGGCGCTGCGCGCACGGGGCATCGGGACGCTGGAGATCAAGAAGCGCGGCGTCGACGTCGATCCGGCGGTGCTGCGCAAGAAGCTCGCGCTCCGCGGCGACGCCTCGGCGACGCTGATCCTCACGCGCGTGGGGCCGAAGCGCCTCGCGCTGCTGGCCGACCGGGTCTGAGGGCCCGGGTCAGCCGACGGCGAGCTGCGAGAAGCCCCAGACCAGCCAGCCCGCGCTGAACCCCACCGCGAGCAGGGACAGCGCCAGGGCCCAGACGGCCACCGACGTGCTGTCGTGGCGACGGCGCAGGGAGACGATCGACAGGACCGCCGCGACGACTCCGAGCGGCAGCAGCCAGCCGGTGAACAGCGCCGCGACCAGGGCGAGGATCGCGACGCCCAGGGCCCAGGGCGCCACAGACCGCGGTGCGGGCGGCACCGGGGGGATGTAGGGAATCAAGTGGTCGCCGAACGCGGCCATCTCGAGCTGAGCGGTCGGCAGTCGTCCGTCGGCGTCGTCGCCCGCCTCGGCGGTCGTCAGCTCGGGCGTCGTCATCTCCGAACCCGCGGTCCGCACGTCGGCGGGCAGGGGCGGGACGGGGGGAAGTCCCGTCGCGACCTCGGCGTCCTCCTTGCGCGCGCGGCGCGTCGGCGGCTGTGCGTCGCTCACGGCGTAGTCCCCGCTCGCGGCGCCGGGGTGTCGGCATCCGGGTCCTCCGCCACCTGGATCTCGGTGACGGGGAGCGTCGAATCGGCCCCGAAGGCCAGGGTCGAGGGGCGGCGACCCGACGAGATTAGCTCGGCGGCGAGGGCCGCGATCATCGCGCCGTTGTCGGTGCACAGGCGCAGGGGCGGGATGCGCACGGCCACGCCCGCGGCCGCGGCGCGCTCGAGAGCGACGTCGCGCAGACGCTTGTTGGCGATGACGCCTCCGCCGAGCAGCAGGCGCGGGACGCCGTGGCGCGCGCACGCGTCGAGGGCCTTGGTCACGAGCACGTCGACGACGGCCTCGCGGAACGAGGCGGCGACATCGGCGACCGGGACCGGCTCCCCCGCGGCCTCGTGCTGCTCGACCCAGCGCGCCACGGCCGTCTTCAGACCCGAGAACGAGAAGTCGTAGCGGTGGGATGCCATGTCGGAGGCCCGCGAGAGCCCGCGCGGGAAGCGGATCGCGGTGGGGTCGCCGTCGGCCGCCGCCCGGTCGATCTCGGGGCCGCCGGGGTACGGCAGCTTCAGCAGGCGTGCGACCTTGTCGAAGGCTTCGCCGGCCGCGTCGTCCATCGTCTCGCCGAGGAGCTCGACGTCGCTGGTCAGGTCGCGCACGAGCAGCAGGGAGGTGTGTCCGCCGCTGACCAGGAGCGCCACGGTGGGGTACTCGAGCTCGCCCGCCTCGGCGTCGAGGATGTCGGCCGCGATGTGGCCGACCAGATGGTTCACCGCGTACAGCGGCTTATCGAGCGCGACGGCGAGCCCCTTGGCTGCTCCCACCCCCACCATCAGCGCACCGGCCAGGCCGGGGCCGCTGGTCACGGCCACGGCGTCGAGATCGGCGAGGGTGACGCCGGCCTCGGCGAGGGCCGCGTCGATCGAGGGCTGCAGCGCCTCGAGGTGGGCGCGGGCGGCGACCTCGGGCACGACCCCGCCATAGCGGGCGTGCTCGTCCATGCTCGAGGCGATCGTGTTGCTGAGCAGCTGCCTGCCGCGCACGATCCCGATGCCGGTCTCGTCGCAACTGGTCTCGATGCCGAGCACGAGAGGCGCGTCCATCAGCACCAGCCCTTTCCGGAGGTGGTCGGTGTCGCGGGCGTCCGAGTCGGATCCCCGGATGCCGGGATGCCCGCGGCCTCGGTCCGTCGCGCGACCCAGCCGCGCAGGTCGAGCTGCATGACGATCGCGTCGACGTCGTCGGGTTGGTAGTAGCGCGGGCGGCGGCCGACCTCGGCGAAGCCCTCGGAGAGGTACAGCTTCTGCGCGACGGGGTTGTCGGCGCGAACCTCGAGGAACACCTCGTGCACCTCGCGGCGCGCGGCCTCCTCGAGCAGGGCCCTCAGCAGGGCCCGACCCCGCCCGCGACCCCGTGCGGCCTCGGAGATGGTGATCGTCTGGATGTCGGCGTCCCGAGCCCCGCGCACCGCGCGCAGCCCCGCGTAACCGACGAGGTGCCCCGCCTCTTCGACGACGACGTACCAGCCGTGGGGCGATGCGAGCTCTTCGCGCATCATCGCCGGACTCCACGCGTCGGTCGGGAACGAGGCGTGCTCGAGAGCCATGATGCCGTCGAGGTCGGCGACGGTGGCCGTGCGCGTGGTCATCAGCTCACCCGCTTCGGGGCGTGCGCGGCGACCACGTCGGGGCTGCGCAGATACAGCGGCTCGGAACCCGCGAGCGTACGACCGGCGTCGAGGGCGCGCGCCGCGGCGAGCGCGATCATCGCCGCAGACACGGTCGTGGCCTCGTAGCGACGGGCGCCGGCGTCGTCGAGCCGCGCGTCCAGGTCGTCGCGCGGGGTCAGCTGAGCGTCCGACACCCGCACGGGGAGCCCGTCGTCGTCGAGTCCCTCGTAGATGCTGTACGCGAATTCCTTGCGTCGCGCGTCGGTGACGACGGCGAAGCGACCGGTGTCGGTTCCCGTCAGCGCGTCGGAGAGCAACCGCCCGAGCGCGATGCCGTCGTGGCTCGGAACGGGGACGGCCGGGATGCCGCGCCCGAGGGCGTACACGCGCGCGGTGGCGATCCCCACCCGCAGGCCGGTGAAAGGCCCGGGGCCCATGCCGATCGCGACGTGGGTGGGGGCGGGCGCACCGACGGTCGCGCGGCGCAGCAGGTCGCCGATCACCTCGGCGTGGCCGAGCGGGTTGGCGCTCTGCTCGTCGGCGAGCACCTCCCCGTCGCGGGCGATCGCGGCGACGGCGGTACCGAGGGACGTGTCGATGCCGAGAATCACGCTTCCAGGGTATCCGGCCGCTCCGGCGCGGCATCCGATCCCCCCGTCCGCTCCGAAGAAGAGGCATGGATGTCAGCGACCTCGGCCTGCGCCGCGTCGTCGTCCCCACCGGGGCGGGACCGTTGGCCGTGCACGCGGGTCGGCGCTCCGGGAGTCCGGTGGCCACGGTCCTTCTGCACGGCGCGGCGGGGTCGTGGCGCACGTGGGGCCCGATGATCGCGGCATCCGACGACCTGCGTCTGCCCCTGTCGGACATCGTCGCAATCGACCTGCCGGGGTGGGGGGACTCGCCCGGCCCCGTCCCGCAACCGGCCGAGATCGCCGTGGCGGTGGCCGCCGTCGCCCGCGCGCTCGGGTATCCGCGCTGGCGGGTGGTGGGGCACTCGCTCGGCGGGGTCATCGCCCTCGACGTCGCCGCGCGGTTCCCTCGCGAGACGGTGGCGGTGGGGGTGGTCTCGCCCAGCGGCGCCGGGGCGCGCGCCATCGCGCGTCGACCGGTGCGCGGTGCCGCGCGGTTGCCGTGGTTGGCGGGGATGGTTCTCGCGATGCGCCTCCTACGGGGCCTCGGCCCCCTCGCCCGCCCGCTGCTGCGCCTGCTGCGACGCACGGGCCTGCTGCGCCGGCTCGCACGGCCGCTCTTCCGTCATCCGGAGCGCATCGGCCGCTCGGTGACCGACGACCTCGCCGACGAGATCCGCCCCGCGGCCTTCCTCGCCGCCGCGCACCTCTCCCGCACGCACGACGACGGCGTGTGGCGCCGGATCTCCTGTCCGGTGCGCTCGGTGCGGGGCTCGCACGACGTCTTCGTCGCCGAGCGCGACGCGCAGGAGTGGGCACGGCTGATGCGCGACTACGACGATCGCGTGCTCGCGGACAGCGGGCACTTCGCCCACGTCGAGCAGCCGGTCGAGACCCTGCGCGGGCTGCGCGAGGTCTGGGCCGCGGATCGCGCGCCCGTCATCCGGCCCGACGGCGGACGCCGCGCCCCGCGACGACCTTCGATCAGGGGCGACGCGAGATCGTGACCCTCCGGGGGGCGTCGGCGTCGAGCTCTACCGTGTGCACGGCGATCTCGCCGCACGCGTTGTCGACCCCGCGGCCCCCGACCTGGCGGTCGATCTCGATCTCCCACCACGTGTCGGCGAGGTACTCGGCCACGCCCCGACCCCACTCCACGATGACGGCGGAATGCGCGACGTCGATGTCGAGATCGTCGAGTTCGACGGCGGCCCCGAGCCGGTAGGCGTCCACGTGCACCAGAGGCGTCCCTCCGACGAGCGAGGGGTGGGTGCGGGCGATCACGAACGTGGGGCTCTGAACGGGACCCCGGATGCCGAGACCCTCGCCGATCCCTCGAGTGAGGGTGGTCTTGCCCGCGCCCAGGGGGCCGGTCAGCACCACCACGTCCCCGGGAGCCAGGGCCTTGCCGATGCGGCGCCCCAGCTCCTCCATGTCGACCGGTCCCTCGATGACCCGCTCGCCGAGCAGAGCGTCCGGAACACTCACGCGCGCACCTCCCGCCGGGGCACGCGCGCACCCACGCGCGTGACGATCTCGTAGTCGATGGTGTCGGCGGCATCCGCCCAGTCCCGCGCCGCGGGCACGCCCAGCGTCGGATCGCCGAAGAGCACGACCTCGTCGCCGACCGCGACGGGGTGGTCGCCCACGTCGACGACGAACTGGTCCATCGCGATGCGACCCGCGACCTCGAACCGACGGCCGTTGATCGTGACGGGCCCGCGCCCCGACGCCTGCCGCGGCACCCCGTCGGCGTAGCCGAGCGGCACCAGCGCGAGGGTCGTCTCGCGGTCGGTGCGGTGGACGTAGCCGTACGAGACCCCGGTGCCCGCCGGAACGCGCCGCACCGCCGCGACCGCTCCGCGCAGCGTCATCGCCGGGCGCAGGCCCAGGTCGGCCGAGGACCGGTCGTCGAACGGAGAGATGCCGTACAGCCCGATGCCGATCCGCACGCACCCCAGGCGCGTCTCGGGCAGGGCGATGGCGGCGTTCGTGGCGGCGAGATGGCGCAGCGGCGGATTGAGCCCCACGGAGGCGGCGAGGATCACACCCTCTTCGAAGCGCGCGAGGGCGGCGCGGTCGTCGTCGGCACTCGTGTTCGACAGGTGCGAGAAGAGCCCGACCACGCGCAGGCGGCCGATGCGCTCGAGACGCGCGGCCTCCGAGAACACCATGCGCCAGTCGGCCGGCGCGATGCCGTTGCGCGAGAGCCCGGTCTCGATCTTCAGGTGGACCGCCGCGGGCCGCTCGCCCTGCGCCGCCTCGCCCGCGCGCAGCAGCTGGTCGATGTCGGAGATGCCGAGCTCGATGTCTTCGCGCACGGCCTCGACGAACGAGGCGCCCGGTGCGTGCAGCCACGCGAATACCGGGGCGGTGATGCCGGCGCGGCGCAGGGCCAGCGCCTCGTCGATGTCGGACACGCCGATGCGCGTCGCTCCCCCGCGCAGCGCCGCGAGGGCCGCGCGATGCGCTCCGTGCCCGTACCCCCCGGCCTTGACGACCGCGATGATCTCGCACCCCGTGAGCGCGCGCAGGTGCCGCACGTTCTCGGTGATCGCGTCGACGTCGATCACCGCTTCGCGCAGCACGCCCGGTGCCATCGTCATGCGTCGTCCTCTCGAGTGGGGAAGATTCCGGATGCCGATGCCCCGGCGCCCGGGCCGGATTCGGCGATGACGTACGCCGTCGCGAGTCCCGCGTCGTGCGACATCGACAGGTGCAGGGCCGTGATCCCCCGCCGAGCGACCGTGTCCGCGGTCTCGCCGCGGAGCGAGAACACCGGGCGACCCGACGCCTCCGAGGTGACCTCGATGTCGGTCCAGTGCACGCCGTCCGAGCCGCCGAGCGCCTTGATCAGGGCTTCCTTCGCCGCGTAGCGCGCGGCGAGCGAGCGGGGCTTGAGCGCGCGCTCTGCCACCGAGAACAGGCGGGGAAGCAGCCGCGGCGTGCGCTCGAGGTGCTCCTCGAATCGCGGAACGTCGACGAGATCGACGCCGATACCGACGATCATGCGCCCTCCCCTCCTGGCATCCCTCTATTCTGCCGGTGCCCGACGACACCGGGACGACGAAGGGGCCGGATGCCATGGCATCCGGCCCCTTCTCGAAACCTGCTTACTCGACCGTCACCGACTTCGCGAGGTTGCGCGGCTGGTCGACGTCGAGGCCCTTCGCCTCGGCGAGGCCCATGGCGAAGATGTGGAGCGGAACAACGGCCAGGAGCGGCTCGAAGAGGGGCGCCGCGAGGGGGATGCGCAGAACCTCGTCGGCGGCGGGGAGCACCGCGACATCGCCCTCTTCGGCGATCGCGATGACGCGGGCGCCGCGGGCGCGGATCTCCTCGATGTTCGAGACGACCTTCTTGTGCATCTCGCCCGAGCCGCGCGGGCTGGGCACGACGACGAAGACCGGCTGACCGGGCTCGATCAGCGCGATGGGGCCGTGCTTGAGCTCTCCGGCGGCGAAGCCCTCGGCGTGGATGTAGGCCAGCTCCTTGAGCTTGAGCGCACCCTCGAGGGCGATCGGGTAGCCGACGTTGCGGCCGAGGAACAGCACCGAGCGGGTGTCGGCCATCCAGTGCGCGAGCTGCTCGATCCGGGGCTGCTCGGTCTCGAGGACGCGGGCGATCTTGCCGGGCACGGCCTCGAGCTCGGTCACGGCCTCGACCGCGGCCATGGGGTCGACCGCGCCGCGCACGCGCCCCACGTGCAGGGCGAGCAGGTACAGGGCGGTGATCTGCGCGACGAACGCCTTCGTCGAGGCCACGGCGACCTCGGGTCCGGCGTGGGTGTAGACGATCGCGTCGGACTCGCGCGGGATCGTCGCCCCCTGGGTGTTGCAGATCGACAGCGTCTTGGCGCCGCGCGAGCGCGCATACTTAACGGCCATGAGCGTGTCCATGGTCTCGCCCGACTGGCTGATCGAGACGACCAGCGTGCGAGGGGTGAGCACGGGGTTGCGGTAGCGGAACTCGTGCGCCAGCTCGACGTCGACGGGCACGCGGGTCCACGTCTCGAGCGCGTACTTGCCGACCATCCCCGCGTAGGCGGCCGTCCCGCACGCGATGACGAGGATGCGGTCGATGTCGGCGAGGAAGTCGTCCATCCCCTCGAGCTCCGGGATCTCGACCCGGCCCTCGTGGATGCGACCGCGCAGGGTGTTGGCGACGGCCTCGGGCTCTTCCGAGACCTCTTTGGCCATGAACGACGACCAGCCGCCCTTCTCGGCGGCGGAGGCGTCCCACGTCACCTCGAAGGCCTCGACCTCGACGGGCGCGCCCGAGAAGTCGGTGACCTCGACACCCTCGGGGGTGATCGCCACGATCTCGTCCTGGCCGATTGCCAGCGCGTTGCGCGTGTGCTCGACGAAGGCGGCGACGTCGGAGCCGAGGAAGTTCTCGCCCTCTCCCAGGCCGATCACGAGCGGCGAGTTGCGGCGCGCGCCGACGACGAGGCCCGGGTGGTCCTCGTGCATCGCGAGCAGCGTGTACGCACCCTCGAGGCGCGACACGACCGAGCGGAATGCCTGCACGAGATCCTTCGTGCGCGCGTACTCGCGGCCGATCATGACCGCCGCGACCTCGGTGTCGGTCTCGCTGCGGAAGGCGAAGCCGTCGCCCACGAGCTCGCTCTTGAGCTCGGCGAAGTTCTCGATGATGCCGTTGTGGATGACGGCGAGCTTGTCGTCGTCGGCCAGGTGCGGGTGGGCGTTCGCGTCGGTGGGACCGCCGTGCGTCGCCCAGCGGGTGTGACCGATGCCCGTCGTCCCGTTGGGCATGGGCCGGGAGTCGAGGTCATCGCGCAGCACGGCGAGCTTGCCCGCGCGCTTGCGCATGTCGAGCTGGCCGTCACCGTCGATCACGGCGATGCCGGCGGAGTCGTACCCCCGGTACTCCAGACGCGACAGACCCGCCAGAAGGATGTCCTGGCTCTGCCGAGGACCCACGTAACCGATGATTCCGCACATAGGGTCGAGTCTACGTGGCGGGGCTGAGCAAACCCCTTCGCAGCGACCCGAGGCGCGCCCCCACCCGCAGCCACGACCCGTCGCGTACCAGCAGCAGATCGAGGGCGATCATCGCGAGCGAGAACGGCCACAGCCCCAGCAGGATCGCGATGCTCAGGTGCATGCCGGTGATCAGGAACACCGCGGCGTAGCGCGTGGGCTTCCAGAGGATCAGCGCCGGGAACAGCATCTGCACCCACAGGGCCGCCCAGGTCGCCAGGGCCACCACCGGCGCCGACTGCCACGCGAGCTGGCTCAGCGCCGGCAGCACGTGGAACTGGTCGATGCTCAGCGCGTAGTAGATCGCCGTCCCGTTGAGCCACTCCTCGCCCTGGAACTTCAACACGCTCGAGACGAAGTAGACGAGCAGGATCTGGAAGACGCAGAGGATGAGCACCGTGTTGTGGGCCCAGTTCCCCAGCCACGGCGGCACCCATCCCGGCATCCGTCCCGAAAGGCGGGAGGGCCGGATGCCGCGTCGTCGACGCAACCACGCATCCACCGAGAAATGCTGGCTGAGGTCGGCGAAGACCACGAAGAGCAGCACGATCCGGATGAGGGTGTCGCCGCCGTTGCCGAGGAGGGTGCTGTTGGTCGACAGGCCCACCCAGAGCAGCAGGAGGACCGGGGTGACCCACCGCGTCTTCAGGCCCACCACGAAGAGCAGGGCCAGCACGATCAGCGCGTGGAAAGAGATCTCGAAGACGACCGCGTTGTCCTTCGGGAAGAACAGTCGCAGCGGGTCCCACCAGCCGCGTCGATTCGCCTCGGGGTCGACCCACCAGGCGCCCGCGCCCCACAGGTAGTGCCGGTCGGCGTAGCTGGGCAGGAGCACGATGAGCATCGAGACGCCGAACAGCACGCGGAGGATCGAGAAGCCGATCGTCGAGTGCTTGCGCTCGGTGAGCCAGCCCTGCAGGCGGTCCCACAACGCCGCGGGGGCGAGGCGCTCCCGCAGGGTCGGCTTCTCGACGGGTCGTGCCGCGTCGACGGGTGCCAGGGGGTTCATCTTCCGGTGTACCTCTCGATGACCTCGTCGTAGATGTCGCGCACCTCGTCCGACGGGGCGACCGCCGGCTGCCGCCACCCGAAGGTCGTGTACGACACGTCCGTCTGACGCTCGGTGTCGAAGCGGTGCAGGAAGTCGTTCGGCCGGTCGTGCTCGATGCGCCAGCGCACGCGCTCCACGTCGCGGTCGAAGTACGCGGTGCCGAACGCCGAGGCGAAGCGGACGAGCATGTAGTCGTAGCGCAGGTAGCTCACCAGCGCCGATCGGCTCCCTCCCAGGCCGTCGATCTCCTCGAGCAGCGCCGACGGGTCCATCGGCGCGTACGCCCCGTCGTTCGTCCGGCGGATGAACGTGTTGCGGACCCGGTCGCGCTGGTCGGAACTCAGTGCCTGGTAGCGCGTGAGGTAGGCCTGAGCGGCGTTGAAGCTGTTCTTCGAGATACGGGAGGGGGTCGGGATGCCGCGAGCCGACGTGAACTCCATGTCGGTGACGTCGACCCACTCGCTGCGCTGGAGGACACCGTCCTCGCGCCACTGCACCTGCACCTGCAGGGAGCGGTTGACCTTCATGATGTTCGGAGCGAAGACGTTCCACCGCTGGGAGAAGTACGGCGAGAACGCGGTCGACACGGCGGGACGCGTCGGGCTCGAGGGAATGGTGAACGACACCGCCACGAAGGCGTAGCCGAGGACGATGGCGAGGGTCATGGCGGCGGCGACCGCCGCCATGACCCCGCCCGACCGCCGGGCGGAGGAAGGCCCCTCCGACACCCCCGCTTCGGGGGCCTCCTCCGCCGTGGTGGTCATCGTCAGCGCTGCTCTCCGCTGGCGCTCCGTCGACGCAGGGTCCACAGAGCAGCACCAGCCAGGATCAGCGCCGCCGCGATGCCGCCGGTGAGAGGACCGTTCAGGTCCATACCGGTGGCCGGGAGGGACTTTCCGCCCCCACCGCCGCTCGCGACGACGGGTTGGGCCGTCACCGTGAAGGCGGTGTTCTCCCGCTCGGCCGGGAGTTCACCCGAGACCGAACCGCGGACTTCCACGCGGTGAGCACCGAGCTGGAAGTCGGCGCCGACCGCGAAGGTCATGCGCGCCGAGCCCGAGGCGTCAGCGATCACCGGAGTGAGGTCGAACGGGGTGGAGTTCACCGTGGCCGAGATCGTCTCGCCGGGCTGGAAGCCCGAGAGGATCACGGTCTGGGTCACGCCGGTGCCCCGGACGATCTGCGTGAGAGAGACATCGGCGCGGGCCAGGGTGGTCACGCCACCGTCGGTCGCGTCGCTGTCCGTTGCGTCGGCGTCAGTCGCGTCGGCGGCGTCTGCCGCGTCGGTGGCGTCTGCCGCGTCGGCGTCGGCGACATCAGCTGCGTCGGCGTCGGCGTCGGCGTCGGCGTCGGCGACATCCGTCGCGTCAGCGTCGGTCGCGTCAGCGTCGGTCGCGTCAGCGTCCATGGCGTCGGCGTCCGTCGCGTCCGCGTCGATCGCGTCGATGTCGAGCTGGTCCAGCGCGTCAGCGATG
>NZ_VTQH01000001.1:744109-1741041 GCF_008763945.1 Microbacterium testaceum StLB037
GATGTCCAGCTGATCCAGCGCGTCAGCGATGTCCAGCTGATCCAGCGCGTCAGCGATGTCCAGCTGATCCAGCGCGTCAGCGATGTCCAGCGCGTCGATCACGTCCGTGTCAGCCACGTCGGCGTCGAGCACATCGGCGTCGACGACATCCGCATCTGCCACGTCCGCGTCAGCGACATCCGCGTCCGCGTCGATGTCGGCCACATCAGCGTCCGCGTCAACGACGTCCGCGTCGATGTCCGCGACGTCCGCGTCTACGACGTCGGCGTCAGCAACGTCGGCGTCGACAACGTCCGCGTCAACAACGTCAGCATCGATGTCCGCCACGTCAGCGTCCACAACGTCCGCGTCAACCACGTCAGCATCGATGTCCGCCACGTCAGCGTCGACAACGTCCGCGTCGATGTCAGCAACGTCCGCATCCACGACATCAGCGTCCACAACGTCCGCGTCGATGTCAGCAACGTCCGCATCCACGACATCCGCGTCAACCACGTCCGCATCGATGTCCGCCACGTCCGCATCCACGACATCCGCGTCAACAACGTCAGCATCGATGTCCGCCACGTCCGCATCCACGACATCCGCGTCAACCACGTCCGCGTCGATGTCAGCCACGTCCGCATCCACGACATCCGCGTCAACCACGTCCGCGTCGATGTCCGCCACGTCCGCGTCCACAACGTCCGCGTCGATGTCAGCGACGTCCGCGTCCGCGTCGGTCACGTCCACGTCGACCGCGTCGGCGTCTGCTGCCGCGGCGCTGACCGCGAATGTGACGGTGTCCGTCGAGCCGTCGATGTCCTGCACGGCGGTGGCGGTGAACTGCCCCACCCCGACGTCGAGGAACGAGACGGACCACAGCCCGGTCTCGAGGACCGTCGTCGTCTCGACATCGCCGTTCGACAGAGTGACCTCGATCTCGGCGCCGGCCTGACCGGTACCCGAGACGACTACCGTGCGCGTGGCATCCGGCTCGCCGACCTCGTATTCGGTGCCGTCGATCGGAGCGGTGATCGTGACGGGTGTCGCGAGCACGACCGAGAAGTCGACGGTGTCCGTCGAGTCGTCGGCATCCTGTGTCGCCGTCGCGGTGTAGTCGCCGATCGGCAGATCCGTGAAGTCGACGCTCCACGAACCGTCGTCGCCGACCACGTCGGTCTCGGTGTCACCGTTGTCGAGCACCACCGTCACGGTCGCGCCCGGCGAGCCGCTGCCCGAGACGGTCACCGTGGCGACGTCGTCCTCGGCGCCCACCGCGATCTCGGTACCGTCCGCCGGCTCCTCGATCACGACGTCGGGCGTCTCGGCGATCGAGAAGTCGACCTCGTCCGTGGAGCCGTCGATCTCCTGCGTCACCTCGGCGGTGTAGTCACCGATCGGCAGATCCTCGAAGGTCGCCGTCCAGGTGCCCTCCGGGGTGACCGTCACCGTCTGCGTCTCACCGTCGACCGTGACGTCGACCTCCGAACCCGGCGAGCCGGTGCCCGTGACCGTCACATCGATCACGTCGTCGGCGCCCGGGACCACGAAGATCTGATCGGGCGTCGGGGTGAGGATCGCCACATCGGGCGCCTCGACGACCGCGAAGGTCACGTCGGCGGTGGTCTGGTCGACGTCCTGGGTGGCGGTGGCCGTGTACTCGCCGACCGGCAGGTCGGGGAAGGTCACGGTCCAGGCGCCGGTCTCGTCGACCGTGTCGGTCTGGTCTTCCTGACCGGGAATCGAGACGGTGATCTCAGCCCCCGGCTCACCGGTGCCCGAGATCGTCACGTCGGAGACGTCATCGGCATTGGGCACGACGAACTGGTCGCCGTCCTCGGGCTCGGTGATCGTCACGTCGGCGTTGGCATCGAGGGCGTTGGGACCCACGGTGGCGTTGGCCAGTTCGATGGTTGTTGCGAGGGTTCCGGGCAGGATCGTCACGATGACGGCCGTCTCCGAGAAAACCCCCGGCGAAGGCTCGCTCTGGTTGTTGACCGTCACGGTGACGAGCTCCGGCAGGATCTCGTCTAGCGCGGGGGTCAGCACCGTGGTCACCGGGGCGGCCACGGCCTCGACGGTCGCGCCGAGGTTCGTCAGCAGCGTCTCCAGGGGCGTCGTCAGGCCATCCACGAGCCCCTCCACGCCACCCCCGAGTCCCAGGCCGATGCCGAGCAGCTGGACGCCGGTGGTCTGGCCATCGAGAAGAGCCCCGACCGTCGTGTTCACGGTGAGGACGTTGACACTCCCGAGGCCGAGGTTGACGGACGCTCCGCCCGTGACGCTGAGCCCGCGGACTGCGGTGACAAGAGCCTCGTTCACGTCGTCGACGAGACCACCGACGAGTTCGGCGACGGCATCGCCGATCTCGCCCACCGTCTCAGACCCAAGGATGTTCGTTCCCGGCGCGAGGCCGTTGAGGGGCTGGATCTCGTCGAGGTCGACGATGATCTCGCCCGTGGAGAGATCGATGATCACCCCGGGGTAGTCGGGAGAGGTGAGTTGCCCCTGCAGGAGCCCCTCGACCGCCTCGGTGAGGCTCGTGGTGCTCACGGAGAGGTTCGCCGTGACCAGACCGCCGAGCGGTCCGAGCAGCGTGGCGAGCGTGCTGTTCAGGCCGGTGTCGACGTTGTCGACCGTGCCCTGCGCTCCGGCGACCGCGGCGTTCAGATCCGCGGTCAGAGCGGCGAGAGTTGCGCTCTCGATGACGAGCTGACCGCCGGCGATCGTGTAGTCGCGAACCAGCTCGGGTTCGCCCTCCTCCGTCGCCTGAAGAGAGGCACGGGCCGAAACGGCGTCCAGCGTGAGGTCGACATCGGCGAGCTCGGCGACGAGTCCCGCCGCGACCGACCCGGCGAGGGCATCGACCGCTCCGCCGAGGCTGACGTTCAGCGGGCCGGTCGCGGGCGCGCCGGTGCCGATGACACCGCCCGAACCGACCGCTCCCGAGGCGCCGACGGAACCGCCGTCGGGGTCGGCCTCGGCATACTGCCCGACCACACCGAGAGAGCCGAGGTCGACGGGAACCTGGATGCCGCCGGGCACGGTGACGTTCACGACGCCCAGCGCCGTGAGGTCCAGGGTGTTGTAGTCGACGACCGTCGGCTGCGTGCCGTCATTGACCGCCGACGCACCCTCGAGGTTCGCGATGGCGTCGAGGTCGATGAGGCTGAGGATCGAACCGCCGAGGAACGTCCCCGTCGCGTTCGAGGTGTCCCCGGGGGCGGCGTTCGCGGCCGTCACACCACCGAACAAGCTGAGAGAGGCGGCCCCCACCACCGCGGCCGTCTTGACCGACGCCCGCCCGATACGGGAGCGGGACCACAGTCCGCTCCTCCTTCGTGTTCCGGACCGCCCGGGCGATGCCCCGGACGTCCCCCATTCCGCGCGATCCATAGAGATGCTCCTGTACCTGGTGCTCGGGACGCCGCGTGTGCAGCACCCTCTGCGGCCTTCCGACAGCCGTGCGAACCATTCAAAAGCGCTATGTACAGGCTGTGAATCGGCCGGCATACCGGGATCGCTACCGGTTCCGGGGCCAGGAAACCTCAGTAGGTACTACGGGGACTACCGACAACGCGGCCCTTCTGGCGCGCGCCCGGGGCGTCAGAGCTTGCGCAACAGCACCGACTCGACGGTGTGGTCCGCGCCCTTCTGCAGCACGAGCTTCGCGCGGTGGCGCGTCGGTAGCACGTTCTCTTCGAGGTTGGGGAGGTTGATCTCGCGCCAATAGCCGAGGGCGCGCTCGACGGCCTCGTCGTCGCTGATGTCGGCGAAGACCTTGAAGAACGAGGTCGGGTTGGTGAAGGCGTTGTCCCGCAGAGCGAGGAACCGGTCGACGTACCAGCGTTCGATGTGCGCGGCGTCGGCGTCGACGTAGATCGAGAAGTCGAAGAGGTCGCTCACCGCCACCTCGTTCGGCGAGGGCGGCGGCTGCAGCACGTTCAGCCCCTCGACGATGACGACATCGGGACGGTGCACGGTGACGTGCGCATCGGGCATGATGTCGTACCGCACGTGGGAGTAGAACGGCGCACGCGCCTCCTCGGCCCCGGACTTCACCTCGCTCAGGAACTCCACGAGCGCCCGGCGGTCGTACGACTCGGGGAAGCCCTTGCGATCCATCAGGCCGCGGCGCTCGAGCTCCGCGTTCGGGTAGAGGAAGCCGTCGGTGGTCACCAGCTCCACGCGAGGCGTGTCGGGCCACCGGCTCATCAGCTCGCGCAGCAGACGGGCGATCGTCGACTTGCCCACCGCCACCGATCCCGCGACGCCGATGACGAAGGGGGTCGTGGCATCCGCCTCCCCGAGGAACGTGCTCGTGTCGGCGCCCAATCGGCGCGTGGCCCGCGCGTACAGGCTGAGCAGACGGCTGAGCGGCAGATACACCTCGGCGACCTCGCGCGGATCCAGCCGGTCTCCGATGCCCCGCAGCTGCACGATCTCGTTCTCGGTGAGCGGCTGCTCCAACCCTCCGGCCATGCGAGCCCAGTCGTCACGGTCGATCTGACGGTAGGGGCTCAGCGACGGTGCGGGAGCTGTGGTCTCGGCGGCGGACACCCGCTCATGCTACCCGGGGCACCCGCGCATCTCGGGAGTCCGGCCACCGCGCGAGACCGCGCTGCGGCGCCCACTACGCTCGGACCGTGCGCCTGGGAGTCCTCGACATCGGTTCGAACACCGTCCACCTGCTGGTCGCGAACGCCCGGGCGGGGGGCCGCCCGACCGCCACCACCTCGCACCGCTCCGTGCTGCGGCTCATGCGGTATCTGCTGCCGGACGGGTCCATCTCCCCCGAGGGTGTCCAGGGACTGGTGGATGCCGTGACCGCCGCGTGCGAACGCGCCCGGGCCGAGGGGGTCGATGAACTCCTCGCCACCGCGACCTCTGCGGTGCGCGACGCGACCAACGGCGAGGAGGTGATCTCGCTCATCGAGCAGGCGCTGGGCCAACCCCTCCAGGTCCTCGGCGGCGCGACGGAGGCCCGGCTCACCTACCTGGCGGTGCGTCGCTGGTTCGGCTGGTCGGCGGGGCAGATCCTTCTCTTCGACATCGGTGGCGGCTCGCTCGAGATCGCCGGCGGCGCCGATGAGCTCCCCGACCTCGCCGAATCCGTCCCGCTCGGTGCGGGACGCTCCACGGTGCAGTTCCTCCCCCACGACCCGCCGAGCGTAGACGAGATCGACGCCCTCCGTCGGCACGCGATGGATGTGCTCGCTCCCGTCGCCGATCGTTTCGCCGCCCTCCCGCGCCCCGATCACGTCGTGGGGTCGTCGAAGGCCATCCGCTCGCTCGCGAAACTCGCGGGCTACCCCGTGCCGGGGTGGTCGGGCATCGACCGCATGGTGCTGCCGCGCCGCGAACTGAAGGACTGGATCCCCCGGCTGGCGCGCATCCCCGCCGACGCACGCGAGGCCCTGCCCGGGATCACCGCCGACCGCACGTTCCAGATCGTGGCGGCCGCGGTCGTCGTCGAACGCGCGATGAAGGCGCTCGACGTCGAAGAGCTCGAGGTCTCGCCCTGGGCCCTGCGCGAGGGCGTGCTGCTGCGCTTCATCGAGTCGCTCGAATACTGACGAAGGCTCAGGCCGCTCCGAAAGACGGAGGGCCTGAGCCTGTCGAAAGCGCGGTGGTTACAGCGCGAGCCGCTCCCGCACGACCTCGGCCAGACGGTCCGCGTGCGCACGGGCATCCTCTTCCGAGGCGGCCTCGACCATCACGCGCACCAGCTGCTCCGTACCCGACGCGCGCAGCAGGACGCGCCCGGAGTCACCGAGCGCGGCGGACGACGCCGCCACGGCCTCCTGCACGCCGTCGTCGCTCACTCCGTCGCGGTCGACGCCGCGCACGTTGACGAGCACCTGCGGGTACACGGTCATGATCGACGCGAGCTCGGCCAGCGTCTTGTTCTGGCGAGCCATCTCGGCCACGAGGTGCAGGCCGGTCAACAGCCCGTCTCCGGTCGTGGCGAACTCGCTCATGATGACGTGACCCGACTGTTCGCCGCCGAGGGAGTAGCCCCCCTCGTTCATGGCCTCGAGCACGTAGCGGTCGCCCACGGCGGTCTGCAGAACCCGGATGCCGTGAGCCTCCATCGCCCGGTGGAGCCCGAGGTTGCTCATGACCGTCGCCACGAGCGTGTCATCGGCGAGGGCCCCGCGGTCCTTCATGGCCACCGCGAGGATGGCCATGATCTGGTCGCCGTCGACGACATTGCCCTGGGCGTCCACGGCGAGGCAGCGATCGGCGTCGCCGTCGTGGGCGATTCCGACGTCGGCGCCGAGGCGCACGACAGCCTCGGCGAGCACGTCGAGGTGGGTCGAGCCCACGCCGTCGTTGATGTTCAGGCCGTCGGGTTCGGCGCCGATGACGGTGACCTGGGCGCCCGCGTCCTTGAACGTCTCGGGCGAGACCCCGGCCGCGGCACCGTGGGCGCAGTCGAGGACGACGTGGATGCCGTCGAGACGGTGCGGCAGCGACCCGAGGAGGTGAAGCACGTAGCGGTCCTCGGCGTCGGCGAAGCGGCGGATGCGTCCGACGCCCGCGCCGGTCGGCTGCAGCCGCTCCCCCTCGAGGGCGCGCTCGATGCGCTGCTCGACGATGTCGGGGAGCTTCGTGCCGCCACGGGCGAAGATCTTGATCCCGTTGTCAGGCGCCGGGTTGTGCGACGCCGAGACCATCACGCCGAAGTCGGCGTCGTGGTCGGCGATGAGGAAGGCGGTGGCGGGGGTGGGGATGACGCCGGCGTCGAGCACGTCGACCCCGGAGGAGGCCAGGCCTGCGGCGACCGCGGCCGAGAGGAACTCTCCCGAGACGCGCGGGTCGCGCGCGACGACGGCCGTGAGTCGACGGCCCTCGGCCTTGCGCGCCTCCGCAGAACGGCCCTGGCCCAGGACGACAGCAGTCGCCTGGGCCAGGTGCAGCGCGAGTTCGGCGGTGAGGAGGCCGTTGGCCAGCCCCCGCACCCCGTCCGTGCCAAAGAGAGGCATACGGAGGATCGAACTCAGCGCTTGGAGTACTGAGGCGCCTTGCGGGCCTTCTTGAGACCGGCCTTCTTGCGCTCCTTGACGCGAGCGTCGCGCGAGAGGAAGCCGGCCTTCTTCAGGGTGGGGCGGTTGTTCTCGGCGTCGATCTCGTTGAGCGCGCGCGCGATGCCCAGGCGCAGTGCGCCGGCCTGACCCGAGGGGCCGCCGCCGGAGATGCGAGCGATCACGTCGTACGAGCCCGCGAGCTCGAGAACCGTGAACGGGTCGTTGATCAGCTGCTGGTGCAGCTTGTTCGGGAAGTAGTCCTCGATCGTGCGGCCATTGACCGTGATCGTGCCCGAACCGGGAACGAGACGCACGCGGGCGATGGCCTGCTTGCGACGGCCCACGGCTGCGCCGGGGACGGAGAGCACGGGGCGCTCGGCCGCGACGGCCGACTGCTCGGCCGGCGTCTCGGTGCTGTAGTTGCTGGAGTCGATGTTCGACACTGTTTCGTCCTTATCCGGCGGCGCTTACTGGGCGACCTGGTCGAAGGTGTATGCCGTGGGCTGCTGGGCACCGTGGGGGTGCTCGGCGCCGCGGTACACCTTGAGCTTCTTGAGCTGCGCCGCGCCGAGGCTGTTCTTGGGCAGCATGCCGCGGATGGCCTTCTCGACCGCGCGGACGGGGTTCTTCTCGAGGAGTTCGTCGTAGGTGACGGACTTGAGACCGCCCGGGAAGCCCGAGTGGCGGTAGGCCTTCTTCTGCGTGAGCTTCTGACCCGTGAGCGCGACCTTGTCGGCGTTGATCACGATGACGAAGTCACCCGAGTCGATGTGGTTGGCGAAGGTCGCCTTGTGCTTGCCGCGGAGGAGGACCGCCGCGTGCGAGGCCAGACGGCCGAGAACGACGTCGGTGGCGTCGATAACGACCCACTCGCGCGTGACCTCAGCGGCCTTGGGGGTGAAAGTGCGCGTCACAGTAGTGCTGCTTTCTTGATCGAACGGAGGAGTTCGTGAATCCCGCTCCGGTGGTCCGTTTCCTCGCCGATGGCGGGGGAACAGGGCCGGTGGAGGGCTCACGTTCGGGCGACCCGCTCGCAGAGAGGCGGGCACCAAAGAGCAAGACTACGTCATCCGGATGCCAGGACCAAACGCGCGCGGTCGCCCTCAAGCCAGCAGTGTCCCCACCGCGATCATCGCGAACCCCGTCGCGTTGAAGACGAGATGCACCCACACCGCGGGCCACAGGCGACCGGTCCCGACGACGAAGGCCCCCGCGACCACCCCGAGCAGAGCCAGGATGGCGAGGTCCACGGCATCCGGGTCTCCGACGAAGATGTGGGCGACGACGAAGAGGACGGTGGACAGAGCGACCGCCGCGATGCCGGCCGCCACGGCACCCGCCACCCGTCGGATCGCGACGAAGGCGCACACGAGCACGACACCGCGGAAGAACGCCTCCTCGAGCACGGGCGACACGACGACGCCGGCGATCGCCCGCGCCGAGAAGGACGCCGGCAGTCCTCCTCCGGTCGAGAACGTCGAGGGCCAGGGCGCGGGAGTCCCCCCGAGCCCCGAGACGACGCCCTGAGCGGCGCGCAACAGCACGCCGAAGACGACCCCGTAGGCGAGGTCGATCGCGCGCAGACGCAACAGTCCGCGCGGCCGTGAGCGTCGGAGAGCGACGACGACGGGGAGGGCGAAGCAGAGCCAGACGAGGAGCTGGGCCGCGAGACCCGCCGCCTCGGACGGGAGCGTGAGCTCGACGACGTGCGCCCCGATGACTCCCACTCCGAGGAGGCACACGGCCAGCCCCAGGAGACCGACGTCCCAGCCGACGACGCTCGATTCCCCCTCTCTCCAGCGTCGGGGCCGACGAGGACGCCCCGAGCGTGAGGCGCGGGACGGGGCGGCGGGCGAGGGGGCGAACATGCGCGTCAGGCTAGGGCCTGCGCACCCGGCGCCCTCGCGACAGCCGTGCGGGGGCCGAGAGCGTCACCCCGCGACTCACCCGTTCGGCTGAATCGTTCCCCCGGACGACGTCTGCCCCGTCACCGAGCGGGCGACGGGGCAGACGGCATCCGTTCGCGTCCTCCGCGGATGCGGGCGAGAGGGGACGCGAGCGAGGATCAGCGCTGGAGGAAGTCGATGAGGACGCGGTTGAACTCCTCGGCGTGGCTGACGTTGACTCCGTGCGGAGCCCCCGCGACGACGTGGAGTTCGCTGCCCGCGATCGCCTCGTGCGTGCGCTTGCCCGACCCCTCGAAGGGGACGGTGGAGTCGCTGTCGCCGTGGATGACGAGGGTGGGCACGGTGACGCGGGGCAGGTCCTCGCGGAAGTCGGTCGTGGCGAACGCCTCCATCGATTTCAGGGCCGCGTGGTGGTCGGCCTGGTTCGCGAGACGCTCGGCCTCGGCGCGATCGGCCTCCGAGACGGCGAGCGTGCCATCGACCGAGAAGAAGTCGGTCGTGAACTGGTGGTAGAACGCCTTCTCGTCGTCCTCGAGACCCTGCTTCATCCCGTCGGCCGTCGCATCGTCGAGCGGGCCCTCCGGGTTGTCGTCGGTCTGGGCGAGGTACGGGGGCACCGCGGCGGCGAAGACGACGCTGTGGATGCGGTCGGAGCCGTGACGCGACAGGTACCGTGCCACTTCGCCACCCCCCATCGAGAAACCGACCAGCGTGACGTCGCGGAGGTCGAGGGCCTCGAGCACCGCCTCGAGGTCGTTGCTGAAGGTGTCGTAGTCGTAGCCGCCGCGCGGCTTGTCGCTGCGGCCGAACCCTCGGCGGTCGTACGTGACGACGCGGTATCCCGCCCCCTCGAGGGCGGGGACCTGGTGCGCCCAGGACTCGCCGGAGAGGGGCCAGCCATGGATGAGGACGACGGGGCGGCCCGTGCCGCCGGTGTCGTCGACGTGGAGGTCGATGTCGGTCAGAAGTCCGTGGTGTGCGGTGATCTCGCTCATGCGCTCAGAGTTCGGGTCGAAGCTGAACGGACGCCGCCCGTTGACGAAGCTCGGCCCGCTTGGTAAGCCCCGTTACGCACACTCCCCCGCCGGACCGCAACGCCTGCCCCCGACCGGGGCGACCCGCATAGCCTGCCCTCATGGCTCCGTCCCGCACGCCCGCCGTCGCTCTCCTGCTCACCGCGGGCGCACTGCTTCTCAGCGCCTGCTCGGCGAGCACCCCGGCAGGCGGCTCCGCCGCCAATGACCGCGAGGCCGTGCGCGCCATCACCGCCGCGGAATCGAGCGCCGGCGGTCGTGCCTTCCAGCTCGAATCCGACGACGGGGTGTGGGAGGTGCACGTGGCCTCCGGGGACCGCGAGGTCGAGGTTCGCGTAAGTGCCGACGGCGGGGAGGTCACCGCGACCTCGGACTCCGGCGCACTCGACGGTGCGGACCGTGCCGCCCTCGATGCCGCGGTTACGACTCTGGCCGACGCCGTGCGCATCGCCGCGGCTCAGGGCGAGGGCGGCGCGATCGACGAGGCAGAGCTCCGACGCGAGGGCTCGACGACGACGTGGGACGTCGAGCTGATCGGGGGCGCCGTCGTGCGCGTCTCGGCGGCCGACGGCAGCATCGGCTGAACCGAACCGAACCGGTCGGCCCCACGGCACGGGCGGCCGGCGCGAGCCGGTCGGCTCGCGCTCGAGGAGGCGGTCAGGCGAGGTCGCCGGCGAGCGGGGCGACAGGTGCGCCGAGCTCGAAGTGGTGCCCGTTGATGGCGAGCAGATCCCGGTCGCCTTCGGGGAGGAACCCCGAGGGCGCGGAAGCGCTCGCGTCGCTGCGGCTGATCATGCGACCCATGCTCCGACGTCGGGCGCGCCGATGTTCAGGGCTTGACAGCACCGCGGCTCGCGAATCGGGGATCTAGGGATTCAGTTGTGCGCAATTAAATTGTGTGCAATAGTTCTTGCATGCCCGCCGTCGATCACCTCGTGTGCTTCGCCCTGTATGCCGCGAACCGCACGACCACCCAGGCCTACCGGGTGCTGCTCGAACCGTGGAACCTGACGTACCCGCAGTACATCGCCCTCGTCACCCTCTGGAACGACGGCGAACAGACGGTGGGCAGCCTGGGCGAGGCGCTCCAGCTCGACTCCGGCACGCTGTCACCGATGCTCGCCCGCATGGAGAACGCGGGCTACCTCACCCGCTCGCGCCGCCTCGACGACGAGCGCGTCGTCGAGGTCGCCCTGACACCCCGAGGGCTCGCGTTGCGCGCCGAGCTCGCCCACGTCCCCCGCTGCATCGCCGCGGGGTCCGGACTCACCGACGCCGACAGCGCCCGTGAGTTGATCGATGCCCTCCATCAGCTCACCGAGGCCATGAAAGACCTGCGCGACCACCCCGCCGAAGCCCGCGACGCCGATGCGGCGCGCAACCCGGCCTGACGCGCGCCCCCCCACCGTCCTCAGAAAGGAACACCATGGACGTTCTCTACACCGCTGAAGCCGTCTCCACCGGCCAGGGCCGCCTGGGTCACGTGACCGCCGGCACCTACCTCGACCTCGATGTCGCGCCCCCGGCCGAGCTCGGCGGATCCGGCGCCGGCACGAACCCCGAGCAGCTCTTCGCCGCCGGCTACGCCGCGTGCTTCCACAGCGCGCTGCACTCCGTGGCCCGCGCCCGCAAGGTGAAGATCGAGGACTCCTCGGTCGGCGGCCGCGTCCACATCGGTCCCAACGGCCAGGGCGGTTACCAGCTCGCCGTGCTCCTCGAGGTCGTTCTGCCGGGCATCGAGCCCGATCTCGCCCAGCAGCTCGCCGACGAGGCGCACCAGGTCTGCCCCTACTCGAACGCCACGCGCGGCAACATCGAGGTCACCGTCACCGTCTCCGAGGACTGACCTCCCCCAGACCCCGGGGCGAGGCGCTGAGCCCCACGTATCGCGCCTCGTCCCGGCCCCGCCGCCCCGCCCCCGGGGCGGCTTCGTCGTCTCGCGACGAAGGTGTCGGCGTACAGTGACTGTCGTGATCCGGGTGGTTGTCGTCGACGACGAGGCTCTTGTCCGCTCCAGCTTCGCCATCATCCTCAACGCGGCCGACGACATCCAGGTGGTCGCCGCCGTCGACGGACCCGACGCGCTCGACGTCATCCGCACGCTCCGCCCCGACGTCGTCCTCCTCGACATCCGGATGCCGGGACGCAGCGGCCTCGACATCCTCGCCGACCTGCGCGGCACCGACCGGCCCGTGGTCGGCATCCTGACGACCTTCGCGGCCGATGAGGACATCGCCCGGGCGCTGCGGGACGGCGCCTCCGGGTTCCTGGTGAAGGACACCGACCCCGAGCACCTCGCCGCGATGGTGCGCTCCCTCGCGGCGGGCGGGGTCGTGCTGTCGCCCCAGATCTCGCGCGCCCTGGTCGCGGGCTTCTCCGGTGGACCGGACCGCGAGGCCGTTCGCCGCGTCTCCCTCCTGACCGACCGAGAGCGCGACGTGCTCGCGTGCCTGCCCACCGGAAGCTCGAACACCGAGATCGGTCGCCGTCTGCACCTGAGCGCGGCCACGGTCAAAGACCACGTCAGCTCCATCCTGGGCAAGCTGTCGGTGTCGTCGCGGGTCGAGGCCGCCCTCATCGCCGAACGCGCGAGCGCCTCCCCCGACCGCCGCTGAGCTCAGGTGAGGCGCAGCTGGTCCTCGGTCTTGCCGTACGAGCGGCGCAGCCATTGGCCGAACCCCGGTTGCGCGAGGCAGGCCGCCGCGGTGTCGCACGTGACCACGGGGTCCTGCGCGGCGTAGGTCGCGTACACGTCGACCTTGGCATCCAGCTCCTCGCCCTCCACGTTCACCGGCTCGTGCCGTGAGGGATAGCCGATGTAGTACGTGACAGCCTCGGGGGCGACACCCGCGACGGGAGCCACGGCACGCACCAGCGAGCCGACGCAGGAGTGGTCGGGATGGTCGCCTCGGGCGAAAGCGCTCTCGTGAGGGATGTTCGTCGTGACGTGTTCCGGGCGTCCGGCGTGGATGAGCTCGGCGACGGTCTCCGACAGGCGGCGCGTGTCGAGGGTCGGCCCGTCGTCGATCGGCGAGAGCACCGGGACGAGCCCGTTGATCAGCTGCGTCAGCCCCGCCTCGCCCGTCGTCGGGAAACCCTTGCCGCTGAGGTTGCCATCGGGCAGCCGCAGCACTGTGATCGACAGGCGCGGATCATCGGACGGCACGAACCGCGTGACCCGGGCTCCGCTGAGCAGATTCAGCTCGGTGGTCTGCCAGGGCTCGGTGCTCCCGCGCATCTCGTCGTACGCCGCCCGGATGCCGGCCTCGCGCTGCTGCGCGTAGGCGAGGCCACGACCCGCGTCGCCCGCCGTGACGAAGATCGTGCGCAGGGTCGCCCCCGAGGCGATGAGCCCCGCGAGATGAGGGTTGGCGAAGATGATGTCGTCGTCGGCGTGCGCCCAGACCGCCACGGTCGTCTCCAGCCCCGGCGCTTCGAACGCCGGCGATGCCGCGCGCGGCGTGGACTCCGGCACGGGCACGATGGGGCTGAGCTTGACCCAGGTCCCCTCCGGGGCCGCGGAGCGCCGGATCTCGCGGTAGACGAGCGCTCCTCCGCCCAGCGCAGCGAGCCCGCCGACGGCGACGCCGCCGAACACCAGCGCTCGGCGCGAGATCTCCGATCGTCGCGGCGACGCGGGTTCGTCGGGAGCCCGATCGGCACCCGAAGGCTCGTCGATGTCACTCACGGCGACTCCGTCCTGTACTTCGCCCCCCGGCGACGGATTGCGGGTTTCCCCTCGCCCTCGGGCGCCGTTCGACGCTATCGCGGCGACGGCTCTTTCCGAATTCGAAACCCCGCAGTCCCGCCACCCGGCGGGGTGGGGTGGAACCGATCGGCGGATCACGCTCCCACAGCGCGAGCGGATGAGCAGCGGGTCCGCACCGCACGCATCGACGATCCTCAGCGCGCACCTAAAGAGACTGACGACACTCGCACCATGCAGACGTCCACACCGCCGCGGTCATTGTCGCCCGCTGCTCTGCGCATCCGCGCCGTCCTCAACGACTGGGACCCCATCGGGGTCCACCACATCGGCCAGGGATGGCCCGCCGACGAGTACGACGACCTCATCCTGCCGATCCTGGCTGCTCTCGATGCGCAGCCCTCCGTCGACGATCTCGCCGTGCAGTTGCGCTCCGTCGTCGAGAACGACTACGGACTCCCCGCGCCCGACGGTTGCCACGAGACCGCGCTCGCCCTTCTCCGGCTCCCGCGCTGAGCGCTATCCCTCGACGGAGCCGGACGCAAGCCCCGCCGTCCGGTCACCGTCGGGCTCTAGCCTCCCCCTCATGGTCGATCTCTCCCGCCCGCAGACGCCCGATCCGTACCCCCTCCTCCCGTCCGCGCCGTCCTTCGACGTGCGCAGCGACGACGTCGTCGACGGGCAGCCGCTGAAGGACGATCAGGTCGCCGACAAGGGGAACAGCTCCCCGCACCTCGCGTGGTCGAACGTGCCCGAGGGCACCCGGTCCTTCGTGATCACGGCCTTCGACCCCGACGCTCCCACCCCGAGCGGCTTCTGGCACTGGGTTCTCGTCGACGTTCCCGCGGACGTGCGGGAACTGGCATCCGGTGCTGCCGGCGAGGCCCTCCCCGGCGCGGCCTTCCACGTGCGCAACGACGGCGGCGAGGCCGGCTTCCTCGGTGCCGCTCCGCCGCAGGGCGACCAACCGCATCGATACTTCTTCGTCGTCCACGCCGTCGGCGAGGAGTCGCTCGGCGTCGACGCCGACGCCTCTCCCGCCGTCGTCTCCTTCAACCTGGCCTTCAAGACGCGGGGTCGAGCGATCCTGCACGGCACCTATCAGCACTGAGGAGCCGGACGATGACGAAGCGCGACGAAGGTTTCGACAAGGACGAGACGATCGCGGGCGTCGAGGAGCGGGTGAAGGCGCGCTTCCCCGAGGCCGCGCCCGAGATGGTGCACGAAGAGGCCGTCGTGGCCGTGGACAAGTACGCCGACGCCCCGGTGAAGGACTTCGTCGACATCATCGCCGAGCGCGAGGCTCGGGCTGCGGTCGCGGATTCCCTGACGACCGAGTCCTGATCTCGCCCGAGGTCACCCCGCGGGTCACCCCATCTGCAGTTCGCCCTCGGCCTTGGGGTACGACCGCTGCAACCACTCGCCGAACTTGCGGGTCTTGAGGCACGCCGTGCGATCGGCGCACCGGATCACCTGGTCCTGCTGCGTGTAGATGCGGTACGTGTCGACCTTCCTGTCGAGCACGGCGCCCTCGAGATTGCGCGGCAGATTCTCCGAGGGGTAGCCCACGAAATACCGGATGCCGGGCCCCACCGCCGCATCGGAGGTCAAGGTGTCGCGCACGAGGGCGCCGACGACCGAATGATCGGGGTGGTCCCCGGGGGCGAAGGCGCTTCCCCGGGGAATGTGGGTGAGCGTGCTCTCGGGAGCGAACGCCGACGCCAGTTCCCGCACGGAGGCCACGAGTTGATCCCGCGTCACCGCGGGGCCCCCGTCGACCGGGCTGAGCGAGCCGGCCGCTCCGTCGTAGAGCTTGCTCAGGGTGGCATGCCCCGTCGCGTCGAAGCCGGCGCCGGTGATGTTGCCGTCCGGAAGGCGCAGGAACAGCGCCGACACACGCGGATCGTCCTTCGGCGTGAGCCGACGTACCTTCATGCCCGTGTCGAGCGTGATCTCGCTGACATCCCACTCGCCGTCCTTACCCCGCATGGCGTTGTAGGCGCGCAGGATGCCGAGCTCCCGGGCCTGCACGTACCCCATGCCCTTGCCCGCGTCGCCGGCCGTGACGAACACGGTGCGCACGCACCGTCCGGCGCCGATGGCGTCCGAGATGGTCGGGTTCGCGAAGATGATGTCGTCGTCGGGGTGGGCCCAGACCGTCAGCAGGGTCGATGACCCCTCGCACCCCTGCGCCGCCGGGGAGGCCGGGGGCGGGGGCGGAACCGGCGTCGAGGTCGGCGTCGGCGTCGAGATCGGCGGGGGCGTCGAGGGCGACGTCGTCGTCGGCGCGGCGGGCGTCGCGGAGGCCGCCGGCGACGCGGTCGACACCGGCTCGGGCCGCAGCAGGGCGAAGCCGAGGATCCCGGCGACGGCGATCGCCACGATGGCGGCGACGGCGATGGCCGCGATCAGACCGGCCGATGCTCTGCGACGGCGTGGCGAGGTCGAGGGCGTCGAGGCGCGGGGCATCGGAACCTTTCGTGCGGACGGCGGTGGCGACCCCGCCGTGCGGCACGATCTCGCGGGAGCCGAGCTCGGCTGATCCGCGCCCGAGTGTAGAGGAACAGTCTCCGCCGTACCAAGGCTTCACCCGCCGGACGGGTTTCGGCGTTCGGCCGGTCATGTTTCCTCCGTATGACGAGAGGCGACGGGTGAATCAGCGGGTGAATTTGCCTGTTACTGTTCGCGGGAGAGTTCCACTCGCGGGGGTGGCGCGCGCGGCGTGGGGGAAGGGGCACACATGGCGATCTCTGGCCTGCGCCCGGACGCGTCGTCCTCCGATGCGAACCCGGACGACATCCTCCCCACGCTCGCGGGTGACGCGACCCCGCCGTCCACCTCGGCGGCGACGCCGCGATCCGTGACACCGGTATCGACCCTCGCGCACACGCGCGACCCGTGGCGCCGCCGCTACCGCCGCAACCTCGTCGTCACCGACTTCCTCGCCCTGGTGTGGGTCGTGTACGGCACCCAGCTGCTGTGGTTCGGCCTGGGCAACGCCCAGCTCGCCGCGGGGCGCGACAGCCGTATCAGCGACCTGTCGTACTGGGCCTTCTCGGCGATCCTCATCGTCACCTGGATGTGGGCCCTCGCCTTCGTCGAATCCCGCAGCGACCGCGTGATCGGCACCGGTTCCGCCGAGTACGTCCGCATCGCCGACGCCAGTTTCCGCCTGTTCGGGACCGTCGCGATCATCGCGTTCCTCACACAGATCGACGTCGCCCGCGGCTATCTCCTGGTGAGCCTGCCCCTCGGTATCCTGGTGCTCTGCTTCACCCGCTGGATGTGGCGTCAGTGGCTCGTGGTGCAACGGTCGCGCGGGCGGTATTCGGCGAACGTGCTCCTGGTGGGCTCGCTCCCCTCGGTGACGCAGTTGGCCCGAGAGCTGGCGCGCACCCCGAGCGCGGGATACCGCGTGGTCGGCGCGTGCGTGCCGAACGGCAAGATCGCCGACACCATCCCCGGCACGGCGATTCCGATCATGGGTCACGTCGGGGACGTGACCGGCGCGCTCCAGGCGACCGGGGCCGACACCGTCGCGATCACGAGCGCCGACGAGCTGCCCGCCGAGAAGGTCAAAGAGATCTCCTGGAGTCTCGAGGCCGGCCGCCAGCACCTCGTGCTCGCGCCGAGCATCGTCGACGTCGCCGGACCGCGCCTGCACACCCGTCCGGTCGCCGGCCTTCCGCTCATCCATGTCGAGACGCCCAAGTTCTCGAGGGGACAGAGCTTCCTGAAGAGATCCGTCGATCTCATCGCCGCCAGTGTCGGGGTGGTGCTGCTCAGCCCTCTGCTGCTGTTCCTGGCCCTGACCGTACGACTGTCGAGCGAGGGACCGGTCCTCTTCCGCCAGACGCGGGTGGGTTTCCGCGGTCGCGAGTTCACCATGATCAAGTTCCGCTCGATGGTGATCAACGCGGAGGAACTCCTCGCTCAGCTGGCCTCGCAACAGCGCGACTCGGGCAACGAGGTGCTGTTCAAGATGAAGAACGATCCGCGGGTGACGCCGATCGGTCGGATCATGCGCAAGTTCAGCCTGGATGAGCTCCCCCAGCTGTTCAACGTCATCGGCGGATCCATGTCCCTCGTCGGTCCCCGCCCGCCCCTTCCGTCGGAGGTGGCGGTCTATGCCGACCACGTCCACCGCCGCTTCCTCGCCAAGCCCGGGATCACCGGCCTGTGGCAGGTGAGTGGGCGCTCCTCCCTCTCCTGGGAGGAGTCGGTTCGACTCGACCTGTCCTACGTGGAGAACTGGACCCTCCTCGGCGACTTCGTCATCCTCGGCAGAACGGCCCGCGCAGCGCTCGCCCCCGGCGAGACCGCGGCGTGACCGTCGCTCCGCTGCGCCGCGGCATCCCTCGTGGGGTCCGTGCGTGTGCTCTCCGAAAATCTGAAAGGCTCTGATCGTGCGTCTGTCTGTGGTGGGTTGCGGATATCTGGGAGCCGTTCACGCGGCGGCGATGGCCTCGATCGGCCACGAGGTGGTCGGTATCGATGTCGATGAGCGCAAGATCGCCGCGCTCTCCCGAGGTGAGGCACCGTTCTTCGAGCCCGGCCTGCAGCAGATCCTCACCGAGGGCATCGCTTCGGGGCGCCTGACCTTCACGACCGAGATGTCGGCGGCGCAGGGCGCCGCGGTGCACTTCGTGGGCGTCGGAACCCCCCAACAGGCGGGTGGCTACGCCGCCGACCTCACCTATGTCGACGCCGCGATCGACGGACTGCTGCCGTACCTCACCCCGGGCGACGTCGTGGCGGGCAAGTCGACCGTCCCGGTGGGCACCGCCGCGCGACTGGCCCCTCGGGTGGCGGAGCGCGGCGCCGTCCTCGTGTGGAATCCGGAGTTCCTCCGCGAAGGATGGGCCGTTCAGGACACCATCGACCCCGACCGACTGGTCGCGGGCGTCCCCTCCGACGACGGCGCCCCGACGGCGGAGGGCGAGCGGACAGCGCAGATCCTCCGCGAGGTCTATCACCCCTCCATCGCGAAGGGCACGCCCTTCATCGTCACCGACTACGCGACGGCGGAGTTGGTCAAGGTCGCCGCGAACGCGTTCCTCGCCACGAAGATCAGCTTCATCAACGCCATGGCCGAGATCGCCGAGGTCACGGGGGCCGACGTGACGACCCTGGCCGACGCGATCGGTCACGACGCGCGCATCGGCCGCCGGTTCCTCGGTGCCGGCATCGGATTCGGCGGGGGCTGCCTCCCCAAGGACATCCGCGCGTTCTCGGCGCGCGCCGAAGAACTCGGGCGCGGCGAGTCGATCGCCTTCCTCCGCGAAGTGGATGCCATCAACCTCCGCCGCCGCGACCGTGCGGTGGAACTCGCGATCAGCGCGCTGGGAGGGAGCGTCTTCGAGAAGAAGATCGCCGTTCTGGGCGCGGCCTTCAAGCCCCACAGCGACGACATCCGCGACTCCCCCGCTCTCGACGTGGCCGTGCGCCTGCACGGGCTCGGTGCGCACGTGACCCTGACCGACCCGGCCGCGATCGACAACGCGCGCCGCGTGCACCCGCAGCTCGCCTATGACGACGATCTCGATTCCACCCTCCGCGGTGCGGACGCGGTCATCGTGGTCACCGAGTGGGACGAGTACCGACGGGAACTGAGCCCTGAGCACGCCGCATCGCTCGTGCGGGGCCGAGTCGTGATCGACGGACGCAACTGCCTCGACCCCGCCGCCTGGCGCGCCGCCGGCTGGGCCTACCACGGCATGGGTCGCCCCTGACGGACCGCTGTCGTCCGATCGATGCGGGTTCCCGCGTGACGAAACCCGTGGCACGCCCGTCTCAGTGGTGACGGATCCCGCCCCTCGGCTTCCCAGCCGGCGAGGGGGCGGGGTTCTCATCGACAAGGAGACAGCCATGCGCAACAAGCTCATCCTGATCGGCGCCGTCGCTCTGATCGCCTACGCCGTCGGAACCCGCACCCCGCGCGTCCAGATCAAGAACCGCGAGTCGGTCGGCCACCAGATCGTGCGTCTCTGGAACGACCCGCGGGCGCGCAAGCGTCGTCACAAGGCCGCCAAGAAGGCGGCTCGAGCCGCCGAGAAGCGCGCCAAGAAGGCCGCGCGCGATCTTCGGAAGTGAGACGGGCCATGACGCGCTTCTCCACGGACGCGGGCCTGGTGACCTCCCGCCGCAGCGCCACCGCTGCGGCCGTGGGGGCAGGTCTCATCGTCATGATCGCCCTCGTGCTGTATCTGCCGCTCGTCGGCTTCCTCGCCGGCGCCACCGCGAGCACCGCCGGCCTGATCCCGTTCCCCACGCTGAGCGTGGGGTTGGTGACGGTGTTCGGCGCCGTCGTCGTCCTGGGACTGCTGGCCCTCGCCGCCACGCGTCGACGCTCGGGCGTGGCCTGGGTGCTGGTGGTCGTCGCCATCCTCGCGGCCCTCGGTGTCACGGCCTTCCCCCTCGTCGCGGTCGTCCTCGGTTCGGCGCAGCGCGTGGGCGAGATCGGTCCCGTCGTCTCGAGCCTGTGGCAGCAGGTGTCGGGCTTGTTCTGAGAGCCCCTGTGGACAACGACTGACACCCTGCATGCGCATGTCAGAATGCCGCATGCACACCTTCACCCTCCCCGCCCTCCACCACCACGGCCACCCACTCGGGTCCGACCATGACGACGACGTGCTCGCGGGCTTCGCCCCGGCGTGCGCATCCTGCGGGGGCGTCGTCGAACCCCTCGAGAGAGGTGCGGCGGCGTGGTGGCACTGCCCTCGATGCGGGCTGGCCCGACTCGCCTGAGCCCGCCGGGCTACGCTGACCACGTGGTGGCCAGCATTCTGATCTCGATCGCCGCGGTCGTCTCGGCGGTCCTCGTCGGCTTCGTCGCGCGGCGCGTGCTCGGCACGGCCGTCGGATGGCCCCGCAGCATCGTCGTCGGCCTGCTCGTCTTCCTGCTGGGAATCCCCTCGGCGGGATGGACCCTGCGCCAGACCGGCTTCCCGGACGCCTCGGCATCCCTCCCCGCCGAAGACGGATGGATCTGGGCGGGGCTGATCGCCCTCTCCCTCGCCTGGGTCTTCGCGCTCGGGGTCGCTGCGCTCGTCGCCAGCGAGGCGATCTTCCCGACGCGCCCGCTCCGCAATCCGATCGACGTCGTGCGAGCGGCACTCCGGCAGCGCAAGCGCACCCGAAGGTATCTGGAGATCCTCGCGATCGCATCGCGTCACGGTGTGGGCTGGATGTTCCACGGGGGCCGAGCCCGCGTCGAGGAGCAACTGAGCACGTCGGAGGAGCGCGCCCGCGCCGTCGTGGCGACGATCAACGACGCCGGCGTCAGCTTCGTCAAACTCGGTCAGGTGCTGTCCACCCGTCGCGACCTCGTGCCCGAGCCGTACCTGAGCGCGCTCGCGTCTCTGCAGACGAGCGCCACGACCCTCCCGTGGGACACCGTGCGCGCGGTGATCGAGAACGACCTGGGAGTCCCCATCGACGCTGTGTACGCGGAGGTCGACCCGACCCCCCTGGCGGCGGCCTCCGTCGCTCAGGTACACAGGGCACGCCTGCTCGACGGCACGCCCGTCGTCGTCAAGGTGCAGCGCCCCGCGGCGCGGGCGCAGGTGGAGGCGGATGCCGACATCATCGGCCGCCTCGCGCACCGGGCGGAGGCGCGCACGCGTGTCGGTCGCGACCTGCGGATCGAGTCGGTCGCACGTGGATTCACGGCGACTCTGCTCGAGGAACTCGACTACCGGATCGAAGCGCGCAACACGCAGATGATCGGATCGACCCTCGAGCTGATCGACCGTGCCGAGCCCGCACGACGCGGACTCGTGACGGTTCCGCAGGTCTTCGCCGAGGCGTCAGGACAGCGTGTGCTCACGATGGGACTCGTCGACGGAGCGGCCCTCAGCGACGCGGCTCCCCTCATCGCCCGTCTCGACCCCGACCGGCGCGACCGTCTCGCGGAGACGCTCATGGCCACGGTCCTCGAGCAGATCCTGGTCTACGGGGTGTTCCACGCCGATCTGCACCCCGGGAACGTGCTCCTCAAGGCCGACGGCACCCTCGGTCTCATCGACTTCGGCGCCGTCGGCATCATCGAGAGGAGCCGGCGCCAGCACATGACGGCCTTCCTCCTGGCAGCCCTTAGCGAGAACGATGTGGCCGCCACCGACGCCCTGCTCCTGATCGTGGACGCCCCCGACGACGTCGACCTCGAAGCCTTCCGGCACGACGTCGGCGTGGTCCTCACCACCGAACATCTCCGCACGAGCGGCCACGGCTCGATCTTCACGCGGATGGTCGACGTCATCCGCCAGCATCACATCGCCCTCCCGGGCGAGCTGGCGTCGGCGTTCCGCAGTTTCGCGACCCTCGAGGGGTGTCTTCGGGTCATCGTGGACGATTTCGACATGGTCGGTCGCGCTCTTCCGCTCATGCCGACGCTTCTGCGCAGGACGGTGTCGATCTCGCGGATGGCCACCGACGCACAGGCGCAGGCGGTCATCGCCCTCGCGCGCCTGGAGCAGATCCCCCGCCGCCTCGACGCCCTGCTCACGGGCGTCGAGAAGGGATCCATCGGAATCACCCTCCGCAGCGCCGACGGAGAAGACGTCAGCGGCATCCTCGGCCGTGCGACGGGCGAGATCGCGTCGACCCTCGTCTCGATCGCGGCCGTCGTCATCGCCGTCGTCCTGATCATCGCGGGCGGCGGTCCGGTGCTCGGCGGGTCCATCACGCTCTTCGCCGTGCTCGGCGCGGTCACCGGGCTCTTCGGCTTCCTCGGCCTGCTCCGTATCGTCCGCAGGACGTTCGGTCGCCGCTCCTGAACCCTGCTCACCCCGCCGCCGGAGCACCGTGACGGGGGTCGGGGTGTGCCTACAGTGGTGCGTGCCCACCCCCGGCGCGCCGCTCCGGCGCAGACACGTCGCGATGATCGTGGCGGCCGTCTACCTCTGCGGCCTCGGGGTCATCCTGCTCTGGCCCGATCATCTCGACCGTCACGCCGGTGCTGCTTACGCGATCCTGTACGCCCTCTTCCCCGGTGCGACCGCCGAGACGATGGACTTCGGCCTCAACGTCGTCCTCTTCGCGCCCTTCGGCGTCCTCTTGTCGGCGCTGCTGCGCGGACACCCTTGGCGACTGCTCGGCGTCGCCTGGGTGGTCCCGCTCCTGGTCGAGATCTTCCAGGGGGTCTTCCTGCCCGGGCGAACCAGCAGCGCCCTGGACGTCGCCGCCAACACCGTCGGTGGTGTCGTCGGGGCGGTCGCGACGGTGGTCGTCCGACGCTTCCTCACCCGCTCGCACACCCGCGATCGGTCCTGACTTCGCCCCCTCCGGGGCCGGTGCCGTGGCCCGAGCCGCTTCCTCCCCGAGGTCGCGCAGGATTCGACGCGGGTCGAGCTGACGCGGGTCGTACTCCCGCCAGTCGGGGGCCAGCTCGTCGAGCTCACCCACGACCTGAGATCGGCCCTGCTGATACAGCGCGTGCACGCGGCCGACGAAGCGCGGCAGGGCTCGACGCCACTCCCGAAGCCTCGCCGGGCCCGCGATGACGCCGATCAGGATGCCCACGATGACAAGCTTGTCGATCCCCATGTCGAACATGTCACGACCGCCAGGGGGCCACGGAAGGCATCGGCGACGCCGCTCTCGAGCGGTACTCCCGACGCGAGGAAGGGATGCCGACGGCTCCCTCTCCCTCGGCCGCGACGGCGGGGAGGGCGTTGAGGGCTCCGAGGATCGCCGAGACGGCGAGAGTGGCCTGCCGCTCGAACTCCAACCACACAGGCTCTCCTTGCCCGATCGGATCCACGATGTCGTCGTCACTGCCCGCACCCGCGGAGGAGACGGCGAGCCGCGCGCGGGCCGCCGCGCGCACGAGGGTCGGCCACGACGACGCCGCCTCGCGCACCCGGGCCGACTCGACGAGACGCGCGAATTCCCTCACCGTGAACACGGATGAGATCAAGTCGGGGCGCAGGTCGAGGACGACGCGGCGGTGCGCGCGCTCGGCGCACAGGACCGTGTCGCCGGTCTGCAGGACTGCGTCATCGAGTCGCCGCGAACGATGAGCGCTCAGGTCGACGCCGTAGACGCCCCCGAGCCGGACCACCTCGTCGACGGCGGGCATCCCTGCTCGCGCTACCGTGCCGGCGCTGGCGACGACGAGGGCGGAGGCCGAGCCCGCGGCGAGACGCGAGGCCAGCAATCCCCCCACGAAGGGGGATCGGATCACGTTGGCCGTGCAGACGACGACGATGCGACCGCCGATCATCCTGTGCTCTTCCGCATCGTTCCGCTCCTCCCGCGCCGACCGCGACGCCCGGACAGTCAAGCTCATCCGGTTCTCGAGGCTGGCCGGGCCGGAAACTACGGGCACCCTCGCTCGGCAGGTGAAGTGGCCCCTCCTCGAGGGCGAAGTTGCGGTCCGACGCCCGGCGCCGCGCCGAGGGCGATCGACCATGGAGATTCGACTTCGAACGAAGGGTCCCCCGATGGGCATTTTCGGAAACGCGTTCTCCGGGTGGCATCTCATCCTCATCCTGGCCGTCATCCTGCTGCTGTTCGGCGCGGCCAAACTGCCCGGCCTCGCCAAGAGCGTCGGGGAATCGGTTCGCATCCTGAGGTCCGAGACGAAAGAGACCAAGGCCGGGAAAGACGCCGACACGCCGTCGCCGACCGCCACCACGGACGAGCACCCCGGACACGGCGGCTCCGGTTCGACGTCGACTCCATGACACGCAGCGGGCGCGGTCGACGCCCCCGCGAAGCCGGGCAGGCAGACGGCCGGGGAGGCGCCATGCCTCTGCTTTCGCACCTCTCCGAGCTGCGCAAACGCGTCACCATCGCCGCCGTGGCGATCATCGTCGCGGGAATCGTGGGCTTCGCCTTCTCGGATGCGGTCATCGCCGCGGCGGCCGAGCCTGTCGCCCACGTCACGGGGCCTTCGCTGACGAGCCTCAACTTCACGCGGATCGGCGAAGCTTTCGATCTGCGGTTCAAGATCGCCCTGGCCATCGGCATCGTGCTCGCCGCCCCCGTCTGGCTGTACCAGATCTGGGCTTTCCTCGTCCCGGGACTGACCCGACGCGAGCGACGCATCGGCGTCGCGTTCGTCGGCACCGCCGTTCCCCTCTTCGCCGGCGGTGTCGCCTTCGGCTGGTTGGTGGTGCCGCAGATCGTCCATCTGCTCGCCGGATTCGCACCGGCGGGCTCGACGACGATGCTGACGGCGAGTCAGTACTTCGACTTCCTCCTCAAGCTCGTCGTCGGCGTCGGAGTGGCTTTCGTGTCACCGCTCGCCGTCATCGCGCTGAACGCCGTCGGCGTCCTCAGCGCGGCGAGCATCATCCGAGGGTGGCGGGTCGCGCTGATCGTGATCGTGATCTTCTCGGCGACGGTCACCCCTCCGTCAGACCTCATGAGCATGCTCATCATCGCCCTCCCGCTGTGCGGCTTGTACGTCGGCTCCGCCCTCTGGGCATGGGCACACGACCGACGCGCCGCGCGCCGGGTGGCCGCCGCGTCCCGCTGACCCGACGGCCCCGCCGATCAGTCGAGGTCTTCCCGCGGAGACAGCACAGCGGCGACCGGGCGGTCCTCCCCCACGCGGGCGATGAGAGCACGTACCGCGTGCACCGGGAGACAGATCGACGTGCCGTCGCTCGTCTCGACCACCACCCACGTCTCGGAGTCGTCGCCGCGCTGCAGAAGTCCGACCTCGACATCCGTCAGGACCCCGGACCCACGCGCCGCGCCCCTGCGCACGCGCGCGGTGAGGCCGGTCCCCCGGCTGCGGTGATCCTCATCGTCGGGGTGCACGGTCGCACCGTGTTCGGTGGTGCACCACGCGAAGACGCATCTGCGGTCCTCGCTGGTCTGCTCGTGTCTTCCGCGTGAACTCATGCCTGACACCTCTCTTCCGGGGTCGCCGCCGACGACGACCCGAACACCGGTGGGCACGAACGCATTACATCGCGAACCTCCGACACCGCCGTCACTGACCGGGCGGGAGGCCCTTCGGCGGGGTGGGGATCAGGTCGCGAAGCGGTACTCCGAGGACGTCCGACAGCGCGACGAGAGTGCGCAGACGCGGATTCGCCGCGGTGCCGGGGTTGGATTCGCCCTTCTCGAGCTTGCGATACGTGAAGGTCGCCAGGCCCGCTGCGTGAGCGACCTGCTCCTGCGACATCTTCTTCTCGGCCCGCGCGCGCAGCATGCGCACGCCCAACTCTCGAGCGAAATCGGACCAGGGGTCGGGTGCGTCGGTCATGGTTCCAGCTTGATCGGCGGCCCACGCTCACATGAACATGTAAACATTCCCACCGAAGGCCTCGCGCCCCTTAGCCGACGCCCGCGGGAACGGGTGAGGTCGATGCCCTCCGGGGTGAGATCGCAGGCGATCATCCGACTAGGGAGAACGCGCGCGCCGCCCCGCCCTGAGCGGCACGCGCACCGCGGGAAGCGGACGCTCAGCGCTCGACAGGCGCCTCACCCCGTTGCGCTCCGGGAAGCACGTTCCGATCGCGCGACGGCGAGGTGGGAGAGTCCCCGCGCCCACCGCCCTCTCCGCACCCGGAGCGAGGCACGGGGAAAGTCCCCGGGCGTCAACTGCGGAGCAGTCATGAAAACATCCGTCTCACTCGCTGAGTCACCCGAAGTCCCCGCGGAGATCACCCCGCCCTCGGGCCCGCGCCGCGGCTCCTGGCAGCGGCGGTACGCACGCCTCGTCGCAGGTGTCGACGTCGTGGTGGTCTTCGCCGCCGTGTTCGGCTCGCAGGTCGTCTGGCTGGGCCCGCACACCGTCCACGTGGCATCCGCTCCGCTGGACTACACGACGGTTTCCGCCGTGCTCTCCGTGGCGTGGCTGATCGCGCTGGCGGTGTGGGGCACACGCCAGCCGAGGGCCATCGGGTACGGCGTCGGGGAGTATCGACTCATCCTGAGCGCTTCGGCGCAGCTCTTCGGGCTCGTCGGGATCGCGGCGTATCTGACGAGTGCCGATCTCTCCCGCGGGTACTTCCTGCTCGCCCTCCCCCTGGGCGCGGCGAGCCTCGTCTTCGGACGCATGATCTGCCGCGTGTGGCTCGCTCGACGCCGTCGCGCCGGCGGGATGAGCACCCGGGTCCTGCTCGTGGGCAGTGCGCAGGAGAACATCCGCGTCGCCGACGAGCTCGCACGACACCCCGCCGCGGGACTGCGCGTCGTGGGCGAACTCGCCGTCGCCCGGGCGAGCTCGGGGGCGACCTGGACCGACGACCTGGCGGGCGATCTTCGCGACCGGCTGTCCGTGTGCGAGGCCGACAGCGTGCTGGTCTCCGGTGGGGCGACGCTCGACGCCCACGACATCCGACGTATCGGGTGGACCCTCCACCCCGGCCGACAGCACCTCATCGTCGCCGTCAATCTCACCGACGTCGCGGGCCCGCGCCTGCACACGCGCCCGGTCGCGGGACTGCCGCTCGTCCACGTCGAGACGCCCCGGTTCTCCGCCGCCCAGAGCGTGATGAAGCGCGGCTTCGACATCCTGGGATCGGGGGCTCTGATCCTCCTGCTCTCTCCCGTGCTGGCGGCGATCGCTCTTCTGGTGCGCGCGTCCGGGCCCGGCCGGATCCTCTACCGTCAGGAACGCGTGGGCCAGGGCGGAGAGCCCTTCGGGATGCTCAAGTTCCGGTCGATGATCGACGGGGCCGACTCCCGACTACAGGAGCTGCTGTCCGCCCAGGGCCGCTCGGAAACCCCGTTGTTCAAAGTGGAGAACGACCCGCGCATCACCCCCGTCGGACGATGGCTGCGCAAGTACTCCTTGGACGAGCTCCCGCAGCTGTTCAACGTGCTGGGCGGCCAGATGAGCCTCGTCGGCCCCCGGCCTCAGCGAGACGCCGAGGTGCGCTTCTACGACGACGACGCGCACCGCCGCCTGATGGTGCGCCCGGGCATGAGCGGCCTGTGGCAGGTGAGCGGCCGCTCCGCCCTCGCCTGGGACGACGCGATCCGCCTCGATCTGTTCTACGTGGAGAACTGGTCGCTCGTGGGAGATGTGGCGATCCTGCTCCGAACCTTCAAGGCGGTCTTCGCGCCCGGCTCCACCGCGCACTGAGAACGACGAAGGCGCCGACTCGATCGAGTCGGCGCCTTCGTCGTTCACCGGGGAGCGCTCACCCCTCCCTCGACCGTCCTCGACGAGGAGGGATTCCGGATTCCTGCAGGGAGTGGTCGACGTTCGGATCGCCCCCGACTTCGCCCGCTCCATCACCCGCGGGGTTCCCCGGCTTCCTCCGCTGGGAGAGAGTCCGCAGTCCACTGACGTTCTCGGGCGGGAACTCGCTCGAGCGATGCTGCCTCGCCGCTGCCTCCTCTGCGCCCGACCCCGTCGAGGCGCCTCGACGGGTTCGCAGGAATCCGAACCGCCGCGAACGTCGGCCGCGCTGCGGGGCCCCGTAGCCGTAGTACCCGGCGTACTGCGAGCCGTAGTAGCCGGAGTCCGCTCCGCGCAGGGCCACGCGGTTCAGGACGATGCCGAGCAGCCGCCCTCGTGTCTTGGCGATGTTGTCGGCGGCGCGCGTGAGCATGTCGTCGGTCGTGCGGCCGGCGGTGACGACGAGGACGGCTCCATCCGCCCAGCTCGCGATCACGGCCGCGTCGGCCACGGCGAGGGTCGGCGGCGAGTCGATGATGACGACCAGATCCTCCGCGAGCTTGTGGGCGAGCGACTGCATCCGCTGCGAGCCCACCATCTCGCTCGGATTGGGGGGCGTGCGCCCCGCCGCGACGACGAACAGGCGCGCGTGCTCGTCGACCTGGTGCGCCACCTGTTCGATCTGAGCGCGTCCGGCCAACACGTCCGACAGGCCGACGTCGTCGGAGAACCCGAACACGCTGCCCAGGACGGGTCGCCGCAGATCGGCGTCGATCAGCACCACCGACTGTCCCGTCGCCGCGATGCTCACGGCGAGGTTCGCCGCGGTGGTCGACTTTCCGTCACCCGGCAGGGGGCTGGTCACGACCAGGATGCGGGCAGGACGATCGACGTCCACGTATTGGAGGTTGGTCCGGAGCTCGCGCACCGCCTCCTTATGCGCGAACGATCCGCGACCGTCCCTGATGTCGTCGAACGAGAAGACGGCTCGACCCCCGGCGAGCTCCTTGTCCACGGGGAGGGCACCGATCACCGAGGCATCGGTGACCTCGGCGACGTCGCGCACGGTGCGCACTCTGCGGTCGAAGGTGCGGCGGACGAGCGCGAAGATGACACCGATGACCGCGCCGCCCAGCGCGCCGATGGCGATGTCCAGCTTGACGTTCGGCGACGACGGCGCGGTCGGCAGGCGGGCGGAATCGCCGGCGACGAGGCGCACGGCCCCCTTCCCGCTGCCACCGGTCTCGAGCTGATCGACCTGCTTCGCCATCCCCTGGATCCATGCCTCGGCGAGGTCACGCGCGGCTTCGGGCGTGGGGCCCGTGGCATCTACCCGGACGTTGACCGTGTCGACGGGGTTCGACACCCGGATGCGTTGGACGAGCTCCTCGGGGCTGTCCGTCAGACCCAGCTGGTCGCGCGCCGTCTCCGCGACGCTGCGCCAATACCCCATGTCGACGAAGGACTTGACCTTCGAGAGGGCCAGCTGATCTCCGGCGAGCGCGGCTCCGGTCGATCCGTCCGAGGCGACGGCCGCGACGTATCCGCTCGCGTCGGCCGTGTACACCCGCGGCTGCACGGCGCTCCACGCGAAGCCCGCCAACCCGCCGATCACCGTGAGGGCGATGATCGCCCTCCAGTAGGCGCGCAAGATGCGCACCACCCGCTGCATATCCACTCGTTCCGCCTTTCGCCTGACGCAACGGCGGCGCCGTCGGGTCGCCCGAAGCCTAGGCACCCGCCACATCGCCGCCGCCGAGCGGGTGGCGGATGAGGACCGGGCGAAAAGCGGGGGGTACACCGGGCGACGCTCGAGGCGAGGGTGATGCCGAGAGGGTGAAGAGGGGATGACGAGGGGGATGAAAGATCCGGATTCGGCACGGGTGGGCCGTAGATCACCCACAAGATCATCTCGACGCGGCACTTTTTCGCCTCGTCGGCGACCGCCCCACCCGAAGGGGCGCGTCGCCCCAGCTCTGGGAGGTCCTGATGTTGATCGATGTGGATGCCGTGCCCGCCGGTGTTCGTGCTGTGCGTCGTACGAGCCGGTTCTGGGCCCCGCGTACCGACGCACTGAACCGTCTCGAAGAAGCACTCAGCAGCGACGTCGTCCTCCTGCGCGGACCCGCCGGCGTCGGCAAGACCTCTCTCCTGCGTCAGTTCGCGGCGGCGCTCGAGGCAGACCCCGAGCGCGGCGTGCAGTTCATCGACGGCACGCTCACCTCCCCCGAGGCGCTCCAACGCATCGTCGACGCGTTCGCCGAGGGACCGGCCGCTCACGTCCTGCTGATCGACAACCACGTCGAGGGCGTGGGGCTTTCCAGCGACCATCTCCTCCAGCTTCTGCGCGCCGACAGCAATCTGCGCCTGGTCGTGGCCACACGGCTGGCGACCGGGCTGGAGAGCCCGCTCATCGCCCTCGAGTTCGACGTGCAGGTCCTTCCCGCTCCCGACCTGCTCATGACCCGCGACGAAGTGGCCGCCGTCCTGACCCTGAACGGGATCGAATCGACCGAGGTCGCGATCGACGAGCTGGCGGAGCGGACGCACGGGTGGCCCGCGCTGGTGCAGCTGGCCGGTGCACGGCTCCGCCTGGAGGAGCTGACCCTGCGCACCCGAGAGGAGGCGGCCGCGGTGGCGGCCTACGCGGGCGCGGCGCTCACCCGCGACATGGAGCAACGCCTCACCGAGCCCGTCACCGACGACGTCCGACTCCTCGCCGTCGCCCCGTACGTCACAGAGCCGATCGCACACGCGCTGGGGGTCGACTCCACGGCGGGCACCACGCGAGAGCTGCTCGATCACCTGCAGAACGCGGGGTTCGTGTGGCCCAGTGCGACGAGACTGGTGCTGGCCGAGCCCATCCGCGAGCGCTGGCTGCACGACATCACCGCCCGACAGCCGGCGCTGGTGTCGGCGGCGCGGTTGCGCCTGCTCGACCACCTCGTCTCCGGCGGCGAACCGCTCCTCGCCGCCCAGCTCGCGGCCGACGCCGGGCAGTGGTCCATCTTGGCCCGGGTGCTGCGCAGCTCCGGACCGGAGATCTGGGCGCGCAACGGCGAGGGCTTCGCGCGCCTGCTCTCTCGCCTCCGGTCGAGCGCCCCCACCTCGCCGGCGGCCGTCGAGGCGCTGCTGACGCTCGACCCCGACACCGCGACATCGTCGGAAACCCCTGGACTCGTCGTCTCCGCCCTGAGCAGGCTCCCCGATGCCAAGAGCGCTGCGGCGGGCAACGCCGAGGCCCTCATCGTCCGCATCAGTCTTCTGCGCGCGGCCGGTCGGTTCGCTCTCGCGACCGAATCCGCCGGGATGCTCACGGACGTGTTGCGGCGGACACGGGATCTCCCTCCCGAAACCATGGCGGAGGGGTGGTATCAGGTGGCGTTGACGTCGCTCGCGATGGGGCGCCTGCGCGATGCGGCGGTCTCCCTGTCGCTCGCCGAGCGGACGGCTCCCCCTGCTCGTCGGCTCCGCGCGTGCGGCGCACGTGCCGTCATCTGCCTCATCGACGGCGACGTCCGCACCGCGCGGTCCATCGTCGAGGCCAACCGCGACGACAATTGGTACTCCTCCCCCTGGGGAGAGGGCCTGCGATTGGCATCCGCGTGGGTCGTCCTCGAGGGCGGGGAGGCGGAGAAGGCGCGCGAACTCCTCGACACCGTATCGGCCACCGCCGGCGCGCGCGAGCTCTGGCCTTTCGCCGCCTCCGCGCACATCCTGTCGTTCCTGCTGTCCGGTGCGGCCTCCGACGCCCTCGGTCTCCTCCGCACGTGGATGTCGCGGGCGCGCAGTACGCCGCCCTCGCACTTCCAGTCGACCCACCTTCTGATGGCGCGGGCGAAGGTTCTCATCGCCCTCCGGCAGGCTCGGAAAGCATCCGCCCTATTCGAGGGTCCCTTCACGCTCTCCCCCGTCACGGCACCCGCGATCGCCCTCTCGCACTTGTACGCAGGTCGGGCTCACGAGGCATTCGTCATGAGCGTCAAGTGGGGCCTCCACCACGAGCCCTCACCGCGCGCTGCCCTCGAGAGCCTCGTGATCAGCATCATCGCCGACGTGCGCCTTAACGGTGTCGCCTCTCACCGCGCGACCGCCCAGCGCGCCGAGGCCCTGAGCATCCGGCACGAGCTGTGGAGCGCGTGGGGCGCGGTGGCTCCGGAGGACCGGGCTCAGGTGGTGAAAGTGCTCTCCCCGTCGTCCCGCGCTCAGGTCGAGGCGCGTTCCTCCTTCTTCGCCTCGTCGGTCAGCGTGCCGCACCTGACCAAGCGCGAGCTGGTGGTGCTCAACCAACTCACCCCGACCTCGACGATCGCCGAGATCGCTCGCGCGCTCGTGGTCTCACCGAACACGGTGAAGACGCAGCTGCAGAGCCTCTACCGCAAACTCGAGGTGTCGGACCGCTCGAGTGCGATCCGGGCGGCCCACGCGTGGGGGCTCATCGAGGGCGATCCCGAGGTGTGATCGGGCGGGTGCGCCGGCGACGACGGGATCGCCCGATCATCAGCCGGGAGACACCGAGCAGCACGATCACGACCACGATGCCGGGAACGGACAGGGGAACCCCCGCTCCCTTGAGCACCGCCAGGATGACGACGAAGGCCGCGACCGGAGCCACCCACGAAAGGATGCGGAGCAGGCGTCTGTACGTCACGGCAGTAACGCTAATCCGTTCCGCGGCGCATCCGTGCCGAGGCTGAACGTCGTTCGTCCGCGGCCACCTGCAGACCGAAGACCCCGAACCAGGCGATCGCGAGGGTGGCCGCGGTGAACTCGAGGTTTCCGCCGAGCACGGTGTCGCCGCGGAACAGGGCGATCATCGCGCCCGTGAAGGACGTCGCGCCGACGGCCACGAGGGTGACCACCGAGGCGGTGCGCATCCAGGGGCGCCGCCGGACGGCGGCGACCTGACCCATGGCGACGATCGCGAGAACGAAGCCCAGTACGGCGAACGTGATGTGGATCAGATCCTGCGGGAGAGCCCCCGCCGTGAATGGAATGGGGCACCCGGGCGAGCAGGTCACGACCGACGCGACGCCGAAGCAGAAACCGCAGATGAGAAGGGTCGTGGCGACGGGCCACCCGACGACGTATCCCCCGCCCCGAGCGACGAGGGAACGGTCCACGAGCACAGCGGCGATCGCCAGCAGAAGCAGAGCGGTGTTGAAGACGGGCGCGGTCGGCATGGCCGTCGCACCGAGCTGACTCACGTACTGGACGCCGGGCTCCCACAGGCGGCACACCCAGATCAGGGCTGCGCTGAGGAACGCCGCGATCCCCCCGGATCCGGCGAGGAGGGCGGCGTGGGCGGGTGGCGTCCGCGTCGCCCGCGTGACGGGCCGCTCGACGGTCTCGGTCATCGGCTCCTCCTGCTACGGGCTCGGCCACACTACCGCTTCGTCGGGGTGCGACCGGCATCGGAGGTGATCTGCGGAGCGCGAGGGGTGATATCCGCCCGCTTCGGCGGGCTGGACGCCCGGCGAGGCCCGATGCTTGATCTCGCGGGCAGAGAAGAGCGCGACCTGTGAGCCGGGGGGCCGCGGGTCCGACGCGGATTCTCTGCCCGCGCCCTTTCCCGCGGTCCCGACCGATCGCGGCGCGACCACTCCGCCCAGAACATGTCGCGTCACCGCCCACTCCCGAGCGGGCGGGCGAAGTGCCGGGTGAGAAACGCCGGTGATCACGCTCCCGGACGAGACCGGGATGCCATCGTCGAACCGGGACGTTCGTCGAGTGGTTCTCCCCCAAGATCCCGACTCGGTCGACGGACGACCCTCCCCCGGATGCGCGGTCTCACCCGTCGGTGGGGCCGCGCATCTCTGCGCGCCTGCGTCGATGCCCGGGGTCAGTCACCGCGCCGGCGCCGCCGACCGCGCGAGATCACGAAGATCGCGCCGACGCCGATGACGGCGGCGGCCAGCAGCGGGATCAGCACGAAGGCGTACCGCCCCGCCTCGGCTTCGGGATCGGGCTCCGCTTGAGCGGAGTCGTCACCCGTGGCCGCGGTCGACGTCGCGCTCGGCGCGGGCGTCGTGGGCACCGGGGCGGGAGTTGCGGAGGCGGCGACGACGGTCAGCGTCGTCTCGGCGAGGACGGATTCCCCCGTTCCCACGGAGATCACCACGAAGCCCGACCGGGTGGGGGTGAAGTCGACCGACGCCGTCCCTCCGGAGACATCGACGACGGCCGTGGACGCGGCCCCCGCTGCCTCCGCGCCCGCGAACGCACCCGCCTCGGTGTCGGCGAGCCCGAAGGTGGCGGAGGAGAGGCCGCCGAGATCCGATGCGGTCACCGTGGTCGTCTCCCCGATCGAGACGGTCTCCGGCTCGGCGACGAGCTGCGGGGCACCCGCGGCCATCGCTCCGCCTGCGGGAGCGACCAGCATCGCGAAAATCGTCGTGGCGAGCAGCGCGGTCGTGGTGTGGCGCACGGTGTGATCCCTTCGTCGGTCAGGTCACGCTAGCCAGCGGCATCGCGTCCCACTCGGTGGTGGACGCGGCGGCCGACACGGGGTATGACCGCCCCGGGCGACCGCCTAGGCTGTCGACGAACCAGCGTTCGGAGGAAGATCGATGAGCTCCCGGCCCTCTCGCCCGACCGGCTTCGCTTTCTGCGTGGCTGCGGCGGGGCTGCTCGCCGTCCCGACTCTGCTGTTCCCCGCGGACTCACCGACCGAGCCGAAGCTCGTGCTCGCCGCAGTGGGCGCGGGTCTGCTCGCGTCGGCGGTCGTGTTGATCCGTCGCGAACCCGCGGCCAAAGCCGCCCCGGCGCGTCCCGACGAGGCGGTCACCGAGGAGTAAGGGCGGCGATCTCCTCGGCGACGACCGCAATCGGTTCGGTAGGGACATCCCAGGCATCCAGCGGATTCATTCGCGTTCTGCCCGCGCCGGCCGAACGGGGAGCAGGAGTCATCACGCCGCGCGTACGAAAGAGCGCGACGACTTGGCGGCCGGGGCCGCTGCCCGCGTGGGGGCGGCTGCAGCCGGCTCCTCCCACGCGATGTCGAGGCTCAGCCCGCGCGAGGAGTTGGCATCGTTCGCCATGCGCTTCAGCATGTTCTGATCCAGCGCCTCGGGCTGCTCGGAGTCGAAGACGAAACGCAGGGGAATCGAAGGCTGCAGCCAGATCGTGGATCGGCCCGTCGGCTCGTCCGCCCCGTGGACCCACGAGAGCGTGAAGCTCTCGCCTCGGCGAAGCTTGGTGGCCACGACGACCTTGACATGCGCCAGCATGCGGTCGTCGATGTGGATCGGCTCGGTCGTCGTGCCGTAGTAGAGCTTCGCCATGATGTCTTCCTCTGCTCGTTGCTTGTCGATCAACTTACTAGCTAGACTAGCGAATAGGCAAGCGAGATATTAGGAGTCCGATGTCGATCGAGAACGCGGCACCTCCGTCGTACTGGTACAGCGACAGCACCGACGACGAGCGCGGCGCGCGCGTGATGGAGGCGATGCGCTCCTACCGCTCGGCCGAGATGGCGATGCGCCGCCGGACGCAGACATCCATGGCCATGGGCGAGAACGAGCTTCTCGTTCTGCGGTTCCTCACGAGAGCCGTCGCCTCCGGCCACGACATCACCCCCGTCGACCTGTCGCGTCATCTCGGGGTGTCCACGGCCTCCATGACCGCCCTCCTCGACCGACTCGAGCGCTCGGGTCATCTGCGGCGCACGCCCCACCCCTCCGATCGCCGCAAGGTGCTCGTCACCACGACACCGCACGCCGACGAAGAGATGCGCGACACCCTCACCTCCCTGCATGCGCGAATGATGCAGGCCACGCGCGGCATGAGCGAGGCCGAGACCGTCGCGGTCACCGCCTTCCTGCAGCGCATGCGCTGCGCCGTCGCCGACGCGTGCGCGTCAGACGGTCGCGTCTGCTGCGCGGTCGTCGCCGCGAACGCCCCCGTCCACGTCGCGCCCTCCCCGGACGAGATGGCTCCGCCCAGCGCGGCGGCGTGACGACACCCCCGCCGCGCCTCGACGAACGAGCGACGGACTCCGCCGCGCGGGGGAGTCGAGCGGGACGCTCGGCGGCTAGCGTCGGAGCATGGCCTCCCGCGACGCGTCCCTCGTTCGCCTCCGTCGGTGGCGCGCCGCGACGGCCGTGGTCGCCCTCACCGTTCTCGTGGTGCTCTCTTTCCCGCTCTCCTCATCCGCGGACACGAGCGATTTCACCTTCGACTCCTTCGACGCGCAGATGACGCTCTCCCGCGGGTCCAATGGGCACGCGGAACTCTCCGTGACCGAGACCCTCGTGGCCCGCTTCCCCGACGAGGATCAGAACCGCGGCATCATCCGCTCGATCCCCGATGACTACGACGGCGTCCCCCTGCGAACGCGCATCACTTCCGTGGTGGATGGGGCCGGGACCGCCGTCCCCTACGAGGTCGAACAGGACCGCCGCGAGGTGCGGGTCCTGACCGGCGACGACTCGTACGTACAGGGCGTCCAGACGTACGTCATCTCCTACACGCAGCGCGACACGATCCGGTCCTTCGCGGACACGGACGCCGACGAGTTCTATCGCGATGTGAACGGCACGGAGTGGGAGCAGCCCTTCGGCGTCGTCTCGGTGCGTCTCGCGGTCGATCCCGCTCTCTCCCCCGCTCTGAAGGAGGGCGCGGCCGCGTGCTACGTCGGGCGGCAGGGCTCCGATCGCGCGTGCGACATCGCCACCTCCGTCGATACCGACGGTTCGGCTCGGTTCTCCTCCTCCGCGGCTTCGCTCGACGCGCGCGAGAACGTCACCATCTCCGTCGGATTCGCCCGCGGCACGTTCGTCCCCGGGGAGGTGGTGCGAACCCCTCTCGAGCAGTTCTCGGTCGATGCCGCCCCGGTGCTCGCCGGCGCGTCGATCGGAGCCGTCGGACTCGGCGCCGTCGGCGTCGGTGCCGCGATCGCCGCCCGTCGGCGCGGCCGCGATGCCCGAGGCCGGGGGATCATCGTCCCCGAGTATGCGCCGCCCGCCGACATCGACGTCCTCGAGGGCGCGCTCTTGGTGCAGCGCCGGGATGCCGGCATCCCGGCCGCTCTTCTCGACGCAGCCGTCGCGGGGCGCCTGCGCATCCTCGATACGACGGACGACGCCCGCGCACTCAAGCTCGAGTTCGTCGACGCGCGGGACGCGACGCCGTTGCACGGCGCGGTGATCGGCGCCGTCTTCGGCGACAGCCCGCATCCGGGGCAGCGCGTGAAGCTGGGACCCGACCGGCAGGACGTCGCGAAGGCCCTGCAGAAGCTGCCGGCCGCGGCGGCGACCGAGCTCCGCGCGCGCGGGTGGACGCAAAGGCAGAAGCCGGGCCCCTCTGTCCTTGCGGCCGGTGCGGCCGTCGCGGCCTTCGTGGTCGCGGTCGGCGCGCTCATCCTCTCCGCCGCCGGAACGACCCCGGCCTGGTGGCAGGTCGTCGCGATCCCCGCGGTCGTGCTGCTCGGCATCCTGGCCTTCGTCGTCCTGAGGTATCGGGACCGGATCACGGATGCCGGCGCCCCGGCGCGCGATCACCTCCGGGGTCTCCGCGACTACCTGCAGCTCGCCGAGGCCGACCGCATGCGGGTGCTCCAGAGCCCCGAGGGTGCGGAGCGCACGCCCGTCGATCCGGGCGACCCCGCGCAGGTGCTGCACCTGTACGAGCGGCTCCTGCCCTGGGCGGTCGTTTGGGGTGTCGAGAGGGAGTGGGCCGAGGCCCTCGACACCCGCGTGCGCGACAGCGGCGACGACCTGCGCTGGTACGGCGGCGGGAACGGCTTCTCGGCGGTGGCGTTCTCGAGCACGATGGGCTCACTGCGCACCGCGAGCGCGCCCGTGGTGGCCACGACCAGCGGGTCGGGGAGCTTCTCGGGCGGGTCGTTCGGCGGCGGATTCTCGGGCGGCGGCATGGGCGGCGGAGGCGGCGGAGGCCGGTGACCCCGCGCGTCACTCCGCGACGCGGATGACCTCGGCGACGACGCGCGGATCGGTGAGGACGCGGAAGTGCCCCCCGCTGGAGAGCACGACGTTGCGGGCTCCGGCCAGCTCGCTCCCCTCCGGGATGTGCGGATCGAACGGCCCGAAGACCGACACGATACGCGCGTTCGCCTCGGCGGATGCCGCGAGCGCCCGCATGGTCGCGTCGCCGGAGGCGAAGGCGCGCAGAGAGGGGGTGGGCATCAGGCGGCTGTAGCGCGATCCCCCGAACGGGGTGGCGACCGCGACCATGGCGCGCACCCGGTCGCCCGCCGGGCTGAACGCCATCACGTGCTTGCCGATGAGACCGCCCTTGCTGTGGGCCACGAGCACCACGTCGTGCAGATCGCGCGCGACCAGCAGCGCCGCCACCCGGCCCGCCGATTCGGCGATCGGTCGACGGTTGCCGCCGAGCTCGGCCACCACATGCACGGGATGCCCGCGATCGTGCAGGACGCGTGCGAGCGGCTCGAGGAAGCGCCACGTCTCGTAGATGCCCGGGAGCATGACGATCGGCGGCCCCTCCCCCTCGGCGAGGGAGTCGGGTCCGCCTCGACCTGTGAGGGCCCGCACCTGTGCCCGCACCGCGTAGGCGTAGTCCCGGGCCCACCAGCCCGCGTCCCGCAGAGCGGTGCGTACGGTGTGCGGCGCGCGCGTCACGGCATCCCTCGACATCCCCCCATCGTGTCGTGCTGAAAGCCGGAAGCCAGGTGGGTTGCCCGGCACATCGTCTCGTGCGACGCAACCCCGGGATCGCCGGATCGGCGTCGACCTACCGTGTGGCCATGGACATCTCAGACATCCGTTGGAACGAGCCCGCCCGCCAGAAGATCCTCGACGACGCCGACGGCGTGCTGCGCGAGGCCGTCGTCGCCATCGCGCGCGAGAACCAGGGCATCTCCTCCGACGAGGCCTACGCGCAGATCAACGCACGGATCAAGGACCGCTTCATCGACTACGAGCCCGGCCCCGACATCCGTACGTACGCCGACGCGATCGCGGCGGGCGAGATCCCCACGGAGTCCTGAACCCGCAGGGGCGAAGGCGGCCCCGCGAGAATCGTCGGGGCCGCCTTCGTATTGCCTGGGAGGACGTCCGGGGCGTGGTGCAGCGGCGTACTCTTCGAGAACCGGCCCCGGCATCGCCGGTGCGGATGACGCCTCTCTCGGCGTCCGCGACGACTCCCGCCCGTCGAGCCCGTCCCCCATTCGGCTCCGGACGGGAGTCGTCGTCCGCTCAGCGGTCTTCGCCGTAGCCGCGGATGCTGCGGAGGTCGTCCTTCAGATCCTGCTGCGCGGGCTCGTCGTCGTCGTGGACGGCGGCATCGGCGGCACGCTGCTGCTGCGCTCCCGCCTTCTTCTCCTCCACACCGGCGTCGGTGGCGCCGTCCATGACAGGGGCGTCCTGGGTCTCTTCGCGATCGGTCATCGTCGTCCTCCTCGGAACGGTCGTTCCCTGCATCCTGTTCCCTGAGGGGGCCCCGCGACCGGGGCTTGCGCTCCCCCGCCCGCCGATGCTCGACCCGCGGTACTCACTCCCCGTGGTGCGCCGGGTGCCGCCGCTCGAGAGCCGATCCCTCGACGTCGACGTTGGGAACGATGCGGTCGAGCCACTTCGGAAGCCACCACGCCGCGCCACCCAGCACGTGCATGACCGCCGGCATGAGCAGCATGCGCACGACGAACGCGTCGAAGAGGACACCGAGGCCGAGGCCCAGACCGAACGACTTGATGATCACCGCCTCCGAGGTGATGAACCCAGAGAACACCGAGATCATGATCACCGCCGCCGCGATGACGACGGTGCGTCCGGCTCGGAAGCCCTGCGCCACGGCCAGCCGCGGTGACGCTCCGTGCGCCCACGCTTCACGCATGCCGGTCGTCAGGAACAGCTGGTAGTCCATCGCCAGACCGAACAGGATGCCGACGAGGATCACCGGCAGGAAGCTGAGGATCGGCCCGGGGTTGTGCACGCCGAACAGACCGCTCAGCCAGCCCCACTGGAACACCGCCGTGACCGCACCGTACGTCGCGAACAGCGACAGGACGAAGCCGAGGGTCGCGATCAAGGGCACGAGCAGAGATCGGAAGACCATGACCATGATGAGGAACGACAGGCCGACGACCACGACGAGGTAGATCGGCAGGACGTCCGCCAGGCCCTCGGAGATGTCGATGTTGATCGCCGCGGCGCCGGCGACGCCGAGATCGATGTCGCCGTTCACCGGGGGCAGCGCGCGCAGGTCGCGCACGAGCTGATCGGTCGACACCGCGTTGGGGCCCTCGGCGGGGATGACCTGGAACGCGGCGATCGTCCGGTCGTCGGACACCGCGACGGGCGCCACGGCCACCACATCGTCCTGAGCGAACAGCTCGCGGGCCACGTCGAGCTGCAGCGTCTGCACATCGCCCTCGGTCGTCCCCGTCGGCAGCGCCGCCGTGACGAGCAGGGGGGCGTTCGACCCCGCACCGAAGGCCTCTTCGCTCCAGGTGAACGCCTTGTAGCCCGTCGAGTCCTCGGCCTCGGAACCGCCGTCGGGCAGGCCCAGCCGCATCGAGAGCGCGGGGATGGCGACGACCAGCAGGGCCACGGTCGCGACGAGCATCGTGACCACGGCGCGTACGGTAGACATCGGACGGACGGGACGTCCGTTCGTCGCGACCGGCCCGGTCTCGGTGCGCGCGGCACGGCGCGGGTGCTCCCCGGCGTCGACCGGTGCCGTCCGCGCGGCACGGCGCGGGTGCTCCCCGCCATCGCGAGCGGCCGCGGCGCGAGCGCGCGCCTTACGGCTGAGGATCCGGTTGCCGGCGAGACCCAGCAGAGCGGGAGTGAGCGAGACGGCGATGAGCACCGCGACCAGGACGCTCACCGCGCCCGCGGTTCCCATCAGACCCAGGAATGGGATGCCGGTGATGTTGAGCGCCAGCAGGGCCACGATGACGGTCGACCCGGCGAAGACCACGGCGTTGCCGGCCGTTCCGTTCGCGAGCCCGATCGACTCGCGGACGTCGGCCCCCGCCAACAGCTGCTTGCGATGGCGGTACAGGATGAACAGCGCGTAGTCGATGCCGACGGCGAGACCCAGCATCACCCCGAGGAAGGGCGTGACGGATGCCATCTGGATCACACCCGAGAACGACAGCGTCGCCATGGCCCCGATGGCCACACCGATGATCGCCGTGACGATCGGGAACGACGCCGCGAGGAGCGAGCCGAGCACGATCACCAGGACGATGCCGGCGATCGCGACGCCCACGACCTCGCCCACACCGAAGATCTCGGGGATGCCCTGGGAGATCTCGGTGTTGAAGGCCACGTCGACACCGGCGATGGGGGTACCCGAGAAGTGCTCGACGACCGCCTCCTTCGAGGTCTCGGCCAGTTCGAGCCGCGGCTTGTCGAAAGAGACGTTGACGGTCGCCGTCGAACCGTCCTCCGACACCAAGCGGATGGCATCCGCGAAACCGAGCAGCTCGGATCCCTGCTCGAGCTGCGTCTGCTGCGCGTCGATCTGCGCGAGGCCGTCGGTCAGCTGGGTCTGCTGCTGCTCGAGCGCGCTGCGCTGCTGATCGATCTGCTGCTGCTGCGCCTCGAGCGCGGAGAGCTGCGCCTGCTTCTGCGCCGCGGGCAGCGGTGCCGCCTCGAGCTGCGCCTTGCCCTGGTCCAACTGCTGCTGGCCGGCCTCGAGTTGGGCCGTGCCCGCGTCGAGCTGCTGCTGCCCCGACTCGGCCTGCGCGCGCGCCTCATCGAGCTTCTGCTGCCCGTCGGCGACCTGCTGGCGCTGATCCTCGAGCTGCTGCTGCGCGGTGAAGGGGTCGGTGACGCGGGCCACATCGGGCAGATCACCCGCCGAGGACACGAGAGCCGAGATCTCGGTGCGCTGCTCGTCGGTGAAGGCGGAGCCGTCGCTCGTGCGGAAGACCACGGCACCGGAAGCGCCCGCGAAATCGGGCAGCTCCCCTTGCAGTTCGGCGATCACGTCACCGGATGCCGTCCCGGGGATGTCGAAGCTCGAACTGAGCTCCTTGAAGCCGATCGCGAAACCACCCACGACGACTCCGAGGATTACCGCCCACGCGACGATCACCGTCCAGGCGCGGCGCGCCGCGAAGGTTCCGAGGCGGTGCAGCAGTTCAGCCATGCGGGGTGGTCCTCTCGTGCGGTGCACGCGAGGGAGCACCGTCGGCTCCGACAAGTCCGGGCAAAGATAACACGCACCGTCTCGTCTCGTTATCGGTCGCGATCGTCCAGAATGTGTGTCATGACTCTTCCGCGCAGTGGTCCCGTCCGCAGCGAGGCGGCGCGCTTGGCCATCCTCGACGCGGCGGTCGCGCTCTTCGCCGAGCGCGGGTACGACCACCTCACGATCGAGGGCATCGCCCGGCGGGCGGGGGTGGGTAAGCAGACGATCTACCGGTGGTGGCCGAGCAAGGGAGACGTGATCGCCGAGGCGATCCTCGAGGGTCGGCTGCTCGGCGGCAGGCGTGAGCTGCCCGACACCGGCGACGCGCGATCCGATCTCGCCGCATGGCTCACCGACCTGTTCACTCTCCGGGCGAGCGCCGACGGGGAGGGGCTGCTGCGGTCCCTCGTCGCGGCGGCAGCGGGCAGCGCGGAGACCGGGCGACGCCTCCGCGCCGAGATCCTGGCCGCTCCTCTCGTCGAGAGTCTGTCCCGGGCCATGGGCGGGGTCACGGGGCCCCGACTCGACGCCGCCGCCGACGCCCTGCTCGGAGCCGTCATCCTGCGTGCCCTGAGCCGCGAGGAGTTCGACGGCGACGACATGCTCGCCCTCGTCGACGCGATCGTGGGCAGCGCTCCACCGCGCTGACGGGTCGCCCGCGTCTCGGCACCCGATCGATCCCGGCTACCACAGCGCCGAAGCCGCTGTCCAGACGCGGCGTGCGGGGCCGCGTGCCGTAGAATCATCCTCAACAAGGGGAGTACTCCCACCGCGACGTTCTCGTCAATACGGATCACGCCATCGTGAACCCGGGACGTCGGCCCATCTCGCCGGGTGGAGGAGACCTTGGTGTCTCGTCGTACACCTATTTCCCTTGGAGGTCGCCATGGGCGTCACCCCGTTGATCTGGATCATCACGATCGCGATCACGATCGCCTTCTTCGTGTTCGAGTTCTTCGCTCACGTCCGCAAGCCGCACGAGCCCTCGATCGCCGAATCCGCGCGCTGGTCGGCGTTCTACATCGGCCTGGCCCTGCTGTTCGGCGTCGGCATCGGCGTGTTCTCGGGGTGGACGTTCGGCGGCGAGTACTTCGCCGGCTATCTGACCGAGAAGGCCCTGTCGATCGACAACCTGTTCGTGTTCCTCATCATCATGACCGGCTTCGCGGTGCCGAAGATCTACCAGCAGAAGGTGCTGATGATCGGCATCGTCATCGCACTGATCATGCGCGGCGCCTTCATCGCCGTCGGCGCCGCCCTCATCGAGAACTTCTCCTGGATCTTCTACATCTTCGGCGCGCTGCTGCTCTTCCTCGCCTACCGGCAGGCGTTCGCCCACGGTGAGAGCGACCCCGCCAACGGGAAGTTCATGCGGTTCGTGCGCCGCGTCCTCCCCGTGAGCGAGGAGTACAACGACGACAAGCTGACCATCCGCAAGGACGGCAAGCGCTTCGTCACCCCGATGCTGCTGGTGATCATCGCGATCGGCTTCATCGACCTCGTCTTCGCCGTCGACTCGATCCCCGCCATCTACGGACTGACGAACGAGGCCTACATCGTCTTCACCGCCAATGCCTTCGCCCTGATGGGTCTGCGTCAGCTCTACTTCCTCATCGGCGGGCTGCTGGAGCGCCTGGTCTACCTCGCGCAGGGGCTGGCCGTGATCCTGGCGTTCATCGGCGTGAAGCTCGTCTTCCACGCCCTGCACGTCAATGAGTTGCCCTTCATCAACGGCGGAGAGCCCTTGCTGTGGGTCCCCGAGATCCCCATCTGGTTCTCGCTGCTGTTCATCGCGGCGACGGTGGCCGTGGCGACGTTCCTCAGCCTCCGCAAGACCCGCAACGACGCCGAGAAGAAGGAGCGCGAGACCTTCGACGGTGAGAAGGTCATCCACGCACCGGAGGACTGATCCTGCGCGACGGGCCCGCGGCGACGGTCGCGGGCCCGTCATCGTTTCCTGCCGCATCCCGGCGGCGAGCGCAACCCCGCGGAGCCCTCGAGAACACCGCCCTACCGTGGCCGTCATGACGCGATTCGGTTACACCCTCATGACAGAGCAGAGCGGCCCCAAAGCCCTCGTCGACTACGCCGTCGGTGCCGAGCGCGCCGGCTACGACTTCCTCGTCTCGAGCGATCACTACTCCCCGTGGCTGACCAGCCAGGGCCACGCGCCCTACGCGTGGACGGTGCTCGGGGCGGTCGCGCAGGCCACCTCGGACGTCGAACTGATGACCTACGTCACCTGCCCCACGGTGCGCTACCACCCCGCCGTCGTCGCGCAGAAGGCGGCGACCCTCCAGCTGCTGTCCGACGGTCGGTTCACCCTCGGACTGGGGTCCGGCGAGAACCTCAACGAGCACGTCGTGGGCGAGGGATGGCCCGCCGTCCACGCGCGCCAGGACATGCTCGTCGAGGCGATCGAGATCATCCGCGCCCTGCACACCGGCGACCTCGTCACCTACGACGGCGAGTACTTCCGCGTCGACTCCGCGCGCGTCTGGGATGCGCCCGAGGGCGGCGTCCCGATCGGCGTCGCCGTCTCGGGTGAGCACTCGATCGAGCGCTTCGCCCCTCTCGGCGACCACCTCATCACGACCGAGCCGGATGGCGAACTGATCTCGGGCTGGGACGAGCACCACGAGGGCCCGTCCCGCAAGATCGGTCAGATCCCCATCAGCTGGGACCCGGACAAGGATGCCGCCATCGCTCGCGCCCACGATCAGTTCCGGTGGTTCGCGGGTGGCTGGGCCGTCAACGCCGACCTGCCGACCCCGGCCGGCTTCGCCGGCGCGTCGCAGTTCGTCCGACCGGAGGACGTCGCCGAATCCATCGCGTGCGGCCCCGACCTCGACGAGCTCGCCGAGAGCGTCCGGCCCTTCATCGACGCCGGGTTCACCGACATCGCCATCGTGCAGGTGGGCGACGAGCAGCAGCAGCGTTTCGTCGACGAGGTCGCCGCGCCGCTTCTCGAGAAGCTCCGCGCACTGTGACGGGGAGGGGTGCGGGCCGCCCGCACCCCTCGCTCAGCGTCGGCCGACGTACCCCGCCTCGGCGACCCACTGTTCCAGCTTCCAGACGGGGAGCCGGAAGACGCGCGCGACGCTGACGACGGAATGCTCTCCGTCGACGACGGCAGCCACCGCGAATTCACGCAGCGAGCGGAACTCGCGGTTCTCGAGGGCCCCCCGACGGAGGTCCGAGAAGGTCCTCGGCTCCGGTGCCGCGGTAGCGCTCGGAGCGACGAGCACGTAGCGGGAGGCTCCGCTCATGCCCTGGGCGGCGGCCCGCTGATGCACCTGCGCGGCGGCGGAAGCCGGCGCGGCGCGGTGGTCTGCGGGAACGGGCGGCGCGGGGTTGGTGGAGACACCGTTCGGTTCGTCCTCTGCCCACGGCGCCGGCGGAAGGGGCCCGCCCCAGACTCTCTCCGTCGGAGCGATCGGCGGTGTCTCCGGTGCGACGGCGGCAACCACGGCGGGTACGGGCACGACGCTCTCCGGCATCTGCGGCGCGACCTTCGCCTCGGTCCGGGGAGCCGCCGGCAGATCTCCACCCCAGACCCTTTCACTGGGGACGACGTACGGGCTCGGAGCAGGAGCGGGAGCCGCCTCGGGGGACGCCATCCAGGGCGCCGGTGGGAGGTCTCCGCCCCACACGACCGCGCTGGGGACGACGTACGGACTCACCGGCTCGTCGACCGCACCTGCCCGCTCGGTCTCGCCGAAGAGGTCGGACAGCTCGATCTCGAACGTCTCGGCGAGAGCGACGAGGGTCGCCAGCGATGCCGTCGACCGACCCGACTCGATCCCGCGCACGCGCGACTCCGAGATCCCCGCCTCGAACGACAGGGCCGTCACCGTGAGGTCGCGCTCGCGCCTCAGACGGCGGACCCGATCCGCGAGCGTCTGGAGGACGGCATCCAAGCGATCGTCGGCGGACATGGGGGTCACTCCTCCGCCTCGGTTCGAACACTGCCGGGAACCCACCCGCATCTGGAGGAGGGCGCGTGGCCCGCACGCGGATGACGGCCGCGCGGTGAAGCGAGCACCCCCGATGCGTCGAATGATTCTGTCGACACTCTCTCCCCCTCCGGCGCGAAGCCGTCGATTCCTGTCCGGGGGAGACACTGAACACTATCGCGTCCGACGACCACGGCGGGGACGACTCCGCGCCGCCGCGCTGAGGGTGGGCGCATGCGGCGTCTGCTCCCCCTCGCCGGCGCGACCGGCCTCCTCCTCCTGCTCGCCGGCTGCGCGGCGCCGCCCGCATCCGCACCCCCGACCCGCGACACACCCCCGGCGGGCGCCGTCGCCGACGACCAGCTGGGTGGCGCCTATCCGCCCGCGGACTCGGTGGGAGTCGTCGTCCGCGACCGCACGTCGAAACCGGCGGATGGGACGTACTCCATCTGCTACGTGAACGCGTTCCAGACGCAGCCGGGAGAGCAGGGCGCATGGCCGGCGAACACTCTTTCGACGCGCGAAGGGGCGCCGGTCATCGACCCCGCCTGGCCCGACGAGGTGATCCTCGACACCTCGACCGCCGATCGGCGCGCCGTCATCGCCGACACCGTCGCTGCGTGGATCCGCGGGTGCGCGGCATCCGGTTTCCGCGCCGTCGAATTCGACAATCTCGACACGTTCACCCGCTCCGATGGCGCGTTGACCCTCGACGACAACGCCGCGCTCGCCCGGGAACTCGTCGACCTCGCCCACGCGTCGGGGCTGGCGGCCGGCCAGAAGAACGCGGCCGAGCATGCGTCCGAGTTCAGGAAGGTCGCGGGTTTCGATTTCGCCGTCGCCGAGGAGTGCGCGGCGTTCGACGAGTGCGGGGCGTACACCGAGGTGTACGGCGACCATGTCATCGACATCGAGTACACCGACCAGATCCCGCGGAGCTTCGCGGAGATGTGCGCGGATGCCGGCACCCCGGCCTCCACGATCCTGCGCGACCGGAAGCTCTCGACGCCCGACGGCGCGGAGTACGCCTTCGCGACGTGCGCCGCCCCGGAGGGATGACCGGCGGCGGACCGCCGCCGGTCCGCGCCCTCAGGCTCCGTCGCGAAGATCGCGGAAGAACGCGTCGACGTGGGCGCGGAGGCCCTCCACGCGACGATCCCGAGCCGCGCCGGCGTCATGCCCCAGATAGGCGGGCGGATCGAGGCGGCGCACGTTGCGCGAGCACTCGAAGCGCGCGCACACCAGGGTGCCGACCGTGTTACCGGCGCGCCCCGCCTTGCCCGCGCGGCGCGCGGAGAAGAAGACGACGTCGTTGGGCAGCGTCACGTCCGAGCACCACGAGCACTGCGGGCGGGTGCGGGTGGGCTGCTCGGCCTGTCGGAACTGGAGGCCGACGGGGGTTCCGTCGATCTCGGCCACGACGAACCCGAGGAGGGGGGTCTTGGCATCCCTCCACCCGAAATAATCGAGCCGGTCCCACGGGGCCGCGTCGAGATCGGCGGGGATGACGATCGAGCTGCGTTCTCTCGTGGAGACGTTGACGAAGCTGGAACGGAGGTCGGAAGCGGACAGGGCGTGCATGGGTGGATCCCGTCGATGGGCCGCGACGCGCGAGACGGCGCGGCGAGGAACGCGCGATCGGATCGCGCGGCGAGGTGCCCGTCGCGGAGAGGACGGGCGAAGAGGGCGCACGCTCGCCGAAGCGGGGCGCCCGCGCCGGTCACCCGGCGAGAAGAGCGGCGTGCACGGCGCCTGTGCCGTCGACGCTCCACGCGCCGACGACCCCCTCACACCCAGCGGGCATCGATGAGGGGCGGGAAGACATGGGTTCAGGATACGCGCGTCAACGTCGGAAGGCGACCGACCCCAGCACCCGCTCGACGGTCAGCTCCAGCACGACGCGGTCGGGGTTCACCCGCGGTTGCCGATAACGCGCCGCGTACAGATCGACCGCGTGAGCCACGGCATCCCCCTCATCGGTCACGCGCGCGGGCCCCTCGAAGCTGATCCACCGGGCACCGTCCACCGAACAGATCGAGGCCCGCCCGCTGCGCGCCGCGTTGACGAACTTCTGCGTGCCCCGGGACCCGATCACGCGAACCACCCCGTTCTCGTAGGTGAAGCCCACCGGGACGGCGTGTATGCGCCCGGAGCGCCCCACGGTCGACAGGGTGGCCAGGTGGTACTCGCGCACGAAGGCGAGGGCGTCGTCGGTCAGCACGGTCTTAGCGTGCCACGTCAGACGAGATCCGTGATCGTGCGAGTGGCGGCATCCCACCGGCGCATCCCGACAGCGCGCCCCGCGAGATCGCTCCCGCCGCTCTCGCCCAGGACGCCGAGCGCGTCGCCGATGCGGTCGAGGGGCATGCGCCGCGCCAAAGTCACGTGCGCCGTCCAGCGACCGGGGCGGGTGTGAGGGGCATCGTCCCCCGGTCCCGCGAGGTCGTGCACGCCGGCGTGCAGGGCGAGCAGATCGGCCGTCGGGATGACCGATCGCGCGATCACGCGACTGCGCCCCGCGCCGAACAGGACCGGCGCACCGAGCACGAGGGGCAGGGGGAAGGTCGTTGCGAACGGTGCCGCGTCGATGAGCGGAAGCTCCGTCCGCACGAGGAGAGTCGCATGCGGACGGTTGCTCTCCCCCCGATGGCGGGCCTGGCTGGGCAGATCGGCGCGCAGCAGGGCGTCCCACTCCGCTCGTACAGCCGCGTCCGTCTCGTCGTCGAAGACGAGCTCGAGGCTGACGACGTCGGTCATCGGCGCCTCACCGGGTGGACCACCACGCGGCCGCGACCAGGAGGGGCTGGAAGAACAGACGTCCGAAGCGCTTCTGGTCGGTGTCCAGTCCGAACGCCGACCGCCCCTTGCGCCACTGGTCCACATTGCCGGGGAAGATGGCCACGAAGAACGCGGCGAGCGCGGCGCCGATGCGACGGCGTTCTTTCGGGAGGACCAGCAGCGCCAGCCCGAAGGAGGCTTCGACGACACCGGATGCCACCACGACGGCGTCGCGGTCGAGGGGCCCCTTCGCGACGAGCACGTCGGGCACCTGCGCCTGGAAATCCCGTCGAGCGAATGTCAGGTGGGAGGTACCGGCGAACAGCATCGCCAGGGCGAGGAGCCATCGGACGACATTTCTCATAGCGCAACGGTACGACGGGCCCCGATCGGGACGGGGCGGGCTTGACGCCGGTGCGGCCACAGCTTCGTCACCCCCGCCTGCGGCGCTACGGCACACGTCCCGATTACGCAACCCCAGGCCGCCGACGACGGACGGCGGTTGACTGTCAGAACAGACGAAGGAGGTGCGCCGTGACGATGACAGACCCCACCACCCGGATGAGCCGGGAGGATGACGTGGACGCTCTCCTCGTGCGCGCCGCCACCGGGGACTGCGACGCGTTCGTCGAGTTCTACGACGCGACCGCCCCCCGCGTCTACGCGGTGCTCCTTTCCCTCACCGGCGTGGCTGCCACCGCCGACGGTCTCCTCGAGGGCATCTACCTCGAGGCCTGGGAGCGAATGCGCGGTCGCACCGCTCCCCCGTGTCCGGGGATGGAGTGGATGTCGGCGATCGCCCATCGCCACGCCCGCGGAGACCGCTGAGGAGCGTGGTCTCAGGGCGCCTGGACGGCCGCGTCGGCGGGGTGTTCGTCGAGGTCGAGGATCAGACCGCCCGAGGAGTTCGCCGAGGTGGCCAACATCTGCAGGAGTGCGGGGTCGAGCACCTCCGGCTCCGCCGAACCGAACACGAAGCGGAGGGGGATGGACGGCTGGATCCAGAGCGTGCTCCGACCGACCGGCTCCCCGGAGGGATGCCGCCACGAGACCGTGAAGCTCTCTCCGCGCCGGAGCTTGGTGGCGATGACCACCTTGACGTGCGCGAGAACGCGGTCGGGGATGCGGATGGGGCTCGGAGAAGAGCCGTAGAACAGTGAGCCCATCAGCGCCTCCTTCCCGGAGATCCCGTACGGCCCATCATACGAGGTGGCCGCCGTTTCGCCTACGAACGACGGGGAAAGACAAAGCGACAGCACCATTGTTGGACCCGAGCCGGAATACATCGGCCAACTGGAATCTCGACGACCGAACTAGACTGCTGTGCCAGGGGCGCAACCCGAGGAGACCCATGACGCTCGAGACCGAAGACGACCCCGCGACGACGGCGGCGCTGGCGGTCGAACGGCTCCGCCTCGCCGAAGCCCGTCTGTCTCGTCGACGCCAGTCCGAGTGCGGCCCCAGCGAGAATGCGCGGGCGGCGATGCGCCTGATCCTGGAGCGAGCCGACGCGGGGGCGACGCTCACTCCGACCGAGATCGCCCAGTCCCTCGGAATCTCCACGGCATCCGTCACCGGCATGCTCGATCGCCTGCGCGCGGGGGGACTCATCGACTTCGTCGCGAATCCGTCCGACCGACGGAGCAAGTTCGTCGTTCCCTTCGACCGCGCCACCGATCCGGATGCCATCGACCCGGTGACCGCTCGCATCCGGGAGTTCGCGCTCGGACTCCCCGACGATACGGCCGGGCAGGTGGCCGCCTTCCTCGACCGTGTGCGCGAGGTCGTCGACGCGGAATGCGCGTGAGGGCGCTCAGACCCCCGACGCCGGAAGGGATTCGGGGTCGGGTTCCGCGACGACGCTCAATCCGTGCGGCGAGCTCGCCTCGTCCATGAGGTCTTCGATCCACCGGCGATTGAGCTGCGGGGCCCGGCTTCCGTAGAAGTGGAAGACGAGCGGGATCGACGGAGAGATCCAGAGCGTCCGGGTGCCGCTTCCGTCACCCATCGGGAAGTGGAACATGAACGGCTCCGCCCGGCGGAGTTTGTTCATGAAGACCACACGGAGGTGGGAGAGGGTCCGGTCCTCGATGTCGAAAGAGTGTCCAGAGGTGTTGTAAACCAGTTTTCCCACGACGACAGCCTATATCGATTCACCCCCTTAACTACCTCGACCCTCGGCACTCTCACCTCGACTAGAGTCTCGATCGTGGCGAGATCACCCCGGCCGAGGCGGCCTCGACGACGACTCCCCCGCGCGCTGCTCGTCGCGGGCGTGATCGTCGCCGTCGTCGTGGTCATCGCCGGTATCGGCGTCGTCGGCAGCCTCGTCACGAACCTCTTCCAGACGCTGTCGGCCACCCCTCCCGCCGTCGACACGCACATCGTCGCGCCGGACGAATCGAAGGCCGCGCAGGCCGCCCGTTCGGGTGACGGCGACGCGGACGAGGTCGCTGCCGCGCAGTGGCTCTCGACGCAGCCGACCACCTACTGGCTGACCCCGGAGATCGACCCGATCGATGAGGTGTGGGACCGCATCGCGCACCTCGCCGCCGAGGCGCGCGATCAGAAGGCGGCCATCGCCGTCGCGGTGTACGGACTCCCCGATCGGGACTGCGGCAATCACTCCGCCGGTGGGCTCGACCCCGACTCCTATGCCCAGTGGACCGCCCGCATCGGCGACGCGTTGCGCAACGCGTCCGATGTTCAGAAGATCGTGATCCTCGAGCCCGACAGCATCGCCCTGTCCTCCTCGTGCGGATCGGTCGGCGATCGGGCGGGATATTTGCGCGAAGCGGTGGAGAACATCCGCGGCACGAACACGTGGATCTACATCGACGGGGGCCACTCCGCCTGGCATCCCGCGGCCGAGATGGCCGGGCTCATCCAAGCGATGGGCATCCTGTCCGAGGTCAGGGGCGTCGCGCTGAACGTCTCCAACTACCAGGATACGGCGGCCGAGTTCACCTACGCCCACGCGCTCTCCGACCTCCTCGGCGGAACGCACGCGATCATCGACACCTCGCGCAACGGCGCCGGACCGGCGGGCTCGGAGTGGTGTAATCCGTCCGGTCGCCTCGTGGGCAGTCCGAGTGGTTCGTACGGCGACGGCGTCATCGACACCACCCTGTGGATCAAGCCCCCCGGCGAGAGCGACGGGGAGTGCAACGGGGGACCCACTGCGGGGACGTGGTGGCCCGCTGCGGCGGCGGAACTGACACGGGAGCAGCGCTGAGCCACGGGTCGACCGCGGCGACACCGCGAAGTGTGTCAAGATTGCGCTCGTCGCGCTGCGACACCGCGACTCGGGGGAGAACGCGGGCACGACCTCGTGCGAAGCCGGAAGAGTGGGTGACATGAGCGACAGCACCGAGATGCTGAAGACAGCAGTGATCGTGGAAGACGATCCCGATATCCGCCACCTGCTCGTCGAGGTGCTCGAATCGGCGGGGTTCTCCACCGTGTCGGTGGGCAATGGGATCGACGGCGTACGAGCGGTCATCGCGTATCAGCCGCTCATCACCACCCTCGACGTCAACATGCCCGGGATCGACGGCTTCGAGGCCGCCCGACGCATCCGCCAGCAGAGCGACACGTACATCATCATGCTCACGGGGCTCGAAGAGGAGGCGGACGTCGTCCTGGGCCTCGGCGCGGGTGCCGACGAGTACGTCGTGAAGCCCTTCCGTCCGCGCGAGCTGCGCGCGCGGATCGAAGCACTGTTGCGGCGCCCCCGCGCCGGCGAGTCCGCCGCGTCCTCCGCACCGCGACAGGACAGCGTCGGACCGTCGTTCCCCGCCGCCCGCTCCGAGAGCGCGGCCACCCCGTCGGCGCCCGCGCCGGCCGCGGCCAACGCGGGTGCGGCACCGGTCATCGTGCCGTCGTCTCAGGGGCCCGAGCCCCGCGCAGCCGCCCCCGGGGGTGAGATCGTCCCGCGCTCGGCGCCCGGGGAGCTCACGCCGACCGGCGGCGCCTGGGTCGCGCACCGCGATCTGCTCCTCGACCCCGACAGCCGCCTCGTGCGGGTGGGCGGGGAGGAGCTCGAGCTCACGCGAACCGAGTTCGATCTGCTCGCGACGCTGATGGAGTCGAAGAGACGCGTGCGCAGCAAGGCCGATCTGACCCTCGTCCTGCGCGGCGAGTCCTACGTCACCAGTTACTTCGTCGGCGAAGCCGACAAGAGGGCTATCGAGGCGCACATGACCAACCTCCGTCGCAAGCTCGGCGACAACCCCGCCAATCCCCGTTACATCGAGACGGTGCGCGGCGTCGGCTACCGACTCACGTCGGAGCTGCTGGCCACTCCCTGACCCGCTCGCGCAGACAACGGATGCCTCGACCCTCCCCAGGGCCGAGGCATCCGTTTTTCTCTGATGCGTTCGGGCGTATCAGACCGGGTGTCCGTCAGACCTTGAAGCCGTGGTGACGACGGACGAGCTTGGAGAACATGAGGAGCGTCTGCAGGACGGTCACGACGCCGACGATGGGCCAGCCGATCCAGAGGATCGACGACTGGATCATCGGGCCGACCATGACCCAGATCACGGCGAGCGCGATCGCGACCGCCACGAGCACGACCATCGGCGTCCAGTGGCCGAGGCCACCACCGCGTTCGGCCTTGGCCTGCATGGCCCAGTTGTCGACCTTCTTGCGCGAGAGGAATCGCGTCCACGACCGCACGAAGTGGCTGATGCGGATCCACATGAAGATCTCGGCGGGGAAGAACAATACGGCGAAGAGCACGTCGGTGCGATTGACGTTCTTCATCGTGCGGGCGATACGCAGGTTGAGCAGCATGGCGATCACCGGCGGGATGAGCCACAGGGGCGAGAAGACGAAGGCCCCGATCGAGAGCGAGCCCGCCAGCAGGGTGAGGAAGGCCACGCGGACGAAGAGGTTGGTGAGCATGCCGAAGTTCTCGAACCACCGCAGGCGCAGGTTCGGGTGGAAGGGCTGGCCCTTGGTGTCGCCGCGCTGACCGGGCCACATGAGCTCGATGGCGCCGTACGTCCACTTGACCTGCTGGGCGTCGTAGCCGGACAGGGTCGTCATGCCGCCGACATCGGCGCGCGCGTACGGGCTGATCTTGGTGAGGTAGCCGGCGCTCTTGATCTGCAGCGACAGCAGGGAGTCCTCCACCTCGGAGTCCTTGACCCACGGGGTGCTCTGGTGGTTCTGCTTCATCGCATCGCGCAGGGCGTTCGTGGAGAAGATCGAGAACTGACCGCCCAGCACGGCCATGTTGCGGCCGCGGAGCATGTTCTGCAGGTTGAACGCCGCGAACTGCGTCCGCTGACCCGCGGTGAGGAAGCGTGCCATCAGGCCCTTGATGGGCTTGTCGTCGATCGTGTAGATCGCCGAGATGCCGCCGATGCGGGAGTCGGAGATGGCTTCGGTCTCGAGGTACTCGACGGCTTTGCTGTCGGCGATGGTGTCGCCGTCGACACCGAGGAGGTAGTCGTAGCCCTCGACGAGGGAGTAGCCGTAGTTCAGCGCCCCGACCTTCTTGTCGGGGTTCTTGCCGATGTCGTGGACGAACACCTCGGTGAACTGCTCCCCGAGCTCGGTGTGCAGCTCATGGGGCCCGCTGTACTCCGAGGCGATCTTCACGGTCGCGTCGGAGGTGTTGTTGACGACGACGTGGATGACGTCGGGCACGCGGGTCTGAGCGAGCAGCGCCTCGATGACGTCGGCGATCGACTCCTCCTCGTTGTACGCCGGGATGACGCAGCCGATGGTGGAGCGGTGCACCGAGGTGTTCTCGAGCACAGCGGCGAAGTCGTCGGCGAAACCGTGCTCACCCGCGGCCCCGAGTGCACTCTGGTGCATGTCGAAGTCCCTCGTGTGGGGGGTGAAGCTGCGCGCATCGGTCATGGCGGTGTCTTCCTGTCGGTTTCGCGGCGTATCGGCCGAGTCCCACTCTGGTAGGTTCGCCGCAAGACGACCGCCGCACATGACCACCGTCCCCGCAAGATTTCCTCAAGATTGCGTCGGGCACCCGAAGGAGACGACCGTCCGTGATCGTCCTCGCCCTGCTGGCATCCATCGCCGCCGCAGGAGTCGCCCTCGCAATGCTGTTCGTGGCCCACGGCCGACCCGAGGACGACCGCGGCGGAGCGCGCGCCGACATGGTCCGCTACTTCGGCATGTCCGCCATCGCCGCTCTGCTTTGCGGAGCGTTGAACGTGATGGAGACGGCGTGGGATTCGGTGGCGGCAGCCGCCGCGGGCAACGCGACCAACATCATGGCGGTCGGGTTGCTCTGGGCCGGGGCCCGGCGATTGAACGGACGGCGCGCCATCGGAGCGATCAGCACCGGCGCCGGCGGCATCCTGCTGTTCGGTCTGACCTTCCTGGTGCCCCTCGACGACGCCACCCTCCTCAAGACCGCGGGGCTGGTGGTCTTCTCGGCGCTGTGCGCCCTGGAGTGCTCTCGGCCCTCGCTCGGCCTCCTGGGCGGGGCACGTCTGCTCTCGTGGACGCTGAGCCTGTACGCCGCCTACAACCTCGCCCGGCTCGGCGTCGTCGCCGTCTTCGGCGTGGAGCCGCTCCTCCAGCAGGGACCGGTCTCCGCCGAGACCACCGCGGCGGTGAGCGCCGTGGCGATCGTGTTGGTCTCCATCGGTGCCGTCTGGATCGGGCGTCAGCTCGACGACGACCCGGCCCCCGGCACGCGCGCCCATGACCGGGGCACGTTGCGCCGTGAGACCTCACGGCTGCTCGAGGGCCACTCCATCGTGCGTGCGAGTCTCGTCCGCGTCCCCGAGATCGATCTGATCCGCGCTGCCCACAGCGGCGAGCGTGCGGACACGATGCTGCGGACCGTGGCCGACGCCGCCGCGGACGCCGTCGCGGACGTCGTCACGGGGATGCCGACTCGCGACACGGTGTTCGTGGTCGCCCCGGCCATTCTCGAGGCCGAGGCGTTCGAGGAGACGTTCCGGCGCGCGTTCGCGCGGCGTATGCCGTCGATCGCCTACGACGACGTCCCCGACCTCGCCTTCGAGCACCACCTGCTGAGGGACGTCGACGACCTGTCGTGGCTCATGGAGAGTCGACGCTCGAGACCGCACCTGGGCCGGTCCCGGAGCGAGTGACCGGGCGCCTCAGCCCTGGTTGGTCGTCGACTGGCCCCAGCCCGGTGCGCGCCCGGTGCTGCTCGACGTGCCGGTGCTCTGACCGCCCGCCGCCTGCCCCTCGTCGGCGTAGATCGCGATCGGAAGGTACTGGTACACCGTCTGCTGGCTGAACGAGGTGTCGGTGTTCGCCGTGCCCTCGACCGCGATGTTCAACGCGAACTCGAGCGTGATTCCGTAGGTGTCCGCGGGCAGCTGACGGATCGAGGTGGTGGGCACCAGAAGGCCGCCCTGGAAGCTGTTCAACAGCAGCCCGCGGTCGGAGCGCAGGGTGTCCGAGGGCACGAGCGTGCGGGGATCCGCGCTGAACTGGAACGGGTTCGAGACCTGGCCGCCGGTCTGGGCGGTCTGCGAGGTGACGGAGATCGACGACACGTAGACGCGACGCTTCTGCGCGAGCACGGCCTTCTCGTCCACTCGGTTGTCGACGACGTTGACGGCGAAGCCGAGCTGCTTCTCATTCGTCGCCGTCCACTCCATCGTCCGCTTGGGATCGACGGCCCAGACATCGAGTCGCAGCTCCAGGCCGTCGGCGACCTCGGAGGTCAACCGCACGGAGCCGTCGTAGGTGAACTGGGAGTCGAAGGGCTTGCTCGCCGCCGAGGACTGCGGCGCCGGAGTGGCGACGACCACGGACTGCTTCCCCCCGATCTGCCCGGGCAGCGAGGCGAAGATGTCGCTCATCTGACTGCAGCCGGAGAGCATCGCGGGCGCGACGAGGGCGAGAGCGACGGTGGCGGCTACGGCACGCGCGCGTCGGCGAGAGGGCATGTTCACGGGTGTCTCCTGAGGACGGGGCGCGGGGCGCGCGGAAGGTCGACGATCGACCATCACGCTGCGGGATGCAGGCCTCAGGGGGAGTCTGACCGGGCGACGTGAGCGGGAGCCACGCGCGGCGAGCAGAGACAGGATGGCGCGCAGAAGACTACACCACTCTCTATACACTCGGAGAATGGCATCCATGAGGAGCGTCCCCCCGGCGGTTCCTCCGGAGGGCATCCCCGACGACGACGCGAACACCCCGGGCAGTCGCACGCGATCGGTGTGGCTCCTGCAGCTGATCCTGGGAGCGAGCGTCGTCATCACGGTCCTGCTCGTGCAGGCCCTGGAGCCCTCCCTGTTCACCCGCTGGCCCTTCTCCTCGGGCGTCGGCGTCATCATCGCCCTGACGGCGATCGCGATCGTCGTCCCCTGGCACAAGGTCCCCCGCGCCGTCGTCGCCGTCATCCCGTTCGGCGACATCATCGGGGTCGGCCTGCTGAGCTTCGGGACCGACCTGCGTTTCAGCTTCTTCTGGGTGTTCCCCATCATCTGGATCGCCACCCACTTCTCGCTCGTCTACCTGATCTCGGCGATCAGCGCGGTCGGCGTCATCATCGTGGTGGATGCCACGGTGAACGCGTCCGGCCCGGTGTCGGCGCTCCGATTGATCATCGTCCTCCTCTCGCTCGCCTTCATCGCCATCACCTCCTACCTCTCCGCTCGGCAGACGCGCGCGTTCAAACAGCTCCTCCGCCGGCAGGCGAGCCGCCTGCAGGGCACCCTCCAGCGGGTGTCCGGCCAGGAGCGCCGCGTGTCGCAGATGCTCAACGGGCTCGACACCGGCATCGCCCGTCTCTCGGCCGACGGCGAGGTCCTGGCCCTGAACGATACGTACGTGGCGCTCTACGGGGTCGAGCGCGACGAACCGCAGCGGCCCGGGGCGGCTGTGGAGTACGCGACGCTCCGAGGAGAGCCGCTGCCCGAGGCGGAGCGCCCGTTCGCGCGCGCCTCTCGAGGAGAACAGTTCGACGACGAGCGCGTCTGGCTGTTCGACCCGCACGGAGAGTGGCACGCCCTCTCGGCCTCGACGCGTCGACTCATCTCGTCCGACGAGCCCGAGAGCACCCTGCTCATCGTCCACGACATCACCGCGCTGATCGAGTCCGAGCGCGCGCGAGAACGGCTCGCGGCCACGGTCTCGCACGAGCTGCGCAACCCCCTGACCGCGATCATCGGTCACGCCGATCTGGCCCTCGACGACCCGGGTCTGCCGCCGAAGGTCCGTGAGCAGCTCGAGGTGATCGCGGGTGCCGGCGAGAGGATGCAGAAGCTCATCTCCGAGATCCTCGCGACCTCGCGAGGGGTGTTCCGGGAGAACTCCACCCCGCTGACCGCCGACGCGAGCCGCATCATCGCTTCGTCCCTGGCGTCGTTCCGCCCGGCCGCGGCGGCGCGCCGCGTGAGCGTCGTCGACGATCTCCCAGATTCCGCCGAGGTGCTCGGAGACGCCTTCCGACTGCGCCAGGCGTTCGACAACATTTTGAGCAACGCGATCAAGTACACCCCCGCGGGCGGCTCGATCCGCATCTCCGGGGAGGTCTCCCCCGACGACGTCATCCTCCACTTCGCCGACACCGGGATCGGCATCCACCCGGACGATCTCGAACGCGTCTTCGACCCGTATTTCCGCGCGCAGTCGGTGCGCGAGAGCCCGACCCCCGGCACCGGGTTGGGGATGGGGATCATCCGCAGCATCGTCGAGGATCAGGGCGGCTCGCTCTTCCTCGAGAGCGAGCTCGGGGCGGGCACCACCGTCACGGTGATCCTCCCCGCCCGATCGGAAGTCGGCGCCGCCTGATGCCGTCCGACGTTCTATCGAACCTGGGACTCGCCCAGGCCACGGTGGCCACCCTCGGTACCGTCATGATCATCGGCCTGGGATTCCTGCATCGGCCCTCCCGATCCGCGCTCCTGTGGTCGCTGGCGTTCGTCCTCGCCATGTCCAGCACCTGGGTGTCGGTGACCGGGGCGATCCTGAACGACGAGACGGTCCGTCGCGCGGGGCTGGGCCTGATGCTGGGGGCGCCCGCCCTCATCTGGTCGGGTTTCCGGGCGCGACGCGGCGCACGCGCGTTCCCCTGGGTGGGCGGCGCACAGGCCGTCGCGATGGCCGTGGTGTTCGTCCTGGTCACCGATTCGAACGCGTACGGTCTGGCGTTCCGGCTCGCTTTCGTGGGCTCGGCGGTGTTCGCCGGTCTCACGGTGTGGGAACTCCGGCGCGCGGCCGACCGCCTCGAACGCCTCGCTCTGCCCCTGACGACCGTCTCCGCGGCCTTCGTCGCACTGGGCGTCGGGACCATGATCTCCGGGCTCGCGGTCCCCACAACGCTCGGCGATCTCGCGCTTCCCCGCGTGCTGAACGGGCTCGCGATGCTCGTCTTCCTCGTGTGCGCCACGGTGTCGCTGCTGTACTTCACCTCGGTGTCGCCCAGCGGGAGCCGAGCGGCGTCGAGCTGGCCGCACTTCATGGTCACCGCGACCGACCGCCTGGCCCGAGCGCGGCGCGCTCGCGAAGAGTCGTGGGCCGTCCTCAGCGTCCGGCTCGACGATCCCGACCAGCTGCGCAGCGCGGCCGGTGAGAGCGGGTGGCTGCGCCTGGTGGCCCGTTTCGAAGCCGTCGTCGCCGACTCCTTCCCCGCCGAAGCCGACCTCGGCCGCGAGATACGCGGCCGGGTGGTCGTGGTCGTCTCGCGCCCCGACGCCGTGCTCCGCGAACACGTGCGGACGGTTCTTCAGCGCGTCTCCTCGCTCGACGTGTCATCCGACATCGGCATCCAGCTCTCGGCGAGCGTCGGATGGGTGCCCGCCCCCGCAGGAGACTACGACCTGCACGCTCTCATCCTCGCCGCGGATGCGGCTGCCGGGGAAGCCACCCGCGAGGGTGGCGACCGCTGGGAGCGCGTCCGGCCCTGATCAGCCCCCGGCGGTGTCGCCGCCCGCGATCGCCACGGTGAGGGAATCGCTCGCCGTCTGCTTCGCGAACTCGTTCGACGTGGGGGTGGTCTGCACGAGGAACTCGAAGGTGAACTGCAGGGTGACAAATGTCGCTTCCGCCGGCACCTCGCCGACGTTGAACGTCTGGGAATAGCTGTACGGGGAGAGCACGAGATAACCGGGCGCGTCCGTCTGATCGCTCTGGGGCGACAGCGCCGCGAAGGACTGCGATGCGTTCCCCGGAACCGCTGTCATGGTCGCCCGCTGAAGGTAGACCTTCTGCCCGTCGTTCGGGGTCACCGTCGTCTCCATCGACAGGTTGACGGGCTTGAGCGCCGTCGCCGTCCAACGATCCATCGAGAGCGTTGACCAGTAGTTCACCGTCGCCGCAACGGATCCGGCCGTCAGCGAGCGCTGGGTCGAGCCGCTGGACAGGTCGTTGCGGACGGGTTGCGGAGCCGCCGTCATCGTGGCGGTGGGAGACGGGGAATCGGGCGCTTGCGCGCCGCCCTGAGCCCACGGAGGCGCTCCGCATCCGGTGAGTCCGAGTAGGACCGACGCCGCCAGAGCGACGCCGAACACCGCCCTGCCGCGACGCGCTGTGAGACGCATGAATCCTCCCCCGGACCGTTTCCCCCAGTGTAGGTGTCGCAGACGGCAGGGCGGTCGGTCCGCGAATACGCTCCCTTAGGGTGTTCGCGTGAAATCCCGCCCCCGTTCCCTCCCTCTCCCCCGAGCGGCCTCGCTCTTCGCGTGGACGGTGATCGCGGTGCTGGCCGCCGGTGTGGTCGCGGCCGCGTGGATCGGAGTGCGCGCCATCGCCGCATACGGGCATCTCCACAACGCCGAGGCGGTCGTCTCGCGCGCCGCGGCCGACGTCGACGACCCCTCGGCCGCCATCGCCGCCCTCGCCGCGATCGGCGACGACACGTCTGCGGCGCGCGCGCTCACCAGCGATCCGGTGTGGCGCCTCGCAGAGGTGCTGCCGTGGGTCGGCCCGCAGCTCTCCGCCGTGGCCCGGACCACGGCGGCCGTCGACGCGGCCGCGACGCAGGCGTTCACACCCTTGGCCGAGGCGTCTGACGGGCTGTCGGCCGATGCCCTGCGTCCCGACGACGGGGCGATCGACGTGACGCGGATCTCGGCCGTCGCCCCCGCCGCCGAATCGGCCGCCACGACCCTCGAGCGATCGGCGGGCGAGGTCGCGGCCATCGATCGGGCGCCCCTGATCGGCCGCGTGGCCGACGCCGTCTCCCGCTCGGAGCAGATGCTGCATACCGCCGCCGACACCGCAGACGCCTTGCAGCGCGCGACCCGGCTGGTCCCCCTCATGCTCGGGGCCGACCGCCCCCGCTCGACCCTCGTGCTCTTCGAGAACAACGCCGAGTGGCGATCGCTGGGCGGCGTGGTCGGCGCCGTCGCGCAGTTGGACTCCCGCGACGGACGGATGACGCTCAGCGCCCAAGCCTCCACGGCCGACTTCGCGGCGCTGGGCGATGCGCCGGTCGCCGATCTCCCGCCCGACGTGACGAACGTCTTCGACACACGACCCGCACGCTTCATCCAGAACACGACGCAGGTACCCGACTTCTCCGTCGGCGCACCCCTGGCGCGCGAGATGTGGCGGCGCCTGCACGGCACGACCGTGGATGCCGTCGTCGCACTGGATCCCGTCGCGCTCTCGTATCTTCTCCGGGCGACGGGGCCGGTGCGCCTCCCATCCGGCGATGAGCTGACCTCCGACAACGCCGTCTCCCTGCTCCTGAGCGATGTCTACCGGCGCTATCCCGACCCGCACCGGCAGGACGCGTTCTTTCAGAGTGCCTCAGCCGCCGTGTTCCAGGCTCTCTCGGACGGCCGGTTCGATCCCGCCGCGCTCGTCGATGCGATCGCGCGTGCGGGGAGCGAGCGTCGCCTGCTGATCTGGAACGCGGATGCCGCTGAGCAGAGCATCCTCGACGGAACGACGCTGCAGGGCGCGCTGCCGACCTCGGACTCCACGCGCACCACCTTCGGCGTCTACCTCAACGACGGGACGGGCTCGAAGATGGACTTCTACCTGCACCCGGAGGTCGAGACGGCGTGGTGCGGCGGGGATCGCGCCTCCCTTCACGTCTCGCTGCGGAACGACGCACCCGACCCTCAGACGCTCCCCTGGTACGTGACCGGTGGTGGCGAATACGGCGTGCCAGCCGGAGAGGCGCTCACGGGGGTGTACGTCTATCTTCCGCCGGGAGCGGAGGCGATCGACCGACGGACGACGACCACGGGTGCCCTGTCTCCCGGATTCGCTGACGGGACCCATGAGGCCCGGCACGTCGTGAAGTGGTCGGTGCAACTGGGGCCGGGGCAGTCCGCGGATCTCGACCTCGAGGTCCGCCTGCCCGTCACCCCCGAGCTGACCGCCGCGTCGACGCCCACCCGCGACGCGACGGAGGTCCCGCGCGAGGGAGCGTGCCGCTTCCCGGGGTGAGCGGAGCGCGGCCGGGTGAAGAACGCACCGCCAACGCATGAAACTGGGCCGCCCGCACCGTGTCGTCGCGCACCGACCCAGAAGACTCGCACAGAGCGATCGATGCTGGCGTCGAAGACCGGTTCGCCGCTCATCGTCATCCCTCGACACGACCTTGCCAAGCAGATGGGGCACACCATGAAGACCAGAATCATCCAGGCCGTCGCCGCGCTCTCTCTCGCCGCGGCCGCGCTGTGGGCCCCGACGGCCGCCAACGCCTACACCGACCCGGCCGTCGTGACGGCGACGCCCGCCGTCGTGGCACCCGGCGGCTCGACGACGTTCACGACGAACACCGCCCCGTACCAGGGCGACGAAGACGTGCTCATCTCGGTGACGGGCGTGAACGCCAACGGCGTCACTCTCGCGTCCGTCGTGCAGACGAACACCTCGCTGCGCTCGAAGGCCGTCAACGGCAAGCTCGACGTCCCCGTCAAACTCCCCGCGAACGCGAGCGGCACGTACTACCTCACGTTCACCGGTGCGCGCAGCGGCGTCGTCCTGCACTCGTCCATCACGGTGCAGGGCTCGGCCAGCACGCCCGCGAAGGGTGGTCTCGCGATCACCGGTTTCGACGCGGGCAGCACGGCGGGCCTGTGGATCGCCGGCGGCGGCCTGGTGGTGGCCGGCGGCGCCGTCACGGTCGGCGCGCTCATGCGTCGTCGCCGCGCCGCAGCGGACGCCTGACCCGGGCAACGAGAGTGAGGGGGCCGTCTTCGGACGGCCCCCTCACTCTCGTTGCACTCGCCTAGAAACTCGCGAGCCCGTGTCTCTGCGTCACCTCCGCAGTGACGAGGATGGGCAGGTGATCGCTGAGTCCCTGGGGCAGCGTCTTGATGTGCGCGATGTCGAACCCGATGGATGTCGCGAAGTCGTAGTGCCCTCGGAAGAAACGGTAGCGGGTGTAGGTACGGGTGTCGCTGAGCGTGAGCTCGTACCCCTGGTCGCGTACTTTCTGTCCGAGATTCTCCTTGAACACCGGGTAGTTGTAGTCCCCGACCATGAGGGCGGGAAGGCCCGGCCCGAGATTCTGAAGCTCGGTGAGCGCGGTGCGGATCTGGTGCCGGCGCAGCGAGTTGAGCGCGGTGAGAGGCGCCGCGTGGAAAGACGCGACGATGACGTCTCGTCCGTTGTCGATGTCGCGCAGGCGCACCCCGAGCATGCGCTCTTCCGCGGGCTTGAGAACCCGGTCGTGCAGGGACTTCTTCAGCCCGATCGCGCGCACGTCCTCGGCGCGAAAGGTGTTCTCCCGGTAGTACAGGGCCAGACCCAGCCGGTTCCGCTGCGTCGCTTCCGCCAGGCGCAGTCCGCCGAGTTGCTCCGGGATGTCGGTGCTGTCGCACTCCTGCAGACAGAGGACGTCGACCTCGTGCTTCTCGACGAGCGCGACGAGTTCACCGGCGGCACGGTGCTTGTTGAGGTTGTACGAGATGACCTTCATGGCGAAGCCAGCATACGTCCGACCCCGGACGCGCGACCGAGGGGTTGCACCCGGACCGCCCGCCCGGATCAGGCGGCCGCACCGTCCGCATCGCGACGGTTCCGCGTCTGCTCCGCGCGAGCTGCCAGCAGCTCGTCGGCGGGGTAGCCGACCTCCGCGAGGACGAGGCCCCGCGCGGCCAGGACCTTGGTCTCGGGGATGCGCAATCGTGCCTCGCGGATCGCCACGACGTCGTCGATCTCGATCCGCCCCTCCCCCACTGCGACGCATGCGCCCACGAGGGCACGCACCATGCTGTGGCAGAACGCGTCGGCTCGGACGTTCGCGACGAGCACGCCCGACTCATCGCGCTGCCAGTCGTACTCGAGCAGGGTGCGGATCGTCGTCGCCTCTTCGCGGGCTTTGCAGTACGCGGCGAAGTCGTGGAGTCCGATGAGGCGGGAGGCCGCGGCATCCATCGCCTCGACATCGAGGGAGCTGCGGACGTAGGTCGTGCGCTGTCGTTCCAGCGGATCGTACCCGGCCGCCGCATCGGCGAGACGGTAGCTGTATCGCCGCCACACGGCCGAGAATCGCGCGTCGAACCCGTCGGGGGCGGGCGAGGTCCGCGAGACCGTCACGTCGGAGTAGGCGCCCAGCACACCCCGCAAGCGACCGGCGAGGGCGGCGATCGCGTCCGTCTCGTCGTGGTCCCGGCGCCGCCGGGGTAGCCGTGCGATCTGGTCGTCGTCGAGGTCGAGGTGTGCGACCTGACCGGACGCGTGGACGCCCGCATCGGTGCGCCCGGCGACGATGAGCCGCGGGTCGCCGCCCACGATGCGCGTCAGAGCGCTCTCCAGCTCGCCCTGCACCGTGCGCAGCCCCGGTTGCCGAGCCCATCCCCGGAAATGCGAGCCGTCGTAGGCGATGTCGAGTCGGATGCGCACGAGGTCAAGCCTACGAGTGCGGACCCCGCGTGAGAGACGACGAAGCCCCCACCCGGATCGGGTGAGGGCTTCGTGCGAGCGAGGGGGCTCAGGCCTTGGCGTCGTCCTGGACGGCGTCGTCGGCTGCAGCCTCGGCGGCTGCGCCTTCCTCGGGCGACTCGGCGCCGGCCTCGGCGGCCTCGTCGGTCGAGGTCTCCTCAGCGGCGGTCTCGTCGGCGACGGGCTCCTCGGCGGCGGCCGGGGCGGCAGCGGCGGGAGCCGCGGCGGCCTTGTTCGACGCCTTCTTCGCGACGGGCTCGAGAACGAGCTCGATCACGGCCATGGGAGCGTTGTCGCCCTTGCGGTTGCCGACCTTGGTGATGCGGGTGTAGCCGCCGTCACGCTCGGCCACCAGGGGCGCGATCTCGGTGAAGAGGGTGTGAACGACCTCTTTGTCGCCGATGACGCTCAGCACGCGACGACGCGCGTGCAGGTCGCCGCGCTTGGCGAACGTGATGAGGCGCTCGGCGAGCGGACGCAGGCGCTTGGCCTTGGTCTCGGTCGTCTTGATGGACTTGTGCGTGTACAGGGCTGCCGCGAGGTTCGCGAGAAGCAGACGCTCGTGGGCCGGGCCGCCTCCGAGGCGGGGACCCTTCGTGGGCTTGGGCATGTCGTATTACTCCAGGAGAAGGTTCGGTCGGGTCCGACGGGGTCAGACGGTTTCTTCGTCGTAGCCGCTGTAGAACTGAGCGCCGTCGAAGCCGGGCACCGAGTCCTTGAGCGACAGGCCGAGAGAGGTGAGCTTGTCGCGCACCTCGTCGACCGACTTCTGACCGAAGTTGCGGATGTTCATCAGCTGCGTCTCCGAAAGGGCGACCAGCTCCGAAACGGTGTTGATGCCCTCGCGCTTGAGGCAGTTGTACGAGCGGACAGACAGATCGAGGTCTTCGATCGGCATCGAGAGCTCGTTCGAGAGGACCGTCTCGACCGGCGCGGGGCCGATCTCGATGCCCTCGGCCTCGACGTTCAGCTCACGGGCGAGACCGAAGAGCTCGACGAGGGTGCGGCCCGCGGAGGCCACGGCGTCGCGCGGGGCGATCGATGCCTTCGACTCGACGTCGAGGACGAGCTTGTCGAAGTCGGTGCGCTCGCCGGCACGCGTCGCGTCGACGCGGTAGCTGACCTTGAGCACCGGCGAGTAGATCGAGTCGATCGGGATCTGACCGGCCTCGGCGTACTCGTTGCGGTTCTGGGTCGCCGAGACGTAGCCGCGGCCACGCTCGATCGTGAGCTCGAGCTCGAACTTCGCGGTGTCGTTGAGCGTGGCGATGACCAGCTCGGGGTTGTGCACCTCGACGCCCGCCGGAGCGGAGATGTCGGCGGCGGTGACCTCACCGGCGCCGGTCTTGCGCAGGTACGCCGTGATGGGCTCGTCGCGCTCGCTCGAGACGACCAGCTGCTTGATGTTCAGGATGATCTCGGTGACGTCTTCCTTCACGCCCGGGATGGTGCTGAACTCGTGCAGGACGCCGTCGATGCGGATGCTCGTGACGGCCGCGCCGGGGATCGACGACAGGAGGCTGCGACGCAGCGCGTTGCCGATCGTGTAACCGAAACCGGGCTCCAGCGGCTCGATGACGAAACGGCTGCGGAACTCCCCGATCTTCTCCTCGGTCAGAGTGGGACGCTGTGCGATGAGCACTATGTGTTCCTTTCGATCACGTGCCCGCTATATGACACGTGTAATGGGGTGAGGTGTTGAGTTGTACTCGCGGGATGCCGCGGCGCCCGACTTTCACGTCAGGGGTGACGCATGGCATCCGGAAGTCTGGATCGCGCGCAAGCGCGTCGTTCCCGGGGAGCGACGAGCACTCCCCGGGAACAGAACGCGTCAGACGCGGCGGCGCTTGGGCGGACGGCAGCCGTTGTGGGCCTGGGGCGTCACGTCCTGGATCGAGCCGACCTCGAGGCCTGCTGCGGTCAGCGAGCGGATCGCGGTCTCACGACCCGAACCCGGACCCTTCACGAAGACGTCGACCTTCTTGACGCCGTGCTCCTGCGCCTGACGAGCGGCCGACTCCGCGGCCATGCCTGCGGCGTAGGGCGTCGACTTGCGCGAGCCCTTGAACCCGACACCGCCGGACGAAGCCCAGCTGATGACGGCACCCGAGGGGTCGGTGATCGAAACGATGGTGTTGTTGAACGTCGACTTGATGTGGGCCTGACCCACGGCGATGTTCTTCTTTTCCTTGCGGCGCGGCTTGCGCGCGGCGGACTTGGCCTGTGCCATGTGCGTTCTCCTGAATCCTGACGCTCAGCCCGCGGCTTAGCGCGCCTTCTTCTTGCCGGCGACGGTGCGCTTGGGGCCCTTGCGGGTACGCGCGTTCGTCTTCGTGCGCTGACCGCGCACCGGGAGGCCGCGGCGGTGGCGCAGGCCCTCGTAGGAACCGATCTCGACCTTGCGGCGGATGTCGGCGGCGACCTCGCGACGGAGGTCACCCTCCACCTTGTAGGTGCCCTCGATGTGGTCGCGCAGGGCGACAAGCTGGTCGTCGGTGAGGTCCTTGACGCGGATGTCCTGGCTGATGTCCGTTGCGTTCAGGATCTCGACGGAGCGGGTGCGACCCACGCCGTAGATGTAAGTAAGTGCGATCACCACGCGCTTGTCGCGCGGGATGTCGACGCCGGCGAGACGTGCCATGCGGCTCTCCTCAGAGTGTCGTGGAGGTGTGGAGCAGGATCGGTGCTCGGGCCTCCGACCCGAGGTGTCCCCCGTCCGCGCAAGCGGACGGGATCTGATCCTGCCGTTGTGTATTCAGTTGGAAAGGTGTCGAGCTGGAAGCTCAGCCCTGGCGCTGCTTGTGGCGCGGGTTGCTCTTGCAGATCACCATCACGCGCCCGTGGCGACGAATCACCTTGCAGTGGTCGCAGATGGGCTTGACGGAGGGGTTGACCTTCATGATGTTCCTGATTTCGCTGTCTTCGAGGCCGCGGGAGCGGCTCGTTACTTCTCGGCCGGACTCAGCGGTAGCGGTAGACGATACGACCACGGGTGAGGTCGTAAGGGCTCAGTTCGACGACGACGCGGTCCTCCGGGATGATGCGGATGTAGTTCTGCCGCATCTTGCCCGAGATCGTCGCGAGCACCTTGTGCCCGTTCGTCAGCTCGACACGGAACATCGCGTTGGGCAGTGCTTCGGACACCGTGCCCTCGATCTCGATGACACCGTCTTTCTTCGCCATAAACTCGCTCACGCTCAGTTGCAGACCGGCCGGTCTGCGGTGGATGGGGATTCGGTGCTTCGACACGCCAATGAAGGCGCAACGCACCAAAGATCAAGCATACGTGGTATTACCCGACCCGGCAACTCGCCGGGAGTGTCGTCAGCCGTTGAGGCGGGCGACGATGTCCTTCTGCGGGTCACCGGACAGGTCGGTCTGGTTCTGCAGGACCGTACCGTTGACGGCGATCGTCGGCGTGGCGATACCCGAAGCATTCGGTTGCAGCGGGGTCTTCTGCGTCATCGCCGTCACGAACTTGGTGTACGTGCCGGAGGTGATGCAGGAGGACACGGCATCCGATGCCCCCGCCGAGGTGGCGATGGAGGTGAGGGTCGCGTCATCCAGTCCCGCGGTGCCCTCCTTCGGCTGCTGTGCATAGAGCGCCTTCACGAACGCGGGGATGTTCGCCGGGTTGTCTACGGCGACGCAATATGCCGCGTTCGCCGCACGCGTCGAATACTGCGTGCCCTGCGACTGCCGGTCGAGAATCGCGATCGGGTGGATCCTCAGCGTGATCGTGTTGTCGTCGACGAGCTGCTGCAGCGTCGGGCCGTAGGCCTGCTCGAACGAGTTGCACACGGGGCACATGAAGTCGATGTAGGTGTCGACCGTCTTGTCGCCCGTACCGACCGAGATCGCCCCGGTTTCGGTGTCGACGGCGGAGGCCTGGGGCAGGGTTCCGGGCGAGGTCGCCTGGCTGTTGGCGAACCAGACCACTCCCCCGACGATCAGAACCACGACCAGCGCGGCGGCGGTCACCCCGATCGCGAACCAGTTGGTGGTCTTCCGTGCGGCGGCCATCATCATCAGTCGATCTCCTTCGGCACCACACCGAAAGGCGCCAGTTTCTCGGCACCGCCGTCGTGCGCGGTGAGGACCCAGATCCCTCCATCATGCACGGCGACACTATGTTCCCAATGGGAGCCGGCTGTGCCGTCCACCGTCGACACGGTCCAGCCGTCGTCCTCGGTGAAGGTCTCCTGGTCGCCGATGACGACCATCGGCTCGATAGCGACCGCCAGTCCCGGACGCACCTCCGGGCCGCGATCCGCGACCGCGTAGTTGAAGATGCTCGGCGACTCGTGCATCTTGCGTCCGATGCCGTGACCGACGTAGTCGCGGAGGATGCCGTAGCCCCCCTCGGGCGCGTTGTCCTGGATGTACTGCTCGATCGCGGCGCCGACCTCGGCGAGGTGGGTCGCTCGGCTGAGTGCGGCGATGCCGGCCCACAGCGACCCCGCGGTCACGTCGGAGAGCCGCTGTCGGGGGGCGACGAGGTCTGCGGGGGCGTCTCCGGGCACGATGACGGTGAAGGCGGAATCACCGTTCCACCCCCGGAACTCCGCGCCCGCGTCGATCGAGAGGATGTCGCCGGGGCGAAGCGGACGATCGTTCGGGATGCCGTGCACCACCTGCTCGTTCACGGAGGCGCAGATCGTGTGCCGGTAGCCGCGCACCATCTGGAAGTTGGACTTCGCCCCGCGCGCCGAGATGAGCGCCGACGCTGCGGCGTCGAGCTCGAGGGTCGTCACTCCGGGCTCGATCATCGAGCGCACGGCATCCAGGGCATCGGCCGTGATCAGACCGGGCTCGACCATCGACCGCAGCTGCGCGGGCTTCTTGTAGATCGAGGAGCGCAACACCACGTCAGGCGGCCGACGAACCGGCGATGCCGCGCGCTTCGAGAGCGGCGAAGATCCGGGCCGTGACCTCGTCGAGGCTGCCTACGCCGTCGACCTCGTCGACGATGCCGCGGGTGCCGTAGACGTCGAGGATCGGCGCCGTCTCACGCTCGTAGATGCTCAGACGCGTGGCGATCGCCTCTTCGGTGTCGTCGGCGCGACCCTGCTCGGCGGCGCGCGCGGTAAGGCGCGACAGCGACTCCTCGCGCGGGACGATGAGCGCGATCACCGCATCGAGCGACTCGTCGCGACCCTCGAGGAATTCGTCGAGGTGCATGACCTGCGCGAGGTTGCGCGGGTACCCGTCGAGCAGGAAGCCGTCGGAGGCATCCGCCTGCGAGAGCCGGTCGCGCACCACGGCGCTGGTCAGCTCGTCGGGAACGAGATCGCCCCCGTCGATGATGGCCTTGACCTGCTGGCCGAGCTCGGTGCCGTCCTTCACGTTGGCGCGGAACACGTCGCCGGTGGACACCACGGGGATGCCGAGAGCTTCACCGACGCGGACACCCTGCGTCCCCTTGCCCGAGCCCTGGGGGCCGACGATCAGAAGACGCGCGGTCATCGCAGCAGCCCTTCGTAGTGACGCTGCTGAAGCTGCGCGTCGATCTGCTTCACCGTCTCGAGGCCGACACCCACGATGATGAGGATCGAGGCTCCGCCGAACGGGAAGTTCTGGTTCGCGCCCACCGTGGCCAACGCCACGAGCGGGAGCAACGCGATGAGACCCAGGTAGATCGAGCCCGGGAGCGTGATGCGCGTGAGGACGTAGTCGAGGTACTCGGCGGTGGGACGACCGGCACGGATGCCGGGGATGAACCCGCCGTACTTCTTCATGTTGTCGGCGACATCGACCGGGTTGAAGGTGATCGCGACGTAGAAGTACGCGAAGCCGATGATGAGGAGGAAGTACACGAGCATGTACAGGGGGTGATCGCCGCGCGTGAGGTACTGCGAGATCCAGGTCACCCAGGCCGCGGGCTCCTGGCCTGCCTGCGGCTGGTTGAACTGCGCGATCAGCGCCGGGATGTACAGCAGCGACGAGGCGAAGATGACGGGCACGACGCCGGCCATGTTCACCTTGATCGGGATGTAGGTGTTCGTCCCCCCGTAGGTGCGACGGCCCACCATGCGCTTCGCGTACTGCACCGGGATGCGTCGCTGGGACTGCTCGACGAAGACGACGAGCGCCACGATCACGATGCTGACCGCGAGAACGAGGAGGAAGACCTCGACGCCACGGGCGTTGAGGATCGAGATCATCGCACCGGGGAAGGTGGCGGCGATCGAGGTGAAGATGAGGATCGACATGCCGTTGCCGACACCGCGCTCGGTGACCAGCTCGGCGAACCACATGACCAGGCCGGTGCCGGCGGTCATCGTGATGATCATGAGCAGCTGCGCCCACCAGATGTCGTTCGTGAGGAGCTGCTGGCACTCGGGCACACCGGCGGAGCCGAAGAGCTGACCCGAGCGGGCGACCGTGACGAGGGTCGTCGACTGCAGGAGCGCGAGCGCGATCGTCAGGTACCGGGTGTACTGCGTGAGTTTCGCCTGTCCCGCCTGGCCCTCTTTGTAGAGGGTCTCGAAGTGCGGGATCACCACGCGCAGCAGCTGCACGATGATCGTCGCCGTGATGTAGGGCATGACGCCCAGGGCGAAGATCGACAGCTGCAGCAGAGCGCCACCCGAGAACAGGTTGACCAGCGACAGCAGTCCCTCGGTCCCGCCCGACTGGTTCAGACACTGCTGAACGTTCGGGAAGTCGACGAAGGGCGTCGGCACGTGGGCACCTAGCCGGTAGATGGCGATGATGCCCAGCGTGAAGGCGATCTTCCGCCTCAGGTCGGGCGTGCGGAAAACCCGCGCGATGGCGCTGAACAAGGGAGATTCCTCCAGAACGATCTCGGCGCGCGGCAGGGCGCACACCAAATCAGACTAACCCAGAAGGGGCCGACGGCCCTAAGGCCGCCGGCCCCTCGAGGGTCGGGCGTCAGTTGACGGAGCCGCCAGCGGCGACGATCTTCTGCTCAGCGGAGCCGGAGACCTTGTCGACCGAAACGGTCAGCGCGACCGAGATGTCGCCGGTGCCCAGCACCTTGACCTTCTCGTTCTTGCGGACGGCGCCCTTGGCCACCAGGTCGGCGACGGTCACGTCGCCACCCTGCGGGTAGAGCTCGCCGAGCTTGTCCAGGTTCACGACCTGGTACTCGACGCGGAACGGGTTCTTGAAGCCGCGGAGCTTCGGGGTGCGCATGTGCAGCGGCATCTGCCCACCCTCGAAGCCGACCTTGACCTGGTAACGGGCCTTGGTTCCCTTGGTACCGCGACCGGCCGTCTTACCCTTCGAGCCCTCACCGCGACCCACGCGGGTCTTGGCGGTGCGAGCACCCGGGACGGGACGCAGGTGGTGGACCTTGAGCACGCCGGGGCGCGCCGCGGGGGCTTCCTTCTTGGCGGCCGTCTTACCGGCCGTTGCCTTCTTCGGGGCGTCGACCGTGGCGGTCTCGTCCTTCTTGGCAGCCATTAGTCGATCTCCTCAACCTTGACGAGGTGGGCGACGGTCTTGACGTAGCCGCGCGTCTGCGCGTCGTCGGGACGGACGACCGAGTCGCCGATCCGCTTGAGACCGAGCGAACGCAGCGTGTCGCGCTGGTTCTGCTTCTCACTCACCTTGGACTTGATCTGCGTGACCTTCAGACGCTCGGCCATCAGGCACCTACCTTCTGAGCGGCGGCCTCGGCGCGCACGAGGCGGGCCGGGGCGACCTGATCGAACTCCAGGCCACGGCGAGCGGCCACGGCGCGGGGCTCTTCGAGCGACTTCAGCGCCTCGACGGTCGCGTGCACGATGTTGATCGTGTTCGACGAACCGAGCGACTTCGACAGCACGTCGTGAATACCGGCGCACTCGAGGACGGCGCGGACGGGACCACCGGCGATAACACCGGTACCGGCTGCGGCGGGGCGCAGGAGCACCACACCGGCGGCGGCCTCACCCTGGACGGGGTGGGGAATGGTCGAGCCCGAGCGGGGGACGCGGAAGAAGTTGCGCTTGGCCTCTTCGACACCCTTCGAGATGGCGAGGGGGACTTCGCGGGCCTTGCCGTAACCGACACCCACGACACCGTTGCCGTCGCCCACGACGACGAGCGCCGTGAAGCTGAAGCGACGGCCACCCTTGACCACCTTCGACACGCGGTTGATCGTCACGACGCGCTCGAGGAACTGGCTCTCGTTGCGGTCGCGCGAACCACGGTCGCGCTGGTTGGTGTTGCGCTCGCGACCACCGCGACGCGGCTCGCGCTCACGCTCGGCGGGGGCCTGAGCCGCAGCCGCACCCTCAGCCGGTGCAGTCTGCTCGGTCACTTCGGTCTCCTTGTTGTCACTCACAGGTTCAGCCCTCCTTCGCGAGCTCCGTCGGCGATCGCGGCGACGCGACCGGCGTAACGGTTGCCGCCGCGGTCGAACACGACGTCGGACACGCCAGCGGCCTTCGCACGCTCGGCGACGAGTTCGCCGACCTTGCGGGCCTTGGCGGTCTTGTCACCGTCGAACCCGCGCAGGTCGGTCTCGAGGGTGGAAGCGGAGGCCACGGTGTGGCCCTTGCTGTCGTCCACGACCTGGACGAACACGTGGCGGGCGGAACGCGTCACCACGAGGCGGGGGCGCAGCTCGGTACCGACGATCTTCTTGCGAAGACGCAGGTGGCGACGCGAGCGGGCGACGGACTTTGTCTTGACAGCCATGGCTACTTACCACTCTTTCCGGCCTTGCGGCGCACGACCTCGCCCGCGTACCGCACACCCTTGCCCTTGTAGGGCTCGGGCTTGCGGATCTTGCGGATGTTGGCGGCGGCCTCGCCGACGGCCTGCTTGTCGATGCCGCTCACGGTGACCTTGTTGTTGCCTTCGACCGTGAGGGTGATGCCGGCGGGCGGGTCGATGAGGACGGGGTGCGAGAAGCCGAGGGCGAACTCGATCGAGCTGCCCTTCTGCGCCACGCGGTAACCCGTACCGACGACCTCGAGGCCCTTGGAGTAGCCCTCGGTGACACCGATGATGTTGTTGTTGATGAGAGTGCGGGTCAGGCCGTGGAGCGACCGCGACTCGCGCTCGTCGTCGGGCCGGGTGACGAGAACCTGGTTCTCCTCGACCGCGACCTCGAGGGGCTGCGCAACGGTGAGCGCGAGCTCGCCCTTGGGGCCCTTGACGGAGACCTCCCGGCCGTTCACCGAAACGGTGACGCCGGCGGGGATGTCGATGGGAAGACGTCCAATACGCGACATGTCAGATCACCACACGTAGGCGAGGACTTCCCCGCCGACGCCCTTCTGCTCGGCCTGACGGTCGGTGAGAAGACCGGAGGAGGTGGACAGGATGGCGACGCCGAGGCCACCGAGGACCGTGGGGACCTCGGTCGACTTCGCGTACACGCGAAGGCCGGGCTTCGACACGCGCTTGATGCCGGCGATCGACCGCTCGCGGTTCGGGCCGTACTTCAGCGTCATGTTGAGGGTCTGGCCGACACGAGCGTCTTCGACGTTCCAGTCGGCGATGTAACCCTCCTGCTTGAGGATGGCGGCGATGTTGGTCTTGAGCTTGGAGCTCGGCATCGACACGGAGTCGTGGTGCGCCGAGTTCGCGTTGCGCAGACGGGTCAGCATGTCTGCGACCGGGTCTGTCATCGTCATGTTTTGCTTCTTTCGATCATGAGGTTTCGGCTGCCGTTACGCGACAGTCGACCTTCGATGAAGGGCCCCCGGAAACCCCGGGGGCCCTGGGGGTCAGGCCTGCGCGTCGGCCGACTGGAACGGGAAGCCGAGCTGACGCAGCAGCGAGCGGCCCTCGTCGTCGGTCTTCGCGGTGGTGACGATCGTGATGTCGAAACCACGCACGCGGTCGATGCGGTCCTGGTCGATCTCGTGGAACACGGACTGCTCCTGGAGACCGAAGGTGTAGTTGCCGTTGCCGTCGAACTGCTTGGCCGACAGACCGCGGAAGTCGCGGATGCGGGGCAGGGCGAGGTTGACGAGGCGGTCCACGAACTCCCACGCACGGTCACCGCGGAGGGTGACGTGCGCACCGATGGCCTGGCCCTCGCGCAGCTTGAACTGCGCGATGGACTTGCGGGCCTTGGTGACGATGGGCTTCTGGCCGGTGATCTTGGTGAGGTCGTCGACCGCGCCATCGATCACCTTGCTGTCGCGAGCAGCCTCGCCGACACCGGTGTTCACGACGACCTTGACCAGACCGGGGATCTGCATGACGTTCTCGTAACCGAACTCGTCCTGCAGCGCCTTCTTGATCTCGGCGTTGTACTTCTGCTTGAGGCGGGGCTGGATCTTGCCAGTCTCCGCGGCAGTCGTGGTGCTCATGTTCAGAGGTCCTTGCCTGACTTCTTCGCGAAGCGCACGCGGACGGTGCGCTTGACGCCGTCCTTGACCTGCTCCTCGACACGGTGTCCGACACGGGTCGGCTTCTTGGTCGAGGGGTCGACGAGCGCGACGTTGGAGATGTGGATCGGGGCCTCGAACGTCTCGATGCCACCGGTCTTGGTGCCGCGCTGGGACTGACCCACGCGGTTGTGCTTGGTGACGTAGTTCACGCCCTCGACGATGACGCGGTTCTGCTCGGTCAGGACCTCGAGGACCTTGCCCTGCTTGCCGCGGTCGCCGCCACGCTCGGGCTTGGCGCCCGAGATGACCTGAACCAGGTCGCCCTTTTTGATTTTCGCCATGATCAGATGACCTCCGGGGCGAGCGAGACGATCTTCATGAACTTCTTGTCGCGAAGCTCACGGCCGACCGGTCCGAAGATGCGGGTGCCGCGGGGCTCCCCGTCGTTCTTCAGGATCACGGCGGCGTTCTCGTCGAACTTGATGTACGAGCCGTCGGGACGGCGGGTCTGCTTGACGACACGGACGACGACGGCCTTGACCACATCGCCCTTCTTGACGTTGCCACCCGGGATCGCGTCCTTGACCGTGGCGACGATGACGTCGCCCAGGCCGGCGTAACGGCGGTTGGAGCCGCCGAGCACGCGGATGGTGAGCAGCTCCTTGGCGCCGGTGTTGTCGGCGACCTTCAGCCGGGATTCGTTCTGAATCACTTTTTACTCCTTGGGTTCCAAGTAAGCGCGAGGCTTACTTGGCCTTCTCGAGGATCTCGACCAGGCGCCAGCGCTTGGTGGCGCTCAGCGGACGGGTCTCGTTGATGACGACGAGGTCGCCGATGCCGGCCGAGTTGGACTCGTCGTGCGCCTTGACCTTCGAGGTGCGGCGGATGACCTTGCCGTAGAGCGGGTGCTTCACGCGGTCCTCGACCTCGACGACGATGGTCTTGTCCATCTTGTCGCTGACGACGTATCCACGACGCGCCTTGCGGTAACCGCGGGCGTTCTCGTCGCGAACGTCGTTCTCGGAGTGCTCGTGACCGGCGACCTGCGCCTCGGCCTTCTTCGCGGTAGCCATTACTCCGCCTCTTCCTTCGCGGCGTCGTCAGCGGAGTCCGCCTTCTTCGCCTTGCTCTTCTTCGCCTTCGTCGCCTCGACCGGGGCCGGGGTGGCGCGGATGCCGAGCTCGCGCTCACGGATCACCGTGTACAGACGCGCGATGTCGCGCTTGACTGCACGGATGCGACCGTGGCTCTCGAGCTGGCCGGTGGCCGACTGGAAGCGCAGGTTGAACAGCTCTTCCTTGGCCTTACGCAGCTCCTCGACGAGGCGCTGGTCTTCGAACGTGTCGAGCTCGCTCGGGGCGAGCTGCTTGGTGCCGATCGCCATTACGCGTCGCCCTCCTCGCGCTTGATGATGCGTGCCTTCAGGGGCAGCTTGTGAATGGCTCGGGTGAGTGCCTCGCGAGCGAGCTGCTCGTCGACACCCGCGACCTCGAAGAGGACGCGGCCCGGCTTGACGTTCGCAACCCACCACTCGGGGGAGCCCTTACCCGAACCCATGCGGGTTTCGGCGGGCTTCTTGGTGAGGGGGCGGTCGGGGTAGATGTTGATCCACACCTTTCCACCGCGCTTGATGTGACGCGTCATGGCGATACGAGCGGACTCGATCTGACGGTTGGTCACGTAAGCGGGGGTCAGCGCCTGGATACCGAACTCACCGAACGACACCTGGGTGCCACCGGTGGCCTGGCCCGAACGGCCGGGGTGGTGCTGCTTGCGGTACTTGACCTTGCGGGGGATGAGCATTACGCCGACGCTCCTTCTGCCACGGGGGCCTCGTTGCGAGGGCCACGACGGCGGTCGCCGCCGCGGTCGTCACGACCGCGCGACTTGGGCGCGTTGGCCTGCTCGCGGGCGAGCTCCTTGTTGGTGAGGTCGCCCTTGTAGATCCAGACCTTCACGCCGATGCGGCCGAAGGTGGTCTTGGCCTCGTAGAAGCCGTAGTCGATGTTCGCGCGCAGGGTGTGCAGGGGCACACGGCCTTCGCGGTAGAACTCCGAGCGGCTCATCTCGGCGCCGCCGAGGCGGCCCGACACCTGGATGCGGACACCCTTGGCGCCGGCGCGCTGCGCGCCCTGCAGGCCCTTGCGCATCGCGCGACGGAACGCCACGCGAGCGGTGAGCTGCTCGGCGACGCCCTGGGCGACGAGCTGAGCGTCGGCCTCGGGGTTCTTGACCTCGAGGATGTTCAGCTGGATCTGCTTTCCGGTGAGCTTCTCGAGGTCGGCACGGATGCGCTCGGCCTCGGCGCCGCGGCGACCGATCACGATGCCCGGACGGGCGGTGTGGATGTCGACGCGGACGCGGTCACGCGTGCGCTCGATCTCGATGTTGCTGACACCGGCGCGGTCGAGCGAGGTGGTCAGCAGGCGACGGATCTTGATGTCCTCGGCGAGGTAGTCGGCGTAACGCTGACCGGCCTTCGTCGAGTCCGAGAACCACCGCGACACGTGGTCGGTCGTGATGCCGAGGCGGAAGCCGTACGGGTTGACTTTCTGTCCCATTACTTGCTCGCCTTCTTGTTGGCGCGAGCCGGGGCCGCCTCAGCGGTCTCGGGCGTCGCGAGCACGACCGTGATGTGGCTCGTGCGCTTCTTGATCTGGAAGGCGCGACCCTGAGCGCGGGGCTGGAAACGCTTGAGCGTCGTGCCCTCGTCGACGTACGCGTTCTTCACGTACAGGTCGGCGTCATCCAGGTACTCGTTCGTCTTGTCGGCCGTGACGCGAGCGTTCGCGATGGCCGAGGCGACGAGCTTGTAGATCGGCTCGCTCGCGCCCTGGGGCGCGAACTTCAGGATCGCGAGGGCCTCTTCGGCCTGCTTGCCCTTGATGAGGGCGACGACGCGACGAGCCTTCTGAGGGGTCACGCGGATGTGTCGCACACGTGCGATGGACTCCACCATTTCTCTCTCCTCCTCGGTCGCCTTAGCGGCGACGGCCCTTCTTGTCGTCCTTCACGTGGCCGCGGAAGGTGCGGGTGGGCGAGAACTCGCCCAGCTTGTGGCCGACCATGGTCTCGGTCACGAACACGGGGATGTGCTTGCGTCCGTCGTGCACGGCGATGGTGTGTCCCAGCATGGCGGGGATGATCATCGAACGGCGCGACCAGGTCTTGATGACGTTCTTGGAACCGGCTTCGTTCTGCGAGACGACCTTGCGAAGCAGGTGCTCGTCGACGAAGGGGCCCTTCTTAAGGCTGCGAGGCATCTTCCTCTACTCCTACTTGCGCTTCTTGCCGGCGGTGCGACGGCGGACGATGAGCTTGTCGCTCTCCTTGTTCGCGTGGCGGGTGCGGCCCTCGGCCTTGCCCCACGGCGAAACAGGGTGACGACCACCGGAGGTCTTACCCTCACCACCACCGTGCGGGTGGTCGACCGGGTTCATGGCGACACCGCGGACGGTCGGGCGGACGCCCTTCCAACGCATGCGGCCGGCCTTGCCCCAGTTGATGTTCGACTGCTCGGCGTTGCCGACCTCGCCGATCGTGGCGCGGCAGCGCACGTCGACGTTGCGGATCTCGCCGGAGGGCAGACGCAGCTGCGCGTAGGGGCCGTCCTTCGCGACCAGACGCACCGAGGCACCGGCCGAACGGGCCATCTTCGCTCCTCCGCCGGGACGCAGCTCGATCGCGTGGATCACGGTACCGGTGGGGATGTTGCGCAGCGGCAGGTTGTTGCCGGGCTTGATGTCGGCGCCGGCACCCGACTCGACGACGTCGCCCTGCGACAGCTTCGCGGGCGCGAGGATGTAGCGCTTCTCGCCGTCGGCGTAGTGCAGCAGCGCGATGCGCGCGGTGCGGTTGGGGTCGTACTCGATGTGAGCGACCTTGGCGTCGATGCCGTCCTTGTCGTTACGACGGAAGTCGATCAGACGGTACTGACGCTTGTGGCCACCACCGATGTGACGCGTGGTGATGCGGCCCTGGTTGTTGCGGCCACCGGTCTTCGACAGCGGGCGCAGCAGCGACTTCTCGGGCGTCGATCGGGTGATCTCGGCGAAGTCGGCCACCGACGAGCCGCGGCGACCGGGGGTCGTGGGCTTGTACTTGCGAATAGCCATTGTTCTTGTCCTCTATCCCGACCGTCAGCCGACAGACGTGAAGATGTCGATGGTGCCCGACTTCAGCGAGACGATGGCGCGCTTGGTGTCCTTGCGCTTGCCGATGCCGAAGCGGGTGCGACGGGCCTTGCCCACGCGGTTGATCGTGTTGACCGAAGCCACCTTGACGCCGAAGATCTTCTCGATCGCGAGCTTGATCTCGGTCTTCGACGAACGGGGGTCCACCAGGAAGGTGTACTTGCCCTCGTCGATGAGCGAGTAGCTCTTCTCGGAGACGACCGGCTTCAGGATGATGTCGCGCGGGTCCTTGTTGACGGCGGTCATGCCGAGACCTCCTCGGTGGCGCCGGACTTCGACGCGACGAACGCGTCGTAGGCGGCCTTGGTGAAGACGATGTCGTCGGAGACGAGCACGTCGTAGGCGTTCAGCTGACCGAAGGACAGCACGTGGACGTACGCGAGGTTGCGCACGCTCTTGACCGTCAGCTCGTCGTCACGGTCGATGACCACGAGGACGTTCTTGACGGCGCCGAGGGCGTTGAGCACGGTCGCGGCGGCCTTGGTCGAAGGCGCACCCTCGATGCCGAAGCTGTCGACGACGTGGAGACGCTGGCCACGAGCCCGGTCGCTGAGCGCACCGAGCAGAGCGGCGGCGATCATCTTCTTGGGGGTGCGCTGGCCGTAGTCACGGGGCTTGGGACCGTGGACGATGCCACCACCGGTCATGTGCGGCGCGCGGATCGAGCCCTGACGGGCGTTACCCGTGCCCTTCTGCTTGAAGGGCTTGCGACCGGCACCGGAGACCTCGCCACGACGCTTGGTCGAGTGCGTGCCCTGGCGGGCCGCGGCACGCTGCGCCACGACGACCTGGTGGATCAGCGGGATGTTCGTCTTGACGTCGAAGATCGCGGCGGGCAGCTCGACAGAGCCGGCCTTGTTGCCGTCGGCCTTCACGACGTCGAGCGCGAGAGTCGAGTCAGCCATGATCAGGCACCCTTCACTGCGTTGCGGACGTAGACGATGCGGCCACGAGCGCCGGGGACGGCGCCCTTGACGAGCATGAGTCCCTTCTCGGCGTCGACGGCGTGCACCGTGAGGTTGAGGACGGTCACGCGCTCGCCACCCATACGGCCGGCCATGCGCATGCCCTTGAAGACGCGGCTCGGGGTCGACGATGCGCCGATCGAACCGGGCTTGCGGTGGTTGCGGTGCGCACCGTGAGACGCGGAGACACCCTTGAAGTTGTGACGCTTCATGACACCCGCGGTGCCCTTGCCCTTGCTGGTGCCGACGACGTCGACCAGCTGGCCGGCCTCGAACAGGCCGTCGACGGTGAGCTCCTGGCCCAGCGAGTAGTCGGCGGCGTCCGCGGTGCGCACCTCGGTGAGGTGGCGGCGCGGGGTGACACCGGCTGCGTCGAAGTGAGCGGTGAGGGGCTTGTTCACCTTGCGGGGGTCGATCTGGCCGTAGCCGATCTGAACGGCGTTGTAGCCGTCCTTGTCGAGCGAGCGCAGCTGGGTCACGACGTTCGGGGCGACCTCGATGACGGTGACGGGAACGAGCTTGCCGTTCTCGTCCCACACCTGGGTCATGCCGAGCTTGGTGCCGAGGAGGCCCTTGGAGATCTTGGAGTTGATGTCAGCCATGTCGAACCTCAGAGCTTGATCTCGATGTTGACGTCGGCAGGAAGGTCGAGACGCATCAGCGAGTCGACGGCCTTGGGCGTCGGGTCGATGATGTCGATGAGGCGCTTGTGGGTGCGCATCTCGAAGTGCTCGCGGCTGTCCTTGTACTTGTGGGGCGACCGGATGACGCACACGACGTTCTTCTCGGTCGGAAGGGGAACCGGGCCCACCACGGTGGCGCCGGCACGGGTCACGGTGTCGACGATCTTGCGCGCCGACGAATCGAGTCCGGCGTGGTCATACGACTTCAGGCGAATGCGGATCTTCTGTCCCGCCATTGTCTGCTCTCTCTCTTTCTCGCGTCTTACCCGACCTGGGGCATTGGACGCACGGTGGCGCTCTCGCGCCCTGGCACTTCCCCTCGCTCGCGCGAGAGATGCTGCACCGCTGTTCAGCTGTCAAACCGGATGCCGAGGCTTCCGGCCCGCCCCTCGTGCGCACGCGCACGAATCCCGCGAGGGATGAAGGGGATCGGTGTGATGTTCTGCTGCCCGCGGCCCAGGACCTTGCGCATCCGCGCCGCCTGTGCACTGCCGAGACAGTGATCTGGCGCGCGCCGAGCGCACGCCGGAATGTGGAACTGGACTAGTCTACGTACCCCGTGCGCGAGTCGCAAACCCGGGCGTGTCGCGCCCGGGGAATGCCCAGCATCCGGGGCGCCCGCACAGCAGCGGCGCCTCCCCGATGATCAGGGAGGCGCCGCTGTGGTCGGTCGTTGTCAGGCGTTCCCGATGTGCTTGTCGACGTTCGCGCGGGTCTCGTCGATCTTCGCGTGGTGCTCCACCGGCACGACCTTCTTGATCGCATCGGCCGCTCCGTCGAGCACCTTGTCGCTGACCTCCTCGGCCTTCTCGCTCTTGAGGGCCTCTTCGATCTTGTCGCGGTTCTCGTCGAGGAGCTTCTTGCCCTTGGCGATGATGTCGTCGACTCCCATGTGCGTCTCCTTCGCAGACCCGGCCGGCTGTGGTGCCGACTCCCGCCCATTGTGGCGGCGGCTCGCCGAGGAGCGAAAGCCCTCGTCGCACATCGGACACCCCGTGTAGGACGAGTTCCGGGAACGACAAAGGCCGGGCCCGAGGGCCCGGCCTGTGCCGAGTGAAGTCTGGAAGGACTTACTTGAGGATCTTGGTGACGGTACCGGCACCGACGGTGCGGCCACCCTCACGGATCGCGTAGCCGAGGCCCTCTTCCATGGCGATCGGCTGGATCAGCTCGACCGACATCTCCGTGGTGTCACCGGGCATGACCATCTCGGTGCCCTCGGGCAGCGTGATGACGCCGGTCACGTCGGTGGTGCGGAAGTAGAACTGCGGGCGGTAGTTCGTGAAGAACGGGTTGTGGCGGCCGCCCTCCTCCTTGGACAGGATGTACGCCGTGCCCTCGAAGTTGGTGTGCGGGGTGACCGAACCGGGCTTCACGACGACCTGGCCGCGCTCGACGTCGTCACGCTTGGTGCCGCGCAGGAGCAGACCACAGTTCTCGCCGGCCCAGGCCTCGTCGAGCTGCTTGTGGAACATCTCGATACCCGTGACCGTGGTCTTCTGCGTCGGGCGGATGCCGACGATCTCGACCTCGGAGTTGATCGCGAGGGTACCGCGCTCGGCGCGACCCGTGACGACCGTGCCACGACCGGTGATCGTGAAGACGTCCTCGATGGGCATGAGGAAGGGCTTGTCCTTGTCACGCACCGGGTCGGGGATCGACTCGTCGACGGCTTCCATGAGCTCGACGATGGCGTTGACCCACTGCTCGTCACCCTCGAGAGCCTTGAGGCCCGAGACGCGCACGACGGGGGCGTTGTCGCCGTCGAAGTCCTGCGACGACAGCAGCTCGCGAACCTCGAGCTCGACGAGCTCCAGGATCTCCTCGTCGTCGACCATGTCGCTCTTGTTCAGCGCGACGAGCAGGTAGGGCACGCCGACCTGCTTGGCGAGCAGAACGTGCTCACGGGTCTGAGCCATCGGGCCGTCGGTGGCGGCGACCACGAGGATCGCGCCGTCCATCTGAGCGGCACCGGTGATCATGTTCTTGATGTAGTCGGCGTGACCGGGCGCGTCGACGTGAGCGTAGTGACGCTTCGGGGTCTCGTACTCGACGTGCGAGATGTTGATCGTGATACCGCGCTGACGCTCTTCCGGCGCCGAGTCGATCGACGCGAAGTCGCGCTGAACGTTGGTGGCCGACGGGAACTTGTCGGCGAGCACCTTCGAGATGGCAGCGGTGAGCGTGGTCTTGCCGTGGTCGACGTGACCGATCGTTCCGATGTTCACGTGCGGCTTGGTCCGCTCGAACTTGGCCTTAGCCACTGGGTCCTCCTCAGGACGTTGGTTGCGAGGTCTCGGGCACTGGATTGCGACCGGTTCTTCGCGGGGATGGTTCTCAGATTACTAGAGAGTCGGTATTCAGTTTGAGCGGATGCCGAGAACCTGGGCAGAACCGGGGTTCCCGGCATCCGTGAGAGCGGTTTTACTCGCCCTTGTTCTTCTGGATGATCTCGTCGGCGACGGCCTTCGGGACATCCGCGTAGCTGTCGAACTCCATCGAGTAGACCGCGCGGCCCGAGGTCTTCGAGCGCAGGTCACCGATGTAGCCGAACATCTCGGACAGCGGCACGTTGGCCCGGACGACCTTGACGCCGGCGGCGTCTTCCATCGACTGGATCTGGCCACGACGCGAGTTCAGGTCGCCGATGACATCGCCCATGTACTCCTCGGGGGTACGCACCTCGACGGCCATGATCGGCTCGAGGATGGTGGGGTTCGCCTTGCGGACGGCCTCCTTGAAGCCCATCGAACCGGCGATCTTGAACGCCATTTCCGACGAGTCGACATCGTGCGACGCACCGTCGAGGAGAATCGCCTTGACACCCACCATGGGGTAGCCGGCGAGCACGCCGACGTTCATGGCGTCCTGGAAGCCCTGGTCGGTCGGCGAGATGTACTCGCGCGGGATACGACCACCGGTGACCTTGTTCTCGAACTCGTAGGTCTTGTCGGCCGTGACCTCGAGGGGCTCGATCGCGAACTGGATCTTCGCGAACTGACCCGAACCACCGGTCTGCTTCTTGTGGGTGTAGTCGTGGCGCTCGACCGACTTGCGGATCGTCTCGCGGTAGGCCACCTGGGGCTTTCCGACGTTGGCCTCGACCTTGAACTCGCGCTTCATGCGGTCGACGAGGATGTCGAGGTGGAGCTCGCCCATGCCCTTGATGACGGTCTGACCGGTCTCGGCGTTCTGCTCGACGCGGAACGTGGGGTCTTCCTCAGCGAGCTTCTGGATGGCGACACCCAGCTTCTCCTGGTCGGCCTTGGTCTTGGGCTCGATGGCGACCTCGATGACCGGCTCGGGGAAGGTCATGGACTCGAGGACGACCTGGTTGGCCGGGTCGCACAGGGTGTCGCCCGTGGTGGTGTCCTTGAGGCCGATGACGGCGTAGATGTGACCGGCGGTGACCGAGTCGACCGGCATCTCCTTGTTGGCGTGCATCTGGAAGATCTTCCCGATGCGCTCCTTCTTGCCCTTGGTCGCGTTGACGACCTGGGCACCGGAGTCGAGGTGACCCGAGTACACGCGGATGTAGGTCAGACGACCGAAGAAGGGGTGCGTCACGATCTTGAACGCGAGGGCCGCGAAGGGCTCCTCACGGTCGGCGTGGCGCTCGATGACGATCTCTTCGTCCTTCGGGTCGTGCGCCTCGATGGCCGGCACGTCCAGGGGCGAGGGGAGGTAGTCGACGACCGCGTCGAGCATGGGCTGCACGCCGCGGTTCTTGAACGCCGAACCGCAGAGCACGGGGTAGAGCTCGGAGGCGATCGTCATCTTGCGGATGGCGCCCTTGATCTCGGCGACCGTGAGCTCCTCGCCACCGAAGAACTTCTCGAGGAGGGCGTCGTCGGACTCGGCGACGGTCTCGAGGAGCTGCTGGCGGTACTCGGCGGCCTTGTCGGCGAGGTCGGCCGGGATCTCCTGGATCTCGTACTTGGCGCCCATGGTCACGTCACCCTTGGCGTCGCCGGGCCACACGAGTGCGCGCATCTCGACGAGGTCGATGACGCCGACGAAGTCGTTCTCGGCACCGATCGGCAGCTGGATGACCAGCGGCTTGGCCTTCAGGCGGTTGACGATGGTGTCGACCGTGAAGTAGAAGTCGGCGCCCAGCTTGTCCATCTTGTTGACGAAGCAGATGCGGGGGACGTCGTACTTGTCGGCCTGACGCCACACGGTCTCGGACTGGGGCTCGACGCCCTCCTTGCCGTCGAAGACGGCGACGGCGCCATCGAGCACGCGCAGCGAGCGCTCGACCTCGACCGTGAAGTCGACGTGACCGGGGGTGTCGATGATGTTGATCTGGTTCTTGTCCCAGAAGCAGGTCACAGCAGCGGAGGTGATCGTGATGCCACGCTCCTGCTCCTGCTCCATCCAGTCGGTGGTAGCCGCACCATCGTGCGTCTCACCGATCTTGTGGTTGACGCCCGTGTAGAACAGGATGCGCTCGGTCGTCGTGGTCTTGCCGGCGTCGATGTGGGCCATGATGCCGATGTTGCGGACCTTGTGCAGGTCGGTGAGCACGTCTTGTGCCACGGGTGTCTTCCTTACCTGTTGGGAGGTTGATGCCGGGCCCATCGGAGGGTCCGCGACCGGGGTCGGTCACGAACCCTCCGCGGGTTTTACCAGCGGTAGTGCGCGAAGGCGCGGTTCGACTCGGCCATCTTGTGGGTGTCTTCGCGGCGCTTGACCGCGGCACCGAGGCCGTTCGAGGCGTCGAGGATCTCGTTCTGCAGACGCTCGGTCATCGTCTTCTCACGACGGCCCTTGGCGTAGCTCACGAGCCAGCGCAGCGCGAGGGTGTTCGCGCGGTGCGGCTTGACCTCGACGGGAACCTGGTAGGTCGAGCCACCGACGCGGCGGCTCTTGACCTCGAGGGTGGGACGGACGTTGTCGAGCGCCTTCTTGAGCGTCGCGACCGCGTCCTGGCTGTTCTTCGCCTCGACGCCCTTGAGGGCATCATAGACGATCGACTCGGCGATGGACTTCTTGCCGTCGACGAGGATCTTGTTGACCAGCTGGGTGACGACGGGAGCGCCGTACACCGGGTCGTTGACGACGGGACGCTTCGGGGCAGGACCCTTACGAGGCATGGTTCTCAGCCCTTCTTCGCGCCGTAGCGGCTACGAGCCTGCTTACGGTTCTTGACAGCCTGGGTGTCGAGCGCACCGCGGACGATCTTGTAACGGACACCGGGGAGGTCCTTGACGCGACCACCGCGGACGAGCACGAGCGAGTGCTCCTGCAGGTTGTGGCCCTCGCCGGGGATGTAGGCGGTGACCTCGGTGCCGTTGCGCAGCTTCACGCGGGCGACCTTGCGCATGGCCGAGTTCGGCTTCTTGGGGGTCGTGGTGTACACGCGGGTGCACACGCCGGCCTGCTGGGGGTTCGACTTCAGCGCGGGAGCCTTGGTCTTCGAGACCTTCGGCGAGCGGCCCTTGCGAACCAACTGCTGAATGGTTGGCACGTTCTCTCCTTGATTGGCTGGACGTTCCCTCGCGGTGGCGCCCAGGGTGCTGCACGGTGACAGCGTCGTGTCTCCCCCGCCACCTCGTTCATCTTGCGATTCATGACGTGTCGGGCTCACGTGTGATCCACCCCGCGACAGAATGATCTGACGCGATTCGTGGTGGATATGCCGTGGGGGCGACCTGTTCGCAGGCCGATCCCTGAGATGGTGCGAGCGTTGATCCGGACGACCTACCCGAGGGCATGACGCACGGCGCGCGTGAACGCACACCCGGTCAATGATACGCGTTCCCCGGGACACGGGCAAACGTGCGCGGGTCTACTCACTGGGAGTATCCCGGATGCCGTACGCCTCAGCCGGTCAGCAGCACTGCCGCCCCGATGGCGGAGGCGACGATCACGACGACGATGACCGAGACGAGGATGACGACACGTGCCGCGCCGCGGCGGGCGCGAGGGCGGATCGACGCGGCGTCCGGAGCCGACGCAGCGCGGACGACAGGGGCGCGTTCCACGCGCGCCGGTCCCTCCCGGCGCGGACCATAGGACTCGCGCCCGAGGGCCTCGGGGACACGCGCATCGCGCACGACCCCCTCGACGACCGGGTGGGACGACGCTTCCGCCGCCTCGCGGCGACGGCGGCGAGACCCCGACGCGGTGTCGTCGTCGACCTCCGGACGCGGACGCGCACGCGTCGCCTCGTCGATGACCGCCTCCCACAGAGGACGTCGGCGGATGGTCTCCTCGACCTCGGTGACGCCCCTCCCGCGCTCGACGTCCGAGCGAGCACCGGCCCGGCCCCGAGGGGCGGTGTCACCCACCTCGTCGTCGCCTGCGTCACCGGTGTCGGACGCCTGCCGTGACACTCCTCGGGAGCGAACGGTCGTGTCGTCGGGTGCGTCGCCCCGCGAGATCAAGGTCTGGTCGGCGGGCTCCTCGGTCGAGGGGTGGGCGGTCTCGACCACCGCCGCGTCCGGACGCGAGAGAACGGTCTCGTCCTCGGGCGCCTGACGGGCGGTCAGGACCGTCTCGTCCTCCGGCACGTCCCGACGCGAGAGAACGGTCTCGTCCTCCGCCGCCTCGCGGGCGGTCAGGACCGTCTCGTCCTCCGGCACGTCCCGACGCAAGAGAACGGTCTCGTCCTCCGCCGCCTCGCGGGCGGTCAGGACCGTCTCGTCCTCCGGCACGTCCCGACGCGAGACCACGGTCTGGTCCTCGGGCGCCTGACGAGCGGACAGGATCGTCTCGTCAATGATCTCGTCGTCGTCCTCGGCCGGGGGTGGAACCGGCCACGAACGCAGCCGGCCGGCCCAGAGCGTCACCTCATCGGGGTCGTCCGCGCGATCATACGGTCCGCTCACGCGTCGCTCCGCGAGAGGCGCACCTCCGCGTCGCCGAGGAAGAAGCGCTCTCCGGCTTCGATCTCCTCGCCGGGAGGAGCCTCGACCTCGGTTCCCATGAGCGTGGCGAAGAGCACACCGTTGGTGGAGTGCAGATCCGTCACGAACCAGGTGTCGCCGCGGAGCTCCAGGCGCGCGTGGGTCTTGGAAACCGTCCGCGTCTCGTCGGTGATGGCGACCAGCTGCGCGTCGGGGTAGGCGGAGTCCGGACCGGGGCGACGGCCCAGGATCACGGTCGTCGAGGTCAGATCGACCGGCGTCCCGCTCGGCGGCACGAGGGCCCACGGGATCCGCTTGCGCCGCGTGACGACGGTGCGGTCGAGGGCGTCGAAGTCCTCGTCGCGGGAAACCGCCGGAACCTCCGGCTGCGTGTAGAGCGCCGACACCGAGGTGCGCGCGGAGCGGGGGGAGCCGGCATCCGGAGCCTCCGCCACCGCGGACACCGCCTCCGACAGCTCGGGGAACTCGTCGACGGCGGCAGAGGGGCGGGGCGCAGGGACCGCGTCGGGTGCCGGCCGGGTGAGCGGCACGTCCGCGATGGGGGCGGCCCCCGCGTCGGAGGTCGAGCGGCGCGGCGGGGTCACCCAGGGAGCGACGGGATCGGAGTCCTCCTCGACGCGCGCGGCCGGCGGCGAGGAGACGGCGGGCGCCTCCGTCGTGGTCGTCGGCGGGGCCCAGGTCGCCGCCCCGGCCATGGGGGCGTCGAGGACGTGGGGACGCGATGCCTCGGCGCCGGTGGACGGCTCGTGCGCGAGCGCCGGAGCGGGTGCCGAGGGCCGGTCATCGTCTTCGGGCGCACCGTCGCGAAGGGCGTCCAGCACGTCGAAGACGCTGGTCGCCGGCGCGGGTCCGAGGTCGTCGCGGTGTGCACCGACGGTGTGCGGAGACTCCGACATCGCCGGTGACACCTGCGCCGGCGGGGCCCAGGCGCGCTCCGCCGGAACGGCATCGGCGAGCGCGGTCGACGCAGGAGCGAACGGCATCGCGGCCGGATCGGAGGCCGGAGGTGACACGGGCGCGGAGGACACGGCATCCTGAGCCGGGGCGGACGGACCCTGCTCGGGCGTCCACCCTCCGATGAGCGGCACGTACGGACCGTCGAAGTCCTTGCCGCGACGGACGGGAGTCGAATCCTCGTGGGGCCGCGCGGTGCGGCGCTCCCCCTGCCAGCGGGCGGAGCCGAAGCCCAGGATGCTCGCCCAGACGACGGGGAGGATCGCCCCGACGACCGTGAGACCCGCACCCACGCCGAAGCCAGTGTTGATGCGATGCACGGCGACGATGAACACGACCGCGAACGCGATGAAGCCGAAGAGGGGCACCAGGTTCAACAGCACCAGCCACGGCGAGAACCCGCCGAGCTTGAGCACCGTGGCGACGTTCAGGACGGGGACCCACCCCTTCCACGACGCTTCGCCGACCTTGCGGAAGAGGGCCGCGAGGGCGAGGGCGAGCCAGACGTACAGCACGACGACGAGGGCGAACGACGTCGCCCCGAGAACCACCATGGTCGAATCGGTCATGTCGTGTCGCGCTCCACCGGGGCGGTGGACCGCTTCCCCCTCTCGTCGCGGTGCGGCGACCCCCGCCGCGAGGGGCGTGGGGCGAGGAACCGCAGGAACGATCTCAACGATACGGCCGCGCGCACGCGGCGCCAGAAGCCTCGCTGACGGGTCAGACGACGGCGTTCCGCGTCGACGATGCGCCAGAAGTCCGTGACGTCGTCGGAACCGACCGCCGCGTCCGAGAAGACGGCGCGATCGGCACCCTCGGCCAGGAGCGTGCCGGACGGGGTCGCGAAGGCCTCCGCGACCTCGCGCCGCGTGGGCGCGCGGGGCACGGTGCGTCCCGCATCGATGCCGGCGTCGACGTACTCGTCCCACCCCCCGGCGATCGCCGCACGGGGATCGGCGTCACGCCGACGCCCGCGGCGGCGGACCGCCTTGGCGATGACGATGGCGAAGAAGGGACCGAACAGCACGAGCAGGATCAGCAGCGAGATACCGGCGATGCGCAAGCCCGCCCAGAGCCAGGCCAGGTCGACCCCGTCGTCGGTGCGCTTGTCGTCGTCGAGGGAGTTGTCCTCCTGCACGGGCTCGGGGGGGACGACCTCCTGGACGTTGTCGGGCCGGACCTCGGTGACGTTCTCGGGATCCTGCTGCTGCGTGACCTCGAGGCTCGGCGACTGCTCCCACTGCGGGGTGACGTCGATGGCGACCCATCGCCCGTCGGCCCCCTGCACCTCGGTCCAGGCGCTCAGGTCGCGCGCTCGGCACTCCCCGCTCTCGCAGGTCGACAGCGTTGCGTCGGTCGAGACCAGGCGCGTTCCGACGACCACCCGCGCGGGGAAGCCGAGTTCGTGGGCGATCAGGGCCGTGGCGACGGCGAACTGCTCGTCGTCGCCCACGGCGGCGACGTAGTTGCCGGAGGCTGCGGCGCGGGGATCGTCCTCCCGCTCGAGCAGGCGCTCGAACATGCGGTCGACGCGGGCGAGGGAGTGACCGGAGGCGCTCGGCTGCAATTGGTACCCCGACAGAGCTGCGGCCCATGCCGGGGTGGGACCACCCTCGGGCGCCAGGCTGTGGCTCAGATACCCGCGTTGGCGCAGCATCTGCACGAGGCTCTGCAGCGCCGCCCCGTCGTCGCCCGCCGCGTGCTCCTCCACCCACCGCCGGAGGTTGTCACCGCCGGCGACGCCGTCTCCCGCTCCGGGCGGGGTCAATGTCGCGAGGTCGTTCGCCGCGGGCTCGACGGCATCGATCGTGTAGCGGTCCCCCGCCACTAGTCCGCCCTCGGCCGTCTGCACCCCCGCCTCAGCGTCGGAGCTGTAGTAGAACCTGTCGGCGAGGAGGCCGCGGCGATCCCCCTCGAACGTCGCCGAGGTGAGGCGCCCGGCCGTCGGCATCCAGATCCCTCCGAGATCGACGATCTCGACGTCGGCTCCAACGGGTCGCCCCTCCCCCGCCTCGCGTGTCGAGGGCAGGCGAACGAAGCCGGCACCCTCGTTCCCGGACGCGCGGAAGATCTCGCCGTCGTAGGTGTCGAGGGTGGCGATCCGGACGCGTTCCGGCATCGGCCCCGTGCCGCTGATGCGGAACAGGACGTCGTCCGATCGCGCGTCGGAGAACATCGACCGGTACTGCGACAGGGGGCTCACGGCCTCGGCGATCAGTCGCTCCGGGCCGGCCGCCGACCGCAGCACCTGCCTGTCGGCGTCGCGGGAGGCGGCCGGGACGACGGTGATCGTGACGATCGCCGCGACGAGGAGCATTCCCGCTCCCAACGCCAGTCGACGGCGGTCCGCGCGGGAGCGCCCCGTTCCGACGGAAAGCGCCGAAACGTCGCTGGCACGGCGGAGGGCGCGCCCGCGCTCGTCGCGCGCACGCCACGCGAGCCAGAGCACGGAGGCGAGCAGGGCGCCGATCCCGACCGCGGTCTCCACCGGTGCGAGCAGGGTGAGAGGGCCGATCGTCAGCGGCGCGCTGGTGGAGGTCCGACCGAAGAACAGCCCGAACCCCGTCATGCCCAGGCCACCGACCACGGCGAACGGCGACCAGCGGTCGCCACGGGTGGCGAGCTTCAGGGTCAGCGCGGTCCCGACGAGGAAGATCACTAGCGCGGGCACGAGCAGATTCCGATACGTCCCCACGGGCAGATCGACCGTGACCAGGTCTTTCCACGCGACGATGACGCCGGCGAAGGCCTCGCCGAGGCCGCGGAGCGCGTCGAGGGGAGACGTCAGCCGCGACGGGACGGCCAGCGGGACCGCCAGCAGCGCGAAGGCGCCCAGCAGGCCCGCGGCGAGGATCCAACCGCTCCACCGGCGCCACGTCACGACCCCCACCAGGGCTCCGGCGACGACGACCGACACCGCGACGAGGAGGAGGAAGGAGCCGGACGCGTACACGGGCCACGCGGCGACCGCCGCCAGGACGACCGAGACGACCGCGTAGATCCCGGCGGCCGCATACCGCGGCAGGCTCGTCTCGCGGCGGCGGGCACCGGTGCGCGGGGTCGCGGGGCCGCTCACGAGGTCGCCCCCCGCACGAGCAGGCCCGAGAGATCGTCGAGAGTGCCGATGGTGAGCACGGTGAGCCCGGCGACGTTCTGCATGCGCGGATGGGCGCGTTCGTCGCAGATGACGGCGGCGACCGCGGTGTCGGCGGGGAAGGCGAGGGCCGCCTGGCGCAGCCGGGTGAGCGGCACCGTCGACCCGACGACCACGAAGGCGATGGACAGCCGTTCGTTCGCCTCGGATGCCAGCCGGCAGACGTCCTCGACGGCCATGGTGTTCTCGTGCCGTTCGATGGCGCTGAAGCCGTCGAGCATCGTGCGCGGCGCCACGACGGGGATATGGCGGATGGCGCGCAGACGCCCCTTGACCACGCGCGGGATCTCGGACCCCGTCACGATGTCGATGTCGCGCGCATCGCGGACGGCACGAAGGCCCAGGGACGCCGCGGCGGAGACGGCGAGCTCGTACTCATCGGCATCCGCGTACTCCTGCGTCGCAGCGGCGAGCACCACCGCCATGCGCGACCGGCGCGACTCCTCGTACTGGCGGACCATCAGCCGGCCCGTCTTCGCGGTCGACTTCCAGTGCACCTGCCGACGCGAGTCACCGGGGACGTACTCCCGGATGGCGTGGAACGACATGTCCGCGTCGACCAGGCGGCGCGTGGCATTTCCCTCGAGGTCGCGCACGAGGCCCGCGCTTGTGGAGGGCAACCCCACCGTGCGCGGGTGGACGAAGAGATCGTGGACGTCGTCGAAGGCGTGCTCGCGACGCAGCAGCCCCACGGGGTCGCTGCGCACGGTGGTCACCGGACCCACTCGGACCACGCCACGCGGGAGCGGGGGGATCTCGAGCGGCTCGGTCGAGCTCTGACCCGGGCGCAGGAACGGCACGCCGAACTCCACGAGGCCGCGGCCCACCGGGATGTCGAGGCGCCCGGGAAGCGCGGGACGCGCACTCTCGTTGCGCACCACGATCCGCCCCGTGACGCCGTTGCCCGCGGTCACCCGCTCGTGCTCGAGGTCTAGCTCGACCTCGTAGGCCCGGGCCCCGAAGAGGAACGGGACGCTCATGAGCAGCAGGAGCAGCGCCGCGCTTCCGGCGACCCTCCACTCCACCCACCCGAAGATCACGCCGAGGAGCAGACCGACGGTCGCGGCGATCACGACGACGACCCCGGCGGGGCGGACCGTGCGGCCGGCCCACCGCGCCGCCGCGGTCACGGCCTCGGTCGCCGCCCGCCACCACTCGGCGAGTAGGACGACGGCGCGGACGATGCGACGCTGCCGACGCACCGAGGTGGAGGTGATCGAGGTGCGCGAGCTGGTCGCCATCGTGCCCGCGGAGGTACGGGTGAGACGCGACTCGGTCAGGCTCGGATCAGGCACGACTCACCCCCTTCGAGAGGTGCGTGCTGCGCGCGCGGCGTCACCGTCAGGCGCTCTCGCGCTGCGAAGGCGGCAGGGTGTCGAGGAGCACCTGACCGACGACGGCCTCCTGGGTGACGCCGTCGAACTCCGCCTCGGGGTGGAGGATGAGACGGTGCGCGAGCACCGCCACGGCCAGGGCCTTCACGTCGTCGGGGGTGGCGTACGTCCGCCCCTGCGAGGCGGCGCGTGCCCGGGTCGCCCGCGTGAGGGCGAGCGCTCCGCGGATGCTCACCCCGAGGCGGACCTCGTCGGCCGTGCGGGTGGCATCCACGAGGCGGGCGATGTAGTCGAGGACGAGGGCGTCGACGTAGACGGATGCCGCGAGATCGGCCATCCCCACGAGCGCTTGGGGGGTGATGATGGCACGCAGCTCGGCCGTGGCCACGGGCGCACCGTCGAGGATGCGCACCGTCGCGGCGTGGTCGGGGTAGCCGAGGGAGGTGCGGAGCAGGAAGCGGTCGAGCTGGGCCTCGGGAAGCCGGTAGGTTCCGGCCTGCTCGACGGGGTTCTGCGTGGCGAGCACGAGGAAGGGGACGCCGACCTCGCGAGAGACGCCGTCGATGGTGACGCGGCCCTCTTCCATGACCTCGAGCAGGGCCGACTGGGTCTTGGGGCTCGCGCGGTTGATCTCGTCGGCGAGGACGATGTTCGCGAAGATCGGGCCGGAGTGGAACTCGAAGGAGCCCGTCTTCTGGTCGTAGACCGTGATGCCCGTGATGTCGCCGGGGAGGAGGTCGGGGGTGAACTGGATGCGCGTGTTCGTGCCCTGCACGGACTGCGCGACCGCGCGCGCGAGCGAGGTCTTGCCGGTGCCGGGGACGTCTTCGAGCAGGACGTGACCGTCGCTGAGCATCGCCGTCAGCACCAGCTCGACCACGTGCCTCTTGCCGAGGACGGCGCGCTCGACGTTGTCGGCGATCTGCGAGAAGGTCTGGGAGAACCAGGTGGCCTGCTCCTGGGTGATCGTCATGCGGTGTCCTTCGAGAGGGAGAGGGGGGTGGATGCCGTACGGCTCAGGATGAGGGGGCGGAGGTGCCGGGCTGGCATGCGCCCGAGAGCTTGGCCGTGGCCTTGTCGAGGTTCCATCCCTGGGCGGACCAGTCGACCGTGACGCCGATGTTCTCGACGGTCACCGCGCCGGCGGGTACGAGCCGGGGGTTGCCCTCGGTTGTGGGAAGCTTCGCGCCGCTCTTGTCTTTGTAGACCACGCCGTCGTAGTCGAGGGAGAGGGCGGCCTTGCCGTTGCTCGAGCTGCCCTCGGCACGGAGCGTGCCCCCCGCTTCGCAGCTCGAGACCTTCCACGACGCCTGCACCTGGTAGGGCGCGCTGCCGGAGGCGGGCTTGACGAGCCCCCGCTCGGACTGGGTGCCCCAGACCTTGTGCTGGAAGTAGACGAGGATGTTCGGGTCGCGGTCGAACACCTGCGATCCGGGCGCCCAATTCTCGTACTTCAGCTCGTTGTTGCGCGGGGGCGTGCTACCGGCCTTGATGTCCTTATCGAAGTACCACCGCGCTTCGTCGCCCTTGACGACCGCCTTCGGGTCGACGGTGAAGGTGTAGCCGCTGGGTGCCGCGTTGTCTTGCGAGACGTTCAGGCTCTGCTTCGTCGAGACCGCCCCGTAGGACTGGCCGTTGAAGAACGTCTCGACGCACATCGTGAAGTCGTAGCTCTCGCCGTCGTTCTTGTTCGGGAACTCCTCGCGGCTGGACCCGGAGCCGGGCTGGCAACGCGACCACCCCTCGACGATGTCGTACCTCAGCTCCACGTCGGCGCCGTTGGGCTGGGCGGAACCCTCCGCGATCACGGTGGACTGCTGGTTGCCCGTCGAGCGCGACGTGAGGTTCAGGGTCAGGTTCTGCGCCACGCCCACGCCGTGGGCCGTACCGATCAGCTCGCCGCCGTTGGTGGAGCCGCCGAGGCCCGGGGGCGTGCTGAACCGCGAGATCGGGCGCACCGTGATGCTCGTGGCGTTATTCGAACCGACCAGGAACCGGCGCACCTGCACGGTGTCCTGGTTGCGACCGACATTGACCTGGATCTTGTCGCCCACGGGGCTCGAGATCTCGAGGGTGCCGGTCTCGGCGCCGTCGACGCCCGTGATGGTCAGATCCGCCACGTTGCCCTCCCCGTTCGTCTGCGAGGGAACGAAGGTCAGGGCCCCGGGCTGCTTCGGGGCGCGGTACGCCCACCCGCTCGTGCGCACGGCTCCGCGCGACTCGCCGACGCTGTTCACCGCGGTGACGACGTACTCCCGCTGCTCGCCGTTGGGCGCGGAGATCGGCGGGCACGAACCGTCGGCACCGCACCGGGCGACCTCCGCCCCGTTCGAACGCACGACGAAGCCCGAGATGCCCGGGTACGCGCGACGCGCCTCGCCCGGGTCGACCCGCAGCGTCACCGTGCCGTCGCCGAACGCCGTCTGCCGCACGCTCGACGGCGGCCGGGGGAAGCCCAGCAGATCGAGCACCACGCGCGCGTCGCGGGTGGATGCGGTCGTGCGCCCCTGCGCGTCGCGCAGCGTCACGCTGGCACTGCAGGTGGCCCCCGGAGCGTCGTCGCCCCACGAGGCCACGATGCTCGACGAGGAGGCCACACCGAAGCTGACGCCCGTGCACGACGCCGTCGGCCGGACGTCGACGACCTCGAGGGGGGTGCGCGGCAGCGGGTTGACCTCGCCGCTGCTGCCGATCACGCCGATCGTGCAGCTGGAGCCGGACGCCTGGGAGCACTGCTGCGACGTCGTACCGCCCTGCGGGAGGGTGGAGGGCGCAGCGCCCACCCGCAGCACCAGGCGCGCCGGGGCGACGGCGTTGTGGCTGGTGACGGAGATGATCGCGGCGTTCTCGGTGCCGGGCACGGAGCGGTCCTTGCCGGTGACCGTGACGACGGATCCGTCGAGCGACACCTGGAACGCGGCCCCGCCGTAGTCGAGCGCGTACCGGATGCCGTTCCAGTCCTCGCGTCCGAGCTGCCAGCTCGTCATGTTGCGCAGGTCGAAGGTCGCGGTCTCGCCGGGGCCGACCGTCAGGGCTCCCGGCTTGAGCTCGGGCTGGGGATCACGCGCGACGATGCCGATGGGCACCGAGACCACCGTCCACTCCTGGGTGCCCGCGACGCGCACCGGCACCTGGCAGGCGTCGGTGTACGGCGACCCGGCTCCCGCGTCGTAGCGGACGACCGTCCCCGACACGGAGCAGCGACCCTCGGCACGCACCCCGGTGGCCGAGACGTCGGTCCCGACCTCGAGGGTCGCTCGGCGGGGAAGGGCGACGAGGTTCGCCATGTCGAAGTCGACCGAGGCGAGCTCGTCGACACGCTGGGCGGCCCCCGGCCGCAGCGCGAGGCTCAGATCGTCGTCACCGGGAACGCGGAGGAATGCGTAAGTGGTCACATCGGTATCGCCCACGCGCCCGGTGATGGCGAACGGGATGACCCGTCGCGTGGCGGGGAGCGTCCCCGAGATCTTCCGACCGTCGATCGTGACGTCGGTGGGCTGACCCCAGAGCGACACATCGAGATCCGACACCTCGCCACCCGACCAGGTGGCCTTGCCCGCCAGCACGTCGACGCCGGTGGTGAAGTCGTCGCGGTTCTCGACGGTGAGGACGGTGTCGGCGACGACCGGGTAGTCCGGCACGCTCTCGCGCACCACCTTGACCACGATCAGCCCACGCCCGGTGTTTCCCGAATCGGATGCCACGTCGTAGAGGAACGACATGGTCCCGGGCTGTTCGCCGGCTTCGATGACGACCCCGGTGTCGGAGATCGACCCGATGTAGCTCTTGAGGCGCGCGTACTCGGGGTTGTCGCTCTCGTCGGCGAGCTTCTCCGGCAGATCGGGTCGCACCCCCGTGAGCGTGAGGCGTCCCTGCGTGGGGTCGATGTCGTTGGCCAGCGGGCTGACGCGAATGGTGCGGTCGGCACCGGCCTGCACCTGGACGTAGTCGGTGAAGGTGATGGGGCTCGGGTTGGCCTGGGCGTCGAGCACGCCGATGCGGACGGTCCCCTCACCGGTGGCACCGGAGGGATCGGAGACGCGGTAGCGGAACGACACCTGGCCGCGGTCACCCGGGACCGAGGAGTACAGGATGCTCGCCCCATCGGGCGAGATGCTGGCCGTTCCCCGGTCGGGCTGCGCGACGATCCGGTCGAGCGTGACCGAATCCCCGTCGGGATCGACCCCGAAACCGCGGAAGTCGATCGACGTGGTGCCGCCGCTCAGGACGCGCCCCTCGAGCGTGTCGGGCAGGGGGGCGCGGTTCGCCTCACCGCCCAGGACCGTGATGTGGACGGTCGCCTCGTCCCAGAGCGCCGGGGTACCCGTCGTGTAGACGCGATAGGTCACCTCGTACGAGCCGGGCGTCGTCGGGGCGAGATAGCGCAGGACGCCCCCCGAGGTGAAGGCGAGGGCGTCGCTCGCCGGTTGCGTCTGGACGCTCGAGGGATCGAGGGTGGGACGACCGCCCGCGGGCGAGATGTCGTTGTCGAGCACCGGGATGTCGATCTGCGCGCCGACGCGGACCGTGACGTTGTCGTCGACGGCGATCGGCGCGATCTCGGGAGCGGGCGGCAGGAGGTAGACGGTCGCCTCTCCGGCCACGCGCGAGCCCTCGTCGTCGGTGCCGTCGCTCACCGTGTAGGCGACGGTGCCGAGGGGTCCGGCCGAACCGTCCGCGGTGCTCCCCGAGACGCGCAGGTCGTTCTGCCCCACGGTGTCGACCGTGAGCGACGCGCCCTCTTCGGCCGAACCGGTCACGTCGCTGAGCAGCAGCACCCGGCCGGTCGGGTTGGAGACCGCGCTGAAGACGTCGAGGGTCGCGTCCTCCTGCGGCCGGACGAACGCCACCACGGGAGACGTCGCCAGTTGCGCCGGGGCGTCGGCGGGCAGCAGGGTGATGCGCGCCGTTCCCGTGGCGTCGCGACCGCCCCCGTTGACGGTGAAGTCGACGCGGTACACGCCGGGCTGGTTGGCCGTGAAGTCGAAGGTCGTGCTGCCTCCGACGACCGTCGCCGAAGCCGCCGCGTCGTCGAGGACGCGGACCGAGGTGAGGCTGATGTTGCCGGCGGTCCCCGTGACGTGCGGGCCCACGTCGACGGCGAGGGACGACCCGACCGTGTCGATGCGGGCGAACGACTGCACCGCGAGCGTGGGGTCGGGTGCCACGCGGATGATGAGCGGCTTCGTCGTCACGGCGCCCTCGGTGTCGGCGACCGTGACGTCGAGCTGGATGTTCTGCTCGCCGCCCGAGCCGTCGTCGGCGTGCTGGTAGACCACGTCGCCGCCGGGGGTGGCCGCAACCGTTCCCACCCCACCGGGGTTGTCGACCGAGAGCAGCAGGAGCGGGTCGCCGTCGGGGTCGACCCACCCGGGGAGCACGGGGACGGTGACGGTCCCACCGCGCGCGACCTCGGGGGTCGGCCAGGGCTGAAGACACTTGTCGACGCCGCACCAGACGGGCGCCGCGTTGGACTCCGGGGGCGAGACGGTCAGGGTCACCGTCGCCGGCGCGGAGTTCAGCCCATCGGCCGCCGTGCCGTCGGTGACCGAGTACGAGAAGGTCGCGCTGCCCGTCGCCCCGGGTGCCACGCGAACGGCGAGGCGTTGACCGGAGTCCGTGACGGTGAGCGTGCCGAAACCCGGATCGAGGCCCGTGACGCTCTCGGCGATGATGCTGAGGACGTCCTCGTTGGGGTCGTGATCGTTCAGCAGGACCGGCAGGGTCGTGAGCCGGCCCGGCCGGACCCCGAACGCGTCGGGCTCGGCGACGGGCGGCTTCGGGTCGAGCACCACGCTGAGCTTCTCGTCGCTCTGCACCGCCGTCTGTTCGGTGCGGTCGTCGAGGGACCAGTTCTGGCTCGACGCGACGAGCGCGCCGTCGGGGACGGTCCACACCCACCCCGTGCGCGTCTCGTTCAGGATCACGGCGTGATCGGTGGCGACGAAGACCGGTCGCCGCTGGTCGGGCAGGCTCGCCCCGCCGTAGTCGAGGTTCGTCTCGCCCTGGTCGGAGCGCCACAGGGTTCCGCGTGCGTCGCCGGGGAGCAGCCACGCGGCGTAGGCGATGCCCCGGTGGGAGAGGGGACGAGCCGGCTGACCGAGCACGTTGCCTCCGCCGCCGACCTCGCGGCGCGGCGCCGACCCGTCGGTCGGGATGCTCCACAGCGATTGGTCGTCGGCGACGTAGACCGCGCGGGCCTCGGCGTCGGCGTCGGAGACGACGAGCTGGTCGGCGGTCTCGATCGCCTGGGCATCCGCCCCGCGAACCCACACGCGCCCGGAGTCCGCATCGACGAGGACCCAGGTGTCGCCCGCCGCCGAGAGCACGGGCGTGGCGACGTCCACGTCGAGGGCATCGCGGCCGCGCAGCTCGTCGGCCTCGATGTCGTACCGGATGACGGAACCGTCGGCGGAGGAATAGGCGAAGAGCATCCCCCGGTCGTCGAGCGCGATGGCATCCGCGGTGTACGAGGGCGCGTTCTCGTCTTGAGAGGTGCCGAAGGGGTCGAGCTCGCTCGGCCGCTGCCCGGCCTGGCTGAGACGGCTCGCGAAGAGCGTGCCCGTGTCGGTGCGGTAGACCGCATAGTCGCCGGCCGTGGCCACCGAGGTCGTCCCGGGCGGAGTGTCGGGCGAGGCTTCGAGCTGCTCGTCGGACAGGTCGACGGGCTGCGCTTCGTCGATGCGGGTCAGCTTGCTGTAGCTGTCGGTGAAGAGGTAGGCGCCGTCGCCGCTCTGCGCCACCTGGCTCGGATTGCCGGCGGTGCGCACCGTGTCGAGCTCGCCGACGGTGGTGTTCACGCGCGCGTACCGCTGGCCGTCGCCGGTCTGCAGCGCCCACACCGAGGTGTCGACCTCGGGCGTCTGCTGAGAATCGAGACCGGGCCATACGATGCTCGCGGTGACGACGAGGGCGGCGGCCGCCAGGGTCGACGCCAGCCCCGCGATGGTCCCGCGCTTCACCGGAGCACCCCCGTCGCGAACAGCGCCGCCACCGCGACGGCCCCGGCGGTCACGAGGGTGGCCGAGGCGAGGATCCACGGCAGGACCTTCGACCCGGCCGAAGCGGGGGCGGCGATGTCGGTGTCTTCGTCGCGGACGTATCCGGCCATGCCGGAGGACGTGCGGAGCTTGCGCGCACCCTCGCGCTCGATGCGGGAGCGGGCGGGACCGCGCACCGTACCGTCGGCGAAGTCGACGGCACGCGCCGCGGGCGCCCACTCCGCCGCGGGGATCTCGAGGGGCGTGGCGGGCAGACCGCTCTCGACCTGGACCGCCTGGATCGCCTCGCCGAACTCCCGCGCGCTGGCGTAACGTTCCGCGGGATTGCGGGCCATCGATCTCGCGAGCACCGCCTGCAGCGACGCCGGCACATCGGTGCGGGAGATGGCGGTGTACGAGGCTCGGGCGATGCGGCGGCGCAGCTGCTCGCGGGAGTTCTGCCCCTTCTCCCGTCGCTCGAAAGGGCTCTGGCCGGCGAGCAGGGAGTAGACGGTGGCGCCGAGGCTCCAGACCTCGCTCGACACCGTGCCGGCGGTCTGCTCCGAGACGACCTCGGGCGCGCTCCACGGCACCGACATCGCCAGCATCTCGTCGGCGCCCTGCCGCACCAGCGACGAGGAGATGCCGAAGTCGGCGAGCACGGGGGCCCCGAAGGTGGTCACGAGGATGTTGCTGGGCTTCACGTCGCGGTGGATGAGCCCCGCGTGGTGCGCCGATTCGAGCGCGCCCGACATGCGCACGGCGATCGAGAGGACCTCGGCGACGGGGATGCGCTCGACGCGGTACCGCTGGGCGAGGGAGCCCGGGCAGAACTCCATCACGATGTAGGGACGACCGTCGGCCGAGATCCCGGCCTGGTAGACGGTGACGATCGAGGGGTGGGCCGACAGATGCGCGAGCACGTCGGCCTCGGCGTTGAACATCCGCAGCAGTTCGGTGTCGCGCACATCGCTCGGCAGGACCTTGACCGCCACGTCGCGTCGGGGCATGTCCTGCCCGTAGAGGAAGACGTCGGCGAATCCCCCCGAGCCGAGCGGGCGGATGTACGCGAGCCCGGGCAGGATGGGCGGCGACGACGGAAGCCGCTGCGGCATCGAGCCCCCTCCCCCGGACGACGTGTCCGCGACTCGATCAGCGGACAACCCGTCGATGCTAACAAAACCGCGATGACACACCGCGCGCTGTGGACGAAGCTTCAGGATGCCGGCGGCTCCACGTCGCGCGGATCGAAGGGCGCATCCAGCGACCGGGTGAGATCGTCGAGGAGCGCGGCGATCTGGGGCTCGACGAATTCGGCCACGGCGGCCTGGATCCGCAGACGGTGGTGCAACAGCACGGTGCACACCTCGCGTCCGATCATGTTCGCGTAGTCGTCGGCGAGCCCTACCTCCTGCCGCAGCGCCGCCTTCGCGGCATCCGAGAGAGGAGGAAGAGCGGGGATCGACGCGTCCTCCTCCGCGGCGAGGCCCGACAGGGTGAAGAGGAAAGGCGCGCCGGGTTCGGGGTCGGGATCCAAGGGCATCCCGTCGAATTCGGGTTCGAGTCCCTCCGCGGGGCGGTAGGAGCGTCGACGATTGCGCTCCGACTGCTGATCGAGCTCGGCCTGCAGCATCGGCAGGTTGCGGGAGGTGTACTCGGCGACCGCGTGATCGACGATGGCCTTCATCCGCGTCGACAGCCCGTGCTGCACCCCGTGGGGGACGTCCGAGCCCAGACCCGCGGCGGACAGGACCGGTGAGCCGAAGCACCGACGACAGGGGGCGACCCGTCCGCGGTGGTTGGCGGGCTCCCACCGGGGCAGCCAACGCAGCCAGGCGTCCACCGCCTGACCGACCTGGCTTTCGAGCGACCGCTCCACGCCTCTACGCTAGCCCGACACGCCCGGGAACACGCGGATGTCGGTGGAACCGCGCGTCACGGACGACCTCGAGGACCCTCTTCGTCGTCCTCCCACCGCCAGTGCGGTCCGTTCGAGCGGGATCTCACGAGCAGGATGCCGAAGAGACCGGCGATCAGTCCGGCCGCAGCGACGACGGGGCCCGGGAATCCCAGGGCGACGCTGCCGGCGGCGGCGACCCCACGAGCCGGGTCGGCACCGCTGACGAGGGCGCCGGTCACGATCCCGAGAACCTCGCCCAGATAGGCGGCGATCGCGCACGGCACGGCGATCAGGTACCCGGGCGGATCCGCACGCAGGCCCCACCGCAGCGTCAGGGCGAAGGCCCCGAGCGCCAGCAGCTGACCGATCACTCCCGGGATGGGGCCGAGGCCGCGGACAGGGATGACGTCGGCATCGACGATGAGACTCGCCACGCCCAGCCCGGCGATCGAGAGGGCGACGAACACGACGGCCGCGAAGACGACAGCGACCGGCCGGGATACCCCCGCCGGTCGCTGTTCGTCGGCCATCTGCTCCCGGCTCAGCGCTGCGAGAGCTGAGGACCGGCCTCCAGGGTGCGCTCGTACTCGCGCTGCGCCTCGGCGTTGATCTCGGTGACCCGACGACCACGTGCCGACACCCACGACCCGAACCAGATGGTCAGCTCGCGGCCGAGCACGAAGGCCACGATCGCGAGCGGGGCCAGGACGTTGTTCTGCAGGAGATCGACCGACTCGCGCGGGGTGATCTCCCAGAAGGGAGCGGCGAAGAGCGCGCCCAGCAGGTGACCGCCCCAGGCCACGACACCCACGACGAGACCCCAGACGACCCAGTGGCCCCACCGGCCCCGGTTGATGAGGGCGCCCAGGAACCAGAAGCCGAGGTAGAACGCCACCGTCGGAACCCACAGGCCCCAGGTGGTGAGGGCAGACAGGGCCGCCTGACCGAGATCGGCGACCTGGATCGCGTTCGTGAGCAGTCCGAGACCGAGGGTGGCCGCGAGGTAGAGCACGGCGAAGGCGAGCGCGGCGAGCAGACCGATGGCCCCGGCTGCGCCGCGGTTGTTGCGCGGGCGGGGAGCCTCGGGCGCCTGCACGAAGATCGGCTGCGGACCGCCGACGGCGCGCGTCGGCTCATCGGAGACGGGGGTCGCGGCCGCAGCGGCTGCACCCGCGGCCGCGGGGTAGGCGGTGGTGTGCGCGTCGTCGTGACGCGCGGCGGCGGTGGTGTCGTCGTAGCGGACGTCGTCGTGGCGGACGTCGTCGTAACGGGCGTCGTCGCGGCGGACCTCGTCGTGCGCGGGCTCGGCAGAGGCGGCGTAGGCGGCCCAGCGGGCGTCTTCGTCGTCGAGGTCGACGGAGGAGTCGCGGGGCGCGACGGGGGACGCGTCGTGGACGACCGGCGCCGTGTGCTCGCTGCGGGCCGTGGTCGGGACGGCAGCCTCACGCTCGTGCGCCTCGCGCTCGTGCCACGCGGCCTCGGCGGCGGCGGGGTCGACAGCGTCGCGACGGGCGGCCTCGGCGTCGGCGAGACCCTCGTGGGCTCGGCCGACGACATCCTGCGCTTCGTCCTGGGGCTCGACGACGGGGTCGCCGTACGTGTCCTTCGGTTCAGCGACGGGGTCGCCGTACGACTTGTTGTCGCTCATGGGGTCTCCTCACGCGGTGCTTGCGGCGCCAGGCTAACCCGCGAGAGGCTCGCCGCCGCGCAGGCGTGCCGTCGGATATCCTTCTCGACCGTGTCGGTGGTGCGGCTTAGGGTGTTCCCATGTCCCGTCGTCTGCTTCGTCCGGCCGTCGCGGCGGCCCTCGCCGGCGCCGCCCTCCTCGCCCTGAGCGCCTGCGCGCCCGCGGCCGAAGAAGCGGCTCCCGCCCCGTCCGTGACCGTGGTCTCGGAGAGCCCGACGCCGATCCCGACGATCACTCAGACCGCCCCCGCCGTCCGCATCCCCGCGGATTGCCGCGCCATGCTGTCCGCCGACGTGCTGGCGCAGCTCGGCAACACCCCGCTGAATGACCCCTCGCTCGGGGCATCGGGCGTGCAGTCGGACGGCTCGCTGACCTGCATCTGGCGCGACCCCGGGGCCGATACGACCGGTCTGGTCACCCGCATCTCGCGCGAGGATCGCGGGCCCGCCCTCGACATGCTCAACGACCTCGTCGATACGCAGGGCTTCAGCTGCTACACCCCCGACTCCGGCACGCGGTGCGAGAAGACCTGGATCAACCCCACCTACCCCGTCAACGACGGGCGCACGTTGTACTGGCGCGACGGCGTCCTGATCGACACGCAGTACTCGAATCTCGCGCCCACCGGGTACACGGCGAGCATCATCTCCTCGGTGTTCGGCGGCTGACAGCTCGTAGGACCGCGGGGCGCCTTCTTCGACGTTCGGCCGGCGAGCGGCCGACCGGGTCGGCGCCGATCCCACGGGGCCCCGCGCCGGGACCCGGTCGCGTCACTCGCCCGAAAAGGCGTGGGATGCCACGATGGCGGCGTAACCGTCGGGCATCCAGTCCGTGAGCGTGGACGACACCCAGCGGTCTCCGCGAAGGTCGTGGATCTCCGAGACGTCGCCGACGGTGCGTTCGCAATGCGTGGTGTCTATGGCGACGGAGCACGAGAAGCCCTGGCCGGTGAGAGTGGCGACGGCGGCGGAAGCGCCCTCGGGGGTGACTGTCGACACGGTCGTCTCGATCGCGCGGCCCGCCTCCCCGCGCCAGTGGCACGTGATCACGACCGTGGGCGCGGCCGCCGCGACGGCCTCGGGCGTCGAGGCCGGGGCGGTGTGCCGCTGCGAGAGCAACGCTTTGGGTGACCAGACCAGCGACGACCACAGCGGTTGCGAGTACAGGTGGCGGCAGTCCGAGGCCGGCGCGGGGGCGACCGTCGGGGTGTCGGCATGCCGGCCGGTGGCGGCTCGCAGCGTGTCGCCCGCGAAGCCGATCGCCAAGGGCACCCCCGGGGTGGCGAGCACCCCCAGTGTCACGACCGCGGCGGCGCAGAGCAGCCCCGCCGGCCAAGCCAGCCACAAGCTGCGTCCCCCGATACGGGCCATGCGAACCTCCACGACAACGGTAGGCGCACCCGGGCGGATCCCCCGGCACCCGACACGCCGCGGGCACGACGAAGGCCCCCGGCGCGAGCCGGGGGCCTTCGGGGATCAGGATGCCGCGCCGGGGCGTGGCATCCGTCGTTCGATCAGTTGTACGTGCCGGGGGTGAAGTCGTCCGTCGAGAAGCTGTCGAAGTCGACGTAGCTCAGGTCGGCGTCGCTGTACGCGCCGTCCGAGGCGAAGATGCGGTTGGGGTACCGCTCGCTCTTGGCCTCTTCCGTCGCCTCGACAGTGACGTTGCGGTACTTCGCAAGTCCGGTTCCGGCGGGGATGAGCTTTCCGATGATGACGTTCTCCTTGAGGCCGACGAGCGGGTCGCTCTTGCCCTCCATGGCCGCCTGCGTCAGGACGCGGGTGGTCTCCTGGAACGACGCGGCCGACAGCCACGACTCCGTCGCGAGCGACGCCTTCGTGATACCCATCAGCTCGGGACGACCGGACGCGGGACGCTTGCCCTCGCCGACGGCCTCGCGGTTGATGGTCTGGTAGCGCTTGAAGTCCACCAGCTCACCCGGCAGCAGGTCGGTGTCGCCGTGGTCGACGACGGTCACCTTCCGGAGCATCTGTCGGACGATGACCTCGATGTGCTTGTCGTGGATCGGCACACCCTGCGAGCGGTACACGCCCTGGACGCCGTTGACGAGGTACTTCTGCACCTCGCGGGCACCCTGCACGCGCATGACCTCCTTGGGGTCGAGCGTTCCGACCTGGAGGGGCTCGCCGACCGAGACGTGCTGTCCGTCCTCGACCAGGAGCGTCGCGCGCTTCAGGACGGGGTAGACGACCGGCTCGTCGCCGTTGTCGGGCGTCAGGATGACCTTCTTGGCCTTGTCGGTCTCGTCGATCGTGATGCGGCCGTCGGCCTCGGCGATCGGCGACGCACCCTTGGGGGTGCGGGCCTCGAACAGCTCCTGCACGCGGGGAAGACCCTGCGTGATGTCGTCCGCCGACGCCGAACCACCGGTGTGGAAGGTACGCATCGTCAGCTGGGTACCGGGCTCACCGATCGACTGGGCCGCGATGATACCGACGGCCTCGCCGATGTCGACGATCTTGCCGGTGGCCAGCGAACGGCCGTAGCACTTGGCGCAGACACCGACGGCCGAGTCGCACGTCAGGACCGAACGGACCTTGATCGTCTCGACGCCACCGGCGACCAGCTTGTCGATGAGCACGTCGCCCACGTCGTCGCCGGCCTCGGCCAGCACGGTGCCCTGCGCGTCGACGACCGCCGTGGCGAGCGTACGAGCGAACACCGAGTTCTCGACGTTGGCGTCCTTGACCAGCGCACCGGTCGAGTCGGCCGCGGCGATCGGGAGCTCGAGGCCCTTCGACGTGCCGCAGTCCTCCTCGCGGATGATGACATCCTGCGAGACGTCGACGAGACGACGGGTCAGGTACCCCGAGTCGGCCGTACGGAGGGCCGTGTCGGCCAGACCCTTACGGGCACCGTGCGTCGCGATGAAGTACTCGGCGACCGACAGACCCTCGCGGTACGAGGAGATGATCGGACGCGGGATGATCTCACCCTTGGGGTTGTTCACCAGGCCTCGCATACCCGCGATGTTGCGGATCTGCAGCCAGTTACCACGGGCGCCCGACGAGACCATGCGGTTGATGGTGTTGTCGGCGGGGAAGTTGTCCCGCATCGCCTTCTGGACCTCGTCGGTGGCCTCGGTCCAGATCTTGATGAGCTCCTGGCGACGCTCGGCGTCGGTGGTGAGACCCTTCTCGTACTGGCCCTGGACCTTCGCGGCCTGCTTCTCGTAGCCCGCGACGATCTCCGCCTTGTTCGGCGGGGTGAGGATGTCGCTCAGCGCCACCGTGACACCCGAACGGGTGGCCCAGTAGAAACCGGCGTCCTTGATCCGGTCGAGCGACGCTGCGACCTCGACCTTGGGATACTCCTCGGCCAGCTTGTTGACGATCTGCGACAGCTTGCCCTTGTCCGCCTGCTCGCGGACGAACGGGTAGCCCTTGGGGAGGGTGTCGTTGAAGATCGCCTGACCCAGCGAGGCGTCGACGAGACCGTGCACGTCGTAGCCCTCGGGAGCCTGGCCCTCGAGGAACGTCAGGCCGGGGATGCGGATGCGCGCCTTGGCCTGCAGGTCGAGGGTCCCCTCGTCCTTGGCCAGGATCGCCTCGCCCACGGAACCGAACGCACGGCCCTCGCCCACGGCACCCTCCTTGAGGGTGGTGAGGTGGTGCAGACCGATGATCATGTCCTGCGAGGGCAGGGTGACCGGGCGGCCGTCCGACGGCTTGAGGATGTTGTTCGAGGCGAGCATGAGCACGCGAGCCTCGGCCTGGGCCTCGACCGACAGGGGCAGGTGGACAGCCATCTGGTCACCGTCGAAGTCGGCGTTGAACGCCGCGCACACGAGCGGGTGCAGCTGGATGGCCTTGCCCTCGACGAGCTGGGGCTCGAACGCCTGGATGCCGAGACGGTGCAGGGTGGGTGCACGGTTCAGCAGCACGGGACGCTCGCGGATGATCTCCTCGAGCACGTCCCACACCTCGGGACGGTAGCGCTCGACGGCGCGCTTGGCGGCCTTGATGTTCTGCGAGTGACCGAGGTCGATCAGGCGCTTGATCACGAACGGCTTGAACAGCTCGAGAGCCATCTGCTTGGGCAGACCGCACTGGTGGAGCTTGAGCTGGGGTCCGACGATGATGACGGAACGGCCAGAGTAGTCCACGCGCTTTCCGAGCAGGTTCTGGCGGAAACGACCCTGCTTTCCCTTGAGCATGTCGCTCAGGGACTTCAGGGCGCGGTTGCCGGTGCCGGTGACGGGGCGACCACGGCGGCCGTTGTCGAACAGCGCGTCGACGGCCTCCTGCAGCATGCGCTTCTCGTTGTTGACGATGATCTCGGGGGCACCGAGGTCGATCAGGCGACGGAGGCGGTTGTTGCGGTTGATCACTCGACGGTAGAGGTCGTTCAGGTCGGAGGTCGCGAAGCGGCCACCGTCGAGCTGGACCATCGGACGAAGCTCCGGCGGGATCACCGGGACAACGTCGAGCACCATCGAGGCGGGGGTCATGCCCGTCTGCAGGAACGAGTTGACGACCTTGAGGCGCTTGATCGCGCGGATCTTGCGCTGGCCCTTGCCCTCGGAGATCTGCAGGTGGAGGCTGTCGGCCTCGGCCTGCAGGTCGAAGGCCTCGAGGCGACGCTTGATCGACTCGGCGCCCATGTGGGCCTCGAAGTACTGACCGAAGCGGTCCTGGAGCTCGTGGAACACGTCGTCCTCGGGCTTGAGGGCACCGACCTCGAGCGTGCGGAAGTCCTCCCACACGCGCTCGAGCTTCGCGATCTGCTCGTCGGCGTTCTTGCGCGCCGAGGTCATCTCCTTCTCGGCGGCGTCCTTGACCTTCTTCTTCTGGTCGGCCTTGGCGCCCTCCGCCTCGAGGGCGGCGAGCTCCTCCTCGAGCTTGGCGAGGCGAGCGGCGATGCGGGCATCGCGGCGGTCGCCGAGCGTCTTCAGCTCGAGACGGATGTTGTTCTCCTGCGTGGCCAGGTCGCGGTGACGAGCATCCTCGTCGACCGAGATGACCATGTAGGCGGCGAAGTAGATGACCTTCTCGAGGTCCTTCGGCGCCATGTCGAGCAGGTAGCCCAGGCGCGAGGGCACGCCCTTGAAGTACCAGATGTGGGTGACGGGCGCGGCGAGCTCGATGTGGCCCATGCGCTCGCGACGGACCGAGCTCTTGGTGACCTCGACGCCGCAGCGCTCGCAGACGATGCCCTTGAAGCGGACGCGCTTGTACTTTCCGCAGGCGCACTCCCAGTCGCGGGAGGGCCCGAAGATCTGCTCGCCGAAGAGGCCGTCCTTCTCGGGCTTCAGCGTGCGGTAGTTGATCGTCTCGGGCTTCTTGACCTCACCGAAGGACCAACGACGGATGTCGTCGGCGGTGGCCAGACCGATACGGATCTGATCGAAAGTGGTTGATTCGAGCACTGGTTCTCCTGTGTCGGAATTCTCTGAAATCTGAGCTGGGTCGCTGAGCTGGAAGCTCAGATCTCGTCGATCGACGAGGACTCGAAGCGGCTGGAGATGTTGATGCCGAGCTCTTCCGCGGCGCGGAAGGCGTCGTCATCCGTGTCGCGCAGGTTCACCGCGGTGCCGTCGGCCGAGAGGACCTCGACGTTCAGGCAGAGCGACTGCATCTCCTTCATGAGCACCTTGAAGGACTCGGGAATGCCGGGCTCCTGGATGTTCTCGCCCTTGACGATGGCCTCGTACACCTTGACGCGGCCGAGGATGTCGTCGGACTTGATCGTGAGGAGCTCCTGCAGCGCGTACGCGGCACCGTAGGCCTCGAGCGCCCACACTTCCATCTCACCGAAGCGCTGACCACCGAACTGCGCCTTACCACCGAGCGGCTGCTGGGTGATCATCGAGTACGGGCCCGTCGAACGCGCGTGGATCTTGTCGTCGACGAGGTGGTGCAGCTTCAGGATGTACATGTAGCCGACCGAGATGGGCGCCGGGAACGGCTCGCCGGAGCGACCGTCGAAGAGCTGCGTCTTGCCCGAGGAGTCGACCATGCGGTCGCCGTCGCGGTTGGGGATCGTCGAGTCGAGCAGACCCGCGATCTCCGCCTCGAAGGCACCGTCGAACACCGGGGTGGCGACCTTCGTGCCGGGGGCGGCCTCGCGAGCCGACTCGGGCAGCTGCGCGGCCCACTCCGGGGTGCCCTCGACCTTCCAGCCCTGCTGGGCGATCCAGCCGAGGTGGAGCTCCAGGACCTGACCGAAGTTCATTCGACCGGGGATGCCGAGCGGGTTGAGGATGATGTCGACCGGCGTGCCGTCGGGCAGGAAGGGCATGTCCTCGATCGGGAGGATCTTGGCGATGACACCCTTGTTGCCGTGGCGGCCGGCGAGCTTGTCGCCCTCGGTGATCTTGCGCTTCTGGGCGATGTAGACCACGACGCGGCGGTTGACGCCCGAGCCGAGCTCGTCGTCACCGTCTTCGGCGTTGAACTCCTTGACGGCGATGATCGTGCCCTGCTCGCCGTGGGGCACCTTCAGCGAGGTGTCACGGACTTCGCGGCTCTTCTCGTTGAAGATCGCGCGGAGCAGGCGCTCCTCGGCAGAGAGCTCGGTCTCGCCCTTGGGCGTGACCTTGCCGACGAGGATGTCGCCGGGACGCACCTCGGCGCCGATGCGGATGATGCCGCGGTCGTCGAGGTCCTTCAGTAGGTCGGGGCTGACGTTGGGGAGGTCACGGGTGATCTCCTCCTTGCCGAGCTTGGTGTCGCGCGCGTCGACCTCGTACTCCTCGATGTGGATCGACGACAGCGTGTCGTCCTTCACGAGGTCCTGGCTGAGGATGATCGCGTCCTCGAAGTTGTGGCCTTCCCAGGTCATGAACGCCACGAGGAGGTTCTTGCCGAGGGCGAGCTCGCCGTTCTCGGTCGCGGGACCGTCGGCGATGACCTCGCCGGCCTCGATGCGCTCACCGGCCGAGACGACCACGCGCTGGTTGTACGAGGTGCCCTGGTTCGAGCGGTCGAACTTGCGCAGGAAGTAGTCCTGCGTGCCGCCCTCGTCGAGCTGGATCGTCACGACGTCGGCCGAGACCTCCAGGACGACACCGGACTTCTCGGCGGTCACGACGTCACCGGCGTCGATGGCCGCGAAGCCCTCCATACCGGTACCGACGACGGGCGACTCGCTGCGCACGAGCGGCACGGCCTGACGCTGCATGTTCGCACCCATGAGGGCGCGGTTGGCGTCGTCGTGCTCGAGGAACGGGATGAGCGAGGTCGCCACCGACACCATCTGGCGCGGCGAGACGTCCATGTAGCCGATCTCGTCGACGGGGAACAGGTCGACCTCGCCACCCTGACCGCGGCGAGCCAGGATGCGGTCCTCGACGAAGTGGCCGTCGGCCTGCAGCGCCACACCGGCCTGAGCGACGATGTGGTCGCTCTCTTCGCTGGCGGTGAGGTAGTCGATCTGGTCGGTCACCCGGCCGTCGACGACGCGACGGTACGGGGTCTCGATGAAACCGAAGGCGTTGATGCGGGCGAACGAGGCCAGCGAGCCGATCAGACCGATGTTCGGGCCTTCAGGGGTCTCGATGGGGCACATGCGGCCGTAGTGCGAGGGGTGGACGTCACGGACCTCGACGCCGGCGCGCTCACGCGAGAGACCGCCGGGGCCCAGGGCCGACAGGCGGCGCTTGTGGGTCAGACCCGCGAGCGGGTTGTTCTGGTCCATGAACTGCGACAGCTGCGAGGTTCCGAAGAACTCCTTGATCGCGGCAACGACGGGGCGCACGTTGATCAGGGTCTGCGGCGTGATCGCCTCGATGTCCTGCGTGGTCATGCGCTCGCGGACGACGCGCTCCATGCGCGACAGACCGGTGCGGACCTGGTTCTGGATGAGCTCGCCGACGGCGCGGATACGACGGTTGCCGAAGTTGTCGATGTCGTCGGTGTCGAGACGGATCTCGGCGGCCTGGCCACCGCGCACACCGTCGAACGTGGTGTCTCCACGGTGCAGGCGCACGAGGTACTTGATCGTGGCGACGATGTCGTCGACGGTCAGGACCGAGTCGCTCAGCGGCTTGTCGAGACCGAGCTTCTGGTTGATCTTGTAGCGCCCCACCTTGGCCAGGTCGTAGCGCTTGGCGTTGAAGTAGAAGTTGTCGAGCAGCGCGCGCGCGGCCTCGGCGGCGACCTGCTCGCCCGGACGGAGCTTGCGGTAGATGTCGCGGAGGGCGTCTTCCTTCGTGAGGATCGTGTCCTTGGACAGAGTCTCTTCGATGGAGTCGAAGCCGGAGAACTCGGCGAGGATGTCTTCGCTGGTCAGGCCGAGGGCCTTGAGGAAGACGGTGACCGACTGCTTGCGCTTGCGGTCGATGCGCACGCCGACCTGGTCGCGCTTGTCGATCTCGAACTCGAGCCAGGCACCGCGCGAGGGGATGACGCGCGCCGACACGATGTCCTTGTCGGAGGTCTTGTCGGGCGTCTTGTCGAAGTAGACACCGGGCGAACGCACGAGCTGCGACACGACGACGCGCTCGGTGCCGTTGATGATGAACGTGCCCTTGTTGGTCTGGAGCGGGAAGTCGCCCATGAAGACCGTCTGGGTCTTGATCTCACCGGTCTGGTGGTTCATGAACTCGGCCTCGACGTACAGCGGGGCGGCGTAGGTCTTGCCGCGCTCCTTGCACTCTTCGATCGAGTACTTCTCGGGCTCGAGGTAGGGGTTCGTGAACGAGAGCTGCATGGTCTCGCTCAGGTCCTCGATGGGGGAGATCTCCTCGAAGATCTCCTCGAGTCCGCTGATCTCGGGGACGTCGGTGCGACCGGCGGCCTGAGCCTCGGCGACGCGCGCCTTCCATGCGTCGTTACCGACGAGCCAGTCGAACGACTCGGTCTGCAGCGCGAGCAGATCGGGAACGGTCAGCTTGTCGGAGATCTTCGCGAACGAGAGGCGAGATGCGCCGCGTCCGCTCTTCGGGGTGGTGGTGGTGGATGCGTTGCTCGCAGCAGCCAAGGGAATAACCTCCAGAAGCCCGGGCGAGGGGCTCGTGATTCCTTGTCGTCAGGTGGAGTGCGTTCCTGCCCCGAAAACCTGCTCGCCGCACACCGCGATGAAGCGGGGACGGGCAGGCTCAGCCGACCACCATATGAGGGCAGGGGGAATCGAGGAGCGCAAAGTCCAAGCATACGCGGGAGGACTCGCCGTGTCCAGTCCAATTCTTGACGCGTTCTCGGACCTGCGGTATAACCGCGTGCGCCCGTCCAGAATTCCGGGCGCCGCCCCGTTCACACCCGGCGAAATCGCACCCGATCACCCGGCCGCACCTGCGCGAGCGCGTCGAGGACGGCATCCGGGATCACCCCGATCACGGGGTATCCCCCGGTCACCGGACCGTCGGCGAGCAGGATCACCGGGCGCCCGTGCGGAGGGACCTGGAGGGCGCCCGGGCGCATGCCTTCGCTGGGGAGCTCGTCAGGGCGCGTGCGCTCGAGGACCGGGCCGTCGAGTCGGATGCCGACGCGGTCGATGTCGGTCGTCACGGTCCAGGTCGCATCGATCAAAGCATCGACGGCGGCGGGGGCGAACCAGTCCGCCCGCGGTCCGGGCCGCAGCCCCACCTCGAGCACGACCGGGGGGATCGACCACGGGAACCCGTCCACCACGGGCACGACACCGGTCGCCGCTCCCGCGTGCACGAGCTCGCCCGCGCGCAGGGGCGCAGGACCCAGCCCGGCGAGCACGTCGGTGGAGCGCGAGCCGAGCGCGGGCTCGGCGGCCACTCCCCCGCGAACGGCGAGGATCAGCCGCAGGCCCGCGCGGGCGGGGTCGATCGTCAGCTCCGCCCCCTTCGTGAGCCGCACCGGCGCGTAGGCCGAGACGCCGCGCCCGTCGACGCGCACCTCGGCCAGGGCACCGGTCACGGCGATCCAGCAGTCGTCTTCGGCCCGCGCCGAGAACGCCCCGAGCGTGATCTCGAGGGCCGCCGCCGACTCGTCGTTTCCGACGAGACGATTCGCGATGCGCAGGGCACCGCGATCCAGTGCACCCGAACGCGCCACCCCCAGCGCCGCCCGACCGGATCGACCGAGGTCCTGCACCGTGACGAGGGGTCCCGGGGCGACGATGCGCAGAGCGGGGCGCGACTCCCCGACGGGAGGGAGGACACGGGGCGAGGAACCGGAACGGGGCGGCGGTGTCGTGGCATCCGCTCGCCCGATCGTCCGAGTCGACTCATGAGGCCCCTGCCGCCCGGCGCCGCGCACGCGGTCGCGAAGCGGCACGAAACGCACGCGGGTGCGGGGCGGCAGCAGCACGGGGTCGGCGGCCTGGGGGTCGAACAGGGCCGCGTCCGTCGACCCGATCAGCCGCCAGCCGCCCGGGGTGTCGCGGGGATAGGCGCCGCTGAAGGCCCCCGCGAGACCCACGGATCCGGCGGGCACGCGTAGACGGGGGCGGTCGAGTCGAGGGACGTCGAACGGCCAGTCCGCGCTCACGAGGTAGGCGAAGCCCGGCGCGAACCCGGTGAAGGCCACCGTCCACTCCGCGGCGCGGTGGCGGGAGACGAGCTCGTCGACGGGGATGCCGAGCAGCTGGGCCGTGTCGTCGAGGTCGGCGCCATGGTAGCGCGTCGCGATCTCGACGAGGGGGCCGGGGGCGGCGGCATCCGAGTCTCTGATGGCGGTCGTCCGGACCCACGCGGCGACCGCCGCGGCCGAGGTGCGCTGCGGATCGAAGGCGACCAGCACGGTGCGCGCGGCGGGGACGAGGTCGTCGACGCCGTCGGGCGGATCCGCGGCGAGTGCGGCGTGCACGCGCACGGCCGCGGCGAGGTCGGCGACCTCGGCCAGCAGGGCCGTGTCGCCCATCGTCCGCAGCGTCACCACGGAGCGCGCACCTCGACGCCCGCGTGGTCCAGGGCCGCTCGCACGGCCCGCGCCATCGCGACGGCGGCGGGGGTGTCCCCGTGCAGGCACAGCGAGGCGGCCTCGACGGCGACGCGCGTGCCCTCGACCGTGTCGACCTCGCCCTCCCGCACCAGGCGGAGCGCACGGGCGGCGACGAGCTCGGGGTCGTGGATCAGATCACCCGGCGCTCCGCGCGGGACGAGGCCTCCCCGCGCGGTGTACCCGCGGTCGAGGAAGGCCTCGTGCACGAACGGAAGACCGGCGGATGCCGCGGCCTCGGCGATCGCGCCGGCGAGGCCGAGCACCGGCAGGGCGCGTCCGAGCCGTGCGGAGTGGTCCGCCACCGCCGCCGCGACCGCCTCGGCCTGCCGGGGATCGGCGGTGACCGCGTGGTACAGCGCGCCGTGCGGCTTGACGTAGCGCAGGTCGGCTCCGGCCGCGACGAGGGCAGACAGCTGAGCGGTCACGCTCGCATTCAGCTCCGCGGGCTCGGGCGAACGGGCGACGCGACCGAAGTTCGCGCGGTCGTCGTACGAGGGGTGGGCGCCGACGGCGACCCCGTGGCGCGCCGCTGTCTCGACCGACGCGCGCATCGAAGCGGCATCCCCCGCATGCCCGCCACAGGCGATGTTGGCGCTGGAGATCACCGCGAACAGGGCGTCGTCGTCGGCCGTCGGCACCCCGTCGACGGTCTCGCCCAGGTCGGCGTTGAGATCCACCCGCATGCGGCCACGGTACCGCCGCGCGGAGGGCCTAGCGTGGGGATATGGCCCGCATGCGCATCGAACCCGACGACGCCCCCACCGCGCGGTTGTCGGACGGCTCCCTCGCGCGCGTCTCGCCCTCGGGCTTCGTCTCGGGTTGGGAGCTCGTGGTCGACGGTACGCCGCAGTCGCACGTCGACCTCGACGACCCCACGCACCTGCACTTCGAGTACGTGGCGCGTATGGGCGCCGTGATCGATCGACTCCGGATGCCGGGACAGCCCCTCACAGCGGTCCACCTCGGCGCGGGCGCCCTCACGCTGCCGCGCTACGTCGAGGCGACCCGGCCCGGCTCGCGTCAGCAGGTCATCGAGCTCGAACCGGCGCTGTGGGACCTCGTGCGCGAGAACCTCCCCCTGCCGCGCGGCGCTTCGGTGCGCGTGCGCATCGGCGACGCCCGGGCGGGCCTGTCGAAGCTGCCCGCGGGGCTCACCGGCGCCGTCGACCTGCTCGTGAGCGACGTCTACTCCGGCGCTCAGACTCCCGCGCACCTCACGACCGTGGAGTTCTACCGCGAGGCGGCGGCGCTGCTCGCTCCCGAGGGCGTGCTCCTGGTCAACGTCTCCGACGGGCCGGGGCTCGCCTTCGCCCGCCGCCAGGTCGCCACGATCCGCGAGGTGCTGCCCGAGGTCATCGTCCTCGCCGAGGTGCAGGTGCTGAAGGGACGCCGCTTCGGCAACCTCGTCGTGGCCGCCTCCGCCGCCCCGCTCCCGGTCGAGTGGCTCCCGCGGCTGATGGCGGCCGGACCCCACCCGGCGAAGGTGGCGCAGGGCGCCGAGATCGAGGAGTTCATGCGCGGCTCGCGGGCGGCCACCGACGCCGATGCGACCGCGTCGCCCAAGCCCTCGGCATCCCTCTTCGAGAGATGATCCCGGCGTCTTCGCCCGCCGACCGCGTGGCGCTGCGGCGCTGACCGCCCGCTCGGCGCACACTGGAAGTCCTGCCGGACGAGAGGAGCGATGGTGAGCTACATCCACGGGTACGACCCCGACACCTTGCGCGAGGTCACCGACTCCCGCGAGTGCGCGGAGCGGCTCGAGGAGATCGGCTCCCAGCGCAGCCTGCACGCCCTGCTCGAGCGGGTGTGGTTGCTGAAGGTCCTCGACCGCTTCGACGAGGCCCTCGCCATCTCGGAGCAGTCGGTGCGCGTGGCCCGCATGGCCGGCACCCGGCGCGACCTGCTGCGCGCGCGCATCCTGCACGCCACGATCATGCAGTGCCGCGGGGCCTACGCCGCCGCCGAGCAGGAGCTCACCATGTGCGCCGAAGAGGCCGAGGGCCAGGGCTGGGCGAGCATCGCCGCCTTCGCGCTGCAGCACCGCGGCAAGGTGCACTACGACGAGGGCGACTACGACGCCGCCCGCCGCGACTTCAAGCAGGCGTTGTTCCTGCGCCAGAACGCCGGCGCCACCGACGCGCAGCTCGAGTCGACCCTGCTGGCGATCGACGCCGCCGAGCGTCGGCGCACGCGCGAGGTCGTCGCGAGCTGAGTGTCGTAGGTCCGTTCTAGGCTTCCGCTCATGTCCGACCTGCAGCGCGTCCGCATCTGGGCCGAGGCGTTGATCGCCCTTCACCTCGACGAATCGTGGACGTTCGCCTTCGACAACGCCAAGCGACGCGCGGGCCTGTGCGACTACGGCCGCAGGCGCATCAGCGTCTCGCGCTACCTGTCAGCGCGCTACGACGACGACACCAACCACCAGACGCTGCTGCACGAGGTCGCCCACGCCGTCGCGGGGGCCGCCGCCGGGCACGGGCCGGCGTGGAAGCGCACGGCGCGCGAGCTCGGGTACGTCGGCGGCACGACCCACGCCGGCGAGACCGCCACCGAACTCGCCCCGTGGGTGGGAACCTGCCCCGCGGGCCACGTCGCCTACCGGCACCGCCGCGCGACGCGGCCGACCTCGTGCGCGAAGTGCGCGCCGACGTTCGACCCGCGCTTCGCCCTGTCGTGGGTGCATCGCGACATCAGCCGCGCCACGCGCCTCGCGGCGTCGACCCCCCGGTAGTCGAGGTCTGGGGTCGGCCCGCGTGCACCGCCCCGTTCGGGCGCATCGCCCCGTTCGGGCGCGTCGCCCTGTCCGGGCGCATCACCCCGTTCGGGTGCACCTCCCCGTTCGTGTGTACCTCCCCGTTCGGGCGCGTCGCCCGTTCGAGCGCGTCGCCCGTTCGGGCGCACCGCCCAGCTCAGGCGCTCAGGCCGCGACGATCGCCCCGTCCCGGACGATCGGGACGACGGATGCCGCATCGCGCGCGGCCGCGGCGAGCACCGCCTCGCGCGCCCCGTCGGCGGCGAGCTCGCGGCCCGTTCCGCTGGCCGTGAGGAGGTGTCGCACCGCCCCGCCCAGGGCTCGGAAGCCCTCGCCCGCCACGGCGGCGTCGGGAGAGGCGTGATCGATCCCCAGGTCGCCGAGAGCGGCGACGACGGCGCCCGCGCCCAGGAGATCGTCGACCGCGAAGCGGAGGCCGTGTACGTCGGTGTGTCCCGCGGCGATGACGGAGATGCTGGTGCGCTCCCCGCGGGCCCGCTGCACCTCGAGCACGTGCGCGGCGACCGCGGCGGCATTGCGCACGCCGCCGAGGACGACGTGGGCGCCCGCGCGCGCGGCGGCGAGGACGAGCTCCTCGGCCGGGTCGCCGGGCAGGGGAAGCGTCCCGCCGTGTTCGGCGGCGTCGATCGCGCGCATCGACAGACCCAGCGTCTGCACGACGATCACGACGTGGGCCGGGGCCACGCGCTGCAGCCCCGACAGGCCCCAGTCCAGACGCACCTGGTAGTCGGACTGGGCGAGGGCGGGAGCGGATGGCATCCCTCGATCGTAAATCGCCCGGCACCGACACCCCGCGTCAAGCCGTGCCCGCCGATCGCCGGGGTCGGGCACGATCGACGCATGCGCATTCTGCTGAAGTTCGTCGTCGACTGCGATCCGGACGCCGCCTGGCGTGCCCTGCACTCCCCGCGGGCCGTGGCGGAGCTGTACGGCCCCCTGCTCGACGTCGAGGGGCTCGGCGAGATGCCGACCTCGTTCGAATCGGGCGACGACGTTCCGGTGCAGATGAGCGTCGCGGGGCTGCTGCCGGTCGGGCGCCAGTTGATCTCGGTCGCCGACCGCGAGACCACCGACGACCACGGCCGCGTACGCGTGTTCCGGGACTGGGGCGTGCCGCTGACCGGACCGCTCTCGGTCCTCGACGTCTGGGACCACCAGATGGCGGTGTCGGAGGCCCCGGGCGAGCCCGGACGCACGCTGTGGCGCGAGCGTCTCACGATCGGCGGAGCCGCGGCCCCGGCGCTCTGGCCCGCCCTGTGGGCGACGTGGCAGTGGCGTGCGGCGCGCATCAAGGCGCTCGCCCCGACCTGGGCGCACGACCCCGAGGACGACGCCAGCTGACGGGCGGGCGCGGGCGCTGACCCTCAGACGAGACCGTGCCGGTAGGCGAAGACGACCAGTTGCACGCGATCGCGCAGCGCGAGCTTGGTGAGGATGCGGCTGATGTGCGTCTTGACCGTCGCCTCGGAGAGGAACTCGCGCTCGGCGATCTCGGCGTTGCTGAGTCCCGCCGCAGCCAGGGCGAAGATCTCGCGCTCGCGGTCGGTGAGGGAACCGTAGGCAGCCGGCACCGGCTCCCCCGCCCCGCCGTCGGCGATGTGGGCGAAGAGCTCCCGCGTGGCCTCGGCGGCGATGACCGCCGACCCGGCGTGGACCGTCCGCACGGCCGAGAGGAGGAACTCGGGCTCGGAGTCCTTGAGGAGGAACCCGCTCGCCCCACCCTGGATCGCTCGGGCCGCGGCCTCGTCGAGGTCGAAGGTCGTGAGCACCACCACGCGCGGAGCGTCGGGCTCGCGCAGGATCTCGGCGGTGGCCGCGAGGCCGTCCATGACGGGCATGCGCACGTCCATGAGCACCAGGTCGGGCCGCGTCGCGCGCACGACCTCGACGCCCTCGCGTCCGTCCGAGGCCTCCCCCACGACCTCGAGGTCGGACTGGGAGTCGATCACCATCCGGATGCCGGCGCGGAACAGGGCCTGATCGTCGACGAGGACGATGCGGACGGGGGCGGTCATGACGACGGCTCCTCTCGCGGGTCGGGACGGTGCACCGTGCGGGCGTCCAGCGGCGCGCCGATCGGAAGGGTCGCGCGGACGACGAACTCACCGTACTCCGGACCCGCGGTGAGGTGCCCGCCGACGAGCTGAGCGCGCTCGCGCATGCCGATGAGTCCGTGTCCGCCGGACGCCGGCGACGGCAGGACGGGAGGGGATGCCGTGGCCCGGGCGTTTCGCACCGAGACCACGACGCGGTCGGGCCACCACCCCAGGTGCACGCGCACGCGCGGATCGACGCCGTGGCGCAGAGCGTTCGTCAGCGCCTCCTGCATGATGCGGTACACCGCGAGCTGGATGGCCGCGGGGGGTTCGCCGGGAGGCAGGGGATCGACCTCGACCTCGAGCGCGACCCCTGCCGCCCGCATCCGGTGGAACAGGGCGTCGAGGTCGGCGAGCGTGGGCTGCGGTCCCTCGGCCTGCGAGTGGCGCAACTGCGTGAGCAGCAGCCGCACGTCGGCGAGCGCCGCGCGTGCGGTCGCCGAGATCGTCGTGAGCGCCTCGGAGGTGGCCTGGGGATCGGATGCCGCGGCGTACCGCGCCCCGTCGGCTTGGGCGATGACGACCGCCAGCGAGTGGGCCACGACGTCGTGCATGTCACGCGCGATGCGCACGCGCTCCTGTTCGGCGATGGTCTCGGCCTCGGCGACGCGTTGAGCCCGACTGTTCGCGGCCGCCCGCATCGCCGTGCGCACGAGGGCGCCGCACACCCACGCGAGCATGAGGGCGAACCCCGCCGCGAGGAACAGCGCGATCACGGCGAACCACTCGTTGCCGTTCGGCGGAGCCTGCAAACCGCGACCCACCAGGTAGGTCGGCACCAGCGCCGCTCCCACGATCGCCGAGACGAAGCCGAACCAGAACACGCGTCGGGAGCCGTACGCCGCGGTGGTGTAGAGCACGGCGAAGATCGCGAGGTCGGACGGCGAGGGCTGCCGGCCGGAGGCCATCTGCACGAGAGCGGCCACCCAGGCGGCCGTCAGGGCGAGGGCCGGTTGGAGCCGTCGGAGCGCGACGGCGCCCGCGAAGGAGATCGCGACGAGAAACGCGACGACGTTGTCGATGGGGGTGGCGCTCGCGACGAGCTCGACGGCGATGGCCACCAGGAAGAAGACGACGGCGATGCCGAGGTCGGTGACCAGTTGATAGCGCGTGAGCGGGCGGAGAGCGAACATCACGGCCACGCTACGCGGGGCCACGGCGGCGCGGCATCCGTCGGGGGATGTATCCGCATCGGCCGTTGGGCGCAGGCGGGAGCGACGGGGGCCGTGGCGGATCAGGCCGGGAAGTCGGCGGGCTCGATCGGGCGCGCTTCGAAGAAGGTCTGCAGCACCACGGTCGTTCGAGTATTCACCTGGGCTGCGGCGCGGATGTCGCGGATCAGCTCCTCGAGGTCGCGCGGGGTGGGCACGCGGACGAAGAGCATGTACGCCGCCTCGCCCGCGATCGAGTGGCAGGCCTCGATCGGGGTCAGGTGGGCGAGGAGCTCGGGGGCGTTGTCGGGCTGGGCAGGGTCGAGGGGCGTGATCTCGACGAAGGCGGCGAGCGGGCGCCCGAGGGCCTCGGCGTCGAGGACGGGCCGGTATCCCTTCACGATGCCGCGCGCCTCCAGCCGGCGGAGCCGCGACTGCACCGCCGACACCGACAGGCCGACGCGCTCGGAGAGGTGGGAGAGCGTCGCGCGCGCGTCGAGGGAGATCTCGCGCACGATCGCCGCGTCGACGGAGTCCTCGAGGCGGGGGGCGCGGGCGGGGGCCTCGGTCATGCGCTCGACAGTACCAGCGAGCTCCCCCGCGGCCCTGGCGCACCCCGTAAGTTTTCCGTTAGTCTGCACGTTCAGCAGGAATATTTACAGCTTCGAATGGAGGATGCCATGACCATCGCCACGCCCACCCGTGCCACCGACGATCTGATCGGCGGCCACGGCGTCGACACGGTCGAGCAGACCCCCGCCTGGGCGCAGCTCAAGAACGCCGCCACCGCCCTCCAGTCGCTGCAGTCCAAAGACGGCTCCATCGAGGACACCGCCGCGGCGACTCCCCTGATCGACGACGTGGTCGCCGCCATCGAGGCCCTCGCACCCCTCTTCCCCCACGACGAGGCGTACCTCTCGGCATCCGTCGCCGACTTCCGCCGCTGGCGCGACGAGGGCCTCGGCGTGCCCGACTTCCTCGACTCCCTCGTGGCGTTCCAGCCTCAGGAGCACCGGGTCGACGGCATCCGTCATCTCGTCGTCTTCCCGATGTACACGCAGAACGGCTCCAGCGCCCGGCACGTCGAGGCCGTGCTGGTCGAGGCGATCTGGCCCGACTTCATCGCGCGCCTCGAGACCGAGTACACCAACCGGCTGTTCGTCTCGCTGCGCCTGATCGACTTCACCTCGGGATACGACACCAACTCGGCCGTGCTCTTCCCCGAGACCGTGGCGATGCGCGAGATCCCGACCTTCACGTGGGGCGCGATCTTCCAGGACCGCGAAGCCGCCCGGTACCGGCGCGTGACCCGCGCCGCCGCCGACATCACGAAGCTCGAGCTCCCCGACGCCGCCGCCCGCATGCTCGACGACCAGGCGCTCACGGAGCGGACGTTCGTCATGTGGGACCTCATTCACGACCGCACGCACATGCGCGGCGACCTGCCGTTCGACCCGTTCATGATCAAGCAGCGGATGCCGTTCTTCCTCTACTCGCTCGAGGAGCTGCGGTGCGACCTCACCGCCTTCCGAGAGTGCGTCTCGCTGCAGGCGCGCCTGTCCGCGCGCGACGACCTCGACGCCGCCGAGAAGGCGATGCTCGAGCACGCCGAGCTCGTGCAGTACGCCGTCATCTTCGACCGCATCTTCCGCTTCGCGATCACCGGCTCGCGCGTTCGCAACTACGACGGCCTCGGCGGCCAGCTGCTGTTCGCGTGGCTGCACCAGCGCCGCGTGCTGCACTGGACCGACACCTCGCTCGCCTTCGACTGGGACGAGGTGCCCGCCGCGGTCATCGCCCTCGCGGACGCGATCGACGAGCTGTACTGGCGCTCGATCGACCGCCCGAAGGTCGCTCACTGGCTCGCCGCGTACGACCTGGTGCGCGGGGTCGTCACGCCCCACCCCGCCTCGGCGTGGGCGCGCGGGCTGCCGGACGAGGTGCTCGCCGGCCTGCCCAAGGGCTACACCGACGCGGTGCTCGACGACGAGTTCCCGCTGTCGATGTTCTTCGAGGCGCTCGAGAAGAAGATGCGGCCCGTGATCGCGTCGACCGAGGGTATCCGCGGGACCGACTGACGACCCCGATGAGCAACACGACCATGGACTCCGCGGCCGCGCCCGGCGAGCTCGTGCGCGAGCGGCTCGTCCTGCTCGCGGGTGGCACGAGTGCGGCGGGCCGCGCGTGCGCTCGCGCGCTCGTGGCCGCCGGAGCGCGCGTGGTCGTGGTGGGCTCGCACGCCGGACGGCTGCGCGAAAGCGGCGAGAACGCGCCCGGGGCGGCGACCGAGCTGTGCGACCTCACCGACCCGGTTGCCGTCATCGCCCTGCGCGAGCGCGTGCACGCCGCGCACGGTCCGGTCGACGGGATCGTCCACCTCGTGGGCGGCTGGCGCGGCGGAGGCGGGCTGGCGGGCCAGAGCGACGAGGACTTCGACGTGCTGCTGCGCTCATTCACGGCCCTGCGTCACGTCAGCCGCGTCTTCGACGACGACCTTGGATCCTCGGATGTCGGTCGACTGGCGATCGTGTCGTCGACCGCCGTCGTCCGCCCCCTCGCCGGCGGCGCGAACTACGCCGCCGTGAAGGCCGCGAGCGAGGCGTGGACGCGTGCCGTCGCCCAGGGGTATTCGAAGGCGGCGCGCGACGCGGGGCGTCGGGTCACCGCCGCCGGCGTGGTCTTCCGCGTGAAGAGTCTGGACGGTCTCGAGGAGGCCTTGGCATCCGCCGTCGTCGCTCTGTGGGACGACGACGCCACCGCGTGGAACGACACGGTCATCGAGATCAGCGCGGGCGGTTAGGCGGGCTTCGTCTTCGCGTCCGCCTCTGCGGGCGCCGAGACGTCGGCGTTGACCTCGGCCGTCCGGTACTGCCGCGAGAGCGTCCGGTAGGAGCGGGTGAGGAACGCGAGCGAGGCCGCGATCACCATCACGACGCCCGAGATCGCGAAGACCAGGGCGATGCCGCGCGAGTCGCCCTCGCCGAGCAGCCAGCCCCAGGTCGCCCGCCCGCTCTCGCCGTTCATGTACGGGATGATGACGAATTGCGCGATCGGGGCGATGAGGAACGACGTGACGGGTGCGGCGGCCGACTCGAACGCCGCCGCGAAGCCGAAGACGCGCCCCTGGGTCTCGAAGGGGACGACCTTCTGGATGACGGTCTGCTCCGCCGCCTCGACGGGTGGGATCAGGGCCATGTACACCCAGATGCCGAGCGCGTAGAGCCACCACCACTCGCGCAGGGTGAAGAGCGCCCCGAGCACACCCATCGCGATGACGATCCAGAGCATCGTGCGGATGGGGTTCTTGCCGAGGCCGAACTTCGCGACGAGGCCTCCGCCGATGATGAAACCGGTCGCCGTGACACCGAGGACGACGCCCCAGATCTGCACGTCGAACATCTCGAGCCCGTACGGGTCCATGAGCGCCATGTAGACGCCGCCGATGAGGTTGTTGAACGTCGAGAAGACGATCAGCGCGAACAGCCCCGGCGCACGGCGAACGGCTCGGACGGCGCCGCGCAGGTCGACGACGGGGCCGGGCGTCTCGCCGGCGGCGGGACGCTCTTCGGGGATCCGGATGGTCAGCAGGTGCACGAGCGCGAGAGCCGTCAGGACGAGGGCGATCGCCAGCGTCCACCCCATTCCGAGAAACCCGACGGACAGACCGCTGAAGACGCTCGTCACGACGAAGGCGAGGCCCTGCACCGTGCCGACGAGTCCGTTCGCGTGGGCGTGACGCTCGACGGGGACGAGGAGGGTGACGGTCGTCGACAGGGCGATGTTGCGGAGGTTCTCGATCACGGCCCCGGCCAGGACGATGCCCGAGAACAGCCAGAACCACGGCTCCCCGAGATCGAGCAGGGTGGCCTCGGGGAACGCCAGCCAGAGCGCCCCCGCCAGCAGGAACGCCACGAGCGTCACGAACCCGGAGACGACCATCACCCGGTGCTTGCGGTGGCGGTCGATGAGCGAGCCGAAGACCATCGCGAAGACGGCGAGCAGAAGCATGTAGGCGCCGCCGACGATGCCGGTGGCGAGGACGGAGCGGGTCTCGAGGTAGACCCAGAACGTGAGGGCGAACCAGAGGAAGCTCGTGGTCACGTTGGCCGCGGCCGTGTTGACGAGCACCGCCAGGAAGGTGCGGTGCCCCGCGGACGCGACCGCGGCGGGCGGTGCTGCGGAGGCCGGACTCTCGGACATAGCGCCACGGTAGACCGGGGCTCCGACATTGACCAGGGCCGGGTCAGGGACCCTGGGGGGGCGGGTGCCCGGGGCTGGTCGGGTGCCCGGGGCTGGTCGGGTGCCCGGGGCGGGTCGAGTGCCCGAGCGGGGCGGGTCGGGTGCCCGGGGCGGGTCGAGTGCCCGGGTGGACCGTGGGCCGAAGGTCGGGGTCCCTGAGCCGAGGGCCGGTGGGCTGACGGCTGGCGTCTGGCGGCCCGGGGTGTCCATGCCCCGAGACTCAGCCGGTCAGTCGATGAGGCTCCGGATGTCGGCCGCCGTCAGACGCGTCGCCCCGCCGAAGGCCTCCCCCTCTCCCCCGTCGAGCACGCGAGAGAACAGATCGGCCTTCGCCTCGCGGAGGGCCACCACCTTCTGCTCGATGGTGTCGGCGGCGACGAGGCGGTAGACGATCACCGGTCGGGTCTGCCCGATCCGGTGGGCGCGATCGATGGCCTGGTCTTCGACGGCGGGGTTCCACCACGGGTCGAGCAGCACCACGTAGTCGGCCTCGACGAGGTTGAGCCCGACCCCACCCGCCTTCAGCGAGATGAAGAACGCCGGGTCGTCGCCGTCCCGGAAGCGGTCGATCTCGGACTGACGGTGCGTGGTGGCGCCGTCGAGATAGCCCGAGGCCAGCCCCGCCTCGGTGCATCTGTCACGCGCCGCGCGCAAGAACCGGGTGAACTGGCTCAGCACCAGGACGCGGTGCCCCTCGGCGGCGGCCTCGGCGACCAGGTCGACCAGGGCATCGAGCTTGGCGGAGGGTGCCTCGCCCTCGTCGACGAGCGCGGGGTCCAGCGCGAGCTGGCGCAGCATCGTCAGCGAGCGGAAGATGGCGAAGCGGTTGCCGTCGGCGTCGTCGAGGAGCCCGAGCAGCCGTTGACGCTCGCGATGGAAGCGCCGGTCGTACAGCTTGCGGTGAGCGGGATGGAGGGTCACCTCGACCACGGTCTCCTGCTTGGAGGGCAGCTCGGCGGCGACGAGCTCTTTCGTTCGCCGGAGCAGGAAGGGACGGATGCGGCGGCGCAGCAGATCGAGCCGGGCGTTGTCGGACTGCTTCTCGATCGGCGTCCGGTACATCGCCGTGAACGACTCCCGCGTTCCCAGGAGCCCCGGAGCCACGAGAGACATGAGCGCCCAGAGCTCGAGGAGGTTGTTCTCCATCGGAGTACCGGTGATGACGAGCGTGAACGGCACCGACAGCGCCCGCGCCGCGCGATAGCCTCGCGACGACGGGTTCTTGATCTGCTGGGCCTCGTCGAGAACGAGTCCCGACCACGCGACATCGGCGTACTGCTCCTGCTCCAGGCGGAACAGGGCGTAGCTGGTCACCACCACGTGTGCGCCGGCGGCTGCATCGGCGATCGGGCCCGCTCGCCGCGCCTGCGTCGACGTGACCGTCGTCACCCGGAGTCCCGGTGCGAAGGCCGCGCACTCGCGCGCCCAGTTGCCGACCACGCTGGTCGGCGCGACGATGAGGAACGGCGCCATCCCGGGGTCGTCCTCTCGGGCGGCCTCCATCATCGCGATCGCCTGCACGGTCTTGCCCAGCCCCATGTCGTCGGCGAGCACGCCGCCCAGACCCTGCGTCCGGAGGAAGTGCAGCCAGTCCAGACCGGAACGTTGATAGTCGCGCAGCGTCGCACGCAGCCCCACCGGCGGAGCGATGGGGGCGAGCGACGCCTCATCGGTGAGGCCGCGGACGCGCAGCCACCACTCCGCCTCGTGCGCGGCGAGCAACCCGAGTTCTTCGAGGTCGTCCCAGAGGCCGATGTTGTAGCGGTTGAGCTTCAGTTCGCCGTCCGGTCGATCGGCGAGCGTGCGCGCCTCGTCGATGACAGCGCGCAAGCGGTCGAAGGCCGGGGTGTCGAGGCGGACGTACGACCCATCACCCAGGAAGAGTGCACGGTGGCCGACGACGAGAGCCGTATACAGGTCGGCGAAGTCCACTTCGGCGTCACCCACCGTGACGCGCGCGTGCAGGTCGAACCAGTCGCTGCCGTCGTCGTCTCCGGTTCGCAGCTCGACGGAGGCCGGCTCGGTGGCCGCACGGTACGACTCGCCCCCCTCCGCGATCCGCACCCGGACGTGGTCGAGATCGCGCAGGCGCGGCACGGCCTCGACGACGAAGATCGCGGCATCGGCCGGAGCCAGCGGCCGGGGCGGGGTGGTGCCCGACGCGGACGGCTGCGGCAGCTCCACACCCAGCGCAGCCGATAGGCGCGACGCGGCATCCCATATCGCGGCCTCGTGCGCCTCGTCGCGCCGACCGTTCGTCGACGTTCGATCCCAGCGCGCCGTCACGAACGCCTGCGCCCCCCGGTGCTCGACAGCGAGCTCGAGAATCGGGCGGGGCGGCGGCGGCAGCTCGATCGTCCCCTTCGGCGAGACCACGGGCGCCTCCAGCTGGAGCCGGGGCAGGTAGTCGCGGAAGAAGGTGTCGGAGGCGGCGTCCACGGACAGCGCCCCCGTCCGCGCCAGTAGCCCTCGCAGAGCTCCCGTGACCGGAGCGGCGAGGCGGGCCAGCGTGAAGCGTTCGTCGTCACCGTCTCTGTCGGACACGTAGGCCAGCGCCACGGCGGGGTCACCCACCACCCACGAGGGCGAGGAGGAGATGTCGTCGTCGATGCCCTCGACGATCCCCCGGAGGTGCAGCGCCGAGCCACGGCGATCGATGGCGACGGCGGCGGTCTTCGCCGTCTCGAGGACGTGGACGGGGTGATGAGCGCCCGAGCCCGCGACCAGCGGCACGCCCGCCGCCATGACGGCCTCGAGCTGCATCCAGAGCGAATGGGGCGGCACGGCGGAGAGCGGCATCCACTCGTCGGAGAGGAACGCCCCGTTCCCGGAGCGGCCGAGACGGCCCAGGCTGTCGAGGGCCGCGCGCGCCCGCGTGTCGGCGGAGAGCGACGACAGGCCCGACCACCCGGCGCGCCCCTTGATCCAGGTGCCGCGGGTGCCCTTCATCCCGGGGCGCGCGGTCAGGGTCAAAGCGGTGCTGCGCCCGTGACCACCGCCGCGGCGGATGGCGAGGAACAGGCACAGCTCGGCCTCGGGCTCGTGCTCGATCCGCGCACCCACGGCGAGCAGCTCGTCCAACGATCGCTGCCACTCGGGGCGCGGGGGCCGACCCGCCGAGATCAGGCGATCGATGAGCACGACGGCTGCCGCGCAGCAGTGCTCGCACTCCGGGCCCCGCCCGCAGGAGCACCACCCCGACACGCGCGTGAAGTCGGTGGGGACCCGCAGTTCGAGATGCTCATAGCCCGCCGCGCCGAAAGACTGCGCCGAGACGACGACGACGCCGTCGAAGCTCTTCACGTCACCGACCTCGACCGAGCCGTAGACCAGGAGCCGATCCGCGCGCGTCATCGCCGCCGGAGAGAAGATCTCGCCGGCGATGCTGAGCGCCTCGGGGTCGATGTGCATTCCGCCATTCTTCCCGGCCCCACCGACACTCGAGGGCCCAGGCGGGGCCGGATGGGGACAACCCGCCGTGATCCGCGGGTGGGGAGGAGGGGCGAGTCCGACGGTCGTTACGCTGGAACGGTGACCACCCTCCACGACTCCTCGGTGCGCGGCTTCGCCTCCGACAACTACTCCGGCATCCACCCCGATGTCCTCGCCGCGATCTCCGCCGCCAATGACGGCCACCAGGTCGCGTATGGCGAAGACGTCTACACCGCCCGCCTCCAGGAGCTGTTCGTCTCGCTTCTCGGCGACGGCGTCGAGGCCTACCCGGTCTTCAACGGAACGGGCGCCAACGTCGTCGGCCTGCAGTCGATGCTCCCCCGCTGGGGCGCCGTGATCTCGGCATCCACCGCTCATATCAACGTCGATGAGGGCGGCGCGCCCGAGCGGGTGGGCGGGATCAAGCTGCTCACCGTTCCCACCGACGACGGCAAGCTCACCCCCGAGCTCGTCGATCGCGAAGCGTGGGGCTGGGGCGATGAGCACCGCGCCCAGCCGCTCGTCGTCTCGATCACCCAGTCGACCGAACTGGGCACGCTGTACAGCGTCGAGGAGATCCGCGAGCTCGCCGCCCACGCCCACGGACACGGCATGCGCCTGCACATGGACGGCGCGCGCATCTCGAACGCCGCCGCGGCCCTCGACGTCCCGCTGCGCACCTTCACCCGCGATGCCGGCGTGGACGTGCTCAGCTTCGGAGGCACCAAGAACGGCGCGATGATCGGCGAAGCCATCGTGGTGCTCGACCCCGAGGCGTCCACGGGGCTGACCTACCTGCGCAAGCTCGACATGCAGCTCTCCAGCAAGATGCGCTTCGTGTCCGCTCAGCTAGTCGCACTGCTCGAGAACGATCTCTGGCTGCGCAACGCCCGCCACTCCAACGCCATGGCTCAGCGTCTGCGCGCCGGTATCGAGGCGGGTCTCACCGACGGCTCGATCCAGGGCGTCGAGTTCACCCAGCCCACGCAGGCGAACGGTGTCTTCGCGACGCTTCCCGTCGGCGTCGCCGATCGGCTCCGCGAGAGCTTCCGCTTCTACGACTGGGACGAGCTGCGGCGCGAGGTGCGCTGGATGTGCTCTTTCGACACCACCGAGGCCGACATCGACGCGTTCGTCCAGGCGGTCGCGCGCGAGACGACCGCCTGACGCACCGCGAGGCGAGAGGGTCGCGGCATCCTGATCGGGATGCCGCGGCCCTCTCTTCTCATCAGGCGCCGGCGAGCCAGGCCCGGTAGGCGTCGAAGGTGGACTCCCGGCCCAGGAACGACTCCACGAGGTCGCGGGCGTCGCGGGTGCCGCCCGGCTCGAGGATCTCGCGCCGGTAGCGCGTGGCCGCCTCGACGTCGAACAGGTCGTCGCCGAAGGCGGAGAGCAGATCGCGCGCGATCACGAGGCTCCACTGGTACGTGTAGTAGCAGGCGCCGTAGCCGGTGAGGTGCCCGAAGCCGGCGTAGGAGTGCGAGCCGTCGAGCGGAGTGACGGGGCTGGCGGCGCGGTAGTAGCCGTCCACGGCGGCGGCGAGGTCGGCGGGCCGGTCGACGTGCAGGCGGTACGAGGTCGTCGCGTGCCCGAGCTGACGCGTGACCTCGAGGGCCCGGCCGAACGCGTCGGCCGTCCGCATGCGCGCGACGAGGTCGGCGGGGATCGGCTCACCCTCGTCGTTCACGGCGAAGGCGGCGAGCGCCTCGGCGTCCCACGCCCATTCCTCGAGCAGCTGGCTGGGCGCCTCGACGAAGTCCCACTCCGTCGCCACGCCCGTCCACCGCGCCCAGCTCTGATGGCCGCCGAGGATGTCGTGCACGAGGTGTCCGAACTCGTGGAAGAACGTCACCACCTCGTCGTGCTCGAGGAGACCGCGGGAGAAGTTGCAGAGCAGCACCGACTCGGGAAGCGACCGCCCGGAGATACCGGGGGCGAGACCGAAGCAGGCCGCGTGGTTGTACTTGCCGTCACGGGGGTGGAGGTCGAGGTGGATGCGGCCGAGTCGCTCCTCGCCGCGGACGACGTCGTAGGTGCGGACGTCGTCGTGCCACGAGGGCGCGTCGACCGGAACGTAGCGCACGTCGAGCAGACGCCCGGTCGTGTCGAGCACCCCATCGAGCACGCGGTCGAAGCGGAAGTACGACCGCACGAGCTGCGCGTCGACGTCGCACTCCTCGCGCTTGAGCGCGCCGAGGATGTACCAGAAGTCGGCGATCGTCACCGCCTCTGCACCGGGGTCGTCTCGTCGCAGACGGTCGAGCACGCGCGCGTACTCCTGAGCCGCCGCCGGGGCGACCGCCTCGGCCACGCGGTCGAGGAACGCGCGCACCGCGGCGCTCGACCCGATCATGCGCGTCTCGGTCTCGTAGTCCGCCCAATCGCCGTATCCGAGCAGGGCTGCGCGCTGGGCCCGCACCGACAGCAGCTCGGCGAGCACGGCTTCGTTGACGGGCCACGCGAGGTCGTTGTACGCGCCCATCAGCGCGTGACGCACGGACCGGTCGCGAGCGTATTCCCGTACCGGCATGAGGTCGGTGTACTCGGTCGTCAGCGCGACCATCCCGTCCTCGTCGGCCGGGTGCTCCGCGAGGAAGTCCGCGGGGAGGCCGTCGAGCGCGTACCCGGGGACGCGGACCTCCCGCCGACCCTCGCGGATGTTCCGGGAGAACGTCAACGACAGCTCGGTGTCGCGGTCGGTCAGCTCGCGAACGCGTTCCCGGTCGGCATCCGGGAGGTCCACACCTCCCCGACGGAAGTCGCGACGGACCTGCTCGAGGAAGCGCTGCTCGTCGGGGGCGAGCCCGGACGGATCGGCGTCCGCGAAAACCTTCCACAGACCGCGGTCGAGGAGTCGGCGGGACTGCACCGCGTCGACGGCCTGCGCCTGCTTCTCGGCCGCATCGCGCACCTCGGCATCGGGGTGCGACTCGCTGACGAGGTGCGAGGGCGCCGCGGCCTCGGCGAGCGCGACGTCCGCCTCGTTCCACAGCTCCAGTCGTTCGCGCAGGGACAGGTCGGGTTCGTCGACGAGACGGGCGTCGATCGCGGCGACGCGCTCGAGGCGTTCCGCGGGCCGCTCGGCGGCGAACGTCTTCCAGCCGTCGAGATCGCGAGGGAGGGACAGGGGTTCCAGGGGAGGATGCGCCATGCCTCGACCCTAGGCAGGGCCGCCGACACCGGCAACGGTGCGGGGGATGATTCCGCTGGGACCCGGGTCGGGGAGGAGGCTCAGCGCAGCGCGCCCACCGAAGCCAGCGCCTGGCGGATGAGGGTGCCGCGGCCTCCCTCCATCTCATCGGAGAGGGCATCGGATGCCGCTTCCTCGGGCGACAGCCACGTCACTTCGAGCGCGTCCTGGCGCGGCTCGCAGGTGCCGGTCACCGGGACCACGAACGCCAGGGCGACCGCGTGCTGTCGGTCGTCGTGGAAGGCGCTGACCCCGGGGAGCGGGAAGTACTCCGCCACCGTGAACGGGGTGGGCGACGGCGGCAGCAGCGGGAACGCCATGGGCCCCAGATCGTTCTCGAGGTGGCGGAAGAGCGCGTCGCGCACCGTCTCGCCGTAGCGCACGCGCCCCGAGACGAGCGTGCGGGTCATCTCGCCGAGGGGTGTCGCCCGCAGCAGGATGCCGACCTGGGTCACGGCTCCCATGCCGTCGGTGCGCACGGGCAGCGCCTCGACGTAGAGCATGGGCAGCCGGCGCCGCGCCTCGGCGAGCTCGACCTCGCTCAGCCAGCCCGGGTTGGGATGGGGACCCCCCGGGGTCCCTGAGAAGGACGCGGAGAGCGGCTCGCGCTCATCGCCGTTGTCGCCGGGTTCGGGATCGGGAGTGCGCACGGGCATGCTCCCTGTATATCAACGGTCCGCCCCGGATGCCGCGTGTCCGGCGCCTCGGCGTCGTTCCGGTCGCGATGTCGGAGGCCTTTGCGACAATGGCCGCATGAGCGCTCACCCGTCCCTCGATCCGTCCGTCGTCCGGTGGTCCGCCCCTCCCGCCGAGCGCGCCGGACGGCCGGTCCTGGTGATGCTGCACGGCTACGGGTCCGACGAGAACGACCTCTTCGGGCTGGTCCCGTATCTCCCCGAGGCGTTCGTCGTCGCGAGCGTTCGCGCTCCGCTCGCTCCGCCGTGGCCCACGCCGGGGGCGTCCTGGTACCCCATCGAGGGCCTCGACGGCCGCGACCCCGGGACGATCACCCTCGCCGCACACGCCGTCCTGGCCTGGATCCGCGAGGAGGTCGGTGCGGAGCCCGTCGGTCTGCTCGGTTTCTCCCAGGGCGGTGCGGTCGCCCTCCAGACCCTGCGCGTCGACCCCGAGGCCGTCTCGTTCGTCGTCGTGCTGGCCGGCTACGCCGCCTCCGGCGAACTCCCCGGCGACGCGGTTCTCGCCGAGCGTCGCCCGCCCGTGTTCTGGGGGCGCGGGGCCGCCGACGACGTCATCCCGACGACGCTCGTCGACGTCACGGCGCAGTGGCTCCCCGCCCACAGCGAGCTGAGCGGTCGCGTCTACCCCGGGCTGACCCATTCGGTCTCGCACGACGAGCTCGACGACGTCCGCGCCTTCCTCGACGCGCGTCTCGGCGAGCGGGCCCGACCCGCGACGAGCTGAGGAGGGTACCGCGACGGCCCGTCATGGGCTATCGTGGGCACCCCTGTCCCCGAGAACGAGGTCTCCTCCGGTGAAGAACGTCGACGCTTCCGCGCCCCTGTCCGCGCGCTGACCCGTCGACCCGCCGTCTTCTCGGCCTCCCTCCGCTGATGCGGACGGGTCCGGTGTCCGCGCACCCGCGTCATCGGAGTCTTCTCGTGTCATCCCTTCCTTCTTCTCTGCTGTTCGACCGCGTCCGGCTCGTCTGGCCCGACGGCACCGTCGCGCTCGACGACGTGTCGGGGGCGATCGGCGTCGGCCGCACGGGCCTCGTCGGTCGCAACGGAGCCGGCAAATCCACCTTGCTCCGCGTCGCCTCCGGGCTCATCGCGCCCACCTCCGGTCAGGTCTCGGCCTCGGGCGACGTCGCGATGCTCCCCCAACGTCTGGCCGTGGATCCGAGACGGTCCGTGGCCTCGCTGCTCGGGCTCGAGGAGTCGCTTCATGCGCTGCGGGCGATCGAGTCCGGCGACGTCGATCCGCGTCACTTCGACGCGGTCGGCGACGACTGGGACGTCGAGGCGAGGGCGCACGCCCTCCTCGCCGAAGCGGGCCTTCCCGCAGGCGCCCTCGACCGCACGGTCGCTCAGGTGTCGGGCGGGGAGGCGATGGTGCTCGCTCTGCTCGGTCTGCGCGACGCGAGAGCGGCCGTGACCCTCCTCGACGAGCCGACGAACGACCTCGACCGCGAGGCGCGTGCGCGCGTCGGCGAGCTCGTGCGGTCGTGGCCGGGTGCCCTCGTCGTCGTCAGTCACGACATCGGCCTCCTGGAGCTGACGGATGCCACGGCCGAGCTCTACGACCACACGCTGGAGGTCGTCGGCGGGCCCTACAGCGCGTGGCGCGCCCACCGCGACGCGGAGCAGGAGGCGGCGCTGCGCGCGGAACGCGACGCCGCGCAGGCCTTCCGCCGAGAGCGCCGAGAGCGCATCCAGGCGCAGGACACGCTGGCCACCCGCGCCCGCGTCGCGCACAAGGCGCAGGTCGAGAAACGCGTGCCGAAGATGTTCGCGGGGCTTCGAGCGAACTCCGCCCAGGTCAGCGCGGGTCGCCTGCGGACCGAGATGCGCGGCAAAGAGGAGGCGGCGCGCTCCGCGTTGACGAACGCCTCCGCGCGCGTCCGCGACGACGACGTCGTCCGCATCGACCTGCCCGACCCGGGCAATGCCGCCGGGCGTCGCATCCTCACGATCGGCGACGACGAGCGCGAGTGGATCGTCACCGGCCGCGAACGCGTCGCGCTGGTCGGGCCGAACGGCGCCGGCAAGACGACCCTGCTCGAGCGTCTCGTGCGCGGCGGCGAGTCCTCGGCATCCATTCGCTCCCGGACGTTCGTCGATCGGCTCGGCTATCTGCCGCAGCGCCTCGACGGACTGGACGACGACCGGTCCGTGCTCGCGAACCTCGAGGAGGCGGCGCCCGGCGTGCCGACGTCGGAGCTGCGCGACCGGCTGGCGCGGTTCCTGCTGCGCGGAGACACCGTCGCGCGGCCGGTGGCGTCGTTGTCGGGTGGCGAGCGCTTCCGCGTGGCGCTCGCCCGGCTGCTCTTCGCCGATCCGCCCCCGCAGCTGCTCGTGCTCGACGAACCGACGAACAATCTCGACCTCGACACGGTGGATCAACTCGTCGGGGCGGTACGGGCGTACCGGGGTGCGGTGCTCGTCGTGAGCCACGACGACGCCTTCCTCGCGCGGCTGGGACTCGATCTGCGACTCGAGCTGAGGGAGGGCGGGTTCCGTGAGGAGCCGCTGTGAGGCCGCGGCGACCGGGGATGGACGGGCTCGTTCCGCGGCGGGCGAACGTCAACCCCGACCCGATGTCGGAGGTCCGGGAGAGGATGTCGGCATGGCCGACGTGCTGGAGAGATTCGGTCCTGCGACGCAGGACTGGTTCCGTGGTGCCTTCTCGGCGCCGACCAATGCGCAGAAGGGCGCGTGGGAATCCGTGTCGTCGGGGCGCAACGCCCTCGTGGTCGCGCCCACCGGTTCGGGCAAGACCCTCTCGGCGTTCCTTTTCGCGATCGACCGCGTGTTCGGCGAGAAGGGCCCGGAGATTCCGGATGCCGCGCCCCCGGCGCGCGGAAAGCGTTCGGCACCGAAGGCACCCAAGGCACCCCCCACCACGACCCGCATCCTCTACATCTCGCCCTTGAAGGCCCTCGGCGTCGACGTCGAACGCAACCTGCGCTCGCCCCTCGTCGGCATCGGGCAGTCCGCTCGCCGCCTCGGTATCGATGTGCCGTCCGTGACGGTGGGCGTTCGTTCGGGCGACACCAGTTCGAGCGACCGTCGCAAGCTCGTCACCGCTCCCCCCGACATCCTCATCACCACGCCCGAGTCGCTCTACCTCATGCTCACCAGCCAGGCGGCCGAGACGCTGCGCGGCGTGCACACGGTGATCATCGACGAGGTGCACGCGGTCGCGGCCACCAAGCGCGGCGCGCACCTGGCGGTGAGCCTCGAGCGGCTCGACGCCCTGCTCGACGAACCGGCGCAACGCATCGGCCTCTCGGCGACGGTGCGGCCGATCGACGAGGTCGCCCGCTTCCTCGGCGGAGCGCAGCCGGTCGACATCGTCGCCCCCAAGGCGACGAAGGCCTTCGACCTCTCGGTCGTGGTGCCGATCGACGACATGCTCAACCCGCCGCCTCCCCCGGGGTCGCCGGCGCCCGACGAGACCGGCGACGGCGAGTGGTTCTCGGAGCGCCCCGAGAGCACCGAGATGGCCGGGTCGGTCTGGCCGCACGTCGAAGAAGCCATCGTCGACCGCATCCTCGAACGGCGCTCGACGATCGTGTTCGCGAACTCCCGGCGTCTGGCCGAACGACTGACCGGCCGGCTCAACGAGATCTATGCCGAACGGCAGGGCATCGACGTGCCCGAGCCGACCGTGCCCGCGGCCACCATGGCGCAGGCGGGCTCCTCGGCCGGGGTCGCCGCTATCCTCGCGAAGGCCCATCACGGCTCGGTGTCGAAAGAACAGCGCGCCCAGGTCGAAGACGAGTTGAAGTCGGGCGCGCTGCGGTGCGTCGTCGCGACCAGCAGCCTCGAGCTCGGCATCGACATGGGCTCGGTCGACCTCGTCATCCAGGTCGAGTCGCCGCCGAGCGCGGCATCCGGTCTCCAACGCGTGGGTCGCGCCGGCCACCAGGTGGGCGAGGTGAGCCGGGCGGCGCTCTTCCCCAAGCACCGCAGCGACGTGCTGCACACCGCCGTGGTCACCGAGCGGATGCTCGCCGGGCGCATCGAGGCGATCTCGGTGCCGCAGAACCCGCTCGACATCCTGGCCCAGCAGACGGTCGCGGCCAGCGCCCTGGGGTCGATCGACGTCGAGGAGTGGTTCGAGACGGTCAAGCGCAGCGCGCCGTTCCGCTCGCTGCCTCGATCCGCCTACGAGGCCACCCTCGATCTGCTCGCCGGGCGCTACCCCTCCGACGAGTTCGCCGAGCTGCGTCCCCGCCTGGTGTGGGATCGCGACGCCGGCACTCTCACGGGTCGACCCGGCGCGCAGCGCGTCGCCGTCACCAGCGGCGGCACCATCCCCGACCGCGGCCTCTTCGGCGTCTTCGTCGCGGGCGAGTCGCAGAACGCCCGCGTCGGCGAGCTCGACGAAGAGATGGTCTACGAGTCGCGCGTGAACGACGTGTTCACCCTCGGCACCACGAGCTGGCGCATCGTGGAGATCACCCACGACCGCGTGAACGTGCTCCCCGCCTTCGGTCAGCCCGGCAAGCTGCCGTTCTGGCACGGCGACGGCATCGGTCGCCCGGCCGAACTCGGCGAAGCCCTGGGCAAGTTCTCGCGCGACATCGCGGGTGCGGACCGCTCGAAGGCGGAGGAACGCCTTCGCGAATCGGGCCTCGACGACAACGCCATCACCAACCTCCTCGCCTACCTCGCCGAGCAGCGCGAGGCCACCGGCAGCCTGCCCACCGACAAGACGCTGACCGTCGAGCGCAGCCGCGACGAGGTCGGCGACTGGCGCATCATCCTGCACTCGCCCTACGGCATGCAGGTGCACTCGCCGTGGGCTCTGGCGGTGAACGCCCGCATCCGCGAGCGCCTCGGCGTCGAGGGCGCGGCGGTCGCGAGCGACGACGGCATCATCGCCCGCGTTCCGGATGCCGCGGCCGAGCCGCCCGGAGCCGATCTCTTCGTCTTCGAAGCCGACGAGCTCGAGCAGATCGTCACCGACGAGGTGGGCGGATCCGCCCTGTTCGCCTCGCGTTTCCGCGAGTGCGCGGCCAGAGCCCTGCTCCTCCCGCGGCTCAACCCCAACCGCCGTTCCCCGCTGTGGCAGCAGCGCCAGCGCTCGGCTCAGCTGCTCGAGGTCGCCAAGCGGCATCCGGCCTTCCCGATCATCCTCGAGACGCTCCGCGAGGTCCTTCAAGACGTCTACGACCTCCCCGCGTTGCTCCGCCTGACGCGGCAGATCGGCGAGCGCAAGATCCGCCTCGTCGAAATCACGACCTCCCAACCCTCGCCCTACGCGCGCGACCTCCTCTTCGGTTACGTCGGCGCGTTCATGTACGAGGGCGACTCCCCCCTCGCCGAACGGCGCGCGGCGGCGCTCTCGGTCGACCCGGCCCTGCTGAGCGAGCTGCTCGGCAAGGTCGAGATGCGCGAGCTGCTCGATCCCGACGTGATCGCCCAGTTCGAGCGGGAAGCGCAACGCCTCGACCCCGACCGCAAGGCCCGAGGCGTCGAGGGCGTGGCCGACCTTCTCCGCATCCTCGGGCCCCTCGATGCGACCGAGGTGGCCGCCCGACTCGACACCGAGGGAGATGCGCTCGTCGAGGCCGAGCACCACCTCGCCACCCTCGTCGACGACCGTCGCGCCATCCGGGTGACGATCGCCGGCGTCTCGCGCACGGCCGGTATCGAAGACGCCGGGCGCCTGCGCGACGCCCTGGGCGCCGCTCTTCCGGTCGGCATTCCGAATGCCTTCCTCGAGCCCTTCCCCGATCCGCTCGGCGATCTGGTCGCGCGGTTCGCCCGCACCCACGCTCCGTTCACGACCGACGCCATCGCCGAGCGCCTCGGCGTCGGGGTCGCCGTGGCCCGGCTGACGCTGCAGCGCCTCGAGTCCCAGGGACGTCTGGCGAGCGGATTCTTCCTCCCCGAGGCCTCCGGCGGGAGCCGCGGCGACGAGACCGAGTGGTGCGATGTCGAAGTGCTGCGCCGTTTGCGCATGCGCTCCCTCGCGGCCATCCGGGGCAGCGTCGAGCCGGTCCCGCCGGCCGCCTACGCGCGCTTCCTCCCCGTCTGGCAGCACCTCGGCCGCCCTCTCGAGGGCATCGACGGGGTACTCGCCGTGATCGAGCAGCTCGCCGGCGTGCCCATCCCCGCGAGCGCCTGGGAGTCGCTCATCCTCCCGTCGCGCGTGGCTGACTACACCCCCGCCCTGCTCGACGAGCTCACCGCCACCGGCGAGGTGGTCTGGTCCGGTCACGGCACGCTGCCCGGTCGGGACGGGTGGATCGCGCTGCATCCGGCCGAGGCGGCGCCGTTCACGCTCCAAGATCCCGAGGAGGCCGACGATCCCGCCCCCGATTCCCTCGAGGCGCGCATCCTCGCGGCACTCGAGGGCGGCGGCGCCTACTTCGCCGCGCAGCTGAAGCAGCTCGCGGGTGCCGAGAACGAGCAGTCCGTCAACGACGCGCTGTGGGCCCTCACCTGGGCGGGGCGAGTCACGAACGACACCTTCGCCCCCGTCCGCACCCTGCTGAGCGGCGGCGGTCAGTCGCACCGCGTCGCCCGTCGCGCCCCCCGCGCCCGGATGTACCGTGGCGCCACCATGCCGCGTGCCACGTCGGCGCCGCGCCCGCCGTCCCTGGGCGGTCGGTGGTCGCTGCTCCCCGACCGCGAGGACGACCCGGCCGCCCGCGCGACCGCCACCGCGAGCCTCCTCCTCGACCGGTACGGAGTGGTCACGCGCGGCGCGGTGCAGTCCGAGGGCGTGCCGGGCGGCTTCGCCCAGGTGTACCGCATCCTCGCCGGATTCGAGGAGGCCGGGCACTGTCGACGCGGGTACGTGATCGAGAAGCTCGGCGCCGCGCAGTTCGCGGCCTCGGCCACCGTCGACCGTCTGCGCGAGTTCGCCGCGGTCGCCGACCCGCCTCCCCTGCGCACGATGACGCTCGCAGCGACCGACCCGGCCAACCCCTACGGTGCCGCTCTCGGGTGGCCCGCGATCGAGGGGGTGACGCACCGGCCGGGCCGCAAGGCCGGCGGTCTCGTCGTGCTCGTCGACGGCGAGCTCACGCTCTACCTCGAGCGCGGCGGCCGCAGCGCCCTCGCCTTCACCGATGACGAGGCCGCGCTGCAGGCGGCGGCCCGCCACCTCGCCGAGACGGCGAAGAAGAGGCGGCTCGAGACCCTCACGGTCGAACAGGTGAACGGGGAGTTCGTCTACGGCACCGCGGTGGGACGCGCCCTCCGCGAGGGCGGTTTCGTCGAGTCACCCAAGGGCCTGACGCTGCGCAAGCTCACCGCCGGCGACACCCTCCGCGAGGCCGCCCGTGCCTGAGGGAGATACCGTCTACCGCGCGGCCGCCAAACTGTCGGCGGCCCTGGCGGGCAAGGTGGTCACGCGCTTCGACATCCGTGTGCCCGGGAGCGCCACCGCCGACCTGCGCGGCGAGACGGTGCACGAAGTCGCCGCGCGCGGAAAACACCTGTTGCACCGCATCGGCGGCTACACCCTGCACTCCCACCTCAAGATGGAGGGCCGGTGGGACGTCTACCGCCCGGGCGAGCGCTGGCGACGCCCCGCGTTCAAGGCACGCGCGATCGTCGGGGTCGCGGGAGCCGACGCGGTCGGCTTCGACCTCGCCATGGTCGAGGTGCTGCGCACGAGCGACGAGCACACCGTGATCGGGCACCTGGGCCCCGACCTGCTCGCCGACGACTGGGATGAAGACGAGGCGGTGCGTCGGGTCTCCGTCGACGACCGGGCCGCCCACGTGGCCCTCCTCGATCAGCGCAACGTTGCGGGCTTCGGCAACGTGTACGCGAACGAGCTGCTCTTCGTCCGGGGCATCGCGCCGACCACACCGGCCACCGAGATCGACGCCCGCGCGACGATCGCGCTCGGCGAGCGCATGATCCGTGCCAACCTGCCACGACCCGAGCGCACCTTCACCGGCGACAGCCGGCCCGGCCGTCGCTTCTGGGTCTACGGACGAGAGGGCGCGCCGTGCCGTCGCTGCGGCACCCCGATCCGCGCGACCTCGCTGGGCGCCTCGGCCACGAGCGAGCGCAACGTCTACTGGTGCCCCACCTGCCAGCCCGGCTGATCAGCCGCACACGCGCCTCGTGCACCGGCCCCGCCGCGACCGCCTCACCGCGCGACGCCGAACCAACGGTTCCGGTCGTGCGCTGCGCGCGGCATCCCATCCCTTCCGGACAGTCCCGCGGAACCGACCCTTTCCATCCCGCGTGTCAACCCGCCCGCCACCGCTCGCGCGGCATGCGAGAACTGGGGGACAACTCCACGCCGCACCCCGTGAGTCGCCTTTCCTCGACATCGAGGAAACCGATCCCGGTAACGGCGACGAAGAACCATTCGAGGGAATGAACGCCATTCCCGACCCGTTGTGATACATGTCGGCTCAACCCGATGGCCGACCGGAGGGGATCGTGGGAAAGAACTACATCGACATCGAAAACGACCACGGCGAGACGCTGCGCTACCGCAAGCACGTCAACGGTCGCGGACTCGTCGCGCACGGCGCGAAGGTCCACCCGTCGGCGCTGGTCGAGAACGGCGCCTACGTCGAACCCGGCGTGCAGATCGCCGCGGGTGTTCGTGTCGGCCGCGGTGCCTGGATCGAATCGGACGCCGTGATCGGACCGGAGGCCCACATCGAGCCGCACGCGCATATCTGCGCCGGCGCGGTGATCGGTGCGGGCGCTCACATCGGCGTCCGCACGCAGGTCGGCCACAACGCCCGCATCGCGATGGGTTCGCTCATCGGCGACGATGAGATCATCAACGACGGCGAAGCCGTCGCCACCGACCGACGGGGCTTGCGCTTGGCCGCGTGAGCATTTCGCCCGACATAAACGGCCCGCACGACTCCCCGGAGCGTGCGGGTTTTCGTTTGCGCGGGCGCCTCCCGCGGCGGCGAGAGCACACGATCCGGACGAGAGCACCCGCTATGTCGCGTGCCCTCGTCAGCGACGTGTGGTCTCGCGGCAGACCGTGCGCCCGGCGGACCGTGCCACCGGCGACCCGCCCCACCCGGGCGGAGGCGACCCGGCGGAACCGGAGGTGCCGCTCAGGCGAAGATCGCCAGGACCAGCCCGATCAAGGGGAGCGTGCCCTGGATGCTCGCCGGGCGCAGGTACTTCGCCCCCGAGGTGACGAGCACGAGGGCCGCCGCCAGCATCGACCCCAGCGAGAAGATCAGCAGCGTGCGACCGGCGACATCGCCGATACCGTTCACGATCCAGAACCCGATGCCGATGAACGCGCCGACGGCGAGGAACAGGTTGTAGAAGCCCTGGTTGTACGCCATCGGTCGCGTGGCATCCGCCGTCTGCTGATCGGCGATGCCGAAGACCTTCCACGTCTTCGGCTGCGTCCAGCGCACGCTCTCGAGCACGAAGATGTACACGTGGAGCAGGGCCGCGAGCCCCGCGAAGACGAGTGCCAGGATGCCGATCATGCCTCCCACGCTAGCGCCGCGGCTAGCCTGGAGCCATGGCGAAAGGCAGCGGGTCCCGCGGGCGCGGCGGAGCACCTCGACGGACAGGCCAAGGCAAGCCCGCCGCAGCGAACCGTCCGCGCACCGCGAAGCCGAAGCCCCCGGCCCCACGTCCGGCCCCGGCGCCTCCGGAGGAACCGCGCGAATTCGTCCTCGGCGCGATCCCCGGAGCGACCCCCGGCAAGTGGATCGGCCTGTGGCGCGAGCGCATGCCGCACGTCGCCCTCGAACTCCGCGAGATCGCCGTCGCCACCCAGGTCGCGGCGCTCGACGAGGTCGACGCGGCGCTCATCCGCCTTCCCGCCGCCACCTCCGACGAGGTGCACGTCATCCCCCTCTACGAGGAGGAGCCCGTCGTGGTCATGTCGACCGACTCCGCCCTGACCGCCGCCGACGAGCTCGAGATCGCCGATCTGCGGGGCGAGGTCGTCATCGCCGCCGCCGACGACGTCCTGCACCTTTCGATCCCGGATGCCGTACCCCCGGCGTTCGCGCCACCCGCCGACACCGCCGAGGCGATCGCGACGGTCGCTGCGGGGGTCGGTGTCGTCATCGTCCCGATGTCGCTGGCCCGCGCCCACCAGCGCCGCGACGTCGAATATCGCGTCCTGCGCGACGGCCCGCGCTCCACCGTGGCCCTCGCCTGGCTCCGCGATCGCACGACCCCCGACGTCGAGGCGTTCGTGGGCGTCGTACGCGGTCGCACGCTGCGATCCTCGCGCTGACGGGAATGCGCGGGGCCCGCGTTTCGCCCCGTGTCACCCCCCGGCTGCGAGAAGCGGCCCGCGCGTAGACTTTTCGGATGACCGGTTCTCTGCTCTATGTCTGCGTTCGCCCGCAGCGGGAGGCGGCCGTGGCCGAGTGGGCCTCGTTCCGCGACGGTCTGGGCGTGCGCGACGAAGATCTGGTCCACCACGATCTCGTCCGCGAGCCGCTTCCGGCGGATCTCGACCGGTACGCCGCCGTGGTCGTCGGCGGCAGCCCCTTCAACGTCACCGATCCCCACAAGACCGACGAACAGCGCCGCCTCGAGCGGGATCTCGAACGCGTGGCGGGCGCGGCCATGGAAGGTCGCACGAACGCGCTGTTCACGTGCTTCGGCATCGGCGTCGTCACACGTCTGCTCGGCGGTCGGGTGAGCCTGCTGCACCCCGAGGGCACCGGCCCCACCGACATCGTGCTCACCGACGCGGGCCGCGGCGACGAGCTCTTCGGCATCCTGGAACCGCGCTTCGAGGCACTGACCGCGCACAAGGAAGGCACGGCGAGCGTGCCGCCGGGCGCCGTCCTGCTCGCCGAGAACGACGCGTGCCCCGTCCAGGCCTACCGCGCCGGCTCCGGGTTGTGGGCGACGCAGTTCCACCCCGAGCCCACCACCGACGCCTTCGTGGCGCGCATGGTCGTGTACCGCGACGCGGGGTACTTCGACGCCGATGCGTTCGACGAGGTGTCGGCGCACGTGCGCACCGCCTCGGTCGAGCAGCCCACGCGCCTGCTGCGCGCGTTCGCCGCCCGCTCCGTCGCCGCCTGAGTCGTACCGCCCGGCACACGGTGCCGAGCGCCGTCGCCTGACCGTGCGTCCCGGCGAGGCGATGTCAACCCCGGTCGTCGAATTTACCTAGCTTTTCTAGTGTTCTATCCATGAACGCAACAGCTCAGTGGCGGGGAAGCGACCTCGCTCGTCAGATCGTCGTCCTCTCCACGGTGTCGTTCATGCTGATCGCCGCCGTGATCGGGGCCGGAGCCTTCGGCAACTCCGCGGTGCAGGACCAGCAGGGCGGCGCCCTCAACACCGACGGCTCGTACCTCGCCCCGGCGGGCCCTGCCTTCTCGATCTGGTCGGTCATCTACCTCGGCCTCATCGCCTACGCGATCTGGCAGGCGCTCCCCGGCCAGCGCACGAATCCGCGGCAGCGCGCGCTCGGCTGGCTCATCGCCCTGACGATGACCCTCAACGGCCTCTGGCTCGTCGCGGCCCGATTCGGCACGCTGTTCCTGACCGTCGTCGTGATCGTGCTGCTGCTGGCGGCCCTGGGCTGGACGTTCCGGGTGGCGGTCGCGACCCGCGAGCCTCGCGGGGGCATCGTCGACTCCGTCCTCATCGACGGCGTCACCGGCCTGCACCTCGGCTGGGTCACCCTGGCCACCGTCGCCAACACGGCGGCCTGGCTCACGACCATCGTTCCGGCGGAGTGGGAGAATGCGGCGGATGCCATCGGCATCGCCGTCCTGATCGTGGTGGCCCTCATCGGACTGGCGATCGCGTGGCGGAGCTCCTGGCGCGTCACCCCCGCGATCGCGCTCGCCTGGGGCCTGAGCTGGCTGGCCGTCGAACGTTTCACCGGGGAGCCGCAGAGCGCGCCGATCGGTGCGACCGCGATCGTGGTGGCCGCGATCGTCCTCCTGCCGCCCGTGATCGTCAGCGTGCTCCGCCTGCTGCGCCCGAGCGTCGACTGATCGCCTAGGTCCTCGGCATCCCTCCCGCAAGAGGGACGGATGCCGGGGACCGCAGGAGTGTAATCGAGCGGTGGACTCGTTGCCCTTCGCCCTGCTCGTCGTCATCTTCGTCGCCGCGGCGGCCGTGGTGTGGGTCGCGGGGATCCAGCTGTCGAAGGCCACCGACGTCCTCGATGCGCGCCTTCACCTGGGCAGCGCGCTCGGCGGCCTGATCGTGCTCGCCGTGGCGACCAACCTCCCCGAGATCGCGATCACCGTGTCGGCCGCGGTGTCGGGGAATCTCGAGGTGGCGGTCGGCAACATCCTCGGTGGCATCGCCCTGCAGACCGTGGTGCTCGTCATCCTCGACGCGTTCGGCAAGCGGGGGCGCGGCGTGAAGCCGCTCACCTACCGCGCGGCATCGCTCACCCTCGTTCTCGAGGGGGTGGTCGTCGTCGCGGTGCTCGCCGTCGTCATCGCCGGAAGCCAGCTGCCCGACGGGCTCGAGGTGCTGCGGCTGACCCCCGACGTCGTGCTCATCGCCGCCCTGTGGATCGTCGGCCTGGTCCTGGTGCAACGCGCGGGGAAGCACCTGCCCTGGCACGAGGACGGGCGTGCTCCGGACGCGAGCCCGAAGCCGTCGAAGACGGGCGGCGGCTCGAAGATGAGCACCCGCAAGGCGGCGATCGTCTTCTCGGTCTCGGCCCTGGCAACGCTGGTGGCCGGTGTCGTCCTCGAGCGCGCAGGAGACGCGGCATCTTCGCAGATCGGCCTCTCGGGGGTGCTGTTCGGAGCCACCGTGCTTGCCCTCGCGACCTCGCTCCCCGAGATCTCCACGGGCCTGCAGGCGATCCGACAGGGCGATGACAACCTCGCGATCAGCGACATCTTCGGCGGCAACGCCTTCCTGCCCGTCCTCTTCCTTCTCGCGACGGTCATCTCGGGCGTGGCCGTGCTGCCGCAGGCCGACGGGGCCGACATCTACCTGACCGCGCTGGCAGCCCTGCTGACCCTCGTGTACGTGGTCGGCCTGATCTTCCGCCCGCGACGGCGGATCCTCGGAATGGGCATCGACTCCTTCGTCGTGCTCGTCCTCTACGCCCTGGGCATCGCGGGGCTCTTCGCCGTCTCGGGCTGAGCGCCGACCTACGAGCGGCCGAGGTCGATCTGCCGCTGGATCTCCTCGCGCGCGCGTCCGAGCTCGCTGTCGGGCCGGTGCCGGGGCGACCCCCACCCTCCCGCCGAGCGCCGGACCGCGGCGAGGACCACGACGGCCGCGGCGATCACCACGAGGCCGCTGGTCGAGAGGGCAGCGACGAGTCCGGCATCCATGGTGCACTCCTTCGTAGGGTGCGTTCCACGCTCCCATCCTCAGCGCGAGCGGTCAACCCGGGTCACGCCGTCAGCTCCACCACCACCGCCTGCTGCGGGTTCTGCACGGGCGGACGGATCCCGGATGCCGCGAGCTGACGCCCCGTGAGGACGGTGTCGTGGTCCGCCCACGGCAGCGGCGACTGCGCGGGCTCCTGCACCAGGCCGCCCGGGGTCACCAGGCGCACCCGGTACGAGCGGTCGGGGTCGAGGCCCGGCAGGCGCACGCGTGCGGCGGGAGAGGCGATGAGCGTCTGCGTCTGCGCGATCGTGAAGAAGGCGCGGTTGCGGTCGGCCGAGACGACCCCGCGGACGTCGAGACCGGGATCGACCACGTCGACGTTCACGAGCCGCCCGGTGGCGACCAGCGGGCGCACGCGCCGGGCGAGAGCGACCCACTGCCCCACGGTGGCGCGATCGTAATCGTCGAGCGTGGTGAGATCCCACTCGATGCCGAAGTGGCCGAACAACGCGACGGCCCCGCTGAAGGCGAGCGAGACGGTGCGACCCGTGGAGTGCACGTGCGGGGTGGTCAGGTGCATGCCCATCATCTCGGGCGGGACGACCAGAGCGGTGTAGCGCTGCGTCTCGAGCCGCTCGACGGGATCGAGGCAGTCGCTCGTCCAGATGCGATCGGTCCGGTCGAGGATGCCCAGGTCGACCCGCGCCCCACCCGAGGCGCAGCTCTCGATCTCCAGACCCGGGAACGTGGCCTTGAGCTCGTCGATCAGCCGGTAGACGGCGAGCGTGTGCGCGTGGACCGCCGAGCCTCCGCCCGGTCCGGTCGCGGCATCCACGAGGTCGCGGTTGTGGTCCCACTTCACGTAGGCGATCGGGTACGCCCGCAGCACCTCCGTCATCCGTTCCAGGATGTAGGCGTACGCACCCGGGTGCGAGAGGTTCAGCACCTGCTGCTGGCGGGCCGAGGGCGGCAGCTCCTCGCGGCCGCGCAGGATCCACTCGGGGTGCGCGCGGGCGACGTCGCTGTCGGGATTGACCATCTCGGGCTCGAACCACAGCCCGAACTCCATGCCGAGGCCCACCACGTGATCGGCGAGTGGACTCAGCCCCTCGGGCCACACCCCCTCGTCGACGAACCAGTCGCCGAGTCCGGCCGTGTCGTCGCGCCGACCGCGGAACCATCCGTCGTCGAGCACGAACCGCTCGACACCGATCTCGGCGGCGACGTCGGCCAGTTGCCGCAGCTTCGGCAGACGGTGGTCGAAGTACACCGCCTCCCACGTGTTCAGCGTGATCGGACGGGGCCGCTCGGGGTGCTGCGGACGCGCCCGCCAGGTGTCGTGGAACCGCGCGGCGAGCTGGTCGAGACCGTCGCCCCACGAGCCATAGACGAGCGGAGTGGAGACCTCGGCGCCCGGCGCCAGCACGATATCGCCCCACGCGGCCATCTCGCCACCGGCGAGCAGGGCCTGCCCCAGCGGCAGCCGCTCGGCGAACACGTGCTGGTTACCGCTCCAGGCGACGTGGATGCCGTGCACCAGGCCCGCCTCGAACCCGAAGCCGGGGCGCCCGGCGGCGAGCAGCAGGGTCGCGTCAGCACCCGGACGACCGCGGCGGCTCTCGCGCAGGTGCGTGCCGAAGGTGAAGGCGTGGCGCTGCGACGAGCGCTCGCGCAGGTGCCGGCCGGTCGTGTCGAGGATCTCGGTGGCCTCCCACGGCAGCGGGAAGGTCGGCTGCAGCGTCGAGACGACGAGGTCGTCGGACCCGTCGTTGAGGACGGTGAGCTGCTGCGAGAACAGGCCCGCGGCATCCACCCGCAGCTCGGCGCGCAGGCGCAGAGCGCGCTGCTCGTCGACGAGGTGCAGCGTCAGCGCATCGGAGGAGGAGTCGACGGATGCCAGGGAGAAGACCGTTCCCTGCACGACGCCGCCGCGCCCGCCCTCGTACGCCGGAGCCCCGGGCCAGCCCGCCGCCGCGGTCGGCACGACCGTGAGTCGGGGCGTCCGGTCGATGCCCCCGGACACGCGCTGCGGACGGGCCGCCACGACCATGGACGACAGCGCGTCCTCGTCGAGGGCGCCGAGGTCGGGCCCCCAGTGGATGATGGCGGGCGCGGGCTGCGCGGTGAGGTCGACGACGACACTCGTGCCGCCCGCTCGGAGGTGCGCCGCCGAAGCGGCCTCGGGTGCGACGACGGTCTGCGACATGACATTATTTCTACCACGGAACAAATGTCTGCAGCCCGGGGCGACGAAGGGAGGCGCGATGCTCACCGAGAGCGAGGCCGCCGTCGCCCGCGCCGTGCTCACCCACGGCCCCCTCTCGCGCAGCGCCCTCTCCGCTCGCCTGCGCCTGTCGCCCCCGAGCCTCACCCGCCTGACCCGGCCCCTCGTGGACGCGGGCATTCTCGTCGAGCTCGACGAAGACGGCGACGGCTCGGTCGGCCGCCCCTCGCGCCCCCTCGACATCTCCCCCGCAGCCGGGACGTTCGTCGGCGTCAAGCTCACGGGCGACCACCTCTACCTCGTCGCTACCGACATCCGCGCCGCGGTCCGCGGGCGATCGGATCGGCCGCTCGCCGCCTCGACCCCGGGGGCGGTCGTCGACGCGATCACCGCATCCGTCGCCGACCTCGAGCCGAGCGACGTCCGCGGTCTCGGGGTGAGCCTGGGCGGCCACGTCGCGGCCGGGGTCGCGGTCGATGCCCCGTTCCTCGGCTGGAGGGATGTCTCCCTCGCCGACCAGCTCGCGGCGCGCCTCGGCATCCCGGTCACCCTCGAGAACGACGTCGTCGCCCTCGCCGAGGCCGAGCGCTGGTTCGGCGTGGGGCGCGACCTGCCGGGCTTCGCGATCGTGACCGTCGGCGCGGGGGTCGGCTTCGGACTGGTCGTCGACGGACGCACCGTGCGCACCCCCGACGCCGGCGCGGGCACCGTCGGTCACCTCCCCCTCGTCCCGAGCGGGCCCTCGTGTCCCGAGGGACACCGCGGGTGTGCGGCCGCCCTGCTGACCACGACCGCGATCTCGGCTCGGGTCTCACAAGCCCACGGCCGGCGCGTCGGGTACGACGAAGCCGTCTCACTCGCCCGTGACGGCGACCCCGCCGCCCGGAAGGTGATGGATGCCGCGGGCGATGCCCTGGGAAACCTGTGCGCCCTCGCCGCCAACCTGACGCTGCAGTCCGACATCGTGCTCGCCGGGGAGGGCGTCGAGGCCTTCGAGCTGGTCCGCGATCGGGTCGAGCGGTCTCTCGCGCGCGGCCGCGAGCGCTCGGCATCCACCGTCTCGATCCACCCCGACCGCTCGGGTTTCTCCGCGTGGGCGCGGGGAGCCGCGGCGGTGGCGATCCAGGCCGCGATGGGGCGCATCTCGCTCGACGGATGAACGACGAACGGCCCCGTCCCTCGCGGGATCGGGGCCGTTCGTTCATCTGCTCAGAGCGCCGGACCCACGATCGCGCTCGCGCCCGCGGGCACCGTCACCTCGGACCCGTCGAGCACGACGCCCTCGGCCGTGGCCAGCAGAACGCGGGTGCCAGCTGCCACGGACGCCATGGTCTCGGCATCCGAGAGGTTGACGATCACGACGAGATCGCGACGCCGGAGTTCGTAGACCCGCCCGCCCTCGGCCTCGCGGGCGGCGGCCGAGAGTCCTTCTCGCGAGGGGTCGGTCAGTTCGGAGCGTTCGCGACGCAGCTTGGCCAGCTCACGGTAGAGGCCGAGCAGCTGGGCGTGATCGCCCTCGCCGACCTCGTCCCAGTCGAGCTTGGAGTTCTCGAAGGTCGAGGGGTCCTGCGGGTCGGGAACGGTCGACTCGTCCCAGCCCATCTTCTCGAACTCCGCGATGCGCCCCTCGGCGGTGGCCTTGCCGAGCTCGGGCTCGGGGTGCGAGGTGAAGAACTGCCAGGGCGTGGTGGCGCCCCACTCCTCGCCCATGAACAGCATCGGCGTGCCGGGAGCGGTGAGCGTGAGCACGGCGGCCGCGGCGAGGTGGTCGTAGTCGAGCGTCTGCGAGAGACGGTCGCCCGCGGCGCGGTTGCCGATCTGGTCGTGGTCCTGCGCGAAGGTCACCAGGCGCCAGTTCGGCACGTCCTCGGGGATGGGCTTGCCGTGCTTCTCCTCGCGGAACGACGAGTACGTGCCGTCGTGGAAGAACCCGCCCTCGCTGACCTTCCGGAACGCGTCGAGGTCGGCGAAGTCCTCGTAGTATCCGATCGTCTCGCCGGTCAGGGCGACGTGCGCGGTGTGGTGCCAGTCGTCCGACCACTGGGCGGTCAGGCCGTAGCCGCCGGCCTCGCGCGGGAGGATGAGCTTCGGGTCGTTCATGTCGCTCTCGGCGATGGTCGTGAGCGGCACGCCGCGGTGCGCCGACAGGGCGTCGGTGCGCTCGGCGATCTCTTGCAGCACGTGCGGCTCGCGGTGGTCGAGCAGCGCGTGCACGGCATCCAGGCGCAGCCCGTCGACGTGGTAGTCGCTCATCCACATCAGCGCGTTCTCGACGATGTAGGCGCGCACGGCGTCTTCGTCGAGGTTGACCGAGTCGCCCCAGGTGTTGCGGCTGCCCTCGCGGAGGTACGCGCCGAACTCGGGCAGGTAGTTGCCCGAGGGTCCGAGGTGGTTGTAGACGACGTCCTGGATCACGGCGAGACCCGCCGCGTGGGCCGCGTCGACGAAGCGCTGGTAGGCCTCGGGCCCGCCGTACGCCTCGTGCACGGTGTACCAGAGGACCCCGTCGTAGCCCCAGTTCCAGGTGCCGTTGAAGCCGTTCACCGGGAGCAGTTCGACGTGCGTGATCCCCAGGTCGACGAGGTGGTCGAGGCGGCCGATCGCGGCATCCAGGGTCCCCTCGGGGGTGAACGTGCCGAGGTGCAGCTCGTAGATCAGACCGCCCGCGAGCTGCTTGCCCGTCCACGCGGAGTCGTTCCAGGCGTAGACCGAGGGGTCGAACCACGCCGACGCCTCGTGCACGCCGCCGGGCTGGCGCCGCGAGCGCGGGTCGGGGCGCAGCTCGTCGCCGTCGCCGAGCACGAAGCCGTACCGCTCGCCGTCGGCGAGGTCGACGGGAGCGGTCCACCACCCGTCGGCGGCGGAGGCCATCTCGATGTCCTCGACGACCGTGTCGCCGCTGTCGTCGAGCCGGCGCAGCCGCACGCGCTCTGCCTTCGGTGCCCAGACGTCGATGCTCATGTGCGTTCTTCCTTCGCGTGAGGTGCCAAGATGTGTCGCTTCGGACGCGCGTGAGGCGACGAATTCTGGCGTCTCACGCGCGAGAGACGGGTCAGGAGATCAGCAGAGCGACCGGGTAGGTCGCCAGCAGGTCGGCGAGGCGGGTCGGACCGCCCTGGTACTGCTTGCCCGTGAGCACGTCGATGACGAGCGTGTCGGGAAGCAGCAGCACGGTGTCACGCCATCCGCCCGCGGTGCGCAGTCCGTGGGGCAGCCGCGTCGCGACCGCCGACACCCCACCGCGATCGAACGCGACGACATGATCGGATGCCACTCCGGCGGCCTCCAGCGGACGGTACACGTCCAGCGGCACGTCGTTTCGCACCCGCAGCGCGCGAGAGGTCACGAGCAGCTTCGCGGCACCGGTTCCGTCGATGCGCGGGCGCACGGCATCCGTCCCGTCGATCGAGGCGAGCAGGCGACGACGCTCGGCGAAGTCCACCGGCCGACGGTTGTCGGGGTCGACCAGGGACTGCTCCCAGAGCTCGGAGCCCTGGTAGACGTCCGGGACGCCCGCGCCGAGGATCTGCAGCAGCTTGGCCGAGAGGCCGTTCGACCAGCCGTCGGGCGAGATCTCGTCGACGAACGCGCGCACGCGCTCGGCAGCGGGACCGGTTGCCGCGTCGACGACCGCGTGCATGCGCTCTTCGAAGGCCTCGTCCTGCTCCCACCAGCCGGTGACCTCCGACGCCTCGCGCGCCGCCTTCTCGGCGTAGGCGTGCAGGCGTTCCCGGTAGTCCTTCAGACCCTCGGGGGTGGATGCCGATGCCGGCCACGCCCCGACGATGGCCTGCCACAGCAGGGCGTCGAAGGGACCGTGACCGGTCGAGGCGATGCCGCGGAACTCCTCGAGCCGCGCGGCCCACTTCTCGGGGATCTCGGCGAGCACGGCGATGCGGGCGCGGGTGTCCTCGCCGCGCTTGGTGTCGTGCGTCGACAGCGTCGTCATCGCGGTGGGCCACGACGCGTGACGCAGCGCCTGCGCGGTGTGGAAGCCCGCGACGTCGAGGGAGAACTCCCCCGGGTCGCCGCCCACCTCGGTGAGCGAGCCCAGGCGCGTGTAGCGGTAGAACGCCGTGTCTTCGACGCCCTTGGCCATCACGGGTCCGGTCGTCTGCTGGAAGCGCCAGGCGACCTCGAGGCTCGTGTCGGCGAGCACCGGGACGAGCTTCTCGATGACATCGCCCAGCTCGGGGCGACGCACCTCGGCCTCGCCCGCGGCGGCGTCGAGGTGCCGACGGCCGGCGGGAAGGTAGGAGCGGTACACCGGGAAGCAGGCGAGGATCTCGGCGAGCGCGTCCTGCAGGACGTCGGCCTCGAACTCGGTGCGCAGCGCTTCGGGGAGTCCGCGCACCAGGCGACGGATCTCCGAGACCTGGATCGAGTCGGCGATCTTGCGCTTGGTGTCGTGGATCAGGTCGTGCCAGCCGGTGAGCGGTGCGAGACCGGTGTCGGCACGCAGGCGCGCGTCGAGGGCGTCGAGCGCCGCCTCGCCCGCGGGGTCGGTCAGCACGCGGTCGATCTCGGCGAGGGCGTCGTAGCCGGTCGTGCCGGCCGTCTTCCACCACGAGGGCAGTGCCTCGCCGTGCTCGAGGATCTTCTCGCCGAGCACGTAGCCGACCTCGCCCTCGCCCGCTTCTTCCAGCGCGAGCGCAAGTCGGTCGAGGTAGCCGCCCGGATCGACGAGCCCGTCGGGGTGGTCCACGCGCAGGCCGTCGGCGAGGCCCTCGCGCACCCAGCGCAGGATCTCGGTGTGCGTGGCGTCGAACACCTCGGGAAGCTCGACGCGCACGCCCGCGAGGGTCGTCACGGCGAAGAACCGACGGTAGTTGAGCTCGTCCGCCTCGTCCTGCCAGAACCGCAGCTCGAAGTTCTGCGCCTCGAGCAGAGCGCGGACGTCCGAGGTACCCGTGCCGGGGGCCACCGGGAAGGCGTGGTCGTAGTAGCGCACCAGCCCGTCGGGGGCGTCGTCAGCCGGGGTGGGGTCGTACGAGATCTCGTCGATGACCGCGTCGAGGTGGTCGCCGAGCACCGGCACGCGCACCTTGCCGGCACCGAACTCCCAATCGATGTCGAAGTCCTCGGCGTGCGCCGAGGCACGGCCCTGGCGCAGCACGTCCCACCACCACGCGTTCGTGCGCGGTTCCGAGACGCCCATGTGGTTCGGCACGATGTCGATCAGGATGCCGAGCCCCTGGGCCCGAGCAGCCTCGGCGAACCGGTCGAGACCGTCGGCGCCGCCGCGGGCCGGGTCGACGCGCGTGACGTCGACGACGTCGTACCCGTGGTCCGATCCGGGCGTGGCCTCGAGGATCGGCGAAAGGTATGCCCACGAGACCCCGAGGTCACGGAGATACCCCGTGACCTCGGCGGCGTCGTCGAGGGTGAACGATTCGCGGATCTGCAGGCGGTAGGTCGAAAGCGGATGCCGCATCTCGGTCACAGCTCCGGCTTGGGTGCCTGGCCGGGCAGGTCGTCGGTGCCGACCACCTGGATCTGCGCCGTGAGCGAGGCCGCGACCGAGTGGTCGACCTCGGGCTCGGGCAGGTGGTGCTCGCGCAGCACGATGAGCGACTTCGGCTCGAGCGGCAGCGTCTCGCCGGGGTTGAGCGGCTCGGTGTTCGCGCGCTCGCCCGCGGTGTCGACGTACGCGTCCCACTTGGGCGCGTACTCGAAGTCGGGAAGCTGGAAGTCGACCTGATCGTCGCCCGCGTTGAACAACACGAGGAAGTGGTCGTCGCTGATCGACTCGCCGCGGCGGTCGCGCTCGCGGATGCCCTGACCGTTGAGGAAGACCCCCACCGCCAGGCCGAAGCCGTTGTCCCAGTCCTCGGGCTGCATGAGCGATCCGTCGGGACGCAGCCACACCACGTCGGGGATCGGCGCGCCCTCCTCCATCTTCACGGGGCGGCCGTCGAAGAACCGGCTGCGACGGAAGGTGGGGTGCTGCTTGCGCAGACGGGCGAGGGCCGCGGTGAACTCGATGAGCGGGGTGTCGATGTTCGACCAGTCGACCCACGTGATCTCGTTGTCCTGCGCGTAGCCGTTGTTGTTGCCGCCCTGCGTGCGACCGAGTTCGTCGCCGTGCAGCAGCATCGGCACGCCCTGGCTCAGCAGCAGCGTCGCGATGAAGTTGCGCTGCTGCTGCGCGCGCCGCTTGAGCACCTCGGGGTCGTCGGTGGGACCTTCGACGCCCATGTTGCTCGAGCGGTTGTGCGATTCACCGTCGTTGTTGTCTTCGCCGTTGGCCTCGTTGTGCTTCTCGTTGTACGACACGAGGTCGCGCAGCGTGAAGCCGTCGTGGGCGGTGACGAAGTTGATGGATGCCACGGGGAAGCGACCTGAGTGCTCGTACAGGTCCGCTGAGCCGGTGAGGCGCGAGGCGAATTCGCCGAGGGCCTGGGGCTCTCCGCGCCAGAAGTCGCGGACGGTGTCGCGGTACTTGCCGTTCCACTCGGTCCACTGGGGCGGGAAGTTTCCGACCTGGTAGCCGCCGGGGCCCACGTCCCAGGGTTCTGCGATGAGCTTGACCTGCGAGACGATCGGGTCCTGCTGCACGAGCTCGAAAAACGCCGCGAGACGGTCGACCTCGTAGAACTCACGGGCGAGGGTCGAGGCGAGGTCGAAGCGGAAGCCGTCGACGTGCATCTCGAGCACCCAGTAGCGCAGCGAGTCCATGATCAGCTGCAGCGTGTGCGGGTTGCCCACGTTCATGCTGTTACCGGTGCCGGTGTAGTCGGTGTAGTAGCGCTTGTCGTCATCTTCGAGGCGGTAGTAGGCCTCGTTGTCGATGCCGCGCATCGACAGGGTCGGGCCCATGTGGTTGCCCTCGGCGGTGTGGTTGTAGACCACGTCGAGGATGACCTCGATGCCGGCGGCGTGCAGAGCCTTGACCATGGCCTTGAACTCCTGCACCTGCTGACCGTGATCGCCGGTCGAGGAGTAGGTGTTCTGCGGGGCGAGGAACGCGATGGTGTTGTAGCCCCAGTAGTTCGACAGCCCCTTCTCCTCCAGAGTGGAGTCGTTGACGAACTGGTGCACGGGCATGAGCTCGATGGCGGTGACGCCGAGCTTCTTGAGGTGTTCGATGACGGCGGGGTGGGCGATGCCGGCGTAAGTGCCGCGCAGCTCCTCGGGGACGTCGGGGTGCAGCTGGGTGAGGCCGCGCACGTGGGCCTCATAGATGAACGACTCGGCGTAGGGGATCTTCGGCTGACGGTCGCCCGACCAATCGAAGAACGGGTTGATGACCACGCCCTTCATCATGTGCGCGGCGGAGTCCTCGTCGTTGAACGAGTCGGGGTCGCCGAACTCGTAGCTGAAGACGGCCTGCCCCCAGTCGACCTGACCCTCGACGGCCTTGGCGTAGGGGTCGAGGAGCAGCTTCGCGGGGTTGAAGCGCTTGCCGTTCGCCGGGTCGTACTCGCCGTGCACGCGATAGCCGTACCGCTGCCCCGGTTGGATGTTGGGGAGATAGGCGTGCCAGACGAAGGCGTCGACGTCGATGAGCTCGAAGCACGTCTCCGTTCCGTCCTCGTCGAAGAGGCAGAGCTCTACCTTTTCCGCTCCTTCACTGAACAGGGCGAAATTCGTCCCGTTCCCGTCGTAAGTGGCCCCGAGGGGATAACTGGATCCTGGCCATACCTGCTGCACGTCGCTCACGATAGACCAGCGTCGTTTCCGCGAACGGCCGCCGTCATCGCTGTTGACAGTCCACCCTCCCCCGACTATGCGCGCGGGTCTCTATGCGCGTTCGGGGGGATGCCGCAGGAGCTCGATGCGCTCGTCGAGGTAGCGGCCGAGCGGCATGAGACCCCCGGCGCTGCTCCACCGCACCAGGAGCTCGCCGCCACGGACGGCCACGGGCGTCGACGAGGGGCCGACCGCGGCCGGGTCGATGCTCTCCCACCCGATGTGGATCGTCTCGCCCTCAGGCACTCCGCCCCGCGCCGCCGCGGCCGAGAGTTCGGCGCGGCGACGCTGCGACTCCGCGGCGAACCCCCGCCGGACCTCGGGGCGCGAGCGCACGATGTCACCGGTCGCGAGCAGGGCGTCGTCGGTCAGCAGCAGGGCCCCCAGGTGCCAGGCGGTGCCGCGCGGCGCGATCCGGGCCGCCCGGGGGATGCCGAGGAGTCGGCGTCCCTCGTGCAACTCGCCGAGCCGCTCGCGCGGGACGCCGGTCAGGCGGGCGCGAGCCTCGTCGAGGAGAGCGGAGAGGGCGGAATCGCTCATCGGTCGGATCCTCCGTCGCGTGCGGCTTCAGCCCGCTCGACGGCTTCCGCGGCGGCCCGCACGGCCTCGCGCGCACGGGTCTGCTCCCTCATCCGCTCGGCGAGTGCGCCGTCGGCTGCGTCGGCGTCCTTCTCGGCCCGCTCCAGATCGGCGCGGAGGCCGTTCACGCGCTCTCGAGCGCGCGTGGCCCGCTCGCTCGCCGTGTCCACGCGACGATCCGCGGCCGCGTTCTCGCGCTCGGCGTCGGCCTTCGCCCGCTCCGCCTCCCGCACGGCCCGTTCCGCGGCCTTGCGCGCGCGACGTGCGGCGAGGTCGTCGCGCGGGGTCTCGGGCAGCGTGAGCGTGTCGGGAACGGAGCCCGCCACCGCCTCCGCCAGTGCCCCCTGCGGCAGACCCGCCGGGTCGATCGCCGACACCAGGCGCCCGGTCAAGACGGCGGCGGCGGCCGCGGCGTCGACGACCGCGGCGTTGACGGTCTTCTCGACGGCGTCCGTCACCGCGGGACTCAGCGGGTTCCCCGCGGCGGCGGCCAGTTCTCCCGCCCGGCGCGCGAGGGCCGCGACCAGCTGCCGCCGTTGACGACCCAGTCGCCCGAGCTCCGCGGCATCCAGGTCGTCCTGCGCCTCGTGCAGTGCGCGCGAGAGCTCGACCGCTTCACCGAGCTGGCCGTCGCGCACCAGCAGGTTGACCGCCCACGCGGCCACCGTCGGTTTGCGCAGCTTCGCGACCTTGCGTCCGACGAGGCCGCCCTCGGCTGCGGCGCGCTCGTTGCGGGCAGCGGTGAACCGCGACGGGGGAAGGACGAACAGTTCGGCGGCGACCTCGTCCACGCGGGCGTCGTCGTCGCTCATCCCTCCATTGTGTCGTCCTCGTCAGAGCGAGACCACTCCGGGGTACGCGCCCCGGATCTCCCGGTGCAGGCGCTCCATCCGGGTGTCGAGCTCCGCGGCGGTGTCGGCGGCGTTCTTCAGCTCGGCGAGAAGGTCCTCCGGCACGAGGCGATCGTATTTGTAGTAGATCTTGTGCTCGAGGCTCGCCCAGAAATCCATCGCGATCGTGCGGAACTGCACCTCGACGGGCACGTCGACCCGGCCGGTCGAGAGGAACACCGGCACCTCCACGATCACGTGCAGGCTCTTGTAGCCGTTCGCCTTCGGGTGCGCGATGTAGTCCTTGACGTCGCGCACGGTGATGTCGTCCTGTCGGGTCAACAGGTTCGAGAGCCGGTACGCGTCGTCGATGAAACTGCACGTGACGCGGATGCCGGCGACGTCGGTGATGGCGGCGCGGATAGAGTCGAAATCCGTCTCGATGCCCTTGCGGCGGACCTTGTCGACCAGGCTGTCCGGCGACTTGACCCGACTCGAGACATGCTCGATGGGGTTGTACGCGTGCATCTCCTGGAACTCTTCCCGCAGGATCGAGATCTTCGTCTCCACCTCGGCGAGCCCGAACCGGTACTCCATGAGGAACCGCTGGAACTCGTCGCGCATGGCCCGCAGGGCCGCGCTCGAGACCGTGATCTGCTGCTCGTCCAGCGGGTCCGACATGGTGCCGACGATAACGAAGACGACTACGAGCCCGCTGGGAGCGTCACTTTCGCGGGGGCTCGGTCGCGGCCCGCGGGACCAGCTCGCCGTCGACGACGTCGATGGCGACGAGGTCTCGGAACACGTCCGGCAGATCGTCCGGGTCGTTCCACGATTCAGGATGCCGAGGTGTGGGGGGATTGATCACGGCGCCCTCCTTCCGTGCAGTGCCCCCACTGTGACAGGCGTCGTCGCCACGCCCGGTGGACTTGACACCTGGAATTCAGCGGCGTATCCCCGACACGCTCTGGCGTATCGTGGGCCGCATGGGGACCATTCACTACGGCGGAAGCGGCACGACCGTCCACATCGAGGACCGCGCCCTCGCGCACCTCAAAGTCGTCATCTCGACGAAGCTGCGCCGCGGCGAAAGCTTCACGCTTTCGTGGCGGCACCGCGACGACGAGGAGCGCGGGCGCAGCACGCTGTGGCTGCACCCCGCGATCCCGCTGCGCTTCGTCTTCGACGACAGCGAGCCGACCACGCTGAGCCGTGAATGGATCGAACGGCTCGCCGACTCGGCGAATTCGTCGGGCGGCATCATGCTCGTTCCCGAAGACATCGCCCCGGTCGAGCAGACGGAGAAGAGGTGAGCCTCAGCCCTCGTCGACGAGGGCGTCTTCGCTCGGCTCGGGCGTGATGGCCAGACCGTTGGGGCCCGAGGCCGCCAGCATGAGGTCCTCGACCCAGACGCGGTTGATGCGGGGCTGACGGCTGCCGTAGAAGTGGAACTGGATCGGCACCGAGGGGTGCATCCAGAAACTGCGGCGACCGCTGCCGTCGCCGACCTCGACGTCGAACATGAACGACTCGGAGCGCCGAAGCTTGTTCATCACGACGATGCGCAGGTGCGCAAGCGTGCGGTCATCGATGTCGACCGCGTTGGCAACGGTGTCGTAGATGAATCTACCCATGCCGACGAGCCTATCCGAGGAACGCACGTTCAGCCGCTTTCCGGGATGCCACGTCCTCGCATGCGAAATCAACCCCCGCCGAGCACGCGTCGGCGCGCGACTAGCGTGCTGGTGTGGGAACGCTCTACTACGGCGACGTCGCGACGCCGATCGAGATCGAAGACCGGGCTCTGGCGCACGTGAAGGTGGTCATCGCGACCAAGCTCCGCCGCGGCGAGAGCTTCACTCTGTCGTGGGTCCACGGACCCGACCAGGAAGTGGGGCGCAGCACCGTGTGGCTGCACCCGTCGATCCCCCTCCGGTTCGTCTTCGACGAGCCCGAGCCGGCGCTGCTCAGTCGCGCGTGGATCGAGGCGCTCGCGACCTCGGCGAACTCGTCGGGAGGGTTGCTGCTCGTCGACGAGCCGGAGTCGTCCGGCTCCTGATCACGCCTCCGCCGGGGCGTCGACCTCGGACTCCCCCGGGTGCGGGTCGACCTGGTCCACGGCATCCTGCAGCCGACCGAGGCACGCGATGACCGCGGCACTCTCTTCCGGAGTCATGTCCGCGACGGCGGCCATCATGCGGGTGTGCATCGAGCCGAGCGTGGCGCGAACCTCGTCGTCGCTCGCGGCGGTGGCGACGATGAAGATGCTCCGGCGGTCGGTGGGGTGCGGCACCCGCGTCACGTGGCCCGTCTTCTCGAGGCGGTCCACGATGGCGGTGGTCGACGCCGTCGAGACGCCGAGGTACCGGGTGAGTTCGCTGGGAGAGACCTGCCGCTTCTGGCCCGCCGCCTTGATGAGGTAGCGCAGGACGAGGAGTTCGTTCTCACCCATCGACATCGATTCGCGCGTGCGGCGGCGCATCGCGACCTCGGCGGCCCGGTACACGCGAAACGCCTGCAGGACGTCCACCGCGCGTCGCCGACGATCCTCGTCGCTCGCGCCGTACCAGTAGCGCGACTCGGCCCCTGTCTCCACCTGGGCATCCTATGTCAGGCCGCACGTCCAGCCCCCTGCCGGGCCGGTCGACGGGCGGGTAGCATCTAGGTAGAACGGCTATCTACTTGATCGGGATGAAAGACAGTAGCGAACCGAGAGACCTGAGGAGGCGAGATGGGCGAGGCGACTTCCGCGGACGACGTGGTCAGAGCTCTCAACGACCTCACCGACTCCGGCGTCGCGTCCGAGCGCGTGGCTCTGCACTCCCTCGGCATCGGCCCCAACGATGCGAAGGTGCTGCGCTTCCTGCTGCAGCGGACACCCGACGACGAGCCCGTCACGCCCCGGCTGCTCGCGTCGATGCTGGGGATCTCGTCCGCGGCGACCACCGCTCTGATCGACCGGTTGGCCGATGCGGGCTGGGTCGAGCGCGAACCCTATCCGGGAGACCGGCGATCGATCGTGGTGCGTGAGACGGTTCACGCCGACTCCCCCGCCCGCCGCATCCTGGCCGTGCGCAGCGATTCCGCCGCGGCGGCGGCTCACCGCCTCGGCCCGGCGGAGAGGCGGATCGTCGCCGACTTCCTGACGGACATCGCGCGCAGCGAGAAGCGCGGGATCGACGAGATGTCCGCAGACGACGAGGCGCCCCGCGGGTCCTGACGTGCAGGCCGCGGGACGCCCCGGGAGTCACTCGGTCGCGCGGCCGGTCTCGTTCTGCAGGCGGTCGATCTGCTCGGACGCCTCGGCCTTGGTCAGATCGGCGGGGATCTCCTCACCCGCCTCGCGCGCGAGCGTGTCGAGGTAGCTGCGCTGCGGGGCGGTCATCGGCTCGTCGCCGGTCACCCAGTCGGAGGGGTCTTTCTCGGCGGGGTTGTCGCCCTCGCGGACGGCACCCAGGGTCTCTTCTTCGCGGGAGGTATCGCTCATGAGGGAAGGCTAGGCCGCACCTCCGACACGGGAACCGGGATTGACAGCCCGCTCAGGCGGGTAGGGCATCCTGGTTCGATGCCCGAAGACTCGCGCCCCGCCGACGTCGCCGTCGACACCTTCCGCCGGGGGCGCTCCCGCACGCGCGTGACCCGCATGTCCACGGGCGCCCGGAACGGACGCCCCTTCGTCCTCATCGCCGGGATCGGCGTCGCGTCGACCTACTTCGAGTTCCTCGCCCCTCTGCTCGCCGAGAGGGGCGATGTCTACGCCCTCGACCTTCCCGGGTTCGGCGGGGTCCCGGCATCCGGAGAATCTCCCACCGCCGCGTACTTCGCCGACCAGGTCGAGGGTGTGCTCGACCACTACGGGCTGGAGGACCCCGTGCTCATCGGACACTCGATGGGCACTCAGGTGGTCGCCGAGGTCCTCGCCCGGCGCCCCGCCCTCGCGCACGCGGTGATGGTGAGTCCGGTCGTCGACGAGGCGGAATCGACGGCGATCGTGCAGGGCGTCCGGTTCGTCCAGTCGACGGTGCGGGAGTCGATGCACATCGCCCTGCTCGCGGTGTCGGCGTATCTGCTGTGCGGATTCCTCTACTTCTTCGAAGCCCTGCCGCACATGCTGCGCTACCGGATCTCGGACCGGATCGGGGCGGGGCATGCGTCGCTCCTGCTCATCCGCGGCGAGTTCGATCGCCCCTCGCCCCGCCGCCTGCACTCGCGCCTGGTCACCCGTGCCCGCCACGCCCGGCGGTGGGAGATCGAGGGTGCCGCGCACTGCGTCGTCAACAGCCACGCCGTCGGGGTCGCTCGCCTCGTCCTGCGCCACATCGACGACGAGCTGCCGGCGAGGGGACGGATGCCGGCGGCCCAGGCCGCGGTCCCTCCCGCCCGGCACGCCGACGTGACCATGGTGCTGGGGGCCATGGCCAGCCGCCTGGCGGAGTGGATCAGCGCCGCCCGCAAAGACGAGACCGGAGTCGAGCGCGCCAAGGCCCGCCACGCCCGCGTCCTGTGGGACGCCTACCGCCCCGGTCGCTGAGACCTAACCCCGCCGAGCCGTCGGAGCAACCCCCGCGACGGCTCGAGCGTCGGCGTCGAGCATGAGAGGGTGTCGACTCGCCCGCGCACCCCCCGCTCATGACCCTCCCCGCCGCTCTCGATCCCCGCCGCTGGTGGTCGGACGCGATCACCGCCGACCGGCTGCTGCTGGCCGCCAAGACCGCCGCAGCCGCCGCCCTCGCCTGGTATCTCGCTCCTTTCGTGCCTCTCGCGCAGAGCGAGTACTCGTACTACGCCCCGCTCGGCGTGCTCGTGAGCATGTACCCCACCGTCGCGCGCTCGGCCTCGAGCGGCGTGCAGGCCGTCGTCGGGCTCGCCCTCGGCATCGGACTGGGCCTCGCGAGCCTCGCCGTGGTGGGTACGGGCGTGTCCCGCATCGTCGCCGTCGCGGCCGTCATCCTCATCGGGGTGCTCCTCGCGGGCGTGCGCGCGCTGGGCGTCGGCCGCGACTGGGTGGCGATCGCGGGGCTCTTCGTGCTCCTACTCGGCGGTGCCGACCCCGACGGCTACTCGGTGTCGTATCTGGTCACGATGGCGTTCGGTGTGGTGGTGGGAGTCGTCGTGAACCTCGTCGTCGTCCCTCCGCTCAGGGTGAAGAAGGCCGACGACCGCCTGAGTCAGCTCCGCGACGCGCTCGGCGAGGCTCTCCGGGCCATGTCCTCCTCCCTCGCCGGCCGCTCCTTCGACCCCGAGGCGGCCGACCGGGCCGCCGCCGCGCTCGAGGGCACGCTCGTCGACGTGCGGGAAGAGGTCGAGCTCGCCGACGAGAGCCGCCGGTACAACCCGCGCGGCCGCCGCGTGAAGACCCCGCGCGACCTGGGGCGCCGCCGCTTGGACGCCCTGACCGGCACGGCGGACGCCACCCGCGAACTCGCCGCGGCGCTGGCGAGGCTCACCGCCGGCCCCGACGTCGACACCCGCCTTCCCGCCGACGTCCGCCGAATCCTCGCCGACGCGATCGACGCGGTCTCGCGGCTGGTGACCACCCCGCCCGAGCCCGAGGCCACCGCGGGCCAGGTGCGCGAGGCGGAGACCGCCCTCACCCGCTACACCGAGAGCCTGCGCGCCCTCGACGCGCACGAAGAGCCCCTCGACGCGTGGGAGGCCGCGGTGAGCCTCCGTCGCGTGATCGCGGCGTGCGGACCGTTCTCGGATCCGGATGCCGATACCGCGGCGCGCTGACCGTCTCGACGCTGCGGCAGGGCGAGGTCAGCGCGCCCGGCCGCCCACCGCATCGAGTGCTCGATCCAATGCGACCTCCGTGGCCCGCCGCGCGGCGGCCGGGACCGCGGCGAGGAAGCCGCCGACGAAGGTATCGCCCAGGCCGATCGTGGTGGGGTGGGCGGTGTCGACGACGTACGCCGGCACCCCGACGGCCCCGGTTCCGCTCAGGGCGTCCACCACCACGGTCCCCCCGGCGTGGCGCGGAAGCTTCGCGGTGACGTCGAGGTCGCCCGCGGTGCACGCGTCGCCGAGTCGATACCGGGTCGCCGCCGTGCGCACCGCGCTCTCGAGGCTCGACGCGTGCCGGGCCGCCGCGGGCCCCACGGCGAGCGCCCAGTACTTCGTGTGCACGACGAGCGCCCGTGCGGGGATGAGCCGGTGCGCCTCGGCGAGGGCCGTGGCGACGTCGGCGGCCGACAGCAGGTCCACGGGCCGCCCCAGGTACTCCTGCAGTTCGTCCTCGTTCATGCCGTAGACGTCGATGCGATCGAGCAGTCGTGCGCGCACGTGGGTCGAGAGCTCGCGGTGGTAGAAGCCCGCGTCCTCGTAGTACACCAGGGCATCGGCGGGAAGACGCCGCATGGCCGCGACGAGATCGTCGAGCCGGGCCTCGAGCAGGTCGGCATCCTGCATGGTGTTGAACCCCGACACGAGGAAAGCGGCGGCCCCCTCGAGAGCGTCGCCGAGCCCGTCGGCGATCGCCATCTCGCGATTGGGCGCATCGTTGGCGAAGATCAGGCGATTGGATGCCGGTGCCCTGACCTCTCCGTCGACGAGGCGCACCGTCGCCCCCTCGGGGTACTGCACGATGAGATGCGGATCGAGGGTGTCCCGCGTGGCCGACGAGACGACCCGCATCGAGGCCGGGAGCAGTCGCCGCACGTTGTCGTCGATGCTGACGAGATGCTGCACGGTGGGAACGCCGATGCGGTCGAGGGCGATCCCCGCGCGCACGCCCGTTCCCCCGAGCGTGACCGTGGTGTCGAAGTGCGCCGCGAAGGTCTCGACGATCTCCGAGGTCAGGACGAAGCGCTCGCCTCCCCCGCCCGAGGCGAGGAAGGCGAGCACCGTCACCACGAGCGCACGCTCGTCGATGATGGGCGTCGTGATGGTCAACTCGTCGAGACGGATGCCGTGCTCCGCGGCCAGGGCCGTGAGCACCTCGGCATCCCATCGGATCTCGTAGTCGACGGTTCCGCCGAGTCCGAGGACGAGGTCTTCCGCCATGGCGCTGTTCTCCGTCCGCTCAGTACAGGTCGGCCTTGCCGGCGGCGCCGAACAGGTCGATCTTCTCCGCGGCCGTGACCTTCATCGCGGCGATGCACTCGGGCTGGATCGCGTTGGGCTCGCGCAGGCGCCGGTCGGTGCCGAGCACCTCGCGCATGCGGTCATGGTAGGCCACCTTGATGTCGCTGGAGATGTTGATCTTGTTCACGCCCAGCTCGACCGCCCGGCTCAGCTCACCGTCGGGGTTGCTCGACCCGCCGTGCAGCACGAGCGGGATGCCGACGGCGGCCTTGATCTGCTCGAGCAGGTCGTGGCGCAGCTCGGGGTTCTTCTCGGCCGGGTACAGGCCGTGCGAGGTGCCGATGGCGATCGCGAGGCTGTCCACCCCGGTCTGCTCGACGAAGCGCACCGCGTCGTCGACGTTGGTGTAGATGATCTCGGCCGCGCCCGACTCGCCGTAGCTGTCGTTCGCACCGATCGTGCCGAGCTCGCCCTCGACCTGGACGCCCGCGGCGTGGGCGGCTTCGACGACCTTGCGCGTGAGCGCCACGTTCTGATCGAAGGGCTCGAGCGAGGCGTCGATCATGACCGAGGTGAAGCCCGCCTGGATGGCCTGCACGATCTGCTCGTACGTTCCGCCGTGGTCCCAGTGGATGGCGACGGGCACGCTCGAGCGGTGCGCGCGAGCGTGCATCGCCGGGATGAGGTCGGTCGTGATGTGCGAGACCTCGTCGGGGTGGATCGCGATGATGACCGGGGCGTTCTTCTCCTCGCTGATGTCCATGATCCCGGTGAACATCGCCCAATCGCTGATGTTGAAGGCCGGGATGGCGAAGCTGTGGGCGTTGGCCACGTCGAGGATGGACTTGCCGGTGTAGAGCACGGATTTCTCCTTGTTCGGGGTTGGGTAGGCGGGAGTCAGCTCTTCACCGAGCCGGCGGTGAGGCCGCTGATGAAGAAGCGTTGGAAGAAGAGGAAGAGCACCAGCACCGGGATCGAGCCGAGGATGCTCATCGCCATGATCTGGTTCCACTCGTAGGAGTGCTGACCCATGAGCAGCTGGATGCCGATCGGGACCGTGCGCATGTCGATGGTGCGCGTGAGGGTCAGCGCGAAGAGGAACTCGTTCCACGCGATCATGAACGTGTAGATGCCGACCGAGACGATCCCGGGGATCGAGATCGGCACGAGCACGCGCCACAGGGCCGTGAAGGAGCCGGCGCCGTCGACGCGGACGGCCTCGTCGAGCTCCTTCGGCAGGGTGTTGAAGTACCCCGTCATCATGATGATCGCGTAGGGCAGCGTGAACACCATGTAGGTGAAGATGAGGCCCGGGTAGGTGTTGTACAGGCCGAGTCCCACCATCAGCCCGAAGTACGGGATGAGCAGCGTGATGGGCGGGACGGCCTGGACGCTCACGATGATGACGTTGACGACGCGCTTGCCGCGGAATTCGAAGCGGCTGAAGGCGTAGGCCGCCTGGATGGCGACCAGCAGCGTCAGGATCGTCACCGCCCCCGCCACGACGTAGCTGTTGATGAAGAAGCGCACCGTTTCGGGGTTTGTGAAGATCGACACGTACGCGTCGAACGAAAAGGTGTCGGTGATGAGGCGCGGCGGCAGCTCGAAGATCTGCGTGTTCGACTTGAACGAGCTCGAGAGCATCCACAGCACGGGGCCGGCGGCGAAGACCGCGCCGAGGAGCAGACCGACGAGGACGCCGACCTTGGCGACCCGGCGACGGGCGACCGTGCTGCTGACGCGGGGGCGCGCGGTGGTGCTGCTGACGCGCGAGCGCGCGGTGGTGGTCGAGGCCATGGTCAGTCCCTCGCCTTCTGGTGGCGGACGTAGAGCACCGCGATGATCATCGACATCGCCAGGACCAGCACCGCCGAGGTGGAGGCCATCGAGAAGTCGTACTTCGCGAACGCGAGCTTGTAGGTGAAGGTGCTGAGCATCTCGGTGACGTCGATCGGGCCGCCGCCGGTGGTCAGCCAGATGAGCGCGAACTGCTGCGAGGTCCAGATGAGGTCGAGCAGCACGAGGCTGACGATGATCGGGCGCAGCTGCGGGATGGTGACGTTCCAGAAGCGCTGGACGGGGCTCGCGCCGTCGACGGTCGCCGCCTCGTACAGGTCGCTCGGAATGCCCTGAAGACCCGCGAGCAGGCTCACCATGAAGAAGGGATAGCCGGCCCAGATGTTGATGAAGGTGACCGTCCCCAGAGCGAGCTGCGGCGAGGCGAGCCACTCGATGTTCGTGTTCAGCAGGAAGTTGACGATGCCGTTGGGGGCGAGCAGCATGCGCCACAGCACCGCGATGACGGCGACCGTGAACAACCACGGCAGCACGTACAGGCCGCGGAAGATCGCCCGGGGCACGGCCCCGATGAGGCGGCTGTTGAGCAGGAGGGCGAACGACAGACCGAGGACGAGGTGAGCGGCGACGCTCGTGAGGGTGAAGAAGAGGGTGTTGCCCGTCGCCTTCCAGAACCCGGAGTCGGTGAGGATCGCGACGTAGTTGTCGACGCCCACGACCTCGGGGCTCTTGTTGAGGATGACGTTGTCCTGGAAGGAGTACCCGATCACCATGACGATGGGGACGATCATCAGGACGAACAACAGGATCAGGGTCGGCGAGAGGAAGGCGTAGGCCTCGCCGGCCCTGCGGAGTTGGCGGGTGCGGCGGGAGGCCGGTCGTCCGGTGACGATCACCTCGGTGTCGGGGGGAGTGAGGGTGCGCATGGTCATGATGTGCGGCTTTCGCTGGGCGGGATGCCGCACCGCGCTCGGGGGCGGTGCGGCATCCCGGTTCGAGGTCGGATCAGAACTCCGACGTCCATTCGTCCTGCGTCTTCGTGAGGGCGTCGCTCATCGACTGCTGACCGTCGAGCGCGGACTGGAACTGCGTGCCGAACTGGCGCATCAGCTCCTCGGCGACCGGGAGGCCGGTGAACTCGTTCGCCGGGTAGCCCTCCTTGTAGATGTCGAAGGCCGTCTTGAACAGCTCGTCGTCCTCGACGAAGGTCGGCACGCTCTCGGTGTTGCCCGGGAAGGCCTTGGCCATGGTCGACAGTTCGCTGTTGACGTCCTTGCTCATCAGGAACTGCACGAGCTTGAAGGCAGCGTCCTTGTGCTCGGAGTTCTCGGCGACGCCGATGCCCCAGGAGGCGTAAGGGATGCCGCGCTGACCGGAGAAGCCGTCCTCGGCGGGAACGGCCGAGATCGAGAATTTCAGGTCGGGGTTCGACTCGCGGATGAGGTTGATGTGCGCGAGGGAGTCGATCATCATGCCGACGCGACCGTTGGTGAACTCCTCGACCTTGTCCTGCTCCTTCATCGTGAACGACCCGGGGGCGATCACGCCGTCCTTCCAGAGCTGCTGGATGTAAGCCGTCGCCGACGACACGTCGGAGTTGGTCAGGTCGGGCTGGCCGTCCTTGAGCATCGAGCCACCCGAAGCCCACACCCACGACATGACGTCGTTCTGCACGCCGTTGGGCGCTTCGAGCGAGAGCGGGAGGACCCAGCCCGACACGTCGCCGCCGAGGGCCTTGATCTTCTTCGCCGCGTCGGCGAACTCGGTGCGCGTCGACGGCGGGGCCGAGACTCCCGCCTGCGAGAGCAGGCCGTCGTTCGTGAACATCGGGTAGACGAAGTTGACCACCGGGATCATGTACGTGCTGCCGTCGACCTTGATCTGGCTCGCCAGCTGGCTCTCGTCGTATCCCGACGAGCTCATCAGCTCGGACAGGTCGGCGATGACACCCTGCTTCGCGAAGTCGCTGACCCAGGCGCCGTCGAGCCCCACCACGTCGGGCATGGTGCCCGAGGCCGCTCCGGCGAAGAGCTGCTCCTTGGTCGAGGCGTAGGGCCCGCTCACCAGGTCGACCTTGATGCCGGGGTTCTCCTTCTCGAACTGGTCCATGAGTCCGCGGAACTGGCCGTCGCCCAGTTCGGGCTCCCACCACTGCGCGAACTCGATCGTGACGTCCCCGTCCGCGGAGGTGCCTCCTCCGCTCGACGAGCACCCCGCCATCGCCAGGAGGGTCGTGGCCGCTGCTGCGACACCGACGAGCTTGATGGCGTTCCGACGCCGGCGCCCGCTGTTGTCCATCGTTTCTCCTCGTTGAGATCTGCCGCATTTCGCGCTGTTCTGCGCGTTCTTGCGTCTTTCAGCATGAGTATGCGCTTACGTGCGACACACCGCAAGGGTGCGATGCAGATTCGTGACAATTGCGGCACGCAGGCGCGTGGAAAAACGCAAGCATCGCGCTGTGGATGCTGTTCTTTGCCGATTTCGCACAAATTCCGGAGACGATCCTGCGGCTCTGTGCTAGAGATGACGGCATGGACGCATCCACAGCCACGGTGAAGCGGCGCCTCCCGGCCGGGCGCAAGGCCGAGCTCGCCGCCTACGTCGCCGAGTCGGGTCAGGTGACCGTGGTCGATCTCGCCTCGCACTTCGGCGTCTCGATCGACACCGTCCGACGCGACCTGGACCAGTTGGACCGGGAGGGCATCGTCGTGCGCACGCACGGGGGAGCCGTGAGCGCGATGTCGGTGCCCGGACGCGACCGCGGGCTCGATGTGCGCCTGCAGATGCAGATCACCGAGAAAGAGCGCATCGCCGCGCTGGCCGTCGATCTCATCGAGGACGGCTCGGTGCTCATGCTCAATGCCGGAACGACGACGCTCGCCGTCGCCCGCGCTCTGCGCAACCACCGCGACCTCACGATCGCCACGAACAACCTGCGCATCCCCGCCGAGATCTCCCCCTCGGTGTTCCGCGACCTCTTCATCTTCGGCGGCGCCGTCCGCACGATCACGCAGGCGACGACGGGCCCGGTCACCCTCGCGATGAACTCCCACTCCCCCGAGGTCGACATCCGGTGCGACTACGCGCTCATCGCCGTCGGCGCCGTCGATGCCTCGGGCTTCTCCACGAGCAACCTCGGCGACGCGACGATGATGACCGAGATGATCCAGAAGGCCGACCGCACGGCGATCCTCGCCGACTCGTCGAAGCTCGATCGGCGCCTGTTCGCGCAGATCGCTCCTCTCGAGAAGGCGGACTACCTCATCACCGACGCCGCCCCCTCCCCCGACCTGGCAGCGGCTCTCGCGGAGGCGGGGGTCACCGTCGTCACCCCCTGATCACGACGCGGCCAGCTCCACACGCAGAATCCGGTCCGAGTCTCCACCGCCGCGGTCCGTGTCGCTCGTGACGAGCCAGAGGGCGCCGTCGGGCGCCAGGACCGCGTCGCGCAGCCGCCCGTACTCCCCCGCGAAGAACTCCCGCGCGGCTCCCGGATCGGCCGTCGATACCGCGCGGAGGCGTTCGCCGCGCAGGTTCGCGATCAGCACGGAGCCTTCGACCACGGCGAGACCGCTCGGACTCGCGTCCGCGGGCGCCCACTGCGCCACGGGATCCGTGTAGCGATCGTCGCCGCCGATCCCCTCGACGTCGGGCCACCCGTAATTCGCCCCCGGCTCGATCACGTTCAGCTCGTCCCATGTGTTCTGTCCGAACTCCGACGCCCACATCACGCCCTCGGCATCCCACCCGATCCCCTGGGGGTTGCGGTGGCCGAGGGTCCAGACGGGGGAGCCGGGGAACGGGTTGTCGGCGGGCACGTCGCCCTCGGCCGTGACGCGGAGGATCTTGCCGCCGAGGGAGTCGGCATCCTGGGAATTCTCCCGCTCGGCAGCGTCACCGGTCGTGACGTACAGCATGCCGTCGGGCCCGAAGGCGAGGCGCCCGCCGTTGTGCGTGCGGGCGGACGGGATGCCGGCGACCACCGTCTCCTCCGCGCCGAGGGAGTACGTGCCCGGCGCGCCTTCCAGGGGGAACCGGACGACCCGGTTGCCGTCGGAGGTCGTGGCGTAGGCGTAGAGGTGGGTGTCGTCCGTCGCGATCCCCAGCAGACCACCCTCGCCCCCGACGCGGACGTCGTCGACCTCGCCGACCACGCGCGTCTCGGTCCCGACGATCTCGAGGATTTCCCCGGTGTCGCGCTGGCTGACGAAGGCCGTGTCGCCGCGGAAGGCGACGGACCACGGGGTGGTCAGCCCCGTCGCGACGGGCTGAGGATCACCGGAGGGGAAGACGGCGGCCGCGCGCTCCGGCTCGCCCGGTGACGCCGCGGGAGCCGATGCGGACGGCGAGGGCGAACCGATCGACTCGACCTCGGGCGCACATCCCGCGAGAGCGGCCATCGACAGGGCCAGGAGGGCGCTCGCGCCGGCACGGCGCGGGTGGACGGGTGCGGTGCGGTTCATGCGGTCTCCTTCGACGGAACTCCCGGACTACCCGGCGAACCTGCGTGTCCGCCGGGGGTTGCTCGACTCGAAGGGCGATTCTCAGCCCCCGACGGGTGAACCACAGGGCGAAAGGGTAGCTCTCACCAGCCCCGACGGGTGCCCGGAGTGACGCGGATCACGCCCCTCACCCGCAGAATTCCGCGGCAATCGCCGCACGCGAGCCCGACGTCGGTCGATATACCAGACGCGTCCGTCCACCTTCGGCGGAACCCTCTCAAAGGAGCATCATGTCCGCACCCACTTCGCCGAAGCCGACCCGTCGGCGTCGGTTGGCCCTGCCGGTCGTCCTGGCCGGCAGCATCGCCTCGCTCGTCCTCGCGCTCGGGCTCTCGCCCACCGTCGCCGCGTTCACCGCGTCGATTCAGAACACCGTCGACACCGCCGGTGCCGGCGCGCTGACCATGCAGGAAGCCGATTCGAGCGGCAACGTCGTCTGCAACAGCACCGACGGATCCAGCGGCATCTCGAGCAACACCGCCACCTGCTCCACGATCAACAAGTACGGCGGGAATCTCGCCATGTACCCCGGTCAGACGGTGACGACGAACGTGACCATCAAGAACACCGGATCGATCGACGCGAAGTCGTTCACCCTGACGCCGGGCACCTGCGCGCAGTCCGCGACCAGCACGACCTACGGATCGGCGACGGACCTGTGCTCGCAGATGACCCTCGTCGTCAAGACCGGCAGCACCACGCTCTACTCGGGAACGGTCGCCGGCTTCACCGCGGCCGTGGACATCCTCAACAAGACCAGCACCACCTCGGTGGCCTCCGGCACGACGACCTCTTTCAGCTTCGCCGTCACCCTGCCGTCGACGGTCGGTCCGACCTACTCGAACCTGAAGGTCTCGCAGCCGCTGACCTGGCAGTTCACCTCCTGAGATCCCGACCGGCGCCGTGACTGAACTCCGGGAAGCCCCCGCCCATCGAGGCCGTCGCGGCGCCACCCTTCTGGCAGCGGTCGTGATCGCGCTCGTCGCGATCGCGGCCGCTGCCGCCCTTTGGATCACCGGAGCACGCCTGTTCGTCGTCGAGACGCCGAGCATGGCCGAGACCGCTCCCGTCGGCTCCCTCGTCGTGACGGAGCCGCGGACCCACTACGCCGTCGGCGATGTCGTCACCTACACGCACAACGACCGCACGATCACCCACCGCATCGTCGAGGCCGATGGAGACGTCTTCCACACCCGCGGCGATCTCAACGGAGCCGCCGACGCCTGGGACGTGCACCCCGACCAGATCGTCGGGGCCGCCGCCGTCATCCTCCCCGGCCTCGGTTTCCTGCTCAAGGCCCTGCCCTGGCTGATCCTCGGCGCCATCGTCGTCGAGGTCCTGACGCGCGTCCGCCCGCACCGTCGCACGTGGGTGTGGGCGGTGCGCCTGAACGGCTGGGCCGTGGTGACCACGGCGCTGACCCTGTGGCTCCGCCCCTGGTTCAACATGGTGCTGGTGCTGCTCGACTCCCGCGCCGACGACAGCGGTTCCGGCGCCCTCATGCACGTGGTGAACACCGGCATCCTGCCCATCCTCGTCGATACCACGCGCCTCGTCAGCGGGGAGCAGGCCACCGTGCTATCGACCCATCAGCTGGCGTCGGGCGCCTACGCGCTGACCCCGATCCCCGACCCCGACCTGCCGGCGCGGATCCTTCTCATCGTCCTGTGCCTCCTCCCTTTCCTCGGCTCGCTGCTCGTTCGCGAGCCCGATGCGGTACCGGAGGGCGGGGTGCGGGTGCGGCCCGACCGCCGTGCCCGAACGGTGCTCCTCCCGCTCGCGATCCTCACGGCGCTCGCCGTCATCGCCCTCACCTCGATCACGTCGACGCACGCGGCCTTCACCGCGTCGATCCGCAACAGCGCGGACACCGCCGGTGCGATGAATCAGAATTGCCGATTCGCCGTCACCCGAATCACCGCGGCGAACCCTTCCGATGTGTACGCGGCCTTCGCGTTGTCGGGCACCTCGACCACGTCGGAGACCGACATCTCGGGCAACGGACGCACGGGGACGTGGCGCAAGCCCCCGACGACATCGACATCGGTGGGCTGCCGCCACGATACGCCGGCGCAGTCCGTCACCTTCGACGGGTCGCAGTGCCTCTATGTCCCGGGTCTCGTGAACGACCCGAACACGTTCTCCCTCGAAGCGTGGTTCTCGACCACGACGGCGCCGAACGGCAAGATCGTCGGGTTCGGCACCTCGCCCGCTCCCGAGCAGGAGGATCACTGGGACCGGCACATCTACATCGACTCAGCGGGACGCCTCGTCTACGGCAACTTCCCCGACCAGTTCGCGCTCATTTCGACCCCCGCGGGCAAGAACTACGCGGACGGCGCGTGGCACGCGGTGGTCGGCACGCTGTCGAGCTCCGGCATGCGGTTCTACGTCGACGGCACCCTCGTCGGAACCGACAACACGATCCGCGGCCAGACGTACGACGGCTACTGGAAATTCGGATGCGGAAAGACGGACTTCTGGATGGGTCAGACGACGCCGTCGAACACAGCCCCGGCCTTCTTCACCGGCCAGATCCAGTACGGCACGATCTACACCCGCGTTCTCACCGCGACCGAGGTGAAGAACCACTGGTTGTCGGGCACGTGGTGACGCGTCGTTCGAGCCGCGCCGGCCCGGTCGTGTCGACAAACGGGGTGCGAGCGGCGTCGGACCGTCGCCCCTGGTCGACCCTTCTCCTCGTCGTCCTGACCACGCTCGCGGTCGTCGCGCTCCCCTCGACGACCCCGACGCAGGCGACCTTCACGGCGACGATCGCCAACGGGACCGTTACCGCGGGGGCCCTGGCCCAGAACTGCCGCTTCGCCGTCACGCGCATCGCCGCGACCGACCCCGCCGACCTCTTCGCGGCGTACGCGATCTCGGGGACATCCGCCGCATCCGAAGCGGACATCTCGGGCAACGGTCGCGAGGGGATCTGGCGGAACCCCCCGACCACCTCGACCTCGGTGGCCTGCGCGCACGACACCCCGCTGCGGTCCGTGGTGTTCGACGGCGCGCAGTGCCTCTCCGCGCCCGAGCGCATCCGCGCGCCCGACACGTTCTCGATCGAGACGTGGTTCTCCACCACGACGGCGCCGAACGGCCGGATCGTGGGCTTCGGCGACGACCTGGATCCCGCTCGAGAGGGCGGCTACGACCGACACATCTACATGGACGCGTCCGGGCGCCTCTACTTCGGTATCTCAGACGGTGGTTTCGTGGTCATCGCGACCCCCTCGGGAACGAGTTACGCCGACGGCACATGGCACGCGGTGGTCGGCACGCTCTCAAGCCAGGGGATGCGCTTCTACGTCGACGGCGCGCTGGTGGGAACGAGAGGCGACACCACCGCCGCAGGCTACAACGGGTACTGGAAGTTCGGCTGCGGAAAGACCCGCTATTGGCCGAACACGCCGAGCGACGCCCCGCAGTTCTTCACCGGTCGCCTGCAATACGGCGCCGTCTACGACCGCGCGCTCACCGCCACCGAGGTGGAGGACCATTGGTCGTCCGCCGCCTGGTGAGACGAGCGCGCGTCACGACGCACCCCGTGCGGCGGTACCCGGCGTGAGCGGCCGTCACATCCGGGCGTAGCGCGCCCGGGCGAAGCAGAAGAGTCCGTAGACGACGAGCCCCGCACCCACGAGCCACAACACGATCTGACCGAAGGGCAGACGCGCGAGCGAGCGCAGCGCCGAGTCGATGCCGCCGGCTGCGCTGGGGTCATGCGCGAAGGCCGCGACGATGAACAGCACGCCCGCGACTCCCACCGCGATTCCCTTCGCGATGTACCCGATCATCCCGAACGTGCGGATGCCCCGTCCCGTCGTCCCGCCCGGGCTCGAGATGTTCCTCATGAAGGCCTTCGTGATGCCGCGGACGACGAAGGCGACGCCGATCACCGCCACCGCGAGACCGACGACGACCAGCAGCACGATCCCCCCGGGAAGGGCGAGCAGCTGTGCGCTCAGGGTGCGCGACGACTCCGAGGAGTCGGAGTGTCCTCCTCGGACGATCGTGAACGCGGTGACGGCGATCGCCCCGTAGGCGACGGCGGTTCCCACGTACTTCGCCCGGTGCGCCCAGCGCTTCTTCTCGTCGGGGTCGCGTTCGGCGACGGCATCCGCGATCTGCCAGACGGCGAGGGCGATGAGCCCCACGATGATGACCCAGAGCAGCACCATGCCCGCCGGGGCCTCGGCCACCTGCTGCAGGGCGCCACTCTGGTCGGCGCTGTCGCCGCCGCTGCCGGTCGCGATGGACACCGCGATCACCCCGATCAGCAGGTGGAGCAGTCCCAGGACCACGTACCCCACGCGCGCGGCGGCGCGGAAGGCGGTCGAGTCCTGGGCTTTGTCGGCGGCGATGGAAGCGCTGGTCATCGGGGAACCCTAGCGCTCGGCCGACGCGGCGACCAGGCGTTGCGCTCGGCGGGCGCGCCACACTTCGATGAATGCCCAGACGAGGGTCGCGACCGCCACGCCCTCGAGAAAGCCCGCCGTGACGTCGCTCAACCAGTGGGCGTGCAGGTAGGTGCGGCTCCACATCATGAGCAGCACCCAGACGGCGCCCGCCGCCCAGATCCAGCCGCGGCGCAGGATCAGCGCGAGGGTCACCGCGATGGTGGTCGCCACGGCGGTGTGCCCGGAGGGGAACGAGGTCGCCTGGGTCTCGGCGAGCGAATCCATCGGGCGGGCTCGGGCGATGACAGCCGCGAGCGGCGCCCCGATGAGGACGACGAGGGCGATGGATGCCGCGACGTTCAGGGCGTCCCACGGTCTCTTGACCAGCAGGAAGACGATGGTGGTGGAGATGCCGATGACGATCATGCCGACGGTGCCGCCCACGGTCGCCGGGATCCACGCCACGATGACCGCGACCGGGTCGGCGAGCGCGGCCATGGCGTCGTCCCACCACTGATCGAACGCCAGCGGAGCGCCCCCGTCGAGGTCGACGGCGAGACGCAGCACGACGAAGAGCACGGTCGCGACGACTCCGGCGATCAGCGCGATCGGGCGTCTCGCGTCGGTCCGCGGTCGGTCGGGCAGGATCGCGGGCTCGTCGGTGGTGGCATCCATTCGGGAATCGTCCCAGGTCGCGCGCGCCACGAGGGAGGACTTGCCCCGAGGCCGGAAGGAGGTTCGGCGTCAGCGGGGCCGTGCCGAGGCGATGAGCATGTCGAGCCCCAGCTCGAAGGCGCGGGTGGCCACGGGGTCGTCGGGGTTTTCGTCGCCCAGCGTCTCGAAGGCCGCCGCGAAGCGCGGGAACGCTTCCTCCTGTCCCGTCGGATCGAACACGACGGGCGGTCCGGACATGTCGAGGACGCTGCCGAGGATGAACGACTCGAAGGCGGTCAGCAGCGGGATCACCTCGCGCGGCGTCCACCCGGCCCTCTCCGCCGCGGCCGCGAAGTCCTCGTACTGCGCCAGGAGCACCGGCGCCGAGGCGCGCTCGGTCATCAGAAGGGGCACCACCCGCGCGTGGACGGCGAAGGCTCGGCGGTACGAGCGCGCCCAGGCGCGTAGCGCGTCCTCCCAGGGCAGCTCTCGCAGGGGAGCGGAGTCGATGTGCGCCGAGACGAGCGCGCGCACGTCCTCGACCATCGCGGCACGGTTCGGAACGTGGTTGTACAGCGACGCCGGATTGACGCCCAGGCGCGCGGCGACGCGGCGCACGCTCGCGCCGTCGGGACCGTGCCGGTCGACCAGAGCGAGTGCCGTCCGGGCGATCAGGTCGCGGCTGAGCAGCGGTGTGTGCGGTCTGGCGATGGCGGTCTCCCCGGGTCGGTGCGAGCCTACGCGCGCGGGCCGCGGAATCCACTCTCGCACACGTAAAACAAACGGTGTATGTTTACCGCCATGATCCCCGAGGCCTTCACCGTCGTCGACGCCGACGTCTCCGCTCTGCGCGCCGCCCTCGACTCCGGCACCGTCACGAGCGTCGAGCTCGTGGCCCGCTACCTCAACCGCATCGCGGCCTACGACCGATCCGGCATCCGCCTCAACGCCGTCCCCGTGCTGAACCCGCGCGTCTTCGCCGAGGCCCGTGACGCCGACCGGCGCCGCGCACGGGGCGAGGTGCGGGGGCCGCTCGACGGCATCCCGTTCACCGCGAAAGACAGCTACCGCGTCAGCGGGCTCACCGTCGCCTCGGGCTCGCCCGCGTTCGCCGAGCTCGTCGCCGGCGACGACGCCTTCGCCGTCGAGCGACTGCGCGCAGCCGGGGCGGTGGTCCTCGGCCTGACGAACATGCCCCCGATGGCCGCCGGCGGCATGCAGCGCGGGGTTTACGGCCGCGCCGAATCGCCCTACAACGGCGACTTCCTCTCTTCCGCCTTCGGGTCGGGGTCGTCCAACGGCTCGGGCACCGCCACCGCGGCCAGCTTCGCCGCGTTCGGCCTCGGCGAGGAGACGTGGTCGTCGGGTCGCGCCCCCGCCTCGCACAACGCGCTCGTGGCCTACACGCCCTCGCGCGGCGTGATCTCGGTGCGCGGCAACTGGCCGCTCGTGCCGACCATGGACGTGGTCGTGCCGCACACCCGTTCCACGGACGACCTGCGCGTCGTGCTCGACGTCATCGTCGCCGACGACCCGGTGACCGACGGCGACCTCTGGCGCTCCCAGCCGTGGATCGAGCTGCCGCGCCCCTCCGAGGTGCGCCCCGACTCCTTCGCCGAGCTCGAACCGCTCCCTCTGGAGGGGGTGCGTCTCGCCGTGCCGCGCATCTACGTCAACGGCGACCCCGACAACGCCTCCCCCATCGTCACGCGCGACAGCATCATGCGCCTGTGGACCGACATGCGAGCCGACCTCGAGGCCGCGGGCGCCGAGGTCTTCGAGACCGACTTCCCCGTCGTCGACCGGTACGAGAAACTGCACCCCGGCGACGAGGACTTCCTCGACCGCGGCTTCGTGACCCGCGAATTCCTCGACGACGAGGTGGGAGACCTCGCGGTGTGGGCGATGGATGCCTTCCTCCGCCACAACGGCGACCTGGCTCTGAACCGCCTCGCCGACGTCGAGGCCGACCGCATCTTCCCCCACCCCCCGGGCGCCCTCCCCGACCGGTACGGCATCTGGCACTACGACATCTCCTACGACATCGGCGCGTACGTGACGCGCGCGCAGGAGTGGGAGCCCGACTGGCGCGACGTGCCCAGCCTCGAGGCGGGGCTGCGCGGGCTGGAGCACACGCGACGCGTCGATTTCGAGGAGTGGATGGATGCCGCCGGCTTCGACGCCGTGATCTTCCCCACGCAGTCCGACGTGGGTCCCGCCGACGCCGACGTGAACCCCGCATCGGCCGACGTCGCGTGGCGCAACGGCGTGTGGGTGTCCAACGGCAATCTCGTCCCCCGCCACCTCGGCATCCCGACCGTCACCGTCCCGATGGGGACGATGGACGACACCGGGATGCCGGTGGGCCTGACCATCGCCGGCCCGGCGTACAGCGACACCCGGCTCGTGCAGCTGGGTTCGGCCGTGACCGCCCTCGGCGAGCGCCGCACGACGCCGCCCCGCACCCCGGCCCTTCCGGACGAGACCGTCTTCGCCGAGGCGCGCCCGGTCGGTGCGGGCGAGCTGAGGGTGGTCGTCGACACCGTCGAGACCGAGATCGAGGGCGACGAGACCGTGGTGCGGTTCACTGCGACGCTCTCCGGCGGGACCGCGCACGACCACGCCGCGTACGTCGACGGCATGCGCGTCGAGACGATCCTCGACGGTGACCGCCTCAGCGCCGCGGCGCGCGTGGCGACCGCGGCCCACCGAGACGCGGCGAGCCCGTGGATCGCCCCGTACGGCCCCCTCGTCGTCGTGGTCGTCCGCGACGAGGCCGGTGCCGTCGCCGGCGACGTCGCCACCACTGACGCGTCCCCCTTCTGACACCCGAGTCCCCGAGGAACACCCATGACCGAGGTCTTCGACTACTTCACGCAGGTCGACCTGCCCACCCCGACCCTCGGCGACGACGAGGTGCGCCGCCTGTTCGGCGAGACCTTCGGCGTCGCAGTCGAGCTGCGCGCCCTCGGCAGCCAGCAGGACCAGAACTTCCGCGTGTTCCCCGAGGGCTCGAACGAGCCGCTCGGCGTGCTGAAGCTCAGCAATCCGGTGTTCAGCGAGGCCGAGATCGAGATGCAGGATGCCGCGGCCGCCGCCGTCGCCGCCCGCAGCCCGCACCTGCGCATCCCGAAGCTCGTCGCGGGCCCCCGCGGCGAGATGTCGACGTGGTGGGAGTCGTCGCAGGGCCGCATCCACGCCCGCGTGATCGAGAACATCTCCGGCCGCACCCTGAATGGCTCGGGCTATCTCTCCCCCGCCGTCGTCGCGGCGATGGGCGCCTTGTCGGGAGCGGTGAGTAGCGCCCTCGCCGACTTCACCCACCCCGCGAGCGGCCGCGTGCTGCAGTGGGACCTCCGCCACGCGGGCCGCGTGATCGACACGCTGCTGCCCGCGGAGCCCGATGCCGAGGTGCGCGCGATCGTGCAGCGCGCCTCGGACGCCGCCCGCACCGCCCTCGCACCCGTGCACGAGACCCTGCCGGTCCAAGCCGGCCACTTCGACGTGACCGACGACAACGTGCTGCGCGCCGACGGGTCCCTCGTCCCCGACGCCATCATCGACTTCGGCGACGTGTGCTCCTCGTGGCGGGTCGGCGAGATCGCCACCACCGTGTCGTCGGTGCTGCACCACGACGGCGCCTCCCCCGAGTCGGCCCTGCCCGCCATCCGGGCCTTCGACGACCTGCGGCACCTCACCGACGACGAGATCACCGCGCTCTGGCCGCTCGTCATCCTGCGCGGCGCCGTGCTCGTGCTCAGCGGTCGCGCACAGGTGCGCCTCGACGAGGACAACGCCTACGCCACCGACGGACTCGACCGCGAGTTCCGCATCCTCGTGCAGGCGGCATCCGTTCCCCTCCCTGTGATCACCGCCGCCACGCGAGCTGCCCTCGGCCGCCCCGCCACGGATGAGCCCGCGTGGACGGCCGCCCCCGTGCTGACCGCGACCGGTCATGTCGAGCTCGACGCCTCGACCGAGTCACCGCTGAACGATGCCGGGGCGTGGCTCGACGCCGCCACCCTCGACGCCGCCGCCCTCGACGCGCTCGACGCCGGCGCCGCGACGGTGACCGTCCCGGCCTGGCGGGCCCGGCTCGCGGGGACGACCGACCCGCTGCCCTCGACCGCCGCGTCCATCCCCACCGGGGTGGCCGTGTGGCTCGCGGAGCCGACGCCGCTCGCTCCCGGCGAGACGCACCGCTCGGGCGACGATCTGGTGTGGACCTCGGGCCGCGACTCCGTGACGATCACGGGTCCCGTCGATCCGGCATCCGGTGTTCTGCCCGCCCGCACCCCCTTGGTGGTGCGACGGGGCATCGACGGGGCGACTCCGCCGATGCGCGCCACGCCCGCCCTCGCCGCGGCCTGGCGCGAGGTGGCCGGAGACCCGGGTGCGGCTCTCGGCGTGCCCGCGGCGGCGCCGATCGACGACGACGTGCTCGAGCGTCGCCACGAGGTGCTCGCCGAGGTGCAGGAGCACTATTACGCCGCTCCCCCGCGCATCGAGCGCGGATGGCGCGAGCACCTGATCGATGTGAACGGCCGCGTCTACCTCGACATGGTCAACAACGTCGCCTCGGTGGGACACGCCCACCCGCACGTCGTCGCGGCGGGGTCGCGGCAGATGAACCTGCTGAACACCAACTCGCGGTTCCACTACCGCGCGATCACCGACTACGCCGACCGGATCGCGGCGACCCTTCCCGAGGGCTTCGACACGGTGTTCTTCGTCAACTCCGGCTCCGAGGCCACCGACCTCGCGATCCGCCTGGCGATGGCCGCGACCGGTCGCCCCGACATCGTCGCGATGCGCGAGGCGTACCACGGCTGGACCTACGCCAGCGATGCGGTGTCGACCTCGATCGCGGACAATCCGAACGCGCTCGCCACCCGGCCCGACTGGGTGCACACCGTCGACGCGGCCAACTCCTTCCGCGGGAAGTACCGGGGGACGGATGCCGGGAACTATGCGCCCGAAGCCGTCGCGGTGATCGACGAGCTCGCGGCATCCGGTCGTCCTCCGGCGGGCATGATCGCCGAGACGTACTTCGGCAACGCGGGCGGGGTGGCTTTGCCCGACGGCTACCTCACCGCGGTGTACGCCGCGATCCGCCGCCACGGGGGTCTTGCGATCGCCGACGAGGTGCAGGTCGGCTACGGCCGGCTCGGCGAGTGGTTCTGGGGCTTTCAGCAGCAGGGCGCCGTGCCCGACATCGTCGCCGTCGCCAAGTCGATCGGTGGCGGGCAGCCCGTCGGAGCCGTCATCACGCGCCGCGAGGTCGCCGACCGTTACCGCGCCGGCGGCTACTTCTTCTCATCCACCGGCGGCTCCCCCGTCTCCGCGGCCATCGGCATGGCCGTGCTCGACGTCATCGAGCAGGAGGGTCTGCAAGAAAACGCGCGGGTCGTCGGCGGGCACCTCAAGCGGCACCTCGAGGAACTCGGCGACAGGCACGAGATCATCGGCACCGTGCACGGTTCGGGGCTGTACCTCGGCGTGGAGTTCGTCCGCGACCGAGAGACCCTCGAACCCGCGACCGCCGAGACCGCCGCGATCTGCGACCGTCTGCTCGAGCTCGGCGTGATCATGCAACCGACCGGCGATTTCCAGAACGTCCTCAAGATCAAGCCGCCGCTGGTGATCACGCGCGCCTCGGTCGACGTGTTCGTCGACGCCCTCGACCGCGTCCTGACGACCGGTTTCTGACCCACCCGCCCGAGAAGGAGCACACCATGTGGCGCATGCCCGCCGAATCCACCCCGCACGAGCGCACATGGATGGCGTTCCCGCGCGAAGGCCTGACGCTCGGCGAGGGAGCGGAGTACCGCGAACAGGGGTATCAGGCCTGGACCGACGTCGCCCACGCGGTTGAGGAGTTCGAACCGGTGACCATGGTCGTCGACCCCACCGAGGTGACCCGGGCCCGCCGCATGCTCTCCTCCGCCATCGAGATCGTCGAAGCGCCCCTCGACGAGTTCTGGATGCGCGATATGGGGCCCACCTTCGTCACCGACCCCGACCGCCCGGGGACCCTCGGCGCCGTCGACTGGATCTTCAACGGGTGGGGAGCTCCCGACTGGGCCGAATGGCAGAAGTCCGCCGGCATCGCCCGCGTCGTCGCGGAACACCTGGGGGCCGAGCGCATCGACTCGCTCCTGGTGGCCGAAGGGGGCGGCCTGCACGTCGATGGCACCGGCACGGTCCTGCTCACCGAGACCGTGCAGCTCGACCCGCGCCGCAACCCCTTCGCCGACCGCGCGCGCGTCGAGGCCGAGATGGCCCGGACGATCGGAGCGACGGATGCCATCTGGCTCTCGCGCGGCCTGAGCCGCGATTACGACGACTTCGGCACCAACGGGCACGTCGACATCGTGGCCACCTTCGCCTCGCCCGAACACGTGCTCATCCACGAGCAGACGAACCCCGCCCACCCCGACTTCGAGGTGTCGGAGCTCGTGCGGCGCGAACTCGAAGCCGCGTTCGCCGAGCGGGGCCGCAGCGTCGCGATCAGCGGCATCCCGGCCCCGTCCGCTCTGCGTGACGACGAGGGATGGCTCGACTGGAGCTACATCAACCACCTCGTCACCAACGACGGCGTCGTGCTGTGCGGATTCGGAGACGCCGCAGCCGACGCGCGCGCCCGCGAGATCGTCGCCGACGCCTACCCGGGGCGACGCGTGGTCATGGTCGACGCCCGACCCATCTTCGACCGCGGCGGTGGCATCCACTGCATCACGCAGCAGCAGCCGCGGGTCGACTGAGACCAGCCGCGCGAGGAACGGATCCTCGGCGTTTTCCGCAGCGTCGATGAGGCGGGCGGTTCGCCCACGCCGGCGATGACGACGCTCCCCGTGAGCCGCCACGATCACCGTCCATGCGACTCGGACGGCGCCGTCACCACCGCCGAGGTCAACGCGGCCTCGAAGGGCTGACCCCGCGCGAGGTCCTCTCGAGCCCGCAGCACGAGAGGACGCGGGCTTTCCTGTCGAAGGTGTTGTAGCGGGAACGACGACGCGCTTCCGACGCGCACGGAGGGGGCGGGCCGAATCGTCGGCTCGCCCCCCTCAGCGATGCGTTCGTCGCGTCAGACGGAACGATCCGACCCCTTGGGGAGGAGCCACCCGCGGTCGGATGCGATGCTCACCCGCACGAAGTCCATGGGTCGCAGGATCTCGTCGACGGCGGGATCCGACACCGAAGCGATGATGCTGCCCGATTCGGTTTCGATCTCGTACTCGACGCTGTCGCCGTGGAAGATCGTGTTCAGCACCCGACCCACGTCGCCGTTGATCTCCGACGCGGACACTCGTGCGGACAGCCGCACCGATTCGGGACGGATCATCAGCAGCACGTCGCTGTCGAGGCCGACGTCGGGATGGCAGGCGGTGTCCAGCTCCTGCCCGAGGGCGACCACGCGCGTGCGGCCGTCGCGAGGGGCGCTCAGGACCGTGGCATCGAGGAAGGTGGCCCGCCCGATGAAGTCGGCGACGAACACGGATGCCGGTCGGCGGTACACCATGTCGGGGGTATCGATCTGCTCGATGCGCCCGCGGTTCATGACGACGACGCGGTCCGACAGTGTCATCGCCTCGTCCTGATCGTGCGTGACGAAGATGCTCGTGATCCCCAGGCGACGCTGCAGACGGCGGATCTCGTTGCGCATCAGCACGCGCAGCTTCGCGTCGAGGTTCGACAGCGGCTCATCGAAGAGGAGCACCTTCGGACGCATCACGAGCGCGCGTGCGAGAGCGACGCGCTGCTGCTGACCGCCCGAGAGCTGGTGAGGGGCGCGGTCGGCGTAGTTCATGAGGTTCATGATCGTCAGCACGGTGTCCACCTCCTCTTTCAGACGGGTCGCGGGCATGCGCTTGAGTTTGAGTCCGTACGCCACGTTCTCGCGCACGCTCAGGTGAGGGAACAGGGCGTAGGACTGGAAGACCATCGACATGGGACGGTGATTCGGTGCGACGCGGATCATGTCCGCGCCATCGAGCTCCAGCGACCCCGAGGTGGGCTCCTCGAAACCGGCGATCATACGCAGGGTCGACGTCTTACCGCAGCCCGACGGTCCGAGCAGGGTGATCAGCTCACCCGGCTCGATCTCGAGGCTGATCGCGTCGACAGCGGGTGCGTCGTCTTTCGACGCACCGTACCGCTTGGTCAGGTCGGTCAGGACGATGCGTCCGGATGCCGCGGGGTCCAGGCCCACGGCGGCAGCCAGAGCATCGGTGTCGTCAACGACTGTGTGTGCGACCACGGAAGATCACCTTTCGAACGAGGAAGTTGATGAGGAGGATGAGCGCCAGCACGATGACGATGAGCACCGTGCAGTAGGCGAACGCGTTGCCGAAGCGACCCGAGTCGACCTCGGCGAGGATCTGCGACGTCATGATCTTCAGACCCGGGGTCGTCAGGAACACGATGGGCGACAGGGTGGTCATCGATCGCGCGAACGCGAACGTCAGACCGGTCAGGAGCGCCGACTGGATAAGCGGAAGTGTCACCGTGCGGAACGTCGTGCCCGACCCTGCCCCGAGGGATGTGGAGGCCTCCTCGATGGCCGGATCGATCTGGCTGAGCGCCGAGATGCCCGCGCGCTGACCCGACGGCAGTGACCGCACGATGTAGACCATCACGATCGCGACCCCGCCGGCGAAGGCAGCCCCACCACCGGCGAGCGCCGGCAGGATCTGGACGCCGAAGACCGTGGTCGGTGTGAGATAGCAGAGGGCGTACCCGATGCCGAGCACGGTCCCCGGCACCGCGAGCCCCAGCATGCCGACGAAGTCCAGCAGACCCGCCGTGCGCTTGAGTTTGCGCACCACCAACCAGGCGATGAGCATCCCCAGGACGCCGGCGATGGGGGCGGCGATGAGCGCGAGCGTCGCGGTGTCGGTCATCGCTTTGGAGCCGATGCCCGTCAGCACGAAGGTGAAGTGGTCCAGCGTGAACTCGTTGTTCACCCCGGGGACTTTCACGAACCCTCCGAGCAGCACCGTCAGGTAGATGGTGATGATGAGTGCGCTGATGCCGAAGACCAGCGCGAGCACCGGAACGCGCACGCTCGACGCCGTGATGAGCTCGCTGTGGCCCGTGGGCTTGCCCGTCACCGTGACCACGCTGCGCTTCGACATCCAATACCGCTGGACGAGGAACACCAGCAGCGCGGGGACGAGGATGGTCAGCGCGTACGCCGCACCGGCTCCCGTGTCGAAGTCGCCCGTCACGGCGAGATAGGCGCGGGTGGACAGCACGGTGTAATCGCCGCCCAGGACCAGGGGGTTCGCCAGGTCGGCGATTCCTTCGACGAACAGCAGCAGGAAGGACCCGGCGAAGCCCGGTGCCAGCATCGGGATGGTCACCGAGAAGAAGACCCGGAGTTTGCTCGCCCCGAGGCCCGCCGCCGCTTCATCGAGGCTCGGGTCGAGGCTCTGCAGCATCCCCCGGAAGTTCATGTAGGCCACGGGGAAGAACGACAGCGACAGCACCAGGACGAGCCCGGGCAGCCCGTAGATGTCACCCTTTATCCCGAACAGGCCCGCGCTGATCGCTCCGTTACGCCCGAAGAGGGTGATGACGGCCGTGGCGACGGCGAACGGGGGCGCCACGATGGGCACCATGGCGAGAAGATGCAGCGCCCGCTTGCCGCGGAAGGCGAGGCGTACCTGGGCGTAGGCGAAGAGGAACCCGATCAGGGTGCCCACGACGCCGACGATCAGCCCGAGGACGACCGTGTTGACCACGATGCGCTGGTTGACGGGGTCGGTGGCGAGGCGACCCAGCACCGCCAGGCCGTTCGGACCGACCGCCGCGGTGATGAGCGTACCGACGGGGTAGCAGATGAGCAGGAGGAGAATCGCTGCCACGACCACCGCGATGGCGATGACCGGTCGGTCGGCGCGTCCGCGGCGGCGCGAGCGGGGAGGGGCTGCGGCGGACGTGGTGTGCGCGCCCACCGCAGCGTCGAGAGATGTCGTCATGTCGGTGCCGGGCCTCTACTCCTTCGGAGCGGGGGCCACCTCCGCGTCGAAACGCTGCGTCAACTGGTTGCGCGCCTCACCGGCCGCCTCGATGTCGAAGTGCAGCAGGTTCAGCTTCGACAGATCCACCATGTCGTCGGTGATCGTCGCGTCCGGGTTCGTGGGCACGCTGTAGCTTCCGACCGTCGCGGCGAGATCCTGCGCCTCGGCCGTCAGAGTCCAGTCGATGAACGCCTTGGCTCCCTCGGGGTTACGAGCGTTCTTGATCAGCGACACGGCGCCGACCTCGTACCCGGCCCCCTCCTTCGGGAAGGTGGTGGTGAGGTTGGTGAAACCTTCATTGATGAACTTCTGGCAGTCCTGAGCGAAGATGATCCCCGTCGCGACCTCGCCTCGCCCGGCCATCTGACCGGGAGCGCTGCCGCTCTTGCTGTACTGCAGGATGTTCGAGTGCAGCTTGCGGAAGTATCCGAGGGCTTCGTCCTGGTCGCCGCCGTCCAGGTCGACCTGCGACCAGAGCGCCGCGTAGGCGGTTCCCGAGGTGCCCGGGTGGGCCATCGCGATGTTGCTGCGGAACTTCGGGTCGAGGAGGTCCGCCCACGACGCGGGAGCGGACGCACCGATCTCCTTCAGGATGTCGGTGTTGGAGCAGAAGCTCAGTGCACCCACGTACACACCGGTCCAGAGACCGTCGGGGTCCTTGTACTCGGCGGGGATGGCGTCGGCGTTCGGGGAGTCGTACGCCTCGATGAAACCGGCCTGCTCTGCGGCGAGGTGCCCTTCGGCTCCCCCTCCGAACCAGGCGTCGAATTCGGGGGTGTCACCGGTCGCCGTCAGGCGGGCGACAGCCTCGCCGCCGCTGAGTCGGACGTAATTGGCGGCGTAACCGGTTGCGGCGGTGAACTGGGCCGCAACGACCTGGCACCAGTCTTCCTGCGGGCTGCAGATGAAGGTGACGGGGTCTTTGCCGCTGCCGTCACCGCCCGCGGACGTCGCGCAGCCGGAGAGAGCGAGCATGCCGACAGCCGCTGTGGCGGCGGCTGCGTAGATTCGGCGATCCATCGTAGAGAACTCCTTTGTTTTCGGGATGTGCTCACACTAGGAATCGCGCGGGGTTCAGAACGTGACGAAGCGGTGACGCTCGGTGACAGTCGCGTCACCGAACCTCACTCGGTACGCAGGAGGTAGCCGGCTCCTCGGACGGCCTCGATCACCGCCGAGCTTCCCGGAACCGTGGAGTCGAGCTTGTGCCGGAGTCGATAGATGGCCGCCTTGATCATCTCCCGGCTGCCCAGCCGGTCGGACTCCCCCCACCCCAGCAGGAGGAGCTGACCGAAGTCGAGCACGACGCCGGGACGCGCCACGAGCGCGCTGAGCAGTTTGAACTCGTTGATCGTGAGCGCGATGCTCTTCGCGTCGATGACGGCGCCGTGATTCGTCGGGTCGAGCGTGATCACTCCGGCCGCCGTCGGCGCGCTCAGTAACGCGTCGTTGCGCCTGACGAGACGTTGAGCCCGCAGCGCGAGCTCGCGCGGATGGTAGGGCTTGGCGACGTAGTCGTCGGCATCCGCTTCGAGACCGGCGATACGGTCGGCGGCCTCCCCCTTCGCGGTCACCAGGATGACGGGGATGTCCCATTGGGCTTTGATCCGCCGGCAGAGGGTGATGCCGGAGACACCGGGGAGCATCACGTCGAGGAGGACCAGATCGGGCCTCACCTGGGAGAGCCGTTGCCAGACCACCTCGGCCGACACGAAGGCCTCGGTGCGGAAACCCTGCGTCTCGAGCGCGAAGGTGGCGATATCGAGCATCGCGCGTTCGTCGTCGACGACGAAGGCGAGGGGGCCGTTCTCTGTCATGCCGCCCCCATCGCGATACCCCGCGGGCGACCTCTCGCGCGCCATCGTCCGAGCGACGGGTGTGCGCGCCGCCCCTCATCCGGCGGGTTCAGGGGCAAGGCCAGCATCATCGTCGTTCCCTTGCCGGTGATCGTGTCGACGTAGATGCGTCCCCCGTGCAGCTTCACGAACTGCTGAGAGATGAAGAGCCCGATGCCCGTGCCGTTTCCGAGCGGGCGCCCGCTGACGAACCGCCGGAACAGCTGCTCCCGCTGGGCCTCGGTCATGCCCGTCCCGCTGTCGCTGACGGAGATGAGTACCTCGTCCTCCCCGGGGGCGATGCGGACCTCGACCTCACCGCTCGCAGCGATGCTGGTGGCGGCGTTGTTGATGAGGTTGATGATGACCTGGCGCACGAGTTGCGCATCGACCGGCGCACTCACCGGGGCACCCGGCGCGACGAGGACGATCGTCGCGTCGGAGATCTGCGAGAGTTCCTCGACGACGTCCCTGACGAGGACGCGCAGATCGACCACGGCACGATCGAGGGTGAACAGCCCCGCCTCCAAGCGGGCTCGAATCAACATCTGCTCGGCGAACGTGTGCATGCGCACGGCGTTGTCGCCGATGCGACGCACGAATTTGCGTTGCGCAGGTGTCAGGGTGCCCGCGCTTTCCTCGGCGAGGAGTTCGGCGGCCCCCTGGATGATGGCGAGGGGCGTTCGGATCTCGTGGCTGAGCACCGCGGCCTGGTCGGCGCGCCGCGAGTCGAGGTCGGCGAACTCCGACAATCGACGCCGATCCCGACGTCGCTCGACGACGAGCACGACGATGATGATGACCATCGAGACCGACGCCCCCACCACGCAGGCCTCGCCCCAGGCGGGCTCGTCCAGAAGATGCAGCACGACGGCGCCGACGATCGCGGCGAGCGTGGCAGCGCCCGAGCCGACGAGCAGCCCGGTCTCCCCGGTGAGACCCTTCATGGTTCGAGCCTACGTCCGCAGGGATCTCCGCGCCCCCAGGATGCCGCTGCGGAAACGCGAGAACGGCGCCCCGTGAGGGACGCCGTTCTCGGTGATCTGGCGGTGACGGTGGGATTTGAACCCACGGTAGGGGTGAACCTACACAACATTTCGAGTGTTGCACCTTCGGCCGCTCGGACACGTCACCGCCGAACAGCTTACGACAGAGTTGCGGATGCCGCGAATCGGCGCCGCTCCACGGCCCGCGCGTCCGCCGGTCGGCGCGTGCTGCGCTCCGTATATACCGCGGGTCCGCCCCGGCCCCCGGCCCCGCCCGAGCCTCGCGACCCTGAATTCTCCGGAGCCCGGCCCGGGGACCCGGCCCCGCAAACCGTGGGCCCATCCCACCGCCCCGACCCGGGGGCAGTCCGAAGCCCGGGGGTTCCGCGCTCCGTCCGCGCGAGCCGGGAGCCCGCGGCATCCGTTCATCCACCGTCGAATAACCCCGCTGGAAGGTGCCCGCGCCCGCTGCCAGGATCGAGCCATGAGCGTGATCGAGAACTCGAAGCTGACGGTCGTGGGGGCCGGGAGCGTGGGCGCGAGCGTCGCGTACGCGGCCCTCATCCGCGGGTCGGCGCGGCACGTCGCCCTCTACGACATCGCCGCCGAGAAGGTCGAGGCCGAGGTGCTCGACCTCGCCCACGGCACGCAGTTCACGGGGTCGAGCGACATCACGGGCGGCGCCGACGTCGCGGTCGCCGAGGGCTCGCACGTCGTCGTCATCACCGCCGGCGCCAAGCAGAACCCCGGCCAGACGCGCACCGAGCTCGCCGCAACGAACGCCCGCATCATCGGCGACATGATGCCGAAGCTCCTCGAGGTCGCCCCGAACGCCGTGTACGTCATCGTCACGAACCCGTGCGACGTGCTCACCGTCCTCGCTCAGCAGGCGACGGGGCTGCCGGCATCCCGCATCTTCGCCTCCGGAACCGTGCTCGACACCTCGCGCCTGCGGTGGAAGATCGCCCAGCGCGCCGGGGTCGCGACCTCGAGCGTGCACGCCTGGATCGTCGGCGAGCACGGCGACACCGAGTTCCCGCTGTGGTCGACGGCGACGATCGGCTCCGTCCCCATCACGCATTTCGAGCTGCCCGATGGCACCCGCTTCGACAAGGCCGAGCTCGACGCGATCGCGGTCGACGTGCGCGACGCTGCCTACAAGGTCATCAAGGGCAAGGGCGCGACCAACTACGCGATCGGCCTGTCGAGCACTCGGATCGTCGAGGCGATCCTGCGCGACGAGCACGCGATCCTCCCGGTCAGTACGGTGCTCGACGACTTCCACGGCATCGGCGGCACCGCGCTGTCGGTCCCCTCGATCGTCTCGGCGCGCGGGGCCGTGCCCCTGCCCGCGACCCCGTTCTCGACCGAGGAGCTGACGCTGCTGCGTCGTTCCGCCGACGCCCTGACGACGGTCGCCGAGTCGTTGCGCGGCTGAGCCACCGGCCCCCACCGCTGCGATAAACGCGGGCTGCACCGAGAAACGCCCTCCGAGAGCGTTTTCCAGTGCAGAGGGCGTTTATCGGAGGTGCGGTGGCCTCGGTTCGATTCCGGATGCCGGGACCCCGACGCGGCGATGTCAGAGGCCCCGCGTAGCCTGGGCGCATGGCATCCCGACGTCCCGCTGCAGCCCCCGCGCCCTACCGGTGCACCGAGTGCGGATGGACGACGCTGAAGTGGGTCGGACGCTGCGGCGAGTGCCAATCCTGGGGAACCGTGGTCGAGGCGGCGGAGCAGACGGGCATCGTCCGCTCGATCACGCCGGTCGTTCCGGGGGCCGGGCGCGTCGCCCGCCGCATCACCGAGATCGACACGCAAGACGCCCCGCGCCGCACGAGCGGGGTCGGCGAGTTCGACCGCGTGCTGGGCGGCGGCATCGTCCCCGGCGCCGCCATCCTGCTCAGCGGCGAGCCGGGCGTGGGCAAGTCGACGCTGCTGCTCGAGGTCGCGGCCCAGAGCGCGCGCGCCGGGCGACGCGTGCTGTACGCGAGTGGGGAAGAATCCGCGGCCCAGGTGCGGCTGCGCGCCGAGCGCACCGGCGCCCTGCACGACGAGCTCTTCCTCGCGGCCGAGACCGATCTCGCCACCATCCTCGGCCACATCGACCAGGTCGAGCCGGGCCTGCTCATCGTCGACTCGGTGCAGACGGTGTCGTCGGCGCACAGCGACGGCGCGGCCGGTCAGCCCGCGCAGGTGCGCGAGGTGGCATCCGCCCTCATCCGTGTCGGGAAAGAACGGGGCCTGCCGATCATCATCGTCGGCCACGTCACGAAAGACGGCTCGATCGCCGGTCCCCGCATCCTCGAGCACCTCGTCGACGTCGTCTGCCACTTCGAGGGCGACCGCCAGACGTCGCTGCGCTTCGTCCGCGCGCTGAAGAACCGCTTCGGCCCCACCGACGAGGTCGGCTGCTTCGACATGACCGGCACGGGCATCGCCGAGGTCGCCGACCCGAGCGCGCTGTTCCTCGGTCACGGCGAACCCGAACCCGGCACCTGCGTCACCATAGCGATGGAGGGGCGGCGCGCCCTTCCCGTCGAGATCCAGGCGCTGGCCGTGCGCCAGACCGCCCCCAACCCGCGCCGCATCGTCAACGGCGTCGACTCGTCGCGCGTCGCGATGGTGCTCGCGGTGCTCGAGAGCCGAATGGGGCTGACCCTGTCCGACCGCGATGTCTACGTCTCGACGGTCGGCGGCGTGCGCCTCGTCGAACCCGCGGCCGACCTCGCCATCGCGATCGCCGTCGCGAACGCCGTGAAGAACCGCAAGGTCTCGAAGCGTCTCGCCGCCATCGGCGAACTCACGCTCACCGGTGAGATCCGCAACGTCACCCAGGCCGCCCAGCGCGCGTCCGAGGCCAAGCGCCTCGGCTATCACACGGTGCTCGACGCCTCGTCCCGCAAGCTCGCGCAGGCCCTCAACGAGCTGCAGGTGCGGGGCATGCCGCGCGACGACAGCGAACCGGGGTTCTGACGGAGGCCACCCGCACCCCCGAGCTGATCAGGGACGGGATCGTCGGCGCGGGCTGAGCCCGAGGTCAGATACGCGGGCCGAGGCCGGGGGTCTGCCGCGCGGGCTGAGGCACGGGTAAGCGGCACGGACTGAGCCCGGGGTCAGCGGCACGGATCGAGGCCGGGATCGTCGGCGCGGGCTGAGCCCGGGGTCAGCGTCCCGGAGGAGCCGACCGGCGACGGCGGTGCGGGGAGGTCATTCCCAGCACGGCGGGGATGACAAGTCCGGCGGCGCACACGGCACCGGCGATCAGGTACTCCATGGCCCCGAGTCTTGCACGCGTCGCCCGCACACGCGAGTCCGAACGCGCACCCGGAACCTTCCCGCGCCTCAGGCGTCGAGCGCGGCGATCAGGTCGGCTGGCGATGCCTGGATGGGGTGCGGCCCGGCGATGTCGATGAACACCGTGGTGATGGCATCCTGATGCGTTCCGAGGAACGTCCGCAGCCACTGCGGAGACTGCAGGGCCACGTGGGGCGGCAGTGTCTCGGGCTTGTGGGCCGCATCGCTGAACAGCAGAAGGGCCACCTGCCCGGTGTTCGGGTCGCGGTAGGTCCACACCTCGCCGACGCTGAGCGGGTTGTCGGCGTCTCCCGCCGTCATCAGGGGCACGACCGTCGGCCCGTGGCGCAGAGCGAAGGCGATCGCGGCCATGTCCTGCGTCTGCAGGGCATCCGTCAGCGCGGTGTTCTTGAAGTCCATGTCGAGCTTCTTCCCCTTGCGCTTCTTGCCTGCGGCCATCCTCCGAGCCTAATCGCGGCGGGCGCCCCGGCCGCATCGAGAGTTCGGGGCGGATCCCGTCGTTCGGGGCGGACATCCCCCGCCCCAGAGTGCAGGATCCGCCCCAAACCTCGCTCCCCACCGGGCCGCGCGCCTGGGGGCCTCTCACACGGCGCCAGAAACACCCGGCCGAACCGCGGCAAGCTTTACGCCAAGAACCCCCGCAGCAACGCCTCCGACCCGGCGAGGTGGTCGCGCATCGCCGCGTGGGCGGCATCCGGCCTCCCGGCGAGGATCGCCGACACCACCGCGGCGTGCTGCGCGGTCGAGTGCTCGATGTTGCGCGGCAGCAGGGGGAAGGTGTCGAGCCAGGCGTTCACGCGCGCGCGGTTGTCGGCTACGAGGGGAGGGAGCGAGGGGATGCCGGCGAGCTCCGCGATCGTCAGGTGCAGGAGCGTGTCGAGTCGGCGGTAGTCCTCCCCGTCGGCGAGCGCGGCCGCTTCGTGTCGCGCCCACAACACGTCGCGCTCCTCGGCGGACAGCGACCGCGCGGCCGCCGCCCACGCCGCCCCGGGCTCGAGCACTCCCCGCAGGGCGATGACGTCCGCGAGCTCGGCGGCCGAGACCACCGCCGGTTCCGACGGCCGGGGCACGGGGTCGACGACGAAGGTGCCGCCGTAGCGACCTCGCCGGGTCTCGAGCCACCCGGCATCCGAGAGCTCCCGCAGAGCCTCGCGGACTGTGTCGCGGCTCACCCCGTACAGCGCGGCGAGCTCGCGTTCGGCGGGAAGCGACTCCCCCGGCGCGACGAGCCCGAGGCGCACGGTCTGCACGATGCGGGCCGTGGTGTCTTCGAGCGCGTTCCCGCTGCGAACGGGTCGATAGACGGCCCGCCGCAGGTCGTCCAGGGGCGCCTCGCTCACCCTCTCAGCCTGTCACGTCACGCTCAGAGCGGGGTCACGTAGGCGTTGGTGATCCCCCCGTCCACCACGAACGCCGTCGCGGTGATGAAGGACGCGTCGTCGGATGCCAGGAAGGCCACGGCCGCGGCCATCTCCTCCGGCTCCGCGAAGCGGCCCATCGGCACGTGCACGAGGCGGCGCTGCGCGCGCTCGGGGTCCTTGGCGAAGAGCTCCTGCAGGAGCGGGGTGTTGACCGGTCCCGGGCACAGCGCGTTGACGCGGATCCCCTGGCGCGCGAACTGCACGCCGAGCTCGCGGGTCATCGCGAGCACACCGCCCTTCGACGCGGTGTACGAGATCTGCGAGGTCGCCGAGCCCAGCAGCGCGACGAACGAGGCGGTGTTGATGATGGACCCACGACCGGCCGGCACCATGTGCCGCAGAGCCGCGCGCGAGCACAGGTACACGCTCTTGAGGTTCACGTCCTGCACTCTGTCCCAGGCGGGGAGCTCGGTCGTCTCGATCGAGTCGTCGTCGGCGGGCGAGATGCCGGCGTTGTTGAAGGCGATGTCGACGCCGCCGAGCTCGGCGGCGACACCGTCGAAGAGGGCGTTCACGGAGTCCTCGTCGGCGACGTTCACCTGGCGGAAGACACCGCCCACCTCGGTGGCGGCGGCCGTGCCGGTGGTCTCGTCGAGGTCGGCGATCACGACGCGCGCGCCCTCCGCCGCGAACCGGCGGGCGGTGGCGAGGCCGATGCCGCTCGCTCCTCCCGTGACGATGGCGACGCGATCGCGCAGACGCTGGGTGAGGTCGATGGTCATGGTGCGGTGGTTCCTTTCACGCCGAACCGTGTCCCACTTATGGCTGGTTCAGAGCCTCTGAAGAAGCGAGAAGTGGGACGAGGGGTGTCATAACGGGGACGAGGGGGCAGGGGCAGAGGAGGGCGGGGCGGTCACTCGGTGGCGTAGAAGACGTTCTTCGTCTCGGTGAAGTGCTCGGCGGCATCCGGACCCAGCTCGCGACCGAGGCCCGAGGCCTTCATGCCACCGAAGGGCGTGGAGTAGCGCACCGACGAGTGCGAGTTCACCGACAGCACGCCGCTGCGCACACCGCGGGAGACCCGGATGCCGCGGCCCAGACTCTCGGTCCAGATCGAGCCGGCGAGACCGTAGGCGGTGTCGTTGGCGAGGCGGATGGCATCCGCTTCATCGTCGAACGGCAGCACGGCCAGCACGGGACCGAAGACCTCGTCGCGCGCGATCCGGTCGCCCGGCTGCGCGAGCACCACGGCGGGGGCGAACCAGAAGCCGTCCCCCTCGGGCGCCGATCCGCGGAACGCGACGTCGGCCCCGTCGAGGAATCCCTGGACGGAGGAGCGGTGGGATGCCGAGATGAGCGGCCCCATCTGGGTGTCTTCATTCATCGGGTCACCGACCTTCCACGACGCGACCGCCGGCTCGAGCATCTCGAGGAAGCGGTCGAAGACGCTCCGCTGCACGAGGAGGCGGCTGCGCGCACAGCAGTCCTGACCGGCGTTGTCGAACACCGAGCCGGGTACGCCCCCGGCGGCCTTCTCGAGGTCGGCGTCGGCGAAGACGATATTGGCGCTCTTGCCGCCGAGCTCGAGGGTCACGGGCTTGAGCAACTGCGCGCAGCCGGCCGCCACCTCGGTGCCGACCTCGGTCGATCCGGTGAAGACGACCTTGTGCACGTCGGGATGTGAGACGAAGCGCTGACCCACGACCGAACCCGAGCCCACGATCGCCTGGAACAGGCCCCGCGGGAGCCCCGCCTCGAGCGCGAGCTCCCCGAGCCGCACGGCGGTGAGCGGGGTGAGCTCCGCAGGCTTGAGCACCACGGCGTTGCCCGCCGCGAGCGCGGGGGCGAAGCCCCACGCTGCGATGGTCATGGGGAAGTTCCACGGCACGATGATCCCGACGACGCCGTAGGGCTCGTGGTAGGTCACATCCAGGCCGCCGGCGACCGGGATCTGCGACCCGATCAGGCGCTCGGGCGAACCGGCGTAATAGTTCAGCACCTGGGCGACGTGCTGGGCCTCCCACCGCGCGGAGCCGATCGGGTGCCCGGAGTTCTGCACCTCGAGAGCGGCGAGCTCCTCGACGTGCGTCTCGACCACCCGGGCGAAGGCGCGCAGCGCATCGGCCCGGGCGACCGGGGCCAGGGCGGCCCACGCGCGCTGCGCGCGGACGGCGTCGGCGACGGCGGCATCCACCTGCGCGATGTCCGCCCTCTCCAGGGTGGTGATCGGCGCCCCGGTCGACGGGTTCGTGACGGTGAAGGTGCTCATACGGTGACTTCCTGGTGCTCGGGGGAATGTGAGGCGCGGTGTCGCGCGGCGGCGGCGACGAGCCCGAGGAAGAGCCGCCGATCCTCGGCGTTCTCCTCCGGATGCCACTGCACGGCGACCAGGTAGTCGTCGCCGTCCACCTCGACCGCCTGCACGAGCCCGTCGTCGGTCCGCGCGGTGACCCGCAGGCCGTCGGCGACGCGGTCGACGCCCTGATGGTGGTAGCTGTGGACGGTGAGCGGCCCAGCCCCGACCAGACCGGCCAGCCGGGTGTCGGCATCCACCTCCACCGTGTTCTCGGCGAAGACGCCGCCACCGATCCGGTAGCGCTCGGTGCCGAGCGCCTCGGGCAGGTGCTGGTGCAGCGTGCCGCCCATCGCGACGTTGATGAGCTGCAGTCCCCGGCAGATGCCGAAGACCGGGATGCCGCGCTCCCGCGCCCCGGCGAGCAACGCGATCTCCCACGCGTCCCGGTCGGCGCGAGCGGGGTCGGTCAGTGGGTGGCGTTCGGCACCGTAGAGCTCGGGCTGCACGTCGAGACCGCCGGTGAGGATGAGCCCGTCGAGGCCCTCCAGCACCGCGTCGGCGGCCTGCTCGGGCCGCGGCTGCGGGGGCAGCAGCACGGCGGTGGCGCCCGAGGCGGTCACGGCGTCGAAGTACTGCTGCGGCAGGAACGAGGCGCGCACATCCCACACGCCCTGCTTCGCGCGCTCGAGGTAGGTGGTGAGCCCCACCACGGGGGTCCTGCTCGGATCAGAGGCGCTCGAAACCACGCACCCGCTCCCAATCGGTCACGGCGGCGTCGAAGGCCTCGACCTCGATGCGCGCCTGGTTCAGGTAGTGCTCGACGACCTCGTCACCGAAGGCCGCGCGGGCGATGCTCGACTCGGAGAAGAGACGGGCGGCCTCGCGCAGGGTCGTCGGCAGGGTGTCGACGCCCGCGGCGTAGGCGTTGCCGGTGAGCGGTGCGGGCAGCTCCAGCTCGTTCTCGATCCCGTACAAGCCCCCCGCGATGATCGCCGAGATCGCCAGATACGGGTTCACGTCTCCCCCGGGCACGCGGTTCTCCACCCGCAGCGAGGAGCCGTGACCGACCACGCGCAGGGCGCACGTGCGGTTGTCGACGCCCCAGGCGACACCGGTCGGGGCGAACGATCCCTTCGCGTACCGCTTGTACGAGTTGATCGTGGGCGCGTACAGCAGCGTGAATTCGCGCAGGGTGGCCAGGATGCCGGCGATCCAGTGCCCCATCAGGGGGCTGAACCCGTGCTCGCCGTCACCCGCCATGACCGCCGCGCCGTCGTCGCCGCGCACGGAGAGGTGGATGTGGCAGCTGTTGCCCTCGCGCTCGTTGAACTTCGCCATGAACGTCAGCGACTTGCCGTGCCGGTCGGCGATCTCCTTGGCCCCGTTCTTGTAGAGCGTGTGATTGTCCGCGGTCTCGAGTGCCTCGGCATAGCGGAAGGCGATCTCCTGCTGGCCGAAGTTGCACTCGCCCTTCACGCCCTCGCAGTACATGCCCGCTCCGTCCATGCCGAGGCGGATGTCGCGCAGCAGCGGCTCGAGCCGGGTGGTGGCGAGAAGGTTGTAGTCGACGTTGTAGTCGGTCGAGGGCGTCAGCTGCGTGTACCCCTTCGCCCAGGCGTCGCGGAACGAGTCGTCGAAGACGATGAACTCCAGCTCCGTCCCGGCGTAGGCGGTGAGCCCGCGCTCGGCGAGCCGTGCACGCTGCGCGTTCAGGATTCCGCGGGGCGACTGCGCGACGTGCGCGCGGTCTTCCCACGCGAGGTCGGCGAAGACGAGCGCCGTTCCGGGCTGCCAGGGAATCGTGCGGAGGGTCTCGAGATCGGGGACGAGCAGCATGTCGCCGTAGCCCTTCTCCCAACTCGACATCGCGTAGCCGTCGACGGTGTTGAGGTCGACGTCGACCGAGAGCAGGTAGTTGCACGCCTCGGCTCCGTGCCCGCGCACCTCGTCGCGCCAGAAACGCGCGGCGACGCGCTTGCCGACGAGCCGCCCCTGCGCGTCGGGAAAGGCGACGACCACGGTGTCGATCTCGCCCGCCTCGATCGCGGCGTCCAGTTCTTCGCTGCTGAGATTGCCCGCCATGGTCTCCCTCTCGCGGTGTCCACGCCCCCTCGAGCGCAGGACGTAACGAGGAACTTACACGTCAAAGGTAGACAGGTCGACCAATAGAAGGCCATGATTTCCCGCAAGGCGACCCCGAAGCCTGTCCGCACCCGTCTGGAGGTCCCATGTCCACCTCGAGCAACTCCCATAAAAAGGTCGCCGGAGCCACCTATACCGCCACCGACGCCACGTACTTTGAGAAACGCACACTGAAACGCTCGGCCGGCGTGTGGGGTCTGTGGGGTCTCGCCGTCGCCGCCGTCATCTCGGGCGACTTCTCCGGCTGGAACTTCGGCATCGGCTTCGCCGGCTTCGGCGGCATGCTCATCGCCTTCGTCATCCTCGTGGTGATGTACTACGGCCTCACCTTCTCAATCGGAGAGATGGCCGCCGCGATGCCCCACACCGGCGGCGCATACTCGTTCGCACGCTCCGCGATGGGCCCGTGGGGAGGCCTCGCGACCGGCCTCGCCGAGACGATCGAATACGTCGCCACCACCGCCGTCGTCGTCTACTTCTCGGGGCAGTACGCCGACTCGGCGCTCGAGCTGCTGACCGGGGTGAGTCTTCCCGCCTTCGTCTGGTGGATCATCCTCTACGCGCTGTTCATCGCCCTCAACGCCGCCGGGGCGAACATCTCCTTCGGCTTCGCCATCGTCGTGTCGATCATCTCGATCGGCATCATCGTGGTCTTCGGCGCGATGTCTCTCTTCACCGGTGCCTTCGACTGGGGCTCGCTGTGGAACATCGCCCCCACCGACGGCAACACCGAGTTCCTCCCCTTCGGCGTCGGGTCGATCCTCCTGGCGCTCCCCTTCGCGATGTGGTTCTTCCTCGGCATCGAGGAACTCCCCCTCGCCGCCGAGGAATCGCACGACCCGGCCCGCGACATCCCGCGCGCCGGCCTGTGGGCACGCGGCACCCTCATCGTCACGGGCCTCATCGTGCTGTTCCTCAACACCGGTGTCCTCGGCGCGGAAGAGACCGGCGGCTCGCTCGAGCCCCTCCTCGACGGCTTCCGCGCGATGGTCGGCGACCAGGCCGCGGCCCTGCTGTCTCTCCTCGCGCTCGTCGGGCTCCTGGCATCCCTGATGGGGATCATGTTCGCCTACGGGCGCAACATGTACTCGCTCTCGCGCGCCGGGTACTACCCCCGCTGGCTGTCGCTCACCGGAGCGCGCAAGACCCCCTGGGTGGCGCTCGTCTTCGGAGCCCTGCTCGGCTTCGTCGCCCTGGTCGTCGTGCAGGCGGCCGGTGGAGACTCCAGTCCCGCGGGTGCGATCGTGCTGAACATCGCCGTCTGGGGTGCCGTGCTGGCGTACTTCCTGCAGATGGTCGCCTTCATCGTGCTGCGGCGGAAGTTCCCGAACGCGGTGCGCCCGTACAAGAGCCCGTGGGGCCTGTTCGGCGCCTACTCGGCCGCCGTCATCGCCGCGGTCGTTTTCTTCGGACTGCTTTTCAACCCGACGTACCTGCTCGCCATCGTGGCGATCATCGTCGTCTACGCCGTGATCTTCATCGCCTTCGCCGTCTACGGACGCCACCGTCTCGTGCTCTCCCCCGAGGAGGAGTACGCCCTGTCGGGCGGGCTGCACGGCGACCCCCAGAAGGAGGGCTACGACGCCATGGAGGGCGAGGTGTTCGGGAAGAACCCCCGGTCCTGAGACCGGGAACGACGAGGGGCGGATGCCAACCGGCATCCGCCCCTCGTGACGTTCAGCGCAGGATGAACGACGCGGTGCCGGACGAGGGGATGCCGCCGATCGACACGCTCAAGTGGTACGTCGATCCGCCGCCGGGAGCATAGGGCCGTTCGCCGCCGCACGAACTCACCGAGGAGCGCGTACGGTCCCAGGTGAGGGGCGCGGAGCTGGTGACGACCTGCCCCGCGGCCAGCGTCACCTCCATGTCGCTCGGCTCGGACTGGCAGTCCGTCGAGCGCCACCAGACGTCCGACCCGCTCGTCACGGTGAACGACTGCGCGCTGGTGCCGACGTTCATCGTGCACGGGTTCGCGCTGGTGTTGGTGAGCTTGATCGAGAGCTGGGGGTTCTCGCCCTGTCCGTACTCGCTCTTGTCCGACAGCGCCTCGACGGTGATGTCGCCCGCCGTGCACTCGACGGGCCCGGCGGGAGCGGTCGGCGTCGGCGAGGCGGAGGGTGCTGCGGAAGCGGGCGCGGACGCCGCGGGTGCGGTCGTCGACGCCGCGACGGCGGAGCTGCTCGCGGCGGGGGCGGGGGTCGCCTCGGCGGTGGGAGCGGCACGCCACGGGGGAGCCGCCACGAGCCACACGACGAGGCCGATCACCAGCAGCGCGAGGAGCCCTGCAGCGAGACGACGACGACGGTAGACCGCCGGGGACTGCCTCCGCCTACGGGGGGCATCGGTCATGCTTCCAGGGTAGGCGGCGCGGCTGGACGCTCGCGCCACGGCACGCTCAGCGGCGCGAGCTCACAGCTGCTTCAACATCCGGGTGTTGCCGAGCGTGTTCGGCTTGACGTGCGCCAGATCGAGGAACTCGGCGACGCCCTCGTCGGGGCTGCGCACGAGTTGCGAGTACACGTCGGGGTCGACGACCTGCTCGCCGATCTCGGCGAAGCCGCGACGGGTGAAGAAATCGACCTCGAAGGTCAGGCAGAACAGCCGGGAGACACCGAGCTCGCGCGCGCGGTCCTCGAGCGTCTCGACGATCGCGCGTCCGACCCCGTGGTGCAGCCAGTCGTCGTGGACGATGAGCGTGCGGATCTCGCCGAGGTCCTCCCACATCACGTGCAGCGCACCGCACCCGATGACCACGCCGTCGGCCTCGGCCACGACGAACTGCTGCACCGAGCCGTAGAGCACGACGAGGTCTTTGCCCAGCAGGATGCGCTTCTGCACGAACGGCTCGAGCAGTTCGTGGATGCGTCGGACGTCGGCGGTTCCGGCGGGGCGGACGACGAACGGCGCGGGAGAGGTCATCGTCCCAGCGTACGCCGCAACGACGAAGGGCCCGGATGCCGTGGCATCCGGGCCATTCGTTCGCTACGCGATCAGTTACCCGCGAGAGTGTCGGGGGTGGCGGCGATCTCGCCCGCCGTTCCGACGCCGATCGCGACCTTCTCGCCACGCGGGCTGGTCTCGAACGAGAACTGTCCGTTCTCGACGCCGACCTTCACGTGGTCGCCCGACTCGAGCTCTCCGTGCAGGATCTTCTCGCTGAGACGGTCCTCGACCTCGCGCTGCATGGCGCGACGCAGGGGACGAGCACCGAGGGTCGGGTCGAAGCCGATCTCGATGAGCTTGTCCTTGGCGTCGTCCGACAGCTCGACGGTCATGTCGCGGTCGAGCAGACGATCGGCCAGACGCTTCACGAACAGGCCGACGATCTGACGGAGTTCGTCCTTGTTCAGCTGCGGGAAGACGATCACGTCGTCGACGCGGTTGAGGAACTCGGGCTTGAAGTGCCGCTTGAGCTCTTCGTCGACCTTGCCCTTCATCCGCTCGTACGAGGTCTGCGCGCTGCCCTCGACTTGGAAACCGACCGGGCCACCGGCGATCGCCGACGAACCGAGGTTCGTCGTCATGATGATCACGGTGTTCTTGAAGTCGATGACGCGACCCTGACCGTCGGTCAGGCGACCCTCTTCGAGGATCTGCAGCAGCGAGTTGAAGATGTCGGGGTGAGCCTTCTCGATCTCGTCGAAGAGGACGACCGAGAACGGCTTGCGGCGCACCTTCTCGGTGAGCTGCCCACCCTCTTCGAAGCCGACGAACCCGGGAGGGGCACCGAACAGACGCGAGACGGTGTGCTTCTCGCCGAACTCCGACATGTCGAGGGAGATCAGCGCACCCTCGTCGTCGAAGAGGAACTCGGCGAGCGCCTTGGCGAGCTCGGTCTTTCCGACACCCGTGGGGCCGGCGAAGATGAACGAGCCGCTCGGACGCTTGGGGTCCTTCAGACCCGCACGCTGACGACGGATCGTGCGCGAGAGGGCCGCGATCGCCTCTTCCTGGCCGATGACCCGCTGGTGCAGGGCCTTCTCCATGAACATGAGCCGGCTGGACTCCTCCTCGGTGAGCTTGAACACCGGGATGCCGGTCGCCTGGGCGAGCACCTCGGCGATCAGGCCCTCGTCGACCACCGCGTGGGAGGCGACGTCACCCGAGCGCCACTGCTTCTCGAGGCGCAGACGCTCGGCGAGCAGCGACTTCTCCTCGTCGCGCAGAGCCGCGGCCTTCTCGAAGTCCTGGTCCTCGGAGGCCTGCTCTTTCTGCTCGCGGACCTTCGCGATCTTCTCGTCGAACTCGCGCAGCTCGGGCGGCGACGACAGGATCGACAGACGCAGGCGGGCGCCGGCCTCGTCGATCAGGTCGATGGCCTTGTCGGGCAGGAAGCGGTCGGAGATGTAGCGGTCGGCGAGGTTCGCGGCGGCGACGATCGCACCGTCGGTGATCTGCACCTTGTGGTGCGCCTCGTAGCGGTCGCGCAGCCCCTTCAGGATGTTGATCGCGTGGGGCAGGCTCGGCTCGGCGACCTGGATCGGCTGGAAGCGGCGCTCGAGAGCGGCATCCTTCTCGAAGTGCTTGCGGTACTCGTCGAGCGTGGTGGCACCGATGGTCTGGAGCTCACCGCGGGCGAGGAGGGGCTTGAGGATGGATGCCGCGTCGATCGCACCCTCGGCGGCTCCGGCACCCACGAGGGTGTGGATCTCGTCGATGAAGACGATGATGTCGCCGCGCGTGCGGATCTCCTTCGTGACCTTCTTGAGCCGCTCTTCGAAGTCACCGCGGTAGCGGGAACCGGCGATGAGCGAGCCGAGGTCGAGAGAGTAGACCTGCTTGTCCTTGAGCGTCTCGGGCACATCGCCCTTGACGATGGCCTGCGCCAGGCCCTCGACGACGGCGGTCTTTCCGACGCCGGGCTCGCCGATGAGGACGGGGTTGTTCTTCGAGCGGCGCGACAGGATCTGCATCACGCGCTCGATCTCCTTCTCGCGCCCGATGACGGGGTCGAGCTTGTTGTCGCGCGCGGCCTGCGTGAGGTTGCGTCCGAACTGGTCGAGAACGGCCGAGCCGCCCTGCGCTCCCGACGACTGCTGCTCGCCGGCGCCGGTCGCAACGCCCGCGGGCTCCTTGCCCTGGTAGCCCGAGAGCAGCTGGATGACCTGCTGGCGGACCTTGTTGAGGTCGGCGCCGAGCTTGACCAGCACCTGCGCGGCGACGCCCTCGCCCTCGCGGATCAGACCGAGCAGGATGTGCTCGGTGCCGATGTAGTTGTGGCCCAGCTGCAGCGCTTCGCGCAGAGACAGCTCGAGCACCTTCTTCGCACGGGGCGTGAAGGGGATGTGGCCGGTCGGCTGCTGCTGCCCCTGGCCGATGATGTCCTGCACCTGCTCGCGGACGGCGTCGAGCGAGATGCCCAGCGACTCCAGCGCCTTGGCAGCAACACCCTCACCCTCGTGGATGAGGCCCAGGAGGATGTGCTCGGTTCCGATGTAGTTGTGGTTGAGCATCTTCGCCTCTTCTTGGGCGAGTACAACCACACGACGAGCACGGTCGGTGAATCTCTCGAACATCCTCAGTCCCTCCAAAAATGGGCTGACAGGCACGCCTCCGCGCGCCGTACATCGAGAGTAACCAGCGGTCGCAGGCCTGAGCCCCGTGTTCGCCGTGGGCATACCGCCGTGACGTCCGGTCTTGCGTAACACATCGATAGTCGTTAGTTTATCGATAACCGATAATAACGATCATCGATAAGGAGCGATCATGGCATCCCCCCGCCCCGCCTCGCGCGTCCTCTCCCGCGCCGACACGTTCGGCTTCGTGCTGTTCCTGATCGGCGGTGTCGCGATCGCCGTCGCCGCCGTCGTACAGGCAGTGGGAGACATCGCGCGCGCTCTCCCCAACCGTGACATCACGCTCTCGGCTCCGTTCCTCGCCACCGAGGCGCAGGCGCCCTTGGGCCCCGACGGAACACCGGTGACCGTCACCGTAGACACCGCGTCCGTGACGGTCGAGTCCCTCCAACCCGCCGCCCTCGGTGCGCTCGTCATCAGTCACGCGCTGTTCGCCGTGGCGATGGTGACGGTGGTGACTTTGCTGCTCATCCTCTGCTTCGGCATCCTCCGCGGCCGGATCTTCTCCCGTCGTCACACGGCGCTCGTGACCGCCGCGGGCATCGTCGCCATCGCGGGGATGTACCTCGTGCCGTTCTTCCACAACATGGCGGTCAACGGAGCCCTCGCGCTCCTGTCCGGAGGGACCTACGATCGCGGCGTCATCGGAACCGTCGATCTCTTGAGCATCTTCGCCGTCGCCTTCGTCGTCGCACTCGCCGGCACGGTGTTCGCCATCGGCGACCGCCTGCGACGGGACACCGAGGGTCTCGTATGACCCCCGCTACCACGGACGACGGCCCCACGGGCATCCATTGCCGTCTCGATGAGCTGCTCGAGGCCCGCGGCATGACGCTCACCCGCCTCAGCGAGCTCGTCGGGGTCTCGGTCGTGAACCTCTCGGTGTTGAAGAACGACCGCGCCCGGGCGATTCGTTACTCGACGCTGTCAGCGATCTGCCGGGCCCTCGAGTGCGAGGTCGGCGACCTCCTCGTCGTCGAGCACTGACGCCCGCCCCGACGACCGGCGTCAGCGCGTGCCGAGCACGGGGATGGGCGCGTCGGTGGTGACGCCGCCGCCGGAGAGCACGAGCGACGCCGCACCCGAGCCCGCCTCGCGTCCGATGTCGGCGAGGGTGACGCGCGGGCCCATGTCCATCGTGCAGACCTGGTCGGCCGGCGGCGTGGCGAACTGGACGGCGACTTCGGATCCGGCCGCGGTGACCGCCTCGACCGAGGGGACGCACGACGAGCTGCCGTAGGTCACGATCGCGACGAGCGAATCGTTCACCCAACCGGCCGACGGTGTGAACTCGGCGGGGGTCGCGGGAACGGGGTCGAGCCCGGAGAGGAGCGCCCTCCCCTCCACCTCCCCCGTCACCGCGACGGCGAGGTCGGTGCTCGGCTCGACGCCCGCTGGGAGGCTGACGAGGGTCGCCCTCGGTGCCATGTCACGTGTGCAGTTCTCCCGCGGCGATGCGGCGAGGTCGACGGTGATCGTCGTGCCGGACGCGCTCGGCTCCCCGCTCACGACCGGCGGACACGTGGAGCTCCCGGTCGTGACGACGGCGACGGATCGGCCACCGTCCACCCACGCCGCCCCGATCTCGGCGGAGAGCGTCGAGCCCGTGGCATCCGGCGTCGAGGAGGCTCCGCCCGAAGAAGGCGCAGACGCTCCCGTGGCGCATCCGGTGAGGGCGCCGGCGGCGAGGAGCCCGGCGCCGATCAGGCCGAGCACGGTCAGGCGGTGACGGGTCATGAGAACCTCCGGGGCGAGTCGCGATCCATGATGTCGGAGATACCTGGATGCCGGCGGCGAGCGCCGCGAGGCGTCACTGCAGGGCGGACGTGAGGCGGGCCAGGTTGTCGAGGATGGTCGACCGCAGGGGCTGCCGACGCCACTCCTCGATCGTGAGCTGGCGGCTCAGCGTGCGGTAGTGGTCTTCGACCTGACGCATGTCGCGGACGAACTCCTCACCGCGGACGAGCAGCGACACCTCGAGGTTGAGACCGAACGAGCGCATGTCCATGTTGCTCGAACCGATGACGGCGACCTCGTCGTCGATGGTGACGCTCTTGCTGTGCAGGATGTACGGCTTGCGGTACATCCAGATGACGACGCCGGCGTGCAGCAGCGCCTCGTAGTAGCTCCGCTGGGCGTGATAGACCATCGCCTGATCGCCCTCTTCTGAGACGAAGAGCTCCACGTGGACGCCCCGCTGACACGCGGTGGTGATGGCGAGCAGCAGGGCCTCGTCGGGGACGAAGTAGGGGCTGACGATGATGATGCGCTCTTTCGCGGCGAACAGCAGCCCGAGGAACAGCTTCAGGTTGTTCTGGAAGTCGAACCCGGGGCCCGAGGGGACGACCTGGCAGTCGAGGTCTCCGGGACCGGAGGTCACGCTGAACAGGTCGATCTCGTCGCGGAGGGTCTCATCGGTCTCGCTGTACCAGTCCGAGAGGAACACCGCGTTGATGCTCGCGACCACGGGGCCCTCGACCCGCACCATCAGATCGACCCAGTGCAGGCCCCGACGGATGTTCTTGCGGAGGTTGTACGAGGAGTCCGTGACGTTCTGCGAACCCATGTAGGCGACGTCGCCGTCGATCACGAGGAGCTTGCGGTGGTTGCGCAGATCGGGCCGCTGGTAGCGACCGCGCAGGGGTTGAACGGGCAGCATGAGGTGCCAGTGCGCGCCCATCGCGTCGAGGCGGCGGAGGGTCTGCTTGTAGAACGGCTTTCCCCGGTTCGCCCAGTGATCGAGCAGAACGCGCACCACGACGCCGCGCTCCGCGGCCTCCTCGAGGGCCCGGAAGAAGTTGTCGGTCGACTCGTCGGTCTGCAGGATGTAGAACTCGACGTGCACGTAGCGCTCGGCCGTGCGGATGGCCTCGGCCATGGCATCCAGGCTTCGCTGGTAATCGGCGATCAGCGTGGCGGCGTTGTCTCCCGCGATCGGCATGGCACCGAGGTTGCGGTTGAGCTGGACGAGCGCGCGGAACCACTGCGGAGCGTGGGGACGGAGGGTGCCGAAGTCGAGCGACGCGCTGGTGTCGTGGATGTACTGGTTGATCGCTGCCTGCTTGCGTCGCCGTTTGCGCGGGAGGCGCGGGTTGCCGATCAGGAGGAAGAGGAAGACCCCGACGAAGGGGATGAAGTAGATCGCCAGCAACCAGGCCATCGCCGCCGTCGGACGACGGTTACGCGGGACGATGATGATCGCCGCGATGCGCACCACGAGATCGACGACGAAGAGCGTGATGACGAGCCAGCTCGCGTCGAACGTGGCGTTGAGCACGGGTCCTCCTGGACGGGTTGTGGACCCAGCGTAGCGACGGCCTCCGACAGAGGCCGGGGACTTGTCAGGCCGCGGGACCCTCGCCCGAGCGCGCGACCGGCGGGAGACCGCGCTTGGCGCGCTCCTCCGCTTCGATGCGGGAGTAGACCTTGCGCTCGGTGCGGTCCATGCGGATGACGTTGCGAAGGATGAAGAAGAACACCACGGACACCACGAGGGTCGGCAGAATCGCCCACAGCATCGCGGTCCAGGTCTCGTCCATGGTTTCGAGGATACCCGCGCAGTCTGAGCGTGCGATCCGCGGAGGCTCCTCCCCAGCAGACCGAAGCCGGGATTCATCCACCATCGAGCTATCCGGCGCCGCGGGAGATGCGCCCCCTCCGCGACGCTCATGCCATGACTCCCACCGTCGTCTCCGTCACCTCGTCCGCCGCGTTCCTCGCCCTCGTCCCGAGACTGCTCGAATGCACCCCGCGCAGGAGCCTCGTGCTCGTGCCCTTCGCTGAAACCCGGTCGCTCGGGGCGATGCGCGTCGATCTTCCGCCCGCTGACGAGTCCACCTCGCACGAGAGCATCGCCTCGACCGTGATCGGCATGGCCTGCAAGGTCACACGGACGGATGCCGTGGCGATCGTCGTCTACACCGACGACGTTCTCGCCGACCTGCCGGCCCTCCCGCACCGCCCCCTGGTCGACGCGGCCATCGCCCGTGCGGACATCTGCGGGCTCCGGGTCGTCGACGCCCTCGTCGTGGGTGCGGACGGGTGGGACAGCTATCTGTCCCCCTCGTCGTCGATGCCGCATGCGCTGAGCCAGATCAGCGAGTCCGCACCGGACGACCCCGCCTTCACGCTCGCCGACGACCAGTTCGCGGCTGCGCAACTGCCGATCATCGACGCCGATACGTCGCTGCGCGTGGCGAGGTCGTTGCAGAAGATCGAGCGCGTCCTCGGCGGCGCTCACGAGCGGCGTCCGCTCCCCCAGCTGAAGCGCGCGGCTGCCGCCGATGCCGCCGCCGCGGCGATGGCGGATCCGCCCGTCCTGCTCGAGGACGCCCTGGCCTCGGCGCCGTCCGATCTCGACGCCGCGCAGCTCGCCTCCGTCGGGTTCTGTCTCGCCCGACCCGCGCTGCGCGACGTGGCGCTGATGCAGTGGGTGGCCGACCTCGTCACCGGCGATGCCGTGCTACACGCGCAGACGGCGTTCCACCGCGGGAAGCCGTTTCCCGAGGACCTCGCCCGACCGATGTGGGGAGAGGGAGCGCAGCCCGACCCCGACCGCCTGCGCCGCGCCCTCGAGCTCTGCCGTCACGTCGCCGCGGCCGTGCCTCGAGATCGTCGCCCGGGCGCGCTGTCAGCGTGCGCGTGGCTCGCCTGGGCGGGCGGACGATCCTCTCACGCCGCCGCCTACGCCGAAGCGGCCCTCGAGATCGACGCGAACCACGGTCTGAGCGCGATCGTGCTCGACGTCATCGACGCCGGTCGGCTCCCCGACTGGGTGTTCGATCGCCCTACTTCACGAGCGGGAACAGGATCGTCTCCCGAATTCCCAGGCCGGTGATCGCCATCAGCAGACGGTCGATGCCCATGCCCATGCCGCCGGTGGGGGGCATGCCGTGCTCGAGGGCGCGCAGGAACTCCTCGTCGATGGGCATGGCCTCGACGTCGCCCCGGGCGGCGAGTTTCGCCTGCTCGGTGAAGCGATGACGTTGGATGACCGGGTCGACCAGCTCGGAGTAGCCGGTCGCGAGCTCGAAACCCCGCACGTAGAGATCCCACTTCTCGACCACGCCGGCGATCGAGCGGTGCTCGCGCACGAGAGGGCTGGTGTCCACGGGGAAGTCCATGACGAACGTGGGACGTGTCAGGCCGCTCTTGACGAAGTGCTCCCACAGCTCCTCGACCCATTTGCCATGGGTCTCGTGCGGAGGGGCGTCGACCCCGGCCTCGGCTCCGAGTGCCCGCAGGTCGTCGAGCGGTGTCTCGGGGGTGATGGTCCGGCCCGATGCCGCAGACAGCGAGTCGTACATCGAGATGCGGTCCCACTCGCCGCCCAGGTCGTACTCGGTGCCGTCGGCCCACGTGACCGTCGTCGATCCGGCCACCGCGACGGCGGCGTTCTGGATCAGCGTCTGCGTGAGATCGGCGATCCCGTTGTAGTCGGTGTAGGCCTGGTAGGCCTCGAGCATCGCGAACTCGGGGCTGTGCGTGGTGTCCGCGCCCTCGTTGCGGAAGTTGCGGTTGATCTCGTACACGCGGTCGATCCCGCCGACCACGGCGCGCTTCAGGTACAGCTCGGGGGCGATGCGCAGGAAGAGCTCCGTGTCGAAGGCGTTCGAGTGCGTCGTGAAGGGGCGAGCGCTCGCCCCGCCGTGCTGCACCTGGAGCATCGGGGTCTCGACCTCGACGAAATCGCGCTCGGTGAACGTGCGTCGCAGGCTCGCGTTCACCTTGGCCCGGGCGAGCACGGTCTCTCGCGCCCGGTCGCGCACGATGAGGTCGAGGAAGCGGCTGCGGACGCGGCTCTCCTCGCTGAGCTCGGTGTGGAGGTTGGGCAGCGGCAGCACCGCCTTGGCCGCGATCGACCACTCGGACACCATGATCGACAGCTCGCCGCGCCGGCTCGAGATGACCTCACCCGAGACGAAGACGTGGTCGCCCAGGTCGACGAGCTCCTTCCACGTCTGCAGCGACTCCTCGCCCACGCTCGCCAGCGAGACCATCGCCTGGATGCGGCTGCCGTCGCCGGACTGCAGCGAGGCGAAGCAGAGCTTGCCCGTGTTGCGGCTGAAAACCACCCGACCGGCGACGCCCGCCGTCTCGCCGGTCTCGGCGCCGGCCTCGAGGTCGCCGAAACGAGCACGCAGCTCGGGGATGGTGGTCGTGACCGGCACGGACACCGGATACGGGCCGCCCGCGGCGTCGGAGCGATCCGCGAGCAGGCGCTCGCGCTTGGCCAGGCGTACCGCCTTCTGTTCGAAGACCTCGTCTTCGGTCGGTTCGGCGGCGTCGTTCGCGGGCGCGTCGGTCATCAGGGAGGCTCCTCGGGGTCTCCTCCAGTCTATTCGCCGTCCTCCGCGACCCCGTGGCCGCAGCCGGGTCGCCCCGGCTCAGCGCAACGAGATCTCCGCGTTGTCGATGAAGCGGTGGCCCCCGACGGTGGCGGCGATGAGCGCGAAGGCGCGGCCCCGGTGTCCGTCGTCGACGGGCAGGAAGGTCTCGGGGTCGACCACGCTCAGGTACTCGAGCGTGATGCGCGGCTCGCCCATGAGCGCCGACTGGGCCGCCGCGATGCACGCGTCGACACCCAGATCGGCGTTGGAGGCCGCGGCCTCGAGCGCTCGCGGCAGCGCCCCCGCCGCGCGGCGGTCGGCGCCGTCGAGCAGGGCGACCCGGCTCGACACGGGAAGGCCGTCGTCGGTACGCACGGTCGGAACGGTCGCCACGTCGATGGCGAAGTCGAGGTCGCGCACCATGCGGCGCACGAGGAAGATGCGCTGGAGGTCGCGCTCGCCGTACACCGCGACGTCCGGTCGCACCAGGTGGAAGAGCTTCGCCTCGACGGTGAGCACCCCGTCGAAATAGAACGGACGCACCCGCCCCTCGTAGCGCAGACCGATATCCCCCGCCGAGACGCGCGTGGTGGCCGTTCCCGCGGGAAGGAACTCCTCGGCCGTGGGAGCGAAGACGACGTCCACACCGAGATCGGCGAGCACGCGCGCATCGGCCTCGGGCGAGCGGGGATAGGCGGCGGTGTCGTCCGGCGTGCGGAAGCGCAGCGGATTGACGAAGGTCGACACCACCACCGTGTCGGCGCGGTCGCGGGCCTCACGGATGAGGTCGACGTGGCCGTCGTGCAGGGCGCCCAGGGTCGAGACCAGGGCGACGCGCGGGCCGGCGTCCGAACGATCTGCGCCTCGGATCTCCCCGAGTCGGGTGCGCAGATCCTGCAGGGTGCGGATCATCCGTCGATCGTAGCGGGGCCGTCGAGCTCGCTGCGGCGCCCGCCCTCGACCAGCGCCTGGTCGACGCTCGATCGCACGAGCGCCGAGAGGTACGCACCCGGATTCTCGATGCCGACGCGCTCCAGCAGAGCGGACGATTGCCGAACGATCGAGCGCGAGAACTCCGTCGCCGTCGAGATGGCCTCGGCGTACATTGCGCGGTCGTCCTCCGCGATCACCAGGGGCTCGCACCCGAGCTCGACCGCGAGCGCCTGCGCGATGGGCAGCACCGGCGCGGGGGCGGTCACGGCGGCGTACGACTGGGCCAGCTGCCGCAGGTCGATCGACGAGACTCCCGTGAACGCCATCGCGGGGTGGATGGCGAGAGGGATCGCGCCCCGTCGGGCCGCCGGTTCCAAGACGCGCGCACCGTATGCGGGGTCGGTGTGCAGCACCAGCTGGCCGGGCTGCCAGGAGCCGACCTCGGCGAGGCCGGAGACGAGCCCGGGGAGCTGGTCGTGCGGCACCGCGACGACCACGAGCTCGCTGCGTCGAACGACCTCGTCGGCGGTGAGCACGGGCAGCCCCGGCAGGATCGCCTCGACGCGATCATCGTCGGAACCCGACGTGATGCCTGTCAGTGCATGGCCCGCGCCCGCGAGAGCCGCAGCGATCACCGGGCCGACGCGTCCGGCCCCGATAACCCCGACACCGAGGCGCCCGTCACGCTCGCCGCTCATCCGGCCCACCGATGGGTGCGGTCGATCGCCGCCGCGTCGACACCGGCGCGCGCCGTCCGCTCGAAGAGGTCGAGGGCGTCGTCGCGGTCGAGAACGCCCAGCGAGGTCTGGACGTTGCCGGCGATCACGTGGGCGACGAGACCGGCCGTTCCCGTGGCCCGGGCCACGGGCCCCTGACGCAGCCCGATCGACTGCAGTCGCGCGAGGGGGACGACGCTCAGGGAGCGCCACACCCATCCGCGGCGCAGCAGCAGGGCGTCGGCGGTGAGCAGCGCGCCGTTGCGGCGCCAGGAGAGCGGCCGCAACCATCGAGCCCGCCTCGGGGTCGTCACGTAGGGATCATCGTCCACCGGACCCAGGATGCCGTCGCGGAACACGAGTGTCCATTCCTCGGCCGACAGCCCGGGGGCGAGGATGCGCAGGACGCGTTCGACGTCGGCGCGCGTTCCGATCGGAAGCACCGCGGCGAGCTGGTCGTTGCTGGTGTCGGTCGAGGACCGTCCCGACAGGCGGTTCACCGAGATCGTCCACCAGCCGAAGGGCCGCCACATGAGGGGTTGGCGCACCTCGATCGCGTGCACGCGACCCGGCGGCACGACCTCCGACACGGTCGTGAACAGTCCGAACGTCACCCGGACCCCGTCCACGGTCGGAGCGATGGAATAGCGCAGCCCCTGGGCGATCGACCGCACGTAGTACGCGCCGAAGGCGAGGAACATCGGGACGACCGTGAACAGCAGCCAGAGCGTCGACAGCGACGCCGCGACGACGATCCCCGCGACGAAGGCGACGAGGACCAGGCTCGATCCGCTCAGGACACGGGATGCCACGAGCCGGCCGAACGGGATGCGCACGATGCTCTCGGGCTCGGCGTCGGAGAGGTCCTCGCCGTCCACGAGGCCCTGCAGGCCCGAGCCGACCGCGTCCGCTGCCTGACGGGCGAGCGAGGCGCGCACGCCCGGCTCCACCCGGCCCTCCGCGAGACGGCGACCGGATGCCAGCCGCAGGATGTCGCCGCGGATGGCCTCGGCATCCTTCCCGGACAGGTATTCGAGCTTGACGTTGGCATCCAGGCCCGCTCCGACCACCTCGAGCTTGGCGAGCCCCAGCAGGCGCGCGACCATCGGCCGCGTCAGGTTGACCCCCTGCACGCGGTCGAGAGGAGCCCGGCGATGCGTGCGGAACAGCACGCCGGAGCGCACCTCGACGTCGTCCTCACCGATGCGCAGGGTGTGGAAGCGCCACGACAACCGGAACAACACGAGCAGCACGACGAGCACGACGAGCGCCGCCCCGCCGGCGAGCAGGATGAGGTTGTTCGCGAGGAGGAAGTCGACGGGGTCCGGGGGAAGCTCTCCCGGGGGCAGCTCGCTGAAGACGGGGAAGACCCACTCGACGAGACGTTCCCGCAGGTTCGCCACGATCACCCCGATGATCACGAGCAAGGTCAGCCCGCCGCGCAGGAGCGGCGTCAGCGGGTGGAGGCGGTGCCACTCGCCGTCGCTGTACGGCGAGCGGACGACCGGGCGCGCGCGAAGCGGCGCGTCTCCGGGCTCGCCGGCGGGGTCCGTGTCGGTCACAGCCCGGTCCGACGGGTCTCGGCCACGGCGACGAGCGTGTCGCGCAGGTGCTCGGCCGCCTCCTGCGTAAGTCCGGGGATCGTCACGCCCGTCGAGGCCGCGGCGGTCACGAGCTTGAGCTGCGCGATGCCGAAGCCGCGGTCGAGGGGACCGTGGGTGATGTCGACGAGCTGCATGCGCCCGTACGGCACGGCCACGACTCGCTGCCAGAGGATCCCGCGGCGGAAGACCAGATCGTCCCGACGCAGCTGATACCCGAAGGACCGGGCTTGGCGGGGTGTGATGACGAGACCAACGGCGACGACGAGCAGGATGACCCCCGCGGGGATCCACTGCCACTGCACGCCCGTGATCGCCTGGGCGACGATCGCGGCGGCCAGCACGAGCACGAACACCGCGCCCTGCGAGATCAGCTGAACCCGGACGTAGGCGCGAGCGAGCTGGTACCAGGTTCCATCGCCCAGAGGCAGGCGGCGCGGGGAACGCGCCTCGAGGACGCGGTCGTAGGTCCGTTCGCCGAGGACGGCGTGGTCGTCCGCCCGCTGCCCGCCCGCGTCGCCCGGGTCGTCAGACCCCGACGGGTCCTGCGGGGGTGTTCCCTGGGGCGTCGTCATCGTCGTCCTTCCGGATGGTGCAGAGCTGCTCGGCCACGAGCCCCGCGACGACGAGGATGACAGCGCACACGAGCGTCGCGATGATCGTTCCCATCGAGCCTATCGAGGGCACTACCGGCCGGCTCACCAGGAAGGCCAGCAGACCGCCCGCGAATCCCGCCGCTGCCGCGCCGAGGATCGACGACGCCTTCGCCAGCATGGCGATGCGCAGGGCCCGGAACGGGTCGATCCGCCGCGGGCTCCGGCCGCGCGTCGCGCGGAAGATCGGAACCGCGAGCACCACGATGATCGCGCCGAGCAGCGCGAGGATCGTCGGCAGGCTCGCGGCCGGCGCGAAGGTCGCCCGCCCCATCGCGGTGAGCGAGGAGTCGAGCAGGAACCCGAGCACGAGCCCCACGATGACGGCGATCGACAGGATGCCGGCTCCCGTGCGCTTCACGCGGCCCCCTCCCTCAGTCGGGCGAGCAGGTCGGCGACCCGGCCCCGACCCGGGATCTCGGCCCCCGGGTCGACCGACAGCCACGGCGCGAGCACGAACTCCCTCTCGTGCGCGCGGGGATGCGGGACGACGAGGTCGTCTCGCGTGATGATCTCGTCGCCATAGGCGATCAGGTCGAGATCGAGGGTCCGATCGCCCCAGCGCTCGCGGCGCACACGGCCGTGCCGCGCTTCGATCCGATGCAGCGACGCGAGCAGCTCCCCGGGAGCGAGCCGCGTCTCGAGCAGCGCGACGGCGTTGAGGTAGCGGGGCGCGTCCTCGTCCTCGCCGTCGAGCGTCACGGCGACGGTCTCGATCGGGGCGGACACGCGGACGTCTTCCGTGAGAGACAGACGCCGCAGCTCGTCGACCGCCGCGGCCAGCGTCTCGTGCCGATCACCGAGGTTGGCCCCCAGCGCCACGACGGCGTGCACGGGCGCGGAACGCGGGGCGGCGTCGAGGCCGTGCGCCAACCGCACGTTCACGAACGCGACCTCGAGATCGTCACGGCCACATCGCCGAACGGGACGGTGATCGGCGCCTGCGGCTTGTGCACCGTGATGGTGACGGCGTCGACGCGACCGTCGGCGAGGACCGCGTCCGCCAACCGCTGCGCCAGCGTCTCGAGCAGATCGACCGGGTCGCCCTCGACGATCTCGACGAGGCGCTCGGCGAGTTCGCCGTAGTGGACCGTGTCGACGACGTCGTCGGTCTCGGCGGCGCGCCGCAGCGACAGCGACAGCGTCGCGTCGACCACGAACTCCTGCCCGTCGCGCTTCTCGTCGGGGTAGACCCCGTGGTACCCCACGGCCCGCACCCCCGTCAGCGTGATCCGATCGGCATCCATCAGGCCTCCCAAGCGCGGGCGACGGCGAGCGCGTCGCGGGTGGTCGGTACATCGTGCACGCGGACGGCCCACGCGCCGGAGCGCGCGGACAGGGCGCTCGTGACAGCGGTGGCGAGGTCGCGCCGGGCGAGGTCGGCGTCCTCGCCGATCACCTCGCCGAGGAACCGTTTCCGACTCGTCCCCACGAGCACACGCAGCCCGAGCTCGACGAACTCGGGCAGCGCGCGCAGCGTCTGCCAGTTCTGCGCCCCGCGTTTGCCGAAGCCGATGCCGGGGTCGATGATCAGGCGTGACCGCTCGAACCCCGCGGAGACGGCCGATTCGACCCGCTCGGCGAGCTCGGCCGAAACCTCGCGCGCGAGGTCGACGTAGTCCGCCCGGGCGTACATCTCGGTCGACGGCCCGCGCCAGTGGCCGAGGGCGAGGTCGGCGTCGGTCTCGGCCACGGCCGCGAGCATGTCGGGGTCGGCGAGCCCGCCGGAGACATCGTTCACGAGCCGCGCGCCCGCCCGCACCGCGGCGACCGCCGTGGCGGCGTTCATGGTGTCGATGCTCACGAACGAGCCCTCGGATGCCAGCGCCTCGACGACCGGCAGCACTCTCCGCTGCTCGACGCGCGGCGCCACCCGCTCCGCGCCGGGCCGGGTGGACTCCCCGCCGACGTCGAGGATCTCGGCGCCCTGCTCGCGCAGGAGGCGGGCGTGGGCGAGGGCCACGTCGGGGTCGAGGTAGCGCCCGCCGTCGCTGAACGAGTCGGGCGTGACGTTGACGATCCCCATGATGAGGGTCACGCGCGCGCCCCGATCAAGGCCACGAGCTCGGCACGCGCGACCGGGTCGCCGTAGACGCCGCGGGCGGCGATCGTCACGGTCGAGGCGTCGAGCTGCCGCCCCCCGCGCATCGTGACGCACTCGTGCACGGCGTCGAGCACCACGAGCACCCCGCGCGCGTCGAGCGACGTGGCGATGACATCGGCGATCTGCTCGCCGAGGCGCTCCTGCACCTGCGGACGCGCGGCGAGGATGTCGATCACCCGCGGAAGGGCGCCGAGGCCCACGACCTCTTCGCCCGGGAGGTACGCCACATGCGCACGCCCGCGGAACGGCAGCAGGTGGTGTTCGCACATCGACCGGAAGGCGATGTCCCGCAGCATCACGGCCCCGGAGGGGAGGGTGTCGGGCGCCGGCCCGCGCGAGACCGAGATGGTGTGCTGCAGCGGGGCCGCGGCATCCTGCTTCACTCCTGCGAAGAACTCGGCCCAGGAGTCGGCGACGCGCGTCGGGGTCTGGCGGAGCCCGGGGCGATCGGGGTCCTCCCCGATCGCCTCCAGGAGCTCTCGCACCAGGACGGCGACGCGTTCACGATCGACGGCCACGGCGCCTCAGGCGGTGGCCGGGCGCGTCTGTCCGCTCGGACGGGGCTGCGCCTTCGTCGCGGCCTGCGCCTCCGCCTCGGCGGATGCCGCGATGCCGGCGGGCTGCGAACGGCGGGGCACCTCGACGGGCGGCTGCGACGACACCGGGCGGTCACCCGACGACAGCCACTGCGGGCGCGGAGTCAGGCGCTTGACGTCGGTGAAGATCTCGGCCAGCTCGTTGTGGTCGAGGGTCTCCTTCTCGAGCAGCGCGAGCGCGAGGCGGTCGAGCACGTCGCGGTTGTCGTTGATGACCTGGTACGCCTCGTTGTGCGCCTGCTCGATGAGCGCGCGCACCTGGGCATCGACGCGCTCGGCGATGCGCTCCGAGAAGTCGCGGCCGTGGCCCATGTCGCGGCCCATGAAGACCTCGCCCGACGAGCCGCCCAGCTTGACCGGGCCGACCTCGTTGGTCATGCCGTACTCGGTGACCATCTTCCGGGCGATGCTCGTGGCCTTCTCGATGTCGTTCGACGCGCCCGTGGTCGGGTCGTGGAAGACGATCTCCTCGGCGACGCGGCCGCCCATGGCGTAGGTCAGCTGGTCCTGCAGCTCGTTGCGGGTGACGGAGTACTTGTCGTCGAGCGGCAGCACCATCGTGTAGCCGAGGGCCTTGCCGCGCGGGAGGATCGTGACCTTGGTGACGGGGTCGGTGTGGTTCATCGCCGCCGCCGCGAGCGCGTGTCCGCCCTCGTGGTAGGCCGTGATGAGCTTCTCTTTGTCCTTCATGACGCGGGTGCGACGCTGAGGACCCGCGATCACGCGGTCGATGGCCTCGTCGAGGGCGCGGTTGTCGATCAGCTGCGCGTTCGAGCGGGCCGTCAGCAGCGCGGCCTCGTTGAGCACGTTCGCGAGATCGGCACCGGTGAACCCGGGGGTCTTACGCGCGACGACCTCGAGGTCGACGGAGTCCGAGAGCGGCTTGCCGCGACCGTGCACCTCGAGGATGCGCTGGCGACCCTTGAGGTCGGGAGCGTCGACGCCGATCTGGCGGTCGAAGCGGCCCGGGCGCAGCAGAGCGGGGTCGAGGATGTCGGGGCGGTTGGTCGCCGCGATCACGATGACGTTGACCTTGGGGTCGAAGCCGTCCATCTCGACGAGCATCTGGTTCAGAGTCTGCTCGCGCTCGTCGTGACCGCCGCCCATTCCGGCGCCGCGGTGGCGACCGACGGCGTCGATCTCGTCGATGAAGATGATGGCCGGGGAGCTCTCCTTGGCCTGGTTGAACAGGTCGCGCACACGGCTCGCGCCGACACCGACGAACATCTCGACGAAGTCCGAACCCGAGATCGAGTAGAACGGCACCCCGGCCTCACCGGCGACGGCGCGGGCGAGCAGGGTCTTACCGGTACCGGGAGGGCCGTACAGCAACACGCCCTTCGGGATGCGGGCGCCGACCTCTTCGAACTTCTTCGGGTCCTTGAGGAACTCCTTGATCTCGTCGAGCTCCTCGATCGCCTCGTCGGAGCCGGCGACGTCCTGGAAGGTGACGGTGGGCGTCTCTTTGGTCACGAGCTTGGCGCGCGACTTGCCGAACTGCATCACCTTGCTGCCGCCGCCCTGGGCGCTCGAGAGCAACCACCAGAAGAGCAGACCCAGGAGCAGGATCGGGATCATGAGCCCGAGCAGGCTGTCGAACCAGCTGGCCTTGGGAACGACGTCGTTGAAGCCGTCCGAGGGGTTGGCCGCATCGATCGCGCTGGCGACCTCGTTCGCACGGGCCTGGCTGAAGTAGAACTGCACGTCGTTCGCGCCCTCGAAGGGCTGCGACAGCTTCAGGTCGACGCGCTGATCCGGATCGTTCGTCACGACCTGGCTGACGGTGCCGCCCTTGAGCAGGTCGAGGCCCTCTTTGGTCGAGATCTGACGGGCACCGCTGAGGTTGGAGATCAGTGAGAAACCGATGACCAGAAGCAGACCGACCAGCAGAACGTAGATGATCGGATTTCGCGTGATCTTCTTGAAATTCATGGTGGGCGAGCCCAGCCCTTTCGTGTGCTCCGCAGAAATGCGGTCGCATCAGGCTAACGCGCGACGACTATGCCGGGCCTGTGCGTTCGTCATGGGCGTACAAGGCTCCGGATGCCACCCGCCCGCAGCCGCGACGACGCCGCGCGGTCAGGAGTAGACGTGCGGCGCCAGCACGGCCACGTCACGGAGGTTGCGGTAGCGCTCGGCGTAGTCGAGGCCGTACCCGATGACGAAGTCGTTGGGGATGTCGAACCCGACGTACCGGCAGTCGACCTCGACCTTCATCGCGTCGGGCTTGCGCAGCAGCGCGAGCACCTCGACGGACTCCGCGCCACGCGAGGCGAAGTTCTCGAGCAACCAGCTGAGGGTGAGGCCGGAGTCGATGATGTCCTCGACGATCAGCACGTGCTTGCCCGTGATGTCGGTGTCGAGGTCTTTGCGGATCTGCACGACACCGCTCGAGCGGGTCGATGCGCCGTACGACGACACGGCCATCCAGTCCATCGACACGTGGATGGGAAGGTGACGCGCGAAGTCGGCCATGACCATGACCGCGCCCTTCAGCACGCCCACGAGGACGACGTCGCGTCCCTCGTAGTCGGCGGCCACCTGCGTCGCGAGTTCCGCGAGCTTCCCGTGGATCTGCTCCTCCGTGAGGAGGACTTCGCTGATGTCGTCGGAGATGTCGGCCGCGCGCATTCGGAAAGTCTACGTCGGTCGGATGGATCGGTCGGATCAGGATGCCGTCCGCGCGACGACCTCGATGCGCGCGCCGACCCGGCGGGCCAGGCATCCGGGCAGGTCGATGGGCCCCTGCCCCCTCCAATCGGTGGCCAGGCGCGTGACCTCGAGGGTCTGCGCGCGGGAGAGCGAGACGCCGAACTCGCTGTCGACGACGTAGCGGACGATCCTGTTGCGTAGGGCCGCGGGGTTCGCGGCGAGAGCGGCGACCGAGATCGAGATCCCCGCTTCGGCGTGCTCAACGATGTCTTCGATGGTCTCGTCGATCATGCTCTGGAACGCCTCGGCATCCTCTCGGAGCTGCTCGGCCGTGCGGGCGAGAGCCTCGGCGACCCCCGGTCCGAGCTCGGACTCCAGCATCGGCATCACCCGGTCGCGCACGCGCACGCGGGAGTACGCGGGGTCGACGTTGTGCGGATCGTGCCACGGCTCCAGCCCCTCCGCGGTGCAGGCAGCGACGGTCGTGCGCCGACGCACCGACAGCAGGGGGCGCGTCCACACCGGACCCGTGGCATCCCGTCTCTCGGCGGGCATGCCGGCGAGGCTCAATCCTCCGGACCCGCGCGCGAGACCGAGCAGCACGGTTTCAGCCTGGTCGTCGAGCGTGTGTCCGAGCAAGACGACGTCGGCCCCGATCTCGGCCGCCGCCGCCGCCAGGCCGGCGTACCGGGCCGCCCGCGCGGCCGCCTCAGGCCCATCGCTCGCGCCCACCTCGACGCGTACGACGCGGGCGTCGAGACCGAGACCGCGTGCCGTCTCCGCGGCGGCGGAGGCTACGGCATCCGACCCCTTCTGCAGACCGTGGTCGATCACGACGGCTTCGGCCCGGATGCCGGCTCGCGCGGACTCGAAGGCCGTCGCCGCCGCGAGCGCCAACGAATCAGGTCCGCCCGAGAGCGCGATCACGACGGGGCCCTCCACGCGCTCGAGGACGGCGCGGACCGCTCGGCGCACCTCGGCGACGGAGGGGTCGAGTCCGGGGCGGTGATTCATCCCCCCACGCTAGCGGGGCCGCGACATCGGCCGCCGACCGCGCCCGACTAGGCTGGGCCGCGGAAATCCACAGATCTAAGGAGCACGAGTATGGGCGCGTACGACGCCGTCATCGAGATCCCCCGCGGCAGCCGCGTGAAGTACGAGGTCGACCACGGCACCGGCCGTGTCTACCTCGACCGCATCCTCTACACGGTGTTCGGCTACCCCGCCAACTACGGCTTCTTCGAGAACACCCTCGGCGAGGACGGCGACCCGCTCGACGTGCTCGTCCTGCTCGATCGCGAGCTGCACCCCGGCATCCTCGCCAAGGTGCGCCCCGTGGGCGTGCTCAAGATGAGCGACGAGGCCGGTGGCGACGACAAGGTCGTGGCCGTGCTCGCGAAGGATCCCCGGTGGGACCACATCCAGGACGTCGGCGACATCGACGAGTGGACCAAGAAGGAGATCACCCACTTCTTCGAGCACTACAAGGACCTCGAGCCTAACAAGTGGGTCAAGGTCGACGAGTGGGCGGATGCCGCCGAGGCCGAGCGCCTGGTGGGCGAGGCGTTCACGCGCTTCGACGAGCACGACGCGCAGACCAAGACGCAGGGTTCGGGCGAGGCGCCCAACACCCTCTGATCTTCTGCAGACGAAAAACCCCCGGTCCATCGACCGGGGGTTTTGTCGTGGGCTCGCTCAGACCGAGACGCCGCGGGCCCGCAGCCAGGGCGCGGGGTCCGTGGTGCCGCCGCCGGGAGGGTAGACCTCGAAGTGCAGGTGGCAGCCGAAGGAGTTGCCGGTCTGACCGGTTGCGGCGATCTGCTCACCGGCCGAGACGCGCTGACCGTATGACACGTAGATGCCGCCGTTGACGATGTGGCCGTAGCCCGTGCCCGATCCGTCATCGTGCTGGATGCGAATGTAGTTCCCGAACCCGCCGTTGACGCCCGCGTAGGTCACGCGACCGGCGGCCGCGGCGTAGATGGGCGACCAGCAGCTCGCGCCGAAATCGAGGCCGAGGTGCCAGGTGCTCGCGCAGTAGCTGGAGTTGCACTGACCGGACCGGGGGCCGTAGCCCGACGACGTGTACGCCGACGAGGGGCGCGCCCAGCCGGAGCCGCCGACGCTTCCGCCGCCACCGCCTCCGCCGCCGCCTCCGCCGCCTCCGCCGCCTCCGCCACCGCCGCCTCCGCTGTTCTGGGCGTCGCGGGCTGCCTGCTCGCGACGCGCACGCTCGGCGGCGTCACGGGCGGCGGCTTCTTCGCGCGCCTTGCGCTCGCGCTCCTCGCGCGCCTTGCGCTCGGCCTCGACACCCGCCTGGTACTCGGCGACGGTCTTGGCCGTGGTGTCCTGCAGGGCGGCCAGCTGCGCCTCGAGCACGGCCTGGTTGGCCTGCTGCGCGGCGAGGGCTTCTTGCGCCGCCTGGGCGGCCTGCTGGGCCGCGGCCATCTTGTCTTCGGCGATCTTGCGCAGACGGTCGCGCTCGGCGGCGGCATCCGTCGCCTGGTTGCTGAGGTTCTTCGCGTTGTCGCGCGCCGCGACGGCCGCGGCGTACACCGACTTGTTGCGCTCGAGCAGCTTGTCCATCGTGCCGAGACGAGCGAGAAGGTCGTCTGCGGACGCAGCGGAGCCCGAGAAGAAGAGGTCGAGCGAGGTGTCGTCACCGCCGGAGCGGTACAGCTGCGCGGCGACCTTGCCGGCCTTGCTCGCCGCCTCGGTCGCCTTCGCGGCCTCCGAATCGGCCTGCTGCTGGATGAGCTGAGCGCGGTAGTCGGCGTCCTGGTAGGCCTGCTGCGCGGCGAAGTACTCGTCGGACCGGGCCTGCACCTCGGCCTGCGTGCGGGCGACCTCGGACTGCAGGCCCTGGATCAGTCCCTGGATGCGCGAGATCTCGCCGGCCTTGGCGGCCTCGTTGGCCTTGGCGGCTTGCACGTCGTCCCACGAGGGGTAGTCGGCGGCCATGGCGGGCGAGGCGAAGCCCGTCGACACCGCGCCGAAAGCGCCGAGCGCGACAGCACCGAGGGCGCCGTACTTCAGGGCACTGCGCCGATCGAAGGTCGGCCACAGGCGCCGCTGCTCCGTCGCCGAGGGCGCGCAGCCGCAGTCGTCTGTCTCGTCAGAGGGTACGAGCGTCACGGGACTACCTCATCTCACCGGGTCGCAACTCGGCTAACAGTAGCAACACGAGTCACACGCACAACAGGGCGAGTTCCCGCTGTCGCGGCCCATCCTGCGCCCTCGACACGCGCGGGCGCAGCACGCCACGCCCCGAATTGGCAATCTCGCTCGTTGTGAAGTAGGCTCGGTCGTCGGCAAGCGAGGATGAAATCGCGAGGTTTCAGGCTCATCCGGCCCCATCGTTTAGCGGCCTAGGACGCCGCCCTTTCACGGCGGTAGCACGGGTTCGAATCCCGTTGGGGTCACTTTCCGGTGAAGTACAATTGAACATGCATGGCCCTGTAGCGCAGTTGGTTAGCGTGCCGCCCTGTCACGGCGGAGGTCGCGGGTTCAAGTCCCGTCAGGGTCGCTCCACAGCGACGGGCCTTCTTTCGAGAAGGCCCTTCGTCTAGGAAGCGGCAGACATGCCGCTCGGCTCTGTAGCTCAGTTGGTAGAGCGCACGACTGAAAATCGTGAGGTCACGGGATCGACGCCCGTCGGAGCCACGGTCCCTCATGAGGCTTCTACTCATGGGGGACTTTTTCGTTCCCGGATGCCGCTCTGCGTCGGCATCCCCTCCCCTCCCCCGCCTCATGGCCCGGGGTCTCGCGCCGCGCCGAGAACAGGACGCGCGCCGAGAACAGGCCGTTCCACGCGAAATCCCCCTGTCCCCGTGGCATCCCCCTGTTCTCATGACGGCCGGAACCCGCCGCCGACGGACCGGCACATAGCGTCTGCACAGCGGAAGTGGTTTCGGACACTGTCGGACAGCGCTACTATTTGTTGACTTTCAGCAAATACCTGGCGCCCGACTGAGCTTCCGAGCCGTCCGCCAGGCCTTCTCGAAGAGGCCCCGATGTCCGACATCACCACTCGCACCCGGCGCGCCCATACGGCCGCCACCGACACGGTCATGACCCACCGCATGATCATGTTCGTGATCTTCGGTCTCATGGCCGGCATGTTCCTCTCCGCCCTCGACCAGACCGTCGTCGGCACCTCGATCCGCACGATCGGCGACGACCTGCAGGGCCTGAGCCTGCAGGCCTGGGTCACCACGGCCTACCTCATCGTGTCGACGATCTCGACGCCCATCTACGGCAAGCTCTCCGACATCTTCGGTCGGCGCCCGCTGTTCCTGATCGCCATCCTGATCTTCATCATCGGGTCGGTGCTGGCGAGCTTCTCGACCTCGATGGTCGAGCTCGCGGCCTTCCGCGCCATCCAGGGCCTTGGCGCCGGTGGCCTGATGTCGATGCCGTTGGCGATCATGGGCGACATCCTCGCCCCGCGCGAGCGCGCGAAGTACCAGGGGTACTTCCTCGCCGTCTTCGGCATCTCGAGCGTCATCGGCCCGCTCGTCGGCGGCCTGTTCGCCGGCGCGAGCGAGATCCTCTTCATCACCGGATGGCGCTGGGTCTTCCTCATCAACGTGCCGATCGGCATCGTCGCGCTGGGTGTCGTCTGGCGCTTCCTGCACATTCCGAAGCAGCCGCGCCATTCCGTGCGCATCGACTGGTGGGGTGCCACCACGGTCATCGTCGCGCTCGTCCCGCTGCTGCTCGTGGCCGAACAGGGCCGCGAGTGGGGCTGGGGCTCGCCGATCGCGATCGCCTGCTACGTCGTCGGAGCCCTCGGCGTCGCGGCCTTCGTCATCGTCGAGACCCTGATGAAGGACGACGCGCTCATCCCGCTGAAGCTCTTCCGGTCGCCGACCTTCTCGATGGCCACCATCATCGGCGTGCTCGTCGGCTTCGGCATGTTCGGCGCGATGCTGACCCTGCCGCTGTACCTGCAGCTCGTGCTCGGCTCGACGCCCACGCAGAGCGGGTTCGAGATGCTGCCGATGATCCTCGGCCTCATGATCGCCTCGATCACGAGCGGACAGATCATCGCCCGCACCGGGCGATACCGCATGTTCCCGATCCTCGGCACCGCGCTCATGTCGGTCGGCTTCTTCCTGCTGACCTTCCTGAAGTACGACAGCCCCTACTGGCACGTCGCGATCGCGATGCTCGTGATCGGTCTGGGCCTCGGTCAGCTGATGCAGACGCTGACCATCGCGAGCCAGAACTCGGTGGGCCTGCGCGACATGGGCGTGGCCACGAGCGGCTCGACGTTCTTCCGCCAGATCGGTGGAACGCTGGGCACCGCGGTGCTGCTGTCGCTGCTGTTCACGCTCGTGCCGACCAACATCGTCGGCTCGTTCTCCGACCGCTCCACGCTCACCGATGCGCTCGACGCCGCCCTCGATCCCACGGTGTCGTCGGCCCCCGCGAACGAGAAGATCATGTCGACGATCTACGCACCGATCGTCACCCAGGCGACCCAGGCGACGACGCAGCAGCTTCAGCAGGGAGTGCAGCAGGCGACGGATGCCGCGACCCAGGCTGTCGCCGCGCAGGTCGCCGCGGGGCAGATCCCCGCCTCGGCGCAGGCTCAAGCGACGCAGGCCGCCGTGACGCGGGCCGTTCAGGGCGCCGCGACGCAGATCCAACAGCAGGTGCCCGTCGCGCGAGTGGCGGCGGACGGGACGGTCACGCTCGACTTCTCGAACGCGACCGAGCGCGCCGCGTACGTGGACACGGTGGCGACCGCCCTCGAGGACCGCTTCGCCGCGGGGGACGAGAACGCCTCGGTCGGCAGCTCGACCCTCGACGACACCTCGTTCCTGGTCGGCGCCGACCCGCGGTTGACCAAGCCGATCCTCGTCGGCTTCAACTCCTCGTCGACGACCGTCTACTGGACCGCGATGGGCGTGGTGCTGCTCGCCTTCGTGCTGTCGCTGTTCTTCCGCACCCCGCCCCTGCGATCGAAGTCGGCTCTCCAGGAGGCCGCCGACGAACGCCGAGGCAAGGACAAGGAAGAAGAGGACGCGGATGCGGCCGCGGCTCAGACCGGAGCACTGATCGCGCCCTGACACCGGTTCGCCCGCGAGGAGGGCGGGGTCGTCTTCGGACGCCCCGCCCTTCGTGCTTCCCGGCGCGGGCGCCGCCTCAGGCGGTCTCGCGCGCCCGCAGGTCCTTGCGCAGGATCTTGCCCGAGGTGGATTTCGGGATGATGTCGATGAACTCGACCCGGCGCACCTTCTTGTGCGGCGCCACCTCCCCGGCGACGAAGGCCATCACGTCGGCGGCGCTCAGACCGGAGTCGGGGGCCGCCACGACGAACGCCTTCGGGATCTCCTCCCCGTCGTCGGCGCGCACGCCGATGACCGCGGCATCCTGAATCTGCGGGTGAGACAGCAGCAGGGCCTCGAGCTCCGCGGGGGCGATCTGGTAGCCGTGGTACTTGATGAGCTCCTTGAGGCGATCGACGATCGTGAAGAACCCGTCGACATGGTGCACGCCGATGTCTCCGGTGTGGAGGAAGCCGTCGGCATCCAGCGTCTCGGCGGTCGCGTCGGGGCGGTTCAGGTAGCCGAGCATGACGTTCGGCCCGCGCACCCAGATCTCTCCGGGGGCGGTGAACCCGTCGTCGCCGTGCTCCTCGAGGTCGGCCCCGGTCTCGGGGTCGACGAGCCGGGCGTCGCACCCCGGCAGCAGCACGCCGACCGAGCTGACGGGCATGTCGGAGTCCGCCGGGATCGCGTGCGAGACGGGGCTCAGTTCGCTCATTCCGTAGCCCTGGAAGAAGCGGGCGCCGATGCGCCGGCCCGCGGTCTCGGCCGTCTCGCCGTCGAGCGGAGCCGCGCCGGAGAACACGCTGTGGACGCTCGAGAGGTCGAACTGATCGACCGCCGGGTGCTTCGCGAGGGCGACGGCGATGGGCGGGGCGATGAAGAGGAAGGTGCAGCGTTGGTCCTGCACGATCCGCAGGAACTCCATCAGGTCGAAGCGCGGCATGGTGACGAGCGTCGCCCGCTGACGCAAAGCGAGGTTCAGCAGCACGGTCATGCCGTAGATGTGGAAGAAGGGCAGCACGGCGAGCACGCGATCATCGGGACCGATCTCGATCACCGGCCGGCACTGGTGCACATTCGCGACGAGGTTGCGGTGCGAGAGCATGACGCCCTTGGGAACGCCCGTGGTCCCCGACGAATACGGCAGCACGGCGACGTGGGTGGCGGGGTCGAAACGCACCTCGGGAGGGGTGCGCCCCTCCGCGAGCAACGAGCGGAGGTCGGGGTGCCCCTCCGCCCCGTCGAGGACGATCACGTGGTCGTCCGGAATGCCCACGGCCTGCGCCGCCTGGTGCGCCTGCGACAGCAGCGGCGTCACGGTCACGAGCCAGGTGGCCGCGGCATCCCTCAGCTGTTTCTCGATCTCGCCCGCGGTGTAGAGGGAGTTGACGGTCGTCACGATGGAGCCCGCTCGCAGGATGCCATGGAACACCGTCGCGAAAGCGGGCACGTTCGGGCAGAGCATCGCGACGACCGTCTCGGTGTCGGCACCGCGGGCGGCGAGGGCCCCCGCGAAGGCGTCGACCTGGGCGCGCAGGGCACCGTAGGTCGTCTCGGCGCCGCTGGCCGGATCGACCAGCGCGACGCGACCGAGGTCGGACTCTTCGAGCGAGCCGAACAGATAGTCGTAGATGCTCTGGTCGGGGATCTCGATGCTCGGGTACGGGCTCTGGAACACGGTTCTCTCCCTCGAAAACGCCGGCGGCTTCGTCGCCGTGCGCTCATCCTGGCATCGGTGGGACGCGGTGTCATCCCGGACGGCATCGGCTCTCGGCGCCCGCTCAGGTGAGTGCGAGCACCACTCCCCCGGCGGCGCCCACGAGCACGACGGCCCACGCCGGTACGCGGAACGCCGTGAGCAGGACGAAGCCGACCACGGCGAGCAGGAACGCTCCCGCGCTGGTCACCGCCGTAGTGAAGACCGGGGTGTACAGGGCGGCCCCCAGGATGCCGACGACCGCGGCGCCCGCGCCCCGCATCGCGGCCCGCACCCGGGGCCTGTCGCGCACGGCGTCCCAGAACGGCAGCACCGCGACGAGCACGAGGTATCCGGGGGCGAAGATCGCGGCGAGCGCGAGCGCCGCACCCGCGATACCGCCGGGGCCGACGGAGGACAGCGCGCCCAGGTAGGCCGAGAACGTGAAGAGCGGGCCGGGCACGGCCTGGGCCGCCCCGTACCCGCTGAGGAAGGCCTCGGGCGACACCCACCCGGTCTCGACCACGCCGGCCTGCAGCAGGGGGAGCACGACGTGTCCGCCGCCGAACACGAGGGCGCCCGAGCGGAAGAAAGCGTCGACGAGGGAGACATCCGCCGACCCGGTCACCGCAGCCAGGATCGGGAGCCCCCCGAGTCCCCCGGCGAAGAGGACGAGACACGTCACCGCGACCCCGCGCGGAACACCGAACGCCGGCAGTGCGGGCGCGAAGGGTTCCGGCGCAGCGCCGAGGAGCAGCAGCCCGCCGAGCACGCCCACGGCGAGCGCGCCGAGCTGGCCCGGCGCTCCCGGCAGAAGGAGCGCGAGCGCGAGACCCGCGACGGCGAGACCCGCGCGCGGGGCGTCGGGGGTGAGGGTGCGGGCCATGCCCCACACCGCCTGGGCGACGATGGCCACCGCCACGATCTGCAGGCCCGACAGTACGCCCGCGGCGATCGGGCCCCCGAGCAGGGACGCTCCGCCCGCGAACGCGACGAGCAGGACGGCCGAGGGCAGGGTGAAGGCGACGAAGGCGGCGAGCGCCCCCAGGATCCCGGCGCGCTGGAGCCCCATCGCGAAGCCGACCTGGCTCGACGCGGGGCCGGGAAGGAACTGGCAGAGGGCGACGAGGTCGGCGTAGGCGCGGTCGTCCATCCACTTCCGCCGCACGACGAGGTCGTCACGGAAGTAGCCGAGGTGCGCCACCGGGCCGCCGAACGAGGTGACGCCCAGGCGTAGGAAGGCGAGGAAGACCTCGCTCACTCGACCAGACCTCTGCACCCGCCCATCCTTCCCCCGCGGGGGAAACGGCGGGTGAATCGTCACGCCGTGTCAGAGCGCAGCAGCTCGTCCACGAGCGTCAGAGTGAGGCCCGTGAGGTGCTGGTCCTCGGCGATGTCGGCGCCGGCCACGGCGTCGCGGAATCGCTCGACCTCGCCCACCATCGGGTTCGACGGGGCTTCGACCTCGACCACCTCGACCTCGCCGTCGCGCGGCGTCAGGGTCAGCCGTCGGGGAGCGTCGATCGCGTCGATGGACAACGACGCGTCCTCGCCCTGGAGCTCGCTCGGCAGGGACGTGTCGGTGATCTTCGACCATGCGATGTCGGCGACGAAGCCGTCGTAGGCCGCGAGCGCGCTGCCGAGCCCGTCGGTTCCCGACGCGATGCCCACGCGCACGCCGTCGATCGAGCGCGGGGCGCCGAAGAGCCGGACCAGGGCGTGCAGCGGGTACACCCCGAGGTCGCGCAGGGCGCTTCCGCCCAGGGCCGGGTCGAAGATGTTCGTCTGCTCGCCCGCGAGCACGTGGTCGTACCGCGCGGAACGCTTCTCGTACCGGAACGAGACGCGGCGCAGCGTTCCCAGACGCGGCAGCAGACCTCGAACCGTCTCGAGCCCGGGGTCGTAGCCCGAGCGCATCGCCTCGAGCAGCACCACACCTCGTTCGCGGGCATGCGAGACCGCGGCATCCCACTCCCCCGCCGACAGCACGGCGGGCTTCTCCACGAACACCGGGATGCCGGCATCCACCGCCTCCCGTATCTGCTCCGCATGCAGTGCGTTGGGGCTGGCGAGGTACACCGCGTCGACGTCGTCCGCGGCAAGCAGGTCGGCGAGCCCGACGGCGGTGTGCGGTGCCCCGATCGTGTCGGCGAACGCCCTCGCCCGCTCCGCGTCGCGGGATGCCACCCGCGTCACCTCGACGCCCTCGACGACGGCGACCGCCTCGGCGAAGCGCTCTGAGATGGAACTGGTGCCGATGATTCCGATGCCGGTCATGGATTCATCTTCGCAAAGCGGCGCGCCGTCACGGGGTGCGCGATACGTCCCACGGGAGCGGGAAACGTGCCGATAGGATCGCGCCGATCCACTCGCCCGAAGCCCGAGGCCCCATGAACATCACCCGCGCCGAGCACCGTCGTCGCGCCTCTCGCCGTGTCCGTCGTCGTCGCACGATCAGCGCCGCCATCGCGGTCGCGCTCATCGGCGTCGGTGTCGCCGCGGTGGCGTGGACCCGCGTTCCCCCGTCGTCTCCCGAGGTCGCCGAGACCACCGCGAGCGCCACCCCCTCGCCGACGCCGACGCCGACCCCGACCCCCACGCCCCTCACCCCGGCCCAGTCCCTGCTCGCCTCCTCCTCCGACCCGAACACGTGCGCGGTGTCGTTCGCCGGCGACGGGATCACCCTCGACCCGCAGCTGCAGGCGCAGGGCGCGCGCTACCAGAACCTACCGATCCCCCACGCCGAGGGCCGCGTCTTCGCCGGGTGGTACGAGGCGGCGTCCGATGCGACCGCCCTGACGCAGAGCGCCCGGCGCAACGGCGCCGACCTCGTCTCGTGCACCGACCGGCAGCGGACGCTCCACGCGGGGTGGACGACACCCGAGGCGAATAAGGCCGAGGCCGCCGGCATCCCGATCCTGATGTACCACCAGTTCACGCGGAACCCGCAGGGCGAGGACAACTGGCTGCGGCTGAACTATGCCTACATCGGCGATTTCGACGCGCAGATGGCCCACATCCAGCAGTCGGACTTCTACCTCCCGACCTGGGACGAGCTCAGCGCGTTCATCGACGGGAAGCTCTTCCTGCCGAAGCACTCGGTGGTCATCACCGACGACGACGCCGACAGCACGTGGCTCGAGCTGGCCGCCCCGATCGTGAACGACCGGAAGCTGCTGACCACCTCGTTCGTGATCACGTCGGCGCGCACCGAGGGCACCCCCAATCCCTTCGTCCTGCAGCGCTCGCACACGCACGACATGCACCGCGCCGGCGCGAACGGCAAGGGGCGGATGGTCAACGACGACGCCGACACGATCGCGGCGGATCTCGATCGCTCGGCGCAGATCCTGGGCGCGAAAGAGGTCGTCGCCTACCCCTACGGTCACTACAACGACACGACCAAGGAGGGCGTGCGCCGGGCGGGATTCGAACTCGCCCGGACGATCGAGCACGGGTACGTGCGCATCGGCACCGATAAACTCGCTCTGCCCGTCATCCGTGTGGACTACGGAATGACGGTCGACGATCTCAAGAAAGAGATCGGCTGACCTCCGACAACCGGAGAATACCGAGAGGGAATGCCCGCGTCATGCGGCATGTCCTAGGGCCCACTGAGGTGGGCATCCGTGATCTCTCAGGTAAGTACGCCAGACTTTGAGATCGGGCACGCGTCGGCCGGTCTGCGCTGTTCATTTCTGTCTTACCGAGAAAACGCGAGCACCTATGGACCTTTCCGTCATCGTTCCGACCTTCAACGAGGGTCCGAACGTCGCCGAGCTCGTCCGACGGACCACGCAGGCGTTGCTCGGACGGACGGTGGAGGTCATCTTCGTCGACGACTCCACCGACGACACCCCCGACATCATCCGGGCCGTGGCTGCGGCATCCGAGATCCCGGTGCGTCTGATCCACCGCGACAACCCGGTGGGCGGTCTGGGCGGGGCCGTGGTCGAGGGCATCCGCGCCGCGGAGTCCGACCGGTGCGTCGTGATGGACGGCGACCTGCAGCACCCGCCGGAGGTCATCGCCGACATGCTCGCCCGGGCGGAGGTCGGCGATGCCGATGTCGTCGTCGCCTCCCGCTACGTCGCCGGCGGCACCTCGGACGGTCTCGCCAACGCCGTGCGCACCACCGTGTCGCGCGCGTCGACGCTGCTGACCAAGGCGATGTTCCCGCGCAAGCTCGCCAACTGCACCGACCCGATGACGGGGTTCTTCCTCGTGGACCGTCGCGCTCTCGAGATCGAGACGCTGCAGCCGCGCGGCTTCAAGATCCTGCTCGAGATCCTCGCCCGCAAGCAGATGCGCGTGGCCGAGGTCCCCTTCTCGTTCGCACCCCGCTTCGCGGGTGAGTCGAAGGCGTCGTTCAGCCAGGGCATGCGCTTCCTGCTGCAGCTGACGATGCTCCGCTTCGGGCGCATGTCGGCGTTCGCCGTCGTCGGCGGGCTCGGCGCCCTGGCCAACCTCGCGATCATGTGGGGACTGCAGGCGTTCGGGATGCAGTACCTGATCGCCGCGGTCGTCGCGAGCATCGTGACGATCATCGCGAACTTCATCGCCCTCGAATATCTCGTGTTCGCCGACATGCGCGCCGAGTCCGGGCTCATGCGGCACCGCTTCATCAAGTCGTTCACCTTCAACGGCGTCGAGGCGATCATCCGCATCCCCGTGATCTGGGTTCTCGTCAGCCAGGCGCACATGCCCAGCGTCATCGCCGCGGCCCTGACCCTGATCGCCGCGTTCGTGGTGCGCTTCGTGTTCCACGCGCTCGTGGTCTACGCCCCCAAGAAGAGCCGCGTCGGCAAGGCCGTCCGCTCCATCGAGCCCCTCGAAGACGAAGTCACCGCCTGAGCCACGGCGCCGCCCGGCGCCTCCCGGCGTACGCTGGAGGCATGTCCTCCGACGCACCCATCCGTATGTTCGGCGCCGACTGGTGTCGCGATTGCCTCCGCACCAAGAAGCAGCTCGACGAGCTCGGCATCGACTACGAGTACATCGACCTCGTTGCCGACCCTGCCGCAGCCGACGTCGCCAAAGAGATCTCCGGCCGCACGAGCATCCCCGTGGTCGTCTACCCGGATTCCAGCCACCACGTCGAGCCGTCGAACGCCGACGTCGAGAGCAAGCTCCGCGAGCTGTCGCTGATCTGATCGCGACGGCGTGACCCTCTCCGCCGCGTGGCCCGTGCGTCGCGCGCTCACCGCTGAGACGGGGAGCGCGCTGCCCGCGTTCGTCGATCATCACGTGCACCTGCACCTGATCGATTCCGCGACTTTGCCGCGTCGAGGGATCGCCGCCGTCGTCGACCTCGGCGGCGATCCCTTCGCCCTCGCTCGACGATCCGACGGCCTTCCGCGCATCTCGTTCGCCGGGGCCTTCCTCACCGTTCCCGGTGGCTACCCCGACGGTCGGTCGTGGGCACCCGCGGCGATCGTGCGATTCGTCACCGATGCCTCGCGGCATCCGGGAATCGACGGCGGGGTCCGCACCGCGGTGGATGAGCAGGCGGATGCCGGGGCCTCGGTCATCAAGATCGCCCTCCACGCCGACGCCGGGCCGGTGATGACGGACGAGACCCTCGCCGCCGTGATCGCCTCGGCCGCCGAGCGGGGCTTGCCGGTCGTCGCGCACGCGCAGGGACCCGGGCAGGTGGACCGCGCGATCGAGGCGGGCGTGTCCGTACTCGCGCACACGCCGTTCGACGCTCCCGTCTCGCGGCGCACCGTCGCGCGCGCCGTCGCCGCGGGCCAGGCGTGGATCTCGACGCTCGACATCCACCGCGGCGCCGACCGGGAGCGCGCCATCGCCAATCTCCGCGCCTTCGCCGCCCGGGGCGGGCGTGTGCTGTACGGGACCGATCTGGGCAACGGCTCCCTCCCCGTGGGCGTGAACCGGCGCGAGCTGCTCGCGCTCACCGCGGCAGGCGTACGCGGTGACGCCCTCGTGTCCGCGCTCACCGACCCGTGGCCCCGCTCGAGTCCCCTCGACGCCGTGTCGACCTTCGTCGCCGGCGCCGCCCCCACCGATGACGACGACGTCGCGACCTGGCTGAGCCGGGCGAGCGTCGTCCCGACCGAGGAGTTGACCCGTGTCGACTGACCCCTCCCCCGATTTCGGCTCCGTCGATCGTCTCGAGGTTCCGCACCACTCCTTCGCGGCCGAGGCGCAGCGACTCGACGACACCGACCCCCTGGCCCCTCACCGCGATGCGTTCGTGGGCAGCGACAGCTCGCTGGTCTACTTCGACGGCAACTCCCTGGGCCGACCGCCCCGCGCCACCGCTGACCGGCTCGCGCGCTTCGCCACCGAAGAGTGGGGCGGCCGCCTCATCCGCGGGTGGGACGAAGCGTGGATGGAGCTGCCGTTCGCGATCGGCGACCGGATCGGGGCTTTGGCGCTCGGCGCAGCATCCGGTCAGACGGTCATCGGCGACTCGACCACCGTGCTGCTGTACAAGATGCTGCGTGCGGCCCTCGACGCGCAGACGAACCGCGACCCGGAGCGCATCGAGATCGTCGTCGGTCGCGACGACTTCCCCACCGACCGCTACCTCGTCGAGGGGATCGCCGCCGAACGCGGAGCGCGAGTCGTCTGGATCGACGTCGACACGACACGGGGAGTGGATGCCGACCTGCTCCGCGCCGCGGTCGGCCCGCGCACCGCGGTCGTGCTGCTGAGCCACGTCTCGTACCGCTCGGGCTTCCTCGCCGACGGCGCCGACCTCACCGCGATCGCCCACCGCGCCGGGGCGCTCGTGCTGTGGGACCTGTGCCACTCGGCGGGCTCCGTGCCCGTCGAGCTCGACGCCTGGGGGGCCGACCTCGCCGTCGGCTGCACGTACAAATACCTCAACGGCGGGCCCGGGTCGCCCGCCTTCGCCTACGTCGCCGCGCGTCACCACGCCGGCCTGACGCAGCCCGTGCAGGGGTGGATGGGCGCCGCCGACGTCTTCTCGATGGGTCCGCAGTACCTCCCGGCCGAAGGGATGCGCCGCTTCCTGTCGGGCACTCCGCCGGTGTTGGCGATGATCGCCATGCAGGACACCCTCGACCTTCTCGAGAGCGCCGGGATCGCGCAGGTGCGCGCCAAGTCGGTCGCCCTCACCGAATTCGCGGTGCGGGTGGCCGACGGCATCCTGAGTCCGCTCGGTGTCCGGCTCGCCTCCCCGCGCGACGCGGCGGAGCGGGGCGGGCACGTCACGCTCTCGCACCCCGCCATGCGCGCCGTGACCGCTCGCCTGTGGAAAGACGACGTCATCCCCGACTACCGCGACCCGCACGGACTGCGCATCGGCCTCTCGCCGCTGTCGACCAGCTTCGCCGAGACCTGGACGGGGATGCAGGCCGTGGCCGAGGCGGTGCGCGCCGAGGGCTGAGATCCAGCGGCTTGCTGGCTCGCTGAGGGGGACCGCCGCGCGCGGAGGGCTAGCCTCGAGACGTGATCGATCCCCTCATCCTCGTGCTCGCCGGGGTGGTGGTCGTCGCTCTCGCCACGGTGATCGGGCCGCGCTTCAACGTCGCCGGCCCCCTGGTCCTGCTCGCGATCGGCGCCGGGGTGAGCCTGCTGCCCTTCGTCGCTCCCTTCTCGGTGAACCCCGAGGTCATCCTCGTCGGGGTGCTCCCGCCGCTGCTGTACTCGGCGGCGGTGCAGCTGCCGGCCATCGAGTTCCGCCGCGACTTCGCGCCCATCGCCGGGCTCTCGGTGCTGCTCGTCGTGTTCAGTTCGCTCGTTCTCGGCGTCTTCTTCTGGGCCGTCATCCCCGACCTCGACCTCGCTCTCGCGATCGCCCTGGGCGCCATCCTCAGTCCCACGGATGCCGTGGCCACCTCGATCGCCAAGCGCTTGGGCATCTCCTCGCGCGTGGTGACGATGCTGGAGGGCGAGAGCCTGCTCAACGACGCGACGGCCCTGGTGCTGCTGCGCACGGCCGTGGCCGCCGTGGCATCCGGATTCGCGTTCGGCGACGCTCTCGCCGACTTCGCCTGGGCCGTCGTCATCGCGCTCGTGCTGGGCGCGGCCATCGGATGGGCGAACCTGCGCGTACGCGAGCGCGTGTCGAACTCCGCCGCGAACACGGCCCTGAGTTTCACGATCCCCTTCCTCGCGTACCTGCCGACCGAGCACCTCGGCGGCTCGGGACTCGTCGCCGCGGTGGTCGCGGGCATCGTCACCGGGCAGGGCGCCGCACGGCGCTTCACGCCCGAGCAGCGCATCAGCGACCGGCTGAACTGGCGCACGGTCGAGCTCATCCTCGAGGGCGGGGTCTTCCTCGTGTTCGGCCTCGAGCTGAAGGACATCGTCGGTGCGAACCTCAAGGAGCACGAGGGCCTGTGGCACGGAACGTGGCTGGCGCTCTCGGCCCTGGGGATCGTCCTGCTCGTGCGCGCCCTCTACGTCACGGGGCTGATCGGGCTGCAGGCCGGGCGCAGCCATCGTCACGACCGTCGTCAAGGGCGCATCGAGGGGGCGCAGCAGCGCCTCGACCGCTTCGAAGAGGCGTACCGCGAAGCGCCCGAGCAGTTCGGTGAACGCGGCGCCGACCCCGTGCGAACCGAGCGGCGCATCGGCTGGATGCGCACGCGCATCTCGCGCACTTTGGCCGACCTCGACTACTACCGCGACTCCCCGCTGACCGCTCGGCACGGCACCGTGATCGTGTGGGCCGGCATGAGGGGGGTCGTGACCCTGGCTGCGGCGCAGACCCTTCCGGAGATCACCCCGCAACGCCCGCTGCTCATCTTCGTCGCGTTCCTCGTGGCGCTGTTCAGCCTGGTCCTCCAGGGCGCGACGCTTCCGGCCGTCGTGCGGGGCGTCGGCCTCGCCGGCGACGGCGGCGAGGGACCCACGCGCGACGAGCAGAGGGCGTTGAATGCCGAGCTCCGGGATGCCGCGAGCTCGGCGGTGCAATCCGGATCGCTGTCTCGGCGCAGCGGCGAGCCGTTCCCGGCCGACCTCATCGAGCGGGCGGGAGCCCGCCTCGTGCAACCTCCGGACGACGACGAGGACACGACCGCACGGGTGCACGATCTGCTCGAGCTGCGACTCGCCTCGATCGAGGCGATGCGCGAGCGCCTCGGCGATCTGAGCCGCGACGGGCGCTTCAGCACCGCGGCGCTTCGACACGCTCTCGCCGAGCTCGACGCCGATCAGCTCAGCCTCGAATTGCGCCTCGACGGCGGCGACTGAGGCGGAATACCGCGGCGACCGTGGGCGTTTTCATTCACGCGCATGCGGTCGCCGCGAAAGCCGGGGCGACTCGACGGCGGGAGAGAAGGACCCCATGAGCAGGTTCGATCAGAAGGTCGCCCTCGTCACCGGCGGAGGCAGCGGAATCGGAGCCGCGATCGCGCGGCAGCTCGGCGCGGAAGGCGCCTCGGTGGTCGTCACCGACATCAACCTCGAGGCCGCCGAGCGCGTCGCCCAGGAGATCACCGCCGCGGGAGGCGCCGCCACCCCCTTCGCCCAGAACACCGCGAAATGGGAGGACTCCGAGGCAGCGGTGGACTTCGCGAAGAAGACCTTCGGCGGCCTGCACCTCGCCGTGAACAACGCCGGCATCGGCGCTGCACCCCAGAACATCGGCGACTACGACATCGCGGCGTGGGATCGCGTGCGCTCCGTCGACCTCGACGGCGTCTTCTACGGCCTGCGGTTCCAGCTCCCCGCGATCGTCGCCTCCGGGGGCGGGGCGGTCGTGAACATGGCATCCGTGCTGGGTTCCGTCGGCATCGCCCAGAACGCCGCGTACGTCGCGAGCAAGCACGCGCTGATCGGCCTGACGAAGGTCGCGGCCCTCGAGTACACCGCCCAGGGCGTCCGCACGAACGCCGTCGGCCCCGGCTTCATCGACACTCCCCTGGTCCGCTCGAGCCTGTCGCCCGAGGCGCTGACCCACCTCGAGAACGAGCACGCGACGGGCCGCCTCGGCACCGACGCCGAGGTCGCCGCTCTCACGCTGTTCCTGCTGAGCGATGAGGCGTCGTTCATCTCGGGCAGCTACCACCTGGTCGACGGCGGGTACTCCGCCCACTGACTCGGCTCTTGCGGGCCCGTCGCGCGCGTCGCGGCGGGCCCGCCGTGTTTGCCGCAGTCTGGCGCCCCGCGGCAGGCGCGTTGGGGGGTCAGTGCGCCTACCGGGGACCATGTCCCACTCTCGGCTGCCTGAGGGCACCCCGGACGGCGCTTTCTGGGACATCCCCCGACAGGAGTGGGACGCGGGAGTCAGGGGCGGCGGGGCCCGGCGGGGGGGGATTCGCAGGGTCGTGCGGCACAATGGACGCGGAGGTCTCCATGAGCGATTCGATCCCGACGCTGCCGTCATCCGTGGATGCCGCCGGGACCCATCCGGTGCCGCTCGCGCACGACGCGGCCGACTGCCCGAAGTGCTTCACCGAGCTGCAGAGCGACCGTGATTGGTGGCGCGCGCGTCCCGCTGGTTCGCGTTTAGTCGGACTCGTGGTCTCTCGCCCGGACATGGCGACGGTCAAGCAGCAGCGCGACGACCTCACGCGCTTCGGCGTTCCGATCGAGGGGTTCCGCCACCCCGCGCCCGAAACGCTCGAAGGGTGGGCCAACCGGCTCGACCGCTTCTTCGGGACGCTGACCCGGGGCGACGTGCTCGTGGTCGCCAGCGTGCACGCGCTCGGACTCACCCGCGAAGACGAGACCCGCGCCGTCGCCGACCTGCGTCGACGCGGAGTGATCGTCAAGGTGCTGTCGCACGGCGATCGCCACCTGCACGACGCGACGCTCCCCTCACGCGGCTGAGGCGCTCGCTCTCCGCCCGCCGCCGGTCAAGGCGCGAGCGCCCGTCGCCGGTCAGGCCCCACGTAGCGCGCCAGGTGCTCCCCCGTCAGGGTCGAGCGCTCCGCGACCAGTTCGGCCGGGGTCCCTTCGAACACGATGGCACCCCCGTCGCGACCAGCGCCGGGCCCCAGGTCGATGATCCAGTCGGCGTGCGCCATCACCGCCTGGTGGTGCTCGATCACGACGACGGTGTTGCCGGCATCCACCAACTGATCCAGCAGACGCAGCAGGGTGTCGACATCGGCGAGGTGCAGACCGGTCGTGGGTTCGTCGAGGACGTAGACGGCGCCCGCTTTGGCCATCGAGATGGCGAGCTTGAGCCGCTGCCGTTCTCCGCCCGACAGAGTGCTCAGCGATTGGCCGAGCGTGAGGTAGCCGAGACCGACGTCACGGAGGCGGCTGAGAACGGCCACGGCCGGCCCCTTCGTGAGGAACTCTCCCGCTTCGACGACCGACATCGCGAGGACCTCGGCGATGTTCTTGCCGTCGAGCGTGTACTCGAGGACGTCGTCGGAGAAGCCCGTGCCCGCGCAGAGCTCGCACACCGTCTCGACCGTCGACTGGAACCCCAGCTGCGTCACGATCACCCCGAGGCCGCGGCACGCGGGGCACGCGCCCTCGCTGTTCGCGCTGAAGAGGGCGGGCTTGACGCCATTCGCCTTGGCGAAGGCGGCCCGGACCGCGTCGAGGATACCGGTGTAGGTGGCCGGGCTGCTGCGCCGCGATCCCTTGATCGCGGTCTGATCGACGACGACCACGTCGTCGAAGGCGGGCAGGTTGCCGTGGATGAGTGACGACTTGCCCGACCCGGCGACGCCGGTCACCACGGTCAGGACCCCGCGGGGGACGTCGACGTCGACGGCGCGGAGGTTGTGCTGCGTCGCCCCGCGGATCGGCATGGCCCCGGTGGCGGAGCGCACGGTGTCCTTCAGTCGCGCCCGGTGATCGAGGAAACGACCCGTCAGCGTCTCGGATGCGCGGAGACCCGCCACATCGCCCTCGAATTGAACGGTGCCGCCCTCGCGCCCGGCGCGCGGGCCCAGGTCGACGACGTGGTCGGCGATCTCGATCACCTCGGGCTTGTGCTCCACGACGAGCACGGTGTTGCCCTTGTCGCGCAGCTGCAGCAGCGTCTCGTTCATGCGCTGGATGTCGTGCGGGTGCAACCCCGCGGTCGGCTCGTCGAAGACGTAGGTGATGTCGCTGAGGCTCGAGCCGAGGTGGCGGATCATCTTCGTCCGCTGCGCCTCTCCTCCCGACAGCGTCCCGCTCGCGCGATCGAGGGAGAGGTAGCCCAGACCGATGTGCACGAAGGCGTCGAGCGTCTCGCGCAGTCCCTGGACGAGGGGAGCGACCGTCGGGTCGTCGACCGTGCGCACCCAGGCGGCGAGATCGGTGATCTGCATGGCCGCGGCATCCGCGATGTTGACCTCGCCGATGCGCGACGAACGCGCGCCTTCGTTGAGTCGCGTTCCCCCGCACGCCGGACAGGCGACGAAGGTGACGGCGCGATCGACGAACGCGCGGATGTGCGGCTGCAGCGCGTCGCGGTCTTTCTGCAGCATGCTCTTAGTGACCTTGGGGACGAGACCCTCGTAGGTCATGTTCGTGTTCGCGATGCGCACCTTGGTCTGCTCTTTGTAGAGGAAGTCCTGTCGCTCCTGCTCAGTGAACTCGCCCACAGGCTTGTCGGCGTCGACGAAGCCCGACTCGCTGAACACGCGCACCATCCACCCGTCGGCGGTGTAGCCGGGGACGAGGATGGCGCCGGCGTTGAGCGACCGCGTCGGGTCCACGAGCTGGTCGAGGTCGATGTCGCTGACCTGGCCGAGGCCCTCGCACTCGGGACACATCCCGCCGGTGATCTCGAACGACCGGCGCTCCTTCTGCCCCTTCTTCGCCCCTGTCGCGATCGTGACCGCCCCCGCCCCCGAGACGGACGGGACGTTGAACGAGAACGCCTGCGACGAGCCCACGTGCGGTTGCCCGAGCCGGCTGAAGAGCACCCGCAGCATGGCGTGCACATCGGTCGCGGTGCCGACGGTGGAGCGGGCGTTGGCGGCCATGCGCTCCTGATCGACCCGGATGGTGGCGCTGAGGTTCTCGAGCGCGTCGACATCGGGCCGCGACAGCTCGCCCATGAACTGCTGCACGAAGGTCGGGTACGTCTCGTTGATGAGACGCTGCGATTCGGCCGCGATCGTGCCGAATACGAGCGACGACTTGCCCGACCCGCTGACCCCGGTGAACACCGTCAATCGACGCTTCGGCACGTCGAGATCGACGTTCTGCAGGTTGTTCTCGCGCGCACCGCGCACGCGGATGACGTCATGGGTGTCGGGACCGTTCATGCGCTGCTCCTCGGGTCGTCCCCCAGTGTGGCGGAGACCTCCGACATCCGCGAGACGTCGAGGGGCAGCGCGTGCACGACGGCGGAGCGTTTCGGCGGCGCGCCGCTCGGAGGCCGTCGGCGACGGCGTGCCGCGCACGGCATCCGCGGCCGTGTTCGGCGCGACCCCTGAAACGCCGGTGCCCCCGCAGACGGATCTGCGGGGGCACCGATGCGATGGACTCAGCCCTGCGCGCGGCGGTTCGTGCGAGGGTTGCGCGCGCCGACGACCATGCCCGTCGTCGGAGTTCCGGATGCCGAGCGGCCCGCGCCCTGCGTACGCGAGGCGCCCGCACCGGCACGCTGTCCGCCGCCGGCGCCCTGGCCGCGGCCGGCACCCGAGCGCTGGCCCTGGCCGCGACCGCCCTGGGGCGCGTGACCCGCTACGGCGGGCGCATCGGCGGACTGGCCGCTGCCGCCGCGGCCGCGACGACGGCGGCCGCCACCGGCCGACGCGGCATCCCCACCCTGCGCGCGCTCGGCGCGCTTGCGCTGAGCGTTCGCGCCCTGCGAGCGTCCGCCACCCTGGGGCTGCGCGACGACCGGCTCGGGCTTGACGTAAGGGGCGACCTCGCCGACCAGGGCGACGACCTCGGGCGAGGTCGGGGTCACCGGCGTGGGCGTGGCCGAGATCTTGGCCTTGCGCAGGATGTCGAGGGTGTCGCGACGCTGCTCGGGCAGCATGATCGTGACGACATCGCCGGCGGTGCCGGCACGGGCGGTACGGCCCGAGCGGTGCAGGTACGCCTTGTGCTCGACGGGCGGGTCGACGTGCACGACCAGCTCGACGCCGTCGACGTGCACGCCGCGCGCGGCCACGTCGGTGGCGACGAGCACCTTGGCGCGGCCGTCGCCGAAGGCGGCGAGGTTGCGGTCGCGCTGCGGCTGCGAAAGGTTGCCGTGCAGGTCGACCGAGGGGATGCCGGCCGCGGTGAGCGCCTTCGCGAGCTTCTTGGCCTGGTGCTTGGTGCGCATGAACAGGATGCGGCGCGCGGTGCCCGAGGCGAGCGTCTGAACGAGCTCCTTCTTGGCGTCGGCGTCGGCGGGGGCGAAGACGTGGTGGGTCATCGCGGCGACGTGCGAGTGCGCCTCGTCGACCGAGTGCAGCACCTCGTTGCGGAGGAACCGCTTGACGAGCTTGTCCACGCCGTTGTCGAGGGTGGCCGAGAACAGCAGGCGCTGACCGCCGGCGGGCGTGCGAGACAGCAGACGCGTCACGCCGGGGAGGAAGCCGAGGTCGGCCATGTGGTCGGCCTCGTCGAGCACGGTGATCTCGACGTCGTCGAGGCTCGCGTGGCCCTGGCCGATGAGGTCTTCGAGGCGACCGGGGCACGCGACGAGGATGTCGACGCCGCCGTTGAACGCATCGACCTGACGCTTCTGATTGACGCCGCCGTAGACGGTGGTGGTGACCAGGCCGTAGGCGGCCGCGAGGGGCTTGATGACCTCGTCGATCTGGTTGGCCAGCTCGCGGGTCGGTGCGAGCACGAGCGCGCGGGGCTTGCGGCCGCGGCGACGGTCGTTCTTGCCGGCGAGGCGGGCGACGAGGGGCAGCGAGAAGGCGAGGGTCTTACCCGAGCCGGTCTTTCCGCGGCCGAGCACATCGCGACCGGCGAGCGTGTCGGGCAGGGTGTCGGCCTGGATGGGGAACGCGTCGTTCTTGCCCTGCGAGGCGAGAACGTCGACGAGGGGTGCGGGCACGCCGAGGTCGGCGAAAGTCTGGGACGTCATGAATACTCCAGCCGCGGCGCGGGCGCACACGGCGATTCGGGATGCCGCGATGCTGCGGCTGCAAGGGCGAAGGCGCCGGGTGGCGCATCCGTTCGCCGTGAAGGTCAAAGGCCCGAGAAGAAGGGGCCGGTGCGTTCGACGACGCGGGGAGCGAAAGCTCCTGGGTCGAGTCTACCGGTGCGAGGCTCCCCGGAGCGCCACGACCGCGTGGAGAGGGTCAGGACGCGGTCGCCCGCCAGCACCCGGCCACGTGATCGTCGACCATTCCGGAGGACTGCATGAGCGCGTACATCGTGGTGGGCCCGACGAAGCGGAAGCCGCGTCGACGCAGCTCTTTGCTCATCGCGGTCGACTCCGGCGTCACGGCCGGTACCTCGGCGAACGTTGCCGGCGGCTCGTGTGACGCGGGAGCGAACGACCACAGCAGGGCGTCGAGCTCGCCCTCGCCCATGCCCGCCACGATGCCGGCGTTGCCGATCACGGCCTCGATCTTTCCGCGGTGGCGGATGATGCCGGCATCCTGGAGCAATCGCTCGACGTCGTCGGGGCCGAACCGCGCCACGGCCGTCGGCTCGAAGCCGTGGAAGACCTCGCGGAAGCGCGGACGCTTGCGCAGGATCGTGATCCAGGCGAGACCGGCCTGAAAGCCCTCGAGGCTGAGCTTCTCGAACAGCGGGCGGTCGCCGCGCAGCGTCGTTCCCCACTCTTCATCGTGGTAACGCTGGTACTCCGCGTCGGCACCGGCCCACGCGCAGCGGAGGACGCCGTCCGAACCGGTGAATAGGTCGCTCATGTCTCCAGGCTAGAGCGGGGCTCCGACATCGGACGGACCGCGCCCGAGCGCGAAGCGGACGGCGGCGCCCCCCTCCTGCCGCCGCCCGCCTCGCGCGTCACTTCGCGGGCTTCTTCTCCGGAACCGGAGCGGTGCCCGCTGCCCTCTGGGCCGCGTAGTAGGCGGCCGCTTCGTTCTGACGGTCGTCCTCCACGCCCGACGCGATCGAGGCGCGGACGTGCTCGGGGCCGTAGCCGAACGCGTCGACGAGGTCCTGCGCGTGGGGACGGAGCCGCGCGCAGAGCCGGTCGATGTAGCTCGACACGGCCGCGCCGCGCTGCGTCGACAGGCGCCCGTTGATCAGGTACCAGGCGAGGTGCTTCTCGATCAGCTGCAGACCGAACAGGTCGCGCAGCCAGGTGAGCACCTTCAGCGTGTCGCGGTCGGTGACGCGATTGACGGCGTCGGTGAACGCCTCCCACTGAAGCAGCTCGCCGTGGGCGCGCGCCGCCTCGATCAGCTGCGCCTGGTTCTCGTTGAACAGTGCGGCCGCGTCTTCACGCGACAGCTTGGATGCCGGACGCAGGCGCCCCGCGATGTCGGCGATCATCTGCTGGACGCGGCCGGCGAGCAGCTCGTGCTGCTGATCGGCGCGCAGCCCCTTCTCCACCGACCGCGCGGTCGAGCCGAAGTCGCTCACGGCCTGGCCCAGCTGGCGCATGCCCGCACCGTGGAAGAGCTTGCCCGCCGTCTGACCGACGGCGAAGGCGGCGAGCTGCTTGGCATCCTTGCCCTTGAACTGCTTGGCGTAATCGGCGAGCAGACGCTTGCCGACGAGCTGGAGCAGGATGTTGTTGTCGCCCTCGAAGGTGACGTAGATGTCGAGGTCGGCGCGCAGGCCCACGAGACGGTTCTCGAAGAGGAAGCCCTGTCCGCCGCACGCCTCGCGCGATTCCTGCAGGGTGTCGAGGGCGTGCCACGTCGACAGCGGCTTGAGCGCGGCGGCGAGCGTTTCGAGGTCTTCGCGGTCGGCATCCGTGTCGAGGCGTCCGCTGAAGACGCCGTCGAACTTCTGCAGGAACTCGTCGTGCGCGAAGATCTCGGCGTAGGTCGTCGCCAGGCGCGGGAGCAGACGGCGCTGGTGCTTGCCGTAGTCGAGCAGGGTCACCTCGGGGGTGCCGGCGCCGGAGTCGAACTGGCGACGCTGGTTTCCGTAGGTGATCGCGATGATGAGGCCGATGGCCGACGCCCACGCGGCGGCGCCGTCGAGCGAGACCCGACCCTGCACGAGGGTGCCGAGCATCGTGAAGAAACGGCGGCCGGGGCTGGCGATCTCGCTCGAGTAGGTGCCGTCGGGGGCGACGTCGCCGTAGCGGTTGAGGAGGTTCGTGCGGGGCACGCGGACGTGGTCGAAGTGCAGACGGCCGTTGTCGATGCCGTTCAGACCACCTTTGAGACCGTCGTCCTCTCCGCCGATGCCGGGGAGGAAGTTGCCCTCGTCGTCACGCAGGGGCACGTAGAAGCAGTGCACGCCGTGGTTGACGTTGTCGGTGATGAGCTGGGCGAACACCGTCGCGGCCTTGCCGTGCACCGCCGCGTTGCCGAGGTAGTCCTTCCACGCTCCGCGGAAGGGCGTGTGGATGACGAACTCCTCGGTCTCGGGGTCGTAGGTCGCCGTCGTGCCGATCGCCGAGACATCCGAGCCGTGACCGGTCTCGGTCATCGCGAAGGCACCGGGGATCTCGAGGCTCATGATGCCGGGGAGCCACTTGTCGTGGTGCTCACGCGTGCCCAGCTGCAGCACGGCGGACCCGAACAGGCCCCACTGCACGCCCGACTTGATCTGCAGGCTGGGGTCGGCGGCGACGAGCTCCTCGAAGCCGGCGATGTTCGCACCGTTGTTCTCTTCGCCGCCCAGGTGCTTGGGGAAGGCGCGGTGAACGGCCTTGTTCTGCACGAGAAGGTGCAGCTGGCTGAGGGTGCGCTCGCGGTGCGCGTCCATGCCCAGGCTGTCGTCGCGCCACAGCGCGGGGTCTTTGATCATCTCGCGCGCCTGGCGGCGGGTATCGCCCCAGGTGCCGAGCAGCAGGTCGGTGACCCGCTCGACGTCGATGCGGGCTTCGGACGCCTCCGCCGCGGTGTGGGCGGCGGTCGGGGCGCCCCCGACGGGGGTACGCGTGCTCGTGGCGGGCGTGGTGGGACGGACGGCGGCGTCGGTCATTCTCGGCACCTTTCGACGTTGTAAAGGACTCTCTCCACGGTAGGTGTCCCACAACGTCAACCCAAACAGCCTGTGCGATCCACACAATGCTCGCTCGGCCCGTCTCGCCAGGTCGTTGTGGGTGGTCAACATTCCCGTGAGCGCGCTGAGCGCGGGCCGGGGCAGAGGCGCGGGTCGGTCGCGGGGTGGCGGGCCGGGGCGGTCGCGGGATGGCGGGCCGGGGTGGTCGCGCCGGGTCGCGCGGCGCGTCAGTTCGCGGCGACCACCGTCAGGATGCCGTCGCCGTAGGCCTCGCGCTTCTTGGCGCCGATGCCGGTGATGCCGTCGAGGTCGCCCACCGAGCTCGGGCGTGCGGCGGCGATCGCGCGCAGGGTGGCGTCTCCGAACACGATGTACGCGGGCACCCCCTGCTCGCGGGCCTTCTCGGCGCGCCAGGCGCGCAGCGCCTCGAAAAGGTCGCGGTCGCCCGCGGCCACGTCGTCGGCGCTGCTCTTGCGCGCGCGATTCGAGCCCCCGCCTCCGCCCGTGCGCCCGAGGGCGTCGCGACGCAGTGGCACCGGGGTCTCGCCGCGGAGGACCCCGGCGGATGCCTCGCTCAGCGCGAGCGTGCCGTACTCGCCCTGGGCGACGATGATCCCGCGAGCGAGGAGCTGACGGATGACGCTTCGCCAGTCCTGATCCGACAGGTCGGCGCCGAGGCCGTAGGTGCTGAGCCGGTCGTGACCCTGCTGCGCGATGCGCTCGGTCTTGGCCCCGCGCAGGATGTCGATCAGGTGCCCGGCCCCGAAGGCCTGGCCGCGCTCGCGCTGGAGCCGCACGATGGTCGACAGCAGTTTCTGGGCGGCGATGAGTCCATCCCAGGTGTCGGGCGGAGTGAGGCACGTGTCGCAGTTTCCGCACGGCTCGGAGCGCTGCCCGAAGTAGTCGAGGAGGTTCTGCCGGCGGCATCCGACCGTCTCGCACAGGGCGAGCATGGCGTCGAGATGCTGCCCGAGACGCATCTTGTACGAGCGGTCGCCCGGCGACTGGTCGATCATGCGGCGCTGTTGGACGACGTCGCCGAGCCCGTACGCCATCCACACGGTCGAGGGATCGCCGTCGCGGCCGGCACGACCCGTCTCTTGGTAGTAGCCCTCGACCGACTTCGGCAGGTCGATGTGCGCGACGAAACGCACGTCGGGTTTGTCGATGCCCATGCCGAAGGCGATCGTGGCGACCATGATGACGCCGTCGTCGCGCAGGAACCGAGACTGATTCGCCGCGCGCACCGACGCGTCGAGACCCGCGTGATACGGCAGGGCGTCGAGGCCCTGCGCGCTGAGGTAGGCCGCCGTCTGCTCGACGCTCTTGCGACTCAGGGCGTAGACGATGCCCGCCGACCCCTCGGGCTGCGAGCGGATGAACTGCACGAGCTGCCGCCGCGGGTCGACTTTGGCGTCGATGCGGTACTGGATGTTGGGGCGGTCGAAGCTCGCCACGAACCCGCGGGCATCGCGCAGGCGCAGACGCTCGACGATCTCTTGAGCGGTGGCCGGTGTGGCGGTCGCCGTGAGCGCCATGCGCGGGACGTCGGGGAAACGATCGGCGAGGTCGCCGAGGGCGAGGTAATCGGGGCGGAAGTCGTGCCCCCACTGCGACACGCAGTGCGCCTCGTCGATGGCGATCACGCTGAGGCGGCCGCGGGCGAGGAAGGAGAGTGTCTGCGCGCCGTTCAGACGCTCGGGCGCGACGTAGAGCAGGTCGAGCTCACCCGCGAGATACGCCTGCTCGACGGCCTGCCGTTCGGCCGGCGCCTGCGTGGAGTTGAGATAGCCCGCGCGCACGCCGTTGGCGATGAGGGCCTCGACCTGGTCGTGCATGAGCGCGATCAGGGGGCTGACGACCAGCCCCGTGCCGGGCCGCACGAGGGCGGGGACCTGATAGGTGACGCTCTTGCCGCCACCGGTGGGCATGAGCACGACGGCGTCTCCGCCGTTCACGACATGCTGCACGATCTCGGCTTGATCGCCCCGGAAGGCGTCGTACCCGTAGACCTCGTGCAGCACCTCGCGGGGATCGCGCCCCGTGAAGTCGCGCACGGCGGGTAGCTCTCGCGCTGTGCCGGTCACCGCGGCGGCGCGCGCGAACGACGATGACGGGTCGACGGGCGGCGGGGGCGCGTCGAAGTCCTCGGGCGGCGCGAACTGATCGGGGTCCCAGTCGGCGCCGGCGTACGGGTCTTCGGGAAGGTCGTACGGCTCGGGCGGCGCGTCGGCGTACGACTCGGATGCGGCGCCGGGATAAGTCACCCCTCAACGGTAACCCGGGCCACCGACACGCACACCGCCCCGGCATCCATCGGGGGAAACCGGGGCGGGAAGGGCTCCTGGGGAGGAACCGCGGCTCAGTGCGACGGCGGCGAGAACACCAGCTGCGCGGCGAGCAGGCCGTGCTCGCGGCTGACGATCTGCGCCCGGCCGGGGGCCGCCCGCTCGGGCTTCACACGGCCGATGAGCGCCCCTTCTTCCGGATTTCCGCCGAGCAGGATGCCGGTGACGCCCAGGTCGGTGAAGCGCTGGATGATCGGGTCGTACGCCGCGCGGCTCGCTCCACCCGAACGACGGGTCAGGATGACGTGCAGGCCGAGGTCGCCGGCCTGCGCGAGCAACGGCTGCAGCACCGCGATGGGGTTTCCCTGGCTGGTGGCGACGAGGTCGTAGTCGTCGATGAGGATGAACCCTTCGGCGCCCTTCCACCAGCTACGCTCGCGCAGCTGGGTCGGCGTGACGTCGGGCCCGGGGATGCGCGTCGAGAAGTACTGCGCCAGGTCGTTCATGCCGCCCGTGGCCAGGTCGTGCGAGGTGAGGTACGCACCCAGGTAGTCGTCGGGGATCTCGCCGAGCAGCGCGCGGCGGTAGTCGACGACGAAGATCTTCGCCTCGGCGGGCGTGTAGAGCCGCTGGATCTCTTTGGCCACGCCGCGCAGGAAGGACGACTTGCCCATCCCCGAGTCGCCGTAGACGAACAGGTGCGGTTCGACGCGGGGGTCGATGCCGAAGGGCGACAGCTGCGCTTCTTCGATACCGAGCAGCATCCGGCGATCGCCCGGCTCGGTGAGAACGCGCACCTCGTCGAGCGAGATGTTCTCGGGCAGCAGGCGGAGCTTCGGCCCCGGCTGTCCGTGCCACGCGTTCGCGACCTTGCCGATCATGTCGGCGACCCCGTCCGCGATGGTCGCGGGATCGTCCGACCCGTCGATGCGCGGCACCGACGTGAGCATCTGCAGCTTCGACACGGCGAGACCTCGACCGGGCTGACCCACGGGGACGTTGGCCGCCTGCTTGCGGTCGACGTCCGAGTCGGTCGGGTCGCCCAGGCGCAGCTCGAGGCGCGTCTGGATGAGGTCTTTCAGGTTGGCGCGGATCTCGAGCCACCGGTTCGCGGTGACCACCACGTGCACGCCGAAGCTGAGACCGCGCGCGGCGATCGTCTGCACGCGCGCTTCGAGCGGCTCGAACTCCGACCTCAGCGTCGACCAGCCGTCGACGATGAGGAACACGTCGCCGAAGCCGTCGTCGAGACGCCCCTCACGGCGGCGTGAGCGATACGTGTCGATCGAGTCGACGGCGTTGCGGCGGAAGTACTGCTCGCGCGCGTCCAGCACGGCCTCGACCTCGGCGATCGCGCGGCGCACGGCCTCGGGCTCGGTGCGCGTGGCGACCCCCGAGACGTGCGGATGCCGCTGCATCGCGGTGAAGCCGCCGCCGCCGAAGTCGAGCACGAAGAACTGGAACTCCTGCGGGGTCCCGGTGAGCGCCAGAGCCGAGACGAGGGTGCGCGCGAGGGTCGACTTGCCGCTCAGCGGCGAACCGACGATCGCCACGTGGCCGGCGGCACCCCCGAGCGAGACGGTGAGGTGGTCGCGGCGCTGCTCGAGCGGGATGTCGACGACACCGATCGGCACCGTGAGGCCGCCGACGTCGCGCCAGCGACGCGAGACGAGCCCCAGGGCCGGATCCTCGGCGAGGTCGGGCATGAGTTCGTCGAGCGGCGCGGGGTCGGCGAGCGGAGGGAGCCACACCTGATGCGCCTCGGGCCCGCGATCCTTCATGCGGTCGACGGCGATCTGGAAGGTCGAGCGCTTGTCGGTCGCCGGGGTCGCCATCGCCGAGGGATTGGCATCCGTCGACTCTTCGGCAGGGTCGTCGTCGGGCTGCGCCAGGGCGGTGAAGACCTCGACGCGCGCGGGGCCCGTCGCCCCCGAGTCGGGGTCGTTCGCGAGGAGCCGGGCATTGCCCTTCGGGCGCCCCGAGACGTACGCCGCGCGGAACTGCACGAGGTTCTCGGTGTCGCTCTTGAGGAAGCCCACACCGGGCTCCTGCGGAAGCGTGTACGCGTCCGGCGTGCCGATGATCGTGCGCGATTCGGCGGCCGAGAAGGTGCGCAGACCGATCCGGTATGACAGGTACGTGTCGAGACCGCGCAGCTTCCCCTCTTCGAGACGCTGGGATGCCAGGAGCAGGTGCACGTGCAGCGAACGACCGACGCGACCGATGTTCAGGAAGCTGTCGACGAACTCGGGCTTGGCGGTCAGCAGCTCGGAGAACTCGTCCACGACGACGAGGAGGGCGGGCAGCGGCGCGAGATCCGACCGGCCGCCGAGGCGAGCGGTCTCGTACTCGCCGACGTTGGCGAAGTTGCCCGCGGCGCGCAGCAGTTCCTGGCGCCGCACGACCTCGCCCTGCAGGGCGTCCTGGAAGCGGTCGACGAGCGCGAGCTCGCTGCCGAGGTTGGTGATGACCGCCGACACATGCGGCATCTCGGCCATCCCGGCGAACGTCGCGCCACCCTTGAAGTCGACGAGCACGAAGTTGAGCTGCTCGGGAGAGTGCGTCATCGCGAGCGCGAGCACCAGCGTGCGCAACACCTCGGACTTGCCCGACCCGGTCGCACCGACCATGACACCGTGCGGGCCCATGCCCTGCGACGCGGACTCCTTCAGGTCGAGGATGAGCGGGGTGCCCGAGGGCTCCTGACCGATCGGGACGCGCAGGCGGTCGCGCTCGAGGCGGCGCGTCCACGCCTGATCGAAGTTCACCGTCCGCACGTCGGGCAGCCCCAGGAGCTCGGTGAGCTCCAGCTGCCCCTGCGTGGTCGGCGCGTCGACGACCACCATGGGCGCCGGCCGCAGCGGCATGAGCCGACGGGCCGTGGCCTCGGCTTCGGCGACGGTCATGGCATCCGGGAGGAAGGTCTGTGCGCGACCGGCTCCGTCGATGAATTCGGCAGGGGCGACGACCGGCTTCGACTCGGCGCGACGGCCCCGCGCGACGACGGGCGCCTCGGCGAGCGCGACGCGCGCCACGTGGGGGTCGTCGAGTTCGTCCCAGCGCGTGGGCAGATCGATCACGGTGACGCCCTGCGCCCCCTCGAGCCCGACGAGCGGGCTGTTGGTCGGGGTCTCGACGCCGTCGACGATCAGCACGACGTGCGGGGTCACGCCGCCGCCGGGGGTGAACCGCGGTCGGGTGGACAGCTGCGGGGGCAGCATGTCGACGAGTTCGTCGAGGGATGCCGAGATCATGCGCGCGGGTCCGAGTCGGTCCTGCACGCGCGACGACATGGCATGCGGAAGCCACTTCGCCCAGTCCCAGGACGGCATCTGCGCGGGACCGGCGAGGATCGCGATGATGACGTCCTCGGGGTCGTGCAGCGTCGCCGCCGAGGCCACGAGCGAGCGCGCGAGGCTGCGGACGGCCTCTTCGTCGGAGCCGACGAGCTCGATGCGCGCGTAGTCGCCGAGGGGGAAGCCCAGCGGCAGGTCGCGCTGCATCTCGTGGGTCAGCATGAACCGGTGCGCGGCCGAGGCGGCGACCGGGTCGAGTTGCGCGAGGGGCGGGAGCTCCGGCGCCTCGAGGGTCAGACTCAGCGGCTGGTCCGTCACGCCGATGCGGGCGAGCAGGAACGTCTCATCGCCGGGCTGGCGCTCCCAGACGCGCGATCGCTCCTCGGCGATGAAGGGGAGGGCGGCGGGGGCCGGCATGATCCACCCGCCGTGGCGACGCTGCTTGCGCGCGGCCACGCGCACGGTGTCGCGGAGGTCGGAGAGGTAGGCGAGGTACTCGCGTCGGTTGCCGAGCACCTGCGCGTTGCGCTGAGCGCGCTGGCGCCATCCGTTGACCGCGACGAAGCCGAGCGACGACAGCAGGAACATCCCGCCGATGAGGAAGCCCGTGGGCCCGCTGTTCGAGATGGTCACCATCACGATCGCCCCCACGCTGCCGAGCATCGGCAGGAGAGAGGTCAGGATGCCGCTGCCGCCCTCGTTCGGCACGAGCTCGGGCGGCGGCTGGAGCACGATCCGCCCGTTGGGAAGCGACGGCGGGGCGATGCGCGGACCCGTGCTCACACCGGACCTCCGATCAGACGACTCAGGGTGAAGACGCGTTCGCTGAGGCGCACACGCGTGCCGTCCTCGAGCAGGGTGCGGGAACCGGGGCGCAGGACGTGGACGGTGCCGTCGTCGTCGATCAGCTCGGATCCGTTCGTCGACCCCGTGTCGGTGACCCATGCCGTCTCGCCGTCGTGCTCGAGGCGCAGGTGCGTCTTCGAGATCAGGCGGTCGGGATCGTCGACCGGGATCAGGATGTCGTCCGGGTGGTCGGCGACGGGGGCCCGGCCGAAGTTGACGGCGGCCGGCAGGTCGAACTGCTCGCGCTGACCGGTGTCGAAGACCACGAGCAGTTGCGCGCGGCCGACGCCCGGGGTGCGGGCGGGGGCCGCCGGCGAGGGCGCGACCGCTTCGGGCGCGATCGCCGCGGGGCGCTCCCCCGCGACGACGGGCGCATCGATCGCGACGATGGGGGCGTCCCAGGCGGGCGCGAGGGGCAGGGCCGCCGCCGACGAATCCATGCGCAACGGTTCGCGGACGGCAGCGGTGCGCTGGACGGTGGGTTCCGACAGGGCGCGGGGTTCAGTGGCATCCGGAGTCTGCTTTCCGCGGGGCACGGACAGCAGGACGGTCCCCGCAGCACGATCGGCCCAGGAGCGCCGCCGGCCCGAGGCGTCGAACGCCGCCGAGGCGACGACGACCCAGGCACCCGCGAGGAGGACGAAGCCACCCAGCACCACGAGGAGTCCGCGAACGAACGCCCGGCCCGCGCCCGGGACCACGGGCTCCTCGACGCGCGAGGTGCGCAACCCGAAGAGCAGCGACCCGGGGGTGGCTCCGCGTCGCGCCTGCAGGATCCACAGGCCGAGCAGGGCTTCCGCGGCGACCGCGACCCCCAGCACGGGAGACGCGAGAAGGGATGCCACGCCGGAGGCGATCACCACGAGGGCCGCGTCGACACTGAAGGCTCCGACGCGCACCCCCACCGTCGCGGGCACGCCGAACGGCGTCAGCTGCGTCATGTCGCCATCATCGCACGCGCGATCTCCACTGCTCCGGCGGCGAGCATGCCCGCCGGAAGAGACAGCGCCGTAGCCAGCGCCTCGAAGATGTCGCCGGTGCGCGACCAGCCGAGCGATCGCAGGCCGCGACCGACCGGCACCACGAGCAGGGCCGAGCCCAGGGCGATGACGAGCAGGATCCCGGCGGACACGACGAGCATCTCGGGCGAGACCCGCGGCAGGAGCGCCACGAGCACGGCGACGATGACGGCCACGGCTCCCGCTCGCTCGACCCACCGCAGGAAGGGCACCGTGCTGCGGCGCGAGCCCAGCAGAAGAGCCAGAACCACCGTGGTGGCGAGGGCGATGCGGCCTCCGAGGACGACCGGGTTGTCGGTGTCGAAACTCGGCAGCGCGGTGAGGGCGCTGGCGGCCCCGGCGGAGATCAACAGCACGACCCCGATCGTGAGGCGCGCGGTGGAGCGCTCGACCAGCGCGTCGGCGTCGTCGGCTTCGATGGTGCGGACCTCGTCGGGGAGGTGCTGCCGCACTGTCCAGCGCGTGCTTTGGAAACGGCCGTAGTCGATGAAGGTTCCGGGGGCGACGTCGACGAGGCTGGACTGCAGCACGCGCTGAGCGACCGGCACGAGGCCGAGGGTCACGGCCGCCGGGGCCGAGGGGTCGAGGTGCATCAGCAGCGACAGTCCCCACACCGCGGCGAGCACGAGGAGGACGATGGTCGCCGTTCGGCTCTGCGCGCGGAGGGTCTCGGTCGCCCCCACCACGCCGATGACGCCCGCGACGATCGCGCCGGCGAGGAGTCCGGTGAAGACGGCCACCAGCGAGCCCGAGGCGGGAAGGGGCGGAACGACGGCGACCCCGCCGCCGAAGGCCAGGGCGATCACGCCCACCACGGGGGCGAGGATCGCGGTGCGTGATCGGGCGCGCGTGGCGAAGACGGAACCGGCGATAGCCGCCCCGAGCAGAGCCAGCACCGCGACGGGGCCGAGAGCGGCCGAGGGCAGGGCGTCTCCGTCGGCCAGACGGAGGAGGGCCAGGATGCCACCCCCCGCCGCGAGCACCCACGAGACGGCCGATACGCGCACCGCGTTCGGGGCGGCGGCGGCACGGGCCACCGCGTCGGGGAGCGAGGCGCCCGGGTCGACGAGCACGAGCACGACACCGTCGTCGAGAGAGGACATCGACGTCGTCCGATCGATCTCACGGCCGGCGATGCCCACCACCCGCGTACCGCGGACGGCGTCGGAGCCGGCGGCGCGCAGCACGTCGTCGACGCGAGCGCGGAGAGGAACGACCAGGTCGAGTCGGGAATCGCCGTCGATCAGCGCGACGCGTCGCCCCTGCATCACATCCGCGCTCAACGGTCCCCCTCGTGCTCGCGCCTACCGGCGCGCCGGCCGCAACCGCACCAGCGTAGCCGCCTTCCACGGCCGGGCGGAGTCCTTTACGCGCGTCACCGGGGATAAAGATGAGAGTTTTGTCATCTTTCAAATCGGGCTATTGGCTTGAACCGGGGGAAGGCATTACGTATGTTCGATCTCCGGTGGGGGCTCCGGTTTCTCGCCGACGCCGTGTGCGGGTCCGTGATTCCCGTGCGCTTATTCGATCCGCAACGCCCGGGCGCGCCCGGAGGAACATCGAGGAGACACAGTGGCAGATCTCATCGCAGCCCAGGAGGGTGCGCTTCGTCGAGGGGCCGAAGCGGTCAACACCGCGAAGTCGGGCATCGACGAGCAGGTGCGCAAGGTTCGCACCGAGCTCGACCAGGTGGCCGGTTTCTGGACCGGTGCCGCAGCCGGCTCGTACACGCAGCTCATGCAGCGTTGGAACGAAGAGACCACCAAGCTCAACAACGTGCTCGTCACGCTCGAGGACGCCCTCCGCGGCACCGAGCGCGACCAGGCCGCGTCCGAAGAGTCGCACCAGCAGACCATCGGCAACCTGGGCTCCCTGCTCGGCTGACCCCGCTCGACACGAAAGAAGGAACTCTCATGCAGTCCATGTCCGTTCGTCCCGAGCAGGTCATCGCGCTCTCGGGTCAGATCCGCAACGGTGCCTCCGGCATCCGCACCCGCCTCGACGAGCTCGAGTCGCAGGTCAACGCCCTCCGCTCCTCGTGGGATGGTGAGGCGCAGACCGCTTACGACCAGGCTCAGGCCCAGTGGACCCAGTCCATCACCCGCCTGAACGAGCTCCTGCAGCAGATCGCCGGCAAGACCGACGAGATCGCTCAGGGCTACACCTCGACCGACAAGTCCGCCGCCGGCCGCTTCGTCTGAGTCGCCTCGAGCCGGCGGTCGCTGAGGCGGCCGCCGGCTCTTGCGGCCCGTTCGGGCCGCCCCACATCTCTTTCGGCGGCGTCAGCCGTCTGACCGCACCCTCTCGATCGCGAAGAAACGAGTGATCCTCATGGCCAACGTGATCCGTCTCGACGGCGACCTTGCCAACTACAACGCGCAGTTGGTCAACTCGGTCTCCGACGACCTCCCCTCGCCGGCTGCGGTTAGCCAGGTGGACGGGCCGTCGCAGGGAGCGGCGGCTGCGGAGTTCATCGGACACCTTCGGACACGAGCTCAAGAGCTCGCCGCCGAGGTCGCAGCGGTGCAGGAATACGTCCGGAAGAACGCTCAGGCCCTCACCACCGCGGTCGCGACTTTGCGCGAACGGGACGAGCTGAGCGCGACGGAGGCGGCGCAGACCACATCCTTGATCGAGACCGCCTCCGCGCCGGTCGCCGGCGCCTCGGCAACCGGCGGCGCGGCGGGAGTTCGCGGCGCACTGGGTGTGCCCCAGTGATCAGGTCGGTCGTGGTGCGTGTCCTGGCAGTTCCGACGCTGATCCTTTGCCTCGTCGGCGGTTCCGCGGTTGCGGCCACCGCCGCCTCCACCGCTTCTGCGACAGGACAGCAGAATCTCGACTACTGGTGGGGACAGTACGGCGTCGACCAAGCGCACGCGGCGGGGCTCACCGGCAGCGGCGTCAAGGTCGCTGTCCTGGAGGACCAGGTCAATCCCGACCTTCCCGTCTTTCAGGGCACTAAGTTTCGCGTGTCCACAACTCCCGTATGCGTGAACAATCCGACGGTGGTGACGTCCGATGCCAACGAGGCTGCGGTGCACGGCTCGACCATGGCTGCTTACGTCATCGGAAACGGCACGGGGGCGGGTGCCGTGCGGGGAATCGCACCCGATGCCGACCTCACGTTCTACGGTTACGGTGCAGACGACGGTCCCGAGTGCGAAACCGCTGATGGGAACAAGCTGACGAACTTCGGCGCCGGAGTCAAGATGGCCGTCGACGACGGCGCGAAGATCATCTACACGGCCGTCGGTGGCTCGGCGAGACAAGACGACGCTCCCGCGATCGCCTACGCCCTTGCACGCGGAGCAATCGTCATCTCCGCCTCCATCAATCCGCTTCTGCTTGGTGCGCGAGAGGGTGACCAGGGCGCGTTCAACGGCGTGGTATCCACAGCCGCCATCGACCGCGACGGCAACCTGCAACAACTCGATGGCGCCCCGTTCGTCGTTCCGCAAACCACCGTGGTGGCGGCGGGTTTCGGCCTGCCGACTGTCGGGAAGACGGGGGATTGGCAGACGGGAAGTACCGGAACGGGGTCGTCATTCGCGGCACCGATCGTCGCGGGGATGCTGGCGCTTGCAGCGCAGAAGACCCCGGAAGCCTCCGGGAGCCAGCTTCTTCAGGCCCTGATTTCCACGACGAATGCCGGGCAGCACACCCCATCACGGACGGATGATGGTTATGGCTATGGGGCCGCGTGGTTGTCGACTCTCCTGTCCGTGGATCCGCTCACTCTCCCGGACTCGAACCCCCTCATGGACAAGGCGTTCGGGTTCGGAGCGCCCACCGCGGAGCAGATCGCCACGGCGCAAGCCAACGGTTACAGCCCCGAAAAGCGCGCGAGCTCCGCAGATCAGCTTCGCGAGCAGAACGATGCCGCCGCGTCCGGAACGCCCCAGCTCGACGTGTCGTCGATCGTCCTGTGGGTGATCCTCGGCCTGGCGGTGCTTGTCGTCGCCGCGATCGTCGTCACTGTTCTCATCATCACCAGTCAGCGTCGGAAGGCGCGGAAGGAGCAGGCAGCATGACCGGCCCCTGGGAAGAAAGTCTCCGCGAGTTGGCCGAGCCCCCCGTTCGATGGGGACTCACCTCGCATGCCGAACTGAACGAAGCGCTTTTGACCCTGAAGAAGGTCGTCGAACGGGTGGGCTACGAAACCGGGATCGCCGGCCTTTCAGGCGACGCCGCCAGCGAAGCGTTTACCCACACGGCTGGAGAGATTCAGAAGCAGATCGATTACATCACCGGCCCGCTGACCGAGCGCGTCGAGGACGCGAACCGCGTCCGGGATGACGCCCGAGCCGCGCTAGCGGCGCTGCCAGCGGGAAGTATGAACGGTCAGCAAGAAATGGTCGTTCGTGGGGCCGCCATGGGGACGACGTTCATGCTGGGTCCCATCTCATTCTTGGCAGGGGAAGGCGCCGTCGGACTCGCCAACTCCTACCTTGCACAACGCAGAGAAGACGCCGCGAAGGCGGCCATGACGACAGCCGCAGACAATCTGGACCAAGTCGAGGTCGCGAGTCCTCCCAAATTCGCGCCTCGCTCCTTCACTGACACCGGTGGAGGTGAAGACGGCGGCGGCCAGGGCGGCAGCACCGGGGGCGGGGGCGGCGGTGGTCGCTCCGGTGGCCGCAGTATCGAGCAATACCCTCAATGGAATCCGAACCCCACCGTGACGAACCCCGGTGGCAACGACAGCGGAGAGCCACAGCCCGAGTACCACACTCTGCCGTTGCCGACCGAGATCGGGCCGCGACCGCATGGCCCGATCCACGGCGACCTCCCCATCGTCGACCTCGACAACATCAAGCCCGAGCCCACTCCGGACGGCTCGATCATCGGCACTCCGACCCTGCCCGGGGCCATCCCCTCGGCGCCCGGAGGAGGCCTTCTCGGGGGTTCCGGCGGCGCGGGAGCGGGCATCGGCTCGGGTCTCGGCGCGGGTCTGATCGCCGGCGGCGGCGGTGCGGCCGCACTCGGCAGCATTGCGCGTGGCGCGGGCGCTCCGGGCGGCAGCCTGTTCAGCGGCGCCGGCGGAACGGCGACTTCCGGTGCCGCAGGTCGCTCGGGTGGCCTGCTCGGCAAGACCGCCGCTGCCGGATCTGGTCTCGGCACTCGTGGCGTCGGCGGAATGGGCGGTGCTGCCGGAGGCGGCGCGCCCGCACAATCGACGGCGAAGGGTGCCGGGATGCGAGCCGGTGGCGTCGGTGGCGGAGGCTCGGCTGGCGGCGCAGCCGCTGGCGGCGGAGCTCGCGGTGCCGGTGCCGGCAGCCGTGGCGTCGGCGGAATGGGCGGGCCCGGCTCTCGCTCCGACCGTCGCGACGAGGCATCCCGCGGGCTCGGCGGTCCCATCGCTCCTCGCATGGAGGACGATGAAGAGATCGGCCCCCGCTCCGAGAACGCCCAAGCCGGCGGACGCGACGAGTGACCTCGTCCCCCGACGAACTGAACAGGTCCCCTAGGAGAGAACGACATGTCTGACCGCATTTCCGCGGAAGAGGGAGCCCTCGCCCGGGGCTCCGAGGTGGTGAACGGCGCTCACGCCGACATCGCCGACAGCACCAGACGGGTGCTCGCGGAACTCGATGAGTTGCGCGGCAACTGGTCGGGCGACGCAGCACGCTCCTACGGCATCCTTGTCGAGGAATGGACGGCGGGGGCGCGGAAGCTGAACGACGTGCTCATCACTCTCAGCGCCGCGCTCCAGGCCACGGCCCGCGACCAAGAATCCGTCGAAGAAGAACATCGCACGACCATCCACGGTCTCGGAACGATGCTGGGAGGCCCGTCATGAGCGACTTCCGCGTCACACCTGAGTCGCTGCACGCTGCGGCTGCTCGACTCCGCTCCGAGAGTGCGCGCATCGACGCCACCCTCGGCGGTCTCGACAGCGAGGTCGCTCGACTGCGGGGACAGTGGGAGGGTGCCGCACAGGCGGCGTACAACAACGCGCAGCAGCAGTGGAGCGCCACGCTCGAGCAGATGCGCGGCGTGCTCCAGCGCATCTCGAACGCGACCGACTCGATCGCCGACGACTACGTCAGCGCCGATCGCGCGTCGGCGGCGCGTTTCCACTGAATTGCGACCCCTGCCCCACCGATAGGATTTCGGGGTCTGACCGCAGGGGCTTCGGTCCAGAAAGAGGGGGCCGCGGATGGCTGACGTCATGAATGCGACACGGGCGCTGTTGCGGTTGTCCGTGCAGAGCGAAGGGCGCCGACTCGACATCGCGATCCCCGCGCAGGTGCCCGTGATCGAGTTCCTGCCGGGCTTCGCCCGGTCGCTCGGTGTACTCGACCCGTCGATGACCTCGGCGGGCTACGCGCTTCAGCGGTCCGACGGCACCAGCGTCGACCCCTCGCGCGGGGCCGCCGCTCAGGGCATCGTCGACGGCGAAGTCCTCACCCTCGTCCGCGGCGGGCTCGTGGCACAGCCGCGGGTCTACGACGACATCGTCGAGGCCGTCATCGACGCCACCACCCAGCAGAACCGCCCGTGGACCACGCGCGATAATGCGCGCACCGCCCTGGCCGTCAGTCTCGCGCTCCTCGGCGTCTGCGCCGTCCTCCTGCTCGCTGCCGGCCGCACCCTGCCGTTCGGCGCTCTCGTCGCCGGCGGCGGCACCGTCGTGCTGCTCGTCGTCTCGGCCGTCGTGTCGCGGCTCGGTCAGCGCGAGGCGGGCCAGGGACTCGGCATGGCGGCATCCGTCTTCGCTGCCGTCGCCGGCTTCCTCGCGATCCCCGCCTCTCTCGACATGTGGGGTGCGCCCCTGGCGGCAGCCGGCGGGGGAGCCTTCGTCACCGCCGGCATCTCGCTCGCCCTCACTCGCGACCGTGCCGAGCTGCAGCTCGCGCCCCTGGTGGCCGGAGGCGTCGTCGGCGTCGCGGGCACCCTCGCCGCTTTCTTCCCCGCAGCCGCCGTGTGGACCCTGATGGTCGGCGTCGTCGCAACACTCGGGGGCGCGCTGCCCTGGCTCGCTCTCGGAACGACGCGGCTGCGCGTCGTCTCTCCGCAGAGCGATGCCGAGATGTTCGCCGACCCCCAGCCGATCGACGCCGACGACATCGCGGCCCGTGTCGCTCAGGGCAGGCGCATCCTCATCGGCCTTCGCCTCGCTCTCGCCGTCGCGGTTCTCGTCGCCACTCCTCTCGTCGCGGCGCAGAACGCCACGGGTGCCCTGGTCTGCGCTCTCGCATTCGCCGGGATGATGTTCCCCTCGCGCCAGACCTTCGCCCGTTCCGGAGTGCTGACCGTGATGGCGACCGGCATCGTGGGCCTCGTCGTGGCCGGCGTCGTCGCGTCGCTCGCTCAGCCCGGCCTGCGCGTCGGCATCCTGATCGTGCTCGCTGTCGCCACCGTCAGCGTCGTCACCGTCACGCTGCTCGCGCCCAAAACCCGCCTCCGGCTCATCCGCCTCGCCGACACCGCCGAACTGCTCGTGCTGGCCGCTCTCCTGCCCCTCGCCGTCATCTCGTCCGGTCTGGCCTGACGCATGGCGACAAAGGGCGATCTGATCGAGGCGCAGAACTTCTCGCGCCGCCGCCTCCTCACCGCCTTCGTCAGCGGTGCCCCCGGGGGGAAAGAACTGCAGCCGAGCTCGCCGCTGCGCGCCGTGATCGCCGCGATCGCCCTCACCGTGATCGTCATCCTCGTCGGGGTGTTCTACGGCCTCATCCGGCCGGGCCTGCCGACCGGATGGGAGAACGGCAAGCTCGTGCTCGTCTCCGACACGGGGGCCCGCTTCGTCACCGTCGAGGGGGTGCTTCACCCCGTGATCAACACGGCGAGCGCACGCCTGCTGTTGCCGGCGAACGAGTACGGCGTGATCTCCACCGATTCGACGACGCTCGACGGAACCCCCGTCGGCGACACCCTCGGCATCACCGGCGCGCCCGATGAACTGCCCCCCTCGTCGGGGCTGGTCAATACGGGCTGGAGCGCCTGCGTGTCGGACGACGCCGGTCTCGACGTCCGCATCTCCCCCTCGACCGGCCCGACCCCCGCCACCGACCGCGCGGTCGTCGTGTCGGTCGACGGCATCCTGCACGTGGTGCAGGGCGGCCGCAGTTTCGCCGTCTCGAGCGAGGTCGCCGACGCCGTGCTGCGCGCGGCGGGCATCTCGTCACTGTCTCCCGTGACCGTCCCGGCATCCTGGCTCGATCTGTTCACCGCCGGAACGGCGCTCACCCCCATCACCCTGCAGAACTACGGCCAGCCCGTCGCCAACACCTCGCTGCGCGTCGGTCAGGTGGTGCGCCAGGCCGGAGCCCCTGAAGACGAGCGGTTCCTCGTGCAGACCGGGGGCGTCCTCGAGTCGCTGTCCCCCCTGGCCTGGCAGCTGTACCAGCTGGGCAGCGGTGGCGCGCTGAAGGGTCAGGTCACCGAGGTGACCGCGGACGAGATCCGCAGCCTCCCCACGGCCACGCAGGGCCTCGGCGACGAGTGGCCCCGCGTCGGTTTCGAGACGGTTCCCGCCGGCCAGCGCCCCTGCGCCGTCCTCGTCGGCGGCGACGGGCAGGCGACGACGACCCTGGCGACGCAGCCGACCTCGGCGGCCGTGACCGCCGGAGTGCGCGTCGACCCGAGCCACGGCGCCCTCGTGCGCGCCGGCGGTCGCGGCGATCAGAACACGAGCATCCTCACGCTGGTGGATGCCACGGGCACGGCGTTCCCTCTCCCGGGTGCGACCGACGACACCGTCGCGCGCCTCGGGTACTCGACCGGCGATGTGGGCTCGATCCCCGACGGGTGGACGGCGCTGCTTCGAACCGGCCCGTCCCTCAGTGAGAGCGCCGCGCAGCAGACGCCGGAGACGAAGTGACCCCGCGCTCGCGCGTGGCTCGCCTGATCGTCCTCGCGACCACGGCGGCGACGCTGTTGATCGGCGTCACCTCCCCCGCCTCCGCGGCCGGGCCCGCGGCCGGTGTGCGGACGGCGACCTCCGGCAACCAATGCGCGGCCGACACGCGCATCCCCGAGACGCCCGCGGCCCTCACCTCGCTGCAGAGCACAGCGGCGTGGGCGCTCACGCGCGGGTCGGGGATCACCGTCGCGGTCGTCGACTCCGGCGTGGCCCAGAACCCCCATCTCGACGGCGTCGTCGTTCCCGGCGTCAACCTCGTCCCGGACGGTTCGGACGCCACCGGTCGTACCGACGACTATGCGCACGGGACGGTGATCGCGGGGCAGATCGCGGCGCAGCTCATCGCCGGATCCGGGGTGCAGGGGCTGGCCCCCGAAGCGAAGATCCTGCCCGTGCGCGTGTACGCCGGGGTCGAGAAGCAGCTCGTCGAGGCGGGCTTCGGTCCGAACACCGCGCGGATGGCCGAGGGAATCCGCTACGCCGCCGACCAGGGCGCCCAGATCATCAACGTCTCGATCAGCACCACGGAGAAGAATTCTGCTCTCGCGGATGCCGTGGCCTATGCGCAGCAGCGCGGCAGCCTCGTCGTGGCGAGCGCGGGCAACCGGATGAACGACGATTCCCCCGAGCAGGACGATAAGGACGGAACACGCTACCCCGCGGGCTTCTCGGGCGTCGTCGGCGTCGCCGCGGTCGGATCCGGAGGCGTGGTCACCAAGGCCAGCATCCACGGGCCGCACGTGAGCCTCTCGGCCCCCGGGCAGTCGATCGCCTCGGCCTGGCCTCTGGGCGGCGACTGCGTCGTCGGGGCGGACGAACCGGCGACGAGCTGGGCCGCGGCCTACGTCTCGGCCGCGGCTGCACTCGTGGCATCCGCTCATCCGTCCGAGACGCCCGCGCAGTGGGCGTATCGGCTCGAGGCGACGGCCGTGCGCGCCCAGCCCGACGTCCGCTCGAACATCTCGGGCTGGGGCGTCGTTCAGCCCTACGACGCCATCGTGATGGTGCCGGGTACGGGTCTGCGCGGGCCGAAGAGCCCCTTCGTCGCCGCGAGTCCCTCCGCCTCGCCGAGCGCCACGCCCGAGGCGGTGTCGGTCGTGATCGGACCGGGGCCGGATGCCGCTGCCATCGCGACGGCGACGGGCATCGGCGTGGTCGGCCTGATCGCTCTCGGCGCGATCGGTGCTCTCGCGATCTACGTCAGTCGCCGACGCGAAGAGACCGCGCCGCCGCGCGCGGCACCGACGGGCCGCGGCCTGTACGGCCCCGAGGATCCGGAGTAGCCCGAGGGGACCCCGCCCGCGCGGCGTCGGACGCCGCGTTCAGACCGCCGGGGCGGGCCGCAGCTCGAGGCTCGCGTCTCCCAACCGGAAGCGCGACGTGGCCACCGCGGTGGCCCCGCCGGCGACGCGCTCGACGCGCCCGTCGTCGTGGATGAGGGTGACGCCGTTCGTCGAGTCGAGGTCGGTGACGCTCCACCCCGTGACCGCCCAGTCCAGTCGCGCGTGTTGCTTCGACATCGTGCGCGTGGCATCGGCGACGGCGACGTACTGCACCGTCTCTTCCGCGCCGCTGGGCTTGCGGCCCAGGATCACGGTCCGTCGCGTCAGCGACACCGGCGAGCCATCGGGCAGAGTGAGCGTCCACTCCCCGCGCCGGCGAGAACGCGGACGGGCGGTCTGCTCGAGCTCGTCCAAGGCGGCTGCGGGCGCGGACTCACCGGCCTCCAGGGGCGGCGCCGTGGAATCCGTCGTCTCGGCCACGCGGTCGAAGCCGCTCTCTGCGGACGGCGGGGCAACCGGCTGCTGAGCCACGGAGGGCGGGGCCGCCGACACCGAAGCAGGTGCCGCCGCCGGGGCGGGAGCCGCCACCGGGTCGTGAGTCGCCGGTGCGGGAGCCGCCGCCGGAACGGAAGCCACCGGAGCGGGAGCCGCCGCCGGAACGGGAGTCGCCGGTGCGGGAGCCTCCGCCGGAACGGGAGCCGCCGCCGACCGCCGCCGCGACGGGTGAAGAGAGGTCTGCTCGAACGGCTCCTCGCCGATGTCCACGGGCCCCGGCAGCACGGGAACCGCGATCGGCTCCGCTACCACGGCGGTCGAACGCCGCCGCCCCGCCGTCGCGACCGCGGCAGCCGGCGTTCCCGGAACGGTGGAGATGGGACCGGATGCCGTCTCACTCGGCGCCACCGTGCGCTCCGGGGCGATCTCGCCGGCAGGCGCGGCATCCGTTCGAGGACGAACCGAGAGAGTCGTGGCCCACAGGGGCGGGAAGATGACGGCCAGGGCGGTCGTGCCCGCCCCGCGACCGGCGGTCTCGCCGAGGCGGTGGGCGGCCGTGGCCTTGAGGACGAGACCGTAGATACTGACGCCGGGGATCACGAGCAGGACGGCGCGGACCGGGTCGAGCCGGCCCAGGCGGAAGAGCTCGGCCTCGTTCACGAGCGGGATCCAGGCTCGCCACGGCTCTCCCCCGTGCGTGGCGAAGACGCGCGAGAGCCCGATGGCGTACCAGACGTGCAGAGCGATCACCGGCACGAGGATCGCGCCCGCGATCACCGCGATCAGGCTCAGAGCTAGCATGCATCCTCCGTCAGCAGTCTGCTTCGACGCTACCGTGCGGTGCAGCGCCTCGTCAGCCGATCTCGCGCGTGAGTGCCGTCGGCGGACCGACCGGAGCGGCCTCGAGGTCGACGCGGCGTGCGGCGCATCCGACGCACCGGACGTAGCGCAGGCGTCCGGTACTGGTGACGTGCGCCGATTCCGTGATCCACGCGTGCTCGTGGACGGATGCCGTGGCGGTGAGCGGGACGGTGCGCGAGGCGTTCATGAACTCAGCGTGATGTAATGCCGTTATGCATCTCAACCCTTACGGGGAGTACGCCGTCCTGCTCGCGGCATCGCTGGCGAACGACTGGCCCGCCGACCGCGCGGGCATCGAAACGCGCACCATCGAGATGGGGATGACGATGCGGTTCCCCGTCGCCGCCGACGATCACTCCGGCACCCGCGCCGTCATCGACGAGTGGCTGCGAGTAGTCGACGAGACCGACCCCGACGCGCGCGCCGCTCTGCTGAACGCGCAGATGGCGGCCGTGACGGCCTACCCCCGTCTCACCGATCACGACGGCGAGGGCTGGCACCTTCACTACCGCGACAGCGACGAGGCCCTCCCGCGCGTGCTCGCCGCCGTCATCTCGGTGGGAACCTCGCTGCACCTCGTCACCCGCGGCATGAACCGCCTCGGCCGGTGCGCCGCCGACCCGTGCACGAACGTCGTCGTCGACGTCACGCGCAACGGCCGCCAGCGTTACTGCTCGGTCCGGTGCGCCAACCGCGCCGCCGTGCGGCGGCACCGCGCTCGCGAGCCGCTCTAGCAAACGGCATCCGGGATGCCACGGGGATGGCGGAACACCCGCGCCCGCACGTACGTTGCTGTGGGTACCGACGACAGGAGACCCCCATGGCCGACGAACTGACCGTGACCCGCAACGACGACGCCCGCCGCTACGAGATCCACGTGGGCGACGAACTCGGCGGGTTCCTCGACTTCCGCGCGGTCGACGACGATCGCACCGTGCTCCCCCACACCGAGATCGACCCCGCATTCACGGGCCGAGGCCTCGGGTCCGCCCTCGCGAGCGAGGCGTTGTCCGACCTCGCGCGTCGCGGCGGCAGCGTCATCCCCTCGTGCCCGTTCGTCGCGCACTACCTGCGCGAGCACGACGTGCCCGGCCTCGTGGTCGAGTGGCCCGACGAGGACGACGCCGCCGACTCGGCAGGATCCGGCGAACCCTCGTGACCCGACTCGACGTCGCCCCGCCCGAGTCCGAGGGACCGGTCGACTGCGACGGCCCGCGCGCTCTCGTGGTGGCGGCGCGCGAGGTGCCGCTGGGCGGTGTCCGCGGCATGGAGGTGCACCGCACCCTGCCCCACCGCGCCCTGCCGATGGTCGGCGCGTGGTGCTTCCTCGACCGCTTCGGCCCGCAAGACACCCTCATGCGCGTCGAACCGCACCCGCACATCGGCCTGCAGACGGTGACGTGGCCGATCATCGGCGAGGTCAGACATCGGGATGCCGTGGGCAGCGACGTCGTGGTCCGCCCCGGCGCCCTGAATCTGATGACGAGCGGCGCGGGCATCGCCCACTCGGAGTATTCGGTGGGAGAGGGCCCGATCCCGCTCGACGCGCTGCAGCTCTGGGTCGCTCTCCCCGAATCCCGTCGTCACGGTGACCCCGCGTTCGAGCGCCACGAGGACCTCCCCGTCCTCGACCTCGGCGAGGGTGCCGACGCGGTCGTCGTGATGGGCGAGCTCGGCGGGGTGACTTCACCGGCGACCGTGCACACCCCTCTCGTCGGCGCCGAGCTTCGACTGCCGGCGGGGGTCGACGTGCGCGTCCCCCTCCGCCCCGGCTGGGAGTACGCGATCTGCGGAATGATTGGAACCGTCGAGGCGGCGACGGGAATGGATGCCGTCGACGCCGACGCCGCACGACGGCCGGAGTCGTCGCTGGCGTCCGGGCCTATGGCATCCGTCGATCACACCCGACTGCTCTACCTCGGCAAGGGCCGCGACCACCTCGACCTGCGCAGCGCTGACGGCGCGCGGGTGTTCCTCCTGGGCGGGGAGCCGTTCGAGGCCGACATCGTCATGTGGTGGAACTTCGTCGGCCGTTCGCACGACGAGATCGTCGAGGCCCGCGAGGCGTGGGAAGCTCAGGCGGCGCGCTTCGGAACCGTGATCGACCACGGCCCCGAGCGCATTCCCGCGCCGCCCCTGCCGGCGGTGCGGCTCACGCCGCGGAAGCGGCGGTGATCAGCACGATCGAGGCGCGGTCCCCGCGAACGACGAGATCGGTCGCTGCGAGGCATCCGATCTGATCAGCACGAGAGGTTTCCCACCCAGAAGGACGGGCTGCTCCAGTTGTTCCGACGATGGCCTACGAGATCGCTTGGCACCCCCGGGGTGGCACCCGCGCCACCTTCTGCGGCCCACCGCGCGAGCACGTGACCGCCGGACCGCCGCGCCGACGGCCCCGCCGCTCAGCAGGACGCGGGCTTGACGTAGATCGGGGCCCCCGACCCGCCGTTCCACGCCATCTGCCCGGGCGACGTTCCGACGTCGGTGCTGCGGGAGTAGAAGTACGGCGAGTTGTAGATGTACACCTGCTGCCCGTCGCGCTTGGAGATGGTGACCGAGCCGTTCCAGTTCGCCAGGCGGTGGAAGTCGGAGTTGTTCTGCGACGACAGGGCGGGTCTCTCGTCGCTCTTCTGCAGCACACCCCCGCTCAGCCACATCACGCCGACGTTGCTGGTGCCGTTGAACGTGCGGGCGAACGCCCCGCCCTGCTCGACGTCGGTTTGTGCGCCCGAGCCCACCTGCTCCCACCCCGCGGTGCTGGTCCACTTCCACACGTCGCCGCTCGAGGTGATGGCGCAGACCGCCCCGTCTCGGTAGGGGCTCGCGCTTCCCGCCCCGCTCGAGGCGTATACGCGGACGAAGCCCGTGTTCTGGCCACTTCCGATCGACTCCGGCCCCACCTCCGACCAGAGCACGCCTCCGACGATCCAAAAGCCGGTGGTCCGCGCCTGCCCCGACAGGACGGCGATCTGACTCGCGTCGGTCGAGGCGCCCGTGCCGACCTGCGACCACGGATTCGTGCCATCCCCGCGCCAGACGTCGCCGTTGCTCTTGACCGCGACCGCGTACGACCCGAGGGCGATCACGCCGACGAAGTCGACGTTGTCGCTCGACGAGATGTCGGGTTGGCCGTTGGTGCCCAGCGTGAGGACGCCGCTCTGGATCCAGAGCGCGCGAGCGGCGTTCTCGATCGTGGTCATCTGGCCCGCGCCGGTGGCCCCGCCCGATCCCTGCAACGCCCACCCGCCGGTGCTCTTGCGCGCCCAGATGTCGCCGTTCTGCCGGGCGGCGACGAGCCCCGTGCCGTTGACGTAGACGCGGAGGAAGTCGGTGCCCGACGGTGCGCTGCTGTACGCATCGACGAGCGTTCCCGCCGCGAGCACCTCGACATCCGCGGCCGCGACCTGCCCGGCCGCCGAAGCGGTGATCGTGCCGACGCGGTTGCCGACGACGATGTCGCCGGCCGGAACCGTGGCGTCGCCGTTCGAATCCGTGACGTAGCTGCCGCTGCCGTTGGCCCACGTCCAGCCGCTCGGGAGCGTGAACTGCACGAGCTGGCCCGCGTTCGACGAGGAGGAGTCGAGATGGACGACGACCGCGCCGCTCGTCGCCTGGCAGGCCGTCGTCGACGCGGGCACCTGCGTGAAGGACAACCGCTCTCCGGAGGCGGCGTACGCGGGAGTCGCCGTCATCGCGGCGATCGCGGGGACGCTCCACGCCGCTGCCTGCAGAACGGTGCGCCGCCGCAGAGAAAACGCCGACGACGGAGCGCCCGGCGCCGGATCGGGAGGGGAGTCGTTCATCGGGGTGTCCTGTCGGGGAGGCTGACGTGGGGCGGGCGGAAAAAGTCGTGACGCTTTCGTCGCCGAACGGCGTCGCCGCGCACAGGGCACGAGGCCGCCACCTGTGGAAACCCTGCCGACACCACCTGAGCCGCACAGGGGCGGTGGAGCGACTTCACCTCCCGGAGCCGGTTTTTTCAACCTCGTCGCATGTCAGCATTCGTGCGCGAACGCAGGTGCTCACCCGCTTCACCCGACTCGCCCCTCCCAGACGGGCAAGCTGTTCCCCCGAAGACGCACCGCGGCGCCCGAGCCGAAGCCCGGACGCCGCGATGGGACGCTGCTGCTTAGCGCAGCACGGTGAACGCGCTGCTCGCGCGCGAGGATTCGACCGTGGCGCTTCCGCCGTAGACCGCCTTCACGAGCTTGGCCCCGCGGGTCTGCGGGTCGAGGGTGATGGTCGCCTTGCCGTCCTGCAGGGTGGCGACGTAGTCCTTCCCCACCACGGTGACGGTCACCTCGCCCTGCGGCGTCGGACCACTCTGCGCACGCACCTGCACGGTCAGGGTGAACGTGTCACCCGTGCGACCGACCCACGGAGAGGCGGTGACCGTCGTGAAGGAACGCACGACCACCGGCACACTCGCGCTGTCGGCGGTACCCGTGAGCCCCGTCGCGGGGTCGGTCGCGCTGACCCGCACCGTCAGGACGCGTCCCTGATCAGCACGCTGCACGCGGTACGTCTGCGACGTCGCCCCCACGATGGGCTCGCCGTCGCGCAACCACTGGTACGCCGTCGTCACGTCGGCGGGATCCCACGTGCCCGGGGTCGCCCGGAGGGTCCGGCCGATCGACGCGGTACCCGACACCGTCGGCGCCTCGACGGCGACCGGGGCCGCCACGCCGGAGTCGACGGTGAGCACCGTCTGCACCTCGGACTCGCCGTAGCGGACCACACCGAGATACCGGGTCTCGGGCGCCAGCCCCTGCCACGACAGGTCGTACGACGCCGCCTCACCCTGCTGCACGGGGAGGGGGTTCGGCGAGGCGGTGAGCTGCCCCTCCCCGCCCGGAGTGACGTTGGCGTACGTCATGTCCCAGGTGAAGGGATCGGTGAACGAGTAGATGTTCGCCTCGATCAGGTACGTGCCCGGAGTGGGGTTCGGCAACGTCACCCGCTCGTCGGCCGAGGCCGTCGCGGAGGTGAACCGCTCGTAGTAGCGCAGGTCGTCGGGGCTGACCACGCGCGAGACGAACAGGTCGAGATCGCTCCCGGTGTCGTCCGACGAGTTCAGGTCGAAGCGCGAGAGGGTCGTCCCCTCGGGCACCTCGACGGTCCACCGCACGTACCCGTCGGCGTCACCGGAGTCCTGGTTTCCGGTGTGGCCCTCGACGGGGTTGTCGGCGTCGGTCAGCAGCGTCTGCTTCGCCAGACCCGACAGCGTCAGCGGCAGCTCGCCCCCGACACCCGGCAGGATCTCGACCGTGGTCGATCCCGACAGACCCGTGCCCGACACCTCGGCCGGGGCCTCGGCGGTGGCGGGGCGCACGGCGATGGGCGAGCGCACCTGCGTGCCGTCGCCGGTCCAGGTGAGGAAGCCGCTCGTCCACTGTTCGGCCGCGGCGTCCGTTCGCGAGAAGGTCACGGTGAACGTCTTCTGCTCGTCCGCCGCGCCGAACGTGAGCGTCGACGGCTCGACCGTGGCATCCACTCCGGGAATGTCGATGGATGCCGAGAACGTTCCGGCCCTCGTCGAGGTCACCGTGCGCGTGACGGTCTGCGGCTTCGCGAGCGAGCCGATCGAGATCGACGCGAGGTTGAGGTCGCTGCCGTCGATCGGGGCGACACCGAAGTCCTCCAGACCCTTGCCCTGCAGGAACGCGGCCCAGTCGGCCGGACCGTTGAGGTACAGCAGGCCCGGGTCGAAGTACTTCGTCGGGTCGACGTGTCCCGCGCCCTGCGCGAACGGATCCTGAGCGGGGGCACCCTCGGCGTCGACGGTGTCGTACGCGGTGGTCATCATCGCGGACTTCACCTCGGCGGGAGTCGCGAGCGGACGCTCGCCCAGGTACAGCGCACCGAGACCGGCGACGTGGGGCGACGACATCGACGTGCCCGAGAGGAACTCGAACGTCGGGGTGGCGCCGGGCGCGTTGGCGGCGGCTGCGAGGATCGCGACACCGGGGGCCGACACGTCGGGCTTGAGGATGTCGCTGCCGTCGGCGAGCATCGGGCCGCGGCTCGAGAAGCCCGCGACCTGGGGCGTGGGCGTCGTCTCGCCCGTGACGTTCTCTCCCACGAGGGTCGCGGTGGCATCCGCCGTACCGCGCACGTAGGCGAGCAGAGCGTCGCGGTACCGAGCGTCGATGTGCACGGTGGGCACCGAGTGGAAGTCGTTGTCGACCGAGGCCGGCGTGACGTTGACGAGGATCATGCCCACGCCACCGGCATCCTTCACGGCTTGCGACTTTTCGACGCGCGCGTTCTGTCCGCGATCGCACACGACGATCGTGCCGGCGACCTTCGCGGGGTCGAGCGATCCGATGAGGCACAGCGCGGCATTCGCCGGATCGGCTCCGGATGCCGCGACGTCACCCGCGTAGACCACGGGAGCCGTGACGTCCTGACCTTCGCGGACCGAGACCGTCGCGCCGGCGGCCTGGAAACCGTCGGGCAGCTTCACAGTTCCCTCGTAGGTCGGGATCGTGGATGCCGCGACCGTGGTGTACCAGGGCGAGGCGTGGTCGGCGGTGGAGGCACCGGGGCCGGAGTTGCCGGCCGAGACCGAGACGAACACGCCGGCGGCTGCGGCGTTGAAGAACGCCTGATCCTCGAGGGCGAGGGTGGTGGTGGCCGCCCCTCCGCCGATCGAGTAGTTGATGACGTCGACGCCGTCGGACACCGCGGCGTTGATCGCGCCGAGCAGGTCGCTCAGGGCGCAGACGTCGTCGGTGGTGACGAGCGGGTCGGGACCCGCCCAGCACGCCTTGTACGCGGCGACCTTGGCGGCCGGGGCGACGCCCGAGATGGCGCCGAAGTCGACACCCTCGACGCTCGCGTCGACGCCGTTGTTGCCCGCTGCGGTGCTCGCGGTGTGCGAGCCGTGCGCGTCGCCGTCGCGCGGCGAGCGGTAGTCGGCCTCGAAGGTGAAGCCGGTGGCCGCCGCCCCCTGGTCGAAGTAGCGCGCGCCGACGAGCTTGGTCGAGTAGTCGGAGAGCGACCAGCCGTTGCCCTCGGCCACGCGCGTCGAGCGGAAGTCCGTGCCGTCGCCCTTGCGGAAGACCACGTCGTTGCCGTCGAGGTAGGGCTCCGAGCCGGCGGTGGTGCCGAGCTGCTCACCCGCGAACGCCGGGTTCTCGGGCGCGATACCGGTGTCGATCACGCCGACGACGACGCCCTCGCCGGCGGAGCCGATACCGCCGACGCGGTTCCAGACGCCGTTGTCTCCCTCGAGTCCGAGGAACTCGGTCGACGGGACGGCCACCGGGTGGCGGATCTCGTCGGGGACGACCTTCTGCACGCCCTTGGTCGCGGCGAGCTTGGCGGCCTGGTTCGGGTCCATGCTCGCGCTGAAGCCGTTGACGGCGATCGTGTAGGTGGCGTCGGGGCGGACGCCCGCCTCGTCGGCGACGTTCTGCTGCCGCTCCTCGAGGAAGGCGGAGTACTTCCGCGCTTGCGGGGTGTCGGTGTCGAGTCGCGCTTCGTCGGACTTGGTGGCATCCAGGCCCGGCTCGCCGCCCTCGTAGGTGGCGACGGGGGCTTCGTCGAGGACGACGATGTACCGGCCCGTGGCCGACTCGATGGGTGTGGGAGGCGTCACCCCCTCGCCCACATCGGCAGCCTGCACGGCTGTGGCTCCGGCAACGGTAAACAGTCCGGCCAGGGAAATGGCCGCGACCGAACGCAGGGTTCGACCCATGGTGCGCTCCAAACGGGGGGATGAATGAGCGATCTGCGCGACAACGGTGGCGCGCGTTGCACAAACATAACTCAGAGCGGTTTCATCACCAACGTTCAGTTTGCACGGAGTGCAAAGACGGGGGCGCGGTGAGGCCGCCGCGCCAGGCGTCAGTACGTCGGTGCCGCCGGCAGACCGAAGAACTCCTCGAGGGTCGTGAAGCCGCCCTCGTGGTAGGCCCGGGCGAGCTCGGGACCGATGTAGCGCAGGTGCCACGCCTCGGGCTCGTACCCGCTCACGCTCTCGCGCCCCTCGGCGTATCGGGTGATGAATCCGTACTCCCACGCGTGCTCGCGCACCCAGGCGCCCTGCGGTGAGGCAGCCACGTCGTCGAGCGTCTTGCAGGAGCCGTTGCAGGGGACGATGTCGACGGCCATCCCCGACTGGTGCTCGCTGAAGCCGGGTCGCGCGCTCTCGCGATCGGCCTCGGCCACGCCGCCGATCGCGACGCGTCCCGCGTAGGTCGACTTCTGCGTCGTGTACGAGCGGTAGGCGCTGAGGTAGCCGATCTCGCCGGCCCCGGCCTCGGAGGCGGCCTTCACGAGAGAGGTCAGCGCCCGAGCGGCGGGGGCGCGCAGAGCGGAGTCCTCGAGGGCGCGCACGTTGTCGGGCATGACCAGGTCGCTCGGCTGGTAGTCGACGGGGTCGTACGGACGCTGCTTGTTGACGACGAGCCATTCGCGGTTCGGGTCCGAGAGCGAGACGCAGGGGGCGATCCCGGATGCCACCGCTGCGCGGAACGCCTGCCCGCCGCCGGCCGCGTCGATGACGGCGGCGTCGTCGCCGGAGGCGAGTGCTGCGGTGAAAACGGGGTCGTCGCAGGGGGTCGCGGTGGCGGCGACGGCCGTCAGTTGCGGGACGGGAATGCCGTCGTCGGCGACGGGCGGAGGACCGTCGATCTGTGCGACGGCCTCGGTCGCCGCGTCGGGTTCTCCGCCGGAGGCCGCCGCCCCGATCGCCACCGCACAGCCGGCGACGACGATCACGGCCGCGGCGACCACGGCGAGACGCCGCCGCAGGAGCACCGGAGCGAGTCGGCGTACGCCGCTGCGGCCGGGCCGTGCGGCGTCGGGCGCGGGGGTCTCGCGACGACGCTCGCGGCGGGTCGGAACCGCCGACTCGACGGGGGTGTCCTCCACGGGCGCCGCGGGAAGGGCCAGCGCCGCAGTCGCGAGTCGCTCGGCCTCGGCGCGCGCGGCGCGGCGGGGCGAGGACTCGGGATCGTGGCTGGTCATCACCCCTATTCTCGCCCGCGCATGCGGAGCGGTCGACCCGGGGTACCGACGAGGGAGAACTCGTCGACATCACTGTCGATCCGACAGCATGCGACGTTGCCATTTTCTCGAACATGTGTTCGACTGGGCGTATGAGATGGCAGGGCCAGCAACTGGGAGTCGACGACACCTCCGCGCTCCCCGGCATGGAGCGGATGGACGGCCTCGTCCGGTCGATCACGACCCCCGAGTTCGCCGGGATGACGTTCCACGAGGTGCTCTGCAAAAGCGCCTTGAATCGCGTTCCCGGCGCCTCGGCGATGCCGTTCGACTGGACCGTGAATCCGTATCGTGGCTGCAATCATCAATGCATTTACTGCTTTGCTCGAAAAACACATGAATACCTCGACCTGGATTACGGGGCCGACTTCGACTCGCAGATCGTGGTGAAGGTCAACGTCGCCGACGTCCTGCGCACCGAGCTGCGCCGGGGGTCGTGGGCGCGCGAACCGGTGATGCTCGGGACGAACACCGACCCCTATCAGCGCGCCGAGGGGCGGTATCGCCTCATGCCCGACATCGTCGGTGCCCTCACCGACAACGGCACCCCGTTCTCGATCCTCACCAAGGGGACGTTGCTGCGTCGTGACCTGCCGCTGCTGGCCGAGGCCTCGCAACACGTCACGGTCACGTTGGCGATGTCCATCGCCGTGTTCGACCATACGCTCCAGCACTCGATCGAACCGGGCACTCCGAGCGCCGAGGCGCGACTCGAGACCGTGCGCGCGGCGACCGCGGCGGGCTTCCGCGTGACGGTGTTCCTCATGCCGATCATGCCGCACCTCACCGACTCGGTCGCGGCCCTCGACGACGCCCTGGCCCGTATCCGCGAGGCCGGTGCCGCGCGCGTCGTCTACGGCGCCCTCCACCTGCGGCCCGGGGCCAAGCAGTGGTTCTTCCAGTGGCTCGAGCGCGAGCATCCGCACCTGGTGTCGTCGTACCTCGGGCTGTACCCGGGAGTTTCGACGACGGCGCCCAAGGCGTACCGCACGTGGCTCGGCAAACGCATGCGTCCCCTGCTGCGCATGCACCGTCTCGACGGGTGGGACGAGGACGACCATCCTCGCGGGCGTCCCCAGCCCGGGTTGGCCGCACGGACACCGCCCGCCAGCAGCCTCGGTCCGATCCGTCTCACCGGGGTCTCGGCATCCGCTCGTCCGCGCGTCGCACCCGCGAGCGAGCCGACGCTGTTCTGAGCTGCGGGGAGCGGCGGGAGTCAGCAGGAAGCGGGCCGCCCACAGGTAGGCCAGTTGGCCGGGTTCGGTGGATGCCGCGAACCCTACCCGCTTTCACGGACCGTAGTACGACTCGAAACTCCAGACGTCGCCGTCGGCCTGCGCGATCACGCAGCCCTCCACGCACATCGCGACCCGTTCGACGGCGGTGTTCGCCTGGGAGGGCGGAGCGTCCAGCGGGTTCGCCACGAACGAACCCGTGGAGGTCACGGACATCTCGGTCGTCGCGGTCAGCCCCGCCGCGGTCGCCGTGAGAGGCGCCGACCGGTCGCCGACGACGATGTCGCCCGCGGGGACCGTGGCGTCCCCCTGCGCGTCGGTCACGTAGCCCCCGCTGCCCGTCGTCCAGCTCCAGCCGCTCGGGAGCGAGAACTGCACGAGCTGGCCCGCCGTCGCGGACCCCGAGAGCCGGGCGACGATCGAACCCGTCGTGCGGTGACAGGCGACCGTCTCGTCGGGCACCTGCGTGATCGAGAGGTTTCGTGCGGGGACCGCGCGCATTTCACCCCTCCGCTCTCGAGATCGCCGGGGTCCCGGCATCCGGAATGCACGAAACCCCCGTCGCGGCGGGAACCGGGCGACGGGGGTTTCGGCCGCGGGTGTTACGCGTCGACGTTCGACAGCTGACGGCCCGAGAGCTCCTCGAGCACGTCGTCGCCGAGCTGCGTGTCCTCGAAGGGAGCCTCGATCTCGGCGCGGTCGAGCAGCTCGGTCATGCGCCGACGACGCTGGCGCGTGATCAACGTGACGACGGTGCCGCTGCGACCGGCGCGACCCGTGCGGCCCGAACGGTGCAGGTACGTCTTGTACTCGTCGGGAGCGTCGGCCTGGATGACCAGGTCGATGTCGTCGACGTGGATGCCGCGGGCGGCGACGTCGGTGGCGACGAGCACGTTGACGCGACCCGAGGTGAGCTTCTCGAGGTTGCGCGTGCGCTTCTGCTGGTTGAGATCACCGTGCAGGGCGACCGCGGCGATGCCGGCCTCGTCGAACTGCTCGGCGAGCATCTCGGCATAGGCGCGGGTGCGGGCGAAGACGAGCGTCTTGCCCTCGCGGTCGACGAGCGAATCGAGGATCTGCGCCTTGTCGCGGTGCTCGATCACGAGGACGCGGTGCTCGATCGTGCTCGAGTCCTGGTCTTCACCGGCGACCTCGTATACGGCGGGCTCGATGAGGAACTCATCGACGAGGGCCGCGACCTCACGGTCGAGCGTGGCCGAGAAGAGAAGCTTCTGGCTGCCCTCGGCGGTGGCGCGGAGGATGCGCTGCACGGGCTCGAGGAAGCCGAGCTCGCACATGTGGTCGGCCTCGTCGAGCACGGCGATCTGCACATCGGACAGGTCGAGCTTGCCCTGGTTGAGCAGATCCTCGATGCGGCCGGGGGTGCCGATGACGATGTCGACGCCCTTCTTCAGCGCGCCGACCTGGCGCGCCTGCGGCACACCGCCGTAGACCTGCGTGGTGAACAGGCCGACGCTGCGGGCGATGACCTGGACCGTGCGGTCGATCTGCAGGGCGAGCTCGCGAGTGGGGGCGAGGATGAGCGCCTTGGGGGCGCGCCCGAACTCACGACGCTTGCCGGCCTGCGCGCGCAGGATGCTCTCGACCAGCGGCGCGCCGAAGGCGATGGTCTTGCCCGAGCCGGTGCGGCCGCGAGCGAGGACGTCGCGGCCCTCGAGGATCGGAGCGACCGTGGCCGCCTGGATCGGGAAGGGCTTCTCGGCGCCGAGACCGGCGAGGGCGCGGACGATGTTGTCGCCCAGCCCCAGGTCGGCGAAGCCGGCGTCGGTCACGGTCGCGGCATCCACGGCCTCGGCCTGCAGACGCTCGTGCACCACGTCGACGCGCTGCTCGTGCTCGGCGGAGCGCTTCGGAGTGCTGTTCCAGTCGCTGCGGCTGGGGCCGTCGTTGCGACGGGGGCGGTCGTCGAAGGAGCGCGCGGGGCGGTCGTCGAACGAACGGCGGGGGCGCTCGTCACGGTCGAACGAGCGCGCGGGACGGTCGTTGCGGTCGAACGAGCGCGTCGGACGGTCGTTCCGGTCGAACGAACCGGCCGGACGGTCGTCGAACGAACGGGTCGGGCGGTCGCTCCGGTCGAACGAACGGGCCGGACGGTCATTGCGGTCGAAGGACCGCGCGGGACGCTCACCAGCTTCACGACGGGGACGCTCGTCACGGTCGAAAGAACGAGCCGGACGGTCGTTCCGGTCGAACGAGCGGACAGGACGCTCGTCGAACGAGCGACGAGGGCGCTCGTCGCGGTCGAACGAACGGGCCGGACGGTCATTGCGGTCGAAGGACCGCGCGGGACGCTCACCAGCGTCACGACGGGGACGCTCGTCGCGGTCGAACGAACGGGCCGGACGGTCGTTGCGGTCGAAGGACCGCGCGGGACGCTCACCAGCGTCACGACGGGGACGCTCGTCACGGTCGAACGAACGAGCCGGGCGGTCGTTCCGGTCGAACGAACGCGCGGGACGGTCGTCGAACGAACGGCCCGGACGGTCGTCGCGCGCCGACGTGCGGATGTTGCGGGCCTCGGTGCGGCCGGCGCGGTCGGCCGCGTTCCAGCGACGCTTATCGGGGGTCGCCTCCGACTCGGGACGGTAGCCGCGGTGGTTGGGGCTCTTGCTGCCGGGCTTGGCGGGACCCTCGGCACCGGGGCGACGCTTGCGGTCCTGAAACGAGGTCTTGGCGCCGTAGCGGGGCTCGAAGTTCTTCGCGGCGCGACCGCCGGCGGGCTTCTTGTTCTTGGGCATGGAAAACTTCCTGGGTTCTGTTCGCGCGAAACAGCGGCACCGCTCGTGGCGGTGCGAAACCCGGACTGTCGTCGGCCGGGGGCCAGTTCACTAGTGATGGTCGAGGCCGCGATCGCGTCCTGTCCATCGGCCCCTTGGACTCACAAACCCATCCGCGCATCACGCACGGTGTCCAGAGCCGACCGCACCACGTTACCGGTCGCGCCTGGGAATGGCATCCATGCCCCTGCCCGTCATGAGAACAGGGCGAGCGAGGAGAACAGGGCGATTTCGCGCTGAACCACCTGTTCTCGCGACACCCTCCTGTTCTCGTGACAGACCGGACCTCTCGTCGCGGCGGACGCCGACGGACGCGGCGCACCTGACGGAAGATAGACGCATGGCAGACACCGACGCCCACCCCATCACGGTGGCGATCGAGCGGCGCATCGACCCGACGCGCACCGCCGAAGCGACCTCCTGGATGCAGGCCGGCACCGACCTCGCGACCGCTTTCCCGGGCTTCCTCGGCTCGGGCTGGGTGCGCGCGGGCGAAGACAGCGACCTCTGGTACATGCTCTACCGATTCCGCGACATCACGACGCTCGAGGAGTGGGAGAGCTCGACGCAGCGCCAGTGGTGGCTCGACTCGGGCCGCCCGTTCGCCCGCGAGGAGCGCAGCGAACGCCGCACCGGGATCGAGGGCTGGTTCGACGCCCCCACCGGATCGGTTCTCGAGGCGGCGACGGCGACGGATGCCGGGACCCAGCCGATCCACCAACCGGTGCCCGCGGCTCCCCCGCGCTGGAAGCAGGCGGTGACGATCTGGGTCGGCTTCTTCCCGACGAACCTCGCGGCGTCGTGGCTGTTGGGTTTCGTTCCGGGCTTCGCCGAGATCCCGCTCGTGCTGCGCGTGCTCGCCACGACCCTCATGCTCACCCCCGTCATGACCTACGCGGTGCTCCCGTGGGTCACCCGCCTGCTGCGGCCCTGGCTGCAGCGTCCGCCCCGCACGCGAAAGGCCTCGTCATGACCGCCGACCCCACGGGACGCCGCTTCCACCTCCGCGGCCCGCACTCCTCCGCCGAGATCACGCAGGTGGGCGCCGCGCTGCGCGCGCTCACGGTCGACGGCGTCGACCTGGTGCCCCGCTATCCCGACGACCTGCCCACGCCCGCGGCATCCGGAGTCGTCCTCGTCCCGTGGCCGAACCGCATCCGCGACGGCAAGTACACCTTCGGCGGCGACGACCTGCAGCTCGCCATCAGCGAGCCGAAGTTCGGCAACGCCAGCCACGGCCTCCTGCGCTTCGGCACGTACCAGGCGGTCGAGCACACCGAGGAGCGGCTCGTCCTGGGTGCCGACGTCGTTCCGCAGACGGGGTACCCGTTCCACCTGCGCACCCTCGTGACCTACCAGCTGGAAGCGGACGGTCTGCGCGTCACCCACGACATCGAGAACGTCGGCGCGACGGCGGCGCCGGTCGCCCTCGGGGTCCACCCCTACCTGCAGATCGGCGGGGTCCCGACCGAAGACCTCGTGATCCACTCGACCGGCACGACCACGCTCGTGCTCGACGAGCGCAACATCCCCGTCGACGAGGTGCCGGTCGGCCCCGGCACGGATCTGCGCGCGGGCGTGCGGTTGGGAGACGCGGCGCTGGACAACGGCTACCGAGGGATGGATCGGGATGCCGCGGGCCACGCGACGCACACCCTCACGTCCCCCGACGGCCGGCGTCTGACGCTGTGGCAGGACGAGGGGTTCCGCTGGGCGCAGGTGTTCACGACAGATCGCTATCCGGGACACCCCCTGGCCGTCGCCATCGAGCCGATGACCGCACCGGCCAACGCTTTCGCCACCGGAATCGATCTGGAAACGGTCGAGCCGGGTGCGCGAATGACGAGGAATTGGGGCATCACCTTCGCCTGAACCCCCCTTCTTGTCCCCCAAATGGGGGACAAGCAAATGCGCATATGACCTGGGAATTTCCCAGGCAAGCCCTTTCCCAGGAAAGCGGCGCGAACGATACCATGAGGCCTGACGGATTCCGTCGTAGCCGGGGGAGGCAAAGGAACAAGGTTTCCCGCGGTTTGTACCCGAACGAGCCGACGGGGGCCGGGGATCTCGCGATGAGGGGGGATCGCCGTTCCGTCCAGAGGAAAGATCCCCCATCATGAGCACCTCGCTCCGCTTCGCCGACCCTGTTTCCTTCTCGGTGCCGCTGCTCAGCGGTTTGACGCGACGCCTGCGCACGCTGCCGTCGCTGCACGTCGGCGCCGCAGCCCTCGCCGTGCTCGTCGGCGGGCTGCTGCTCTCGATCGCCACGACGAGCGACCCGCTGTGGTGGCAGCTGCATTTCAGCCAGCTGGGGATCTTCGGCGACCTGTCGAGCGCATTCTTCAATACGACGCTCAAGGTGAGCGGAATGATCGTCGTGGTCTTCGCCTTCTGCGTGCGTCGTGATGTCGTGCGCCTCGGTCGCGGCCCCGTGCGCCGCGGCGCAGCGACCGCCGCATTCATCTGCCTGAATGTCGTCGGCGTCAATCTCGCGCTCGTGGGCTGCATTCCCCTCAACACCGACAAAGACCTTCACGACAAGGTCGCAGGATCGATGGTGCTGGGTTTCCTCGCTCTGCTGGTGAGCGCGCCGTTCCTGTTCCACCGTCTCGGCAAGCTCATGGCCATCGGCACCGGCGTCGCGACCGTGTGGCTGATCATCTCGATCACGCTCTTCGTGTCGGCCACGATCAACCTCGCCCTGTTCGAGACCATCTCGTGCGCGGCGATGTTCGCGTGGTCGGGCATGTTCACGCGCATCCTCGCCTCCGCGGCGACGGGCGCCGCATCCGAGCAGACCGTCGCGTCCGACGTCGCGCCCACGCTCGCCTCGCGACAGCACACGCCGGCCCGACGCGCCCGCCGCTCGCCGGCGCGGGCGACGATCGCCGTCCGACTCTCGCGCCCCACCGGCGTCCGGCGTCCCTCGCGCGCGACGCTGACCCTCCACTCCCCTCGCACCGCGACTGTGGCGCGCCTGCACGGCGCGGTTCTCGACCCCGCGGGGACCGCGAGCGTCACCGACAGCGTCACCGCCTGTACGCCGACCCGCGACCGTCGGCGTGTCTCGACGCTGACCGCACCGCCGTCGGGACGCCGACAGACGGCATCCCGACGACCGGGGGTCAGTGCTTCTCGCGCAGCTCGCGGCGGCTCAGCGGGTGCCCGTCGTCGGCCGTCGGCGCGACGGGCTCTGCCTCTCGCGCCGCCCGCCGCTCGCGGCGCCGCTCGCTCGCTCCTTCGATGAGGTTGTAGAGCGTCGGCAGCACGAGCAGCGTCAGCACGGTCGACGACACGAGTCCGCCGATCACGACGACCGCGAGCGGCTGCGAGATGAAGCCGCCGTGTCCGGTGATCCCGAGCGCCATCGGCACCAGGGCGAAGATCGCCGCGAGGGCCGTCATGAGGATCGGGCGCAGGCGTCGCGCACCGCCGATGACCGTGGCCTCGAGAACGCTCAGGCCGCGGGCGCGGTACTGGTTCACGAGGTCGATGAGCACGATCGCGTTGGTCACGACGATGCCGACGAGCATCAGCGCGCCGATCATGCCCGCGACCCCGAGCGGCACCCCGGTGACGAGCAGCATGAGGATGGCTCCGGTCGCCGCGAAGGGCACCGACACGAGCAGCTCGAGCGGCTGTCGCAGCGACTTGAAGGTCGCCACCATCACGACGTAGACGATGAGGATCGCCGCGAGCAGGGCGAGGCCGAGCTGACCGAAGGCATCCGCCTGGTCGGTGACCGAACCGCCCACCTCGGCGGTGGCGCCCTGCGGCAGGGCGGTGTCGGCGAGCGCCGCGTTCACCGTCGACGAGGAGCTGCCGAGGTCGTCGGTCGTGGGGGTCACGGTGATGGTGGCCGTCTGCAGACCGCGCGCGGTCGAGATGGAGGGCGGGGTCTGGCTCTGCTCCACCGTGGCGATCTCGTCGAGACGCACGGTGCCGCGCGCACTGGGGATCTCGAGCGCCCGCAGATCGTCGATCGTCTTCGGCGAATCAGCGGTGGCGACGTAGACGGTGACCCCGCGCCCGTCGATCTCGACGGTGCCGGCCTGCCGCGGCTGCTGAGCTGCCGAGACGAGGGCGCCCACCGCGCGCTCCGAGAGCCCGCGCTCCGACGCGGCGTCGCGGTCGACGCGCACCGAGATGAAGGGAAGGGATGCCGAGAGGCTGCTGGTGACCTGGCCGATGCCGTCTCGCCCCTGCAGGCTCGCCACCACCGCGTCGCTCGCCTGCTGCAGCGACTGACCGTCGGCCGCGGTGACGTCGACGGTGATGCCGGCCGAGCCGAGTCCGCCCCCGGAGGCCGCGACCTGGATGTCGCCCGCGTCGGGCAGCGCCTCGAGCTCGGTACGAACGCGGTCGCGGAGCTCGACCTGGTCGACGCCCGACTCCGAGGTGATCGAGTACGTGATGCCCGAGCCTCCGCCCGAGAACGCATCGCGCAGAGCGGAGCCGCTCGAGCCGATCGAGGTCTGCACGGTCTGGACGCCGGCGGTGTCGAGCAGAACCGCCTCGACCTTCTGGGCCGCCGCGTCCTCGGCATCCAGGCTCGGGGCGGAGCCGATCCTCTGCGTCACGGTGAAGGTGTTCTGGCCGGAGTCGCCGAGGAAGTCGGTCTTGAGCAGGGGGACCGACGCGAGCGTTCCGCCGAGCACGAGAACGGCGAGAGTGAGGGTGACCCACGAGTGCTTCAGCGTCCAGCGCAGCACCGGGACGTAGGCCTTCTGCAGGCGCGAGGGCGGCGCGGTCGGCGATTCGGGGTCGACCGGGTTGCCCTCGGCATCACGGATCACCGTTCCGGGCCGCAGGAACCACGACGCGAGCACGGGCACGATGGTGAGCGAAACGAGCAGCGACGCCGCCATCGCGATCGTCACGGTCAGCGCGAAGGGCCGGAACAGTTCGCCGGTCACATCCCCCACGAAGGCGATCGGGAGGAAGACCGCGACGGAGGTGATCGTGGACGCCGTGATGGCCGCCGCGACCTCGCGCACCGCTCGCACGATCGTCGGGATCTTGTCGGCGTCGCCGACGTAGTGCCGCTTGATGTTCTCGATCACAACGATCGAGTCGTCGACGACGCGGCCGATCGCGATGGTGAGGGCACCGAGGGTCAAGATGTTCAGCGAGTAGCCGAACGCCTGGAGCCCCACGAAGGTGATGAGCACGCTCGTCGGAATCGAGATCGCCGTCACGAGCGTCGAGCGCACCGACAAGAGGAAGACCAGGATCACGATGACGGCGAAGACGAGACCGAGGAGCCCCTCCTGGGCGAGAGCCTCGATCGACTGCTCGACGAACGGCGCCTGGTCGAACACGACCGTGAACATCGCGCCCTGGCCGAGCTCGGATTCGAGGCCGGGAAGCGCCGCCAGCACTCCCCGCGAGACGTCGACGGTGTTGGCGGCGGGGAGCTTGGTGACGGCGATCGTCAGGGCCGGCTGCCCGTCGACCCGCGACAGGGTTGTCACGGGGTCGGGCTCGAGCGCGACCGTCGCGACGTCGCTGATCTTCGTCTGGCCCGCCTGGAACTGCGCGGCGTCGGTGGGAACGAGCGGGAGCGCGGAGATCTCGTCGACGCTGGTCAACTTCGATCCCGTCTGCACGGTGAGTGTCTGATCGCCCTCGGTCAGCGAGCCGCCGGGGAAGAGCACCCCGTTCGCGTCGAGGGCGTCGGTGATCGCCTGCTGACTGAAGCCGCGCTCGGCGAGCTTCGTCGTGTCGGGGGTGATGGTCACGCGCTGGGCGGTCCCGCCGACGATCTGGGCGCCGTTGACGCCCGCGACGTCTTCGAGGTCGGGCACGACGCTGTTCTGAAGGATCGACTGCGTCGCCTGCGCGTCGGTGAATCCCGTCACAGCGAGCTGGATGACGGGGAAGTCGTCGATGCTCGCCGAGGCCACGGTGGTGTCGGCCGAGTCGGGCAGCTGGTCTTTGATGCGCGCGATCGCGGCCAGGATCTTCTGCTGGGCCCCCGCGAGGTCGGTGCCGTAGGTGAACTTCGCCGACACGATCGACGAGTTCGTCGTGCTCGTCGCGGTGGTGGATTCGAGCCCCTCCACGCCGCGGATGGCGTTCTCGATCGGCGTCGACACGTCGGTCTCGACGACCTCGGGCGAGGCGCCCGGGTAGGTCGTGACGACGGCGAGCTGCGGGAACTCGATCGAGGGGATGAGCTCCTGCTTGAGGCTGGTCAACGCGAGCCCGCCGAAGATCGCCGCGACGATCGTGACGAGGGCGATGAGGGCGCGGTTCTTCAGGCTCAGGACGGCCAGATACGACACGGGGAGACCCTCCGGGTAAGTCCGATACAGGAATGTATCGAAGCTCAGTATCCCATGCCCCTCCGACGCCCGGTCCGATGCCCGGCTCGCCGCGCGCTCAGAGAGCCGAGCCGATCGTCAGCCCCAGAGCCGCCGCGATCACCGACCCGACGAACGACGCCACCGCGTACGTCACGGCGGTGCGCGTGCGCCCCTCTCCGGCGAGGAGGGCGGTGGTCACGGCCACGGCGCTGAAGGTCGTGTAGCCCCCCAGCAGCCCCGTCCCCAGGATCCATCGCCACGCTTCGTCGGCGGGGAGAGGGCTCAGGATGCCGAGCACCAGCGCCCCGGTCAGGTTCACGACGAGAATGCCCCAGGGGAATCGCTCCCCCGTCCGCTGACGCACGGCGACATCGAGCAGGTACCGCAGGGCCGCCCCGACGCCCCCGGCGAGCGCCACGGCGAGGAAGACGAGCGGCATCATCGGCTCACCCGGCCACGCCCGAGGAGAACCCCACCCCAGGCCGCCGCCGTGCCCACGATCACCGTCGCCACACCCCACCACAGCAGGGCGAGATCGGCCGACTCGACGGCGAGCGAGCTGTAGGTGGTGAACCCGCCGAGGATGCCGGTGCCGATGAACAGCTGCACCCGCTGCGCGCGCGAGGATTCCGGCATCCGGGCCCTCCAGCCGTAGAGAATGCCGATCGCGAACGCCCCGACGACGTTGATGATCGGCACGAGGGCGGGGCCGAGGTCTTCGCCGAATGCGAGGGTGAGTCCCGCGCGCACCGCGGTGCCGATCGCGCCGCCCACGGCGACCAGGACGACATCCCGCCATATGCTCACCGCGCCACCATACGCCCACGGCGGCCATCGGCCGGGAGTCGTCCGGCCGCCGTCTGCAACCCCCGAGACAGCACGGGTCGCCCGCGAGCAGGATGCGGGCGGCGAAGGGAGCGCGATGCGACGAACCGCGATGCGACGAACACTGCGTGCCGTGACCGCTGCGGCCGTCACCGTGCTGATGCTCTCGGGCTGCGGCATCCGGATTCCCTCCGACCCCAAGGGGACACTCGACGCCGTCGAGGGAGGGGTGCTGCGGGCGGGGGTCTCGCCCAACGGCGAGTGGGTGCGCGCGGGTGCGGACCGACCGGCCGGAATCGAGGTCGAGGTCCTCACGGAGTTCGCCCGCTCGCTCGGTGCGGAGGTCGAGTGGACGGTGGGCTCGGAGGAGTCGCTCGTGCGCGGCCTCGAGGAGGGCGACCTCGATGTCGTCGCCGGGGGGATCACCGAACAGACCCCGTGGACGAACAAAGCGGGCATCACCCGTCCCTACGCCGAAGCGCCGCTCGACGACGGGTCGAGCGTGAAAATCGTGATGCTCGTGCCGCTCGGCGAGAACGCCTTCGTGTCGAGGTTGGAGACCTTCCTCGTCGACGAGGCCGAGACCCGGGGGATCGCACCGTGAGCGGGGAAGGCGTCCACTTCGGTCAGACGCGGCTGCCCGACCGGCAGGCCGAGGTCCTCCGCCGAGCCGTGCGCCTGGAGTGGATCACGGTCGGCTTCCTGGTGAGGCCGACTGGATGACCTCGGCGGGAACCATCGTGGGCGTGCTCGGCATCGGCATCGGCCTGTGGTGGATGGACGCCGCGGCCGCGATCTTCATCTCGGTCAGCATCGTCCACGACGGCGTCGGCAATCTGCGCGCCGCGGTCGTCGACCTCATGGACGCGCGCGCGACGACCTTCGACGACAAGGGCCCGCACCCGCTGGCGGAGCGCGTGGACCGGTACCTCGCCGAGCTCCCCTGGGTGTCGGCGGCGGGGACGCGCGTGCGCGACCAGGGCCACGTCTTCCACATCGAGGCCTTCGTCGTCCCACGCAAGAAGAAGATGTCGCTCGACGACATCGAACGCGCGCGCGAAGGCTGTGTCGCCCTGGACTGGAAGGTGCAGGACGTCGTGATCGTGCCCGTACCGCAGCTGCCCGACGTCGTCGAGCCGGTCACTCCCCCAGGATCAACCGCCTGATCGCGGCGTCCTTCGACCCGCCGAGCTCCATCGTCCGACCCTTGCGGTACAGCGAGAACACGCGCGGGTCGATATAGCTCGCCTTCGCGACGGCCGGGGTGTTGCCCAGGGCCTCTGCAGTGGCACGGACCGCCGCGACCTCGGCCTTCTTGCGTTCGTTCTTGCCGCCCGTCGTCCCCGCCTTCGCGAGCGACTCGGCCGCGAGGATCGTGCCGCGCAGCGTCCGGAAGTCCTTCGCGCTGAACGGCCCGCCCGTGAGCGAGCGCACGTAGCCGTTCACGTCGCCGGGAGTGAGCGGCACGCGTCGGCGCCCGCGCTTGAAGCTCAGCAGCGCGGCGCGCGAGCGCCCGAGGGCGAGTTCTTCGACGATGGATGCCAGCTCCGCATCGCGCAGCGAGAGCTCCGCGCGTTTGCCGCTCTTCGCGGGGAACGACAGGCGGATCAGGTCGCCGTCGACCGTGGCATCCCGCCTCTGCAGGGTCGTCAAGCCGCGGCTGCCGTTCGTCACGAAGTACCGGGCGTTGCCGACGCGCGGGGCGACCAGGTCGAGGAAGCGGAACGACACCGCCAGCACCCGCTCGCGGTCCGCCTCGGCACGGCGGAGCGACTGGGTCACGCGGGCGCGCGCCCGGGGCAGGGCCTCGGCGAGCTGCAGCGCGCGGGCGAACTTGCCCTTGTCCTGCCGCTTGGACCAGTCGGCGTGGTAGGTGTACTGCCGCCGCCCGGCCTCATCGGTGCCGACGGCCTGGATGTGCGCGTTGGGTTCGCGCGCGATCCACACCTCACGCCACGCGGGCGGGATGACCAGACCCCGCGCGCGTTCGGCCTCGCGCTCCGGGACGGACGCCCCGGTGTGGTCGACGAAGCGGAAGCCCGATCCGGAACGCACTCGGCGGTAGCCGGGGTCTTCGTAGGGGCGTACGCGGACGAGTCGCGCCATCGCGTCAGTGGTTGCGGAGCATGTCGATGAGCTCCGCCTTCTTCTTGCCCGAGTACCCCGTCAGACCGAGGTCCTTGGCGCGCTTCTTCAGTTCGGCGACGGTGCGGTCCTCGTAGTTCTCGGCGTGACCGCCCTTCTCGCCGACCTTGTCGCGCCCCTGAGCAGCCGCGGCGTTCGAGATGCGCGCGGCCTTCTCTTTCGAGTCCCCCTGCTTGCGCAGCTCCTCGTACAGACCGGGGTCCTTCAGGCTGTTGGATCCTCGCCCTTGCGGCATGACCGTCTCCTTCCGTCGGGGATCCTGACGCTACGGGCGAGCTCGATCCGCGGCGATCGGGGTTGACAACGCGCTGCCGGCCGAATCGGGTCCTCCACGCGAGGGGTTGACGAACTCGAGATATATCGCGATACTCGCCCTAACGCGATATATCGCGAGTGAGGAGAAACCGCCATGGAGAAATGGATCGTCCACCCCGGCGAGACGCGCGTCATCGACATCGATTCGGTGCGCGAGCTGAAGATCGGCCTGGTCGGTGGCCAGGTCGACGTCATCGCGCACGACGAACCCGACGCCCGCGTCGAGGTGCACGGGGTCACCGTCAAAGACCTGCGCATCGAGATGGTCGACGGCCGCCTCGAGATCGATCACCCGCAGCTGCGGTGGGACAACTTCCTCGAGGTGTTCCGCAACTTCGGCGCGGGCGGCCCGAAGGCCGAGGTCAGTGTCGCGGTCCCCCGCACGGTCGCCCTGACCCTCGGCGTCGTGAGCGCGAGCGCTCTGGTCTCGGGCCTGCGCACCGACGTGCGCCTGAACACCGTTTCGGGCGACATCATCGTCGACGGACTCGCGGGAGACGTCGACCTCAACGCCGTCTCGGGCGACGTGCAGGTGCGCGAGCTCGACGGCGCCCTGAGCGCCAACAGCGTCTCGGGCGACGTCGCCGCCACCGGCCGCATCACCAAGGCCTCGATCGACACCGTCTCGGGTGCGATGCTCGTCGATTCGACGGGACCGACGCACGCGATCTCGCTCAACTCCGTCAGCGGCACCGCCACGATCCGCCTCGACCGCTCCCTGGCCGCCAACTACGTGTCGCGCTCGGTCAGCGGTCGCGTCCAGATCGACGGTCAAGTGCGCTCGGGCAAGGGTCCGACCAACTACACCGGTTCGACCGGCGCCCTCGCGGGCTCGTTCGTCGACGTCCGCGCCAACACGGTCTCGGGCGAGATCACGGTGCTCCGCCGCGGAATCTCGGGCCTGCGTCCCGAGGAACTCGCCGGAGAGGAGGAGTGGTGATGAGCCCCGTCTTCTCGCACGGCGACCTGCGCCTGTACATCCTCAGTCTGCTCGACGAGGCTCCCCGCCACGGCTACGACCTCATGCAGGCTCTCTCGGAGCGTACGGGTGGGACGTACTCCCCCTCCGCCGGCACCATCTACCCGCGCCTGTCCAAGCTCGAGGAAGAGGGCCTGGTCACCAAGACCGTCGACGGCCGGAAGACCGTCTACGAGATCACGGATGCCGGTCGCACCGAGGTCGCGACGCGTTCGGGCGACCTGGAGGGCATCCAGGCCGGTCTCGCCGACAGCGTCCGCCTGATCGCCGACGAGGTGCGCGGCAGCGTCCGCGACGCCATGCGGAGCCTTCGCGCCGACCTCGCCGCCGCCTCGCGCGAAGAGCGGGAGCATGCGCAGTCGCAGTCGACCCCGGTCGACGACGCGCGATCGCGCAGCCGCGAACAGCTCTCTCGCGCCGATGCCGCGATCAACGAGTTCCGCGGGCGCGTGCGCTCGGAACTGCGGGCGCACGTGGCGCGCGGCGGGGAGCTCGCGGCATCCGGAGTCGATGAGATCGAGTCGGCGCTGGCGCAGGCGTCCGACGCGGTCGCGCGGGCGATGCGCGGCTAGGCCGTCACTCCCACGGCAGCTGATCCTCCGCGCCGACCGGTTCGCCCTGCGGCACCACGAGAACCGGTCGGCGCTGGCGGTGACTCAGCCGCGCAGCCACCGAGCCGGTGAGGAACTCGCGCAGCGATTCGCCGAGGCCGCGCTTGCGGGTGCCGACCACGATGACCGATGCCTCGACCTCGTCGGCGAGCTGGATGAGCGCCAGGGCCGGATCGCCGATGACCTGGCGCACGCTCCACGAGACACCGCTGCCCGCCAGCGCCTCGGTGGCCATGCGGCGCACCTCGTCGAGCGCGGCCTTGGCCGCGACCCCGGCGACGTCGACGGTGGACGAGTGCACGTACCCGTCGGGGTCTTCGAAGGCCACGAAGCGCGTCGTGTCGACATAGGCGACGACCAGCTCGGCGTGGGCGAGCGCCGCGTAGTGGGCGGCCTCGCGCACGACGCGGACGGACTGCCCGGGCACGACACCCGCGATCACGGTGCCGTTTCCGGCGTGCGCACGGGGCTGGTCGGTCATGGCGGCTCCTCTCGACGACGGCGGTGGACCCGGCCGCCGGCGCTCGACGGCTCGGCCGGAATGCGCCGTGATATCCTGGGTGTTACTCTTACCGGCTCGGTCCGGAACCGCAATACGCAGGGCCCACAGCCGGCCCTCGACGTCGATCGTGAGGGGGTCTCGCATGGGGCGTGGCCGTCAGAAGGCGAAGAACACCAAGATCGCCCGTGAGCTGAAGTACGACACCTACTCGGTGAACTACTCGGCTCTCGAGCGCGAGTTGGGTGCACCCGCTCCGGGTGAAGACGCGTACGTCGACAAGTGGGCCGACCAGTACAGCGACGAGTACGACAACGAGAAGGCCTGACGCCTTCCCGCTCGTTCTCGTACCGCTCGCACGTCGGTGCACGGTCGTGTGATCGTCGTACCCGCTGAGTGTCGTACCCGCACGCCAGATACGCCGAAGGGCGGCGACGGTTACGTCGCCGCCCTTCGCTCGTGTCAGCAGCTGCTGCGCGGGGTGATCCAGTACGGCGTCTTCGACGACCCGTCGACCGCGAACTGGCCCGCGCCGGGGGCGGCGTCCGTCGTCAGCTGCTCCCAGGTCGTGGCGTAGTCCCACATCCACAGCATGCGGTTGCCCTTGGCCGCGAGGACGAACTCGCCGTTCGACGTTCCTGCGAGCCGCACGAAGTCCTCGTTGTCCGAGATGCTCGCCGGGCCGTCCGCGTACCTGAGTTCGCCGTTCGAGATCCACATCGGGGCGTCGTTGTACCAGTCCGTCTCGTCCGGCGCCTTGTCGCGAAGATAGGTCCCCTGTCCCGCGGCGGTCGAGGCGCCGGTGTCGACGGCTTCCCACCCCGCGGCCTCGGTCCAGGTCCACAGGGCTCCCGTCGCGCCGACGGCGACGGCGCCACCGCCGCTGGAGTACAGACGAAGAAAGCCGGAGTTCTCTCCCGCGGGGAGCGAGGCGGGAGCGGAGTCGGCGTAGATGACGCCGGACTTCAGCCACAGCGCGGACGGCGTCGGCGACACCAAGACCGCGAGCTGGCTCGGGCCGGTCGCCCCTCCCGCACCGAGGAAGACGAACCCGTTCGCGTCGTCGTACTTCCACACGTCGCCGTTCGAGCGCACGGCGACGCCGATGGAGGCCATCGCGAAGACACGGGTGAATCCGTCGTTGCTCTGCCCGCCGAGGGTGTCGGGCGCGCTGCCGAACATCAGCTCTCCGCCGCGGATCCACCACGCCCCTTGTCGCGCGGTCGTGCGCAGGTAGGCCGCCCGATCGATGCCGATCGCCGCCCCCGTGCCCACGGAGGTCCACGCCGCGGTGCTCGTGGCGCGGCTCCAGATGGCCGTCGACGCCGAGACGACGACCGCGCCGTCCTGGTTGGTCGCGACGCGGATCATCTCGGTGTTGTCCGCGGTGGGGATACCCGCTGCGACATCGGCGGCGGTGGAGGTCAGGGGCCCGGTCAGCGTCAACGGGAGCACCGCGGACGCGGTCGCCGAACTCCAGGTCGCCTGCACGCTCCCGTCGCCGACGCCGGCGACGATGTCGCCCGCGGGGACCGTGACGACTCCCGCGCCGTCGGACACGTACGAACCGCTCCCGCGGGCCCACGTCCACCCGGACGACAGCGTGAACTGCACCAGCTCGCCCGCCACGCTCGAGCCCGTCAGCTGGGCGGTGAGGTCTTCGGTCGTGGCCCGGCAGCTCGTGCTCTCTTCGGGCACCGCGGCGAAGGCGATCTGTCCGCCCGAGGCGGCGTAGGCGGGGACGGCCGTGGCGGCGACGATCGCCGGCACCGACCAGGCCGAGGCCTGCAGCAGCGTACGTCGGGAGAGAGGGGTGTCGGCGGGCATCGGCAGTTCTTTCGTCGGGCCCATCATGGGCGGGGTCACCGCTCAGGATGACGCAGCGCGACGCACCTCGAATCACCCGCGAATGGGCCGGAAGCGATAGAGCGGTCACCACCGACGCGCCCTCTCTGCGCGCACGCCGGACGACCCCGACGGTGACCCGAATGCAACCTCACCCGCAGGTTCACCCGTATCGACAGGACTGTTCGTCAGCTACCAGGTCAGCCCCGTGCGCCGCTCCCACGCTTCCTCCACGCTCTCGCGGCGCACCATGATGATCGCCGCGGGGACGACGAGCAGCAACGCGACCCCGATCAGCACGAGTCCCGCAGTCCACCCACCGGTGAGCTCGTGGGTCACGCCGATGGCGAGGGGCATCAGCGCCGCGAAGCCGTATCCGACGCTCTGCACGAAGCCGCTGAGGGCGACGGTCGTGTCGTGCGAGCGGGTGCGCAGGCCGAACAGCGTCAGCGCGAGCGGGAACATCAGCGGCGGGATGCCGATGAGCACCACCCACAGCACCGTCGCCGCCGAGGGTGCCACCAGCAGGCCGATGACGCCCGTCAGTCCGCCCGCGACGGCGACCACGTAGAACGGCGTCGTGCGACCCAGGCGCGCCACGAGCAGCGGCACGAGAAGCGACACCGGTAGCCCCATGAACGAGAAGAGGGCGAGCAGTCCGCCCGCTTCCGCGGCATCCACTCCCGCGACGTCGATGAGCAGGGGCGGCATCCATGCGAACATCGCGTACGCGACCGAGGAGTTGACGCCGAACGTGATGACCAGGGCCCAGGTCTGCGGCACCCGCACGATCCGCGACAGCACGGCCGCGCGCGGCTCGTCGACCGCGTCACGACGCGACGCCCGCGCACGCAGGTTCAGAGCGACCCACGGGGCGACCGCGACCAGCGCCACCACGGCCCAGGTCACGAACGAACCGCGCCATCCCACGGCGTCGGCGAGGGGCACCGCCACGAGCGGAGGCGTGAAGGTCGCCACCGCCATCGCCGTGCTGTAGACGGTCGTCATGACGCCGATGCGCTCGGGGAAGTACTTCTTGACCACGGTCGGGATCAGCACGTTCGCCACCCCCACCGCGGCGAACACCCCCGCCGTCGCGCCGAGCAGCGACCACGCATCGACGGCGACCGCACGCAGCACCAGCATGAGCGCCGCCGTGGCCGCCGCGATCAGCACCGAGCGCTCGAGCCCCAGACGTCGTTCGATCGCCGGGGTCACCATGCCGGCCAGGGCGAAGGCGACCGGGGGCGTCATGCCGATCAGTCCCACGACCGCGGCGGGGAGGGGGAACTCCTCGCCGATGCGCGTCAGCAGGGGCGAGAGCGAGGCGACGGCGATCCGCAGCGTCAGCGCGAGCAGCACGATCGCCGTCGCGGCGAGGGCGATGGTTCCCGCGCGACGGCGGGTCAAGACTCCTGACTGCCCTCGACCCAGGCGAGGTACTCCTCCGACACGGTGCCCGTGACGTACCGCCCGTCGAAGCAGCTCATGTCGAGGTCGACCAGGTCGGTGCCCTCCATGATCGCAGCCTTCAGGTCGTCGACCTCCTGGTACACGAGGTAGTCGCAGCCAAGCTCTTCGGCGATCTCGGGGATCGTCCGGCCGTGGGCCACGAGCTCATGACGCGAGGGCATGTTGATGCCGTACACGTGGGGATACCGCACCGGCGGGGCGGCCGACGCGAACGTCACGCTCTTGGCCCCGGCATCCCGAGCCATCTGGATGATCTCGCGACTGGTGGTGCCGCGCACGATCGAGTCGTCGACCAGCAGCACGTTCTTGCCCTGGAACTCCGTCGACATCGCGTTGAGCTTCTGGCGCACGCTCTTCTTGCGCACCGCCTGCCCCGGCATGATGAAGGTGCGGCCGACGTAGCGGTTCTTGTAGAAGCCCTCGCGGTACTCGATGCCGAGCTTGCGGGCCACCTGCATCGCCGCCGGACGCGCGGAGTCGGGGATCGGCATGACCACGTCGATCGCCCCCGCGGGGGTGTACTTCGCGACCGTGTCGGCCAGGCGCTCGCCCATGCGCAGGCGCGTCTCGTAGACCGAGACGCCGTTCATGACCGAGTCGGGGCGGGCGAGGTAGACGTACTCGAACGAGCACGGCGCGAGCGTGGGATTCTCGGCGCACTGCTGCGCGTGCAGCGTGCCGTCGAGCGTGATGAATACCGCCTCGCCGGGGAGCACGTCGCGCACGACCTCGAAGCCGGCGTTCTCGAGCACCAGCGACTCCGACGCCACGATGTACTCGTCGCGTGGCTCTCCGCCCGGCACGTGGGCCGCGGCACGCTTGCCGAGGATGAGGGGCCGGATGCCGAACGGGTCGCGGAACGCGAGCAACCCGTACCCCGCGATGAGGGCGATCGAGGCGTACGAGCCCTCGACGCGCTCGTGCACGCGTGAAACGGCGCGAAACACCTGGGCCGGGTCGAGGTCGGGACCGGTGATCTCGGACTGCAGCTCGGAGCCGAGGATGTTCACGAGCAGCTCGGTGTCGCTGCTGGTGTTGAGGTGACGGCGGTCCTTGTGGAAGAGCTCGGTGGTCAGCTCGCGCGTATTCGTGAGGTTGCCGTTGTGCACGAGCACGATGCCGTACGGCGCGTTGACGTAGAAGGGCTGCGCCTCTTCTTCGTTCGACGCGGTGCCCTTGGTGGCGTACCGCACGTGACCGAGACCGATGTCGCCGAGCAGGGCGCGCATGTCGCGGGTGCGGAAGGCCTCGCGCACCTGGCCGCGCGCCTTGTGGATGTGGAACACGCCGCTGGACTCGGCCGTGGCCATGCCCGTGGAGTCCTGTCCCCGGTGCTGGAGGAGCAGGAGCGCGTCGTAGATCTCCTGGTTGACCGGGCCCTGCCCGGCCATGCCGACGATGCCGCACATGGGGTGTTAGATCGCTCCGTTCGCCGGCGCACCGGCATCCGCGTAGGTTCCGACCAGGCGCACCGCGCCCCCGTCGACGCCCTTCGCGCCCTGTTCGTACTCGCCGTCCGGGCGCGCGCCGTCGCGGACGACGCCGACCTGCCACGTGGCGATTCCGTCTGCCTGCAGCGCCGCGGTCGCGGCATCCGCCACCTCGGGGGCGACGACGGCGAGGAAGCCGATGCCGAGGTTCCACGTCCCTTCGGTCGCGGTGAGCTCGAGCCCGCCCATCTCCGCGAGCACCCGGAACACCGGCGAGGGGCTCCAGGTCGAGCGGTCGACATCGACCCAGCTGTCCTGCGGGAGCACGCGCGCGAGGTTGGCGGCGATCCCGCCCCCGGTGACATGACTGAGCGAATGGATGCCGGCACCCACCGCCCCGTCGTCGAGCAGGCGCAGCAGCGGCGAGGTGTACAGGCGCGTGGGCTCGAGGAGCGCCTCGCCCCAGGTGCCGCCGAGCTCGGCCGAGGCCGCGCCGTAGGCGATGCCCGCACCGGTGATGATGTGGCGCACGAGCGAGTAGCCGTTGGAGTGCAGGCCGCTCGAGGCGAGGGCCAGCACGACGTCGCCCGCTCGGACGCGATCGGCGCCGAGCATGCGGTCGGCCTCGACGACGCCGGTCGCCGCGCCCGCGACGTCGTAGTCGTCGATGCCGAGCAGGCCCGGGTGCTCGGCGGTCTCGCCGCCGACGAGCGCCGTGCCGGTCATCGCACAGCCGCGGGCGATGCCCGCGACGATGTCGGCGATGCGCTGCGGGACGACCTTGCCGCACGCGATGTAGTCGGTCATGAACAGCGGACGGGCGCCGACCACGACGATGTCGTCGACGACCATGCCGACGAGGTCTTCGCCGATCGTGTCGTGCTTGTCGATCGCCTGCGCGATCGCGACCTTCGTGCCGACGCCGTCGGTGCTGGTCGCGAGCAGGGGGCGCGTGTAGTCGCGCAGCGCGGAGGCGTCGAAGAGACCGGCGAAACCGCCGACCCCACCGAGCACCTCGGGCCCGTGCGTGCGACGCACGGCCGACTTCATCAGTTCGACGGCGAGATCTCCGGCGGCGGTATCGACGCCTGCGGCGGAGTACGGGTTTTCGTGGGGAGCGGAAGCCACCGCAACAGACTACCCGGGGCGGACACGCGCGGGCACCGCGGTCCCGGCGCAAGGCCCATCCCTCGGACTCCTCCCGCTCCTTACAATGACGCCATGACGGGCGGTCGGCCGGAGTGGGTGATCCGCGAGGACGCGGCGCAATCGGTACTCGTCGCGCTCTATCTGCGCCAGGTTCTCGGCATCCGTTCTCCCGAAGAACTTCCCGCGCTGCGACGCGTCCCCCCGCCCTGGGTGGATGAGCGGACGGATGCCACGCAAGCGCAGCTCGAACGCGAGTGGCGCGAATACTGGGCGATGACGGTGGAGCCGCAGGCGCACCCCTCCCCCGTGCCGCTCGAGCTGATCGACGGGTTCGAGACGCTGGTGACCCTTCCGGTCGAGGGCTCGGAGACGCTGCGCGCGGCGATCCGGGCGCACGCCGACGACGCCGTCGACTTCGCCCGGCTCGCCCACGACCGGTATTCCCGCGAGGCCGCTGCCCGGCCCGGGGTGTCGTACCGCGCCTACGCGAGCGCGATCGCCGCGCACGAGCGGACGGTCGGCCGGCGCGCGCACTCGTTCGAGCTGAACGTGCAGGTGCTCCCGTTGGCGCAGCGGGGCGTGTGGTGGATCGGCTCGCTCACCGTCGCGGTGACCGACGGCTTGCGCGGCGACGTCGCCGCCTTCGACGCCGCGATCCACCCGATCATCGCCGAACTGGCCTGACGGGCGGGTGGGCGCGCTGGCGGACGGCCGGGCTTGGGCGGGTGGGGGCGCCGGGTCAGGGCTCCGGCGGACGGCCGGGTTCGGGCGGCCGGGGCTCAGGCGCCGTGCTGCTCGTGCGCGACGGTGACCTGGCGGGTGCGCCCGCCGACCGTGCGCTCGAAGATCAGCGCGACGACCGCGCCGACCGCGACGCCGAGCACCACGAAGATCAGCGCGGTGAAGCCGAAGACCTGCATCTGCGAGTACACGACCTGCGTGTAGGGGCTGATGTCGGACCCGTCGATGAGGACGGTGAGCAGCAGAGCGACGAGGATGCCGAGGAACGCTCCGGCCGCCAAGAACACGCCGTACTTCGGGGCGCGACGGACCGTCAGCGTCTGTCGCTCGTCGTGAGAGGAGGACGGTCGTTCGGGGGCGGGCTGCTCGGCCATATGCCCATTCTCCCACCGCCGCGCCGTCTCGGGGTCGCTGTCTCTCGCCGTCGAGAAGGGCCGGGGTGCGGCGGGCCGGGCGAGGGCCGGGCCCGGGGCCCCAGGCGGGATAAACGCTCGCTGCACTGGGAAACGCCCTCCGCGAGCGTTTGCCAGTGCGGTGAGCGTTTATCTGCGGGGTGCGGGCGGGGACTGCCGCCGAGATCACACGAACGGCTCGAGATCACAGCGAATGGGCGCCGGTTGCCGCGTGATCTCGTGCGGACCGTGTGTTCTGGTGAGGGCAGGGGGGTCACCGAGGAGCGCGCGGAGGGGCCGTCGAACCGCGCACGATCAACTGCGACGGCAGCACGGTCTCTTCTGGAGAGACGGTGCCCCCCATGGCCTGCAGCAGGAGATCGACGGCCAGGGCCCCCGCGCGGGTGATGGGCATGCGCACGGTGGTGAGGCTCGGCGTGACGGCACCGGCGAGCTCGATGTCGTCGATGCCCACGAGGCTGACGTCGTCGGGGCACGCGCGACCGAGCTCGGCCATACCGGCCTCGAGACCGAGTGCGACGAGGTCGTTGTAGGCGATGACCGCGGTGGCACCGCTGGCGACGGCCGCCGCTGCTCCCGCTCGTCCGCCCTGGATGGATGCCGCGTGGTTGCTCAACCGTGTCAGGCGGATGCCGAACCGCTCGCACGCGCGCGCCACGGCGTCGGCGCGCTGCTCGTCGGCCCATGAGCCGTGCGGCCCCGACGCATAGGCGATGTGGTCGTGCCCCAGGGCCGAGAGGTGTTCGACCGCCTGGGTCGGGCCGCGCTCGGCGTCCATCACCACGCACACGGCGCCGTCGATGACGCGGTTCACGATGACGTGCGGCGTCTCGCCGACGAGATCGAGCACCTCTCGCTCGGGGAGGCGGGGCGAGCACAGCAACAACCCGTCCGTGCGACACCCGAGCTCGATTGCCTCGCGTTCACGGCGCAGATCCTCGTCGGCGTCGAACAGCACGATGCGGTGACGTCCGTGCCAGGCCTGACCCTGTATTGCCTTGAGCAGGGTCGCGTAGACCGGGTTCGCGGCATCCGGGACCACGACGGCGATCGTGCGCGTGCCGACCGCAGCCTGAGTCGTCGCGTACCCCAGCTCGGCCGCGGCCCGGCGCACGCGGTCCAGAGTGGCGGGTGCGAGCCGGTCGGGCTCGCCGAAGGCGCGCGACGCCGTGGCGATCGACACGCCCGCGTGCCGTGCCACCTCGGTCAGATTCGCCGCCATCCCCACCGTCTCTCTGCGTTCGTTCCATCATCGTGCATGCCGACCTGAAAACCTTTGACAAGTTTGTACAAACCCTGCACACTGCTTACATGCCGATCATCGACGATCTCCCCCGGTCGAGCCCCGCCGCGCAGACGGGAGCGCGCGCGTGAGCGCCCGACTCGAGCGCAGCGACGCGACGGCCGCGCCCTCCGGCGCCGGCATCGTGCACCTCGGACTCGGCAGTTTCCACCGCGCCCATCAGGCCGTCTACACCGCCGCCGCGATGCGCGCGGAGGGCGGCGGCTGGGGCATCGTCGGCGTCGCCTCGCGCTCGCGCCGGGTCGTCGACGCCCTGCACGCGCAGGATCACCTGTACTCCGTGGCGACGATCTCGCCCGCCGGCACGACCCTCGACATCCCCGGGGTGCACACCGATTCGTATGTCGCCGCCGACGACCCGGACCGCGTGGTGGCCGATCTCGCCGACCCGCGCATTCGCATCGCGACGCTCACGGTGACCGAGAACGGCTACAGCTACTCCAACGCCACCCAGCGCCTCGACGTCGCCGACCCCCTCGTCGCCGCCGACCTGAGCGGAGCCGCGCCTCGCTCGACCATCGGACAGCTCGCCCGCGGACTGCAGCGCCGGGCCGCGACGGGCGGTGAACCGATCGCGATTCTGAGCTGCGACAACCTCCTGTCGAACGGCTCGCACACCGAGAAGCTCGTGCGGGCCTTCCTGCAGGAGCTTCCGGATGCCGAGTCGGCCGACGCCCTGGCCTACCTCGACCGCGCGGTGACCTTCCCCTCGAGCATGGTCGATCGCATCGTCCCCTCCACCACCCCCGAGCTCACCGATCGCGTCGCCGCCCTCCTCGGCGTCCGCGACGAGGTGCCCGTGCCCGCCGAACCGTTCACGATGTGGGCGATCGAAGATCGCTTCGCGGGCGGTCGCCCCGCGTGGGAAGCCGGAGGCGCGGTGTTCACCGACGAGGTGGGCGCGTACGAATTGCTCAAGGTGCGCCTGCTCAACGGCACGCACTCTCTGATCGCCTACCTCGGCGCCCTGCGCGGGGTTCCCACGATCCCGGATGCCATCGGCCTGGCCGACGTCGAAGCCGCCGCCACCGCGATCCTGCGGGGCGAGTACGAGCCCTCGGTCACCGCCCCGCGCGGTGTCGACATCGCCGCGTACGAGCGCGACCTGTTCGCCCGCTGGGGCAACAGCGCTCTCGGACACCGCACGAGCCAGGTCGGCTCCGACGGATCGGTCAAGCTCGGCCAGCGTATCCCCGGCCCGGTCGCCCAGGCGTTCGAGCGGGGAGAGTTCCCTCACCTGATCGCCCTCACCGTGGCCGCGTACCTCGCGTGCATCGCTCCGCCCGCGGGCTTCGACCCCGGCCCTCACGCTGCGGCGATGACCGATCCGGCGCGGGAGCGCCTCACCGCCGTCGCCGCCCGCGGCGGCCGCGACCTCGCCGCCCGCGCGATCGTCGAGCTGCAGCTGTTCGGCGAAGACCTCGCACACCGCACCGCCTTCGTCGACCGCGTCGGCGACCTTCTCGACACGATCGTCGAGCGGGGCATCGACAGCGCGATCGCCGAGAGTCTCTCGGCATCCGGCACCTTCGCCCCCACCTCCCCCTGAACCCACCCGCGCCCACCCGGGCGCACAGACTCGAAGGAGACGCGATGAAGCTCCTCGCGATCCACGCCGCGGAGGACATCCGCTGGGAAGACCGTCCCACCCCCGAACCCGGTGACGGCGAGGTGCGGCTGCGCGTGCGCTACGTCGGCATCTGCGGGTCGGACCTGCACTACTACTTCCACGGCAAGAACGGCGAGTACGCGGTGCGCGAGCCCCTGACCCCCGGTCACGAACTGTCGGCCGAGGTCGACCTCGACCCCTCGGGTCGCCTCGCGCCGGGCACGCCCGTCACCGTGCACCCCGCGCGCTTCGGCCCCTCGGTGCCGGGCCTCGAGGAGCGCCCGCACCTGCGCGCGGGCGGCGACTACCTCGGCAGCGCCGCGGGCTTCCCGCACCGACAGGGCGGAGCCGCCGAGCTGCTCGTGGTCGAGGAGCACATGATCCGCGTGCTGCCCGAGGGGCTGTCGCTCGAGCGCGCCGCCCTCGCCGAGCCCCTGGCCGTCGCCATTCACGCGGTGAGCCTCGCGGGCGACCTCTCGGGCAAGCGGGCGCTCGTGATCGGCTCCGGCCCCATCGGCCTGCTCGTCGCGGCAGCCGCCGTGCACGCGGGAGCCGACCTGGTCGCCGCGAGCGACGTGCGCCCCGAGCCCCTCGAACGCGCTCGCGCCCTGGGCGCGGCCGAAACCTTCCTCGTGGGCACCGACACGATCGAGAACGAGTCGTTCGACGTCGTCTTCGAGTGCTCCGGCGTCGGTGTGGCCCTCACCCAGGCCGTCCGCGCCGCTCGCCGCGCCGGCACCGTCGTGCAGGTGGGCATGCTTCCGGACGCCGAGCTCGGGGTGAACCTCGCCCCGATGCTCGCGAAGGAGCTGACGCTGCGCGGGGCCTTCCGCTTCTCGAGCGAGATCGACGACGCCATCGCGATGCTCGCCTCGACCGACGCGCTCGACACCGTCGTGTCGCACGTCGTCCCCGCCGCCGACGCGGTCAGCGCGTTCGCCGTGGCGCGGGACTCCTCGGCATCCGCCAAAGTCCTGCTCGCCCTCTGAGCGGGCCCCTGAACATCCCCCGACACCCAGCGATCCCGCTACGCATCACCTACGAAGGAGTAATCCGATGAGCAGCTCATCCGCCCCCGGCGTCGACGCCTCGACGTCGCCGCCCGTCGCCAAACGGTCCGTCGGCGACCTCGCCCGCGCCGCCGTCTCGGGCTGGCTCGGCACCGCGCTGGAGTTCATGGACTTCCAGCTCTACTCGCTCGCCGCAGCCCTCGTGTTCAGCCAGATCTTCTTCGCCGGCGGCGACGCCGCGATGGCGGTCGTGCTCGCGATGGCGACCTACGGCGTGGGCTACGTGGCCCGCCCGGTCGGCGCGTTCTTCTTCGCCCGCATCGGCGACAAGATCGGCCGCAAGCAGGTGCTGTTCTACACGATCCTGCTGATGGGCGCCGCGACCACCCTGATCGGCGTGCTGCCCACCTACGAGCAGGTCGGCATCCTCGCCCCGATCCTCCTGGTGGTCCTCCGCCTCGCGCAGGGCTTCGGCGCCGGTGCCGAGATCTCGGGCGCGGGCGTCATGCTCGCCGAGTACGCCCCCGACAACCGCCGCGGCATCGTCGCCTCGCTCGTCGCGCTCGGCACCAACTGCGGAACGCTGTTCGCCTCGGGCATCTGGGCGATCCTGCTCGCCGTGATGATGGAGAGCGACGTCATCGCGTGGGGCTGGCGCATCCCCTTCATCGGCAGCGCCGTCATCATGCTCTTCGCCCTGTGGGTGCGCTTCAACCTCAAGGAGAGCCCCGTCTTCGAGGAGCGCACCGACGTCGTCGACGGTAAGGCGCTCTCGCGCGCCGAGCTGCACAAGGTCGCCACCGAGACCAACGACATCCGCACGCTCGAGTCGCTGCAGAAGAAGCCCCTCAAAGCCGTGCTCGTGTCGTTCTTCCTGCGCTTCGGTCAGGCCGGCAACTCCGGCATCGTGCAGACGTACCTCATCTCGTTCATCACGATCACCCTCGCGATCTCGAAGGAGGTCGGCCCCGAGATCGTCATCGTCTCGTCGCTGATCGGCTTCCTCACGATCCCGCTCGTCGGCTTCCTCGGCGACAAGTTCGGCCGCCGCCGCATGTACATCGTCATGTCGGCGCTGTCGCTGGTGCTGATCGTGCCGACGCTGCTGATGATCAACTCCCGCGAGGTCGGTGCGATCTTCGTCGGCTACGCGCTCATCCACAACATCTCGGTGCTGGGCCTGGCGTCGATGGAGAACATCTCGATCCCCGAGATCTTCGGCGCCCGCAACCGCTACACCCTCACCGCTGTCGTGCGCGAGATCGCCGCGATCGTCGCCACGGGCATCGGTCCGGTCATCGCCGCCGCGTGGGTGGCCGCCGCCACCGGCAGCATCGTGCCGATCATGGTGCTCATGGGCGTCTTCACCGCGTCGGCCCTGGTCGCCGCGATCGTGGCCCCCGAGTGGACCGGTCGCGATCTGCGGGATCCTCGCCCCGCGATGTGATCCCGCGCGGGGGCGCTCTCGGGCGCCCCGTGCCCCGGGCGGGTTCGTGACGGCGGACCCGCCCGGCATCCCTCCCCTCCTGCGCGTCCCCTCGGGGCGCCGGACATGGCCCCGGGTCCACGTTCGACGCCCCGGGACCATGTCCGGCGCCCCCGTGTGTGCGGCGCTGCCACCTCCAGCGCCCCGGGGCCACGAATCGCGCCCCACTCCGACCCGCCCCCTCCGCCAGAAAGTCCGCATATGAGCATCGCCTCCGTCGACGTCATCGTCACCAGCCCCGGCCGCAACTTCGTCACCCTGAAGATCACCACGAGCGACGGCGTCGTCGGCTGGGGAGACGCCACCCTCAACGGCCGCGAGCTGTCGGTGGCGTCGTACCTCTCCGACCACCTCGCCTCGATGCTCATCGGCCGCGACGAGGACCGCATCGAAGACACCTGGCAGTACCTGTACCGCGGGGCGTACTGGCGCCGCGGACCGGTGACCATGGCCGCGATCGCCGCGGTCGACATGGCGCTGTGGGACATCAAGGCCAAGAAGGCCGGGATGCCGCTGTACCAGCTGCTCGGAGGCGCGAGCCGCGACGGCGTGCGCGTCTACGCCCACGCCTCGGGCACCGATTTCGAGGCCCTCTCGAACGCCATCACCGGGTACCGCGAGCTCGGCTTCACCGCCGTGCGCGTGCAGACGGGCGTCCCCGGCCTCGGACAGATCTACGGCGTCTCGGCATCCGGTCCCGGCGTGCGGTACGACTACGAGCCCGCGAAGCGCTCGGGCGACCGCCCCGCCGAAGAGACCTGGGACACGCGCCAGTACCTCAACCACATGCCCGGGGTCTTCTCGAAGATCCGCGAGGAGTTCGGCACCGACCTGCGCATCCTCCACGACGGCCACCACCGCATGTCGCCCATCGAGGCGGCGCGCTTCGCCAAGGACGTCGAGCCCTACGACCTGTTCTGGCTCGAAGACGCCACCCCCGGCGAAGACCAGACGGCGCTGCGCCTCATCCGCCAGCACTCGACGACCCCGCTCGCGATCGGCGAGGTGTTCAACACCGTGTACGACTACCAGACGCTCATCACCGAGCGCCTGATCGACTACGTTCGCTCGGCCGTGACCCACACCGGCGGCATCACCGCGATGAAGAAGCTGCTGGACTTCGCCGCGATCTACGGCATCCGCTCCGGCATCCACGGCCCCACAGACATCTCGCCCGTCGGCATGGCGGCAGCCCTTCACCTCGACCTCGCGATCCACAACTTCGGCATCCAGGAGTACATGCCGCACAACGAGCAGACGCTCGAGGTGTTCCAGACCTCGTTCACCTTCGACAAGGGCTTCCTGCACCCCGGCGACCAGCCGGGCCTCGGCGTCGAGCTCGACGAAGAGGCCGCCGGTGCGTTCGAGTACACGAAGGCGTACCTGCCCGTGAACCGCCTGCTCGATGGGACCGTCCATGACTGGTGAGCTTCCCTTCCGCACCGTTTCGTCGAAGCTCATCGTCGTCGCCCGGGCTTCGGCCGCATCGGACTACGCGCCCGTGCTGGCCTCGCTCGCCGCGGCGGGGGTGCAGAGCATCGAGCTGACCCTCACCACCCCCGGTACCTTCGACGCATTCACCGACCTGCGCTCGTCTTTCGACGGCGACCTCGGGATCGGCACGGTCACGGACCTCGACCAGCTCGAGCGCGCGATCGCCGTCGGCGCGGACTACGTCGTCACCCCGATCACCTCGACCGCCCTCGTCGAGCGCGCCGTCGCCGCGGGCATGCCGATCGTCCCCGGCGGTCTCACTCCCACCGAGCTGTTCGCGTCGTGGTCTGCGGGCGCGTCGGCGGTCAAGGTGTTCCCCGCGGGTCAGGTCGGCCCCGGCTACCTGAAGGACCTGCGCGGACCGTTCCCCGACATCGTCGTCATCCCCTCGGGAGGGGTGGATGCCGACAGCGCGGCCGCCTGGCTCGCGGCGGGCGCCGTGGCGGTCAGCGTCGGCGGACCGCTGCTCGGCGACGCGTTCCGCGGCGGCGACCTGGGCGCGCTCCGCGAGCGCGCCGAACGGTTCGTCGCGGTGTGCGCAGGATCGGACGCAGCCGCGTGACCCGCGTCGTCACCCTCGGCGAGACGATGGCGCTCGCCCGCACGACCGAGGTCGGCTCGCTCCGGCATGCCGCGGGCCTCGCCCTCGGCATCGGGGGCGCCGAGACCAACGTCGCCGTCGGCTTACATCGCCTGGGCGTCGACGCCGCGTGGCTCGGCCGCGTCGGTGACGACCCCCTCGGCGAGCGCATCGCGCGAGAGCTACGCGGAGAAGGACTCGACGTGCGCGCGATCGTCGACGCCGAGGCCCCGACGGGCCTGATGCTCAAGGAACGCCCGTCCGCGGCATCCACCGCCGTCCACTACTACCGCCGTGGGTCGGCGGGGTCGCGTCTCGCGCCCGACGACGTTCCGGCGGGATGGATCGAAGGCGCCGATCTGCTGCACGTCACGGGCATCACGCCCCTGCTGTCCGACACCGCCCGCGCCACCGTGCTCGCGGCCGTCGCGCGCGCCCGCGCGGCCGGCGTTCCCGTCAGCTTCGATGTCAACTACCGCTCCGCCCTGGCCGCCCCGGAGGTCGCCGGCCCGATCCTCCGCGAGATCGCGACGATGTCGACCCTCGTGTTCGGCGGGGTCGAGGAGTTCGCCCTGATGACCCCGGATGCCGCGGAGTCGCTCCTTGATGAGGGAGTGGCGCAGGTGGTGGTCAAGCGCGGCCCCGATGGTGCGGTGGTTTTCACCCCCGACGGTGCCACCGAGGCTCCGGGGTTCGTGATCGAGCCGCTCGACACCGTCGGCGCGGGCGACGCGTTCGTCGCGGGCTACCTCAGCGCCCACCTCGAGGGCCTCGACGTGACCGACACGCTGGTGCGCGCCAACGCCTGCGGCGCGATGGCCTGCCTCGTTCCCGGCGACTGGGAAGCAGCCCCCACGCGCCGCGATCTCGAGCGCTTCCTCGCCGGCGGCGGGGACCCGGTGCGGCGCTGACGCGGGCGCCGACCACCGCTCGAGATCACACGTTCCGCCCGAGCGCATACGACTTCGCACGGCCCGTTCCGGTGATCTCGGGCGGATCGTGTGCTTTCGACGGTGGGCCGCGGATGCCGGGGCCCGACTTAGGGCCGCAGTGGCAGCAGAGCGCTGAGGTCGGCGCGGACGCCGGAGGCGACGATGCGGCCGGCGGTCACGGCATCCGCCCACTTCTCCTGGCCCGTGGCGACGGCGATCCACGTCGCGGCGTCGGTCTCGACCACGTTCGGGGGCGTGCCGCGGGTGTGCCGGGGCCCCTCGATCACCTGCACGGCGCCGAACGGCGGCACGCGCATCTCGACCGAGTTGCCGGGAGCCTTCTCGACGAGCAGCTGCAGCAGGTAGCGCACGGCCGTGGCGGTCGCGGGGCGCGGGGCGTCTCCGGCGGCGACGGCGGCGAGCGCGGCACGGCCGTCTCCGGTCTCGATGCGGCGGGGAGGCATGGCATCCACGCTACTCGCGGCGGGTCGGTGCGGGCCGTGGGCGGTGTCGAGGCGTGTGTTCCGCCCGTAGAACCTCAGCGATTCGCACACATTCAGCGGCATCCGGCCCTCGCGGAGTGAGCTTGCGCAGATAACTGAGCCTGCGCGCATCTCCCGCGCACCGAGGCCCGCCTGCATAACCTCAGCAATCCGCACAAACTCAGTGGCATCCGGCCCCCGAGGGCTGATCCTGCGCAGATCGCTGACCCACGCAGCACGCCCCACGAGGAACGAACACAACCTCCGCGATTCGCACAACCTCACACGCACCCCGCCCCCACCGACTGAGCGTGTGTGAATGACTGAGCAAGCGCGCACCGACGCGAGGGCGAGACCCCGCGCTCGGTAGGCTGTCCGCGTGAGAATCCTGGTCCTCGGTTCGGGCGCGCGCGAGCACGCCATCATCCTCGCGCTGCGCTCCGAGGAGGAGTCGCACGCGATCTTCGCCGCCCCCGGCAACGCCGGGATCGCGCGCGAGGCGCACCTGGTCGACCTCGACCCGATGGACCCCACCGCCGTGCTGACCTTCGCCAAGAGCGAGGCGATCGACCTCGTCGTCGTCGGGCCCGAGGCTCCCCTGGTCGCCGGCGTCGCCGATCCTCTGCGCGCGCACGGCATCCCCGTGTTCGGCCCGGGCAAGGCCGCGGCACAGCTCGAGGGCTCGAAGACCTACGCGAAGCGGATCATGGATGCCGCGGGCGTCCCCACCGGAGGAGCCGTCCGCGCTCACGATACGGCCACCGTCGAAGCCGCCCTCGACCGGTTCGGTGCCCCCTATGTCGTCAAGGCCGACGGGCTCGCCGCCGGTAAGGGCGTCATCGTGACCTCCGACCGCGCCGCCGCCCTCGACCACGCCGAGACCTACCTGCCCACCGGCGCGGTGCTGGTCGAGGAGTTCCTCTCCGGCCCCGAGGTGTCGCTGTTCTTCCTCAGCGACGGCGACCACGTCGCCCCCCTCAGCCCCGCCCAGGACTTCAAGCGCCTGCGCGACGGCGACGAAGGCCCCAACACCGGCGGCATGGGCGCATACTCGCCGCTGCCGTGGCTGACCGAGCGCTTCGGCGGAGAGGACGAGTTCGTCGCGCAGGTCACGCGCGACATTGCCGAGCCCGTCATCCGCCAGATGGATGCCGAGGGCACCCCCTTCATCGGGCTCCTCTACGCCGGGCTCATCCTCACCGAGCAGGGCGTGAAGGTCATCGAGTTCAACGCCCGTTTCGGTGACCCCGAGACGCAGGTCGTGCTCCCCCGTCTCATCGACCCCCTGTCGCGCCTGCTGCTGGCGGCGGCCTCGGGCACGCTCGAGGACGAGCCGCGTCCCGCATTCGCGGAGGCCACCGCCGTCACCGTCGTGCTCGCGAGCGAGGGCTATCCCGAGGCGCCCCTCACCGGCCGAGTATTGACGGGCATCGACGAGGCCGAGGAGGTCGACGGCGTCCACGTGGCTCACGCCGCGACCGCGCTGCGCGACGGCGACCTCGTCGCGACGGGCGGGCGCGTGCTCAGCGTCGTCGCGACCGGCACGACCTTCGGCGAGGCACGCGAGGCGGCCTACACGGGGCTCGAGCGCATCGGCCTCGAAGGCGGGCAGTACCGCACCGACATCGCCGCGCGGGTGGCGCAGGACTGACCCGCCCGCCGCTTCCTTCTCGACCCGGGCCGCGCGCGCCACTAGCGTGTGGGCCATGGTCGACAGGGATGCCATGGCGCGAGGCCGCGAGATCTTCGACCCGATCGCCGCACGCCAGTGCGACCTGCCGGGCGTCGACATCGGGCGGATCTTCGGAACCGAAGGGCTGCGCATCCGCGAGAAGGTCTTCGCGTTCGTCGTCCACAACGGCTCGCTCGTCGTGAAGCTGCCCGAGGAGCGGGTCGGTGAGGTCGTCGACGAGCGGATCGCGGGTCCCATGGTCATGCGCGGGCGTCCGTTGCGCGAGTGGGCCGAGGTCCCGATCGAGACCGGAGCCGACCGCTGGGGGCAGCTGATCGACGAAGCGCGGGTCTTCGTCGACGCGATCACGCCGTAGCCTCGACCGATGAGTGCGACCGCGTACGACGCCCGGGCCGACGAGTACATCGCCGCCCTCGGATCGATCGATGCCGTGCACCCGGTCGACCGGAGCGTCGTCGAGGCCTGGGCCGCCCGCGTCACCGGCCCGGTGCTCGACGCCGGGTGCGGTCCCGGCCACTGGAGCGCACACCTGGACCGACTGGGCCTCGACGTACGGGGTGTCGACCTCGCGCCGCGGTTCATCGCGCACGCGCGGGCGGCGCACGCCGGCATCCGGTTCGATGTCGGCTCGATCGACGAGCTCGAGGCGGCGGACGGGGAGTTCGGCGGCATCCTGTCGTGGTTCTCGACGATCCATCACGAGCCTGCTCGCATCGACGTACCGCTGCGGGAATTCGCCCGAACGCTCCGCCCGGGCGGACGGCTGCTCCTCGGGTTCTTCGTCGGCACGGAGGTCGAGGCGTTCGAGCACGCCGTCGTCCGCGCCTACCGCTGGCCCGCGGCGGAACTGGGGCGGAGAGCGGATGCCGCGGGCTTCGACGTTATCGAGACGCACACGCGCGAGACCCGCGGCGAGCGACCGGTGGGCGCGATGCTCTGCGAGCGGCGGGCTTGATGAGTGCGCGACGGGTTCTCGCGATCGGACTGAGTGCCGTGATCCTGGGGCTCGCGGGTTGCTCTTCAGAGGGGCGCCAGGAGATTGACGGGGTGCTCTGGCGGCAGACCATGGCGCACGAAAAGTTGGGGGCGCTCCTCGATGTCTCGCAGCGGGAGACCGAGACCGTGCTCGCCGGCCTCCGAAGTGCCACTTGGGATCGCGAGACGCAGGCGCCACCCGATGTCAGTGGGGGCGGGATGGTCGTCTACGACCTGGATATCGCCGAGCCAGCGGCCGCCTTCTCTGTCTTCCTCGCGTCGGGCCCCCGGCCGGACGTCCCCCGCGATGGCGGCGGGCTCTACCGGGGCCCGAGTGAGGTCTACACCTGCTGGGATGTGACCGCGACGTTCGATCTCACGCCCGCGACGACGACACGAGAACTGCGCACGGAGTGCCCGCCGACCCTCGTCGAGCAATTATTGGACGACGCAGCCTTCGTCCGGCGCGACGCGTTCGACGGCTGAGCTGATTCTGCCGAGCCGGCCCGGCGTCGGCGTCCCCCCCCCCCCCCCCCCCCAACTCCGCGTCGGTCGGGTGTTGCGGGTCGGGTTCTCACGGCGGCGCCCGCGCACCGACGCGCCCGAGGCGCAGCGGGTCGTCGCTCCGCTTCGCACCGGGCGTCCGCAGGGGCACGTCCTCGCATCGCGAGCAGAGGCTCTTCGCGGGACGCGGGATCGGGTCCGCGGCATCCGTGAATCATCCCTCCCGACGAAGCACCGAACGCCGCCGCCCCGCGACGGACGACGGCGTTCGAGCGCGCGGGTTATTCTCCCGCAGCCGCGGGTGCGGCCTGCGCCGCCTGCGCCGGAGCCGCATCGCGCGGAGCACCGTGCGGACGGATCATCGACGGCCGACGCATGAACAGCACCGCGACGAGGCCGAGGCCGATCACGATGATCGGCAGCACGAGCGACTGGCCCATCGCGTTCGAGAAGCCCTCGACGACCTGAGGGGGCAGCGATCCCGATCCGAAGCTCGCGGACGCGTCCGCGGCTCCGGGCAGGTTCGCCTCGAGGCGCGCCTGCATGAACGCGGCGATGGATGCCGAGCCGATGACCGATCCGACCGTGCGGGTCGTGTTGTAGATGCCGGCACCGGCGCCCGCCTGGCGCGGCGGAAGATTGCGGGTGGCCGTCGTCGCGAGCGGACCCCACATGCCGGCGTTGCCGATGCCCATGAAGACCGAGGGGATGAGGAACATCCAGATCGGGGCGTCATTCAGGATGAGCGCCAGGTACAGCCCGAGAGATCCGCCGACAAGGAACAGGCCCGGAACGAGCAGGAACCGCGGGTCGGTGCGGTCGAGCAGCTTGCCCGCGAAGGGGGCGAGCACGCCCGACAGGATCGCGAGCGGCACGAGCAGCAGCGCCGACTCGGTCGGGGTGAGGCCGCGGGCCAGCTGCAGGTAGAACATCTGCGGTAGCGCCATGCTCGTCACCGTGAAGCCGACGGCCGCGATCGCCAGGTTCGCGACCGAGAAGTTACGGTCGCGAAAGAGGTCGAGGGGGACGAGGGGCTCGCCCGTGCTGCGCGCCTGCGTCCAGACGAACACCGCCATGACGACGACGCCCGCGGCCACCATCGCCCAGATCCACGCGGCCCACGAGTAGTGCTCGCCCTCTTGCAGGCCGAACACGATGAGGAACAGACCCACGGCGCTCAGCACGACGCCGAGGATGTCGAACTTGTGCGCGGTGCGCGGCAGCTGCGGCACGAGGATGACGGCGGCGACGAAGCCGATGATGCCGACGGGGATGTTGATGAAGAAGATCCACTCCCACCCGAGGCCGTCGACGAGCAGGCCGCCGGCGAGGGGGCCGACGAGGGTCGCGACACCGGCGGTGGCGCCCCACAGGCCCATGGCCGCTCCGCGGTTCTGCGGCGGGAAGGTGCGGGTGATGACGGCCATGGTCTGCGGCGTCATCATCGCCGCCCCCAGGCCCTGCACGGCGCGAGCGGCGATCAGCACCTCGAGCGAGGGGGCCAGGCCGCACGCCAGCGAAGCGAGGGTGAACAGCGCGAGGCCGGTGAGGTAGATGTTCTTCGGGCCGAAGCGGTCGCCGAGGCGTCCGGTGATCAGCAGCGGAACGGCGTAGGTCAGCAGGTAGGCGCTAGTGACCCACACGACGTTGTCGAGATTGTTGGTGTTCGGGTCGAGGGCCGCCTTGATCGCGGGGTTCGCCACCGAGACGATCGTCGTGTCGACGAGGATCATGAAGAACCCGATGACGAGCGCCCAGAGGGCGGGCCAGGGGCTCTTGGCCGGGGTCTTGAACGATCCGGTGCGGATCGACCCGGAGGAGGGGGATGCCGCGGAGGCGGCGCGGGAGTCGGTCATGGGGTGGTCTCCTTCGAGACGCGATGCTTCTTCTTGATGTGTTCGGGGATTTCCGCGATGCCCCAGGCGAGGGAGCGATCGGCGAGGCGCGCACGCAGGGAGTCCTGCCACGCGAGTTCGGCGTGGAGCAGAGCGGACTGCCGCTGCAGCTCGACGAGGAATTGTTCGGGGGTCTCGCGCTCGGCCGCAGCGGTCAGCCCGTCGTGGTGCTCCTCGACGGAGGCGACGAGTTGCGCGCGCCGCTGGTCGAGCAGATCGGTGACTTCGGCGCGCTCGAGGTTGTGGGCTTCGGAGAGGGCGACACGGAACTCGCTCGGCCGGTCGATGCGGGGCAACTCCGCGCGCACCCATTCCTCGACGGCCCGATGGCCGGCATCCCGGAGCGTGTACGTGGTGCGCTCGGGACGATTGCCGTCGCGATCGACGCCGACCTCCGCGAGCAGTCCGTCGCGTTCCAGCCGGGCGACGGTGTGGTAGATCGTGCCCTTCTGCAAGGGCACGAGACGGTCGTCGCGGCGTTCCTTCAGCAGGCGTACGAGCTCGTACGTGTGCATGTCGGCCTCACGGAGCGTGGCCAGGATCATGACGGCGACGGGGGTGAGACGGCTGGTCTCCGGCATCCGTCCTCCTCATGGTCCGTTTTGACTAGTCCAGATGGACTATACGCTCTTCCCGACCGACGCGCGAGCGCGCCGAGACTCGTCGACGATCGAGAAACGCCGCGCCCGTCGAGAGGCGCGGCGTCTTCGAGGGAATCCCGGATGCCGGCGGTCAGACCGGCGAGGAGTCGCGGGGCGTCTTCTCCGGTGCGGTGATCGGCTCGGCGGATGCGGGCGCGACGGGACGGGGGTGGCGCCAGCGGATCGGGATGCCGAAGATGCCGCGTTGATTCGGCTCCTCGACCTCGAGGCCGTAGTGCGAGCCGATCGAGTCGCGCAGCTGCGCCCGCTCGGCCTTGTCGTACGCGCGCATCTCGCGGCGGAAGGCCGTGACGGTGGCCCAGCAGATCGCGAGCAGCACGAGACTGAACGGCAGGGCGATGCTGATCGCCGCGGTCTGCAGCGCCTGCAGTCCGCCGGCCAGCAACAGGGCGAAGGCGATGAGCGAGGTCGCGAGGGTGAAGAAGATGCGCACCCAGCGCTTGGGCTCCTCTTCGCCGCCGGTGGCGATCATGCCCATGACGAGCGCACCCGAGTCGGCCGAGGTGACGAAGAAGATCCCGATGAGGATGAGGAAGCCGATCGAGAGGAAGACCGTGCCCGGCACGCCCTGGAGCATCTGGAACAGCGCCGTCGAGACGTTCACCGCCCCGTCGGCCCCGACCAGCTGCACCGTACCGGTCAGCTCACCGTAGATCGCCGTACCGCCCAGGACCGTGAACCACAGGATGCCGACGAGGGTGGGCACCAGGATCACCCCGGTGACGAACTCGCGCACCGTGCGGCCGCGCGAGATGCGCGCGATGAAGATACCGACGAAGGGGGCCCACGAGATCCACCAGCCCCAGTAGAACGCGGTCCACGCGCCCTGCCAGGCGACGCCGTCTTCGCCGGAGTAGGCGCTCGTGGTGAACGACAGGCTCACGAAGTTCTGGATGTAGTTTCCGATCGACTGCACGACGTCGCGCAGGAGGAACTCGGTCGGGCCGGCGAACAGGAGGTACAGCATCAGCAACCCGGCGAGGACGAGGTTGATGTTCGACAGCCACTTCATACCCTTGCCGACACCCGAGAGCACCGAGAACAGCACGAACGCCGTGATGATGCCGATGATGATCGCCTCGCTGATCGCCGAGGGAGTGACCAGGTTCAGGTAGTCGAGGCCCGCGCTGATCTGGATGACGCCGAGGCCGAGCGAGGTCGCGACGCCGAACAGCGTGCCGACCAGGGCCGCCACGTCGACCGCGTTGCCCCAGCCGCCCTGCACGAGACGCGCGCCGAGCAGCGGCTCCAGGGCCCAGCGGATCGTGCGCGGACGCCGGCGGCGGTGGAAGGCGTAGGCCAGAGCCAGACCGATCACGACGTAGATCGACCACGCGTGCACTCCCCAGTGCAGGAACGTCTGCGACATGGCCTGCTGCGCCAGCTGGTTCGGCGTGCCCTCGACGCCGGGACGCGGGTCGGCGAAGTGGCTCAGCGGCTCGCTCACCCCGTAGAAGACGAGGCCGATGCCCATCCCCGCGGCGAAGAGCAACGAGAACCAGGACATGGTCGAGAACTCGGGCTCGTCATCGTCCTGTCCGAGCTTGATGTTGCCGAACCGGCTGAACCCCATCGCCATAGCGAACACGACGAAGAACGCGGCGATCAGCACGTAGTACCAGTTGAACGCCGAGACGATGAATGTCTGCACGGCACCGAAGGTCGCCTCGGCCGCGCTCGGGAAGATCATGGCGAAAGCGATGAACGCTCCCGCGATGGCGGCGGCGGGCCAGAACACCCACCCGCGGATGGTCTTGTGACGACTACCCAGGTGGGGATCGATGTTCACCGCGGTGTCAGGGGCTGCCTCGGTCATTCCATCGAGGCTAGCCAGGGGGACCGCCGCGAATGGGGGGCAGGCGCCGGAAGCGGCGTTGTGACAGAATCCGCGATGATGCGCCGCGCGCGTACCCGCGATAATGAGCGGGTGACCACCGCTCCCCCGCTCGAGCTCCCCGGCTTCCGCCACACCTACTCCGGCAAGGTCCGCGACCTGTATGTGCCGGCAGACACCGTCGAGGGCGAAGCTCCCGCGCACCTCCTCGTCGTCGCCAGCGACCGCGTGAGTGCTTTCGACCACGTGTTGTCTCCCGGCATCCCGGACAAAGGCGAACTGCTCACGACGCTGAGCCTGTGGTGGTTCGACCAGCTCGCGGGCGCCGACGGAGGCCGCTCGATCCCGAATCATCTCGTGGCCGACCATGCCCTGGTGGGCGAAGAGACCGTGACTCTGATCCCGGATGCCGTGCAGGGGCGCGCGATGCTCGTCCGTTCCCTCGACATGCAGCCGATCGAGTGCGTCGTGCGCGGCTACCTCACCGGCTCGGGCTGGGCGGAGTACCGGGCCGAGGGGACGGTCTGCGGCATCCCTCTCCCCGAGGGCCTGAACGACGGCGACCGTCTTCCGGAACCGCTCTACACGCCCGCGTTCAAGGCACCGATGGGCGAGCACGACGAGAACATCACCTTCGAGCGCTCGGCCGAACTCGTCGGAGCCGAGACCGCCGAGGCCCTGCGCGAGCTGTCGCTGGAGATCTACCGCCGCGCCTCCGCCACCGCCGAGGCGCACGGGCTCATCCTCGCCGACACGAAGTTCGAGTTCGGCTACGACGACGACGGGGTTCTGACCCTGGCCGACGAGGTGCTCACCTCGGATTCGTCTCGATACTGGGATGCCGGGGCCTGGCGCACCGGCTCGACTCCGGCCGAACGCATGGCGAGCTTCGACAAGCAGATCGTGCGCAACTGGCTCGCGGAGAACTGGGACAAGCAGGGCGAGCCGCCCGCCCTTCCCGCCGAGATCGTCGAGCGCACCCGCGAGCGCTACGCCGAACTGCTCCGCCTGCTCACGTCCTGACCTGACCCGCCGCGATGCCGCCGACATCACGGGACGTCGGCGGAACCACCCCGCGAGATCACGTGACCTCGCCTGAGCAACCCGCGAGATCACGCGACCTCGTCGAGAGCACACGCCACGGCGTGTGAGCTCGACGAAAACACGTGATCTCGGCATCCACCCCCTCCCAAGGAGACACATGTTCCGCTGGAAGCTGCACGGCAACGGCCGCACCGTCGAGCCCGGGGCCGTCGTCGCCCCCGGCGAGCGCCTGAACTGGGGCGCGACGATCGCGATCGGGCTCCAGCACGTCATCGCGATGTTCGGCGCGACCTTCCTCGTGCCCGTGCTCACCGGCTTCCCGGTGTCGACGACGCTGCTGTTCTCGGGCGTGGGCACCCTGCTGTTCCTGCTCGTGACGAAGAACCGCCTCCCCAGCTACCTGGGCTCGTCGTTCGCATTCATCGCTCCGATCACGGCGGCGACGGCGACGGCGGGCACCGGATCAGCCCTCGCGGGCATCGTCGCGGTCGGCGTGCTTCTCGCCATCATCGGCTTCGTCGTGCAGTTCGTCGGCCTGGGCTGGGTCGACAAGGTCATGCCCCCGGTCGTCGCCGGAGCGATCGTCGCGCTGATCGGCTTCAACCTCGCGCCCGTCGCCTGGTCGAACTTCAAATTGCAGCCCCTGCCGGGCACGATCACGCTCGTCGCCGTGATCCTCTTCAGCGTGCTGTTCCGCGGCTTCCTCGGCCGTATCTCGATCTTCCTCGGTGTGATCGTGGGCTACGTCGCCACGGTGCTCATCCAGGCCGCTTCCGGCGAGACCCTCATCGACTTCGGCGCCGTCGAAGCGGCCCCGTGGGTGGGCCTGCCGACCTTCCAGATCGCCGACTTCTCCACCCCCGCGACCTGGTCGGTCATCGCGATGTTCCTCCCCGTCGTGCTGGTGCTCGTGGCCGAGAACGTCGGTCACGTGCGGGGTGTCGCGGCGATGACGGATGCCACGGCCAACCGCTCCACCGGTCGCGCCCTCATCGCCGACGGTGTCGCCACCACGCTCGCCGGTGCCTTCGGAGGCTCGGGAACGACCACCTACGGTGAGAACATCGGCGTCATGGCCGCGACCCGCGTCTACTCCACCGCGGTCTACTGGGTCGCCGGCCTCACCGCCGTCGTGCTGAGCCTCTCACCCAAGGTCGGCGCGGTGTTCAACACCATTCCGGCGGGCGTCCTCGGCGGCGTGACCACCGCGCTGTACGGCCTGATCGGCATCATCGGCATCAAGATCTGGGTCGACAACCGCGTCGACTTCTCGCGCCCGGTCAACCAGTACACCGGGGCCGTGGCCCTGGTGCTCGCGATCGCCGGCTTCACGATGGACATCGGGCAGTTCGAGCTCGGCGCCATCGTCCTCGGTTCCGTCGCGGCGCTGGTGATCTACCACCTCGGCAACGCCATCGCCCGGGCGCGCAAGACCGGCGCCGACGACGGTGGCCCGATCCCCGCTGTGGGCCCGCTGGGCGGCGACCCGCGCTGACGCCCGAGCCGGCCGACGGACGGCCGGGTTGGCCGCGCACCGGCGGCGTCACCTGAACGCCGACCTCACCCGCCTTTCGCGAGAAGACCCGCGATTCGACCGAATCGCGGGTCTTCTCGACGAACGCGAGTGATCTCGTCGAACGAGGCCGGGTTCGCCGGTCCGTCACCCGGCACGCACGCCCCACCCACCACCTCGCGGCACCGTTGCCGGACCGTTACTTGACACTGAGGCGCAGCAGACCGCACACTGATCTCGGTCGCTGATAAATCGGTTTATCAGCAAGATAAATCGATTATCCAAAGGAGGGTGACGCCATGGCCCGTGTGCGTATCGCAGATGTCGCGAAGGCCGCCGGCGTCTCTCCCGCCACCGTCTCGCTCGTCCTCAACGACGCCGAATCGCGCATCTCCGACGAGACGAAGGATCGCGTGCGCCGCGTCGCCGACGAGGTCGGCTACTCCCCCAACCCGATCGCGCGGAGCCTGCGCACACGCGTCACCGGGACCATCGGGCTCGTGTCGGACCGCATCGCGACGACACCCTTCGCCGGCCGCATGCTCGCCGGAGCGCAGGAGGTCGCGCGGGAGAACGGCCGGCTGGTCATCCTCGTCGACACCGACGGGCACCCCGAGATCGAGTCCGACGCGATCTCGACCCTGGTCAACCACCGCGTGGACAGCATGGTCTACGCCTCCATGTACCACCGCGTGCTCCCGGCTCCCGCGGGCCTGCCCGCCGGCACGGTGTTCCTCGACTGTCGCCCCGAGGGGGGCGGCTACCCGGCCGTCGTGCCCGACGACTACGCCGGCGGCCGCGCGGCGACCGCCGAGTTGCTCGAGGCCGGACACCGCCGCATCGCCTACATCGACGACGGCGACGACGACCGCCCGGTGGCCGCGCAACTGCGCCTGCAGGGGTACCTCGACGTGCTCGCCGAAGCCGGCATCGAGCCCGACCCGGCCCTGCACGTCTTCGCTCCCACCTCGGCCGCGGGCGGTCAGCGGGCGATCGCCGAGCTGTACGACCTCCCCGAGCAGCAGCGCCCCACCGGCGTCTTCGCCTTCAACGACCGGATCGCGGCCGGAGTGGTCATGTGGGCCCACCGTCACGGCATCCGGATCCCCGAAGACCTGTCGGTCGTCGGCTACGACGACCAGCAGCTGGTCGCGGCGGAGCTGGATCCGCCCCTGACCACCGTCTCGCTCCCCCACGCGGCCATGGGCCGCTGGGCCATGGAGGTCGCCCTCGGCCTCCGCGAGGCAGACACCGAATGCCCCCACCTCATGGACTGCCCGATCGTTCGTCGGGCTTCCGTCGGCCCTCCCGCGCACCTCGGCAGCGCGCGGGAACCCCGGGTCGCGGACTGACGCCTCCCGGCGTCCTCTCACGATGGCGACAGCGATGTCGCCGCACACCGAAAGGAACACGATGAAGAAGTCCTTCATCCCGCTCGCCGCGATGGGCGTCGCTGCCGCGCTGGTCATGACCGGCTGCGGTCAGGCAGGCAAGGGCAGCACGACGACCGAAGACGGTCGCACCGTGCTGACCATGTGGACCCACTCCGCGGGCAACCCCGCCGAGCTGGCGGTCTACCAGCAGATCATCAGCGACTTCAACGCCTCGCAGGAGAAGTACGAGGTCAAGACCGAGTCGTTCCCGCAGGGCGCGTACAACGACGCGATCGTCGCCGCGGCGGCATCGGGCGACCTGCCGTGCCTTCTCGACCTCGACGGTCCGATCATGCCCAACTGGGCCTGGGCGAACTACCTGCAGCCGCTGAACATCTCGAGCGACATCACCGACAAGCTCCTGCCGACCGCGGTCGGAAAGTACAACGGCGAGATCTACTCGGCCGGCTACTGGGACGCCGCCCTCGGCATCTTCGCCCGCAAGTCGGTCCTGGATGCCAATGGCATCCGGATTCCCACCATGGACCAGCCCTGGACCGCCTCCGAGTTCGACGCGGCTCTGGCCACCCTGAAGGCCGCGGGCTACGACACCCCCATCGACATCGGCGCGGAGGACAAGGGCGAGTGGTGGCCCTACGCCTACTCGCCGTTCCTGCAGAGCTTCGGCGGCGACCTGATCGACCGCTCCACCATGCTCACCGCCGACGGCGCCCTCAACGGGGCGGATGCCGTGAAGTGGGGCGAGTGGTTCCAGTCGCTCTTCAAGAACGGATACGCCAACAGCGGCGGCACCGTGGGCAACCAGGAGTTCGTCGACGGCAAGGTCGCGCTCAGCTACACGGGCGTGTGGAACGGTCTCGCCGCGGTGGACGCCGTGGGCGACGATCTGCTGATCCTGCCGCCGCCGAACCTCGGCAACGGCCCCAAGATCGGTGGCGGTTCGTGGCAGTGGGGCATCTCGTCGTCGTGCAACGACGCCGACGGTGCGCGCCAGTACCTGGAGTTCAGCTTCAACGACAAGTACATCACCGAGTTCGCCGACCAGCAGCTCGTGATCCCGGCCACCGAGGCCGCCACCGAGGCGTCGAAGTACTTCAACTCCACCGACGGCGCCCTGCGTCCGTTCGCGGAGTTCTCGAAGGAGTACGCGGTGCTGCGCCCCGAGACCCCCGCGTACGCGGTGATCTCGACCACGTTCGAGACCGCGGCGAAGGACATCATGAACGGCGCCGACGTGAAGTCGGCCCTCGATGCCGCCGTCACCGAGATCGACACCAACATCTCGTCCAACGACGGCTACGGCGCGAAGTAACGCCGAGCCTGCGGTGGGGGTCCGTCCGGGCCCCCACCGCACCCGGGAAAGAAGAATCCTGATGACCGTGTCTCCCCCGGTCGCCGCGGCGAAGCAGCCGCGCCGATCCCTCCGCCGCATCCGCTCCTCGCGCGGACGCGAAACCTGGGCCGGCCTGGCGATGATGGCTCCCGCCGGGCTCCTGCTCCTGCTGTTCCTCATCGTCCCCGTGCTGTTGGCCTTCACGCTGTCGTTCACAAACGCGCGCCTGATCTCGCCGAACCCGCCGCGTTTCGTCGGACTCGACAACTTCTTCCGCGCCTTCACCGCCGACCCCGTCTTCCTGCAGTCGGCGCTGAACACCTTCCTCTTCGCGCTCGTGGTCGTCCCCGTGCAGGCGGGCCTCGGCCTGCTGCTCGCGATCCTCGTCAATCAGCGTCTGCGCGGCACCACGTTCTTCCGCGTGGTGTTCTTCATCCCCGTCGTCACCTCGATCGTCGTGGTCTCGATCCTCTGGCGCTTCATGTACCAGAGCGACGGGCTGATCAACTCGATGATCGACACCGTCACCTTCGGCGCGCTGAAGGGCGCCGACTGGCTGAACGACCCCAGCACCGCCCTCGGTGCGATCATCGTCCTGTCGATCTGGCAGGCCGTGGGCTTCCACATGATCATCTGGCTCGCGGGGCTGCAGACGATCCCCGAGGAGCTCTACGAGGCCGCCCGCATGGACGGCGCGAGCCGCTGGCACCAGTTCGCCCACGTCACCTGGCCGGGGCTGCGTCCGACCATGGTCTTCGTCCTCGTCACGATCACGATCGCCGCTCTCGGACTCTTCGTCCAGGTCGACGTGATGACCCAGGGCGGCCCCCTCAACTCGACGTCGACCGTCGTGTTCCACGCGGTGCGCAAGGGCTACGAGCAGCAGGAGATCGGCTACGCCGCCGCCATCTCGCTCCTGTTCTTCGTCGCCGTGCTGATCATCGCGCTCATCCAGCGCTGGTTGACCCGAGAGAAGAACTGACATGACCGGCACCCTCGAACGCCCCGGGCGCACTGTTCGCGCCGCGCGCGCCACCGCTCCCGCTCGAGCGCGCACCCGCTCGTCGGAGGGCCGCAAGGGCCGCATCCTCACCTACGTGTCGATGTCGATCCTCGCGCTGTTCTTCCTGTTCCCCCTCGTGTTCATGTTCGTCTCGAGTCTCAAGCCCGACGCGCAGATCCTCCGCGACATCAACTCCCCCGCGGCGTTCCTCCCGACCGGCGACATCAGCCTCGACAACTACTTCGGCGTGTTCGACCGCGTCCCCGTAGGGCAGTTCCTCTTCAACTCGATCCTGGTGACGGTGCTGACCGTCGGGCTCGGCCTGATCGTGAACTCCCTCGCCGGCTTCGCCCTGTCGCGCCTGCGCTGGAAGGGCCGCGTGGTCGTGCTGGCCCTCATCATCGCGACGCTCATCGTGCCCTTCGAGACGATCGCCGTGCCGATGGTCTACTGGGTCAACCAGCTGCCCACCCTGGTCATGGAGGGCGGCGTGCTGAAGTACGACTTCGGCTGGCTGAACACCTACCAGGTGCAGATCGTCCCGTTCATCGCGAACGCGTTCTCGATCTTCCTGTTCGCGCAGTATTTCTCCACGATCCCGCCGTCCCTCGACGAGGCCGCGCGCATCGACGGCGCGAGCTGGTTCACGATCTACCGCCGCATCATCGTGCCGCTGTCGGGCCCGGCGTTCGCGACGGTCGCGATCCTGACCTTCCTCCCCGCGTGGAACCAGTACCTGTGGCCCCTCATGGTCGTGCAGAAAGAGAACCTGCGCCCGGTCATGGTCGGCATGCAGTACTTCTTCCAGCTCAACACCGCCTGGGGTGAGGTCATGGCCTACACCTCGCTCATCACCCTTCCCGTGCTGATCGTGTTCCTGGTCTTCCAGCGCGCGTTCGTCAGCAGCATCGCCGCGAGCGGCGTGAAGGGATGACCCGCGATCTCGATGTCGTCGTGCTCGGCGAAGCACTGATCGACATCGTCACCACTTCCGCCGGGGCGGCCGAGCGCCCCGGCGGAAGCCCCGCCAACGTCGCCGTCGCCCTCGGTCGACTCGGACGACGCGCCGCCCTCGTGGCACGCGTCGCCGACGACGAGCGAGGACACGTGCTGACGCGGTGGCTTTCGGCATCCGGAGTCGCTCTCCACCCCGCCGGATCTCCCGACCGCACCGCCACCGCCCACGCCGTCATCGACGAGCGGGGGAACGCCACCTACGACTTCGACATCGACTGGGCGCTTCCCGCGCGCGTCGAGGTCCCCGCCGCGCGGATCTTCCACACCGGCTCGGTCGCGGCCACCCTCGCCCCCGGAGCCGATGAGGTCCGAATCGCCGCCGACCGCGTCCGAGGCGCGGCTCTGGTCAGCTACGACCCGAACATCCGCCCGGCACTGACCGGCGGAGTCGACGACGCCCGATCCCGCGTGGAGGCGCTCGTCGCCCTGAGCGACGTGGTCAAGGCCAGCGCCGAGGACGCCGAGTGGCTCTACCCGGGCGTCGCCCCCATCGACGTGGCCCGCGGATGGGTCGCTCGCGGAGCGGGTCTCGCCGTCATCACGGACGGGGATGCCGGCTCCCTCGGCGTCACCGCGCACGCCGAGGTCCGGATCCCCGCGGTGGCGACCGTCGTGGTCGACACCGTCGGAGCGGGCGACACCTTCATGGGAACACTGCTCGACGGCATCCTGGATCTGCCCGCCGCCGGCGTCGACGACCTGCGCGCTGCGGTGCGAGCGCTCGATGCCACCACCCTTCCGCCCCTGCTCCACCGTGCCGCAGCCGCCGCCGCGATCACGGTCGGTCGCGAGGGGATGGACCCCCCGACCCGAGAAGACCTGCAGCAGTCCGCTGCCCCGAAAGAGAGTGCCTGACGTGTTCGACCTCGCCGATTCCTACGTGTGGGATTTCTGGTTCGCCGACGACGGTGACCGCTACCACCTGTTCTTCCTCTACGCCTCGCGCGCCCTGCACGACCCGGAGGACCGCCACTATCGCGCCTCGGTGGGCCACGCCGTCTCGACCGACCTCGTGTCGTGGGAACGCGTCGCCGACGCCCTCGTGCGCGGCGGTGCCGAGGACTTCGACGCGCTCGCCACGTGGACCGGGTCGACCGTGCGCCGCGAAGACGGCACCTGGTTCCTCTTCTACACCGGCTCACGCCTGGGCGAAGACGGACGCAACGTGCAACGCATCGGATACGCGACCAGCGACGATCTCTTCACCTGGCACAAGAACCCGGCGAACCCGGTCCTCGAGGCCGACGGAGAGATCTACGAACGCCTCGCCACCACCGCCTGGCACGACGAGGCCTTCCGCGACCCGTGGGTCTTCGCCGATCCGGCAGGCCGCGGATGGCACATGTACGTCACCGCCCGCGCACCCCGGGGACCCCTGAACGGCAGCGGCGTCGTCGCGCACGCGACCTCGCCCGACCTCGAGACCTGGACGCTGCAGGCTCCCGTCAGCGAGCCCACCGACCAGGGCTTCGGCCAGCTCGAGGTCACCCAGGTCGAAGAGGTCGACGGCCGTGCCGTGCTGTTGTTCTCGTGCATGCCGGCGCAGGCGATGGATGCCGTGCGCGCCCGCCACCCCCGCGGTGCCGTGTGGGCGGTGGCCGCAGACAGCGTCCTCGGCCCGTTCGACATCGGCGCCGCCACGCCGATCACCGACGACGACCTGTACGTGGGACGACTCATCAAGGACCGCGCGGGGGTCTGGCAACTGCTGGCCTTCCGCAACGTCGGCTCGGACGGCGCTTTCGTCGGCGGCGTGACAGACCCCATGCCCGTGGGCTGGGACGGCGACCGTCTCGTCGTGAAGCAACCGGCGAGCCTGGCGGTCTGACCCGCGGACACCACGGACGCGCACGCTGCTTTTTTTGGGGGGGCGTGCGCGTTCGTCGTCCGTGCGGTCCGCACCGCAGTGCACGCCCTGTCCTCGCCCGCAAGAGGGGATGCCGGGACGCGAGCAGTCGGTAACGTCGGGCGCCCGGCGAGGCACCGACGACCGCCTCGCCATCGATGACGAGAGAGGCACGCTCATGGCATCCGACATCTCCGACCCGTCGCAGGCCGCCGCCGACGAGAACTCCTACGAAGGCGCCGACGTCGAGGTCTCGCCGACCGACGCCCCCGCGAACGGAGACGGTTACGACGGTGACGCCACGCCCGGCGGCCTGGGAACCGACGGCACCATCCCCGACGACCCGAACGGCGTCGCCGCGGGGCACTCCGACACCGCGTCGCACTTCAACCCCGAAGAGGACTGACTACGCGCGAACCGGCGGCACCACACCGCCGGTTCGTGCGCGTCCTGACGGTAAACTGGCCGATGGTGCGTCGGGAAGTCTGGTCGACATTTCGTCGATCGACCCCTCAGGAGCCCTCATGAGCCACGACACCACGCGCGCGCCGCACTGGCCCGGGTACGCCGAGGTCCACCGCGTCACCACGCTCCTCCGACGCGAATCGGTCGGTGGAATGCTGCTGGTCGTGGCGGCGATCGTCGCGATCGTGTGGGCCAACTCCCCCGCATCGGACGCGTACTTCGCGGTGCGGGACTTCCGGTTCGGCTACGAGCCGTGGCACCTCGAGCTGAGCGTCGGGTCATGGGCCGCGGACGGTCTGCTCGCGGTCTTCTTCTTCCTGGTCGGCCTCGAGCTCAAGCGCGAGATCGTCAGCGGGAGCCTCCGCCGCTTCAACACGGCCATCGTGCCCGTCACGGCGGCGTTCGCGGGCGTCGCCGTCCCCGCCCTCATCTACGTCGCGATCGTGCACACGCAGCCGAGCCTGCTGGCCGGTTGGGCGATCCCCACCGCGACCGACATCGCCTTCGCGGTGGCCGTGCTCGCGCTGGTCGGTTCGCACCTGCCCGGCCCCCTGCGCATCTTCCTGCTGACCCTCGCGGTGGTCGACGACCTCATCGCCATCGCGATCATCGCGATCTTCTACACCAGCGACATCGCGCTGCTGCCGCTGGCGGTGTTCGCGATGCTCGTCGTCGTCTACGGTGTGATCGCGCACCGGTGCCGCGCCTGGTTCTCGCGCCACGCGTGGGGCGCGTGGGTCGTGCTGCTGCCGATCGGCTTCGCCGCGTGGGCCTTCCTGCACGCCTCGGGTGTGCACGCCACCATCGCCGGTGTCGCCCTCGCTTTCACCATCCCCGTCGCCGCCTCGCGCCGCCAGCCCGAGCACCACGGCATGGACCTCGCCGAGCTGTTCGAGCATCGATTCCGCCCGCTCTCGAGCGGCATCGCGGTGCCGATCTTCGCGTTCTTCGCCGCGGGGGTCGCCGTCGGCGGGGGCGAGGGCATCATGCGGGCGCTCACCGACCCCGTGACCATCGGTGTGGTGGCCGGTCTCGTTCTCGGTAAGCCGATCGGCATCCTGCTCGGCGTGCGCATCCTGACCCTCGTGACGAAGGTGCGGCTCGATCCGGCGCTGAAATGGATCGACCTCGCCGGGGTCGGCCTGCTCGCGGGTATCGGCTTCACCGTGTCGCTGCTGATCGCCGAGCTGAGCTTCCCCGACGGCTCACCCCACACCGACGACGCGAAGATCGCGATCATGGCGGCCTCGCTCCTGGCATCCGTCCTCGCATCCTCCGTGCTGCTCGTGCGTAACCGGCGTTACAAGCAGCTCGCTCTTGATGAAGAGGTGGATGCCGACGGCGACGACGTCCCCGACGTGTACCAGCTGCCGCGGCCCGACGCCCGCTGAGCCCCGCGCGCGACGTCACCAGAACAGGCGGCGTGCCGAGAACAGGGCGATTCGCGCGATCGCGGCCTGTTTCCGTGGCATCCCCTGTTCTGGTGACAGCACCCACCGCAGCGCCGCCGGGTCGCGAGAACAGGCCACGGCACCGAGAACAGGGCGATTCCCGCCACAAAGGCCTGTCCCTATGGCATCCCCCTGTTCTCGTGACGAGACGCACCGCGTCAGCGCCCCGCCCCCTCCCGCGGCCGACGCAACTGCGCGGCCAGCGCGGCGGCGGAGCGCAGCGTGAGCCCGGGGATATAGCACCGGACGAGGGCGAGGGCGATGGCCGGGATCTGAGTGGCATCCGGGTAGATCATCCACAGCGGCGCGAAATCGGGCTGGAACTTCTTCTTGAAGTTCGCGAGCGACCGGAAGCCATACGCGGGCTCGAGCAGGGCGCTGATCACGTCGAGTCCGCGCTCCAGGGCGCTGCGGTCAGCGTCGTCTGCGGTGGAGTGCCGCGCGAGGGGTGAGCCCGACAGGCTCATCACGGTCATGTCGTCCTCCCGGAGCCGCTCCACGGCCTGGCCGATGAGGAACTCCATGATCCCGGGCATCGCGTCGTCGCGTCGACGCATGACGTCGAGGGCGTACCCGGCGATCGCGCCGTCGCGGTGGATCGGGATCCAGCTGGTGAACGCGGTGATGCGCCCCGCCCCGTCGCGCGCGACCAACAGCCGCACCTCGGGATCGTCGAGCTGGTCGGTCGAGCCGAGGGTGAAGCCCATCTCGGGGATCGTCTTGTCGGACACCCACGCCTCGGAGATGTCGCGGATCTGCCCGCGATCGAGGAACGACAGCTCGCTCCACCGGGCCCAGCGCGCGCTCACTCCCTCGCGCGCCGCGCGGTTGGTCGCCGTCCGCACGTCCTGACGCTTCTTACCGGCAGGCGTCCACGTGCGCGGGTCGAGGAACGCCTCTTCGGCGACCTGCAGCGACGACCAGCCCAGCAGGGCGAGCCGCTCGCGCTCGGCGTCGTCGACGCTGTAGAAGACGGGCGTCCAACCCTGCTCCTCGCAGAACGCCGCGAACTCCGCGCCGACGGACGCGTCCTCGCGGTCGGGGCCGAAGGGACCCCCCAGGGTCACCGCGAAGCCCCCGCGCACGCGGTACGCGATCGCCGCCTCCGCTTCGGCGGCGAACCAGTAGACGTTGCCCTCCCACAGGGTCATGTGCCCGAGCGTGTCGCCCGACCCGGCCGCGAGCAGAGCCCGCGCGCGCTCGCGGTCGGGCGCCGTCTCGGCAGCTCCCGACCGCACGACGAAGCGCGCGGTGGCCGCGACCGCGGTCAGCCAGAACAGCGACGGCGGCAGGTACCACGCGGCCTGCGCGGCGCCCGTCATCGGCACGAAGACGAGCGCCTCAGGCGGCAGCAGGGAGGGCGGCACGAGACGCAAGGGAAGCGTTGCGAGCACGGTCGTCACGTTCGGCCGGGGACGGAAGTCGGCGGACGACATCAGGATGCCGACGAACGCCAGGCCCATCGTGCCCAGGGCGGCGAACACCACGGTGCGCGCGAACGTCCGACGTACCGCGCGGGTCGACCGGATCTGCGCCGCCGCGCGGAAGCGCACGAGCAGCACGGCGACCACCAGCGGGAGGGCGGCGCCGACGACCATGCCCACGACCGTCTGCCAGACGTCGGCGGCGTCGTAGGCCGCGCGCACGGTCGCGAGCTGCTCGAGGGTGTCGGTCTCGCTCAGCAGGAGCAGGATGCTCATCGCCACGAAGGTCAGCGCGTTCACGCCCACGGCGAGGTGCAGGGCACCGCGGCGACCGCGCAGCACGCCCCAGGCCGCGATCAGCAGCACCAGTTGCGGCAAGGCCGCGATCCACCCCGACGCGGGCTGCAGCTCGGCGTAGACCGAGGCGAGCGCCGGGCACGGGGCGTTCGTCGACCCGATCGCGCAGACGACGCCGTCCGCGACGTTCAGCGGGTCGAACGACAGCCAGCTGTAGACCGAGAGCACTCCGGCGCCCGACCCCCACAGGGTGGCCACGACCGGCCCGATCGCGGTGATGGCGGTGAGCGCGGCCAGCAGCACGCGCTTCTCACGCAGGGAGCTGCGAGGGATGCCGACGGCCCGCGTCCCGCCGAGCACGAGTCCCGCCGCCATGCCGACCGGCAGAGCGATGAGGGTGTAGAGATCCGACGCCGACGCGGCGTAGAGGAACATCGTCACGGCGAGGATCACGCCACCGATCCGGATGCGACGGCGCCACAGCGGCGAGGCGAAGCAGCTCGCGGCGATCGCGACGCACAGCAGCGCGGCGATGGGCGGCGCCCCGGTGTCGGGGGTGACGTTCAGCGAGACCTCGGGGATGACGTTGTCTTCGAACCACCCGATGATCTCGCCGATCGCGCAGACGACGAGCCCGCCGCCCACGAACGCCGCGAGCAGACGTCGTGTGCCCATGAGCCCCTCGGCCAGGCCGCAGGTCACGAGGGTCAGCAGCACGATCACGACGAGCACGGCCGGGTCGTCGACCCGCACCAGGGCGAGGAGCATGTCGCGCAGATCGAACGGACCGGCCTCGAACGTGCTCTGCGTCGCGATCGTGATGCCGCTGACGACGAGGATCGCCAGGGTCACGCCCATCGTTCCGACCCGACGGCGCAGCAGCCCGCCGATGTCCCACCGCGGCGCACCGCGCTCAGGGCGCGGGGCGCGCGCCGTATCGGGGGCCGCCTGCACCTTGTCCATCACCGCGACCATCGGTCCTCCCCGAACGTGCGCATCGCCGACCACCGGCATCCTGTCCATGCTCGCGAGAACCCACCGGCACGCGCATCAGCCGGTCGGCCCGCTCCTCGGGCCGATCGGGTGGTCCGACCGGATCAGGCGGCGGCGACGCGCGCCGGCCAGAACCGGCGCACCAGCAGCGGACCCGCGACGCCGTGCAGGACGACGCTGCCGAGCACGACCATGCACGTCGCCGCCAGCACGAGGAATCCCTCCTCGCCGGGCAGCGCGTTCGCGGCGATGAGACCGAAGACGATGGATGCCGCGCCCCGGGGTCCCATCGCGGCGACGAAGAACCGTTCCTTGCGGGTGGCCTCGCTGCCGACCAGGGCGAGCAGGACGGGGAAGAACCGGCCCACGGTCAGGGCCACGAGAGCGAGGACGATCGCCGGCCACCAGTCGTACGTCTCGCTCAGCAGCACGATCGAGGCGAACCCGAAGGCCAGCCACAGCAGCAGATTGAGCAGCCACGAGAGGTCGTCGAGCAGGGCGATCTCGACGGAGGGCGCGTCGACGAAGAGCAGGTACGCCAGCACGATCTCGGCGAAGAAGAGGGTGGCCTTCGATTCGAGGAACAGCTCGCCCTGGACCGGCAGCAGCGCCGCCGAGCAGGCCCAGCCCGGTCATGACGATCGGTCCGTTGACCGTGGCCCTGCGGAAGACCCGGCTCCACAGCGCTTAGACCGGCAGCGCTAGACCGACGACGAGCAGAGGGACGGACACGGGGGGACTCCTCGATCTGGGCGGGAGCGCAAGGGCGACGGCGGGCGCCATGCGGGCACGCCGCCGGCGAGACCAGTGTGGCGCAGACGCGGCGCCTGCGCCCGGGGCTGACCGGGTACCTTCGTCGTCCGGTCGGGTAGACCGGCGTTTCCCCTCTCCCCCGGGGCGCTCGCGATCCCTAGCCTGGTCGCATGGCATCCCACGCCTCTCCGCTCATCCGCGTCGCCGTCATCGACGACGAGGCGCTCATCCGCTCGGGTTTCTCGCACATCCTCAGCGCGGCCGACGACATCGAGGTCGTGGCGACCGCCGACGGCGTCCAGGCGATGGAGGTCCTCGCCGAGGCCCGCCCCGACGTGGTGCTCCTCGACATCCGGATGCCGGGACGCAACGGCCTCGAGGTGCTGCGCGACATCCGCCGGGCGGGGTGGGACATGACCGTGGCGATCCTGACGACGTTCGACTCCGACGACCACATCGCTTCGGCCCTCGACGCCGGCGCGGCCGGGTTCCTGGTCAAGGACACCGATCCGCGGCAACTGCCCCAGCTCGTGCGCACCCTGCACGGCGGCGGGGTGGTGTTCTCGCCCACCGTCAGCCGCGCGGTGGTGGCGGGATACCTCCGCCCCGAACACGCCGCCGACACCCACCTGATCGAGGCGCTGAGTCCGCGCGAGCGCGAGATCCTCGTGCAGTTGGGGCGCGGGCTCTCGAACATCCAGATCGGCGCGGCGATGTTCCTGAGCCCCGCCACCGTCAAGGCGCACATCAGCACGATCCTCGGCAAGCTCGGTGTCGACGGACGCGTCCAGGCGGCCCTCGTCGCCGAGCGCGCGGGCCTGCTGCGCGACGAGGACGCACGATGAGGCGCCGCGATGTGCTGATCGATCTGGGCCTCGTCGCCGTGGCCGCCCTCGACGGCGTGCTCGGGTTGTACACGACCGACCCGCTCGACCTCGCCCTCACGCTCATCGGAGCCGCGGGCCTGCTGCTGCGCCGGAAGATCCCCCTGCTCTCCCTCGCGCTGGCGCTGCCCGCCCTCTTCCTCACCGGTGGGCCGATCGCCTCGGTGATCGCCCTGTACACCGTCGCGAGTACGACGGGCATGGTGTGGCTGATCGTCGCGACCGCCGTCACCTTCCTGGGCCTCGGCCTGTCGTGGGACAGCTTCACCTCGGTGAACGAGCACGTGCTCGCCCTCGTCTACGCCACGATGACCTCGGGCGGCGCCGTGGCGCTCGGCCGGCTCCGGCGCAATCAGAGCAGGCTCTCGGCGAGCTTGGACGAACTGCGCCGCGCACGGGCCGATGAGAACCGTCGCGTGGCCCGCGAGGCCGTCGCCGAGGAGCGCGCCCACCTCGCCCGCGAGATGCACGACGTCGTCTCGCACCAGGTGAGCCTGATCACGGTGCAGGCGGGCGCGCTGATGGTGCGGACCAACGACCCCGAGGTCGCCGAGACGGCCGACACCATCCGCACTCTCGCCTCCACGACCCTCGCCGAGCTGCGTCAGATGCTGCTCGTGCTGCGCGCCGACGGGCCCGAGGCCGCACCCCTCGGCCCGCAGCCGACGCTCTCGCACCTCGACGAGATCCTGCACCCCGCCGATCTCGAGGTCGACGCCCGCATCGACCTGCGCGAGGGGCTCCCGCCCGCCACCCAGCGCGCGGTCTACCGCACGATCCAGGAGGGGCTCACGAACGTGCGCAAGCACGCCCCGGGCTCTCGCGTCACGGTGACCGCGACGAGTACCGACACCGGCGGCGTGCAGGTCGTCCTCCGCAACGCCGCCTCCCCGGCCCGGCGCCCCGACCCGGCCCCCACGGCCCGCCTCGGCCACCTCGGCCTCTCGGAGCGCGCGCACATGCTGGGCGGCTCGTTCCGTGCCGGCCCCCTCGCCGACGGCGGGTACGAGATCGACCTGCGCCTGCCGGGATCCTGACGACTCTTCACGCGGGCGTGGCCCCGCACCAGAACGCGCACGGCATCGACCCCGACACCGCCGAGTGGGCGTAGTAGAGTCTCACGCCGATGCGCGCTCGACGACCTCGATCGGCAGGATCGTAGCGTGCGCCGCGGGGCGACCGGCGAGGATGTCGAGCAGAACGGATGCCATGTGCCGGCCCTGCGTCAATGACGGCTGCCGGACCGTGGTCAACGCCGGCACGACCGCGGTCGACACCGCAGAGTCGTCGAAGCCGATGACCGCCACGTCACGCCCGGGCTCGAGACTCCTGTCGCGCAGCGCCGTGTAGACGCCGCGGGCCATGAGGTCGCTCGCGACGAAGACGGCTTCGGGGGTGACCCCGCTCGAGAGGATGCGGTTCATCGCGAGGGCACCGCCCATCTCGGTGAAGTCTCCGCTCTCGACGGCTACCGGCTCCAGACCCGCCTCCGCCATCGCGCGGCGGAATCCCTCGAGGCGGTCGATACCCGCGGGCATGTCCGACGGGCCCGACACGGTGGCGACGCGACGGTGTCCGCGCGCCAGCAGGTAGGCGGTGGCCACACGGCCACCCTCGACGTTGTCGACGTCGACGTAATAGTCCTCGGCGCGAACGCGCGCGGGGCGCCCGCCGTAGACCACCGGGACGACGTCGGCGACGCGGTCGAGGAAGGTGTCGCTGGTGTGGTGCGACGCGACGATCGCGCCGTCGACGCTGCCGCTGCGCAGGTATCCGAGCGCTTTGGCGCTGGCGTCGTCGCTCGCGATGAGCATGTTCATGATGTAGTCGGACTCCCCGATCACTTCGCCGATGCCCGCCACGATCGAGGCGAAGAACGGATCGCCGAAGAAGCGGTCGGTCTGCTCGGGGATGACCAATGCGATGGCGCGGGTCTGGCGACTCGCGAGCGAGCGCGCCGCGCGGTTCGGCACGTACTGCAACTCGTCGATCGCCCGACGCACGGCCTCGAGAGCGGAGGGCGAGACGGCCGTGGAGCCGTTGACGACGCGCGAGACGGTCGAGCGCGACACTCCGGCGCGCGCGGCCACCTCTTCGATCGTGGCGGTACCCCGCACGGATGCGAGATCCATCGCTTTCCCTCCTTCGGGACGGCGGCATTGCACCGCGCTCGGGTAGCCGGGTGCGCTCCGCGCTGAAGCGAGCGTACTGCGCAGACGACCGTGCTGCTCGACCCTCAGACCGAAACGAGGGGTCGGCCCTTCCCGCGCGAAGCGGGGACGGCTGCGCTTAGAACGGGGGTGGGTCGGTGTCGTAGGCGCCTCCGAGGGGGGAGGTCCAGGTGGTGGGGGCGTCGGGTGGGTGGTCGATGTCCCAGCGGGTTTCGTGGCGGAGGCGGTGGTGGTGGCGGCATTTGGGGTCGAGGTTGTCGTCGTCGGTGGTGCCGCCGTCGGCCCAGGCGGTGAGGTGATCGATGTCGCAGTCGCGTGCGGCGCGGTTGCAGCCGGGAAAGACGCAGGTGGGTGAGGTGATCCCCAGCCACCGGCGCAGTGCGACAGGTACCCGATAGGTCTTGCGGTCGAGCACGAGCGGTGCGCCGGTGACCGGGTGGGTCAGCAGCCGGATCCAGGAGGTGGCGGTGCCGGCGAGGCGCCGGGCGGTGTCGAGGTCGATGGGTCCGTACCCCTCGAGGGTGGCCGGTTCGGTGTCGTGACCGAGGAGCGTGAGCGCGGGAATCGTGACGATGACGGTCGCCGGTGGGGCGGAGCGGAACGTGCGTGGGGCGTCCGGGGCCAATCCGGTTGGTGCCACGGATGGGGCGGCTGCGTTCTCGGCCGAGGCGTCAGCGGTCGACGGCACGGACGGGGCGTCCGCATTCGCGTTCGGGGCGTCTGCGGGAGGGGCCGTCGTCGCCTCTGCCGGGGCGTCCGTCATCGTGATGAGGTCGGCGAACGCGTCGGCGCGGAGTTGGGCGAGGGTGCGTTCTTCGTCGTTCGCAGCACGCACGTGCCGGGCAGCTTTGTCGAGGCGGGACATGACAGCGTGCGCACGGTCAGCGGGGAGCAGTGCGTGCAGGGAGGCCATGCCATCCAGCTCGGCTCTCATCCACACCCCGCGGTCCTCGGCGGCGCGGCGGTGACGGGCCTCGATCGATTCAGCGTGCACGCGTTCACGGATCGCGCGGGCTGCGACGGCGAACTTCGCCGGGGTCAGCACCAGCGCGGGCGGGCACGCCTCGTCGTCGAAACGCGCGAACGCGTCGGCGTCACCGGCGGGCAGGGTCGACGCCAACCGCGCCGCATCCACCGCGTGCCTCTCGGACAGGCGCCCCTCACCGAACGCGGCCCACAGCTTCGGGCACCCCACCGCCAACGTCCGCGCGTGCGCGGCCCGCGTGCGAACGGTCTGCTCGGACAGGTGCAGACGCACCGCGATCTCGGCGACCGCGGCGCGCTCGGCGAGATCGACGCGGTCCCGCCGCACGGCCCTAGGGGTGCGGCCCCGGGGATCCTGCCACGCACGATCGAGCGTGGGGTCGGGCCCGACCCACGGTGTCGGATCGAACGCGGCGTCGTCGAGGATCGCCAGGATCAGGCGGTACTCCTCCGCCGTCGCCCGCTGCCGCTCCGCGACCACATTCTCCAGGTGCCCCACCCGCCCATCGACATCCGACACCGCCAGAAACACGCTGTCGAGCGGGTGCGCGACGTCGTCCCCTTCCCACGCGTCGACGTCACCGGCACCATCGAACGGAAACACCTGCCCCGCAGACACAGGCACGTCGCCGGGCGCAGGGGTGTCGGCATCCGTCCACCATTCGACATCGCCGCTCTCCCGGAAAGCCGCCCATTCCGCCTCGAACTCGAGCTCGTCATCGCTCGGCCACGGCGCTCCATCGCACTCCCGAAGCGCCGGCGTCGGCCGGTGCGCGGAGGGTGCGGGGCGGGTCATGGCAGAACGCTACCGCCGACCTCCGACATTGGATCGGGGCGATATCGAGGGCCAGCTGTTCGCCGACACCCCCGCATGGTCGAGCCGTTATCCCCGGCTCGGCAACGTCCGAGACGCCCGTTCGGCCCCATCGCCTGTCCCGCCGTCGAACACAGCGCGACGCAGCCCCGCTCAGGATCCACCGTCCCGTTGCACCCGCCAGGGCGCGCGCAGCAGAAGCCGCGTGCCCAGCAAGGGGGCATGCGGCTTCTGGGGCGCGTTATGCGTCGCGTATGGGCCGTTGCGTGACCGGCCCCGGAGAGGTGAGCGTCAGCCCACGGGCGCCGGCTCCAGCGCGCGATCCGCGATCACCCGGGCGTACGCGAGCCCCGAGTCCTTGATCGTGCGCTCCTGCGTGGCGTAGTCGACGTAGACGATGCCGAAGCGCTTCTCGTAGCCCCAGGCCCACTCGAAGTTGTCCATCAGCGACCAATAGAAGTAGCCGCGGACGTCGACGCCCTTGTCCACGGCATCCAGAACCGCTCCGAGGTGCGCTTCGACGAACTCGACGCGCTCGACGTCGTGCACGCGGGCCTCGCCGCCGTCGCTCGAGAGCTCGTCGTCGTACGAGGCGCCGTTCTCGGTGACGTAGAGGGCCACACCGGCCTCGGCCGAGTAGTCCTCGCTGACCCGCTCGAGAAGGCGCGTGAGCCCCTCGGGCTGCACCTCCCAGTGCATGTTGGTCCGGCGCAGGCCACGGTCGTGCCAGTACAGGTTCTCGTGCGCGGGGAAGGGCTTGCCGACCGGGCGCGGCGTGGGTGCATCTCCCGCCGGCGGGTCGACCTCGGGGGGCGTGCCGCCGACGAACTCACCGTGGTAGTAGTTCACGCCGAGCGAATCGATGGGCGTCGAGATGATGTCGAGGTCGCCGGGCTGCACGGCCTCCTGCCAGCGGGCGACCGCATCGGCGTCGGTGTCGCGGAAGTCCTTGATGATGTCGGCCGGATACTGCCCGCGGAAGATCGGGTCGAGGAACCAGCGGTTGAACTGTCCGTCCACGCGACGTGCGGCGTCGAGGTCGGCCGGGTTGGCCGGGTCGACGGCATCCGCCACCGTGAGGTTCAGCGTGAGCCCGAGGTTCAGCGAGGAGTCGCGGGCGCGGAGCTCGCGCACGGTCTGTCCGTGACCCAGCAGCAGGTGATGGGCGGCGAGCATGCCCTCGGCCTGGGAGAAGTGCCCGGGCGCGTGGATGCCCGCGGTGTAGCTGAGGAACGACGAACACCACGGCTCGTTCAGCGTCGTCCACACGTTCACGCGATCACCGAGCGCATCGTGCATGTCGAGCGCGTACTCGGTGAACTTCTCGCTCGTCTCGCGGACGGTCCAGCCGCCCTTCTCCTCCAGCGCCTGCGGGAGGTCCCAGTGGTACAGGGTGAGCCAGGGCAGGATGCCGGCATCCAGCAGCTCGTCCACGAGGCGCTTGTAGAAGTCGACGCCCTTCGCGTTGAGCGCTCCGCCGTCGGGGCGGACCCGTGACCACGAGGTCGAGAAGCGGTACGTCTGCAGCCCCAACTTCTTCATCAGCTGCACGTCGCCCGCGTAGCGGTGGTAGTGGTCGCACGCGACATCGCCGTTGTCGGCGTTGATGACGGCGTCGGGCACACGACTGAACGCGTCCCAGATCGATGCGGTGCGGCCGTCTTCGAAGGCCGCCCCCTCGATCTGGTAGGCCGCGGTGGCGGCGCCGAAGAGGAAGCCTTCGGGGAACGAACGAGTGTGGGACATGGATCGGGTTCCTTCCGTGGGCGCGAGGGTCATCCCTTGACCGCCCCTTGCATGATGCCACTGACCAGCTGCTTGCCCGCGAAGACGAACAGCAGCAGTAGCGGGATCGTCGACAGCAGCACGCCCGCGAGGACGATGGAGTAGTCGACGAAGTAGTTGGACTGCAGCAGCGACAGGGCCACCGGCAGCGTGGGGTTCTGGCGATCGAGCACGATGAACGGCCAGAAGAAGTTGTTCCAGGCGCTGACGAACGTGAAGAGCCCGAGCATCGCGGCGGCCGGACGCGCGGCCGGCACCCCGACCGTCAGGAACGTGCGGAACGAGCTCGCCCCGTCCACGCGCGCTGCCTCGATGAGCTCATCGGGCACCGCCTGGCGCAGGTACTGCGTCATCCAGAACACCCCGAAGGCGCTTGTGAGCGACGGGATGATGATGGCGCCGAGCTGACCGGTCCAGCCGAGCTCGCTGAAGAGGATGTACAGCGGCACGACGCCCAGCTGCATGGGCACGGCCATGGTCCCCACCACGAACACGAGCAGCCACGGGCCACCGCGGAACCGCAGCTTCGCGAAGGCCCAGCCCGCGAGGGTGGAGAAGAAGACGACGGATGCCGCGATCAAACCCGAACTGATGATGGAGTTCAGCAGCGCGGGCCAGAAGTTGACGGCCGAGTCGCCGATGACGGATGCCGCGTTGGCGAAGAAGTTGCCACCGGGGATCCAGGACCGATTCGCGTCGCGAATGGTGGACGAATCCCCCGAACCGATCAACAGCGACCAGTAGAACGGGAACACGCTGGCCAGCAGCACCGCACCGAGGGTGGCGTAGACGATCCAGCCGGGGCGGGATCCGCGCACGGGTCGCGGGCGGCGACGCACGGGACCGGGGAGGTCGCGATCGATCACGGGCACGGGAGCCGGGGTGACGGCGGTCATCGACCCGCCTCCTTTCTCGGGGTGGACAGGCGCGCGGCATCCGCTTCGAGTCGCACCTTCGCGGCACGAGCCTGCGCGCGTCGTTCGCGACGGGATCGCGGGTCGCGGCCCCCTTCGTCGCGCACGAGCGAGCGCGTGACGAACAGGTTGATCGCGCCGATGGCGAGGATGATGAGGAAGAGGATCCAGGCCAGGGCCGCGGCGCGGCCGAAGTTCCATTCGCCCCAGCCGACGTTGTACAGCCACAGGGTGACCGTCAGCCACTGATTGTCGGCGCCGCCGGTGCCGTACTGGTCGTACATGCGGGGCTCGTCGAAGATCTGCAGGCCGCCGATGGTGGCGGTGATGATGACGAAGACGAGGGTCGGCTTCAGACTCGGCAGCGTGATCGAGAAGAACTGGCGGATCTTGCCCGCACCGTCGACCGTCGCCGCTTCGTAGTACTCGCGCGGGATGGCCTGCATCGCCGCGAGGAGGATGAGGGTGTTGTAGCCGGTCCAGCGGAAGTTGACCATCGTGGCGATCGCGATGTGGCTCGCGAACGCGTCGGAGTGCCAGGGCACGGCCGGGAGGCCGAGGTTCTGGAGCGTGGTGTTCACGACGCCGTATTGGTCGCCGAACATGTTGCTGAAGATGAGGGCGACGGCCACGGGGGCCATCACGTAGGGCACGAGCACGCTCATGCGCCAGAACGTCTTGGCGCGGATGTTCTGGTCGAGCATCGCCGCGATGAAGATCGCGAGGATCAGCTGCGGGACGCTCGAGAGCAGGAAGATGCTGAAGGTGTTGCGCAGGGCGATCCAGAACTTGGGCTGCGAGAGCACCCAGGCGTACTGGTCGAAGCCGATGAACTCGCCCGAGTTACGGACCAGATCCCAGTCCATGAACGAGATGACCGCGGTGTAGGCGATCGGGAAGAGACCCGTGATCGCGAACAGGATGAAGAACGGCGAGATGTAGAGGTACGGCGAGAGCTTCAGGTCCCATGCGCTGCGGCGCTGACCGAAGCCGAGCCGCCGGGGCTGTCGCTCGCCCGCGGGTCCCGACGCCGCGGCTCGCGTGGGCCGCTCGAGAGTGCTTGTCACGGTGGTGTCTCCTCCTCGAGACGAGGGGCGGATGCCGGGGGCCGTTGCTGTCCCCCCGGCATCCGCCCGCATCGGTCAGGACAGGGCGTCGACCTCGGTCGCCCACTGCTGCCACGACGTGGCGGCATCCTGGGTTCCGTCTTCCACTCGCGTGAGCGCCTTCTGCATGGCGTCGTTGATCTGGAAGTAGAAGGTGCCCTTGTACGGCGAGACCTTCACGGCCTGCGCGCGCTCGGAGAGCATCTCGCCCACGGGGGCGTTGTTGAAGTAGGCGTTCGTGCTGCCGAGCAGGGCGTCGGCCGAGAGGGCGTCGGTCTGGCTCGGGAAGGTGCCGGCGTTCTCGAACGCCTTGACCTGGGTCTCGGGGTCGGTCAGCCAGTCGGCGAGCTCCTGGGCCGCCTCGACGTTCTTGCCGTTGCCCGGGACGGTCAGGTACGAGCCGCCCCAGTTGCCGGCGCCGCCGGGGAAGACGTTCGCGATGTCCCATCCCTTCACCTCGGGGGCGTTGCCCTCGATGACGCCGAGCATCCAGCCGGGGCAGAGCATGGTGGCGAACGCGCCGTTCGACAGACCCGCGAACCAGTCGTCCGACCACTGGCCGAGGTGCGCCGACTGCGTCGCGCTGGCCTTGAGGACCTGGTCGTAGATCTTCTTCACCTCGGGGTTGCTCGTCGCGGTGATCTCGCCGTTGTCGGGGTTCTCGTACGCCGCCTCGACCTGGTTGATCGCACCCTGGTAGGTCCCGCCGGCGGAGTCGAAGAACGCCTTGCCCGTCGCTGCGACGTAGGTGTCGCCCGCGGCGAAGTACGTCGACCAGTCGCCCTGGAGCATCTTGGCGACCTCGGCGCGGTCGGTGGGAAGCCCTGCGGCGGCGAACAGGTCGGAGCGGTAGCAGACGCCTTCGGGGCCGATGTCGGTGCCGTAGCCGACGAGGTTGCCCTCGGGGCTCGTGGCGGCCTCGACCTTGTAGTCGAGCCAGCGGCTCTTGAGGTCGTCGGGCACGGGCGCCAGCAGGTCGGCGTACTCCATGACCTCGGGCAGCCAGTCGACCTCGATGGCCTCGATGTCGGCGAGACCGGTTTTGCCCAGCTTCTGGAAGTAGTTCTCGCGGGCCTCGTTGCTGGTCGCGGCCTTGTTGTGCACGATCTTCACGTTCGGGTGCGCGTCCATGTACTCCTGCAGGAGTGCATCGGTGTACCCGAAGTCGTTGAAGGTGGCGATGGTGAGGGTGACCTCGCCGTCACCGCCCGAGGCGGAACCCCCGGCGCCGGAGCAGCCGGCGAGGACGAGGGCAGAGGTCGAGGCGACGGCGGCGACGAGAGCCACCCGACGCAGGGCACGGGTTTTCACAGATCACTCCTTTGTGGTGGGTGCTGATCGGCGCTTAGGAGGGCTCCTGCGGCATCGCGTGGGAGCGCTCTCACCGATCGGGGACGACGCTATGGGATCGCTCCCACGAGGTCAAGAGGACGCTGTGAGATCGTTATGAAGCGGGCTGGCGGGACCGCGCTCGACCACCCCTCCACCCCGACGGTGACGGCCGCGCGCCTCGCGTAGACTGGCCTCACTACGCCACCCGACTCTTGGAGCTGCAGTGCCCACCATCGTCGTCGACGTCATGCCCAAGGCCGAGCTTCTCGACCCCCAGGGAAAGGCCGTGGCCGGCGCCCTGTCGCGCCTGGGTGAGCACCGTTTCTCCGACGTGCGCATCGGCAAGCGCTTCGAGCTCACCGTCGAGGGCGAGGTCGACGAGGCCACCCTGGCTCGTGCCCGCGAGCTCGCCGACGAGATGCTCTCGAACGCCGTCATCGAAGACGTGGTCAACATCGAGGTGGTCGAGTGACCGCGCGCATCGGGGTCATCACCTTCCCCGGCTCGCTCGACGACCGCGACGCGCAGCGCGCGATCCGTCTCGCGGGCGCCGAGCCCGTCGCCCTGTGGCACGGCGAGCACGACCTGAAGGGCGTCGACGCCCTGGTCCTGCCCGGCGGCTTCAGCTACGGGGACTACCTGCGGGCCGGCGCGATCGCCGCCTTCGCGCCGATCATGGCCGAGGTCAAAGACGCCGCCGGCAAGGGCATGCCCGTGCTCGGCATCTGCAACGGCTTCCAGATGCTCGTCGAGGCGCACCTTCTGCCCGGCGGCCTCATCCGCAACGCCCACCAGCAGTTCATCCGCCGCGACCAGCGCCTGCGCGTCGAGAACGCCTCGACCGCATGGACCAGCGACTTCGCCGAGGGCGACGAGATCGTCATCCCGCTGAAGAACGCCGACGGCGGATACATCGCGGATGCCGAGACCCTGGCGCGCGTGAACGGCGAGGGGCTCGTGACCTTCCGGTACCTCGGTGTGAACCCGAACGGCTCCCTCGACGACATCGCCGGTCTGACCAACGAGCGCGGCAACGTCGTCGGTCTCATGCCGCACCCCGAGCACGCGGTCGAGCCGGGCTTCGGTCCGGGCACGTCTGCGGCGATGCGCTCGGGCGTCGACGGCCTGGGCTTCTTCACCTCGGCCATCGCGGCCGTGGTGGGCGCCGCCGCCTGATCGCGCGCTCGAGCCCACCCCAGTGATCTAAACTCGGAGGGTTCGCGGGAGAACCGTCACCTCCCGCGCGTCAGCGGGAGGGTCGGATGAGCGACGGCGATGAGGTCGGGACCGCTGCGGTCCGTGCCGCCGCCTCACGCGTGTCCGCACACCTCGTTCCGGGCGATGGACCTCCCCTCCTCCGCGATCTGGCGCTCCTCGCCGAGGTCGACCCCGGGCCACCGCCCCGCGCATGGACTGAGGCACACGCGCGCCTGCTCTCGGCCGTTCTGATCGCCCGCGCCCGCACCGACGCTCTCGGCGAAGACGTGAATTTCGTGGAGCGGTATTTCGAGGACGGTCGCCTCACGCGTCCGGCACCGCTGTCGTCGTCCGCCCGCGCCGACCTCTACGCGAGCGTCGCTGAATATCTCGGAGCCGTCGGTTGGCCACAGGCCGCCGCCGGTTTCGCCTCGGACGCTCTGATCTTCGCGACCTCACCCGGTGAGCGCTTCCGCGCCCTCTGCGCCCTGGCGCAGGCCCTCAGCCTGAACGCGGAGTTCCCCCGCGCGACCTCGGTCGTCGCGGAGGCGCGAGAAATCTTCGTGGGCGAAGGATGGGCCCCGGAAGACTTCTCGCTCTGGCTGCTGTATTCGGACGCCCTGCTCGCCCTAGGGCGGGCCGATCCGGCGCGCGGATTGCAGCTCGCGCAGGAGGCTGAGGAAGCACGCCCCGACGATCCGTACTGGCTTTTCGCTGCGGAACTCATCCGGCTCACGGCGCACTGGGTCTTGGGCGACATCCCCGGCGCTTTGGCGAAGGCGCGACGGTTGCTCCACGGGTCGGGGCGCGCGCGGAGCTATCGGCACATGCGTGAGCGGCTGCACGGAATGTGCAGCGGTCTGCTCGCGCTGCAGGGAGAGTACGCGGAAGCCCTGGGCGTCCTCGAGCGGCAGGAAAGCCACGCAGGACACACCATCTGCTTCCCCAATCTGCGGGCGACCGTACTGCTGCAGGTGGGGCGCGATCAGGAACTGATCGATGCCACGGACACGTGCGTCACGATGGCGGACCACTGTCTCTTCGCTCTCCCTTCCCTCCTCACGAGGCGTGCCGTCGCCTTCCTCCGCCTAGGACAGCAGAAGAGGGCAGCCGCGAGCATGGCGTCAGCCCTTCCCCTCATCGAGCGAACGGGCGGCCCCCAGTTCACGTTCTCGATGCTCCTCGCCGGCGAGGTGACGCAGCTGCTCGATCTCGTCGCCGCCGAACGCCCCGACCTCGCCGCCGAGGTCGCTGCGGCGCGCGCGGCTCTTCCGCACCCCGAGGCCGCGGAGAGCGAGCCCGAGACCGCGGACCCGCAGCGCGAACTGACGGTCACCGAACGCGAGCTGTCGCGCCTGCTGCTCACCGACCTGTCGCTCACGCAGATCGCCCAGCAGCGCGGAGTCTCTGTCAACACCGTCAAGACGCAGGTGCGCTCGATCTACAGCAAGTGGGGCGTCTCGAACCGCCAAGCCCTCGCCCGGATGCTCCGCTCGGCGCGGGGGTGATCGCCCCGAGGTCGATCGGGGAAGATGAGTCCGTGCGCGTACCCGATCCCGATCCGATCATCGAGGGCATCCTCGGCCTCTGGAGCAGCGAGGCAGCCGCGCTCCCCTCCGAACCGCGCCTCGCCGAGATGCTCGGGGCGAGCCGCAACTCGGTGCGCGAGGCGCTCGTGCGCCTCGAGGAGCGCGGATACGTGCACCGAACGCAGGGAGCACGGACCACCCCGAACCGCCGTCTCGCCGGGGTCGGCCGCCGTATCGACCAGCAGTTCGACCACTCCCTGTCGATCCGATCCGCGGGGTACGAGCCCTCGCTGGAACTCGTATCGTCCGACCGTCTCGAGCTGAGGCCCGGTGTCGGCCGCTTCGACGACCTCCCCGACGGCACGGTCGTGCTGCGCACGGTCAAGGTGTGGCGCGCGGACGGTGCTCCCTACGCCCTGGCGGAAGACCTCGTTCCCGTCCGGCGAGAGGCGGACCTCGACCCCCATCGCCCGGTGTTCGACCTCGCCGAGGCCGCCAACGGCGTCCGGGTGGCCTGGGAGACGGTGTGGATGGAGGCTGTCGGACTGGATGCCGACCGGTCGAGGCTCCTGTCGAGCTCGACCGGCACGCCGGTCATCGAGATGACCTACTGCGGGTACGGAGCCGACGATTCGATCGGGTACTGGTCGCGCGAGGTGCAACTTCCCGCACCGGAGGGGCTGCGCAACGCTCTCATCCGCCGCGTGCGGTCGTGAGCGTTTCACGGGCGTAACGACGTGGTGAACATGTAGGACAAGCATCTCTCGCTCTTGTTGGACAAGCGTACGGTCGGATCACCCGACGAAAGCGAGCCGCCATGACCGACGCCCTCACCGTCCACCGCCTCACCGCCGACGCGCTCACCCCCGCCGCCTTCGAGCCCTTCGGTGTCGTCCTGACGCCGATGGAGGACGGCACCCCCTTCACCGCCGAGGAAGCGGTGCTCGATGTGTCCAACGGCATCCCTCGCTTCTATCTCATGCACCTCGACGACAAGGCGCCGGAGTTCGTGCGGGTCACCCGTCACCTCGAGACCACGCAGACGCTCATGGCCGTCGGAGATGTCGAATGGACGATCGCCGTCGCCGCCCCCGGTATCGAGGCCCCGACGCTCGACGATCTCCGCGCCTTCCGCGTCCCGGCTCGCACGGCGATCACGATGCGCAAGGGCACCTGGCACGCGGGCCCGTTCTTCGCCGAATCGAGCATGGACTTCGTCAACCTCGAGCTCGACGACACCAACGTCACCGACCACCACAACCACCGCTTCGACGACGCCCTCGGCGTTCGCGTCGTGATCGACGGGGAGTGAGCATGCTCACCCCGCTTCCCGACGCCCCGGCGCGCCTCGCGGCACTCGAGCGCGAGGCGGCGCACCAGAGCGCTCTGAGCGCCGGCGACGGGCGCTCCTGGGTGGGCGCGCGCGACGGCATCCGCCCGGTCGTGATCGTGGGCGCGGGGCAGGCGGGGCTCGTGCTGGCCCGCGGCCTCCGGCGTCGCGGGATCGACGACGTCGTCGTGGTCGATGCCGCACCCGCCGATGCGGCAGGCCCCTGGACCACCTACGCGCGCATGCACACGCTGCGCACGCCGAAGGACATCGCGTGGCCCACCTGGGGCACCCCGGCCGTGAGCCCGCGCGCCTGGTTCGAAGCCGTCTACGGCGTCGACGAGTGGGACGCGATCGAGTTCTTCCCGACCGTCGCCTGGCACGGCTTCCTGCGGTGGTACCGGGAGGTGTCCGCGCTCACCGTGGTGCCCTCGACCCGCGTCCGCTCCCTCACCCCGACGACGGCGGACGGTCCGATCGAGGTGCACCTCGAGGGGCCCGACGGCGAGTGGATGCTGCCCGCCCAGCACGTCGTGCTCGCCACCGGCATCGAGGGCGCGGGCGGTCGGCACATCCCCGCCCTCCTGCGGGGGCTGCCCGCCGAGCGCGTGCACCACACGCACGATGCCATCGACTTCGCCGCACTCGCGGGCCTGCGCGTCGGCATCCTGGGGGCGGGTACGGGGGCGTTCGACAACGCCGCCACCGCCCTCGAGCACGGCGCCGCCCGCGTCGACGTGCACATGCGCCGACCGGCGATGCCGCAGGTCAGTCCCTATCGTTGGATGGAATTCGCGGGCCTCATCGAGAACTACGCCTCCTTCACCGACGCGCAGAAGTGGGCCTTCAACGTCCACCTGTCGGCGGTCGATCAACCCGCCACGCAGAACGCGCTGTGGCGCGCCCACGCCTTCGACTCCTTCCGCTTTCTCACGTCATCGCCGTGGGAGACCGTGGAGTGGACGGGCAGCGAGATCGCGGTGACGACGCCGCATGGCATCCATCACTATGACGTCGTCCTCGCCGCGACGGGGATCGTCGCGGATCTCGCGCAGCGCGCGGAGCTGGCGGGCATCGCCCCGGATGCCGTGCTCTGGAGCGACCGGCTGAACCCCGCGTCCGCGGCGCAGAATCCAGGCCTCGCGGCGTTCCCGTACCTCGACGACGACTTCGGCCTCGTCAGCAGGAGCGCGCCCGAGGGGTCGGCGCTCTCGCGGATCCACCTGTTCAACCACGGTGCGCGCCTGAGCCACGGCATGCTCAGCCACCAGATCCCCGGCCTGGTCGGCGGGGCCACGAAGCTCGCCGCGGCCCTGTCGCGACGGCTGTTCGTGCGGGACTCCGAGGCGCTCCTGCGCGAGTACCTGGCGTACGACGTGCCGGTCGGGGTGCACATCGGCCGGCGAGCGCAACCACCGAGACCCACCGAAGCCCCGGGAGTAGCGTCTCTCCGGTGACGACCTCGACCCCCCTCCTCGTGTCCGTGCCCACCGACGAACTCCGCGACGACCTGGGCCAGCTGCCCGAAGGCGTGGAGGTGGTGGTGTGGGACATGAGGGGACCGGCACCGCGCGATCGCTTCGACATGGTCGTGCCGCCGTACATGACCGGGGACGACATCATCGAACGCCTGTCCGAGATCGAGGTCGGCCTCGTCCAGGGCCAGTCGATCGGCTACGACAACGTCGAGGGGCGCCTGCCCGAGGGCCTCGTCTTCGCGAATGCCTCGAGCGTGCACGAGACGGCCACCTCCGAGCTCGCCGTCACCCTGACCCTCGCCGCCCAGCGCCGCCTGCCCGACTTCGTCCGCGCACAGGATCGGGGCGAGTGGACCGGCGGCGGCGCCCCCGGTCTCGCCGACGCCCGCGTGACCCTGCTCGGCTTCGGCGGGGTCGGTCGCGCGATCGCCGCACGCCTGAAGCCGTTCGAGGTCTCGCTGCGTGCGGTCGCCTCGCACGGACGTCTGCAAGACGAGGTGGAGGTCTTCCCCCTCGGAAAGCTCTACGAGGTGCTCGCCGACACCGACATCGTCATCGCCTCGCTCCCGGGCGGCGACACGACCCGCCACGTGATCGACGACCGCGCGCTCTCGGCCCTGCCCGACGGCGCCCTGATCGTGAACGTCGGCCGCGGCCCCCTCATCGACACCGACGCCCTCGTCGACCACGTGCGCCGCGGCCGCATCCGCGCCGCCCTCGACGTCACCGACCCCGAGCCCCTCCCCGAGGGCCACCCCCTGTGGAGCCTCGACGGCGTGCTCATCGCCCCGCACGTCGGAGGGGCGACGGATGCCATGCGCCCCCGCATCGCGCGCTTGGTGCGACAGCAGATCGAGCGCCTGCACCGCGGCGAGGAGCCGCTGAACGTCGTGCTCGGGGGCTGATCTCGCCGAGATTCCCCCAAGCGTCGGCGGGGATCAGCCCGCGAGGCGCGCGTAGTCGTTGGCCGCGGCGGCGACGTCGTCGACGTAGCTGTCGAGGTGGTTGTACGAGAACACGGCTCGACGCCAGCCCGCGGCGCTGGTCATCTCGCCCGACGCGCACAGGTACCTCGCCGCCGCGAAGGCGGCGTCATCGATCTGGTTCGGGTCTGCGGTCCCGTCGCCGTTCGCGTCGGCGCCCCATCGCTCCCACGTCGCGGGGATGAACTGCAGCGGGCCCACCGCGCGATCCCACGCAGCGTCACCGTCGAACCGGCCCCCGTCGGTGTCGGGGATCGCCGCACTCGCCGCCCCGTCGAGCGCAATCCCGCGGATCGGCGGGTCGGGGTACCCGTCCGCCCCCAGCATCCCACCCGAGTGGGCCCCGTGCGCCGACTCGATCGCCCCGAGTCCCGCGAGGGTGTTCCACCCGAGCCCGCACCCGGGCTGCTCTCGCTGAACGGTCAGGGCGGCCGAGGCGTAGGCCCGGAGGGCGCGTTCCGGGATGCCGGTGCGCCCGGCCACCGCGGTACTCCACTGCGCGTCGACGGGAACCGTCGTCGGCGTTCCCGGGTTCGACGGGCGGGCGGCCGGGGCGCCGGCGTCCGTCGCGGTCGAGGTGACCGCAACCGAGGCGGGTGCCGCGGAGACGGGCCACGGCACCGCAGGACGCGCCCGCTCGGCGTCGCGTGCGATCGCCTGCGCCTGAGTGAACAGGATGCCGACGACCGTCAGCGCCGCGAGCAGCGCGAGCACCCACGGCCAGATGGGCCAACGCGGGGCCTGCGTGAGGTCCACGGACACCTCCCGGCGCCCGTCGGGTCGAGCGCACCCCGAGAAGCTAGACCGCGGGGGCGACGCGGCGGTGAACGCGCGGGATACGACCGATAGCAGCGGTCAGCCGCGGAAGCCGGCGGGGTTCGCCAGCAGGTCGGCGAACGCGAGCTCGGCCGGGCCCACGAGCATGAGGCGCGAGCGCAGATGCGCCCTCTCGAGGCGGATCGTGCGCCCCTCGGCGCCCAGCGGGTGCACGCGCACGGCGTCGGCGAGGCGTTCGCGACTCACCGACAGCAGGGCACCGAGATAGCCCGAGAGCACCACGGTCTCGGGGGCGAAGGCGTTGACGAAGTTCGTCAGGGCGAGCGAGAGCATCTCGACCTGGCGGGTCACCTCGGTCATGACCCGCGGGTTGCGGGCGACGCCGAGCTCGACGTCGAGTTCGTCCTCGTCGAGTTTGCGGCGCCCGAGGAGCGGTTCGAGGATGTCGAGGCTGACCTCGGCCTCGAGGCACCCGCGGCGTCCGCACACGCACGCGCGCCCGCGGGGATCGACGACGGTGTGGCCGAGCTCACCGGCGTAGCCGGACGTACCGCGCAGCAGCGTGCCGTCGATGATCAGCCCGCCGCCGATGCTGTGCATCGCGCCACCGAGATACAGCAGGTTGCCCACACCCACGCCCACGCCGAACCGCGACTCCGCGAGGGCGCCGATGCTGGCGTCGTTGCCGGCGGCCACCGGCATCCCGAGCTCATCGCTCAGGCGGGCCGAGACCGGGTCGCGCTTCCATCCGAGGGTGGGCGAGACCAGGACCGACCCGTTGGCGTTGACGAGTCCGGGGACCGCGAGGCCCGCTCCGACCACCCGGTAGTGGCGGTCGATGTCGGCACGCATCGCCTCGACCGACGAGGCGACGATCTGCACGAAGCGCTTGGGTGCGGGGGCGCTCGCGGTGTCGTGCCGGAGTCGGGCGTGCACCACCCCGCCGAGTCCGACGAGGGCCACGGTCACCGCGTGCGGTTCGGCGCGGACGCTCAGGGCGGCGACGTGGTCTTCGGGCTCGAGGTCGAGGGTGGGGCGGCCGACCTTGCCGGTGCGCTCCCCGCTCGGGGCCTCGCGGACGAGGCCGAGCTCGGTCAGCTCCATCACGAGACCGGTGACGGTGGAGCGGTTCAGGCCCGTCGTCGCGCCCAATTGGGCGCGTGAGAGCGCTCCCCGGGAGTGAAGAAGCGACAGGACGGACGAGAGGTTCTGCTGACGGATCAGGTCGTTCGTCGTACGGCCAGCCGGCGGCGCGAGCGGGGTTGCGGGCTCGAACACTGCAGGGGTCATGAGAGGCGCACCTCCCCCATCATCCCATCGAGGGGATCGGGATCCTCACGCGTGCGACGCACGGCGACGCGAAGGGGACGACGGCCGGAGCGGCCGGGATGGGGAGCCGGCCGCGGGGCCAGGCTCCCCATCCGGTCACGCACCGCCGTTGCGTCGCTTGTTGAAGATGTCGAACGCGACGGCCAGCAGCAGCACGATGCCTTTGATCGCCATCTGCCACGCGGCATCGACGCTCAGGATCGACAGTCCCATGTTCAGCACGCCCATGACCAGACCACCGACGACCGCGCCGACGACGGTACCGATGCCGCCCTGGACGGCCGCGCCACCGATGAACACCGCCGCGATGGCATCCAGCTCGTAGTTCTGGCCGGCCGAGGCCACCGCACCACCGGCGCGCGCCGTGCTGACGACGGCGGCGAGACCGGCGAGGGCGCCCATGTTGACGAAGATGAAGAAGTTGACCCACTTCGTCTTCACGCCGCTCATGACGGCGGCGAAGAGGTTGCCGCCCATGGCGTAGATGTGGCGACCGAAGGTCGTGCGGTTGAGCACGAACGTGTACGCCAGCACCAGCACGGCCAGGATGATCAGCACGATCGGGGTGCCGTTGTAGGCGGCGATCGTGAAGGCGGTGGCCATGATGGCGATCACGGCGACGACGTTCTTCGCCCAGAACGACCAGACGACCTCGCGCGGCAGCTCGAGGCGGCGCAGCGTCGCGCGGGTGCGCAGCTGCTGCACGACGAGCAGGACGCTCGCGACGGCGCCGAGGGCGAGGGTCAGGGCGTCCCAGTTGCCGAGGTATCCGAGGAACGGCGGCAACCAGCCGGCGCCGATCGCGGTGAACCCCTCGGGCAGACCGCTGATGGTGCCGCCGGTGAGCAGCACGAGCGTGAGCCCGCGGAACAGCAGCATGCCGGCCAGGGTGACGATGAACGCGGGGATGCCCACGAAGGCGACCCAGAAGCCCTGCCACGCGCCGACGACGGCGCCGACGACGAGCGAGAGCAGGACGGCGACGAACCAGGGCAGACCCCATTGATTCATCGCGATCGCCGCGATCGCGCCGACCATCGCCACGACCGAGCCGACCGATAGGTCGATGTGGCCGGCGATGATGACCATGACCATGCCGATCGCGAGGATCAGCACGTAGGCGTTCTGCTGGATGAGGTTGTTGACGTTTCCGGGCATCAGCAGGCGGCCGCCGGTGAGCACCTGGAACAGCACGATGATGATGACCAGGGCGGCGAGGATGCCGAACTGACGGAAGTTGATACGCGACAGGATGCCGCGACGTCGCGGCCCCGGCTGGGTCGGCGCCTCGACCGTCTGGGTGGATGCGGTGGCCATTGCTGTCAGTTCCTTCCGGCGGTCATGTGCCGCATGAGGTTCTCCTGCGTGGCGTCGTCGCGGCTGACCTCGGCCGTGATGCGCCCCTCGGAGATCGTGTAGATGCGGTCGGAGAGGCCGATGACCTCGGGCAGCTCCGACGAGATGACGATGACGGCCTTACCCTGGGCCGCGAGTTCGTTGATGATCCCGTAGATCTCGTACTTCGCCCCGACGTCGATGCCCCGGGTGGGCTCGTCGAGGATCAACACGTCGGGTCCGGTGAACATCCACTTCGACAGCACGACCTTCTGCTGGTTGCCGCCGGAGAGACGCCCCGTGATCGCGGCGACGCTGGGGGCCTTGATGTTCATCTTGTAGCGGTACGAATCGGCGACCTTGTACTCGCGGTACCGGTCGACCACCCCGAGGCGGGCGAGCCGGGCGAGAGCGGATGCCGAGACGTTGACCTGGATGTCGCCGATGAGGTTGAGGCCGTACTTCTTGCGGTCCTCGGTGGCGTAGGCGATGCCGTGCTTGATCGCGGCGTCGACCGTGCGGACGTCGATCTGCTGACCGTTCTTGTAGACCTCGCCCGAGATGCCCGTGCCGTACATGCGCCCGAAGATGCTCATCGCGAGCTCGGTGCGACCGGCGCCCATGAGGCCGGCGAAACCGACGATCTCGCCGGCGCGCACCATGAAGGAGGCGTCGTCGATGACCACGCGCTCGGTGTCGACGGGGTGGTGAACGGTCCAGTTCTCGACGCGGAACAACTCGTCGCCGATGTCGGGTTCGCGCGGCGGGAAGAGGCTGTTCAGGTCGCGGCCGACCATGGCGCGGATGATGCGGCCCTCGTCGGTGTCGGCGTCGGAGCGGTGCATCGTCTCGATCGTGCGACCGTCGCGGATGATCGTGATGCGGTCGGAGATGCGCAGCACCTCTTTGAGCTTGTGGCTGATGATGATGCAGGTGATGCCCTGCGTCCGCAGCTGGTCGATGAGATCGAGCAGGTGGGCGGAGTCGTCGTCGTTCAGCGCGGCGGTGGGCTCGTCGAGGATGAGGAGCTTCACCTCTTTCGCGAGCGCCTTGGCGATCTCGACGAGCTGCTGCTTGCCGACGCCGAGCTCGAAGATCTTCGTCGCGGGGTTCTCGCGCAGGCCCACGCGCTTGAGCAGCTCGGCCGCCGCGGTGTTCGTGGCGTTCCAGTCGATGACGCCGCGGCGCGACTTCTCGTTGCCGAGGAAGATGTTCTCGGCGATCGAGAGGTACGGGCTGAGCGCCAGCTCCTGGTGGATGATGACGATGCCGGCGGCCTCGCTGTCGTTGATCGAGCGGAACGCCATCTGCTCGCCCTCGAGGGTGATGCTGCCCTCGAAGCTGCCGGCGGGGTAGACGCCGCTGAGCACCTTCATCAGCGTCGACTTGCCCGCGCCGTTCTCGCCGCAGATCGCGTGGACCTCGCCGCGGTAGACGTCGATCGACACGTCTGCCAGCGCGGGAACCCCGTTGAACGACTTCGAGATCCCCGACATGCGCAGGATCGGTTCGGTCATGGTGTGTGCTGTCCCTCCGCCGCCCCACAGGCGGCCTTTCGACTCCGCCGCCCTCGGGCGGCATCTCGGCTCCGCCGCCCAGGGCGGCACGGGAGCGGCGGGGCGGGCGAACCCGCCCCGCCGCCGGTGGATCAGAGTCCGACGTCGGACGCCTTCAGGAAGCCGGAGTCGATGAGCTTCGACTGCACGTCGTCCTTCGTGACGACCTCGGGGGTCAGCAGGTAGGACGGGACGACCTTCTTGCCGTTGTCGTAGGTCTTGGTGTCGTTGACCTCGACCTCCTTGCCGTCCTTGATCTCCTGGATCATCGTGAAGACGCGGTCACCGAGGGCACGGGTGTCCTTCCAGACCGTCATCGCCTGCGCGCCGTCGAGGATCGCCTTGACGTTGGCCTTGTCGGCGTCCTGACCGGTGATGATCGGGTAGTCGGCGCCGGGGGTGTAGCCGGCCGACTTCAGCGACGCCTCGATACCGATGGCGAGGCTGTCGTTGGGCGAGAGCACCACGTTGACCTTCTTGCCGTCGCCGTAGAACGACGAGAGGCGGTTGTCCATCTCGGACTGCGCCTTGTCGGAGGCCCAGCCCTGGATGCCGATCGACGCCCAGGCGTCGTCGCTCGCGGGCGACTTGCCGCTGGGAACGACCAGCTTTCCGCTGTCGACGTAGGGCTTGAGCACGTCCCACGCCCCGGCGAAGAAGAACTTCGCGTTGTTGTCGTCGGGGCTGCCGGCGAAGGGCTCGAGGTTGTAGGGGCCCTTGCCGTCCTTGAGGCCCAGCTGCGCCTCGATGTACTGGCCCTGCAGGGTGCCGACCTTGTAGTTGTCGAACGTGGCGTAGTAGTCGACGTTCTCGCTGCCGTTGATGAGGCGGTCGTACGCGATGACCTTGGCGTTCTGCGCCTTGGCCTCCTGCAGAACGGGGCCGAGGGTCGAGCCGTCGATCGCGGCGATGACGAGGATCTTCGCGCCACCTGAGATCTGGTTCTGGATCTGGCTGATCTGCTGGTCGGTCTTGTTGTCGGCGTACTGCAGGTCGACGGTGCACCCGGCATCCTGGAGCTTCTTCTGCAGCTGCTCGCCGTCGTTGATCCAGCGCTCGAGGCTGCGGGTGGGCATCGCGATGCCGACGTTGCACTCGGTCGATCCGCCGCCCGCGGCGTCCCCTCCGCCGTCCGCCGGACGGGTGGAGCTGCACGCCCCGAGACCCACGGCGAGTGCGGCGATGGCCGCACCGGTCAGGATTTTCTTCAGCATGTGATCTGCGTTCCTCTCTGAACAGCAGGGACCCTTCGATCCGTACCCGCGCCCTCCCCGGCGTCGGATCGGGTACGTCTTCGTTCCCGGCACTCTGGTCCGTCGAATTATGACGGCTCCGAAAAAATATCCATCGGAGGGGGTTTTGTCTATAGCCGCGTCAAAATTCATCCAGCCCGTGATCGGACCGTGATCCCGCGCCGCGAAGGCCCGCCGTCAGCGCTCGTCGCGATCGGCGCCCGACCACAGATCGCCGCACTCGACGAGCTGGGCCTCTTGCGCGATGAGGTACGGGCGCGCGCCGATGTCGCCCCGGATCGCGGCAGCCAACGGACCCCAATGGTCGCGCCCGAGAAGCACCGGGTGGCCGGGGGCCCCGTCGTACGTCGCCTGCACGAGGGCGTCCGCGCCGAAGCGGCGCACGACCCGCGCAACGGCCGCGGGCGGAACCTCGGGGGTGTCGACGGGCAGCACCACGACGGAAAGAGCGGGACCGGATGCCACGGCAGCCAGCCCCGCGCGCAACGACGCCGCGACACCCGAGGCCCAGTCCGCGGCTCGCACGATCGAGACACCGGCGGGGACGAGAACCGCCGCCGCGTCGGCCTCGGCGCCGAGCACGACCGTGACATCGTGGCATCCGCCCTCGCGCAGCGCCCGCGCGGCGAGCGCGACCCACGGGGTTCCGGCGGGAGTGCGGGCGAGGGCCTTGGGCCCACCGAAACGTCGCCCGGCGCCCGCGGCCAGCACGAGGCCCGACACGGTTCCGACGGGCGCTGCGGGCATGGTCACGACAGCGTAGCGTGCGCGAAACACGCCCCGATTACGGTCGCACCCATGCTCGAACTGGCCGCCGACCTGGTGCCGCTGCTCGACGCGGGCGTGCCCGTGGCGGCCGTCACGGTCACCGCGGTCGTGCGCAGCGCACCGCGAGGCGTAGGCGCGACGCTGGCCGTCACGAGAGACGCGCGGGTGATCGGATCGATCTCGGGCGGCTGCGTCGAAAGCGACGCGGTCATGCTCGGTCTCGACGCGCTGCGCACCGGGACCGTGCGCCGAGCGCGCTTCGGCTTCGGCGACGACGACGCCATCACCCCGATCGCGGCGGGACTCGCGTGCGGAGGGGCCGTCGACGTCGTCGCCTACCGGGTCGAAGACGCCCATCGCCCCGCTCTCGAGGCAGCCCGGAACGGCCGAGACGCGACGCTGAGCCTCGACCTCGGCGGTGACGAACCGCTCGTGATGCATCGCGCCGCTCCCCCGCACCTGATCATCCTCGGCGCGGGCGAGCACGCGGCGGCGCTGTGCCGACTGGGCGCGGCCGCAGGCTTCGCGGTGACCGTGTGCGACGACTGGGCGCTCCTGGTGACCCGCGAGCGCTTCCCCGACGCGACCGACCTCGTCGTCGCCGCGCCCCACGACTTCCTGGCGACGCTTCCCGCCCCCGACGCGCGCACGGCCGTGTGCGTCCTCACCCACGACGAGCGCCTCGACGTGCCGGCGATCCGCGCGGCCCTGCGCCTGCCCGTGGGTTTCGTCGGGGCCATGGGGGCCCGCGCCACCGTCTCGCGCCGAGCGGCACTGCTCCGTGCCGCCGGAGTGACGGATGCCGAGCTCTCGCGCCTGCATTCCCCTCTCGGCCTCGACCTCGGCGGACGCTCCCCGGAAGAGACGGCCCTGTCGGTGATCGCCGAGATCGTGGCATCCCGAAACGGCGCCGACGCCCGACCGTTGCGCGAGGCCGCCGGTCCCCACCTGCACGCGATGGCGGGCGGCGCCGGCTTCTGCGCGGTGAGGAGCGCGTGAGCGTCGTCGTCGTCCGCGGGGCCGTCGCCGTCGTCGAGGACTCCGGGCGCGTGCGGTCGGGCGACGTCACGATCGTCGACGGGATTGTGACACCGACGGCTGATACGACGGATGCCGAGATCATCGACGCCACCGGCTGCGTCGTCACGCCCGGACTGGTCAACGCCCACCACCACCTGCTGCAGACGGCGTTCCGCACGCTTCCGGGCACGCGCGGCATCCCGATGCGCGACTGGCTACCGGCGATGGCCGCGGCCTACGCCGAGGCGGGGGTCGACCCCGAGCTGACCGGCCTCGCCGCCCGCGCGGGTCTGGCCGAGGCGCTGCTGTGCGGGGTGACGACCGTCGCCGACCACCACCTGACCTGGCCGGTCGGGGCCGACACGGTCGGGATGGCCCGGGCCGCCGCCTCCGCGGCAGGCGACCTCGGTGCCCGCCTGGTGTTCGTGCGCGGGGCGGCGCGCGACGACCCGCAGACCGCGGCCTCCTCGGCGGAGGCCATCGTCGGTGCCCTCGTGCCGAGCGCGCCGGGAGGCGTCTCGCCCGACGGGATGCTGCAGATCGCCGTGGGCCCTGCCGGGGTGCACAGCGACTCGCGGGAGACGTTCGAGCTGCTCGGCGAGGTCGCTCGTCGCCACGGGCTGCGCCGCCGCACGCAGGCCAACGAGGTCGTCGACGTCGAGATCGCCCTCGACCGCTATGGAAGACGCCCCCTCGACCTGCTCGAGGAGTGGGGCTGGCTCGCCCCCGACGTCACCCTCGCCCACCTGTGCGACGTGTCCGATGACGAGATCGCCCGGGTCGCGGCATCCGGGGTCTCCGCCACCCACGCCCCCGGATGCGACGTGCCCATGGGCTGGGGCGTGGCGCCGGTGCGCCGATTGCTCGACGCCGGGGTCGCCGTCGGCCTCGGGACGAGCGGCGGGGGCAGCAACGACGCGGGCCACCTGCTCGCGGACGCGCGCCTGGCCCTGCAGGTGTCGGCTCTGGTCGGGCCTCAGCTGCCGGCATCCGAGGTGCTGGGCATGGCGACCGCCGGATCGGCCGATGGACTGGGGCGGCCCGAGCTCGGCCGGCTCACCCCCGGATCGGCCGGGGACCTGTGCCTCTGGGACGTCTCGGGCGTCGCCGACGCCGGCGTGGCGGACCCGATGGCGGGACTGCTCTGGGCCTCGCCCGGGCGGCGGCCCCGGACCGTCGTGGTCGCCGGACGCGTCGTCGTCGACGAGGGGCGACTGGTGCGTGCCGACGAGCGCGAGGTCGTCGCCCGACTCCTCGAGAGGGTGAAACGATGACCACCATGGCTCCCGTGATGGATACCCCCAGCAGCGACGAACGCCTCGGCGCTCACCTGCGCGGCCTGCGCAAAGCGCGCGGGTTGACCCTCACCCAGCTCGCCGAGGCCGCGACCCTGTCGCATCCGTTCCTCAGCCAGCTGGAGCGCGGGCTCGCCCGGCCGAGCATGGCGAGCCTCGAGCGCCTCGCACGGGCGCTGGGGACGAGCCGCGTCGAGCTGCTCGCCGGATCGGAGCCGCCGCGCGCCGACCACGACGCCGAACCGTCGTTCGTCGCCGCCGACGAGGGGGTCATCGGGCCGTACGCCGAGGGCACCGCCCGACTGCTCGCCGAGGGGCCGCGGCGGTTCGAGCCGCTCGAATTCACCGGGTCGAACGCCGAGCCCGGCGACCACTACGTGCACGACGAAGACGAGTTCCTCACCGTTCTCGAGGGGTCGATCGTCATCTCGTTCGGCGGCTTCGGCGAGCGCACCCTGCGCGTCGGCGACTCGGTGTACTGCCGGTCGGGCACGCCGCACCGGTGGCACTCACCCGACGGCTCGACCTACCGGTTGCTCATCGTGAAAGAGCTCGTACACGGCGGCGCCGCCGACGACGCGATCGAACAGGAGGACACGTGAGCGCAGGAGTCACGTTCGAAGCCGTCGTACGCGAGCGGCGCGAGGCCGCGGACGGCGTCGTGGTGCTCGACCTCGAGCGCACCACGGGGACGCTGCCCCACTGGTCTCCGGGAGCGCACATCGACGTCGTGCTGCCCGGCGGGATCGAACGGCAGTACTCGCTGTGCGGCTCGCCGAGCGAACGCGGCACGTGGCGCATCGGCGTCCTGCGCGAGCGCGAGGGATCGGTCTGGCTGCACGAGAACGCCCGCGTCGGGACGGCCCTGCGCGTACGCGGCCCCGCCAACCACTTCCTCTTCGCGCCCACCGCGGGCCGGTCGTACGTCTTCGTCGCGGGCGGAATCGGCATCACCCCGATCGTGCCGATGATCGAGGCGGCCGCGGCGGCCGGGTCCGAGTGGACCCTGCTCTACGTCGGGCGCTCGCGCACGACGATGGCCTTCGTCAGCGAGCTCGAGGAGCAGTACGGCTCTCGCGTCGAGGTGTTCGCGGCCGACGAGGGCCGGCGACTCGACCTGTCCGCCCGCCTCGGCACCCCCGTGGCGCGTACGGTCGTGTACGCGTGCGGCCCCGCCCGCCTTCTCGAGGCCCTGGATGCCACGATGTCGGTCTGGCCGCGCGGAAGCCTTCACGTCGAGCGGTTCGAAGCCAAGGTGCTCGGCCCGCCGGTGTGGACCGAGCCGTTCGAGGTCGACCTGATGATGTCGGGGCTGACGGTCACGGTTCCGCCCGAGCGATCGGTGCTCGACGTCATCGAGGAGCAGGGGATCGTCGTCCCCTCGAGCTGCCGCGTGGGTACGTGCGGCACGTGCGAGGTCTCCGTGATCGACGGCGACATCGAGCACCGCGATTCGGTGCTCTCCCCCGAGGAGCAGGATGCCAACCGCTCGATGATGCCGTGCGTCTCGCGCGCGGCGTGTGCGCGGATCACGCTGGAGCTGTAGCCGCTCCGACGTCAGCGCGTCCCGCGGAAGCCGCGACCGGGGGAGCCCAGACGGCAGCGGCCACGAGCGGAGCAGCGAGCAGCACCCACGCCGCGAAGGGGGCGGCGGCCCAGCCGAGCAGGGTGCCGACGACGACGTTCCCGACGAGCACGGCGATCCCCCCGCACGTCGAGAGCAGACCGAAGAACGACCCGGTGGGACGCGCCCCGGCGAATCGCGGGACGAGCCCCTGCGCGGTGGGGTTGGTCGTGAGGTGCCCGACGATGACCAGACCCGCGGCGGCGAACACGCCGACGACATGTCCGGTGCGGTCGAGGGGAAGGACGGCGCTCGCGGCGACGACGGCGAAGCCCGCAGCCGAGAGCGCATAGCCGGCGCGCAGGGCTCGAGCCGGGCCCACGCGGTGGCACCAGCGCGACACCGGCAGCTGCAGGACGAGCGTGAGGGCCGAGGCCCACGCGAACATCGCCGCGACCACCGCGGGCCCGGCGTCGAGGCGCGCAAGCTGGAGCGGCAGGGCCAGGTAGAGCTGGTTGAACGCCAGCAGGTCGGCCGCGTGCAGCCCCGAGAACGCGACGAAGCGACGGTCGCGGAGCGACCACCAGCGCCCGTGGATCCCCCGCTCGGTCGCGGAGGGCGTCCGACGCGGCAGGGCGATCGCGAGGAACACCGCAATCAGCACGAAGAGGGCGGCCCCGGCCAGGGCCACCACCACGAAACCCCATCCCAGCAGAGCCGCGCCCAGCAGCGGGCCGAGCACCGCACCGAACTCGCCCGCGACGCTCAGCCACGCGAACAGCGAGGCGCGGGATCTCGCACCCGCCGGGGCGCGGCGCTGCTCGGCATCCGCCACGAGGATGTTGACCCCCGGGGAGAAGAGGGCGCCGCCGAGGCCCGTCAGCACGGTTCCCGCGATGAAGAGGGCGATCTGCGGAGAAGGGGTGAGCAGCGACAGGGCGAGGGTGCCGAAGCCCAGCACGCGCACGGCGCACCCGGTGAGGATCGTCCGTCGCGCGCCGAAGCGGTCGGCGAGCACCCCGCCGACGAGGAACATGCCCTGCTGGGCGAAGGTGCGCACTCCCAGGATCAGCCCCACCGCCGCGGACGCCAGCCCGAAGTCGTCCGTCAGCACGAGCGCGAGGAACGGGACGACGGCGAAGAAGCCGACGTTGAACATCAGCTGCGTCCCCAGCAGCACCGGCGTGCGGGCAGCGCGGGGCGGGGCGGGGGTGACGTGCACGGCGATCTTCCGGGGGTGGGGGCGTTCGGCGCCCGAACGATCCTGTCATCCCCGCGGGTGGGCTCGCGACGCGGCGACGGCGACGGCGACGGCGACGGCGACGAGAACAGGAGAGGCGACGAGGACAGGCCGATCGAGCGGAATTCGGCCTGTCCTCGTGGCATCCCCTGTTCTCGTTGCACCCGACACGACGGATGCCGCCGCCTGTCCGACAACTTTGTCGAGAGGGTCACGCGGGGGAAATACAGCGGAAACGCGTGGTTCCTAGCATCGGAACATCGCCGGATGTTGGTCACACCAACACTGACGCAGCCGCCTCGAGCGGCTCGCCCCGCTGCTGTGGCTCCCGTCTCGACGCCTGTCTTCTCGACCCTCCGGAGGCCCTCGTGTCTGCCGCTCCACCCGTCTCCATCGCCGCTCTGCGCGGTGTGCGCCTCGCCTCCGGCGCGGTCGTCGACATCGCGATCGACGGCGACGAGGTGCTCGCGGTGGTGCCGACCGGCAGCCCCCTCCCCGACACCGATGGCGAGGTCCTCGACCTCGACGGCTACCTGGTCACCGCCGCCGGTGCCGAGCCGCACGCGCACCTCGACAAGTCCCAGTCGTGGGATGCCATCGATCCCCCGTTCGGCGACCTCGAGCGCGCGATCGAGAGCTGGCACGCGTTCGCGACGACCCTCGACGAGGACGACACGCTGCGGCGCGCGCGCTCCACGGCGCTGCGGATGCTGGCATCCGGGATCACTTCCGTCCGGACTCACGTCGACCTCCTCCGCGGCGAGGACGCACTGACCGGAGTGCGCGCGCTCGTCCGCCTGCGCGCGGAGCTCGAAGGCCTCATGGACCTCGAGCTCGTGGCGCTCGGCGGGCCGACGATCCCGGATGCCGTCTTCGAGGCGGCCCTGGTCGCGGGAGTCGACCTGGTGGGAGGCGCACCCCACCTCGCGGACGACCCGATCGCCGACCTCGAGCGGCTCGTCGCCCTCGCCCGGCGCCGCGACGTGGGTCTCGACCTGCACACGGACGAGAGCCTCGCGGGAGCCGACACCCTCTCGGCCTACGCCCGCGCCGTCACCGGCTGGCACCGTCCGCGCACCGCCGGGCACTGCGTGCGCCTGAGCATGATGCCGACGACCGACCTCCTCGCTCTCGCCGACGAGGTGCGCGCGGCCGACATCGGCGTGATCGCCCTGCCCATCACCAACCTGTACCTGCAGGGGTGGGAGGCCGACCACGGCGTGCCGCGCGGGATCGCGCCGATCGGGCGCCTCCGGGCCGCGGGCGTGCGCGTCGCCGCCGGAGCCGACAACGTGCGCGACCCCTTCAACCCCGTGGGCCGCTGCGACCACCTCGAGACCGCATCGCTCCTCGTCAGCGCGGGCCACCTCGCCCCCGCGGACGCCGTGGACGCCGTCACCGTCGGCGCCCGCGACGTGATGGGCCTGCCGTTCGCGGGCCCGGTCGCCGGAGCCCGTGCCGACCTCGTCGCGGTGAGAGCCGACTCGCTCGGCGACGCCGTGGCCTTTGCCAGCGCCGACCGCGTGGTCCTGCACCGCGGCCGGCTCGTCAGCCGAACCACCGTCACCACCCTCACCGCCGTCCCCACCCCGACCGCCGCGCCCGCGACGGCCTCCTGACCACCCGAACGGAAAGCGAGCGCCCCCGTGACCTTGGCCTCTCCCGCTCCCGCAGACGTCGCGGCATCCACCGCCCCTCTGCTGGACTTCCGGAACGTCGCCATGACGTTCCCCAACGGCACCACCGCCCTCTCCGGCGTCGACCTCACCGTCGAACGCGGCGAATTCGTCAGCGTCGTCGGCCCCTCGGGCTGCGGCAAATCGACCCTTCTGCGTATCGCCTCGGGTCTCGAGACCGCGAGCGAAGGCACCGCCCACGTCGGGACCGACCGCATCGGCTACGTCTTCCAGGACGCCACCCTGCTGCCCTGGCGCGATGTGCGCTCCAACGTCGAACTGCTCGCCGAGCTCAACTGGCAGCCCAAGCGCGTGCGCGGGCCCAAGGCGCAGTGGGCGATCGACCTGGTCGGCCTGAACGGCTTCGAGAAGCACCTGCCCAAGCAGATGTCGGGCGGCATGAAGATGCGCACCTCGCTCGCCCGCTCGCTCACGCTCGACCCCGAACTGTTCCTGTTCGACGAGCCGTTCGGCGCTCTCGACGAGATCACCCGCGAACGCCTGAACGACGAGCTGCTGAAGATCTTCGTCGCCCAGAAGTTCGGCGGCCTGTTCATCACCCACTCGGTCTCCGAGGCCGTCTACCTCTCCACCAAGGTCGTCGTGATGTCGGGTCGCCCCGGCCACCTCGTCGACACCTTCGAGGTCCCCTTCGACATGCCCCGCGACCCCGAGATCCGCTACACCGGCGAATTCGCGAAGCTCGTCGGCGAGGTCTCCCACGCCCTCCGGGAAGGACACTCATGAGCACCACCTCCGCAGAGCCCGTCGTCTCCGAGACGGTCGAGCCCACGGCATCCGTTCCCCCCGTCGAGACACCCCGCGCGCGAACGACCAAGACCCGACGCGGCTTCGGTTCGCGGGCCGCCCTCATCGGCCCGCCCCTCGGCGTCCTGGTCGTGCTGCTGGGCATCTGGTACGCGATCTCGATCACGCTGAGCGCGTCGGGCAAGGGCTTCCTCATGCCCATGCCGCACGAGATGTTCACCTCGGGCTTCTTCAACCCGCAGGTGGGCGCCGACATCTGGGTCGCGCTATTCCGCACCACGGGCGTCGCCCTCACGGGCCTTGCGATCGCGATGGTCATCGGAATCGGCTGGGCCATCGCCATGTCGCTCGCCCGGTGGGTCGAGCGCTCCACCTACGCCTACGCGGTGGTGCTGCAGTGCATCCCGATCCTCGCGCTCGTGCCCCTGGTGGGCTTCTGGTTCGGCTACGAGTTCCTCGCCCGCGTGATCGTCTGCGTGCTGATCTCGCTGTTCCCGATGGTGTCGAACACGCTGTTCGGTCTGCAGTCGGTCGACAAGTCGCAGCGCGAGCTCTTCCGCCTGCAGAAGGCCGACAAGTGGACGGTGCTGACCAAGCTCACCCTGCCCGCCGCCCTCCCCTCGATCTTCGTCGGCATGCGCACCTCGGCCGGGCTCTCGGTCATCGGCGCGATCGTCGGCGACTACTTCTTCCGCCGCGGTGAGCCGGGCATTGGCTCGCTCATCGCCAACTACCAGTCGCGACTGCAGAGCGCCGAGCTGTTCGCGGCGATCCTCGCGGCCTGCCTGCTGGGCGTGGCGATCTTCGCCTTCTTCGGCTGGCTGTCGAAGGTGGCCGTGGGCCGCTGGTACGACAGCACCCTCTGACCAGACCTCCCCGACCTCCGGATGCCACGGCTTCCCCGGCGCGAACGCGCGGGGGCGGCATCCGGCGTACCCGAAAACCCGCACCCGAGAGCTCCACCCGTCACAGAAAGCGAACCAGCATGCAGCGCTCCACCCTTCTTCGCGGCACCGCCGTCACCGGCGCCGTCGCGATCGCCCTCACGCTCAGCTCCTGCGCCGGCAGCGCCGCGGAGACCGCCCCCTCGGCCGACCTGAAGATCGGCTCCGTCGATCTCTCGGCCGACTGCCCCTCGACGGTCGTCATCCAGACGGACTGGAACCCCGAGGCCGAGCACGGTCACCTCTACGAGATGATCAAGGACGACTACACCATCGACGCCAACACCAAGGCGGTCACCGGCCCGCTCATGTCGGACGGCGAGTACACCGGCGTCAACCTCGAGATCCGCGCCGGCGGACCCGCGATCGGCTTCCAGACGGTGTCGGCCCAGATGTACCAGGACGACGCGATCACCCTCGGGTACGTCAGCACCGACGAGGCGATCCAGCTCTCGAGCACCACCCCCACCAAGGCCGTCTTCGCCCCGCTCGACATCAGCCCGACGATGGTCATGTGGGACCCGGCGACCTACCCCGACGTCAAGACCATCCAGGACGTCAAGCCCGCGCTCGAGAAGAACAAGGGCGTGTGGCGCTACTTCGACGGATCGGCCTACATCGAGTACCTCAAGAGCGCCGGCCTCGCCTCGTCGGACGTGCTCGACGGGTCGTACGACGGCACCCCGTCGAACTTCGTCGCCGCGGGCGGCAAGGACATGCAGCAGGGCTTCGCGTCGGCCGAGCCGTACGTGTACCAGAACGAGGTCTCGGCCTGGGGCAAGCCCGTCAAGTTCGCGCTGATCCACGACGCCGGCTGGCAGACCTACCAGTCGTCGGTGTCGGTCAAGGCCGACAAGTTCGACGAGCTGACCCCGTGCCTGTCGAAGCTGGTCCCCGTGCTGCAGAAGGCCGGTGTCGCGTACTACAAGGACCCGTCCGCCGCGAACGACCTCATCCTCAAGCTCGTCGACGAGTACGCCACCGGTTGGACCTACACGCAGGGCGTGGCCGACTACTCTGTGAAGACGCAGAAGGAGCTGGGCCTGGTCGGCAACGGCACCGACTCCACCTACGGCAACTTCGACGACGGCCGCTTCGAGGACTTCTTCACCAAGGCGAGCAAGGTCTACACCGACCTCGGCACCCCGCCGGCATCCGGCTACACCGTCGGCGACCTCTACACGAACGAGTTCATCGACAAGAGCATCTCGTTCTGATCCTCCGGCCCGGTCCGCCTCGTGCGGGCCGGGCCGCTGGTCGGCGGTCGCCGTGAGCGGCCTCCCCGACCCGAGGTCCCTGAGCCCGTCGAGGGGCGCGCCCGTCGAGGGGATCGCGACCCCACATCACGCCCGGTGGCTTCGACAGCCTCACCCACCCCCGACCCGGGTCCCAGAGACCCACCGACCGCGCCGCGCCGCCGGCATCCGCCCCACCGTTCCACCCGGAGACACCCCATGAGCGACACCGCCACCCGCGTCCTCTCCCTCGAGGACGAACTGCTCGACCTGCTCGGCCCCGCGGCCGTGAGCACCGAACCCCGCGTCCGCGAACGCGCCAGCGTCGACGGCTCGCCGATGTCGCCGATCATCGCCGCGAAGCTTCCGCTCGGTCTCGCCGACCTCGTCGTCTTCGCCGCCGACGCCGAGCAGATCGCCACGGCCGTCGCCGCGGCATCCCGTCACGGTGTCCCCATCACCGTGCGCGGCAAGGGCACCGGCAACTACGGCCAGGGCATCCCGATGCAGGGCGGCCTGGTCATCGACACCACACGCGCCAAGGCCATCGTCGAGGTCGGCGACGGCTTCATCACCGCCGAGGCCGGCACCCCGATGGTGCTTCTCGAACAGGCCGCGTGGGCGAGCGGTCAGGCGCTGTGGATGTACCCCTCCACCGCCCAGTCGACGATCGGCGGGTTCCTGTCCGGCGGCTCCGGCGGCACCGGATCGATCGAGCACGGCTCGAACGACCGCGGCTTCGTCGCCGCCCTCGACGTCGTGCACGCCGACGGCAGCGCCGAGATCCACCACGTCGAGGGCGACGAGGCCCAGAAATACGTGCACAACTACGGCACCGCGGGCGTGATCGTGCGCGCGACCGTCCGCCTCGAACCCCTGCGCGAGTGGCGGGGGTTGTGGGCGAGCTTCCCCGACTTCGCCGGCACCCTCTCGGTCGTGCAGACGATCGGCAACCTCGACCCCTCGCCGCGGCTGGTGTCGGGCGACGGGCCCGAGATCTCGGCATCCCTCCCCTCCGACGAGGCGATCCCCGAGGGGCGTTCGAGCCTTCGGGTGATTCTGGATGCCGCGCAGATCGACGCCGTGACCGCGATCATCGAGGGCGCCGGGGGCCGTGTCGAGGCCGTGCGCGAGGGCCCGCAGGCGAGCATCCGCCTGTCGATGCTCAGCTACAACCACCCGATCGAGTGGTACCAGAAGAGCCAGCCGCACGAGGTGTTCCACCTCGAGGTCGCGGGCGCCCCGCTCGCCGACGACATCGAGGCCGTCGAGTCGGTGTTCGCCGGTGGCAAGCTGCACGTCGAGTCGACGAAGGCCTTCCCGATCGGCATGCTGGCGGCCCCCTACGTGAGCGAGGAGGACGTCTACCGCGGCATCGCCGAGCTCAACGCGATCGGTGTCGGCGTGCACAACCCGCACCAGTGGAACGTCGACTTCAACGTCGAGCAGACCGCCGAGACTGCCGCCGTCACCGACCCGAACGGCCTGCTGAACCCCGGCAAGCTCAACCCCGACTACACCGGAGCGCGCAAGGGAGCGATCATCTCATGACCCGTCTGCTGGCCGAGCTGAGCGGGCCCGCGGCCGCCGAGGCCCTCACCTCCCGGTCGATCGTGGTCCTCCCCACGGGGGCGATCGAGCACCACGGACCACACCTGCCCCTGGCGACGGATGCCATCGTGGCCGAGGCCTCCGCAACCGCCGCGGTCGCGCGGGCCGCCGCACAGGGCCTCGACGTCTGGCAGCTGCCAACGCTGTCGATCACGAAGTCCGACGAACACTCGTGGGCGCCCGGAACGCTGTGGCTGACGCCCGAGACGATGATGCAGACCATCGTCGACATCGGCCGGTCGCTGCTGACCACCCGGGCCCGCACCCTGGTGTTCCTCAACGGCCACGGGGGCAACGTCGCGCTGCTCAACGTCGCGAACCGCGAGCTGCGCCGCCGCTTCGGCCTGCGCACCTTCTTCATGCCCGCGGCGCGGGTGCCCTCGTTCACCGGCACCGACGGCGGGCCCGACGAGCACGGCACCGGCATTCACGCCGGCCACGGCGAGACGAGCATGATCATGCACCTGCGCCCCGAGCTCGTCGACGCCTCGAAATTCGAGGCCACGGTGCCCGCGCACATCGGCGACTTCCGGCACATCGGGTTCAACGGCAAGCCGGTGACCTTCGGGTGGCTGTCGAACGACTTCGGCCCCACGGGCGTGCTCGGCGACCCGACCGGCGCGAACGCCGCGCACGGTGCGGAGCTGTTCGAGGACAGCGTGTCGTTCGTCGTCGAGGCGCTCGAGGAGATCAGCCGATTCGACTACACCGCGTGAGTCGCTCGGATCGGGCGCAACTCCTGCACATGCGATCGTTCCGTGAGGCAATCGGCCCGGTCGGTCCGTCGTGCAGGAGTTGTGCCGCACCCGGGTCGGATTCGATTCCGGATGCCGTGGTCTCGGCGGTGCGCGCGTGAGCGTCACCGCCGAGACCGGCCAGGGCGTCCGGGCCTACGGCCAGGTGCTGCGTCTGCCCGGAGCCCGCAGCTTCGTGGCCGCGGGCATCCTCGCGCGCTTCCCCCGTGCGACGCTGTCGCTGGGCATCATCCTGCTCGTCTCGGCCGTCACCGGCAGCTTCGCCTCGGCCGGGCTCGTCGTCGCACCCCTCGTCGGGGGTATGGCCCTCGCCGCGCCGGTGTGGTCGTCGCGCATGGACCGCCACGGCCAGGCCCGCGTGATCCTCGCGTCTCTCGGATGCCTGGTGCTCGCGGCATCCGGGTTCCTCGCCCTCGTCCTCACGGGGACACCGTTCTGGACCTGGCTCGTGGCCGCGTTCGTCACGGGGGCCGCGACGCCCGATCTCACCTCGGCCGTTCGCGCGCGGTGGACGGTGCTCGCCCCGCCGTCGCAGCGGACCGCCGCCCTGGCCCTCGAGACGATCGCCGACCAGATGGTGTTCATCTCGGGCCCGCCCGCCATCACCGCGGTGGCCGCCGCGATCGACCCCGCCGTGGGGATGCTCGGCTCGCTCGGTCTCGGCGTGATCGGCGGGGTGTGGCTCGCGACGCAGCGGGGCACGCAACCCGCGCCCACGCCGCCCGGTCCCCGGCGCGGGCTGGTGCTTCCGCCCGCGGGGGTGATCCCGATCGCGATCGCCTGCATCGCGCTCGGGGGCGTCTTCGGATCGTTCGACGTCAGCCTGGTCGGGTGGGCCGAGCTCAGCGAGCGGCCGTGGCTCGCGGGCCCGGCCTTCAGCGCGCTGGCCGTGGCCATCGCGATCGGATCGGTCATCACGGGCGCGCGCACGTGGAGGCTGTCGCCCGCCGCACGCTACATCCTGTTCGCGGCGCTCGCGTGCGCCGTCGCCCTCGCCCTGCCGTTCGCGCAGGGGTCGGCGCCGGTGCTGTTCGCCGTGATCCTGCTGCTCGGGCTCGCGGTGTCGCCGGTGATGGTGTCAGGGATCCTCGTGGCATCCGCCCGCGCGCCCGAGGGCCGCGTGACCGAAACTCTCGCCTACCCCACCGCAGCCATGTCGCTCGGCGTTCCGATCGGCGGCGTGATCGCCGGAGCGGCTCTGGATGCCACGGGCCCGGCCGCCGCGCTGACCACGATCGCGGTGTCGCTGGCGCTCGCCGCGGTGATCGCGGCGGCGGGTGAGGCACTGCTGCGGGTCGCCCGCCGCGCCGAGGGCTGAACCGCGAGGGAAGGGGCCGTCAGCGGCGGGAAGCGGCGGGCGTGCACAACGGCGGATGCCGGCAACGACACGCTGACTCGGCACGGTCGGGGCGCGGCGTGTCGGGCATCGCGTCCGCGGTTGTGCACGGGCCGCAACCGCCCGGGCGGCGGCGTCGAGGGGAAGCTGGTCAGAGGATGACGCCGAACTCCTCGGCCAGGGCCGGCAGCTGCGCGTGGAGCACCCGCGAAGCCTCGACCGCGAGCGGGTTGGTGGAGACGCCGCGGTCGTTGACGAGCTTTCCGCCGACGTAGACCTGCTGCAGGTTGCGCAGGCCGCAGGCGAGCACGTAGCTGCGGACGGGGTTCCACAGCGGTCCGACGTCGGGCAGCCGCGGGTCGACCACCACGAAGTCGGCGAACTTTCCCACCTCGAGGCTGCCGACGCGGTCGTCGACACCCATGATCTCGGCTCCGCCGAGGGTGTGCAGGCGCAGCACGCGCTCGGGCATCATCGACAGCGGGTCGTGGGTGCGGGCGCGCTGCATGAACATGCCCATGCGCATGTTCTGCCACGGGTCGGCGACGTCGGTGCAGGCCTGGTCGTCGAGGCCCATGCCGACCTTCATGCCCTGCTCGAGCATCTCGGGCACGTGGGCGATACCCGACGCGAGACGCCCGTTCGACGCGGGCTGCCACGACATGGATGCGCCGCCGGCAGCGGCATCCGCGATGATCTCGGGCGTCGTCTGGATGAAGTGCCCGAACATCATGCCCGGGCGCAGCGCGCCGGCGTTCTTGTACAGCTGGAACTTGGTCTGCTGGTGCTCGATCGCCTCGTAGGTCTCGAGGAAGTGCGCCTGGTTGGTCACGCCGAAGCGGTCCATGACGGCGACCTCGATCTCGGCGGCGTCGGGCCGCGTCGACCACTGCACCTGGCCCATGATCGAGGCACCGAGGGCGATGTCGGGATCCATCGCGAGCACGTGGTCGAGCGACGCCTCGAAGCGCGCGAAGATCTCGTCGTCGGTGCCGACGGTGGCATCGAGGGCGATCGAGTCGACGAAGCGGAGCCCCGCGTCGTGGCATCCGTCGGCCTGTCGGGTGTGCCAGGCATGATCGCGCAGGATGCCGCCCCCGTCGGCGCGCTTGCCCTCGACCATCGGCTCCCAGGGCAGGAGCGGGTCGGTGAAGTTGTAGGCCGTCGTCACACCGTTGGCGAGGAAGTCGAGCGAGCCGTGCAGCGTCGCCCAGTAGATCTGGTCGGGCGAGGCGTTGTTGAGCACGCTGAACATCGAGGTGCACCAGCCGTAGAGCGTCTGGTCGACGCCGAGTCCGCGCGAGCCGCTCGTGAAGAGATGGCTGTGGCTCGAGACGAACCCGGGAGCTACGAACTTGCCGTCGACGTCGAGGATCTCGTCGGCCGTCGTGCCCGGCGCGGGGTCGCCGGCGCCGATCGCGGTGATGCGCCCGCCCTCGACGAGCATGTAGCCGCGCTCGATGTAGCCGGGGTCGTCGGTGCCCGCGGGGACCGTGATGAGACGTGCGTTCGTGACCAGGAGCGACATGTTGATGACGGTAATAATGGCGTGTTTCCGCGGTGTTCCGGGCCGGTGGCGGGTTGTTTGCGGGGTTGCCGGGGCGCACCGATGTCCCCAGAGTGGCGGCCTGGACAGGCCGCAGGCCGCACGAAGTGGGACACGACCCCGCCGAAAGGGGGACGAGGTCAGGCACTCACGCGAACGCCGCCCTGACCGCCGGTGCGACCCGCGCGAGCACCTCGTCGCGAGCGGGCGTTGAAGGAAACACTAGGAACAGGTGCGGCACCCCCGCGCGCCGCACGAAGTCGACCGAGACACCCGACGCCTCCAGCCGGTCGGCGTACTCCTCCGCCTCGTCGGACAGCGGGTCGACCTCGGCCGCCACGATCACCGCCGGCGCGGAACCGGCGAGGTCGGCGGCGCGCAGCGGCGCGGCTCCGACGGGCACCGGGCCCGCGGCATCCCGAACGTACAGCCCCCAGTACCACTGCATGCCGCGCGCGGTCAGCGGCAGGTTCTCGGTATGCGCGAGGTAGCTCGGCCGGGTCGGGTCGGGAGCGTCGAGCACGGGGCACAACAGCACCTGACACCGGATGCCGGGACCCCGGCCCTCCCGCACGCGCAGCGCGAGCGCCGCGGCGAGGTTGCCGCCCGCGCTGTGGCCGGCGACGCCGAGGCGGGCCGGGTCGACGAGCCCGCCCGCCCCGGTCGCAGCGAAACGCAGCGCCTGGTCGAGGTCGTCGAGACCCGCCGGGAACGGGTGCTCGGGCGCGAGACGGTAGTCGGCGCTGAGCACCTGGGTTCCGGTCGCGAGGGCGAGGGCGCGGCACAGGGCGTCGTTGTTGTCGAGGTTCCCGGCGACCCATCCGCCGCCGTGGGCGAAGACCAGGGTTCCGCAGTGCCCCGCGCGCGGGCGGTACAGGCGCAGGGCGAGGCCGTCGTCATCGAGGTCGATCGACTCGAGAGCGTCGTCGTCGGGCAGGCGCACCCACGACGGATTCGCGCGGAGCTCGGCGATCCGCGCGGCGTCGTCGCCCTCGGCATCCGTCGCTCCCGAGGGGATCGTGCCGGCCTGGGCCGCGAGTCTCTCGAGGTGCGCGCGCACGGCGGGGTCGGTGATGGCGGGGTGAACGGGCACGTCTCTCCTGGGGCTCAGGGCGGGTGATGTGCCGAGCGTAAGACTCCGGATGCCGACGACCCGGCGCGACCGCGGAAGCGTTACGCCGCGGAAACACGCACGTCTCGCGCGGGTGCACCCGCCGGGCGTACCGTGCGGCCGAGGGCGACCCGACGCCCGCGGGAGGAGCACCATGTCGCAGCGTGTGATCGTCACGGGAGGATCGGGCGGCATCGGTGCCGCGATCGTCGAGCGGTTCTCGGCGGACGGCGCCCGGGTCGCGGTGCTCGATCGTCGCGCTCCCGCCGAGGACGCGGCATCCCTCTTCTTCTCCGTCGACCTGCGCGATCCCCTCGACACCCGCCGCGCGGCCGGGGAGGCGATCGAGGCGCTCGGCGGGATCGACGTGCTCGTGAACTGCGCGGGGGTGTTCCAGCACGTCTCGCTGCTCGACATCACGGTCGACGACTGGGATCTCGTGCTCGACATCAACGCGCGCGCGACGCTCGTGACGATGCAGGCCGTCGCTCCGGTCATGCTCGAGGCGCGGGCGGGCTCGATCGTCAACATCGCGAGCATGGCCGCCAAGCAGGGCGGCGGTGGCGAGGGGCACTACGCCGCGTCGAAGGCCGCGGTCGTCGCGCTCACGCGGGCCGGAGCGCAGGAGTGGGGATGCCACGGAGTGCGCGTGAACGCCGTGTGTCCGGGGTACGTGCTCACCGACATGGGCGCCGACACCCGATCCGACGACGACGTGCGGGCGTGGAGCGCGAAGTCGCCGCTGGGGCGGCTCGGCGCGCCGGAAGATGTGGCGGGGGTGACGCACTTCCTCGCGTCGCCCGCGGGCGGGTATCTCACCGGTCAGGCGATCAACGTCACCGGCGGGATGATCATGCACTGAGGCGGGCGGTGATCCGCCCGGGGCGCGCGAAGCTCCTGCGAACCGTCGGCGGCGCCGGCTCGGCCCGCGGGGACTCGGCGCGCCGAGACACCCGAGCGGCGGAATCCCACGAGCACGGCCCGCTCGAGGCCCACGGCCAGACAGTCACCGGAGCCGCCGAGACACCTCGGCGAGTGCCTCGGCGTAGGACTCCTCGGCGCCGTCGCGCCCGCCCGACAGGTTCACGCCGACGACGCCGGGCAGCGCAAGCATCTGCTCGGCGAGAGCGACGGCGAGGGCGATCCCCTCGGCCCGTGGGTCTCGGGCCCCGCGCACGCGCTCGAGGAACCCCTCCGGCAGCACCAGAGTCGTGAACGATTCGAGCAGGTCGGCCGAGGCGTGGTCGACGACGACGGGGACGCACGGGATGAACCGGACGCCGCCTCCCGCCTCCTCGACGAAACGCCGGACGGGCTCCGCACCCCCGGCGTGGTTCACGAAGCAGACGTCCGCCCCGGCCCGCACCTTCTCGCGCAGGCGCGCGGCGCGGCGGTCGACCGGCGGTGCCGCGGGTGAGGCGGCGACCGAGACGACGTGCCCCGCCGCGCGAGCGAGCGCCGTCGCCTCGGTGGAGTCCAGGTCGAAGACGGGAGCCGCGTCGGGGCGGTGACCGGTGCGCGTGTGATCCCCGGTGACGCAGTGCACGCCCGCCACCCCCTCGACCGCGAGAGCGGCGAGCTCCCCCTCGATCGCGACCCGGTTGCGGTCGCGCATGTTGAGGCCGGTCCACACACGCAGCCCCCGCCGCTGCAGCAGATGCGCACGGTAGGCGGGAGGGAACTGGACTCGCGCGCTTCCCGCGTCGCCGGCGAGGACGGCATCCACTTCTCCCGCCAGGATCTCCGCGCACGTGTCGATCGACGAGACGCTGAGGGCGCGAGCGGGCAGGTCCGCCACCACCCACGGCCGGGTGTCGAGGGCCGCGAGCGTCTGCGCTGCCGCGGCCGTCCGCGGCGCCGGCGCCGGAACCGCCGCACGGTCGACCCCCGTCCACGGCACGGTCGGTCGGTTCAGGAACGCGCAGCGGTGCGTCGCGTCGATCTCGCACGACCCGTCGAAGCCGACCCCGCCGCAGGGGCCGTACTCCATCCGCTTGGGGCAGGCATCGATCAGGGGCAGCAGGGTCATGACCGGAGTGTAGGAACCGCGTGTTTCGCCGAATGTTCATGGCGGCAACATCGCCGAAACGCGCCGTGCCTACGCTCGGGCCTACCCGCTGCAGCCCCCGGAGGTGGCCATGATCACGGCCGGCACCACGTTCGGTTCCGACGTCGATGACATCGATGCGCTCGTCGACGACCCGCTGGCTCTCGTGCAGCGGTGGCTGCCTCCCCACGACGGCGAGCTGCGGCCCCTCGCGGCGCTCTCGACGATCGGGCTGGACGGCCTCCCGTCGCTGCGCCACGTGCTCGTCAGCGACAGGGATGCCACGGGCGTCTTCTTCCACACCGACTCGGCCAGCGCGAAGGTCGCCGAGATCGCCGCGAACCCGGTCGCCGCGATGGCGGTGGCGTGGCCCGAGGTCGGGCGCCAGCTCGTCGTGCGCGGGATCGTCGAGCGGGTGAGCGCGGCCGAGGCGGCGGCGGTCTACCGCGAGCGCTCCCGGTATCTGCAGCTGCTCGCCTGGGTGAACACCCACGAGAACGCGCACCTGCCGGTCGAGGCGCGGCACCACCTGTGGGCGGAGTTCGCCGAGGCCCATCCCGAGCTCGAGCCGCCGGAGCGGTGGGCCGGGTTCCGTCTGCGTCCGCTCACCCTGACCTTCTGGCGCGGCGACCCGATCGGGCAGAGCACGCGTCAGCACTACACGCTCGCCGACGGCCGCTGGTCGGGCCGGATCCTGGCGGGCTGAGCCGTGGACATCACCACCGTCACCTCGTATCGCGCCGCGCGCTCGCGCGCCGACCTCGCCCTCGCGCCCGGAGAGGTCGTCATCGCCGGGGGCACCTGGCTCATGAGCGAGCCGCAGCCCGGCACCACCGGCTTCGTCGACCTCACGACCCTCGAGTGGCCTGACCTCGAGATCACCGAGGACGGCCTGCGCATCGGCGCGACCTGCACCATCGCGCGACTGCTCGCCTGGGTCGAGAACGAGGCTCCGACCGCCTGGACCTCACTCGCGCTCGCCCGCCCCGCCGCCGACGCCCTGTTGGCCTCGTTCAAGATCTGGAACACCGCGACCGTCGGCGGCAACGTCTGCCAGGCCTTCGCGGCCGGCGCGATGATCGCACTGCTGTCGACCCTGGATGCCACGGCCCTGATCTGGACGCCCGGAGGCGGCGAGCGCCGGATCGCGGTCGCCGATCTCGTCGTCGACAACGCCGCGACCTCCCTCGCGCCCGGCGAGGTCGTGCGCGCCCTCGACATCCCCGCGCGGGCCCTGGAGGCGCGGGTCGGGCTGCAGAAGATCGCCCTGGCCGAGCTCGGCCGCTCCGGTGCCGTGGTCACGGCCCGCGTCGACCCCGACGGTTCCGCGGTGTTCGTCGTGACGGCCGCGGTGCGCCGACCCCGCGTCCTGCGCTTCGCCCAGGTTCCCGGAGCGGGAGAGTTGCGGGATGCCGTGGCATCCGCCCCCCTCTTCTACACCGACCCGTTGGGCAGTGCGGATTGGCGCCGGGGCGTGAGCGTGGTGCTCGCCGAGCGCCTGCGTGCGCGCTTCGCGCGTGAGCTGCAGGAAGGTGCCGCGTGAGGTTCGAGGTCAACGGAACCGCCGTCGAGGTCGACCCCCGCCCCGGTCAGAGCGCCCGCACCCTGCTGCGCGAGGCGGGCCACGTCGAGGTGAAGAAGGGGTGCGACGCGGGCGACTGCGGCGCGTGCTCGGTGCTGCTCGACGGGACGCCGACGCACTCGTGCATCATCCCGGCGATGCGGCTCGAGGGCCGTGCGATCACCACCGCGGCGGGCCTCGCCCCCGGCGACGAGCTGCATCCGGTGCAGGAGGCTCTGGCCACGGGCTTCGGCTTCCAGTGCGGTTTCTGCACGCCGGGCATGAGCGTGACGGCTTCGACGCTGACCCCCGACGACCTCGGTGACCTCGACCGGCGCATGAAAGGCAACCTCTGCCGGTGCACCGGATACCGCCCGATCCGCGAGGCGATCCGGGCGTCGGTGCTGGGACCGGTGCGCGAGACCGGGACGAGCTGCGGGGTGGAGGCCGAGGCGCCCGCCGGCTGCGCCGGTGCATGCACGGGGCACGACACACCTCCTGCAGATCCGCCCCAGACGGCTGCCTCGACGCCCGCGCCCGCCGATCTGCAGGAGTTGTGCACGCCGACCGGGGCAGCGGCATCCGTCACCGGCCGCGTCGGCACCTCGGTCATCCCCGAGGCGGCACGCCGCATCGTCCAGGGTCGCGAGCCGTTCACCTTCGACGAGCCCGTGCCCGGCGGCCCGCCGCTCATCCTGCGGGTCGTGACCTCGCCGCACGCGCACGCGCGGGTCGTCTCGATCGACTCCGCCGATGCCCTCGCGATCCCGGGGGTCGTGGCCGTCTTCACCCACGCCGACGTGCCCGAGGTGCGGTACTCGACCGGTCGCCACGAGCACCGCACCGACGATCCCGACGACACGCGCATGCTCGACGACGTCGTCCGCCACGTCGGTCAGCGGGTGGCGGCGGTCGTCGCCGAGACGGCCGAGGCCGCGGATGCCGGATGCCGCGCGGTCCAGATCGCGTACGAGGTGCTGCCCGCGGTCTTCGACCCCGACGAGGCGCGCCGCCCCGGCGCTCCTCTGCTGCACCCCGAGCGGACGCCCGACGAGCGGGTGATGGCGGCCGAGCGCAACGTCGTGGCCGGGTTCCACGTCGGTCACGGCGGCGACATCGACGCGGCCCTCGCCGCGAGCCACACCACGGTCACCGGCGAGTGGCGCTCCTCGCGCGTGACGCATGCGGCTCTCGAGACGCACGGCGCGGTCGGCTGGCTCGACGACGACGGTCGCCTCGTGATCCGCTCGTCGACCCAGGTGCCCTTCCTCGCCCGCGACGAACTCGCGCACGTGTTCGGTCTCGAGCGCGACCGCGTGCGCGTGTACGCGACCCGTGTGGGCGGGGGCTTCGGCGGCAAGCAGGAGCTCTTCACCGAAGACCTCACCGCCCTCGCGGTGCTGAAGCTGGAGCGCCCCGTCGCCTACGAGTTCTCGCGCACCGACCAGTTCGTCCGGGCTTCCCTTCGGCATCCGATGCGCGTTCGAACGACGCTGGGGGCGGATGCCGACGGCACCCTGACCGCGATGAAGCTCGACGTGCTGAGCGACACGGGGGCCTACGGCAACCACGCGATCGGGGTGCTGTTCCACTCGTGCGCCGAGTCGACGACCCTGTACCGCGTGCCGACGAAGTGGATCGACGCCGAGGCGGTCTACACGAACAACCCGCCGTCCGGCGCGTTCCGCGGGTACGGCCTGGGGCAGGTGGTGTTCGCCGTCGAGTCGGCCATGGACGCCCTGGCGCAGGAACTCGACATCGACCCGTTCGACCTGCGGCGGATCAACGCCGTCCGCGAGGGCGACTCCCTGCACCCCGACGACGGCGAGGAGCCGCTCGAAGAGGACCTCATCTGGGGCAGCTACGGCCTCGACCAGTGCCTCGACCTCGCCCAGGGCGCCCTGCGGCGCGGGAACGGGGTCGAGGCGCCCGAGGGCTGGCTGGTCGGCGAAGGGATGGCCGCGGCGATGATCGCGACCATGGCCCCGCGCGGACACATCGCCCACACCAGCGCGACCCTGCGCCCCGATGGCACGTACCTGCTGCGCGTCGGCACGGCGGAGTTCGGCAACGGCACCTCGACCGTGCACCGCCAGATCGCGGCCACGGTGCTCGAGGCCGCCCCCGAGCGACTCGAACTGTGGGCCGCCGACACCGACGCGGTGCGCCACGACACGGGAGCCTTCGCCTCGGCGGGGACGGTGGTCGCGGGCAAAGCCCTGTACGGTGCCTGCCTCGCGTTGAAGCGGCGGATCCTCGCCATCGCCGCCGATCTCGCGGGCGCGGATGCCGCGGACGCCGAGGTCTCGGCATACGGGATCTCGTTCTCCGGCGAGACGGTGACGTGGGCCCGGATCGTCGCTGCGGCGGGTGCGGACGAGCTCACCGCGGACGGGGCGGAGTTCGGCGATGTCCGCTCGCTCGCGTTCAACGTGCACGCGGTGCGCGTGGCGGTCGACCCCGAGACGGGAACCGTGAGGGTGCTGCAGTCGATCCAGTCGGCGGATGCCGGAGTCGTCATCAATCCCGCCCAGTGCCGCGGCCAGATCGAGGGCGGCGCCGCGCAGGCCCTCGGCGGCGCGCTCTATGAGGAGGTGTACCTCGAGGACGGCGTCGTTCAGAACCCGGTGTTCCGCACGTACCGCGTGCCGCAGTTCGCCGACGTCCCCGACACCGAGGTGTACTTCGCCGAGACCGACGACACCCTCGGACCCTTCGGCGCGAAGTCGATGAGCGAGTCGCCGTACAACCCGGTGGGTGCGGCGATCGGCAACGCGGTGTCGCGCGCGCTGGGGCGGCGGGGGTACGAGCTGCCGTTCTCGCGGGACCGGGTGTGGAGGCTCGCCGGCGGGGAGTGAGCGCCGGGGGCGCGTGGGCCCCGGGGTGCCCCGAGTTCGGGGCGTGCTTTCACGTCTGGGGCGCAGAATTCACGCCCCGAACGACGAGATTCGCCCCACACCCGCGGCCGAGGCGTGGCGATGCGTCTCGCGGTGGACTGTCGCTGCGCGGGGCCCTCGCCCTCGGTTCGCAGGTGGCCCCGGGGCCACTTTTCTCGCCCCGGGGCCACGAACACCGCCCCACCGCCGGACGATACGCGCCCCGCGGCCACGGCCCACGCCCCGGCCACTGGGTTTGGGGCGGGTTCTTCCGTTCGGGGCGTGGAATTCCACGCCCCAAACGGAACATCGCGCCCCAAACGCAAGAGGGCCGCGCGTCAGCGCTGCTCGGCGCCCAGGTGCAGCACGGCCTCGGCCAGGGCGCGGATGCCGGCGGCCACGTCCGCCCCGGCCACCGCCTCGTCGGGGTGGTGGCTGATGCCGTCGGGATTGCGGAGGAACAGCATCCCCACGTCGGTGATCGCGCCGATCGACATCGCGTCGTGGCCGGCGCGGCTGAAGAGCGTGGGGGCGTCGCCGCCGATCCCGGCGCGCACGACGTCCTGCAGCAGCGGGGCGCAGAAGACCGCGGGCGCACTGTGCACCTCGCGGGCGGTCCAGCCCAGACCGCGTCGACCCATGATGGCGTCGAGCTCGCGCGAGATCTCATCCCACACGTGGTCGCGAGTGGCGTCGAACTCGCCGCGCAGGTCGAGCGAGAGGTGCGCCTCGCCGGGCACGACGTTGACGGCGCCCGGGAAGGCCTCCAGCTGACCGACCGTGCCGACGATGTGGTGCTCGCCGCGGCAGATCCGCTCGACCGCCAGCGCGGCCTCGCTCGCCCCGAGCAGAGCGTCGCGCCGCATGTCGTAGGGCGTGCCGCCCGCGTGCCGCGCCTCGCCCTCGACGACGAGCTGGAACCGCCGCGCCGACGCGATCGACGACACCGCGGCGAGGGCCTGTCCGCTGCGGTGCAGCTCGGGCCCCTGCTCGATGTGCGCCTCGAGGTACCCGACGAGCTCGTCGGGGCGACGCGCGGCCTCGCCCACGCGGCCCGGATCGAGTCCGAACTCGCGGAAGGCTTCGCGCAGCGTCGTGCCGTCGGCGTCCGCCACCTCCCACCACGACGGATCCCACTGCCCGGCCACGGCCGACGAACCCAGCAGCGCCTTGCCGAAGCGCGTGCCCTCTTCGTCGCTGAAGGCGATGACCTCGAGAGCGAAGGGGAAGGGACTGGATGCCGCGCCCTCGGCGTCGACGCGACGGCTCAGCCGCACGACCTCGAGCGCCATCAGCACGCCGACGATGCCGTCGAAGCGTCCGGCATCCGGAACCGTGTCGAGGTGAGAGCCCATCAGCAGCGCCGGCGCATCGGGTTGCCCGGGCGGGGCGAGGCGTCCGACCTGGTTGCCCGCGGCGTCCTGCCGGGTGGTCATGCCGAGCTCGCGCATCCACTCGGCGGCGAGGCGGTTGACCCGCGCGTGCTCGGGCGAGAGATAGACGCGGGTGATCGAGCCGGGCGTCGAGGTGACGCGGGCGAGCTCTTCGCAACGCCCCATCACTCGTCGCGCCGCCGACGCGATGCGCTCCTGCGAGACCTGGAGGCGAGTGGATGCCGTCATGCGCGGGCCCCGCGCGGGTCGCGGCTACAGCCGCGGGCGGTCGCCGCCGCGCGTCCACATCGGCCGACGCCACGAACCGTCGGAGCCTCGCGCGTCACGACCTCGACGGCGGGCCCCGTCACGCCCCGGCCCCCGCGTAGACGCCCTGCGCAGCCTCGACCCCGCCGCCGGCCGCGACCGCGGCACCGTGCCGGCGCAGCACCGCCTCGAGGGCGGCCAGGGTGGTGAGCACGGCGTCCGTGCGCGCGTTGTAGCCCATCGTGCCGATGCGCCAGACGCGGCCGTGCAGCGGTCCGAACGACGTGCCGATCTCGATGCCGAAGTCGCTCAGCAGCTCGCTGCGCACGGCGTCGCCCACGACGGCATCCGGAATCTCGACCGCCACCACGTTCGTCATCTTGTGCGCGACGTCGCCGAAAACGGTCAGGCCGAGACCCTCGACCCCCGCGAGCATCGCATCGCCGTGCAGTCGGTGACGCGCGATGACCTCGTCGCGACCCTCGAGCAGCAGCACTCGGGCGCACTCGCGCGCGCCGTAGAGCATGGTCGTCGCTTCGGTGTGGTGGTTGAGGCGGCGCGGCCCCCAGTAGTCGAGGATCATCGCCAGGTCGAAGTAGTTCGAGCGGATGAAGTCCGATGCCGAGTCGTCGCCCTCTTCGCGGATGCCGGCCTCGACGCGGGCGCGCGAGCGCACCACCTCGACGGCACGCTCCGACAGGCTGATCGGCGCGGAGCCCGACGGCCCGCCGAGGCACTTCTGCAGGCCGGCGGTCGCGGCATCCAGTCCCCAGGCGTCCATCTCGAAGGGGTTGCCGCCGAGCGAGGCGGTGGCGTCGGTGTAGAACAGGGCGCCGTGGGCGCGGCAGATCTCGCCGATCTGATCCAACGGTTGGAGCATCGTGGTCGAGGTGTCGCCCTGCACGCACGCGACGAGGTGCGGCTTCACCCGCTCGATCGCCTCGCGGATCGCCGACACCGGGAACACCTGCCCCCACGGCACCTCGATCGTGTGCACCTCGGCGAGCGCGCGCTCGGCGATCTCGGCCAGCAGGTGCCCGAAGCGGCCGAACACGGGCACCAGCACGCGATCACCCGGGCGGATCAGCGAGACCATCGCGGCCTCGATGCCCGCGCGCGAAGTGCCGTCGATGAGCAGGGTCGCGTCGTTCGCGGTGCCCCAGACCTGGCGGTACAGCTCCTGCGTCTCGGTCATGGTCGCCGTCATGAACGGGTCGTACTGCCCGACCAGCGGCGCCCCCATCGCGCGCAGCACGCTCGGGTAGGCCGAGATGGGACCGGGGCCCATCAGCAGGCGCGCGGGCGGGTCGATCGGGCCGGGGAGATGGGACATCAGGACTCCGTGGTGCGGGGGCGGGTGGATGCGAGCGCGGCGAAACGCCGAGCCAGGCGGACGAGCGCGATGTCGGTGCCGGCGCGCGAGACGAGGCACACACCGACCGGGGCGCCGTCGACGGTGAGCAACGGCACCGACACCGCGGGGAGCCCCGCGATCGCGGCGGGCGCCGTCATGCGCAGGGTCGCGGCGCGGACGGCGTCGACGTCGGCCGTGCGCTGGGGCGCGGGACCGGGCACGGTCGGGAAGATCATCACGGCGCCGTCGACGAGTTCGGCGAGATGCGCGGCGATCGGCTCGAGGTCCTCGCGCGCGGCGGCTTCGTCGGCGGCGGTGATGCGCGACGCGACCTCGAAGCGCTCGGCGACGGCCGGGCCCACGGCCCCGGGATGCGCGCGCAGCCACTCTCCGTCGTTGCGCCAGGCCTCGGCACCCTGCACCGTGCGGAACGCCGTGAACGCGGCATCCAGGTCTCCGCTCGACACGGCACGGAAAGGCGGTGGATCGTCGGATGCCGCGAGGGCGGCGAGCAGTCGGCTGAAGGCCTCGCGGGTCGCCGGCTCCGCGCAGTCGAGGATCTCCTCGGGAACGACGAAACGCCAGGGCAGGTCGTCGGCCGAGGCGCCGAGGACGTTCTCGGTCGACGTCGAGCCGTCGTAGCTCAGGCACCAGTCCGCCACGCGGTGCAGGGTCTCGCCGTCGCGCGTGAGCCAGCCGATCGTGTCGAACGACTGCGCGAGCGGCAGCATGCCCTGCCGGGGCACGAGGTCGTGGGTCGTGCGCAGGCCCCAGAGCCCCTGGTACGACGCCGGCACGCGGATCGACCCCGCGGTGTCGGTGGCGAGGCCGATATCGGCGTGGCCGAGGGCGACGGCGGAGGCCGGTCCGCTCGACGAGCCGCCGGGCAGCGCCCCGACCACCGCGCCGTTGGGCGGGGTGCCGTAGTGCACGTTGTCGCCGGCGATCGAGTAGGCGAACTCGTCGGTCCGCGCGATGCCGCGCAGCGATGCTCCCGCGCGCAGCAGGTCGGCGACGGCCGGGGCCGTGGCCTTCTCGGGCCGCGCCTGTTCGAGGTAGGTCGGGTTGCCCGCGCCGATGCGGAAGCCGGCGATCGCGAAGAGGTCCTTCACCGCCACGGTGAGCCCCGCGAGCGGCCCCGCCCACGCTCCCTGGAGGAAGGGGTCGCCGACGCTGCGCCAGATGGTGCGGTCGAGCGGGGGTGTGCGCGGGGCGACGTGGGCGGCGGTGATGAGCCACCGACCGTCGATCCGCTGCCAGACCTGCGTCTGCAGGCCGCGGCCCCCGCCGTGGAAGCGCGAGACCGACATGAGCAGGGCGCTGTCGGGCCCGAGCGGGCGGTAGTGAATGTCGGTGATGTCGCGCGGAGGAACGCCCCCGCGCAGCGCGCGGAACCCGCTGATCGCGTCGTGCCCGACGAGAAGTCCCGCCGGGTCGCCGCGCAGCGTGTCGGGTCCGGGCGCGAAGAACGCGTCGAGGGCGTCGAGGTCGTTCGCGACGATCGCCCGCTCGTAGGCATCGAACGCCGCGCGCAGGTCGGCGGGGATCGCCGCGGAGTCGGGTGTTCCGGGCGCCGAGTCGGCGGGCGCCGACCCGGCGGGGGCCGTCGCGGTCCCGGTCGTCGGGGTCGTGGCATCCGTCATCGCTTCTCCTCCGGATCGGACGCCAGCGCCGCCGGCTCCGCGGCTGCGACCCCCGCGAAGTCGGCCTCGCGGATGCGCGCGTGCACCCCCGAGACGATGTCGACCACCTGCGAGATGTCGAAGTCGGTCGCGGCCGACAGGTACGCATAGGCGAGGTGCTCGTCCATGCCCCATCGGCCGTTCAGCAACGCAAGCGAGGAGCGCACGCACGCGCGCATCGCGGCGTCGAGGTCGGGGTCCATGCCGGTGGGCACGAGGTATTCGGGCGTGCGCACCAGCGGTCCGGTCACCTCGCCGAACGCCGCACGGGCGGCCTCCGCAGGGATCACCTCGAACCGCAGCGTCGCGCGCAGCGACGCCTCGAGAGCGGTGAGCGCCACCTCGCCGTCGCCCTGCGCGAAGTGCGGGTCGCCGACGTACGCGAGCGCGCCCTCGACCTGCACGGGGAGGAACAGCGTGGTCCCCTCGACGAGCAGGTTGATGTCGATGTTGCCGCCATGGGTTCCGGGCGGAACGGAATGCGGGCGTTCGTCGCCGGTGACCGCGACCCCCATCGTGCCGAGAAACGGCGCGAGCGGGAACGACACGACCGGATCCCCACCCTCCATGAGGGGAAGAGTGCCGTGCAGGACGCCGTCGTGCTCGGCGACCGCGGCGAAGACGCTGACGTTGTGCTCGCCGCGCGGCAGTTCGCCGACGAGGGCGCCCTTGCCGTGCCGGTTCGAGATTACCCCGTACGGCACGCGCGGAACGAGCGCCTCGACCGTGATCTTCAACAGATCGCCGGGGTGCGCACCCTTCACGTGCACCGGGCCGACGACGACGTGCGGGCCGTCGGCGAAGGGATCTCGAGCGACGGATGCCGCGATCTCGATCGCATCGTGGAGCACGGCGTCGGCGGAGACACCGTGCGAAGAGAAGAACGCGGCGGGGTCTTTGCCCTGGTCATCGAGGATGCCCTCGTGGCTCACGGTGTCGAAGGTGACGCTCTCGCCCGAGGCGATCTCGAGCACGGCGGTGTCTGCCGCGCATGGGAGGCGCCCCCACAGCACGGTGTCGAGGGTCGCGGCGACGTAGTGGTCGCCGGGGATGGGGCCGACGCCCGGCTGAAGGATCGGCACGCTCATGCCCGCACCCCCGCCGCCGCGCGCAGCAGCTCGCGGCCCTCGCGTTCGGTGACGGCGGCTCCGCGTCGGTACACCGACGCCCCCCGCAGCCACGTCTCGCGGACCACGCCGGTGAGCGTCTGCCCATGCCACGGCGAGACGGGATTGCGGTACTCGAGGGCCGCGGCATCCACCGTGAACTGCTCGTCGGGGGCGAAGGCGACGAGGTGCGCGGGAGCGCCGACCTCGATCACGCCGAGCCCCTCGAGCCCCGCGATGCGGGCGGGGCCGGTCGTCATCAGCGGGAGAAGCGATTCGAACGCGAGCCCGCGGGCCCGGCCGGTGGAGTGCACCGCCGACAGGCCCGTCTGCAGCCCCGCGATCCCGCCCCATGCGAGGCCGAAGTCGGGATTGCCCTTCAACTCGACCGTCGCGGGAGAGTGGTCACTGACGATCGCGTCGATCGTCCCGTCGACGATGCCCGCCCACAACAGATCGCGGTTGTCTCCGCCGCGGATCGGCGGGCAGCACTTGAACGCCCCCGCGCCGTCCGGCACGGCCGAGGCGTCGAGGGTGAGGTAGTGCGGGCACGTCTCGACGGTGAGGCGGACGCCCTCGGCCTTCGCCGCGCGGACGGCATTCAGCGCTCCCCCGTCGGACACGTGCACGATGTGCGCCCGCGCGCCCGTGCGACGGGCGGCGTCGATGACGCGGAGGATCGCGGCGCGCTCGCTCAGCGGCGGGCGGCTCGCCTCGAAGTCGCTGTAGCGCGGGCCGAGGGCTCCGTCGGCGTGCAGGTGGGCCGGGTCTTCGGCATGGACGATCAGCAGCCCGTCGAACACGGCGAGCTCGGCGAGACACCGCTCGAGCTGCTCGGCGTCGAGGTGGCCGAACTCGTCGATCCCGCTCGGCGACAGGAAGCACTTGAACCCCACGACCCCGGCGTCGGCGAGCTCTCGCAGCGATCCGATGTTCTCGGGCACCGCGCCGCCCCAGTAGGCGACGTCGACGGCGAGCTTTCCCACGGCGGCCCGGCGCTTGGCATCCAGGGCCTCGACGGTGGTGGTGACGGGGAGGCTGTTCAGCGGCATGTCGACGACCGTCGTGACGCCTCCCGCCGCCGCCGCGGCGGTGCCCGTCGCGAAGCCCTCCCACTCGGTGCGGCCGGGCTCGTCGAGGTGCACGTGCGAGTCGACCAGTCCGGGCAGCAGCACCGCGTCGGAGGGGAGGACGGTGTCGGCCGAGGCGTCGAACGGGTCGAGACGCGCGATCAGACCGTCGTCGATCACGACGGTGGCGGGCGTGAACGCCCCGCCGAGGAAGACGCGGCGGGCGGCGATCCGGGTGCTCATGCCGTCACGGTAGGCCGCTCGCGTTTCGCGAATGTAACCGTCATCAACATTCACGCGAACACCTCGGCGGGGACGACGTTGTGGGGCGATGTCGGTGGCCCCGGGGCGTCGGACATGGCCCCGGGGCCACCGGCGGACGGGTGCGCCGGCGCATCGCGCTCGCCCCGCGCCCCGGGGCCACCCGCGGACTCCCGGGGCGGCCGCGCGTACTCGTCGCGCTTGCTCGTGCCCAGGCCCATGCGCACCATCCCGGACGCCATGCCCACCGCCGCCGCGACCCCGTCGACGACCGGCACCCCGACGCGTGCCGTGAGCTCGGCGCACAGGTCGGCCATGCCCGCGCAGCCGAGCACGATGACGTCGGCGCCGGAGGCCGCGGCATCCGCGCTGAGTTCGGCGATCGTGGTGACGGCGGCGGATGCCGCGTCCTCGAGATCGAGCACTGGAATCCCGCTGGCCGCGAGCGAGACGCACGCCCGCTCCATGCCGTACCGCGCGACCAGGTCGTGCGCCCGCCCGAGCGTGCGGCTGAGCGTCGTGACCACCCCGAAGTGCCGCCCCGAGACCGCCGCGAGGTGCATCGCGGCTTCGGCGATCCCCACCACCGGGGCGTCCACCAGCTCGCGGGCCGCGTCGAGACCCGGGTCGCCGAAGCACGCGATGACGTACGCGTCGGCGGGGTCGGCTCCGTCGCGGTCGGCGGCGATCAGCTCGACCACGGCCGCGGCGGCGGCGATCTCGTCGGTGTGGCTCTCGATGGCGGCGGCCCCGACGCTCGGGCACACCGCGTCGACGCGGACGTCGGGCCCCGCCACCCCCCGGGCGGCGTCCGCGATCTTCGCGGTCATCGCCCGGGAGGTGTTGGGGTTGATGAGCAGGATCCTCACGCGAGCGCCTCGCGCGGGCCCGCGGCCGGCCGGCGGAGCGACGGCACCGTGCCGCGCTCCGGATCCGCGGCGTCCGGGGCCGTCTGTTCGAGCACTGCGGCGGCGATCGGTGCCGATACTCCGGAGCCCGGCACGGGTGTCTCGGCATCCCGAGCCTTCTGCGCGAGCACGGGAACCTCCTCGACGACCGGGGCCTCGGCCACCGCGTCGACTGTGCCGTCGGAGATGCCCTCGGTCTCGCCTTCGAACGTCGGGACGCGGGGGTCGAGGCGCTCGAAGAGGAGGAAGAGGACGTAGCCGAGGCCGCACCCGATGAACCAGCTGTAGTCGCTGACCCACGAGACGTTGAACAGACCCAGGTCCGCGAAGAGCTTCGGGAAGATCGCGATGAGCACAGTCGGAACCCCCGCGGCGATGACGGCCTTGACCGCGTTCGGGTTGAAACCGTTTCGGTACCAGTAGGGCCCGGCGGCATCCATCGTGAACATCGCGTCGACCTTCACGCGCTGGCGGGCCGCGATGTAGTACCCGGCGATCAGGATGCCGAAGAGCGGGCCGATCAGCGCACCCAGCACGCCGAGCGAGTAGTGGATGGCGTCGGCGTTGGAGTACCAGTTCCAGGGCATGAGGAACGTCGAGCCGACGGCGGCGATCATGCCACCCGCGCGCCACGAGATCTTCTTGGGGGCGACGTTGGAGAAGTCGAAGGCGGGCGAGATGAAGTTCGCGACGATGTTGATGCCGACCGTGGCCGTGACGAAGGTCAGGCCGCCGAGCAGGATCGCGAAGGGCGTGTCGATCTGCTCGACCGTCTTGATCGGGTCGGTGATGAGCGAGCCGAACACCGGCACGGTGGCCGAGGCGGTGATGACGGTCAGGAGCGAGAAGAAGAGGAAGTTGATCGGCAGCCCCCAGAGGTTGCCCTTCTTCACCGCGGCGAAGCTCTTGCCGTAGCGGGCGAAGTCGCCGAAGTTGAGCATCGGGCCCGAGAAGTACGACACGACCAGCGCGATCGCGGCGAACATCACCGGGATCGAGGCCCAGAAGTCGAGCTGCACCGTCGACAGGGTGAACGAGATGTTCTGGATGCCGGCCTGCGACACGAGGTACACGGCCAGCACGATCATCACGAGGTAGACCGCGGGACCGGCCCAGTCGATGAAGCGGCGGATGACCTCCATGCCGTTCCAGAAGAGCAGGAACTGCGCGGTCCACAGGATCGCGTACGAGATCCAGCCGAGTGCGGACAGCCCCGCGAACGACACGTCGAGCAGGGCCGCGGAATCCGGGATGAACTTCAAGAACACGATGTTCAGCGACTCGGCCGCGAGGAAGGTCTGTACGCCGTACCAGGCGATCGCGATGAGTCCGCGGATGATCGCGGGGATGTTCGCGCCCCGGATGCCGAAGACCACGCGGTTGATGACCGGGAAGGGCACGCCCGTCTTCTGGCTGGGCTTGGCGACCATGTTGGCGAAGACCTGCACGATGACGATGCCGGCGATCAGCGCCACGAGCACCTGCCACGACTGCAGACCGAGGGCGAAGAGCGAGCCTGCGGTGACGTATCCGCCGACGGAGTGCACGTCACTCATCCAGAAGGCGAAGATGTTGTACGACGACCACTTCTGTTTGCGCAGCGGCGCGAGGTCTTCGTTGGCGAGACGGTCGTCGTAGTGGGGCTTCATGTTGCCGCCCCCGTGGGGGTGGCCGGCGGCCTCCACGAGATCGTGGGGTCCGGTGAGCGGGGTGGAAGTCATGTCATTCCTCTCAGGGCGATGGATGCCACGACGTGGAGTCCGCGGCCGGAGTGGAGCTCTGATGTGAAGTTATGGGTTCACACACCCGCGACGGTTTCGCTCATGTAACAGGTATGTGAAGTCGCTCCTTCACGTCAGCCGCGTCTTTAGACTCGGGGCATGCCGCAGCCGCCCCTCGCCGAAGACGTCGATCAGGACGACGCCGCCCTGACCGGCTCCGCGCCCGAGGGCATCGCGACGGCCGAGCCCTCGGCATCCGTCGGCGCGCGCATTCGCGACCTGCGGCAGACGCGCGGCATCTCCGCCCGGGCGCTCGCGAAGACGCTGGGGATCTCCCCGAGCGCCGTGTCGCAGATCGAGCGCGGCGTCATGCAGCCGAGCGTCTCGCGCCTGATCGCCATCACCGACGCCCTGGGCGTGCCGCTCGTGGCGGCCTTCGATCCGGCATCCGACCGCCCTGCTCCGGCCGTCGGGCCCTCGGGCTTCACGCTGCAGCGCGCGGGGCAGTCGCCCGACATCGTGCTCGATAGCGGGGTGTCGTTCCGGCGTCTGACCCCCGGCACCTCGCCCGGCGTGGACTACTTCGAGTCGATCTACCCGCCCGGGGCCTCGGCGCACGGCGCCGACGGACTGTTCCACCACGAGGGCTACGAGGTCGGCACGGTCGTCTCGGGCGAGCTGACCATCGACTTCGAGGCCGAGCGCGTGATCCTGCGGGCGGGGGATGCCATCAGCTACCCCTGCTCGGTCCCCCACCGCCTGCACAACACGGGGTCGACGGATGCCGTGGCGCACTGGCTGATCGTGCACGCCTGAGGCCTGGTCGAGTTGGTCGGGGCGGCCCGGCCCGCCCGCGCGCGACGAGAACAGGCAACGGCACCAGAACAGGGCGGAATCTGACAGATCCGCCTGTTCTCGTCGCGCCCCCTGTTCTCGTGACGGGTCGCCGCACCGGAATGTTCCCCACAGCAACATCGCCGACACATCGCGCCACAGCCCCGTAACGCGGTCGGCCTAGCGTGACCCGCATGCACCTGCACGACTTCCATGCCCTCGATGAGGCGGATGCCACGGCCGTCGCCCGCGTCTGGGCCGACGTTCCGGGGTGGGTCGACGCCGTCGTCGCGGGTCGCCCGTATGCCAGCGTCGACGCCCTCGCCGCCTACGCCGGAGACCTCGCCTCGGCCTGGTCCCCGGACGACCTCGAGGCCGCCCTGCACGCGCACCCGCGCATCGGGGCGAAGGTCGCGGGCGACGGTGCCGAGGCCGCGGCATCCCGTCGTGAGCAGGGTTCGATGGCATCCGCCGCCGACGACGATGTGGCGGCCATCGCCGCGGGCAACGCCGCCTACGAGGAGCGGTTCGGTCGCGTCTTCCTCATCCGCGCCGCCGGTCGCACCCCGAGCGAGATGCGGGCCGAGCTCGAACGGCGCCTGTCGAACGACCCCGACGCCGAGACCATCGAGGCCACCCGCCAGCTCGCCGAAATCGCTCTGCTGCGCCTGCGCACGACCTTCGCCGACGACGCCCCCGCCGAGCCGGAGGCCGCGGAATGACGCACCTCACCACCCACGTCCTGGACGCCACGGCCGGCGCGCCCGCGGCCGGGGTCGCCGTGACGCTCTCGCACCTCGACGGCGCGACCATCGACTCGGCGGTCACCGACGCCGACGGGCGCCTCTCGCTCGGCCCCGACGTGCTCGCCGACGGCGACTACGCGCTGACGTTCGCAACGGGGGCCTACTTCCGCGCGCGCGGGGTCGCCTCGTTCCACCCGGTCGCGACGATCGCGTTCACGGTCAGCGGCGAGGCGCACCTGCACGTGCCGCTGCTGCTGAGCCCATTCGCCTACTCGACCTACCGCGGCAGCTGAGGAGCGTCATGAAGGTCATCGTCATCGGCGCGGGTGTCGGCGGAAGCTCCGCCGCCCTGGCCCTGCAGAAACTCGGCCACGAGGTCGTCGTGTACGACCGCATGCGCGAGAACCGTCCGGTCGGTGCGGCTCTGTCGCTGTGGTCGAACGGCGTGAAGGTGCTGAATTGGCTCGGTCTCGGCCCGCAGGTCGCCGCGCTCGGCGGGCGCATGGACGACATGGCCTACTACGACGGTCACACCGGCGACGAGCTCTGCCGCTTCAGCCTCGCCCCCGTGACCGCGCAGACCGGCCAGCGCCCCTATCCCGTCGCCCGCGCCGACCTGCAGCAGCTGATGATGGACGCCGTCGGCGCCCAGAACATCAGACTCGGGATGCCGCTGACCTCGGTGTCCGAGACCGACGGCGTCGTGACCGCCACCTTCGCCGACGGCTCCACCGACACCGCCGACCTGCTGATCGGGGCCGACGGCGCCCGGTCGCTCGTGCGGGATTACGTCACCGAGCCCACCGGCATCCGTCCCGAACGCTCGTATTCGGGATATGTGAACTACAACGGCCTCGTGACGGCCGACGAGCGGATCGGGCCCCTGGATCAGTGGACCACCTACGTCGGCGACGGCAAGAGGTGCGCCGTGATGCCCGTCGCGGGCGACCGCTTCTATTTCTTCGTCGACGTGCCCGGGCCCTCGGGCGTGGTCGAGGACCGCATGGCGGCGCTCGAGCACGCGTTCGGGTCGTGGGGCGCTCCCGGGGTGCGCGCGCTGCTCGACGGCATCGACCCCGACGAGTCGCTCAACCGCGTCGAGATCTGGGACATCGACCCCTTCGACACCTGGGTGCGGGGGCGCGTGGCGATTCTGGGAGATGCGGCGCACAACACCGCCCCCGACATCGGTCAGGGCGCGTGCTCGGCGCTCGAGGACAGCTTCGCGCTCGGCATCGTGTTCGCCACCTCGACCCTCGGCGTCGAGGACTCGCTGAAGCGCTACGAGCGCATCCGCACCGAGCGGGCCGGCGACCTGGTGCTGCGCGCCCGCAAGCGCGCGCACGAGACCCACGCCTTCGATGTCGCGGCGACCCAGGCCTGGTACGACGGTCTCCGCCACGAGGACGGGACGGGCGTGATCCGCGGCATCGTCGGCAACATCGAGGGCAGCCCGGTCGAGCTGGGCGCGAGCGTGCTGCGCTGAGAGGGGGCGGCGCACCCAATGCGGGCTGCCCTTCCCGTCCGTCATCCCCGTGGAGGGATGGCACAAGGCCGACGACGACGGGCATGACATCAGCGGCCACGCCGGCGACCACTCTGAGACACCTCGCCAAATCGCCACCCTGAGCGCGACGGTATGTCACCGTGTGACGTGCCCCCGCCTGCCCCGGCGACGCCGCGTGGCACCGTGGAGGGGACGATCCGCACCGCTCACGCCGCCGGGAGGCACCATGTCCGAGTACTTCGACCGCACCGCCGACAAGACCTTCACCAAGGTCTACAAGGCCGAGACGCCCGACATCCTCGCCGCGTTCGCCGCGTTCGACCAGGCCGTGTTCGCTCCCGAGGGGCGCGCGATCCCGCTGAAGTACCGCGAGCTCATCGCGCTGGCCGTCGGCATCACGACCCAGTGCGTGTACTGCATCGACGGGCACTCGCAGAACGCCGTGAAGGCCGGGGCCACCGAAGCCGAGCTCGCCGAGGCCGCCTGGGTCGCGATCGCCATCCGCGCGGGCGGCGGCTATGCGCACGGACGCCTGGCGTTCAAGCTCGCCGACGACGCCCGCCCGCACGAGCACTGACTCCGTGACCGCCGCGCCCTCGCCCCACGCTGCCGAGACCGGAGCACCGCAGCCCGGCCCGCTCGAGGCCGAGGCGCTCGAGCACATCCGCGCACTCATCCGGATCGACAGCGTCAACACGGGTGAGGCGGCGACCATCGGCGACGGCGAGACGCGCGCCGCTCTCTATGTCAAAGAGCACCTCGACGAGGTCGGGTACGAGACGGTCCTGGTGGAACCGCGCCCGGGCCGGGCCAGCGTCATCGCGCGCCTACCGGGTTCGGATCCGGATGCCGAAGCCCTCATCGCCCACGCCCACCTCGACGTCGTACCGGTCGACGCCGACGACTGGACGCACCCGCCCTTCGGCGCCGAGATCCATGACGGCCTGCTCTACGGTCGCGGGGCCGTCGACATGAAGGACTTCGCCGGCATGCTGCTCGCCATCGCCAGGGCGTTCCGCCGCGACGGGATCGTTCCGCGACGTGACCTGATCTTCGCGTTCTTCGCCGACGAAGAGGCCGGGGGCGTCTGGGGCGCCCGATGGATCGTCGAGAACCGCCCCGAGCTCTTCGCCGGAGCCACCGAGGCGCTGAGCGAGGTCGGCGGCTTCTCGATCCCCCTCCCCCACGACCGCCGCGCGTACCTCGTCGCGACCGCCGAGAAGGGCGTGACGGTCGCGACGCTGACCGCGCGCGGGGCCGCGGCGCACGGCTCCCGACCCACCGCCGACAACGCGGTGGTGCGCGTCGCGCGCGCCGTCGCCGCGATCGGCGAGCACCGCTTCCCCGTCGTGCGGACCGCCACACTCGAGCGCTTCTTCGAGGTCTACGGCCGCGCCAGCGGTGAGCCCCTCGACGGCGACGATCTGTCTCGCCTGGGGTTCTCGGCATCCGTCATCGATGCGGGGGCGCGCAACACGGTGTCGCCGACCGTTCTCGCGGCCGGGGGCAAGATCAACGTCATCCCCGCCTCGGCGAGCGCGACGCTCGACGTGCGCGTGGTGCCCGGGCAGGCGGACGCGCTGCGCGAAGAGCTCGCGGCCGTCGTCGGCGACGACATCGAGGTCACGTGGGCGCGAGATCCCGGCGATCGAGGCCCCCGCCGAGGGGCGGCTGATGGACGTGCTGCAGGATGCCGTGACCGCCGAAGACCCCGACGGCACCGTCGTGCCGTACCTGCTGCCCGCCAGCACCGACAACAAACACCTGAGTCGTCTCGGCATCCGGGGCTACGGCTTCGTGCCGCTGCGCGTGCCCGCCGACTTCGACGTGTTCGGGCAGTTCCACACGGCCGACGAATGCGTGCCGGTGGAGGCCCTGTTCTTCGGGACGCGCGTGACGGCGCGGATTCTGCGGGACGCGTAGGGCCCGCGTCCGCAACCGGCGACCGTACCGCCCCGAGGGCGTCGACCGCCGACGTGTTACCCCGCGTGGCGGTGGGTGTCGGCGCGTGGCGGGGCGTTTCGACGTGTGAAACGGCGCCTCGCGGGCCGTTCGACCCCGTCATAGCGTTTCGGGCACCCACCGGCACCCCGTGCCGTTTCGGACAGCCCGAGGAGCACCTCATGACCACCACCGCGCCGGCCCCCGCCGACCGCTCGACCGCGCCTGCGACACCGCCCGGGTCGACCGCCCAGGTCGATCTCGCCACCATCGCGGTCGTCCCCACCCGGCACTGGTGGCGCTGGACCCTCAGCGCCCTGCTGCTGTTCGTCGTGGCCCAGTTCGCCTGGAGCCTCGTCACGAACGACCGCTACATGTGGGGCACGTTCGCGCAGTACTTCTTCTCGGAGCCGGTGCTGATCGGCATCGGTTACACGCTCTCACTCACCGCGATCTCGGCCGTCGTCGGCTTCTCGCTCGGCACACTGCTGGCGCTCGGCCGGCTGTCGGCCTCACCCCTGCTGAGTTCGGTGGCCTGGGGCTACATCTGGTTCTTCCGCTCGGTGCCCCTCGTCGTGCAGATCATCGTCTGGTACAACCTCGGCTACCTCTACCCGACGCTGGGCCTGGGCACCCCCTTCACCACCGACTTCTGGATCGTGGAGTTCCCCACCGTCCAGCTGGTCAGCGCATTCGCCGCCGCGATCCTCGGACTCGGGCTTCATCAGGCGGCGTACTCGGCCGAGATCATCCGCGGCGGGCTCGTCTCGGTCGACCCCGGTCAGCACGAGGCGGCTGCGGCGCTCGGGATCCCGGCATCCCGTCGTCTTTTCCGCATCATCCTGCCGCAGGCGATGCGTTCGATCGTCCCGAACGCCACGAACGAGATCATCGGACTGGTCAAGGGCGCGTCGGTGGTGTTCGTCATCGCGATCCCCGAGCTGTTCTACGCCGTGCAGGTCATCTACAACCGCAACAGCCGCGTGATCCCGCTGCTGCTGGTCGCGGTCGTCTGGTACACCCTCATCACGACGATCCTGAGCATCGCGCAGTACTACATCGAGCGCTACTACGCCCGCGGCTCGGCCCGAGCCCTCCCCCCGACTCCCGTGCAGCGCGCACGCACCTGGGTGAGCACGCAGTGGGCGCGACTCGGCGACTCCCCCGCTCCTCCGAGAGGGCCGGATGCCGAGACCCCCACCGCCCCGAAGGGAGGCCGGGCATGAGCGCGGTCACGGCGACGAGCGGCCTCGTCGAGGTGCACAACGTGCACAAGAGCTTCCACGGGGTCGAGGTGCTGAAGGGCATCGACCTCACCGTCGAGCCCGGCGAGGTCGTGGCCCTGCTCGGCCCGAGCGGCTCGGGCAAGTCGACGCTGCTGCGCACCATCAACCACCTCGAGACGGTGGACGCCGGCTCGGTCACGGTCGACGGCGAGTTCATCGGCTACGAGCTGCGCCACGGCAAGCTGCACGAGCTGCGCGAGCGCGAGATCCTGCGGCGGCGAACCCAGGTGGGGATCGTGTTCCAGAACTTCCACCTCTTCCCGCACCTGACCGCCCTCGAGAACATCACCGAGGCGCCGCTCGCGCTGGGGCGCGTCGGCAAGGTCGAGGCGCGCGAGCTCGCCCTCGGTCTGCTCGAGCGGGTGGGGCTCGCGCACAAGGCCGACGCCTACCCCCGCCAGCTGTCGGGAGGGCAGCAGCAGCGGGTCGCGATCGCCCGCGCCCTCGCCCTCCAGCCCAAGGTGCTGCTGTTCGACGAGCCGACCAGCGCCCTCGACCCCGAGCTCGTGGGCGAGGTGCTCGACGTCATCCGCGACCTGGCGAAGCTCGGCACCACGCTCGTCATCGTCACGCACGAGATCGGCTTCGCCCGCGAGGTCGCCGACCGCGTGGTCTTCCTCGACGGGGGCCGCATCGTCGAGCAGGGCACGCCCGACGAGGTGCTCACCCGGCCCCGGCACGCCCGCACCCGCGAGTTCCTCGCCAAGGTGCTCGGCTGACGCACCCGCTCCCTCCCGGTGGCTCCGACGCGCTCGGCCACCTCGCCCCACCGACTCACCCGACCCGCGACGCGACACCGGCGCCGCGGCATCCACACCCTCACAAGGAGACACAGCATGGCTCTCAGCAAGAAACAGGGGATCGCCCTCGGCGTGATCGCCGCAGCCCTCGTCGCCGTCGTCGGCGTCGGCGTCACCGTCGGCCTCAACCGACCGGCCGACGCTGTCGCGGCGCCCGAGCCCTCGGCATCCGCCACGAACACCCCCGCGGAATGGGTGCACACTGACGCTGTCCCCGAGGCCGTCGCGGCGCTCACGGCGAGCGGCTTCACCCCCATCGAGCCGGGCAAACTGACGGTCGCCGTCGGCGCGTTCGTGCCGCCGCTCAGCTACGTGCCCGAGGGCGAGACGCTGCCGTCGGGCACCGAGCCGAACATCGGCTCGCTCATCGCCGAAGGCCTCGGCCTCGAGTACAACCCCGCCGTGGTGGCCTGGGCGGACTGGCCCCTCGGCATCCAATCCGGAAAGTACGACCTCATCACGGCCAATGTCACCGTGACCGAGGAGCGCAAAGAACTGTACGACTTCGCCAGCTACCGGCAGGACCTGCTGGGCTTCGCCGTTCGCGCCGACAGCTCGATCGCGAAGATCGAATCGCCCGACGACATCTCGGGCCTGAAGATCGTGGTCGGCTCGGGCACCAATCAGGAGAAGGTGCTGCTGAGCTGGAACGAGAAGCTGCAGGCGGCCGGCAAGGCCCCCGCCGAGCTGCAGTACTACGACGACACCGCCGCCTCGACCCTCGCCCTGCTGTCGGGACGCGTCGACGCGACGTTCGGGCCGAACGCCACGGCCGCATGGGCGGCGCGCGACACCGGCGAGACGAAGATCGTCGGCGAGGTTCCGGGCGGCTATCCGCTGCAGGCCGGGATCGCCGCGGGCACGAAGAAGGGTAACGGGCTCGTCGAGCCGGTGCAGATCGTGCTGAACGACCTCATCAAGACGGGGAAGTACGCCGAGGTCCTGAAGGCGTGGAACCTCACGTCCGAGGGCGTCGAGACCTCGCAGATCAACCCGCCGGGACTCCCGAAGTCCTGACCCCCGCGCACGGCCCGGTCTCGTTGACCGGGCCGTGCCGTGCGTTCACCGGAGAAGAATGGATGCCATGACCACGACCCCCACCGTCCGTCTCGTCGACCCGCGCGAGTACGCGGAGGCCGGGCGGATCACCGCCGAGGCCTACCGCGCCAACTACGACGGACTGTCGGAGGCCTACCTCGCCTCGCTCGCCGACGTCGCCGGACGGGTGGAGCAGGGGGAGGTGTGGGTCGCGCTCGACGGCGACGAGATCGTGGGGACCGTGTGGACGCCGCGGCCCGGCGAGCGTCTCTCCGAACTCGCGCAGGAGGGCGAGCTCGACTTCCGCCAGCTCGCCGTCGCGCCCGCAGCGCGCGGACGCGGCATCGGCGAAGCGCTCACCCGGCACGTCGTCGCGCTGGCGCGCTCGCGGGGCGCGGAGCGCGTGGTGATGAACAGCGGGCCCGAGATGCTCGGCGCCCACGCCCTCTACCTCAAGCTCGGCTTCCGCCGCCTGACCGAGCGCGAGCACCCGGTCGAGGTGGAACCCGGACGGGTCATCGACCTGCGGGCGTTCGGGCTCGACCTGTAGCCGGCTCCTCGCGACGCCGACCCCACCGGGCGAGGAAGTACAGGCCGACGCCGACCGCGACGAGCACCGCGCCGAAGATCCACACGGTGAGACTCTGCTGGCTGAGCAGCAGCAGGCACGAGGCGATGCCCAGCACCGGGACGAACGTCCACACGCGGAAATGCTCGTGCTCGACGCGGTCACGACGCAAGACCAGTACCGACACGTTCGCGCTCAGGAAGACGAAGAGCAGCAGCAGCACGACGGTCTCGGCGAGGAGCGTGAGGTCCCCGACGAGGGTGAGAAGCATCGCGACCAGGGTCGTGGCGAGGATCGCTACCCACGGCGTGCGGCGCTTCGGCAATACCCGCGACAGCGCCCGGGGCAGGAGGCCCTGCTCCGCCATGCCGTAGGTCAGGCGACTGGCCATGATCATCGTCAACAGAGCGCCATTGGCGACCGCGATGAGCGCGATGAGGCTGAACAGCCAAGAGGGGACGGCGACGCCGCTCGCCTCGACGACCGACAGCAGCGGGCCGCTGGAGTCCGCCAGCTGCTCGGGCGGCAGGGCGATGCTGCTGGCGAGGCCCACGAGCACGTAGACCAACCCCGCGGCGCCGAGCGCGGCGAAGAGGGCCCGCGGGTATATCTTCGAGGGCTCCTTGACCTCCTCGATCATGTTGGCCGAGGTCTCGAACCCCACGAACGAGTAGTAGGCGATGATCGCCCCGGCCAGCACGGCCGTCGCCACCCCGACGTCCTCGGGCACCTGGGTCACGCGCGAGACGTCGCCGCCACCCCGGGCGAGCAGCACGCCTACCACCACGACCACGATCGCGAGACCGCTCACCTCGATCGCGGTCATCACGAAGTTGGCGCCCATCGATTCCCGGATGCCGCGCGCATTGAGCGCCGCGACGATGCCGAGGAACACGATGGCCACCGGCACCACGGGCAGATCGACGAAGGTCGCGAAGTACTCGCCCGCGAAAGCGATCGAGAGGCCCGCGGCGCTCGTGACCCCCGCCGCGAGCATGCAGAAACCGACGAGGAACGACACCAGCGGGTTCTTGAACGCGCGTTCCGCGAAGACCGCGGCCCCACCGGCGCGGGGGTACTTCGTGACCAGCTCGGCGTAAGACCCGGCGGTGAGCAGGGCCAGCAACAGGGCGGCGAGCAGGGGCGCCCAGAGCATGCCGCCGACTCGCTCCGACAGCACACCCATCAGCGCGTAGATCCCGGCGCCCAGGACGTCGCCGAGGATGAAGGCGAACAGCAGGGGGCCACCGATTCCGCGACGGAGGGTGGAGGGCGCGGGGGTCTCAGTCTTCATTCGGCCGACCGTAGGTTCGCCGGCGGGGGTTCTCGAAGCGGGTTGACAGGAGCGGGGTCGTGGGCGGCGGGTCGTGCACGCTCTGCGATCTGCACAGGCTCAGTCGGCATCCCGCGGGTCGAACTGAGGATGCGGGAATCGCGGAGCGAGCGCGCGCGGGCGCGGCGCCGGACGCCGGTTGCGCAACCTCAGCGATCCGCACAAACTCAGTCGGCATCCCGCCCATCGAACTGAGGATGCGCGAATCGCTGAGCGAGCGCGCGCGAATCAGCCCGTCAGCACCTTCTCGAAGCAGCGCGAGGCCGGGAACCGCACGTACGGCGGGTAGATGTCGATCGGGCGGTAGCCGAGCCGCTCGTACAGGGCGATGGCCTCGGGCTGCCGGTCGCCCGTCTGCAGGATGAGCCGCGCCGCGCCGCGCTCGCGGCCGAGTCGTTCGAGCTCGCCCATGAGCGCCTGGCTCGCACCGCGACCGCGCGCGCGTGGGTCGACGAACACGCGCTTGACCTCGAGTTCATCGCCGAGCTGGCGCAGTGCGGCGTGCCCCACGGCGTGGCCCTCGGCATCCTGAACGAGGATCACCTCGACCATCGTGGCCGGGTCGACGGCGAAGTCCTCGGCAAGCAGGGCGCGGGTCTCGTCGTCGAAGGCCGCGTACACCTCGGCGTAGCGCGGGCCGACCTCCTCGTCCATCGCCGCGCGCAGGGCCGCGGCGCGCTCGTCCTCCCACGGGACGTTCTCGATCGCCCACGCGCCGGTGCTCGTACGGCCCGTCATGAGCGGGCCGCCTGGATGCCGGCATCCGTCGCCACTCCCTCGGCGCGGGAGAGAGGCGTCTTCTCGCCCGCCTCGACGGCGAACGGCAGACGGTTCTCGGCCGGCGGCAGGGGGCAGGTCGCGAAGTCGGTGTAGGCGCAGGGGAGGTTCGTCGCGCGGGTGAAGTCGATGACGGTGCGGCCGTCGGCATCCGGGGCGGGAACCGTGACCGAGCGATTCGCCGCGTAGGTCGTGACTCCGCTGGTCGCGTCGGTGAAGAGGACGAGCAGGTCGCCGGGACGGTGGCCGGGGAATGCGACGAGACGGTGAGGGATGCCATCGCGCTCGAAGACCAGCTGACCCGGGGCGTCATAGACGTGCGTCAGACCGTCGACGGCCGCTCCGACCTCGTATGACCGCTGCTGCGGATACGCCTCGAACCGGGCGTCGACGCGCCAGTTCGGATCGGCCGGATACGCGGGTGTCCCCGCGTACCGCGCGAGGTAGTCCGCGTCGGGGCGACGAGGTCGCAGCAGGTCGCGGCCGCCGCGGCGGGCCACCTCGATGACCCCGCCGTCGAAGCCGACGGTGACGTCGCCGCGCTCGGTCAGGGGCCCGAACGCGTGCCGGCCGCGGACCGTCTCGCCGTCGACGTCGAGAGCCTCCGCCTCGGCGAGCTCGACGACGGGGCCGTCTTCGCCGGTGCGCCAGATTCCCGGAAGGCCCGGGATGCCAGTGGGCCGCTCGCTCAGCCAGTACAGGCCCGTGATGGCCAGGAATCCGTGCGGGTCGGCGCGGCGACGCTCGTGCGCCTCGTGCCAGGCGTTCCACTGCTCGGCGAAGGTGTCGGTCATCGTTCTCCCTCGGGACGAGTGCTCCTCCAGCATGCATCCCGTCGCGCCGCTCGCCGCGCGCGAAGGAAACGCGGCGTCACCGGCTGTCATGGAACGTCGCCGTCGGTGTGGTCTCGGTATGCGGGTCTAGCGTGACGGTGTGACCCGACCGCTGCGCTCCCTCGGCTTCCTCACCATCGGCCTCTTCGACCGGGACGACCCCCGCGCCGGGCACGAGACGACCCTGTCGATCATCGAGCGGGGCGAGCGGCTCGGCTTCGACAGCGCCTGGCTGCGCGACCGGCACCTGCAGTACGGCATCTCGTCCCCCGTCGCCGTGCTCGCCGCGGCCTCGCAGCGCACGAGCCGCATCCGGCTCGGCACGGCCGTGATCCCGCTCGGGTGGGAGAACCCGCTACGGCTCGCGGAAGACCTCGCCACGGTCGACGTGCTCGCGGGCGGGCGTCTCGAGCCCGGCTTCTCGGTCGGCCCGCCCCGACGTCTCGACGAGATCGCCCCCGCGCTCTACCCGGACACCGCCGAGCACGAGGACTTCGGGTACGAGCGGCTGGCCCGACTGCGCCGCTACCTCGCCGGAGACCGGGTGAGTCCCTTCGCCGGCACGGAGGGGATCGAGGAGTACTCCGAGCGTGTGGAGCCGCACTCCGCAGGGCTCGCCGGTCGGCTCTGGTACGGCGCCGGCAGCCCGGCCTTGACGACCTGGGCGGCCGAGAACGGCTTTCACCTGCTCACAAGCAGCGTGATCCAATCGACGAGCTCGACCGACTTCGACGTCGAGCAGGACGCGCAGATCCGCCTGTACCGCGAGACGCACCCCGACGGCGAGAACGCGCGGGTGTCGCAGGGGCTCGTCGTCGTGCCCACCGACACCGCCACGCCCGAACAGCGTCGGCGGTACGAGGCCTACGCCGAGTCGCGACGCGGGAGGGTCGGCATCCCTCAGGGTCCGCGCGGGCTGCTGTTCGCGGAGGACCTCGTCGGCACGTCGGAGCAGATCGCGGAGCGGCTGTTGTCGTCGCGGTCGTTCCCTCAGGTCGACGAGGTCGCGTTCGCGCTGCCGTTCGACTTCGCCGCGGCCGACTACGAGCAGATCCTCGAGGACATCGCGGGGCGGCTGGGGCCGTGGTTGGGGTGGGCGCGGGCGGACGCGTCATAAGCTCAGCGATTCGCGCGGGCTCCGTCGGCATCCATTCGATCGGGCTGAGGTTGTGCGGAACGCGGAGGTGGCGCGAACCGCGGGAGGCTCGCGGCGGGAGGGCTCAGGCGCACACAAGCTCAGTCATCTGCACAACCTCAGCCCCGAAGACCCCAGAACGACTGAGGCTGCGCGAATCGCGGACACTGCGCGTCGCGAAGGTCGCGCGAACCACGAGACCGGCGCGGCGGGAGGGCTCAGGCGCACACAAGCTCAGTCATCTGCGCAACCTCAGCCCCGAAGGCCCCAGAACGACTGAGGCTGCGCGAATCGCGGACACTGCGCGAACCGCTGGAGAAAGACGGCGTCAGCGCTGCCGCGCCACCGCCCGGGCCAGCCGCGCCGCGGCCTCGCGCAGCCGCTCCTCGCCCGTGTCGCCGTAGGCCAGGCGGAGGTGCCGGTCGGCATCCGTGCCCGGGCCGGAGGGGAAGAAGGAGCCCCGCTGGTACTCCACGCCCTCGGCGCCCGCGTCGGCGGCCAGGCGGTCGGGGTCGACGCGGTCGTCGCGCAGGCGCGGCCAGAGGAACAGTCCGCCCTCGGGCACGGTGACCTCGAACTCCCCGGGGGCTTCGGCCTCGAGCGCCGCGGCCAACGCGCGGGCGCGGGTCCCGTAGAGCGACCGCGCGCGCCCGAGCACGCGGTCGAAGAGTCCCGCGTCGCTGGTCAGCAGCTCGGCGATCACGGCCTGCACGAAGGTCGAGGAGTGCGAGTCCTGACGGCTGCGGAGGGCGACGGCATCCGGGATCAACCTCTCCGGCAGGACGACCCAGCCCAACCGCAGGCCGGGGCCGAGCGTCTTGGTGAAGGTGTTGACGTGGATGACGTGGTCGGAAGCGTGGAACGGCGCGAGAGACTCGGGCTCGCCGGCGAAGCGGAGCTCGCGGTACGGGTCATCGGCGAACACGACGAAGCCGTACCTCTCGGCGAGCTCGACCAGCTGGCGCCGCCGCGCGGTGGGCAGCGACGACTGCGAGGGATTGTGGAACTCGGGCACCGTGTAGACCGCGGCCGGGCGCGCCCCGGCGTGAAGCTGCGCGGCCAGCGCGTCGATGTCGAGACCCTCGGCACCGACCGGGATGGGCAGCACCCGCGCGTCGGCCAACTGCAGACCGCGCAGGAACAGCGGGAACACGGGGTTGTCGACCGCCACGAGGTCGCCCCGCTCGAGCACCGCCTGCACGGCGATCGCCAGACCGTGGAAGCCGCCGTTGGTGATGAGGACCCGCTCGACGGCGACGCCTTCGCGCGCGGCGATCCACTCGCGCAGCGCCGGGATGCCCTCGGTCCGCGAGTACTGCAGCGCCGGCGCCCCGGGCTGCGCGAGGACGCGGGCGGTCGCCTCGGCGAGTTCCGCGGTGGGCAGGACGGAGGGATCCGGGATGCCGCCGAGCAGCTCGATCGCGTCGGGGCGGCGATCGCGCAGGGTCTGGTCGCCGAACCCCTGGGGCGCGGTGAACGCCTCGATCAGCGCGGGCCGGGCACGGGGCAGGGAGAGGAGGGTCAACGGGGGCTCCGGGGGTAGGGGGACGGGATGGCGTCGACCAGCGCGCGCGTGTACTCCTCGCGCGGGTGCGAGAGCACGTCGGCGACGCGGCCGGCCTCGACGACCCGGCCGTCTTTCAGCACCGAGACGGTGCCGGCGATCTGCCGGACCAGCGCCAGGTCGTGCGAGACGAACAGGTAGGTGAGACCGCGCTCGCGCTGGAGGCGGCGGAGCACGTCGAACACCCCGGCCTGCACGGTCACGTCCAGGGCCGAGGTCGGCTCGTCGAGCACGATGACGTCGGGCTCGAGCACCAGGGCGCGCGCGATCGCCACGCGTTGGCGCTGGCCGCCCGACAGCGCGTCGGGGCGGCGGCGGGCGAGGTGGGGCGACAGGCCCACGGCATCCAGGGCCTCCGCCACCTTCCCGGCCCTCTCGGCACGCGTGCCGACGCGGTAGCGGTCGAGCGGCTCGCGCACGATACGTCCGACGCTCCAGGTGGGATCGAGCGAGGTGAAGGGGTTCTGATAGACGAGCTGCAGATGACGACGGATGCCGCGGAGCTCCGCCGCCGTGCGGCCCGTCACCGCCGCGCCGTCGATGAGCACCTCGCCGGCGTCGAGGTCTTCGAGCCCGAGGAGGAGGCGCACCGTCGTGGTCTTCCCCGAGCCCGACTCCCCCACGAGCGCATGGGTCGTGCCGGCGGGGATGCGGAACGACACCCCCGACACGGCGGGACGGGCGCTGCCGTCGTAGCTCTTCGATACCTCGCGCACCTCGATGCGCGCCGAGGCGGTGTCGGGGATCCACGCGTCGACCCCGCGGTCACCGTCGTCGCGGCGGTAGCGGTCGGGGTTCAGGGCCGGAGCGTCGGCCTGCAGCTGCACCGTGTACGGCGAGGTCGGCGCCGCGAAGACCTCGCGAGTGGGGCCGGCCTCTTGCACGCGCCCGTCCTTGAGCACGACGATCTCATCGGTGCGCTCGGCGGCGATCGCGAGGTCGTGCGTGATGAGCAGCAGCCCGATGCCGAGGTCGCGGCGCAGCTCGTCGAGCAGGTCGAGGATGCGCTTCTGAATCGTGACGTCGAGGGCGCTCGTGGGCTCGTCCGCGACCAGCAGCTCGGGCCGCGGCAGCACCGCCAACCCGATGAGCACGCGCTGCAGCATGCCGCCCGACAGCTGGTGCGGGTAGGAGTCGTACACGCGACGCGGGTCGGGAAGCCCGACGCGGGCGAACACGTCGAGCACCGCGCGGCGCTGCTCGCCGGCATCCGCGAGACCCGAGAGAGCCGCCGCCTCGTGCGCCTGGGAGCCGACGGTGCGGACGGGGTTGAGCGCGTGCGCGGGATCCTGCGGGACGAAGCCGAAGCGACGACCCCGGAACGGCCGGAACCGTGCTTCCGCGAGCCCCAGCACCTCAGCGCCGTCGAGTTCCACGCGCCCGCTCGCACGTCCCGTGCCGCGCGGGAGCAGCCGCAGGATCGACCGGGCGATCGTGGATTTGCCCGAGCCCGACTCTCCGATGAGCGCGAGACTGCCGCCCCGGGGGATCGCGAACGACACGTCGTGAACGACGGGAACGCGGCCGTACGAGACCGACAGATCGGTCACGTTCAGCAGGGCGGGGGTCGCCAGCGGAACGTCGTCCGCGCGGGACAGGGCGAGGGTCATGACGTCCTCCGGAGCCAGCGGCTGATGCGGTTGATCGAGAGCACGGTCGCCACCGTGACCAGCGCCGGCCAGAGAACGAGCCAGGGCGCGCGCGGATAGTCCTTGCCCGCGGAGATGAGCAGACCCCAGTCGGATGCCGGCGGCGGATCGCCGTAGCCCAGGAACGCCAGCCCCGCGATCACGAGGATCGACAGCCCGAACTGCAGCACGGCCAGGGGGATCAGCGAGCGCGAGGCGTTCGGCAGCACGTGGCGGAAGAGCACGTGCAGGTTCGACCCGCCCTGGAGCCGCGCCGCCTCGACGAAGACCGATGAGCGCACGCGCAGCACCTCGGAGCGCATCACCCGGGCGAACACCGCCACCGCCGAGACGCCCGTGGCGATCGCGGCGTTGATGGTCTGGAACCCGAGCGAGCTGACGATCACGACCGCGAGCAGGAACGCCGGGATGGCGAGCAGCACGTCGACGAATCGCGCGAGCACGACGTCGGTCCACGAACCGAGGAAGCCCGCGAGCAACCCGATGAGTCCGCCGATGACGACACCGATCGCGACGGCCACGAGGGCGCTGGTCACCGAGGACTGCGCGCCGTAGACGATGCGGGTGAAGAGGTCGCGGCCCAGGTGGTCGGTGCCCAGCAGGTGGGCGGCGCTGGGCGCCTGGAGCTTGTCGGCGGGCACGCCCTGCGCCGGGTTCTGCGAGGTGAACAGCGCGGGGGCGAACGAGAACGCCAGCACGACGGCCACGACCGCGAACGACGCGAGGACGCCGACGGGAACGGAGAGGCGGATGCCACGAACCCGGGCGGTCCTGGAGCGCTGCGCGAGCAGGGGTGCGGCGGTCATACGATGCTCACTTCCTCGCGCAGGGGCGTCGTCGGCTCGTCGCGGGGCGCGACCGAGACGGGACGGCCGCTGCGCCCCACCGCCACCCGCGGGTCGAGCAGGGGGTAGGCGAGGTCGGCCAGGAGGTTCACGACGACGAAGACGACCGCGGCGAGCGAGACCACGGCCTGCAGCACCGGCAGATCCTGACTCGCCACGGCCGATTCGACCAGGGTGCCGATGCCCACGCGCCCGAAGATCGCCTCGGTGATGAGGGCTCCCCCGAGCAGCTCGCCCACGATGAGCGCCAGCACCGTCACCGTCGGAAGCGCCGAGGGCTTGACCAGGTGACGCAGGAACAGCGCCCCCGACCGCAGTCCCCGCGACCGTGCGACCGCGACGTACTCCTGCCGCGACTCGTGATCGAGAGAGGCGATGAGCACCTCGGCCAGCTGGGCGGACACCGGGATGCCGAGGGCCACCGCCGCGAAGAAGGTGCCCCACGGCGTCTCGGTGTCGATCATGCTGAACAGCCCGAGGCCGAACGCGAAGACGTGGATCAGCAGCAGTCCGATCACGAAGTTCGGCACCGACAGGAACAGCGACGGCAGCGAGCGGAGCACCCCCTGACCCCAGCGCGGGGGCAGGAACTGCGTGCCGTAGGCGATGGCCACGGCCAGCACCACCGCGACGAGGAGGGCCGCCGCGGCCAGGCTCAGGGTCGACCCGAGCGCATCGAGCACCAGCCCGCTGACGGGCAGGTTCGAGCGGAGCGAGACGCCCAGGTCGCCCACGACGAAGCGTCCGAGCGAGGAGCCCAGCTGCACCCACCACGGCTGGTCGAGCCCGTAGTACGCGACGATGCGCGCGATGTCGTCTTCGGTGAAGCCGTTGTCGGGGTTGCGCAGCGTGCTCGTGACGGGGTCGCCGGGCAGGATGCTGATCACGACGAACGTGAACAGGTACGCCAGCAGCACGACGACGATCGCCTGTCCGGTGCGCCGCAGCGCGAAGCGGCCGTAGGTGCGCAGCATGTCCTCCTCCTCTCGGGTCGATCTGGCCGGGTGACGGTGCGCGTCAGCCGTTGAGCCACGCGTTCAGGTAGTACGCGTACGCGAGGCCGTTGTAGGTGACGCCGCTGACCTCGGGGGCCTGGACGTACACGCGCTGCACGATCTGCGTCAGCGGCACGAAGTAGGCCTGGTCGAGCACGTACCCCTGAAGCTCGTCGGCGACCTCCGCCCGAGCCTCTCGATCGGTCGCGGTGGCGATACGGGTGGAGAGGTCGTTCAGCGTCGCGTCCGAGGTGCCGAGTCGGAACCAGTCCTCGTCGCCCTTCTTCTGCGAGGTGAGGACCCCGGCGACGGCTCCGACGTCGACGAAGCTGCGGGTGATCTCGGTCGCGGGCACCGTCGTGTTGCCGATGACCTTCTGGCTGTAGGTCGGGACGTCGTAGGTCTCGAGGTTCACCTCGAACCCCAGGGCGGTGAGCTGCTGATCGACGAGCTCATCGACCGATTGCGAGGCCTGCAGGTACGGGTTGGGGTAGAGCGTGAGCGACAGCTTCTTCCCGTCCTTGGTCCGCACGCCGTCGGAGCCCTTCACCCAGCCCGCCTCATCGAGGAGGGATGCCGCTTCGGCGGCGTCGTACGAGAAGTCGGCGGTGTGGTCGGTCGCCTCGGGCACGGTGCTCTGGAAGAACGACTCCGCCGCATGCCAGTCCGAGGTGTAGACGGTCGAGAGGATCTCGTCGCGGTCGATGCCGTGCTGCACCGCTTGACGCACCTTGATGTCGTCGAACGGGGCGACGGAGGTGTTCAGGGCGTAGCCGTTGACGAAGCCGAGGTAGCGGGGCGTCTCGACGGTGAGCCCCTCCTGCTTCAGGGCGTCGAGGTCTTGCGGGCTGGCGTTGTAGGCCACCTGCGCCTGACCGGACTCGACCGAGGCGGTGCGCAGCGTCGGTTCGGCGACCTGCTTGTAGGTGATGGTGTCGAGGTAGGCGGCGCCCTCGTGGCCGACCGCTTCGGGGCCCCAGTCGTAGTCGTCGCGCTTCTTCAGCACGACGCTGTCGCCCTCGGCGACCTTCTCGACGACGAACGGGCCGCTGCCGATGTCCTGGGTGAGATCCGCCTGCTGGGCGGCGGGAAGCGCCAGGGTCTCGGGCGAGAGCAGGATCGAGCCGTGGTACGCCAGCGTCGGGATGAAGCTGAGGGTCGGCGCCGAGAACGAGACCGTGACCGTCGTGGCATCCACCGCCTGAGCGCCTTGGTAGTTGGCGGAAGGGAACAGGCCGATGCGGTTGATGCCCTCGTCGGGGCGGCCCTTGGCCCAGATGTCGATGTTCGCCACGACCGCGGCCGCGTCCAGCGGCGTGCCGTCCGAGAAGGTGACGCCCGGCTTCACGTGAAGGGTGAACTGCGTCTTGTCGGCGTTCTCGTCCCAGCTCTCGGCGATCCAGGGGCTGAGGTTGCCCTCGGCGTCGACGTAGACGAGCTTGTCGGTGACGTTGCCCCAGATCTGGCCCTGGTAGCTCGAGATCGAGCTGTTGTTCGGGATCCAGGTCGCACCGAGCGAGTCGATGAGGAAGACGAGGTCGCCGCCGGTCTTCGGTTCGGCGTCGGCGGGAGCGGCGGTCGATGCCGCACCGCAGCCGCTGAGCAGGAGGGCACCGACGGCGAGGGCGGAGGCGAGGCCGAGCAGGCGTCGGCGGGGACGGTGAGCGGTGGTCATGGGGATCCTCGAGCTGTGGGGACGGGTTACAGGGCTTTGCCGGGGTTGAACAGACCGGCGGGATCGAGCGCGGTCTTGACGGCGAGCTGGGCCGCGCGCACGCGCACCGAGAGTTCCTCCGCGGCGAGGGCTCGCTTGACGGTGCCGATGCCGTGCTCACCGCTCACGGTCCCCCCGACGGCGAGCGCCGCGCGCACGACGGCGTCGGCGGCGTCGTGGACGGCGGCCGGTACGGCGGTGGGGTCTACGCCCGCGGGGATGGGCAGCGAGATGACCGGGTGGAGGTTGCCGTCGCCGGCGTGCGCGACGGCGCTCACGCCGACCCCGAACCGGTCGGCGATCGCGGGGAACCCCGCGAACACCTCGGCGATGCGCGACTTGGGCACGGCGACGTCGCCCCCGGCGAACCACGTGTCCGCGTCGAAACGTCGGCCCGAGCGTCGCAGTTCCCAGAGGGTCTCGGCATCCGTCTCGCTCTCGACCTCGACCCGCGCGCCCGCCGCGACGAGCGCGGTGGTCAGTTCGGCGGTCTGCTCGTCGATGCCGAAGCCGTCGAGTTCGATCAGCAGCAGAGCGGCGCCCCGGGCACGCAGGCCCGAGTCCTGCGCCGCGTCGATGCCGTCGAGGGTGATCTCGTCGAGGAACTCGATGACGCTCGGACGCACGCGCGAGGCCGTGATGGCCCCGATGGCTGCGGCACCCGCGGCCGTGGAATCGAAGAACGCCGTGAGCGTTCGGCGCGCGACCGGGAGCGGGCGGATACGCACGGTCGCCCCCACCACGATGCCGAGCACGCCCTCCGACCCGACGAACAGCGAGACGAGGTCGAGCCCGGTGACGCCCTTGATCGAGCGGTGTCCGACCGAGACGAGGCTTCCGTCGGCGAGGACGACGTCGAGGGCGAGAACCGACTCGCGCGTGACGCCGTACTTGGCGCACCGCAGGCCCCCGGCGTTGGTGGCGATGTTGCCGCCGATGGTCGAGATGCGCCAGCTCGCGGGGTCGGGGGCGTAGAACAGGCCGAGGGGGGCCAGTCGCTCGTTGAGCGAGGCGTTGAGCACGCCGGGTTCGACGACGGCGACCTCATCGGCGGGAGACACCTCGACGATGCGGTTCAGCCGTTCGGTCGAGACGACGAGCTGATCGGAGAGGGCAGTCGCGCCGCCGGAGAGACCCGTGCCGGCCCCGCGCGGCACGACACTGACGCCGTGTCTGGCGGCGAGGCGCACGAGCTGCCGGACCTCGGTCACCGAGGTGGGGAACGCCACCGCGGGGCCGTCGACCACGGGGGCGCCGGTTCGCGGCGTGGTGCCGGCGTCGTGCGCGAACTCCGCCGTCGCCGACGAGGGCGGGCGCACCTCGATTCCAGGCGCCTCGTCACGCAGATCGTCGAGCAGGGCGGACAGGACCGGGGACGGGGCGATCGCGGTGGGGACGCTCATGGCGGCACCTTTCAGAACGGGGCGGGAGTGCAGCCGAAGCTAGGCGGAAGCGCACCGACGCTCATCCCGGGGCGACACCGTCCGTCGCGAGACGTCACCGACCGACATCGTGTGTCGCGTGGCGTCACAGTCGGGCGATGGGCGGGGTGCTGACGGTAGATTCCGCCCCCGCCGTCGCTTCGTGACGCTTCGAGGCGTTTCGTTACGTCACGCGTTGAGACCCGCCGCGCTCCGGGCGACAGTGAGCAGCACGCCGCCCCGAGAGAAGGAGCCCCGATGCCCGACCGCATCCACCTCGCCGTCGCCCTGGACGGCGCCGGCTGGCACCCGGCCGCGTGGCGCGAGCCCACGGCCCGGCCCACCGAGCTGACCTCGGCCGCCTACTGGCGCGAGATCGCGCGCACCGCCGACGGCGCGGGGCTCGTGCTGGCCACGATCGAAGACGCGCTCAGCCTGGGCGGCAGGTCCTTCGAACCGGATGCCGAGACCCGCCGCGACCGCGTCCGTGGACGCCTCGACGCGGTGCTGTTGGCGTCGTTCCTGGCCCCGGCCACGTGGCGGATCGGCCTCGTCCCCACCGCCACGACCACCCACCCCGAGCCCTTCCACCTCGCCACCGGCCTGCAGACCCTCGACCACGTCAGTCGTGGCCGCGCCGGCGTTCGGCTCGTCGCGGGGTCGACGGCGCAGGAGCGGAAGAACTTCGGGCGCCGTGCCGACGGACCGGCCGGGTTGCCGGCATCCGGTCGCGTCGAAGACGACCCCGCGCTGCTCGCCGCCTTCCGCGAGGCGGGGGAGGTCGCCGACGTCATCCGACGGCTCGCCGACTCGTGGGAAGACGACGCTATCGTGCGCGACCTCGATACGGGCAAGTTCCTCGACCGCGAGCGCGTGCACAACGTCGAGTTCGAGGGCGAGTTCTTCTCGATCACGGGGGCCTCGATCGTGCCGCGGTCTCCTCAGGGCCAGCCGCTCATCACGGCGCTGGCACACCAGACGATCCCCTACCGCTTCGCCGCGGAGCACGCCGACCTCGTGTTCGTGACCCCCTCCGACGCGGGCGCCGTGGCCGGCATCCTGAGCGAGCTCGACGGCGGCGACGACCTGCGCGTCTTCGCCGACCTGCTCGTTCTCGTCGGGGAGACGCGCACCGCGGCCGAGGATGTGTGGAACCGCCTGCAGGAACGCGCCCCGCTGACGACGGACGCGCGCGTGGTGGTCGGCACCGCGGACGACGTCGTGGACGAGATCCGCGCGCTCGCCGACGCGGGCGTCGACGGCATCCGCCTGCGGCCCGCGCGCCTGCCGGGCGACCTCGACGCGATCGCGGACCGGGTGGTTCCCGCGGTGGCCGCCGCCGGCATCCTGCTCCCCGACGATGGCTCGCCCACTCTGCGCGAGCGCCTCGGGCTCCCCCGCCTCGCCAGCCGCTACGCCCGTCAGGAGGTCGGCGCATGACCCGCCGCCAGATCCATCTCGCCGCGCACTTCCCGGGCGTGAACAACACGACCGTGTGGACCGACCCGAGCGCCGGGAGCCAGATCGACTTCTCGTCGTTCGAGCACTTCGCCCGCACGGCCGAGCGCGGCTTCTTCGACTACCTCTTCCTCGCCGAGGGACTGCGCCTGCGCGAGCACCGCGGGCAGCTGCACGACCTCGACGTCGCGGGACGCCCGAACACCCTCGCGATCTTGACGGCGCTGGCCGCGGTCACCGAGCACATCGGACTTGTCGGCACGCTCAACACGACGTTCAACGAACCGTATGAGCTCGCCCGGCAGCTCGGCACGCTCGACCTGCTGTCGAACGGCCGCGCCGGATGGAACGCGGTGACCAGCTCCGACGCGTTCCACGGCGCGAACTTCCGCCGCGGCGGCTACCTCGACCACGCCGACCGCTACGTGCGAGCTTCGGAGTTCGCCGCCCTCTCGAAGGCGCTGTGGTCGTCGTGGAGCGACGGGGCGATCGAAGCGGATGCCGCGAATGGAATATTCCTGCGCGACGACGCGATCGAACGGGTACGGCACGAGTCGCGGCTGTTCGACGTCGACGCGGTGTTCGATGTGCCGCGCTCTCCCCAGGGACGACCCGTCATCGTGCAGGCCGGCGACTCCCCCGACGGCCGCGACTTCGCCACGCAGCACGCCGACGTGATCTTCTCGCTGCACACCGCCTTCGACGACGCGCAGCAGTTCTACCGCGATGTGAAGGGGCGCCTCGCCGCGAACGGCCGCGACGAGGACTCGCTGAAGATCCTGCCCGCGGCCACCTTCGTGCTCGGCGACACCGCCGACGAGGCCCGCGAGCGCTCGCGCGAGATCGCGCTGGCCCAGGTGCGCCCGCAGACCGCGATCACCTACCTCGAGCAGATCTGGAACCGCGACCTGAGCGGGTACGACCCCGAGGGTCCGCTTCCCGACCTCGAACCCGACACGGGAGTCGAGACGGCGCAGGGCTTCGCCGGCCGGCACGCGGCGATCCGCGCGCGCGTGGGGCAGCTACGCGAGCAGGCGCGGGCCGAGAACCTCAGCATCCGCGAGCTCGTCATCCGCCTGACCGCGAAGCACACCTTCGTCGGGACGCCCGAGCACGTGGCATCCGAGATCGACCGCTACGTGCAGGAGCGCGCGACCGACGGGTTCACGGTGGTCGGACACCTCACCCCGCACGGACTCGACGATTTCACCGAGAGGGTCGTTCCGCTGCTGCAGGAGCGCGGCTCGTACCGCCGCTCGTACGACGAGGGAGCGACGCTGCACGACCTGCTCGGCCTGCCGCCGGTCCACGCGAGCGCCGCGGTGCGATGACCGAGCTCGTGATCGTCGGGGCAGGGCCGCGCGCGGTCATGCTCGTCGAGCGACTGCTCGCGCGACGCGCGACGGCTCCGCTGCGCATCACGCTCGTCGACCCCTTCCCGCCGGGCGCGGGCCGCATCTGGCGGCGCGAGCAGTCCCCTCTGCTCAAGCTCAACTCGATGGCGCGCGACGTGACCGTCTTCACCGACGAGTCCTGCACGATCGCGGGACCGATCCGCTCGGGCCCCTCGCTCATCGAGTGGGCCGAGAGGGTACGAGCGGGCGCGCTCCCCGACGTCTCGATCGACGCCCCCGAGCTGGATGCCGAGTTGCGCAGCCTCCGCCCCGACTCCTTCCCCACGCGGCGTCTGCAGAGCGCGTATCTCGACTGGTTCTGGCGTCGCACGGTCGCCATCGCCCCGCCCGGGGTCGAGGTGCGGTGGCACGAGGGCACCGTGCAGTGGGTCGACGACACGACCGACGGGTACGAGATCGCCCTCGCCGACGGCATCCGTCTGCTCGCCGACGTGCTCGTCTACGCGATGGGCCACAACGCGCGCGAACCCGAGGGCGAGGCGATCGCGTTGCGAGAAGCCGCCGCGGGCGCGGGGCTGACGTACGTCCCACCCGCGTTCACCGCCGACGCCGACCTCGGCGTCTTCGATCCCGGGCAGGACGTGATCGTGCGCGGCATGGGACTCGCCGCGGTCGACACCGTGGTGCTGCTGACCGCGGGGCGGGGCGGTCGCTTCGTCGACGCCGCCGGCGGCGGGCTCCGTTACGAGCCCTCGGGCCGCGAGCCGCGCCTGCACCTCGGATCCCGCCGGGGCGTTCCCTACCGCTCCAAGGTGTCGTCGCAGCTGCAGGGCGACCCGCCCGTGCGCGAGGTGCTCACCCCCGCCGCCGTCGCCGACCTGCTCGCACGCCCCGGAACCATCGACTTCCTCGACGACGTCTGGCCGCTCATCGCGCGCGAGCTCGTCTGGGGCCACTACCGCGAGCTCTTCACGGGTCACCCCGAGCGCGTCACGACGACGTGGGAGGCCTTCCGCGACACCCTTCGAGAAGTGGATGCCGACACCTCGGCCCTGCGTCGCGCCGTCGCCGCGGTGGTTCCCGATCCCCTGGATCGCTTCGACGTGCGCACGCTCGACGTACCCCTGGGGGAAGAGATATTCGCCGACGCCGCGGACGTGCACGAGCGGGTGCGCCGGCACATCGTCGACGACCTGCACCTGCGCACGAGTCAGGAACGGAGCACCGCGCAGGCGCTGTTCCTCACGATCCTGTCGTCGTTCCTCGGGCTCTCGGACATCCCGACCGAGCGGTGGAGCGCTCGCTCCCGCGCGGTCGACCTGCCGGTGACCTGGCACGCGTTCTTCAGCTACGTCGCCTCGGGGCCGCCCGCACACCGACTGGAGGAGTTCCTCGCGCTGGCCGAGGCCGGGGTCGTGCGCTTCCTCGGCCCCGACATCGCGGTGCGCGTCGACGCCGACCGGGGCTTCGTCGCCTCGTCGCCGCGGACGGACGGCGACGTAAGCGCGCGCGGACTGATCGACGCATGGCTTCCCGCCGCGACGGCGTCGGCGAGCGAGAACCCCGCGCTGCGCGAACTCGCGAACCGCCACGGCCGCGAGGTGCACGTGTCGGACGCGTCGTTCACCGGCTCGCTCGGGCGCATCGACGTCGACGCCGACGGCCGCGTCATCGCGCGGGACGGGCAGCCCCGCGCGGGGATGTTCGCGATCGGACCCTTCACCTCGTCGATGGAGGCCGGCGCCTTCACCCGCCCGCGCTCCGACTCGCTGTCGCTGCGCCAGACCGACCGCATCGCCGGAGCCGTGGCCGCGGCCCTGTCGACTCGCGCCACCGCCGGAGTGCGCTGAGTCCACGCGGAATGCCGAGCGCCCGACGCTGTTGTCTTACGTGCACCTCCCCCCAGAACGGACGCCATGACCCCCACCACCGCCGCCGTCCCCCTTCCCGCCCCCCACGCCGACGCCACCGTGCTCGACAACGCGGCGTGGCACTCCCTCGCCGGACCCCACGCACGCTTCGCGATCGGCGGCGACCTGGTGAAGCGCTATCCCGATGACGTCGCGCCCTTCGTGGCCGTGCGCACGTGGGACGACCCGAACGTGTGGGACGCCCTGCGCGAGCTCGTCGGCCCCGGCGCCGACGTGGGCCTGTCGGGCTTCGACGGTGAGATCCCCGCGGATTGGCAGTGGGTCGGCGGCGGAGAGGGCGTGCAGCTCGTCGAGACCGACGCCCTGCAGACCCGGCCCGACGCCGAGGCGATCGAACTGGGCGCCGACGACGCCGCCGACATGATCGACATCGTCGCGCGCAACCAGCCCGGCCCGTTCCGGCCCCGTACGTACGAGCTCGGCCGCTATATCGGCATCCGTCGCGAAGGCCGTCTCGTGGCGATGGCCGGGGAGCGTCTGCACCCCACTGGATGGACGGAGATCAGCGCCGTCGCCGTCGACGCCGACCACCGCCGCCAGGGTCTCGCGTCTCGGCTCGTGCTCGACGTCGCCTTCCACATCCAGCAGCGCGGGGACCGCGCGATGATGCACGCCGCCGCGAGCAACGTCGGCGCGATCGCCGCATACGAGCGCCTGGGCTTCGCGCTGCGGCGCCGCAATCGGTTCGCGGCGGTGCGCACGCCGGCGTGACCAGGGTCAGCGCTCGAGCGGCGTCGCCGTCCCGCTGACGCGCACCCCGCCGCGTGTCGGGACGTCGACGTGCAGCTCGCTCGGCCGCCCCACATGCCGTCCCTGGTGGATGCGGAACGAGAACGGGGCGCGACGCCCCACGCGGTCACGCAGGTATGCGCCGAGCGCGGCCGCGGCCGATCCCGTCGCCGGATCTTCGGTGATGTCGCCGACGGGGAAGAGGTTGCGGGCCTCGAACACCTCGGCATCCGGGCTCTCGGCGTGCACCACGGTGACCGTTCCCGCCCAGCCGCGCTCGTCCATCAGCGCGCGAAGGGCCGCCGGATCGAACCCGAACGCGTCGAAGCGCTCGCGCGAGGCCACCGCGACGACCGGATGCGTGTTGCCCGCGAACGACTGCGCCAACGGCAGGCGCGCGTCGAGCTCGCTATCGGACAGGCCCAGGATGCCGAGCAACCGCCGCCCCACCTCGGGTTCGAGATCGCTCTGCATCGGGTCGACGCTCGTGAAGCCCGCGGTCACGCGCCCGTCGGCGTCGCGCGTGGTCTCGAGCGCGATCTCGCCGGCCCGGGTGTCGAAGACGAAGTCCCCCGAGCCCTCGGCCTCGGCGAGCGCGACGGCGGTGGCGATCGTCGCGTGGCCGCAGAAGGGCACCTCGGCGCCCGGGGAGAAGTACCGCACCCGTGCGCGACGGCCCTCGCGCGCGGTGACGAAGGCCGACTCGGGGTAGCCGAGGTCGGTCGCGACGGCCTGCATCTGCGCATCGTCGAGGCCCGCGGCATTCAGGATCACTCCCGCGGGGTTCCCGCCGCCGGGCTCGGCGGCGAAGGCGAGCAGGTGCAGGATGACGGGGCGCGAGGTCATGCGTCGATTCTGGTCGACGCCGGCTCCGCCCGCAGACGGGTGTTGGCGGCGGTCGCCGCCCGGGTCATGCGCTCGAGGAACGCGTGGATCGTCTGGAGATCGGCATCCGGGGTCCCGCGGACGGCGGTGGCGATCTCGGCGCCCGCGAAGCCGAGGAATCGCTCGGTTCCCTCGAGGGCGGTGGCGGTGGGGCGCACGACGACGCGACGACGGTCGTCTCCCTCGCGGTGGCGCGTGACGTATCCGGCGCGCTCGAGTCGGTCGATCAGCACCGAGACGGCGCCCGAGGTCATGCCGATCTGCCGGGCCAACACCGCGGGCGACACCGGGTTGCCGGACTGGGCGGCCCAGACGACCTGGCCGAGGGCTTCGGCATCCGTCACGGGAAGACCCATCCACGTCGACAGGTGCCTATTCAGCTCGTCGGATGCCATCGCCCACTCGCGCAAACCGTGCATCACCCCGACCTCGACGTCGGACCAGGACATGGCGAGGGAGTTCAACGCGGTCATGCAATGACTTTACAGTCAAGCGACTTTGTCGTAAAGCTATCCTCACCGACTCTCGAGGAGACCTCATGACCGCACCGCACGCCCTCATCACCGGCGCCAGCATCGCCGGACTGTCCGCCGCCTGGTGGCTGCGCACGATCGGCTGGGGGGTCACCGTCGTCGAGCGGGCCTCGAGCTTCCGCGGCGGCGGGCAGAACGTCGACGTGCGCGGCGTCGCGCGCGAGGTCCTCGATCGGATGGACCTGACCGACGCGATCCGGGCGAAGAACACCACCGAGACCGGCACGGTCATCGTCGACGCGGACGACCGGGTCATCGCGGAGCTCCCCTCGGACGGACCCGACGGCGCGACCGCCGAGCTCGAGGTGCTGCGGGGCGACTTCGCGCGGGCGATCCTCGACGTCCTCCCCGCCGGCGTGCGGTTCGTCTACGGCGAGAGCGTGACCGAGGTGGACGAGCACCGGCCCGATCGCGTGAGCGTCGCCCTGGGCAGCGGCGAGCACATCGAGGCCGACCTGCTCGTCGTGGCCGAGGGCGTCCGCTCCGCCACGCGCGATCTGCTCTTCGCGGAGTCGGAGGTCGATGCCGACCCCCTCGGCATCACGATGGCCTTCGGCACGATCCCGCGTACGGCCGACGACGATGACCGGTGGCGCTGGTACAACGCGGTCGGCGGACGCCAGGTGCACCTGCGCCCCGACCCCTACGGAACCATCCGCGCGATCTTGTCGTATGCGGGCGAGGACGACCTGGTGGGGCGCGACCGCGACGACGCCCTACGCGTGCTGCGCGAGCGCTACGCCGACGCGGGGTGGCGAGCGGAGCGCGTGCTCGACGGATTCGACTCCTCCGACGACGTGTACATCGACGAACTCACGCAGATCCGAATGCCGGGATGGCACCGCGGCCGCGTGTGCGTGATCGGCGACGCGGCGTGGTGCGTGACGCCGATGGGCGGGGGCGGAGCATCGCTCGCGCTGACCGGGGGGTACGTCCTCGCGGCCTTCCTCTCGCAGATCGAGGGGCACCCGGACCGCGACCGGCTCGACGAGGCACTCGCCTCGTTCGATGCGTGGATGCGGCCGCTGGTCGACGAGATCCAGGGCATTCCGCGCGGGATGCTCAAGCTCGCGTACCCGCACACGCGGCTGGGGCTCGCCGCGCGCAGCGTGGTCATGAAGGTGATGACCACGCCGCCGCTCTCGCACCTCACCGCGAAGGTGACGCAGGTGGCGGACACCGACCGGGAACTGCCGGAGGTGCGGGAGCGGGCACGCGGCGGCGCGTGAGGGCGCGGCCCGGGCCCACGCGTGCCGGGGCGGTGAGGTGCCGGGGCCCATTCTCCGGGGCGGTGACGTGCCGCTCTCCGGAAGATCGCGGCATCCGTACCCCCGGCTCCGCCCGCTGCCGCCGGATCCCCGCCCGAATCACCGGAGCGCGGCTCGCCAGCAGCACACCCGCGCGGCGGCGGGGCCGGCCGACGGGCACTCCCGCGTCAGACGTGGAAGACGGAGTGCAGGTCGCCGCCGAGGGCTTCGCGGCCGCCGAGTCCGTCGATTTCGAGCAGCGTCGCGATGCCGATGACCTCGCTGCCCACGGCCTCGAGCAGCTCGCGGCCCGCGCCGAGGGTGCCACCGGTGGCGAGCACGTCGTCGAGCAGCAGCACGCGCGCGCCGGCGGCGGCGTCGTCGTGCATCTCGATCTGGGCCGAGCCGTATTCGAGGTCGTACGAGACGGTGGCCGCGGGTCGGGGCAGCTTGCCGGCCTTACGGATCGGCATGAGCCCCACGTCGGCGGCGATGGCCGCGGCCCCGGCGAGCAGGAAGCCGCGCGCCTCGACTCCCGCGACGGCGTCGAAGCGGCCGGCGAACGGTTCGATCAGCGCCTCCACCACGACCCGCAGCGCCGCGGCGTCGGCGAGCAGCGGCGTGATGTCGCGGAACACGATCCCGGGCTTGGGGTAATCGGGGATGCTCGTGATGAGCGATTCAGCGCGGGCGAGGGCAGAGGCGTCGGGCACCGATACAGCCTAATCGCGCATTCGCGCGCGGTCCTCGGACCTCACCGTCCCCTCGCGTGATCGCCCGGCACGGGCGGGCCGAGCAGGCGGGAACGGAAGGCTCGAATTCACCCGGCCCCGGGGTTGACCCCACTGCAAGCGCTTGCACTAACGTGGACGCCATGACTTTCACGCAGGAAGACGCGCGCGCCGATCTCGTCGCCGCTCCCGGCTCCGAGTGGTGGCGCACCGCCGTCATCTACCAGATCTACCCCCGTTCGTTCGCCGACGCCTCGGGTGACGGCCTCGGCGATCTGCCCGGCGTCACCGCGCACCTCGACGACCTGAAAGACCTGGGGGTGGATGCCATCTGGCTCAGCCCCTTCCAGACCTCGCCTCAGAAGGACGCGGGGTACGACGTCGCCGACTACCGCGACGTCGACCCGATCTTCGGCACCCTGGCCGACTTCGACACCATGCTCAGCGCTGCGCACGAGCGTGGCATCCGGGTCATCGTCGATCTCGTGCCGAACCACTCCAGCGATCAGCACGTGTGGTTCCAGGAGGCGCTGAAGGCCGCCCCCGGCAGCCCCGAGCGGGCGCGGTACATCTTCCGCGACGGGAAGGGCGAGAACGGCGAGCTGCCCCCGAACAACTGGGAGAGCGTCTTCGGCGGCGGCATGTGGAAGCGCGTGACCGGGGCCGACGGCACCCCCGGCCAGTGGTACCTGCACATCTTCGACGAGAGCCAGCCCGACTTCGACTGGACCAACGAAGAGGTGCGCGCGGAGTTCCGCGACATCCTGCGCTTCTGGCTCGACCGCGGGGTCGACGGTTTCCGCGTCGACGTCGCGCACGGGCTCATCAAGGCCGAGGGCCTGCCCGACTTCACACCCGACCCCGAGGGCGGCTCGATGGGCGGCGACGCCGAAGAGGTGCCGTACTGGGGTCAGCCCGGCGTGCACGACGTGTGGCGCGAGTGGCACGAGGTTCTCGCCGCGTACGACGGCGACCGCGCCCTGTGCGCCGAGGCGTGGCTGCCGACCGTCGAGCAGACGGCCCTCTGGGTGCGGCCCGACGAGATGCACCAGGCGTTCAATTTCCACTACCTCGAGACGACCTGGGATGCCGCGGCCCTCCGCGATGTGATCACCGAGTCGCTGCGCGCGTACGGTGAGGTCGGCGCCCCCAGCACCTGGGTCCTGTCGAACCACGACGTCGTGCGACACGCCTCGCGCCTCGCGCTGACCGCCGAGAACCCGCAGGGTGCCGGCATCGGACCGAACTCCCCCGGCCAGCCCGACCCGGTGAAGGGCCTGCGCCGTGCGCGCGCGGCGACGTCGATGATGCTCGCACTGCCCGGCTCGTCGTACCTGTACCAGGGCGAGGAGCTCGGCCTTCCCGAGGTCATCGACCTGCCCGACGACGCGCGTCAGGACCCCACGTGGTTCCGCACGAACGGCGAGCGATACGGCCGCGACGGCTGCCGCGTGCCGATCCCGTGGACCGCCGACGCCCCCGCGTACGGCTTCAACGACACGGGCGCGTCGTGGCTGCCCCAGCCCGCCGAGTGGGCCGAGCTCGCGCACGACGTGCAGGTCGACGACCCGTCCTCGACGCTGACGCTGTACCGTTCGCTCCTCGCCGAGCGCCGCGACCGCGACCTCGGCGCCGGTCACCTCGAGTGGCTCGACGAGTACGGCGACGAAGTGGTGGCGTTCCGCAACGGCTCGTTGCTCGTCGTCGCCAACCTCGGCGACGCGTCGGTCGACCTCCCCGAGGGCGAGGTGCTCATCGCGAGCGGCCCCCTCGACGGCGAGCGCCTGCCGACCGACACGACCGTCTGGATCGCGGCGGCCTAGGTCGCGGCATCCGGAATCGCGAGACCGTGGTCGGTATCGATGACGTCGCCCGCGCGGCGGGGGTGTCGACGGCCACGGTTTCGCGTGCTCTGAGCGGGCGCGGACCGGTGTCGACCGCGACGCGCGACCGGGTGCTGGCTGCGGCCGACGAGCTCGGCTACGTCGTCTCGGCGGCCGCGTCGAGCCTGGCGACCGGACGAGCGCGCGCGGTCGGGGTGGTCGTGCCGTTCCTCGACCGGTGGTTCTTCAGCACGGTGCTGGCGGGGATCTCCGACGCCCTCGTGCGCGAGGGCTACGACATCACGCTCTACAGCGTCAGCGCCGACCCGGTCGAGCGCCGCCGTGTCTTCGACGACCACCTGCGTCGCCGCCGCATCGACGCGGTCATCACGATCGCCCTCGAATTGGATACCGACGAGTCGTCGTCGCTGCGCGGCCTCGGCGTTCCGATCGTCGCGATCGCCGGTCCGAACCCCCTGCTGACCACCCTGACGGTCGACGACCTCGCCGTGGGTCGGCTGGCGACGGATCACCTGCTGGCCCTCGGCCACCGACGCTTCGCGCACATCGGAGCGGATGCCACGACCGCCGCGGGCACCACGGTGCCGGGGCTGCGCCGTCGGGGCTTCGAGGAGCGACTGGCGGCAGCGGGCATCGCCGGGGCCCGGGTCGAGCCGGCCGACTTCACCATCGAGGGCGGTTCCGCCGCGGCGACCCGCGTCCTCACGGCTGAGAACCCGCCGACCGCGCTGTTCTCCGCGTCGGACGAGATGGCCATCGGGGCCATCCTCGCCGCGCGCGAGCTCGGCCTGCGCGTGCCCGATGACGTCTCGATCATCGGGGTCGACGGTCACGAGCTGGGGCACTGGTTCTCGCTCACCACCGTCGACCAGTTCGCTCGCGGCCAGGGTGAGCGGGCCGCGGAGGCGGTGCTGGGCGCACTCGACGGCGCCGAGCCGGGACGCGGCCTGGGCACGCTGCCGTACGAGCTGGTCGATCGCGGCTCGACCGCGCCTCCGCGAGCCTGAGTCGCGCTTTCGCGACCTTCGCGGCGGTCGACGTCTGAAGACGGCGCGCGACCCCCGGTCTCCCGGGCCGTCAGCGCCCGGAGCCGGCGAGCGAGCCGGTGCTGAGCTCGGTGGCCGGATCGAACAGCAGGCACGAGACTTCGCGGTCGCCCGACGCCCACGTCTGCTCGGTCGGACCCACGAAGTAGTAATTGAGCGTCGAGTCGTTGTACGAGACGCCGACGTAACCGGGATACGCCGCCTCGCAGCCCGCGTAGGCGGCTTCCTCGATCGCGGCATCGCCGGGGAAGGCGCCGTCAGCGAGATCGAACCCGGCGAAGATCTCGAACGCGTGCGGCTGCGCGCAATCGACGACGTTGTTCGCGCCGATCACCCCGCCCGGCAGGGCGTCGAGGCACGCGCCGAGCGTCAGGACCGACGGATCGACGGCTGCCTGCTCGTCGGGGGCGATGGTGACATCGCCGTCCTGAGGGAAGCCGAAGGGGTCGTTCGCCTCGTTCGCGGCTCCGATGATCGTGAGGATCACCAGGGCCAGCCCCACCAGGAACACGACGACGCTGAGGATTCCGCCGGCGATGATGCCGCCGATCGCCAGGCCCCGGCCCTTCTCGCCCGTGCGCTTGATCTGCGCGAGGGCGACGGCACCCGCGACGATTCCTCCGATCGGCACGACGAAGCCGAGGACGAGGGCGACGATCGCCACCACGTTGGTCCGGTCGGTCGGCACCGGGGCGGGAGCGGATGCCGGGGGCGCCGCGACCGCGGTGGAGGCGTAGCCCGGGTAGCCGTTCACGTATCCGCCGCCGGCCGCGGCGACCGACACCCCCTCGGCGGGAGCGGCCACCGTCAGCAGTCCCTGCTGCGCGAGGCGCGCGCCCGCGAGTCGAGCGGCCTCGCGCACCACGTCGCCGGACTTCGCCGCACCGATGGCGCCGCCCTTGAAGAAACCGCCGACCGCGGAGTGCTCGAACGCGGCGAGGGTGCCCTCGTCGATCTCCGACAGGTGCACGTCGAAGCGGACGTGCATGTCCTGACCGGCGAACGCCCCCGCGACGATCGTCGTGCCGAGGCTTCCGCGTTCGACCTCGAGCGACCCCGACGCGGTCGGCTGCACCGTGAAACCCTGCTCGGCCAGCGCCGCTGCGAGAGCGTCGCGCGCGCGATCGATGGGAAGGGAGAGACGCAGTTCAGCGGACGCCATGGGTGCTCCTGTGCTCACGCGCCACGCCGATCGGTGCGCCGGTCCAGGTTAGCCCGCGGGGCCCCGCCCTGCCGAGGAGTCAGCGGATTCGACCGACCAGGTCGTCGCGCGTGAGCGTATCGGCCTCCGCGAGCACCGAGCGGGCGGCATCCCGAGCCTCTTCCACGTTCCAGAGCAGCACGCCCACGACGCGATCGTCGTCGAGATAGTAGACGACGCCGCGATCGGGTTCGATCCAGTCCTCGACCGTCTCGAGCGAGGAGTCGAGAGTGCCGACCGCCTCGTACCGAAGGCCGAACACCGCCGAGTAGTAGTAGGGCGTGTGCGTGTAGGGCTCGGCGGCGCCCGCGAGGTTGCGCCCGGCGGCCTTGCCCTGCTCGTTGGCGTTGTCGACGTGCTCCACGCGGCGGCGACCGAGAAGGCGGTCGGGGTAGCTGGCCACGTCGCCGGCGGCGTAGACGTCGTCGGCCGACGACCGCAGCTGCGCGTCGACGTGGATGCCGTCGTCGACCGTGAGCCCGGCCTTCTCGGCCAGGTCGGTCGCCACCTCGATGCCCAGACCGCTCACGACGGCATCGGCGCGCACCTCGTCGCCGTTCTCGAGCTGCAGGCGGGCGCCCGTGGCATCCGCTTCTCCTCCGGCCACCTTCGAGCCCGAAACGATCTCGACGCCGGCGTCGCGGAACAGCTTCTCGAAGCGCTCCGCGAGGGCTGCGGGGAACACCGCGTCGCCAAGCACCGAGCCGGTGTGAATCAGCACCGTGTCGACGTCGTTCTGGACGAGGGCTGCGGCCAGCTCGGAGCCGATGTAACCGCCGCCCACGACGGCGATGCGGTCGACGTCCGTCGCGAGGGCGCGCAGGCGCCGGTAGTCCTCGGCGGTGCGGAAGGTCAGCGCCCGCTCGCCGTTCGAGCGATCGTCGACGGGCAGGGGCACCGGCTTTCCGCCGGTGGCGATGAGCAGTTTGCCGTACGAGAACGTCTCGCCCTCGGCATCCACCTCGTGTGCGTCCGGGCGGATCGCCGTGGCGCGCGTGCGCAACCGGATGTCGGCGCCGGTGTCGTCGGAGGTGCCGAGTGGCACCTTCTCCCAGGTGAACTCGTCGTCGGTCCACAGCTTCTTGCTCAGGGCGGGGCGCGTGTACGGCTCGTCGACGTCATCGCTCAGGATGCCGATGGATCCGTCGGCGTCGATCTCGCGGATGCCGCGGGCGGCGGTGTCGGCGACCATCCCGCCGCCGACGATGAGGTAGTCGAAGTGTGTGGTGGTCATGGCGAAAGCGTGACCGTCGAACCTGGCCGCAGCGGATGGGTTGCGTCGGGGGCGGGGCATCCGGTAGCGCCTGTCGGACGGCGAGACCGCTGATGCATGACGCAGGAGATCCGCGGGCGCCGGCACGTGATGACGCGGTTATGGGGGCGTCGAGGGGGTGGATCTCCTGCGTCGTGTCGCCGTGCCGCCGCGACGGCGACTCGGAGCGCCGCGCGAAACCCGCGCCGCTGTCGGGGTGCGAACTAGGCTCGGGGCATGAGCGTCGACCTCGAGAGCCTGTACACCGACCTGCACGCCCACCCGGAGCTGTCGTTCCAGGAGACGCGCACGGCCGGCATCATCGCGCGACACCTCGCCGATCTGGGTCTCGACGTCGAAGAAGGCGTCGGTCGCACGGGTGTAGTCACGCGCATCGACAACGGCGACGGACCCGTCGTGTGGCTGCGCGCCGACATGGACGGCCTGCCCGTCGAGGAGCAGACCGGTCTCGCCTACGCCAGTACCGCCCGCGGCACCGACCCGGCGGGCAATGCCGTCCCGGTGATGCACGCGTGCGGCCACGACATGCACGTGACCGCGCTGATCGGCGCCCTCGAGCGCCTCGTCGCCACCCGCGACGAGTGGTCGGGGACCGTCGTCGCCGTCTTCCAGCCCGCAGAAGAGTACGGCGCGGGGTCGAAGGCGATGATCGCCGACGGCGTGCTCGAGCGATACCCGAAGCCCGACGTCGTGCTCGGCCAGCACGTCACGCCCCTTCCCGCCGGCGTCATCGGCGTGCGCCCCGGCACCCAGATGGCGGCATCCGACGGCCTCACCGTCGTGCTGCACGGTCGCGGAGGTCACGGCTCACGCCCGCACTCCACGATCGACCCGGTCGTCATGGCCGCTGCGACCGTCATGCGCCTGCAGACCGTCGTCTCGCGCGAGGTCGACCCGCGCGACGTCGCGGTGGTCACCGTCGGCTCGATCCACGCGGGGTCGAAGAACAACATCATCCCCGCCGAGGCGAAGCTCGAGCTGAGCCTGCGCTACCCCGACGACGCCGCGCGCGAGCGCGTCATGACGAAGGTCGAGCGCATCATCCGTGCCGAGGCCGAGGCCTCGGGCGCCGAACAGACGCCCACCATCACGACCGACCACACCCTGCCGCCGACCATCAACGACACGGATGCCACGGCTCGCCTCACCGCGGCGTTCCAGCGCTCGTTCGGTGAGGGGGCGGTCGTCGACCCCGGCATGTTCACCGGGAGCGAGGACGTGTCGTGGTTCGCCCGCGAGTCGGGCGCCCCCCTGGTGTTCTGGTTCTGGGGCGGTGTCGACCCCGAGACCTTCCAGAAGGCCCTCGCGGGCGGCACCATCGAACGCGACATCCCGACGAACCACTCCCCCTACTTCGCCCCGGTCATGCAGCCGACCATCGATCGCGGCGTGGAGAACCTCGTCGTGGCGGCGCGGGAGTTCCTGGGCTGAGAGCGGGGCGTCACGGCCTCCGCTTCGTTCGGCCTCAGGCGGCCGAGCCCCTCCTGACCGCGGACGATGGTGGACGCGTTCGTCAGACCGTGTGAGGGTGGGAGGACGCCCACCCCCGGAGGACGCTGTGACCACGACGGAGAACACGACACCGCTCCTTCCCGGAGCGGCGCTCGTCGTCGGCATCCGCTCGTTGCTCATCTGGGCGATCATCGCCTCGGCCGTGATGGGGACGTTCCTGCGCGGCACGCACCAGAGCTGCTCGGGCGGAATCGCAACCGATGGGCAGGGCTTCATCACCAACGACGGGAGTCCCAGCGACATCGAACCGCGCTGCGGCGTGGCGACGTTGAGTCCGAGCCCGCTCGTCTTCCTCCTGCTGGCGGCGATCGTGGTGGGCACGCTCACGCTCATCCTGCGCCGCGCGGTCGATGAGGACCACGCCTTCCGCATCCTCAACAATGCGCGGATGGCGATCGTGATCCTCACCCTGGTCGCCATGGCAGTCGGTTGGATCGCGGTCATGACACTGCGCGTCGACGACTGGAGCTCGTACGCGGTGTTCTCGCCCCAGCCGTTCGCGCAGTTCGAGGTCGAGAGTTGGCTTCTCACGCAACGGTGACGGCCGCTGGGCCCGCGGCATCCGGTCCCCTCGACAAGCTCAGGGCCTCCGTCGGCTGGGGGACGTCCCGCCGGCTCCGGGCCCGTCCACTCGACACGTCACTTGATGCCGCTGCGCGCGAACCCCGCCACGAAGTACCGCTGGAACACGAGGAACACGATCGCGATCGGCACCACGTTCAACAGGGCGTAGGCCATCGTGGCACCGTAGTCGCTGCCGAACTGGCCCTGCAGGTACAGCAGACCGATCGGCAGGGTGAAGAGGCGGTTCTCACGCAGGGCGATCAGGGGCCACGCGAAGTCGTTCCACGATGACAGCAGGCTCATGAACACCAGCACCGCGATGAGCGGCTTCGACAGTGGCAGCACGACCCGCAGGAAGGTCTGCAGGTGCCCGGCGCCGTCGAGGCGCGCGGCCTCGATCAGTTCGCGCGGGATGCCGAGCATGAACTGGCGCGCGAGGAACAGCCCGAACGCCGAGGCCGACACCGGCAGGATCACCGCCCAGTAGGTGCCGTACAGCCCGGTCGCGGTGACGATGCGGAAGAGCGACACCATGATCACCTGCACCGGGAGCACGAGGGTCGCCAGGGCCACGAAGAACAAAGCGGTCGACCCGCGGAAGCGCAGCTGCGCGAACGCGTAACCGGCCAGCAGGCTCGTGGTGACCGAGATGAGGGTGACCACCACCGCGATCGCGACCGAGTTTCCGAACCACGTCGCCACGGGGAACGATGCGAACACGCGCTCGAAGTTCTCGAGGGTCACCTCCCGCGGCCACAGGCGCAGCTCCCGCCCGCCCAGCAGCTCGGCACGCGACGAGAAGGCGACGGCGAGCATCCAGTACAGCGGCGACACGGCGGCAAGGCCCACCACCGCGACGATGATCGTGCGGACGATCGCACTCCCCCGCCGCGCCCGGTTCGCGGCACGCCGACCCGGGGACACGGAGGGTGGGGCGAGGGGGGACGCGGATGCCGTGGCATCCAGGCGCTCGTCGATGCTCACTCGACCACATCCTTGGTGCGGGAGGCGCGGTACTGCGCCGCGGCGAACACGAGGGCGAACAGGAACAGCACCATGCCGATCGCGGCGGCGTAGCCCTGGTCGCGGGTGACGAACCCGGTCTCGTAGGCATAGGTCACGAGCACGCTCGTCGCGCCACCTGGGCCGCCGCCGGTGAGCACGAACACGATGTCGAAGACCTGGAACGAGAAGATCACGTTCAGCACGACGAGGAAGAACGACGTCGGTCCGAGCAGCGGAACCGTGACGTTGCGGAAGCGCTGGAAGCGGTTCGCGCCGTCGAGGGTCGCCGCCTCGTAGAGGTCGGGGCCGATGCCCTGGAGCCCCGCGAGATAGATGAGCATGTTGAACCCCGTGCGCCACCACACCGTCGCCAGCACGATGGTCGCAAACGCCGGTACCGGGTCGGATTGCCACGTGACGGGCGAGAGGCCCACGGCGGTGAGGATTCGGTTCAGGATGCCGGAGTTCTGATCGAACACGAGCACGCCGATCAGCGCGGTGGCGACCCCCGAGACGGCCATCGGCAGGATCAGCAGCGAGCGCCACAGCGGCCGGGCCGGCAGCGCCGTATTCAGCAGCGTCGCCGCGACCAGGCCCAGGAGCATCGACAGCGGCGTGACGAGCAGCGTGAACAGCACGGTGTTGCCGAGCGCCCGCCAGAAGAGCGGGTCGCCCACGAGGCGCGCGTAGTTGTCGAGGCCCGCGAAGGTGCCGTCGCCGAAGCCGTCGGTGCGTTGCACGCTGACCACGAAGGCGCCGACGAGCGGTACCAGCACGAAGATCAGCAGCAGCGCGTAGTTCGGCGCGATGAACCCGTAGGCCGCGAGGGCTTCGCGCCGGGCGCCGGGGCGACGCGGACGCGAGGCGCCCCGCGCCACCGGACGTGCGGCGAGGGTGTCAGCCACCGGTGGCCGCACCGATCCCCGACTGGAGCTTCGTCACCGTGGTCGCGGCATCCTGGGCTCCGGTGAAGGCCAGGTCGAGCTGCTCCTTCAGCACCGGGATGATCGCCGACATCGACGGGCTCGCCACCTGCGCGACGTCCTGCGGCTGCACGAGCGAGGCCTGACCGGCGAAGACCGGGGCGAGCTCGGGCCGCACGTCGAAGCTCAGCTGGTCGTTCAGCAGGTCGCCGCGGGTGGGGAGGAGGGATGCCGCACGGCAGAAGTCCCGCATGGGGTCGGCGTTCGTCACGAACTCCAGGAACGCCGCGGCCAGCTCGGGCTGCTGCGTATTCGCGGTCGCCACGAGCGCGTTGCCGCCGAAGTCACTGCCGGCGCGAACGTTGCGCGGAGCGTAGGTCGCCGTCCATTCGAAGTCGGCCGTGGTGTCGGCATCCGGGATCTGGAAAGCCCCCGACCAGACCATCGCGACCGACTGCGAGAACCACGATTCGGCCGCGTAGCTCGAGGAGGCGATGGTGTTGTTGGCGGGCACGTAATTCTTGGTGAAGAACGAGCTCGAGAACTCCACGGCCTCGCGCGCGGCGTCGGAGTCGATCGCCGGCGTCTTCTGGTCGGACTCCAGGAACGCGCCGTCGGACTGGAAGAGCAGGCTGAGCCAGCGGGTGACGCCGTTGCCCTGCCAGTTGTAGGCCCACGGCCAGCGGTCGGCGGGCAGACCCGCCCGCAGCCGCTCGCCGAGGGCGTCGAGCTGATCCCAGGTCCAGGCGTTCTCGGGCGAGGTGGGGATCTCGGACGCGTCGATCCCGGCCTGACGGAACAGGTCGAGGTTGACGAGGATCGCCGACGTGTCGGTGTGGTGCGGCAACCCGAAGGTGCCGTCGCCGTTCTGCACCGCGGCCCAGGCCTGCGGAGTGAACTGACTCTGGCGGTCGGCCGAGAGGAGGGGCTTGAGGTCGAGCAACTGCCCGCGCCCGGCGTAGGCGCCGAACGTGTAATACGGCACGCGGAAGATGTCGGGCGGGTTGCCCGCCTGCAGCTGCGCGTCGATATTGGTGAACATCTGCTCGTACGGCACGGCGTTGAGCTCGACGGTCGCGCCCTCGTTGGCCGCCTCGAACGCGGCGATCGCGGCGCGGAAGCCGGCGAGCTCGGCGTCCGTCCCCCAGGTGGTGAAGGTGAGGGTGCCCTGGCGTTTCTCGGCCGGGGCGGTCTGCACGAATCCGCATCCGGCGAGGAGGAGCGGCAGCGCGAGCGCCCCCGATCCGGCGAGGAAGGCACGGCGTGACACGGTCATAGCGATCTCCAGGATCTCTCCATGAGAAGCGGACGCCGGGGCCGCGCTGCTCCTCGCGCCCGACGGTACGCCGCTCGCACGCCCGTGACGGGGGGTTGCGAAAGCAGCCGGAGTCTGTGCACCCGCTGAGTGCCCGAAGTCCAGCCCCCTCGAACCGGGCGGGCCGGCGCGTAGCGTGACCGCCGTGACGTTCAACGACAATGCCCGCGTGGGCGGAAACTCGGCCAAGCGCCGGGGAGGGACCGTGGCGGCCGTCGGCGGCGGGGCCGTAGGCCTCGGCGCGGTGGTCGTGCTGCTCATCTCGATGTTCACCGGAACGGATCTGACGGGTCTGCTCGGCGCGGGCGGCGGCGACGCGGCTCCCGGGAGCGGAGGCGAGCGGATCGCGAGCTGCGAGACGGGTCAGGATGCCAACGAGAACGACGACTGCCGCTTGGCCGCCGCCTCGCTGAACATCGACCAGTTCTGGTCCGAGCGCCTCGACGGGTACCGCCCGCCGCAGCTCGTCATCGTCGACCGGCAGACGGGGAGCTCGTGCGGCACCGCCTCGAACGCGACGGGTCCGTTCTACTGCCCGCCCGACGAGACGGTGTTCGTCGATCCGACCTTCTTCTCGATCCTGCGCGCGCAGTACGACACGACCGCCGGCCCCCTGGCGCAGCTGTACGTGCTCGCGCACGAGTACGGCCACCACGTGCAGAACCTCACCGGCGTGATGGAGCAGTACCCGAACAACGGCACCGGCGCCGACAGCAACGGCGTGCGGACCGAACTGCAGGCCGACTGCTACGCGGGAGCCTGGGTCGCCGCCGCCGCGGAACAGGTCGATGAGAACGGCACCCCCTACCTGCAGCCGCCCACCGAGCAGCAGATCCTCGACGCCCTGTCCGCCGCCTCGGCGGTCGGCGACGACCACATCCAGGCCGAGGCGGGCCAGATCTCGAACCCCGACAGCTTCACCCACGGATCGAGCGCGCAGCGCACGCGCTGGTTCGACGAGGGTCGCCAGGGCGGCGTCGACGCCTGCGACACCTTCTCCGTGCCGGGCGGGAGCCTGTAGGTCCCCCTCGAGATTCCGACTCCGGATGCCGGAACCCGGCGCACCGACCCCGACCCCGCGGGACAGCGGGTGGGGTGGATGCGCCGGGTCGTGGCATCCGGAATCACTCGGTGCCGGAGGGCTCCTGCTCCTCGCGCGGGCGGCGGCTGAGGATCACGACGACGATCACGCCCACGAGCACGACCGCTCCGCCGCCGACCAGCAGGCCGACGGTCAGTCCCGACATCCCGCCCGAGGTCGCCCCGGCGGCGACCGGGGTCTCCGCCGGGGCGGCGCCCTGCGCGCTCGCGCACGGTGACGAGTCCGCTCCGGCCGACACGCTCTCGCCGGCGTAGGTGAACGGGATCTCGCCCGACACGGGATGACCGTCGGACGAGACCGCGCGCCACTCGACGGTGTAGTCGCCGGGAGCCCCGAGCGCGACCGGGAGGCTCAGCGTGGGACCGGCGAGGCTCACGCACTCGCTCTCGTAGTGCTTGCCGTCGGGCCCGACGACGATGACGATGTTCCCGCCGTCGTAGCCGAGCAGGTTGGCGCTGAAGTTGAGCGTGACCTCCGACAGCGACGAGACGCTCGAGCCCTCCGCGGGGGTCGACGACACGAGACTGTCGTGCGCCGACGCCGCCGTCGCCCCGCCGAGGGCGGCGGTCACCGCCGTAGCGACCACCACCGCCCCGACCAGGGCCCGGCGCAGAGCGTTCCGGGTGCCCATGCTCAGCTGCGCTTCGGGCGACGCGCCACGGCGAGGGCGCCGAGGACGGCGCCGGCGATCGCGATCACGAGGGCGGCGATGCTGAGACCCAGCGACAGCCCCGAGGAGTCGCTCGTCTGAGCTGCGGCCTCCATCGAGTGGTCGTCCATGGACGGCGCGGCCGAGGCGCTGCTGTGTCCGCCGTGACCGCTCGCGGGCGGGGTGTCGTTGATGTACAGCACCGGCGCGGGCTCGAGCGTGTCGTCGGCCGCGACCTGCTCGGGGGTGTTCGTCCAATCGACGACCGAGCCGTCGGAGTAGGTCTGCACGGCGGGGAGCACGAGGTGCCCGGTGTCGGGGATGGGCCCGAGAACCGCCGAGAAGATCTGGAACTGGTTCTGGCCGATGCCCACACCGGGATCGGCCTGCCACACGATCTTCAGCGGAGCGTCGGAGACGGTGTTGCCGTCGACCTCGACCGGTGCCGGCAGCGACCCCTTCTCGACGGTGGCGGTCCAGCCCGGGACGGGCTGCACGAGCACCGAGGTCAGCGGGGTGTCGGTCGGCAGCGTGACCTCGAGCTTGACGGTCGAGGCCGTCTCGGACTCGGTGGGGACGCGGAAGTTGACCGTGGCGTAGCTGCCGGGGGTGGCGGTGTTGGGGTTGACGGTGACGTGGGCCGAGGCCGCCAGGGGAACGGCGATCGCCAGGGCCGCACCGGCGGCGAGGCCGACGAGGGCGCGGCGAAGGGTGGTCTTTCGAGACATGGTGCTGCTTTCTGAGGGTGCGCACGCCGAAGGGGCGCTTTCACGCGCGGAGGATGAGGGTCGGGATCAGGCCGCGAGCGGCGGACCCCGATGCCTCATCGACGACAGCACGGTCATCGCCGTCGTCAGCAGCAGCGGCTCGGGCGCCGAGACGACGGCATCCGTCCGCGGAGGAAGACCCCGGAAGGGCCGCAGCGCCGACAGCGCCGCGACGAAGAACCGGGCGATCGCCTGCACCGCACGCTCGCCCCGGCCGAGGGCGACGACCGTCACGACTGCGGCGACGGCGTGCGCGGCCCACATCCAGGGCGACTCCGTGCCGTGGGCTGACGCGCTGTGCGCTCCGGCGGCGCTGAGGACGGATGCCGTGCCATGGTGGACGGCCGGGACGAAATCGCCCTGCAGGTCGAGGACGAGCAGTGCGTGGAACAGCGCTTGACTCAGCACGACCGCGAGCGACAGGCGCGTCCACGACATCGCGCGACCCGCGAGCATCACGCAGACCGGGGCCGCGAGGCACAGGGCCAGCACGATGTTGACCAGGGGCGGCCGCTCGGCCGAGACCGCGGAGTGCGACAGGGTCGCCACGAACGTCGCGACCGCGGCGGCGGCCATGCCGCGCCCCGCCCGCTGCGCGCGCCCTGCTCTCGACGACATCTCACTCCTCGCGTCCAGCCTAGGCGGCGGGGGCGGGCGCGACGGCGGGGGTTGTCGCGGCGTCGAGACACCGGGTTCGGTCGGAGGGGGGGCAGGACGAGTCGGGCCCAAGCGCGGGCTCGGCCCGGGCGAGCCACGGGCCCGGCCTGTGCACAACTGCGGGCGGTTCTTGCGACGCGCCGCGCGTCGGCCGCTGGGCGCGGCGTGTCGGCCGAGAAATCCGCCGTTGTGCACGGCCGTCGTACCCCACCGGTGCGCCCGGATCGCCGAGCCCCGGAGCGCCGAGCCCCGGCCGAGGCGTCCCGCCCTACGCGCCGGATCCCGCGCGCAGCGCCTCCCACGCGTCGTGCGCGGCGTCGGCGAGCAGCTCGACATCGGGCACGGCCTCGGGATCGACGCAGAAACCCACGCCGAGCCACCGATCGTTCGAGATCGCCGCGACGCGCAGGGCGTGCCGGGGGCCGGGCTCCGACGAGGTGTACACGTGAGCCACGCGGCGCCCCCCGACCGCGACCGGCACGCGGGGGCCCGGGACGTTCGAGATCGCCAGCGCGAACTCGCGCGGGTCGTCGGCGAGCCCGCGGGCGAAGGCTCCGACGGGGCCGCCCGCAACGAGCGCGTGGAACAGCTCGTCGAGCGAGCGGGCGTCGTGGCCTCTCTTCCGCTCGCGGGTCTGCGCGCTGAGCAGATCCAGTCGCCGCAGATCGTCGGGCTCGTGGAGGTGCAGGCCCACGTCGATGAAGGAGTCGCGGTTGCCGGATGCCGCGGCGTCCTCCCCCCGCTCGTGCAGGCTCACGGGGATCTGCGCGTTCATCCGCGGCGTATGGCCGTGGTGCAGGAGGCGTCGGCGGATCGCGCCCGAGATGACCGCGAGGAGCACGTCGTTGACGGTCGCGTGCCCGGGCCGCGAGGCACCGACGGCGCGGGCCTCGGCGAGCGGGACGTCGACGAACGCCAAGGCGCGCCGAGCCGTGATCGGCCGATCGAACGGCGACCGCGAACCCGGGTGGCCGAGCTCGCGGATCAGGGTCAGTGGCATCCGCTCCCATTCGCTCCAGCGCGGCGGCCGCGCGTCGGGATCGCGGATGCCCACCTCGTGGGCGGGGGCGTCGTGCGGCTCGAACACGACCGACTCGAGGAACCGGACCGCGGTCAGGCCGTCGGCGAGCGCGTGATGCAGCCGCACGGCGAGGGCTTCGCGCCCGTCGGCGAGCGGTCCGATCACGTCGATGGTCCACAGGGGGCGCGAGCGGTCGAGCGGCTCCGACATGAGGCGGCCGACCACCGCCCGCAGTTCCGCGGGGTCGGCCGCGCGGTGCTGTCGAACGTGCTGCGCCACATCGACCGCGGGGGCCGGCGCCCACGACGGCACTCCGCCGTCGTCGACGACCACTTGGCGCCCGCGCGGGAACGCCGGGAGCCGTTGCGCGACGCTCGCTCGCAACGTGTCGAGGTCGAGAGCGTCCCCGGGCTCGAGGAGGAGGAGCTTGAGCGCGTGCCCGTGCACGGTGCCGGACTCCAGCGCCAGGATGCGCGCGTCGGCGGCCGACAGCGGCTCGTTCATGACGTAACGGTAGCGGGCGCGGCCGTTTTGGGTAGCGTCGGGGAATGGCAGATGACGCGATCCACGACACCGACTCCGCCCGGGCCTACGGCTCCGGCCTGTTGCGCGGCGAACGCGTCCGGCTGCGCGCGCTCGCGGACAGCGACCTCGACCCGCTCGTCGAGTGGTGGCGGAACAGCGACAGCGCCGTGCTGCAGCAGGCGACCGTGGCCCCTCGTCCCGCGGCATCCCTTCGTGAGATGTTCCAGGCGTGGAGCCGCAACGACTCCCCCGGCGGGGCGGGCTTCAGCATCGACGACGAGACCGGGCGGCTCATCGGCCACGCGACGATGTGGGGAGCCGCCCTCCCGGCGCGCATCGCCACCTTCGCGATCATCCTCGGCCCCGACGCGGTCGGACGCGGATACGGCACGGATGCCACGCGCGCCATGCTGCGGTACGCGTTCGACGAAATCGGCGTGCACAAGGTCGAGCTGCGGGCCTGGGCGTTCAACGGCCGCGCGATCCGGGCGTACGAGAAGGCCGGATTCGTACGCGAGGGGGTGCGGCGCGCGGTGGCGTTCCACGGCGGACGCTTCCACGACGAGGTGCTCATGGGGGTCCTCGCCGAGGAGTTCGGCGCGCGCTGAGCACTTCTCAGTCGGCGAAGCCGCCCCCGGCGTCGCGGCGCGCGTGCAGCATGCGGGAACTACTCCCGACGGCAAACCCTGTCATCGGGTGCGAAGAGTATGATCCACCGTCGGGCTCACCACTCCCGCACGGTCGTCGACCAGGCGCCGCCGGCCGATCCAGCCGGTGAGCCCGCGACCGTCGGGCCACGCGAGCAGGAGCGCGGCGGTGGCGAGCGCCAAGAGGAACGCCGTCAGCGACCAGGGCGTCGGCAGTTCGGCGAGGAGCGTGTACATCCCGGCTCCGGTCGCGAAGCGCAGGGGGCGCGCGACCCAGGCGGGCAGCACGCCGTTCGTGAACCGCACGCGCGTCGCGAGGTCGCCGATCGAGCGCCCCGTCGCCGAAATCACCGCGAGCCAGAGACCCGCCGACGCGAGCGTCCCCGACAGCGAGGCCACGTCGTCGGTCGAGATCGGCGACGCCTCGCCCACGAGCAGCACGAGCACGGCCTGCACCACAACGGCCACGGCGAAGCCGACGAGCCAGACGCCCACGACGTCGCAGACGAGTCCCAGCAGACGGCGCCGGCGCGTCACGCGGCGCGGGGTCTCGGCATCCGGAGCTCTCTCCACACCCCGGTGCTGCGCCGGGACGACGAACGCGAGGATCGAGCCGAGGAGCGCGCCGCTGGTGTTCGCGATGAGGTCGTCGACATCGAAGACGCGGTACGCGCAGGGGAAGAGGCCCCACACACCGGTGAGCTGGGTGGTCTCGATCAGGCCCGAGGTCGCGAAGCCGACGAGACCCGCGATCAGGATGCCGCGCCCCCCGAGCACCCGCAGGAAGAACCCGAGCGGGGCGAACAGCAGCACGTTCAACGCCACCTGCAGGACCACGGGGTCGGTGAGGTAGCGCCCTGACACGGCGACGGCGGCGCGCACCTCGTCGACGAACGCGAAGGGGTGCAGGTTGACGCCCGCGCAGCGGTAGACCTCGGTGTCGGGCACGGGGATGAGCGTGTACGTCCAGATCGCCCAGAAATACACGGCCGCCCCGGCCCACAGGAGTGAGCGCCCCACCGTGAGCCGGCCGCGGCGACGGTAGCTGACCGCGACGAACGGCACGAAGGCGAGGACCGCGACCACCGCCCCCGCCACGACGGCGAGCAGACCCGAGCCCACGATGTTGTCCACCCCGAGAGCCTAGGCAGAATCGGCGGGGCCCGTAGCCTGGGCGGATGACCCGCGCCGACGACCTCCGCGACGCGCTCGTCGCCCGCGTCGACGCCACCGGCTTCGCCGCGCACGGCCTGCACGTGCGCGTGGGCGACGACGTCGCGACGCACCGCTGGACGCCCGACGTGCGCGAGGAGATCCACTCGGTCGCGAAGGCCGTCGCGGTGCTGGCCGCGGGCATCGCCGCCGACGAGGGGCTCGTCTCGCTCGATGAGCCGGTGCGCTCGATGCTTCCCGCCGCGACGGAAGTGACCCTTCGGGACCTGCTCTCGATGTCGAGCGGGATCGATCTGCCGTGGTCCGAGACGATGATGAGCGACTGGCCCGACCTCGCCGCCGAGTTCCTCTCGCGCCCCTCGAACGGCCGGGTCTTCCAGTACTCGAACGCCAGCACCTACACCGCGATGGCCGCCCTGTCGCAGCGGGTCGGCGATATCGAGGAGTACCTCCGCCCGCGCCTGTTCGCGCCCCTCGGGTGGAGCGACCTCACGTGGCGCCGCTGCCCGAACGGTCGCGTCCTCGGCGGCGAGGGCCTCGAACTGCGCACCGACGAGCTGGCGCGCCTCGGCCTGCTCCTCCGCGACCGCGGCGTCATCGACGGCCACCGCGTGGTGTCGGAAGGAATCGTGGATGCCATGCACTCGGGGTGGATCGACACCGGCAGCCCCGGCGCCGGTTACCGTCGATACGCCCTGTCGGGGTGGGACGGGCCGGGGGACGTCTGGCGCCTGCACGGGGCGCACGGACAGCTCGTCGTCTTCGCCCGCGACGCCGTCGTGACGGTGACCGCGCACGATCACGGTGGCGCCGATGCCGTCGCGGAAGACGTCGGGAATATCGCGGCCGAGTGAGCGTTTCCTGCTTTGCAGGAATGCGCGACGGGATCACGGTCTGACGACCATGCGCTGAACAGCGTGCGCGTCGGATTGCGCATGGCGTCCAGTGCGCGTAATGTCGCGCGCCGTGACTGACGAAAGTCGCGTTGACGGCGAAGAGACGCCGATCGCGAAACGCATCCTGATCGGCGAGCCCCTCACGTCGGAGAAACTCGACGAGCAGCTCCTCCCGAAGAAGATGGCGCTGCCGATCTTCGCCTCCGACGCCCTGTCGTCCGTGGCCTATGCGCCGCAGGAGCTGCTGATGATCCTGCTCATCGGCGGGACGGCCCTGCTGACCCTCAGCCCGTGGGTCGCGGTGGCCGTCGTGACGCTGCTCGTCGTGGTCGTGCTGAGCTACCGGCAACTCATCAAGGCCTATCCCTCGGGCGGCGGCGACTACGAGGTCGCGAGCAAGAACCTCGGCGAGGTGCCCGGCGTGATCGTCGCCGCGGCCCTGCTGGTCGACTACGTGCTCACCGTCGCCGTGTCGGTGGCATCCGGAGTCGACAACATCATCTCGGCCCTGCCCGAATTGAATCCGTTCCGCGTCGAGATCGCCGTCGGCTTCGTCATCCTCATCGTGATCGTGAACCTGCGCGGTGTGCGGGAGGCGTCGAGCGTCTTCGCGATCCCGACCTACCTGTTCATCGGGTCGGTCGGCGTGATGATCGTCGTCGGCCTCATCCGCACGTTCCTCGGCGATGCGCCTCACGCCTCCAGCGCAGACTACGGCGTCCAAGCGGAGTCCCTGACCCAGGCCGCGCTCATCCTGCTCATCCTGCGGGCGTTCTCCAGCGGATGTTCCGCGCTCACCGGCGTCGAGGCGGTGTCGAACGGCGTGCCGGCATTCCGCATGCCGAAGATCCGCAATGCCCAGACGACGCTGACGATGATGGGCGGCATCGCCATCGTGCTGTTCGCGGGCCTGACGATCCTCGCGCTCATCTCGGGCGTGCACTATGCCGAGAACCCCTGCCACCTCATCGGGTTCGACTGCGCGAACAACCCGCAGCCGAGCCTCATGGCGCAGGTCGCCGCGGCCACCTTCGGCATGGGCAGCATCCCGTTCTTCATCATCCAGGCCGCCACGGCGTGCGTCCTCCTGCTCGCCGCGAACACCGCATTCAACGGCTTCCCGCTGCTGGGATCCGTGCTCGCGCGCGACGGCTACGCCCCGAAGGCGCTGAACACCCGCGGCGACCGCCTGGTCTACTCGAACGGCATGATCATCCTCGGCATCGTCGCCATCGGCGTGCTGATCGTGTACCAGGCGAACCTCACCACGCTGATCCAGCTGTACATCATCGGTGTGTTCGTGTCGTTCTCGCTGGGCCAGATCGGCATGGTCAAGCACTGGCGGCGCGTGCTGCGTGGCCTGAAGACCCTCCCGCCCGAGGCCGCGAAGCAGCAGTCCGCCGCGATCGAGCGCCGCTCGGCCGTCTCGGGCCTGTGGATCAACTCGGTCGGGGCGGGCATGACCGTGCTCGTGCTCCTGATCGTGACGATCACGAAGTTTACGCACGGCGCGTGGCTGGTGTTCATCGCCATCCCGATCCTCGCGGTGCTGATGATCGGTGTGAACCGGTACTACCGCGACGTCGAGCACGAGATCCGCATGGACGACACCGTGCACTTCGGCTCGTCGGGCGACGTGGCGATCGTGCTGGTGAACCGCCTGCAGAAGCCCGTCATGAAGGCGATCGACTACGCCCTCGCCGCCAATCATCAGAAGACCCTCGCGGTTCACGTCGCCATCACCGACGAGGACGCGGCGAAGCTGCAGAAGGAATGGGCCGAGCACGACATGCCCATCCCGCTGGTCATCATCGACTCGCCGTACCGCACCTACACCTCGCCGGTATCCACGTTCATCAAGAAGTACCGCGAGAACAACGGCTCAGCGGTCGTCACGGTGTACCTGCCGCAGTTCATCGTGGGGCACTGGTGGGAGTCGATCCTGCACAACCGCCGCTCGCGCCGCCTCGCGCAGCAGCTCATGCTCGTGCACGGCGTCTCGATCACCCTGGTGCCGTGGCTGCTCGACTCGTCCGAGCTCATCTACGGTCGGCGCTCGCGCCCCCTGCCGGGCCAGCAGCGCAGCGGTCGCCCCGTCGCCGAGGTCTCGGCGCACAAGTCGAAGAAGACGCCCTAGCCACCGGGCGTGCGGGCGGACGGGACGAGGCGCGCTCAGTCGGTCGGGCGCCGGCGCATCTTCTTCACGTCGGTGCGGCGCTGCTTGGCCTGCAAGCGGCGCTCAGTCGACCCACGCGTGGGCTTCGTCGCTCGCCGCGGTGGGGCGGGCGGGCGCACGGCATCGGCGACCAGGGCGGCGAGCCGGGCCCGCGCGGCGTCGCGATTGCGCAGTTGCGCCCGATGTTCCGAGGCCGCGATCGTCAGCACGCCGTCGACTAGGCGGTCGCCGAGTCGCTCGAGCACCCGCTCGCGCTGAACCCGCGACAGAACGGCCGAGCGGGCGGCATCCCATATCAACTCCACCCGCGAGTCGGCCGTGTTCACGCCCTGACCGCCCGGGCCCGACGAGCGCGAGAACCGCCACGACAGCTCCGCCGCGGGGATGGTGAGCCCCGCGGTCACGCGCACGTCCGTGTCGGCCATGCCTCCATCATGCGTCGGTGGGCCCTGTGGAGAGGTAGCCCTCGCGATAAAACGCAGGACATCCGGCCCTCGCGGTGCCGATCCCGCACGGCCGACGGCATCCGACCGCCGATACTCCCGCGTTGCGTCGTCCCCTCCGCGGTGAACCGTCCCGGACGGCTCCGGCATCCGGGACGGCGCTCCGGCTCCGGTGCGTCCACCTCACCCCGTACGAGTAAGCACCCCGTGCGCGTGAGCGCTCCGTCCCCGTAAGCACCCCGTATGCGTCCGTCGGCGACCCGTAGGGAAAGCGTTAGGACGCCCGGATGCCACGACCCGGCGGAGTTGTATCGACACACGTAGCCGCCCCGCGGCGCCCGCGGATCCCCGCGGTACAGACCCGAACCTGGAGTCGTCGTGCTCGATGTCGTCTTCCTCGCCGTGACCGTCGCGCTGTTCGCGCTGGTCGCGCTCGTCGCCAAGGGGGTCGAGAAGCTGGGCCCCGAGGCCCGCCCCTCGTCCGCCCGCCCGACCTCACGAGGGGGCGAGCAGTCGTGATCGTCTTCTCGATCCTCGCCGCGGTCCTCGCGGTCGCCGCCGTCGTGTACCTCGTGGTCGCGCTCGTGCGTCCGGAGAAGTTCTGACCCATGGATTCCGGAACCATCTGGTCGATCGTCCTGACAAGCCTCACGCTCATCGTCGCCCTGGGCCTGGCGTATCGCCCCCTCGGTGACTACATCGCCCGCATCTACACCGGCGAGCGCGATCTCGCCGTCGAGCGCGGCACGTACCGCGTGATCGGCGTCGACCCCCGCAGCGCCCAGACCTGGCAGGCGTACCTGCGCTCGGTGCTGCTGTTCTCGTTCGTCGGCGTCGTGTTCGTCTACGCGATCATGCGCCTGCAGGCGGTGCTGCCGCTCTCGCTCGGCTTCGACGCCCCGAGTGAGGCGCTGTCGTTCAACACCGCGGTGTCGTTCGTGACGAACACCAACTGGCAGTCGTACGGCGGAGAGACCACCCTTGGCTACACGGTGCAGTTCGCCGCGCTGACGGTGCAGAACTTCGTCAGCGCCGCCGTCGGCATCGCCGTCGCCGTGGCCCTCGTGCGCGGCTTCGCCTACCGCCGCAGCGGCGTGATCGGCAACTTCTGGGTCGACCTCGTCCGCGGCACCTACCGTCTGCTGCTGCCCTTTTCGATCGTCGCGGCCGTCGTTCTGCTCGCCGGTGGCGTGATCCAGAACCTCTCCGGATTCACGGATGCCACGACGGTGGCGGGAGCGGCACAGTCCATCCCCGGTGGCCCGGTGGCCTCGCAGGAGGCCATCAAGCTCCTCGGCACCAACGGCGGCGGCATCTTCAACACCAACTCCGCCCACCCGTTCGAGAACCCCACCCCCTGGACGAACCTCTTCGAGATCTTCCTCATGCTCGTGATCCCGTTCTCGCTCCCCCGCGCCTTCGGTCGGATCGTCGGCGACAACCGCCAGGGTTACACGATCCTGGGCGTGATGGGCGCGATCTTCGTGGCATCCGCGGCCCTGCTCACCTGGGCCGAGCTGGCCGGTGGCGGCACGGCCCCGACGCTCGCGGGCGGCGCGATGGAGGGCAAGGAGGTGCGCTTCGGCATCTTCGGCTCGACGCTCTTCGGCACCACCAGCACGCTCACCTCGACCGGTGCCGTCAACTCGATGCACGACAGCTACACCGCTCTCGGCGGCATGATGCCGATGATCAACATGATGCTCGGCGAGATCGCCCCCGGCGGCGTCGGCTCGGGCCTGTACGGCATGCTCATCCTCGCCGTGATCGCCGTCTTCGTCGGCGGCCTGCTGATCGGTCGCACGCCCGAGTACCTGGGCAAGAAGATCGGGCCGAGGGAGATCAAGCTCGCGAGCCTGTACATCCTCGTCACGCCCACGCTCGTGCTCGCCGGAACCGCTCTGAGCTTCGGGGTTCCCGGCATCCGAGACGATGTCGAGAGCACGTCGATCCTCAACCCGGGCGTGCACGGCCTGAGCGAGGTGCTCTACGCCTTCACCTCGGCGGCGAACAACAACGGCTCCGCCTTCGCCGGTCTCACCGCGAACACCCCGTGGTTCAACACCGCGCTGGGCGTGGCGATGCTGCTCGGCCGGTTCCTGCCGATCGTGTTCGTCCTGGCCCTGGCCGGTTCTCTCGCTGCCCAGGATGCCGTGCCCTCCACCGCCGGAACGCTGCCGACGCACCGCCCGCAGTTCGCGGGTCTGCTCGCCGGCGTGGCCGTGATCGTCACGGCGCTCACCTACTTCCCGGTCCTCACCCTGGGGCCCCTCGCCGAAGGACTCTCCTGATCATGTCCGCCACCCTGACCCACGACCCCGCGCCCGTCGAGGCGCCCGCCGCCCCGCGCCGCGCGTTCAGCGCCGCGCAGGTCGTCGCCGCCCTGCCGGGCGCCGCGAAGAAGCTCAACCCCGCCGCGCAGTGGCGCAATCCCGTGATGTTCCTCGTCTGGGTGGGCGCCGCCCTGACGACGCTCATCGCGATCGCCGAGCCGTTCCTCGGCGGCTCCGACGGGTCGCTCCCCTTCGGCTTCACCTGGGGCATCGCCGTGTGGCTGTGGCTCACGGTGTTCTTCGCGAACATCGCCGAGTCGGTCGCCGAAGGCCGCGGCAAGGCGCAGGCGGCGACCCTGCGCAAGACGCGCACGACGACCTCGGCCCGCCGCGTGGTCGCGTACGCGGCCGACGACCCCGGGGCTCGAAACGCCGCCACCGAGGACGTCCCCTCGGGCGACCTCCGCGTCGGCGACATCGTGCTGGTCGAGACCGGTGAGCTCATCCCCGGCGACGGCGACATCGTCTCGGGTATCGCGACGGTCGACGAGTCGGCCATCACGGGCGAGTCCGCCCCGGTCGTGCGCGAGTCGGGTGGCGACCGCAGCGCCGTCACCGGCGGCACGCGCGTGCTGAGCGACCGCATCGTGGTGAAGATCACCTCGAAGCCGGGCGAGACCTTCGTCGACCGCATGATCGCCCTGGTCGAGGGCGCGTCGCGTCAGCGCACACCCAACGAGATCGCGCTGAACATCCTGCTCGCGAGCCTGTCGATCGTCTTCGTCGTCGTGGTGCTCGTCCTGAACCCGATCGCCTCCTACGCGGCATCACCGGTGTCGATCCCGGTCCTGGTCGCGCTGCTGGTCTGCCTGATCCCCACGACCATCGGGGCACTGCTGAGCGCGATCGGCATCGCCGGTATGGACCGCCTCGTGCAGCGCAACGTGCTCGCGATGTCGGGCCGCGCGGTCGAGGCCGCGGGAGATGTCACGACCCTGCTGCTGGACAAGACGGGCACCATCACCTACGGCAATCGCCGCGCCTCGGCCTTCGTTCCTCTCGACGGCGTCGGCGGCCCCATGCTCGCGGAGTACGCCTCGCTGTCGTCCCAAGCCGATCCCACGCCCGAGGGCGTCTCGGTGGTCGAGCTCGCCGCGGCCCAGGGCATCGTCGCCGAGATGCCCCGGGGTGCGGAGCCCGTGCCCTTCACCGCCCAGACCCGTATGAGCGGCCTCGACCTGGTCGACGGCACGCAGGTGCGCAAGGGCGCCGCATCGGCCGTGGTGGCCTGGCTCGCGGCATCCGGTTCCCCCGTTCCCGAGGCTCTGCGGGCTCAGCTGCAGAGCGAGACGGATGCCATCTCTCAGTCGGGCGGCACGCCCCTGGTCGTGGCGACTCTCGGCGCGGGGCAGGGCCGCGTGCTCGGTGTCATCCACCTCAAGGACGTCGTCAAGGACGGCCTACGCGAACGCTTCGGCGAGCTGCGCGCGATGGGGATCCGCACCGTGATGATCACGGGCGATAATCCCCTCACCGCCAAGGCGATCGCCGCCGAGGCGGGCGTCGACGACTTCCTCGCCGAGGCCACGCCCGAAGACAAGCTCGCCCTCATCCAGCGCGAGCAGGAGGGCGGCAACCTCGTCGCGATGACCGGCGACGGCACGAACGACGCCCCCGCGCTGGCGCAGGCCGACGTGGGCGTCGCGATGAACACGGGCACCTCGGCCGCGAAAGAGGCCGGCAACATGGTCGACCTCGACTCCGACCCGACCAAGCTCATCGACATCGTGCGCATCGGAAAGCAGCTGCTCATCACGCGCGGAGCCCTGACCACGTTCTCGCTCGCCAACGACATCGCGAAGTACTTCGCGATCATCCCGGCGATGTTCATGGGCGTGTTCCCGGGACTTGCGGCGCTGAACGTCATGGGGCTGCACTCCCCGGCATCCGCCGTCACGAGCGCGATCATCTTCAACGCGATCGTGATCATCGTGCTCATCCCCCTCGCCCTGCGCGGGGTGACCTACCGCGCCGCGAGCGCGTCGAGCATCCTCAGCCGCAACCTGCTCGTCTACGGGCTCGGCGGCGTCATCGTCCCCTTCATCGGCATCAAGCTCATCGACCTCGTCGTGAGCCTGCTCCCCGGTTTCTGAAAGGCCCCGTCATGCGCACCACCCTGCGTACCACCGCCGTCGCCGTCCGTGCGATGGTCGCCTTCACCCTGCTGCTCGGCGTGGGATACATGCTGCTGATCACCGCCGTCGGCCAGGTCGTCCTGCCGTTCCAGGCGAACGGGTCGCTCATCGAAACCGCTGACGGACAGGTCGCCGGCTCCCAGCTGATCGGGCAGTCGTTCCAGGATGCCGACGGCACCGCGCTCCCGCAGTACTTCCAGTCGCGTCCGTCCGCCGCGGGCTACGACTCCTCGGCCTCGACCGGCACCAACCTGGGCCCGGAGAACAGCGCCCTCATCGCCTCGATCGAGGAGGGCCGGAGCACGTTCGCATCGCTGAACGGCGCGGGCTCCATCCCCGCCGACGCCGTCACCGCCTCGGGCTCGGGCCTCGACCCCGACATCTCCGTCGAGAACGCCGAGCGCCAGGTCGAGCGGGTGGCGCAGGCCCGCGGTATCCCGTCGTCCGAGGTCTCGGCCCTGGTGGCGGAGCACACGCTCCCGCGCGATCTGGGATACCTCGGCGACCCGCGCGTGAACGTCGTCGAGCTCAATCGCGCGCTCGACGCCCGCTGAGAGACGAGAATCGCTGTCATGACCCTGTCGCCCGCCGCCGCCGTCGCACCCACCGTGCGGCGGCGGCGCGGTGTGCGCGAGGCGGTGGCCGAGCCTGTCGAAGCGTCCGCGGGGGTCCCGGGCTTTCCGACGAACTCTGCGACCCGCGACCTGAGGAGCGCGGCGTGAAGCGCGGTCGGCTGCGCGTGCTGCTGGGCATGGCGCCCGGCGTCGGCAAGACGTACGAGATGCTCGAGGAGGGCCGCCGGCTCCGCTCCGAGGGGCACGACGCCGTCATCGCGATCGTCGAGACGCACGGCCGCGCCGCCACCGCAGCGCAAGCCGAGGGCCTCGAGGTGGTGCCGCGCCGAGCCGTCGCGCACCGGGGGGTCGCGCTCGACGAGATGGACCTGGATGCCGTTCTCGAGCGGCATCCGCGCATCGCCCTCGTCGACGAACTGGCGCACACCAACGTCCCCGGCTCGCGCAACGACAAGCGCTGGACCGATGTCGAAGAGCTGCTCGATGCCGGCATCGACGTGATCACGACCGTGAACGTGCAGCACATCGAATCCCTGAACGACGTGGTCGAGAAGATCACCGGCGTCGTGCAGCGCGAGACGGTCCCGGATGCCGTGGTCCGAGCGGCCGATCAGATCGAGGTGGTCGACCTCGCACCGCAGTCCCTGCGCGACCGTCTCGCGGCGGGGTCGGTGTACCCGGCGGAGCGGATCGACGCCGCCCTGTCGAACTACTTCCGCCTCGGCAACCTCACGGCGCTGCGCGAACTCGCGCTGCTGTGGCTGGCCGACGAGGTCGACTCGGCGTTGCAGCGATACCGCACCGAGCACGGGATCGAGGGGTCGTGGCAGGCGCGCGAGCGCGTGGTCGTGGCCCTGACCGGCGGCCCCGAGGGCGAGACGCTGCTGCGCCGCGGGGCCCGCATCGCGGCGCGATCGGCGGGCGGGGAGCTGCTCGCGGTGCACGTGTCGACGCAGGACGGACTGCGCGCGAGCGCGCCCGGCGCTCTCGCGGAGCAGCGCGCGCTCGTCGAGACCCTCGGCGGCACGTACCACCAGGTCGTGGGTGACGACGTGGCCACCGCCCTGGTCGACTTCGCGCGGTCGGTGAACGCCTCACAGCTGGTCATCGGCGTGAGCCGTCGCGGGCGGCTGGGTGCGGCCCTGACCGGTCCGGGCATCGGGTCGACGGTGATCCGCGCCTCGGGCGACATCGACGTGCACATCGTGAATCACGCGCGCGCGGGCGGGCGGTTCGCCCTCCCCCGGCTCGCGGGCCCCGCGCTGAGTGCGAAGCGGCGCATCCTCGGGTTCGTCACCGCGCTGGTCGGCGGACCGCTGCTGTCACTGCTCATGATCGCGACCGGTTCCGACGAATCGATCACGGCCGACGTGCTGGCGTACCAGCTGCTCGTCGTCGTCGTCGCGCTCGTCGGCGGCATCTGGCCGGCGGTCTTCGCGGCCGTGTTGTCGGGCGTCACCCTCGACTTCCTCTTCATCGCGCCGATCTACACGATCACCATCAGCGACCCCGCGCACGCGCTGTCGCTGACCCTCTACGTCGTCATCGCCGTCCTGGTCAGCGTCGTGGTCGACCAGGCCGCCCGCCGCGCGCGGGCCGCACGCCGGGCGGCAGCGGAGTCCGAGATGCTGGCGACGATCGCCGGCAGCGTGCTGCGGGGAGAGAGCGCGGTGCCCGCTCTGGTCAGCCGGGCCCGAGAGGCTTTCGGTCTGGCCGGAGTGCGCCTGATCGCCGCCGACGGGTCGGTGCTCGCCACCGACGGAGAGCCGGTGCGCGACGATCGCGCGGTGTCCGTCCCCGTCGGCGACGGCCGCGCGACCCTCGAGCTGCACGGCGGCGACCTCGACGCCTCGGAGCGCCGTCTGCTCGACGTCGTCGTCGCGCAGCTCGCGGCCGCCCTCGAGCGCACCGATCTCGCCGAGACGGCCGCCGAGGCCGGTGCCCTCGCCGAGACCGACCAGGTGCGCAGCGCCCTGCTCTCGGCGGTCAGCCACGATCTGCGCCGGCCCCTGGCCGCCGCCGTCGCCTCGCTCGGGGGCCTGCGCGCTGCGGGCGACCAGCTGTCGGACGACGACCGGCGCGAACTGCTCGAGACCGCCGACGAGAGCCTCGCGACCCTGTCGGTGCTCGTCACCGACCTGCTCGACGTCAGCCGCGTGCAGGCGGGCGTGCTCGCGGTCTCGCTCACGCCGACCGACGCCGCGGGCGTCGTGCTCATGGCCCTCGACGAGCTCGACCTGGGTCCCGACGACGTCGAGCTCGCCCTCGACCCCGACCTGCCGATGCTCAGCGCCGACCCCGTGCTGCTGCAGCGCGTGCTCGTCAACGTGCTCACCAACGCCCAGCGCTACACGCCCGACGGCGAGCGCGTCCGCATCGCCACGAGCCGCCTCGGCGGCACCGCCGAGATCCGCGTGATCGACCACGGGCCGGGCATCGCCGCCGACCGCCGCGAGGACATGTTCTCGCCCTTCCAACGCCTCGGCGACACCGACAACACCGCCGGTCTTGGCCTCGGCCTCGCGCTCTCGCGGGGCTTCGCCGAGGGGATGGGCGGAACACTCACACCGGAGGACACCCCCGGCGGCGGCCTCACCATGGTCGTGGCACTGCCCGTCGCGGATGCGGAGGTCATGGCATCCGGAATCTCGAGGAGGACGCCGTGAAGGTACTCGTCGCCGACGACGACCCGCAGTTGGTCCGCGCTCTGCGCATCACGCTCGCCGCGCACGGTTACGACGTGGTCGCCGCGGCCGACGGCGCCGCCGCGATCACCCTCGCCGCGCAAGCGCACCCCGACATCGTGCTGCTGGATCTCGGGATGCCGCACCTCGACGGCGTGCAGGTGATCCACGCGCTGCGCGGGTGGACGACCGCGCCGATCATCGTCGTCTCGGGCCGCACCGGCTCGGCCGACAAGGTCGAGGCGCTCGACGCCGGCGCCGACGACTTCGTGACCAAGCCCTTCCAGATCGACGAGCTGCTCGCGCGTCTGCGCGTGCACGCGCGCCGGTCGGTGCCCTCGGCGGGAGACGCCGTGGTGCGCTTCGGCGACGTCGAGGTCGACCTCTCGGCCAAGGCCGTGCTGCGCGCGGGCGCACGCGTGCACCTCACGCCGACCGAGTGGCGGATGCTGGAGTTCCTCGCCCGCAACCCGGGGTCGCTCGTGACGCGGCAGACCCTGCTCAAGGAGATCTGGGCCAGCGAGCAGGTCGCCGACTCGGGCTACCTGCGGCTGTACATGTCGCAGCTGCGCAAGAAGCTCGAGGCGGATCCCTCGAACCCCGTGCACCTGCTCACGGAGCAGGGGATGGGGTACCGGCTGGTCGTGTGAGCGGCGCTCGGGCCACGCCGACCTCCGGGGCGGCGCGGCGCGATGTGCCGCGCTCCGGAGGACTCGAGCCGCAGCGGCCCCTCCGCCGCTCGTGAACCCGCGAACGCCCGCACCCACCGGAGCCCGGAACGCCCACCTAGGCGCACCGAACCGGAACCGAGCAGCCTCGCCCGTCCCCGGCATCCCACGCCTCGTCGTCGCCCTCCGCCGCCAGGAACTCCGCTTGCACGCGGGCGCACCGCGATGCGAAGACGATCGAGTGCAACAGCATCAGCGCAGTTCCCCGACCGTGTGGCATCCGGGACAGGGGAAGGCGATGCGGTCGCCGGCGCGGACGTCGCCGGGCAGCACGACTGTGCCGCACGGCTCTTCCCCGTGGGCGTCGACGACGGCGAACGGTTCGTCGTAGGCGTGGGACACCCGACCGATCAGCCGCGCCTCGCGCCAGACCGCCTCGAGTCCCGCGACGCAGGCGTCGAGGCGCAGGGTGTCGGGCGAGGCCTCGGTCACCGTCGCCACCACGACGGTCGTCGACAGAACGGCGGATGCCACCCCGCCCGACGCCGGGATCACCGCGGGGCCCGTGCAGACGCAGGGCGTGCCGCAGATGTCGGCGTAGCGACCGACCGACATCGCCCGCACGGTGACGTCGTCGAGCGTGGGCGCGGAGCCGGCGGGCCAGGCCGCGGCGTCGAAGGGCGCCGGGATGCTGGAGCGGAGGGTGGGGAACAGGGTCGTGAGGGTCATGGCATCCGGTCTACGCCGCGTCGGCGGCCGCATCCGTCGCGCTGACGGTTCCCGAACGGCCACGGTCCCGTTCCTCACTGTTCGCTTGCGAAGCGGGCGTGTGGGCCCCGACGGCGGGAGCAGCCTCGGGCCGCGGAGCCCGCCCACCCCCCGCACCAACCGGCACGGACCGCCCGCACGGCACCCACCCACCCTCCGCGACGTAGCCTGGAGGGGTGAGCCTCCCCTTCGACGTCGCCGCCGTGCGCGCCGACTTCCCGATCCTCGAGACCGAGATCGACGGCCGGCCCCTGGTCTACCTCGACTCCGGCGCGACGAGCCAGAAGCCGCGCGCCGTGCTCGATGCCGAACGCGAGTTCCTCGAGCGGGCGAATTCCGCCGTGCACCGCGGTGCCCACACCCTCGCGGCCGAGGCCACCGAGCTGTTCGAAGACGCCCGCGTCACGGTCGCCGAGTTCGTGGGCGCCGAGCCCGAGCAGCTCGTCTGGACGAGCGGCGCCACCGCCGGACTCAACCTCGTGGCGGGCTCTCTCGGGTACGCCGGACGCCTCCGCGAGGGCGACGAGATCGTCGTGACCGAGGCCGAGCACCACGCCAACCTCATCCCCTGGCAAGAGCTCGCCGCACGCACCGGCGCGCGCCTGCGCCACATCCCCGTGCTCGACGACGGCATGCTCGACCTCCACGCGGCGGCCGACCTCATCGGCGAGCGCACGAAGGTGGTCGCCTTCCCGCACGTATCGAACGTGCTCGGCATCGTGAACCCCGTCGCCAAGCTCGTGACCCTCGCTCGCGGTGTCGGCGCATTGACGGTGCTCGACGCGTGCCAGTCGGCACCTCACCTGCGCCTCGACCTGCCGGCATCCGGAGTCGATCTCGCCGTGTTCTCGGGCCACAAGGTCTACGGGCCGTACGGCATCGGGGCGCTCTGGGGCCGCGACGAGGTGCTCGAGGCACTGCCGCCGTTCACCACCGGCGGGTCGATGATCACCACCGTCACCCTCGACAAGGCCGAATACCTGCCCCCGCCGCAGCGGTTCGAGCCCGGCACGCAGCCGGTGTCGCAGGCGGTCGCCCTCGCCGCCGCGGTTCGCTGGCTCGGCGCGCACGACCTCGACGCCGCGCACTCGCACGAGGCCGCGCTCGAGACGCGCATGCGCGAGGGGCTGCGGTCGATCGACGGCATCCGTCTTCTCGGAGACACGGATGCCGCGGAGCGCGTCGCCCTGCAAGCCTTCGAGGTCGAGGGTGTCCACGCACACGACGTGGGTCAGTTCCTCGACTCGCGCGGCGTCGCCGTGCGCGTCGGACACCACTGCGCGCAGCCGCTTCACCGCCGGTTCGGCATGACCGCGTCTGTGCGCGCGAGTGCCGCCATTCACACCACGGAGGCCGAGATCGACACCTTCCTCGACGCCGTCTCGGGCGTGCGCGGGTTCTTCGGAGCGGGCGCATGAGCGGGCTCGAGTCGCTGTACCAGGAGCTCATCCTCGACCACGCGAAGAACCGCCGCGGCTTCGGCCTGGCCGACCCCGGCGCGCGCAGCGCCACCGTGCACCAGCGCAACCCCATCTGCGGCGACGAGATCACGCTGCGGGTCTCGGTCGAAGGCGAGCGCATCAGGTCGGTGACGTGGGAGGGCGCGGGCTGCTCGATCTCGCAGGCGTCCGCGTCGATGCTGGCGGCGCTCTTGCAGGAAGACGGCGGAGACGAAGGGATGCCACGCGCCGACGCCGAAGCCCTGATCGCGTCGTTCCGCGAGTCGCTGCGGTCCCGCGGCAAAATTCCCCTCGACGAGGAGACCTTCGCCGACGCCGCTGCCCTGTCGGGGGTGTCGAAATTCACCGCGCGCGTGAAGTGCGCGATGCTCGCGTGGGTCGCCCTCGAGGAGGGGCTGCGGCAGGCCTGAGGGCCGCACAACCTCAGCGATCCGCGCAACCTCAGTCGGCATCCGCCCGGCCGAACTGAGATTGCGCGAATCACGGAACCTTCGCGGCTCCCCCGCCCCCGCCCCGCACAACCTCAGCAATCCGCACACCCTCAGTCGGCATCCGCCCCTCCGAACTGACACTGCGCGAATCGCGGAGACTACGCGCGGCCCCAGGCCCGCGCTAGCCTTCCGGCAGGCGAAAAGAGAGGCGGATGCCATGGCCACAAGCGGAGCAGGATTCAGCGACGAAGAACGCGCGGCGATGAAGCAGCGCGCCGAGGAGCTGAAGGCCATGAAGGGCCTGAAGGGCGCGGCGAAGCTCGAGAAAGAGAACGAGGCCTGCCTCGAGGCGATCGACAAGCTCGAGGGCGTCGACCGCGCGGTCGCCGAGCGCCTCCATGTCATCGTGCTCGAAGAGGCCGCGCACCTGAACCCGAAGACGTACTACGGCTTCCCGGCGTATGCGAAGGACGGCAAGGTCGTCGTCTTCTACCAGCCGACCTCGAAGTTCAAGACGCGTTACGGCACGGTCAGTTTCGACGACAGCGCGCAACTCGACGACGGGCCGATGTGGCCGGTGTCGTTCGCGGTGGTCGAGGTGACGGCCGAGGTCGAGCAGCGTATTCGCGAGGCCGTGCGCCGGGCGGCTCCGGCGGCCTGAACCGGGCCGCCCCGCTCGCAGAACGGCGCGAAGCTCGCAGAATTTCGGCGGAATTCTGAGATAAGGGTGCCATTCTGCGAGCTACCGCCCGCGCGCGTGGCGCCCGCCGCGCCACCCCGCCGCGGCCCCGGTCACCCGAGAACGACCCGCTCCATCCGCCGGAAGCTCTGCTCCATCCCCTCGACCATCCCCGTGGCGAGCACGGCGTCGCGGGTCTCGGCATCCGGATACTCGATCAGCAGGGTCACCAGCGTCGCCCCGTCCTCCTCGTAGAGCGACAGGTCGTTGATCGTCGAGGGGTAATCGGTGCCGGTCATGTGCTCGGTTTGCACCATGCGGCGCGGCTCGTCGAGCAGCAGGATCTCGCCGTCGAAGCCGAAGGCCTCGCCCTCGGTGCCGGGCTCGGGCTCCCACGCGATGCGGTACGCGCCGCCCTCGCGCCGGTCGACCTCGCGGTGGGTCATGCGCCATCCGTCGGGCCCGAGCATCCACCGCCGCATCAGCTCGGGGTCGACGTGGGCCCGCCAGACGAGCTCGCGCGGTCCGTCGATGAGCCGCGTGATGCGCACGTGCTGGTCGTCGAGGATCTCGAGCCGCGTGCCCTTGCCCTGCGCGAACTCCCGCAGCCCCTGCAGGACCGCGTCGAGCTGGTTCATCGCGAGGGTCGAGCCTTCGACGGCGCCCATCGCGACGACCTGCTCCAGTGCCGCGGCCGATGCGAAGTGACTGACGTTGGTGAGGCGCGAGCCCTCGGGGGTGGCGACGAACGAGAACACCATGCGCATCGACGGCATACCCTCGATGGGGTTGCCGTCCTCGTCGGCGAAGGCGTCGATCACCTCGAAGCCGCGCGGCTCGTCGATCGCGGTGAACTCCCACGAACCGCCGGCCCGCTCCCGCTGGGGCGAGGTCATGTGGTACTTCGCGTACCCGCCCACGCGGAAGTCGAAGGCATCGAAGGTCGCCGGCCACCCGGGAGGACCCCAGAAGCGCTCGAGCTGGCGCGGGTCGGTGAACACGGCCCACAGCCGCTCGGGGCCGACCGGAAAGTCGGCGACCAGGGTCATGGTGAGCGCTTCGGCGTCGCTCTCGACGGATGTGACGGGCATGACGACTCCTTCGTCGGTTCAGTTCTCGGTGGGTTCGGAGGGAGGGAGGGATGCCGGCACCCCGGCGTCCTCGAGCAGGATCGCGTCGAGCCGGTCGATGCGGCCGCGCCAGAGGTCTTCGTACGAGCGCAGGAGCTCCTGCACGCGGGCCAGGGCGGAGGGGTCGGCGGCCACGAGTCGCACCCTCCCTTCCGCGCGCTTGGTGATGAGCCGCGCGTCGGCGAGCACGGCGATGTGCTTGGACACGGCGGCGAACGACATCGCGTACGCCGCCGCGAGCTGCGTCACCGACTGCTCGGAGACCAGCGTGCGCCGCACGATGTCGCGCCGGGTCGCGTCGGCGAGGGCGTGGAAGACCCGGTCGATGTCGGCGTCGCTCTGTTGTTCAACCATTTGGTTGCAAAATAACGTGGAGTGCAGCGTTCCGCAAGGGCGCCAGTGTTCGATCGGGTGAACGAGCGCACTCGGATGCTGCTGTGAACCAGCCGGATGGGAGGATCGGGCGCCGCCCGGTCCTCCCGACGTTCGCACCGACAGCGAACCTTTTGGGCCCTCGGTTCGGACGAGGCGCCGGCGCTCCTCCGCCTCGCGCGGGTGATTCACGGGCGCCGTCGCGGTGAAATCAGCGCTCGCGTCCGCTCCCGCGGGGCACGCTGGCTACTGCCCATATACCGTCACCGAGGGGGGTAGTCATGTCGATGTTCTCCGTGGAACCCGCGGCCTTGCGCGCGGCGGCGAAGCAGCTGAGTGGCGCGAGGCAGGCTGAACGTACTCCGCAGTGGCCGCCGCTGCCAGACTTCGGGGAGCAGGTCCTCCAGGCTGCCGCCCGAGCCTTCGCTCAGAATGTCGTTCCGGTGTGGTCAACCCGGGCGGAAGAGTTCGACGAGGTTGTGGAGCGATTGCTGGCGTCCGCTGACGCATACGAACAAGCGGATCTCGACGGGGTTCCTCGATGACGGAACTCGGCACGACGCATGACCCCGTCGCATTGATTCCGGGCTCGCCCGATGGCATCGCAGATGCGGCAACGGCTTGGCGCGCCGCCGGCCAGAGCGCGTCGCGGCTCAGCGAGTCGGTTTTCAGAGTTTCCCCCGCGGACTCTTGGACGGGGTCGTCGGCGGAAGCGTTCGAGCACCGCCGGACGGCTATCGCCGACAGCTGGGCCGCGATGGGTGAAGCACTCGCTTTGAGCGCGGCAGCGTGTGACGCCTACGAGGCCACGCTGCGTTGGGCGCAGAAACAGGCAGCCGAGGCGATCCGTCTCTGGAACGAGGGCCAGGCGTCCACGCGGAACGCGCTGATTGCTCATCGCGAGCAGGAGAGAAGTGCGGGCGGACTGTCCATCGTGCCGACCTTCGTCGACCCGGGCGACGCCGCTCGGATCGCAGCCGCCGAGGTCCTGCAGACGGCGCGCGCGGCGGTGCAAGAGGCCGCGTCCGCGGCAGCCAAGCAGCTCCGGATCGCGCGTGAGGCAACTCCGGAGAAAGGACTTTGGGGAATCTTGCTGACCGGAGGACCAGCGCTCGCTCTGACGGATCAAACTCCCCGAGCCATATCCGACCAACTAGTGATGTCGATCCTCAAGCGCTTGTCGCGACCCGACGATGAACGAGTCGCAGAACTCTTGAAGCTGCACCCCGAATGGGTCTCGCTGCTCAGAGATCATCAACCCGCTCCTGAGGTGCTTGCGAAGTGGTGGAGCGATCAAGATCCCACCGTGCAGCATGCTTTGCTGTCCTCCGCCCCCGCGATACTGGGTTCGCTGGGCGGCCTCCCTCCTGCTGTCCGCGTGGCAGCGAACAAAGCGAATGCGGCCGCTCGAATCGACGTCATCGAAAGCGCTCTCGAGGCCTCGGACGTCACCAGCGACGACCGTGCCGCACTGGAACGAGAGCGCCAATACCTCGTGGACGCGGTCAATGGTGAGGTGCAGCTCTACCTGTTCGACCCCGAGCGTGATGCCATCATCGAGATGGTCGGCCAGCTCTCCGACACGACATCAGCCGCTGTGACATACGTCCCGGGGACTTTCACCACGATGGACAGCTTCTACCAGGAGCAGGTGCAATCGGTCGCCGGGTGGCTGAATCGACAAGATCCGAAAATCGTGGCGTTCGTGTGGAAAGAGGGCACGTTCCCCGGGGGGGGGCACATCGCCGTTGGGGTCGGGAGTTCTCGTCGACTCTCCCGCTGCGGCCGGATTCTTGGAGGCGAACGACCCGAAACTCGCGGATGGGCAGGCCAAGCTGCTGGCCGAGTTTCAGCAAGAGATGAGAGTCTCAGACGCGCGACTCTCTGGGGTTGAACAGGTCGGCATGGGTCACTCGTGGGGGCTCGTTCCGATCACCGGCTCCGAAGCGGACGGTGTTCATTATGATCAGGTGCACTCGCTGGCCGGCGCCGGAATGCCACCGGGGTGGGCGCCCGCTCCCGGCACTTCTTACGATCATTGGGGCTACACGGACGCACTGAGCATGGCTCAGCAGCTGGGGGTGGTGTGGGATGGGCAGAATCCGAACACGAATGCCGCTTTCGGCTCCCATGTCTACGCGAGAGACGGGGACTTCGCGTTGCCTATCGGGGACCCGTCGGTCCCTCAGGTGTACGGAATGGGCGCAGAACAGCCGACGTTCCGTGGCTCCGTTTCACCAGCGGAGAATCACAACCTGATCGCGAGCGACCAGTCGGAAAACCAGAAGGCCCTGGAAGACATTCTCCGAGAGGTGATCCAATGAGACGAGGACTTGGGCCCCTGATCTTCGGCCTGGCCATCACAGGTGCGCTCAGCGGCTGCTCGACGACGACAAGTGGGGGCACGGTGGACGAGACCTTGGACGTGTACGGCGCTAAGGCGGTTGCGCAATCGATGGAGAACGAGTTGGCCGGCTATGTACCTGCCGGCAGTGTGTCATCAGCGGAGCAGCTTGACAAAGGTATCCTGCTGAGCTGCGGCCCCGACGGCGTGTACCAATGGACGGGACACAACTATTTGACTCTCTCCGGTCCGATCGATGTTCAGGAGACGGTGGACGAGATCGCGCAGACCTTCGCGAGCAAACCGACGTTCGCGGCGCAAGTCGAGATGACGCGAGACGGTGCACCTCGCGCGCGGGTGGTGGGTCCCGCTGGCTCGTCCTACTCGCTCACCCTCAGCGTCGATCGCTCCCGCATCGAGATCTTCTCCTTCTCGCCGTGCTTCCGGCTGCCCGATGACATGAGCCGGCGCGCAGATTACTGAGCGGGGAGAGTGCACATGCAGATCAAGCTCGACCCCGCGAGGCACCGCTCGTTTCTCGACGAGATCAACGCGAGCATCTCGGCCATAGACGGCGAGTTGAGCCGCCTCGATGCATCAGTGAAGACGCTCCAGTCGGCCTGGTCCGGAGAAGCGCGCGATGCCTATCGCGTCGCTCAATCGGAGTGGTCCCGTTCGATGCGCGAGCTGCGCGCGTCACTCGATCATGCACGCGAGGGGGCTGCGGACGCGGGAAGTAAGCTGCGGGCCGCCGACGAGGGTGTTCGCGGACTCTGGGATTGAGGCCCCAGCCAGAAGACCTCGGAAGACGCGCTTCGAAAGGTGATGCAGTGAGACGAGGACTCAGCCCCCTGATCTTGGCTCTGGTCCTTACCGGTGCGCTCAGCGGGTGCGCGACAGCGACGAGCGGGGCCGCGGTGGACGAGACCCTGGACGTGTACGGCGCGAAGGCGGCCGCACAGTCAATGGAGAACGAGCTAGCGAGCTACATCCCGGCGAGCAGCGTGGCCTCGACAGAGCAACTCGACAAGGGCATCCTCTTCAGCTGCGGCACTGACGGAATCTATCAATGGACCGGGCACAACTACCTGACTCTTTCCAGCCCGGTCGACGACAAGAAGATCGTGGACGAGGTGGTGGCAGGATTCGCTGATCGGCCGCCATTCTCGGCGCTGGCAGACACAACATACGACGGCGCCCCCTCCGCGGTCGTCGTGGGGCCCGCAGGCTCGTCTTACTTGCTCACGCTCAGCGTTGATCGCTCCCGTATCGAGATCTTGTCCTTCTCGCCGTGCTTTCGGCTGCCCGATGACATGAGCTCGTTCGCGGAGTATTGAACGGGGAAAGTGCACATGACGCTTTCTAGCCCGGTGGACGACAAGAAGGTCGTGGACGAGGTGGTGGCAGGATTCGCTGACAGGCCGCCATTCGCACCGCTGGCCGACAAGACACACGACGGCGCGCCCTCCGCGCTCGTCGTGGGTCCCGCAGGCTCGTCTTACTCGCTCACCCTCAGCGTTGATCGCTCCCGCATCGAAATCTTCTCGTTCTCGCCGTGCTTCCGGCTGCCCGACGACATGAGTCGGCGCGCAGACTACTGATCAGCAAGAATCCTCAGGGGCTCTGCGATGACGCCATCAGTGCCGGCACCCTCGCTTCGCCCGGCCCCGAGGACCACACGCTGGCGGCCGCGAAGAGCGGCCACCCGCAGGATCACGGCCCACAGGTCAGAGGTGCCGCCAGTTCCCCTCGTGATCCGCGGTGACGAGCACCAGGAAGTCGACGACCAGCTGGGCGACCGCGCCCGTCTCATCGAGTCCCCAGTACACCGGGTACTGGCCGTCGCCGTACCCGGATTCCGCGACGATCCCCACGTCGTGGGAACCGAGCGCGAGCTCCTGCACGCTCGGCGACGGCGCGTGCATGTACTCGGTGAACGCCGCTGCCTTGGCCCGGCGGCTCATCGTCGCGTACGCGGGCAGGTCGACGATGCAGGCGGAGCCGGCGTCGACGCCGAAGAAGTGCCCCGGGCCGGACGGCAGATCGGCGGGATGCCAGGTCACCGGCATCCGTTCGCTGAAGCGCACCCGCAGGACGGCGTTGCGACCGAAGCCGGTCATCCGCTCGACGGGGTACGACCCCGGGGCCACGCTGCGGGCGAGGGGGCGCGCGTCGTCGTTGTCGTAGCCGAAGTCGAGCACCGCGAGCACGCCCGATGAGGTGACGAGCGTTCCCACCGGCGAGATGCGCACCTCCGATGATTCCTCGCTGCGCCGGTGGACGACCGTGCGCTCGGTGAAGTTGCGGACCTCGTCGAGGCCGCGCTGCTCGTCGGGCAGGTCGTCGAGGCGAGCGTCCGGCGTCGCGTCGGCGGCGAGGGCGCGAGCCTGCTCCGCACCCGAGAACGGGGTCCGCGGATCGTCGAAGTGCTGCTCGATCGAGCTGATCTTCCACCCGCGCCCGTCGCGCTCGAGAACGTCTTCGTGCTTCTTACGCGTCTGCGATTCGATCATCTCGGTCAGCACGAACGCGCGGTCGCCCTCGACCTCCGAACGCACGATCCGTTCGACGGCCACCCCGTACTGCGGCGGCGTCCCGAAAGACGAGTCCAGGCGAACGCGGTCTCCGGCGACGTGATCTCGCGTCAGGGGAATCGTGAGATCCCGCCATTCGGCGAACGCATCGCGCCTCGTGGCGCGGTCCTCGAACGCGGGCGCCGCCCGCCGCCACTGCGCGTCGTAATCCTCAAGAAAACGCTGCACGCGCTTCTCGGCCGCCTTCGCCCCGCGATCGCCCCACATGCCGCCAGCCTAGGTCGCCGCAAGTCCCTCGAACGGTCCGTCCGGCAGCACGACCCACCCCTCCCGCCGGGCGACGGAGAGCATTCCGGATGCCGGACGCTCGAACGACCCGAGAGCTCCGGCGCGCGTGGCCAGAGCGGCGATGACGGCGTCGAACGCGTCGGCCTTCGAGATCGCGAGAGAGCCGAACCCGCCGAGGTCGAGCCACGGCGCGCGCCGGGTCAGCGCGTCGAGCAGAACGGCCCGGCGGGTGGCATCCACTCGGTATCCGCTCGTGTCGAAGCCCCACAGGCGCAGCGATCCGCCGGGGTAGACCTCGAAGAGGCGGCCCTCGGCCGCGCGGTCGACGGGGAATCCGACCTCGGCGAGCCGCCGCAGCAGTCCCGCACCGCGCAGCGCCGTGACCCCCAGCCGGTCGGTCGAAACGCTCAGCGGCCAGCGGCCGATGCGCTCGCGCACGACGTGGTCGGTGTGGCGGTAGACGAGCGAGCGACGCCAGTCCGCACCGCCGTCCACCGGTCCGAGCAGCGGGTCCCCGTCGGCGTGATGCGCCTGCACGAAGTCGACGAAGGCGTCCGGCCAACCGAGGGGGCAGTCGACGCCGAGCCACGCATCGCCGGAGGAGACGGATGCCACGATGTCGGCATCCTGGATCCCGATCTCCAACCGCGTGAGCCGGGCCGCGCCGTCGGACCAGACCATCTCGGCGAGGGCGGTGCCGGGGGCACCCGCGGCCAGGTCGACTCCGACAATTCTCATCCCGTCGAGCCTATGCGCCGTCGCTGGGTGCGCGGCCCGTCAAGACCTCCCCGATTGCCCCCGCGACCTGGGAGGATCGGGGCATGGCAGACGACGACCTCCCCGATTCGCTGGAACCGGCCGTCGACATCCCTCCGCGTGAGGAACCGCCGGCACCTCCGACGCCCAAAGGCGACCTGCGCGTGGCCTCGGTCGTCGCGATCGTCACCGGCGTCGTCGTCATCGCCTGGTACCTCTTCATCGCTACGGCGAGCACGATCGCCGAGATCGAGAACCTGCCGGTCATCCAGATCGGCATGTGGGTGCTGGCGCTGGTGTCGTTCGTCTGCGGCATCGTGAGTCTGAATGCGCGCATGGCGCGCGAGCTCGCCGCCGCGGGGTTCATCGCGGGGGTCGCCGCGGGACTGCTGTCGGTGACGATCGGGCTGTTCAGCGGCCTCGAGCTGCTGGGCTGACCGCTCAGCCCGCGAACGGCCGCCCCACGTAACGCGCCGCCGGCCGGATGATCTTCGGATCCCGCGCCTGCTCGAGCACGTGCGCGGTCCAGCCGATGGTGCGGGCCAGGGCGAAGGTGGGGGTGAACATCGCGCGCGGGATGCCGCACTGCTCCATCACCACGGCCGCGTAGAACTCGACGTTCGCGTGCAACGGCCGCTCGGGCCGGCGCTCCGCGAGCTGCCGCTCCGCTTCGTGCTGGAAGGCGAGCGCCTGGGCGACGCGGTCACCGCCGAGGCCGAGCGCGACTTCGCGCAACAACTCGGACCGGGGGTCCGCGGTGCGGTACACAGCGTGCCCGAAGCCCATGAGCCGGTGCCCCGCCTCGAGCTCCCCCGCGATCCAGGCGGCCGGGTCGCCGCCCGCGCGGTCGAGGCTGTCGAGAGCGCGGGCCGGAGCCCCGCCGTGCAGGGGTCCCGACAGCGCGCCGAGCGCGCCGGAGAGACAGGATGCCAGGTCAGCCCCCGTCGACGCGATGACCCGGGCCGTGAAGGTCGAGGCATTGAAGCCGTGGTCCATCGCCGCGATGAGGTAGGCCGACAGCGCGCGCTCGTGTTCCGCGTCGGGCTCGCGGCCCGTCACCCGCTCGAGGTAGTCGGCCACGACGCCTCGCCCGCTCGGGGCTCCGGGCGCGAGGGCGAGCGGGGCCAGGGCGGCGCAGGCGATCGCCTCGTCGAGCCGCGCGTCGGGAGCGAGGTCGTACAACGGCGCCGAAGAGCGAGCGGACGCCACGAGCGTCCACACGGCGCGCAACGCCGCCAACGGCTGATCGGTGCGGGCCGTGACCGCAGCGATCAGCTCGGGCAGGGCGGGATCGGCCTGGGCCGCCGCGACGCGGGCGGAGAAGGCGGCTCGGGTCGTGGCATCCGGAATCTTCCCCACCACCAGCAGGTGCCAGACGTCTTCGAACGACCGCGTGCGCGCCAGATCCACCGCCGAAAAGCCGCGGTAGTGGTAGACGCCGGCGTCGCCGTCAACGTCGCTGATGGTCGTCTCGGCCGCGACGACGCCGTTCAGGCCGCGGGGCACATCGATCAGATCGCTCATGCGCTCAGTGTGCGAACATGACGAACACAGCGTCAACGTTGATCGGATCAAGATGACCGCGCCCCTCCCCCGCCTCTCCGCCGCTCAGGTGGCCGCTCGCCTCGGCGTCAAACCCGAGACCGTGTACGCCTACGTGTCGAGAGGGCTCCTCCGCCGCGAGCGCGATGCCCGCGGCTCGACCTTCGATGCGCTCGAGGTCGAGGCCTTCGCCGCCGGTCGCCGCCGCTCGACCGTGCGGACGCCCGCTCACCCCACGACGGGCATGCCCCTCGGGGTCGTGCAGACCGACGTTGCTGACATCGAAGACGACGAGCTGCTCTACCGGGGGCGGCGTGCCCGCGACCTGATGCACCAGCCCTTCGCGCAGATCGTCGCCTGGCTCTGGGCAGCGGAGCGGGTCGACGCCCCCGATCCCGCGATCGGCTGCGCCCGCGCGATGGTCGAGGCGCTGCCCCTGCACGCGGGGCCGATGGATCGACTGCGCGCCGCCCTGACCGGGTTCGCCGCCGATGATCCAGTCCGCTACGACGCCTCGACCGCGTCCGCCCACCGCATCGGGTGGACACTCCTCACCGGCCTGCCGGTCGCCCTCGGCGGGCACCCGCACGTCGATGTCGCACGGTCGCTGGTCAGCGCGTGGGACCCGTCAGCGGCCCTCGCGACGATCACCGCCGTCAACGCCGCCCTCGTCCTGCTGATCGACCACGACCTGGCCGTGTCGACCTTCGCCGCGCGCGTTGCGGCGTCGGCCCGTGCCGACGGATATGCCGCCGTGAGCGCCGCCCTCGGCGCGGCCGACTCCCCGCTGCACATCTCCGCGGCCACCCGCACGGCACGTCTGCTCACACGCGTGCGACGCGGGCAGGAACCCGAGCGGGCGCTGACCGACGCGCTGCAGGAGGGCAACGGCATCCCGGGCTTCGGTCATCCGCTCTACACGGGGGGCGATGACCGGGCCGCGGCGCTGTTCCCGCTCCTGGCCGCTTTGCCCGACGGGGATCGGACGATGGATGCCGTGCGGCGGCTCTCCGACGTCGTCGCCCACCGCGCGGGGTTGCGGCCCAACGTGGACCTCGCGCTGGCGGCCTTGGCATCCGGAGCCCGACTCCCCGAGGACGCGGCGAGCACGATCTTCGTGCTGGGGCGGATCGCGGGGTGGATCGCGCACATCGCCGCGGAGTACGCCGAGCCGGCGATGCGGCTGCGACCGCGCGGGGAGTATGTGGGGCCGTGAGGGTGGAACCTAGCCATATTCCTGGCTAGGGTGCACGCATGATGTACAACGTCCTGGAGGCGCGGAACAGCCTCTCGAAGCTGATCGCCGACGTCGAGTCGGGCGCCGAGGTGACGATCGCTCGACGAGGTGTCCCGGTCGCCAAGATCGTGCCGATCGATTACGTGCCCGGGCGCGCAGGCAACGCTTTCGCGCGGTGGCTCGAGGAGCATCCCCTGACACCCGAGCGAGCACGTCCGGTCGAAGAGATCGAGGCGATCATCGCCGAGAACCGGGCCGCCGGGGCGTGATCTACGTCGACAGTTGCCTGGTGATCTACGCTATCGAGCGCGACGACGAGATCGGTGACTGCACGCGTACCGCCCTCGCGCGTGCCGACGAGCCGCTCGCGACAAGCCCCCTGGTCATGATGGAGGCGTTGGTGAAGCCGATGCGGGCCACCGATGCCGAGGCGCAGCTGACCATGTGGAGCGCTTTCGACGCCTTCGAGCTGCTCCCGGCGGAGCCCGACGCGTTCCTCGACGCCGCGCTGCTGCGTGCTCGCTACCGCGGGCTGCAGACGGCCGACGCCCTGCACCTCGCGATCGCCCGGCAGGCCGGGTGCAGCGCCCTCTGGACCAACGACTCACGCCTGTCGGTCGCGTCAGGCGGTCTTGCCGTCGACATCCTCGATGGCCGAGATGCGGACCGGGTTTCCTGATGCGCCGCACTGTGCGGGAGAGCCCATCCGTACCTCGGGCGAACGCGGGCCGAGCTCACGCGGAGTGAGCTCGGCCCGAGTCATCAGCGACGGTCGTCCGCGGACTGTCGGCGACGGCGGATGAGGAAGAGCGCCACGACTCCCGCGGCGATCAGGGCGATCCCCAGCGGGACGAAGGGGAACGTTACCTGGCCACCCGTGTAGGCCAGGGTCGTGCTGGCGTCGGCGGAGCGTCGGCCCGTGGTCGCGGCGGGTGTGGAGCCAGTTGGCGTCGCCGCCGCGGTCGCGGTCTCGATCGGCGTGGGAACCGGCGTCGCCTGGGGCGTCGACGTCTAAGAATTGCCGCGATCGCGGCTGCCACCGCCGCGATCGCCGGCGGGGTGGTTCTTCTGAGCATCGCGATCTCACCGGAGCAACCGCACGCCGACTTCCAGGTGGTCGCCGAAGACGATCGGTCTCTCGACGTGTCCTTCCGCGTCGACGCGGAGAGCTGGCGCGCGGATCGGATCGTGATCGCCCTCGAGGGCGCCACCCTCGTGTCGACGCCGCCCGAATGGAACTGTGTGGTGTCGGCCGCGTCCGCCGACTGCGCCCCTTCGTCAGGCCCCATCGACGGGCGCATCGGCGTCTCCACGGACTCGGCGGCCGCAGCCGCCTACCGCCTCTCCATAGACGCGACCTCGGGCGGCTTCCACATCGACGGCGACTCGAACGGGCCCCTCGGCGTCCGCGGACGCTGACTTGTCCGGCTCCCGGGCCCGCACCGTCGACCGCGTCCGCCTCGACGCCGGTGACCCGGCGGGCTGCACGGGCGGAGTCCGCTCAGCGGTGCTCCCACCCGCGGGCCAGCTCGACCACGGCCGCGACGGCGGCCTCGGTGTCGGCGGGTGAACCACCGGCGCGACCGGCGACCAGCCCTGCGACGAACGCGCTGAGCGGCGCCGCCGGTCGGGCCACCCCGTTCGCGACGTCGCGCGCCAGATCGAGGATCAGCGAGATGGGGATGTCGCGCTCGGCCAGGCTGAAGCGCTCGGCCAGAGCCGCACTCCAGTCGTTCAGCGCCTCGGGCGGCAGGGTACGGGAATCGGTCATGGTTCCTCCTCGGGCTACCCGGAGATCGTCCCACGTGTCGATGTCGCGTGTCAGAGCCGCGTCCGCATCGATCGCCCTGACCCGCAGCCCGCCCAGCAGTGCGCGCATCGAGGCGTCGCGTCCCTTCTCGGGGAGACCGGATGCCGCTTCCCGCAGCGCCGCGGTCCGGTATCGACCGATCAGCCACTGCCGACGCCCGTCGTCGAGGCAGGCACCGTCGGCATCCGGGGTCAGCTCGTCGGGCAGCAGGTCGACCGCGGCTCGAACGGTCGGCAGATCGCACGCGAGCACGAAGACCTCGTCGGCCTCCACGCGGGTCAGGGCGGCGACGATCGCCGCGACCGGTCCGCCGAAGGGCGGGTCTTCGCGCACCCACTCGACGTCGAGGTCGTCGTCGAGCACGGGTGCAGCCACGACGATCCGCTGTGCGCCACGAGAGCGCACGGCGGCGACCGCCGCGTGCAGCGGCGTCGTGCCGTTCACCTCGAACAGGGGCTTCGCCGCCCCGTCGACCCGCGAGGCGCGTCCGCCGGCGAGCAGGATGGCATCGACGCTCACCACAGCAGCACCTCGACCTCGTCGCCCGCGGCGGTCACCCGCGTGCTCGGGGGGATCACCGCGAGGCCGTTCGCGTCGCCGAAGCCGCGCGTTCCACGCTCGACCGGCTCGGCCACCGGATGCGCGGGGTCCGTCGTCTCGATGCGCACGGGAACGTACTGCGCACGCTCGGGCCGCGCGCGCCACTCGGTGGCGAACGGCACGACGGCTCGGGCGCGGCCGGGCTCGTGATCGCCCTCGAGCGCGCGAAGCGCCGGACGCACGAAGAGCTCGAACGACACCGCCGCGCTTACGGGGTTGCCGGGGAGTCCGAACAGCAGGGTGCCCGCGGGGGTGCGCCCGAAGCCCTGCGGCTTGCCCGGCTGCATGCGCACGCGTTCGAACCGCATGAGATCGCCGAGGGTGTTCTTCACGACCTCGTAAGCCCCCGCGCTGACCCCGCCCGAGAACACGACGACATCGGCACCGGCGGCCTCGGCGGAGGCGATCGCGCGTCGCGGACCGTCTCCGCTGTCGTCGACGCTCGTGCGCAGCACGACCTGGGCCCCCGCCTCTTCGGCGAGCCCGGCGAGCAGCACGCTGTTCGACTCGGGGATCTGCCCGCGCCGCAGCGGCGTTCCGGCGGGTCGCAGCTCGGACCCCGTCGACACGATCGCCACCCGCGCGGCGCGCGCGACCGAGACGGTTCCGATCCCGGATGCCGCGATCGCACCGACCCGCCCCGCGGTCAGCCGCACGCCGGCGGCGACGACGAGCGATCCGGCCCGCACGTCGGACCCGCGGGAACGGATATGCGCGCCGCGGCCGCGGGGTGCCGTGAGCACTGTCACCGGGCCGAGGCCGCCGTCGAGCCCGTCGGCGGTCTCTTCGAACGGCACCACGGCGCTCGCCTGGGTAGGAAGGGGCGCTCCCGTCATGATGCGTACCGCCTCGCCGGCCGCGATCGGCGGGTCGAGGTCGGTGCCCGCCGGGAGGTCGGCGACCACGCGAAGGGTCGTCGGCACGTCGTCGATGTCGTCGGCGTGCACGGCGAAGCCGTCCATCGCGGAGCAGTCGAACCCCGGCACATCGACCGCGGCGTGCACCGCGGCCCGCAGCACGCGGCCCCGCGCGGCGGCGATGTCGCGCTGCTCGGGCTCGAGCGGCACCACCGCCTCGAGGATCGCGGCGAGGTGCTCGGCGACGTCGATCACGCGAGCGGACCGGGGAGTGTCGAGACCATGCCCTCAGCGTAGGCGTGCGTCAGAGGTCGTAGCGGTGCGGGATCGCCCCGTCTGTCTCCCGGTAGGGGACGAAGCCCATCGCCCGGTAGTAGGCCAGGGCGGGCTCGCTGTCGGCGCCGATCGTGGCATCGATGTGCTTCAGCCCCGCGCCATGCGCCGCGTCGACCGTACGCGCGAACAGGCTGCGCCCGATGCCGCTGCGCCCGAGATCGGGGTGAATGTGGGTGCCGATGATGCCCCAGCCCTCTTCGACCCCATAGGGGTTGCCGGGCCACGCCCGCTTGAGCGACTGAAAGCCGACGACCACGCCGTCTCGCACGGCGACGGTGCACGCGACGGAGTGCTCGGCGTCGAAGTAGCGCTCCTCGACGAAGGCGGCGTCGACCGGCCACGATCGCAGGCCCGCGCGGTGGATGGCGTTCTGCACCTCGACCATCGCGTCGATGTCGTCGGGACGAGCTTCGCGGAAGTCGATCATCGCGCCATCCTCGCACCGCCCGCGGTGCGCATGTGAAGGTGCCGCGCCGGTTTCACCCGAAGGAGGCGAAGAGCTGGTGCGCGCAAGGCCCGCGGCGATCGAGAGACGGCGCCTAGGCTGAGCGCATGGACGAGCTGACCTACGACGAGGTCGGCGCGACCGCGGGCGAGATGCCCCCGGGCTACCACCACGTGCGCGAACGGCGCGTGATCGGCCACGGCCCCGCGGCTTTCGCGCGAGCCGCCGACGCCCTCCTCGCGGGAGACGCGCAGCGCCGCGCCGGTGCTCGGGTCGAGCTGTCCGACACCCCGATGCGCCAGGGCACGCACGTGACGATGCGCCTGGGTGTCGGCATCCTGAGCTTTCGTATTCCGTGTCTGGTTGTGTGGGCCGAGCGGACCGAGACCCTCGCGGGGTTCGCCTACGGCACGCTGCCCGGTCACCCCGAGCGGGGTGAGGAGCGGTTCACCCTGACGCTCGCACCATCGGGTGAGGTGGTGTTCGACATCGCCGCGTTCTCGTCGCCCGGACGCTGGTTCACGCGTCTCGGTGCCCCCGTCGGCTGGCGGGTGCAGTCCTGGATGACGAAGCGGTACCTCCGCGCGCTCGACGCGCGCTGATCCCGGCACCCGTGCCGGGCCGAGACCACACGATCGGTTCGACGTCACAGGATCCGATCCGCCCAAACCATGCGATCTCGGGCGGATCGTGTGATCTCGCGCCGGGGGAACGCCGCTTATCCCACGTTCTCCCGCGCTTGGCAACGCCCTGGACCTCTTCTCGGCACTTCTCGACCCTGGCGAAGCGCTTCTCGACGACGAGGGCGCGTGCGAGAGGAGACCCCCATGAGCATCGAGACCACCGCCCCCGACCGGTTCTTCCGGTGACGCTCTCCCCCGCCCGACCCCGAGACGACGACACCACCGATCCACCCGGCTCGAAGCGCCGCGCCCCGCGGCAGAAGGTGAAGTACAACCGCCGCGAAGCCCTCGCCGGCTACCTCTTCATCTCGCCCTGGATCCTCGGGTTCCTGATCTTCACGGCCGGGGCCATGATCTACAGCCTCGTCATCTCGTTCTCGAGCTACAACCTGGCCACGGGCGCCGCGCGACCGGTCGGCACGAACAACTACGCCCAGCTGTTCGAAGATCCGCGGGTCGCCGTCTCGCTCGGCAACACGCTGTTCTACGCGGTGATGGCGGTTCCACTCGAGATCGCCTTCGCCCTGTTCCTGGCGCTGCTACTCAGCCGCGTGGGCCGCGGGGCCGGGATCTTCCGCACCCTCTACTACCTTCCGAAGATGACCCCCGCCGTCGCCACCGCCGCGGTGTTCTTCCTGCTGCTCAACGGCAACTCGGGGGCGATCAACCAGGCGCTCGGCGCGGTCGGCATCCAGGGGCCGCAGTGGCTCGTCGACCCGGCCTGGGTGAAGCCGAGCATCGTCATCATGGCGCTCTGGACCGTCAGCGGAACGATGGTCATCTTCCTCGCGGCCGTCAAGAACGTGCCCGTCGACCTCTACGAGGTGGCACAGATCGACGGCGCGGGGCCGGTCCGCCGCTTCTTCTCGATCACGCTGCCGATGATCTCGGGGGCGATGTTCTTCAACGTCATCGTCCTGACGATCGCGGCGTTCCAGGTGTTCGACCAGGCGTACCTGCTGTTCTGGCGCGACCAGAGCAACGCCTCCCCCGAGGCCTCCCTTTTCTACGCCATCTACCTGTTCCAGCAGGCGTTCCGGCAGTTCAACTTCGGCTTCGCGGCGGCGATGGCGTGGCTGTTGTTCGTCATCATCCTGCTCATCACGCTCGCGCAGGTGCGCCTGGGCAATCGGTTCGTCTACTACGAGGGGGACCGATGATGGCCAACACCCTGCAGACCCCGGGAGTCGCTCAGGCCCGACCCGAGCTGGTCGTCCCCCCGCGCAGCCGCTGGCGGCGGGCGCTGCGCCAACCGAAGACCCTGGCCGGCCGCGTCGTCCTCGCCGCTGTGCTGGTGCTGTTCGCGCTGCTGTTCCTCTACCCCTTCGCGTGGCTGCTCGCGGCGAGCCTGAAACCGCGCGGCGAGGTGTTCGACAATGCGCTGATCCCGAAGACCTTCAGCCCCGGCAACTACGCCGAAGTATGGAACCAGCTGCCCCTGCTGAGCTGGATGTTCAACAGCATCGCGATCGCCCTGCTCGCGGCCACCACCGTCGCGGTCATGAGCTCGATCGTCGCCTTCGGCTTCGCGTACTTCCGCTTTCCGGGTCGGGGCCTGCTGTTCGGCCTGGTGCTCGCGACGATGATGCTGCCGGGCGCGGTCACGATGATCCCGATCTACTTGATCTGGAAAGAGACGGGACTGCTCGGCACCTGGGTGCCGCTGTGGGGCATGAACCTCTTCGGCTCGGCCTTCTACATCTTCCTTCAGCGGCAGTTCTTCCTCGGCGTCCCGCGGGAGCTGTTCGAAGCGGCGCGACTCGACGGCTGCAGCGCGTGGGGCCTGTTCTGGCGCATCGCGATGCCGCTGTCGATCCCCTCGTTCATCATCGTGTTCCTGTTCGAGTTCCAGGCGAGCTGGAACAACCTGCAGGCAGCGCTCATCTACCTCAACGCCGGCAGCGTCGAGGACTTCACGGCCCCGCTCGGCATCGCCTACGCCATGACGAAGTACAGCCCCAGCGCGGGAGGACAGGGCGACTACCAGTACGTGATGGTCGCGTCGCTGCTCGTGACCCTTCCGATGCTCATCATCTTCGCCTTCGGCCAGCGGTACTTCGTCGAGGGCGTCGCCACCCAGGGCCGAAAAGGCTGACCATCCCCCCGTCCACGAAAGGACCCCTCATGCGCAATCGCACTCTCGTCGGCGTCGCCGCCGGCGTGGCATCCCTCGCCCTTCTCACCTCGTGCAGCGGGGGCGGCGAGAATCCCGCCGCCGACATCGACTTCGGGGCGACCCCGAGCGGAACCCTGGCGGCGTGGGGGTTCGAGAACGCCGACGACGTGGGTCAGTCCCGCCTCGACTACGCGGCCGGCCAGCTCGACGGGGTGGAGGTGACCCTGGATGCCACGGCCTTCGACGCCCAGAAGTTCACCACCCGCATCGCGAGCGGTGACGTGCCCGACGTCGTGCAGATGGATCGCCGGTACGTCACGACGTATGCCGCTCAGGGACTGCTCATGCCGCTCGACGCATGCTTCGAGGCGAAGGGCGTGAATCCGACGGAGCGGTGGTACCAGAACGTCGTCGACGACGTCACGTATCAGGATGCCGTCTACGCGGTGTCGCAGTTCTACCAGCCGCCCGCGATCCTGCTGAACATGAACGTGCTGAACGAAGCCGGGGTCACTCCCGAGGAGCTCGACACTTCGAAGATGGACGGTCTGCTCGCCGCGGTCGGCAAGATCTACCAGGCCTCGGGGTCGAACCCGACGCGCCTGGGCTTCGACCCCGTCGCCACCGGTCAGGGCGGCCTGTGGGTGCTCGGGATGGGCGGCCAGCTCATCAACGACACCGGCACGCCCACCCTCGACGACCCCTCGAACGCTGCGGGCATCGACGCGCTGAAGCGCATAACTGACGCCCAGGGGGGCTACGCCGCGGTGAAGAGCTTCACCGACTCGTTCGACACCTTCGGCGACGCCAACCAGTTCGTGAAGAACCAGGTCGGCGCGCAGATCGCGAACCAGTGGTACCCGAACGTGCTGGGCGCCTACCGCGATCAGATCTCTCTGCAGGCGGTTCCGTTCCGGGATGCCGAGGGCCAGCCCTTCTCGCTCGCCTCGGGCACCGCGTTCGTGATCCCCGCCGGCGCGAAGAACCCTGCCGCGGCCTGCGCCTGGATGACCGACCTCACCTCGACCGACGCGTGGATGGCCGCGGGTTCGGCCCGCGCGTCGACCATCGAGAGCAAGGGCGGGCTCAACACGGGTCTGTTCACCGGGTCACCCGAGGCCGACGAGATGATCCGCGATCAGTTCGTGGTTCCGACCGGTGATGCCGGATTCGACCAGGTCATCTCGACCTACTACGACGTGGTCTCGTCCGGCCGGTCGTTCGGTTCGTCTCCCGCGGGCCAGGACATCCAGAACGAGCTGAACAACGCCATCACCGCGGTGCTCCTCGGCGACAAGACGACCGAGCAGGCCCTCGCCGACGCGCAGCAGGCCGCTCAGCGCGCGTTCGACAACGCGACGGCGCAGTAGGTCGGGCTGCCGGGCCGGGGGGTGCCGGGCGGGGCGGGTGCCGGGTCGGTGCCCGCCCCGCTCGCGTGCACAACCCCGCGCCCGCCGGGCCGCCGTGCACAACTCCGGAAGATCGGGGGCCCCGGCCGCACCGACCCGCGGATTCCCGGCCCCACGCCCCCGCCGCGGCCGCGAACTTCAGGAGTTGTGCACGCCCCCGGCGGGCGAACCGAAGGCCCCGCCGAAGCGGGGCCTGTGGTTCTTCCTTCGCAGCGGTCAGGCGCGGGGGCGCTCGTCCTCCACGACCGACTGCACGCTGTCCGTGGCCGGGGTCTCGTCGTCGGCGCGCACCTCGTCGGCGGCGATGGCGATGTCGATCGCGGCGTCCTCGAGCGCCTCGGCGACCACGTCGCTGACGTCCCCGCGGTCATCCTCGCGAGCCTCGGCGGGCACATCGCGGCGCTCGGGCTCGAGACCCTCGGTGACGCGATCGGCGGCGTCGATGTCCGACTCGGCGTCCGCGGCGACGACCCGCTCGCGCGCCTGGCGGACGGTCTCGTCCACGGCGGCTGCGGCGCCCGCGGCGACGTCCTTCGTCTTCGCCACGGCGGCGTCGACGGTGTCGGACGCCCGCGCGGCGACATCCTTCGACCGCGCACGCACGTCATCGGCCGCCTCCGACGCCCGGGCCTTCGCGTCGTCGGCGATAAGGGAGGCGCGGTCGGCGACGTCCTTCGCCTTGGCCTTCGCGTCATCGGCCAGCTCCGAGGCGCGGGCGGCGACGGCATCCGCCTTCCGTTCCGCCTCGTCGACCACGTCACGGTCGAAGGGACCGAAGACGCCGGTGACGACGACGTCGACATCGATCGTGCCGCGGCCGAGCGGTTCGAGAGCCGTCTTCACCGCGGTGCGCACGGCGTCCGACACCTCGTGGAGCTTGTGCGGGTAGTCGACGACCAGCGAGATGGTCGCCGTCACCGCGTCGGCGCGGTCGGTGTCGATCTTCACGCCGGGCGCGGTGCTGGCCAGTCCCACGCGCTCACGGACGGCGTCCGACGCGCGTCCCAGCAGGCTGCCGAGGGCGTGGACGCCCGGGACGGAACCGGCGGCGGTGGCCGCGAGGGTCGCGGCGGCGTCGAGGTCGGGCGGGTCGATGGTCGCATCGATGGTGGACATCACGTCTCCTCGTGGGTGTCAGTGAACGCGGGTGTTGTCGCGCGCGAGCTTCGCGCGCAGACCCGAGTGGATGGAGATGTAGGCGCGCAGGTTCTGGCCCGTGAGCGCGGCCAGGTTCGTGACCAGCGTGTCGACGTGCTCGGCGACCTCACGCGGCGACGTGTTCTGACGCGGGGTGACAGCCACGTGCAGGACGGACTGCTTGGCGACCTCGCCGGCCGTGATGCGGGACGAGAGGATCTCGTCGCGCTCGCCCAGCGCGTTCTTGAGCGCCTCCGAAGCGAAGCCGTCGGTGACGGTGATGCGTCCCTCGTCGGTCGCGCTGCCGGTGGACTGCAGCGGGGCCTGGCGACGACCGCGCACGGCGGCCGAGGCGATGAGGATGAGGATGATCGCCAGCACCACAATGGCGGCGACGGCGCCCCAGCCGGCGGACTCACGACCCAGCGACTCGAGCCAGCCCTGGAATCCGCCCATGACGGAGGTCCACGTGTCGGGACCGCCCGGGAGCAGTCCCACCGCGAGAGCGAGAGCACCCAGCCCCAGCAGCACCACGGCGACCAGGAAGAGCAGGAAGCGGTTCAGACCGCGTCGCGTCGCGTTCATCAGGACTCCTTGGTGTCGGGACGGTGCACGCGCAGGTGCGTGCGCACGGCGGGCGAGAGCTTGTACAAGGTGACTTCCTCCTCGACGATGCGGCGCAGCTGCGCCTCGTCGACGGGGATGCCGACCGGGGGCCGCACCGTCACGTCGACGGCGCGGTGGGCCACGCCCACGACGATGTCCTCGCGGGCGATGCCGGACTCGTTGCTGAGGTGCTGGGCGAGGGCGGATGCCACGACGCCGTTGTCGACGACGACGGCCCGCTCCCCCCACGACATCTCGTGGCGCGAGAGGCGCCCGGGCTTGAGCGCGAGGACGAGGACGATCAGGCCGAGGACGGCCAGGATGACGCCGCCGACGACGAAGGCGACCGGCATGAGCGCGGTGGGCGCGGCGACGACGGCGTTCAGGGCCTCGCCGGGGGCGACCAGCAGCGGCTGGGCGCCCGAGAGGTCGAGGATGATCTCGACCGCGGCGTACGCCAGGGCGAGGATCAGCAGCACGACCACAACGAGCATCGCGGTGGTGCGGGGCGAGTGGGTTTCGCGACGCACCACGGTGCGGAGCACGGTGTCAGTCATCACAGCACTCGCTTTCGCTGGGGGGCGGAGGCGCCCGAGATGGTGAGGTCGACGCGCGAGATCTCGCGCCCGAACAGGTGGGTCAGACGCGAGCGCAGCTCGGTCTGGGCGACGCGCGCGGCCTCCAGCACGGGAGTCGCGGCGCGCACGGCCTCGGTGTCGTCGAGGCGGGGGACGGGGAACGCCGTCGTCACGCGGACTGCGGCGGTGTCGCGGGCCGAGACGATCTCGACGCGGACGTTCTTGGCATCCACGCCGACGATGTCAGCGGCGGCCCGTTCGGCCGTCTTCTGCAGAACGCGGTCGGAGATCGTCACCCGACCGGCGGGGAGGCCGGGGCCGGCAACCGCGGTACGGTTGCCGACCCCGGGGGAAGCGGTGACGGTGGTCACGATGTGCTCCGACCCTTGAAGGCGTTGACGATGTTGCCGAAGTCGAGTTCACCCGCCGTGATGCGGGCGACGACCACGCCGATCGCCATGAAGAGGGCGACGAGGATGAATCCCCAGAAACCGAAGATCAGAGCGCTGAGGGCCAGCACGAGGCCGACCAGGGCGCCCTTCGTCGTGGCGCTCACTGGACGCGCTTCTCAGACTCGGCGTCGTTGTTGTCGTCGCCCGGGATGTGCACGTCGTTCACGTCGACGTTGACCTCGACGACCTCGAGGCCGACGAGGCGGTTGATGGCACCGGCGACGCGGGCGCGGACCTGGTCGGCGACCTCCTGGATAGGGGCGCCGTACTCGACGACGATCGTGACGTCGGCCGCGGCCTGCGTCTCGCCGACCTCGACCTTGACGCCCTGCGTCAGGTCGGTGGCGTTGATCGCGTCGCGGATGGCGCCGAGCGCGCGGGCTCCGCCCCCACCGAGGGCGTACACGCCGTTGACCTCACGGGCCGCGATACCGGCGACCTTGGCGACGACGCCTTCGGCGATCGTGGTCTTGCCCTCGGTGTGGGCCTCCTGGCCACGACCGGCGAGGGGACGGTTCACGCGCGACGCCGACTGGGGGACGTTCTGCGCAGCGGGGGTGGTGGGGGCGTTCTCAGCCATGTCCGTGCCTTTCGAATGTCTGGACCCGGGTGTCCGGGGTGGGCGCTTCGGCCTACATGACTAAGACGTACCGGCCCGAGGAATCGTCACGCCGGACTTGAAAAAGTTGCCGAATTCTGTATTCGAATGAATGGGATGGCCGATTTCCGCAGGATCTCGCGGGTGAGCACGTGCCCAGCGCGCGGTCGCCGCGACCTGACGGAGGAGAGAAAATCCGCCGCCTTCGCATCTCGACCGGGCGGGCTGCGATGTCGGAGGCCCGGCGTACGCTCATCCCATGTCCCCCTTCTGCTCTCCGGCGCGGTCCTGACATGGGCCGTCTCACCGCCTCCCGCCGCGTGACGCGCATCACCCTCGAGGGCGCTCATCGACAGAGACCGGATGCCGTGGCGGTCGAAGAACCGCTCGAGATCCGCGTCGCGGGGTCGCCGTTGGCGGTCACGATGCGAACGCCCGGCCACGACGTCGAGCTCGCAGCGGGTTTCCTCGTGTCCGAGGGCGTCATCAGCCGGGGCGACGAGTTCGCGCGCGCGATCCACTGCGGCGGGCCGGGCACCGGCGGGGCCGACGGCAACACCTACAACGTCCTCGACCTCACCCTCGCGCCGGGTGTGGCCCTCCCCTCCCCCGACATCGCGCGCTCGTTCTACACGACGAGCTCGTGCGGGGTGTGCGGCACCGCTTCGATCGACGCCGTCGAGAAGGTGTCGACCTACGACGTGTCCACCGACGCGCTGTCGGTCTCTCCGCACGAGGTCGCCGCTTTCCCCGATCGCCTGCGCGAGCAGCAGAAGACGTTCGACAAGACCGGCGGCCTGCACGGCGCGGCCCTCTTCGACGCGGCCACCGGCGAGCTGCTCGTCGCCCGCGAAGACGTCGGCCGGCACAACGCCGTCGACAAGGTCGTCGGCTGGGCCCTGCTGAACGACAGGTTGCCGCTGCGCGGGACCGTGCTGCAGGTCTCGGGTCGCGTGAGCTTCGAACTGGTGCAGAAGGCCGTCATGGCCGGCATCCCGATGCTGTCCGCCGTCTCGGCGCCCTCATCTCTCGCGATCGAGCTCGCGGAGCGCGCCGGCCTGACCCTCGCCGCCTTCGTGCGCGGCAACAGCATGAACCTGTACACGCGCGCCGATCGCGTTCGCGTACCCGAGCCGGCGGCATCCACAAGCCCCTCCGCCGAAAAGGTGGCGAGCGTACGCTGACGCCAGGCGCGCGGTGTGTGGATGCCACCGACTCAGCGCCGGATTCCACGGAGGGTGAACATGGGTGAATCGTTCGGGCTGGTGACCGAGGAACCGCGCCAGGGAGGCCTCGGCCCGCGGGTCGACGGCGAGTGGTCGAGCACGGGTCCCTACGAGCACCCCGCCGCAGGCTGGGGCGCCGCCCTGACCGTCGGCAAGGTGCTGCTCGAGCAGCGACAGCCGGTCGCCGGCACCAAGGCGATGTTCACGATGAATCACCCGAAGAGCGGTTTCGACTGCCCCGGGTGCGCGTGGCCCGACGACAAGGGCGTCGCCCTCGACATCTGCGAGAACGGCATCAAGCACGTCACGTGGGAGATGACGCACAAGCGCGTCGGCAAGGAGTTCTTCGCCGAGCACTCGGTGAGCGAGCTGTCGCAGTGGAGCGATTTCGAGCTCGAAGACGCCGGGCGCCTCGTCGGCCCGATGGTCTACGACGCCGAGAGCGACCATTACGTGCCGATCTCGTGGAACGACGCCTTCCGCCTCATCGCTCGGGAGCTGACCGCTCTCGACTCCCCCGACCAGGCCGCGTTCTACACCTCGGGTCGCCTCAGCAATGAGGCGTCGTTCCTGTATCAGCTGTTCGCGCGCGAGCTCGGGACGAACAACCTCCCCGACTGCTCGAACATGTGCCACGAGGGTTCTGGCCGCGGGCTCACGGCATCCCTCGCCACCGGCAAGGGCACGGCCGACCTCGAGGACTGGGAGGCGTGCGACGCCCTCTTCGTGCTCGGGGTGAACGCCGCCTCCAACGCCCCGCGCATGCTCACGAGCCTCGCCGAGGCCATCGACCGCGGCGCCCAGGTCGTGCACGTGAACCCGCTGCGCGAGGTCGCCGGCACCCGCACGATCGTGCCGCACGAGATCGTCGACATGGCGACTTTCAACAGCACGCCCACGAGCACGATGAACCTGCAGGTGCGCCCGGGCGGCGACCTCGCCCTGGTCCGCGGCATGGCCAAGGTGGTCTTCGAGGCGTCCGAGACCGACCCCACCGCCCTCGATCAGGCGTTCCTCGACCAGTACACGACCGGGCTCGAGGCGTACCGCGCGCTCGTCGAGGCGACTCCGTGGTCCACGCTCGTCGAGCAGGCGGGGCTGACCGAGGCCGAGATCCGCGCCGCCGCCGACGTCTACCTCGCCTCGAAGGCCTGCGTCATCAGCTGGTGCCTCGGCGTCAGCCAGCACCAGCACGGCGTCGACACTGTGCGCGAGATCGTGAACCTGCTGCTCCTGCGCGGCAACGTCGGACGCAAGGGCACCGGCCCCTCGCCCGTGCGCGGCCACAGCAACGTGCAGGGCAACCGCACGTGCGGCATCAACCACAAGCCCACCGAGGAGTGGCTCGCCAAGCTCGACGAGGTCTGCGGCATCACCTCGCCCCGCGAGCCGGGCCTCGACACCGTGCACACGGTCGCCGCTCTGCACCGCGGCGACCTCAAGGTCTTCCTCGGCATGGGCGGCAACTTCGTGCGCGCCGCTCCCGACACCGCACTCACCGCCGAGGGCATGAGCCGGTGCGAGCTGACCGCCCACGTCAGCACCAAGCTCAACCGCAGCCACCTCACACACGGCAAGAAGGCGCTGATCCTCCCCTGCCTCGGCCGCACCGAGCGCGACGAGCAGGAGTCCGGGCTCCAGTCCATCTCCACCGAAGACGCGATGAGCTCGGTCATGCTCTCGCTCGGCTCCCGCAAGCCCGCCTCGCCCCACCTCCTCAGCGAGCCCGAGATCATCGCGCGCCTCGCGCGGGCGACCATGCCCGACTCCGCGACGCCCTGGGAGTGGTACGTCGGCGACTACGACCGGATCCGCGACACGATGGCCAAGGTGTTGCCCGGCTTCGAGGGCTTCAACGAGCTCGTGCGCCAGCACTACGGCTTCCGTATCCCCCAGCCCGCGCGGGAGCGCGACTTCCAGACGCCCTCCGGCAAGGCCGAGTTCTCGGATGCCGCGCTGCCCGACGTCATCCCCGAAGAGGCCGACGTGCTGGTGCTGCAGACCATGCGCTCGCACGACCAGTGGAACACCACGATCTACTCGGCCGACGACCGCTACCGGGGCGTTCGCAACATCCGCGAGCTCGTCTTCATGCACCGCCGCGACATGAAGGAGCGCGGGATCGCGGAGGGCGATCTCGTCGACATCGTCGCGACCTCGCGCGACGGGTCGGTGCGCAGCGTCACGGCCTTCCGCGCTTTGGAGTACGACACCCCGCGCGGCAGCGCCGCCGGCTACTTCCCCGAGCTGAACGTGCTGCTCGGTCCCGACGACTACAGCCGGCAGAGCGACCAGCCGCTCATGAAGGACATCCGGGTGCGCATCACGAAGACCGTCTGAGGCGGCGCACGTTCGTCGCAGAAACGCGCTTTCCTCGCAGCCTCGCGCCGAGATCCTCCGAGAAAGGCGTGTTTCTGCGAGTTCGGTGACGCCGCGAACGGCGCCTGTGCCTACACGGGCGTCGAGAACCGTTCCCGACAGGACGCGAGGAACCGAGCGTCAGCCGGGCACCCGCCGAAGGTCCCCGTGAGCGACTCCGTCCCCTGCTCGCTCAGCCAGCTCAGTACGTACGGGAGCGGGGCGCCGGGGGTACTCGCGGACGCCATCGCCGGCGCGCTCAGCTCCGCGGCGAGCTGGGTCGCCTGATCGGCGGTCAGGTGCGCGACGTAGAACGTCGGCTGGTTCGGGCCCGCCGAGGGCGCCTCGAGGAGCACCTCGGCATCCGGATGATCGCGAGCGACAGACACGACCTCCCGGAACCCCGTCCATCGTGGTGTACGCCGGGACGTACACCAGACGGAATCGCTCGCTCGACGACGAGACGGTGAAGCTGCCGCCCTCCGCGAACAGCGCCGTCGACGACAGGGAGGCGATGAGCGGTTCGAGGTCGTCGAGCGTCGCCGCCACCGCGGACGGCCAGCCGGTGCTCGCCGTGACGCCGGCAACTCCGGGAACGGATGCCGCGTCGAGGACATCGCCCAGAGCGTCGACGGATGCGCCGGGCCGCACCGTGAACAGCCACTTCGGCACCGGAGACACGTCCGGGTCGACCTGCACCGCCGCCGGGTCGTCGGCGTGCAGGGTCACTTCCCGCTGCGTCTGAGTCACGGCATCCTGCAATCGGCCGGCGAAGCGCTCCACGTCGTCCTTCGACGCCTCGGTGCGGATCGTGATCCCCACGGGGCCGTCGGGATCACACGTCACGACGATCGGATCCGCGCACAGCGCGATGTACGGGTTCTCCGTCGACTCCTCGGCCGTGCAGCCCGCTGTCGCGAGCGTGAGCCCCAGGCAGACGAGAACCGCGGCACGGCGGGAGGAGAGGCGCATACCCGCCATCCCACCACGGGGCCCCTGGTTGCCGCGCGCCGTCACAGCCCCATCGACTCCAGCGCCTGCGCCGTCGTTCGGCGCACAGCCGCGGCGGGGTCGCCCCACGCGAGGGTCGTCCCGACCGTGCCGACCAGCGAGAACACGGCCGCGACGTCGACGTCCGCGGCCCCGGCCACCACGAGCGCGGGAACACCCCGCGCGGCGGCCGCAGCCAGCACGTGGCCCGGACCCTTGCCCGCGCGACTCGTGGCATCGAACGCGCCTTCGCCGGTGAGGACGAGGTCGGCCGCGGCGAGCGCGCCATCTAATCCGAGAACGTCGGCGACGTGCGCCGCTCCATCGACGAGGTCTGCGCCCGCGGCCCACAGCGCGCCCGACAGCCCGCCGGCGGCACCCGCGCGCGGAACGTGTCGCGGGTCCCGACCGAACCGGGTCGCGAGCCACTCGGCGTCGTCCCCGAGCCGCGCGGTGAGGCGCTCGACCATCTCGGCGTCGGCTCCCTTCTGCGGCCCGAACACCCGCGCGGCGTCCGCGAACACGACCGTCGTGTCGGTGAGCACGACGACCCGTCCCGGCGCGAAGGGCGCGCGATCATCGAGGGCCTCGAGGGCTCCCCGCCCGCCGTCCGTCATGGCCGATCCGCCCGTCCCCACGAGGATCCGAGCCGCGCCCGCGTCGAGCGCCCGCGCCAGAAGCTCGCCCACGCCGCGGCTGTTCGCGGCCCAGGGATCGTTGGCATCCCGTCCTCCGACGAGGACGAGACCGGATGCCATGGCCGACTCGATGACGGCGAGGTCACCGTCGAGACGCCAGCCGGCGTCGACCGGCCGGTCAAGCGGTCCGGTCACGACATCGCGACGGTTCGCACCCCCGAGGGCGTCGAGCGTGCCGTCGCCCCCGTCTGCCATGGGGACGACGACGAGTTCCGCGTCGGGCCACCGCTCGCGGACGCCCGCGGCCATGGCATTCGCCGCCTCCCTCGCGGTGAGCGTGCCCTTGAACTTGTCGGGGGCGATGACGACGCGCATGCGCTCCTCCCCCGTGCTCGAGATGTTCGTCGGCCAGCCTAGGCCGGGGCCTCGGCGCAACCTCAGCGATCCGCACAACTTCAGCCCGTGTACCGCGAAACCCACTGACACTGCGCGAATCACTGAGAATGCGGAGGACCCTCGGATGCCGGAACCCCGGCCACACCGCCCTGACCCAGGAGGTCACGCAACGCGCCCGGGAACCGCGCCCCGGGCGACCCCGGCGATGTCGGCGGTCCCAACTAGACTGACTCCCGTCCGGCCCCTGCGATTCTTGGAGCTCAGCCGCGTGACCACCCCGAACCCCGCCGCCCGTACCGCCCTCGCCGATACGGTCGAGAACGCGATCGCCACGCCCGAGAAGGACCAGCCGTACGGCGCCCTCGGCCTCAAGAGCGACGAATACGCCAAGATCCGCGAGATCCTGGGCCGCCGCCCTACGAGCGGCGAGCTCGCGATGTACTCGGTCATGTGGAGCGAGCACTGCTCCTACAAGTCGAGCAAGATCTACCTCCGCCAGTTCGGCCAGAAGGTCAGCGACGAGATGAAGACCCGCCTGATGGTGGGCATGGGCCAGAACGCCGGCGTCGTCGACGTGGGCGAGGGCTGGGCGGTGACCTTCAAGGTCGAGTCGCACAATCACCCCAGCTACATCGAGCCCTTCCAGGGCGCGGCCACCGGCGTCGGCGGCATCGTGCGCGACATCATCTCGATGGGCGCTCGCCCGGTCGCGGTCATGGACCAGCTGCGCTTCGGCGCGATCGACCACCCCGACACCCCGCGCGTGGTCCACGGCGTGACCAGCGGCATCTCGTTCTACGGCAACTGCCTGGGCCTGCCGAACATCGGCGGCGAGACCGTCTTCGACGCGGTGTACCAGGGCAATCCGCTCGTCAACGCCCTCGCGGTGGGCGTCATGCGCCACGAAGACATCAAGCTCGCCAACGCCACCGGCGTGGGCAACAAGGTCGTGCTGTTCGGCGCCCGTACGGGCGGCGACGGTATCGGCGGCGCGAGCATCCTGGCATCCGACACCTTCGCCGACGGCGGACCCACCAAGCGCCCCGCGGTGCAGGTGGGCGACCCGTTCGCCGAGAAGGTGCTCATCGAGTGCTGCCTCGAGCTCTACCGCGACGACCTCGTCGAGGCCATTCAGGACCTCGGCGCCGCCGGCATCTCGTGCGCCACGAGCGAGCTCGCCGCCAACGGCGACAGCGGCATGAAGGTCGAACTGTCGAAGGTGCTGCTGCGCGACCCCTCGCTGACGCCCGAAGAGATCCTCATGTCGGAGTCGCAGGAGCGCATGATGGCGATCGTCGCGCCCGAGAAGCTCGACGCCTTCCTCGCCGTCGTCGGCAAGTGGGACGTCGAGACGAGCGTCCTCGGCGAGGTCACCGGAGACGACCGCCTCGTCATCGACTGGTACGGCGAGCGCATCGTCGACGTCGACCCCTCGACCGTCGCGGTCGACGGACCCGTCTACGAGCGCCCGGTCGCCTACCCCACCTGGATCGACGCCCTGCAGGCCGACTCCGCCACGAAGTTGGAGCGGGCGACGGATGCCGACACCCTCCGCGACCAGTTCACGACCCTCGTCGCGAGCCCCAACCTCGCCGACACCTCGTGGATCACGAACCAGTACGACTACTACGTGCTCGGCAACACGGCCCTGAGCTTCCCCGACGACGCCGGCATGATCCGCGTCGACGAAGAGACCGGTCTCGGCTTCGCGATCGCGACCGACTGCAACGGCCGGTACAACCAGCTCGACCCCTACAACGGCGCGAAGCTCGCCCTCGCCGAGGCGTACCGCAACGTCGCCGTCACGGGCGCGGTGCCCACCGCCGTCACCGACTGCCTCAACTTCGGCAGCCCCGAGAACCCCGAGGTCATGTGGCAGTTCAGCCAGGCCGTCGAGGGTCTGAGCGACGGCTGCCTCGAGCTCGGCATCCCCGTCACGGGCGGCAACGTCTCGTTCTACAACCAGACCGGTGACCAGCCGATCCACCCGACCCCGGTGGTGGGCGTCCTCGGCATCATCGACGACGTCGCAGCCCGCATCCCGAGCGGATGGCAGGATGCCGGCGAGAACCTTTACCTGCTCGGCACCACCGCCGACGAGCTCGACGGCTCGCAGTGGGCCGGCACGATCCACGACCACCTCGGCGGCCGACCGCCGAAGGTCGACCTGGCGCAGGAGCGCAAGCTCGCCGAGCTCCTGCAGGCCGCAGGCTCCCAGTCGCTCGTCTCGAGCGCGCACGACCTGTCGTCGGGTGGTCTGGCCCAGGCCCTCGCGGAGGGCGTCATGCGCTTCGGCGTCGGCGCGCGCGTCTGGCTCACCGAGCTCATGGAGCGCGACGGAGTGGATGCCACGGCGGCCCTCTTCAGCGAGTCCACCGGCCGCGTGCTGGTCAGTGTGCCGCGCGAAGAGGACGTGAAGTTCCGCGGCCTGTGCGACGGTCGCGGCTACCCGGTGCTGCGCATCGGCGTGACCGACATCGAGCCCGGCACCGAGGCGACCCTCGAGATCCAGGACGTGTTCACCGTTCCTGTCGCCGAGCTGCGTCGCCTGTCGAACGAGACGCTGCCCGCGGTCTTCGGCCCCACCGTCGCGGAGCCCGTGGCCTGAGGACGCTCACGGAGCCGCGACGATCGCGCGACTCGCTCGACGCCTGACCCCGGCCCCGGCCCCGACCACGACCACGACCACGACCACGACCACGACCAACCGATTGCCGGCCGAGAGGAGACGCGCGATGACCGATGACGACGACGACATGACCGTGTTCAGCGACAAGCGCCAGAAGCGCGTCAAGATCACCGCGTGGGTCGTGATCGGTGCGCTGATCCTCACCGGCGGCGGCGCCACCGTCATCTCGCTGATCCTCGGCTGAGGCCCGCGATCCCCGCGTGAGGGGTCATCTTCTGTCGCCTGGCGAGAGCCGCGGCGACAGAAGATGACCCCTCACACGTCCTCGACCAGGGCGCGGAGGTCGGCGGCGAGCATCGCGGGGTGCTCCATCGCGCCGAAGTGGCCCCCCGACGGGAAGCACGTGAACCGGACGGTCGGGTACCAACGCCGGGCGAACGACTCGACGCCGTGGTCGATGTCGTGCGGGAAGAGACCGAACGCCGTCGGCACGCTCACCCGCCCGGTCGGCGGGAAGCGCCGCCGATCGAAGTACACCCGAGCAGCGCTACCGGCCGTACGGGTGAACCAGTGCACCGACAGGTTCTCGAGGATCAGTTCGAGGGGGATGCGCTCGAACACGTCGCCGTCACCCCAGGCCTGGAACTTCTCGAGGTACCAGCTCGCAAGTCCCGCCGGCGAATCCGTGAGCGCGGCGGCGAGCGTCTGCGGCTTGGTGCGCTGCTCGGCGGCGTAGGCACCCTCCGCGGTCTCCCAGGCGGCAGCGGCATCCGCCCACTCCCTCTCTTCGGTCGTCAGATCGGGATCATCGAGCGTGTGCCACAGTGGCACGTCCGAGAGATGCAGGGCCGTCACGCGCTCGGGGGCGAGCGAGGCGACCTGGTCGGCGATGGCGGTGCCGAGATCGCCGCCGTGCACTGCGAACGACCGCACGCCGATCTCGTCGAGCGCCGAGAGGAGGCGGTCGGCGTTCCAGCGTGGGCCGCCCTCGTCGCGACCCGCCGGGTCGCTGTACCCGAACCCGGGGATGCTGGGCACGATCACGTCGAGCTCGGCGAGGTGCTCGACCACCCCGCGGAACCGCACGAAGCTGTCGGGCCACCCGTGGATGAGCACGATCGCCGGCGCGCCGGGTGTGCCTGAGCGCCACAGGTGCACGCGACGGCCGGCGTCGCCGACGAGCAGGTGCTGCTCCGCCCGCAGCCGCTGCTCGATGAGGTCCCAGTCGAACTGCGCCCAGGCATCGAGCACGCGGCGCAGCGCCGACGGACGTGTGCCGCGCGACCAGTCGTCGCCCACGTCGTCGGGCCATCGTGTCGCGGCGATGCGTCGTCGCAGATCGTCGATCTCGTGAGCCGAGGTACGCGGGTCGAGGCGGGTGATCACGACCCCACCCTGGCACGAGCCGCACGGGCGCGGCCAGGGAACGCATCCTGCGGAGGACCGGGGTCGCACAACTGCGCCCGACCGTCCGCGGTTGCGGATTCCGGCTCGACACCCAGCCCCCTGTCGGAGGCCCGGCATAGCATGGGCCCCGTGGAACCGCTTCTGGCCCTTCTGGTCGACTGGTGGTGGATCGGCCCCGCGGCGGCCGGTGCGGGCACCGTCGGCTGGCTCGGTGTGCGCCGGTCCCGACAGCGGGCTCTTCCTGCCGGCACGACGACCACGACCGACCGGGCCGTCCGCGCCTGGTCCTCGCGTCCCCTCGGCAAGGCAGCGGCTCGCCGCCTCGAGCTCGATGCCGCGATGCTCGACCTGCAGACCGCCCGCTCGGCGGTCACCCGCGGTCGCGCCGAGATCAAGGTCGCCGACGCCGAGGTCGTGCGGGCCCAGGCTGAACGTGCCGCCTCGCGCGTCTCGAATGACACCGTCGCCGCCGCCCGAGCGCGCCTTGCCGACGCGCAGCGCGACCTGCGTGCCGCGGTGGCCGAGGTGCGCGCGCGTCGCGCCGGAGTGAAGGCGGCGAAGGCCATGCTTCCGGCGATCCGTTCGGGCAGTGCGCCGCTTCCCGTCGCGCGCCTGCTGGCCGAGCACGACGCGATCCTCGCGCGATGGATGGCGTACGAGACCGACCCCGGCCTCGCCATCGACTTCCCGCAGATGAGCGACTCCCGCTCGCCGCTTCTCGCCGAGTTCCTCCGCGCGCACGAGAAGGCGCAGTGGCTCCGGCCGGCCTCGGTGCAGACGCGCCTGGCTCCCGCCGACTTCCTCGCGTACCGCGACGCCGTGCGCCGCACCGGTCACGCTTTCGACCGCGCCGAGCGCGCGGCCCGCCGTGGCGGGAGCGAGCAGGCGGGCGTCGAGGGCAACGATGCGTGGAGCCGTGTGGCATCCGATCTCGCCGAGACGGCCCAGCGCGCCCTCGCCCGCTCGATGGAGTCGATGGGGCGAGCAGCCGCCCGCAACTGGAACGAACGCGGAGCGAAGCGCGCGCAGAAGAAGACTCCGGATGCCGACGGCCATCCGCCCCGAAACGGTCCGGTGTGGCCGCCTCCCGCACGAGACCGGCCGCGGCCGCCCGCTTCCTGAGAGCGGCCGAGAACAGCGGCGTAGCATGGCGCCGTGAACGAGTTCTGGAACTTCGCCGGGCACTACTGGTGGCTCGTCTTCCCCCTCTTCGGGATGACGATGGGCGCCATCAACGCGCGCGTGAAGCACCGCGAGGTCACCGCACGGCGTCGGCACCGCGAACAGCTCGAGCTGATCCGAGCGCAGGGTGGCTCCGCGGTCTCCGGCCCTGCGGCCCCCGCACCTCTCGCCGCGCCCGGCGACGGACAGCAGCGCGCCGTCGAGGCCCAGGACGCCGTGACCCACCGCTGGCTCGAGTACGAGCTCGACGCCGCGAAGCTCATCACCTATCCGGCCATGAGCGACGGACGCCAGCCGCTGACGGCCGCGTTCCTGCGCGCCAAGAAGGTCGCCGACAACCTGCGCCCCGCCGAGGGCGAGACGCTCACGCCCGAACGGCTGCGCGAGTACCGCGATGCCGTCACCGATTACGAGGTCGCGTTCGACGTGGCCGAGCGCGATGCGCGCCGCGTGAAGGACGCGGCGTTCACCGCCGACGAACGCAAGCGCCTCGACACGGCGAAGCAGCTCCTGACCGTCGCGACCGACCAGGCCGCGTCGCCGAACGAACGCCAGCTCGCCTACAAGCGCGTTCGTGAAGAGCTCGACGGACTGATCCTGCTGTCCGACGAGGCGGTCGACGTGCTCGAGAAGAAGATCGCGCTCGAGCTCCCCCGCGGTGCCGACCCCGCCCCGCGCGCCTCGACCACGCCGCCCGAGCCCGCGCTCTGACGACGGCGGGTGCGACCGCGCGCCATCGCGTGGGGACGCCGGGGGCCCGGCATCCGGAGTCGGGTTCGGCGAGGCGTGCGTGCGGCGAGGTCGCAGATGGGCGCTTTTCTCGCAGATCCGTCGCAGATGTCTGCGAGATCCGTGCGTTTCTGCAATTGCCGCGCGTTCGGGCCCGTCGGGCAGACGGGTCAGCGAGCGCGACGGATGCGCACCGGCCCGCGGGCGGTGGCCACATCGACCACCTCGCCCTTCTGCGTGACCTCGACCTCGCCGAGACCCACCAGCTCGCGGGCCGCGTCGCGCGCCGGCTGCATGAGCTCGCGCCACTCGTCACCGCCGACCGCGCGGGCGGCCTCGGACGGGCAGATCGTCTTGTCGGCCTCGCGTGCGGCGAGCAATTCGCGGATGGATGCCACGAGCCGAGGGTCTGCACCAGATGACGGGGCCATCTGTCCAGTGTCCCTCCGCGCCGAGGCGTCGGGGTCAGAATGACCCGGTGATCACCGAGCGCCATGCCCCCGACCTGCCCGGACGCGCCGTCATCGCCCAGCGCTGGAACCGCGCGGTCTTCGTGCACTGGCGGATCGACCCGGCCGAGGTCGCGCCGTTCCTGCCGCCGGGGACCCGGCCGGATGTGCACGACGGGTCGGCGTGGGTGGGACTCGTGCCGTTCGTGCTCAGCGAGTTCCGGTTCCTCCCGCTTCCGCCCGTGCCGCTTCTGGGCACCTTCACCGAGATCAACGTCCGCACCTACGCCGTCGACGACGAGGGCCGGCGCGGGGTGGTCTTCCGCACGCTCGAGGCCGAGCATCTCGCGCCCGTGCTCGCCGCCCGCGCCCTGTTCGGCCTGCCGTACCGCTGGGCCCGCGCGGGGGTGCGCGCCGAGGGCTCGCGCATCGAGTTCCGGTCGCGGCGGCACGGGTCCCGGCATCCGGGAACCCGCGTGCGGGCCACCCTGGGCACCGAGGCGGTGGATACGCCGCTGTCGCGGTTCCTCACCGCCCGCTGGGGTTTCCACGAGCGGCACCTCGGCCGCACGATCTGGGCCGCGAACGCGCACGAGCCCTGGCCGCTCGTCGGCGCCGAGCTCGACGTGCTCGACGACGACCTCGTCGCCGACTCCGGCTTCCCGCAGCTCGCCGGGCGCACACCCGACTCGGTGCTCGCGATGCCCGCCGACCACCCCGGCTTCATCACGCGCTTCACGGGCGCGCACGCGATCGGCTGACCGGGCGGGCGGCGCGCAGCTCGCAGAACGACGCCGTCCTCGCAGATCCCGGGCGAAACCTGCGAGAAAGCGCCCAATCCGCGAGAAAAGCGAAGCGGCCCCCTCCGCACCGGAGAGGGCCGCCCGACGCGACAGGTCAGTCGCGCTGCGTCGAGAACGCCGAGGAGTTCTGCTCGAGCCAGGCGTCGACGGCTTCGGCCTCGCGGCCCTCGCCGTACTCGTTGACCACGAGGTCTTCGAGCGAGCCGTACTGCTCGTCGTCGAGTTGGATGCCGGCGATGAGCTCAGCGGCATCCGGGTACTTTTCGGCGAAGCCGGCCGTGCCGAGGAAGTGCAGCGCCTCGGGGTCGCCCATCAGCCCCTGGGGGTCGGCGAGGTCCTTGACGTCGTAGGCGTCGTTCGCCCAGAACGGGCGCCACAGCGTCACGGCGATGTCCTTCTGCGCAGCGATGGCGTTGTCGAGCTCGGTGAGCATCGCCGCGGTCGACGAGGTCACCAGCTCGAAGTCGCCGTCGAGCCCGTAGCCGGGGAGCATGGTCTCCTGCGTCTGCGTGGTGAGACCCGCCCCCGGCTCGATGCCGTAGATGCGGCCGTCGAAGCGTCCGGCGTTGTCCTTCAGCTGCTCGATCGAGTCGATGTCGACGTAGCTCGGCACCGCGATCGTGAGCTTGGCGTTGTCGTAGTACGCGCCGAGGTCGTCGATCTTGTCGCCGTAGCGGTCCATGTACGACTTGTGCGTCAGCTCGGGCCAGGCCGAGGGGTAGATGTCGACGTCGCCCTGGGCGAGGCCGGTGTACAGCGGGCCGGCCTCGGTGAGGGTCTGCATCTCGACCTTGTAGCCGAGCTTGCCGAGCTGGTCCTCGAGCAGGTACGCGGTGCTGAGGCCGTCGGTCCACGAGGGCAGGAAGCCGAGCGTGATCGTGCCCTTCTCGCCGCCGTCGCCCGAGCCGCCTTCGGCCTGGTTTCCGCTGGCGCAGCCGGCGAGCAGCAGGGCTCCCGCCGCGCCGAGGGCGAGGGCGGAGGTGAGGTGTCGCTTGTTCATTGCTGTGTTCTCTTCCTTTTCGTATGTGATTCCGTGGGTCCCTCCCCGCGTGAGGGGTCGTCTTCTGTCGCCTGGCGCGCGCCTGAGCGACGAGAAGTGACCCCTCACGCGGAAGAGGGAGGGATGCCGGGACTCAGCGCCCCGACGACACCGGCGCACGACGGGGTGAGGCCTGCTCGCGCTCGGCCTCGCTCGCGGCATCCGTCGAGGTGGTGTCGACGTGCGGCGCTGCGGTGGCTCCGGCCGTGACGGCCGGGGCCGGACGCGCGGCCCGGCGGCGCGCGAGCACGCCCAACAGCGATCCGCGGTTGTCGGCGCGGTTGCCGAGGGCCGCGGTGAGCCGGTCGAGGTACACGGCGAGGACGACGACGCTGAGGCCCGCCTCGACGCCCTTGGGCAGGTTGACCGTGGAGATCGACTGCACGACCTCCTTGCCGAGGCCGTCGGCTCCGACGATGCCGGCGACGACCGCCATCGACAGCGCGAGCATGATGACCTGGTTGACGCCGGCCATGATGGTGGGCATCGCGAGCGGCAACTGGATGCCGCGCAGGATCTGCCCCGGGGTGGCACCGAACGCGTGCCCGGCCTCGACCGTCTCGGAGTCGACCCCGCGGATGCCGAGCTCGGTCAGGCGCACGCCCGGCGGCAGCGCGAAGATGACGGTCGAGACGACACCGGGGACGACGCCGATGCTGAAGAACGTGATCGCCGGGATCAGGTAGACGAAGGCCGGCATCGTCTGCATGAAGTCGAGGATCGGCTTGAGCACCGCGCGAACGGTGGCGTTGCGCGCCGACCAGATGCCCAGCGGCACCGAGATCGCCACGGCCACGACGGTCGCCACGAGGACGAGGGCGAGCGTCTGCATCGCGGTGACCCACTGCCCCATCGCGAGGATGAGCGCGAACCCGATCACGGTCCCGAGCGCGAGCTTCCACGAGCGCAGCAGCCACGCGAGGGCCGCCGCGACGACGATGACCACGATGATGGGCGCTGCCAGCAGCACGTCGCTGAGCCCGCCGACGAGAAAACGCACGACCAGGGCGACGACGTCGAACAGGCCCGAGAGATTGTCGCGGACCCAGTCCACGCCGGCATCAACCCACGATCCGACCGGAATGCGGAACCCGTCCATCAGCGCACCCCCTCGATCCCGGATGCCGGGACCCCGGCGGGGGTCTCCTCGAGCACCGCGTCGATCTCGGCGGAGGGAAGGGGCTGGGGAAGCACGGTGAGCTCCTCGGTGGCGGTGGGGCCGGGGCCGAGCGCCGCGAGCAGTGTCACGCGCGGGATGACCCCGGCGAGACGCCCGTCGGCGTCGAGGACGGCGAGGGGAAGGGGCGACTCGACCGAGGGGACGAAGAGGTCCATGAGCACGTCGTCGACGCCCACGCTCTGCGGCAGGGGCTTGAGCCTGCCGAGCAGGGAGTTCTCGCCGGCGCGCACGAGCTTCATGGCGTCGCGGTCGGTGATGATGCCGAGCGGCTTGCGGTCGCGATCGGTGACGTAGACGGCCGACATGTAGGCGTCGCGCATCTGGCGCAGCGCCGTGCGCGGGCCCGCCGAGGCGTCGACGCGCGGACGCGGACGCTCCATGACGTTGCCGGCCGTGAGCACGCGGGCGCGGTCGACGTCTTGCACGAACTGCTCGACGTAGTCGTTCGCGGGGTCGGTGAGGATGTCTTCGGGCGTGCCGATCTGCACGATGCGCCCGTCGCGCATCACCGCGATGCGGTCGCCGAGGAACATCGCCTCGTTGAGGTCGTGGGTGATGAAGACGATGGTCTTCTTCAGGGTGCGCTGGAGTTCGAGCAGCTGCTCCTGCATCTCGCGACGGATGAGCGGGTCGAGGGCGCTGAACGCCTCGTCCATCAGCAGGATGTCGGTGTCAGCCGCGAGCGCGCGAGCGATGCCGACGCGCTGCTGCATTCCGCCCGAGAGCGCGGAGGGGAGCTTGTCGCCCCAGCCCTCCAGGCCGACGAGCGCGAGGATCTCGTTCGCTTTGGCGAGGCGCTCGACCTTGCCGACGCCGCGGAGCTCGAGGGGGTACGCCACGTTCGCCGCGACCGTGCGGTGCGGCAGCAGCGCGAAGTGCTGGAACACCATGGCCAGGCGGTCCCGACGGAGCGAGCGCAGACGCGACGCGCCGACGCCGGTGAGGGCGTCGCCCTTCACCTCGACGGTGCCGGCGGTGGCCTCGTGCAGGCCGTTCAGCATGCGGATGATCGTGGACTTGCCCGAGCCGGACAGCCCCATGATGACGAAGATCTCGCCGGGCTGCACCTCGAAGCTGGCGTCGATGACGGCGGCGGTCCCGTCGTCGGCCACGTCTTCGCGTCGGGCACCGGAACGGAGCTTGTCGACGGCGGCCTGAGGGGCGCGTCCGAAGACCTTGAACAGGTTCTTCGCGGCGAGTGCGGGCGCCGCGGAAGCAGGCGGATGGGTCACTGTGTGCACCTCGGCGGCCTTCGGGTGGCCGCAGCGGTCACGCCCGGGTGGCAGCCGTCGGCACTCTCCGGGGGTGGAGCGCGTCAGCGCCGGATATCGGATCCCGCGCTCAGGCCGCCGACCGTACGCTCACCGAGTCGACTCCCCCGAGTCGTCACCGGCGACCGCGGACTGGTCGGGTGGGCGGCCCGAAAACGGGCCTGCACAAACGTTTCACGGTGATGGAATGGCTGGCAAATCGCCCGCGACCTTGCGATCCCGGATGCCGTGTGGCACGCGCGCGCGTGTGGGCGAGGCCTCGCGGGAGCGTCGGGTCACGAACGGCCGATGTCAGCCCGGGCGTGTCGCCGGGGCCGAACGCGGGACGGACCGGGCTCAGCCGGCCTCGGGCTCCGCGGCCGCGGAGCGGTGGTGGCGGATGACCTCCGCCACGACGAAGTTGAACCACTTCTCTGCGAAGGCGGGGTCGAGGTCGGCCTGTTCAGCCAACTGCATGAGCCGCGCGATCTGCTGCTCTTCCCGAGAGGGGTCGGATGCCGGCATCCCGTGCTTCGCTTTGAGGACCCCGACCTGCTTGGTGCAGCGGAACCGCTCGGCGAGCAGGAAGATCAGGGCCGCGTCGATGTTGTCGATGCTTCCGCGGAGCCCCTGCAGAATCGTCGAAGGATCGTTCTCGGTCATGTGTCCTCCTCAACCGCTCCGACCCTACCGCCCGCCGCCGGCCTCCGAGCACGACTCTCGGGGAGTCCTACAGTGTGAGCATGAGCCGATCCACGCGTCCCGACCCCACCGCCGTCGGCGCCGAGGCGGGCGCTCCCACCTCGCGCGACAAGCCGGTCTGGTCCGCCCTCTCCCGTCCGTACGCGGCCGGGTTCTTCCTGACCCTCGGAGGGCTGACCGCGATCCTCCTCGGCATCGCTCTGTCGAACCTGTCGACCGTGCTCGTCTACATCGCGATCGCGCTGTTCGTGGCTCTCGCCCTCGACCCCCTCGTGCGCTTCCTCGTGCGCCGCGGACTTGCCCGCGCGTGGTCGATCGTGATCGTCTTCGGGGGGCTCGCGGTCATCCTCGCCGGCGCCCTGTGGTTGCTCATCCCGCCGATCGTGCGCCAGGTGGAGCAGTTCGTCGGCGACATCCCGACCTTCGTCAACGACCTCATCGACAGCGACGCGGTCCGCTGGGTCGAGAACAACTTCGGCGACAGCCTCGGCGACGTGCTCAAAGAGGTCCAGGGCTTCGTCACGAACCCCGCCAACATCGCCGCCATCGGCGGTGGCCTCCTGCAGGTCGGCGTGAGCATCGGCACGTTCATCTCGGGCGCGATCATCGTGCTCGTGCTGAGCCTGTACTTCCTGGCATCCCTGCCGAAGATGAAGAACTCGCTCGTTCGTCTCACCCCCGCCCGCAGCCGGGAGACCGTCGCCGACATGACCGGCCAGATCACCGACTCGGTCGGTGGCTACCTCGCCGGGATGGTCGTGCTCGCCCTGTGCAACGCGGTGTTCGGTTTTATCGTGTTGACGATCCTCGGCCAGCCGTTCGCGGCGCTGCTCGCCGCCCTCGCGTTCGGCATCACGCTCATCCCGCTCGTCGGTTCGGTGCTCTTCTGGGCGACGGCGACGGTGTTCACGCTCATCGTCAGCCCGACGGCCGGCCTCATCTTCGCCGCCGTCTACCTCGTGTACATGCAGATCGAGGCATACATCCTCACGCCGCGCGTGATGAACCGCACGATCTCGATCCCCGGAGCTCTCGTCGTGATCGGCGCCCTCGTCGGTGGCACGCTGCTGGGCCTGCTCGGAGCGCTTGTCGCGATTCCCGTGACCGCCTCGGTGCTGCTCATCATCAAGCAGGTCGTCATCCCGCGCCAGGATGCCAAGAAGTAGGGCGTGACGCCGGCTCAGCGCATCGGCAGCAGGCGCGTCGGCGACGGCGACGGGGTGCGGTGCCGCACCCGGCCGGGAATGCCGGTGCGGCCGTCGAGCGGCAGCGACACGATCTCGTGCGCCAACTGCCCCGCGACGAGCAGGGTGTCGTCGACGACGACGTGATGCCGCGGCCAGTGGGTGCCCGTCTCGGCGAGCGCGAGGAGCTGCAGCTCTTCCCCGTGCCCGCGCACCGAGAGCACGCCCACGGTGTCGCTGCCCCGGACGCCGGCGTACAGCGTCGACCCGTCGCGGCTCGCCGAGAGCTCCGCCGCCGTGTCGGTGTCGAGGGTCCCGAGCAGCGGCTGGCCCGAGATCACGTGCCAGCGCCCGGCGCGGTCCGGCGCCAGGACGAACACCTCGCAGCTGAGTTCGGTCACGACGTAGAGATGGCCGGAGGGATGCCAGAGCCCGTGCCGCGGGCCGCTGCCCTTCGGCAGCGCGACCTCCTGCACCGCGCGCAGGCCGCCCTCGTGAGCACGCCAGAACCGGACGAGGTCGTAGCCCATATCGGTCGTCGCGATGAGGCCCCCGGGCAGGAAGACCGCCTGATGGGCCCGCGAGACGCGCGCTCCCGCCGCGGCCTCCTCCGACTCGGCGTCAGTGAGGGGCGCATCGTCGTAGTCGGGGACGAGATGGGCGTACTCGTCGCCCGCGGCTTCGCGGAGGGCTCGCGCGGCGGCGGCCAGATCGGGCACGACCGCGCCCGAGACCCGGGCTCCTGTGGAGACCGTGCCCTCGTCTGACGACGATCCGTGGGGGTCGGTGGCCTCGGCCGCGACGACCGGACGCGACGGGCGACCCTGCGCATCCAGCGCGATGCGCACGACACGTCCGTCTCCCCAGCAGCTCGCGACGAGGAACGAGGCGTCGGGAGCGACCGCGACATGGCACACCGCGCCCCCTGCCTCGACGGGCGGGCCGAGCGGTATCAGCCGCGTCTCGCTCGTGCGCCGGAACGCCTGGACCGTGCCGTCGAACTCGACGGCGGCGTACACGACGTCGTCGTTCGAGGGATGGGCCGCCACCCACGACGGCGACCCCGGCACCGCGGCTGCGGTCGCGACCATGCCGAGGGGGCCACCAGCGCCCGGGGCGTCGGACTCCCCCGCCTGCAGGATGCCGATGCCCTCCGCCGACCCGGTGTCGGGGGCGTAAGCGCCGACCCAGAGACGCATCAGTCGATGAGGTCGTGACGAACGATCACCTGGTCGCGGGCGGGGCCCACGCCGATGACCGAGATGCGCGTGCCGCTCATCTTCTCGAGAGCGAGCACGTAGTCCTGGGCGTTCTGCGGCAGGTCCTCGAAGGTCCGCGCGGTCGAGATGTCCTCGCTCCAGCCCGGGTAGTACTCGAGGATCGGCTTCGCGTGGTGGAAGTCGGTCTGGTTCACGGGCAGGTCGTCGAACCGCTCGCCGTCGACGTCGTAGGCGACGCAGACCGGGATCTGCTCGAGGCCGCCGAGGATGTCGAGCTTGGTCAGCACGAGGTCGGTGATGCCGTTGATGCGCGTCGCGTACCGCGTGATCGGGGCGTCGTACCAGCCGACCCGGCGGGGGCGGCCCGTGGTGGTGCCGAACTCGAAGCCGCGCGAGCGCAGCCAGTCGCCGCTCTCATCGAACAGCTCGGTGGGGAAGGGACCCGAACCGACGCGCGTCGTGTACGCCTTGACAATGCCGACGATCCGGTCGAGCCGGTTGGGGCCGACGCCCGAGCCCGTCGATGCGCCACCGGCGGTCGCCGACGACGACGTCACGAAGGGGTAGGTGCCGTGGTCGACGTCGAGCATGGTGGCCTGGCCGCCCTCGAAGACGACGACGTCGCCCGCCTCGAGAGCGTCGTTCAGCAGGAGCGAGGTGTCGGCGACCATCGGGCGCACGCGCTCGGCGTACGAGAGCAGGTCGTCGACGATCTCGTCGGCCGTGATCGAGCGGCGGTTGAAGATCTTCACCAGCAGGTGGTTCTTCTGGTCGAGGGCGCCCTCGACCTTCTGGCGCAGGATGTTCTCGTCGAAGAGGTCCTGCACGCGGATGCCGACGCGGTTGATCTTGTCGGCGTAGGCCGGGCCGATGCCGCGACCGGTGGTGCCGATCATGCGCTTTCCGAGGAAGCGCTCGGTGACCTTGTCGAGCGTGCGGTGGTACTGCGTGATGATGTGCGCGTTGGCGCTGATCTTGAGGCGGCTCGTGTCGAGGCCGCGGGCGTTGAGGGCCTCGAGCTCGTTGAAGAGCACCTCGAGGTCGACCACGACGCCGTTGCCGATCACGGGCGTGACGCCCGGAGACAGGATGCCGCTGGGCAGCAGGTGAAGCGCGTACTTCTCGTCGCCGATGACGACGGTGTGCCCGGCGTTGTTGCCGCCGTTGAACTTCACCACCCAGTCGGTGCGCTCACCGAGCAAGTCGGTGGCCTTGCCCTTGCCTTCGTCGCCCCACTGGACGCCGACGATCACGATTCCGGGCATGTGCGCTCCTCGCGTCTGATTCCGGCGGTACACCCCATCCTATCGAGCGGGTCCGACACGGCCCGTGCGCGCGTGATCGCTCGCGCTGGTCCGTGAAAACATGAGCCCAAGGCATCATACGTAGTATGATTGCGGCATCCACCGCTCGCGCTTTCCGCGCAGGACGAAGGGGACCCCGATGACGCGGCCGACCGACCTTCCTCGTATCGACGCCATCGATCCGGCGCACTCTCCGCTCGGAACCACGGGCGACGACCGCGGCGGGATCGAGGCAACCGTCTTTCCTCCCATTCCCCGCCTGCTCGAGCGGACCGGGCGCCCACATCGACGACCGTGTCGCGGGGTCACGCACTCTCCGGCGACGTACGCCACGACGACAGGGTCGTGATGGTGTCACCCCCATCGGACCCGAGGCCTTTTCATCCCACAACCCAAGGAGAAGCCATGCGCGCAGCCGCGTACACCGGCGACGGAGTCGTCTCCGTCACCGACGCCACCCCGACCGATCCCGGACCCGACGACGTCGTCATCGACGTCGCCTACGTGGGGGTGTGCGGCACCGACCTGCACATCATCCACGGCTCGATGGACGGCCGCGTCTCGCGCCCGCTCGTCTTCGGCCACGAGATGAGCGGCACGATCCGCGCGCTCGGGGCCGACGTCACGGGGTGGAACGTCGGTGACAGCGTCACCGTGATGCCCCTGGACTGGGACGGCACCTGCCCCGCGTGCCGCAACGGCAACCAGCACATCTGCCAGAACCTGGACTTCATCGGCATCGACTCCCCCGGCGCCCTTCAGCAGACCTGGACCGTGCCGGCATCCACTCTCGTCCCGCTTCCGGCGAGCCTGTCGCTGCGCACCGCGGCCCTCATCGAGCCCGTCGCCGTGGCCGTGCACGACGTGCGCCGCTCCGAGCTGCGTGCGGGCGATCGCGCGGTCATCATCGGCGGGGGTCCGATCGGCGTGCTCATCGCCTCGGTCGCCCGCCAGGCCGGGGCCGAGATCGTGGTGCTCGAGCTGGATCCCGCCCGTCGCCTGATGATCGAACAGCTGGGCTTCACCACTGTCGACCCGAGCGCCACGGACGCCACGGCATGGGTCGAGGAATGGACCGGCGGCGCCGGGGCCGACGTCGTCTTCGAGGTGTCGGGGGCCGCCGCCGCGGTGCGCTCGGCGACCACCTTCGCGCGCGTGCGCGGCACGATCGTCATCGTGGCGATCCACCCGATGCCGCGCGAGATCGACCTGCAGCGCGTCTTCTGGCGCGAGCTCCGCCTCCTCGGCGCGCGCGTCTATCAGCGCATCGACTTCGAGCGCGCCATCGAACTCCTGGACTCGGATGCCATCGACGCCGAGGCGGTCATCACCTCGGTGTATCCATTGACCGGTGTCACCGACGCCCTGGCCGAGTTGCAGAGCGGGCGCGCCCTGAAGGTCCTCATCGACGTGCAGGCCGACGCATGAACGCCTCGCCGTTCGACCTGTCGGGTCGCACCTCCGTCGTCACCGGCGCTTCCCGGGGCATCGGCCTGAGCATGGCCGACGCCCTGGCCGCGGCCGGGGCCGACGTGATCGCCGTCGCATCCCGCCCCCTGCCCGAGGGCAGCGCCGTCGAGCAGGCCGTCACCGCGCACGGCCGCCGCTTCACGGCCCGCCACGCCGACTTCTCGGACGTCGACGCCGTCGTCGCCCTCGGCGAGGAGCTCTCCGGTCTCGACGTCGACATCCTCGTGAACAACGCCGGCACGATCGAACGCGCCCCGGCGGCCGAACATCCTCTCGACGCGTGGCGACGTGTCATCGACGTCGACCTCACCAGCCACTTCGCGCTCACGCAGAAGCTCGCAGGCCCCATGCTCGACCGCGGCGACGGGCGTGTCATCTTCACCGCGAGCCTGCTGAGCTTCCAGGGCGGCATCACCGTCCCCGGGTACGCGGCCGCGAAGTCGGGCATCGCCGGCCTCACGCGCGCGCTGAGCAACGAGTGGGTCGGTCGCGGGGTCACCGTGAACGCCATCGCGCCGGGCTACATCGCCACCGACAACACGCAGGCGCTGCAGGACGACCCCGACCGTTCGCGCAGCATCCTCGAGCGCATCCCGGCCGGGCGGTGGGGTCGCGCCGACGACCTGGGCGGGGCCACGGTCTTCCTCGCGTCGGCCGCGGCGGCCTACGTGTCGGGCATCGTCCTCCCCGTCGACGGCGGATGGCTCGCCCGATGACGTCGGTGCTCGACGGTGTGCAGATCGTCACAGTGCTCACCGCCCCCTCCGTCTCTGCCGCGCTCGTCGCCGGGCACGCCCTCGAGCGCGCGGGGATCACCTGCGTCGAGGTCACTCTCCGCACGGACGCGGGAAGGGATGCCATCGACGCCCTGTCCCATGAGACCGGTCTTATCATCGGCGCGGGCACGGTGCTCACCGCCGAGGAGGTCGCTACAGTGTCGGCCGCGGGAGCGCGTTTCGTGGTGAGCCCCGGGCTCGACGAGGAGGTCGTCGAAGCGACGAGGGCGGCGGGCCTGGCATCGCTGCCCGGGGTCGCCACGGCCTCCGAGCTCCAGCGAGCGCTGCGAATGGGCATCGACACCGTCAAGTTCTTCCCGGCCGATCGCCTGGGCGGGCTCGACACGATTCGCGCCCTCGCGGCCCCCTTCCCCCGCGTGCGGTTCGTTCCGAGCGGCGGAGTCGGCGACGGCAATGCGGCGGAGTACCTCCGGCATCCCTCCATCGCTTCCGTCAGCGGTTCGTGGGTCGCTCCCCCGTCGGCAGTGGCCGCAGAGGACGCGGGGGCGATCGAGAAGGCCGCGTCCGCCGCCGTCTCCGCGCTCGTGGCGGCGGGGATCACGGCGCCCGGCCGCGTCGGGTAGCGCTCAGAGTCCGTAGACGCGCGCCGCCGTTGCACCGAGCACGGCGGCGCGCTCGTCTTCGCCGAGCGACGAGATCGCCTCGGCGATCGCGCTCGAGGCGCGCTCGTAGCCGCCCGCGAGGATGACGACCGGCCAGTCCCCGCCGTACATCAGCCGGTCCGGGCCGAAGACGTCGAGCGCGTCGTCGATGAACGGCTCGATCTGGGCGGGTGTCCACGCATCGAGCGGCCCCACCGACGACGACAGACCCGACAGCTTGGCGACGCTCCGCTCGTCGGCGGCGACATCGGCGAGGGCCGCCCGCCACTCCCGTCGCCCCTGGGCGGACCCACCCACCGGCGGCTTGCCGAGGTGGTCGAGCACGATCCGGAGGTCCGCGACACGATCACGGAGCCGGACGATGTCGGAGAGCTCGTCGTGCGCCGACGTGACGACGTCGAGGGGCAGACCCGCGCGCGCGACCTGCGCGACGTTCTCGACCTGGTGATCGCCGAGGATCCACCCGCGCGAGCCCTTCACGTGCATGAGGTTGCGCAGGCCCACGATCGCGGGCTTCCGGCGCAACGCCCCGAACTGCTCCGCGAAGGCGTCCGGCCGAGCCCCCAGGTCGGCCCACCCCACGACCCCGCGCACGCGCGGGTCGCGGCGCGCCTGGTCGAGCATGTTGTCGGTGTCGGCCGCGGTGTCGGCGGCTTGGACGAGCACGACGCCCTCGATGCCGTGCGCATCTAGCGTCGGCCCCAGGTCCGCGACCGCCATCGTGCGATGGATCTGCGGCACCGAGGCATCCGGCCAGTCGTAGGGGGCTCGTTCGAGATCCCAGACGTGGACGTGGGAGTCGATGATCATCGTCCGGCGGCCTCGGTCGCAGCGGCGAGCGCGGCGGCCCGTGCGTCCAGGCGCTCCCAGAGTTCCCCGGGGATCTCAGCCTCGACCCGGTCGACCCCGCTGACGATGTGATCGACGGTCCTGGCCCCGAGGACGACGGAACGCACGGCGGGGTGGCGCAGCGCGAACTGCACGGCCGCATCGGGGAGGGCGACCCCGTACTCGCGGCACAGGTCCGCCATGTCGCGCGCTCCCTCGATGAGCGTCTGCGGCGCTTGCGCGTAGTTGAAGCGCGCGTCCTCCGGGACGACCGAAGAGCTGAGCAGGCCGGAGTTGTACACGCCGGCGGCCACCACGGCGACGTCGTACTCCAGAGCCAATGGGAGAAGCTCGCGTTCCGCGGTGCGGTCTAGGAGCGTGTAGCGCCCCGCGATCATCACGATGTCGATGTCACACTGCCGGATGAATGCGGCGGGCATCTCGGCCTGGTTCATCCCGACGCCGATCGCACCGACGACGCCCTCGTCGCGCAGTTCCCGGAGGGCCTCGATGCCCGTGGTCGACGCGGCCTTCCAGTGCTCGTCGGGGTCGTGGAGGTAGGCGATGTCGATCCGGTCGACACCGAGCCGCTCGAGACTCTCGTCGATCGATCGCCGGATTCCGTCGCGGCTGAAGTCCCACACGCGCTTCGTCGCCGCGGGGACGATGAAGCCGTCGTCGTCGAGCGCGCCCCGCCCGGCGGGATTGTCGACCAGCAGCCGACCGGCCTTGGTCGACAGGACGTACTCGTTGCGCGGCCGGTTCCGCAGGACGGCACCCATACGGCGCTCCGAGAGCCCCAGCCCATAGTGCGGGGCGGTGTCGAAGTACCGGATGCCGCGCTCCCACGCCGCGTCGACGGCTGCGGCCGTCTCTTCGTCGGTCGTCTCGCGGAAGAGGTTGCCGAACTGCGCTCCCCCGACGCCGAGAGGGGTCAAAGGCAGGCGCGAGAGACGGGTCGCGGTCATGGAAACTCCCTTGTTCGATAAAATCATACGTAGTATGTCTGCTATGGCAAAGGTGCAGCGTTGCAGTTCGGTGATCGGTCTTCGCGAGTCGGCGATCGATGAGTACGAAAGACATCACCGAGAGGTGTGGCCCGAGGTCCTCGCCGCGATCTCGGCCGCCGGCATCCGGAACTACTCCATCTACCGATACGGCACCCTGCTGTTCTCGTACTGGGAATACGAGGGAGACGATTACGAGGGCGACCTCGCGGCGATCGATCAGGTTCCCGCGTGCGTGCGCTGGAACGATCTGATGGCGACGCTCCAGGTTCCCGTCGACGGAGCGCGGCCTCGAGCGTGGCTTCCGGTACCCGAGGTCTTCCACCTCGACTGACTCAGGGGTGGAGGTGGTGATCGCCGTCGGGGAGTCGGCGACGACGCCAGGAGCCGAGGATGTGCTCCTCCATCGCGACTCGAGCGGCGGTGGCGTCTCCCGCCTCCATAGCGGCGAAGACCCGCTCGTGCTCCGCCAGCGTGCGCTCGACAGCGTCTTCGGGGTTGTTCCCCTCCCAGCGGAGCGATTGCCGGGGTCGCACGAAGAACGAACGCGCGATGGTCGCCGCGATGCGGTTCCGGCTGGCGGACATCGTGGCGAGATGGAAGTCCTTATCGGCCTCGAGGAAAGCCGGGTTGTCGTCCTGCAGCCGACGCATGTCTTCGAGGTGACCGCGGATCACGAGCAGGGAATCCGCGTTCCCGCTGCTGGCGACTTCGCTCGCCATCACGCCCTCGAGGGCCGCCCGCACCACGCTCACCTCGTCGAGCACGCCCAGGGATTCGTCGTGCCGCACCAACGCGTCGAAGACATCGGGGTCGAGGACGTTCCAGTCGTTGAAGTGACGCACCTGGGTGCCGCGCCCCTGAGCCACGACGACCAGGCCCTTCTCCTGAATGCGCTTGATGCACTCGCGGATGACCGTGCGACTGACGCCGAATTCGTCGCAGAGCGCTTGCTCGGGGGGAAGGAACTCGCCCACCGCCACTGTGCCTGTGACGATCATCTCGACCATCTCTTCGAGAACACGCACGCCGATGCGATCGATCTGGCCCCGCTTCGGATTCGCAAGCTGCGCATCGAAGGGGGCGGAGGGCATGATGAGCACTTTACTCCGGCGCCGTCTCCCGGGGCGGGAGGCGCACACCCAGTTCCAGCCCCGCTCGACTGCTGCGCACGTGCGGCCCACCGGCCCCGCCCCACACGAAGTTCGTCGTCCCGTCGAGGACCGACGAGTCCAATGCGACTCCGCCACCGGGCCGGTCACCCAGGACCAGACCGCCGTCGGCAATCTCGAAGTCGACGCTCACGCCGTCCGGAACCCGCGGTGACGTCACCTCCGTGAGGAGATGGTTGGGCAGAGCCGTCGCGACACTCGCCACCGCGTAGTTGGACGTCATCCCGATGGGGCTCACCGGCAGATCACGCGCGTGGGCGGCGATCGCCACACGCAGTGCGTGCGTGACGCCCCACACCGCCGAAGACTGGACGATGTCGACCGCCTGCGCGTCGAAGAGCTGCCGATACTGCTCGAGCCCGGTGAGGTTCTCACCGGTCGCCACCGCCGGGGCGATGGTGTCGCGCAGACGACGCAGACCCTGGGCGTCCCATCGACGCAACGGCTCCTCGATCCACGAGAGCTCGACGGTCTCTTCGAGGTGCCGGATATACCGCACGGCCTGCGGCAGGTTCCACGATTCATTCGCGTCGAGCATGAGCAGCGGCTCATCGGTCGTCCGCCCCAGGATGTCGCGCACGAGGGCGAGACGGTCGGCGTCATGGGCGACGTCGCGCCCACCTTTGAGCTTCGCGGACGTGAAGCCGCGCTCGCTCATGTCGAGGTAGTAGGCGTCGAGCCCCTCTGAGGTCAGGGCGATGTCCAGCCCCGAGGCGTACCCCGGAACGAAACGGTCGCGCCCACCCAACAGACGCCAGAGAGGCTGGTCGGCCGCCTTCGCCTTGATGTCCCAGAAGGCCGAGTCGAGCGCGCCGATACCGCCGAAGACCGCCCCACCGTGACCGTTCTTGAACATGCGCGAGATCATCCGGTCGTACAGCGACGACGTCGCACGAGGATCCTCGCCCTCGACGGCCTCGAAGAGCTGGGGGATGCCGTCGTGCATACCCATTCCGATGCCCTCGATGCCTTCGTCGGTCTCGACGACGACGATCGGCAGAGCCGTCCGACCGGACTCGATGAAGCCGTTGACGTCGCCGACCGGGCGACCCCAGTCGAGGGTGGTGTTGATGAGCCGATAGCCGGTGATCTTCATGGCTGTGCTTCTTTCATCCCGCGCTGCGGGGTCATTCTTTGGTTCCGCCGGCCGTCATGCCCTCGACGAGGAACCTCTGCGAGAAGAGGAAGACGATGAGGATCGGGGCGACCGACACGAGAGTCGCCAGCGCCATGACGGGCAGGTCGAGCGTGACCGAGGCTGCGGAGGTCGGATTGAACAGGGGCACGTTCGACAGCAGCTCTGCGAGACCCACCTGGATGGGCGCTTTGCGGCCGGGCTCCATCACGAACGGCAGGAAGTAGTTGTTCCAGTTGCCGACGAGGTTGAAGAACCCCACGAGCGCGATCACGGGCGTCGCGAGCGGGAGCGCCACGGACCGGAACACGCGCAGCTCGCTGGCGCCGTCGATACGCGCCGCGTTGAGCAGATCTTTCGACACGCTCGTCGTGAAGTAGATGTACGTGAGGTACACCCCGAACGGGAAGAACGAGAACGGCAGGATGACGGCCCACGGCGTGCCGACGAGCTTGAGGGCGCTCATCTCGAGGAAGACCGGGAGGACGAGGGCGGTGTTCGGGATGAGCATGACGACGAGCGTCACGACGAGCAGAACCCCGCGCCCGCGGAACTTCGTCATGGCGAGGGCGTAGCCGGCGGGAATCGTCACCACGAGGGTGAGCACGAGCGCCACTCCCGTGTACAACGCGGCATTGCCGGTCCACTGCCAGATGACGCCGTTCTGGAACTCGGCGAGTCGCGCCCAGTTGTCGGCGATCGTGGCGAACGAGCCGAAGCTGAAGGGCGGCTGGCCCGTCAGTTCGGTGGAGGACTTGGTCGGGGCCAGCAGCAGCCACACGATCGGCAGGCCGAAGACCACCGCGAAGAAAAGGATGACGACGGTGACCAGCGACCGGCCCAGGAAACGGGCGGGGGTCACGGCGCGCTTAGTCGCGTTCAAAGAGTCCTCCTCGGAAGACGAAGAAGGCGGCGAGACCGGCCGCGACGACGAGCAGGAGCAGCGAGATGGCGGCCGAGCCGTTGAAGTCGTTCTGGCGGAAGGCGTAGAGGTAGGCGACCTGGTTCAGGGAGTAGTCGAGGCCGACGACCCCCTTGCTGGCCTGAGACAGCACCCGCGGCTCGACGAAGAGTTGGGTGCCCGCGGCGAGGGACATGACGGCCATGTAGGAGATCCACTTGCGCAGGAGCGGGATCTGGATGTGCCACGCGGTGGCGATCGGCCCGGCGCCGTCGATCCGCGCGGCTTCCATGACCTCCACGCTGATGTTGTTCAGCGCTCCGTACATGATCACGATCCAGCCGCCGGCGCCAGCCCAGAAGGCGATCACGGTGAACACGACGGGGAGGTTCCCCTCGTTGCCGACCACGTCGACGAAGGTGTTGAACCCTAGGGCGCGGAGCAAGCCGCTGACCGGGCTGACCGTCGGATCGAGCATGAACAACCACAGGAGCACGCTCGACGCCCCGGCGAGCGCGCCGGGGATGTAGAAGATGAACCGGGCGGCGGACGAGAGCCAGCGGACGCGAATCGCGTGCACGATGACCGCGAGGATCACCACGATGATCACGAGACTGGTGAGCCAGATGGCCACGAACGCGGCGACATGTCCGACCGCGGGGAGGAAGCGATAGTCGGCGACGACGCGCTGGAAGTTCTCGAACCACACGAACGCGCCGTCGCGGGTGAAGGCGAGGAAGGCGGCGTACAGGGTCGGGAAGACCCCGAACGCCAGGAGAAGGAGGACGTAGCCACCGATCATCAGGTAGGCAAACGTCGATTGGGCTCGACGTAGGGAGAGCATGGTCACTTCCGTTCGGGTGAGGGCTGGCCGCAGCGCGGTTCGACTGCGGCCAGCCCGAGGGAGGAGGGCGCTTACTTAGCGACCGTGTAGCCCTGCACCTGCGCCTGATTGTCCATTTCCGTCTGCCAGGCGTCGGTCACACTCGCGACCGTCTTACCCGCGGTGATGGCCGGAAGAACGACCTTCGAGAAGGCAGCCTCGATGCTGAAGCTCGGGTAGCCCCAGCCCTGCCACACCGACGATGCCGCCCCGGAGATGTTCTTCTGGAAGTCGCCGACGTAGAAGTTGCTCGCCGCCTGCTCCTTCAGCCATGCGTCGGCGGCGGACTGATAGGCCGGCAGACCTGCCGCGAGCTTCACCGCGTCGTCGGAGCTGGTCACGAAGGTGAGGAACTTCTTGACGGCGTCGAGGTTCTTCGAGTGGCTCGAGCCATACCACACACCACCACCGACGTTGCCGGTGACCTTGTCTCCGTCCGACCAGCTCAGAGCCTGTCCCACGCCGACGGTGCCGGCCGTGTAGTTCAGGCTCTTGTCGTTCTGGAACAGCGCGCCCGAGTACCAGGCCGGGCCGGGGATGCCGAGCAGCTTGTCCTTGTACTTCGTGACGAAGTCGGTGCCGAAGACGCTGTCGGTGACCAGGGTCTTGTTGGCGAGCATGTGGTCGATGAGGTCGGTGACCTTCTCGGAGTTCGGGTCGGCGAAGTTCGACGTGAAGGTGTCGCCGGAGACCTCGAAGATCGGGGCCTCACCACCCCAGTAGTAGACGTACGGCGCTTGGAACGAGTCGCCCACCGAACCGAGGATGTAGCCGGGGTGCTCGGCGGCGACCTTGTCGCTGAGCGTCTTGTAGTCCTCCCACGTGGTGGGGATGGTGTAGCCGAACTGGTCGAAGAGGGCCTTGTTGTACCAGAACACCACCGGGGCGAGGTCGTTGCGCAGGCCGTAGACGGTGTCGTCGACCGTCATCGGGCCGAGTGCGCCCTTGGTGAAGCCGTCGAGGAAGCTCTGGTCCATCAGACCCTTGTTGAGGGGAGCGGCGAACGCTTGGACGCCGTTGTTCTCCTTCGAGGCCCAGGACGTGTCGTTCTGCTGGCTGGAGAAGACCACGTCGGGCCACCCTTCGCCGGACTGGTCGAAGAGCGCGACCTTCTGCTGGAACGATCCGGAGCCGCCCGAGCCTCCGTCATAGGTCTCGATGTTGAGCTTGACGTCGGGATTCGCCGTTTCGAAGGCTTTCGCGATGGGCTCACGCGAAGAGTCGACCCAGACCGTGATGGCGCTGGACGGGTCCTGCTCGGCGGCGGTGAAGCCGTACTGGGTATCGGCATCGCCCCCGCTCGAGGCCGGGCTGCACGCGCTGAGCGCGAGGGCGGAAACGACGGCGAGACCGCCGGCGAGGGCGAGGCGGCGGCGAGCGCCGGGGAAGTGCTGCGGCATTGCAAAGCTCCTGTCTTCTTCGACGAGGTCGGGTGACCGTACGCTAGCATAGAACATACGTCATATGTTTGAGCAAGACGTGAACATCACGAACGTGCAACGACGATCACGAGGGAGTGAGATGGCATCCGTACTGACATTCGGCGAGACCATGGGGTTGATCCGTGGCGAGGACCTCGGCGGGTGGGAGAACGTCTCGCGGGCGACCGTGGGCATCGGGGGCGCCGACAGCAACGTGGCGATCGGTCTGCGGAGGCTCGGGGTCGACGTGACGTGGATCGGACGCGTCGGCGATGATGCGCTCGGTCGACGCATCGAGCGTGAGATCCGCGGCGAAGGTGTGTGTACTCGGGCCATCGTCGACGGCACCCGGGCCACGGGCCTCATGCTCAAAGAACGACGGACACCCGCGCACAGCCGTGTGACGTTCTACCGTGGCGGAAGTGCCGGCAGCGCCCTCGCGCCGAGTGACGTGGGCGATGACGAGATCGCTGCGGCCTCGGTCGTGCTGGTAAACGGCGTGACGGCGTCGCTCTCGGACTCGGCTCGCGCGGCCGCCCTGTCGGTGGTCGCCCGCGCGAGGGCGAACGGTGTCACCGTGGCCTTCGACGTGAACCACCGACCGTCCTTATGGGCCGGACGCGACCCGCGTGGACTGTACCTCGACCTCGCTCGAGCGAGTGATCTCGTCTTCGCCGGCGACGACGAAGCACGACTCCTGCTCGGGAACGACGAGCAGGACGCCCTGTCGCTCTCCGCCGAGATGCTCGCGCTCGGACCCTCGCAGGTGGTGGTCAAGAGTGGGGCCGCCGGCGCTCTCGCCCGGGAGGGCGAGGCGGTCGCGACCTCTCCCGCCGTGCGGATCGATCCCGTCGACACCGTCGGCGCGGGCGATGCGTTCGTCGCGGGGTACCTCGCGGCCCTCCTCGACGGCTCGCCTCTCGCCGAACGCGTCTCGCTGGGCGTGCGCTGCGGCGCTTTCGCGTGCCTCGGGCCGGGCGATTGGGAGAGCCTGCCCCGACGAGCCGATCTGGCGCTGCTGAGCGGAGCGGACCCCGTCGAGCGCTGAGCCGCCCGCCGCAACCCCGGACCCCGCGTTCGCTCCCTCACTAGCCTGGGGCGATGCAGAGATCGCGGGGATGGGCGAGCGGGTGGAACGCGGCGCGGGTGGCGATCGCCGTGCTGATCCTCGTCGCGGTGGGAGCGCAGTTCTCGTCGTCGGTGGCCGAGGCGGTGGCGCGCGACCGCGACGTGGCGACCGTGACCGCGAACTTCTTCAGCTTCTTCACGATCCTCTCCAACGTCTCGTCGGCGGTCGTCCTGGTGCTTCTGGGCGTGCGGTTCTTCGCGCGCGGCCGACGGCTCGAGGGCGATCCGCCCTCTCTCGCGACGGCCCTCGCGTTCGTGTCGACGTACATGATCGTCACGGGCGTCGTCTACAACCTGCTGCTGCGCGGCATCCCCCTCCAGCCCGAGACCGTGCCCTGGTCGAACGAGGTCATGCACATCTGGGGTCCGCTCTTCCTGCTGCTCGACGTTCTGCTCGGGCCGACGCGACGCCGCTTGCCGTGGTCTGCGGCGTTCGCCGCGGCGATCTTCCCCGTCGTGTGGATCGTCTACACGCTCCTGCGCGCGCCCCTGATCACGAACCCGACGACCGGGGCGCCGTTCTGGTACCCGTACCCCTTCCTCGATCCGAACACCGGCGGGTGGGGCAGCGTCGCGGTGTACATCGTCGTCATCGCCGTCGCCATCATCGCCCTCGCGGTCGGTGTCGTCGCGATCGGTCGGGCCCGTGGCATCCGGATGCCGATCGACCCGGCGCACGCGGAGCCGTCCCTGTCCTGACGGGCACAGGTCGACGTTCTACCCTGGACGCGTGCGCACTCGACTGATGTCTGCGGCCCTCGCCGCTTCCGCCCTGCTTTTGCTCGCCGGCTGCGCCGGAGGCACCACGTCCGCACCCGCTTCGGCGGAGAGCGCGTCGAGCTCGAGCGCCGCCTCGGGCGAGTGCTCCTACCCCACCTCCGGGCAGCCCTCCGTCGACGTCACCCCGCCGGCCGCGGGCACCGAGCGCCCCACGGGCAACGTCGAAGCGACGCTCGAGACCTCCGCCGGGGCGATCCCGATCACGCTGAACGGCGAGCGCACGCCCTGCACGGTCGAGAGCTTCGTCTCCCTCGCCCAGCAGCAGTACTTCACCAACACCGAGTGCCACCGCCTGACCACGTCGGGCATCTTCGTGCTGCAGTGCGGCGACCCGACCGGAACGGGACGCGGCGGCCCGGGCTACCGCTTCGACGACGAGCTCGACGGTAGCGAGACCTACCCGGCCGGCACCGTCGCGATGGCGAATGCGGGTCCCGGGACCAACGGGTCGCAGTTCTTCCTCGTCTACGCCGACACGAAGCTGCAGCCGAACTACACGGTCTTCGGCACCATGTCGCCGGAGGGTCTCGAGGTCGTGAAGAAGATCGCCGCGGCGGGCACGGCCGGCGGCGCGGCCGACGGCGCTCCCGCGACCCCCGTCACCATCACCGGCGTGACGATCGGCTGACGCTCCTCCCCATCGCTTCGGGGCGCCCGATCCTCCCCCGGAGTCGGGGCTCGGCATCCCTCCGCCCTAGAATCGAGGGCATGTCCAAGGTCTTGCAGTCCCTTCCCGTCGGCGAGCGCGTCGGCATCGCCTTCTCGGGTGGTCTCGACACCTCGGTGGCCGTCGCGTGGATGCGCGACAAGGGCGCCGTCCCCTGCACCTACACCGGTGACCTGGGTCAGTACGACGAAGACGACATCGCGTCGATCCCCGGCCGTGCCACCCAGTACGGCGCCGAGGTCTCGCGCCTGGTCGACTGCAAGACGGCGCTCGTCGAAGAGGGCTTCGTCGCCCTCGCCTGCGGCGCGTTCCACATCCGCTCGGGCGGCCGCACGTACTTCAACACCACGCCGCTCGGTCGCGCGGTCACCGGCACCCTGCTCGTGCGCGCGATGAAAGAAGACGGTGTCGACATCTGGGGCGACGGCTCCACCTACAAGGGCAACGACATCGAGCGGTTCTATCGCTACGGCCTGCTCGCCAACCCGGCGCTGCGGATCTACAAGCCCTGGCTCGACGCCGACTTCGTCACCGAGCTGGGCGGGCGCAAAGAGATGAGCGAGTGGCTCGTCGCGCACGACTTCCCCTACCGCGACAGCGTCGAGAAGGCTTATTCGACGGATGCCAACATCTGGGGCGCCACGCACGAGGCCAAGACCCTCGAGCACCTCGACGTCTCGCTCGAGGTCGTCGAGCCCATCATGGGCGTGCGCTTCTGGGACCCCGAGGTCGAGATCGAGACCGAAGACGTCACCGTCGAGTTCGAGGCCGGTCGCCCCGTCGCCATCAACGGCACGCGCTTCGCCGACCCGGTCGAGCTCGTCCGCGAGGTCAACGCCATCGGCGGTCGCCACGGCCTGGGCATGAGCGATCAGATCGAGAACCGCATCATCGAGGCGAAATCGCGCGGTGTGTACGAGGCCCCCGGCATGGCGCTGCTGTTCCTCACCTACGAGCGCCTCGTGAACAGCATCCTCAACGAAGACACCCTCGCCACGTACCACGAGCAGGGTCGCCGCCTCGGTCGCCTCATGTACGAGGGCCGCTGGCTCGAGCCGCAGTCGCTGATGCTGCGCGAGTCGATCCAGAAGTGGGTCGGGTCGACCATCACCGGGTCGGTCACCGTGCGCCTGCGCCGTGGTGAGGACTACACGATCCTGAACACCGTGGCATCCGGAATGTCGTACTCGCCCGAGAAGCTCTCGATGGAGCGCGTGGGCGACGCCGCCTTCGGCCCGGTCGACCGCATCGGCCAGCTCACCATGCGCAACCTCGACATCGCCGACTCGCGCGCCCGCCTCGAGCAGTACGCCGCGATGGGCCTGCTCGGCGGACCGACCGGCGAGCTCGTCGGCGACGTCGCCGCCGGCGGCGCGCAGGACATCATCGAGTCGGCTGCTCCGCTCGACGCCGCCGAAGAGCGCCTCGCCGACGCGACCGACGCCGCGGGCGAGGGTGCCGCGTTCGACGCCGGCACCGACTGACCGATCCTTCCACGAGAGCCCGCGGCGCCCCTCCGGCCCCGCGGGCTCTCGTCGTCGCACGGCGCACCCGCCCCGCACCCCCCTCTCCCGCGCCCTTCTCCCCCTCGCCCTTCTCCCGCGCTCCGCGCGCGCGAGTCGCCACTTTCTGTCGCTTGCCGCGGTCTCAAAGCGACGATTCTTGGCGACTCGCGCGGTGGGGCAGCCCGTGCGCGTGAGGGGGCAGAAAGTGTCGCCCAGGCCGCGTCTGGGCGACAGAAACTGACCCCTCACGCGGGAGGGCGCCGACGCAAGGACAGGAAGTTGCACACGGGCGTGCACTTTCGGCGTACACTGGTCGTCCGTGAGCACTCCCACCCGCCGCGACGCCGTCGAGAACCGCGCCGGCATCCTCGACGCCGCCACCGCGGCCATCGGCCACGACCCGCGCGCCTCGATCGACACGATCGCCCGCCGGGCCGGCCTCTCGCGACGCGCCCTGTACGGCCACTTCGACGACCGCAACGCCATCGTGCGCGAGGTCATCGCCGCCGGCGCCGTGCGCTTCAACGCCATCGCCGATCGCGTCGACGACGCCGACTCGCGCGTGGCGCTCGCCCGCCTGGCATCCGAACTCTGGCGCGAAGCCGCCCACGTGCAGGCCGCCGCCGCGCTCGCCCTCGACGACGCCCACCTCGCCGAGACCTCCGACGCCCTGGCCCCCCTTCGCCGCCGCATCGACCAGATCGTGCGCCGCGGGCAGGACGCCGATGAACTGCGGACTGACCTGCCCGCCCCGACCCTCGCTCGCCTGCTCGAAGAGACGGGCCGCATGGTCGTCTCTCGGGTGGATGCCGGCTCCTCGACGGCCCGCTCGATCGCCGTGTGCGCGGTTCTGAGCATCGCCGGTCTGTCGTGGACCGAGGCGCGCGCCCTGCTCGAACAGCACCCCGACCTGGAGGCGCAGTGAGAATCGTCCTGAACGCCGTCGCCAAGGGCCGCGCGCAGAGCGCCCTGCCCGAGACCTCGACCGCGTACGAGACCGGCAGCGCGACCCTGGTCGTCGCCGAGACCGAGCAGCGTCCCACGGTGCTGGGCCTGGTGGCATCCGGTCGCATGAAGGTCGACAGCGGAACGGTCACGATCGACGGCCGCGCCGACGCGTCGGCCATTCGTCGCCGCGTCGCGCTCGTCGACGCCCCCGTGGTGTCGGAGCCCGAGCCGAATGTCACCGTCACCGGCGTCGTCGCCGAAGAGCTGATGTTCGCCGGGCACGCGCCGAATCCGTTCGCGGCGGCGCGTTGGCTCGAAGGTATCGGGCTGGAGTCGCTCGCCCCCATGGCGATCGGCAACGTCGAGCCCGCGGCCCGCGTGCGTCTGCTGCTCGAGCTCGCGGCGCTGCGCACCGACGTCGAGGGACTCGTTCTGGTCGCCCCCGACCGCCACGGCGGCGAGCCGCTCGCCTGGTGGCGGATCGCGCGGGAGTTCGCCGAGCGCGGGTATGCCGTGCTCGTGGTCGCGGGGCACGCCTCGAAGTCCGCGATCGACGCCCTCGACGAGACGGTGGAGGCCGCCCGATGAAGATCCCGCAGATGATCGCGGCGGAGCTGCGCCGCCTCACCTCGACGCGCATGTCGGTGATCGCCCTCATCGCGCTGCTCGCCGTGCCCATCCTGTACGGCGGCCTGTACCTCTGGGCCAACCAGGACCCCTACGGCAACCTCTCGAACGTCCCCGTCGCCCTCGTGGTCGACGACCGCGGCGCCGACGTCAACGGCCAGCAGCGCAACCTCGGCGACGAGGCCGCCGAGCAGCTGCTCGACAGCGACACCTTCGAGTGGCACCGCGTCTCGTCCGACCAGGCCGACGCCGGTCTGCAGGCGGGCGACTTCGACTTCGTCGTCACCCTTCCGGCCGACTTCACCGAAGCCGTCGCCTCCCTGTCGAGCTCGACGCCGCGCCAAGCCGACATCGAGTTGCGCACGAACGACGCCAACAACTACCTCGCCTCCACGATCGGCTCGCAGGCCGTGGCCCGCATCCAGTCGTCGGTGGCCAAGAAGGTCGTCGACGAGGCGGGTCTGTCTCTGCTCGACGCCCTGAACGCCATCCGCGTCAAGCTCGTGGATGCCACGAACGGAGCGACCCAGCTCGTCGACGGTCTCGCGAGCGCGAAGAGCGGATCGTCGCAACTCGCGACCGGCTCGACCACGCTCGCCGACGGCGCCGCGACACTGGCCGACGGCAACGCGCAGCTCTCCGCCGGTGCTAACCAGCTGCGCGACGGCACCGCGCAGCTCCGCGACGGCTCCGCCCGCGTGGCCGAGGGCGCCCAGCAGGTCGCCGGGGGCGTCGACCGCCTCGATACGGTGGCTCGACAGGTCGGTTCCGTCGCGGGTGAGGCCGCCGCTCAGCTGCCCCAGGCGCGCACCGACATCGCGAAGGCCCTTGCCGACGCGGGTCTCGACCAGGCCCGCATCGACCAGATCCTCTCGCGCCTCGACCCCGTCGGCGATCGCCTCACGGCCGCCAACGGCCGCGTGCAGGACACCGTGAACCAGATCAACCAGCTCGACGACGGCGCCCGGCAGGTCGCTTCGGGTAGCGCCGCCCTGGCCAGCGGCGCCGCCAGCGCCGCCGACGGTGCGTCGAGCCTGGCGGAAGGCGCCGCGACCGCGGCATCCGGGGCCTCCCAACTCCGCGACGGATCCGCCCAGCTCCGTGACGGCGCGACCCAGCTCGACGGCGGCATCGCGCAGCTCTCGGCCGGTGCGACGCAACTGCGCGACGGCCTCGCCGCGGGCGTGAACCAGATCCCCGACTCCGACCAGGCGACCCGGCAGGCGCAGGCCGCAGCCATCTCCGACCCCGTCGCGGTCGGCTCGACCTCGGTCACCAAAGCCCAGAATTACGGCGCGGGACTGGCCCCGTTCTTCGCGGCCCTGGCCGGATGGATCGGCATCTACGCGCTGTTCCTCATCGTCAAGCCGGTGTCGAAGCGTGCGGTGACGGCGCTGCGCTCGCCCGTCCGCGTCGCCCTCGCCGGGTGGCTGACCCCCGCGGGGCTCGGCGCGCTGCAGATGGTGGGGCTGTTCACGGTCCTCGCCTTCGCCCTGCAGTTCTCGTTCGCGAATCCGTGGGCGGCCCTCGGCATCCTGCTGTTCGCGTCGGCGACCTATGCGGCGATCGTGCTCGCGCTGAACGTCTGGCTCGGGTCGGTGGGTCAGTTCCTCGGCCTCGTGCTGATGGTGCTGCAGCTGGTCACCGCGGGCGGCACGTTCCCGTGGCAGACCCTGCCCGGGCCCCTCGCGGCGCTGCACCACGTGCTGCCGATGGGATACGTCGTGGATGCCATGCGGCAGGTCATGTACGGCGGCGACGTGGGCCGCGTCGGCCAGGACCTGATCGTGCTCGGCGCGTGGATGCTCGGCGGGGTCCTGGTCGCGGCGATCGGGGTGACACGCATGACGCACCACCGCACCCTGCGCGACCTGCAGCCGAGCCTGATCGGCTGACGCGGCCTTTCCTCTTCGCGTGAGGCGCCAGAATCTGTCGCTTGGGAGCGCCCCCAAGCGACAATTCCTGGCGCCTCACGCGGGGGTTCGGGGGGTGCCGGGGCTCAGGCGGGCAGGCGCACCTCGAACACCGTCCGGCCAGGCCGACTCTGCACCGAGATCGAGCCGCCGTGCGCCGCGGTGATCGCCTGCGCGATCGAGAGCCCCAGGCCCGTACTTCCGGCATCGCGGTTGCGGGAGTCGTCGCCCCGGGCGAAGCGGTCGAAGAGCCGCTCGGCGACCCCCGGGTCGATCCCCGGGCCGGTGTCGGTCACCCGCAGCACGGCCTCGCCGCCGTCGCGCGCGAGCGAGAGCGTCACGGTCGTGCCGGCCGGCGTGTGCGTCTGCGCGTTGCGCAGCAGGTTCGCGACCACCTGGCGCAGGCGATTCTCGTCGCCCGTGACCGAGATGAGGTCGTCCGAGACGTCCAGGCGCCACTCGTGCGTCGCATCCGCCGCCTGCGCGTCGCTCACGGCGTCGACGGCGAGCAGCGTCAGCTCGACCTCGTCGCGGCGCAGGGGCTGGCCGGCATCCAGTCTCGCCAAGAGCAGGAGATCATCGACGAGGGATGCCATGCGCCGGGCTTCCGACTCGATCCGATCGAACGAGCGGGCCTGGGTCGGCGTCATCGGGGCGTCCTCGCCGAGCGAGAGCTGGGCGTAGCCGCGGATGCTCGCCAGGGGCGTGCGCAGCTCGTGGCTCGCGTCGGCGATGAAGCGCCGGAGCTGGTCTTCGCTGTGCTGCCGCGCCTCGAGCGAGGCCTGCACGTGCCCGAGCAGGTCGTTGAGCGAGGAGCCGACCCGGCCCACCTCGGTGTCGACGCGGGTGTCGACCGCGGCGACGCGATCGGGGATCTCGACGGTCCCCGCGCTGAGCGACAGGGTCGAGACGCGCTGCGCGACCGCGGCGACCCGATCGAGCGGGCGCAGGCTCCGGCGCACGAAGAGCGAAAGGCTCAGCACGGCGACGAGCAGGGTCGCGGCCGACACCGAGACCAGGATCGCGGTCAGCGCCGACGTGGTCTCGGTCACCTCGGCCTGCGAGTTCCCGGCGACGACCGTGACGCCGTCGCTCTCGGCCGCCGCGACGCGGAACTCACCCAGGTCACCGCCGAGATCCACGGTCGTGGGCGTGCGGTCGGTGGGAACCGACGAGCGCAGCAGGGCGATCTGCTCGTCGGTCAGCTCGACCTCCGTGCCGTCGCTGCGCGTGTAGCCCGAGAGTTGCGCCGAGCCGTCGGCGTCGATCACCGCCTGCAGGGTGCCGATGCGCGGCGCCGGGTTGTCGGCATCCCGTTCCGGAGGACGCCGCGCCCCGAAGGGCGCGGCCGATCCTTCGCGTCCGACCATGAACGACAGCCCCTCGCTCACCTGCTGATCGAGGCGTTCCAGCGTGAACGAGCGCAGCGCGATCACCGTGGCCAGGCCCATCACCAGGAAGGCCACCGCGACGAGCACGCTCGTTCCCACGACGAGGGTGCGCCGCAGCGTCCAGCGACCGCGCATCAGACGGTCTTGATCGAGTACCCCACACCGCGCACGGTGTGGATGAGCGGGTCCCCGAGGGTGTCGATCTTCTTGCGCAGGTACGAGATGTAGATCTCGACGACACTGCCGTTGCCGCCGAAGTCGTAGCTCCACACCTGGTCGAGGATCTGCGCCTTGCTGAGCACGCGTCGCGGGTTCTGCATGAGGTAGCGCAGCAGCTCGAACTCCTTCGCGGTGAGCTTGATCGGGATGCCGCCGCGCTCGACCTCGTAGGACTCCTCGTCGAGCGTGAGGTCGCCCACGCGCAGCCGCGGATCGGCGTCGGCGACCGCGGCGACGTGACGGCGGGCCATCCCCCGCAGCCGCACGACGACCTCCTCGAGGTTGAAGGGTTTGGTGACGTAGTCGTCGGCCCCTGCCGAGATACCGGCGATCCGATCCTCGACGGCGTCCTTCGCCGTGAGGAAGAGCACGGGCGCGTCGTTGCCCGCGGCGCGGATGCGCGTCAGCAGCTCCATGCCGTCGAGCCCCGGCATCATGATGTCGAGCACGAGCAGATCGGGACCGAACTCCCGGATCTCGGCGAGCGCCTGCTGCCCGTTCGCGGCGGTTCGGGCATCCCACCCCTCGTTCTCGAGGGCCATGCGCAACAGATCGCTCAGGTTGGCCTCGTCGTCGACGATGAGCGCCCGGACGGGTGAGCCGTCGGGGCGGGTGAGGGGCTGGGGGCGGGATGCCATGACAGCCAGCATGCACGCTCGACCACGTCCGCGTCACCCGGCATACCTCCTTCATAGAAACGGTGAGGGAGCGGTGAGGGTGGCGTTCCTACGGTCGAGCAGACGGCCGCACCCCGCGTCCGGAAGGAGAAGCATGTACGGCACCTACCTGCGGCGCGAACTCGCCGGCCGCACCAAACAGACCGTGATCGTCGCGGTCGGACTCGCGATCGCCATCGCGCTCGTGATCGTCGTCAACGCCCTCTCGGCGGGCGTCCGCGACGCCCAGTCGCAGGCGCTGGCGTCGGTGTACGGCGTCGGCACCGACCTCACCGTCACGGGCGCGCAGAGCGAGCCGGGCCAGGGCGGCGGCTCGCGCTTCGACTTCGGCGCCGGCGAGGGCGCCAGCGCCGACGGCACGACCACGCTCAGCCAGTCGCGGCTCATGACCGACATGCGCCGCGGCACGCTCGACGCCTCGACCGTCTCCACGGTGTCGGGCCTCGACGGGGTGTCGGCCGCCACCGGGGCGCTCGCCCTGACGAACACGACCTTCTCGGGTCAGGTGCCCGACCGCAGCGCCCAGTCGGGTACGGAATCCGGCCAGGCGCCGGGGCAGGGCACGTCCGGCATGGGCGAGGCTCCCGCGGGAGGACCCGGTGGCGACGGGGGAAGCGCCTTCGGCGTGGATTCCTTCAGCGTGCTGGGCGTCGACCCGGCGGCATCCATCGGCCCCCTCTCCTCCGTCACGGTGACCCAGGGCCGCGCGCTCACCTCGGCCGACGCGGGAACCGACGTCGCGGTCGTCGACGCCACCTATGCGACCAGCGCGGGACTCGCGGTCGGCGGCACGGTCGAGGTCGCGGGTACGGCGATGCAGGTCGTGGGGATCGTCGCCTCGACCTCGGCCGACGCCGACACCGCGGCGAACGTCTACCTCCCCCTCGACGTCGCGCAGACCCTCGCCGGGACCGGTGACGTCGTGTCGACGGTGTACGTGCAGGCCTCGTCGGCGGATGCCATCGGCGCGGTGCAGAGCGAGGTCTCGGCCGCGCTTCCCGAGGCCACCGTCAGCTCGCAGTCGGAGCTCGCCTCGACCGTCTCGGGGTCGCTGTCGAGCGCGTCGTCCTTGATCTCGAACCTCGGCACCTGGCTCTCGGCCGTCGTGCTGCTGGTCGCCCTCGCCCTGGCCGTGCTTTTCACCATCTCGGGCGTGGCCCGACGGACCCGCGAGTTCGGAACCCTCAAGGCGATCGGATGGTCGAACGGGCGCATCGTGCGGCAGGTCGCCGGAGAGTCGCTCGTGCAGGGGCTCCTCGGCGGGGCCGCGGGGCTGCTGCTCGGACTCGGCGGCATCCTGCTCATCAACGTCATCGCCCCGACGATCTCGGTCGGTTCCGGCACGACGGGAACCGGCTCGGGTGGCCCGGGCGGTTTCGGGGGCACGGGCGGTCCGGGTGCCGGCGGACCCGGCGGCTTCGGGCAGGCCGCGGCGCAGGCCACCGACATCGTGCTCAGCGCCCCCGTCACCCCGGTCGTGGTTGTCGCGGCGGTCGGGATCGCCGTCCTCGGCGGCGTCCTCGCGGGAGCCTTCGGGGGCTGGCGCGCCGCTCGTCTCAGTCCCGCCGCCGCCCTCCGGTCCGTCGCGTGAGCGGCATCCCCCACTTCTTCGAAGGAGAACACCATGACCACTCTGATCGCCACCACGACCGCATACAGCCTCAGCGGCGTGACCCGCACCTACCGGCAGCGTGATCGCACCGTGCAGGCCCTCGCCGGCGTCGACCTCGACATCGCCGCGGGCGACTTCGTCACCATCCAGGGCCCGACCGGCGGCGGCAAGTCGACGCTGCTGCAGATGCTCGGCGCCCTCGACCGCCCCTCGAGCGGATCGGTCTTCCTGGGCGAGGTGGACATCGCCCGAGCCTCGAACGCGGAGCTGGCGAAGCTGCGCGCCGAGGCGATCGGGTTCGTGTTCCAGGGCTTCAACCTCATTCCGACCCTGACTGCCGCCGAGAACGTCGACATGGGCCTCGAACCCCTCGGCCTCGACCGCGACGAGCGCCGTCGCCGCGTGACCGAGGCGTTGACCCGCGTGGGGCTCGCCGACCGCGCCGATCACCGCCCCGGCGAGCTCTCGGGAGGCCAGCAGCAGCGCGTCGCGATCGCGCGGGCGGTCGCCAAGCAACCGCGCGTGCTGCTCGCCGACGAACCGACGGGCAACCTCGACGAGCGCATGCGCGACGAGATCCTCGACGTGCTCGCGGAACTCAACGCCGAGGGACTGACCCTGGTCGTCGTGACCCACGACTCCGCCGTCGCCCGCCGCGCGCGCCGCCGCCTGCGCCTCGCCCAGGGCACGGTGACCGACATCACCCGCGGCTGAGCGGGCGCCAACAAGCGCTCGCTCCCGCCCGCCCAGGCCGCGCCCCCCCGCGCGCGCCTGGGCGCCACGCGCGTGAGGGGTCGGTTCCTGTCGCCTGGAGCACCTCCCAGGCGACAGGAACTGACCCCTCACGCGAGGAGGAGGGGCGGTGCGTCAAGGGGCGCGGGCGGGATCGCGGCGGCGGAATAGGGTCGAGGCACGCCGACCGAGGGGATGCCATGCCCGCCCGCAACACACGCGTGATGCGCTGCACGCCCGACGATCTGTTCGCCGTGCTCTCCGACGGCTGGCTCTACCCCGTCTGGGTCGTGGGCGCGGCGCGCATGCGCGACGTCGACGAGCAGTGGCCGCGCGAGGGATCGCGCATCCACCACTCGCTGGGGGTCTGGCCCGTGATGATCCATGACGAGACCGAGATCGTCCAGTGGGATCCCCCGCGCCGACTGCGTCTCAGGCCGGAGGCCGGCATCCTGGGCCGTGGGGTGATCCGCATCGACGCCCGCCCGTACGGCGACGGCACCGCGGTGACGATCGTCGAAGAGCCCGTTTCGGGCGCCGCGTCTCTGCTGCCCCGCCTGCTGTGGAAGCCGCTGCTCGTCGCGCGCAACCACGAGTGCCTGAACCGTCTCGCGTTCCTGGCCGAGGGCCGGCGCGAAGAGCGGGAGGCGCGCGAACTCGACCACCGCACCGAGACGCCCGACCCCGCCGAGGGCACCCCCTCGCCGCAGGCGCGCGAAGACGTGCGCGAAGCGGGGGTCTGAGCGCGCGTCAGCTCTCGGGGCGGGATTCCGCGCCCGTCGATCCGGGCTGCTCCGTGCTGTGGTGCAGCTCGTCGACGTAGAGGTTCTCTTCGTCGGTGGTCCGGTTGCGGTACGCGGCCCGGCCCACCATGTGCGCCGCGAGCGGCGCGGTCGCGAACTGGATGAGCACGATCGGGATGCCGAAGGCGAGCACCTCCCACGTGCGCGACGACAGCGCCACCGCGGTCACGATGAGCAGAACCCCCAGAACCTGCGGCTTGGTCGCCGCGTGCAGACGAGTGGGGACATCGCGCCACCGCAGCAGACCGATAGTCGCGGTGAGGCAGAGGATCGCACCGAGCAGAACGAGCGCGAGCGCCACGGTGTCGAGCACGTCGTCGAGGGTCATCTCGGGTTCTCCTTCCGAGCGACGAAGCGGGCCACGGCGATCGAGCCGAACACCCCGACCGCGGCGATGATGAGCATCGCCGGTAGCGAGCGCGCGTGGTGGTTGATGACCATGTCGGCGCCGAGGATGCAGAGCACCTCGGTGAGCAGCACGTCGGCGGCGACCGCCCGGTCGAGGATCGAGGGGCCGATGACGAGCCGGATGAGCGCCAGCACCGCCGCGACGGCGAAGACGACGAGGATGACCACGACGAGGATGTTCACAGCAGGGTCCTCCCGTCGCGCGGACTCTCGGCTCCGTGGCGGGCATCGACGTCCGCCTCGGCGATCTTGGCGCGGAGCTCCTGGAGCTCCTCCTTCGAGCCCACGGCACGCGTGATACGCGCTTCCCACCCGAGCACGACGCGGCGCTGGTGCTCGGCATCCGCGTCGCTTCGCACCCCGATGGTGTGGAGGAACAGCGTGCGGTTCTCACGATCGACGTCGACGATGAGCGAGCCCGGGATGAGGGATGCCGTGACGGCGGTGTGCGCCATGATCACGTCGTCGTCGACACGCAGGGGCACGGCGATGATGGCCGCGCCGGGCTGACGCCGTAGATCCAGCACCTGCCACGCGACGATCAGCGAGCCCTTGATGACCGCGCCGAGGAAGGTGACGACGAAGACGAGGCCGTACCAGAGGTTGATGCGACCCGACAGCTCGACAGGGGGCAGGCGGAAGACGCGCGTGACGAAGACCGCCATGACGAGTCCCGTGAGGAAGGCGAGCCAGGTGAACTGCCCCCACAGCAGCATCCACAGCGCGACCAGCCACACCAGGAACGGCAGCTGGTGCAGGAACAGCGAGATCTGCGAACGGCGGCTCGGACTCATCCTTGACCCGCCTCCTCCTGGACCTGCACGAGGCTGACCCCGTCGGTGATGTCGACGCCGGCGCGCAGGCACATGTCGAGCAGGGGGCCGGCGAACACGGTGAGCGATACCGTGACCACCACCATGCCGACGGTGGCGAGGGTCATGATCTTGGGCGTCGTACGCCGCTCGGTCGAGATGGTGGCCGCGGGGGCGTTGCCGAGATAGGCGATGCGCTCGGTCGTCTCGGTCGAGTCGTCGTCCTCGCGCCAGAACGACAGGTTCCACGCGCGCATGAGGGCGTAGAGGGTCAGGATCGAGGTGACGATGCCGCCGACGATGAGCACCATCATGACGGGCGTCCCCACCTGCGCCGCTGCGTCGAAGAGGGCGTACTTGCCGATGAACCCCGAGAACGGCGGGAGGCCGCCGAGGTTGATCGCCGGGATGAAGTACAGCACCGCGAGCAGCGGAGCCGCACGCATGAGCCCCTTCACCTTGAGGATCGAGGTGCTGCCTGCGCGGCGCTCGATCAGGCCCACGGCGAGGAACAGGGTCGTCTGCACGATGATGTGGTGGACGATGTAGTAGATCGTCGCTCCGACCGCGAGCGGCGTGTTGATCGCCAGGCCGAAGATCATGTACCCGATGTGGCTCACGAGCGTGAACGACAGGATGCGCTTGAGCTCGGCCTGAGCGACCGCGCCGAGGATGCCGACGATCATGGTCGACAGCGCGACCATCATCAGCAGGAAGTTCAGGTCGTTGTCGACGAAGAGCTGCGTCTCGGTGCGGATGATCGCGTAGACGCCGACCTTGGTCAGCAGGCCGGCGAACACCGCCGTGACCGGCGCCGGGGCCGTGGGGTACGAGTCCGGCAGCCAGAACGACAGCGGGAAGACGGCCGCCTTGATCGCGAAGGCGAGCAGCAGCATGAGGTGCAGGATCGTCTGGGTGTCCTGGGGCAGCAACGACATCCGCTCGCTGATCTGCACCATGTTGACCGTGCCGAGGGCACCGTAGACCATCGCGATCGCCGCGAGGAAGAGGATCGACGACACGAGCGAGACGACGATGTAGACGACCCCGGTGCGGATGCGCGACTCGGTACCGCCCAGGGTGATGAGCACGTACGAGGCGACGAGCAGGATCTCGAAACCGACGTAGAGATTGAACAGATCGCCGGCGATGAAGGCGTTGAAGATACCCGCACCGAGGATCAGATAGGCCGGGTAGAAGATCGAGACCGGTGTGTCCTCGTCGTTGTCGGCCGCGCCCTGGCCGATCGAGAACAGCAGGACCGCGAGCAGCACGACGCTCGTGACGACCACCAGGAGCGCGGCGAGCACATCGACGTAGAGCACGATCCCGAACGGGATGTCCCACGCGGCGATCGCCACCGCGATGGGCCCCGTCATGTCGACGGTGACGAGCAGGATCGCGCCCAGCACGAGCACGGCTGCGAGAGAGGCGACCGACACCACGATCTGCGTCTTCTTGCGACGGCCGAAGATGAGGTTGATCGCGGCGCCGATGAGCGGGATGCCGACGAGCAGGGGCACGAGGGCGCTCACGAGCGATCACCGTCCTGGGGGTCGCGGGGGGCGTCGGTGTCGTCGTCGTCCGCGGGATCCGTGTCACGGGACACGGCGACCCGGTCGACCGGGGCGTCGTCGACCAGCTGCGACAGATCGCCCTGGTGCAGCACGCGGATGGGCGCGGCCACGTCGCCGACGAAGTCGGTGGTGACATCGTCGTCGTCGGAGCGCGATTCTTCGTCCATCGCGTCCTCGGGCTCGTTCGCCGTGCGGGCGCGCAGCGCGACGTCGTCGGCGTCATCGATGACCGTGTCGGCCTGACCGAGCTGCCAGGAGCGGTAGATGAGGGCGAGCAGGAATGCCGAGATGCCGAACGTGATGACGATCGCGGTCAACGTCAGGGCCTGGGGAAGCGCGTCGGACATGTCCGCGGCATCCGTCTGCCCTCCGTCGTAGAAGGGGGCCCGGCCGGGCGCGCCCATCACGATCAGGAGCAGGAGGTTGGCGGCATTGCCGAGCAGGAGGAACCCGATTAGCACGCGGGTGAGGCTGCGCTCGAGCATCGCGTAGACGCCGCACGCGAAGAGCACGGCCATGACGATGATGAGGACGAGGGAGATGCTCATGCCGTCTTCACCTCGGCATCCTCGGGAAGCTGCGACTGGCGGTCGACCTCGGCGCCGAGGCTGCGCAACACATCGAGCACCAGGCCGATGACCACGAGGTAGACGCCGACGTCGAAGATCGTGCTCGTGACGAACTCCCAGTGACCGATGATCGGCAGCTCGCCCTCGAAGGTGAAGCTCTGCAGCGGCGCGAACCCGAAGAGCATCGGCACGAGGGCGCACAGCACGGCGATCGCCATGCCCGCGCCGAGGAGTCGGCCCGCATCGGTGGGGGCAGCGGCGCCGAGCTCCCAGCGACCGCCGGCGATGTAGCGCATGACCAGGCCCATGCCCGCGACGAGCCCCCCGGCGAATCCGCCGCCGGGGAGATTGTGACCGGCGAAGAGCAGGTAGAGCGACACGATCATGATCGAGTGGAAGAGCACCCGGATGATGATCTCGAGCAGGATCGAGCGGTTTTCGGGCTGCACCTTCGCGCCCGAGATGAGCCAGGCGCGCGGAGCGCCGGTCTCGCCGACGCGCTGCGCCCGCACGCCGCTGTCGGTCTCGACGAGGGGGCGGCGACGCCCGAGGCCCACGCGCGAGCGAGCGGTGCCCGATCGGCGCGCGAGGTTGTCGCTGCGGTTGGTGATGAAGACGAGGGATGCCACGCCGGTGGCGGCGAGGACCAGCACCGAGAGCTCGCCCATGGTGTCCCAGCCGCGCAGGTCGACGAGCGCGACGTTCACGACGTTGCGGCCGTGACCGATCTCGTACGCCAACGGCGGCCACTCGAGCGAGACGGGGAGGTCTTGGCGCGCACCGGTGGCCACGATCGCGACGAGGGCCATGGTCAGACCCACGCCCGCGCCCAGGATGGCCCGCGCGATCGGGGCGACGGACTCGTTCTGCTCACCCATGCGGGCGGGAAGCCGCCGCAGCACCAGGGCGAAGACGACGAGCGTCACGGTCTCGATGAGCACCTGGGTCAGCGCGAGATCGGGGGCGCCGCTGGTCGCGAAGAGGACGACCATGCCGAGCCCGGTCACCGAGACGAGAGCGACGCCGGTGTAACGCTTGCGGGCACGGACGGCCAGGATGCCGGCGGCGATCATGATGGGCGCCGCGATCAACTGCGCGGGCGACTGCCACGCGTCGAGCTGCGCGCGCCACTCACGGGATGCGAGCAGCGCTGTGCCCTCGGCGACCACGAGCACGACGAAGATCGTCCCGACGTAGAAGGGCAGCGATCCGCGCTGGAAGCGGGCGGTGACCCACTCGGAACTGAAGTCGACGCCCCGCAGCGCGACGTTGTAGACGTCGTTCGCGGTGAACGGCAGCGCACGGCGACGCTTGTGCAGCTGCGTCTTGCGCACGACCCAGAAGATCGCGGCACCGAGCGCGAGCGTTCCGAGCGAGATGAACAGCGCGGGCTCGAGACCGTGCCAGAGCGCCAGGTGGTACGGGTACTCGGGGGCGGCGACGCCGGCGGTGGCCTCGGGGAGGCCGTCGGCGTAGGGCGCGAGCCAGTGGTCCACGATCGGCGAGAGGAAACCGAGGGCGAGAGAGGCGGCTGCGAGCAGCACGGGGGCCGACAGGAAGCCGATGGGCGGGTCGGGCCATTCGGTCGTCTCGACGTCGCGCTTGGTCCAGTAGGCACCCCAGAGGAACCGGATGCCGTACGCCGCCGTCAGCGCCGAGCCCAGGACGATGCCGATCAGGGCGACGAGCCCCCACGCCGCGCCCCCCTCGGCCTCGTGCAGCAGAGCCGTCAACGCCGTCTCTTTCGCGACGAAACCGAGTGTGGGAACGACGCCCGCCATCGAGAAGATCGCGATGAACGAGGCCGTGGCCATGACGGGCGCCTGCCGGCCGAGACCGGAGAGCTGACCGATGTCACGGGTGTTGAGCTGGCGGTCGATGACGCCGACGACGAGGAAGAGGCACGACTTGAACAGAGCGTGGCTGAGCACGAGCGCGACGCCGGCGAGAGCGGCATCCCTCGTCCCGTACCCGAGCATCACGGTGAGGAAGCCGAGCTGGCTGACCGTGCCGAAGGCGAGGATGCGCTTGAGGTCGCGCTCGCGTAGGGCCTGGAACCCGCCCAGCAACATCGTGAACACGCCGAGCGCGATGAGCGTCGGGCGCCAGAAAGGCGTCTCAGCGAAACCGGGGGCGAGGCGCGCGATCAGGTAGATGCCGGCCTTCACCATGGCGGCGGCGTGCAGGTAGGCGCTGACCGGGGTGGGAGCGGCCATGGCGCCGGGGAGCCAGAAGTGGAACGGGAAGATGGCCGACTTGCTCAGCGCACCCACGAGCAGGAGCAGCACCGCGATGTCGACGACCGTGCCGGTGGGCGGGTCGGCCAGGATCGTCGAGAGGCTGGAGGTGTCGGACTGGACGACCAGCAACACCACGCCGATGAGCATGACGAGGCCGCCGAGGGTGGTGACCAGCAGCGCCTGCAGGGCGGCGCGACGGCTCGCGGCACGGCCGTGGTAGTAGCCGATCAGCAGGTACGACAGCACGCTCGTGGCTTCCCACAGCATGACCAGCACGACGATGTCGTCGGTGAGCACGAGACCGTACATCGCTCCGGCGAAACCCAGGAGGACGGCCGAGAACTGGCCCACTCCCTGGGTCTTTCCGCGGAAGTACCAGCGGCAGTAGAGCATCACGAGGGCGCCGACCCCCGTCACGACGAGGGTCAGCAACCACCCGAGCACATCCATGCGCATCGAGAGCGAGACTTCGATGGCGGGAATCCAGCGATATTCCTCGAACGGAATGTCGCCGCCGAAGACCGCGGGAGCCAGGACGATCGCGTGGGCGAAAGCAAGCGCTGGAAGCACCGCCGCGACGTAGAACGCGCGAGCGCCGACGCGCGAGACGAGCCACGGCAGGAGGAGGGGCACGGCCGCGAAGGCGCCGAGGAAGATCAGCACAGTCGGGCCTCCTCGGGGTCGACGGGCGGATGCCCGGGCTCTCGGGGTGTCGGAACTATTCTATGCGGAGCATGAGAGTTCCAGCACCGCGGGACCTCATGTGCTAGGCGGACGAGCGGTCGTGGTGCCCTCGCGGAAGGTGCACGTCAGGTCGAGACCCGAAGGCGATTCGTCCTCGAGCATCGCCGCGACGGCTTCACCGGCGGCGCGCCCCTTGGCGGTGGCGGGCTGGACGAGCGTGGTCAGCACGTGCGGGGCCAAACCGTCGACGACGACCCCGTCGAATCCGGTCACGCTCACGTCATCGGGCACCCGCAGCCCCGCCTCTTCGGCGGCACGGATGACTCCGGCGGCCAGCAGGTCGCTCTGCGCGATCACCGCCGTCGGCCGACGCCCGGGATCGGCGAAGATCGCGCGCCCGGCGATGGTCCCCTCATCGATCGAGCTGGTGGCGGCGGCCACCGCCGGGGCGTCCGGGAACACCGCGCGAGCGCCGGCGAGGCGGTCGGCGGTGACGTCCACCCGCACCTCGGCGTCGCCGGCGAGCCAGCCGCGCCGACGAGCTGTGTCGGTCGGGAGCGTGACGATGACCACGTCGCGATGACCGAGCGCCTCGAGGTGCCGCGCGGCCGCGCGCTGCGCCTCGGTGTTGTCGAGCAGCACCTGTGGAACGCCCTCGCCGGCATCGCCCTCGACCACGACGACCGGGATGCCGCGGCCTTTGACGATCTCGAGGGAGTCGCGCATGCGCGGGCTGCAGCCGATCAGCACCGCGGCGTCGATCGGAGCGGTGTGCAGCGAAGGTTCGCTCACGGTCTCGCCGTCGTCGCGCAGGAGGAGCAGCGCCGCGCCGAGACGCGAGACGCCGTCGGCCAGGCCGTCCATCATGTGCGTGGTGACCGGATCGAGGAACGCCGTGCCGAGGTGCTGGTCGAAGACCACGCCCACGATGCCCGAACGCCCCCGGCGGAGAGAGGCGGCGCGGGGGTCGGGTCCGGTGTAGCCGAGGCTCTCGGCTGCGGCGAGCACGCGAGCGCGCGTGGCCTGCGACGTCGGCGTCTTGCCGCTGAAGACGACCGAGGCGGTCGACGCGGAGACGCCGGCCTCTCGGGCGACGTCGCTGATGGTGGCGCGACGAGTGCTCACGGGGCGATGCTACCCGGCGACACGCTTGGCGCCGAATCGATTCGATCGATGTCGAATCGATTCGGTACAGTGACCCCATGCACTCGACGCTCACCCGGTCCCAGCTCGTCCGCTGGCACATCGCGATCTGCGCCATCTTCCTCGCGAGCGGGCTCAGCATCTCGACGTGGGCGTCCCGGGTGCCCGCCATCCGCGAGTCGCTCGGCATCGAGAACTCCGGCGTCGGCCTTTTGCTGCTGGGCATGGGCGTGGCATCCATCATCGGTCTGTCGGTCGCGCCCGCCGTGATGGCCCGCATCGGCGCACGCAGCGGAATGCTCGTGGCCCTGCTCCTCGTCGGCGTCGGCCTCGCGATCATCGGCTTCGGCGCCGACTCCCTGCAGGTCTTCGCCGTCGCCCTCCTCGGACTCGCCCTGTTCGGGTTCGGCAACGGAGCAGTCGACGTGATGATGAACGTCGAGGGCGCCGCGCTCGAGAAGGCCACCGGCCGCACGATCATGCCCCTGCTGCACGCCTTCTTCAGCTTCGGCACCGTGATCGGCGCGGGCCTCGGCTTCGTTGCCGTCAGCCTCGGCATCCCGGTGATCGCGCACTCCGTGGCCATGGGTGTCGTGATCATCGTGGTCGCCTTCGTAGCGGTCGCCAACGTGCCGCGAGCCGAGGTGGCGATGGACGCCCCCGCCGACGAGGAGCGCGCGCACTGGCGCGAACGCCTGGCCGTCTCCCTCCAGGCGTGGCGCGAGCCGCGGACGTACACGCTCGGCGTCATCATGCTGGGCATGGCCTTCGCCGAGGGCAGTGCCAACGACTGGCTCCCCTCCGCGGTGGTCTATGGGCACGGCGCGCCCGAAGAGGCGGGTCCGGCCGTGCTCGCGGTGTTCTCGGTCGCCATGACCATCGGTCGCATCGCCGGGGGTCCGGTCGTCGATCGACTCGGTCGCGTCCTCGTGCTGCGCGTGCTCGCCGGCACCGCCGCCGCGGGTCTGCTGCTGTTCATCCTGGCCCCCTACGGTCCGCTGGTTTTCATCGGCGCGGCCCTGTGGGGCCTGGGCGCCTCGCTCGGCTTCCCGATCGGCATGTCCGCCGCCGCCGACGACCCCGCCAAGGCCGCCTCCCGCGTGGCCGCGGCGGCGACCATCGGATACGTGGCCTTCCTCTGCGGCCCCCCGATCCTCGGGTGGATCGGTGACCACATCGGGCTGTTGAACACGCTGCTCATCGTGGTCGGGTTGATCGTGGCATCCGGTCTCTTCTCCGGCGCGGCGAAACCGCTCGTCGTGGCCGAGAAGGCGGAGTCCGAGCCCGCCCGACGCGATTCGGCGGGACGCAATTAGGCTGGGCGGGTGCGTCTCGTCATCGCCCGTTGCTCCGTCGATTACACCGGCCGCCTCAACGCGCATCTCCCCCTCGCCACCCGCCTGCTCGTGCACAAGGGCGACGGCAGTCTGCTCGTGCATTCCGACGGCGGCTCGTACAAGCCGCTCAACTGGATGAGCCCGCCGTGCTCGCTCACCCTCGAGCAGCCCGATGAGGTCGATGTCGAAGACGGCGTGATCGAGCGCTGGCGCGTGACGCACGCCAAGACCGGAGACGCCCTGCTGGTGCGCATCCACGAGATCATCCACGACACCGCGCACGACCTCGGCGTCGATCCGGGCCTGATCAAGGACGGCGTCGAAGCCGACCTGCAGCGCCTGCTGGCCGAGCAGGTGTCGGTGGTCGGTGAGAACCTCACCCTCGTGCGCCGCGAGTACCCCACCGCGATCGGCCCCGTCGACCTGCTCCTGCGCAACGACGACGGCACGGGGACGGTCGCGATCGAGGTCAAGCGCCGCGGCGACATCGACGGGGTCGAGCAGCTCACGCGCTACCTCGAGCTGCTCAACCGCGACCCCCTGCTCGCCCCCGTCACGGGCGTCTACGCCGCGCAAGAGATCAAGCCCCAAGCGCGCGTGCTCGCCACCGACCGCGGCATCCGGTGCCTCGTCCTCGACTACGACGAGATGAAGGGCGTGCAGTCCGGCGCCCCGCGGCTCTTCTGACGCGGCGAGCGCCGCGCGCGGGCAGCGCCGGTAGCGTGGACGCATGTCTGCACGCTCTCCCTTCTCCTGCGTCCTGTGGGACGTCGACGGAACCCTCGTCGACGCATCGGAGGGCATCCTCCGCCGGTTGACGATCACTCTCGAGCACTTCGGGCGCACGCCCCCCGTGCGCGGAGAGCTGTCGCGCTGGATCGGTCCGCCGATGTTCGAGTCGTTCCAGGTGAACGTGGGGATGACGCCCGAGCAGGCCACCGAGGCCGTCAGCTTCTATCGCGGCCTCAACAAGAGCGAGGGCTACACCGTCAGCGCGCGCCTGTACCCGGGAGTGGAGCAGCTCGTGCACGACCTGCACGCGGCGGGCGTCCCGCAATCCACGGCCAGTTCGAAGCCCGAGGTGCAGGTGGTCGCGCTCATGGACCACTTCGGTCTCGCCCCCTCCCTCGAGGCGATGGTCGGCGCCACCCTCGACGAGCGCACCCTGAGCACCAAGGCCGATGTCGTGCGTGAGGCGCTGCGGCGCCTCGAGGCCGCCGGGGCCGACACCTCGCGACCCATCCTCATCGGCGACCGTCACCACGACGTGGAGGGCGGGGCGGATGCCGGTGTGCCGGTGATCTTCGTCCGGTGGGGCTTCAGCTGGCCCCACGAGGCGGAGGGCGCCCAAGCCGCCGTGGACGACATCGACGAATTGCGCGCTCTTCTGCTGATCGACGACCCGTCGGGGACGGGCCCCTCCGCCGGTGTCTGAGCTCGACGGGGTCGTCCCCGCGGTCGTCGCGCTCCTGGCGCTCGCGCTGGTCGTGGCGGTGATCGTGATCGCGGTGCGCGTTTCCCGTCGATCCCCCCGTGCTCGCGCCGCCGCCGCACAGGCGGTGGGCCAGGCATCCGAGGCGCTCCTCCGCCTCGATGACGCCGTCGACGAGCTCGACGCGGCGTTCCGGACCGCCGACGCGGTGGATGCCGCGGACGAACCCACCGACCTGCGTCGTGCGCGCGCCGCCGCTCTCCGAGCCCGCGACCGCGGGTTCGCCGAGGTTTCCCGACTCGAGGCCGACACGGGAGTGGCCGCCGTGCGCCGCGACGACGCGCGCCGACTGCGCGCCGGGCTCGATCAGCAGCTCGACCGCGTCACGCGCGCCCGGGCGCAGCTCGACGAGTGGGCCCGCGCGCACCGACCCGCGCCCGCGCTGCTCACCGCCGCCCGTCGTCGCCGCGACGAGCTTCTGGCGACGATGGGTGACCCCGAGCCCCTGGTCGCCGCCCTCCGCGCCCGCTTCGCCGCCGAAGACCGCGATGACGCCGAGACGGCCGCCCTCGCGGCATCCGAGGCGATCCGCGATGCCGACGCCGCGATCGAGCGCGCGTCCGTCGCCCCCGAGGGCGACCACCTCACCGCAGCGACCGCCGCCCTCGCCCGCGTGGAACGGCAGCTGCGTGCCGTCGAGGACGCGCACCGCATCACCCTCCAGGCCGCCGAGAACGCCCCGGCCGAGCTCGCGGCCGCGCGGGGCGAGATCGACGCGGCGATCGAGCTGGCGTCGAGCCGATCGCCCGAGACGCGTCCGGAAGCCGTCGAACGTCTGCGCTCGGCCTCGCGCGACCTCGAGGCCGCCACCGCGGACGCCGCCGCACGACCCCGACGGGCGATCACCGTCGTCGCACGGGCCCGCCAGGTGCGCGACGAGGTGCTCTCCGACTCCGCGAGCCCGCGCCAACGCGTGGAGGCCGCTCGCGCCGCCCTCCCCGGAACCCTCGCGTGCGCGCGCGCCGCTCTCGCCGCCGCCGACGCCCGAGACACCGCCGGCCCGATCGCCGACCGTCTCCGTCGCGAGCACGCGCGCCGCGAGCTCGCCGCCGCTCGTGCGGCGACCGACGCCGAGCAGGCCCTCGCCCACGCCCGTGCCGCCTGGCACGCCGTGTCCCGCTCCTGACCCCGATCTCGGCGGAGCCGTGCCCTATCGTGAGCGGCATGGGGGAGCACACGACACTCCGACGGGCGACGCAGCTCACGCGCCGTCTGCCGGCCACGCTCGGTCTGATCGGCATCCTGATCGTCGCGGGGGTCGCGACCGGTGCCCTCTGGCAGCCGTTCGCCTCCTCCGATTCGTTCGACGCACTCGCGTACGGCCTCCCCGCCCTCGAGGCCGGTCGGTGGTGGACCCCCCTCACCGGCACGTTCGTCGTCGCCGCGCCGTGGCTGTACCTCGTCGGCATCCCGACTCTGCTCGGTATGGGGTACCTCGAGATCCGCCGCGGGAGCCGCATCGCGGCCGCGTACTTCGCCGTGGGTCAGCTGTTCTCGATCTTCGCCGCGGCGCTCTTCCTCTGGCTGGCGGCCCTTCTGCCCTGGCCGTGGGCGCAGGCGCAGGCGATGACCCTCGACGTCGGGCCGTCGGGTGGCCTCTTCGCGTGCCTGGCCGCCGCTCTGGCTCTGCTGCCCTCGCCCTGGCGCCTCCGGGCCTGGACGGTCCTGATCGCGGGGCTCGCGCTCACCTTCCTCTATTACGGCTCTCTCCCCGACCTCGAACGCGTCCTCGCCGTCGCCCTGGTGCTGGGCGTCGACCGATCGCTGCGTCCTCAGCGCGTGAGCGTGCGCGAGCAGCGACTGATCGCCTTCGTGGTGCTGTGCGCCCTCGGCGCGTTCGAGATCCTCGGCTACCTCGCCCCCATGACCGGGCCGTTCGGCTCGTCGGAGGCGACCTCGGGGTCGTGGGTCGACGTCGCGGTGAACACGGCGCTCGTCCTCGTCATCGCCACGGCCCTGCGCCGGGGTCGACGCTGGGCGTGGGTCGTCGTGATGATCTACAGCGCCCTCAACCTGCTGCTGGTGCTCCTGCTGTTCGGCATCCTGCTGCTGTCGGGTCTCACCGAGATCGAAGCGGACCTGGATGCCGACTTCACCAGCGTCCTCGCCTCTTCGGCGCTGTGGCTCGTGGCATCCGTCTACTTCTTCCTGGTGCGAGCGGCCTTCCGCGCGCGTCCGCGCGCCGCCCTCGGGGAGACCCCTGCACCCTCGGTCGACGAGGTGAAGGCGGAGCTGCGCACGAGCGGCGGAGGCACGCTGTCGTGGATGACGACGTGGGAGGGGATGTCGTACGCCCGCTTCGACCGGGGGATCGTCGCCTACCAGCGTCGTTCGGGCGTCGCCCTTGCCCTCGGCGATCCGCTCGGACCCGTCGCCTCGCGCGCCCTAACCGTCCGCTCGTTCATCGACGCCGCCGAGGCGGCGGGTCTGGCCCCGTGCTTCTTCAGCGCCGGAGAGACGACCGCCGAGGCGGTCCCGAGCGGCTGGAGACGCCTCGTCGTCGCCGACGACACCGTGGTCGATCTCCCGGGCCTGCAATTCACCGGCAAGGCCTGGGGGGCTGTGCGCACCTCGCTCAACCGCGCCGAGCGCGAGGGGATGACCTTCCGCCTGTCGACGCTCGCCGAGGAGACCTGGGGCGTGCGTCAGCAGCTGCGCGCCATCTCCGAGAGCTGGGTGGGCGACAAGGGGCTCCCCGAGATGGGGTTCACCCTGGGCACGCTGCACGAGGCCGCCGACCCCGAGGTGCGCCTCGCCCTCGCCGTCTCACCGCAGGGCGACGTCGACGGGTTCTTGTCGTGGCTTCCGATCTGGGGCGAGGGCGAGATCCGCGGGTGGACGCTCGATCTCATGCGCCGACGCGATGACGGCTTCGGACCCGTCATGGAGTTCCTCATCGGCGCATCCGCGCGGCAGTTCTCCGCCGAGGGTGCCCAGGTCGTGTCACTGTCCGGCGCCCCGCTGGCGCACGAGTATCCCGCGGATGCCGGCGCCATCGCCGACCTGCAGGACCGCATGGCCGCGATGCTCGAGCCCGTCTATGGCTTCGCCTCGCTGCACCGCTTCAAGCAGAAGTTCCACCCGCGCTACGAGACGATGTACCTGCTCTACCGCGACGAGGCCGATCTCACCCGCATCGGCGCCGCGTTGACCCGGGCCTTCCTTCCGCACGCGACGCTCGGTCAGTTCGCGGCGGCGGGCGTCGATCTCGTGCGCCACGAACGATGAAGGCCCCGGTGCACGCCGAGTGCGACCGGGGCCCGACCGACCGGAGCCGGTGAAGGATCAGAGGGGACGGATGTTCTCCGCCTGCAGGCCCTTGGGGCCCTGCGCGACGTCGAACTCGACGCGCTGGTTCTCTTCGAGCGAGCGGTAGCCGGCCGACTGGATCGCGCTGTAGTGCGCGAAGACGTCCTGGCTGCCGTCATCGGGGGCGATGAAGCCGAAACCCTTCTCCGAGTTGAACCATTTGACCGTGCCCTGCGTGCTCATCGTTGTGCCGTTTCCCGCTCGAGCCGGCGCCGAGCGCGCCGATCTGTGCCTTCACGTTATCGGCCGGGATCGCTCATCGCGAGGCACCGTGACACAAACGTTGCGCGGGGCGGAACACGGGGACATACGCCGTAAGCCCATACGACGCCCGGGCTGAGCAGGGCTCGAAGCCCGGGCGTCGACGGATCCCCCCGGATATGTCACGCGAGGCGTGACGGCGATCACTTTACCGGCGTCCCGGCTCGCGCGCGACACGAAAACGAAGAATCAGGAAGTTCCTTTCACCTTCTGTGATAACCGGGGGCCGTAAAATCCGGCTGATGGATAGTCGCCGGCGTGCTTCCGCCCTCGTCGACGAGGCCTACCGGGCCCTCGGCGAGGCCATCGTCGACGGTCGATTGAAAGCCGGCGACCGCCTCCGCGACGTCGAGCTGGCGGCCCTCATGGGTATTTCGCGCACCCCCGTCCGCGAGGCCCTGCAGCGGCTGGAACGCATCGGATTGGTCGAGGTCGCCGCCAACCGCTACACGCGCGTCGCCGCCCTCACCGATCGCGCCCGCGGTGATATGCGCGAATACGCCGCGCACACCATCGCGGCCGTGATGCACGTCGCCCTTCCCCGGTGCACGGACGAGGAATTGAGCGAGACCGCGCGCATCGTCGAAGAGATGCGTTCCGCCCTTTCCTCGGAGGAATACGTCGCCTCGACCATGGCGCTCGCGTCGCATCTCGTGGCCATTTCACGCAATGTCGTCTTCCAGAAGACCTTCGTGCAGATCGACCTCGTCCTGCGACGCAATCTCGAGGGGTGGACCAGCGTCACCGACAGTACGCGCGACACCCTGTTCCGCCATCTGCTCGACCAGATCGCTCGCCGTGACACCAATGGCGCCACCTGGACGTTCCTCGCTCTGCACGGTTTCGCCTGAGCGCACAAGAGCCCCGCGCCCTCGCACACCGACCGTTAGCGTGACGGCATGCCCCACATCGAGCTGCGCGCCCTCGACGACGACGACCGGGATGCCGCTTTCCAGGCGGTCGCGGCCAGCACCTCGGGGTGGCCGCGTGCCGCCTTCGACGACCGCGCGGCCTTCGACCGGTGGGCGGGCGACGTCACGGTCGACGCACGCGCGATCATCGAGGACGGCGCCGTGGTGGGCGTAGCCGCGGCACTCGATGTCGACGGCGATCGCGAGATCCTGCTCGCCGTCGCACCGTCGTCCCACGACGACACCTCGACCGAGGCCCTCCGCCTGCTTACCGCCCAGGAACCCGAGCGCCCGCTCTATGCCTGCGTCTCCGCCACCGACGACCCCTCGCACGCGGTTCTCGCCCGCATCGGATTCGTCGAGCACGAGCGCGACGGCGACGACGTGGTCTACGTGTTGCCGCCGACGCTAGAGTGACGCGGTGCCGACGCGTGACGAACAGACGCCCCCCAGGACGACGGACACCCGGGGTTTCACCCGCATCCTGAGCCGTCCCCGAGCGATGGGGGCCTTCGTCGCCATCGTCTTCGTCGTCACCGTCGTGCAGTCGTTGTCCGACCCGCTCGCAGCGGTGATGCAGGGCGACGTCGTGTGGGACTACCGCATCCCCTTCGGGGTCGTGATCGCTCTGGTCGTCGCCGGGTGCGCCGCACAGAGCGCCCTCCTTCTGCTCTCCCCCCGGTTCCCCGTGATCGCAGTGCTCGGCGCGGCGGGGTGCTACCTCGCCCTGGTGGCCGGCCTCGACATTCCGCGATGGCTCGTCGCGCTTCCCCTCGTCGTCGGTGTGGCCATGTTCTTCCTCGCCGCGCAACGGCGGCCCTCCGTTGCGGCCCTGTGGACGGGGACGGTCATCGTCGCCTCCGTCGGCGTCCTCGCCCTCTGGTCGACCTCGACGGGAGCGCCCGCGGCCGTGGCCTGGAGCTTCGTCCTGAGCTCGGGGATCGCCTTCGCCGCACCGGTCGCCGGCGGCGCGGCGCTCGGTGTCTGGTGGGCGCGACGCGTGCGGGGCCTGCGTCGAGCGCGCGCCGATGTCGCGGCGGCCGCCGCCGAGCAGGAAGCCGAGCTCGAACGGGCGCGCTTGCGCGAGCGGGCGCGCATCGCCCAAGAGCTGCACGACGTCGCCGGTCAGCACCTCGCCGGACTCCTCTCGCTCGCCGACGCCGCGGTCGACATCGACGTCCTGGACGCCGCCCAGGCGGCCACGCTCATCGCGGAGATGCGGGCCGAGGGACGATTCGCCTCCGCCAGTCTCTACGCGGCGCTGCGAGACCTGCGCGCCGAGAGCGACGCGCGCGCCGAGCCGACCCTCGACCTCCGCTCCCTCGACGACCTGCTCGCGTACTGGTCGTCGCGAGGCATGAACGTGGTCACGCGCGTCCACGCCGCCGTCGACGACCTCCCCGCGATGGTGTCAACGACCGCCTACCGAGTGGTCCAGGAGGCCTTGACCAACGCCTGCAAGCACGCGCCCGGAGCGGCGGTGTCGGTCGACGTGCGCGTTTCGCCGACGTCGATCCGGGTCGCCGTGGGCAACGAGGCCGGCCGGACCTCAGCGGCATCCGATCTGCCCACAGGGCTCGGCTGGGGACTGACGGGGATGGCCGAGCGCGTCGACCTCCTGCACGGCAGCCTCACCGCGGGTCCCGTCTCGACGGGTGGCTGGGCCGTCATCATGGAGGCACCGCTGACGGCACACGAACCCTCGGCCCCCGTCCTGACGACATGACCACGGCGGGCACCGACATCCGGGTCCTGATCGTCGACGACAACCGCACCGTGCGTCGGGGGATCCGGCTCCGACTCGAGAACGCGGCGGGCATCCGCGTCGCGGGCGAGGCCTCCAACGGCCGCGACGCCGTCGTCCTCGCTCACGCCGAGCGCGCCGATGTCGTGTTGATGGACCTGCACATGCCCGGCATGAACGGGATCGAGGCGACCCGGCTGATCACGGCCGACAAGCGGGACGGATGCCGTGTCATCCTCCTGACGAGCGAGGTCTCGGACGCGTTCATCGTCGATGCGATCGAGGCGGGGGCGAGCGGATACCTGCTCAAGGGCCACGACAGCGACCAGCTGCTGCCCGTGATCCGAGGAGCGGCGGCCGGCACCGCGACAATCTCGCCCCGCGTCGCGCCGCGGCTGATCCGTGAGCTGCGCGAGTCCCGCAACGCCTCGACCGAGCCCGACCAGGTCGCCCTGCTGACCGCTGCGGAACGACGGGTCGTGGGTCTGCTCAGCAGCGGCGTCACCTCCACCGAAGACATCGCGAAGAGGCTCAGCGTGTCGGTGAACACCGTGCGCAGCCAGACCGCATCGGCCCTGCGCAAGCTCGACCTCGACGATCGGACCCAGCTCGCGCTGTGGGGTGCCCGCAACGGTCTCCCGCGGGGCGGCGCCTCGTCCGATCGGATGAAATAGCCGGACCCCACCCGCACTGCGACCGGGAGCCCGAGTCGGCCACGGCGAGCGCGCGACGCCGATCGAGGCCAGACTGAGGGCACAGCGCGAGGAGACTCCGCTGCTGCGTCCGCGCGGGGTCGGAGTTGTTGGGGGCGGCCCCGCGCGGCAGGCAGCGATCATCGACCTCCCGTCCCCGCTGTGTTGGGCTGGAGCGATGACGGGCGAGTGGGCGTGGAGCATCCTCATCGTCGTCGGCGCGGCCCTGTGGTTCTGGTCAATCCGACTGACCGTGCGGGCCTACCGGGACGAACGCCTGCCGATGTGGACGAACCCCCGGAAGGCCCCGGGTCGCGCCGTCGCGGCCCGCGCCTTCGGTACCGGACTCACGATGTTCGGGGTCGGCATGACCACGGGCGTCGTCGACACCGAGCCCTGGATCGCTGCGGTCCTGGCGGGCGCGTTCTTCGCCGTGGTCTTCGTCGCGCCCCACGCGATCTCGGTCGCCGTCCACAACTCCCGCGTGGACCGAGGCATCACTCCCGCGTGAGCGTTGCGACGAGGGGGCGGTGATCGCTGCCCGCATCGTCGAATGCCTCGAGGACGGCGAAGCCGTTCACCCTCCACGCCGAACCGACCAGCACGTGGTCGATCGGAGCGGCGAGCCCGACGGGCAGTCGCACGGGCCAGGTTCCCGCGGCGGCCGAACCCGCTTCGGCGGCAGCATCACGGCATCCCCCGATCGTCCCCCCGTCGACGCCGAGACCGGTGAAGTGATCGACCGTCGAGTTCAGGTCGCCCGCCACGATCACGTCGCTCTCGGCGCATCTCGCCGCGATCCACTCGAGACCGCGCTCCCACTGGTCGGTGACCTCCGACAGGGGCGGCATGGGGTGCGCGGCGACGAGCGTGGGGCCCGAGCCGTCGACGGATCGCCAGACCCCGCTCGGCAGACCGACGGTGGAGCCCACTCCCGCGTCGAGCTCGTAGGCGCCCAGAGCGCGCGAGATCAGGATCGAGGTGGGGATGGTCTCGCCGTCCGGTGTCGCGGCGACGGTGTCGTGCGTCATCGAGATGCCCTCCCGCTCCAGGATGCCGACCACCTCGGCCGCCGCGACCGCATCGGTCTCGGGGAGGCTCACCACGTCGGCACCGGTCTCTCGCACCATGCGGGCGATGGTCTCGGGGGTGACCGAGCCGCCGTAGGTGTTCCACGCCGCCACCGTGAGTTCTCCCGGCTGCGGGGGCGTCCCCCCGCCGCGCGCCAGGAGGACCGCCGCGTTCCCGAGGGAGGCTGCGGCGAGCGCGATCGCGAGAGCAGCGGCCACCGACCACCGCCGACGCCAGACGGCCAGGCCCGTCACGAGCAGCGCGAGGATTCCGAATCCCAGCGCGAGCAGCGCGCGCAACGAGATGGCGTTGGCGACGAAAGGCAGACGATGGATGCCGAACCCCTGCGGCCACACCACGAGAAACGCCGCCACCGATCCGCCCGCGAGAACGAGGAGGAAAGGGAGGCGGCGACGTTTCGGCATCCTGCCCAGTAAAGCGGCTGGAGGGCGACGACACACGAAAAGCCCGGGACGCGGTCCAATCGCCCCGGGCTTTACGGTGAGGGTCAGCGTGCGGTGCGGCGACCGACGATCAGGCCGTAGATGAGCAGAACGATGACCGAGCCGCCGATGGCGAGCAGCCAGGTGCGCAGCTCGAAGAAGCCGCCGAGGTCGACACCGAAGATCGCGGTTCCCAGGAATCCGCCGAGCAGAGCGCCGACGACGCCGAGCACGAGCGTGATGAGCCAGCCGCCACCCTGCTTGCCGGGGAGGATGAGCTTGGCGATGGCGCCGGCGATCAGGCCGAGGAGAAGAAATCCGAAGAATCCCATGATGTGTTCCTTTCGCGAGTGTGAACCGATGCCCGCTCGAGGCGGGACTCTCGTCGCATCCAGCTTCCTCCCAGGAAGCGAATCTGCGGGGTGGGTTGCATAAGCCGCGCATTTCTGGTGCAGTCGCGCGTCCGCGCGAATGGCTTTCCTCGGCGGCCTCGCCTAGCGTTGTCCGAATGGCCGACACCCTTGCCGACCGACGTTCGCTCTTTCGCCCCGTGGGAAACCTCGTGCGCGGCACCCTCATCGGGGCGGTGGAAGTCATCCCCGGGGTCAGTGGGGGCACCGTCGCCCTCATCGTGGGGGTGTACGCGACGCTCATCGACGCGGCGAGCCACGTGGTCCGCGGAATCGTCGCGAGCACCGATGTCGTCCGCGGCCGTGGTCTCGCGCGCAGCGCCGCACATTTCGGGGCCGTGCGCTGGGGCGTCGTCGCCCCCGTGCTGATCGGGATGGTCCTCGCCGTCATCGTGGGCGCCCAGGTGCTCGCGCCCCTGGTGAAGGCGTATCCGACCGAGACCCGCGCCGTCTTCGGCGGCATGATCGCGGCATCCCTTCTCATCCCCGTCCGCATGCTCGGACGGGAATGGACGTGGCGTCTGGGGCTGCTCGCCCTTGTCGCCGCCGCGGGGGCGTTCGCGCTGACCGGACTCCCGACGGCCACCATGGCCGAGCCGCCCCTCGTCGTCGTCGCGCTGGCGGCGTCGGTCGCGGTGTGCGCCCTGGTGCTGCCCGGTCTGTCGGGTGCCTTCCTGCTGTTGGTGTTCGGGCTCTACGAGACGACGCTCGTGGCGCTGAACGAGCGCGATCTGCCCTACATCGCGGCGTTCGCCCTCGGCGCCGTCGTGGGTCTCAGCCTCTTCGTGAACGTCCTGCGGGTGTTGCTGCGGCGCTACCACGCCCTCATGCTCGCGATGATGACGGGGCTCATGCTCGGCTCGCTCCGCGCGCTCTGGCCCTGGCAGGACGAGTTCGGCCAGGCCTCAGCGCCGGGTGCCGACGTCGGCGCGATCACCCTTCTCGCGGCGGCAGGGGCGGCAGTCGTGCTCCTCGTCGTGGCGATGCAGGCGGGCGTGGCGCGCGGTCGTCGCCCGGCCTGACTCGCCGGGTCCCGCCCGGGCAGGGGGTGCCACACGGGGAGGGGCCCGCTTCACCCCTGCGGGTCGGAGGGCGCCCCGTGAGCAGCACGATCCGAACGAACGGCCCCTCACCGTCCGCGCCCGAGGGGACGCCGCGCCGAGACCGGGCTATTCCCTCCGCCGTCGAGAACGGGCCGGGATCGCCCTGATCGCTGCGTGCTGGGTTTCGGTCTCTACGTCCTGGCGTTCGGATCCATCGCGTGGTTCCGCTTCGCCGCGCCGCTGCTGGCCACCGAGGAACACCAGCTCCGCGTGAGCGGTGTCGAGCCGCTGAGTCCCGGCGTGTTCTCGATCCACCTCTCCGTCCTGCCCGATCTGCTCGACTCGGACCTCTTCATCTGCGGTCCCGAGAAATGGGCCGACCTCGTAGTCCGCGATGCGCGGGCCGCGGGCCTCCCCGCCCGACGGATCCACGTCGAGAGGTTCGCGTGAAGGCGAGGACGAAGGGCGCGAGGGGTCCAGCCCTCACGGGTCCACCGCCCTCGCACTGCCGCACGAAACGACGAAGGCCCCGGGATGAACCCGGGGCCTTCGTCGTTCTGTGCGCGAGGGGGGACTTGAACCCCCACGCCCTTGCGGGCACTGGCACCTGAAGCCAGCGCGTCTACCTATTCCGCCACTCGCGCGTTGCGTGACACGGGATGCCACGCGACCAACTTCCCGAGAATATCACGGCCGCGACCGCGTCACGAAACGCGGCGCTCGAAGCCCGCGTCCATGACCTCCCCAGCCGTGCTGACTACGATGTGCCTACTGGTCTGCCTGCCTGAAGGAGTCTCGTGGGGCTACTCGACAGTTTCGAGAAAGGTCTCGAACGCGCCGTCAACGGTGCGTTCGCGAAGACCTTCCGCAGTGGCATCCAGCCGGTGGAGATCGCTTCGGCTCTGCGCAGCGAGCTCGACAAGAAGGCCGTGGTCGTCACGCGTGAGCGCATCCTCACGCCGAACACCTTCGTGGTGCGCCTCTCCCCCGCCGATGACGAGAAGATGAGCGCCCTCGGCTCGACGCTCATCTCCGAGCTCGACACCCTGGTCAAGAAGCACGCCCGCACCCAGGGCTACTCCTTCGCCGGCCCGGTGGCCATCTCGATCGAGCGCGACGGTTCGCTGTCGACGGGAACCCTGCGCGTCGACTCGCAGACCACGGAAGGCCGGATCGCGTGGCGCGGCGTGGTCGACATCGACGGCACGCGTCACCCGCTGACCGCCGCCCGCACGGTGATCGGTCGCGGTAGCGACGCCGACATCACGATCCCCGACGCCGGCACGAGCCGCAAGCACGTCGAGATCCTCTGGGACGGCGAGCGCGCCATGGTGCGCGACCTCGGGTCCACCAACGGCACGACGCTCAACGGTCGTAAGGTCACCGAGGCCGCGCTTCCGCCCGATTCGACGATCTCGATCGGCCGCACCAATATCGTGTTCCGTGTGGTCGCTCAGGCGCAGCCGCCGCGACGCTCTTCGGCGTCCGACGCCACGAGCATCTTCGACGTCCGGGAACGGGGACCCCTCTCATGAGTCAGTTGACTCTCCTTCTTCTCCAGGGCGGCTTCCTCGTCCTGCTCTGGTTCTTCGTGTTCGGCGTCGTGTATTCGTTGCGCGCCGACCTCTTCGGCGTCAAGGTTCGTAAGCTCCCCGAGCCCGCGGCATCCCCCGCTCCCGCGGCAGCCGCCCCGACGGCCGCGCCCGATGCGGTGACCACGCAGGTCAAGCGCCCCTCCGCTCCCGCCCCGGCCCCCGTGGGGGGTCTGGCGACCACCTCCACCGTCTCGCGGATCGTCATCACGAGCGGACCGAAGGCCGGACTCGAACTGCCCCTCGGCACCGAGCCGCTGACGATCGGTCGCTCCAGCGAGTCGGGTCTGGTCATCCGTGACGATTACACCTCGAGCCACCACGCCCGCCTCGTGCTCTGGGGCGAGCAGTGGATGCTCCAGGATCTCGATTCGACCAACGGCACCTCCCACGACGGCGTCCGCGTGGCGGCACCGGTCCAGGTGAAGGTGGGAGCGCCCATCAGGGTCGGCGCGACGACGTTCGAGCTGAGGAAGTAACCCACACCGATGGTGTTCCAAGGCTCGAGCGCGGCCATCTCCCACACGGGCAAGGTGCGCTCCAACAACCAGGACTCCGGCTACGCCGGGTCCAACCTCTTCGTGGTCGCCGACGGCATGGGCGGGCACGCGGGCGGTGATGTCGCCTCGAGCCTGGCGATCCGCCGCCTCACCGAGCTCGATCAGCCCTTCCCCTCCCCCACCCAGGCCGAGCAGGCCATCCGCGACTCCCTGGCCGACACGGCGGCCGAACTGATCGACACCGTCGCTCGCCGCCCCGAGCTGGCCGGCATGGGCACGACCGTGAGCGCTCTGGTCATGGTCGACGACTACGCCGTCATCGGTCACATCGGCGACTCGCGCATCTACCTGTACCGCGACGACACGCTCACCCAGATCACGGCCGACCACACCTTCGTGCAGCGTCTGGTCGATTCGGGGCGCATCACCCCCGAAGAAGCGCGCTACCACCCGCGTCGATCGGTGCTCATGCGCGTGCTCGGCGACATGGATCCCGACCCCGAGGTCGACAGCTTCATCATGCCGACGCAGGACGGCGACCGGTGGTTGCTGTGTTCCGACGGGCTGTCCGGTGTCGTCGACGACGCCCACACCGCCAAGACGCTCGCGCTCGGCATGCCCCCGGCCCGCACCGCCGACGCCCTGTTGAAGCAGGCGCTCGACGGCGGCGCCCCCGACAACGTCACGGTCGTGCTGGTCGACGTCGGCGGGCAGCACCCCGTCTTCATCGGCACCCCCACGATCGTCGGCTCCGCCTCCAACCCCAGCGGTATGGTCGTGCCGGCCGCCCGGCCCGGCCGCTCGGGCTGGCTCCACCACGCCCGTCAGGTCGCGAACGAGCCCACGCACTTCGAGCCGGCCGCCGAGTTCCTCGAGGAGCTCATCGAAGAAGACCGCCGTCGTGCGCGCCGTCGTCGTTTCGGCTGGCTCGCCGCCCTGATCTTGGTGCTCGCCGGCATCGGCGTGGGCCTGTTCGCCGGATACAACTGGACGCAGACGCTCTACTACGTCGGCGCCGACGACGATTCGGTCGTGATCTACCGCGGCATCCAGCAGTCGATCGGTCCGCTCTCGCTGTCGACGGTCTACGAAGACACGAATATCCCGCTGAGCGACCTGTCCGACTTCGATCGGCAGACCGTCCAGGCCACCATCTCCGCCCCGTCGCTGAACGACGCGGAGAAGATCGTCGAACGCCTGCGTCCCGCGGCGGAGGGAAGCGGATGACCGATCAGAAGCTCACCCGTTCCGGCGATGCCGTGTCCACCGACACGGCCGTCATGCGCGCCCTGAAGAAGATCCGCGTTCCCGCCAAGCAGCGCAATCGCGAGCTGGGCCTGCTCCTGTTCGCGATCGTCGTCTACGGCGGCGCGGTCGTGCTCGTGCAGCTGGGCGTGAGCAGCACCGTCGAGACCGGTTATCTCACGATCGCCGCGATCCCGGCCGTGCTCGCCCTGGTCATGCACATCGTGCTGCGCCTGCGCGCGCGCGACGCCGACCCCTTCGTGCTGCCCATCGCCACCGTCCTCACGGGCCTCGGTATCGCGATGATCTACCGCATCGACCTGGCCGAGAAGGCGAGCGGGTGGGATGCCACGGGCAACCGCCAGATCGCCTGGGCGGCCATCGCGATGGTCGCGGCTCTCGCCGTGCTGATCTTCGTGCGCAACTACCGCGTGCTCTTCCGGTACACCTACCTGTTCGGCCTCGTCGGCATCCTGCTCCTGCTCCTGCCGTTCGTGCCGGGGCTGGGCACCGACCAGAACGCCGACGTGTGGGTGTCGCTCGGCTTCGTGTCGTTCCAGCCGGGCGAGCTCGCCAAGATCTGCCTCGCGATCTTCTTCGCCGGCTACCTCGTGCGCACGAGGGAGAGCCTCACCTCCACCGGCACGCGCTTCCTCTTCATGACGTGGCCGCGCGCGCGCGAGCTCGGCCCCGTGCTCATCATCTGGCTCGTCTCGCTGGGCATCATCGTCCTCCAGCGCGACCTGGGCACCGGCCTGCTCATCTTCGGCATGTTCGTGGCGATGCTCTACGTCGCCACCGGAAAGACCAGCTGGGTGCTGATCGGCCTGGTGCTGGTCGCGAGCGGTGCGTTCCTGGCATCCCGAGTCCTCCCGTACGTCAACGGTCGCTTCGCCAACTGGCTGAACGCCTTCGACCCCGAGGTCATCAACCGCGACGGCGGCAGCTACCAGCTCGTTCAGGGGATCTTCGGCCTCGCGCACGGCGGTCTGTTCGGCACCGGTCTCGGGCAGGGCCGGCCGTACATCACGCCGCTCTCGCAGAGCGACTACATCGTCCCGAGCCTCGGCGAGGAGCTGGGCCTCGTAGGCCTGTTCGCGATCCTCGCGCTCTACATGGTGTTCACCAGCCGCGGCATCCGCATCGGGCTCGCGGGACAGGACGACTTCGGCAAGCTGCTGGCCACGGGCTTCTCGTTCACGATCGCGCTGCAGGTCTTCATCATGGTCGGCGGTGTCACCCGCGTGATCCCGCTGACCGGCCTGACCACCCCGTTCCTCGCGGCCGGTGGATCGTCGCTGATCGCGAACTGGATCATCGTGGCGTTCCTGCTGCGCATCTCCGACGCGGTGCGCAGCCGCCCCCGGGTGGTGATCGGCTGATGCTCCACCCGTCCGCCCCCACCGACACCCCGATCCTGGAGGAGGCACCGTGACCAAAGAACTCCGTCGCCTCAGCATCGTCATGCTGGCGATGTTCCTGGCCCTGTTCGCCTCGACGAGCATCATCCAGGTCGCTCAGGCCAACTCGCTCACCAACACCTCCGGGAACACCCGGGCGCTGTACGACTCGTACCAGATCCAGCGCGGCTCGATCATCGCCGGCGGGACGGCGATCGCCTCGTCGGTCCCGTCCGACGACGTCTACAGCTGGCAGCGTCAATACACGGATGCCGAGATGTGGGCGCCCGTCACCGGATACATGAACCCGGTGCTCGACGTGAAGACCCAGATCGAGTCGGCCGAGAATAGCGTGCTGAGCGGCTCGGACTCGAACCAGTTCTTCTCGCGCATCGATCGGGCCATCACCGGTCAGGCACCGCGCGGCTCGAACGTCGAGCTCTCGCTCGATCCGAAGGTGCAGAAGGCCGCGTGGGACGCCATGGGCGATCTCCAGGGTGCCGTCGTCGCGATCGAGCCCTCCACCGGCCGCATCCTCGCGATGGTGTCGAAGCCCAGCTACGACACCAACACCCTCGCCTCCCACGACACGGACGCCGTCAACGCGGCGTACGACCAGCTCGTGGCCGACCCGAGCAAGCCGATGGACAACCGGGCCATCGCGGGCAACCTCAACCCTCCGGGCTCGACCTTCAAGCTCGTCGTGGCCTCCGCCGCCCTGGCATCCGGTCGCTACACGCCCGACTCGGCCTTCCCGAACGTCGCCGCGTACACGCTTCCGCAGTCCACCAACGTCGTCAGCAACGCCGGTGGGGGCACCTGTGGCGAGGGCGACACCGTCACGATCGCCACCGCCCTGCGTCTGAGCTGCAACATCCCGATGGCGGAGCTCGCGGTGGAACTCGGCGCCGACGCCATCCGCGCCGAGGCCGAGAAGTACGGCTTCAACAAATCGTTCGACATGCCGCTGGAGTCCACGGCGTCGACCTACCCCACCTCGCCGAACGCGCCGCAGACCGCCCTGAGCGGCTTCGGCCAGGGCGATGTGCGCGCTACGCCGCTGCAGATGGCCATGGTGTCCGCCGGCATCGCGAACGACGGCGTGGTGATGAACCCGCGGATGGTCGATCGCGTGATCGAGCCGAATCTGTCGGTCAAAGACGAGGCCAGCAGCAGTGAGTTCGGCCGGGCTCTCGAGTCTTCGGTCGCCGCGCAGATGGTCACCATGATGACGGCGAACGTCCAGGACGGCGCGGCATCGAATGCAAGAATAGACGGGGTCGCAGTGGCGGGTAAGACCGGCACCGCGGAGAACGATTCCCGTCCCTACACTCTCTGGTTCACCGGCTTCGCACCGGCGGAAGACCCGAAGGTCGCCGTCGCCGTGGTCGTCGAAAACGGTGGAGGCCAGGGGCAGAACGGGAGCGGCAACGAGATCGCCGCCCCGATAGCGAAGAAGGTCATGGAGGCGGTGCTGGGTAAATGAGACCGACGCAGGGTGTGACCTTCGGAGGACGCTACGAGCTCGATTCGCGTATCGCGATCGGCGGGATGGGCGAGGTCTGGGAGGCGACGGATCACGTCATCGGACGCACCGTCGCGATCAAGATCCTCAAAGACGAGTACATGGGCGACCCCGGCTTCCTCGAGCGCTTCCGCGCCGAGGCCCGCCACGCCGCACTCGTCAACCACGAGGGCATCGCGAGCGTGTTCGACTACGGCGAGGAGGACGGCAGCGCCTTCCTCGTGATGGAGCTCGTTCCGGGCGAAGCCCTGTCGACGATCCTCGAGCGCGACGGCTCCCTCTCGACCGACAAGACCCTCGACGTCGTCGCCCAGACGGCCGCCGCCCTGCAGGCCGCGCACGCCGCGGGTCTCGTCCACCGGGACATCAAGCCGGGAAACCTGCTCATCACGCCCGACGGACGCGTCAAGATCACCGACTTCGGCATCGCCCGCATCGCCGACCAGGTACCCCTCACCGCCACCGGTCAGGTCATGGGCACCGTGCAGTACCTCTCGCCCGAGCAGGCGTCCGGTCACCCCGCGTCGCCCGCGACCGACACGTACTCGCTCGGAATCGTGGCCTACGAGTGCCTCGCCGGCAAACGCCCGTTCACGGGCGAGTCGCAGGTCGCGATCGCCATGGCCCAGATCAACGAGCAGCCCGCGCCGCTGCCGCCCACCGTGGCGCAGCCGGTGCAGAACCTCGTGATGGCCATGATCGCCAAGAAGCCCGACGACCGTCCGGCGTCGTCCGCGGCCGTCTCGCGCGCCGCCACGGCGCTTCGTCGCGGCGACCTCGCCGCCGCCGCGGCGGCGGTTCCGGCGATCGCCGGGGGTGCCGCCCTCGCCGATGACGCCACGCAGCTTCTGACCGCCGGCGGACAGACCTCGGCCACCACGCGCCTCATGCCCGCTCCCGCGGCCGCCACGTCGCTCCTGACCGAGGAGCACACCGAAGAAGACCCGGCTCCGCAGAAGAAGAAGCGCAGCCCGTGGACGTGGCCGCTGATCGCCCTCATCGCGCTGCTCGCGTTGGTGCTCATCGGCACCCTCTTCACGCTGCTGTCGAACCAGGGCGAGCCCGACGCCGCTCCCTCGAGCCCCTCGGCCACCGTCTCGACGACTCCCTCGTCCCCCCCGTCTCCCTCGCAGACCCCGACGCCTTCGGCCACCCTCGTCGACGTCGACGCGCTGAACCTCGTCGGCAAGACGTGCGATGAGGCGCGAGAGATCCTGCGCGATGCGAATCTGGGCGCGCGGTGCACGCCGGGGAACGCCGCCGCCAGCGCCGATCAGGTCGGCAAGATCTACACCGTCGATCCCACCGGGCGCAACGCGCAGGGAACCGAGATCGAGGTCACGTACTACGGAGACGAGACGCCCCTCTCGGCTCCGGGCACCCCTGCCCTGCCCGGGACGTCCGTGGCAGCCGGCAGCGACATCCAGGTCTCGTGGCAGCAGTACTCCTGCCCCTCGGGCACGGGTTCCGTCACGTCGTACAACTTCACCGCGACGAATGGCACCTTCGACGCCACCGGCCAGTCGACGGCCGTGTTCCCACCCGATGCGCGCAACGCGAAGCTGACGGTCAACAACGCCGCCGGTCAAACGCTGCGCGTGACCTACACGGTCAGCTGCTCGGGAGCCGGCGACCGCACCGCCGGACCCTCGGGTGAGGCGTCGGCGACGATCACCGGCGGCAGCACGCCGTCGGCGTCGCCGACCTCGGCCGCGGTTCCCACCGTCAAGCCCTGATCCCCCATCCCCCACGCCAGGAGCTCCACCCGTGACCACTGAGACGCGCGTCCTTTCCGGGCGCTACCGCGTCGACGACCTGATCGGTCGCGGCGGCATGGCCAGCGTCTACCGCGGATACGACCAGACGCTGGGCCGCACGGTGGCCATCAAGGTGCTCAAGGCCGATCTGGCGGGGGATGCCGCGTTCCGCACGCGCTTCCGCCTCGAAGCTCAGGCGGCGTCGCGCATGGCGCACCCGACGATCGTCCGCGTCTTCGACGCCGGCGAAGACGTCGAGATCGGCGCGGACGGGCAGGAGCGTCCGGTCCCGTACATCGTCATGGAGCTCGTGCACGGTCGTCTTCTCAAGGACGTCATCGCCGCGGGCCCTGTCCCCACCGACGACGCGTTGCGCTACGTCGACGGCATCCTGGAGGCTCTCGAGTACTCCCACCGCGCCGGCGTCGTCCACCGCGACATCAAGCCCGGCAACGTGATGATCACCGAGTCCGGCCGCGTGAAGGTCATGGACTTCGGTATCGCGCGGGCGGTGTCCGATTCGTCGTCCACGGTGGCCGAGACCACCGCGATCGTCGGGACGGCGGCGTACTTCTCACCCGAGCAGGCCAAGGGCGAGTCGGTCGACGCGCGCGCCGACCTCTACTCCACCGGCGTCGTGCTCTACGAACTGCTCACCGGTCGTCCGCCCTTCCGGGGCGACACTCCGGTCGCCGTCGCCTACCAGCACGTCAGCGAGGCTCCGGTCCCGCCCAGCGAGATCGTCGAGTCCGTGCCGCGCGCTCTGGATGCCATCGTGCTCCGCGCGCTCGCGAAGGATCCGTTCCAGCGCCCGCAGGATGCGGCGAGCTTCCGCGAAGCCCTCGATGAGACGGTCGACGGCAAGGGCCCCACGAAGCGCCAGATGTCGGCGCTGTCGAACGAGCTGTACGGGCCGAACCCCCGCCAGGCAGCCGAGACCGCTCGCTCCCTGCGCCAGCTCAGCACCGACACGACGATGCGCCGGACGCAACCCGGCCCTCCCGTCGCATGGATCTGGGCGGGCGTCACGGTGCTCGCGGTGCTGCTGGTCGCCGTGCTCATCTGGGTCATGCAGATCCAGCCGAGCGACGACGTGCCCAGCAGCGCCTACACGGTCCCGAACGTCGTGGACATGTCGTACGACCGCGCCGTCGAGACGCTCGAGGCGCAGCAGCTCACCGCCAGTCGGGTGAACGAGTCCGACGAGAAGGTCGCGGCGGGCAACGTCGTCAGCACGGTGCCGGAGGCCGGAACCAACGTCACCGCCGGTCAGCGGATCACGGTCTACGTCTCGACCGGACCCGATACGGCGACCGTTCCGAACCTCGACGGGATCACCGAGAGCGAAGCGCGCACCTCGCTGCAGAGCGCCGGACTGTCGGTCGGTTCGATCCGGCGTCAGGACGACCCCGCCCTCGCCGCGGGTACGATCATCTCGTCGAGCGTGGCGTCGGGTGCCGAAGTCGCGAAGGGCACGACCGTGAACCTCGTGGTGGCCAGCGGTCAGGTCGTCATCGTCGATTACACCGGCTACACCGTTGACGGTGCCAAGCGTGAGCTGGAGTCCGACGCGAAACAGCTGACCGTGAAGACGCAGGAAGACCCCGGCTGCAAGGCGGCGGCGATTCCGACAGTCAAGACGCAGTCGCTGGCCCCGGGCGAAGTCCCCGTGCACAGCGAGATCACGCTGACGGTCTGTACGGGCTCCTGACCCCGCGCGGGCGCAGTCGCGCGCCGCGGTCGGCGGCTCCGATCAGGCCCGCGCTCTCGAGCCAGCGTCCAAGGAGGACGTGGCCCCCCTCGGTCAGCACGCTCTCGGGATGGAACTGCACGCCCTCGACCGGCGCGTATCGGTGGCGCACCCCCATGATCACGCCCCCGTCGGTCTCAGCCGTGACCTCGAGCTCGGCGGGCAGCGACCCGGGGTCGATCGCGAGGGAGTGGTAACGGGTCGCCACGAACCCGTCGGGGAGGTCGGCGAAGACGCCCTCGCCCCGATGCCGGATGACGCTCGTGATCCCGTGCAGGAGTTCGGGCGCATGCCCCACCCGCCCTCCGAAGGCGGTCGCGATGGCCTGGTGGCCGAGACAGACCCCGAGCAGAGGGATGCCGCTGTCGAAGGCCGCACGCACGACGGCGACGGAGTGCCCGGCGTCGTCGGGGTGACCGGGTCCTGGTGAGACGAGGATCGCATCCGCTTCGCGCGTCATTCGTTGCGGCAGAGCGGGCTCGTCCGCACCGACCAGCACGGTCTCGGCGCCGAGGTCGCGGACGTAGCCGGCGAGGGTGTGGACGAAGCTGTCGCGGTTGTCCACGACGACGACGCGCCAGGGGCTCACTCGACCGTGACCTCCTGGGGATAGACGAGGTCGCTCACCCAGGGGAACACGTAGAAGAACAGGCCGTAGAGCACGGCGGCGAGAAGAACCAGGACGATCAACAGACGCACCCACCACGGACCGGGGAGGATGCGCCACAGGGCTCCGTACATCAGGATGCTCCAGAGGTCAGGGAGGTCGGCGGACCGGCGTCGGTGCGCGGGGTGAAGGACTCGAACACGCCGTAGCCGATCGCCCGCTCCGAGAAGCCGTATCGCGGACTGCACGTCGTCATGGTGATCACGCGATCGGTCGCCTCGATCTGCGGCTGCTGGGGTGTCGGCAGCAGGACGTTGACGCCGTCGGGGCGCACGTACTCCAGATTGCGGAACCGGTAGGTATACCAGCCGCCCTCGGTCTCGACCACGATGGCATCGCCGATGCGCAACGAGGGCAGGTCCGCGAAGGGTGCTCCATGGCTACCACGGTGGCCGGCGATGGCGAAGTTGCCGACCTGACCCGGCATCGCCGTGTCGGGGTAATGCCCGAGGCCGATGGGGTCGAGCGTGCGAGACGAGCTGACGCCGCCGGCGACCTTGAAGTGGTAGTCCGAGCCGAGGCGGGGGATCCACACGACGCCGAAGACCTGGGCGTCGCCCGGCTGGTCGAGAGCGGGCGGGTCAGCCGTGGGAGGCGCGGACGGCTGCGCCGGAGCGGAGGCGGTCGCGGACGGGGCCGGCACCGGCGGGGGGTCGGCGTTCCACTGCTCGCTGAGCTGCCTGCCTTCGTCCTTGAACTGGGCACCGATGATCGCGTCGCCGATCCAGAGCTGCCACACGACGAACAGCAGCACGAGCACGCCCGCCGTGACGAGGAGATCCCCGATGACGCCGATCACCGACACCCGGCGACGGGTCGCGCGCCCGCGTCGTGAGCCCCGACGGGTCTGCGGCTGATCAACGGTCTGCACGGGGTGCAGTCTAGTTCCGCGGGATTGCGGGCACCTGACCGTTAGACTGTCCGGCATGGCTCGAACTGGCAAAGGCGAAGACCCGATCGCTGAGCGCAACGAAGGCGGATCGGCTCCGAACCCGGTGTGGTTCCTGCCCATCATGATCGGCCTCATGCTCATCGGCCTCGTGTGGGTCCTGGTGTTCTACCTCAGCAACTCGCAGTTTCCGATCCCGGGCATCGGGCCGTGGAACCTCGTCATCGGCTTCGGTATCGCCTTCATCGGGTTCCTCATGACCACGAAGTGGCGCTGACTTACACAGGTGTAATTCATCCCCACCTGTGGATGGGCCTGTGGATAACCGTCAGACGAAGAACACGGCCGGGATCGCGAGCAGCGCGATCAGCACGACAGTGAGCCCGACGAGCAGGCCGATCTGCAGGCGCTTGCGAGTCGCAGCGCGCGTGCGCGCATAGATCAGCCCCACGCCGGCCCCGGTGACGAGGCCGCCCAGGTGCGCCTGCCACGAGATCCCGACCGCCGCGAGCGATCCGGCGAAGTCGCCGGAGCCGACCGCTCCGATCGCCGCGATCACGAACGGCCACGCGAAATTGATGCCGATCAGTATCGCGATCACGCGGATATCCGCGCCGATGTGGCGGCCGATCACGAGCAGCGCACCGAAGAGGGCGAAGATCGCCCCCGAAGCGCCCACCGTCCACACACCGGGCGCGAGGAGCGCGACCGCGACGGAGCCGCCGAGCGCGCCGATCAGATACAGCGCGAGAAAGCGTGCGCGTCCCAGCAACGGCTCGAGACTGCGTCCGATGAACCACAGCGCGAGCATGTTCAGCCCGACGTGGAAGAAGCCGCTGTGGACGAGTGCGACCGTCAGCAATCGCCACGGCTGGACGGCGCCCGCCTGCGGGAGCACGAAGAGGCTGTTGAAGGCGAGCAGGTTGGTGATGATCCCGCCCACACCCGGAATCAGTCCGATGATGTAGACGAGCCCGGTAACAGCGATGATGCCGAGCGTCATCTGCGGTCGACCGGCCGAGACCACCGACATGGGCCGAGAGGCCCAGCGGCGTTGCGCCTTCTTCTGGGCCGGGGTCTGCGATGCGCGCTGCTGCGCCATGCACTCCGGGCAGATGACGCCGACGGCGGCGGGTGTCCGGCACTCCGAACACACGGTGCGCATGCACCGCTGGCACAGCACGAAGCTCTGCCGGTCCGGATGCCGGTAACAGAAGTTGTCGCTGTTGCGACGAAACTCGTCAGTCGTGGACACCCGCCGCCGCCTGGGAGGTCAGACCGAGACGACGTCGACCGACTGGAGCACGACGGGCTCGATCGGACGGTCGCCCGCGGCGGTGGGGACGGACGCGATCTTGTCGACGACGGCCTTCGACTCGTCGTCGGCCACCTCGCCGAAGATGGTGTGCTTGCCCTGGAGCCACGGCGTGGGGTCGGTCGTGATGAAGAACTGCGAGCCGTTGGTTCCCTCGGGCTGACCGGTGATGGCGTTGCGGCGCAGACCCGCGTTGGCCATGGCCAGCTTGTAGGGCTGCGTGAAGTCGAGCTCGGGGCTGATCTCGTCGTTGAAGTTGTAGCCGGGTCCGCCGATACCCTGACCGAGCGGGTCGCCGCCCTGGATCATGAAGTTGGGGATGATGCGGTGGAAGATGACGTCCTTATAGAGGGGTCCCTCGCCCTTGGCACCCGTGGCGGGGTTCGTCCACTCCTGGGTTCCGTCGGAGAGCCCGACGAAGTTGCGGACGGTACGCGGAGCGTGGTCGCCGAACAGGTTGACGACGATGTCGCCGTGGTTGGTGTGCAGGGTCGCGACGGCGGTGTGGTTGGCCATGGGTACATTCTCTCAGAGTTATCTGCAAGGGTCGGCGGTGCCGGCGACCCGTTCTGGCAAGATGAACGAACGTACATCCCATCGACAGGGAGGATGAGCCGTGGGCCTCAGCCGCAAGAGCAAGAAGGAACTGCGCAAGCTCCAGAAGCACGCCGCCAAGGTGTGGGAGTCGCAGCAGGTGCTGCTGGGCGAGAGCGGGAAGGTCGCTCGTGAAGCCGGCCACCAGCTCGGTCGCTTCAGCCGCGAAGACCTCGTCCCCGCCGTGCAGGACGGGTACAACAAGTACGCCGCTCCGTACGTCGACAAGAGCGTGAAGTACAGCAACCGCTTCCTCAGCCACAAGGTGGTTCCCGCGGCCGGTGCCGTGGTCGGCGGAGCGATGTCGGTGTGGGATGCCGCGGGCGACACCCGCGACCGCCTCGCGAAGGGTCGCGGCTTCGAACTCGACACCCACAAGTACGCCAAGCGTGCCGAGAAGTACGGCAAGCAGGCGTCCAAGCGCCTCGCCAAGAAGCTTCCGTCGCAGCACGACGGCATCGGTGCCGGTGGCGTCATCGCCATCATCCTCGGCGTCGTGGCCGCCGCGGGCGTCGCGTACGCCGCGTGGCAGACGCTGCGGGCCGACGACGAGCTGTGGGTGGCCGACGACCCGCTGCGCGCACCGGACGCGTGAGCGACCCCACCATCAGAGTCAGAGAGGCCGCGCGCGAGCGCGGCCTCTCTGTCGATGTGCGTGAGCGCCCCGCCGCCTCGAGCCTCGACGAGGCGGCCGAGCTGCTCGGCATCCCCTCCGCCTCGATCGTGAAGACGCTGGTCGTCAAGCGCTCGGACGATACCTACCTGTTCGCCCTCGTGCCCGGCGACCGCGCCATCTCGTGGCCGAAGCTGCGCGCGGTGGTCGGTGTCAACAAGCTGCGCCTGCCGGAGCCCGAGCTGGCCCTCGCCGCCACCGGGTACGAGCGCGGCACCATCGTCCCAATCGGCAGCACGACCGACTGGCCCGTCTATGCCGACGAACGGATCGTCGGCACGCGCATCGCCATGGGCGCCGGCGCGCACGGCTACAGTCTCTTCGTCGAGGCCGACGACCTCATCGCCGCCTACGGTGCGATCGTCGCCGACATCACCGCCGAACGCGCCTGACGCTCACGAGCCGAGGATGCCGGCCATCCGCAGAGCGACATCGACGAGTTGCACCCGGCGGAGCTTCCGGGTGGCCGCGAGGGTGAACCACTCCGCGCGATCGGTGGATCCGTCGGTCTCGAACCGCAGTCGGCCGCCCACGACGCGGGCCCTGTAGACGATCCGCAACGCGTGCAGCGGGCCTTCGGCCCCCTCCGTCAGTCGAGCGTCGGCGGGGATCACCCGGGAGTGGATGCCGAGCAGCCCCTCGACAACGACACGGAATCCCGTCTCCTCGCGTACCTCGCGGCGAACCGCCTGAGCGGGGTCCTCGCCGTCTTCGAGGCCGCCGCCGGGAAGGGTCCACGCCCCGCGCCGGCCGTCGATCCAGTGAGCGAGCAGCACGCGGTCGTCTGCGTCGGTCACGACGGCGTACGCGGCCACGCGCATATCCATGACCAGACTCTAGCGACCGACTTCACCCGCGTGTCGCGGTTGACCAGGACCATCGGGATCGCGCCACCATGGTGCCATGCGCACTGAGCTCTCCTCCTCGAAGCCCGACGTCTCGCGCCGCGACCTCACCCTGGACCTCGCTCGCGTCACGGCCGTCTGCTTCGTCGTCGTCGTCCACCTGCTGCAGGTCGGCGTGGGGTACGGACCGGACGGGGCGATCGTCACCTCACGCCCGGCGGAGATGCAGCCGTGGTTCGACGCCGCGACGTGGTTCGGGCAGATCATGCCGCTGTTCTTCGTCGTCGGGGGCTTCGCCTCCGCGGCGGGATGGGCCACCTGGCAGAGTCGGGGCGGGAACGCCCGCGGGTTCATCCGATCGCGCACGCTGCGGCTCGCTCAGCCTGCCCTGCCCCTCTTCCTCGTCGTGGCGGTCGTCCTCGTCGGAGCCTCCCTCGCGGGGATCGACCCCTCGCTGGTCGACGCCGCCGTCGTCGGGGTGGGGATGCCCCTGTGGTTCCTCGCCGCGTACCTCTTGTGTCAGGCCGTCGTTCCGCTGACGTTCCGCTGGCACGAGCAGGCACCACGGGGCACCCTGTTGGTGCTGCTCATCGCGGTGGTGGCCGTGGACGCCCTGCGCTTCGGCACCGGGGTGGGTGAGCTGGGGTACCTGAACCTGCTGTTCGTGTGGCCGCTCATCCAACAGCTGGGCTTCTGGTACCGCGACGGCTGGTTCGATCGTCGCTCCCCCCTCTCCCTCATCGGCATCGCGGCCGGCTGCTACCTCGTCGTCGGGGCCGTCGTGGTGTGGGGGCCCTACTCGAACAACATGCTCGCGAATCTCAACCCGCCCACCCTCCCCCTCGTGCTGTTCGGTCTCGCGCAGGCCTGCCTGCTGAGATTGGCCAAGCCCGTCCTCGCGGCGCTCATGCGCACGAGGATCGCTCAGGCGGTGGTGTTCGTGATCGGCTCGCGGCTCATGACGGTGTACCTGTGGCACCTGCCCGTCATCCTCATCGTCTCGGGCATCGCCCTTCTGATCCCGGGTGCCGCCCCGACCCCGGCGAGCTCGGAGTGGTGGGCGACGCGTCCCCTCGTCTTCCTCGCGACGGCCGTCGTCCTCTGGCTGCTCTCCCTGGTCCTCGTGCGCTTCGAAACCCTGGGTGAGCTGCCTCCGACCCCGGGCGCATTCATCCTCACGATCGCATGGGCGTGCGCGTTCCTTCCGCCCTTCGCGGTCACGCTCCAGGGCATGAACACGGTGCTGGCCATCGGCGGGGCGGTGCTGTACTCGGCATCCGTCCTCCTCCTTCGCCGAGAGCGACGACGCGGGGCCTGATGACGACGGGGAAAAGACGAGAAGCCGGTCCTGATGGACCGGCTTCTCGTTCTCGAGTGTGGAGCCTAGGAGATTCGAACTCCTGACATCCTGCTTGCAAAGCAGGCGCTCTACCAGCTGAGCTAAGGCCCCGCGAGGGAAAGGGTGGGGCTACCAGGACTTGAACCTGGGACCTCTTCATTATCAGTGAAGCGCTCTAACCGCCTGAGCTATAGCCCCGTCTCGCTGACGTGATGTCAACCTCGAAGACTTTACCGGACTTGCGAGGTTTTGACGAATCGGCGTCAGTTCGAGGTGAAGCCGACGAGCAGGCCGCCGGTCACCTTCACCGCGAGGTTGTAGATCCCCGCCATGACGGCGCCCAGCACCGTGACAATGACGAGGTTCAAGATGGCGATGATGGCCGCGAAGGCCATCACCTGGGGAAGACCCACGTACTGCGACAGGGTCGCCCCGCCGTCGGTGAAGCTCGTGAAGAACTCATCGAGCTTCGTCAGCAGCGTGGCCTGAACGACCAGGTAGATGAGGAAGTACGACACGACCGTCACGATCGCCAGCGCCACAGCCGCCAGGAACGACAGCTTCACCGCCGACCAGAAGTCGATGTACACCAGGCGCAGGCGGACCTGCTTGGCGGGGGTCTTGTGAGTCGACTTCTTGGCGAGCTTGTCGGCTACCGTGCTCATGCGTCAGTACTTTCCTCGGGGGTCTCGGAAGAGGAGGCGTCGGCCTCGTCCGCGGGAGAAGCGGCGGGCTCCGTGGTCGTCTCCGTCGTCTCGGTCAGGTTCCGCTCTGCGTTTCGGGCGATGGCGATGATCCTGTCATCACCTCCGGCTCGTGCGAACACGACACCCATGGTGTCGCGTCCCTTGGCGGGGACCTCGGCCACGGCAGAGCGTACCACCTTGCCGCTGGCAAGAACCACGAGGACCTCGTCGCCCTCGGAGACCATCATCCCGCCCGCCAGGACGCCCCGGTCGTCGGTCAGACGGGCCACCTTGATCCCCAGACCACCGCGATTCTGCATGCGGTACTCGGTGACGGCGGTGCGCTTGGCGTAGCCCCCCTCGGTGACGACGAACACGAATTCGTCGTCCTTGGCGACGGATGCCGAGAGCAGACTGTCGCCCTCGCGGAAGTCCATGCCCTTCACGCCCGACGTCGACCGACCCATCGGCCGCAGCGCACTGTCGGTGGCGGAGAACCGCAGCGACTGGCCGAGGCGGCTGATGAGGAGGATGTCGTCGCCCTCGTCGACCAGCATCGCGCTGACCAGCTCGTCGGCGGCACCCTGCTCGGCCTCGTCGCCCTCGTCCGCGACCTGACCGCGGAGCTTGATGGCGATGACGCCGCCCTGGCGGTTGGTGTCGTACTCGTCGAGGCGCGTCTTCTTGACCAGGCCGTTGCGCGTGGCGAGCACGAGGTAGGTGGCCACGCTGTAGTCGCGGATGTCGAGGATCTGCGCGATCTCTTCGTCGGGCTGCAGGGCGAGCAGGTTCGCGACGTGCTGACCCTTGGCATCCCGACCCGCTTCGGGAACCTCGTAGGCCTTCGAGCGGTAGACGCGGCCCTTATTGGTGAAGAAGAGGAGCCAGTGGTGCGTCGTGGTGACGAAGAAGTGCTCGACCACGTCGTCGGCGCGCAGCTGCGCACCCTTCACGCCCTTCCCGCCACGGTGCTGCGAGCGGTAGTTGTCGCTGCGCGTGCGCTTGATGTACCCGTCGCGGGTGACGGTGACGACCATCTCCTCTTCGGCGATGAGGTCTTCGATCGATACATCGCCGTCGAAGCCGTGGAGGATCTCGGTGCGACGGTCGTCGCCGAAGCGGTCGGTGATCGCCGTGAGCTCGTCGCGGATGATCGTGCGCTGGCGGGCCGGGGTGGCGAGGATGTCGTTGTAGTCGGCGATGCGAGCCTCGAGCTCGGTGGCTTCGTCGACGATCTTCTGACGCTCGAGGGCGGCGAGACGACGCAGCTGCATGTCGAGGATCGCCTGCGCCTGGACGTCGTCGATATCGAGGAGCTTCTGCAGACCCTCGTTGGCATCCTGAGCCGTGGGCGAACGGCGGATGAGCGCGATGACCTCGTCGAGCGCGTCGAGCGCCTTCAGGTAGCCGCGCAGGATGTGCATGCGCTCTTCGGCCTTGCGCAGGCGGTAGCGCGTGCGACGGACGATGACCTCGACCTGGTGGTCGATCCACAGGCTGATGAAACCGTCGAGCGAGAGCGTGCGGGGCACGCCGTCGACGATCGCGAGCATGTTCGCGCCGAAGTTCTCCTGCAGCTGCGTGTGCTTGTACAGGTTGTTCAGCACGACCTTGGCGACGGCGTCGCGCTTGAGCACGACCACCAGACGCTGACCGGTACGACCCGAGCTCTCGTCGCGGATGTCGGCGACACCCGTGATCTTGCCCTCGCGCGCGAGATCGCCGATCTTGACCGCGACGTTGTCGGGGTTCACCTGGTACGGCAGCTCGGTGATCACGAGGCACGTGCGGCCCTGGATCTCCTCGATGTTGACGACCGCGCGCATGGTGATGGAGCCGCGGCCGGTGCGGTAGGCGTCCTTGATGCCACGGGTTCCGAGGATCTGAGCTCGCGTGGGGAAGTCGGGCCCGGGGATGCGCTCCATGAGCGCTTCGAGCAGCTCTTCGCGCGTGGCATCCGGGTTCTCGAGAGCCCACAGGGCTCCCGCGGAGACCTCGCGCAGGTTGTGCGGCGGGATGTTCGTCGCCATACCGACCGCGATGCCGACCGAGCCGTTGACCAGCAGGTTCGGGAAACGCGAGGGCAGGACCGTGGGCTCCTGCGTCTGACCGTCGTAGTTGTCCTGGAAGTCGACGGTCTCTTCTTCGATGTCGCGCACCATCTCGAGCGCGAGGGGAGCCATCTTCGTCTCGGTGTAACGCGGGGCGGCCGCGCCCTGGTTGCCGGGCGAGCCGAAGTTGCCCTGCCCGAGGGCGAGGGGGTAGCGCAGCGACCACGGCTGCACGAGGCGAACGAGAGCGTCGTAGATGGGAGCGTCACCGTGCGGGTGGTAGTGGCCCATGACCTCGCCGACCACACGCGCGCACTTCGAGAACGACTTGTCGGGGCGGAAGCCGCCGTCGTACATGCCGTAGATCACGCGTCGGTGCACGGGCTTGAGACCGTCGCGCACGTCGGGCAGGGCACGACCGACGATCACGCTCATCGCGTAGTCGAGGTAGCTCCGCTGCATCTCGAGCTGGAGGTCGACCTGGTCGATCTTGCCGTGGTCGTGCGCCGGCTCGCCGCGGACGTCTTCGGGCTCGGGCGTGATGTCGTCAGCCATGTCTTCTCAGTTCCGTGATGCGTGTTCGTCGATCGGCGCGGGGCGCGATCAGATGTCGAGGAAGCGGACGTCTTTGGCGTTGCGCTGGATGAAGCTGCGACGCGACTCGACGTCTTCGCCCATGAGGACCGAGAAGATCTCGTCGGCCGCCGCGGCGTCGTCGATCGTGACCTGCTTCAGCGTGCGGGTCTGCGGGTCCATCGTCGTCTCCCACAGCTCGTGGTCGTTCATCTCGCCCAGACCCTTGTAGCGCTGGATGCCGTTGTCCTTGGGGATACGGCGACCGGAGGCCTGACCATCGACGAGCAGGGCGTCGCGCTCGCGGTCGCTGTACGCGTACTCGTGCGGGTGGTTCGACCACTTCAGGCGGTACAGCGGCGGCTGGGCCAGGTAGACGAAGCCGGCCTCGATGAGCCCCCGCATGTAGCGGAAGAGCAGCGTCAGCAGCAGCGTGGTGATGTGCTGGCCGTCGACGTCGGCATCGGCCATGAGCACGATCTTGTGGTACCGCGCCTTGGCCATGTCGAAGTCCTCGCCGATGCCCGTGCCGAAGGCCTGGATCATCGCCTGGACTTCTTTGTTGCCCAGGGCGCGGTCGAGGCGCGCGCGCTCGACGTTGAGGATCTTGCCGCGCAGCGCCAGGATCGCCTGGGTGTGCGGGTCGCGACCCTGCACGGCGGAACCGCCGGCCGAGTCGCCCTCGACGAGGAATATCTCGCTGATCGAGGGGTCCTTCGAGGTGCAGTCCTTGAGCTTGTCGGGCATCGCGGCCGACTCGAAGACGCTCTTGCGGCGTGCCGTCTCGCGAGCCTTGCGCGCCGCGAGCCGTGCGGTGGCGGCGTCGATCGCCTTGCGGATGATGTTCTTCGCCTGCGCGGGGTTGCGGTCGAACCAGTCGCCGAGCTTGTCGCCGACGACCTTCTGCACGTAGGCGCGAGCCTCGGTGTTGCCGAGCTTCGTCTTGGTCTGGCCCTCGAACTGGGGCTCGGAGAGCTTGACCGAGATGACCGCGGTGAGACCCTCGCGGATGTCGTCGCCGGTGAGGTTGTCGTCCTTCTCTTTGAGGAGGTTGTTCGCGCGGGCGTAGCGGTTGACGAGGGTCGTCAGCGCGGCGCGGAAGCCCTCTTCGTGCGTCCCGCCCTCGTGGGTGTTGATGGTGTTGGCGTAGGTGAAGACGTTCTCGGTGTACGCCGTCGTCCACTGCATCGCCAGCTCGAGGGCGATCTTGCGCTCGGTGTCCTCGGCCTCGACCTCGATGATCTCGTCGTTGACCACGTCGGCCTTGCGCACCCGGTTGAGGTGCTCGACGTAGTCGACCAGACCGCGCTCGTAGAGGAACGTGTCGTGGCGGGCGTCGGTGACCTCTTCGCCGGGCTCGCCCTCGGTGATGACCGACTGGGGGCGCTCGTCGCGCAGGCCGATGCGCAGCCCCTTGTTGAGGAACGCCATCTGCTGGAAGCGCGTCCGCAGCGTGTCGTAATCGAAGTCGATGGTGTCGAAGATCGTGGCATCCGGCCAGAAGGTGATCGTCGTACCGGTCTCGTCGCTCTCTTCGTCCTTCGACAGCGGAGCGAGCGGCACGCCGCCGTCGCGGAACGACTGGCGCCACACGTGGCCCTGGCGTCGGACCTCGACCTCGAGACGCGTGGACAGGGCGTTCACGACAGACGAGCCGACACCGTGCAGACCGCCGGAGACCGCGTATCCGCCGCCGCCGAACTTTCCGCCGGCGTGCAGCACCGTGAGCACGACCTCGACGGTCGACTTGCCCTCGGTGCGGTGCATGTCGACCGGGATGCCGCGACCGTTGTCGACCACGCGCACGGCGCCGTCGCTGAGGATCGTGACCTGAATGGTGTCGCAGTACCCGGCCAGCGCCTCATCGACGGAGTTGTCGACGATCTCTTGCACGAGGTGGTGGAGGCCGCGCTCACCGGTGGAGCCGATGTACATACCCGGGCGCTTGCGGACGGCCTCGAGGCCCTCGAGCACCTGGATGGCGTCTGCCCCGTACTCGTTGGGAACCTTCTTCGCCGCGGTGGGGACTTCGGGTTCCTCGGAAACGCTGTCGGGGTTTTCGGACGTCATGGGTACGCGCGCTCCAGATCGATTCGTCGGAACCTCCATCCTATCGCGGAAGGGCTCCCGAAATGGCTTGTACGCCCCTACGCGGGGATAAATCGCGTCGAGTCGGGATCGACCATGACTCAGCCGTAGGTATCGCGCGGGCCGCGGCCTGGAACGGCTCTGGGCCCCCATTTCCACGAGGGGACGTCGGGGCCCACGAACCGGATCGCCTCGACGCCTGCCTCCGGGAAGCGTCGGAGGATCTCGGAGAGGATCTGCGCGCGCATGAACTGCAGCTGCTTCGCCCACGCCGTCGAATCGGCCTGGACCGTCAGCGTGCCCGCGTCCAGGGCCACCGGACGGGTGTGCGCGGCGGTGTCGGCTCCGGCCACCTCGTCCCACGTGCGCACCAGGTCTTCGCGCGAGAGTTGGGGTTCCCACCCGGCGGATCGGGTGAGGGCGGAGATCACGTCGCCGAGACCGCGGGGATCGCGGCCGGGGCTGAAGGGGGCGTTCTCGCCGTCGTCGACGCGACGCCGACGCTTCTTCTTGCGGTACGGCGATGGTTCCAGGCCCCGCAGGCGCAGATACGTCGACATCGTCTCGGGGATCTCGGCGTCGTCACTCATCGTCGGCCTCGTGGATCCGCCCGGCGTCGACGCGCACCACATGCGCGCGCAGGCCCGCGGGGACGTCTTCTTCGACGGCCGAGGTCACGATGACCTGCTCGTAGCCGCCCGCCAGATCGGCCAGACGGCTGCGGCGACCCGCATCGAGCTCGGCGAACACGTCATCGAGGATCAGCACGGGATCGCCCAGACGCGACTCGGCGCGGAGGAGTTCGGCGGATGCCAGCCGGAGGGCCAGAGCGACCGACCACGACTCGCCGTGCGAGGCGTAACCCTTCACCGGCAGCCCACGCACGCGGAGCACGAGGTCGTCGCGGTGGGGTCCGACCAGGGTGAGTCCGCGGTCGAGCTCGGCGGAGCGTTTCGCCGCAAGAGCCGCTCGGAACTGATCGGCGAGGGGCTCGCCTGAACCCGCAGCGTCGACGGCGTCGCCCTCTTCGGGGTCGCCACCGCCCACCGACAGCGCCCACGACAGACGCGGTTCGTGATCGGCGCCGGCGATCGCCGCATAGGCACGGGCGACGGGATCGGAGAGATCGGATGCCAACGCGCTCCGCGCCTCGATCACCTCGGTCCCCAGGGTGACGAGCTTGTCGTCCCAGACGTCGAGAGTGCTGAGAGCGTCGCCCCGGATCCCGCGCGCCCGCGCCGACTTCAGCAGGGCGCTGCGCTGGCGCACGACCCGCTCGTAGTCGCCGAGCACCGCGGCCATGCGCGGACTCCGCTGCACGATGAGCTGGTCGGCGAACCGCCGGCGGGACGACGGGTCGCCACGGACGATCTGCAGGTCTTCGGGAGCGAAGAGCACGACCTGCGCGTACCGGGGCAGCTCTGAGGTGCGCACGTTCACGCCGTTGACGCGGGCCTTGTTCGCCCCCTGGCGGTTCAGCTGCAGTTCGAGCAGCACGCGTCGATCACCGTGAGCGAGGCGTGCGCGCACGATGGCGGCATCCGTTCCGTCTCTCACGAGAGGCGCGTCGCTCGAGACCCGGTGGGAGCCGAGAGTCGCGAGATACGCCACCGCCTCGACAAGATTCGTCTTGCCCTGGCCGTTGCGGCCGACGAAGACGTTCGCCCCCGGGGAGAGCGCGACGTCGGCTTCCGCGTAATTGCGGAAGTCCCTCAGTCCCAGCTGCTCCACGATCACCGAGTCAGACTACCCGCCACCTCCGACACGGCAGCGAGGGCCGGACTCAGCGCAACAGCAGGTTGGGCTGCAAGAGGTACTTGAAGGTGCCCTTGCCGCCCTTGTCGACCGACGTCTGCGGGGTGATCAGCACGGGGCTGAGCTTGTTCGCGTTGTCGCTCGAGGTGAAGGTGATGCGCGTGAACTCGCTGCGGACGGCGCCCAGAGACTCGATCAGGTATTGCGGGTTCAGCCCCAGCGTGACCTCGTCGCCGACCAGCGTCGCGTCGACGGATTCGGTCGCGCGCGCCTGCTCGGTGCCGGCGGCATCCATCGAGACCCCGTCGGGACCGAAGGTGAATCGCAGCGGAGCCGAGCGATCGAGCACGAGGGCGACGCGGCGCACGGCCTCGACGAGCTCGGCCGTGTTGACCACGCTGTGGTGCTCGGTTTGTGCGGGGAACAGGCGACGGACCGGCGGGAAGTTGCCCTTGATGAGCAGCGAGGTCACCGTCTTGTTGCCCGACGAGAACGCGATGATCTCGCGATCACCCGAACCGGAGAACGCGATCGAGATGTCACCGCTGTGGGCGAAGGTCTTCCCGACCTCCTGCAGGGTGCGTGCCGGCACGAGGGCGGAGGTGGTCTCGTCCGTCGCGGCCGCTCCGCCGTCCCACGGGATCTCGCGAAGGGCGACGCGGTAGCGGTCGGTCGCCACGAGGCTCAGTCGCGTGCCGGAGACCTCGAGCTGGACACCGGTCAGTACGGGTGTCACGTCGTCGCGTGAGGCGGCGAAGGCGACCTGGGCGATCGCGGTCGCGAACTCGTCGGCGGGGACCAGACCCGATTCGCCCGAGACCTCGGGGATGGCGGGGTACTCCTGCACCGGCATCGATGCGAGGGTGAAGCGGGCGGAACCGCACGTGAGCAGAATTCCGCCGTCGTCGTCGACGGCGATCTGGATCGGTGCGTTCGGAAGCCGGCTGGCGATGTCGCTGAGGAGTCGGCCGTGCACGAGGATCGTGCCGGGCTCGTCGACGGTCGCTTCGATCGTGGTGCGCGCGGATGCTTCGTAGTCGAACGCGGCGAGAGTGAGTCCCTGCTCGTTGGCCTCGATCAGCACGCCGGCCAGGATCGGCTGCGGATTGCGCTGAGGCAGGAGCTTGACCACGAACGAGACGGCTTCGCTGAACACATCGCGATTGACGTGGAACTTCACGGGCGCTCCCTTGACGGCGGGTATGGCTTACCCATGCTAGTGCCCACTTCCCGCACGCCCCGTCGAGCGACGTCGCCACGGCAAGGTCATCGAATCTCTCTTAACAATGGAAAAGGATCTTCATCTTGTTAACAGCTGTGGAGAGTGTGGATAAGTCGCGACCGGCCTGTTAACAGCAGGGATCGGCAGCCCTGTTAACTGTGGACGGCTTGCGGAGAGGCTGTCGAGTTAACGTCGGGTCGATGTGGGTGTGAGACGCGTTCCTCCACAGCGTTAACAGCTCAGTGCACAGATCATCCCGAGGAAATTCGAGTTATCCACAGGTTTTCCACACTGTGCAGAACCCCGGTCAAAACACCCTCTGCACAGCCTTTTACGCCCGGTCAGCGGCCGAAAAAGAGAAAGGGCCCGAAACCACGGTCGTGGTCGGGCCCCTGCCGGAGGCGGGCGTTCAGCGCATGCGTCCGAGCTGGCTCGTGATCTCCGAGACCTGGTTGAAGATCGAACGGCGCTCCTTCATGAGGTCGCTGATCTTCTTGTAGGCGTACATCACGGTCGTGTGATCGCGGTTGCCGAAGAGCTGCCCGATCTTCGGCAACGACAGGCTCGTGCGCTCACGGCAGAGGTACATCGCGATCTGTCGCGCGGTTGCCACGGCCTGCGAGCGGCTCGATCCGTAGAGGTCGTCGACGGAGAGCTTGAAGTACTGCGCGGTCGCCGTGATGATGTCGGTCGGCGAGATGACGTTGGCGTCGTCCTGGTCGATGATGTCGCGCAGCACCGTCTGTGCGAGCGACATGTCGAGCGTCGAGCGATTGAGGCTCGCGAACGCCGAGACGCGGATGAGGGCGCCTTCCAGTTCGCGGATGTTCGAGGAGACGACCGTGGCGATGTACTCGAGGACGTCGTCGGGGATGAGCAGTCGCTCGCTCTGCGCCTTCTTGCGGAGGATGGCGATGCGCGTCTCGAGATCGGGGGCCTGGACGTCGGTGATCAGACCCCACTCGAACCGGCTGCGCATGCGGTCTTCGAAGCCGGTGAGCTGCTTCGGCGGCAGGTCGCTCGTGATGACGACCTGTTTGTCGTGATCGTGCAGTGTGTTGAAGGTGTGGAAGAAGGCTTCCTGCGTCTCGGCGCGTCCCTGGAGGAACTGGATGTCGTCGATCAGCAGGATGTCGACGTCGCGGTATCGCGCCTGGAACGCCGAACCTCGGTTGTTGGCGATCGAGTTGATGAAGTCGTTCGTGAACTCCTCGCTCGAGACGTAGCGGACGCGGATGCCGGCGTACATGCTCGCCGCGTAGTCGCCGATCGCGTGGAGGAGGTGGGTCTTGCCGAGTCCCGAGTCGCCGTAGATGAACAGCGGGTTGTAGGCCTTCGCGGGTGCTTCGGCGACGGCCACCGCCGCCGCGTGGGCGAAGCGGTTGGACTGTCCGATGACGAAGTTGTCGAAGGTGTACTTCGGGTTGAGGCGGGTGTCGTTGCGCGAGGCGGGGACGATCGGCTCGGGAGCCTGCTCGATGACGGTCGAGTTGACGGGGACCGCCTGGAGGGGGCGGTCTTCGCGCGGTGCCGCGGACGAGCTCCGCTGGGTTTCGATGACGTCGGGGTTCACGACCACACGGAACGTGCCGATCTGGGGGTCGTCGCCCTGAACGTGAGCGAGAGCCTCCATGATCGAGACGCGCATGCGCTTGTTGAACTGCGCCGCCGTCAGGTCGTTCGGTACGTCGAGGTAGAGCGTGCCGCCCATCACCCCCTGCGGAACGGCGAGGTTGAGGAACCCGTGCAGCTGAGGCGTGACGCGCTCGTCGGTGAGAAGGTGGTCCAGCACGGACGACCAGACGGGCACATCCGGTACTTCGTGCAGAGACATATCCCCTCCGGGATCTAGACGCGACAGATGCCCGACGCCGTGCGTCGAACCTGTGGATAACTTCCGTGGCCACGCTAGTTCGCGGCCCATCCGGAGCAAAATCCACTGTAGGACTCGGTCGCGTGTCTTTGCCACGCTTGTGGACAACCCCTGGGGATAATGAGCGGTCGCGATCTCGGTTTGAGTTAACGCCGCGCTCGACGTAGCCTTAGTCGGTTGACTTATGCCTACACGGCAGTCCCGACCCCCGTCCCCGGCAGAAGAGCATCGGGCGACATCACCTCCGGAGTGACCCATGAGCAAGCGCACCTTCCAGCCCAACAACCGCCGCCGCGCCAAGAAGCACGGCTTCCGCGCCCGTATGCGTACGCGCGCCGGCCGTGGCATCCTCGCGGCCCGTCGCGCCAAGGGCCGCACCGAGCTCTCGGCCTGACGGACCCGGTGCTCGCGAAGCCGAACCGACTCACCCGCGGATCGGACTACAAAGCCACGGTCCGACGGGGCACTCGCTGTGCCGGAGCGCACACCGTGACCTACGTCGGAACCTCGGCTGAGACTGATCTGCCCCGGTTCGGCTTCATCGTGAGCCGCCAGGTCGGCTCCGCGGTCACCCGTAACACCATTCGCCGCCGCCTCAAAGCGGTGTGCGCCGAGGCGCTCCCGTCTGTTCGCGGGGGCGCCTCGATTGTCATCCGTGCACTGCCCTCGGCGGCGACCGTCGATTATCCGACGCTTCGCGCCGACGTGGTGCGATGCCTCGAGCGAAAAGCATCGGTATGAGTGCCTCGACTCTCCCGACCTCGTCCACGGGGGCCGGCCGGCTCACGATCGACGGTGTCGTGGCATCCATTCCCCTCCTCCCCCGCAATGCGGGGCTGGCCCTGTTGCACGCGTATCGGGCGACCATCTCGCACGTCTACGGCGACGTGTGCAAGTACTACCCGTCCTGCTCCGCCTATTCGGTGGGCGCCGTGCAGCAGCATGGACTCGTGAAGGGCATCGCGTTCACCGCGGCCCGCCTCGCACGCTGTCATCCCTGGGCTCAGGGTGGCATCGACGACGTCCGTCCTCATCGGGCCTTCCGCCACGAACTCACTCGGCACGGATTCGTCGTGCCCTCCCGAAAGGACTGATCGTGCAATTCGATCTCATTGGGACCATCCTCTGGCCGCTGAAATGGATGGTCGAACTCGTGCTGGTGGGGTGGCACGCCCTGTTCACGGCGCTGGGCATGGCCCCGGCGGCCGGTCTGACCTGGGTGCTGTCGATCGTCGGTCTCGTTCTCATCGTCCGTGCCGCTCTGATCCCGCTCTTCGTGAAGCAGATCAAGAGCCAGCGCAAGATGATGGAGATCGCGCCCGACCTGCGCAAGGTGCAGGAGAAGTACAAGGGCAAGCGCGACCAGCTCTCCCGTGAGGCCATGAGTCGCGAGACCATGGCGCTGTACAAGAAGCACGGTACGACGCCCGTCTCGAGCTGCCTGCCGCTGCTCGTGCAGATGCCGATCTTCTTCGCGCTCTTCAGCGTGCTGAACGACGTCTCCAAGCACGCCGCCGTGGGTCAGGGTGGCGTGGGCCTGCTCACCCCCGAGCTCACGACCGAGTTCTACGACGCGCGCCTGTTCGACGTGGCATCCATGCACGTCAACCTCGTCACCGCCTGGGGGCAGGCGGATGGTCAGGTCACCGTCGCGATCCTGCTGACGCTGGTCGTGCTCATGATCGCGTCGCAGTTCTTCACGCAGCTGCAGATCATCTCGAAGAACCTGTCGCCCGAGGCCAAGACCGGTCAGGCGTACCAGATGCAGAAGATCATGCTCTACATCCTGCCGCTGGCCTTCATCTTCTCGGGTGTCTTCTTCCCGCTCGGTGTCGTCATCTATTGGTTCGTCAGCAATCTGTGGACGATGGTGCAGCAGTTCGTGGTCATCCGTGAGATGCCGACTCCCGGTTCGGATGCCGCGAAGGCTCGCGAAGAGCGTCTGGCACGCAAGGGCAAGGCGATCGACTCGTCGGGCAAGGTCGTGCCGATCGAGAAGTACCGCGCCGAGCAGCAGCGTCTGCTCGAGGAGACCGAGAAGGCACGTGCGGCTCAGCCGAAGCGTCAGCAGCCGGTCGGCAAGCAGCGCGCGAAGAAGCAGCAGTCCGCCAAGAACACCGGTACCGCGGGTGGATCCGCGGGCAACGCCGGCTCCGCACCCGCCTCCTGAGAACCGGAGATCACGATGACGACGTCCGATCAGATCGCACCCGACCAGACCGCCGCCACCGAGGAGCAGCTCGAGCAGGAAGGCGACATCGCCGCCGACTACCTCGAGGGACTGCTCGACATCGCCGATATCGACGGCGATCTCGCGATGGACGTGCGCGCCGGGCGTGCCTACGTCTCGGTGGAAGCCGAGGACGATGCCGCGCTGTCGACCCTCTCGCACCCCGACACGGTCCAAGCCCTGCAGGAGCTGACGCGTCTGGCGGTGCAGAACTCGACGGGTCGATTCTCGCGGCTCATCCTCGACATCGGCGGTTCGCGCGACGCCCGTCAGCGTCAGCTCGAGAACCTCGTCGACCGGGCGATCGCCCGCCTCGATGAGGGAGCCTCGCAGGCCTCGCTGCCGGCGATGTCGAGCTACGAGCGCAAGCTGGTGCACGACATCGCGGCTGACCGTGGCTTCACGTCGGAGTCCTTCGGCGAGGGCGCCGATCGACACACCGTGCTCCGCCGCGGCTGAGTGACAGGATGCCGGAACAGCTCGAGACCGAGCCGCGCGCCGCGCTGACACTGTTCGGCGAGAACATCGAGAAGGCTCGGCGATTCACGGCGAATCTCGCCGCGCACGGCGAGGAGCGGGGCCTGATCGGTCCTCTCGAGGTGCCACGTCTGTGGACCCGTCACATCCTGAACAGCGCGATCGCGGCGCCCTACTTCGAGGGGCGGGCGGTCGACGTGGGGTCGGGTGCGGGCCTGCCGGGGCTCGTGCTCGCCATCGCTCGACCTGACGTCGAGTGGACGCTGATCGAGCCTATGGAGCGTCGTACGGCGTGGCTGTCGGAGCAGGTGGCGGAGCTCGAGCTGCAGAACGTCACGGTCGCGCGCATGCGTGGCGAGGAGTGGGCTCAGGGTCGAGTCTTCGACGTGGCCACGGCACGTGCGGTGAGCGCCCTGAGGACGTTGCTTCCTTTCACCGCTCCCCTGGTTCGTCCCGGCGGCCGCTTGGTCTTCCTCAAGGGCGCCAATGTCGGCGCCGAGGTGGAGGCCGCCGCGAAGCAGGTGCGGAAGTATGGCCTTACCGACGTTTCGATCGAGGTCGTCGGCGAGGGTGTCCTCGAGGAGCCGACGCGGGTATTTCTCGCCACGGTCAGTCGCTGACGGCTCGCATGTAGACATGCCCTGCTGCGGCGTGTTCACCTGTGCCTTTCCTATGCGCGTGTGACCGCGGAGCGATCGGCGGGGCCGTCGATCGCTCTCGTGCTCAGGTAGTGACGAGACGACCCCGGAGGCTTCGACTCGCGGGGTGACCCTCATGCCTTCGGTGGACTTCATCGTGTGCCCGCGTGTCGCGTGGGCTCACGGTCTCGAGGTGCGGTCTCTCACGGCGGGCTTCTCCGCCCCCCGGTGGACCGAAGGATCCTCATGACGAGCGGCCCCGTCTGCGGTCAGCAGTCGGGACAGCTCGGGAGGGATGGGTCGAAGTCGTGTCCCGCCCTGGTCGCACACGCCGTGTTTCCGCGATTCAGGAGCTCACTAAGTTGTTGTCAGTGAGGATGGCCATCGCAAACGATCGCGTCGAGGGCCCTGGGGTGGCAGGGGTTTTTCGGGTGGGGCTCAGAAACTGGTGTCGCGGGATCGCCTCACGAGATCAGCCCGGGTGGGCTTTCGCAGAAGACGCGACCGGTGGCCACGGTCAACGACTGCGCGTGGCGCCCAGCCCGGACGAGCACAGTGCGGCCACGATTCCCTTCGCAGCCGCCGACGGTGGGAGTTTTCATCACCGCCCGGTCGTGTCTGTTCGTGGCGCGGGTCTTTCGGAGGCTTGTTCTGTGTGAAGCGATCTGCGGTGACGTAGAGATGATGTGCGTGACATGCGGTGAGATGCTTCGCAGCCCGTGAGGACATCGGCATCGGTGTCAGCCACTCCCCCGTGGGTGCCGTTGTGAGCCGGGTATCAGGGCTGAGGCTGTACGTGTCGATTTTCGCGTCTGTCTCGATCATGGTGTCGTCGCGCGATGGCCTCGCGGTGACACGTAGTGATGCTGGGGCTGTGCAGACCCGCTTCACCGGTAGGTCTGCTCACTCGCCAGCCATCACAGGTTGCTCCGTTGCGTCGAAGTCTCGGATCTAACGGCAGTGGGCCGCATGCGATTGCGATGGTCGGCTCGGCTCTCCCCGGCTTGGGGAAACGTGCCATTGTCTGTTGCGTAACGCCCAAATGTTTCACGTGAAACGTCCTCCCCAGCTCGGCGTGCGCATCACAGACGTCAGCGCTGCCGCATGGGCAAACGACGATGCCAGCGGCGTCAATTGCCGGGCCAGCATCCGCCCGCGGAGCACAGCGATCATCTCGGTGCTCTCAACTGTCGTCAGAGGTGACGGCGGAGAGCCATCGGAATCAGGACGTTTCACGTGAAACGCAATGGCGGGCCGCTGCTCTCAAAGTTACGTCGATGATGCAAACGACCCTGATGTGCGGGGTCTGGAGAGTGTGCTCATTGGAGCGCCTGACAGTTCCGTCGGGTACGCAGTCCCCTGGTCCGGACTCGGGGCGCTGGGGTTCGAGGCCCCTGAAGTCACCGGCCAACGCGTCCTCTACTCTTTTGGCGTCGACAACCGGGTATCAGCCATCCGATCGCGTCAAAATCGGCGCACCGTAGGGATGGTGTCGACGCGCTCACGTTTCACGTGAAACACGATGACAAGCAATCTCAGCCCCGGGGCGCAACCCCGACTTGCGCGGTATGCGCGGAAAGGCGCGTGTCCCTTTGGCTGGATATAGGACCAACCGCCCATTGCGCTCGCGGGATCTGGGTATGACAGCGGTCCCCCACGACGTGTCGACTTTGATGAATCAGGTAGGGACCAATGCTCGGCAATTCCATCTCCCGCTGGACAGAGCAACACCATGTTTCGACGGTGGACGAGCCATAGTGCGTGGACATCCGAAATCCCGGCATGCGGACCGAAACACGCCGTCCGTGGGGGAACCTGTTGGTCGGCGAATAAAGGAGGTGAAGCCGCCGGTATTGGGTGGTTAGGGGCTGAGATCAATCGACATGTGGGTTCGGAGCGACGAGGGGAAGGTGGACAGCGCACGGTGCGATCGCGTATCGCGTGCTCGCATGGAGTGGAGCGTTCGGCGGGATCGGAACGACGTGACGGCGCACGCGAAGGACGCGATCGATTGAGCTCTCGGCAGAGTCGAACGGAGACCGCTCACCCGCCCGGGCCGGCGTGGCATTGAGGGATACGGCTTCAGTCGGTGCGCATGCAAGCGAGTGCACTCGGACCCGTCGGACTGTGGCTCAGGCCGGGGCTGGGCACGCGCGAATTCGCGGACGGCCTCCTTCACACAGATTCGCCCGTGCGGTCCCGGCTTCGGCCGCCCTCGGCCCGCCGCGGGAAAGACCGTTCAGGGATCCGCTCGCCTGCACGCGCCAGCCGTGACCTCTGGGCGGGACTGCGCGACCCCCGGCGGGAGGTCCGCTGACGCCTATGTGTGACCGCTCGGGCCCTCGAGGTGGTGGGCGGCGTTCGTCTGGGCGCCGAAACGCGTCGGTCACGGCGGCATCGTGGAACTCGATCCGGCGTCACCCCTCCGAATGACCGCGCCGTTCGATGAGCGGCTGGTGTCGTTGAAGGTTCTGAGCTTCGATGCGTCGTGACGTGGTGCGTCTCGGACTGTGGGCCGTTGGCGACGAGAATGCGGCGGCCATGATGCGGAACACCAAGGTAAGACCTGACGAGACTCAAGGGTTGATCGAGGCGTTATCGCCCGTTTCCATCCGCCTTCGGAGCGGCCTGCCGCGCTCGTCACGCATCGACCCCGGCATGCCCACCGCGTGGAGATGCGTGGACGCGGATCAGCGCCCGCGAGGGTCGCCCTCTGACCCCGAGCATCGCTCTGCAGTGACACTCGTTGATACGTCTGACTGCCGGCGGAGATCGTACAGGTGCGGCACGTTCGCACCGCCCGCAGGTGTCTTGACCTGCTCAACTCGCAGGACAGGCGGCGCAGCCTGCGCGTGGCTGATACAACGCGCTTCGTCACCGCCGGTTCGGTGTGTGTGACGACCGGGGTTGGCCGGTCTGCCTTCTGCACGGCAAGGAGTTCGCTCGCCGGCAGCCTCGTGTTTCACGTGAAACATTCGCCCGCTCGCGGTGCGACCCACGCCCCAGGCATAACGTTGCGCACGGCACGCGGCGGCAGTTCATGGGGAGTCGGCTTGTCGAACGAAGCGACCCCCGGTCCTTCGACCTTGTCGAGCTTCCGCAGCGGCGATGTTTCACGTGAAACGGTCGAGGCGCAGTTGGGCGCGTGCGGATGCGGCCGTCGCCCCGTAAGTCTGCTTGACGCCGCCCCCCGCGCCAGCTGCATTCCCCCGCGCGCCCCGCCGACGCGCCGGAGCTTTGGCGCCTGCGAACCCCCTCCGTCCGCCCCGCTGTCACGCGACCGAGGGTCCGCGGGTAGACTGGGCGAGTTGTCGACGGAGAGGTGTGTTTCACGTGAAACAGTCCGATGAGGCTCCTGCATCGTCTTCTTTTGACGACTCCCCCATCGCTCGCGAGATCGCCAATCTCTCCGCGCGTCGCCGCACCCTCGAGGAGACAACGGTCGAGCTGTCCGGTCGCACACGAGTCTTCACGGTCTCGAATCAGAAGGGCGGGGTGGGGAAGACCACGACGGCTGTTAACATCGCCGCCGCGTTGGTGTCGGTCGGCGCTCGGGTGCTCGTCATCGATCTCGACCCTCAGGGCAACGCGTCGACCGCCCTGGGTGTCGCACACAACGCCGAGACGCCGAGCGTGTACGACGTGCTGATCGACGAGTTCCCCCTTGCTGACATCGTGCAGACCAGCCCGGAGTCCCCCGACCTGCTCTGTGCGCCCAGCACCATCCATCTCGCCGGCGCAGAAATCGAACTGGTGTCGCAGGTGGCTCGCGAGCACCGCCTTCGCGGAGCTCTTCGCGACTACCTCGACCTCGAGGACAACCACCTCGACTTCGTCATCATCGACTGCCCACCGTCGCTAGGTCTTCTGACGATCAACGCTTTCACTGCGGCGGATGAGGTTCTCATCCCCATTCAGTGCGAGTACTACGCCCTTGAGGGCCTGAGCCAGCTGCTCGGCAGCGTGCAGATGATCCAGAAGCACCTGAACCCCGGGCTCCATGTCTCGACCATCCTCCTGACCATGTACGACGGTCGAACTCGACTGGCTCAGCAGGTAGCCGAGGAGGTGCGGTCCCACTTCACGGACGAAGTCCTGAACACCGTCATCCCGAGATCGGTTCGAGTCTCGGAGGCGCCGAGCTTCGGTCAGACCGTCATCGCGTACGATGGCCAATCAGCGGGCGCCATCGCCTACCGCGAAGCCGCTGTGGAGATCGTCGCCCGTGACACCACGAAGAAGGGTTCCTGATGGCCAAGAGGACCGGCCTGGGTCGCGGTATCGGCGCGCTCATCCCTACCATGGAGCCTTCCGAGGCGCGTCCCGTCGACGTCTTCTTCCCCGATGGAACGAAGGCCAAAGACGCTGCCGCCGAAACGTCGGCTGAGGAGACGTCCGACGACTCCCTCGTCACCGTGCCCGGCGCACGCCTCGTCCATATCGATCCGAAAGCGATCGTCCCCAACCCGCGGCAGCCCCGAACCCACTTCGATCCCGACGACCTCGCCGAGCTCATCCACTCGGTCCGCGAGTTCGGTGTGCTGCAACCCGTCGTCGTCCGGGACAAGGGTGACGGTACCTACGAGCTCATCATGGGTGAGCGCCGCACCCGCGCCTCACGCGAGGCGGGGTTCGAGACGATCCCGGCCGTGGTGCGCGAGACGGACGATGAATACCTCCTCCGCGACGCCCTGTTGGAGAACCTGCACCGGTCGCAGCTGAACCCTCTCGAAGAAGCGTCGGCCTACCAGCAGCTGCTGGAGGACTTCGGCATCACGCAAGAGGAGCTCGCGACGCGCATCGGTCGGTCACGTCCTCAGATCAGCAACACGATACGACTGCTCAAGCTGCCGGTGCCCGTCCAGCAGCGCGTGGCCGCGGGTGTCCTCAGTGCAGGACACGCTCGCGCCATCCTCTCCTTGGACGATCCGAAAGAGATGCAGAAGCTCGCCGACAAGATCGTCAACGAGGATCTCTCGGTGCGGGCTGCGGAAGCCGCGGCCAAGATGCCGGGCGTCGCGCCCGTTCGGCAGAAGCCCCAGGCAGGTTCCCAGCGCCTCGGTCTCGATGCCATTGCAGAGCGGCTCGGAGATCGCTTCGACACGAAGGTCAAAGTGTCGTTGAGCGCTAAAAAAGGCCAGATCAGAATTGATTTCGCGAGCATTCAGGATCTTAATCGGATTCTCGCAACCCTGGGCGAAGAGGGCTACACGGGCTGACCCGGCTCCCCCACCCGTCATCTCGCACTCAGCGAACAGGATTCGGGTCCCGATGTCGGGACCTCGACGTACGCTGGAACAGTGACAGCGAACGACGACACTCCGCGCCGTCGCGCCAGCCTCGAGCTCTTGCGCGCCGAGGCATCCGACGAACTCGCGGTCCTGATCCACGAGAGGCTCCGCGGCGGTGAAGACCCGTGGGACTTCATGGAAGACCTCCCGAGCGTCGACGAACTGGTTGTTCTGACTCTGCGCGCGGACAACATCTCCGAGAACGGCGGCGTGCGGCCGACGCGAGCACGCAACTATCGCGTGCTCCGCCAGATCGCGCTGGACTATCCCCCTCTCACGAAGGCTGTGTGGCGCATTCTGGGCGACGAAGAACCGCACCGGCGCTGGGACGCCAGCGTCCGTCTCGACGCCTCCTGAGGGGCGCTCAGGCCGTTCCACGCGCGGGTCGCGTTCAACGAAGTCTCCCTGCGGGCCGCGCGGACGGTACCGATGAAGGATCCCCCCGGCCGAACCGGCGACGGTGGTCCCGCCTGCGTGCACCAGTGGCAAACGCGGGTGATCGGCATCCCCAATCTTCCGACGTGATCTCACGGGCGCAACGCAAACGTCCCCGGCACCAGGAGGCGCCGGGGACGTGAGATGCGACAGGTGTCAGCCGATGAAGGCCGCGAGGTCCTGCTCGAGAGCGAACTTGGGCTTCGCGCCGATGATGGTCGTCTTGACCTCACCGCCCTGGAACACCTTCATCGCGGGGATGGAGGTGATCTGGTACTTCATCGCGAGGTCGGGGTTCTCGTCGACGTTGAGCTTGAGGACGGTGATCTTTCCCGCGTTCTCGTTCTGGATCTCGTCGAGGACGGGAGCGACCATGCGACACGGTCCGCACCACTCGGCCCAGAAGTCCACGAGAACGGGTCCGTCGGCCTGCAGGACGTCCTGCTCGAACGTTGCGGAGGTCGTCGCCTTGGCAGTCATTGCATTTCTCCTTAGATGAGAGCGTCAGTTCGTGAAAACGCCGGTGAGACCGGTTTTGTTCCTCAGACGACCGCAGCGTCGGGAAGGCCCTCGATGGGGCTCTCGGCGACGGCGGGTTCGCCGGCCTCGCCACGCGCGGCGAGGAAGTGCTCGACGTCGAGAGCGGCGACGGTTCCACTGCCGGCGGCCGTGATGGCCTGGCGGTAGGTCGGGTCGATGACGTCACCCGCGGCGAAGACACCGTCCACCGAAGTACGCGAAGAGCGGCCGTCGACCCAGATGGTGCCCTGGTCGGTCAGTTGCAGCTTGTCGTGCACGAGGTGGGTGCGCGGATCGTTGCCGATGGCGACGAACAGGCCGTCGAGGGGCAGCTCACGCGTGGTGTCGTCGACCGTCGAGCGCAAGCGCACCCCGTTCACGGCCTCGTCACCGAGGATCTCGTCGACCGCGCTGTTCCAGATGAACTCGATCTTCGGGTTCGCGAAGGCGCGCTCCTGCATGATCTTCGACGCGCGCAACGAGTCCTTGCGGTGGATGACGTAGACCTTCGACGCGAACTTCGTCAGGAAGTTGGCCTCTTCCATCGCGGAGTCACCGCCGCCGACGACGGCGATCGTCCGATCGCGGAAGAAGAACCCGTCACACGTGGCACACCACGAGACACCGCGGCCGGAGAGGCGCTCTTCGCCCTCGAGGCCGAGCTTGCGGTAGGCCGAGCCGGTCGCGTAGATGACCGAAACGGCCTCTTCGACCTTGCCGCTTCCGAGGGTGACCTTCTTGACGGGACCGTCGAGCTCCAGCGACACGACGTCGTCGTACAGGACCTGCGCACCGAAACGCTCGGCCTGCGCCTGCATCTTGGCCATGAGGTCGGGACCCTGGATGCCGTCGGGGAACCCGGGGAAGTTCTCGACCTCGGTCGTGTTCATGAGGTCACCGCCGGCTTCGACGGAGCTCGCGACGACGAGGGGCTCGAGGTTGGCTCGGGCGGCATAGATGGCGGCCGTGTATCCGGCCGGGCCCGATCCGATGATGATGACGTGACGCACGGTTGCGCCTTCCTCTCGTTGATTCCGTCGGATGAAACCCATGGTAGCCGCGGGGTATTCCACGGCCCCCGGGGCTAGCGCTTGGGCAGGAACCGCCGAGCGAGCGCGAGCGCCGGGGCGAGTTCGGGAGTACGGAAGAGGGCCAGGATGCCGATGTACACGGCCAGGACGACGATGCCCAGCACCGCGGCACCGGCGATGCCCGACGCGACGCTGCTCGTCATCCATCCTTCGGGGCCGCCCAGCAGGATCAGGACGCCCCACCCGGCTGCGGCGGCGGGGATCGCTGCGAGGGCGAAACGTCCGAGCGCCGACAGCCAGGAGCCCGTGCCGATGCCGGAGAGGCGGCGGCGCAGGAGCACTGTCGCCACGACCACCTGCACGATGCTCGCGAACGACTGGGTCAGGGCGACGCCGGCGGCCAGTTCCGACCGTTCGACGAACGCACCGGCGGCGATCGCCCCTCCCGCGACGAGCGCGCACTGCAGCAGGGTGAAGAAGAAGGGCGTGCGGGTGTCGTTGTAGGCGTAGAAGGTGCGCTGGATGACGAACAGGACGGCGAGGGGCACGAGACACACGAGGAAGCACCACAGGACGGGAGCGGCGGCGAGGGCCTGTTCCGGTCCGTCCGTGAAGATCCGGCTGGCGGGGACGGCGGCCACGGCGAGGGCGGCGGTGGCCGCCACGATGAAGAACCCGAGGGTGCGGATGCTGCGGGCGATGTCGGCCCGGACCTCGTCGTCGCGTCCCGCGGCGGCGTGCTCGCTGAGCTGTGTGAAGTAGGGCGTTCCGATCGACAGCACGATGATCGAGTACGGCAGCATGAACAGCAACCAGGCGTTCTGCGAGGCGAAGATCGCGGGATCGTTGCCGGAGGCGCCGGACAGCACGTTCGACTGCACGATTCCGGCGAGCTGGCCGGCGACGACCATCAGGAAGGTCCAGCCGGCGAGCCGACCGATGTGGCGGAGTCCCACACCCTTCCACTGGAAGTCGGGCCGGAGGGTCAGACCCGCGCGGCGCCAGAAGAACATCAGCACGACCGTCTGAATGACGATTCCGCCCGTCGCCGTGGCCGCGAGCAGGGCGATCATCGACGGCGTCCAGACGTCGACGTTCTTCTGCGGACCACCGAACAGCAGGATGAACGCCCCGAACCCGGCGATCGAGACGACGTTGTTGACGATCGGCGCCCAGGTGTACGGACCGAAGACGCGGCGGGCGTTGAGGATCTCCCCGAGCAGGGCGTAGAGGCCGTAGAAGAAGATCTGCGGCAGGCACCAGTAGGCGAAGGCGGTCGAGAGGGCCAGCTGATCGTCGGTGAACTTGCTCGCGTACACCTGTACCAGCACGGGCGCGGCGATCATCGCGAGAGCGGTGGCCCCGAGCAGGCCCACCGTGCCGAGGGTGAACAGCTTCGAGATGAACGCCTGTCCCCCGTCGGTGTGCGCGGCGGCCTTCACGATCTGCGGAACGACGACGGCCGTCAGCAGACCCGTCGAAATGATCGCGTAGATGTTGTTCGGCAGCTGATTCGCGACGGCGAAAGCGTCACCCGTTCTGCTCTGCGAACCGATGGCGGCGACGAGCACGATCGTGCGCAGCACTCCGCTGACGCGAGACGCGATGGTCCCGGCTCCGATGAGCACACTGGCCCGTCCGATACTGCTCACGGGCGTTTCTCCTGCTCGGTGTCCGACGCGGTCGCGCGGGGGGTCTGCTCGTCGTCGTCGAGGTCGTCAGCGTCTTCTGCGGGGCTGCGGCCATCGGCATCCGGATCCTTCGCTCCGATCCCGTCGACCGGTTCGTCATCCTCGGGGTCCTGCGGCGATGCCTCCTCGGCGCGCAGTCGGCGCCGACGGGCGACCGTGCGCACGACCCCCAGACTCAGGAAACCGACGACCAGGGCGATGACGGCCACGATGCCGATGTTCTCCCACTCGGCGCGCACCTCGACGTCGACCGTCTGAGGCGCACCGATCGGGACGCCCGACGCGCTGTAGAGCTGCAGGTCGACACTGACCTCGCCGTTGGCGACGCGCGCTTCGACGGGCACCTCGACGCGGGTGTTGGCGGACGCCTGAGCGTCGATGGTCGTGCGCTCCTGCACGCGCAGGCGCACATCGTTGGTCCGGACGGCCATCACCACGGTGACGGGCCATGGCAGGTCGTTGCGCACCCACGGCCGCAACGGGGCGCTCGAGCTGACGAGACGGAAATCGGATGACAGGATGCCGACGGAGTCGAGCGTCGTGCGGGTCGCGGCGCGGTGGTCGGTGACGGCCTGGCGGGCGGCATCCCCCCTCCACGACGTGTTGGTCACCTGCAGCACCTCGGCGCGCTCGCGACCGGTGAGGAGCTCGGGCTGGTCGAGGATCGAGGCGAACTGGTCGACGCTCTGCTCGTCGCCCAGGAGCGTGCGGACCTCGTCCACGCGCGCCGTGTCGACCGTCGGGGCGCTGAGGGAGACTTCGGATGCCGGGAGCGAGGCGACGGTGCGGAGCGTGGTCGCCGTGTATCCCGGGGCGGTGGCGGCGAGGCCGAGGGTGGCGCGCAGGCTCACGCGGGAGCGGTCCGTCCCCCGGTCGAGCACCGCGAGCACGGGCTGGTCGCCCGTCTCGGCGCGCGCGATCGAGAGGTACGCCTGCGCGGCGGCGAGGGAGGCCCCGCGGCGGGTGCTGTCGTTCTGTCCGGCGGCGTCGGCGAGGGCGCGCGAGACCTCGGCGTCGTACACGGGGGTGGACACCCCTCCGACGCTCGCGGACGCTTGCCGAGCGCCCCCGGAGACGCTCGTGGACGGAAGGAGGACGTGCGTCGGATCGTCGGCGCTGCCGAGTGCCCCGAGGGTCGCGACGGTGTCGGTGCCCGCGGATCCGGTGGCGGGCCAGTAGACGTTCGGGGTGGCGACGCCGATGTCGAGTAGCGCCGACAGGGACGGATACGTGGGCTGCCCGGGCGTCGAACTCGGCGCGGGGTCGGGAGTGGACACCGCCGACACAGCGGGCGCGGGCTGCGTGAAGTCCGCGGCGGCCATGTAGTTCTGCAGCGAGGTGGGGGCCAGCGGGGTCGTGAGACCGGCGTGCAGCTGCGCCGCGACATCGGAGTCGCCGAACTGCAGGGCGAACCGGTCGTTCGGGAGGGCGAGAAGCCGCTGCAGCCAGGCGACGGCCGTCGGCGGGGCCGCCGACCCGAGCACGCGGATCGCCGCGGGGATCGCGGGGTCGATGGCGAGCGTCGCGGCGGTGCCGTCGACGGCGTCGAGCTGCGCCGAGAGGGCCCCGTCGACCGCGGTGAGCTCGGCCAGTTCGTTCGCGGTGAGCAGGCCACGGGTGAGAGGCGCAGCGGTGATCGGCACGACGAGAGCGATCGGGGTCTGCGCTCCCCCGTCGGCGGGGACGACGACCACGCTCGGCGCGGTCAGTCCCGAGCTGGTCGCGAGCACCGGATAGACGCCGGCTCCGCGGTTGGCGAGGGCCGGATCGGTGCCGGTCGCCGTGAGCGTCGTGGTCGACTGGGCGCCGGAGGCGGTGGCATCCAGTGTTCCCGTGGCGATCTGCTGGAACGTGATGCCGGAGGCGTCCCCGCTGAGCCAGCGGTCGACGGCGGCGTCGTCGGTGAGGGGCGTGGATCCGATCGACAGGGCCACGGGCACCGCCGACAGGCTCGACGTGCCGGCGGCGACGCTGACGACGACGGAGAGGGCTTCGCCGGGGCGCAGGATGCCATTGGCCGCGGGAGCGGCCGTCAGGACGGGCGGCGAGGTCGAGGCCGACGGCGAGGGGCTCGGTGTCGCTGCGGAGGCGGCGGTGGCCGGTAGCGCGATACCCAGGACGAGGGCTCCGGCGGCGAGGGTCGCCAGGAGCCGGCGCGTGAGGGAGCGCCGCGGCACGGGTGCGCCCGAAGGCTGGGAAGTCACGGTCATACGAGCGTCGGTGGCGCGAGGGGGCCCCGCACCGCCTGCGAGTCTAGGCCCGCCTACCTACAAGCCCCCCGATAGCCTCGCGCAGACGGTTGAATGGACCGGTGCTCCCCGAACCCGATCCCCAGCTGTGCCAGGCCCTCGCCGACGACCTTCGCGCGGCGGGCTACACCAGCGCCGCACTGCGCGACGCGTGGGGAGCGCAGGCCGACGACGCGGTCGCCCGCGGGCTGCGTCGTCCCGCCACCCGGGCCCTCGGCGAGCGGGGCGACGCCCTCGCGGTGCTGGGGCGGCTGTGGGGACTCGGCCTGCCCGTGCCCCGCGGAGACGCCGAGGCGGCGCTTCCCACCCTCCGCGTCGACGGCGCGGCGGCCCTGGGACTGCTGGAGATCTCGGGGGATGCCGTGACCCCGGCCGTGCTCGTCAGGCCCCAGGCCTTCGCCGACGACGAAGGCGAGGTCGAGTGGTGGATCGCCAGCGACCTCGACGAGGCGGCCCTGGGGGGTCCGCTCCCCGAGGAGCACGTGCTCGGCGTCGGCGGGGCGTCGCAGACGCTCGCGCGGCTGCAGCTCACCCGTCGCGCGCGTACGGCCCTCGACATCGGGACGGGGTGCGGCATCCAGGCCCTCCGCCTCCGCCGCCTCGTCGACCACGTCGTCGCGACCGACATCTCGGAGCGGGCCCTGCGCTTCACCCGCCTCAACGCCCTCGTGAACGGGGTGGAGGGGATCGAGACCCGCCTGGGCTCGCTGTTCGAGCCCGTTACCGGCGAGACCTTCGACCGCGTGGCATCCAATCCTCCGTTCGTCATCACGCCGCGCGTGGCCGGGGTTCCCGCGTACGAGTATCGCGACGGAGGGATGGAGGGCGACTCTCTGGTCGCTTCGGTGATCGAGGGGGTGCGCGATCACCTCGCTCCCGGGGCCGTGGCGCAGTCGCTGGGCAATTGGGAGTACCGCTGGGGCGAACCGGGGCTCGACCGCGTGCGCCGATGGGTCGGATCGTCACTGGACGCGTGGGTGATCGAACGCGAGGTGCTCGACCCGCTCGCCTACGCCGAGCTGTGGGTGCGCGACGGCGGCACCGTTCCCGGGACGCCGGAATACGCCCGGCTGATCGACGCGTGGCTCGACGACTTCGCGCGGCGCGGGGTGACGGGCATCGGGTTCGGGTACGTGCTGCTGCGGCGACCGCTCGCCGGTGGGCCGACGCTCGCGCGCTACGAGCGTGTCTCGGGCGGTGGCGAATCGGCGTTCGGCCCGCACCTGTCGGCATCCCTCGCCGCTCATGATCGAGCGGCCCTGCTCGACGACGAGGGGTTGGCCGCGAGCATTCTGCGTGTCGCCCCCGATGTGACCGAAGCGCGTCATCATCGGCCGGGTGAAGAGGACCCCTCGGTCATCGAACTGCGCCAGGGCGGCGGGTTCGCCCGCACCCTCGAGGTCGACCCGGGGCTCGCGGCCCTCGTCGGCGCGTGCGACGGCGACCTGGCCGTGGGTGCGCTCATCGATGCGATCGCCCAGCTGATGGAGGTGGATGCCGAGGCCCTGCGCGTGGATCTGCTGCCGCGCGTGCGCGAGTTGCTGGTGACGGGGTTCCTGGGTTTCGCCGACGACTGATCGCCCGCTCACCCGCTCCGTGACCTCCAGCGGCCCCGGATAGGCTCGAAGGCATGCTGAACATGGCTGAGGGTCTCGCGCGCCTCGAGGAGCTCGCCGCGCATCCCGTGGTCGCCACTCTCGCTCGCGTCTTCGCGGAGGCCGGTCGCGACCTGGCGATCGTGGGCGGGCCCGTTCGAGACGCGTTGCTCGGTCGCGTCACGCACGACTTCGACTTCACGACCGATGCGCGGCCGGATGAGATCCTCGCTCTGGTGAAGCCCGTCTCGAGCGTGCAGTGGGACGTGGGCCGGGCGTTCGGGACGATCGGCGCCCGGGTGAAGGGCGAGCAGGTCGAGATCACCACCTACCGCGCCGACAGCTACGACGGGGTCACGCGCAAGCCGACCGTCGAGTTCGGCGACACGCTCGAGGCCGACCTGAGCCGGCGTGATTTCACCGTCAACGCGATGGCGCTGCGGGTTCCCGCCCGCACCCTGGTCGACCCCACCGGCGGTGTCGAAGACCTGATCGCGGGGCGCCTTCGCACCCCCATCGACCCCGCGGTGAGCTTCGGCGACGACCCGCTGCGCATGCTGCGCGGGGCCCGCTTCTCGTCGCAGCTCGACTTCGCCGTCGACCCCGGCACCCTCGACGCCATCCGCGAGCTGCGCTCCTCGCTGCAGATCGTCAGCCCCGAGCGGGTGCAGGCCGAGCTCGTGCGCCTGTTGCAGACCGACGATCCGGTCCGCGGCATCCGGGTGCTCGTCGAGACCGGGCTGATCGAGGAGTTCCTGCCCGAGGTGCCGGCGCTACGCCTCGAGGTCGACGAGCACCACCACCACAAAGACGTCTACGAGCACTCGCTCACGGTGCTGCGCCAGGCGATCGCGCTCGAGAAGCAGCGACACCCGGATGCCGCTCCCGATGTGCCCCTGCGCCTCGCCGCCCTTCTGCACGACATCGGCAAGCCCGCGACCCGCCGGCTCGAGGCGGGCGGTGGTGTGACCTTCCACCACCACGACATCAAGGGCGCGCGCATGGCGCGCAAGCGCCTGCAGGCTCTGCGGTTCGACGCCGCGACCACGACGGTGGTCACGCGCCTCGTCGAGCTGCACCTGCGCTTCTTCGGCTACGCCGAGGGGGCGTGGACGGATGCCGCGGTCAGACGCTACGTGCGCGACGCGGGCGACGAACTCGAGCGCCTGCACATCCTGACCCGTGCCGATGTGACCACGCGCAACAAGCGCAAGGCTCAGCGCCTGGCATCCGCGTACGACGACATCGAGGCGCGCATCGCGGCGCTCCGCGAGCAGGAGGAGATCGACGCGATCCGCCCCGAGCTCGACGGCAACCGCATTCAGGAGGTCCTGGGACTGAAACCCGGGCGCGAGGTGGGCGAGGCGTACCGGTTCCTGCTCGACCTGAGGCTCGATGAGGGCATGCTCGGCGAGGACGAGGCCGAGAAGCGCCTGCGGGAGTGGTGGGCGGCGCGGGGCTGAGCTCCTCGGCTTGCGGTGCGGCCGGGGGTCGCGCTGCGCGGCGCGCCTCGCGCCGTACGTGACGGCTCGGGGTGCCCGGCAGGGCCGTGCGCTTGGGAAGTGCCCGGTTCGGGGCGCCGTTCGCGGCCCCGGGGTGCCCGGCAGGGGCGTGCGCGCGGGAAGCGCCCGGTTTGGGGCGCCGTTCGTGGCCCTGGGGCGTGGTTCGTGGCACCGGGGCCACGAATGCGCGGGGGTGACGGCGCGGGGCGTGATTCGCGCGCCCCGACGCCCGAATCACGCCCCGCGCCTTAGCGGTCCGTCCTCCTCGTCGCGGCCCTGGTCGAGGGCTGCGACCACGAGGTGGGTCAGGTCGATGCTGATGATGCGCGGCTGATCGTGAGATCCATCCCGGCTTCGGCGGCCTGATCGGCGAGGTCGGCCTCGAGACCGTCAAGCAGATCGTCGGCCTCCTCGACCGGTAGATCGTCGAGGTGTGCGCGGACGGCCGCGGCGAAGGTGCGGATGTCGTCATGGACGGTCGTCGTGATCATCGTGCGTCTCCGATCGTGCGCAGCTTCGGGGTGGGTGTGGTGTCGTCGAGCAGGTTCGTCATGGCGGAGGAGAAATGCGTCCAGCTGGAGCGCTGCGCGTCGAGCAGCTCGCGGCCCTGCGGGTTGATCGCGTAGTACTTGCGGTGCGGCCCGCCCTCGGACGGCACGACGTAGCTCGACAGCGCGCTCGCGGAGTACAGCCGCCGCAGCGTGCCGTACACCGAGGCATCCCCCACCTCGCCGAGCCCCGCTTCGCGCAGGCGCCGCACGATGTCGTACCCGTACCCGTCGTCGTGCTGCACCACGGCGAGCACCGCGGCATCCAGCACCCCCTTCAACAGCTGCGTCGTTCCATGCCCGCATCGATCTCGCGGAGGGAACGTCGGCGCTACTGCCGCTGAGCGACCTGGCCCGGATCGACCCCGCGACCGCGCGGGAGGCCCTCTCGAAGTACGACGACACCCCCGAGCGGCAGCGGTTGCGCGACACCGTCATCCCGGGTCTCGAGCGGTCGTGGACCGAGGTGGTGTTTTTCTCCCCCGTGCATCCGCACGCGATCTGGCGGGCGTGGCGCGAGATCCGGGGTCGGGAGCGGCCGCCGGTGCAGTTCTGGGCCATCCCCGCCGCCGACCTCCCCGAGGGGACCGTCGTGCTCGACCGGGCATGGACCGCCGTGGGCGATCCGATCGACCCGCGCGAGGTCCGCCCCTTCGACCGCGCGTCGCACCGGGCGGCCCTGACCACGACAGCAGCGAATCGCGCCTGGCTCGAAGAGATGGCGCGCCGGAGGGTGAGCGGGGCGTGGTTCCATGGCATCCCACACGTTCTTGCTCCCGGGCCGGTGCCGCTGGAGCGCGCTCGGGTCGTGTCGTGGGAGGTCGCGCCGTAGCTCGGGTGCACCTGGCCCTCCCGCCGCGGCACCGCCCGACCTACACTGGACCCACCTCCGTCACTGCCGATGGGAGTTCCGTGTCCTCTTCATGGTCGCGTCCGGCCGTTTCCCCCGAGACCTCGGGTCTGCTCATCGCGCGCGCCCACGAGGAGCTCATCGCCGGGAACGACGACCGGCGCCTCGACGACGTGCGGCCGCTGGTGAAGGATTCGTGGCGGAGGTCGCTGGCATCCCTCGTCGGTCCGGAGGGACTCCCCTCGCTCGATCTGGCGAGCACCGAGCTGGAGGCGTATCGCCGCGGGCACCCGCTGGCGGGGGTGATGGACATGGTCCGCTCGCTGCTGCTGCCGGGCACGGCGGAGGAATCCGGTGTCGTGGTCGCGGTCGGAGACGCCGCGGGTCGACTGCTGTGGGTCGAAGGCGACCGTCACATCCGGACCCTGACCGGCGACATGGGCTTCGTGGCGGGGGCGAATTGGGCGGAGGATGCCGTGGGCACCTCGGCCCCCGGAACGGCTCTCACCCTCGATAGGTCGGTGCAGATCCGCGGCGCGGAGCACTTCAACCGCCTCGTGCAGCCGTGGTCGTGCACCGCGGCGCCCGTGCACGACCCCGAGACGCGGGGACTCCTCGGCGTGATCGACGTGACGGGTGGGCCCGAGGCCGTGACCCCCCAAGCCCAGTTGCTGGTGGATGCCACGGCCCGAGCGATCGAGAACGAGATCCTCGTCGCGCGGCTGCGCGCGCAGCAGGCTCCTCCCCCGCGTCGATCGGCGCCGGCGCGGACGCTGCTGCGCATCCTCGGTCGGGATCGCGCCCTGCTGGAGGTGGGGGACGCGGCGGTCGAGCTCAGCGCGCGGCATGCCGAGATCCTGCTGCTGCTCGCCGTGCACCGGGAGGGGCTGTCGGCCGAGGCCCTGAGCGAGGCCGTGTACGGACACTCCGCGGTCGAGACGCTGCGGCCCGAGATGGTGCGGCTGCGGCGCGCCCTGGTGCCGGTCGCTCCGCGTCTCGTGCCCTCGTCGCGGCCGTACCGGCTGCCCATGAGCCTCGAGACCGACGCGCAGCACGTGCTGTCGCTGCTCGACCGCGGCGCGCACCGGGTGGCGCTGGCGGCGTATGCCGGTCCGGTCCTGCCCGAGTCGGAGGCCCCGGGCGTGGTGGAGGTGCGCGAGTCGGTGCGTTCGACGCTGCGCGAGGCACTCATCGCCGAGGCGGGGGTCGATGTGCTGCTCGCCTACGCCGAGACCGCCGATGCGCGCGACGACGAAGAGGTGCTGCGCCTCTGCCTGGAGCTGGTGCCCGCCCGCTCGCCGAAACGTGCGGGTCTGGTGGCCAAGCTGGAGCGCCTCGAGCGAGAGTGACACTCCGCGCTGGCTCTGTCTCACCAGGGGATTTCCCGAGAGCGTCCCCGATGTCGGAGGCCCTCGTTACGCTGAACATATGGACGAAAAAGCGCTCGACATCTTCTCGGCAGCTCGCGCCCGTCGCGACGTGGGGCGCATTCGCGAAGCGCTCGCCGAGGTGAAGGCGGGCGACGTCGCCCGCGTCATCGTCCGCTCCCCGCGCTACGGCCTGTACGCGCTCGAGGGCACCGCGCGCATCGGCGTCGGTGGTCAGCCGCTCGTCGGCGACGTCATCCTCGCCACGAGCGCCGAGATCCAGCGCATCGACCTGGGTATCGACGCCCCGCAGCCGGCGCTCGACGCCGACGTCGTCGACCCCTCGACGCTCCCCCACGGCACACCCGTGCGCGTCACCTTCCTCACGCCCACGCACCAGACGTTCGCTCTCACGGGTCCGATCACCGCGGGCAACGACCGCTTCCTCCTCGTCGGCAGCTGGATCGTCGCCGACGACCGCACGATCGCCCCGCGCGTGCAGAGCATCGAGCGCCTCGACGACGTCGACCTGCACGAGGTCAACGTTCCCCCGCTGCGCTCGGTCCTCGCCGACGCCGACGCGTAGACCGCGTTCGCGGGAACGGATGTTGTGGCCTGAGGGTCGCGGCATCCGTCGTTCTGGCCCGGGTTCCGTCCCGCCGTCGTAGCGCCCGTGCCTCGAGCTGACACGTTCTCGTCGAGATCACACGTTGTTCGCGGCAAAAGCGTGTGATCTCGCGCGGATCGTGTGATCTCGGGGCCGAGCCCGCGCCGCCCCCGCGCACCGCCCCCGCGCGCCGCCCCCGCGCGCCGCCCCCGCGCGCCGCCCCCGCGCGCCCGCACCGCACCCGCGCGCCCGGGCGCCCCGTGCAACCCGATGCAACCTCCCCCGGCGTACCGTCGGCGCATCGCCGCCCGAAGCCGTCGCGGCGACTCATGACCGTCGAAGGAGACACGCATGACCATCGTCGAAGAAGGCGTCTCGAGCGTCTACGCCGCACCCGGAACCCGTGGGGCCGTCGCCGAATACCGCTCGCGGTACGGGCACTACATCGGCGGCGAGTGGGTCGAGCCGCACAGCGGAGAGTACTTCGAGAACATCACCCCCGTCACCGGCAAGCCGTTCTGCGAGGTCGCCCGCGGCGACGCGCACGACATCGACCGAGCGGTGGATGCCGCGTGGAAGGCGTTCGCGAGCTGGAAGAAGACCACACCGGCCGAGCGCAGCGTCATCCTGAACAAGATCGCCGACCGCATCGAGGAGAACCTCGAGAAGATCGCCGTCGCGGAGACGTGGGAGAACGGCAAGCCGGTGCGCGAGACCCTCGCGGCCGACATCCCGCTGACCGTCGACCACTTCCGCTACTTCGCGGGCGTGCTGCGGGCGCAGGAGGGTTCGCTCAGCCAGCTGGACGAGAACACCGTGGCGTACCACTTCAACGAGCCGCTGGGCGTGGTGGGTCAGATCATCCCGTGGAACTTCCCCATCCTCATGGCCGCGTGGAAGCTCGCCCCGGCCCTCGCCGCGGGCAATTGCGTCGTGATCAAGCCGGCCGAGCAGACTCCGGCATCCCTCCTCTTCCTCTTCGACATCATCGGCGACCTGCTCCCCGCGGGTGTCGTGAACATCGTCAACGGCTTCGGAATTGAGGCGGGTGCGCCGCTCGCGCAGCACAAGCGGATCCGCAAGATCGCCTTTACGGGCGAGACCACGACCGGGCGCCTGATCATGCAGTACGCGTCGCAGAACCTCATCCCCGTCACGCTCGAGCTCGGTGGCAAGAGCCCCAACGTGTTCTTCGAAGACGTCGCCCTTCACAACAACGACGCGTACTACGACAAGGCGCTTGAGGGCTTCACGATGTTCGCGCTCAACCAGGGCGAGGTGTGCACGTGTCCCTCGCGGTCGCTGATCCAGCGGTCGATCTACGACCAGTTCCTCGGTGACGGCCTCGAGCGCGTGAAGAAGGTGCGTCAGGGCAACCCGCTCGATCCCGAGACGATGATCGGCGCGCAGGCCTCGAACGACCAGCTCGAGAAGATCCTGTCGTACATCGACATCGGCACGCAGGGCGGGGCGAAGCTGCTCACGGGCGGTGAGCGCGTCGACCTCGGCGGCGATCTGTCGGGCGGGTACTACGTCGCTCCGACCGTGTTCGAGGGCACGAACGACATGCGCATCTTCCAGGAGGAGATCTTCGGCCCCGTGCTGTCGGTGACGTCGTTCGACGACTTCGACGACGCGATCTCGATCGCCAACGACACGCTCTACGGCCTGGGTGCCGGCGTGTGGAGCCGCAGCGGCGACACCGCCTACCGTGCCGGTCGCGCGATCGAGGCGGGCCGCGTCTGGACGAACACGTACCACCAGTACCCCGCGCACGCGGCGTTCGGCGGATACAAGCAGTCGGGGATCGGCCGCGAGAACCACCTCAAGATGCTCGACCACTACCAGCAGACGAAGAACCTGCTCGTGTCGTACGCCGACGGAGCGTTGGGCTTCTTCTGAGTCGCAGCGGCGCCGGGGTTTTCCCGGCGCCGCGTTCCCCCAATGTCCCACTTTTGGTCGCTCGAGGACCCTGCAGACAGCCGGAAGTGGGACATCCTCTGAAAGGAATGGGACATGGCCGAGCTTTCTCGCGTCGATGTGACAGATGCCGCGGCCGCGCTGCTGCGCGAGCTCACGGTGAAGCACGGGCCGCTGATGTTCCATCAGTCCGGTGGCTGCTGCGATGGCAGCTCCCCCATGTGTTACCCCGTGGGCATGTTCCTCACTGGGCCCAGCGACGTGCACCTCGGCGACATCGACGCGGGTCTCGACGACCCCATCGAGGTCTACATGTCGGAGTCGCAGTTCGAATACTGGAAGTTCACCCACCTGACGATCGACGTCGTCCCGGGCCGCGGCGCCGGCTTCTCGGTCGAGGGCCCGACGGGCATGCGCTTCCTCATCCGCTCCCGGATGCTGACGGAGGAGGAGGCGGAGGCGTTCGGGGTGGGTGCTCCGTCCGCGTAAGGCTGGCTCGCCATCGTCTGTCCCGCACATAGGAGGTCAGTGCGAAGCACACGACGAGCAGCGGAATCGCCGGCGCGGCATCGTAGGCCAGCCCTGCGACGAGGAATCCGGTGAGACCGACGGATCCCGCGCCAACCCAGTAGGTGAGGGGACGCATCGGGTCGACGAGCACACCCCATCCGATGCCGATCAGGCAGAGATAGACGCCGATGACGATCGTGGAAACCTGCACGTGGACTCTCCTGATCATGACGTGACGCGTGACATCAGGGTGGCAGTGCTCGTTCCTAGGAGAGCCGCACTTCACCCGTCCGAAGGATGCAAATCAGCCGGCGGGTCTCACGTGTGCGGTGCTTCACCGCGAGATGACGCGATGTGCCTGTCGGCGTGCAGGCATCGGACGACCGTCGAAGCCGGCGCAAAACGGCCGGGTGAAGTTCCCTAGCGGAAGCATGCATACATGTGCAGAATGTGCACTGCTCGTGCCTGCTGTCTATCAACTAGGAGAAGCGGTTACTGCCCCGCCTGCCGCCAGCCCTCTGACCATCGCGATTCCCACCGATGCCTCGGACGGTGTTTCGCTGGCCGCGGGCGACTTCGAGATGACCATTGGCCTGCCGAACGCAAGCGAGGCCACCTCCGCAACGCGAGCTGCGAACGGTGCGGTCGCTTATCCGTCCGACGGTGACAGTGCGAACGCCGTCGTTCCGGTCCGAGGTGGAGTGCAGTTGCTTTCCGTGATCGAGAACCGCGACGCCGATGACAGCTACTCCTATCCCGTCACCGTTCCGGCGGGGAACGTTCTCGCGACTACACCAGACGGAGGCGCACAGATCGTCGACGAAGAGGGCGTTGTGAAGGTGAGTTTTGAGCCCGCTTGGGCGAAGGACGCAACAGGCAAGAGCATCCCTACTCGTTACACCGTCAGCGGCAATGTCCTCACGCAGATCGTCGACCATCGCGAGACATCTGACGTCACCTATCCCGTCGTTGCTGATCCACTGCCTGTGATCCTCATCGTTGTCACCGCGGCTGCTGCGATCATCGTGGCTGCTGCGGCGCTCGGCATAGCCACCTGGATTGTCATCAACTGGTGGAACTATTGCCGGGCCCGGGGCAAGTACCCGCAGTTGTCGACGCGCGGCGGCTTCACGGCGAGATGCGTGAGTTGAACGGCCGATGAGCGGCGATCGCGTTTTCGTGGCTGTGTGCTCCCTGACCGTGTCGATCGGCCTCACCGCAATCGGAGCATTCGGTCTGGCCGCGTGGGCGTTCGGTTCGGCAACCACGATACGGCTGCCGTTGGTCGCGACATTTCATGGCTTCGAGGAGAAGGATGGAACGCACGCCGTCACAATTGACGCGTCGTGGATGGGCGTGACCGTCGTCATCCTCGTCCTCGCGGCGCCGCTCCTCGCGGCGGTAGTCACTCGTTGCGGTCGGCCCGCGGATTAGGTGAGCGCGCGGCGTATTGAAGGTGGGGCTGACAGTGGGTCCTCGGGCCGTCCGGGGACCCACGCTCCGCGCGTTGTGCATGCGCGGAGGGAGCGGAAGGAGCTGCACTCGCCCTGGGCTCGGTTCCGCTAAAGCCACCCGCGCTCCACAGCCACCCGCACGGCGTCCGCACGATTGCGCCCGCCGGTCTTGCCGATCGCGCTCGACAAATGGTTCTTCACCGTGCCCTCCGAGAGGTGCACGGTTCGCGCGATGTCGGCGATCGAGCCGCCGTCGCGGGCCGCGGCGAGCACGTCGGTCTCCCGCTCGGTCAGCGGGGAGTCCCCCTGCGCCAGCGACTCGGCGGCGAGAGCGGGGTCGACCACGCGGAACCCGGCAGAGACCCGCCGCACCGCGTCGGCGAGCTCGGCCGCGGGGGTGTCCTTCACGACGAAGCCCGAGGCGCCGGCCTGCATGGCCCGCGCCAGGTAGCCGGGGCGTCCGAAGGTCGTGACGATGAGGGCACGGCATCCGGGAACTTCCGCGCGCAATCGAGCGGCGGCGGCGATCCCGTCGATGCCCGGCATCTCGATATCGAGCAGGGCGACGGTGGCCTCCGACGTGCGGGCCGCGTCGACCACCTCGTCGCCGCGCCCGACCTGGGCGACCACCTCGATGTCGGGCTCGAGCCCGAGCAGCGCCGCGAGGGCGCCGCGCACGAGGGCCTGATCGTCGGCGATGAGCAGTCGGATCACCACGCCACCTTCACCTTGAATCCACCCAGGTCGCTGCGACCGATGGTCAACCGCGCTCCCGAGGTCTCGACGCGTTCTCGGAGTCCCGTGAGTCCCGAGCCGGTGGATGCCGTGGCCGCCGGGCCGCATCCGTCGTCGGCGACCTCGATCGAGCGGTTGTCGAGTCGCACGCGGCAGGCGCTCGCGCCCGAGTGACGAATCACGTTCGTCACCGCTTCGCGCACCACCCACCCGGCAAGCTCGCGGCGGTCAGCGGGCACCTGGTCGGTGGAGCCGGGCAGGTCGGCGGAGACGCCCGCGCTCTCCAGTGCGGCACGGGCCGCGGCCAGCTCGCCGCTGATGCTCACGCCGCGGTAGCCGTGCACGGTCGCGCGTACGTCGGCCAAGGCTCCGCGGGAGAGGCCCTCGATCTGGGCGATCTCGTCGCGGGCCGCCGGGGAGCCGGCATCCATCAGCCTTCCGGCGAGTTCTGCCTTGACGGCAATTACCGTCAGCGAGTGGCCGAGGATGTCGTGGACGTCGCGCGCGACGCGTCCTCGCTCCTTCTCGGCGGCGAGTTCGGCGATCTGAGCCTGCGCGTCGCGCAGGCGCTCGAGGGTCGAGATGTTGTGCATGAAGCTGAACATCATGATCGAAATCGAGAGGATGATCGCCGAGTTGAGCACGCTCGTGAAGGTGTCGGCATCCGTCCACTCCCCCACGGCGAACGAGAGGCCGCTCAGCACGCCGACGGTCGTCCACACGGTCCGGCGGCCCATGCGCGAGACGGCGACGGCGACACCCACGAACGTCCACAGCCAGCGCACGTCGGCGCCGAGCCACGGCCAGAGCGACAGACTCAGCGCGAAGAGCGCGACGGGCAGAAGCAGCCGGCGGCTGTATGACGGCGTGCGGCGCGAGAGGGGCGCGGTCGCCATGAACAGGGCCGCGAACACCACGATGATCGCGGTTCCCAGCACCCGCGGGGCCAGACCCGGCTCTTCCCAGAGCGTGAGCAGCGTCGGAAAGGTCCAGATCAGCGAGATCGACGAACCGATGAGCCATCCGCGCTGAAACGGACGACGGCCCGGAACGATCGCTCGCTCCGGGCCGGTCGTCGTCGTGCTCACGTCGTTCACCCTAGGCGTGTCAGCCGCGACGCGTGTCGCGACGGAAGAAGTACACGGTTCCGGCGACGAAGACCGCGAGCCAGACCACCGCGTTGATCAGGGCGCCGAGGTCGAAGCCGTCGCCCGTGAGGGGCGAGCGGGCGAGCTCCCCGATGCCGTACACCGGCGTCAGCTTGCCGATGGCCTGCAGGAAGTCGGGCATCGACGACAGGGGGAAGAACAGCCCGCCGAGGAACGACAGCAGCACCACCGCGAGGCTCGTGATCTGCGCCGCGTTCTCGCCCGGCACCATGTACCCGACCATCAGGCCGAGGGTGGTGAAGACGGCGCCCGCGAGCACCCAGGCGGCGAGCCCCGTGACGATCCACTGCACCGGGGCGAGCTGTACGCCCGCACCGGCGGCCACCGCGTAGGTCGCGATCACCGCGATCAGGCCGAACATCATGCCCGCGAGCATCTTGACGACGACGTTCGAGACGGGGTTGAGAGGGGTGAGCCGCAGCTGCCGCGACCAACCCTGCGCGCGCTCGACCGCGACCGACGCCCCGGTCTGAGTCGCCGACATCATGGTTCCGTACATCGCCATCGAGACCATGATGTACGCGGCCACCGACACTCCCCCGGCCGCCAGCGGGGTATCGGTCAGCGGCACGTCGAGGGTCTGGAATCCGACGATGAAGAACATCAGCACGGGGAATGCGACGGTGAAGAGAATGCTGCGCGGATTGCGTAGCTTGCGCACCAGTTCGATGCGCAGATAGGTCAGCGTGAAGCCGCCCATCGCGGGAAGCGGGCGGTCGAGGGCGATGGCGGTCATCGGAGTGATCCATTCGAGACGAGGTCGGATGCCGAGGGCTCGGCGGTGAGCGTCAGAAAAACGCTCTCGAGGTTCTGGGCGGTGATCTCGAGATCGCGCGCCGAGGTGGAGGTGAGCAGGTGACGCGCCAGGGCGTCGGAATCCCGCGTGTGCACGGTGATGCGCTCGCCGGCGGCCTCGACCGAGTCGACGCCCGGAACAGCCGCAAGCGCCGTGAGATCGGCATCCGGAAGCGTCACCTGAACGACCCGCCCCGAGACGAGATTCTTGATCTCGGTGGTGCTGCCGTCGGCCACGATCTGCCCGCCGCGCATCAGCACGATGCGGTCGGCGTACTCGTCGGCCTCATCGAGATAGTGCGTGGCGAACATCACGGTGCGTCCGCGGGCGGCATCCGCCCGGATCGCGTTCCAGAACGAGCGGCGAGCCTCGACGTCCATGCCGGTGGTCGGTTCGTCGAGGATCAGGAGGGCCGGGTCGCTCACGAGCGCCATCGCGAAGCGCAGTCGCTGCTGCTCGCCGCCCGAGCACAGGCCCACCTTGCGGCGGGCGAGATTCCGGATGCCGGCACGCTCGAGGGCCTCGTCGACGGGGCGCTTCTCGGCGAACAGGCTCGCCGTCAGCTCCACCGTTTCGCGCACGGTCAGGTCTTTCAGCAGTCCGCCCGACTGGAGCACCGCCGAGACGAGGCCACGGGCGACGGCCCCGCGGGCGCTGTGGCCGAACACCTCGATGCTGCCGGCGTCGGGGGTGGTCAGGCCCAGGATCATGTCGATCGTGGTGGTCTTGCCCGCGCCGTTCGGGCCGAGGAAGGCCACGATCTCGCCCGGTCGGACGGTGAGGTCGACGCCGCGGACGGCGTGGACGGAGCCGAAGCTCTTGACGACGCCCCGCGCGTCGATCGCGGCGGGGGTGGGGGTGGAGGAGGTCATGTGTTCATGCTGGCCTCGGGGCGCTCGCCGCACATCGGACGGCCGTCACCATTCGGGGGTGACGTTCGTCATGGGTGGATCCGCTACGCCACCTTCGTCGCCCTGATCGTGTAGCTGAGCGGCACGACAGACGGCTGCTCGGTCAGCGCGTATTCGCCGTCGGGGCGTTGGGTCATGCGGCCAGGAAGTGCCTCCCACGGCACGCTGTCGTGCTCGACCAGGGCGTCGAGGCGCAGGCCGCGATCGAGCAGGGCGGTGACGATCTCGCCGAGCCCGTGATTCCACTCGTACGTCCGCGTCGACGTCAGGGGCGCAGCCACCTCGACATAGGTGCTGTCGTCGTCCCACTCCAGCGGCGCAGCCTGCTCGAAGTAGGGGAACGCCAGCGACAACCCCGGCAGCTCTTCGTTCATCGCCCACAGGACGGGGTGCCCCTCGCGGATGTGCAGCGTGCCGCCCGGAGCGAGCAGTTCGGCGACGACTCCTGCCCACTCGGTGATCGAGGGCAGCCAGCACAGCGCTCCGATACCCGTGTAGACGAGGTCGAACGACCCACGAGGCAGCACCTCGGGAGCGCTCCGAACGTCCGATCGGACGAAATCGACCTCGACCCCGGCCTCTTCCGCGAGTCGTCGCGCCTCGGCGACGGCGTTCTCCGAGAAGTCGAGACCGGTGACCTTCGCGCTCAGTCGTGCCAGCGACAGGGTGTCGGTCCCGATGTGGCACTGCAGGTGAACGGCCCGCTTGCCGGTGATGTCGCCGAGCAGCGGTCGGTCGAAGCGCACCACGTCCGACAGGGCGTCGGCGTCGTCGACATAGCGCTGGATGCCGTATCCCGAGCCGTCCCGGGCGGCGTGCAGCGTCGCGCGCTCGTCCCAGTTGGCGCGGTTGGCGTCGATGTAGTCGGAGGTCATGGCATCCCTTCTGAAGATCCGAGCATAGGGATGCCGGGACCCGGTGTCGCCGCGTGACGCGGGGTCGGCGCGATGTCGGAGGTGCGGGTTAGCCTGGCGTCATGTCGGGCAAGGTATATGTCATCCACGAGAACCCCCAGTGGATTCCGCCGTTCGCGGCGGCGTTCGAGGCGGAGGGCGTGCCGTTCGAGGAGTGGCTGCTCACCGACGGGTCGATCGATCTCGCGGTCGAGCCGCCCGAGGGCGTGTTCTGGTCGCGGTTGAGCGCGTCGGCGCACACACGCGATCACGCGCACAGCAAGGAGTTCGGCCGTGCCGTCCTGCGGTGGCTCGCATCGTGGGGCCGCACGGTGATCAATGGAGCCGACGTGCTCGAGCTCGAGGTGAGCAAGGTGGCGCAGCACGCGGCGCTGCGTCACGCGGGCATCGACGTTCCGCGCACCGTCGCGGTCTTCGGCACAGACGATCTGGTCACGAAAGCGCGGGAGTTCGGCGCGCCCTTCATCAGCAAGCACAACCAGGGCGGCAAGGGCCTCGGGGTGCGTCGGTGGGACACCGTCGACGAGTTCGCGGCCTGGGTCGGCGGTGCCGACTTCGAGCCCTCCCCCGACGGCATCACGCTCCTGCAGGAGTTGCTGGTCGCCCGGGCTCCGTTCATTACGCGCGCCGAGTTCGTCGCGGGCGACTTCGTCTACGCGGTGCGCGTCGACACCAGCGCGGGCAGCTTCGAGCTGTGCCCGGCCGAGGCGTGCGCGGTTCCGGGTGCCGACGGCGTCGAGCCCGAGCCCCTGTTCCGTCGCCGCGACGACGTCGACCCCGCGCTCATCGACCGTTACCTCGCGTTCCTCGCGGCGGAGGGAGTGGGCATCGCCGGCATCGAGTTCATCGAGACACGCGACGGCCGCACCGTCACCTACGACGTGAACACCAACACGAACTACAACCCCGATGTCGAGGCCACGGCACCCCGTTCCGGACCCCGCGAGATCGCCCGCTGGCTCGGTTCGCTCCTCCCGCAGGAAGCGGTCGGTCTGCGTGGCTGAGGCTGCTCCCCCGCACTCCGACTGGCAGGGCTTCGGGTTCGCCACCCGGCAGGTGCACGCGGGCGAGGTCGAAGACCTCACGCACGGATCGCGCATCACACCGGTGCACCTATCGGCCGCGTACCGGTTCGATTCCTTCCAAGAGGCGACCGACCGGTTCGCCGGCGCAGACCTGGGCCACCTTTACTCGCGCAACGCGAACCCCACCAATCAGGTGGCCGAGGCACGTCTGGCATCGCTCGAAGGCGGTTCGGGCGCGATCGTCGTCGGCTCGGGCCAGGCGGCGATCACCATCGCCCTGCTCGGTCTCGCGGGCAGCGGCGAACACATCGTCTCGACGGCGAGCATCTACAGCGGTACCCGGGTGCTGTTCGACCGCACGTTCGCTCGCATGGGCGTGACGGTCGAGTACGTCTGGGATCCCACGGACGAAGCGGAGTGGGACGCCCTCATCCGCCCCGAGACCAAGGCGATCTTCACCGAGACGCTGCCGAACCCCAAGAACGATGTCGTCGACATCGACGCCGTTGCTCGCGTCGCGCGGCGCCACGGCATACCCCTCGTCGTCGACAACACGATCGCGACGCCCTTCCTCATCCGACCCATCGAGCACGGGGCAGACATCGTCGTGCACTCGGCAACGAAGTTCCTCTCCGGACACGGTGCGAACCTCGCGGGTGCGGTGGTCGATGGCGGAACGTTCGACTGGGCTGCATCCGACCGCTCCTATCCCGCCCTCACCGACACCGCCATCGCCGGGCACGCCTCATACGTCGAAGCCTTCGGTGCGCGCGCGTTCGAGCTGTCGCTGCGTTTCGGTATCGCGAACGACACGGGTCCGGCGTTGTCGCCACTGAACGGCTTCCTCCTGCAGCAGGGCATGGAAACCCTGTCGGTCCGCATGCGGCAGCATCTCGCCAGCGCCCGCACGATCGCGGAGTGGCTCGAGGGGCACGCGGCGGTCGAAAGCGTCGACTTCGCGGGGCTCCCCTCGCACCCTCAGCATGCGCTCGCGATGCGCGACTACGACGGCCTCTCGGGCTCGGTGTTCTCGTTCACCGTGCGCGGGGGCCGACCCGCCGCGGAGCGGTTCTTCGACGCGCTGCGCCTCTTCAGTCGCATGACGAACATCGGCGACACCCGGTCGATGGCGTTGCACCCCGCGACGACGACCCACCTCGGCTTCACGCAGAAGACGCGGGACCGTCTCGGCATCGGCGACGGTCTGATCCGGCTGTCGATCGGCCTCGAAGACGCGGAGGACCTCATCGCCGATCTGGATCAGGCGCTCCGCTCGGCGTCCTAGGGTCGGCGCGCGTGGCGAGTCCCCGCGGCGCCAAGCGCGTCAGGCGTCGCGCAGCGCCTCCAAGCGGCGGACGCGCGGGATGACCTCGGCGGCGAAGCGCTGCATCTCGGGGAGGTGCGGCGAGAACTGCAGCAACAGGGTCGAGACGCCGACGTTCGCGAAGGCGACGATGCGTTCCGCGACCTGATCGGGCGTTCCGACGAGGTTGGGGCGCAGGCCGCGGTTCGATACCGAGTACTCCTTGAGGTCGACCTGGGTGTCGAGCTTCGACTTGCTCACGAAGTCCTGGTACGAGCCATAGGCCGCTCCCCCGCGCACGTCGGTGATGCGGTCGATCTCGGCCTGAGCCTCTTCTTCGGTGTCGCGCACGACGGCGTAGGCGGCCATGCCGAACGCCTCGAACGGCGTCGCGCCGGCCTCCGCGCGACGCCGGCGCATGTCGGCGACCTTCGTCTCGAGCTCTTCGAGCGTCCCGCCGTGCGTGAGGTACGCGTCGGCGAAGCGCGTGATCGCGGTGCGGCCGGCTTCGCTCTCACCGCCCGCGTACAGGCGCGGCTGCACCTGCGGCTTGGGTTCGGTGTAGGTCCCCTCGGTGCGGTAGTACTCCCCCTCGTAGGCGAACGGGGTCTGCGACCACAGGCCGCGCAGCACCTGGACCCATTCGATGGTGCGGGCGTAGCGATCGTCGTGCGCGCTGAAGAGGCCCTCGTACTGTTTGGCCTCCTCGGCCCACCACGCCGAGACGACGTTGAGGGTGAAGCGACCGCCGCTGATCTCGTCGATCGTGGCGGCCTGCTTCGCGGTGTGGAACGGGTTGTGGAAGCCCGGCCGCACGGCGGTCATGAGCTCGAGCGTCGACGTCACCGCCGCCAGTCCCGCGGTCACCGCCCACGCGTCGAGCGACGGCGCCTCGACGCCCTTGATGTCGTTGAGGTTCAGCTCGGGGATGAGGGTCAGGTCGAAGCCACCCTCTTCGGCAGCGCGGGCGATCTCGGCGATATGGGCGAACGACACCGGCGTCTGCTCGTCATCGACGTTGCGCAGCCATCCGCCGAAGATGGGGGTCCAGTAGCCGAAACGCACGCGCTGGGGGGAGGTCATGGCATCCATCCTCACCTGGCTTGCGTCGCCCTGCGTCACGCGGCGAAACGGTCCGTCACATGTCGTTGACCGATGGCCGAAGCGGTGCGAGGTTGGCCGGGTTCCGATCCCGCGAGGAGGGCCCCATGACCGATTCCACTCCCACCCACGAGCCCCTGAAGTTCGCCTACTGGGTGCCCAATGTCAGCGGCGGTCTCGTGATCAGCTCGATCGAACAGCGCACCGACTGGGACTACGACTACAACGTGAAGCTCGCCCGCACGGCCGAGCGCGTCGGGTTCGAGTACGCCCTGAGCCAGGTGCGGTACGCCTCCAGCTACGGCGCCGCGCAGCAGCACGAGTCCACCTCGATCAGCCTGGCTCTGCTGCTGGCCACCGAGAAGCTGAAGGTCATCGCCGCCATCCACCCCGGGATCTGGCATCCCGCGGTCTTGGCGAAGTTCATCAACACGGCCGACCAGTTCTCGCACGGGCGCGCGGCGGTCAACGTCGTCAGCGGCTGGTTCAAAGACGAATACACCGACTTGGGCCTCGAGTGGCTCGAGCACGACGAGCGGTACGAGCGCGCGGCGGAGTTCATCCAGGTGCTGCGGGGCCTGTGGACCGAGGAGAAGTTCTTGTTCCACGGGAAGTACTACGACATCACCGATTTCACGCTGCGGCCGTTCCCGTATGAGGTGCCGGGCCGGGCGCACCCCGACATCTTCCAGGGCGGAAACTCTACGGCGGCGCGCTTCAACGGCGGCGCGTTCTCGGATTGGTACTTCTCGAACGGCAAGGACTTCGACGGCTTCACCGAGCAGTACGACGACGTGACGCGCATCGCGGCCGAACACGGTCGACGCACGCGCTTCGGGCTGAACGGGTTCGTGATCCAGCGCGACAGCCGCGCCGAGGCCGAGGCTCAGCTGCGTGAGATCATCGCCCACGCCGACGCGGGTGCCGTAGAAGGGTTCCGCAAGAGCGTGCAGGAGGCGGGCAACGCGACCGCGGACAAGAAAGGCATGTGGGCCGACTCGAGCCTCGACGACCTCGTGCAGTACAACGACGGGTTCCGCACGCAGCTCTTCGGCGACGCGCAGCAGATCGCCGAGCGGATCATCGAGTACAAAAAGCGCGGCGTCGACCTGTTCCTGCTCGGCTTCCTGCACTTCCAGGAGGAGCTGGAGCGCTTCGGTGAGACGGTCATCCCGATCGTGCGCGAGCTCGAAGCGGATCTGGAGCGCACGGGAGACCCGCTCGAATTCGCGAGGTGAGTGCGTATGTCGCATTCCGCATATGGCACGACAGCGAGCGGGGGGTCACCAGCGGGTGAGGCGATGGTGAGGGACTGAGTCGCACCTCCCTTGGGTTTCGGTCTCGTAAATATGCGCGTGAGGGCTTTGTGAGCGGCGGGAATCGGACTTAGATGTCCGAAGGACTGCGGCATCTGTCGCAATCGTCACTTCACAGCAGAGGTAAAACATGACACTGCACAACAGTGGACGCGGCCGTCTCGGCCTCGCTCTCGGCGCGTTGGGCGTTTCGGCCCTCGTTCTCGCAGGTTGCTCCGCCGGCGACGGCGACAACTCCTCGGGCGGCGGCAGCTCGACCGACCCCCTCGTCATCGGCACCACCGACAAGATCACCTCGATCGACCCGGCCGGCTCGTACGACAACGGCTCGTTCGCCGTCATGACGCAGATCTACCCGTTCCTCATGAACAGCCAGTACGGCACGTCGGAGGTCACCCCCGACATCGCCGAGTCGGCCGAGTTCACCTCGCCGACCGAGTACACGGTCAAGCTCAAGTCGGGCCTGAAGTTCGCCAACGGCCACGACCTGACGTCGTCCGACGTGAAGTTCTCGTTCGACCGCCAGGTCGCGATCAACGACCCGAACGGCCCCGCATCGCTGCTGGGCAACCTCGACAGCGTCGCGACCCCCGACGACACGACCGTCGTCTTCACGCTGAAGAACGGCAACGACCAGGTCTGGCCCCAGATCCTGTCGAGCCCCGCCGCCCCCATCGTCGACGAAGAGGTCTTCTCGGCCACCGCCGTCACCCCCGACGACACCATCGTCGACGGCAAGGCCTTCGCCGGTCAGTACACGATCGAGTCGTACAAGCCCAACGAGCTCATCTCGTACGCGCCGTACGCCGACTACGCCGGTTCGCTCCCCAAGGCGGCCAACGGCGGCATCTCGACGAAGTACTACGCCGACTCGTCGAACCTCAAGCTCGACGTGCAGTCGGGAGCGATCGACGTCGCCTACCGCAGCCTGAGCGCGACCGACGTCGCCGACCTGCAGAAGGACGACGCGGTCAAGGTCGTCGACGGTCCCGGTGGAGAGATCCGCTACATCGTCTTCAACTTCGACACCATGCCCTACGGCACGAAGACCGCCGACGCCGACCCCGCCAAGTCGCTCGCGATCCGCCAGGCCGCGGCCGACCTCGTCGACCGTCAGGCGATCGCCACCGACGTCTACAAGGACACCTACTCGCCGCTGTACTCCTACGTCCCGCAGGGTCTCGCGGGCGCCAACGAGGCGCTCAAGGACATGTACGGCGACGGCAACGGCAAGCCCGACGCCGCCAAGGCCAAGGCGACCCTCGAGGCGGCGGGTCTCACCACCCCCGTCACGCTGAACCTGCAGTACAACGGCGACCACTACGGCCCCTCGTCGGGTGACGAGTACGCCGCGGTCAAGGCGCAGCTCGAGGCGGACGGCCTGTTCACCGTCAACCTCGCGCAGACGGAGTGGGTGCAGTACACGAAGGACCGCAAGGCCGACGCCTACCCCGCTTACCAGCTCGGTTGGTTCCCCGACTACTCGGATGCCGACAACTACCTCACCCCGTTCTTCTCGAAGGACAACTTCCTGCTGAACCACTACGACAACGCCGAGGTCCAGAAGCTGCTCGTCGACCAGGCGACGCAGACCGACAAGACAACGCGTGAGCAGGAGATCGGTCAGATCCAGGACAAGGTGGCCGCCGACCTGTCGACGCTCCCGCTGCTCCAGGGCAAGCAGGTCGCGATCGTGGGCTCGAGCGTCGAGGGTGCCGTCCTCGACGGGTCCTTCAAGTTCCGCTACGCACCGCTGCACAAGTAAGACCGAATCGGCGCCTCGCGCGATTCCGCACACCCGACGACCGGGGGTCACGTACCCTCGGTCGTTGGGTGAGAGCGGAGCGACGAGGCGCCGTTCCCCCTTCGAGTGAGGTCCCTCCCGTATGGTCACCGCCGTCGACGCTGCCGACATCGCCAAACCCGTCGCTCCCAAGGGCGGAGGACTGTGGCGCTACATCCTGGTCCGTCTGCTCCTGATCATCCCGACGGTGTTCATCCTCGTCACCGTGGTTTTCGTGCTCATGCGCATCACGGGCGACCCGATCACCGCCGCCCTCGGCGGCCGCCTTCCCCCCGATCAGCTCGAGGCCCGCATCGCCCAGGCCGGGTACGACCGACCGCTGATCCTGCAGTATTTCGAGTACATCGGCGGCATCCTCCGCGGTGACTTCGGTACCACGCTCACCGACAACCGCCCGGTCATCGAGATCCTGCTGCAGTACGGCTCCGCCACCCTCGAGCTCGCGATCTACGCACTCTTCGTGGCGCTGCTCATCGGCATCCCGTTCGGTCTCATCGCCGCGTACAAGCGCGACCGCTGGCCCGACGCGACCCTGCGCATCGGGGCGATCCTCGGCTACGCGACCCCCATCTTCTTCGTCGGCCTGCTGCTCAAGCTCGTCTTCTCGGTGTGGCTGAGTGTCCTGCCGGTCGCCGGCCGCGCGAGCACCCGCACCGAGCTCAAGTTCGGCACGCTCGACAACCCCACCGGCATCTACTTGATCGACGCGATCCGTCTCGGCGACGGCGCGGCCGTGGGCGACGTGCTGATCCACGCGATCCTGCCCGGTGTGGCTCTCGGCATCCTGACGGCGGGGATCTTCCTGCGTCTGGTCCGCACCAACGTCATCGGCACGCTCGGCGCACAGTACGTCACTTCGGCTCGTTCGCGCGGAGTGGGGGAGTACCGCCTGGTCACCAAGCACGCCTACCGCCCCGCCCTCATCCCGATCATCACCGTGATCGGCCTGCAGATCGCCCTGCTGCTGTCGGGCGCGGTGCTGACCGAGACGACCTTCGAGTGGAAGGGCCTGGGCTTCATGCTCAGCGAGTACCTCAAGGCGCGTGACTTCGTCGCCGTGCAGGGCATCGTCGTGATCATCGCCGTGCTGGTCGCCTTCACCAACTTCCTCGTCGACGTCATCGCGGCGATCATCGACCCGCGAGTGAGGTACTGAGATGTCGGATGCCATGACCCCCTCCCTCTCCGACGACACCGTGACCGCACGCAAGGTGCCGCTTCGCGACCGCCTGCCGGTGATCTCGCACCTGCGCCGCAGCGTCGGCCTGCAGCGCACGATGCTCGTGATCGGGCTCGTGATCACCACCGTGTTCCTGCTCACGGCGCTGTTCGCCCCGCTGCTCGCTCCCTACGGGTTCGCGCAGCAGGAGGCCGACGGCGTGAAGTTCGGCACGCAGCAGCCGCCGAGCGCGATGAACCTGCTCGGAACGACCGTCGGTGGATACGACGTGCTCTCGCGCGTGATCTGGGGAGCGCAGACCGCGCTGCTCGTGATCCTGTGCGCGATCGCGTTCTCGATCTTCCTCGGCATTTTCCTGGGGCTCGTCGGCGGCTACTTCGGCGGCTGGCTCGACCGCATCCTGGTCGTGCTGTGCGACGCGATCTACGCCTTCCCCTCGCTGCTGCTCGCGATCGTCATGTCGATCGCCATCACCAAGGGCCAGTCGACGCTGTGGGGTGGCATCCTCGCCACCGCGATCTCGATCACGGTGGTCTTCGTGCCGCAGTACTTCCGCGTGATCCGCGCCGAGGTGGTGCGGGTCAAGGCCGAGCCGTTCGTCGAGTCGGCGCGCGTGATCGGCGTGCCCACGGGCCGCATCCTCCTGCGTCACGTGCTACGCAACTCGACGCGCTCGCTGCCGGTCGTCGTGACCCTCAACGCCTCCGAGGCGTTGCTGACCCTCGCGGGCCTCGGCTTCCTCGGTTTCGGCATCGAGGCCACCGCCGCCGCCGAGTGGGGCTACGACCTCAACCGCTCGGTGAGCGATGTGACCAGTGGCATCTGGTGGACGGCCATCCCGCCGGGAGTCGCGATCGTCCTCGCCGTGCTCGGCATCACCCTCGTCGGCGAGAGCCTGAACGACCTCAGCGACCCGCGCCTGCGCACGCGTCGCCGAGCCGGGCGTGCGCCCGCGCCCGTCACGGCGGTCGATCCGTCGACGGCTCCTGCTGAGGCCTCGGCCACCGCGTCCCCCGCCGGGTCCCCGGCATCCGCCCCCTCCGAAGGGAGCCCCTCATGACCGCCGCCACCGCGCCCGTCGCCCGTATCGACGACCTGCGCGTCGCGTTCGCCACGGACGGTGCGCCGGTCGCCGCGATCAACGGGATCTCGCTCGAGGCCCACGCCGGCGAGGTGCTCGCGATCGTGGGCGAGTCGGGCTCTGGCAAGACCGTCACCGCGAACACGTTGCTGGGGCTGTTGCCCGAGACGGCGACGCTGTCGGGTGCGGTCATCGTGCGCGGACGCGACGGCGACCAGACCGACATCGTGCACGCCACCCGCGCTCAGCTGCGCGAGATGCGCGGGCGCGACGCCGCCATGGTGTTCCAGGAGCCCTCGACCGCCCTCAACCCCGTCTACACCGTGGGGTGGCAGATCGCCGAGGGTCTGCGTGCGCACGAGAAGCTGTCGAAGTCCGAGGCCAAGACCAAGGCCGTCGACATCCTGCGCCGGGTCGGCATCCCGAACCCCGAGCAGCGCGTCGACGACTACCCGCACCAGTTCTCGGGCGGGCAGAAGCAGCGCGTGGTCATCGCGATGGCGCTCGTGCTCAATGCCGGCCTGATCATCGCCGACGAGCCGACCACGGCGCTGGATGTCACCGTGCAGGCCGAAATCCTCGACCTGCTGCGCACGTGCCGCGACGAGTTCGGCGCGACGATCGTGCTCATCACGCACAACATGGGCGTTGTCGCCGACCTCGCCGACCGCGTGATCGTGATGTACCGCGGCGACATCGTCGAGCAGGCGCCCGTGCGCGAGCTGTTCGCGGCCCCGCGCGAGGAGTACACGCGCGAACTGCTCGCCGCCGTGCCGCACGTGGGTCGCGGCAAGAGCTCGCGCCAGTCGCTCGCCGATGCCGCGCCCACCTCGCCGCCGGCGGGGAGCCTGGTCGTCGCCGAGAAGGTCGAGATCGGCTACCCCGGTCGCTTCGGGTCGCCCGGCGTCGTCGCCGTGAAGGGCGTCGATTTCTGGATCGGTCCCGGCGAAGTACTCGGCCTGGTGGGGGAGTCCGGCTCGGGCAAGACCACGATCGGTCGCGCGATGGTGGGTCTCACCTCGGTCGTCGGGGGGTCGCTCAAGGTCCTCAGCACCGAGATGAACGGCGCGAAGCCCCGGAATCTCGCGAAGACCCGGCCCGACATCGGGTTCGTCTTCCAGGACCCCGCGACGAGCTTCAACCCGCTGCTCACGATCGCGGAGTGCATCGCCGAGCCGCTCGTGGTGCACCGCCGCGTCTCGGGTGCCCGGGCCGCGCGCACCCGGGTGAATGAGCTGCTGGATGCCGTGCAGCTGCCGACCGCGTTCGGCGACCGCTACCCGCACGAGCTGTCGGGCGGCCAGCGCCAGCGCGCCTCGCTCGCCCGCGCGCTCGCGCTCGACCCCAAGCTGCTGATCGCCGACGAGCCGACCTCGGCGTTGGATGTGTCGGTGCAGGCGCGCGTGCTGCAGCTGTTCGCGCAGCTGCAGGCGGAGTTCGGCTTCGCGTGCCTGTTCATCAGCCACGACCTCGCCGTCGTCGACGAGGTCGCCGATCGCGTCGTGGTGCTGCAGCAGGGCGTGATCCGCGAGCAGGGCACGACCGTCCAGGTGCTCACCGAGCCGCGCGATGACTACACCAAGCGCCTGCTCGTGTCGCTGCCGGTGCCCGACCCCGTCGAGCAGGAGAACCGCCGCGAGCTCTGGCGTTCGACCCGCGGGGTCTGATCGCCTCGGGCCCTCGCGCGTGGTGCGCGGGGGCCCCGGCCGTGGCTCAGGGTCAGTGATTCGCGCACCCTCAGCGCAATGCGCGGGATGCCGGCTGAGTTTGTGCGAATTGCGGAGCTTGTGTCGTGGCATCCGCCGTCGTCGCGCAGGGTCAGCGATTCGCGCACCCTCAGCGCAATGCGCGGGATGCCGGCTGAGCTTGTGCGAATCGCGGAGCGTGTGTCGTGGCATCCGCCGTCGTCGCGCAGGGTCAGTGATTCGCGCATCCTCAGTGCGATGCAAGGGATGCCGGCTGAGCTTGTGCGGATCGCGGAGTCTGTGTCGTGGCATCCGCCGTCGTCGCGCAGGGTCATCGATTCGCGCACCCTCAGTGCAATGCGCGGGATGCCGGCTGAGTTTGCGCGAATTGCGGAGCGTGTGCCGTGGCATCCGCCCCGCGCCCGTCGCGCAAACTCAGTGATTCGCGCATCCTCAGTCCAATCCGCCGGATTTCGACTGAGCTTGTGCAGATCGCCGAGCCTGTGCCGCGGCCACCCCCGCCACGGCCACCCGCCCCGCCCCAGCCCCCCGCGTCAGCGCCCGAACACGGTCGTGAGGATCCACCACCCGGCGACCGCGGCGAACACGACGAACGTCCAGACGGGGAACCCGCGCTTGAGTCGCCGGCCCTGCGCGGCCACACCCGCGGGCGGAGGCGTGAGCAGGGGAGCGGTACCGGGTGTCGGAACCGCCGCCGCCGAAGACCCGGCAAGCCGGTCGTCGCGCCACCGCGCCCACTGCGCGAGCTTCTCGTCGATCGCGTCGATCGTGGCGAAGAGCCACCGCCAGGTCGCGGGGTCGAGTGTCACCAGGTCGCGCTTGGCGTACAGGAACAGCCAGTCGTCGACGATCTCGACGTCGAGGGCCGCCGCGTTGTCGATGAAGCGCGCCATCACGTCGGGGGTGAACAGATACAGCGCATCGCGCTCGTACCCCTCGGGGCAGTACAGGGCGAAATGCTTGTCGAAGTCGCCCTCGAGGCTCAGCCGCTGGTCGCGACCGAACGTGATGGGCAGGTTCGAGCCGCCGAACAGACCGTTGTTGCCCACGGCATCCAGCACGATATGAGGGAGAGGGGTGTCGAGTCGCAGCGCGACGTAGCCCCACCGGTGCGTCTGCTTGCTCTTGCCCGACCCGGTCTCGTACGTGTAATTCGCCACCTCGAGCGAGCGCGGGTGCTCGCGCCGCATGACGTCGTGCAGCTCCTGGTCGCGGCCGAGGTCGAAGATCATGCCCGGTCGTCGGGGATTGGAGAATCCCGGATGCCAGGTCATCCCGTTCGCGCTCGCGAAGAGACTCAGCCGGTACCGGCGTGCCGCCGCGCCGCCGACCCCCCGGATGAGCGCCCAGACCATCAGGCCGATGACGATGGCGATGACGACGACGGGCAGGAGGGCGACGCCGCTCGAGCTGCTGCGGGTGATCCCCATCGCGACGATCGAGACGAAGGTCGGAACGATGATGACCAGCGCCGCGAGCCCGATCACCGAGAACACGATGATCGTGAGGGCGCGGCTGCGCAGCATCCCCTTCTCGCGCAGGGCCTTGTCGAAACCGCGGACCTTCGCACGGTCGATGGGCTGGGTCAGGGCGGTGGTGTCGACGGTCACGGTCACTGTCCCAGGAACACGAGGAAGCCGACGGCGAAGAGCACGACGGGGATGACGACGAGGGCTCCCGCCACGACGAGCAGCGCGTTGAGCCACGCGTTGCTGCGCTTCAGCCGCTGCCCGGGCGGGGCGACCCCGACGGGTGCGGGGGTGAAGGTGGGCGCCGGTGCCGCCACCGCCGGTCGATCGACGGGGGCGCTCGCCACCAGCTTGTCGTCGCGCCAGCGTCCCCACTGGTCGAGCTTGTCGAGCAACGCCGAAACGACCGCGAACGCCCACGCCCACCGGGTGGGGTCGAGGGTCGACAGCTCGTCGGGGGAGTAGAGGAACATCCAGTCGTCGACGATCTCGACCTCGAGCGCCGAGGCGTTGTCGATGAAGCGCGCCATGACATCGGGCGTGAAGAGGTACAGCGCGTCGCTTTCGTACCCCTCGGGGCACGAAAGCTGGAAGTACCTGTCGAAGTCGCCCTCGAGACTCAGCCGCTGCCCGCGCTGCCAGATGCCGAGCTTCACGCCGTTGCCCACCGCATCCAGCACGATGTGGGGGAGAGGCACGTCGAGCCGGATCGCGATGTACCCCCACCGCGAGGTTCGCGTGTTCTTCCCGTCGCTCGTCGTATACGAGTAGTTGCCGATCTCGACGAACCGCGGCTCGCGCCCGCGCAGGATGTCGTACGCCGTGCGGTCGCCGCCGATCCCGAACAGCACGCCCGGCAGCGGGGGAGCGGGCACCGCGGGAACGTACTCCATGCCCACGTCGCGACTGAACCCGGCGAGGCGCCACCGGCGGTCCTCCTGGGCGCGTTGCGTCTTCTGCCCGAGGAACCACGCCAGCGCCAGACCGCCGAGACCGATCACGATCGGAAAGAGGAACAGGATGCCGAGGATGAACGACCCCTCGCGCAGCACCGGCGCGAGCAGCACCGCCGCGACGATGATGACGACGCCGATCCCGCCGATGAGTGCGAACGCGATGGCGAAGGTGACGACGGCCACACCCGTTCCCGGGAGCCGTCCGGTCTTGCGCAGGTCGGCGGTGAAGGCCTTCGCGGCCCGGGGGTCGGGCGGCGTCAGCAATGCTCGCGCGTCGAACGGTCGAATCCCTGCCATGCGGCCCCCCGCCGTCGTCTGGTCACGTCCACGCTACCGAGGTCGGATTCCCCGAGGCCAGCGGCATCCGTTAGACTACGAAGGTTGTCCGGCGACGCCCATGCGCGTGTGAGCCCGTGACGACGTGCAACACACCCTCCTGCTGCCGGGAAATGCCCGTCAGCCGTTCTAGTCCGAAGGAGGTGGGTTAGTGACGCACCAGTACGAACTCATGGTCATCTTCGATCCCGAGGTCGACGAGCGCCAGGTCGCTCCGAAGCTCGACGGATTCCTCAAGGTCATCACGGCCGATGGAGGAACCATCGACAAGATCGACATCTGGGGCCGCCGTCGTCTCGCCTACGAGATCCGCAAGAAGAACGAGGGCATCTACGCCGTCGTCAACTTCGTCGCGACCAGCGAGGCCACGAACGAGCTCGACCGTCAGCTGAAGCTGAACGAGCAGATCATGCGCACCAAGGTCCTCCGTGCCGAAGAAGCGATCGCCCAGGTCGCCGCCGAAGCCAAGCGCTCCGAGGAGAAGGCCGCCCGCAAGGCCGCCGCTCCCCGCAAGGTCGAGTCCGCCGAGAAGGCTGCGAAGTAACGACGATGGCCGGCGAAACCGTCATCACCGTCGTGGGTAACCTCACGGCCGACCCCGAGCTGCGCTACACGCAGAACGGGCTCCCGGTCGCGAACTTCACCATCGCGTCGACCCCCCGCACGTTCGACCGTCAGGCGAACGAGTGGAAGGACGGCGAGGCGCTCTTCCTGCGCGCCTCGGTGTGGCGCGAATTCGCCGAGCACGTCGCCGGTTCGCTGACCAAGGGCAGCCGTGTCATCGCGACCGGTCGCCTGAAGCAGCGTTCCTACCAGGACCGCGAGGGCAACAACCGCACCTCCATCGAACTCGAAGTCGATGAGATCGGCCCCTCGCTCCGCTACGCGACCGCCCAGGTCACCCGAGCCGCCGGTGGCGGTAACGGTGGCGGCGGCGGTCAGCGCGCCCAGGTGCAGCAGTCGAACGACGAGCCGTGGTCGACCCCCGGCTCGAACAACGGCGGCGGCAACAACAGCGGCGCGGACGCGTGGAGCACTCCCGGTTCCTACGGCGACGACACCCCGTTCTGATCTTCGCCCCGCTCTCGAGCGAGACGACCCCTGAAATTCCGGATGCCATGACCCGGTCCCCGTGACCGGAACGGCGTCCGAACCACACGAAAGAAGGAAGCATGGCTGGAAAGGCCACTGGCGACCGCCGCAAGCCGCGGAAGGGCGCAAAGAACGCAGCCCCCGCGAAGGCGATTCGCGTCGGCGTCATCGACTACAAGGACGTCGCAACCCTCCGCAAGTTCATCTCGGAGCGCGGCAAGATCCGCGCCCGTCGTATCACCGGTGTCTCCGTGCAGGAGCAGCGCCTGATCGCCCGCGCCATCAAGAACGCGCGCGAGATGGCTCTCCTGCCCTACGCCGGCGCCGGCCGCTAAGGAGCACCCGATGGCAAAGCTGATTCTCACGAATGAGGTCACCGGGCTCGGTAGCGCCGGTGATGTTGTCGAGGTCAAGAACGGGTACGCCCGCAACTACCTCATCCCGCAGGGCTTCGCCGTGGCTTGGAGCCGCGGTGGCGAGAAGCAGGTCGCGTCGATCCGCGCCGCTCGCGAGTCCCGCGCGATCCACGCGCACGAAGACGCCGTGGCCCTGAAGAACACCCTCGAGTCGAACACCGTCAAGCTGTCGGTCAAGGCCGGCAACGAGGGTCGCCTGTTCGGTTCGGTCAAGCCCGCCGATGTCGCCGACGCCGTCAAGGCCGCCGGTCTCGGTGAGCTCGACAAGCGCAAGATCCAGATCACCTCTTCGATCAAGTCGGTCGGCGAGCACGAGGCGACCGTTCGCCTGCGTGACGACGTCACCGCCGTGATCACCCTCCAGGTGGTCGCCGCGAAGTAATTCGCGACGCACGATTCGGCCCCGCTCCTGCTTCGGCAGGGCGGGGCCTTTTCGTTGGTGCCGCGGGGCCTCCGGGTTTGGGGCGCACTTTTCCGTTCGGGGCGGGGAATGCCGCGCCCCAAACGGACGAACGCGCCCCGAACCCGCCCACCGCGGGGGTCGTCGGGGGGACGGATGCCGGGACCCTAGGCTGAGTGCCGTGACCGACCCCCGCGCACCCGAGCGCATCGTCCGCCGCTTCGCGCGCGCGTCGAACCTGATGATCGCCGGACGCCCGTTCGCGGCGACCGGAACCGGCGCCGACGCCCTGGCTCAGCTGGTGGAGCGGCTGGGTGGCATCCCGAGTCCGACTCCCCGTCCGGGGCGCATCGAGTTCGACCTGGATGCCGACCGGGTGCTGCTCGACGGAAGGCCCCTGCCCGAGCGCGGTGATGCAGCCGGGCGCATCGCGTTCGCACGGCAGCACATGCCCGTCGCCACGGCCCTGGCCGAGCGGCTCGACCTCACCGGCCTGCGGGTGGGTGTGGCGATGGTGCTCGAGCCGAAGACCGCCGTGCTGTCGCTGCTGCTGCGCGAGCGGGGCGCGGAGGTATCGGTGTACGCGCATCCGGACGAGACCGATGTCGCGGTCGCCGACGAGCTGCGGGAGCGGGGGTTCGCGGTGACGGCGGATCCGTCGCTGTCGGGTGCCGACGAGCACGCGGCCGCCCTTGAGTTCGTGCGCGCGGGCCTCGACGTGCTGCTCGACGACGGGGCGCACCTCATTCGTCTCGCGCACGAGGACGACCCGGCGCTCGTGGACGGCTGGATCGGAGCCTGCGAAGAGACGACGAGCGGGCTGACGCCGCTCCGGCGGATGCGGGACGCGGGTCTGCTGCGCTGCGCCGTCATGGCCGTCAACGATGCCCGCACCAAGACCATGTTCGACAACCGCTACGGCACGGGGCAGTCGTGCGTGTTCGCGATCGCGGACCTGCTCGAGGAGCGGGGGATCGCGCTGACGGATCAGCCGGCCCTCGTCATCGGCTACGGACCCGTCGGGCAGGGCGTCGCCGCCCATCTGCGGGCGCTCGGTGCCGAGGTGCGCGTGGCCGAGACCGACCCCGTGCGGGCGCTCGAGGCGCAGCACGGCGGCTTCGCCACCGGCCCGGCGATCGATCTGGCCGGGGGAGCTCTCGTGGTCTCGGCGACCGGCGTCCCCGCGACCGTGACGCGCGAGATCGCCGCGGTGGCCCGCGTGGTCGCGGTCGCCGGGGGCGTGCCGGGCGAGGTCGCCGAGGCGGGGTCCGCGCTGCTGTTGGGCGGCGGGGGAGCGGTCAACATCACCGCGGCCGAAGGCAATCCGATCGAGATCATGGACCTGTCGTTCGCCGTTCAGCTCGCGGCCCTGGGGGCGCTGCTCGAGCGGCGTCCCGGCGTCGGCGTGCACGAGTTGGGGCCCGAGGTCGACGACCTCGTCGCCCGGACGGCGCTCGCGGTGCGAGGAGCGGCGCTCGACTCCCCGCGCGCGCTCGACCCCGAAGGCCTCGACGAGTGGCGCTCGCCCCGATACAAGGCCTCCCGCTCGTGAACGTCGTCCTGTATTCGGCATCCCTCGTCGTTCCCGTCACCGCCCCGCCCATCCCCGGGGGAGCGATCGCGGTCGCCGGAGGCCGCATCCGGCACGTCGGCGACCGCGAGTGGGTGCGCCACGAGCTGCGGGCGCGCGGGCTCGCCTTCGACGAGGTCCACTGGCCGGGAGTGCTCACCCCCGGACTCGTCAACGCGCACTCGCACCTGCAGTACACCGGTATGGCCGAGGTCGGGCGGGGCTCGTACGCCGGCTTCGACGACTGGGACGACGCCTTCACCCCGGTCTACCGCGCCGGTCACGACTGGGCGGCGGATGCCAGGACCGGAGCGCTCGCGATGATCGCCGCCGGGACCACGGCGGTGGCCGACATCGTCACCGACGTCGAGGCGGCCTCGGCGCTGCACGACGCGCGGCTGCACGGCATCACCTACTGGGAGGTGATGAGCTGGACGAACGCCGCGTGGGCCGAGCGCGGCCGCGCCGAGGTGGAGGCGCGCCTCGACGCAATGCCCGCGCCTCCGGGAACGGGTCTCTCCCCACACGCGCCGTACTCCCTCGACGTCGAGCCGCTGCTCGAGATCCCCGACATCGTGCGCGAGCGCGGCAGTCGCCTGCACCTGCACCTCGGCGAGGCCGCCTTCGAGCGCGAGCACGGAGAGGCGGTTCCCTGGCAACTGCACCGGCCAACGAGCTTCCGGGCGCTGCGCGACGAGGGCTTCGGCACCGGAGCTACCGAGTTCGTCGACGAGCTCGGCGTTCTAGGCCCCGACTGCCACATCGCCCACGGCGTGTACATGACGGCGCGCGACCGGGCGATCCTGCGCGCGCGGGGGACGACGGTGGCGCTCTGCCCCCGCTCGAACGCGGTCATCGGTCTCGACGAGCCGCCGGTCGCGGCGTATCTGCTGGAGGGCAATGCGCTGGCCGTGGGCACCGACTCCCTGGCATCCAGCCCCTCTCTCGACCTGCTGGCCGACGTGTCGGCGCTGCACCGGCTGGCGCGGGCGCAGGGGTACGCGAACCGCGATCTGTCGGAACTGCTGCTTCGCGCTGCGACCCTCGGCGGGGCGCACGCGATGGGGCTCGACACCGGGCCCGCGCGCACCGGGTATCTCGCCGTGGGGGCCGTGGCGGACCTGGCGTTCTTCGACGTGCCGGTGTCGGAGGTCGATGAGACCATCGAGCACCTCGTCGTCGACGGCGAGGGGAGCGCGGCCGCGACGTTCATCGACGGCGAGGTGCGCTCGGCATCCGCCGCCTTCACCCGAGAGACCGGAGAATCCGCCGATGACCGCTGAGCGTCCCGCCACCGCCGTCCTGCTCGATCTCGAACCGCACGCCGAGGGCGGGTGGTTCCGGCGCATGTGGACCGGCAGCGTCGAGGTCGAGACCCCCGGGGGGACGCGGCCCGCGGCCACCTGCATCCACTACCTGCTCACCCCGGGCGAAGAGAGCGCGTGGCACGTCGTGACCAGCGACGAGGTGTGGCTCTGGCACGGCCCCGGCGCGCTCGAACTCTCGCTCGGCGGTGACGGCTCCCAGCCCGGTGACGCGCGCACGGTGACGCTCGGGCCCGACCTCGCCGCCGGTCACGTGCTGCAGCAGACCGTGCCGGCCGGGGTCTGGCAGGCGGCCCGACCGGCGGGAGAGGCTGAGGTCGTGGTCAGTTGCGTGGTGTCTCCGGGCTTCAGCTTCGCCGACTGGCGCCTCGCCGAGTAGGCCACGGCGCGTGTCGCCAGGTTTCGACGGCGACATCCGCTGAAACATGCGCTCGGTACGCTGTGCACATCACAGCACTCCGGGGATGACCCCGATACGTCCACGAGGAGAAATCGTGACCGCTTCCGCACGCCTGCGCCGCGTCGCCGCCCTGACCGCCCTGGCCGCCGCCACGGTCGTCACCCTGACGGCCTGCGCCTTCGCCCCCACCGGTTCCGACGCCGGCGCCGCCCCCGCCACCGAGGGCGCGCTGCAGACCGTCGCCGCCGGCAAGCTCACCATCGCCACCGGCGAGCCCGCCTTCTCGCCCTGGGTCGAGAACGACGACCCGGCGTCGTGCGAGGGCTTCGAGGCGGCCGTCTCGTGCGCCGTCGCCGAGAAGCTCGGCTTCACGAAGGACGACATCGTCTGGGTGCGCTCGAACTTCGACAGCGCGATCGCGCCCGGCCCGAAGGACTGGGACATGAACGTCCAGCAGTTCTCGATCACCGAGCAGCGCAAGCAGGCCGTCGACTTCTCGTCGCCGTACTACACGACCACCCAGGCGGTCGTCACGACGGGCACCTCGCCCGCGGCCTCGGCCACGACCGTCGCCGAGCTGAAGAACATCCCCGTCGGCGTCATGAGCGCCACCACCAGCTACCAGGTGGCCGCCGACCAGCTCGGCACGGGCAACCTCAGCGTCTTCAACTCCAACGACGACGCCGTCGCCGCCCTGCAGTCGGGTCAGGTGGATGCGATCGTCGTCGACCTGCCCACCGCGTTCTACCTCGCGGGCGCCGTGCTCGACAACGGCAAGGTCGTCGGTCAGCTCCCCGACTCCTCAGCCGGTGGCGACGAGCTCGCCTACGTCCTGCCCAAGGGCTCGGCCCTGACCGCTCCCGTCAGCGAGGCGGTCGACGCCCTCAAGGCCGACGGCACCCTCGACGAGCTGCAGCAGAAGTGGCTCGGCGGCACGGCCGCCGCGCCCGTGCTGAAGTAACTCCGTGGCATCCACCTCATCCGACACCGCGTGGCGGCCGAGCGAGCTCGAACTCGGTCGGCGCGCCACGCGGCGTCAGCAGTCGACGAAGTCGGTGTTGATCGCCCTGGTCAGCTCCGTCGTGTTCGTCGTGGTCGTCGGGTGGGCGATCCTCTCGAGCCCCGGCTGGGAAGACGTACGCCGCAGCTTCTTCGACCTCGACATCGCGGTCAAGAGCTTCCCGTCGATCCTCGCGGGGCTGTGGGTCAACATCCAGGTGCTCATCGTCGCCGCGCTCGCCGTGGCGGTGCTCGGCACCACCCTCGCGGTGCTGCGCTCGCTGCGGGGGCCGGTGTTCTTCCCCCTGCGCGCCCTGGCCACGGTCTACACCGACCTGTTCCGTGGCATCCCTCTGCTGATCGTGCTGTACCTGGTGGGCTTCGGCCTGCCGGCGCTCGGGATCTTCGGGCGCGTGCCGGTCGTGCTGTGGGGAACCATTGCGATCGTGCTGACCTACTCGGCGTACATCGCCGAGGTGCTGCGCGCGGGCATGGAAGCCGTGCACCCCTCGCAGCGGGTCGCCGCCCGCTCGATGGGCCTGACCCACGGCCAGACGCTGCGGATCGTCGTGATCCCCCAGGGCGTCCGCAAGGTCGTGCCGGCGCTCATGAACGACTTCGTGTCGATGCAGAAAGACGTCGGGCTGATCTCGGTGCTCGGAGCGGTGGATGCCGTGCGCGCGGCGCAGATCGCGGCGGCGGAGTACTACAACTTCACGCCGTACATCGTCGCGGCTCTGCTGTTCGTCGCGATGGCGCTGCCGATGATCCGCCTCACCGACTACGTGTCGGCGCGGTTGGCGAAGCGCGAGCAGATGGGCGGAATCGTATGAGAGTGCTCGACGTCCGCGCGGTGCGGAAGGCCTTCGGCGATCACGTGGTGTTGGACGGCATCGACCTCGACATCGCGAAGCACGAGGTCGTCGTGCTGATCGGCGCTTCGGGCTCGGGTAAGTCGACCCTGCTGCGCACCATCAACCTCATCGAGCGCGTCGACGACGGTCAGATCCTGCTCAACGGCGACGATCTGACGGATCCGACGATCGATCAGGATGCCGCCCGCTCGCGCATCGGCGTGGTGTTCCAGCACTTCAACCTCTTTCCGCATCTGCGCGTGATCGACAACGTCACCCTCGCTGCGCGGAAGGTGCACGGGCTGCCGAAGGCCGAGGCCTATGCCCGCGGCACCGAGCTGCTCGAGCAGCTGGGGCTCGGGGCGAAGGCGCGGGAGTTCCCCGACCGGCTCTCGGGCGGCCAGCAGCAGCGCGTCGCGATCGTGCGCGCCGTGATGACCAACCCCGAGCTGCTGCTGCTGGACGAGATCACCTCGGCCCTCGACCCGCAGCTGGTCGGCGAAGTGCTCGACCTGGTGCGGGTGCTGCGCGACCGCGGGTCGACCATGCTCATGGCCACGCACGAGATGTCGTTCGCGCGCGAGGTGGCCGACCGAATCGTGTTCATGAAGGGCGGGAAGATCGTCGAGCAGGGCACGCCCGCGCAGATCTTCGACGCCCCGCAGCGGCCCGAGACGGTCGCGTTCCTCGAGCGTGAGAGGCAGGGTGGGGCGCTGTAGCGCGTCGGTGGCCGGCGGGGTTGCGCCGTTCGCCGCGGGTCGGTGATCTGCTCGGTCGCTGACCCATGGGTTGAGGGCGCGTTCCGCGCGTGGTCGGTGACCTGCCCGGACACCGCATCCCTGGGTTTGGGGCGCATTCCGTGCATTGGGGCGTGAATTATCCGCCCCGAAGCACGAGAAGCGCCCCAAAACCCGGCGCGTGGCCGCCCGGGGCCGGGCACGCCGCGACACCGGATGCCCCCCAATAACTCGGCATCCGGTGTCGCTTTCCGTGGAGGGGTCGCCCCCTCCACGGAACCTGTGCGGATCAGTCGGTCATGTAGATCAGCTGGTCGCGCGGCGACGCAGCAGCAGCGCGCCGCCGAGCAGCAGGGCCACCAGGCCCGCGATGCCCAGTCCGGCGGCCGATGCTCCGTCAGCACCCGTCGTCGCCAGCGCCTTACCGGTGCCCGAGGTCGCCGACGTCGCAGCGGTGTAGGGCGTGGCCGACACGGCCGAAACGGAACCCGTCACGGTCGAAGAACCCGAGGTGCCGGGCGTTCCGGGGGTACCGGGCGTGCCGGGCGTTCCAGGGGTGCCGGGGGTGCCGGGGGTTCCGGGCGTTCCGGGGGTTCCGGGCGTGCCGGGCGTTCCAGGGGTGCCGGGGGTGCCGGGGGTTCCGGGGGTGCCGGGCGTTCCGGGGGTTCCGGGCGTGCCGGGCGTTCCGGGGGTTCCGGGCGTTCCGGGGGTGCCGGGGGTGCCGGGCGTTCCGGGGGTGCCGGGGGTGCCGGGCGTTCCGGGCGTTCCGGGCGTTCCGGGCGTTCCGGGCGTTCCGGGGGTGCCGGGGGTGCCGGGCGTTCCGGGGGTGCCCGGGGTGCCGGTGTTCGAACCGATGGTAGTGCTGTCACCGATCACCGAGACGGCGTTGCCGCCGATGGTGACGGGCAGCGAGATCGGAACGATCAGCTGGTTGCCGCCGAGGATGCTGTCGCTTCCGTCGGTGGTGATGCCGCCCAGCAGGCCGCCGCCGGTGCCGCCGGTGGTGGTGGCGCCCTCCGAGGTGCTGTCGCCGATTCCGGAGACGGCGTTGCCGCCGATCGTGACGGGGAGGCCGATCGGGGCGATCACCTGGTTGCCGCCGAGGATGCTGTCGCTTCCGTCGGTGGAGACGTCACCGGTGCCGGTGCCCGCGCCGCCGCCGGTGGTGGTGGCGCCTTCGGTGTAGCTGTCGCCGAGGCCCGAGACCGCGTTGCCGCCGATGGTGACGGGGAGCGCGATCGGGGCAATCACCTGGTTGCCGCCGCCGATGCTGTCGGTGCCGTCCGTCGAGACGTCGCCGGAGCCGGAGCCGGAGCCGCTGCCCGAGCCCAAGCCCGAGCCGCCGGTGGTGGTGGCGTCCTCGCTGTGGCTGTCGCCGATGACCGAGACGGCGTTGCCGCCGACGGTGACCGGAACGCTGATCGGCGCTGCCGCCTGGTTGCCGCCGAGGATGCTGTCGGTGCCGTCCGTCGAGACGTCGCCGACACCGCTGCCCGAGCCCGAGCCGCCGGTGGTGGTGGCGTCCTCGCTGTGGCTGTCGCCGATGACCGACACGGCACTGCCGCCGACGGTCACGGGCACGCTGACCGGCAGCACGGCCTGGTTGCCGCCGCCGATGCTGTCGCTGCCGTCGGTGGCGACGTCACCGCCACCGCTCGAGGCGCCGCCGCCGGCGGATCCGCCGTGGGTGTCGGCATCCTGGCTGTGGCTGTCTCCGACGACCGAGACGGCGTTGCCGCCCACGGTGACCGGCACATCGATCGAGACGATGCCCTGGTTGCCGCCGCCGATGCTGTCGCTGCCATCGGTGGTGACGGACGGGGCGGGCGCCGCCGCGGGGGCCGAGGTGTCGGCGCCTTCGCTGTGGCTGTCGCCGATCAGCGAGACGGCGTTACCGCCGACCGTGACGGGCGCGTCGACCGAGACGATGGCCTGGTCACCCGAGAGCAGTCCGTCTGTTCCCGAGGTTTCCGCGGCATTGGCGATGCCGGCTCCGAGGACGGCGATGCCGCCTCCGACGAGCGTGCCCAGAAGCACGCGTGAGTAGATCTTTCGCATGAGAGTTTCTCCTGTAGATGAATGAGGGTGCGCGTGAGTGCGCGTGGTCGTCTGCCGTGCGATGCACGGTGCGACCGTCCTCAGTCAGGAGAGACGTCGGTGCCGTAGACGGGGAGGGCGGGGAGGTCGTCGTCGACGTCGCCTCCGCGCGAGAGAAGAACGATGGCGGCCAGCTGAGCGCCGAGGTCGGCGGTGGCTGCGGATGCGCCGCCCGCTCCCGAACCCGAGAAGGCCGACGAGGCCGTTCCGGTGCTGGCGCCGAAGGTGACGCCCGAGGCGTCGTCGGCGGTAGGGGAGGAAGAGCCGATGGATGCCGAGTCGGCGGCGGCCCGAGCGGCTTCGGTGGCTGCCGAGGCGGTGTCGCGGAACAGGCGCGCGATCTGGTCAGCGGTCGCCTGGACCGAGGCCTTCGCCGTCTGGACGGAGGTGAGGGCACCCGCGAGCGTCTCGCTCGCGTCGGGCGTGCTCGCGGAGGGGAGGCCCGGGAGGTCGACACCGGGGAGCGAGGGGAGGGGGGTCGAGCCGCCGCCGGTCTGCGTTCCGCCGGGGATGGCGGGGACGACCGGGGCCACGGCGGGCAGCTCGCCCACGACGACGGGGAGGGACTCGTCGACCGTGTCGCTCACGCCGGTGACGACGCCACCGAGGCCCGTGCCCTCGACGACCGCGCCCACGATGGGGAGCGACTCGACGGTGTCGACGACCGGGTTCACGATGCCGCCGACCACGCCCGATCCGGCGACGCCGGTGACGATGTCTCCGACCGCTCCGACGGTGCCGCTGACAGCTCCGTTGGCGGTGTCGCCGACCGTGTTGACGGTGTCGACCACGGTGGGGACGACTGCGGGGACCACGGCGGGAACGGCTTCGGTGGTGGCTGTGACGGTCTCGGCGACGGGGGCGGGAAGCACCTCGGCGACCGGCTGAACGACCGGCTCAGCGGTTTCGACGACCGTCTCGACCACCGGGGTCACGACGGTCTCGACGACCGGCTCGGCCGCCTGCGTAACGGGGGTGGCGACCGCTTCGACGGTGCCGCCGGCGGTGTCGGTGACGCCGTTCACGGTGGAACCCACGGCACCGAGCAGCCCCGAACCGGAGCCGTCGTCGGCGGACGCGGAAGATGCGGAGGAGAAGAGCGAGAGGGCGAGGAAGCCCAGAATCGCGAGCACGCCGAGGAAGACCACACGCACAACGCGCGAGGCCCCCCACTCAAACGTGTTCTCCACGATTCGCCCCCCAAAGGTGAATATTCGTGAATCTCCGACTTGGCGAGCGACGATACGCCCGGGGTGAGAGTTTCGGAAGACCCCGGGTGAAATCTAGGTAGTGGCAGGGTTCACCCCTCACGCCGGGGACCGACACGCCGGGTCTCGAGAAAAACTTGACACGGGGGTGCGATCTCGGTAGCTCTCCGCCGAGTTATCCCCGCAGTTGTACACATGTGGATGCCCTAGCGCACAACCTTCAATCCCAAGTTCACTCGGGTTTTCCTCAGCAAACCTGTGGACAGACTTATGCCCGGTCAAAGGTCGTTTCCGGTCCAAAAATTCGATCCATCCACCGAGTTCTCCACAGCACTTGTGCACAGACACGGCGGCGTTTCCCGCAGTCTCTCCACAGAGTTATCCACAGGCTCGTTTGCATGGGGACGGCGTGGTATCTAGCGTGGGTGCAGCCCCTCGGGCAGCCGGATCACCCTGCCGCGCGCGTCGATGTCGGACGTCGGTGATTTCATGCTGCCGAGGCCGCCCCGAGCCCCGTTTCCGCGACGCCCTACACGCGCGCGAGGCCCGGCAGGGGGGTGCCCGAATCCGAAGGAGAGCCCGTGTCGATCGCCGACATCGCCGAAGAACGTCTCGGTAAAGCGCCGCGCCCCGAGCGCACGCCCCCGCACGACATGCTCGCCGAGCAGAGCGCTCTGGGTGGCATGCTGCTGTCGAAGGACGCCGTGGCCGATGTCATCGAGTCGCTGCGCGGCCCCGACTTCTACGTGCCGAAGCACGAGCTGATCTTCGAGGCCATCCTCACCCTTTACTCGCACGGTGAGCCCACCGACGTCGTCGCCGTCACCGACGAGCTGATCAAGACGGGCGAGCTGCAGCGCGCCGGGGGAGCGGACTACCTCCACACACTCACCTCGATCGTGCCGACCGCCGCCAACGCCGGCTACTACGCGTCGATCGTCGCCGAGCGCGCGATGCTGCGTCGCCTTGTCGAGGCCGGCACGCGCATCGTGCAGATGGGTTACGCCGGCGAGGGCGACCCGGTCGAGCTCGTCAACAGCGCCCAAGCCGAGATCTACAACGTCTCGGGCGATGACAGCGCCGAGGACTACATCCCCCTGACGACGGCGGTGGATGCCGCGGTCGAAGAGATCGAGGCCGCTCGCGGCCGCGACGGGTCGATGACGGGCATTCCCACCGGTTTCGCCGGCCTCGACCAGCTCACCAACGGTCTGCACCCGGGCCAGATGATCGTGCTCGCCGCGCGCCCCGCCATGGGTAAGTCGACGCTCGCGCTCGACTTCGCCCGCGCCGCCGCGATTAAGTCGAACGCCCCCTGCATCTTCTTCTCGCTCGAAATGGGTCGCAGCGAGATCGCCATGCGCCTGCTCAGCGCCGAGGGTCAGATCCCCCTGCAGAGCATGCGCAAGGGAACGCTCGACTCGCGCGACTGGACCACGGTGGCCTCCACCCGCGGCCGCATCAACGACGCGCCCCTCTACATCGACGACAGCCCCAACATGACGCTCGTCGAGATCCGCGCCAAGTGCCGTCGCCTCAAGCAGCGCGAGGGTCTGAAGATGGTCGTCATCGACTACCTGCAGCTGCTCACCAGCGGAAAGCGCGTGGAGTCGCGTCAGCAGGAGGTCAGTGAGTTCTCGCGTGCGCTGAAGCTGATGGCCAAGGAGCTGCAGGTTCCGGTCATCGCGCTGTCGCAGTTGAACCGTGGCGCCGAGCAGCGCGCCGACAAAAAGCCGGCCCTTTCCGACCTGCGTGAGTCGGGCTCGATCGAGCAGGATGCCGACATGGTGGTGCTGCTGCACCGCGAGGCCGCGTACGAGAAGGACTCACCGCGTGCCGGCGAGGCCGACCTGATCGTCGCGAAGCACCGTAACGGCCCAACCGACACGATCACGGTCGCGTTCCAGGGCCACTACTCGCGGTTCACGGATATGGCGCCGGGGATGTAACGACGCCCCCGTCGGGGTTGCCCCTGAACCGTCCGTCCGGGAGCAAACGTCCGGACAACTCCCCTCGGCGTTCCCAGTTCAGCTTGCGCGGCCCGCGCTGGGGCTGTGCGACGATGTCGTCGATGACGATCACCAGCTCTCCGTGGCACCACCCCCGGCCAGAGCAATCCCGAATCCACTTGGACGTCGTGCCGGAAGATGTCTTGCACGCTCTGGCCACCGGTGGGTCTGCGTCGCGCGCTTCGCAAGATGTGTCGCCCTATCTCGCGGGACCGGAATGCGCGGGACTGTGGCGCATCAGAAGCGAGCAAGTTCGAGAGGCTCCAGCGGACGCAGCGTGGATCACGCGGTTGATCGTCGACCCCCGCGTCTACGTGCCCGTCGGCGTGGCCGGCTTCCACGGGGCTCCCCACGCGGCCGGCATGGTCGAGGTCGGTTATCGTGTCGACCCGGAGTTCCGCCGTCGGGGCTATGCGTGGCAGTCCCTCGAAATCCTTCTGGCGGTCGCTCAGCGGCATCCGGCGGTCAAGACCGTGCGCGCCAGCATCAGTCCCGACAACGCGGCATCGCTCGCGCTCATCGATGGATACGGATTCGTCGAGGTCGGCGAGCAGTGGGACGACGAAGACGGCCGAGAGCTCGTCTTCGAGATGCCGGCCTAAGGGGCGACGTCCCGGGAATGAGGTCCTGCGTTTAGTTGTTGCGTCAACTAACCGCGAGCGGATGGTCCGCTCCGCAGGCCAAAGGACGAACCCGATGACCGCTCCCGCGCTGACCTGGCGCCCGTCGCCCCTCCACACCGCCGGTGCCGCGGCCGACGCCACGCGCATGGATACCGTCGAACTCCTCGTCGCAGACCTCGACGCGCAGACGGAGTTCTACCGCCGCGCCGTCACTCTCGATGTGCTCGACCAGTCCGGTCCGCGCGCGACGCTCGGCCGCGACGGCATCCCGATCGTGACCCTCACCCACACGCCCGACCTGCCGCCCTTCCGCCGGCACGACGCCGGGCTGTACCACACGGCCATCGCGTTCCCCGATCGCGCGGCGCTCGCCGCGGCGGTCATGTCGATGGCCCGGCACGCGGGGCACCTGTACGAGGGTGCGACGGACCACACGTTCAGCAACGCCTTCTACTTCCACGACCCCGAGGGCAATGGCATCGAGTTGTACTGGGACCTTCCGGTCGAGGTCTGGCAGAACAAGCCCGCTGGATGGATGCCGCAGAACCTGGCGATCGACCCGAACGCCTTCCTCCGCGAGCACTTCGACCCCTCCCGCGAGAGCAACGGCGAGGCCACGATCGGGCACGTGCACCTGCAGGTCGGCGACATCCCCACGGCGCGCCGCTTCTACGTCGACACGCTGGGCTTCGACGTCGTCATGGACCTCGGGTCGGCGCTGTTCATCTCGGCCGGCGGCTACCACCACCACATCGGCATGAACACGTGGCACAGTGCCGGCGCGGGCCCCCGCGCGGTCTCGCTCGGTCTGGGCGATGTTCGTCTCCGGATGCCGGAACGCAGCGACGTGCTCGCCCTCGCCGATCGCGCCCGCCACAGTGGCATCGCGGCGGAGGACGACGGCCGGAGTCTGCGGCTTCGTGACCCCTGGGGAACCCTGCTGACCGTCACGCCGGAAGAAGGTGCAGCATGACCGCGCCCATCAACGTCCTGCCGCGCGCCGAGGTCCGCACCGAGGTGCGGATCCCGCTGCGCTTCGCCGACGGCTTCGAGGCGACCGCGCGCGTGTCGACCTTCCGTCACCTCGCCGACGGAGCCGAGCACCTGCTCTTGTCGTTCGACGGGACCTCGCCGAGCCACGATGCTCCCCTGGTGCGGCTGCACAGCGAATGCCTCACCGGCGACGTGTTCGGTTCGGAGCGATGCGACTGCGGCCCACAGCTGCGCGAGGCCGTCGAGCGGCTGTCGATCGAGGGCGGCGCGCTTCTCTACCTGCGGCAGGAAGGCCGCGGCATCGGGCTGTACGCGAAGCTCGACGCCTATGCGCTGCAGGACACCGGGCTCGACACCTACGAGGCGAACACCGCGCTGGGTCGCGGTGAAGACGAACGCGACTACACCGCGGCGGCCCAGATGCTCACTGCCGTCGGGCTCCGTGGCATCCGGCTTCTGACGAATAATCCCGACAAGGTCGCACAGTTGGCCGCTCACGGGATCACTGTCCACGGCGTCGTGCCGACCGGGGTGCACTTGACCGCGGCGAACGCGCGCTACCTGCAGGCGAAGCGCGATCACACCGGCCACCACCTCGACATCGGGGTAGCGTGAAGGCGCAGTAACCCCTCCCGCTCCCGACGTTCGGAGCACTCCATGACCTACGCCGTTCCGCGCATGAGCCCCGAAGAGGGCGAGGCCTGGCTCGGACTACTGCGCGTCTGCACCCTGTTGCCGAGCGAGCTCGATGCGCAGCTGTCGCGCGACTCCGCGATGACGCACTACGAGTTCGGCCTCATGTCGTACCTTCGCGCGATGCCCGAGGCGACGGCATCCATGAGCGAGATCGCCGGGGCCACGAACACGACGCTCCCGCGGGTGTCGCACGTGTGCCGTCGGCTGGAGGGGCGCGGGCTGATCGAGAAGTCGATCTCGCCCGCCGACCGTCGCGTCAGCATGGCCACCCTGACCGCGGCGGGGCGACGAGAACTGATCCGCGCGACCCCTCGACACATCGCCACGGCGCGCAGGCTCGTGATCGACGCGCTCTCGCCGGAAGATCTGGCCCACCTCGCGCGCATCACCGGGATCCTCGGGAAGAACCTCGATCCGTCGCACCAGTTCGGGCTGGGGTGATGGTAGTGCGGTCGCTCGGCTCGCCTTTAAGCAGGGCGGATGCCAGGACCCGGCGTCTCCCCATGTTCGGGGCTGCCGCCGTGCTGGGGGTGGCCTTACTCGTGGCCGCCTGCGCGCCCACGGGGGCCATCAGCCCGGCGGACGACGTGCACCCGTCCGTGCGCCTGCCCAACACGACCAGCGGTTTTGACTACCAGCTCGGCGGTCCCTACCCGCCCCCACCGGGGGTCACGATCGTGGAGCGCGATCGCACCGCGGAGCCTTCGGGTGCGGGGTACGACATCTGTTACGTGAACGGCTTTCAGACCCAGCCCCACGAGTCGGAGGCCTTCGCCGCCGCCCGCCCCGAGCTGGTCGTGCAGACCGGATCCGGCCCGCTCGTCGACGAGGGGTGGCCCGACGAGTTCCTCTTCGACACCTCGACCGCCGACAAGCGTGCCGCGCTCGCCGAGCTGGTGGGGGAGTGGATCGATGGGTGCGCCGCCGACGGCTTCGCCGCCGTGGAGATCGACAACCTCGACTCGTACACGCGGTCGGGGAGAGCCCTTACGGCCGACGACAACCTCGCCCTCGCCGCGACCTACGCTCAGCGGGCCCACGCCGCGGGCCTCGCCATCGCGCAGAAGAACACGGCCGATCAGGTATCCGCGCTTCGCGCCCTGGGATACGACTTCGCGGTGACCGAGTCGTGCGTCGAGTTCGAGGAGTGCGGGGCGTATGCCGCGGAGTACCCGGTGGTGCTCGACATCGAGTACACGGACGAGCTCGGGCAGGAGGGCTTCGCTGAAGCGTGCGGTGATCCGGATCGACCGGCCGTCATGATCCTGCGCGATCACAGCCTGGTGACGCCTGGCGATGGGGAGTACGTCTACCGCAGCTGCGACTGACGTATGTGTTTCGGTGCGGGCGCCTCGCGCGGGAGTCCCCGCCTTCGCTGGGGTGCTGCGACCGCCGCGGACCGGCGTCCCGTACGCCGTCGCGGCGCGGTGGAACCGCCAGGTTCAGGGCTGCCAGAACCCCAGCGCGCAGAGCAGCCGCGTCTCGTCGTCGGCATCGGCGTGCGGCTCGATGGCCGGCGGGAAGACGCCCCACTCGCGCCACTGATCGGCGTGCGGAACGACGAGCTCGTTCATGCCCGCGATCAGCTCGGGGGAGAGGTGGAACGGGATGCCGAACCGCTTCGCGATCTGGTACGCCTGGAACGCGCGGTAGGGCGCGAGGTGTGTGAACCCCTCGTCGGCCGGGTAGTCGCCATAGGTGAAGCGAAAGGTGTCGGCGATGTCGCCAGACCGCACGGCTGCTGTCGCCTTGTCGTTGAGGGCGTCGTAGGACGCAATCGGGTCGTCGCCGAGCAGATCGACGTCGGCGTAGGGGTCGCCGTCCGCGGCCGCGCGGCCCGCGAGCACGTCGGGGATCCAGGCTTCGTCGTACGCGTGACGCCCGAGGATGCCGAGCAATGTGGGCGACTCGAGCTGGCTCCACTCCTTCGGGACGGGAGTAGAGAAGTCGGCGGGATCGAGCTGGTCGATGACATCGCGCAGCGCGGCATCGGCGTGGAGGAAGAGAGTGGCGGGGCTCATGGTTGGGGAGGGTACTCCGGGGTGGGAATGGGGGCCAGAGCCTCCGCGGCACCGGACTCGCTGGGGCATGCCGCGACCGTCCCAAGTGGCACGAGCGATGCCCGGCTCGAGCAGAGGTCCCGGTTGGCGAACGGCCGCGATTATCGGGTATGCCTGGCCAGAGAAAGCAGGCGGAGGCGTTCCTTAGCTGCGCGCACGCCTATAGATTGCGGTCGTGTCGGCACCCGAACCAATCCCTGCAATCCCTGAACCCACCGTGATTTTCGTGATCAATCGCGCGTGGTCACCTGGCGCGGATGGGGCGTCAACCTATGACGCGACTCGCGGCTACTGGCGGGTCGGTGCAGACACCCGAGATCGCGCCGTCTACGCATTGGGCGTCGCCGGGGGAATCGTCAGGGGTGCATTTCGGGTCGGTGAGTGGCACCCCGGTTCTCAAGACGGGCGATGGGGCTTCGAAGGGGTGCCGGCGCCGGAGCTGGCAGTCGTGGGGACGAGCGTCGAGAGACTTGCGCCTCCCAAGGGTGCGGCGAACCCCGTGCGTCGGTACCTCGATGGCATTCCCCCCAGCGAAGAGCATCACGTTCGAGACCTCGCGCGTGAACTCAACGCGGAGCCTCTGGCCCGCATTATGTACGGGCAGCGGGAGCTATTCCACAGCAATCTGCTCGCCTGGATCTTCGACGAACTCCCCGATGTTGCGGATGCGATCTTCCGGGATCTCACCGACAGTGATCCGCAGAACGAGAATGCGGTTCGCAGTGTCGAACGGGAAAAAGAGAACCTCGACCTCGTGATGCGCTGGCCGGGTGCTGCGCCACTGGTCATCGAAAACAAGGTGTTCTCACTTCCCGAGCGTCAACAACTGGACGAATACCGCGGAAAGACGTCGAGATGGAAGGGAGCACCCGCGCGCCACGTCTTGCTGAGCATGTCGCCTCCCCGTGAGCCCGGGGACGGGTGGACCTATCTGAGCTATCAGGATCTCGCCGAACGAATTGACCTTGCCGTCGCGGAAATCGACGAGGACACGTACGAGATCGAAACCGTCAGACGCTACTCACGCGTCGTGAAGCTGCTGAGTGCGCTCCTCGACACGACAATCGTGCACTCGCTGGAGGAGTCTGCGTGGCTGGACAATTCGCAGCTGAATGAGATCGATTCGACACAGACCAGGACCGCGCTGAAGAAGCTGCGAGCACGGAGGGTCCAGGCCGCGATCGCTGAGGCAGGTCCCGCTGTGGGGTGGACGGAGGCCGACATCAGCCACGGTAAGCCGCTCGTCGGGTGGCGGCGGCATGTCACGGTCGACGGGATCGAGATCGAGGCCGGTTGGCAATATCAGGACGGTCAGTTCCGGCGATGCGTCGTTCTGCCTCATCTCGCGGGGAGATCGGCCGCAGACCGGCTCACGCGAGAAGAATTTGCCCGGTCACACCCAGATCTCTTCGATTTCGCGCAACTTTTCGCGGCGCTCCCCTTGTCGGGTTCAGAATATTTGCCGCGTGGTGGAATTGGGCATTTCGCGCCCGAATTCGTCTACCGGTACGTGAAGCTGCCTCAGCTGACCATCGAGCGGCTCATCGCTCTGACCTACACCATCGACGCTCAGCTGAGGATGCTTAGCCAGTAGCGCGTCACGGCGGCGGCCTGCCGGCGTGAGCTGGACGTCCTGGTCGCGATCGGCCGCGCCCAGCTGCCTGGTGTGGTCGAAGACTATAGGCGCGCACGGATGACGCAGACCTGGTGAGCAGAGTGGATCCGCTGACGGCGCTCGTGAACCGCGGGCAACCTCTGGGGCTGCGCCCGTCGTGCATGCGGGCGGGTGCGGTGTCCACATTATGCTTGTTGCGTGTGGCGGCAGAAACGGCGGGCACAGGGCTGTCGGAGCGCCGCGAACTCGGATGGGCTCGCGACCTGGACGATGGACGTCATAACCTCTCGAATTCGCCCCTGAACTGTGAATCGCGACACCTTTGCGTGGCACATCACGCAACGCCGTGCGTCTCAACGCCGATCTGGCGAAACTCGCGATCAGCATCCGCTCGCGGGGGTTTCTTGCCGTGACTTGCGGAGTGAACTAGACCATCTCGACCGTCGTTCGACACTGGAGCCCGTTCCTATCCGGTCGGCGTCGGGCCCCTAGCGGCCGCCGCCAACACGACCGGGTCGAGGTCCGGGGTAAGGGCAGTCGCCGCAGACTGGCATCGGGTTAGAGGCGGCGCCGTCCAAGGCTGAGAACGTTGCGATCAGTCTGGTGTGAGGGGGGGTATCGCCGGGGCAGACAGGCGCCCGTCCCGACCGGGGGGGGGGGGGGGGGACCAAGCCGAGCAAACGCTGCGACGTGAGACGGCGACTCAGCCCAACGCGGCGGCTGCCCGCGGCATGCCTGAGAGGGGATGTCGGCGCTAGCTCGTATAGTCAGACGAGGCGACGCGGGTGCGTGAGTTTGACCCGCGCAACGATCACGAAGTAGGAATAGTGCGCAAAATCACGGTTGGCGACAATCTGTCGGTCATGCGAGAAACCCCTACCGGCTCGGTACAGCTTGTCTACATGGATCCGCCGTTCTACTCGGGCCGAGACTATGAGGTTCGCCTCGCGCAGGGCAGTCAGGTCGCGGCCTTCCGCGACACATGGGCCGCGGCCGAAACTGCCGGCAACCTCGCACAGCTCTCCGAGCATTTGGAGCCGTCCGCGGCTCGGCGCGTACAAGGTCTTATCGAAGCGCTTGATTCCAAGAACTCAATTTCGGCGTACTTGTCGAGTTTGGCACTTCGTGTTGGGCAAGCGCATCGGCTACTAGCTGAAACTGGGACCCTCTTTCTGCACTGCGACTCCAGCGCCAGCCACTATCTCAAGGTCATTGTTGACGCCATTTTTGGATACAGCAATTTTCGAAACCAGATAGTCTGGAAGCGAACGAACAGCCACGGGGGATCCCGAAGATTTGGTCCTATCCATGATGTTATCTTGTTCTACTCCAAAAGCTCAAAATATTCTTGGACGCCCCAACGTGTTCCCTATTCGGATGAATACCTTCGCAAGTTCTTTATACATGCGGACGGTCGAGGCACTTATCAAGCGATTACGTGCACGGGACCAGGATCGCGGTTGGGGACCCGAGCGCACTACGAGTGGAAGGGCGTGTGGCCACCCTCTGGGCGCCATTGGGCATGGACGATAGAAGAAATGGAGCGACTTCACGCTGACGACCGCCTCATTTACTCGAAGTCCGGCGTGCCGCGCTTGAAAAAGTACGCACACGAATCCGACGGTGTCGTTCTGCAAGACTTGTGGAACGATGTGCCTGCCTTGTCCGCTAATTCCTCGGAGCGAGTCGGGTACGATACGCAAAAGCCACTCGCACTTCTCGAGCGCATCATTGTGGCGGTCACGTCGGTGGGCGATATTGTGCTTGACCCATACGCGGGTACCGGAACAACTGCGGTGGCAGCTGAACGACTCGGGCGAGGGTGGGCTATCGGCGACGCTAGTGTGCTCGCGGGCAGCGTCGCCCTGTCGCGAATCAGATCCGAGGCCGGTGCAGTTCCGATAGAAACCTCCGGTTTTCCCACAAGTACGCACGCCGCAGACGCGCTCCGGCGTGCGGACACACCTGCCTATGCATCATGGGCAACTTCATTCATGATGACTCAAATCGATCGTCGGACGACGCTCAAGAGCTTGGCGGTGGGCAGAAGAAAATCAGCGCCTGATATGGCTGGTGTTGTTCCGCTTGCTGCGCCGCTTATGCCCGGAGATCTACCGAAAGCGATGGAGGTGCTAGTTCTGGAAGGACCAGGGCACCGACTCTTGACCCGTCAACTCACCTCGGTGAACAACCAGGCGGTTATCGAAGCAGTCCCCCTGGCCGCGATGACATCGCCCGCTGCGCGTGCAGCCGGTCGCGCAGATCACCCCCTCGGGTTGGCGATTTGACTCCCGCCGTCACGAATCACGTTAGCGGCACTCTTAGCGACCTGGATCGCCAGATTGTCGCCGCGGTCCCCCCGGGTGGAAACTGGCGAGATCTTCCAATCGACTTTCCCTCTGCTCGCGTTAAGCAAATCCGCGAGAGCGCTGCACGAGGCGAGGGGAGCCGATCGACCTATTACGGACGACTCTCTTGGGATAAGCCTTCGTACACGATCTCGACTTACATCTCGAGGCCGGGGAATGGATGCTTTATTCATCCAGCTGCCCCAAGACTAATAACTGTGCGCGAGGCAGCGCGCCTTCAGACCTTCCCGGACTACGTACAGTTCTCCGGAACCTTCCGTCAGAGATCGATGCAAGTCGGAAATGCGGTCCCCCCGCTGATGGCATATGCACTGGGATCCGTAATTGCTCGGGGCACGGCCGTGGATTTGTTCAGTGGAGTCGGCGGCCTTGGCATGGGCTTGGAGTGGGCAGGTCACGATGTGGTGGCAAGCGTCGATTACGAAGCCGCTGCCCTAACTGCGGCCCAGTCTTGGGTTAGGCCGGGGCATGCAATACTCAGGCGGGATCTCTCAGACGAGGCGCAATTCGCTAATATGATTTCGTCGGTGCGATCCGAGTTGCTGGGTCGGCCGCTCGGCCTTCTGGCTGGAGGTCCGCCTTGCCAGGGCTTTTCGACGGCCGGGCCCTGCAGGGTGGATGACCCTCGGAACGAGCTTGTCCGCGCGTTCCTTCGCGCTGTGGAAGAACTCGAGCCCGAGCACGTGTTGTTCGAGAATGTTCCATCGCTTCGGTCGAGAGGTCGCCTCTTTTTGGATGAGTTGATGGAGCGCCTTCACCTACTCGGATATAGCGTGGAGATGCGAATTCTGCACGCAGAGGCGTATGGTGTGCCGCAGTTGCGTCGGCGCCTAATTGTCCAGGCTTCGCGTTCTGGGCCTCCCTCTTGGCCAGTTCCGTCACATTCTCTCGTTTATCCGTATTTCAAAGCAGATCAGCCGACACCCCTGGTGGAAGACTCTCCACCGCCTACGGTTCGCGATGCGATTGCGGACCTTCCATTCAGTGAGGCCACTAGTCTGGAACAAGCGATGGTGCTCGATAAGGCGCCGTCTAAGCTGGCTGAATGGCTCCGGGGTGAGATCAGTATCCTTGAACTTGCCTGCTCAGATCCGAAGGCGGTATCACGTGGGTAGGCCGACTATGCGAACGTTCGGGCAGCAGGTGCGGCGTTGACGATGCCGGTTCTGTATTCAGCGACGCCGGCGGACCTTCGGGACGCCGTCGCCAGGATCCGTGAGCGCGTAAAGAATCTGCGTGCGCCGAAGCTGTACCACGCCGCGGTCACGGCCACTGTTCTCGCGCGTTCCGGGCAGGTTCAGGAGATGCAGAACTGGGAAAGCGTGCCTTCCGCGTCCGCGCGTGATGTGCAGAGGGTAGACGTCGGTTGGGCAATCAGCCAGCTCTTCATGGCGCCAATCGACGCTTTCTTGCTGCCGAACGCGCCTGCTCGCCCGGCGATGGTTGGGGTGAGCCATGTCGTATTGGATCTCCTGTACGACGCAGGGCGAAGCCCGTTGACGCTGGTGGCGCGGACTGGAAATCGCTTGCGGGATGCATTGAAGCTGCCAATCGGCGACGAGTCTTGGATCTGGAACCAAGCCGGCGGTGCAACGAGTCCATCGCGGACCATTGAGTACAACCCGATAAACACTTGGGGTCAACAGAATGGTGTCCGATGCGGGCTTTCGGTTCAAGCCGCGCTCGGAACAGGTGACCCCGCGAGCGCCTACGCAGTCGGTCGAATAAACTGCGCACATCACACCATAGAAGGTCGTTGCGACCTGAATAATGACTTTTGTGCGCGTATGGATGGGGAAACTTCGAGGTTGATAGGTAAGCCTCGACTTTTTGTGCCATTCGACGCCACAGGTAGTAGTCGAGTTTTACTGCCGGGAGGAATCAGAAAGATGGTCGACGAGGCGACAGGCAGTGGAAGCATGCCGCTGCCGCGCTCCGAAGACATGTCCCTCGTGGCTGGCTGGTGCGCCGCAGGGGGTGGGGAGAATCTCGACCACTCGAGGCTCGCTAGCCTCCTTGGTGGCTCAGGAATCAGATTGCTGACGGAGGTCACATGATCGACAAGCTTGAGAATCTGCAGAGCGAGTTCTCCGCTTACTTGCAAAACCTGGGTCTTGTTTATGATCGAGATACACAATGCGACATGCTGGCTGCGGTTCTGTCGTCGCAGTTGGTGCTTTTCGTCGGCCCTAGCGGAACGGGGAAGTCCACAGCGGCTAAAGCTCTTAGCCGCTTCTTCGCCCCTGTAACGGAGCGCGCCACGGTGGACGTGCGCCCGGGATGGTCGGCCTCGGAAGACTTGCTGGGTCAATATAACTCTTTTACCGACACGTACCTTCGTAGTCCGTCCACCGAGGCATTTGTCTCGGTGCGGGGCAGCGCCAGCACCCCCTTCTTCACAATCGAAGAAGCAAATCTGAGCCCTATTGAGGCGTACGCAGGGGAGCTGATTACTGCCGCAAGCTCAACTCGCTTTCCGACTCTGACTTGGTCGTTTCACAGCGCCTCTAGTTTCGAGGAGGTGCCCTCTCAGGTGGAGGTCGGACGTTATCCTCGCTTCCTTGCGACAATCAACGTTGATTCGACCGCGCCCGCGCCGGCCCCGAAGGTGAGTGGGCGTGCCTGTGTACTCCTTCTGGAGCCTCCCAAGCTCGCCGACAGTTTGGACTCCGTCGCGGCCATATCGAACCTCGATCGAACGTTTCCGGAGGGGGAGGCTGCCGCCTTAGTCGGCGATCCTCACGCTGCCTGGGCGCGCGTAGAAGTGCATGGGCGCCAAGCCGCCTACCGTGAGCCGCTAAGAGTCCTGCTACAGGAGCTAGCTGATGCGCTTGACTCGGGCAGAAACGTAGTCAGTCCGCGCGATGTGCAGCGCGCAGTCATCTATATGTCGTGGCACGTTGCAATCTCTGGGGAGCCTGCTGAAGCGGTCGATTTTACGGCCTCGGCGGAGAATGCTTTGCTGCATTACGTCTTACCAGGACTAACGTCCGAGCAGTTCGGGAGAGCGCTACCGAAACTTCGCTCGGTGTGTGTCGCGGATGGCCTTCTCAGTGCCAGGCTCGACCGGCTTGAGTCTGCTGATTCGGGGCTATTCGGGGTTACTCCCGACTTCTGGGCGAGTCTCTCCTGAAGTCATGACATCATCAACCCTGGTCACTTACCGTCGCGGTGGGTCGGTGATTGCTGAACTCGATGTTGAGGGCGAGCTATTGCCTGTTCCGCTTCCTACTGATTTGCGCGAGCGCCGATCGCTGGGCCGTGTCGAGATCTCGGAGGCAACCGGGCCATTCACGGAGTTCTGCGGATCGTTGCATCTTGTCAGTGCAATTGGAGCCAGACTCAAGGTATCAGAGCTGTTGATACCGCCTCCTGCAGTTTACGGTCACACGGACATTCGCGCGATGTGGTTGGCGCGGGCGCGACTGCACGAGCGGCGGCGCGCGGGCGCGGGCGGTTCGTACGACTGGGCGTCATTACAAGCGCGTTCGAGTCAGGAAGTCATGTGGAAGTACATGGTGTCGGCTCAGCGGAGCGCTCATGCTCTTGTTTCCTCTTGGCCATCCGAGTCAGTGCGCAAAACTATCGTGCTTGCTTCAGATCGGCCGGGGGGCCGCATTCTCGTTCGACAGACGCAGCGCACAGCTCGGTCAGCATTCCGGGTGGGTGGCCGAATTGTCCCAAATTTGACGGTGCGCGGAGTCGCAGGTACTGAGCCCATGAGGTTTCGCGGCCTCGGCGCTGCCGCCGCCGAGCTGGTTTCTCGGGTGCAGGCATCCGCCTCTCTCGCCGGGCACGATGGTCTGCGAGATGAGTTGATTGCGCTCCTCAGCGAGGTGTCCCGCCGGAACTTCCCGGATGCGCCTACCTCCGATCCGCCGATTTCTACGTGGCCAGCAAGGAGCGCTGCAGCGTTCTGGACATTCCTTGCCGCGATCAGCGCGTTCGAGGATGTGGGGACGGGGGAACAGTCTGCCCCGCTGTCACCCCTGTGGGAACTTTACGAAGCGTGGGTCGCCGAGAGCTTGTTATCAAAGCTGGATCTGGAGCTCGCGGGTAGCACACGCGTGTCGGCTTCGGATGGCGCGCTTGCGACCTGGGCCCAGGACGGGACGGAAGTCGCGCTTTACTATCAGCCGCGGATTCCCCCCATTGATTCGACTCCTTTTCAGTTCGGGCCGGAGTCAGTTGGATCCGTGCTCGGCGAACTGATTCCTGATGTCGTGCTGCGACGCACAGTACATTCAAGAACAGTACTAGTCGTCGTAGATGCCAAAAATTATGGCTCCACGCTCGACGTGTCTGGCCTCTCGGACAATGCGTCGAAGTACCTCTGGGGGCTACGGAACGCCACCGGGCCCTGGACTGACCCTCCGCACGCGATTGGTCATGCAGTTGTCGCAGCGCCGCTCGGCGGCGCGGCCAAGGCTCACCCTGCGGGCAGGGCTGAGATTGTTCGGCTGCATCCATCATCCGGCGCCATCGACTCGGGTCTTGAGCAGGCCTTGCAACAATTGCTCAACGCGCGCTAGCCCCAGCCTGTGCTGTGAGCTGCGTCTGATGGCGAAAGGTGATCCAGAGCGCTATCCGGATCGCATGGCTCAAGGGCCCGCCGCAGCCATGAGCGGGTCGACGCACGTAGCCGAGAGATGCATCCTTGCGCGCGGCCGTGAACAAGAAGAGTTTGGCGTCGCCCCTCTTCGACTCGTCCTGGATGCAGAAGCCGGGCAGAGGGAGGATGACGACGCGACTAGCCTGGAGGTCTTTCAATCAGGGGCGGCGCCGTCTTGCGCTTGAAGCCACGAGAGGGAATCAAAACATCGTATATTTTCAAGTCTGGGTTCTCGCTTAGCTCCAGGCTGCTCTTGATGTGATGTAGTTCTTACTGTTCGTCGCTAACCGGAGCTGCGGCCTGGATTCGACTTCCTGGCGTTGAGGGACCGCTGTCTCTGGGTGTTGACCCGCTCATCAGCCCGATCGCGGGCCCGCCACGGCCAAAATCCCGCCTCAATCTTCGCCCGCTCCCAGTCTCGCTTCAGTAGGTCTTGGAATCGGGCGACAATGGCAAAAGCTAACTCATCAGACGGATTGCCGTGGAACTTGTCGATCAAGTCGACGCAATCTGCGTCTTCATAAGGATTCAGCCGCAACGCAATTGAATCGCGAATCTCCTTGCGCGACTTTTCGTCCAGCTCGCCGACGAGCTCAGGGACGAGGCTTCGGAGCGAATCTCGCCACTTTTGCCGCTCTTCGATAACCGATTTGTGTTTGATATTGCGAGACAACCCCCAGACGCTGATCATTCCTCCTATCGCCGCCCCGAATATCGTCGCGATTGCCGCAGAGGTCCAAAACTCGTTCATCAAAGACCCGTTCCGGATTAATTAGCCAATACGCTTATTGTAGTCATGTCGTGGAATCTTGGTGGCGCGGACGAGGGATTTTATCCATCGTGTGGTCAGCAACCGCGCTCCGCGCACGGAGGACGGCGGCGCGAGTGAATCCGGTTCCGCAAGGGCGAGTGATTCGCTTGGCTGCTCGGCTGGATGTTTGGCCACGGCGCACTGCCGTCACATAAGAATGACGATCGCGGGTGATGAGGTCGGGGTATGCAGGCGGGGCGACCGCGCCGCGCGGTCAGTGGCGCTTAGCGCGGGACCCGAGACAGCCTTGTCGCACGTGGTGGAGCGCGAGAACCCGCAGTCGGAGAAAAGCTCTCGACAATGCGCGGCGGCCGGCGCACCGTTCATCGGGCTCATCGATGGGCACATGCGCCGCGCGGGTCGCGGGAATTCTTTCGGCGAGAGGCCCTGCCCGGTTGTTCACCCAGTCGCCCCATATTCTCGCCTACGTCGCTTCGGCACATGCTCGTAATGCATCCGGTCGTGGCGGGCCGCAGGCCATGCCTGGCCAATGGCGCCCGGGATCGGGTCGAGCTCAACCTGGTCGAGCAGCGCGCGTTCCGCTCGAGCGCGAGGGTGTATCAGCGGCGGCCCATGGCGCAGCGAATAGCCAGGCGTGAACGGGTTCTCGCCAGGTCACGCGAGTGGGGCCGGCTGAGCTGACCTGACCTATAGCGATAGCGTGTTCATAGAATCCGTCAGTTCGGGAGCCCGGGGGGCCTGTCGTGAATAGTGACCTGTTTTGGATCATCGGAGTGGCGCTGGCTGTGGGGGCGGTGCTGCTGATCCTGCTGATCGGGTTCTTCATCTTCCGCGCCTGGTATCAGGTGCCGCAGGCGGATGAGGCAATTGTGATCGTCGGTAAGAAGCAGCGCGGAGACGACGGATTGACGTCGAATATGACTGTCATCACCGGTGGCGGTGCATTCGTGAACAAGCTGACGCAGCGTTCGGACCGCATTTCATTGCGTTCGAGGCAGATCAAGATGGAGCCCGTCGCGCAGACAAAGAATGGCGTGACCATTCACCTGGCCGGCGTTGCGCTCGTGAAGATCGGATCGCTGCCTGATCAGGTACGCGCGGCTGCGGAACGCTTCGCCTCGCAGGACCAGGCAATCGACGTATTCACCACCGAACAGTTGGAAGGTGCCCTGCGCGGTGTGGTCGCGAAGCTGAACGTCGAAGAGGTCATGCAAGACCGCCAAAAGCTCGGTGATGAGATCGCAGAGGGCATCAAGGGCGATCTGCTCGCCCAGGGTCTCGTTCTCGACTCTTTCGCCATTCAGGGCGTCACCGACCGCAACGGCTACATCGAGGCCCTCGGTGCGCAGGAGGTCGAGCGCGTCAAGCGCGAGGCCGAGGTGGCTCGCATCGAAGCGGCGCGCGAGGTGAAGGCGCGTCAGCTGTCGACCGAGGAAGCGAACCTCATCGAGCAGACGGCGTTCGATAAAAACACGGCGGCCTCCAAGTCGGAGGTCGGTCGTGCCAACGCCGAGGCGGAGCAGGCCGAGAACCTCGCTCGCGCCGAGCGGGAGCAGGCGGTGCTGGTGCAGCGCGCCGAGAATCGTCAGGCGGAGCTCGACGCCGACGTCAAGCGCGTCGCGGACGCAGAGAAGTACCGCCGTCAGACCGAGGCAGATGCCGAGGCGTACGGGCGCCAGAAGAAGGCCGAAACCGACCGGCAGGTGGCGCAGCAGGAATCGGATGCCGAGGCCTACGCGGTGCAGCGTCAGGCTGAGGCTCGGCAGGCATCTGCCGCGGCCGAAGCGGCTGCCGTGCGGGCGCGGGCTGAGGCGGAGGCTGAGGCGCTGCGCGCGAAGTCCAGCGCCGAGGCTGAGGCGCTGCGGGCTCAGGCCAACGCCGAAGCGGAGGCCATCCGTGCGAAGGGTGAGGCGAATGCCGCGGCGATTCAGGCCGAGGCCGAGGCGCTCCGCGAGAACCAGGAGGCCATCTTGGGTCGCGAGCTCATCGCGCAGCTGCCTGCGCTGATGGCGGAGTTCGCAAAGGGGTACCAGAACGTCGGCAACGTCACTCTGGTCGGCGGCGACACTGCGGGTACGCACATCGCTCGCGAGCAGGCAGCGGGTCTGGCCGCGACGTTCGACAGCGTGAAGTCGGCGACGGGCGTGGACTTGGGCGCGATTCTGCAGGGGCAGGCGTTTGGGCGAGGCATGGCATCGTCGCGGGGGGATCAAGCCCCGGCCCCGTCTATTGTCAGCGATTAAGTGCCGCAGGACTCCGCAAAGGCGGGTGTCCAGCGACGAGATACTCACGTGCAGATCGCTCGACGCCCCGGTCGGTCAAGAATTCGATTCGGAACGTCAGGTACTTGACGAGGCGCGGCGGAATGCTATGAAAACTGCGGGTTTCAGGAAGGCTGCGCCGCACGCCGAGCGGCTTTGGTCAAGGATCAGAAAGTGTGGGTGTGCGGATGAGTGAATTCTGGTTTCTGTTTCTTCATGGGATCAACGCGCCTGCCGAGGATGCCTGGCGATTGACGCTCGACCAGGCGCTTGCGCGTTCTGGACATGAATCTGTCGATCCCGAACGCTTGATTAGCCCTGATTACCGGGCCGCGCTTCGAGGAGAAGTCGATCGCGCCGTTGCGCCTCCCCAAACTTGGAGACGTCCAGGCAAAGATGAGCTGCGCAAGGCGCAGACCACCTACGCGGCTCGGATGGCGTTCCTTGAGGCGCACCTCCGACCATTGGCGAACGGTGTTCCCGCGTTCATGCGCACGCCCGAGTTCAACTCCGTGCCTCCGCTAGGCCCCGTACTCGAAGATGCGCGAAACTACGCGCGTTCGCCCGACGTTCGAGCGGCAGTCCACCGGATTGTCCTGAACGCTCTCGAGGTCGTGCCGCCGGGAGCCAAGATCGTGATTCTCGCTCACAGCCTTGGATCGGTTGTCGCCGCGGACATTCTGAAGAAATTGCCCGCGACGATCTACGTCCCGGTACTGGTCACGATAGGTAGTCCTCTTGGGGGAATCTCAAAGTTTCGCACCCAGAATCTAGACGACTTCCCCTTCGATAAGGTCGGCGGCTGGGTGAATGTTTTCGATCCACGAGATCCCGTGACGTCGGGCCGAGGGCTGAGCGACCGATACAAGTCGGTCTTAGATGTTGCGGTCGCCCTTCAGGATTGGATGGTCCCAGCCCTCATCCACGAGCACGGAGGCGAGTATTACTGCGCGCACGCGGCGGTTGCCTCAGCCGTCGCACTGGGTGTTGTGGGCAGTGATATGGCCAGCGTGATTGGCGAAGCGCCGGACGCAGCACGAGGGCTGGAGCTTGCGTTGCTACAGTCCCTCTACCTGCGCGAACTCGCAAAGCGGCTTCCCGCTGATCTCGATCGGCTCGCCCGGTTTGAGCGGGCACGAAGCGTCATCGCGGCTGACAACACGAGGGCCGCGGCAGCCTTGCACGCGGCAGACCCGTCCGTGGCACCACTCCAACCTTCGGACTTCTTGCAGCGCCCAGAGATGAAGATCCGTGGCGTTTGGGCGGATGAGACTCTGATCGCGCTCGCAATCATGCTGGGGTCGGGCGCTCCCGCGGCTCCGTTCGACATCGAAACGAAACCTGACACAGATGAGCGTCGACAGGCGCTCGTTTCCACTTTGAGTCTCATCCGTCTGAACAGATCCGAGCCGACTGACGTGGACATCGTCGAAGCAGTCTTCTCAGCTCGCAAGGAGGTCGACGACTACCTTGCCCATGGCATGTCTTGGATGCCTATCGCGCTCGTGGCCGGCGGCGTGATTACATTGGCGGCCACAGGCATCGGGCTTGCGGCCGCAGTCCCGGCCGGTCTCGCGGGTGCGGCTGTAATCACCTCGACGCTTGCAGCCTTCGGTCCAGGGGGAATGATGGGCGGTCTTGCGACGCTGGCAGCGCTCTCGGGCGCCGGAGCAGGGATGGCCGGGGCGGGCGCGGGCGCGGTAATCGGAGCAAACGGCGTTATCAGGCCAGCGCCGAACCTGTTTTCGCAGGCGCTGGAAGAGGCCATCGCGACATCGGGGGCGGACGCGCTTCGCGGCCTGCTCACTTCAGTCCTCACCCTGGTGGCGGTTCAGGAGGAGCTCAAGTTCTCCAGCCAGCGCAGTCAATCGCTCCGCGCGTGCCTGAATGCCAAGGCACAGATCTCCCTCCGAATCAATGAACACGAATTGATCGATCCGAAATCCTCGGGTGCGAAGATTGCTCGGCAGCAGCATGCGTTGCTTGAGAAAGCTTGTACATGGCTCCGGGGAGATGAGAGAGCGGCGTCTGACGAAGCGCGCAACGCGAAGCGAGTCGCGACGGCATATGAAGAGGCGCTCGCTGGTCGAGAGCAACTTTTGGGTGAACTGTTATCTGCCCCGATGCAAGGCCGCGACGGGCACGCTGAGGGAGGTCCCGTCGACGACGGAGGGCCACGTTGAGGCGGTGCCCGACCTCGACTTCAGGCGGATCTCCCCGTCCTCTCACGAGCAGTCGGACCACTGGCCATAAACGGAGACAGGCCGCCACGATCAAGGGAGGATTCTGATATGCCCCAGCCCCTCCGCTACGCCATCAACACCACCCTCGACGGCTGCTGCCACCACGAGGCCGGCTTGCCGCCCGACGCGGAATCCATGGCGTTCTGGACCGACGAACTCCGCCGCTCCGACACACTCCTCTACGGCCGCGTCACCTACGAGCTGATGGAAGGTGCGTGGCGCCGGCCCGAGTCGGGGGAGTGGCCCGACTGGATGGACGACAGTGAGGTCACGTTCTCGGAGGTGATGGATCCGATGCGGAAGGTCGTGGCATCCGGAACCCTCGCCGCCGTCGATTGGAACGCCGAACTCATCCGGGGCGACGTCGTCGACGCCGTCCGACGACTCAAGGAACGGCCGGGGCAGGGCATCGCGCTGGGCGGCGTGAAGCTCCCCGCGACGCTCGCGGCCCGCGGGCTCATCGATGAGTACACCTTCGTCGTGCATCCGGTCGTCGCGGGGCGCGGACCACGGCTGCTCGACGGCATTCGGGATCAGATCCACCTCGAGCTCGTCGAGCAGCGTGCGTTCGCCTCGGGCGCGATGATGCAGCGCTACCGACCGGTCTCATAGGAGAGGGCCCCGCGCGAACTGGTCGCGCGAGGCCCCGGCATCCGGAACTCAGTCCTGGAGGAACGGGTAGTCGGTGTATCCGGTCTCGCCGCCGCCGTACACGGTGGCCTGGTTTACCTCGTTCTCGTCGGCGCCCTTCTGCCAGCGGGTGACGAGGTCGGGGTTGGCGATCGCGGGGCGACCGACGGCGACCAGGTCGGCGACGCCATCTTCGACGGCGGTGACGGCCTCGTCGCGCGTGGTCATGCGCGAGAAGCCGGAGTTGACGATGAAGGTGCGGCGCCGCGGGGTCGGCACCCAATGAGGCCGGTAGACGGCCGCGACGCGCAGCGGGTGCGCGCCGCGACCGCACACGTCACTCCGCCGCGACCGACGCGCTCCACGTCACGCCGAAGCGGTCGGTCAGCATGCCGAAGCCGGCGCTCCACGCCGATGCGGCGAGGGGTTCGACGATCGTGGCATCCGTCGACAGGGTGTCCCAGTAGCCCTGGAGCTCCTCGAGGGTGGGGGTGCTGATCGAGACGAACAGCGACTGGTCGGTGACCGTGGTGTTGTTCTCGCGGTGGGTGGCGCCGGGGGCTGCGATGCCGCCCTCGGTGCGTCCGGGGATGTCGTAGCCCATGATGCGGAAGCCGTTCTCGCCGGCGACCAGGCCGAAGACGACCTTCTCGGCGCCGGGGATCTCGGCCGGCATGCCGAAGTCGGCGTAGGTGTTGACGACGAGGTGGCCGCCGAAGACGGACTGGTAGAACTCGAGCGCCTGGCGGACATCGCCGCGGAAGTTCAGGTGGGTGGTGGTCTGCACGGGCATGTCTGCTCCTCGATGAATGGCCGGGATCGGCTCGTGAGATCACGTTCCCACCCGTATAGGTCGGTTTCTGTCCTAGACCGCGACTACGGTCAGATGCATGGCCACGACGTCGCGATTGCTCACCCTGCTGTCGCTGCTGCAGGCGCGGCGGGACTGGCCGGGGTCGGTGTTGGCGTCGCGGCTGGATGTCAGCGATCGCACAGTGCGGCGCGACATCGATCGCCTCCGTGAGATGGGCTACCGGATCGAGACGACGATGGGCCCCGACGGGGGATACCGCCTCGACGCGGGCGCCGAGATGCCGCCGCTGTTGTTCGACGACGATCAGGCGCTCGCGGTCGCGATCGCTCTGCGCGCGGCTCCCGCGTCGGGTGCGGACATCGGTGAGGCGGCGGTGCGCGCTCTCGCGACGATGCGGCAGGTGCTGCCATCGCGGCTGCGGCATCGGCTCGACGCGGTGGAGGTGACCACGGTGGGCCGTCCCGGGGAAGCGCCGGTCGCTGCCGTTCCGCTGGAGGTGCTGCTGACGCTCGCGCAGGCGGTGCGCGATCGTGTGTCGATCCGCTTCGACTACCTGCCGAGGGGCGAGGGAGAACCTCAGCCTCGACGTATCGAGCCCCATCACCTCGTGGCATCCCACGGCCGGTGGTACCTGCTCGGGTGGGATCTCGAGCGCGAGGACTGGCGGCTCTTCTCGGCGGATCGCGTGCGACCCCGGGTGCCGCACGGGGCTCCGTTCGTGCCGCGGGTCGTGCCGGGCGGGGACGTCGACGCGTTCGTATCCGCGCGGTTCAAGGGATCGGACACGAACGAGTGGCCCTGCCGCGGGACCGTGCTGCTGCACGCGCCGGCGCGGGACGTGCTGCCCTTCGCGGGCGACGGCGTCGTTACCGCCGTCGACGACGAGCGCTGCAACCTCGAGGTCGGGTCGTGGTCGTGGGGTGCGCTCGCCGCGTCGTTCGGGCGGTTTGAGGTGGCGATGGAGGTCGTGGGGCCGCAGGAGTTGGCGGATGCGTTCGCGGTGCAGGCGGGGCGGTTTGCGGCGGCGGGCTCTTCCGCGGGGGAGCCGCGGCGAGGAAGCTAGCGGCATGACCCAGCCCCTCCGCTACGGAGTGTGCGCGGCGCGTCACCGGCCGGCATAGCGACAAGCGCATCAACCGAGAATGTGATCCCGACTTCCGTGCGATGAGCACGGGCACACCGACCTGTCAGCGGGCACCTCGCGGGCAGACGTGCAGCACTCCTCAGGTTGCTCGGGCATGAGCTGCTGGCGGCCAATCCGAAGTCGGCAACATGAACCGAAACGTCTCGAATTCAGTAGTGATCCTCGCCAGGCCCTGCCGCTAGCCTCAGCTATGGCCGACACGAAGCAGACAAAGACCATAGGCGAGCATCACGCGGCAGCCGAACTGGCTCGGCGCGGTTGGGCTCCCGCATTGACTCGAGATGGACTCGAGCGAACCGACATCTTGGCCGTTAAGGCTGAAGGCGCGAGTCGCCGGCTCGTCGAAATACAGGTCAAGACCGCGCGCGGCGAGAAGGCGGGGCGCGTCAGCTGGCCGCTGGGGAACAAATCACAGGCCCCAAGCGCCCACGGACGAGAGTTCTTCGTCCTGGTAGCCGTCCCCCTGGACCATTCCGTGAGGCCGCGCAGCTTCGTGGTTCCACGTATGCACGTAGCCGCAGCAGCTTGGATTGCGCACATGAACTGGTTGACCGATCCGGACGCGGCCATCGGAAAGCGCAACGCGCCGGTCGACCGATCGAGGGTCGGCGTGGACGCGTTCGTTCGGTACGAAGATCGTTGGGATTTGCTCGAGCTCGACCAGGCGGCCGCGCCGGTCCTGCTGCCCTCGATCTACCGAAAGTATGCACTCTCGCCGCGGGTGGGACTACGAGAAGACCACGAGTGGCAACGAGGACTGCCGGAATGGTGAAGCCCGCGAGCATGTCGAGCGCATCGACGCCGCCTGGGGGAGAAGAAGCGGATTGGCAGCCGGCATGACCCAGCCCCTCCGCTACGCCATCAACGTCACCCTCGCCGGCTGCGTGCATCACGAAGCGGGCCTGCCGCCGGACGAGGAGTCCATGGCGTTCTGGACCGACGAGCTGCGCCGCTCCGACACCCTCCTCTACGGCCGCGTCACCTACGAGTTGATGGAGGGCGCGTGGCGCCGACCGGAATCGGGGGAGTGGCCGGACTGGATGGATGCCAGTGAGGTCGCGTTCTCGGAAGTGATGGATCCGATGCGGAAGGTCGTGGCATCCGGAACCCTCGACGCCGTCGACTGGAACGCCGAACTGGTGCGGGGTGATGTGGTCGAGGCTGTTCGGCGGCTTAAGGAAGAACCGGGGCGCGGGATCGCGCTCGGTGGGGTGAAGCTTCCTGCGGTGCTCGCGGCGGAGGGGCTCGTCGACGAGTTCACGTTCGTGGTGCATCCGGCGATTGCGGGTCGAGGGCCTCGTCTGCTCGATGGCATACAGAATCAGGTGAAGCTCGAGCTGGTGGAGCAGTCGAATTTTCTGGCGGGTGCCAGGGTGCAGCGATACCGGCCGGCTTGAGTCGCCGAAGCGCTCTCCTGCCGAATGATCGCCTCCCGGGGCCGCTGACGTCTTCGCTGGCTACGCGGCAGCGTGGAGCAGGGCCGCAGCGAGTTGAAGATCGCGCGCTGCCCCGGTGGGGGTTACACGTTGCCCGTACGGTCGCGCCCGCACTCGAACGGATTCGGGTCACCCTCGGCACTGTCTCCAACGGGGCGGCGGCGCCTTCTAGACCCTACTGGCGGTATGGAGCAGTGTATGGTGCACAGCATGGTGCAGTACACCAGACAGGGAGAGGACGATCATGAGTCGATTTGCCGGGGAAGAAACGCAATCTATTGAGGTGCCCGCGCGCTTCGCCGCGCAAGTGGCGCAGCTCGTTGCGATGCTCAAGGCTCACCCGAAGGTGCAGAAGGAGCTGGCGAGAGTCATCGCCGATGGCACCGTCAGCCAGCCGATGCGCCCTGACTATCCGCTTTGGGATGATGCGGACATCATTGCGCTCGCAAATTCCCGGACGAAGACCGCAGGGAATTACCGAGCCATCATGGACGCCATAATTCGCGAGGACCACGTTGATGAATGGGTCGCCGTAAGTCAGCTGAGCGAATGGACCGGCCTTGAGGTGTCTGAGGTGAGGGCCTTCCGCACACACCTGTACCGCCACATTCATGCGCATTTCGGAGGCAAATACGCAGATGCGCCGTTCACTGGCGCTTGGGGAACGGAGCTTTCCCCCAGTCGTGGACGTGCCGTCTACTACCGTGTGTCAAAAGAGTGCGCTTATCAGTGGGAGCGGGTACAGGATTCGCTCATTCATTGAATTCCTGCGATTCGACCATCGCCGCTTACTTGATGGTGGGAGGCGAGGGGCGGGGCGGGAAGCAAAAGTGCCAATCGAAGTTAGCTCGACGCCGTCAAGTCGGAGAAGTTCCGCTGGAGGGCGATCGTGCAGCGCTACCGGCCCTGCGTAACGCGAAAGGGCCCCGCGCGAACGAGTCGCGCGGGGCCCTTGCAGCAGGACTGATCAGCCCTGCAGGAACGGGTAGTCCGTGTAGCCGCGCTCGTCGCCGCCGTAGACGGAGGCCTGGTCGACCTCGTTCTCGTCGGCGCCCTTCTGCCAGCGGGTGACGAGGTCGGGGTTGGCGATGGCGGGGCGGCCGACGGCAACCAGGTCGGCGAGGTCCTTCTCGACCACCGAGACGGCCTCGTCGCGCGTGGTGACGCTCGAGAAGCCGGAGTTGATGATGAAGGTGCCGCCGAAGGTGCGGCGGAGGTCCTGGATGAGGTCGCCGGCGGGGTCGGCGTGCAGCACGCTCAGGTACGCAAGTCCCAGGGGAGCGAGGCCCGACACGAGCGCCTCGTAGGTGGCGCGGGTCTCGGCGTCGTCGGTCTCCCAGACGTCCTGGATGTTGTGCGCGGGCGAGATGCGGATGCCGACGCGCGTCGCGCCGACCTCGGCCACGACGGCCTGCGCGACCTCGATGACGAAGCGGGCGCGGGCCTCGGGCGATCCACCGTACGCGTCGGTGCGCTGGTTCGATGCGGGCGAGAGGAACTCGTGCAGCAGGTAGCCGTTGGCACCGTGCAGCTCGACGCCGTCGAAGCCGGCATCGACCGCCTTGCGGGCAGCGGCGACGAACTCGTCGCGGACAATGGCGAGCTCCTCGGTCTCGAGAGCGTGCGGGGTGGCGTAGGCGACCTTCGTGCCGTCGGCCAGGCGCGTCTCGCCGTCGATCGCGATCGCCGAGGGGGCGACGATGCGGTCGGTTCCGGTGATCTCGGGGTGCGTGACGCGTCCGCCGTTCATGAGCTGCATGAAGACGGTGCCGCCCTCGGCGTGCACGGCGTCGGCGACCTTTGCCCAGCCCGCGGCCTGAGCGTCGGTCACGATGCCCGGCTGGCCCGGGTACGCGCGCGACTCGTCGCTCGGGAAAACACCCTCGGTGACCAGCAGGCCGATGCCGGCGCGCTGCGCGTAGTACTTCGCGACGATCGGACCGGGGACTCCGTCGGCGTCGGCGCGCAGGCGGGTCATGGGGGCGAGCGAGACGCGGTTGCGGACGCCGATCTCTCCGACGGTGGTGGGGGCGAACAGGCTCATGGGTGTCCTTTCGAGGGGGAACAGGGCCGTGGCTTGCCAACCCGGAGAGCGCAATCGGTATTCCATGCGCGCAGGTCGACGGCGTGTCGCCCGGCGGGGTTGTGGCCGGCGGGCGGGCTTCGCCAGGATCGGGGCATGAGCATCACCTCGAGGAAGCCTTGATGGCGCGCGCTCCGTGGAACCGTCCGGGTGAGTCGGCGCAGACGCGTCGGCTCCGCATCGCGATGTTCTGGACGGCGGTCGTTCTCGTTGTGGCTGTCGTCGCGATCCTCGTCTACTTCGTCGTGCGATCGGCGGGGATCGCCGGGCTCTGAGGGGCGCGCACCGTCAGCGCTGGTCCCTGCGCGCGTCGCCTCTGTCATCGCCGGGCCGCTCTACGCTGATGGTCCAGCCACCCACCGGAGGACCCGCGATGACCGAGAACCCCCTCGCCCACCGGCTCGAGTACCGGCTCGACGAGCTCGACGACAGCGCGCTCGCCGCCTCGCCGGTCGAGCTGCTGCACCGGTGGCTCGACGAGGCCGCCGAGCAGCCCGAGCCGAACGCGATGGTCGTTTCGACGGTGGATGCCGAGGGCCGGCCGACCTCGCGCACGGTCCTGCTCCGCGGAATCGACGACGACGGCGCCCTGTGGTTCTTCACCAACCGAGATTCGCGGAAGGGCCGGGCGCTGGCCGGGAACCCGGCGGTGTCGATCCTGTTCCCCTGGTACGCGCTGCAGCGTCAGGTGATCGTGCTCGGCACGGCCACGCCCCTGCCCGCCGAGCGTGACGATGCCTATTTCGCGTCGCGGCCGCGCGGCTCCCAACTGTCGGCGTGGGCGAGCCACCAGTCCGAGGCCGTGGCATCCCGAACCGCTCTCGAGGAGCAAATGGCCGAGGTGTCGGCGCGGTTCGCTGACGACGCGGTTGTGCCGCGTCCGCCGCACTGGGGCGGGTATCGGGTCGAGCCGCGCGAGATCGAATTCTGGCAGGGGCGCCCGTCGCGGTTGCATGACCGGATCGTGTTCACGCGGGACGGCGACGGGTGGGTGGGGGAGCGGCGGCAGCCGTGAGCGGGCGGCGGGCCGTCGTCCGCGAGATGACACGATCGGCGCGAGATCACGCGTTCCGCGAGGGCCTAACGGGTGCGGTCGACCCGATCGTGTGATCTCGGAGGGCGGGGGAGCGGTCGGCCGCTGTCCAGCCTCGGCCGCCCGGGCGCGACGGATGCGACACTGACGGAGACATACACGAGCGAGGGGGCGCCATGGCCAGGAAAGACGCGAAGCAACCCGACCTCGACGACAAGGCCTTCGTCCAGGCGACGTCCGAGGCGAAGTCGCGCTACGGGCGGTTCAACCTCGCGATCGTCGGCGCCTCGGGCGTCGGCAAATCGTCGCTGGTCAACGCGGTCTTCGGGCGCGACTGGGCGAAGGTCGGGCGCGGGCTGCCGGTCACCCGCGGCGTGCACTTCTACAGCGACGACTCGCTCGGCATCTGGGACGTCGAGGGGTTCGAGATCGGCTCGCCCATCCCGCCCGACCAGCAGCTGCGCAACCACCTCGACGCCATCGCCGCTCACCCCGGCGACCACCAGATATCGGTCGTCTGGTACTGCGTGCGGGCCGCCGACGACCGGCTCACCCCGGCGGACATCGCCATGATCCGTGAGCTCGATGCGCGGGGACTGCCGGTGATCCTCGTGCTGACGAAGGTCGACTGGATCAAGAACCCGATCACCGGGCACCAGGGCGTCGCGAAAGACCTCGAGGCCTTCGTCGAGTGGCTCAACGACCCGATTGATCCGAACACCGGCGAGCGGCTGCGCATCCCGTATCGGCAGGTCATCCTCACCTCGACCCGCGACAAGAACGGGAAGGGCAAGGGGCACGGCCTCGGTGACCTTGTCACGCAGACCCTCGAACTCGCGCCCGAGCGCGACAAGGACGCCTTTCGCATCGCACAGCGACTCAACCTCCCGTGGAAGAGGGAGATGGCGCGGCCGATCATCGCCGCGGCGGCCGCAGCGGCCGCGGGAGCGGCGACGGTTCCGCTTCCCGTCTCTGATGCGGTCACTCTGGCGCCGATTCAGCTCACGATGATGGGCCGCATCGCCGCGATTTACGACCTCGAGGTCAAGACGATGCTGTCGGCGGGCGCTCTCGCGCAGTTCGGCGTGCAGGTCGCGGGCCGGGCGCTCGCGACGAGCTTCCTCAAGCTCATCCCGGGCGCCGGGATCGTCGTGAACGCCGCGGTCGCGGGTGCCCTGACGGCGGCGACGGGGGAGAGCTGGCTGAAAATCTGCGAGCTCCTGCACACGGGGAAGATCGACGTGCGCAAGCTCGATCAGGAGTGGGCGAAGTACGCGCCGAGCTTCATGGACGTCGCGCGCAAGCTCGTGGAGCGGCGGGTCACGAAGAAGGGCTGAGCCACACCCGCTGCACACGCCAGTCGGCGTCCCACGCGACCAGGTCGGCGCGCATTCCGGGCTCGAGCAATCCCCGCGTGGAGTCGCCCAACGCCGCAGCGGGCACCGCGGTCGCCGCCCCAACGGCATCCGAGGCGCTCAGGCCCAGGGAGACGACAGCCGTACGCACCGCGCGGTCGAGGGTCAGCGTGGAACCCGCGATCGTGACGCCGTCGCCGAGCAGCGCGCGTCCGTCGGCGACGTGGACGTCGAGCTCCCCCAGCCGGTAGGTGCCATCGACGTGGGCGGCGGCGGCCATGGCATCCGTGGTCAAAGCCACCCGGTGCGGCGCCGCGGTCAGCAGCATGCGGGCGACGGCGGGATGCACGTGCACGCCGTCGAGGATGAGCTCGAGGGTGACGCGGTCGTCGTCGAGAGCGGCCGGCACGGGCCCGGGCTGGCGGTGGCCGATTGCGGGCATCGCATTGAGGGCGTGGGTCAGCAGGGTCGCACCGCGGGCGATCGCCTCGCGCGTGAGGGCGTAATCGGCCTCGGTGTGCCCGATGGCGACGCGGATGCCGTGGGCCGTGCACCGCTCGATCGCGTCGAGCGCCCCGGGAAGTTCGGGTGCGAGGGTGATCTGGCGGATGAGGCCGGGCTCGGCGGAGAGCACGAGGTCGAGGAATCGCTCATCGGGGACCGTGAGCGCTGCGGGGTCGTGCGCTCCGCGCCGCGCGGGCGAGAGGCACGGGCCCTCGAGATGGACGCCCAGGATGCCGGGATCCGACCGCCGTGCGATCTCGACGTTGGACAGCTGCCGCCGCAGAACCCCGAGGGGGGACGAGACGAGGCTGACGAGCGTGGCCGTGGTGCCGCGGCGGCGATGGGCGGCGACGCCGGAGAGGATGGCATCCGTCCCGTCGTCGAACGCGTGCCCGCCGCCGCCGTGCACGTGCAGGTCGATCAGGCCGGGCGTGAGCGTCGCCCCGGCGAGGTCGAGGCGCTCCTCCGCGTGAGGGGGTGCTCCCGAGCCCACCGCGGCGATCAGCCCGTCACGCACGTGCACCCACGCGTCGGGCAGGTCACGCCGTGCATCGACCACCCGCGCGCCGGTGAGCAGCAGGTCGGCGGTCATGCCGTGGCGATCTCGCGGTGGTCCCACGCGAAGCGGTAGTAGTCGCGGTGCTCGAGCTGGGCGGCGGCGGCTTCGTCGACGATGACCACGGCCCGGCGGTGCAGCTGGATCGCGGATGCCGGGCACGACGAGGTCAGCGGACCCTCGACGGCCGCCGCGACGGCGGGGGCCTTCGCCTCCCCGAACGCGAGCAGCACGAGCACTCCGGCGTCGAGGATCGTGCCGATGCCCTGCGTGAGGCAGTGGGTGGGCACATCGTCGACGCTGTCGAAGAAGCGCGCGTTGTCGGCCCGGGTGGCGGGAGTCAGCGCCTTGAGGCGTGTGCGCGAGGCGAGCGAGGACCCCGGCTCGTTGAAGCCGATGTGTCCGGTGCGGCCGATGCCGAGGATCTGCAGGTCGATGCCGCCGGCGGCGGCGATCGCGGTCTCGTAGCGCTCGCCGGCCTCGGACAGCGGGCCGTAGTCGTCGCCGGGCACCCGCACGAGAGCGGGGTCGAGCCCGAGGGGAGCGACGATGTCACGGTCGACGACGGCGCGGTAGCTCTCGGGGTGTCCGGCGGGAAGGCCCACGTACTCGTCGAGCGCGAAGCCGCGCACGGCCGAGAGGTCGAGCGAGCGCTCGGCCAGCGCCGACCACACCGCGAGGGGCGTCGATCCGGTGGCCAGGCCCAGTGTCGGGTCGCTGCGGCGGCCCAGGACCTCGACGATGAGGTCGGCGGCGATGCGGCCGGCATCCGCCTGGTTCTTCACGATCGCGATCTCGGTCATGCGGGGGCCTGTCTGCGGGGGAAGGGGGTCCAGCCAGGATGTCAGGCCGCGGCCGCGCGCGCCGACGGTGAACATAGAACGCCGTTCGCCCCACCCCACCTCGCGGCGTGAAACGCTGGAGAGCACCATGACCGACCCCACTCCCGCCGACCGCCTGCGCGCGGCCCTCGAGCACTCCGACGCCTCGGCCCGGCTGCAGGCCGCGCTCGCCGCGGGGACGCGGCCCGACGATCGCTACATCGACGTGCTGGTCGCCCGGTGCGCGGTCGAGACCGACTTCTTCGTGCGCGACATGCTGACCTGGGCCCTCACGCGGCACGATCCCGCGCGCACGGTCGCCGCACTCCTGCCCGAGGTGGCGTCCGAGATCCCGCAGGCGCGCAGCCAAGCGCTGCACACCCTGTCGAAGATCGGCGACCCCGTCGCCTTCACGGTCATCACCCCGGCAGTCCTTCGCGACAGGCACCCCGAGGTGGCCCGGGCGGCCTGGCGGACGGCATCCGGTCTCGTTCCCGACGACCAGCACGAGAACCTCGCCGAGGAGCTCTCGACCCAGTTCGGCCGGGGCGACCACGACACCCAGCGGAGCCTGAGTCGGGCGTTCGCCGCGATCGGGTTCCGCGCCGAACCGACCGTCGAACGCGCCGCGGCCTCTGCTTATGACGTCGTCAGCGCGCACGCCCGCGCCACGGCGATCATCATGGATGATCCGGATGCCGACTTCGCCGCCGCCGCGGTCGAGGCTCGTCGCCTCGTGGCCCAGCGCGCGCTGCCGGTCGAGGAGTGACCCGCGCTCAGCGGTAGTGCGTGACCCACGCCCACAGCGGAGAGCGGCGACGGACCGAGGTCGCGCGAGCCTGGTGCACGGCGCGGAGGGCGGTCACGAGCTCGGGCGCATCCGCAACAGCGGGGGTGGCCTCCGCGCTCTCCGTCGCCGCGCCAGCCGCCCGCCCCTCGAGCTCGCGCGCGAGATCCGACACCTCGGCCGCCGTCGGACGCGCCGCGGGGTCGGGGTCGGTCATCGCGGTCAGCAGCACCTCCCAGCCGTACCCGAAGCCCTTCGGCACCTCGGGGTCGTAGTCGAGAGGCGCGAGCACGAGCTCCTGCATCGCTCCGCCGCTGAGCGGCCCGTCGGCCGTGAGCATCTCCTCGGCCAGCAGCCCCAGGGCGTAGATGTCGGATGCCGGGGTCGCCGGCTCGCCGTGCAGTCGCTCGGGCGGGAGGTATTCGGCATCCGGATGCGTCTGCGCGGAAGTCGGGCGCGCGCCGAGCACCTGCGTCACCCCGAAGTCGGCGAGGACGGCGGTGTAAGGACGGGAGGCGGCGCGCTCGGGACGCAGGAGCACGTTCGACGACTCGAGGTGCTGGTGCACGATGCCGACCGCGTGGATCGCGGCGAGACCGTCGGCGGTGTCGCGCAGCAGGCCCGCGGCGAAGTCGGGGGCGAGGGCTCCGTGGGCGTCGAGGTGCTGGCGCAGGGTCGGCCCGGGGATGAACTCCATGACGAGGTAGCCGTGGCCCTCGTGCGTGAGGTGGGCGTCGTACAGCGTCACCAGCGAGGGGTGGTCGAGGGCTGTGAGGATGCGCGCCGCCGCGAGCCGGCGCCGCGGGCGCGAGGCCTCGACCGGGTCGAGGGGGAAGATCTTCACCGCCACGTCGCGCGCGAGCACGTCGTCGCGAGCGCGGTACACGGTTCCCTCGACGTCGGACCCGAGCGGCTCGATCAGACGGTACCGCCCCGAGAAGGCACCGCCGAGCGACGGCAGCGCGGTCGCATCGGTGAGGACGATGGGACCGTCGGGCCGGTGGCTCTGCGGGGCGGGCTGAGACAGGGGGACTCCCTCGTGCGGTGCTCGGGACACGGTGGCGACCGGCGGCACGGATCGACACGGGTCGACCGACACTGGTCGCGCTGGGGCCAACGCTAGTGAGCGGGCCGCATCGGCGCAGACCGATGGCGCGGCCGTGCGCGGGGGTCCATAATGGACGACCGTTTCGCGACAGGAGCCAGCGCCCCCGCGTCAACCCCCGACGCTTTCAGGCGTTTCTTGATCCGCGACGAGTACCTTCTGGCGAGTCGGTGTGGACTCGTGCGCCCGCACGGGTCACCCGCGCCGACGCCAGCGACCAGACGGAGGCGATGACCATCAGTACGATGACGGCTTCCGCCCCTCGCGTCGCCCCCGCGGCATCCCGCCCCGCGAACCCCGCCCGTCACCTGCCCTCGCTCACGGGGCTGCGCTGGGCGACGGCGATGCTGATCTTCGGCCACCACCTCATGGCGGTCGAGTACTTCGGCGGCACGGCCGGAACCGTCTGGGGCTTCCTCTTCGAAGCCGGCAAGACCGGCGTCACCCTCTTCTTCATCCTCTCGGGCTTCGTGCTCGCCTGGGGACACAAGCCGCACCAGAGCGCCGGGTCGTTCTACTGGCACCGCTTCGCCCGCATCTACCCCCTGCACGTCGTCGGGGTGGGACTCGCTCTGGTCGCGGCGGCGACCCTCGTGCCCGAGATCCGCGCCGACGGACCCGCACCCGTGGTCGCGAACGTCTTCCTCGTCAACGGCTGGGTGCCCGACTGGTGGCAGGCCGGCAACCCCGCGAGCTGGTCGCTCGTGTGCGAGGCGTTCTTCTACCTGAGCTTCCCGTTCCTCATCCGCCCCCTCGTGCGGTTGTCGGCGCGCGGTCGCGGCGTCGTGGTCGTGGCATCCCTCGTGCTCGTCGCCCTCGCCCCGCAGATCGCCGCGATCTCTCCGGTGCCGATGTCGTCGGCATCCACCCCTCTTCTCCGCCTGCCCGAGTTCGTGCTGGGCGTCACCCTCGCGCTGGTGATGAAGAGCGGGGCCTGGATGCCGTGGAAGCTGCGCTACACCCTCCCGCTCGCCGTCGCGGGCTACGCCCTGTCGGAGGCGCCCCCGATCCCGGGCACCGACATCCACCCGGGGCTCGCCGCGACCGTCGGATCCTTCGCCCTGCTGGTGGCCTCGCTCGCCGCGGCGGATGCGCACGGACGCTCGACGTTCCTGGCCCGGCCGCTCTGGCAGGAGCTGGGGCGCGTGTCGTTCGCGTTCTACCTCGTGCACCTGCTCGTGATCGCGTCGGTGTCGTCGTCGTGGCCCGACGGGCACCCGCAACTGCCGTGGCGGCACGCTCTGCTGCTCGCGCTCGCCGCCTTCGCCATCGCGCTGGCCATCGCGTGGGTGCTGCACCGGGCGGTCGAGATCCCGGCGCAGAAGTGGCTGCTGCGCCACGACCGGTCGCGGCACGTGTCGGAGGGCACGGGGGCCGCGGTCGGGGGCACGGCGCCGGTGGCTGTCTCGGCTCCTGCTCGCTAGGCTCGCGGGATGTTCGGAGTCCACGCCTTCTACATCCTGCTCATCTGGGGCGTGGCCCTGGTCGTCGTCGCGGCGGCGCTGTATGCCGTGGTGCGCTTCGCCGTGCTGCACGCGCTGAAGGCCCACACGCGCTGGGTCGAGTCCGGGCAGCGCTGACGCGGGGTGGCGGGGTGCGGCGGCCCCGGCGTGGGCCGGTCGCGAGACCGGGCTGCGCGGTGGTGCGTGCGACGAGAACAGGCCGCGCGGTGGCGCGTGCGACGAGAACAGGCCGTGCGACGAGAACAGGCCGATTCGGCGCGGATCGCCCTGTTCCGGTGGCATCCCATGTTCTCGTGACGGCGGGCGACAGGCGGGCGGGCCCCGACGCGCGCCAGGCGGGCGGGGCCTCGGTAGGGGCTGACGGGCGAGAGCCCGGCAGGGGCGGCCCGCGACACGCCCGGCCCACCGCACGTTCAGCAAGGCCTCGGTACACTGCCCCGTGCCCGAAACACTGCTGAGCCCCGACCGCGATGCCGCGCGGTCGACCACCATCGACCCGTTCGAGCTCGAGATCGCGCTGCGCGTCATCGACGCGGCCTCCTCGCTCGACCACGACGACCCCGCCTACATCGCCCTGCGCCGCCAGACCGGCAAGCTCTACAAGGACGTCAAGCGCCAGTCGCGCAAAGAGAAGCGTCAGCGCATCGCCGAGGCCGACCGCGCGGTCGTCGCCGCGACAGCCACAGGCGCCGCCGACCGCATCGACGATGAGACCCGCGGCATCCCGCTGGCCGCCCGCACCTCGATGCCCTTCGCCGGCGAGCTCATCAAGGCCCGCGCCTGCTACATCTGCAAGCAGGACTACACGCTGGTCGATGCGTTCTACCACCAGCTCTGCCCCGACTGCGCGTCGATGAGCCACGAGAAGCGCGACGCCCGCACCGACCTCACCGGCAAGCGCGCCCTGCTCACCGGCGGTCGCGCCAAGATCGGCATGTACATCGCCCTGCGGCTGCTGCGCGACGGCGCGCACACGACCATCACCACGCGCTTCCCGCGCGATGCGGTGCGCCGCTTCTCGTCGCTGCCCGATAGCGCCGACTGGATCCACCGGCTCAAGGTCGTCGGCATCGACCTGCGCGACCCCGCCCAGGTGATCGGGTTGGCGGAGTCCGTGGCATCCGAGGGTCCTCTCGACATCCTCATCAACAACGCCGCGCAGACGGTTCGGCGGTCTCCGGGGGCGTACAAACCCCTGGTGGATGCCGAGCTCGCACCGCTTCCGGACGGACCCCTGCCCGAGCTGGTCACCTTCGGTCACACCAACGACGCGCACCCGCTCGCGCTCGCGCAGTCGGTGTCGGCGCACCCGATCCTCGCCTCCGCCGCGCGCACCGCGGACGAGCTGACCGCCGAGGCGATGGCCGCGGGCTCGTCGTCGCTCGAGCGGCTCGCCGCCGGCACCGCGATCGACGCGGGCGGACTCGTGCCCGACGAGGACCGCATCAACAGCTGGACGCAGCACGTCGACCAGGTCGAGCCCCTCGAGATGCTCGAGGTGCAGCTCGCCAACATGACCGCGCCGTTCCTGCTCGTGAGCCGGCTGCGGCCCGCGATGGCCGCATCCCCCGCGCGCCGGAAGTACATCGTCAACGTCTCGGCGATGGAGGGCGTGTTCGGCCGCGGGTACAAGGGCCCCGGCCACCCGCACACCAACATGGCCAAGGCCGCGCTCAACATGCTGACGCGCACGAGCGCGCGCGAGATGTTCGAGGCCGACGGCATCCTGATGACCGCCGTCGACACCGGCTGGATCACGGACGAACGCCCGCACTTCACCAAGGTGCGCCTCGCCGAGGAGGGCTTCCACGCCCCGCTCGACCTCGTCGACGGCGCCGCCCGCGTGTACGACCCGATCGTGCGCGGCGAGGCCGGCGAAGACCTGTTCGGCATCTTCCTGAAGGACTACAGCAAGGGCAGCTGGTAGGTCGCGGGTACCCGGCTGTTCGAGGCCGCCGTTGGGCCGCCGAGATCACACGATCGGTTCGAGGTCGCACGGAGGCGTGGCGCCCCATCGTGTGCGTTGGGGCGGATCGTGTGTTGTCGGCACGCCGCGGTGCCTCCGGCCCGCCGCGCGGCGGGTCAGCTCGCGGGCAGGAAGTAGTCGCGGGCGAGAGGGGCGATCTCGAGACCGGATGCCGTGGCGGCGGTGACCCAACGGAGCTCGGCGATCTCGGCATCCGGGGTCGGATCCTGATCGCCGATGTCGACGCGGAAGACCTCGGCCACGACCTCGAAGCCCGGTTCGTTCGCCGCGCTCGCGGCGTAGGAGCCGAGGGGCTCGAGCATCTCGGGGTCGACGCGCAGGCCGACCTCCTCGGCGAGTTCGCGCGCGAGCGTCTCGGCGGGGGTCTCCCCGGCCTCGGGCTTGCCGCCGGGTTGCATGAACGCCGTCGTGCCGGCCTTGCGCACGAGCAGCAGGCGGCCGTCGGCGTCGGTGATGACCGCGGCCGAGACGTGGATGCGGCGCGGGGGAGTGGCATCCGGGATCACTGGGGCACGGTATCACTCGCGCGCGGCCAGCCTGAGCGCGTCGAGTGTCCAGAACACCCGGACGTCTCGCGAAATCGTCCGGGTGTCGTGGACACTCACGCGAGAGGGCCGGGTCAGAGCACGCCGCGGCGGAGGGTGGACACGATCGGCCGGGTCGAGGCCAGGGCCGCGGCCACCAGCGCGAAGCCCGCGGCGAAGGTCAACGCGATCGTCAGCACCGACAGCGGCGCGACGACGAGGCTGATGCCGACCACGGGGAACGCGAGCAGCATGCCGAGAACGGCGCCTCCCACGGCAGCCCACCGCAGCGGCACCATGACGGTGATGCGGCGGGCGCGGCGGAGTTCGGCATCCGGGATGCCGAGGCGATCCAGGCCCACGATCAGCTCGCGCTCCTCGAGCACCGACGCCGCCTGCGTCACCCCCACCGCGCACGCGAGCAGCACGAACGCGACCCCGAGGGTCACGAGCACGCCCGTGCGGATGTCGGCCATGAGGGGTCCCGCGTCGCCCGCGACATCGGCGATCGCGAGACCGCAGCCGGCGACGACGGCGATGAACGACACGAGCGCCATGCCCGACACCCGGCGCCACGCGGGCCCGGCGTGGGCGGCGAGCTCGCGACCGGCGACGAGCTGGGCGGCCGTGCGGGCATGACGAGCCATCGCGCGTCCGCGGGCGGCGACGATGGGGGCGCCGATGAGGTTGAGCAGGCCGAGCGCCCCCGCGAAGAGGGCGAGCAGCACCGCGAGGGTGATGGCGGGTCCGAGCAACTGGCCCAGTGCGCCCAGGTTCGACGTGAGCGCCACGACACCGACGATGAGCACCGCACCCACGACGAACGCCGCGGTCCTCTTCGTCGGCGCCTCGCTGCGGGTGCGCACGCCGAGCGGGGTCACGGCGACCGAGCGAAGGCTCGCGGCCGCGCTGATCGCACCGACGAGCACCACGGATGCCAGCACCCCGGCGCCCAGCAGCGGATCCACGACCACGGCTCCCACGCCGACCGGCCCGCCGAAGAACGGCAGGAGCCCCACGGCGGGGAGCAGTGCGGCATAGAGCGCGAGGCCCACGACTGCACCCGCGGCAGCGATCACGGTCGCCTCGAGCACGGTCAGCGACCACAGCTCGCGCGTGCTCGCGCCGAGCAGTCGAAGGGTGGCGAGCCGGTCGTTGCGGCGGCGGCTCGTCAAGCGCGCGGCGGCGGCACCGAGGGTGACCAGCGGCACGGCGAGCAGCACGAGGGCGAGCACGGCCAGGATGCCGTAGAGCCCGTTCTCGGCTCCGGCTCGCGGGTCCACGAGGAACATGCGCGCGCCACCGGCGACGACGAGCAGCAGGGCGGTGGTGACGGCGAACGCGACGACGGGGAGGGCGACCGCCGCACGGCCCTGGCGAGCGGGACGCGAGAGCAGGCGGGCGAGGGGGAGGACGGTGCTCATCGGGTCGCCTCCGTCGAGGTCGAGGTCGAGGTCGAGGTCGAGGTCGAGGTCGAGGCCTGGCCCGGGGCCGGGGCGGCCGCAGAGGCGGGGACGGGGCCAACCCCCGGGGCCGACGCGGGGGCCGGCCAGGCCGGGGATGCGGTCGGTCGGACCGCGGGGGACCGGGGCGCGGAGTCCGCGACCGGCGCCGGCGCGGAGCCGACCGGTGACGCCGGCTCGTCGGCATCCTGAGCCGAATCCCCCACGATCCGTCCGTCGCGCACCCGCACGATCCGTGAGCAGCGGCGGGCGACGTCGGCATCGTGCGTGACCATGACGAGGGTCCGGCCCTGGCCGGTGGTGGCGAGCAGGAGGGCGTCGAGCACCTCCGACGAAGTCGTCGAGTCGAGGGCGCCGGTGGGCTCGTCGGCGAACACGACGGGAGCGCCCGTCACCTGCGCGCGGGCGATCGCGACGCGCTGCGCCTGCCCGCCCGAGAGCTGACCGATGCGGCGGTGCTCGAGGCCCGCGAGCCCGAGGGCGGCGAGCCAGACGGCCGCGTGGCGCTCGGCATCCTGTCGGCGGAGGCCCTTCAGCAGCAGGGGGAGCGCCGCGTTCTCGACGGCGGTGAGTTCGGGCAGCAGCAGGTGCTCCTGGAAGACGAAGCCGAGCGCTTCGCGGCGCACCCGGGAGCGCTCGCTCTCGTTCAACCCGACGAGTTCGCGGGGTGCGGCTCCGGGCGCGCTGAGCACGATCGAGCCCGCATCGGGGGCGATGACGGCCGCGAGGCAGTGCAGCAGCGTCGTCTTGCCCGAGCCCGAGGCGCCCATCACGGCGACGGACTCACCGGCGCGGATCGTGAGCGAGACGCCGTCGAGGGCGCGCAGGTCGCCGTACTGCTTGACGAGGCCGGAGGCGGTGAGGACGGGGGAGGAGGTCATGACTCCATCCCAGCGATCGCGCACCGCGCGGTCGTCCGCCCCCGGGAGGATCCGTGTCGTCCTCGGGATCGATCTGTCGTTCACTCTCCGGTCGCCCCGCGCTCACCCGCGGCCGCCACACTGGGCACCGTGATCCCCCTCAAGGCGACGGCGGCGGTGCTCGTGGCATCCGCCGTCTGGCTCCCCCTGGCCGCGGACGGTGCCGCGCCGAGCGACGACTCGATGGTCATCCAGGTGCAGGTGCCCGCGCGCACGGGCGCCCCGACCACTCCGACGGCGACGCCCGTCTCGAGCTCGGTCCCGGATGCCACGACCCCCCGCCCCGGCACGCTCCCCGCCACGGGGGCCGAGGTCGCGCTGTGGGGTGCGGCTCTGGCCGTCGCGGCCGTGGCGATCGGCGCGACGGTGCAAGCCGCGCGGCGGCGCCGCGCCTGAGGCCCGGGACGCGCGGCATCCACGCCCCCAGGCTCGGTAATTCGCGCAACCTCAGCCCGAATCGGGCCCCGGCAACGGAGGTTGTGAGAATCCCTGAGCCTGTGCTCACGGCCATGCCCGCAGCGGGGGTTCGACTCGCAGCCGCGACGCACCCGATCTCAGCGATTCGCGCAACCTCAGCCCGAACAAGGCGCCGGCGACTGAGGTTGTGAGAATCCCTGAGCCTGTGCTCACGGCTACGCCCGCAGCGGGGGTCCGACTCGCAGCCGCGACGCACCCGATCTCAGCGATTCGCGCAACCTCAGCCCGAACAAGGCGCCGGCGACTGAGGTTGTGAGAATCCCTGAGCCTATGCTCACGGCTACGCCCGCAGCGGGGGTTCGACTCGCAGCCGCGACGCACCCGATCTCAGCGATTCGCGCAACCTCAGCCCGAACAAGGCGCCGGCGACGGAGGTTGTGAGGATTCCTGAACGTGTGCCGCAGAGCGCGAACGCCAGAGCGGGGCCTGAGCGCTCAGTCGATCCAGAGCACGACGCCGCGCAGCCCCGTGAGCACCGCCGCGACCCCCGCCCGCACCGCCGCCCCCGCACGCTCGGGCGTGAACGTCGCCGGGTCATAGGCGGCGGCGGTGCCGAGGCCCTCCCCGCGGTAGGCGGCACCGGTCCAGTCGGCGGCGGTGACGTTCTCGGTCGGCTCGGCGAGCTCGGCGCCCACGATGAGGAACTGCCGGTCGAGGTGGTTCGCCGTGACCGTGGCGAGCGGATCGACGAGCGCGTCGCCCGCGCTGATGATGAGGTCGGGGTTGAGCTCCATCGCGCGCACGGCGCCGTCGATCATGTCGTCGTCGGCGTGCACGACGCGCAGGTCGGCGTGCGTCTCGGCGGCCCAGTCCTGCACGGCGGCCACGAGCGTCGCCGTCGGGGCGTCATCGCCCACGGTCAGCAGCACCACGCGGTAGCCGGCGGGGGCGCTCACGCCACTCCACGATCCGGGGGCGGGCGCGAGCGTCGACTCGGGCGCCGGGGCCGTGGCGGGAGCGAAGCCCGGGGCCGGGGTACCGACAGCCGCGGGTGCGGGCCGCATGGCCGACCAGCCCTCGTCGCTCGCGCATCCGGCCAGCACCGCCGCCACCGCCGTCGCCGCCACCGCGGCCAGGACCCTTCGCTTCACCCCCTCACCCTGGACGGTGCAGGTGGCCCGCAGGAGAACGACGCCCGCACGTTTCGTTTCCGTTCGCCCCACCGCGGGCAACCGTTCACGACCGGAGCGCACCATCTCTCTCCGGAAAGGTGCACATGTCTGTCTCTGTTCGACGCGTCCTCTCGCGCGTCCTCTTCGTCGCCGCCGGGATCGCGGCCCTGCTGTCGCTCGCGGCGCCGGCCTCGGCCCACGGCATCCTGTCGGTCATCTACGCGAAGCTCGAGAGCGGCGGGACCGGAGTCGTCCGCGCCGAGCTGCAGCTCGAATACGACCTGCTCGTCGTCTCGGCCGCCGACGCCGAGCAGGACGACCCGCTCTACCGCGCCGGAATGGCCGCTTTCCAGGACGGGGACGCCACCGCGCAGGCGGCGGTGCTGACCGCGCACCGCGACACGATCGCCCGCTACGTCACCGAGCGCTTCCGGATCACGGCCGCGGGAGACGCGTGCACCCCGCGCATGGACGACGACATCACGATGACGCAGCAGGACGGCGTGCCCTACGCCGTCGTCACGCTCGAGGACACCTGCCCGCCGTCGGAGAACGGCCACGAGGTCACGGCATCCCTCTTCCCCGATGCGGAGGGCTTCGTCACCGACACCAAGACGATCCTCACGTACAGCCTCGACCTGCACGAGGGGAGCACGGTCCTGGATGCCGAGCACCCGTCGTTCACGACCGCTCAGACCACGCTCGAGCGCTTCTGGGAGTTCTTCCGCCTCGGCGCCGAGCACCTGCTCACCGGGATCGACCACATCCTGTTCCTGCTCGCGCTGATCGTCGGATCGAGGCGTCTGCGCGAGATCGTGATCGCGGCGACGACGTTCACGCTCGCGCACTCCGTGACCTTCATCCTCGCCGCGACCGGGGTGATCGTCGCACCCCCCGAGGTGGTCGAGCCGACCATCGCCCTCTCGATCGCGGTCGTCGCGGCCTGGTACCTGTGGCGCCTGTTCCGCCGTGATCAAGCCGATCAGGACCTCTCGCAGGCGCACGGCTTCCTCCGCCTCGATCGCGCCGGCTGGTTGCGCGTGGCGGTGGTGTTCGTCTTCGGCCTTGTGCACGGTCTCGGCTTCGCCTCGGCGCTCGGCATCGACGAGCCCTGGTCGTGGACGCTGCTGTGGTCGCTGCTCGTGTTCAACGTGGGCATCGAGGCCGTGCAGATCGGCATCATCGTGATCGTCTTCCCCCTGCTCGTGCTGCTTCGTCGCCGGGCTCCGCGCGTGGGCATGTGGGTCAGCGCGGCCATCGCGGTGGTGGTCACCGTCGCCGGTCTCGTCTGGTTCGTGCAGCGCATCCTGGGCATCGAGTGACGGGAGTTGGCGCAGCCGATACGTGTGCTGAGTCAACAATTCACCCCGACGTCATCCGGCGGGCGGAGCGTGGACTGCGCTCGCCATCGGTGAGCGCGCACCTGAGACCCCCTCGAAAGAAACGGACAGCCATGTTCCTCACCGCATCGACGTCGCACGGGACGCGCACGCGTCGCCGTGTCTCGTGGATCGCAACCGCCGCGGTCGGCGCCTCCCTCGTCCTCACGGGCGTGGCGAGCGTCCCGGCGGCGATGGCCGACACCACGGCCAGCTACACCGGCATCATCCTCGGCGTCGGAGCCGACCAGTCGCAGCGCATCGTGACGTGGTACTCCTCGGCCGACACCGCCCAGACGGTCCAGCTCGCTCCCACCTCGGCGCTGACGGGCGGCCAGTTCCCGGCGTCGGCGACGACCTTCTCGGCATCCGGGACCGCGAACATCACCTCGAGTGGCGGCTTCAACCGTCACGCGACCGTCACCGGCCTCGCCGAGAACACCGCGTACTCGTACCGCGTCGGCTCCGACGGCAACTGGTCGAACACGTACGCGTTCAAGACGCAGTCGTTCGAGGGCGACTACGACTTCCTCTTCTTCGGCGACCCCCAGATCGGCTCGTCCGGCAACCTCGCGAAGGACCAGGCGGGCTGGCAGGACACGATGAACGTCGCGGTGGGCGCCAACCCCAACGCCGAGCTCCTCGTCTCGGGCGGCGACCAGGTCGAGACGGCGAACACCGAAACGCATTGGGACTCGTTCCTCGCCCCCGACCAGCTGCGCCAGTACCCCTGGGTCGCGACGATCGGTAACCACGACGTGGGCGGCAAGGCGTACGAGCAGCACCTGTACACCCCCAACACCGACCGCTCCGGCGCGTACTACCGCAAGGGATCCACCAGCATCGGCACCGAGTCGGGCGGCGACTACTGGTTCATGTACAAGGACGTGCTGTACATCGACCTGAACAGCAACAGCTACGCCACCTCGCAGGGCGGCGGCGGTGACGACGCGCACATCTCGTACGTGACCGACGTCGTCAACAAGCACGGAGCGGATGCCAAGTACACGGTGCTCGTGTACCACCACGCGATCTACTCGCCGGCCGATCACGCCAAGGACGCCGACAACAAGATCCGACGAACCGACTTCCCGACGGCGTTCTCGAAGCTCGGCGTCGACCTGGTGCTCCAGGGCCACGACCACAGCTACTCGCGCTCGTACGAGATCAAGAACGGCGCCAAGGCGAACGCCGACGAGAAGCCCGGTCAGGACGAGGTCTTCGAAGGACCCGGTGGTGTGGTCTACGTCACCGCGAACTCGGCATCCGGCTCGAAGTACTACGACATCACCACGCCCGACAACAGCGGAACGAGCGGTGCCGGCAACGGCGCCGACCCGCTGAACCCGGCGAACTACTGGTACAACTCCGTGCAGAACCAGGAGCACGTGCGCTCGTACGTCAAGGTGCAGGTGAAGAAGGACCAGCTCGTCGTCCAGAACATCCGCTCCGGAACCTGCGACGCCCCCAACGCGGCGGTCGAGCTGAAGAAGGTGCTGTGGTGCGGCCCCGAGGACGGCAAGAAGCCCGCCGAGGCGGTCGGAACCATCCAGGACGAGGTCACCATCCACCCCAACCACGGTGACGGTCAGGACATCCAGGTCGACGTCCCCACCGGCGCCCCGGGTGAGTTCGGCTGGACCATCAACGGTCACAACGGCCTGGTCGACCTCGGTACCGCCGAGGAGAAGAACCTGCAGTACTTCGAGGCCACCGGTCAGATCAACCCGATCACCGTGACCGACACTCGCGCGAGCAAGTCGCCGTGGTCGGTCTCGGCGTCGGTGGGCGACTTCGTCGACGACGGCAAGACGTTCAAGGGCTCTTTCCTCGGATGGTCGCCCAAGGTCGTCACCCCGGGTGCCGGAGCCGTCGCGGGTGCCGCGGTGAACTCCGGGTACGACGGGGGCGACGGTCTGTCGGTCTCGCGTCTGCTCGGCTCGGCCCCGACCGGTCATGACCGCAGCGCCGGAGTCGTCGGCGCCGACCTCGACCTGAAGATCCCCAACACCATCGACAAGGGAAGCTACCGCGCGACCCTGACCCTCACCGCGCTGGCCGGCTGACCAGCGACAGCACCGGCGGGGAGTGCCCTTCCCCGCCGGTGCCTCTCCCGAAGGACCCCCCTCATGACTCGACCGACCTCCCTCCCGCGCGTCGCCGCCTTCGCTCTCGCCACCGCGGTGATCGGGGGCGCGGCGTTCAGCGCGAGCCCCGCCCTGGCCGCGACCGACGACGTGACCTGGACCGTGCGCACCGCCTCGAACTCCCTCGGCGCCGACCGCACGAACTACAGCTACACCCTCAACCCGGGCGCCCACCTCGACGACGCCCTCGTCGTCGCCAATCGCGGAGCCGAGGCCGTCGAGCTCGACGTGTACGCCGCCGACGGCTACACGACCTCGACCGGCGCCCTCGACCTGCGGGTCGCGAGTGAGCAGCCGGTCGGCGTCGGCGCGTGGGTCACCGTGCCGCAGCGTCACGTCACCGTGCCCGCGGGACAGACCGTCGAGGTGCCCTTCGCGGTCGACGTGCCCCAGAACGCCACCCCCGGCGACTACGCGGGCGGGGTCGTGACCTCGCTCACGGTCGCCGACGCCTCGGCGAACGTCAACGTCGATCGCCGCCTGGGCATCCGCACCGGCATCCGCGTCGGGGGAGACCTCGCCCCGGCGCTCGCCGTCGACGACCTGCGCGTCGGGTGGGACGGCGGTTTCGTCCCGTTCCTCTTCGGCGACGCCACCGTGCACTACCGCCTGCACAACACCGGCAATGTCTCGCTCGCCGCCGACGAGACCGACGCCGTCACCGGTCCCTTCGGTCTCGCGCGCCTCGAGGCCACGCCGGGCGACGCCGCTCCCACGCTCCTGCCCGGCGAGAGCTGGGAGCGCGACGTGCGCGTTCCCGCGGTGGCCGCGATGGGCATGCTGATCGCGTCGGTGTCGGCGACCCCGGTCGTCACCGATGCCGCGGGCTCGATCTCGACGCTCGACCCGGTCGACGTCTCGACTTTCGGGTGGGCCATCCCCTGGCCGCTGCTGCTGCTGGTCGCGCTGATCGTGGCGGGAGTGGTCTTCGGGCCTCGGCTGCTGCGCGAGCGCCGTCGACGCGCGCAGCAGGCGGAGGACGCGCGCGTGGCCGCGGCCGTTGAGCGCACGCTGGCCGAGAAGGAGCGTCAGCTCGTCGAGTGATGGACGCCGCCCTGCCCGGCCTCCCGCCCGGCGAACGCGAAGGCCAGCACCTCGACGACGTCATCGAGCGCCCGATCGTCTCGACTGCTCAACCACCACTCGACCAGCCCGTCGACGCTCGCGCGCAGGGCCGCGGCGACCACCGGGGTCGGGGTGTTCAGGGTGCGACCGGTCGCGGCCGACCAGCGCTCGATGCTCGCGGCGATCGCCCGGACGCTCGCTGCGATCTCGCTCTGCGCCGCCCCGCGGAGATCGGGATGAGCCCGAGCGGATGCCGTGAGCTCGCTCACCACGCGGTATTCGCTCTCGTGGCGGCGCAGGTCGCGCGCGAGTCCGTGCAGGGAGAGGCGCACCGCCTCGGCGAAGTCGTCGAGGGGGAGATCGCCCGTCCAGACCGCGTCGAGGGCGCGCTGCGACGCGCGGTGGAGCACTGCCTCGACGAGAGCCTGCTTCGACCCGAAGGCGTAGGTGACCACGCGATGGGCGACGCCCGCGCGCTCGGCGACCCGTCGAAGGCTCAGCGCCGAGGCGCCCGCGTCCGCGACCACCGCGAGCGCGGCGTCGAGCAGCCGTTCCCGGCGCTCCTCGAGGGGCAGGTAGTCACGGGTGGGCGACTCGGGGTTCACGGCGTTCTCCAAGCGATCGGGCCGGTCGAGTCTCGCATACTGAAAGTATCCACTCGGACCAATTGGAGGACGACATGACCGACCTGCACGTCACCCCCGCTCGCGAGGCCGATCTCCCCGCCGCCGCGGCCGTGCTCGCCGACGCCTTCCGCGACGATCCCGTCATGGCCGCGATCCTGCCCGGCGGTCGTCGCGTCGAGCGCCTCACGACCCTCTTCGTCGCGATGCTCAGCGGTGCCGCCTTCGAGACCGGCAGCGTCGACCTCGCCCGTCGCGCCGGCGACGACGAGATCCTCGGGGTGGCCGCGTGGGAGGGCCCCGGCACGGCATCCCTCCCCTGGCGTCAGCTCCCCGATTACCTTTCGGCCCTCGGCCCCATCGGCATCGTCCGCGCGGCGGCCCTGTCGTCGCGGTTGGCGCGTCACCGCCCGCGCTCCCCGCACTGGTACCTCGCGCAGATCGGCGTCTCGCCCGCCGCGCGAGGGCTCGGCGTGGGCGGGGCGCTCCTGCGCTCCCGGCTCGAGACGCTCGACGTCACACGCACGGCCGCGTACCTCGAGTCGTCGACCCCCGCCAATCGCCGCCTCTACGGTCGCCTCGGTTTCGAAGAGATCGCGCCGATCCACGGCATCCGCGGGGCTTCTCCCGTGGCCATGCTGCGCCCGCCCGCTCCCGTCCGGCACCCCGCGCCCGCGCGAGCGGTGTGACGACGGGCCTGCAAGCGTCTCGACGTCGAGCGTCCACGAGGTCCGCTCAGGTGCCGAGGAATAGACTGGATGCCATCGACACCGTCTCTCCGGGACCCTCCGTGACCACTCCTTCTTCCGAGCGCGCCTTCGACGTGCGCCACGTGCAGCTCGCGCGCGCCCTTTTCGCCGCGCTCGCCGCCGTCATGGTCACCTTCTCGTCCGACCACTCCGCCCCCCTCGGGCTCGGCGTGTTCAGCGGATTCGCCCTGGCGACGGGGCTCGTGTTCGCGCTGTCCGTGTGGCTCGTCTTCCCGCGCGGTGAGCGTGTGATCCCGGCCCTGCTCGCGGTCGTCTCGATCGTGGCGGGCCTGGTCGGCAGCGTCGGCAGCTGGCGCACGACCGGCGTCTTCTTCGGCGTCGTCATCGCCTGGGCGCTCGTCTCGGGCGTCATCGAGCTGGTCGGCGCTCTGCGCCAGCGAAAGACGGTCGGGGCCGCGGGCGCGCGCGACGGCGTGCTCATCGGCATCCTGAGTATCGTGCTCGGGGTCGTGCTCATGCTCCCGATCCAGCAGTACGCGCTCGACTACAGCATCGCCGGGGCGGGTTCATTCACGCTGACCGGCATCACCATCGCCGTGGGACTCTTCGGCGGGTACGCGGCGGTCGTCGCCGTGTTCCTCGCGATCGCGGGATTCTCCCCGCGCCGCCCCGAGCCCGTTCCGGCCGTACCCTCCGAGGAGGCCGCGTCATGACCGACGACAAGCCCACCACCCGCCGCGACCTGATGAAGCCCGTTCAGCTTCTGGGTCTGGCCTTCATCGCCGCCCTGTTCGCCGGATTCGTCACGCTCATGTCGATGGGCTTCTTCCAGACGCGTCCCGCCGACGAGATCCAGCGCGCGCTCATCGTGGGGCTGGTCGCGGCCGGTGCGACCTTCATCGTCACGCTCGTCTCGCTCGCTCTGCTGCTGCTGGTGGTCGACCCCACCACCGTCACGAAGTCGGTCGAGCGTCCGCTGCTCCTTCCGAAGGATGCACCGGATGCCACGGCTCCCGACGCCGCGACCCCGCCCGAGGCTCCGCGCACCGACGACGGCCCCGCCGCACCCCGCGCCTGAGCCGGCGGGCGCTCAGCGCCGCGGGTCGATCATGGTCATGCCCGCGGGGGACGCGGAGTCCATCGCGGGAAGCAGCTCGGCCGCCTCGCCGAGCCCGACGATCCGCTCGATGAGCTCCTGCGGGCGCAGGGCACCGCTCTCGATGAGCGACAGCATCTCGGGGTAGTCCACCGCGGCCATGCCGTGGCTGCCGAGCAGGTCGAGCTCCCATGCGATCACGCGCGCCATGGGCATGGCGGTCATCCCGTCGGCGGTGGGCAGCAGGCCGATCTGCACGTGCCGGCCGCGGCGGCGCAGGCTCAGCACGGCGTCGCGCGCCGTCTGGGCGCTGCCGACCGCGTCGACCGAGACGTGGCTGCCGCCGCCGGTGATCTCGTGCACGGCCGCGGCGATGTCGGACCCGTCGGCGACGAGGGTGCGCTCGGCCCCCAGGCGCTTCGCGGCCTCGAGCGCGGCGGGGGTGCGGTCGACCGCGATCACGCGGGCGCCGAGGGCCGCCCCGATCATCACGGCGCTGAGGCCGACCCCGCCGGCACCGACCACGGTAATCCACTCGCCGGCCGCCGCCCGCGCCCGGCCCGTGAGGGCGCGGTACGCGGTGGCGAAGCGGCAGCCCAGGGCGGCGGCGGCCTCGAACGAGACGTCATCGGGAATGCGCACGACGTTGGTGTCGGCCGCGCGCAGCACGACGCGCTCGGCGAAGCTGCCCCACTGCGTGAAGCCGGGCTGCTGCTGGTCGGGGCACACCTGGGCGTTGCCGCCGACGCACCACTCGCACGCCCCGCACCCCATGACGAACGGCACGGTGACGCGATCGCCGACGCTCCAGCGCTGAACGCCCTCGCCGACCTCGACGATGACGCCCGCCAGCTCGTGCCCCGGAACGTGGGGGAGGGCGACGTCGTCGTGCCCGACCCACGCGTGCCAGTCGCTCTTGCAGAGGCCGGTCGCGTGCACCTCGACCACGACCCCGCCAGCGGGAGCCGACGGCGCCTCGACCTCGCGCACCTCGAGGGCGTCGGCCAGGGCATCCATGATCATCGCGCGCATGGCATCCATTCTTCCTTCCCGCGCGCGGGTTGCGGGTCGCGTCGACCGGTGTCCGAGCACAACCGCGGAGCTCGCGGACGACACGCCGTGCGACCAGCGCCGGGCGCGGCGTGTCGTCGGGATCCCCCGCCGTTGTGCTCACGGCAGACGCGTCGGCCCCGTCAGGCCCGGCGGCGGCGCAGGAGGAGCAGGCCCGCGCCGAGACCGCCGAGGACCAGGGCCAGGATGCCGAGGGCCACGGGCATCTCGGAGCCCGTGACGGCGAGACCGGTGCCGGTGGCCGTTCCGCCGCTCGAGCTCCCCGCCCCGCCGATCGTTCCGGCCGGAGCGCCGGAGGTGCTCGTGCCCGTGCCGGAGCCGTTGCCCGCACCGGAGCCGTTGCCCGTGCCCGTGCCCGTCCCGGAACCGTCGCCCGGGGCCGCGCCGGCCACCACCGTGACGGTCGCGGACCGCGTCTGCTCGACGTTGCCGGCCACGTCGGTCGAGCGGAACTGCAGGAGGTGGTCGCCGGCGCCGGCGAGCGTCGCGCTCGAGCCGGTCAGCCACGTCGTCCCGCCGTCGAGCGAGTACTGGGTCGAGGCGACGCCCGACGTGGCATCCGTCGCCGTGAACTCCACCGTGGCCTCGGCCGGGGCCAGGGCCTGGAACACCGCGGCCGGCTGCATCAGACGCAGGAGGGTCGAGGGCTTCGCGACCGCGGCCTCGGTGGTCGGGGCGACGGTGTCGATGCGGATGGGCAGCGAGCCGGCGACCTCGGGCACCTCGGCGCCGTTCCACAGCGCGCGGTAGTCGATGAGGTGGTCGCCGTCGGTGGTGATCGTGACGTCGAGGTCCTCGCTCCACGCTCCACCGTCGACGCGTTGTTGCACGACGACGTCGCTGCTGTTGCCGTCGTGGTACAACGACACCGAGACGGGAGCGGCGGTGTACCAGCCCGACGCGTTCGGGGTCGTCTTCGCAACCGGGTCGATGTGCACGATCCCGCCGGCCTCGGGCACGAAGATCTCGGGGATCTTCAGGTACGACCCGGGGGTCGCGAAGGTGAGGCGCAGGCCCGTTGCGAGGATTTTCGGGAACGACAACGTCGTCTCGACGCCGTTCGTCACCGTGGGCGCGTCACCCGTGAGGGGAAGCGGCTTCCACTCGTTCTCGCGACCACCCCGGTACTCGAGCGAGACGCCCGCGATGGAGCCCTCGAGGTTCGTGAAGCGCACCTCGTTCAGACGGTGGATCTCGAACGTCTCCATCGTGAAGGTCGCGGAATCCTTGAAGCCCGCGTCGGTCCAGGTCGACCACGCCGTGCCGAGCCGGCCGTCGCACGCGTTGGAGGCGGGCATCGTGGCCCACTTCGTCTGGTGGAAGGATGCCGACACCGCGGCGTCACCGCCACGGCACACGTTCACGGCCGAGGCGTTGCCCCACACGTCGACCTCCGAGATCGACTGCCACGTGTTCGCCTGGCTCGTCAGGCGCAGCCGCAGAGCGCTGGCCGCCGGAAGCGTGCGGGCGTCGATCACGGCCGTGGGCGCCGGGGTGCTGGCATCCTGAGCGAGGGTCGCCTCGACCGCGGTGTCCTTCCACGCGCCCGAGGCGTCGCGGTACTGAACCTGGATGCGAGAGGGCCAGGTCGCCGTCGCCCCGTCCTTGTAGGTGTGCACGACGATCGAGTCGAACGTGCGGTCCGTGCCCCAGTCGAACTGCAGCCAGCTGTCGCGCGGGTACCCGTTTCCGGTCCAGTCGTCCCAGCCCTTGGCCGTGGGGTTGCCGTCGGTGAGGGCGGCGACCAGGTCGGAGCGGCTCGATGCGGTCACCGTCGCCTCGGGGGCGATGTCGGCGATGCCGGGCTCGGCGACCGTGATCGTGCGCTGGAACGAGCGTCCGGCGGTGAAGGACGCGTCGGCGGCGAGGGTGCCGGTGACCGTCTGCGGGCCGAGCACGCTCGTGTCGATCGTCGACCACGTGACAGCGACCGGGGCGGTGCCGGCGGAGGTGTCGACGGGGACGCTGGTGGGCAGCTGCGGGGAGGCGCCGCGGCGGACGGTCTCGGGCAGGCCGGTGGTCACGGCGCGCCAGGTGCCGTGGCCGAAGCCCTTGTCGTCCCAGTACGAGGCGTCCCATCCCTTGCCGTAGCGCGCGGGGTCTTCGGCGGCGGGGTTGTGCATCTCGAGGCGTCCGTTCTCGCCCACGGTGAGCGGGAGCCAGACGTACGTCGAGTCGGACTTGCCCTCGTTCCAGCGGTCGCCCATGTAGACCAACTTGCCCGGCTCGAGCTCGAAGACGTTCGTGGTCTGCGAGCCGAACGTCGAGCGGCGCACGTCGCCGATCGAGAGCAGGCCGTCGCCCCCGTCGGGGATGCTGCTGTAGGACGTGTTCTCGTTCGCGTCGTCCTTCTCGACCCCGCGGATCCACGTGCCCATCAGGTTCTTCGTCGTGTAGTACGTCTGCGGGTTGGGTGCCCAACCGGTCGCGCCCGAGGTGACGACGCTGTATGTGCCGTCGCGCTCGAAGATCGCGGGCGCCTCGAGGTGGCCGCACTCCTTGACGATCTGGAAGTCGGCGCCGCGCTCCGGCGCCTCGGGGGTCCCGTCGGCGAAGACGTAGGGGTAGCGGCCGTCCTCGGAGTACTGGTTGACGTCGAGGGTGTCGCGATCGGTCGTGTGCGTGACGTTCGTGTAGCTGTCGTCGAGGGCGGCGACGTACAGGCTGTAGTTCTCCTCCGACGAGTACGAGATGTAGGCCTTGCCGTCGTCGTCCTGGAAGACGGTCATGTCGCGCGCCTGCCCGGGAACCGCGTACTGCGTGCAGGCCTGGTAGTCGGTGCGGTTGGGCATGCGGAAAGCGCCCGTCATGCGGAACGGACCCGCGGGCGAGTCCGACACGGCGACGGCCGCCATCGACCGCGCGTACGTGCTTCCGCCGGGCTCGGTGCGCCCGTCGGCGTGCCACCACATGACCCACTGGCCGGTCTTGGCGTTGTGCAGCACCTTCGGGCGCTCGAAGATCGCGGTGTAGTCCGAGTTCTGCGTCGAGTTGAGGTGGTAGGCGAGCTGGTCGATCTTCTCGGTGCGCGGCTGGCCGTTCTCGTCGACGGTGTCGTACAGATTCTCGAAGTAGGGCGTGAGCAGGTCGTCGCGCGTCGAGATGCTGCGCAGCGCGTCTCCGAGGTTTGTCCAGTTCTTGGCATCCGTCGATCGGTACACCGCGACGCCGGGGCTGTTCCAGTAGCCGTTCGTGCGGTCCTCGCCGTACCAGTAGTAGACGGTCTGGCCGTTCTCCTCGGTCGTGACGACCTGCCCGCCGTGCGCCTGGATGTGCCGGCCGCCGGTGTCGTACCAATCCGGCTGGAAGTAGTCCGCGGCACCGAGGCCGGGGTCGGCGAGCGGCTGGAAGTTCGTGTAGGTGACGGGAGGGTCGATCCGGGGCACGCCGTCGTTCGGATCGGTCTGCACGCCGCCCGCGGCGCTCGCCGCGAGGGGGGATGCCAGGGCTCCGGCGAGCACGGCGGCGGTCACGGCCGCGAGGATCGTGCGCGCGAAAGAGGGGGAGGGGCGTCGAGGCGTCATCGCTTCTGTTCCGATCTGCGCCGCGGCGGTGCGGCGCACGACGGCCGGGGCCGAGGTGGGGGATGTTGACGTCAACACTAGGGGTCGCCGGCGCGCGGCGTCCAGGGGAAAGTTCGCGGTGGGGGCGCGAGCGCGACCACCGTCGCACCGCGGGCGGGGGCGGGCACAACGGCGGGGCGGGTGGACGACGCGCCGTGCGGAGGGCGCGGTGCGCGGCGCGTCGTCCAGATTCCCCGCCGTTGTGCACGGGGTCGGCCGGTTACAGCGCGTCGACCACCCGCGAGGCCAGGCCCGCGTAGGCGGCGGGGGTCAGTGCGAGCAGGCGCTCCTTCGCCGCGTCGCCGATGTCGAGACCGCGCACGAACTCGGCCAGCTCGGGCCCGCCGACGCGGCGGCCGCGCGTGAGATCCTTCAGCAGCGCGTAGGGGTCGGTGATCTGCGAGCGACCCGCGGCGATCTCGGCGCGCACGACCGTCTGGATCGCCTCGGCGAGCACCTCCCAGTTCGCGTCGAGGTCGGCCAGCAGCACGTCCTCGGCGAGCGAGATCTCGGTCAGGCCCCGCTGCAGGTTGTCGAGAGCGAGCAGCGAGTGGCCGAAGGCGACGCCGATGTTGCGCTGGGTCGTGGAGTCGGTCAGGTCGCGCTGCAGGCGGCTGGTGACGAGGGTGGATGCCAGGGTGGAGAACAACCCGCCGGCGATCTCGAGGTTCGCCTCGGCGTTCTCGAACCGGATCGGGTTGATCTTGTGCGGCATGGTCGACGAACCGGTGGCTCCCGCGACGGGGATCTGGGTGAAGTACCCGAGCGAGATGTAGGTCCAGATGTCGGTGGCGAGGTTGTGCAGGATGCCGCCGGCGTGACGCGCGCGGTCGTAGAGCTCGACCTGCCAGTCGTGCGACTCGATCTGCGTGGTGACCGGGTTGAAGCCCAGGCCCAGCGACTCGATGAACTCCCGTGTCAGCGCGGGCCAGTCGACGTCGGGTTCGGCGGCGACGTGCGCCGACCAGGTGCCGGTGGCTCCCGAGAACTTGGCGAGGTACTCCCCGGCATCCAGCTGTCGGATGACGCGCTCGAGGCGCCAGGCGAACACGCCGATCTCCTTGCCCATCGTGGTGGGCGTGGCGGGCTGGCCGTGCGTGCGCGAGAGCATCGCGGCGTCGCGGTGCTGGGTCGCGAGCTCGGCGAGGGCGGCGGTGACCGAGCGGAGCTTCGGCAGCCACACGCGCTCGACCGCGCGCTGCACGGTCAGGGCGTACGCGGTGGAGTTGATGTCCTCGCTCGTGCAGGCGAAGTGCGTGAGCTCGGCGAGGGCGGTCAGGCCCAGGGTGTCGAGGCGGTCGCGCACGAGGTACTCGACGGCCTTCACGTCGTGGCGGGTGACCGCCTCCTTCTCTTTGAGCCAGGCGATCTCGTCGGCGCCGAACTCCTCGTAGAGGGCGCGCAGCTTCGCACGCTCGTCGTCCGAGACGGGGGAGGTGTCGAACAGCGACCGGTCGGTCAGGGCGAGCAGCCACTCGACCTCGACCTCGACGCGGGCGCGGTTGAGGCCGGCCTCCGACAGATAGTCGCCGAGCTCGGCGACGGTGGCGAAGTAGCGACCGTCGAGGGGGCTGAGGGGCTGCGGGGGCAGAGAGGACACGGGTCTCCCGGGGATCGCGCGAACGGGTCAGCCCGCGGAACGGATGGCGGGCTCGAGCTGTCGGAACAGGGCCCTGCTGGCGCGTTCGATCATACCGAGCACCTCGTCGAACATCGGGGCCCCGGCGTAGTACGGGTCGGGGACGTCGAGGGTCTCGGCGTCCGGCAGGAAGGACTGCAGCAGGGCGATCTTGTCGGCGTCGTCGTCGTCTCGCGCCCAGCCGCGCAGCACGCGCTCGTGACTGCGGTCGAGGGCGACGACGAGGTCGTTGCGTTCGAAGTCGGCGTACTGGAACTGCCGCGCGCGGTGCGCGGCGCCGTCGTAGCCCAGGCGGTCGAGGGCGGCGAGGGTGCGGTGGTCGGCGCGCTCGCCGACGTGCCAGTCGCCGGTGCCGGCCGAGCTCGACGAGATGTGCGCTCCGAGACCGGATGCGTCGGCGATGCGACGGAAGACGACGTCGGCCATCGGCGAGCGGCAGATGTTCCCGCTGCACACGAACACGACGCGAAACGGCGCGTCGGGGTTCGCGGTCATCCCCCCATCATGGCGGTGATGTCTCTCGCGCGCATCAGCGGCGTTCGCGCTCCTCGCGCCGCGGGCGCAGGATGCCGCCGAGCACGGCGTTGATGATGCCGATGAGAAGCGCCGCCACGACCGTGAGCCAGAACTCGCCGGTACGAAGACCCCAGTCCCCGTTCTCGGTGATGACCCCCGTGAGCCACAGCAGGAAGCCGTTGATGATGAGCGAGATCAGGCCGAGCGTGAGGATGTAGAGCGGGATCGCGACGATCTTGACGACCGTACCGACGATGGTGTTCACGAGGGCGAAGATGAGCCCCACCAGCAGCAGCGTGAGCAGCACCTGCAGCCACTCGCCCGGGGCGAAGGGGATCAGCCGCACCTGCAGGGCGGGCAGCAGGGTGACGATCCAGATGGCGAAGGCGTTGACGGCGACGCGGACGACGAAGCGCATGCCCCCATCGTGGCACGCGGGCCGTGCCGCGCCACGGGGTTGTGGACATATCCCCGACCCTCCCCTGCCTGGGGAGGAACCGCCCGAAAGAGGGACTGACGCCCGCGGCGCGCCCCCGGTTAGGCTCGCGGGGTGAGTGAAGAGCCGGTCCTGCCCCGTATCCGCCCCGAGATCGCCGCGCTGCCCGCGTACCGACAGGGACGACAGGCCAGCCCCGACGCCTTCAAGCTCTCGAGCAACGAGAACCCCTTCGAACCCCTTCCCGGCGTCCTCGACGCGGTGCGGGCCGCGGGGGCCTTCAATCGGTATCCGGATGCCACGGCCTCACGCCTGCGCGAGCGTCTCGCCGCGCGCTACGGCGTCTCGCCCGACGAGGTGCACGTCGCCGCCGGGAGCGTCTCGATCCTCGCCCAGCTGCTGCTGGCCACCTCGGCCCCGGGCGACGAGGTCGTCTATGCCTGGCGCTCCTTCGAGGCCTACCCCTCGCTCGTCGCGGTCGCGGGAGCGAAGAGCGTGCAGGTGCCGCTCACCGCGGACGCCCGTCACGACCTCCCCGCGATGGCCGCCGCGATCACCGACCGGACGCGCCTGGTGATCGTGTGCAGCCCCAACAACCCCACCGGCCCGACCGTCGGGTACGACGAGTTCGCCGCGTTCGTCGACACCGTGCCGCGCGACGTGCTCATCGTGCTCGACGAGGCCTACGCCGAGTTCGTCACCGATCCGAGCTCGGTCGAGGGCAACCGCGTGCGCGCGGTGCTCAACCGCCCGAACGTCGTCGTGCTGCGCACCTTCTCGAAGGCCTATGGCCTCGCGGGCCTGCGCATCGGCTACGCCATAGGTCACACCGGCGTGCTGAACGCCGCGCGCAGCACCGCGATCCCGCTGTCGGTCACGGCGGCCGGAGAGTCGGCGGCGATCGCGAGCCTGGATGCCGAGAGCGAGCTGCTGCACCGCGTGAAGGTCATCGCCGAGCGCCGCGACCGCCTCGTCGATCGCCTCCGCGAGAGCGGGTGGGACGTCCCCGATGCCCAGGGGAACTTCGTGTGGCTCGCCGCCGGAGACCGCACGGTCGAGGTCGCCACCGCGTTCGAAGAGGCCGGGCTCATCGTGCGCCCGTTCCCGGGCGACGGCATCCGTATCTCGATCGGCGAAGAGGAGTCGCTCGACCGCGTGGTCGAGGTCGCCGCGGCCACCGCCCCGCGCTGATCCGCGGCGGCGCCTTTGTCGACAACGAACGCCGAATCACGGCATCCGTTGTGCACCTCATGCGGTCTCGCGCATAGGCCGCGCGTTAGCGTGGGTTCATGACCCCGCTCGACGATCCCGCTCTCGTGCGCGTTCTGGCAGCCGACGGCACGCTGGCCCCCACACCCGCGGCCGAGCGCTACCTGCCGCTCATCGACGCCCTGACCGACGCCGAACTCGAGACCTTCTACCGCGACATGGTCTCGATCCGCGCGTTCGACGTGCAGGCCACCAACCTGCAGCGCCAGGGCCAGCTCGCCCTGTGGCCGCCGTCGTTCGGGCAAGAGGCGGCCCAGGTCGGCTCCGCCCGCGCCGCCCGCGCGCAGGACCACATCTTCCCCTCGTACCGTGAGCACGTGGTCACCCGCATCCGCGGCGTCGATCCGCTCGACATCATCCGCCTCATGCGCGGACTCACCCACGGCGGGTGGGACCCGACCGACCCCAAGAACGGCAACACGCACATCTACACGCTCGTGCTCGGCGCGCAGACGCTGCACGCCACGGGGCTGGCGATGGGGCTGGTCTTCGACGGCAAGAGCGGCAGCGGCGACCCCGAGCGTGACGAAGCCGTCATCGTCTACTACGGCGACGGCGCCTCGAGCCAGGGCGACGTGCACGAGGCGATGGTCTTCGCCGCCAGCTTCCAGACCCCCGAGGTGTTCTTCCTGCAGAACAACCAGTGGGCCATCTCCGTGCCCGTGGCGACGCAGTCGCGCTCGCCGCTGTACAAGCGCGGTGAGGGTTACGGCATCCCGAGCCTGCAGGTCGACGGCAACGACGTGCTCGCGAGCTACGCGGTGTCGAAGGTCGCCCTCGACGAGGCGCGCGCCGGCTCCGGCCCCCGCGCGATCGAGGCGATGACCTACCGCATGGGCGCGCACACCACGAGCGACGACCCCACGAAGTACCGCACCTCCGATGAGGAGAAGGCGTGGGCCGGGCGCGACCCGATCGCCCGCATGCGCGCCTACCTCGAAGGACGCGGCGCCCCGCAGCAGTTCTTCGACGACGCGGATGCCGAGGGCGCGGCCCTCGCCGACGACGTGCGCGTCCGCACGAACGAGCTCGGAACGATCCCCCGCGCGCACATGTTCGAGAGCGTCTACTCCGAAGCGCACGCGCTCATCGCCGAGGAGCAGCGCTGGCTCGACGACTACGAGGCCTCGATGGAAGGGGGCGCGCAGTGAGCGAGAACCTCCCGATCAGCCGCGCGCTGAACGCGGGCCTGCGCCGCGCGCTCGAGACGAACGACCGTGTCCTGCTCATGGGCGAGGACATCGGCCCGCTCGGCGGCGTCTTCCGCGTGACCGAGGGCCTGCAGAAGGACTTCGGCCCGCGCCGCGTCATCGACTCACCCCTCGCGGAGTCGGGCATCGTCGGAACGGCGATCGGTCTCGCGATGGGCGGGTTCCGCCCGGTGCTCGAGATCCAGTTCGACGGGTTCGTCTTCCCCGCGTTCGACCAGATCACCTCGCAGCTGGCGAAGATCACCAACCGCCACGAGGGCGCGGTGCGCATGCCCGTCGTCATCCGCATCCCCTACGGCGGACACATCGGCGCGGTCGAGCATCACCAGGAGAGCCCCGAGGCGTACTTCACGCACACGGCCGGGCTCCGGGTGGTCAGCCCCTCGAACGCGAACGACGCCTACTGGATGATCCAGCAGGCGATCGAATCGCCCGACCCCGTCGTCTTCCTCGAACCCAAGGCCAAGTACTGGCAGAAGGGCGAGGTCGACCTCGAGGCCCCCGCGCTGCCGTTGCACGAGAGCCGCATCGTGCGCCGCGGCACCGACGTCACGCTCGTCGGTCACGGCGCGATGGTCACGACGCTGCTGCAGGCCGCGGCCCTCGCCGAGAGCGAGGGCACGAGCTGCGAGGTCATCGACCTGCGTTCGCTCTCGCCGGTCGACTACGGCCCCCTGCTCGACTCGGTGCGCCGCACCGGCCGCATGGTCTACGCGCAGGAGGCGCCGGGCTTCACCTCGCTCGGCTCCGAGATCGCCGCGACCGTCATGGAGAAGGCCTTCTTCGCGCTCGAGGCGCCCGTGCTGCGGGTGTCGGGGTTCGACGTGCCCTTCCCTCCCGCGAAGCTCGAGGGCACCTACCTGCCCGACGCCGACCGCATCCTCGAGGCCGTCGACCGGTCTCTCGCGTACTGACCCGCTCTTCCTCTCCCCGCCATGAACCGCGAGACTGCAACTCCCTGACGAACCCGCGACACGCTGTCGCCGACCTGTCAGCGAGATGACCTCTCGCGAGCAAAGGACACACCGTGACCGAGCAGACCTTCGTTCTCCCCGACGTCGGAGAAGGCCTCACCGAGGCCGAGATCGTGCAGTGGCGCGTCGCGCCCGGTGACACCGTCGCCGTCAACGACGTGATCGTCGAGATCGAGACGGCCAAGTCGCTTGTCGAGCTGCCGTCGCCCTACTCGGGCACGGTCGGCGAACTGCTGGCATCCGAGGGCTCCACCGTCGAGGTCGGCGCCCCGATCATCACGATCGGATCGACGGATGCCGGTACCCCGGCCCCCGCAGAGCCGGTCAGCGTCCCCGAGCCCAGCGACCCCGGCGGCGCCGTGCTGGTCGGGTACGGCACGGGCGGGGCGGTGTCGTCGCGCCGCCGGAAGCCCGCCGAGCGTCCCGTGAAAGCGTCGGTCGGCGTGGTCGCCAAGCCCCCGATCCGCAAGCTCGCGCGCGACCTCGGCGTCGACCTCGCGGCCGTCACCCCCAGCGGCCCCGCCGGTGAGGTGACGCGCGACGACGTCGTGAAGCACGCCGAGCAGGCCAGTGTCTTCCGCAACATCGAGACGCCCGCGTGGGGTGCCGTGCGCGAGGAGACGATCCCGGTGACCTCTCCCGCGGCGCCCGCGCCCACGGCATCCGTCCCCGCCTCCGACGCCCGCGAGGAGTCGATCCCCGTCCGCGGCGTCCGCAAGGCGACCGCCAACGCGATGACCTCGAGCGCGTACTCGGCGCCGCACGTGTCGGTGTGGGTCGACGTCGACGCCTCGCGCACGATGGAGCTCGTCAAGCGTCTCAAGGCCTCGCCCGACTTCGCCGACGTGAAGATCTCGCCGCTGCTGATCATGGCGCGTGCCGTCATCTGGGCGCTGCGCCGCACGCCGATGATCAACGCCGCGTGGGTCGACACCGAGGACGGCGCCCAGATCTCGGTGCGCCACTACGTCAACCTCGGCATCGCCGCCGCGACCCCCCGCGGCCTGCTCGTGCCGAACATCAAGGACGCGCAGTCGATGAACACGCGCGAGCTGGCCAAGGCCCTCGAGCACCTCACCCTCACCGCGCGCGAGGGCAAGACCAGCCCCGCCGATCAGACCGGCGGCACGTTCACCATCACGAACATCGGCGTGTTCGGAGTGGATGCCGGGACCCCGATCATCAACCCCGGCGAGGCGGGCATCATCGCGCTGGGCGCGATCCGCCAGAAACCGTGGGTCGTCGACGGCGAGGTGCGCCCCCGCTGGGTGACCACGGTGTCGGGCTCGTTCGATCACCGCGTGGTCGACGGCGACGGGATCTCGCGGTTCATCGCGGATGTGGCATCCGTGCTGGAGGAGCCGGCGCTGCTGCTCGACTGATGTGAGACTTCACCGGACCCGGTCAATGGAAACGCTGAAGATGATCCGCGTCACGGTAAATGGTTCGGTTCAGCACGAATGATCCAGGCATTTGCAGGCAACGCGCACCGCGCGGGAGGTCGCGCAGGATGACGGAAGCGAAGCATCGTCCCGTCCCGGCCGAGTTCTCGACGAGGTGGCCGGACGTCGTGATCCATCAGGATGAGGCCGAGACGGCGCGTCTGCTTGTTCTGGAACTGGTGGATGCCATGGGCGAGCGGAGTGTGCGCTCCCTTGCCAAGGAGGCCGATCTTGACGAGAAAACTCTGCGCAAGATCATTGCTGGACTGTCGTGGCCGGACCTGCGCACCATCGCGCGACTCGAGAAAGCGACGGGGCGCAAGCTCTATCCGCGTTGAGCCGCCCGGTCCCACCCTGCTCGAACGGGGGATCCTAAGAGTCAATGGAACATCAAAACGACAGGGATGCCCCGTTGGATCGGATGACGTCGGCGTACCAGCCGAACGACTTCTTCCGGTAGCGATCCAGCGTTCCGGTTCCGTCGTCGTTTCGGTCGACGTAGATGAAACCGTATCGCTTGCTCAGCTGTGCGGTGCTGGCGCTGACGATGTCGATGCAGCCCCACGAGGTGTATCCGAGCACGTCGACGTCGTCCTGCAGGGCCTCGCCCACCTGCACGAGGTGGTCGTTGAGGTAGGCGATGCGGTAGTCGTCGACGACCGTCTTCTCGCCGTCGATCTCGACCAGCTGGTCGCGCGCGCCTAGGCCGTTCTCGACGATGAACAGCGGCTTCTGCCAGCGGTCCCAGAACTGGTTGAGCACCAGGCGGAGCCCGACCGGGTCGATCTGCCATCCCCACTCGCTCGCCTCGAGCGTCGGGTTCGGGACGCCGCCCATGATGTTGCCCTCGCCGGCGACCTTCTTCGACGGGTCGGCGGTCTCGGCGATGCTCATGTAGTAGCTGAACGAGACGAAGTCGACGGTGTTCGTCAGGTCGTCGCGGTCCTGGTCGGTGATCTCGAGCTCGATGCCCTTCTCGCGGAGCGTCCGCAGGAAGTACCCCGGGTACGCGCCGCGGGTGTGCACGTCGCCGTAGACGAGGTTGCCGTGGTCGGCCTCCATCACCGCGACGGCGTCGTCGGGAGACGGCGTCAGCGGGTAGATCGGCATCGAGAACACCATGCAGCCGACCTTCGCCTCGGGGGCGACCTCGCGGGCGATGCGGGTCGCGCGGGCGGAGGCCACGAGCTCGTGGTGCATCGCCTGGTACAGCTGCTGCTCGGGCACGCCGCCCTCGGGGATCGGGATGCCGCCGCTCATGAACGGAGCGTGCAGGAGCGAGTTGATCTCGTTGAAGGTCAACCAGTACTTCACGCGGCTGCCGAAGCGCTCGAACAGGGTGCGGGCGTAGCGCTCGTAGAACCCGATCAGCTCGCGGTTCGTCCAGCCGCCGTACTGCTCGGCCAGGTGAAGCGGCGTCTCGTAGTGCGAGATCGTCACGAGCGGCTCGATGCCGTGCTTCTCGAGCTCGTCGAGCACGCGGTCGTAGAAGGCGAGGCCCTCTTCGTTGGGCTCGGTCTCGTCGCCCTTCGGGAAGATGCGGCTCCACGCGATCGAGAACCGGTAGACGCCGAAGCCCATCTCGGCGAAGAGCGCGATGTCCTCCGCGTAGCGGTGGTAGTGGTCGATGCCGACGAGCTTGAGGTTGTCGGGCGTGGGGGTCTCGGAGCGCGGGCCCGAGATGCCGCGGGGCATCACGTCCTGCACCGACAGGCCCTTGCCGCCCTGGTCGTACGCGCCCTCGATCTGGTTCGCGGCGGTGGAGCCGCCCCAGAGGAAGCCGTCGGGGAAGGGGGTGTTCTTCATGCTTCTGATCTCCAAGGGTCAGCGGGCAAATGTGAGGGAGTCAACCACGCCGCGCGGGACAGCTGTTGGGCGTGCGAGAGGGCTGGATGACATATCGGCGACGTCCCGGGAGAGAGGTCGCCGTTGGTGACGATGACCGGGGTGATCAGGTCGTACCCGGCCCTCTCGATGGCGTCGCCGTCCATGGGAATCCACCTGCCTTTCACCGCATCCATGCGGCCCGTCGAACGTTCTGTTACGACGATCCGGGAAGTGTTTCGGGCAATAAAAAAGACCCAAATCCGTTCACCGCCGGTCAGCGATGTGGATTCAGGTCTTGCCCGCTCGCGCGGTAGCAATCCGGTAATCGTCGGCAGGAGCGAACCTGCGTCGGCGACTCTAGCATCGGGCACGTCCGGTCCGCCAGGAGCTTCTGCGCGACCCAGGCTCATCGCCAGTCGTTCAACGTGCACGGTGAGGTAGAGCACCTCCTCGTCGGTGAGAGTCGACCCGGTCGCGGCGAGCATGTACGCCTGACCGCCTCGGTGATGCCGAACGCGCGGGGGTAGCGCTGCTTAGCGGACTCGGCATCGGAAATCACCGGAACTGGGCATGACTGGAGTTGAAGGGCATGAACTGATCAACGCGAGGTGGGCAGCGGAGGTAGGCGTTAGCTTCGACCGCGCCCCGTGGACGACTTCGCACAGCAGAACAGGTGCCACTGTGAGCAACACTGTCATTCGACACCGGTGACCGTCGGCGGAAGAGGGGAGATCGATCTGCGGAGCTCCATCAGTGTCTGAGCATGACGGCTGAGCCTACGGTCCTCGTCGGACCTCAGACACAACCGTGTGACGGGCAAAGCTCGGCGTTCACGCACGTCGGCAAAGACGGTCATGCTGCGCGTCGTAAGCGCGGGTTCCAGGCCCGGTGCCGCAGCCCTTACTTGGACTGCTATATGCATGCTGCGTGCTGTCGTGTGAATGAGGCGGGCGCGCAGTTCAACGACGTCGCCAATTCGGATGGGTAGATGAAATTGGATACCTCCGGCGTAGACCGCGACGGCGTTCTCCGATGACCACGTCGCGGCGCAGGCATAAGCCGCCTCGTCGATCCAGCGCATGACGGTTCCGCCGTGCGCGTTGCCGCCCCAGTTGGCATCCCCGGGAGCCGCCAGGAACCGGAAAACGGTTTCAGGAACGGTGTGGTCGGGTGTGAAGACTTGGGCGGCCATCTCCTGCTGGATCGTTTGACGCGGCGCAACACGTTCGGAGGCGAGCTGTTGCAACTCGAAATCTACGAGGCTGGAGGGAGACCACGACGGAACGGGGCGGGACAGGCCATCCGCGCCCATAGCCACGAAAACCAGGAGGCAGTGCATCGCGCGCGAGTAGCGTCGCTCACGAACGTCGCTAGCTTCTACCGTGACAAGGATGTGCATACTGGTGCGCCCTGTAAGCACGATACGAGCGTGCACCTGCACGAGGGCGCCGGGTCTGATTGGGTGCGTGAAGTGGACGTTGCCGACGTAGGCGGTGACACAGTATCCCTCGGCCCACCCCACAGCGCAGGCGAAGCCGGCCTTGTCGATCCATTCCAGGACTCGGCCGGCCGGCACCGAGTCGCCCTTCGCGTTCACGTCACCAGGTGTGGCGAGGAACCGTAGGGTGATCCGGTCCCGCTGCTGCTCGGTTGCGAGCGCATCTAGCACCGCGGCACCATCCTTCGAGAGATGAGGGAGGGGCAGATCCGTCGACCGACCCCTCCCTGTCCGTAATTATTGGGCGGGAACTGCGGTGAGAGCCGTCTGGAGATCAGCGAAGGCTGTGTAGTCGCTGCTGTACCAGTCGGCGAAGAAGGAGTCCGATACAGATCCAGCTGGGAAGACGTTGCAGCCACCCTCGAGTTCCTCGACGGAACCGGTATCGCACTTCTTGATCTGCTCCTGCGTCACCCAGTCGTAGCCAACGTCGGTGAAGTGATCGCGGGTTTCGCCGTCCAGAATGGCAACCGCCTGCTGCAGGGCGGCAGCGCCCTGGTACTGGGGGGCCCCCATCGAACCACCCTTCAACCCTTTCGCCGTCATCGTCGGGTCGACGAGGGCGAGTCGCCAGGAGTTTTCAGCCTCGGAGATGATGGGCACGTACGGTCGGTTAGCAGAGTCGAAAGCTGACGTGAGAGCAATGCCGCCCGTTTGCGCCCAGACGCCGTCAATGTCGGGGAACGCCGCGAGCAGTCGGCTCATGCACTCTCCGGACGGTCCGGCAGCCCATTGGCCCTCGCACTGGTCGAGTACGTTGATGCCACGTTCTTCGAAAACGGCCCGCGCGCCATCGTTGCGGTCGGTGTCGACGGTCGTTCCGGACACTCCCGAAATCATCACTACATTGCCTTCGTCGCCCATCAGATCGGCGAGATAACCTGCGCTGGTTGCGGCCATCTCTTTCTGATCGAAGGAGACGTTGTAGGCGCATGGCTCGGTGACCTGAGCGTCGTAGGCCACCACGACAATTCCGGCGTCGCAAGCCTGCTTGATAGTCGGGTTCAACGCCGTGGGAGAGATGGGGTACACGATGATCGCGTTGTAGCCCCCAGCGATCATCTGCTGGAGCTGTGCAATCTGGGCTTGCGCGTCGGTACCGGCAACGGAGACGTCAAGCGAGGAGACGCGATCCTGCAGTGGCGCGGATTTTGCGGCCGCTTCGATCAGGTTGCGGGAGGTGGATTGCCAGTCGTTGCCGGAGTAGCTCATGCTGAGCGCGACTCGGTATTTGTCGCCGCTTTCTCCTGAGCCGCCGCCGGGGGCGCACCCGCTCAACCCGAGCGCAGCGGCCGCCAGGCACGCCATCGTGCCCACGATCACTTTTCTGTTCATTACTGTGTTTCTCCTTCTTATGCGGGGTTGGTTCGTCATTGAGCGCGCCGACGGAGGACGCCGCCGGCGATGACCGCGAGCAGGATGACTGCGCCGAGCACGATCTGGCGAACAGCCTCTGGGAGCTGGAAGGTTGTGAGCAGAGAGGTCAGCAAGCTCAAGAGCAGAGCGGCGCCGACTGTGCCGAGAAAGTGGCCGCGGCCCCCGGAGAACGAGGCGCCCCCTAGAGCGACGACGGCAATCGACGACAGCAGGTAGGGCTCGCCCATGCCGAGGTAGCTTTGCGACGCCAACCCGGAGAGCATTACTCCTGCTACTGCCGCACACACGGCCGAGACGATGTATGTGGACATCTCAAGTCGGCCAGTGTGAACGCCGCCCAGCCGCGCGGCGACCTTGTTCATTCCGACGGCCTGGATTCGTCGGCCAAGGGTTGTGGTGCGTGCGCCAATCGTGACGAGGATCGTTAGGAGAATCAGTAGCCAGATAGCGGCGGGGAGTCCGAGGACGGGGGCGGTCATGAAGTCGCGGACGCTAGCGGGCGGCGCACCGGTAACAGACCCACCGGTGTACCCGAGCGTCGCTCCCCCCACGATTGCGCCCATCGCCAGAGTCATGATGACGGGGTGGATCCCGAAGGCGGTAACACCGACGCCGTTGAAAACGCCGACTATGAGTGCCAGGGCGAGCGCGACACCCAACCCTGGGATGAGGAGGTCCCCGTCGCCTCTGGTGATGCCAGCGAAAATAATCGCTGAGGCGGTCATCGTGGAGGGCAGGGAGAGATCAATCCCGCCCATGAAGATGACGGCACCCTGCCCGAGTCCAACGAGCGCGGTGACGCTGGCGAAGACGACAATCGTGGTCAGGCTGCCTTGACTGGTGAGGTTGGGGCGGACGATGAGCGTGAAGACGATGAGGAGTGCCAACGCGGCATAGACAGCGAGGACGGACTTTCGTACGTCTCCGAGGTCGAGGGGTCCCATTCGCGTGCCACGTCGTTCCGGGGTTCGATCTTTGGCGAGGCTCATGACCGTCCTCCGTTCATCCAGTCCGGTGAGAAGGACGTTGGGGGTGGCGGGGGTGCCAGACGTTGATGCAGCGCTCGTACTCCCGCCTGGAGTGCTACCGCGGCGAGCAGGATGAATCCCTTCGCGATCACACCCCAGAAGCTGGCGAGGCCGATGGCGAAGAGCAGGTTGATCGCAACAGTGAGTGTTACGGCACCCATGATCGCGCCGACAACAGATCCTCGGCCCCCGCCCATGGAGATTCCCCCGATGACAACCGCGGCGAAAGCGGTGAGAAGGTAGTCCTGAGCGACGGCTGTGTCGCCCCCCAGCGTCTGCGACGTCAGCGCAGCACCTGCCAGGGCGTAAAGCAGGCCGGAGCCCGCGAAGGCGATCCGTTTGGTTCGCCCGACCCGGACGCCGTTCTGAGCCGCGGCATGTGGGTCGCTGCCCACAGCGATGATGTGCGCACCTAGCGAGGACCGACGCAGAACCAGCCACAGAGCGGCGACGACGCACATCAGGACAAGCGCCCCGGGTACGACGGCGGTGGTCGTGAGCGTGGCGATCAGACCGAGGCTGTCGGGGTCTACGCTCGCCGGAGCGGGGAGGATCAGCAGCGCGGTGCCGCTGAGGATAAATCCGGTTCCAAGTGTCACGACAACGGGTTCCAACCCGAAGACGGTGACGAGCAAGCCATTGACGTAGCCTGTGGCGGCCCCAATGACGAGCACCATCAAAATGATGGCTGCTTGTTGGGCTGGCCCGCCACCCAGCTGAGTCGTCAGAAGAGCGTTGGCGAGGGCAATGCTTCCCGCTATGGATAGATCAAGGCCTCCGACGAGGACGACAAGGGCCAGCCCCGCGGCGGCCAGTGCCGCTGCGAGGCTCCCGTTCAGGACAAGGCTGGTGAAAAGCGTCCCCCGCAAGAACGTGGGGCGCACGCTCACGAAGATCACAATCATGATCAACAGCACGGCGGCGGCAACCAGAGTTCCGCTGCTGATCCCTCGCTCGAGCAGGAGCGACGCTCTGCTGCGTTGCGGGCGCCCAAGCGCGGGCCGCATACCGATGGTGGACATCTTCATCGCTCCTCAGCGGTCGCTCTGGCGGTGATTTCGGGTGCGGGGCTCAGCGCCGAGGCCATCACTGCTTCCTCCGAGACTTCGGATCCGGATACTTCTCCGCTTGCCGATCCCGCGTACATGGAGATGACGCGGTGGCAAAGGTTCGTCAACTCGGGGATCTCGGTGGAGTACATCAGGATCGCCGTGCCCTCGTCCGCGAGGCGCTGGATGAGTCGGTACAACTCAGATTTGGTTCCCACGTCCACGCCCCGGGTGGGGTCGAAGAGAAGTAGCAGGCGAGGCCGGCTGGCGATGGCGCGCGCGAAAACTACCTTCTGCTGATTCCCGCCGCTGAGAGTCGCAGCGTTCAGCTCACGGCGCTCGGGCGCGACTTCCACCGATCTCAACAAGGCGTCGACCTCAGTGGTCTCACGACTGTCGGAAAGTATCCCCGCCCGGGCGAACCGAGGAAGAGCCGGCAGCGCGACGTTCTTCCGGATAGACATGCCGAGCACCAACCCTTGCGTCTTGCGCTCGGGAGGTACGAACGCAATTCCGCCGATTCTCCGTCTCGCGTGCGCCTTGACGGATGATGCGGCCAGAGCGGCACGAGGGGATCGGAGGTGTACAGGGCGGCCCTCGAACTCGATGGATCCACCACGCGCAGAGCGGTTCCCTGCGATCATCTCGAACAGCGCACGCTGTCCCTGACCCTCGAGGGCCGCGATGCCGACGATCTCACCGGCGCGGACTCGAAGGCTGATTCCCCGGCCACCATCGGGAGCGAGGTCCGTAACGGTGAGAACCGGTTCCGTGTCCTCTGGAGCTGGTTTGCGCACCGGGAAGTTCGACTCGAGCGAGCGACCGATCATCTGCTCGATGGCAACCCTGCGGGTGAAGTCTGCTCGGTCGACAGTTGAGATATGACGACCATTTCGCTGCACGGTCATCACCGCGCAGAACTCCTCGATCTCCTCGAAGTGGTGTGAGATGAAGAGGATCGCTGTACCCGCAGCAGTCAGACGGTCCATCACCCGGGCCAACCACCGAGTGTCCTCCGGCAGGAGGGAGGATGTCGGCTCATCGAGGATGAGGACTTTCGGGTGTCGGGAGACGACCACCAGAATCTCGATGAGCTGCCGATCACGCATGGACAGCGAAGCCACCTCGGATTCCACCGCGATGCCTTCTAGGCCCCACTCATGTGCGATCCGTCGTGCTTCTTCTTCGCCGTGAGAACGGCGCCACCGCTTGCCGGGGCGGCCAGCAAGCTCCAGGTTCTCGGCGACGGTGAGGTCGGGGACCAGGCTGAGTTCTTGAAAGACTGTCCCGATGCCGGCGGCGCGAGCTGCGGCTGCCGACTCCAACGTCACCGGTTCGCCATCAAGGAGGAGCTCACCTTCGTCGGGCGATTCCATCCCGCTCAGTATCCGAACGAGCGTGGACTTTCCCGCACCGTTTTCTCCGATGAGTGCCGTCACACTGCCGCCGGCGAGTCCGAGCTGCGCGCCGTCCAGCGCTGTCGTAGCGCCGTAGGCCTTGCGGAGGTTCCGTGCCTCGAGCACGGGCAGTGCGCGATCCTTCGACAAGGCGTCTCCATCTTCGTCGGTGAATAAGACGCTCAGAGGTTGACACGACCCATCAGAGATTGTCAATATTTTGAGTGAAGTTCATATGGCCAAACCACGGCGCGTGTCGACGCCTCGTCTTGGCGAACCCCGGTCCGTTGGCTTCACATGATGAAAAACGCTTCAGTGGCTTATGCTGCTGCGGTCCGAACTGGCCCCAAAGGCGGGAGACCCATGGAAATTCAAATCGTTCTCGATGTGAAGCCTGCGCTGGGCGAGGGCCCACTGTGGGACGTCGCGCAGCAGCGCTTGTACTTCATCGACAGTCTCGGCAAGCGGGTATTTAGGTGTACCGCCGATGGTGGCGAGTTGCGTGCCTGGACCGTTCCGTCCGCGATTGGGTCGATGGCGCTGACCAGAGATGGGGAGGGCGCCGTCGTGGCGCTGGCTGACGGCGTTCACACGCTCGACTTCGCTAGCGGAGAAGTCACCGCCGTGATCGACCCCGAACCTGGGCTGACAGGTAACCGCCTGAACGACGGCAAGGTGGACCGAGCTGGACGGTTCGTATTTGGGTCCATGAACATGTCCGAGACCGAGTCCAGCGGTCGCCTGTACAGCCTGGACGCATCGTGGCAGCTACGCGTTTTGGACGAGGGCATCATCTGCTCCAACGGGCCGTGCTGGTCTCCCGACGACCGGAGCTTCTACTTTGCAGATTCGTGGTCTGGCGAGATCTGGCAGTACGACTACGACGTCGAGACGGGGGACGCGACCAACCGTCGCCGCTTCGGCGCAGTTCCGGGGACCGGTGTGGGCGCGCACGATGGGTCGACCGTCGACGCGGAGGGCTACCTTTGGAACGCTTTTGTTTACGAAGGTAAGCTCGCCAGATTCGCCCCCGACGGAACGTTGGACCGCCTCATCGACATGCCCGTGAAGAAGACCACGAGTGTGATGTTCGGGGGAGCTGACCTCGACGTGCTGTATGTGACTTCGATGGCCGAACCACCGCAGCCGCACTACCCCGGAGACCCGGCGGCACGAGGCAGCCTGTTTGCTATCACCGGCCTCGGTGTCTCAGGCGTTGCGGAGCCGCGATTCGGCGGGGTTGCCGCCGACTCCCACCTCGCTCGTTTCGTTCAACGTGAGCGCCTAGCCGGATGACGCAGAAGGTGGGCCGAGCATGCTCGGCCCACCTTCTTTGTCCAGGTCACTCCGCTCGCGTGGATCTCAGCCCCTGCGGGGTTGCAGACCTAGTGCGGCTTGTTCTGGGGTGCGGCGTGATCTTCGAGGTAGGACTTCAGTTCCAGCAGCCGGGCAGGAGACGGTTGGATGAACTCCAACGTGTTGCCGTCCGGATCGTGGAAATAACAAGCCCACCCGCCTTCGTTCGCGCCCTGCGTTATGCGGGTTGGGGGGTTTCGGAAGGTTCCGCCCCCGAGTGAAACCCTGTCGTGCAGCGTGGCTATGTCGTCCACGAGGAAACCGAGATGAGCGCTGCCGACCTGGTTGACCGGTGACGGCGATCCGTCGATTCCGTGGGCTACATATTGAATCAACTCGATGTCGTGAGTGGACAGCGCCGGAAGCGTCGTCGGGATTTTCATCTGAGCGACCTCCAGGACCGCCCCAGGAACCCCCACCAGGAGAGGCGTGTATGCGTTCTGCTGTCGTTGTCGGTGCACAAGGACTAGGCCAAGCACATCTCGGTACCAGGCGATAGATTCCGCGACATCACGGACCACTACACCGTGATGCAAACTACCCAGAATCAAGCGTCCAGCTCCGAAGCATTCGTCAGGGTGTCCCTGATCTTTCTCAACAGGTCGCCAGCCGCGTCGAAATCCGCGGCGCCCGTGCCTGTTGCGGTGAGCGTGGCGACAGTTCGGATCTGTATGGCATCCTCCCCGCCGGGTAGCGGGCGAATCATCGCGGCACGTCGGACGCGCCCGATATCGATTGTCAGCGCCGCATTCGGAGAGGGGTTGCCAGCCGAGTCCAAGCCATTTCGTCCGGAGTGCGACAGGCTGAGCGACCCGGCGGAAGAAACCTCGGCGGCCGCGTTTTCCACGACCAGACGTACGCGCTCGTCAGCGCGATCCGCCGCCACGTCGAGCAAGACACTCGTCAGATCGATCTCCAACGTCACCCAAGGTGCCCCTGTGGTTGCCGGAGCGTGTTGCGGAATCGGGCTCGGCGACTCGTCGAGGCGCCGGCTTCGCATGGTCAACTCGGGCAATTCCGGAAGAGAGACCTGACTGATCTCGGCGGCGCGACCTAGCGGACCACGTCCTGTCGAGCGTGTGCGGATCGGCAACTCGGGGAGGGGCTCGAGCTTCTCCGAATGGGATGCCTGGTTGTGGTGCTCGTCGAGGGTGCGCGGATCGTTGGGATGCTCTTCGAGTTCCTGAATGTCGATGGACATGAATGGCCTGAGCGGCAAGGTGCCGAGGGCTTGGAGCAGCATCTCGCGGTTGGGTGCTCGCCAAACACCAACGTTGGCCCAGCGCCCAGGGATGCGCCAGAGAATCTGGAGGAAGCCCTCGGCGGCAAGTTCGAGTGCTCGTTCGCGCTCAGCTCGCTTGAGCTGATCCACCTCTTCAGATTCCAGATCGCCCGTGTCGACGTCGATGTTGACCAAGAACTCCTGCATGGCGCTCATCGGGACATGACGCGGTTCACCGCGGCCACGATGTCTTTCGCGGCAGGAACGACAGCCGCCTGCAGGGCGGGGGCGGAGGGCATCCGTACGTCCGGGGTGCCCACACGGATGATCGGTGCGGAGAGCTGATCAAAATGGCGATCACTGATGAGCGCGGCAATTTCAGCGCCAAACCCTCCGGTGACGAACGCCTCGTGCGCGATGACGATGCGACCGTTGGATGTGGCCACGGCACGGGCAATCGCCTCCTCGTCCAGCGGTCGGAACCAGCGGAGATCAAGCACAGTAGCCTCGATACCCGTCTGAGCCAGGGTCTCGGCGGCCTCCATAGACGCGGACACCATCGAGCCCCACGTGATGATGGAAACGTCGGAACCGGAGCGTCGTTCACGCGCACCGCCGACGATCTCCGTCGGCCCGGCGAGAGTGACGGTCCCGAGCTCCTGGTACATCGCCCGGTGCTCGATGAGAATCACTGGGTCGGGGTCTTCGACCGCCGCCAACGTCATCGCGTACGCATCCTGGGGGCTGGTGGGCATGCCTACCTTGATGCCGGGGATATGGCTGAGGATCGCCTCAATGCTTTGCGAGTGCTGCGCGCAGGAGCCCGGGGTCACCCCTTGCTGCATACGAATCACGAGAGGGGCGCTTACGGCGGACCGGTTGATGTAGCGCACGTTTGACGCCTGGTTGATGATCTGGTCGAGGGCGACGAACACGAAATCCGCCCACATGATCTCCACGACAGGTCGGAGACCGTTCATCGCGGCGCCGACGGCAGACCCAAGGATGGCACTCTCAGCGATGGGGGTGTCGAACACCCGCTGCTCGCCGAACTCTTTCTGCAGGCCGCGCGTGACGCCGAAGATGCCGCCCGCGAAGCCCACGTCTTCTCCATACACGACGACTTCTTCGCGACGGCGCAGAGCATCCTTCAACGCCTCGTTGACGGCTCGGAAGTACGCAATTTCCTTACCCTCCGCATGACCGCTTGTGGGGGCGGGGAGGTCTGGCGCATACAGGTGCTCGAGGACGTCATCGGGGTCCGGCGCGGAAAGAGACCGAACACGCTCCGAAAGAGCCTTGATCTCGGACGCAACTTCAGCGTCAATCCGCTCGATCTGCTCGTCCGAGAGATTCTCCAGCTCTCTTAGACGCAAAAGCGGGTCCTGCAAACGCGCGGCTTCTACGTCGGCTTCGGGGCGATAGTGCTGGATGTCTTTGTTGTAGTGACCAGAGAGACGAATGGTCTTGAACTCCAGGAGCACGGGACCTTCGCCTGCCCGGCAGGTGCGAGCCGCCTCGGCGACGGCTTCAGCAACAGCGACGGGGTCCTGTCCGTCGATGACGTGGCTCTCGATGTTGAGCCCCTGCCCTCGCCGCGCAAGATGCTCACCGCGTGTGGTCGTGGCAATCGGCGTCATCTCAGACCAGCCGTTGTTCTCCAGCGCAAAGATGACCGGAAGGTTTTGAGCGGCAGCGAACACCATCGCCTCCGTGGTGGCCCCTTGGTTCATCGCGCCGTCGCCCAGTGAGACCAAAACGACACCGTCTCGACCCTGCGCGCGATCCGCCAGAGCAATGCCGGCGCCGATGGGGAGACCCGCGCCAATGATGGAGTTCTCGCCCATGAAGCCGACGTCAGGAGCGCTCAGCATGGGTGAGCCTGCACGGCCGCCGTTGGTGCCTTCCGCTCGCTGCGCGATCTCGGCGAGCACCGCGAACGGGTCTGCGCCGCTGGCCAGGGCCCAACCATGTCCCCGATACGTCGAAAGTACTTTGTCGCCTGGCTGAAGGACCGACATGGCTCCAACCGGGATTGCTTCCTGCCCGAGGCAGAGGTGCACCGAACCAACTACATGTCCGTCGCGTCCGAGTTCGAGAACCTCCTCCTCAAACTGGCGGATGAAGGCCATCCGACGGTAGCTGTCGATGGGGTCATAGGTGTACGGCATGTCAATCGTCCAATCCGAGAGGAGCGTCAGGCCTGCGGCGCGAAAAGAAATTTCACGCCATCGCCGCGTCGTGTCGCGGCGATGACGGACTCCCACTCGTGGAGGGGAGCTATTTGAGTAATGAGGGGTTCGAGCGAAACGAGGCCATCCGCGACCATGCGGATCGCTCGCCGGAATCCTTCTGGAGTGGCGCCGAACCCGGAGGTCAGCGTGAGGTCTTTCAGGCATATCGCGCTGAGGTCAACCGAAATCGGCCCGCCAAACAGGCCGAGCTGGACGTAACGACCGCGTCGCCGCACGGCCGCAAGGCACGAGGAAACCGCGGGGGCGGCGCCGGCGCATTCGATGACAACGTCGAAACGTTCCCTCCGCGACTCATCCGCAGAGCTCTCGGTAACTTCTACCCGCAGCCCGAGGTTTTCCGCTACGGCGAGCCGCCGCCGATCAGCTTCTCGGCCGAGCATCGTGACCTGCCCGCCGTGCGCTCGGGCTACCTGAGCTGCGAAGAGGCCGATTGCCCCCGGCCCGGTCACGAGGACGCGGTCTCCTGCGCTGATGACGGAGGGATCGCAGAGCGCCCCGACCACACACGCAAGCGGCTCCAGAAGCGCTGCCTCCGTCAAGCCGATTGAGTCCGGCAGTCGATGCAGATTGCGGACCGGTACGAGGACGGCGGGGGCGAAGGCGCCATCCACGTGGCTCCCCAGCGACTGTCGGTTGGGGCAAAGGTTCCGATGCCCCGACTGACATGCGTCGCACGTCTCATCGCTACCAAAGAACACCTCCGACACCACTCGTGAACCGACCCAATCCGGGTCGACGCCATCGCCGACTGATACGACGGTGCCGCTGAACTCATGCCCGACCGTGACTGGGGGGTTCACCGCCCACTCGCCATCAGCGATGTGCAAGTCGGTGCCGCAGATCCCAGCCGCAGCAACTGCGACCAGTGCTTGGCCGGCTTGAGCGGGGCCAACCTCGACTTGTCGTAGCTCGAGACTGCCTGCCCCTTCAGCGAACTTCACCAGTGCTGAGCCGGTCAAGGTGTTGGTGCTCAACGGACGCTCATTTCTGCGGGCCTGATCGGCGAATGGGTTCTTCTCGTGACAACGCCGAAGTTCTTGACGAATGTGATGATCAACCCGGCTCCTTTGCCCCTCCGCTCACCCGCGGATCTTCCCGCTCAGATGCAGCGCGTGTCGGATGCTCCTGCGCATCGCTCGCACTTGGCCGCAATCAGGGGGAGTTTATGGATATGAAAACAGCTTCATTCTATGACACAGCGGGTGGGGGAGTGCAACCCTGGGTTGAGCGCAAACAGCCGCGCGCGGCGGCGCTCAGCGGGGTGGGCGCCGGCAGTTGAGCAAGTTCCTCGATTTGATTTCATATACTGCGTAATATGTCGCCCGTGAGCAACGAAGACACAGCGAACGGTGAGCCCCGAAGCCAGACCCGCATTCAGTCGGTGAGCCGGGCAGTAGATCTACTCATCGCGGTGGCGGAGAGCTCGACGGGCGAGACGGCCAAGTCCCTCGCGGATCGTTTCGAGTTGTCGTTGCCGACCACCTATCACCTGCTTACGACGCTGTGGGCGGAGGGTCTGATTTCGAAGGACTCTCAGCGCGTGTTCCAGATCGGGCCGCGAGCGGAGATCATCGCGCAGGCTGTTCAACGTGCTGATGCCGTGCCGCCAGCTCACCGGGCTGCTCTGCATCAGCTTGTGTCTGAGACCTCTGAAACTACTTACCTCGGCGCTTGGCGCGGGGGTACCGTCAAGGTTCTCGAAACCGCGGAGGGAGCGCACGCGGTCCGAGTGGTTGGGCTGAACGACGCTTACGCGGCCGACGATCTCCACGCCCGCGCGAGCGGCAAGCTGCTTCTTGCCTTCAGTTCGCCAGAGGTGAGAGCGGAGACGCTTTCGAGACTGAAGTTGCGTCGTCTGACGCCCCACACCATCACGCGGCGAGCGGATCTGATTGCCGAGCTGGATCGCATCCGAGAGCAGGGATTGTCCTACGACCGTGAAGAGTTTCAGCTCGGCGTCAGCTGTATCAGCGCCCCCATTCGGCGCAACGGTGACGTGGTCGCCTGCCTTACAGTGTCATCCCCGATGCAACGGTTTCCGCACGTAGAGTCCGCCATTCTCGCGGCTCTCGACCGCGCCGTGGCAACCGCCGAGGAGCGCTAGCTTGCTCTCTTCATCAAATGAAGCACGTTCAACATGGACAAAGCTGCACTGGGGTCGCACAATGAGTGAGGCGCGGTCCCGGTAACCTTCCGGGCGCGAACTCAACGAGGAGAGCTCCACCTAGATGTCTGAACGCATCGACCGCATCGAGGCGTGGCAGTGTTCGCTGCCCATGCCGTATGAGCTCCATCTGGGCGCGATCACGTATCGCACGAGGGACTACGTCCTTCTGCGGCTGACGACTGCTTCAGGGGTTGTCGGATCAGCAACTGGATACACCAGGGGCACGCCATTGATGGCGGCCCTCTCTAGTCTCGCGTCAGATGTGACGGCGATGGAGGACATCAGCCCCGCCGCCGTTCACAGCGTTTTGCGTCGACGCTACGCCCCGGGCTGGGGGGCCATGGCGCGGGCAGGATCGCTCATCGACGTCGCTCTGTGGGACATTGCGGCACAAATGGACGGGGTTCCACTCGGCCAGGCACTAGGCGGTGCTGATCACGACGTTTCGCTCATGGCGGTTGCGGGCTACTTCCTCGACCACCGCGGCGTCGGCCCGATACTCGACGAGGTCGCGGAATTTGTCGACCAGGGGTACCGCACCATCAAGCTCATCGTCCCCGGCCATGATCTCGCCACCGACATGAAATTCGTCGCCGATGTCGTCGACCGTCTCAATCCCCAAGTCGGACTAGGGATCGACTTCCACGGTGCCTTCACGACAGTCGACGAGGCGGTGGCGTACGGTTCGGCATTCCGAGACTTCGATCTCGACTTCATCGAGGACCCGTTTCCCAGCTACGAGATAGGGGCCGTGACGGCAGCGGCAAAACGTCTGACGACGCCCGTGGCTTCTGGGGAGGACCTGATGTCCGCGACATCCTACGATCTGCTTGTCGCCGACGGGGTGCGCGTCGTTCGGGCTGACGTCTCCGCCAGCGGTGGGTACACCGAGGTCCTGGCTGCGTCACAGCGGGCGCGCGCAGCCGGAGCGCGGGTCGCGCCTCACGTATGGCCCCACCTGCACTTCCCCCTTGCCCTTGCCGCTGCCGATCTGGTCGAGGTCATTCCCCACACCACCGGCGCAGACCCAATCGATCAGGTCCTTTACGAGCCGTTCCCGATCAAGGACGGACGCTGGAAGACACAGGTCGATCCCGGATTGTATTTGCCCATCGACTGGGCTCGCGCGGCACTGACAGCGTCAGCGTCCTTTGTGAGCACTTCATAGAAGAAGGATCGGTATGCCCGCTTCGACTGCACTTATCACTGGTGGCGCCTCTGGCGTCGGCTTTGCGACCGCACGGCGGTGGCTTCGCGATGGGGGGCGCGTCGCGCTTCTCGATCTCAACGAAGATGCCCTCACGCGCGCGGCGGCCTCGCTCGGCCCAGGCACCGTTTTTGCATCCGCCAACGTCGCCTCCGATGACGCCGTGCGCGACGCCGTCGAGAGGGCGGTGGGGCAGTTGGGGGGATCCCTTGACGTGGTGGTCAACTGTGCGGGCATCGCTCGCCCCGCTGCTGCGGCGGACGTGTCCGATTCGGATTGGTCCGGCCTGGTTGACGTGCACCTCAACGGCACGATGCGCGTGAGTCGGGCCGCCTATCCGTGGTTGGCGCAGTCACCTCAGGCAGCCATTGTCAATGTCTCGTCGGTGGCCGCGCAGGCAGGGATGCCGGGCCGCTCGAGCTATTGCGCCGCCAAGGCTGGGATTGAAGGACTCACGCGTGCGCTCGCCGTGGAGTGGGCGAGTCAAGGGATTCGCGTGAACGCGGTGGCGCCGGGCTACATCAACTCCGAAATGACAGCTGGGCTGATCGCTAAGGGCTCGCTGGATCTCAGCCCCATCATCGCGAGGACGCCGATGGCGCGCCTAGCGGAGCCAGAGGAGATTTCTGGGGCGATTGCCTTTTTGGCCTCGCCCGACGCCTCCTACGTCACCGGGCAGACGCTATACGTCGACGGGGGCATGACCGTCGATGGCAACTGGTATTGAGGGCGATGACTGCACTGATCGCGGGTTGCCGCGGCACGTCTCGCGCGTGGCCCGACGTAGACCAGGTCGCCTATGTTGTTCCGGACTTAAAGAGTGCCGTCGCGGAATGGAGCCGTCGGCTCGGCGACGTTCAGTGGAGTTCGTACACCTATGAGGCCGCGGCGCTGCCTGTGGCCGGCTTCCGCGGAGGCGTGGCCGAGTTCGAGATGAAGGTTGCGCTGTCCAGCACGGTCCCGCAAGTGGAACTGATAGAGCCACTCAAGGGGCCGAGCGTGTACCACGAGTTCATCAGCCGTCGCGGACACGGTTTCCATCACGTAGGCAGGTTCGTTACCGAGGTTTCAGCCTGCGTGCGCAAGCTGAGCAGTCAGGGCATCGAGCCGGCGCAATGGGGAGGGGGTTACGGCATGGACGGGGACGGCGGGTTCGCATATTACGACGCTGGCGAGTACTTCGTCGAGTTCATAGAAGTGCCGCGTCGTCGTCGCCCATCCGAGGCTCTTGTCTAGTCACTTCGAATCAGATCGGCCCGTAAATCCATTGTCTGTCTCCGTGAAGGGATAGCCCCTCTCATGGCCAACTGATGGTTGCGGTCACGTCAGGACTAGCACAGGCCCAACTCATCAAGGGTGTGCTCGCGACCCGTTCCCATCTGCGAGGGCCGGGGTTAGCTTTCATCATGTTGAATCAATTGCATATAGACAAACTGCACCCCACCGCGCATGATGGATAGTGCGTGCTGAATGCGGCATGCTGATGCGACCCTCAAGGAAGAGGACAGGTGTAATGAAACTCGGTATCCTCACGGCGCTCTTCGATTCCCAGCCGTTGGACCAGGTGGCGAGCTACGTCGCCGACCTCGGCTACGAAGCCGTCGAACTCACCACGTGGAATGGCTCAGGGCACTTCGACCTCGACCAGGCGAGCGCAAACAGCCAGTACGGCCGTGACCTGAAGAAGATGCTGGCCTCGCGCGGTCTCACTATCTCCGCCCTGTCCGATCATTTGTCTGCCCAGCAGGTTCTCCCGCCGAATGACGCCAGCTTCGATGATTGGTCGGTAACCACGGACAAGCAGGAGATGTTCGAGTACGGCAGGGCCCATCTCATTCGGACCGCACAAGCAGCCTCCGACCTCGAGATTCCTGTCGTCAACGGGTTCTTCGGATCGACGGTTTGGGGCTCCTGGTACACCTGGCCCCCCAAGCACCTCCAGATCTACAACGATGGCTGGGACCTTTTTGTCGAGCGCTGGAATCCGATCCTCGACGAGTTCGCCAAGCTCGGGGTGAAGTTCGCGCACGAGGTACACCCGACGGAGATCGCATACAACATCACGACCGCCCAGACCGCGGTCGAGAAGTTGAACCGCGACGATTGGGGTTTTAACTTCGACCCGAGCCATTTCATCTGGCAGCAGATCGACCCTGTCATCTTTATCAAGACCTTCGGCAACCGCATTCTCCACGTGCACGCGAAAGACTTCGAGGTGCAGGAGGATGAAATTCGCCGCGACGGCGTGCTCTCGACCGGATCATGGCGGAACATGCATCGTGCGGCTCGGTACCGAGTCGTCGGGTGGGGACAGGTTCCCTGGAAGCGCGTCATCACCGCTCTTCTCGAGGTCGGGTATGACTACGTCATGTCCTACGAGCACGAAGATCCGGTAATGAGCGAGCGAGACGGAGCGGAGAAGGCCATCGACTACCTCCGCCCGCTCATCGTGAAGGAACCGATGAACCCTGAAGCTCAGCACTTCTGGCTCGTGTGAGGCCGCGATGAGTGACTCCACTTCATTCTTCAACCAGGGCAATGCCAAGGGAGCTGCGGGCTCCATTCCGGAAATCGGCATCGGCATGCTCGGCTACGCCTTCATGGGGCGCGCGCACATCAACGCTCTGAAAAAGATCGCTTACACCTACTGGCCCCCACCGCTCATGCCCCGGCTGGTAGCGGTAGCTGGTCGTTCTGAATCGGCGGTGAGCGAAGCCGCGCACCGCTACGGCTTCGAGCGCTCGACTACGGACTGGCGCGACCTCCTAGAGGACCCGTCTATCGGCATCTTCGACAACACCGGACCGAACAACCAGCATCTCGAGCCGACAATCGCCGCCGCTCGAGCCGGCAAGCACTTGATCTGCGAGAAGCCTCTGGGCCGGACGGCCGACGAGGCTTACGAGGTCTGGTCAGAAGTCGAAAAAACCGGTGTGAAAGCGATGACCGCCTTCAACTATCGCTTCTTCCCCGCCGTTCGTCTCATAAAGACGCTCTTCGAAGACGGAACGCTGGGCGAGGTGCGCCACTTCCGAGCGCGATACCACCAAGAGTGGTTGGTCGATCCTGAAAGCCCGACCTCGTGGCGGCTCGACAAGAGCATCGCGGGTTCGGGTGCTCTGGGCGACCTCGGGTCGCACATCATCGACCTGGCTCGGTATCTCGTCGGAGAACCGCAGACCGTGTCGGCGAACATGCACACCTTCACGAAGGAACGGCCCGGCGGTCACGTTGACGTCGACGACGCCTTCGACGCCATGCTCACGTTCGAGAATGGGGCGCTCGGAGTTCTCGAGGCGACACGCGTTGCGCCGGGACGAAAGAACCACATGCGGTTCGAGATCAGCACGACGACCGGCACGGTCATCTTCGACCAAGAACGCATGAACGAGATTGAACTGCATCTGGCCGGGTCCGAGCCCGCAGCGAACGCACAAGGGTTCCGGACAGTGCTGGTCTCCGAGGCGTATCACCCCTACTGGGAACACTGGTGGCCGCACGGACACATGATCGGGTGGGAGGACAGCTTCGTCCACGAGCTCGGGCATTTGCTTGAGTCCATCGCTACCGATTCCCCCGTCGGCCCGCACGGCGCGACGATGGAGGACGGATACCGCGTCGCAGAAATTGTCGATGCTATTGTCCGGGCCTCCGAAACCGGAACGCGGCAGGACATTCTCTTCCGCAGTCTGTAGCCCAAACCGCCACCCCTTGGCGGGTTCACTCCAGTCAACGCGACGAGTGGGCCCGCCGGAGGGGTCGCCGGCGAACAGCGCTCTTCATCTATCTGGACCGATTCACGCGGAACTCGCACAGTACTGAGGACTGCGGAGCGGTCTTTTACGTCCGCCAGGAAAGGCAAGTATGCACGCCACCGACCACCGACCCCGCATCATGATTACCGGGATTTCGCGCGGCATTGGAAGAGCGCTCGCCCTGGCGGCTGCAGACGCCGGCTACGACGTCGCGGGAATTCACCGAGGCACAGACCCATCCGTGTCACAGGAGCTCACCGCGCAGATCGAGCAACGGGGTGTCTCCGCCCTCGTCATGACTGGGGACGCCGGGCTGTCGTCCGACATCGACGCAGCGGCAGAGCGGGTAGTGAGCGAATGGGGTGGCATCGATGTCTGGGTCAACAACGCCGCCCGCCTCTTGGTGCAACCCTTCCTCGATATGAGCGACGAAGACTGGGCCTCGTTGCTGAACTCCAACCTGATGGGCTACATCCGCGGCGCTCGCGCTGCGGCGCGCACAATGGTGAAAGCCGGGTATGGGCGGATCATCAACATCAGTTCCGTCGTTGCTGACCAGCCGCCGACTGAGATGACCGGTTATGTGACTGCGAAGGGTGGCATAACGGGCCTCACCAGAGCTCTCGCAGTGGAGCTGGGCCCCCGCGGTGTGACGGTGAATGCGGTTGCGCCGGGCGCGACCGAGACGCCGTTGAATACGGAGGCGTGGACGGACGAGGTCCGGGACACCTACCGGGGTCGTATCCCCCTGGGCCGGATCGCCACCCCCGAAGACGTCGCCGACGCGATCCTCCTCGTCGCGTCCGAACAGTCGCGTTATATGACGGGACAGGTCATCGCTGTCGACGGAGGGCTTCTGCTGAACGGCTCCGTGGGGCATCGGAAGAACTAGGTCTCCTAGTCTTCCCGCCACCGTTTCCAGCACCGGGGTACTCCGTTGACCAATCTGACACTGTCCACACCGTTCGCCACTCTGCGTCTCGCGCCCGACCGTGGCGGCGAGGTGACCTACTTCGGGGGCGCGGATGGCCGGAACGCTCTGGCATACCACCAATGGGATGCTCCTCTCCCAGCTGACGTCGGACCGTCGTACGGTTCGAGTGAGTTGGACTGGCTATCGAAATATCGGGCAGGCTGGCAGTTCCTTTTTCCGAACTCGGGAGCGGAGTCAAGCGCACTAGGGGTTCCGGTAGCGTTCCACGGCGAAACCTCGCTAGCTCCGGTGAGGGTCGAGCACTCCACCTCGACCTCCTGCACCATCCGCACCACCGCACGCCTACCCCTCGAGTTGACTCGCACCATCTGGCTGGACCAAGACGCGCCGACCGTCCACGTCGAGCAGTCCGTAACCAACGTCGGAACTGTCGACACCCCGTTCCTGTGGGGCCATCACCCCACCTTTCCCGCCATCCCCGGCGCCCAGGTCGACGTGCCCATAGGTGCCGCCGTCTCCGTCGAACCCGCAACACCAGGCGACCTCACGTCAACCGATTTCTCATGGCCCCTGGCCAGAAATAGGACGGGCGCGCAGATCGATGTGAGTTTCCTCCCGCATGAGCCGGGCGTGCGTTTGCTTTACCTGCACAAACTCACTGCCGGGTGGACTGCACTTCGCAATCCGCCTGGTGCGGACTCGCCCGGCGTTGCAATCAGTTGGGACGTCGCCGCCCACCCGTTCCTCTGGCTATGGCTGCAGAACGGCGACCCCGGCTTCCCCTGGTTCGGTCGGGCGAGAATGATCGGCCTTGAGCCACAACGGGCGTGGCCTTTCGACGGGCTCGCGGGGGCCGTCTCACGTGGCCAAGCCGTCGTCGTCGCGCCAGGTCAGACGGTTCACTCGTGGTTGACCATGACGCTTCTTTCCTCTGAACTTCCCGAAATTACTCACGTGGATCGAGAGGGCCGCATTTCGCACGGTTGAGCAGGCAACATCTCACGTCGTGTGTGATCACATTCAGGCGGGCGGCCCAGATCTCTGGCCGGAGTATCCAGCCGGTGATCGATGCACAGGTTGGCCGCAGGCGAGTTCATGCCGTTCGCCTGGTTGACGCGCAGCTTGGGGCGAGCCCGTAGTGAGGCTTTACGTGTGGTGCTACAGTATGAAACACTTTTCATAACAATGAAGTAGTTGGCGACGAGGGAGTCCCATGGAAACGATGCAAGCGTTGGTTCTCGCTGAGGTCGGCAAGGTCGCGGTGGTGGAGAAAGGCATCCCTGAGCCCGGTCCCAACGACGCAGTGGTCAAGACCACCAGAGCGATGGTCTGCACCTCAGACATCCATACTGTCGCCGGCGGTATCGCCGTGCCGAATGGGCGCACCCTCGGCCACGAATCCGTGGGCGTTGTTCATGCCATCGGCTCAGCAGTCACCGGCATCGCCGTAGGTGATCGAGTCGCCGTCAGCGCTATCACTCCGTGCTTCGAGTGCCACCCGTGCCAAACGGGACACACTTCGCATTGCGAAGGCATGCTCGGGGGCTACAAGGCTACGGGCGCGCGTGACGGGAACATGGCCGAATACTTTCTCGTCAACAACGCTCGAGGCAATCTCGCCCTCATCCCCGACGGTGTAAGTGATGATCAGGCTGTGTATGTCACAGACATGCTTACAACCGGATTGATGGGGGCCGAGAATTGCGAGCTGCGATTGGGTGAAACCGTGGCGATCTTCGGCCAAGGACCGGTGGGCCTGTCGGCAACCATTGGAGCGCGTCTCCTCGGCGCCGGTCGGATCATTGTCGTGGAGTCCGTTCCGGCCCGACAGAACCTCGCTCGCCAATTCGGGGCGGACGATGTTGTCGACTACACGCAGGGCGATTCGGTGCAGCAAATCCTTGAGCTGACGGGCGGAGAAGGTGTCGATGCCTCCATCGAGGCTCTCGGGGCGACACAAACGTTCGACTCCGCTTTCCGCGTGTTGAAGCCTCGCGGCAGACTCTCCAACATTGGTTACCACTCCAGCCCCGAGCCGCTGCCCATCGACATCGCTGCCTTTGGTCTGGGTCACGGAGACCAAAAAATTCGCGGCGGCCTCTGTCCCGGTGGGAGCGAGCGCATCGGCCGTATCCTCCGGCTGATCGAGGGAGGACGCATTGACCCGACCCCGATGACGACTCACACCTTTGCGTTTCGCGACGTCGAGACGGCGTTCGATCTCATGGGGACGAAAGAAGACGGCATCATCAAGCCGCTCATCACTTTCTGAGCGAGGGTGCGCAAGGACGCCTCGGCCGGCCATTCTCGGCCGAAGCCACGATCACGTGCTGATTCGGGTGCGACGGGCGCGCGACTCACAGAGGAAAGGTAGAGCATTGCCGAACTGGCGCATCCGCGATTACCACGCCGAGGATGTCGACGGCATCCTGCGGCTTTGGGAGGAGGTCACCAGGGGAGGTATCGAGCCGGTCTATAGCCTCTCTGAGGTGCTGACATCCTGCGCAAAAGACCACGCCGTGGTCGCCGTCGCTGGCGATCAAGTTGTCGGGGCCGCCATCGGTCGAACCGCGCATGCGCAGGGGTGGGTGGTCTTCCTCGCGACTGCGGTCCACGCACGTCGGGAGGGGATGGGGTCGTCCCTGCTTGCAGCTTTGGAGTCGCGAATGGCACCGCAGGGTATCTCCAAGCTCTCCGCACTGATGCCCGCCGCAGAGACACGGGTGGGGGTGTTCCTCCAACAGGGCTTCGAGCTGAAGCAGGACCTGCACTACTTCGAGCGCCGCATTCCCGTACAACGTGAGGAGCTTCGACGACTAGCCGAGCTTGGCGGGCGCGTCCTTCCTCGTGGACTTTGGGACGACGTACGCGGAATGGGTAGCGAGAAAGAACTGCTCGAACGGCGCGTCGTTCTGCCGCTCGCACAGACGGAGCTCGCGGATCGGTTCGGAGTCGTGCCGCCTCGAGCGATTGTGCTGTTCGGCCCACCCGGCACCGGAAAGACCACATTCGCGAAAGCAATCGCGTCCCGTCTGGAGTGGTCGTTCGTTGAGGTCTTCCCTTCACGACTCGCCGCGCACCCGGGGGGCCTCGCCGGGGCGTTGCGCGAAACGTTTGCTCTGATCGCGGAACTCGAGCATGCGGTCGTTTTCATCGACGAGGTGGAGGAGATCGCCTCTCACCGCCAGGGGGAACCGCCGTCTCCAACCCAAGGGGTGACGAATGAACTGCTGAAAATCATCCCCGCGTTTCGCGAACAGCCCGGACGCCTCCTCATCTGCGCAACCAACTTCATCCGATCCCTGGACGCCGCGTTCCTGCGTCACGGGCGTTTCGATTACGTCATCCCCATCGGCTTGCCCGACCCGCAAGCCCGTGACGCAATTTGGAGTCGGTACATTCCCGACTCTGCTAAAGACATCCACGTCGTTCGGCTCGTGGAGATGACTGAGGGATTTTCGCCTGCGGACATCGAGTTTGCTGCACGTAAAGCCTCGCAGTCCGCACTCGAGGAGGCTGTGGACGATGCGGATGACAATTCCCAGGGCCCGCGTATGAAGCACTACCTGAGTGCAATTGCGGGGACTCGTGCAACAGTCTCGGACGAGGTTGCCCGCGACTTCCTCGACGACATCGAGACGGTCGGCAGGCTTTGAGACAGCTGGGTGGCTGCCGACTCATCGGAAGGCTGGCTTGTACTTGCCCTCGAGCCGAAGCGTGCCCCGACCATATCGACCGTCGCGGACGCGATCAAGTACGCCGCCCGCTCTCACTCACGCCCTGACGCCGGTGTCCGTTATCAAGTTGGGCGACCAGCTCCACGGCTGACCGGAGACTACATGTTGACGAAGAACCAGGTCGAAGCTCTCGCCGCGGAATTGGTCGAGGCCGACCGCAAAAGAGGAACGGTCCGGCGCATCACCGCGCGATACCCCAATGCCACGGTCGAGGATTCCTACGCCATTCAGACGACGTGGAGTGAGTGGAAGGCTGCAGCCGGACACAAGATCGTCGGGCACAAGATAGGGCTCGCTTCCGCAACCACGGAGGACATGACCGGGATCACCGATCCGAACCACGGGGTCATCTTCGATGACACCATCTTCGACTCGCGTATCCAGATCGATAGCGAGAGGCGTTCGGACGTACGCGTCCAAGTTGAACTCGCATTGGTTCTGAGTACCCCCCTTCAGGGCCCTGACCGCACGGTCGACGACGTACTCGCGGCAATCGGCTACGCCGTACCAGCCCTCGGAATCCTGAACTCAAGCATGGAGGTTCGAGGCCGCACCAGCGTTGACACCATTGGCGCCAACGCCGACTACGGCGCCACCGTCATCGGAACCACCCGGATGCGCCCCGACGAGATCGACCTTGACTGGATACCCGGCGTGCTGTGGAAGAACGGAAAAGTTGTCGAAACCGGTGTCTCGGCCGGCGTCGTGGCGAGTGCAGTCAGGCGCGTCGCTTGGCTAGCGAACAAGCTCGACCAGCACGGATCGCGCCTAGAGGCCGGCGACCTCATCCTCGCAGGATCTTTCACTCGGCCCGTATGGGTCAACGGCGGCGATGACCTCCTCTGCGACTTCGGGCCGATGGGAGAGGTCCGGTGCCGGTTCGTCTGAAGCCCGCCGTCTCGCGACATGCTCTTCGCGGCCCGACTTGCGAGACGGGACCGAGAACCGACGCCCGGAGCGAACACGCACCGGTTGTGTCGTCTACTGAAGTGTTCGCACGGCCCGAGCTGACCATCTACGGCTGGCAGCAACGGCGCACGGGCGAGGTATCTTCTCGTTGCCCAATGTCGGCCGAGCGTTGGTCGACGCCGCCTCCGGTGACGGCCCGCGGCGACATGCCGATAAAGGCTCAATTAGACATGTCTAACGGTCGAGAACACCTGACAAGCGGGATGGGCCGGGCTACCGTGGTCAGTTACCCCTTGCCGTTCCAGGCCGAGAGGGAAGTCGAGAGGCGGAGGATGTGATGCGCCCGCGTCGAGTCTGGATTCACTCGCTCCGTGTCCATCGTCCGGACAGTTCGGCAGACCAGTGGGCGACGGGATGAGATTGTGACCGACGGTGGACGTCATCGGCGCAGAGTGGATCTGACACCTGAGGACGCGGCTCTAGTCAGTTGGGCCGACAGCAGTTGTCCCCCTTCCCTCCAGCCACTCATGGAGCGACTGAACCGTACCGGGATCTCGACGCTGGCTGTGAACCAGGGCTGGTGGCCCCTGCTCAGGCGGGTGGACGCCCAAATCGCCGCCCTCGAACCGCGGTACCGGGTGGTTCGGTTAGGCGCGGAGCTGGGGGTGCTCGATCTTGCAGTCCATCCGGACGATCTCAGCGAGGAGGTCGAGAACCTCGTCGACGAAGCCCAATACGAATCGACGCGAACTTGCGAAATCTGCGCAGACCGCGGGCGGGCCTACCGTCAGGGTGATTGGCTCATCACGCTCTGTACTGACCATGCCCGCGCCCGAGGAGCTCGACCGGCGCGGACCGATGCTGACATCTCGGACGCCGTCCCCAAGCCCACAGATCGCGAGCTCGCGTTCGCCCTCTCTGCCGGAATACCCGCCTCGGCGTTCGCAGCGCAGGCCCGTCGCGAAAACGAGATCTACCTCCAGATATCAGCGGACGCCGACGAGGCAGAGATGGCTTCCTGGCTGTCCACCGCAGGGGTTGCGCGTCTAGCGGGCCTCACCTCCGCTGAAGTAAGTGGTCTCCGCCGGCGGGGTGAGCTATTTGCGGGCCGTCGACGAACTGGTCGCTACGCGTTCCCGCGCTGGCAGTTCGACATGCAGAACAGACCCCTCGTTGGTTTGAGGGCCGTCCTCGCCGCGCTTGGCGACGAAGACCCCATCAGCGTCAGCATCATGATGACCACCCCGCTCGAGGGGCTCGACGGTCTCGCTCCCGTGCAGTGGCTGGCGAGGGAGCGACGGGTTCAGGCCGTCACTCAACTGATGGACGAATGGCAGTGGACGTGAGCGGCGCCGCCAGTCACTTCACGGCGACCCCTCGGGTCGCCCCGGTTCCAGCGATATTTCACCTCGCGACCGGCGTTCTGACTTCCGCTCCCCCGGCCCCCTGAACACGGCTGAAAACCCTGCACGTCGGCGGGCTAACGCTGTGAGTGTGGACGACGGAGTCAGCGCGCGAGACCTCTGGAACTCCATCGTGCCTCCGCGGAGGGTTCCGCTCGAGGCGCCGAGGACGCGTCGTGGCAGCGCTACGACGCCCGCTCGTTCCGTTCCACCGACCCGGCAGCCCGACCGCCCCTTTGTTGTGATTCTCCTTGCGCAGGTTCCACGTAGTGGTCGGGGATCACGGTTGTGGCGGTGTTGCCGCCGTGAACTCCGCCGCACCGACGATGGCCCGCATTATCGTGTTGAACACCGCGGGACTTTGCTCGGCTGGGCGACAACGGTGAAAGTCGCGGGCGAGCGGTTGCACCGGGCGATCATCTCCGAAGGCGTACCGGCCGGTCGTATCAACGGCAGCTGGCATGCGGAGGAAACTGACGCGTTGCGGGCAGCAGCCCGCTCGTGAAGGAGGGGTGAATGGTCGACGGGGTGACGGGTGTCGAACGTATCGTAAGTGCGCGTTACGCCGAGCTGCCCGACGATGCGCGGCGGGCGTGGTCAGCCGTGGGCATTAACGTCCGAGTGAATGCCAACCTGGAATTCGTACTGACCGATGACACGAACCCCACGTTGAGGTACGCAACTGTCAGGGGCGGCATGTACTTCGGCCTCAGCTGCTATCTCCAGGAGCTTCTCGACGCGCCCGACGCGGACGCATCGCAGATCCGTCATAGTCTGATCAGCGCACTTTGATAAGCCGACCCGTCGCCACGGCCACCATTCCGCCACAGGGCGCTTGCGGCATGAACGCCGCGGCAGCCGTAAGCTCGATGCCGTGCCCCGCGTCTGCGCGCGCGAGTTGTCACGCTAGCTCGGGTCGCGGCCGTCGACGCCGTAGAACTCTTTAGGGTGCTCCCAAAGAGATGCCGCTATCAACTCCTGGATGTGTTCCCCTGTGAGCTGCGCGGCTCGTTCTCCCGTCGAGGCCTGCACAGCCTCGACAATCTGGCGATGCGCCACATGAAAGGCGTCGGCGTCGACGAGGTGCTCCGTGAAGCTGTCCTCGTCTTGTTCGAGGCGGGCAAGAACCAACGCATGAAGGACGCCGACCGGCTCGTGTGACAGAAGTCCCCCAAGAGCATGATGAAACGACAGGTCGTGCTGAGCGTTCACAGCGTCTTCCAGGTCGGAGAGATCCGTGGCGAGAGCTGCGAGTCGAGCTACGAGAATCTCTTCCAGTCCCCCGAGGCACGTCCACAGCTGCTCGAGGAGCTCAGGCGAACGTTCGGGCACCGCAACACCTCGATTGGGTTGAGTGGCGAGGAGCCCCTCTGCTCGGGCGCGCACGAAGGCTTCGCGGACGGAAGCGCGGCTGCGGTTCAAAGCGGCTGCGAAGTCCTGCTCGCGAAGTGGGGTGCCTGGGGGGAGGCCGTCGCGCAGTACACGTCGCACCTCGGAATAGACCTCATCTGCAGCAGACGTTCTCACGTGTCCCCTCTCGCATCGCGATTCCATTTTGCGTCACCGGCGGTGGTTGACCGTCAAGTGGGGGGGGGGGGGGGGGGGGCGAGCCGACGCGCGGCGCGCATCGTCGACACCGCTTTCCACGCCCATGACTGCCCCGTCGACGGCCTCCGAGGTCGCAACGGCATTGTCGACAAACAGTCGCGCGTTGTCGACAAGAGGGCGCCGCCACCGTGCAGGAACATGTAAGCATGCTTTCTAGCCAAGGTTGACCAGCTCTGCCAAGGTCACCTTGGCGCCATCTAGCCGCGTGATTCCGCGGCTGGAAGGAGGGTTGCCAAGGTTGCCAAGGTAGTAGGTAATTCATGAGAAGAAAAAGAGAGAGAGATAGAGATAGGGCCCCCAGCTCTCTCTTTTTCTCTTATGGATACCTACACCGCACTTGTCGACCTTGGCTGGAGGGCCGACTTTCCCGTGTTTGTGCGAATCCGTGGAGTGTTGAACCTCGGCAGGCGCCTTGGCGTGGGCTGAGCGAGCTTGGCAGGCGTCCTCTGCCCGCACCCAATCCGCAGTGGGTCCAGGTAAGCGACTGGTTCGGTTCAACAAGGTGGTATCGCGCGCGCATCATCCGTCACCGGCGGACAGCGAACGCGGGTCTGACGCGGCCCCAGCTCCGAACCTCCGCCGTTGAGCGTGCTAGGCGGTGTGGGACTACCCAGCGCAGTCGGGGCAAGTGCGGGCGACGTGACGAGGAAGTAGCTAGTCGCCGCAGGGTAGGGGACGTGATGTTCATCCTCCGCCTTCTCGCCGCCGTTATGTGCGAGATGCTGCGTTCAGCCCGCCTCCGCACGCCACCCATGGCGGCCACGGTCGCGCACGGCTTCGAAAGCCGCGCCAGCGTGCTCCGTGGGATTCAGCTCATCCGGGACTCAGCGGCGTCCCCCTCGGTCGCGGTCGGCCCCTGCGCCACGGTATATGCCCTCGCAGATGTCGTGACGGCTATTGCCTTTGCGCGTTGTGCGTCTAGTCACCGGCGGGCGGCTATGCGGTCCGATACGCCCGCCTCGCGGGTCGGCGCGGGGGCGAACCGGTCAGTCCTCGCGACCCGCGGGTCTTCGCCAATCTCGTCCGCGAACCTCGTGAGAATCGAACCTTCCCGTCGGAGTCGGCGCGGCGGCGTCGAGCTGAGGGCCTGCAGCTGCGGAGGTGCTTCAGCGCGAGGGCGTGTTTGTCCGGTGGCGAGGGGTGCTGTTGACCGCGACATCGGGCCGGGTGGATCGAGCGACTGCGGGGTGGGCCTCGCGGGTGCATTCGCTGCCGCCGTGCGCCGCGCCCGGCAGGCGTGCCGGCCGCGATGTTGTCGGGCGTCGAGAACGCGGACCTCCCGTGTCCTCGGTGTGGTCCAAAGGTGTGTCGAAGGCGCCGGTGGCTCAGGCTGGCAGGTCGGAAGCGGGATAGGCGGCCCATCCGTCGTCGTTGCGTTTGTCGCTTCCGTCCACAGTGAGCTGGCGTCGTATGTGCGCGCCCAGGTGGGGCAGAGTGAAGCGAACGTAACCGCGGCCGGCGGTCGGGACGTAGCCGCTTCGGAGGAGGCCCTTCTTGTAGACCTGCACGTAGGCGTCAGACACGCCCATGCGTTTGACGATGTCGGCGATCTTGGTGCGGTCGTAGTCGTCTTGAGACATGGCATCGAGGAACCGTTGGTCGACGCTCGAGAGGTCGCTATAGACCCGGCTGAGGACCCGGCTCTCGACCGCCCCGATGGCTTTGTCTCGCACGGCGGTCGCGTCAGCGACGGTGATAGCGGAATCCGAGGATCGATGCCGCCAGGCATAGTCACTAGCGAGCTGCACGAGATACGGATAACCCTGGGACAGGGAGACGAGCTTGTCGAGCGCATCCTCTTCGATGGTGCGGCCGCCGAGTCGCGCGGTGTCGAGGAGCACTCTTCTCGTTTCCGGTGGCGACAGTCGCTCGAGCTGGAGTGTTCGGGAGCGGCGAAGGAGGGCTGAGTGCGCTCGCACATTCAGGGCGGCGCTATCCACGTGCACCCCAGCGAAGACGACCATAATCTGAGCGCCGTCTTCGATGGCGTGCGAGACATCGAGAACGAAACTGCTGAGTTCGCGGAGCCGAACCTTGCTGGCTGAGACCTCGTCGATTGTGATGAGGATGCCCGAGGACCCGTCGAGTACGGCGGACAATGCGACGAGATCGGGGCGCAGTCGCGGCTTCACCGGACGATGGCGGTCGAGACCAGTGACCTCGGCATCGACTTTCCGAAACCCCAGCTCGCCAAGGCGCGCTCGATACTCCGGTGTCCGCTTGTTGACGAGAGACTGGATGGTCGACCTCGTGACGCCTGCGCTCGCGACATCGCTGATGACAAGCCACCCGGCGTCGCGCGCGCCGTCTCGCAACGTAGACAGGAACGACGTTTTGCCGATACCGCGGAGGCCTGACACCACCACGAAGTGGTTTTCGCCGAGATCGACGGTGTCGAACATTGGCGGAGCTCGTTGAGCTCCTCCCGGTGGCCGCCAAAGATGGGGGGCTTCTTGCCATAGCCCGGAGTGAACGGACTCGGTGCACTCGCGACCACTTCGACCTCCAGAATCATATTTTCTGTGTTCTATTCGGGATGGATCTTGAGCCAGCTTGAGAGCCGGCAATCTGTCAGATCCCACCTGCGGGGCGCGCCCGGCATTGACTTGGCGCCTTGGGTGACGAAGCGCGGTGAGCCCGACGCCACCGCCGATGTGGCCGCGCTGCGCGCGGGTTGCGCGACGATTCCCGTGACGTGTCTACGGTGAGATGCTGATGAACTCGAACCCGGGGGGAATTCTCGATGCAAGCGCTGACCACTATTGCCTGCGATGAGTCCGCATCCGAGGGCGAGAACCTGATGCGCAGTCGCCACCCCGTTTTCGTCCACGGCAGCGTCAACTTATCGCAGGAGGAGGCTGAGAACTTCTTGGCGATGCTTCGAGCACTCACCGGGATCAAGGCTCCCGAGCTTAAGTCGCGATTCGCGCTCGAGCCGAAGCATCGCTCGCGCCTGATGATTGCTCTGGTCGCCCTCGCGGATACGGCAAATATCTACTTCGTTGAAAAGTCGTTTTTCATCGTCGCCAAGATGATTGCTCTTCTACCCGCAGAATACGCCGCTCGGAACGGCCTCGATCTTCATTTCAGCGGGCTCGGGCGCCTCATGGCCAATACGCTCCACGATGGCGGCAGGGAGGCCATGGGGGAGCAGCGATGGGCTTCGTTGCTCGACTCGTACAACAGCGTGATCAGGACGTATCTTCGCGCTGGAGACGTGGCGCCGACCGTGCATCCGTTCTTTGAGGCGCTACGGGATGCGCGCGCCAACTGCGGCGAGGGTGAGGTGAGGGAGGTCTTGGATTTCATTTGGGATGCGCGCCATATCACGCACCATTACGAGGGGATGAGCAGCGTTCAGATCCGTGAATTGGATCCGATGTTCCCGTCGCTCACAACTGTCGCTTCTACCTGGGATGCGCGTCTCGGCGGCGCGCCATTTGAATTCCTCGCGGATAATTACAGCGGTTTGGACGAGACGACCCGTTCAACCATCATCGAGATGGTGCGGGATCCTTCGTCAATGGGTGTGCCGTTGCCGTCGGCGGCGCTGAAGGCGATTCGTCTGACAGATTCGAAGGGGGATCCTCGCGTGCAGGTCGCGGACATCGTCGCCGGGGTTGGACGTGAAGTTGCGGGGATGGCGTTGAACCGGGTCTTCGACGACCCGCTCCAGCAAGTCGCCTACCCGATGCTCGACCGAAGCATTATGACCTCCGACGCCTCGCCGCTTGCGAAACTCGTGCAGAGATCGCGGCGGGTTGCCCATCCCACTGGGGGCTACGGTCACGACCGATGAACCACCTCCCCCACTTCGACTACCCGGAGCGATGGTGAGGAAGGCATCGACGAGACGGTTGTCGACGGCGTTCAGGGGCTCAAGGGGGGCGAAAGTGCTCCGCGCCGCGTGACCGCACGGAGCCCCGGGGTTCAACGCCATAGGGGGAGTGTACGAGCGCTCGCGCTGGGTATAGATCATCAGGCTGGGCGTCGGTCACTCGCGCACCGTGCCGGCCACCGCACGGCCGCTGGCCGATGAATCACGTTTGTGCGGCACTTTTGAGACACCAGACGTCGCCGTCGCAACGACACGGAGATGCCCGGCGCGAAGCGGCCGTCCGGGGCGTGGAGCTCCAGAGCCGGATAGCTTTCATGATCTCCAAGCCCAGGCGTCGTGGCGGGCCTCCCGCAGGACGACCTCGAGATTGCCCGCCCAGAGTTTGTTCACATGACGTCGACCATCAACTTCGGCATTCAGCCACTGGGCCCACGTCCACGGGTCGCCGAGTCCCGTCTGCAGGATGAGAAGCACCTGCTCCAACCCGGGGAGGAGCTGTCGGTCTCGAATCTGGAAAGAGGGATGGAGCTCGATGCCGTCACGCGTTGTCAGCCGGAGCGCCCGCATCTCCTGGGTCGCCCTGACGAGCCCCGGGACGGTCAGCCCAAGTTCGTCCGCGCAGCTCTTGGAGGTGTAGCAAGGGCCGACGATGCTCGCCCACGGAGATACCTCGCTGTCTCTCACGTTCCTTCCCTTCGTTCATGCTCTCGACGGTGACGACACTAGTCATGCGGACCATAGTCCGCACTGACAGAGAATGCTAGGGATCGCCGGGAGTGATCCAGCGAAATAGCGTGCGCCTCATGAACAGGCGAGCAAGTTCTTCGGCGCGACCGCCACCGTCAAACGGTGGCCGGTCCGCTATGGAACGAAGGCGGTGACTGCCTCCTGGCGGCAACCGCTAAGTCCTGTTAATACCTGACCTACGGGCCTGGTCGATCATTGAGCTCGGTCCTGCCGACGCCGCATGTCCGCCTCAACGGCACGCACGTACTTTGCGGCGGGCCCTCTGAGGATCCAGTAGTCCATCTGGTGGCCAATGATCTGTCGGAGTCGGCTGAAGTCCTCGAACTGCATGACCACGGCGCCCGACAACACCTTCTGTAGCCGGTTGTACTCAACGTTTAGTGCCTTGGCCAGATCCGAGATTTTCGTTGACCGCGGCGGCTTTAGGTACAGCTCTGTCACCCCGTACGCGATTTGGTGCTGGAGCTTGGAAGCATCCAGCTGAGCGAGCCGACGCTGATCGTACGTCGCGTCGGGCGTGACCCACTCCGGTTCGAGCCGGCGACCAAAGTCGCGTGGCACCGCAAGGAACTGTCGAGGTACATAGCGCGGGTTCGACACCGGAAAAGCGTAGCCAAAAGCGCGGAAGGTAGCCAAAAGCGCGGAAAATCGCTGCGCTGACGGGTCGACGTGCCGATCTGCGCGCATGGGAGGGGGCATGGGCAACGCAAGAGGAATCAGGAAGTCCCGACCGACTGGTTGGGACCGCATCGAGTGGCTAGACGCCGCCGAGAAAAAGCACGCCATCCGAGCGGACACGCCGGCGGCGGCGCTCGAGGTGGCGCCGGGCTCGCGTACCCGCAACCCCGGCAAGTGGGTGGGCCAAGCGACGTACCAGGGCCACTATTGGTGCGCTGGCGCGGGGCACCTCGTCTTTCACGAATCCATGGCCGAGTACGCGAGCATCATGCTCATCGACCACCTCTACGACATCGTCAAGGTGGCCGCGCAGCCCATGCTGATGACCTTCGCCAACGGGCGCTTCGCTTACCCGGACTACTTCGTGGAAGAAGCGGACGGTCGTCGTCACCTGGTCGACATCCACCCGAAGTTCATCACCAAGCCGGGCGACGCGGAACGTTTCGCGCTCACCGCCGAGCTCTGCGAGAAGCTCGGTTGGCGGTACACCTTCATCGACCAGCTGAGCGACGTCGTCCGGCTCAACGTCGAACTCATCGGCCGCTATCGCCATCCGCGCTACGCGCCGGACCAAGAGCTCCGTCGGCACATCCGCGCGGCGGCACGCAGAGCGCCTGAAATGGGTCCTCTCCGGCACGCCCTCGCCACCGACAAGTCGGGCGAGCTCATGCCTGCCCTCTACCACCTCATGTGGCGACGGGAAGTCCTGTTCGACCTCACCGTCCCCGTCACCGACCGCACGCTCGTGCGCGTCGCCTAACCCACGGAAAGGCATCACCATGCGACCGCCTCGCACCGTCACGCTCGGCCAGCACATCGAGCTCGACAACGAACCCTTCACCGTCGTCGGCTACGGCAACGGCTCCTTCCGCGTGCGCAATGACATCACCTGTGATTACGAAGTCGTGCACCACATCGACCTCAGCCGGCGGCTCCCGCCGGGTGTGACTCTCGAGACCGAGGCGACTCCGAAAACCCCCGTCGCCGTGAACGAGGTCGAGAAGCGCCTCAGCGAGGACGCGCGAACCCTCATTCCGCACCTGCAGGAACTCCTCGACGGAACCCCCGCCATCGGCGAGACCCTCCGTCCCCAGTACGCGCTGCACATCCCGAAGACCCAGCGCTTCGACGCCAAGGTGAAGGAACTATCGGACGACCACGGCATCGAGATACCCGCCGTCACACTCCGACGAAAGCTCAAGCGGTTCTCCGAGGAAGGCGTCACCGGTCTCATCGACCAGCGCGTCGGGCGCACCGAAGGACCCCTCTCGCGCACCAACAAGGATGTCAAGGCGGCGATGGCAGAGATTCTGCACAGCTACCGCGGACGCTCTACCGTCACCTACACCGCCATCCGCGCTGAGCTCGCTGTGATGCTTATGGACCGCTTCCCCGACCCGGCCGAGCGGCCGAAGACGCCCTCCCTCTCCACTGTGGAACGACTCACGAAGTTCATGTCCGGCAACCAGGACCCGACCACGCTCGCGAAGACGAGGCAGACGGCAGCGCTGTCTCCCACCACCCAACACCGGTCCAGATTGGTGTTCGCCCCCGGCGACGAGGCGCAGATGGACGCGACGGAACTCGACCTGCTCGTGCGCATGCCGAGCGGCAAGGTCGACCGTCCGCACCTCACCATCCTCGTCGACAAGAGGACCCGAAGCATCATCGGGCACAACCTCACCGAGTCGAACCCGACCGGTCTCGACCACGTCGGTCTGCTCGCACGCACCATCGTCCCGCGGAAGCTCCGCCCGTGGCACAGCGACTACGCCGCGTATGACCTTCCCCAGATGAAGTGGTCCACGCACCTCACCCCGGAACAGCTGGCCCTGTTCGACTCCTTCCGGCCATACATCTTCCCCATCCGCATCCTCATCGACAACGGCTCGGACTTCAGGTCGAAGTCCTTCAAGGCTGCCTGTGACCGCCATGGCATCTCACTCACGGAGGCGCCGGTGCACGCGCCCGCGGCGAAGGCCCACGTCGAGCGCACCTTCACCACCATCAAGACGAAGTTCGTTCAGCACCTCCCCGGATTCACCGGCGGCGACGTGCTTCGTCGTGGCGACAAAGTCCACGAAGAGAACCTGCTGGAACTGTCCGAGGTGGCGGAACTCTTCGACCGATGGGTGTCTGTCGTCTACCAGAACCGCGAGCACTCTGAACTCGTCGACGAGTACCGCCCCGGGCACTACCACTCTCCGAACTCGATGTACGCCGCCGCCGTCGAGCTCAGCGGGCACTTCGTCGTCGCCTTCGAGGAGGAGGACTACATGGCCATGCTGCCCACCGATGAGCGCACCGTTCAGGCCGATGGTGTCGAGTTCAACGGGCGCATGTACGACAGTCCTCACCTCGGTCCCCTCCGCGACCGCAAGCGCACGACGGGGAGCAGCCGGCAGGTGAAGGTGTCGTACGACCCGGCTGACCAGGAGCGCGTGTGGGTCCGCTCTCCCATCGACGGCGACTGGGTCGAATGCGTCTGGACCGGCAAACGCGGCCGAACCCGCCCCTTCGAGAAGTCGCTGCAGTTCGCCGCTCACCACGAGAGCCTCACGGCCACCACGTTCGACAACCACGCTGCCGATGTCGCCGTCGTGCAGTGGCGCAACGAGCTGACAGCCGCGGCGCGGGAACGCAAGCAGGCGGCGAAGGGGCGGACCAAGAAATCTGCGGAGGTCGCCAGGGCTGCGACCGAGGACACCATCGCCCGAGTCCTCACGGCGAGCGAGGACGCCGCGAACGACTTCATGAACTACATCGCCGTCGAATCGGCCTGAAAGCCAAAAAGGAACCTCATGACTACCGAAACCCTCGCCGACCCCACGCTCGGCCACTTCGACCACAGGGAGGTCCTGTCCCACCTGCTGGAAACCGACACGTCATCGTCCCCCGAGGAAGTATCCCTCGCGACATACAAGAACTGGAAGCCGGGCAGGCGCCACGCGTTCGACGAGCGACGAAGTGAACGCATCGCCAACTCCTTCGTCATCCAAACGCCCTCACTTCGGCAGCTCAGTCGCGAGTATCGGCGGGCGTCACTGTTCGCCAACCGCCCTATTGGGCGCACCGGTATCCTCCTGAGCGGACCCGCAGCGTCTGGAAAGACAACCGCTGCTTTCCGGACCATGGTGGATGCGCTCCGCCGCCACGCCGCCCGACACCCCAACTGGCAGTCCCTCGGACACACGCCCGTCGTCTACGTCGAGATACCTCCCGGATGCAATGCAAAGAACCTCATGGGTAGGTTCATGACGTTCTTCGGGCTGCCCGTACCTCCTCGCATGACCGCCGAGGAACGGACACACGCCGTCACCGAGCTGCTCATCCGTTCCCGCACGTCGCTCGTCGTCTTCGACGAGATGCAGAACCTCGCCCGGGTCGGCCAGGGACAGTTCGAATCGGCGCAGGCCATCAAGAACCTGATGAACAGCGTTCGAGCAGTGCCGCTGTACGTGGGTATCGACCTCGAGAACACGGCCCTCGTCAACAACGAGCTGGGAGCCCAGTTCGCCGCCCGCTGTTCGATGGTCCGTCTCAACAAAATGGACATCTCCACCCCCGCCGGCCGACGGCTGTGGGGAGGGGTCATCGTCGAGTTCGAACGGCAGCTTGGCCTGTTCGCTCACCCGCCGGAGACGCTGCTGCCTGAAGCCGCATACCTCTGGGAACAGACCCGCGGGTCGCTCGGCGCACTCACGCGCTTGCTGGCGTTCGCCGCCCTCGAGCTCATCCACCAGGGCGAACCCGACAGGGAGGTCATCACTCGAAGCCAGCTGGAAGAGCTGCAGATGGATTACAACACGGAGCGTGAGCGCGCCCAAGCGGCAGACCGCCTCATCGCGCGCAAGGGCGAGGATGAAGATGCAAACTGAGTTCCGCCCTCTACCGTTCAGGGTGCGGCCCGCCCCCATGGAGACTGTGGCGAGTTTCGCGCGTCGACTGCAACGTGCGAATGCCATCGACACGCTCACGTGGCGCACCTGGCTTCTCCGGACGCTCGGACACCGAGCCCCGTCTGATGAACGTCTCGGACCCTTTCTCGAGTCCGTCGCGGGTCTACGAACAGGGCACTTCGCACACGAGGCCGCGCTGCTGCCGCACCATCTCGACGGAGCCACGTGCGAAAACTGCGTGACTGGTCTCTCCGAGCGCTTCGCATGCACCCGGTGCACGCACGGGGAGGCTGTCCCCCAGACCGAGCATGACGGCCCTCGAACATGTCGAAAGCACAACCGGTGGCTCGGCCCGGGAACCGCAGCTGAGGGCCAGTATGCGGCAAGTCCGGCCGCGATGCGGGCCGACAGGACTTACGCCAGGCTGAGGCACAAGGGCGACCTCGACGCCCACCGCCTCGCCGAACTCATGGAATCCGTGGACATGTGGGCGGAAACCGAGGTGCAAGGCGGTCTCAGCTCCGCAGAACGCTTCGTGGTCGCCGTCGATCTCGGCGCGCGTGTCACCTCGCCTGCCGTGCTCGCCAGCTTGATAGCCGGGAATTCCACACCCTCGACGCGCTACCAGGCCCTCTCCGCGGCCGTGGCGACAGTGGTCGGAGGGCGCAGCTGCACCGTTTTGGTCGACGCGCTGTGGATGACGCTCAGGGCTGTCGGTCACCCGGATGCGTCCGGACCCCACGCTTTCGCGGCTGTGGGCGGCCTTGTGTTCGCAGCACCCAACGACCTTCAGGATCTTCGCACGTGTGCCTATCCGCGAGCCCGGCATCTGCATCTCACCCAATACGTCTCCTCCACCGTGGCGGGTACTCGACACGCGCAACGGACGAAAGCGTGCAATTACATGTGCCCCCTCGGGCACGACTATGACAATGTCCCAAGCCGCCTTCGACGGGTTAAAGGAAACGGCTGCCCGTATTGTGGGGGCCAAAAAGCATTGGCCGGATTCAATTCGATAACAGACCTCTACCCAGACGTGGCGGCCGAATGGCACCCGTCTAAGAACGGGTTGCTTCGACCGACAGACCTCCGCCCAGGATCCGACGAAATGATCTTCTGGTTGTGCAAGAAGAGGGGGCATACTTTTGAAGCCATGCCCAAAGACCGGTGCTTAAACGGTGTCAACTGCGGCTACTGCCGGAACCTCCTAGTCGACGCTTCGACGAATTCCCTAGCTGCAACGGAACCGGCTTTCATCGCCGAATGGGACGAAGAAGGGAATGGGGAACTTACGCCGTGGCACGTTACTGCAGGGTCGGACAGGAAAGTGCGATGGATTTGTGCTGAGCATGGCTCGTACGAAGAGAAGCTTTACGTGAGAGTGAAGCTCAACAGGGGGTGTCCGTACTGTCGCGGCAAGAAGGTCCACCCGACAACCAGTCTCGCCGCCACCGATCCCGTGCTCGCGTCGCGGTGGCATCCGACCAAGAACGGATTGCTGACGCCGAGCGACGTGTTCGCGAAGTCTCGTGATAAAGCGTGGTGGACGTGCCCGCGACATGGGCTCCACGTGTATGAAGCTTGCATTTACGCTCAGCGGGGCCTGAAGGGCTGCCCGTTCTGCGCCGGCAAAGCTGTGAATGCAAGTAATTCGATGCGGACTACACATCCCCACCTGGCTGCTGAGTTCCACCCGACGATGAATGGAGCAAGGACACCGGACAATACAACCGCAGGAGCGAGCAAACTCTGGTGGCTGTGTGAGCTAGGGCATCACTGGGAAGCTCAGGGTGCCCAACGTTCTACGCGAGGGACCGGGTGCCCCTATTGCAGTAACAGGCTGGTGTGGGTCGGATTCAACGACATGGCCACCACGCATCCGCACCTGGTCAACGAATGGGATTTCGAACGGAATCACCCCCTGCTTCTGGAGGAGGTCGTGGCCGGGACGAACAAGCGGATCCACTGGAAGTGCCGGTGTGGGTACCGGTGGAGGGCAGCAGGTGGGGACCGGGTCACCGGCCATGGATGCAACGAGTGCAACTTGCGACGACGTCGGCAGGAGGCATCCCGACCGTCTGAGAAGGATTGAGAGCTGAAGGGCCGGCTTAGGGCCATGCATAAGGACCCCGGGACTAGAGGGCTTGGGCCCGGAAACGCCAAGACGCCGTAATTCTCGACACTGCGGCGAAATCTCGGGCTTGGGCGGCCTCGCCAAGCGGTTCAAACGCATCCGCGATCTCACGGTCAGTCATCGAAGAGAACAAGCTTGCGTAGGCGCTTCGAGTCGTCTCGCCGTCCGTCTCCACCATCATTGCGATCAAATCACCGCGGAGCGCGGTGGCTTTCAGTCGCTCCGCAGCGCGCACCGCTGCCGCGAAGGGCTCGGCCGCAGCCCACGCCGCTTGATGATCAACATAGCCGCGGTTGATGTCCAGGTGCGGTGGTAGATCCGGAAGATCAATACGGCCGGCGATGAGAATGGGCAAGGCGATGCGTCGCACCCACTCCTCGAGGTCACGTGCCTCCCACATGAGCGTACGGAGCTCCCCCGTGTGCGGACGGCGTACGGCGACCTGTGGCCAGACGGAAACGCCGGATGTCGTTCCTCGGGGAACCGACACGAGAACAGAACCGATCTCACCAAACCCGCGGGAGGCATCCTGTTCGACGTCTCGCGGTCTTGTGTCCAGAAGTACCTTTCCGACGCCGACGGTGGCAATTGCTGGTGCTTGATGCTTCGCGGCGTTGGTGAAAGCGACCAGCCTTCGTAGAGGATGTAAATCCGGATCCTTCCGGTGCCACGGTTGTAGTCTGTCGAGCCGTTTGTGAAGATCCGCGCCGGCGACGAACATCCCGTGGCTCTTTCGGTGCTTGTGACGCGTCCACGCAGCGAAGGCGTCCGGCGAGGAGGTCGACGGCATCTCGATGGCCCTACTCTCGTCCGGGGTGAGATCCCGCGGCAGGCGCTCCGTCACCTCTGCCGTCAATGAATGCTCAAGAACGTTCCGTAGCTGATTCAGCGCGTCGGCAAATAGTCGCGCCACCGACTGCGGCAGCGGGGCGACGTTTGTGAGAACGACTTCCTCGGTGCTCTCGGTCCATCGGGATTGGAGAGTTAGTGGCCCAGGTGCATCTAGATAAACCTCGAGAGTGCGGGCCATGCGGTCGATGGTGGCATCGACGTGGGCCAGCGTGTACAGCACATGTTGTTGATGATCAGGTAGCCATGGCACGAGCGCGGACACGCCAAGAGCCTATGCCGCGCCGCTTTTCGGTCCGCTGGCCGCCCTCCAGAGAATCTGGGTGCCGCCGACTGAGCTGAGAACGGTAGCACGCGACCATCTCTGGCTCAGCCCGGCCTAGGGTCGGGATTCTGTCGCGACGGTTGTAGTCAATTGAACAGCCATGGCCCTACTCCCGTCTGGGGGCACACCATTGTGCGCCGCGTCTGTGGAGAACGTAAGCCTTACGGGCTCGATGTGTTCCACGCTGTGTGCGAGTTTCGACATCCGTGGGCGGCTACTCCTGAGGCGCCACGCCGATGCCCCTGCCGCCGCCGTGCGCCGCGACCCCGTTCATCTAGACGACTTATCCGTGCCGCGGGGGTTCTCGGTTCCCAGTCTCTTGAGGATTGACATCCCAGCTCCGCGCGTCTCTTCCACCTCGCGCCGGCGGTTTTCATGCTGTGCCAGTACTGCCGCGATGGTCGTATCGCTTGCGAACGCCTGTAGTGCGAGGTTGATGGCGTCATCGGTCATCGCTCTGGAGAAGTTGCGGACGCTATGCAACGCTGCTGCGCCTACGGGGTTCCCATGTACGACGGCGTTCCGCACGCGACGATGGCGGGCACGCACGACCTCCATTTCGCCTCGGATAGCGGCGAGGTGGAGGCGCTCTGCGTCCACGGAGGTGATGATTGTGAACCCCTGACGCAAGCCGGCAGCGGCGGCTGGCGGGCACGCGAAGTCCTCAAGATGTCGCCGGTTCTCCCATAGTCGGGTCAAGTCGACGATCCTCGTGCCGAGTTCACTGATGTCGGAGAAGCGGTCGTAAATCGTGTCAACCAACTCATGACGATTGTCCATGTCGTCTACCTGCAACGGCGCGAGCAGGAGCTCGAGTTCGAGCTGCCCGGCGTGCCGCTCGATCTCCAGCTCGGTGAGTGCATCCGTCAGTTCCAATGAATTCATCTGCGCCAGCGAGGCAATCTGCTCAATCGCATGATCTTCAAGCGCGGTTGCCACGCGCGGTGTAACAGGGCGGGCGCTGAAGGAACGCACATCTCGATGGTCCGTGAGCCGTGCCTCGCGGGCCGCGGCCAGAGCTTCGACCAGAAAATCCGGCATTTCTCTAGAAGACATAGCGCCGTCAAGCTCCTCCGAGAGGTGCTGGAGGATTTCGCTGCTCACCCGTACGCCATAGTGATCCTCCCCGGCGGGCCTCTGGTCGTACTCCGCGATGAGCGAGCCGGAACGCAAGTCTCCGTCCACGAGCGTCGACGACCCATGAGTGTCTATCCAACTGACGCCGCCGGCGTTCGCCACGATGTTGAGGACAGCCTCGATCTGTCGCTCGGCCTGCTGTGCCGCACCCAGGCTGCTGCGGCGCCCAAGGTCTGCCCTTGCAAGAACGAACTGATGGTGGGCGCGTCCTTGCGCGAACAGCTTTTCCTCACGAAGCCACATCGAACTCCTGAGGAGGCCACGCAACTCGTCACGCTCCGGGAACTCCTCGCCGTCATTACTGACCGCGTTGTGCACCGCCCAGTCAGCAGCGAGGAACGTTAGCCGTCCGACGCTCACCCGAAGGTCAACCTGGGCACGCCGGTATAGCTTCCAAACGACCACGTGACCGACTGGGGCCTTCGCCGCGAGGCGCGCTCGCGCCGCGGACACCTTCTCTTCGGCTGACATGCTCACCGGGGACTCGTCGCACGACCACCGGTCCCTTCCAGAAGTGAGGAGGGAAGCCGTTTCTGAGAGGACGCTCCAATCGGAGGTCACTGCGGCGACCGTACCGGCGAGGACTTCGGCGCGCTGAACGAGACTGCTTAGAGTCGTCGCTCTCAGCTGCGCCAGCTCGCAAACGTCGTCGAAGGCGCGCCGCGACATGTCCGGCTGGGCCCATCGCGCCGAGAACTCTTCGGCAGCAGCAACGATGTCTTCCCGCGCGCGCGAAGAGGCGAGGAGCGGAAGGAGGTCCCTAACGGCGCCGGTGACCTGAGGGCCAAGATGCGTCGCAGAGTGGTGAACGTCCATGTCGAGGGAGTCGAGGTTGCGCCTATTCGACCAGGAAGACGCGCGTGCATCCCGCGCCCATGAGTGGAGCTCAGCGACCGCGTCGCCCAGAGTGTACGCGCGGGGTCGCGCCCTGCGGCTGACCGCGTTCACGGCCGCGGCTGCGGATTCGATCCACTCGTGGGGACCGAGCTCGTCGGAGTGCGCCGTCATCCCCCGACGATAGGGGCTCATCGCTATCCAGCAGCCCGTCCAACGTCCGTGCGGAGACACGGGAGGCGGTGGTCAGACGAGGCGGTCCCAAGTCGGTAGTTGCGTCACACCGCCGGCGTACGACACGCCGCTCCTGGCAAACACGCAGTTTCCATGAGTAGAATCACGGATAGCTCATCTACCAGCGGTAGAAGGAGTTACGAGGCCGTCCTAACGGGCGGCCTTTGCCTTTCCTTGCTGCGCCCAATACTGCTCGTAGGCGTTGCGGCGACGACGGCGCTGGTGCTCACGGTCGACGGGGAACGCGGTCCACAGGAGCACGTAGTCGGGACGGTCTTCGACCACAACCAGGTACGAGAAGTCACTCAGGCAGATGTGAAACCTAGTGCGGCCGCCGCGGCCTTCGACCCACCAGACGATGCGCTCGGACCGTGGACTCGGATACGTGGCCGAGAACTCATCAAGGATGAGACGCGGCCACGAGACGCATGCGCATCGGTCGGTCGAAACTTCCCGTTCCTCTTCGACCTCGCCCTCGGTGATGATGTGCCAAAAAGTGTGGCAGTGGCCGTCCACCAGAGGCTGCTGCTTGATCGCGAAGCGCTTGCCCTCAATGGGCCAAGACGGTTTCTCGGCAAGGAAGTCCGCGGTGTAACGGCCGTAGATATGAGCGTAGTATTTCGGCCAGTCGCCGCCGAAGTCATTCAGGCTCGGTCCCGGCGGGGGCCAAGGGTCGTTCATCCGCGACCTTGCCAATGGAACAGATTGAACTTCTCCTCGCGGAGCAAGGTGGACCGGAGCAGGTCGTATCCGGATCTCTCGCGAACCCTGTTCGCGAGAGCCAGCTTGGCCGGGCTCGCGTCGAGTCCCCTGTTGACATATGACACCGCCCCCAGCAGCAAATCTGCTAACTGCAGCTGCACGACATCGTGAGACTGCACGATTTGGACCCGCTGGACGATTCGGTGGTCGAAGTCATAGCGACTATTGGCGAGGACATCATGAAGCTTCCTGGCCTTCGTGCCTCCGCGCGTGTCCTTTTTGTCGAGGTAGATGCGGTAGCCGCTGCCCGGGGACAAGAGCCGAGTGAGCAGCTGGTACATCATCTTGTAGTACCAGTCATCGTGAGATTGCCCGTACTTCTCGTGGTTGAGTTGCGACTTCGTAGCAACCACTGCGCGGAACTTCAGGTCATCGTCGTCGAAGAAGTAGTCGACAAGATCCCTGTAGTACTCGAACTTCGCCGGAGAGACGTTCGTCCACTTGAGTTCGAACGCCGTCGGCAGATGGTGTCGCTCTCGTATCTCCCTCAACCGGAGCGAGGTCTCCCGGCTCTTCTCGACGGCGCACGTGACAGCGCCGAGGACCATCACGGGCTGACCATCGTTGGGCAGGTGGCCGCTCTCGTCGCAGTAGATGTTGACCAAGTTCATTCTCGCCCCCGACACATGAGTTTACGTGGCGGTCGGCGACATTCCCGTCGCCGCGGAGGTCTTCTGGCGCGATCAAGGTGGTCGGTGACGGCACGCCGTTCAGACGCATCGCTATTGACGGGGGAAAGGGGGCGACCGCGCGACTACCGCGTCGGACGCGCGCGTCGACGTTGTGCCTGCTTGGGAGCCAGTCTCGCTCGACCTCTGCTGTGGTGAGGTTTCTGACCGCGCGCGTGATCACACCTGATGACGCTGCTCGGTGGGAACCGGGTTTGCGACCACCGCGCCAGTGCTGGGTCAACTAGGTCAGATTTAGATCAGCTTGTGGGCGGTCTCATAACTGAGGCCTCCAGGCGGCGGAACTTCCGTCATCGTCGGATGTCGCACCGACGACCCTCCACGCCGACGCAAGAAACGCTGAAGATTGGCGCATGTCCCCCAAATGGGGGACATGCGCGGTATACCTTTCAGATGGCCCCGTCGTCAGGCACTCCGCTAGCCCCCCTAGCTGACGACGGGGCCACACCGCGTCTCACCGCCGTTCGACGGCCGACGCGCGGACCCCACGACCGCCTCCTGGGCTGGCTCAGCGCGGGGCTCGGCGTCGCGATCAGCACGATCCTCGTGACCCACTGGTGGAGGGTCGAGGGATGGGCCGACGAGGCGCAGGTGGTCGACCCGCCGCTCCCGCCGTTCCTCGAGATCGTGGCCCTCGTCGGCCCCGGGACGGTCCTCGTCATCGGGGGCCTTCTCACCGCTCTGCGGCACGACGCCCGCAGGTGACGGCCGGGGTCGCCCGACCGCTTCCGGCCCGACTCACTCCGGCAGCGAAGCCCGCTCCCGCGTCGGCTCGGTACGCTTCGGAATGAGCAGGGCCAGCACCAGCGCCACCGCCGCGGCCCCGATCCCCATCAGGAACGACACCTGGAACGCCTGCGAGGTCGGCACCCGCGTCTCGCCCGCGACGGTCGACAGCGTCGCGAGCACGACGCCGACGATCGCCGCGGCGGTGCTCGTGCCGAGCGAGCGCGCGAGGGCGTTGAGGCCGTTCGAGGCGCCCGTCTCGCTCGGCGGGACCGCGCGCATGATGAGCATGGGCATGGCGGCGTAGCCGAAACCGATGCCGAAGCCGATGAGGATGTTCGCCACGACGAAGTGCCAGACCTCGGTGGAGAACAGCAGGCTGAAGCCGTACGCGAGGATCAGCGAGATCGATCCGGCCACCAGCAGCACGCGCGGCCCGATGGTGCGGGCGAGGGTTCCCGAAATGGGCGAGAGCACCATCATCACCAGCCCCGACGGCATGACGACGAGGCTGGCGGCAAGCAACGACAGGCCGAGTCCGACACCGGTGGCGACGGGCAGCTCGAGCATCTGCGGATAGGCGACGTTCGAGGTGAACAGCGCGAACCCCATGGCCACGGATGCCAGGTTGGTCAGCAGCACAGGGCGGCGCGCCGCAACGCGCAGGTCGAGCAGGGGGCTGTCGATGCGCAGTTCGTACCAGCCCCACAGGAGCAGGATCAGGATGCCGCCGACCGCCAGCCCCAGGGTGAGCGGGGAGGTCCATCCCCAGGTGTTGCCGCGCGAGACGGCCAGGAGCACCCCGATCAGACCGAGCGCGAGGCCGGCGGCGCCGAGGTAGTCGAAGCGGCCGGCGGTGCGCAGCACGCTGACGGGGACGATCCAGAGGATGAGCGCGAACACGACCGCGCCCAGGCCCGCAGCGATCCAGAACAGCCAGTGCCAGTCGCTGTTCTCAGCCACCAGCGCGCTGATCGGAAGGCCCAGGGCGCCGCCCACGCCGAGCGTGGCGCTCATGAGGGCGATGGCGCTGTCGACGCGGTTCTCGTGCAGCACGTCGCGCATGATCGAGATGCCGAGCGGCACCACCCCGACGATCGCGCCCTGCAGCGCGCGCCCCACGATCATGCCCACGATCCCCGTCGAAAGCGCGGCGACGACCGAGCCGAGGATCATGACGAACAGCAGCACCAGAACGATGCGGCGCTTGCCGTACATGTCGCCCAGTCGCCCGGCGATCGGGGTGATGACCGCCGCGGCCAGCAGCGTCGAGGTCACAACCCAGGCGGTGTCGTCGCGCGAGGCGTTCAGCAGTTGTGGCAGCTGCGACTGGATCGGCACCACGAGGGTGAACATGAACGACGAGCACAAGCCCGCGAGGGCCAGAATGGCGACGACCAGACCCTGAGGGCTGTTCCGGGACAATCTCTTACGCGCATTTTCATCCCGTGACATCGCTGTCCAGGCTACGCCTCCGCTGTGAGCCCGCGGGTCGGCGAGGCGTGTGATCATCGCCGATGCGCCGGCATCCGCCCAATCCGTTACTCCGCGTGACAGCCCGTTACCGGTCGTAACACGTCGAATTCGCATCGCGGATGCCGCGTGCTGACGTGGTCTCATGACTTCTCGCACCTCTCGCCTGGCCACGATCCTCGGCGCCTCCACCGCTGCCCTTCTGCTCGTTCTCACCGGTTGCGCCGGGGGTGCGGCATCCGGAGAGGACTCCTCCCGCCTGGTGCTCGGGGCCGACGACGGCACCGAGGCGCACTGGACGGTGCTGAAGCAGAAGCTCGCCGACGAGGGCATCGACCTCGAGGTGCGCACGATCAACGACGGTGTGCAGCTGAACCAGGGCGTGCAGGACGGCGAGCTCGACGGCAACCTCTTCCAGCACCTGATCTACCTGTCGCAGTTCAACGTCGAGAACAGCGGCACGCTCGTTCCGGTCGGCGCGACCGCGGTCTACCCGCTGGCGCTGTACTCCGAGCAGTACACGGACGTGAAGGACCTGCCCGAGGGTGCGAAGGTCGCGATCCCCAACAACCCCACCAACCTCGCCCGCGGCCTGCTCAACCTGCAGACGGCGGGACTGCTCACCCTCAAGGACGGCGGCAACGCCCTGTCGACGCCCGCCGACATCGTCTCGAGCAAGGTCGAGCTGCTGCCCGTCGACACGAACCAGACGGTCACCGCGCTCAAGGACGGCAGCGCGCAGGCGGCCATCGTCAACAACACGCAGGCGCAGAAGGGCGGGCTCGGCGACGAGCTCATCATCTTCAAGGAAGACCTGAACAACCCGCAGCTCGCGCCGTACATCAACGCCTTCGTCACGCGCGATGACAAGAAGGACGACCCCCGCTGGGCCAAGGTCGTCGCGGCGTACCACTCGACCGAGGTCGAGACGGCGGTCACCGAGCTGAACCAGGGCAACCTGCAGTTCAAGGCCGACTGGACCGGCGCGCAGCTCCAGGACGAGCTGACGAGCCTCGAAGACGCCCTCAAGGCCCAGAAGGGATGACCTCGGTCATCGAGCTGCGGGGCGTCACGAAGAGCTTCCGCGCCGACCGCCGCACCACCACCACCGCCGTCGACGACGTGTCGTTGACGGTGGAGGAGGGGTCGATCGTCGGGGTCATCGGGTACTCCGGCGCCGGCAAGTCCACCCTCGTCCGGCTGCTCAACGGACTCGAGCAGCCCACGTCCGGCACCGTCGAAGTGCTGGGAGTGAACGTGGGGGATGCCACGGAGGCGAGGCTGCGCGACCTCCGGCGCCGCGTGGGCATGATCTTCCAGCAGTTCAACCTCTTCACCTCCCGGACGGTGGCGGCCAACGTCGCCTACCCGCTCAAGGTGGCGGGCTGGAAGAAGGCGGACCGCGACAAGCGCGTCGCCGAGCTGCTCGAGTTCGTCGGGATCGGCGACAAGGCGAAGCAGTACCCCCGGCGCCTGTCGGGCGGGCAGAAGCAGCGCGTCGGCATCGCCCGCGCGATCGCGACCGACCCGCGCATCCTGCTCGCCGACGAGGCGACCAGCGCCCTCGACCCGCAGACCACCGCCGAGGTGCTGGACCTGCTGCGCGAGATCAACCGGCGCCTGGGCATCACGATCGTCGTCATCACGCACCAGATCTCGATCGTGCACGAGCTGTGCGACCAGGTCATCGTGATGGATGGCGGGCGGGTCGTCGACAGCGGCGACACCTACCGCGTGTTCGCACACCCGCGCGCCGAGCTGACCAAGCGCTTCGTCGCGGCGGTGACCCAGGGGGTCCCCTCGGGCGAGGCTCTGGCAGCGCTCGCCGCGGGTGGCGGCGACCTCGTGAGCGTCGAGATCAACGAGTTCTCGAGCGAAGACGTCTCGAACGTCTTCCACCGCCACGGCGCGCGGCATTCCGTCGTCTACGGCGGCGTGACCGACGTGCTCGGCAAGCAGCTCGGCACCCTCACCTACCGGGTGCACTCCGACGACCTCACCGCCGTCGTGGCGGAGCTGCGCGAGCACACCGAGGTCGCCGTGCCGGCTCGAGAGGTGACCGCATGAACAAGTGGGACACCCTCACCCCGGTGCTGATCCAGTCGATCGGCGAGACCGTTTACATGGTCGCCGTCTCGCTGCTGATCTCCGGCGTCGCGGGACTGGCCATCGGCGCGCTGCTCTACGCCACGCGCCCCGGCAACCTCTTCGCCAACCGTGCGGTCTTCGCCGTCGCCAACCTCGTGATCAACCTGATCCGGCCGATCCCGTTCATCATCTTCCTCACCGCCGTGGCCCCGGTCACGCGCGCTGTGACGGGGACGACCCTGGGGACGGATGCCGCGATCGTGCCCATCACGATCATGGCCACGGTCGTGATCGCCCGCGTCGTCGAACAGAACCTCGTGGCCGTCGATCCGGGCACCGTCGAGGCGGCCCGGGCCGTCGGCGCGCGCCGCATCGGCGTGCTGTTCGGCGTCGTGATCCCCGAAGCCCTCGCGCCGCTGATCCTGGGCTACACGTTCATGTTCATCGCCGTCGTCGACATGTCGGCGATGGCCGGCTACATCGGTGGCGGCGGGCTCGGCAACTTCGCCATCATCTACGGCTACCAGCAGTTCAACGCGCAGGCGACCTGGGTGACGGTGGCGATCATCGTCGTCATCGTGCAGGCGGGTCAGCTCGTCGGCAACGCGCTGGCGCACCGCATCCTGCGCCGCTGACGCGCGCATCAGCGGGGGCGGCGGCGGGGGCGGCGCCGCCCCCGCCTGCGCTGAGCTGAGCCGCCCCCGCCTACCCTCGAAGGATGAGCCTGACCCGCACCTTCGCCCGCTGGCTGCTCGGTGCCGCACTCGTCTTCACCGGCACCGCGCACCTGACGTTCGCCCGCGAAGCGTTCGTCGCTCAGGTGCCGTCCTGGCTGCCGATTCCGGTCGACGTCACGGTCGTGGCATCCGGGGTCGTCGAGATCGCGCTGGGACTCGCCCTGCTCGTCCTGGGCCGCTGGCGCGTCGCCGTCGGCTGGATCGTCGCGGCCTTCTTCGTCGCGATCTTCCCCGGCAACATCGAGCAGTTCGTCCGGGGCACCGACGCCTTCGGCCTCGACACCGACCTCGCTCGCGGCATCCGTCTGCTCTTCCAGCCCGTGCTGGTCGTCTGGGCGCTGTGGTCCACGGGGGCGTGGAAGGCCTGGCGCGCGCGAAGACGAGATTGCTGAGCCGCGAACCGCATCCGCCCCGCCCGGGCGCGTCCGGTATCGATTTCGTCTCGACATTTCCCGCCCACGCATCCTGCATTCGCAATTCGTCCAGGTGCATTCAGTGCGGTCGGGCGACCTGCATTCCCCTGAATACTCTCGAAAGGTTGTTTCGAGGGGGGGAGGGGAATCATGCGATTCCGGAATGCAGTGGTCCGAACGACGTCGGCGGTGGCCGCGTGACGAATGCGACGCCGGGGTGGTACCCCGACACCGAGACTCCCGGTCGCCTGCGCTGGTGGGACGGCCGCCAGTGGACGAACGACTTCACGCCGCTGCCGCCCGCGCCGAGCGTGACCACCGCCCCACCTCCGGCGGCACCGGGCGAGGCGCGCCCCTGGTTCTCGCGCGTCCCGATGTGGGGCCGGATCGTGGTCGGTCTCGTCCTGCTCGTCGCGCTGTGGCTGCTCGCCCCGTTCGTCGCGATGGTCGCCCTCGTGGTGCTTGTCACCGGGATCGTCTCGCTCGCGCGCAACACCCCGACCTGGCTGAGGTTCCGCTCGCGGTCGAGCGCCGCGATCTGGACGGTCTCCGCCGTCGTCGCCTTCGCGGTCGCGGGAGGCATCACGGGGGCCACCTCGCCGAAGAACGCGACCCCGGTCGCCCAGGCGGTGCCCGTCGCCACGGCTTCTGCGACGCCGTCGCCGACGCCCACGGCATCCGCCACCCCGTTCGCCGACGATCAGGCCGCCCTCGCCGCGTTCGCGGGGCAGGCGGGCACCGTCGTCGACGCCTCGGCGACCACCGACAAGACCGCACTCGCGGTGCTGGACACTCTGGCCGTGAAGGGGCGCGCGCCCAAGACCGGGTACGACCGGGTGCAGTTCGGCCAGCGCTGGCTCGACGTCGACCGCAACGGATGCGACACCCGCAACGACATCCTCGGCCGCGACCTGAAGGATGCCGTGCGCTCCGGAACCTGCCGGGTGACCGGCGGCACGCTCGCCGACCCGTACACGGGTAAGAGCATCGCCTTCGTCCGCGGCCAGGGCACCTCGGAGCTCGTGCAGATCGACCACGTCGTCGCGCTGTCCGACGCGTGGCAGAAGGGTGCGCAGCAGCTCAGCGCCGACCAGCGCGCCAGCTTCGCCAACGACCCGCTCAACCTGCTCGCCGTCGACGGTGCGGCGAACGCGCAGAAGGGCGACGGCGATGCCGCGACCTGGTTGCCCTCGCAGAAGTCGTACCGCTGCACCTACGTCGCGGCGCAGATCGCGGTGAAGGCGACATACGGCCTGTGGGTGACCGAGGCCGAGCGTGACGCCATGAAGCGCGTGCTCGAGAGCTGCCCGGAGCAGGTCGTGCCGACCTCGGCCTTCGCGGCGCCCGCTCCGGTCGCCGCACCGGAGCCCGAGCCGGTCGTCGCTCCGGTCGTCGCGCCCGAGCCGGCCCCGGCGCAGCCTCAGCCCGCTCCCGCCGAGCCCGCGCCTGCGCCTGCGCCGCCCGCCGAGGACGCGTACTACGCCAACTGCGACGCCGTTCGCGCGGCCGGCAAGGCGCCCCTGTATCGGGACCAGCCCGGTTACCGGTCGAAGCTGGACCGCGACAACGACGGCGTGGCCTGCGAGTGACGAGCGCGCCGCTCACCCGCTGAACGCCTGAGACGCGCCGCTCCCTCCTCGGGGGCGGCGCGTCTCGGCGAGCAGGCGGAGGGGCGGATGCCGTGACCTCGCGCCCGCGCGGCCGGCCGGGCCGGGCGCGGGTCGGGCTCGGCCAAATGCGGGTCGCGGACTCTGCTGTGCGCCGCCCGTGCCGCGGCGTCGGCCCGCGCTCAGGCGGAGGCGGACCCGCGCGTCAGCCCGAGGATGCAGCCCTCGACCGCGGCCACGCGCACCCGCTGAGTGTCGGCGTGCAGCACGCTCTGGCTCACCGCCCCGACGTGGGCGGCGACGACTGCGCGCGTGAAGAGCGCGGGGTCGATCACCGGGTGCAGGCCGATGCGCGAGAGGCACTCCACGAGCAGCGGCTGCAGCGTGTCGTGGAAGTGATCCGTGTGCGCGGTGAGCAGCATGCGGACCTCCTCGTCGTGACGCGCCCGCGTGATGAGCACCGAGCGGATCGCGTACCACTTCTCCTCGGGCGGGAGCCCCTCGACGACGCCGCGCACGATGTCGTCGAGGGTGGGCTGCTCGCTGCTGCGGGCCTCGCCGAGCATGTCGCTCAGCAGCTCGAAGACCAGCTCGGCCTGCTGCTCGTAGACGGCGAAGAACACCTCGTCGACCGAGCGGAAGTTCGAGTAGAACGCGCCCCGCGTGTAGCCCGCGCGCCGGGTGATGGCCTCGACGCTCACCGAGGTGCTGCCGGTCTCGTCGAAGATCGCCTCGGCGGCCGCGATCAGCGCCGTGCGGGTGCTGCTGCGGCGTCGCACGGGCTTCGATGCCTCTGCGGGGGTGGTCACGGGCTCCACGTTACGCAGCGGCGGCGCGGTTCACCTCGTCGAGGTAGTCGACGACCGGGCGGACGGGGGCGAGCGTCAGGTCGGTGACGATGTGCGAGGCGCTGACGATCTCGCGCACGGGGAGGTCGGCCATCGGGGCGAGCGCGTGCTCGAAGAGCTGCAGGCGGGCGGGCCCAGTCCACGCCTCTTTCACGACGATGTCGGTGATCTCGGTGCGCACGAGGTGCGCCGCGCGCATGCCCTGCGTGAACACGTCGGGCACGAGCTTGACCATGAAGGTCGGCACCGTGATCTGCGCCTTCGCCTCGTCGAGGTCGAGCGGCTCCCACTTGTAGCCCATGGTCGCGGTGGCCACGCGCTCGCTGCCGCGGTCGAGGGTGCCGACGAGGGCGCCCTGGTCGACGCGCAGGTCGGGGGTTCCGATCACCTTCGGGTAGGCGCTGAGCTCGCGCCCCGACACGGTGGCGGCGAAGTTGTCGAGGTACATCGCGTGCAGGTACTCGCCGCGCTCGCCGTCGAGGGTGACGGGGATGGCCTGGCCCGACTCGACGTACGGGCCGTAGCCGTCGACCTCGCCCATCTTCATGACCTCGAAGCGCACGAGCGGCTCGTCGATCTCGAGCGGCTCCGGGACCACGGCGCGCAACGCGTCGGCATCCGTTCGATAGACGACGTTGAAGTACTCGCGGTTCAGGAACCGCGTGGCCCGCAGTGGGTAGACGGGGGCGGTCAGCGGGGTGGTGCCGCGGCGGAGGATCTCGAGGGGGTTCATCGGTCATCACCTGTTCAGTACGAAGTGTATTGAGTACAGTGTGTATCGAGGGGTCCGCATTCGCAAGGCGACCTCGGCTCCACGAGAGGAAATGACATGAGCGTCCCGCTGCCCCGAAACACCGACACCCGCCCCGTGACCGTCATCGGGGGTGGCACGCTCGGTCGTCGCATCGCGCTGATGTTCGCCAGCGGAGGGGCCGACGTGCGCATCTTCGATCTCGCGGATGCCGTGCGCTCCGCCGCCGTCACCTACGTCGAAGAGACGCTGCCCTCGGTGGTGGCCGCCCGCGAGGGAGCCGTCGCCGGCACCGTGCAGGGCGCCGATGAGTTGGCATCCGCCGTCTTCGACGCCTGGCTCGTCGTCGAGGCCGTGCCCGAGCGGATCGAGCTCAAGACCTCGGTGTTCGGAGATCTCGACCGCCTCGCGCCGGCGGATGCGATCCTCGCCAGCAACTCGTCGTCGTTCGCGTCGCGCCTGATGATCGACCGGGTCTCGACGCCCGAGCGCGTGCTCAACATGCACTTCTACATGCCGCCGCAGCAGAACGCGGTCGACCTCATGAGCGACGGGCAGACCGCGCCCGAGGTCATCGCGTTCCTCCAGGAGCAGCTGCCGCGCTTCGGGGTCTTCCCGTTCGTCGCCCGCCAGGAGTCCACCGGCTTCATCTTCAACCGCATCTGGGCCGCCATCAAGCGCGAAGCCCTCGCGGTCGTCGCCGACGGCGTCTCGACACCCGAAGACGTCGACGCGATGTGGCGGGTCAACTCCGGCGCCCCCGCGGGTCCGTTCCAGATGATGGACCAGGTCGGCCTCGACGTCGTGCTCGACATCGAGCAGCACTACGCCGACGAGAATCCGCACCTTCCCGAGGGTCCGCGCGAGCTGCTGAAGCGCTACGTGGATGCCGGGAACCTCGGCGTGAAGTCGGGTCGCGGCTTCTACGACTACAGCTCGCGAGCGGACGCCGCCTGAACTCGGCGTGGCCCGCGCCCGATCCTGGGAACCTCGTATGGGGAGCGCGTTGAGTTTGAGAACGATTATCAACGACGGTACGGTTTCCCCATGACCCGCCGCATTCTCGCCCCCGTCATCCTCGGGGCCGTCTCCGTTCTCGCGCTCGCCGGTTGCGCCGGCGGAACCGCGTCCCCCGCCTCGTCGTCGGACGCGTCCGGAAAGGTGAAGGTCGTCGCCTCCACCGACGTCTACGGCTCCATCGCCCAGGCGGTCGGCGGTGACTACGTCGATGTCGCGTCGATCATCACCTCCCCCAGCCAGGATCCGCACGAGTACGAGGCCAGCGCGCAAGATCAGCTCACGTTGAAGAACGCCGGGCTCGTGATCGAGAACGGCGCGGGCTACGACGCGTTCATGGAGTCGCTCATCCAGGCCAGCGGTACCTCCGCCCCCGTGCTCACCGCGGTCGAGTACAACCACGACTACCCCGGTGCCGAATCCCACGACGACGCTCACGCCGACGACGCGAGCCCGGCGCCGAGCGAGAGCGCCGACGACCACGCGCACGCCGACGACGACGGCCACGAGCACATCGAGGGCTTCAACGAGCACGTCTGGTACGACCCGCACACGATTGAAGACCTCACCGAGGCGATCGCCTCCGAGCTCGGCAAGCTGGCGCCCGATCACGTCGCCGACTTCAACGCGAACGCCGAGTCCTTCACCCAGCAGATCGCCGGCCTCGAGGACTCCCTCGACGCGATCAAGGCGAAGGATGCCGGCAAGAAGATCTTCGTGACCGAGCCGGTGCCCGTGTACCTCACGACGGCCGCGGGCCTCGACAACGCGACCCCGAACGAGTTCAGCGAAGCGGTGGAGGAGGGCCAGGACGTCCCGCCCGCGACCCTGCTCGAGTCGCTCCAGCTGCTGGATTCGGGCCAGATCGGCGTCATGATCGTCAACCCGCAGACCGGCGGCGCCGAGGTCACCCAGGTGCAGAACGAGGCTAAGAGCAAGAACATCCCCGTGATCGAGTTCACGGAAACCCTCCCCGAGGGTCAGACTTACATCTCGTGGATGCAGAGCAACATCACGGCGCTGTCCGACGCGCTGGCGGCGTGAGCGCGGCCGCCCCGCTGCGCATCCGCGGCGCCGCCCTCGAAAGGGGTGGCCGGGAGCTCTGGGCCGGGCTCGACCTCGAGGTCGAGCCCGGCGAGCTCGTCGCGGTGCTCGGACCCAGCGGGTCGGGCAAGACCACGCTGCTGCGCGCGATCCTCGGCCTCGAGCGACTGAGCTCCGGCTCGATCGAGGCCCTCGGCGCCCCCGTTCGTCGCGCCGGCAACCGCCGGATCGGTTACATCCCCCAGCAGCGCCCGCTGCCCCGCGAGACGCCCCTGCGCGGCCGCGACATCATCGGCCTCGGCGTCGACGGGCACCGGCTCGGCCTGCCCCTGTCGCGCAAGAAGGACCGCGCGCGCATCGACGAGCTGCTCGAGGCGGTCGGGGCGACGGCCTTCGGCGACCGCCCGGTGGGCCTGCTCTCGGGCGGAGAGCAGCAGCGGTTGCGCGTGGGCCAGGCCCTCGCCGACGACCCCGCCCTGCTGCTGTGCGACGAGCCGCTCACGAGCCTCGACCTCGCCAATCAGCAGGCGGTCGTGCGCCTCATCGACCGCCACCGCCGTGAGCGCGAGGCCGCCGTCCTGCTGGTCACGCACGACATCAACCCCGTGCTCTCGCGCGTCGACCGCATCCTCTACATCGCCAACGGCCGTTTCACGCTGGGGACCCCCGACGAGGTGCTCACGACGGAGACGCTCTCGGCCCTCTACGGCGCCCCCGTCTACGTCGTGCGCGCGGGCGGTCAACTGATCGTCGTCGGAGCCCCGGACGCCGATGAGGCCCACCACCATCACCACGACGAGGACGACGCATGAACTGGTCCGACGTCGGCAACGCCCTCTTCGGCGGCGTGAGCCAGTACGGCGCGATCCTCGAGCTCGTGCAGAACTCCGTCTACGCCGGCGCCGTGCTCGGCCTCGTCGGCGGGCTCATCGGCGTCTTCGTGATGCAGCGCGACATGGCCTTCGCCGTGCACGGCATCAGCGAGCTGTCGTTCGCCGGTGCCGCCGTCGCCCTGCTCATCGGCGTCGACGTCGTCTCGGGGTCGATCGTCGGCTCCCTCATCGCGGCGGCTCTGATCGGGGTGCTGGGCGCTCGCGCGCGCGATCGCAACTCGATCATCGGCGTGCTCATGCCGTTCGGGCTGGGGGTCGGCATCCTGTGCCTCTCGCTCTACAACGGCCGCAGCGCCACCCGGTTCAGCCTGCTCACGGGGCAGATCGTGTCGGTGCAGAGCGAGCAGCTCGGCTGGCTCGTCGTGATCGGCGTCGCGGTGCTCGTCGCCCTGCTGCTCATTTGGCGCCCGCTGCGCTTCGACTCGCTCGACCCGCAGTCGGCGGCGGCACGGGGGGTTCCGACCACCGCGGTCTCGCTCGCGTTCATGCTGCTGCTCGGTCTCATCGTGGCCGTCGCGGTTCATATCATCGGCGCTCTGCTCGTGATGGCACTGCTGGTCACGCCCGCCGCGGCGGCGATGCGGGTGGCGTCCGGTCCGCTGTCGGTGCCGCTGCTCGCGGCGCTCTTCGGCTTCGTCTCGGCCGTGGGCGGCGTGCTGCTCGCGGTGGCCGGCACGCTGCCGGTGAGTCCGTACATCACGACCATCTCGTTCGCGATCTACCTCGTCTGCCGACTGGTCGGGGCTCGCCGCGACCGCACGACGCGAGCGCTCTAAGGCAGGGGTGCGCAGGCCCGCGGCGAGTTCCGTCACGCCCAGCCGATTCACCGATCCCCTCGCTAGACTCGCGGCCATGGTCCAGCGCAACACGTGGCAGCGCGAACGCGTGCGGGAGGCTCTGTCCGGAGCCCCCGGCTTCGTCAGCGCCCAGTCGCTGCACGCGACCCTGCGCGACGAGAACACCGGCATCGGTCTCGCGACGGTGTACCGCACGCTCGCGGGTCTCGCCGCCCGCGGCGACGCCGACTCCCTGCAGAGCCCCGACGGCGAGAACCTCTTCCGCGCCTGCGAGACCCGTGGCCACCACCACCACCTGATCTGCCGCTCGTGCGGCAAGGCCGTCGAGATCGCCGCGACCGACGTCGAGGAGTGGGCGCAGCGCACCGCCGCGCAGCACGGATTCAGCGAGGCCGAGCACGTCGTGGACATCTTCGGCATCTGCACCGACTGCGCCCATGCCCGGGCTCGCGAGCGTGGCGACGAGTAGTCGCACCACGGCCCCCACGCCGCAGCGCACGGGCGCCTCCCGCACCCTCGTCGCGCTCGGCCTGGGTGTCGTCGTGGTCACGGCGTTGTTCCTCATCGATGCCTTCGCTCCCACCTTGTTCGCGCAGTCTCTCCCGACGCGCGCGCAGGACGGCCTCACTCTCGCCCTCAGCGTGCTGATCGAGTCGCTGCCGTTCGTGGTCCTCGGCGTGGTGCTGTCGATCATCGTGCAGGTCTGGGTGCCCCCGGGGGCGATCGAGAGATGGATGCCGCGCGCGCCGTGGGCGCGCCGGGCCGTCCTGTCGCTGCTGGGAATGTTCATCCCGGTCTGCGAGTGCGGCAACGTGCCCTTCGCCCGCGGTCTGCTCATGCGCGGTTTCGGGGTGAGCGACACGCTGACCTTCCTCGTGGCGGCTCCGATCGTGAACCCGATCGTGATCATCAGCACGCACGCCGCCTTCGGATTCAGCGACGGCATTCTGGTCGCGCGTCTGATCGGCGGTTACCTCGTCGCCAACCTCATCGGCTGGCTGTACAGCCGGCATCCCGATCCCGACAAGCTGCTCACCGAGCGCTTCCTCGAGACCTGCGAGATCGTGGTGCAGGAGCGCGGCGACCGCGGTCGGCGCACCCTCGCCCAGTTCGTCGTCGAGCTGCGCTCGGTCATGCCGGCCCTGATCATCGGTTCGCTCCTGGCCGGCGCCGTACAGGTGCTCGTGCCGCGCAGCGCGCTGCTGGCCATCGGCTCCGACCCGGCGCTGTCGATCGCCGCGATGATGGCGCTCGCGATCGTGGTGTCGCTGTGCTCGAACGTCGATGCGTTCTTCGCGCTGTCGTTCGCCTCGACCTTCACGCCCGGGTCGATCGTCGCCTTCCTCGTGGTGGGGCCGATCATCGACCTCAAGATGATGGCGCTGCTGCGCACCACCTTCTCGACCCGTGTGCTCGTCGGAATGACGGTCGTCGTGGTGCTCTTCGCCTTCACGCTCGGAACGGTGGTGAACCTCCTTGTCTAGAACGGGTGCTCTCGCCACGCGCTGGCTCGGGGTGGGCCTGACCGCGTGCCTGTCGATCACGACGATCACGCTGTGGGCCACCGGCCGCATGGCGCTGTACATCAACCCCGATTCGGCGTGGTTCGCCGTCGGCATGGCCTTCCTCGCGCTGATCGGCTCGATCGCGTCGTTCGCCCTGCCGCTCGGAGCCGAGGCGGATCACGGCCACGATCACGAGCACGGCCATGCCCCCGCCGCGGCCTCGGCTCGCCGGGAGGCCTTCGCGCACGCCGATCACGAGCACTCCGACCCGCTCGACGCGCACGATCACGCGGCCCACGACCACCTCGCGGCCCGACCGCGCCTGACCCCCGGCGGGATCGCCGCGTTCACGGGCGGCGTCCTCGCCTCGGGCGCCGTGATCGCCGTGCTCCTGACCCCCGCCGCGTCGCTGTCGACCGAGTTGGCCGTGTCGCGCGACGTGGGCGCTCCACCGTTGTTCGCCGGCTCCGATGTCGTGACCCTCGCCGCCTCGGGCGACACCTCGAAATTCGGAATCGGCGACTGGTCGGCGGTGTTCGCGCACGCCACGAACCCCGAGACCTTCGACGGCAAGCCCGTCACGCTCACGGGCTTCATCACCCCGGCGACCGACGGCTCGAGCTTCGATCTGACCCGGCTGGTCATCACGCACTGCGTCATCGACGCGCAGACCGCGCGCCTGCCGATCGCGGCGAGCACCGACGCCCCCTCGACCGGGCAGTGGGTGACCGTCACGGGTACGGTGCGCTCGAGCGGCGACGGCAAGCTCGCGGTGCACGCCGACCAGGTCGCCGCGATCGCCGAGCCTTCGGACCCCTATGAGTACTGAATCCCGTCGCGGCGGCGACTCCCGCCGTTCGCGCGCGCGTCGTCGGCGCGGCCGCGGCTTCGCGATCGCCTTCGCCGCGGTCCTCGTCGGTCTCGTCGTGGTCGGCGGTCTCGGCGGAGTGATCGCCGTGGCGCAGGGGCCGCGCGTCACGGACGTGCAGGTCGATCCGGCGGCCGCCGTCGCGGCATCCGGATCCCGCGTGATCCTCACCACGACCCAGTCCCTCGAGAAGGTCGACCCCTCGCAGGTTCAGGTCGACCCGGCGACGCCCTTCACCGTCGACACCGCGGGCCGCAGCGTCGGCGTGCGTTTCACGCTGCCGCTGCGCGACGACACCGACTACACGATCACCGTCAACGGGGTGAACGGTCTCGGCGCCGGTCCCGCATCGACGCTGACCGAGACGTTCCGCACCCCCGCCCTGCAGGCCTACCTGATGCAGCGCGGCACCCCCGAGGGCGACACGATCTTCCGCACCGATCTGCAGGGGCAGGCGGGCCTGCCCGTCTTCGTGCACCCGCACATCGAGGACTTCCGCGCCACCGCGAACCATCTCGTCATCTCGGTGCGCGACGGCGACACCCCGCGGGTCATCGTGACCGACCCCGACGGCAAGAACCAGCGCGACATCACCCTCCCCGGCCCCGGCTACGTCACCAATCTGCAGTCCGCCGACCGCGGGGAACGCATCGGCTTCACCTTCTCGGATGCCGATCTGGGCGCCGCGGGAGGACGCGAGAGCCGTCTGTTCACGGCATCGGCCGCCGACGACTCCCCGCCGGTGGAGGTCGGGTTGAACGGCGGCGACGTGCGCATCGCCGACTACCGCTTCGTGCCCGACACCGACAGCATGCTCGTGCTGACCTTCGACTCGCGCCTGCTCTTGACCGACGCGCAGGGTGGCAACGCCGCTCCGCTCGGCAGCGCCGTGTCGATCGACGGCATCGCGCGCGGGTCGTCGGTCGCGATCGTGGAGCGCCTCGAGGGCATCCGCGAGATCAACCTCACCGACGGCTCGGAGCAGGCGCTCGTCGACCCCGTCGATCCCCCCGGCATGGCGGGGCGCGCGACTCCCCTGCCCGGGGCCGGAGCGGGCACGATCCGCTCGTTCGCCGACATCAGCTCGGACGGCGTCTCGCGCTCCACGATCGTCGCGCACGTCGACACCGACGGAACCGTCCGGCAGCTGCTGACCGTGCCGGGCTCCGATACCGTGCTGCAGACCTGCGTCTCCCCGAGCGGACGCTATGCCGCCGTGCTCGTCGCCCCCCGGGCCGTCGACAACCCCTTCGACCGCTACCAGCTGCCGCTCCCGCAGCGTCTGCTCACCCACCTCGTCGAGGTCGACACCGGCCAGGAGGTCGTCGCTCTGCAGGGCTTCGACCTGTCGTGGTGCCAGGTGCCCCCGCAGTGATGCGTCCCGCGACGCGCGCCGACCTCTCGGGCCTGCCGGTCGCGGTGGCACCGCGACTGCTCGGTGCCCTGCTCGAGACGGAGGTCGCGGGGGAGCGGGTCGTGGCGCGCCTGACCGAGGTCGAGGCCTACCACGGCCGCGGCACCGGCGATCGGCCCGATCCGGGCTCGCACGCGCGCATGGGGCCGACCGCGCGCAATGCCACGATGTGGGGCGAGCCGGGTCACCTCTACGTGTACCTGAGTCATGGCATCCACTCGTGTGTGAACGTCGTCTGCGGGCCCGAGGGGGTCGCCGGCGGAGTGCTGCTGCGCGGCGGCGAGATCGTCGAGGGTGCCGACATCGCCGAGCGCCGACGTCTCGAGCGCCGCGGCGCGGTGCGGGCGGCGCGCGATCTCGCCCGCGGTCCCGGACGTCTCGGAGACGCGGTGGGCCTGCGGCATCCGATCCACGATGGGATCGACGCCATCACCGGTGAGGAGCGCGCGGGCGCCCGGGCGCGGCTGCTCCTGCCCGACGCCGCCCCCACGGTCGTGGCGACCGGCCCCCGCGTGGGTGTCGCGGGCGTCGCCGGAACCGACGCGTTCCCCTGGCGCTTCTGGATCGAGGGGGATGCCACGGTCTGCCGTTCCGGTGGGGGCGGGGAGCGGCCGAGGCGGCGGCTCGTCAAGGCGACACGCCGCCCGTGCTAGACTGACCCCTTGTCTGCGCGCACTCCAGCACGCAGTTCGCATCTCATCTCCCGATTCGCGGCTATCGCCGTGCTCGGGCGGGGTGCAGACAAGGGATCTTGGGTGACACCGTCCGGTGTCACGGTACAGAAGGAGACATCACCATGGCAGCAGTGTGCCAGGTGACTGGAGCGGTTCCCGGCTTCGGTCACAACATCTCGCACTCGCACCGCCGGACGAAGCGCCGCTTCGACCCGAACGTGCAGAAGAAGACCTACTTCGTTCCGTCGCTGGGTCGCAACATCAAGCTCAACGTTTCGGCGAAGGGCATCAAGGTCATCGACGCTCGCGGCATCGAGTCCGTCGTCCGTGACCTGCAGGCGAAGGGCGTGAAGCTGTAATGGCGAAGAAGGCTCAGGACGTTCGTCCGATCATCAAGCTGCGTTCGACCGCCGGCACGGGGTACACCTACGTGACGCGCAAGAACCGCCGCAACAACCCCGACCGCATCGTGCTCAAGAAGTACGACCCCGTGGTCCGCAAGCACGTCGACTTCCGAGAGGAGCGCTAAGCACATGGCTAAGAAGAGCAAGATCGCGCGCAACGAGCAGCGCAAGGTCGTCGTCGAGCGCTACGCCGCGAAGCGCGCCGAGCTGAAGAAGACCCTGGTCGACCCCAACGCGACCGACGAGGCCCGCGAGGCCGCCCGCGTGGGTCTGCAGAAGCTCCCCCGCAACGCGTCGCCCGCGCGCGTGCGCAGCCGCGACGTCATCGACGGCCGCCCCCGTGGCGTCCTCACGAAGTTCGGCGTCTCGCGCGTCCGCTTCCGTGACATGGCCCACCGTGGCGAGCTGCCCGGTGTGACCAAGTCGAGCTGGTAAGCGCCAGAGACCCGACCGAAGGGCGGGGGTTCCGAGAGGAGCCCTCGCCCTTCGGCGTTCCCGGGAAGTCGTGCCCCGGCGAGCCCGTCTGCGGACGAGGGAGCCGCTCAGCCGTCGAGCGCGTTGAGCTGTTCGATGGCCTCGGCCCGTCCGCTCACCCCGAGCTTGAGGTAGATCGATCGCACCTGGCTCTTCACGGTGTTGAGCGAGACCCCGCGTTCGCGCGCGATCTCGGCCAGGCTCAGCGGGCTCTCCAGGAGAGACGCGAGCGCCCGCTCCGTCGGGGTGAGTCCCTGGGCGGGGTAGGCCGGGGCACTCTCGTTGTCGGGCGCCGCGACGCGGGCGAGGATGGCCCCGAGAGACGGCATGAGGTGGCGGAGCTCGGGATGGTCGGCCATCACGTCCTCCATGAGACTGCGCGTCTCGTCGTGCGGAAGCATGATGAAGGGCGTGGCCCAGGTTCCGGAGCGCGCCACGATCAGCAGGGCGGCCTCCATGCTCTGCTGCGCCCGTCGCGCGTTGCCGAGTCGCTTCTGCGCGAGGGCACGGCGCATCAGCACGGGCGTGAAGGTGCGCAGGCAGTGCTCGGTCTCGGTGGCCACGCACGCGTCGGTCTCGATGAGCAGCTCGCGCTCGCGGCCGAGGCGGAGGAGAGCGGCGGCGCGCTGCATCGAGAAGCAGATCCCGTGTCCCTCGGGGTTGTCGTACGGCGCGAGGACGGCCAGCGCCTGCAGGTCGTCGCCCTGCGCGACGTAGAGGTCGGAGAGCACGCACACCAGGAAGTAGCGCACCATGCGATGGCTGGCGTGCCGCAGGCTCCCGTGCAGCAGCTCGCGCGCTTCGACCCGCCCGTCCGCGAACTCGTGACGCAGGAGCTTGACCATGACGCCCGCCGCTCGGGCCGTGTACGTCCAGTACGCGTCGTCCGGCTGTGCGCCGTCCATCGCCGCAGGCACGGCGGCCAGGCGCTCGATGTCGAAGCGCGCCGACGAGGTGAGGATGTCGGCGAGGAAGAGGAGATAGGCGGTCTCTTCGACCGGCCAACCCCCGGAGGAGAACACTGCTTCGGCCTCTGCGAAGGCTTCTTCGGCCGGCGTGTACTCGCCGTTCATCGCGTGCCCCAGGGCGATGACCGAGAGGGCGCGGTACCGCAGGGCCGGGGTGTCGGCGAAGAGCAGCGATTCCGCCCCGAAGCGGGCGGCCTGCTGCGCCGAGCCGTTCGCGAGGCAGTATTCGCCCACGCTGGCCAGCAGAAGGGCACGGCCGCTCGACGAGAGGGCGGCGGGGCGCTTGAGGCGCACCTCGTCGAAGTACAGGCGGACGACCTCGGCGCCGTCGCCGAGAGCGTCGCGCCGTGCTCGCGCCGACAGCAGCGCCGCGACGGTGTGCGCGGTCGCGTCGGTCCACACCGGCGGCGGCGCCGGCAGCTCGGCCTCGGCGAGGAGGGCGAGATGACGGGGAATCGGGATGCCGTGACCCGGTGCCAGGCGCGACGCCGTGGTCACCACGGCCGCGCGGAGGGTCGCGCGCGCATCGATGGAGGAAGCGGTTCCCGGCATCGCACCTCCGTGTGTCGAGAGCCGGCGGGTCTCACCCCGCCGGGGTGTCGTCCCCGTTCTGGTTCGAAAAATCGTACGTGTGATCTCCGATTTCCGCCCGGCACATCCCCCGGATCCCGCGGGTCCCGCGCTGGTGCCTCGAGTAATCTCGCCCGCGCGGGCCCCGATCTTCACCCGCGCCGGCCGGCGCGCGCGTTCGCCCGACCGCGGAACGGGGCACCACGCACGCGTCCCACAGGTCACATTCGTCCCTCCGCGGTGCGACACGCCGTGGCGAATGGGCCGAAATCGGTCAGAATCCGCGTGATTCCGCGGTTCGGTTGATACTGTCGAGGCGGTCTCCCGACCACCGAGGAGGATTTCCCCCTCGTCCGCGTAACGAGAGGCGACCTCGTCGTCGCCTGGAGGACAACCACATGGCTGACAAGTCCATCACCAAGACCGAGCTCGTCGCGAGCATCGCCAGCGCGACCGGGCAGAGCCAGTCCGCCGTGTCGGGCGTGCTCGACTCCCTCTTCTCCACCGTCTCCGAGGCGGTCGCCAAGGGCAGCAAGGTCTCGATCCCCGGCTGGATCGCCTTCGAGCAGGTCGCGACGTCGGCTCGCACGGGCCGCAACCCCCAGACGGGCGAGGAGATCTCGATCCCCGCCGGCAAGCGCGTCAAGGTGACCGCGGGCTCGAAGCTCAAGGCCGCCGTCAAGTAAGACGACGTCGAATCACAGAGGGGGGCTGCCGCACGGCATCCCCCCTCTGTCGTTCCTGCGCGACGTAGGCTGGAAGGGTGAATCCCCGCCTGCTCCGCGTCGCGGGACCCGTCATCCTGGTCGTGGTCTCGCTGATCGCCGTCGCGGTGGGGCTCGCCTACGGCGGCGGTGCCGCTCCGACGCAGCTCGCCGACCCCGGCCCGGTGGTCCGCTGGGGTCTGCCGATCGCCACGGTCGTCGTCAACCTCTCCGCCGCCACGATGGTCGGCTCGCTGGTGCTGGCGCTCTTCGCCCTCCCCGCGGGGGAGCGGCCTTTCGAGATCGCCCTCGACACGGCATCCATCGGCGCTGCCGTCTTCACCGTCTCGGCGGCGACCACGGGCTATCTGACCTTCCTCAACGTCCTGAACGCGAAGCCGACGCTCGACGCGGTGTTCGGCCAACAGCTCGGGCGCTTCCTCGTCGAGAGCTCGATCGGGCAGGCGTGGCTCATCACCACGATCGCCGGCGCCGTGCTCACCGTGCTCACCTTCGCCGTCCGCTCGTGGGTCCCCACGCTCGTGGTCGCGATCCTCGCCCTCGCCTCGCTGATCCCGATGGGAACGCAGGGCCACGCGGGCGAGGAGGCCAGCCACAACGCGGCGGTGACCTCGCTCGTGCTGCACATCATGGCCGCGGCGGTGTGGCTCGGCGGGCTGATCCTGCTCGTCGTCGTGCGCCCCGCGATGTCGCGGGGACAGCTTCAGACGATCCTGTTGCGCTACTCCTCGATCGCGCTCGTCGCCTTCATCGTGGTGGCGGTCTCGGGCACGGTGCGCGCCTCGATCGGTCTGCTGGGTCTGCAGAACCTCTGGTCGGCGTACGGCGTGCTCGTGCTGGTGAAGGTGGGCGCGCTGATCGCGATGGGCGTGCTCGGGGCCTGGTATCGCCGTCGACTGATCTCGCGAATGGCCGACGAGCCCGGCTCGCGCCGCTTCTGGGGCGTCATCACGCTCGAGCTGGCGTTCATGGGCATCGCCAGCGGCGTCGCCGCCGCTCTCGCGCGCACGCCCCCGCCGGTGCAGCCCCCGCTCGTGGGCCAGACCCCGGCCGAGGTGCTGACCGGCGCACCGCTTCCGCCCGAGCTGACGATCGAGCGCTGGTTCACCGCGTGGGACGTCGACCTGCTCTGGACCTTCGTCGTGGCCTTCGGGGTGTTCTTCTACCTCGCGGGCGTCTACCGGCTTCTGCGTCGCGGCGACTCGTGGCCGATCTACCGCACGGTGCTGTGGTGCCTCGGCATGCTCGGGGTGTTCTGGGTCACGTCGGGACCGATCAACGTGTACCAGGACTACCTGTTCAGCATGCACATGATCGGGCACATGCTGCTGTCGATGGCGATTCCGCTCCTGCTCGTGGCGGGGGCGCCGGTGTCGCTCGCCGCGCGCGCGATCCGCAAGCGCACCGACGGCACCCGAGGCGGGCGCGAGTGGATCCTCTGGGCCGTGCACAATCCGGTCGCGAAGGTGCTGACCAACCCGTACGTCGCAGCGGGGCTGTTCATCGGATCGCTCTGGGCGTTCTACTACACCGACCTGTTCCGCTGGTCGCTCTACGACCACGTCGGCCACATCTGGATGGTCGCGCACTTCCTCGTCACGGGCTACCTGTTCGTGCTGAGCCTGATCGGCATTGATCCGGTCCCGTACCGGCTGCCCTACCCGATGCGGCTGCTTGTGCTCATCGCGATCATGGCGATGCACGCCTTCTTCGGCATCGCGATCATGATGAACTCCGGCCTGATGGTGGCTGAGTGGTTCGGGGCGATGGGGCGCACCTGGGGCGCGACACCCCTGCAGGACCAGTACGTCGGCGGCGGTGTGGCGTGGTCGGTCGGCGAGATCCCGACCCTCATCCTCGCGATCGCCGTCGCCATCCAGTGGAGCCGCAGCGACGAGCGTCAGCAGCGCCGCCGCGACCGCCACGTCGACCGCGTGGGCGACGTCGAGCTCGACGCGTACAACGAAGAGCTGCAGCGGCTGGCCGAGCGCGACGCGCGGGTCGCCTCGCGCGGCGCGTAGGGCACCGTCCCGTCGGCGGGCGTCCGCCGGGCGGGTGGGCGGCCCGCGGGTGGGCGAGGGTTCCCCCAGGTGGCCGGCTCGGGCGCGCGGCTCAGTCGGACGGAGAGCCGCCGACGAGGATCGACGCGGTGCCGTCGGGAAGCACCGTGATCTCGCCGTCGACGCGGAACGCGACGTCTTCCTCGACCGTGCGCACGCTGCCGTCGAAGATCGAGCGGATGTCGACGACGATGTGCGCGACCGCGTCCGCCGAGGGGATCCGCCACCCGGCACCGTCGGGGACGACGGTCACCACGGGCTGCTGGACGATCGACCAGGTGGGGGCGTCGTCGATGCGGTTGCGCACCGTGAAGCCGAAGGGGCATCCGGTGGGCTGCAGCACCTGCTGCTGGGCGCAGGCGGTGAGGAAGTCCTCGACGCGGGACTGCACGACCGAGATGAACTCGTCAGTCGGCTGCGCCTGCAGCTCGACCGGGACGCTCGCCAGCGGCGCATCCGCGAGCACGGCGACGCCGGGGGTGGCCGAGATGGCCGTGTCGACGTTCACCGAGTACAGCCCCGGCGAGAACACCAGCAGCGGCACCGCCGCGGTAGGGTCGACGTCGGCTCCGTCGAGCGAGACCTGGCGCTTGTCGACCTCGAAGCCGTTGACGGCGAACCGCATCGACCCGTCGACCGTGAGCTTCATGACCGACAGCGGGCTGCGGGCGAACCGCCACCGTGGCAGCAGGCCCTCGTTCGTATCGTGCTGGACCGAGAAGGTCGTCCGTCCGCTGTAGCCGCCGGCGGTGTAGCTGACCGTGATCTGCGTCCGGTCGCCGTCCGTGCTCTCGCCGGTGATCTCGGCATCCGTCAGCGCGGCGAGGGCGTCCGGTCGCAGCAGCGCCTCGGACGCGGTGGCCGGGAGGCCCGCCGACTCCAGATCGGCGGAATCGACCGCGACGCCGGGTAGCGCGAGCGCTTCGGCCGTCCGGCGCTCCTGCAGCAGCTCGAGGTAGTGCTGGACGAAGGCGCGCGGGCTGTAGAACTCGCGATAGAGCGAGGCCGCTCCGGCGCCCAGTGCTGCGATCAGCAGCACCCCCACCAGGACGGTCGCGACGATCACGCGTCCCGGGCGTGCGGGCGCGCCGCGGACGCCCTCGGGCGTCGCGGGGCCCCCGCCTGCGGTGTCCACGCCCCCAGTGTAGGAAAGGCTCCTGTACGGGCGCCGCAGGCGTCACTGCATGACGAGCGACTGCACCACGGCGACGGCGGCGAGCTGACCGCCGGCGAGGGCCGCGGCGAGCGAGAACATCGGCCCCGGCTGGTGGTCGGGCTGGGCCAGGTCGCCCACCGCGTACACGTTCTCGACGCTCGTCCGACCGAACGGGTCGGTGCGTACGGCCCCCGACTCCTGCAGCTCCACGCCGAGTCCGTCGAGGAACGTCGCGCGCGAGCGCCAGGTGGGGGCGACGAAAGCCCCGGCCACCTCGAGCACCGATCCGTCGACGCGTTCGAGGGCGAGGCCTTCCGCGGTCCCGTCGACGCGGACGACCGTGGCGGGATCGACGAGATGGACCTCGGATGCCACGGGCTCGAGCATGCGGCCGAGCACGGCGGCGTGGTCGCTGCCGTTGACGATCGCCACGGGACGGCCGGCGAACTCGTGTCCGTGGCAGAAGGGGCAGTTCGCGACGCGGTCGCCCCACTGCTCCTGCAGCCCGGGGATGTCGGGGAGCCGGTCGGCGACCCCGGTGGCGAGGATCACGGCGTGGGCGCTCAGGCGTTCGGTGCCGACCGTGACGGTCAGGGCGGCGTCGTCTCGCGAGACGGCCGAGACGGCGGCATCCCGGATCTCGACATCGGGGTACGCGGCGATCTCGTCGCGGCCGAGGCGGCGCAGCTCGGCGGGGTCGCGCCCGTCGTTGGTCAGCAGATTGTGCGCGTGGCGCACGGTGCCGTTGCGGTACTCGCCCGAGTCGAGCAGGAGGGTGCGGCGGTGCATGCGCCCGAGGGTGAGGGCTGCCTGCAGGCCGGCGGGGCCGCCTCCGATGATGATCGCGTCGTACACGATGGGGTCCTTCCGTTTGCGTTCGGCTCCATCCTGTGACTTCATGTCGACATGAAGTCAAGCGCGGTGACGGACGGCGAGTCGATCGGAGAGGCGGCGGCGCGGTTCGGCCTCGAGACCCACGTGCTGCGGCACTGGGAGGAGGAGGGGCTCCTGCATCCGACTCGGGATGCCGCGCGTCGGCGACGCTACGTCGAGCGTGACAGCGTGCGGATCGCGGTGATCCTGCGGAACAAGGCGGCGGGTCTCTCGCTCGAGCAGATCCGCGTGCTGCTCGACGAGGAAGCCCCCGACCGCCACCGCGTGCTCGAGGAGCACGTGGCCGAGCTCGACCGCCGTGCGGCCGACATCGCGCAGGCGCGCGCCATGACCGAGCACGCGCTGCGCTGCCGTTCGCACGACATCACCGAGTGCCCGCGGTTCCGCAGCCACGTCGCCGACGTGCTGTCGGGCGAGGCCCGCTGGCTGCTCGTCCACACCGAGCCGATGGGCGGCCCCGTCCCCAGCCCGCCGCCCGGGGCGACCCGTGCGAACTAGCATGGGCCGGTGACCACGCCGCCCCTCTCCGCCGAACAGCAGGCGCTGTTCCGGCTGATCGAGGACACGCGAGAGCACGTGTTCGTCACCGGCCGTGCCGGCACGGGCAAGTCGACCCTCCTGCAGCACCTGGCGTGGAACACCAAGAAGCAGATCGCGGTGTGCGCTCCCACGGGGGTCGCCGCGCTCAACGTCGAGGGGCAGACGATCCACTCGTTGTTCCGCCTGCCGATCGGGCTCATCGCGAACGGCGACATCGACCAGAACGACGCCACCCGCAAGATCCTCAACGCCATCGACACGCTCGTCATCGACGAGATCTCGATGGTGAACGCCGACCTGATGGATGCCATCGACCGCTCGCTGCGTCAGGCTCGAGGGCGGCGGTCGGAGCCGTTCGGCGGCACGCAGATCGTGATGTTCGGCGACCCCTACCAGCTCGCCCCGGTGCCGCCGCGGGGCGATGAGATGCGCTACATCCGCGACCACTACCGCTCGTTCTGGTTCTTCGACGCGAAGGTGTGGTCGGGAGAGGCCGCCAGCGACGGGCTCATCGACATCGGTCGGCACGGCGCGGATCTGCACGTCAACGAGCTCGTCGAGATCCACCGGCAATCCGACCCGGGGTTCAAACAGCTCCTCAACGCGGTGCGGTACGGGCGCGTGACGGCCGAGATGGCCGGCATCCTGAACACCGCCGGCGCCCGCACGCCGCCGCACCCGGCCGACGGCGAGCACCCGATCATCACGCTCGCGACCCGCAACGACCGCGTCAACACGATCAACCGCAAGCACCTCGACGAGCTCATCGGCCGCACGCAGACCGCGAACGCCGAGATCTCGGGCGACTTCGGTCGCGGTGAGGCGAACTATCCGGCCGAGATGGAGCTGACTCTCAAGGTCGGCGCGCAGGTGATGTTCCTGCGCAACGACGCGGCGCAGTTCGGTGAGGCGCCGCGCTGGGTCAACGGCACGATCGGAACCGTCACGCGGATCGCGGGCGACAGTGTGCGCGTCGAGGTCGACGGCATCCAGCACGACGTCGAACCGGCCGTGTGGGAGAGGTACCGCTACGCGTACGACCCCGGGACGAAGAACCTCTCGCGAGAGATCGTCGCCGAGTTCACGCAGTTCCCGTTGCGGCTCGCGTGGGCCGTGACCATCCACAAGTCCCAGGGCAAGACGTACGACCGCGCGGTGGTCGACCTCGGCGCGGGCGCCTTCGCCCCCGGGCAGACCTACGTCGCGCTCAGCCGCTTGACCTCGCTCGACGGCCTCTATCTGACGCGGCCGCTCAAGCCGAGCGACATTCGCGTCGACGAAGACGTGCGCCGCTTCATGAAGCAGGCGTGGCTCGCGCGGCAGGACACCGCGAAGGCGTGAGCCCTACGCGACCCGGCCGGCCTTGGCGCGCGTGAGGTCGGCGAACAGCTCGGTGGTGAAGCGGTAGGCCACGAGCACCTCGGCGATGACCCGCTCCTTCTCGTGGTCGTCCCACGGGGCGGCGTCGAGCTGCTCGCGATAGACGGTCTTGAATGCCTTGGGGTCGGCGATGTCGCCGAACAGCAGGAAGCCGATGCCGTTGGTCTCGAATCCGAAGCGGCGACGCATGAGGCGGCCGATCGAGGGCCCACCCGACAGGTCGCCGAGCAGGCGGGTGTAGTGGTGGGCGACGAAGCCGCCGGGCCAGGTGGCGGCCACGCGGCGGATGCGCGAGACGTAGGCCTGCGTGGTGGGCAGCGGCGAGATGCGTTCGCGCCAATCGGCCCCGATGAGGAAGTCGAGATCGGCCTCGAGAGCGGGAAGGCGTGAAAGGCGGCCGTGGAGGAACACGGATGCCACGGGGTCGGTCCGCAGACGCGTCGCCGCCTCTTCGAGGGCGGCGTAGATGAACCAGTGCTGGGCGATGAGGGCGATGTAGTCGTCGCGCGTGCCGGCGCCGGTGATCAGGTCGGTCATGAACCCGTCGCACTCGTTGGGCGAGTGCGCGCCGCTGGACCGCTCGCGCAGAGCTGTCGAGAACGGGACGACGGCGTTCATGCGGCCATCATACGCACAGAGTTAGGTTCCCCTAACCCCCATTTCCCCCGGAAACCGCTGTCGCCTGGCTGGTCGTGATGCAGACGTGACGGTAACGAGGGCGCAAGCGCCGCTTTCGTTCAGGTGCCATGTGTTTGAATCTTCGGAGCGGGTGCTTCGTCGCGCGCGGAAGTGCGGGGGTTTCACATGCGGGCATGGCGTCGTTCCGCGGCCATCGCGATCGCGGGAGCGAGTGCTCTCGCCGTCGTGCTGAGCGGCTGCACGCCGGAGGGCTCGGTGTCGGTGAACGTCCCGGCCCAGGTCGATGCGCCGCTGCCCGAGGCCACGGTCGCCGAACTGCAAGAGGCGGTCACCTCGGCCATGACCGCGACCGGCTCCACCGGAGCGATCGTCGGCGTCTGGGCCCCCTGGAGCGGCACCTGGGTGACGGGTCTGGGCACGCAGGGACCCGGTGGGGCGGAGGTCACGGCGGATCTCGGATTCCGTGCGGCCGATGTGACCGGCGCGATGACGTGCGACGTGCTGTACCGCCTGGCCGCCGACGGCACCCTTTCCCTGAGCGACCCCGTCACCCGCTGGGTGAGCAACCTCCCCGGCTACGAGGACATCACCCTCCGTCAGCTCTGCGACGGCACCTCCGGTCTCGCGTCGTACACCGCCGAGCTCGACGGCCTGGTCGCGAACAACCCCGAGCGCGTGTGGAACCCGCGCGAGCTCATGGCCTACGGCATCGCGAGCCCGCGCACCAACGCCCCCGGCGTGTCGTTCTCGGACTCGGCGACCGACTACGTCGTCGCGGGTCTCGCGGCCGAGCGCGCCGCCAACGAACCTCTCGCGAAGCTGATCGCGGAGCGCGTGACCGGACCCCTCGGGCTCGACGCGACGGGTCTGCCCGACGCGGCCCCCGCCGCCCCGGCCGACTCCTCGCTGCAGGGGTACTGGTCGCAGAAGAACGCCGAGGGCGCCTGGAACTGCACCGACCCGCGGGAGTACACCACCATGTCCTCCAGCTACGGCGGTGCGGCCGCCGGGGCCGTGACCGACATCACCGACCTCGGCCGGTACGCCCAGGCCCTGGCCACCGGCGCGCTCCTGCCCGCCGAGAACGACCGGTTCGCCGCCCCCGTGCCCGTGGGAGGCGACCAGCCCACGTGGTTCACCTCGGCGGGAGGCGCCTTCCAGGCCGGCTCGCTCATCGGGCAGTACGGATCGACTCCCGGCTACCTCGTCGGCGCGTTCGCCGACCCGACGACGGGCATGTCGGTGGCGGTCGTGCTGAACAACTCCGGAGGCAACTCCACCACCGGTGCGTGGCTCGCGTGGGAGCTCGCGGCGATCGCCTCGAAGGCCCCCGCCGCCCAGGGCCAGACCGCGCCTCAGGCGGGCCTGCCCTGGACCTCCGAGCAGATGCGCGACAACATCAACGCCAACGCCATCTGCTCCGCTCCCGCCGGATGACCCGGCGATGACCGCCCGCGGCGGGCAGGGGTCGGCAGCCGCGCTCGTGCTCGTCGGGCTGGCGTGCCAAGAGGTCGGCGCCTCGTTCGCGGTAATGCTGTTCCCCGACACCGGGCCCCTCGGCATCGTCATGCTCCGGCTGCTCTTCTCGGCGGTGCTTCTGCTGATCATCGCCCGCCCGCGCCTGCGCGGACACACCCGCCCGGCGTGGCGCTCCGTGGTCGGGTTCGGTGTGGTGCTGGCATCCATGAACGGGCTCTTCTACCTCGCTCTCGAACGGCTGCCCCTGGGCGTGACCGTGACCATCGAGGTGCTGGGGCCCTTGACGCTGTCGATCCTCACGGCGACGGGCGCGGCACGGTGGCTGTGGGCGGGTCTCGCGCTCGCGGGCGTCGTCGCCCTCGGGGCGGGCGGGTGGGATCGCCTCGATCCGCTCGGTGTGCTCTTCGCGCTGGGCGCCGCGGTGAGCTGGGCGCTGTACATCCTCGCGTCGGCGCGGGTGGGCCGCGAGTTCCCGCGGCTGGACGGTCTCGCCCTCGCGATGGCCGTGGGGGCTCTGATCGCGCTGCCGTTCGGGATCGCCCAAGCGGGTTCGGTGCTGCTGCGGCTGGACATCCTGGGTCTCGGCGCCGCTGTCGCCCTGCTGTCGTCGACGATCCCGTACGCCCTCGAGCTGGTGGCGCTGCGCCGCCTGGCGGCCTCGGCGTTCGCGATCCTCATGAGCCTCGGGCCCGCCACCGCCTCGATCGCGGGGTTCCTGCTGCTCGGCCAGCACCTGTCGTGGCTCGAGCTCATCGGGATCGCCCTCGTCATCACGGCCAGCATCGGCGCGGTGCTCGCCGCCGCCCGTCGCGGCGTCGGGGCGCGGCATCCCGGACGGGACGCCGAGGAACCTCTGAGCGAGCCCATCGGCTGAACGGATGCCATGACCCCGGCGCCTACGCAAGGGGTCTGCCCCGCCGGTGGGCGGTGACCAGGATGACGGCATGAGCGACGACCAGGAGCAGACGAAGAAGGACTTCGACGAGGCGGTCAACATGTCCGCGAGCGAGCTGAAGAAGTGGCTCGACACCGACGAGTCGAAGTCCGTGGGGCAGAAGAAGGACGGCGGCGAGTCGACCGGTCACGAGAGCGGGCGGCACATCGTGCGCATCCTCGAGAAGAAGAAGGCCGATCTCACCGACGACGACTACGCCCACATGCGCAAGGTCGTCGGCTACGTCAAGCGGCACAGCGCGCAGAAGCCGAAGGGCGACATCACCGACACCGACTGGCGCTACTCGCTGATGAACTGGGGCAACGACCCGAAGAAGTGAGCCCGTAAGGAGATCGTTAGGGCCGGCGCGACGGGGCCCGGGACCATAGGCATCCGGGGTAGAACGGACACATGCCCATCATCGACAGCGCCGTGTACGTCGACGGACGCCGGATCGAGAACCCCTCGAGCCTCGACCAGACCTTCGAGTACATGGAGGCGCACGGCGGGATGGCGTGGATCGGGCTGCTGCGCCCCTCGCCCGAGGAGCTCGAGCGCGTCGCCGCGGAATTCTCGCTGCACCCCCTCGCCGTCGAGGACGCGCTGTCCGGACACCAGCGCGCCAAGCTCGAACGCTACGGCGACAACCTCTTCGCGGTGCTCCGCCCCGCCCGCTACATCGACGAGACCGAGACGATCGAGTTCGGCGAGCTGCACGTGTTCATCGGCGCCGACTACGTCGTCACGGTGCGGCACGCGGAGGTTCCCGATCTCGCCGCGGTGCGCAGGCGGCTCGAGAAGAACCCCGACCTGCTCGCGCGGGGGCCGGAGGCGGTGCTCTACGCGATCCTCGACGAGGTCGTCGACCAGTACGACCCTGTCGCGCGCGGCCTGCAGAACGACGTCGACGAGATCGAGGACCAGCTCTTCGGCGAGGGCGGCGCGGATCTGACGCAGCGCATCTACGAGCTGGCGCGAGAGGTCATCCACTTCCAGCGTGCGACCGAGCCCCTGCGCGACATGCTCGAAGCCCTGCTGCGCGGGGCCGACAAGTACGGCGTCGATCTCGAGTTGCAGCGGTCTCTGCGCGACGTGCTCGACCACGTGCTTCGCCAGTGCGAGAAGCTGACGGCGCTGCGGGCGATCCTCGACAACGCCCTCACGGTCAACGCGACGCTGGTGACGCAGCGCCAGACCGACACCTCGCTGAAGCAGAACGAAGAGGTCAAGAAGATCTCGGGCTGGGCGGCGATCCTGTTCGCACCGTCGCTGGTGGGCGGCATCTACGGCATGAACTTCACGAACATGCCCGAGCTCAACTGGACCTTCGGGTACCCGATGGCGCTCGCCCTGATGGCCGCCACCTCGGTGGGCCTGTGGTTCGCCTTCAAGCGCAAGCACTGGCTCTGATCGCCCGATCCGCGCTTGTCGGATAGCCCGTTGCGCGAATCGAGTGGTTCGATGGGGGGCATGAACGACACCCCCTCGCGCTCAGGCGACGCCGCCGAGCCGACGACCACCTCGACCGTTCAGCTCGAGGACAGCGGCTATCACAAGCGCCTGACGTCGCGACAGGTGCAGATGATCGCCATCGGCGGCGCGATCGGAACGGGTCTGTTCCTCGGCGCCGGCGGCCGCCTCGCGCAGGCCGGCCCCGCGATCGTGCTCTCGTACGCGGTGTGCGGACTCTTCGCCTTCTTCATCCTGCGCGCGCTCGGCGAGCTCGTGCTGCACCGCCCGACGTCGGGGTCGTTCGTCTCGTACGCGCGCGAGTTCTTCGGTGAGAAGGCCGCGTTCGTGTCGGGCTGGTTCTACTGGATCAACTGGGCCACGACCACGATGGTCGACATCACCGCGGCCGCGCTCTACATGAACTTCTTCGGCAAGTACGTGCCGTGGATCGCCGCCGTGCCCCAGTGGGTCTGGGCGCTCGCGGCCCTCGTGACGGTCCTCGCGGTCAACCTCGTCTCGGTGAAGGTGTTCGGCGAGCTGGAGTTCTGGTTCGCGCTCATCAAGGTCGCCGCCCTCGTGGCGTTCCTGCTCGTGGGCATCTACTTCGTGATCTTCGGTACCCCCACGGGCGCCCCCACCGGGTTCTCGCTCATCGCCGACAACGGCGGGTTCTTCCCCAACGGCATCCTGCCCGCGATCATCCTCATGCAGGGCGTCGTGTTCGCGTACGCGTCGATCGAACTGGTCGGCACCGCCGCGGGCGAGACGAAGAACCCCGAGAAGGTCATGCCGCGCGCGATCAACTCGGTCATCTTCCGCGTCGCGATCTTCTACGTCGGCTCGGTGCTGCTGCTCGCCCTGCTGCTGCCGTACACGGCCTACACGAAGGACGAGAGCCCGTTCGTGACGTTCTTCGGCTCGATCGGCGTGCCCGGTGTGGACGTGATCATGAACCTCGTCGTGCTGACCGCCGCCCTGTCGTCGCTGAACGCCGGGCTGTACTCCACGGGGCGCATCCTGCGGTCGATGGCGGTGGCGGGATCGGCGCCGAAGTTCGCCGCGCGCATGAACAAGGCGGGCGTCCCCTACGGCGGCATCGCGATCACGGCGGTCGTCGCCCTCCTCGGCGTCGCCATCAACTACGTCAACCCCAGCGACGCGTTCGAGACCGTGCTGAACGTCGCGGCGGTCGGCATCCTGGTGACCTGGGCGACCATCATCCTCTGCCAGATGAAGTTCAAGCGCCTCGCCGACCGGGGTGAGCTCGTGCGGCCGGCCTTCCGGCTGTTCTGGGCGCCCTACACCGGGTACGCGACGCTGGTGTTCCTCGCGGTCGTGCTGGTGCTGGTGTTCATCGACTCTCCCGCGACGCTGCTGGTGGCGGTGCTGGCGAGCATCGCGATCACGATCGGCTGGTTCGCCTGCCGCAAGCGCATCGCCGAGCTCGCGGCCGAGCGCGAGGGGTACACGGGCACGGTGCCGGTCGTGCCGAGCCCGTTCCCGAAGCCGCGCGACAAGAAGGACTGAGCCGGCGGGGCGCCGCCGGTCAGGCGTCGAAGGGCCAGCCGCAGTAGGCCTCGGCGAGGTAGGCGCGGCCGTGCTCGGACTCCACGACGGTGCGCAGTTCGCCGACCTGGCGTCGGCGGTCGAAGTCGGTGGCATCCGGAGCCACGTGCAGCAGGCTCGTCATCCACCACGAGAAGTGCTGCGCCTTCCAGATGCGGCGGCTCGCCGTCTCGGGGTAGGCGTCGAGCAGGCGCTCGTCGTTCTCGTGCAGCAGGGACTCGAGGGCGGCGGCGAGCAGCCGCACGTCGGCGATCGCGAGGTTCATGCCCTTCGCTCCCGTGGGCGGCACGGTGTGCGCGGCGTCTCCGACGAGGGCGACACGACCGCGGCGCAGCTCGTGCGCGACGAAACTGCGGAAGCGCAGCACGTCGCGCTGGAAGATCGGTCCCTGCTTCAGCGTCGTTCCCGGGACGCGCTTCTGCAGCTCGGTCCACAGCTGCTCCTCGCTGTAGGCCGCGGTGTCGGTGTCGGGGTCGCACTGGAAATACATGCGCTGAACGGTGTCGGAGCGCTGGCTGACCAGGGCGAAGCCGTCGGGGGAGTTGCTGTAGATGAGCTCGTCGGCGCTCGGCGGCGCCTCGCACAGGATGCCGAACCACGCGAAGGGGTACTCGCGGAAGTAGCCGCCCGTGCTCGACCCGGTGACGGCGGCGCGAGCGACGCTGCGCGAGCCGTCGGAGCCGACGACGAACTCCGCCTCGATCTCGAACGGCTGACCGTCGGCGTCGCGGGCGATAACGCGGGGCCGGTCGGTGTCGGCGTCGTCGACGCGCTCCGCCGTGACGCCGAACCGCAGGTCCTGACCGGCCTCGAGCCGGGCGGCGATCAGGTCTTTCAGTACCTCGTGCTGGGGGTACAACCAGACGGCACGACCGACGGATGCCGCGAAGTCGATGCGGTGGCCCTCACCCTCGAACCGCAGCTCAATGCCGTCGTGGCGGTGGCCCACGGTGCGCGCGCGCGAGGCGTCGCCGAGGGTGTCGAGCAGTTCGACGGTGCCCTGCTCGAGGATGCCGGCGCGGATCGTGCTCTCGATCTCGTCGCGCGAGCGCTGGTCGATGACGACGGACTCGATGCCCGCCCGGTCGAGCAGGTGCGAGAGCAGGAGCCCGGCGGGGCCGGCGCCGACGATGGCGACGCGGGTGCGGGTGGTGGTGGTCATGGCGTCTCCTTCGACGGGGGCTGTGTCGATGGTGGCCCGCTCGACACCCGCTATCGCGTCTCTTCCCGTTGATCAGGAACCGGCATGACCCGCGTGAGGTGCCGATATCTGTCGCCTGGAGGCCCCCGCAAGCGACAGATATCGGCGCCTCACGCGAGTGGGGGCGGGGGCTAGCGGCGGTAGCCGAGGGCGCGCTCGGTGTCGCGGGCGGCGCGGTGCAACTCCACCAGCGCGAATTGGGTCTCGGCGTCGCGCGGGAGCACAACCGACAGGGCGGCGATCACCGCGCCGGTCTCGTCGCGCACGGGCACGGCGACTCCCGTCGAGACGCTGTCGACGTAGCCGGGGGCGATGACCCGGCCGAGGCTGCGGATCTCGGCGAGCACTCGGCGAAGAGTCGCCGGGTCGACGATCGTCTCGGGCGTGACGGCGCGCAGGGGACCGGCGAGCACGCGCTCCTGCAGATCGTGCGGGGCGAAGGCGAGCAGCACGAGTCCCGACGAGGAGGCGTGCAGCGGCAGGCGCCCGGCGACGCGGGTGATGTTGGCCCCCGAATCGGGGGCGCTGAGGCGTTCGAGGAAGAGCGCCTCCTCCTGCTCGAGGATCGCGAGCTGCGTGTGCTCCCGCACGCGCTGCTGCACACGCTCCATCGACGGCAGGGCCGCTTGCCGCAGGCGCAGCGCGTGCGAGGAACGCGTGGCCAGCTCCCACAGACGCATCCCCACGCGGACCCGGCGCTCCTCGTCGCGCTCGAGCAAGCCGGCATCCACCAGCTCGTTCACGATCCGGTGCGCCGACGAGCTCGGCAGACCCGCCCGGCGCCCGATGTCGGACGTCGTCTGCGCGGTACGCGTGGGCGTGAAGGTCTCGAGGATGCGCACCAGGCGGTCGGTGACCGAGTCGCCCGAGGGGGAGTTCGCCATGGGGCCAGGATGCCACGGTTCCCATTCAGCGGGAACGTTCCGCCACGGCGCGGGACCGTGCCAGAACATGGAGGGGTCGAAGGAGACCCCATGACGAACGCCCCCGCCGCGGCCCCCGAATCGCTGCTGGCCGCTCCCGACCAGGCGACGCAGGACGAGATCGTCCGCGAGATCCACGCCCGCCACGCCGAGCTCGACGCCCTCGACGCCGCGGGCGAGCGCGTCGCCGCGACCGCGCACGACTTTCCGGCCTATCGGTCGAGCGTGCTGCGGCATCCGACCAAGAATCCGAAGCTCGTCGACCCCGAGACCATCGAGCTGTTCTCGCCGGCGTTCGGTCAGCGTGACGTCGCCGCCATCGAGTCGGACCTCACCCTGCAGCACGCGGGGGAGCCGCTGGGTGAGCGCATGACGGTGCAGGGCCGCCTGCTCGACTCGTGGGGGCGCCCGGTGGCGAACCAGCTCATCGAGATCTGGCAGGCGAACGCGGCCGGCCGCTACATCCACCAGCGCGACCAGCACCCCGCGCCCCTCGACCCGAACTTCACGGGAGCCGGTCGCGCGATCACGAACGACAACGGCGAGTACCGCTTCACGACCATCAAGCCCGGCCCCTACCCGTGGAAGAACCATCGCAACGCGTGGCGCCCGGCGCACATCCACTTCTCGGTGTTCGGCTCGTCGTTCACGCAGCGGCTGGTGACGCAGATGTACTTCCCCGGCGATCCGCTGTTCGCGCTCGACCCGATCTACAACTCCATCCACCGGCAGAAGGACCGCGACGCCCTCGTCGGCGTGTACGACCACGACCTCACCTCGCCGGAGTGGGCGACGGGGTACCGCTTCGACATCGTGGTCGACGGGCCGGATGCCACCTACTTCGAGCAGGAGGGCGACGAGTGATCCCCGCCAAGACGCACCGCGCGACCCCCGGCCAGACGGTCGGCCCGTTCTTCGCCTACGGCCTGGAGTACCCGAAGCAGCACGAGGTGGTCTTCCCGCACTCACCGGGCGCGATCGTGCTCTCGGGCACGATCTACGACGGAGCGGGAGCGCCGATCCCCGACGCCCTCGTGGAGATCTTCGGAGCGGATGCCGACGGCTCGGTGCCCCGCGCGCGGGGCGCGTTCCGCCGCGACGACCACACGTTCACCGGGTTCGGGCGCGCCTTCACCGACGACGAGGGGCGCTACTCGTTCTGGACGCGCGAGCCGGGTGGCATCCGGGGCCGTGCGGGGTTCTTCGCTGCGATCGTGTTCGCGCGGGGTCTTCCCAACAAGCTGCACACGCGCATCTACTCGCCCGCCGACGAGGCCGCGCTCGCCGCCGATCCGCTGCTGTCGTCGCTGTCGAGCCCGGAGCGCGCTAGCCTCGTCGCGACCCGGACGCCCGACGGGTACCTGTCGCACGACATCCGACTGCAGGGCGAGAACGAGACGGTGTTCCTTGCCTTCTGATCCCCCCGCCGTGATCGACTCCGGGCTGCTCTCGCCCGTGACGGTGGGCCACGACGCGCTGGTGTCGGACGCCCTCCTGCTCGACGACCTCGTGCGGGCGGAGTGCGCGCTCGTGACGGCGTGGGTGGAGCTGGGGGTCGCACCGCGCGAGGCGCGGACGCAGATCGACCGGGTATTCGGCATCCAGGAGAAGTACGGCTCTCCGGCGCGGGGTCTCGACCGCGACCGCCTCATCGCGGAGTCGGTCGCGGGGGGCAACCCCGTGATCCCGCTCGTCGGCATGCTGAGGGACAAGGTACGGGCCGAGCACCGCTCGTGGATCCACCGCGGGGCGACGAGCCAGGACATCCTCGACACCGCGCTGATGATGCTCGCCCGGCGCGCGATGGACCAGGTCGCCTCGTCGCTGCGGATCGCCGGGCAGCGGGCCCGCGAGCTCGCGGTCGCCCATGCCGACGAGGTGGCGGCCGCGCGCACGCTCACCCAGCACGCGGTTCCCACCACGATCGGCGCGCGAGCGGCGACCTGGGCGCGGGGGATCGAGCGGGCCTCGAAGCGCCTCGACGACCTGTCGTACCCCGCGCAGCTGGGGGGAGCGGCGGGAACCCTCGCCTCGTTCGTGCAGATCGCCGGCTCCGAGGAGGCGGCCGCGGCGCTCCCCGCGGTGTACGCCCGCGCGGTCGGCTTGGACGCCCCCGAGGCTCCGTGGCACGTCACGCGCTGGCCGGTCACCGAACTCGGCGACGCCCTCGCGCAGGCGATCGACGCCGTCGGCAAGATGGCCGCGGACGTCTCCACCCTCAGCCGCACCGAGATCGGCGAGGTGTCGGAGGGGGTGGGCGGGGGCTCGTCGGCCATGCCGCAGAAGCAGAACCCGGCCGAGGCGGTGTTGATCCGCTCCGCCGCCCTGCGGGCGCCCGGTCTCGTCGCCACGCTGCACCTCGCGGCATCCCTCGCCGTCGACGAGCGACCCGACGGAGCCTGGCACGCCGAATGGCCGACGCTGCGCGAACTGCTGCGGCTGGCGCTGGGCGCGACGCGGCACGCGGCCTCGATGGTCAGCCACCTGCGGATCGACGTCGACGCGGCGCGACGCAACGCCGGGGTCACCGGCGGGCGGCTCGTGAGCGAGCGACTGCGCGGGGTTCTCGTCCCGCTCATCGGCGCGGCGCGGTTCTCCGAGCTGTTGGCCGGCGACGGCGATCTGTCGGAACGTCTGAGGGGGCTGCCGGAGGCCGCGGGCCTCGACGTCGACGCGCTGCTCGACCCGAACGGCTATGCGGGGCTGGCCCCGCGACTCGCGCGCGGCGAAACGCACACCGGCGTGGGCGACGCGGCGCAGGGAGGAGCAGGCGCATGAGCCTCATCTCCCTGACCGCGCCGGTCGGACCCGCCGACGCCCCGCTCGTGGTGCTCGGGCCCTCGCTCGGCACCTCGACGATCCTCTGGGATGACGTCGTGCCCCTGCTCGCGGACGACTACCGCGTCGCGGCGTGGAACCTCCCCGGCCACGGCACCGGGCCCCGGGTGAACGAGGCGTTCACCGTCGGCGATCTCGCGGATGCCGTGGCGGCGACCGTGCCCGACGAGACGTTCCTCTACGCCGGGGTGTCGCTCGGCGGGGCGGTCGGGCTCGAGCTCGCGCGGCGACACGGCGAGCGTGTGCGGGGCGCCGCGATCGTGGCATCCGGGGCCGTCCTCGGCGATCCCTCGTCGTGGCGCGAACGGGCCGCCCAGGCGCGGTCGCAGAGCACCTCGAGCCTCATCGTCGGCTCGGCCCAGCGCTGGTTCGCTCCCGAGTCGATGGCCCGCCGCCCCGAGCTCAGCGGGCGCCTGCTACACGTGCTGCAGGACGCCGACGACGAGAGCTACGCCCGGTGCTGCGAGGCGCTCGCCGCGTACGACGTGCGCGCGACGCTGGGTGAGATATCGGTTCCGGTGCTCGCCGCATGGGGAGCCTTCGACCAGGTCGCCCCCGAGCCCAAGGCGGTGGAGATCGCCGAGGGCGTGCAGCGCGGGACCATCGCGCGCATCGACGACGCCGGGCACCTGCCGCCCGCCGAACAACCCGAGGCCGTGGCGGCGCTGCTGCGGTCGTTCTTCGCCTCCGTGCGGGGAGAGGACGCCTGATGCCCACAGACCAGGAACGCCACGACCAGGGCATGGCCGTGCGCCGCGCCGTGCTGTCGGACGAGCACGTCGATCGTGCGACGGCCGCGACGACCGAGCTCACCGCCGACTGGCAGGACTTCATCACACGCGTGGCCTGGGGTGACGTCTGGTCGCGCCCGGGTCTCGACCGCCGCTCGCGCTCGATCGCGGTGCTGAGCTCGCTGATCGCGCACGGTCACCACGAGGAGCTCGCGATGCACCTGCGCGCGGCGCTGCGCAACGGCCTGACGATCGACGAGATCCGCGAGGTCATCCTTCAGGCGGCGATCTACTCGGGCGTGCCGGCGGCCAACACGGCGTTCCGGATCGCGTCGCAGGTGTTCGCGGCGGCGGATGAGGGGGCCGGCGGCGACGGGGAGTGAACCTCGAGGCCGTGGGTCGCGCTCGTCACGAAAACAGGGGATGTGACCAGAACAGGCCGGTTCCGCGCGGAGCGGCCTGTTCTCGTTGCATCCCCTGTGCCTGTGACGCCGCGATCTGATGCGGGGGATCAGGAACGCTTATGTCTGAATCCGGCATAAGCGGGTAGCGTCGACAGCGAACCCCACAGAGAGTGAGCGACGATGCTTCTCGAAAGAGACCTCATCCAGTCCGTCGGATTCCGAAACGTCCGCCAGAACGGCGAGATCACCGGCTTCCAGTTCCGCGTGCGCATGCCGTCGTACCGCGGCATGGCAGCCTCGTTGATCGACGGCATCGGCGTCAGCATCCCGAGCCTGGTGGATGTCGCACCCGACGTCCCGCTGTGGACGCTGCAGGGACGGCAGTACTCGCTCGCCGAGCTCTGGGACGGCGACGGCGTGCGGTGGCCGCTCGAAGACGCGGCGGTCATCTTCGTGCCCCTCGCCGGTGGCCTGCCCGACGGCGTGCACGAGCTGTCGATCGAACTGCGCCTGCGGATGTCGTACATCCCGCAGGAGCACCAGCCGAGCACGTACCGCGTCACCAAGCACGTCACGCTCGCCCCCGAGGCATCCGGTGCTCCCTTCCGCTACGGCGTCTCGCTCTACAGCTACATGACCGACTTCGGCACCGTGATGGACCTCGAGACCGCGATGGCCTCGATCGCCGACCTCGGCGCGACGGGCCTCGAGATCCTCGGCGAGGCGCACATCCCGAACTACCCGAACCCCTCCGACGAGTGGGTCGACCAGTGGTTCGCGCTGCTGCAGAAGTACGGTCTCGAGCCGACGAACTATGGCTCGTGGATCGACACGCGCCTGCACTCCAGCGGCCCGAACGGTCGCGACATGACGGTCGACGAGGGCGCTGCGGCCCTCCAGCGCGATCTGCGCCTGGCCAAGCGCCTCGGCTTCCGCTTCGTGCGGCCGAAGATCGGCGTGGTGTCGGGGGATCTCGTCCCGCACCCGATCTGGACCGAGGTCGTCGAGGCGTCTCTCCCGCTCGCCGAAGAGCTCGACGTGATCATCTGCCCCGAGATCCACTCGCCGACGCCCATCAAACACGAAGTCGTCGACGACTACATCGCCCTCATCCGCCGCACCGGCACGAAGCACTTCGGCCTTCTGCTCGACACCGGCATCTTCCAGGACCGCCCGATCCCGCTGAAGCCCGGCGAGCTGCCGGGTCAGCGTCCGGCGTTCCTGGACGGCATCCACGTCGATCCGAACGACGTGTTCGACGTGATCGAGAACGTCGTGTTCATCCAGGCGAAGTTCCACGACATCGACGAGAACCTCGAAGACCAGCAGATCCCGTGGGAGCCGGTGCTGAAAGCACTGAAGGACGCGGGCTACACCGGCTACCTCTCCAGCGAGTACGAGGGCGAGCGCGAGCCGTGGCGCTCGATCGAGCAGGTGCGTCGTCAGCACTCGCTGATGCGCCAGATCGCCGACCGGATCTGAGGGAGACGGACATGCCCAACGGACTCATCCACGACGACAGCCTCCGCGCGCACCCCGACGGGCTCGCGCTGCGACTCACCATCCCGTGGTACCGCAGCCTCTGGCTGTCGTCGGTCACGACGCTCGAACTCACCGTCGACGGGGAGCGGGTGGATGCCGACGACCTCCGCGTCGAGTTCGGTGACGCCTCGTACCGCCTCGACGAGCTGCCCGAGCAGAGCGAACGCCTCTGGTTTTTGCAGGAGCACCCGCTGCTCGTGGCCCGCCGCTCCACGCCCGTCGTACTCGGCGAAACGCACGACATCGTGCTGCACGGCGAGCTGCGTCTGCCCTACATGCAGATCGCGCCGGGGACCGACGGCGGGCCGGGGATGTACGTGCCGAACGTCGTCCACGACGTGAGAACCCTCACGGTCGTCGACGCGGATGCCGGGATTCCGGCGCTCGTGTCAGACGTCACGCCCCCGCCGCCCGCGGCCGAGGACGACCCGTTCCAGCTGGGCCTGACGCTGTACTCGGCCAGCGCGGAGTTCCGCGCGGGGTACTTCGACTTCGACGGTCTGCTCGACCGGGTCGCGGAGCTCGGCATCGGTCCGGGCATCGAGATCGTGGCATCGCAGATGGTGCCGACCTACCCCGTCGTCGGTGACGAGTTCGTGCGCACCTGGCGCGCGGCCTTCGATCGGCACGGGTTCGTCGAGAGCTCGTTCGGGGCCAACCTCGACATGGGTCGCCGCCGCGATCGCGACATGACGCCCGACGAGGAGTTCGCCTTCTCGAAGCTCATGTTCGAGGGCGCGAAGAAGCTCGGCTTCCCGCTGGTGCGGATCCAGAGCGCCAAGCCCGAGCTGCTGCGCCGTCTGCTGCCGATCGCCGAAGACCTCGAGCTGAAGCTCGCCTACGAGATCCACGCGCCGATGGGGCCGAACGCCGAGCCGATCCTGCGCGTGCGCGAGACGTACGCCGAGCTCGACTCGCCGCTGCTCGGCTTCGTGGCCGACTTCTCGTCGACCATGCACGCGATGTCGCCGACGCTACTGCGGGCCGTCCGCCGCGCGGGACTCGACGACGAGGCCGTGGCCAAGCTGCAGGAGATCTGGGCGACGGATGCCACGATGCAGGCGCGCCAGCAGCAGTTCCTCGGCTACCTTCGGGGCCGTGACTTCGACCCGGGTCGGCTCGGCTCGTTCGCGCACCTGGCCTTCAACATGCACGGACACGTGGACCCGCGCGAGTGGGCCGACATCATGCCGCAGATCCTGCACGTGCACGCGAAGTTCTACGACATCGACGAGAGCGGCCAGGAGCCGGCGATCGACTACCCCGAGCTCGTGCGCGTGTTCGTCGAGGGCGGGTACCGCGGCTTCTGGTCGAGCGAGTGGGAAGGGCACGCCTTCGCCGAGCTCGGCGAGGTCGACCCGCTGCTGCTCGTGCGGCGCCAGCACGACCTCATCCGGGCCTCGATGCGGGCGATGACCGTGGGCTGACCCTCCCCTCGAAAGGATCCGGGGAGGCTCTCATTCGGAGCGACCGGGTGCGGACGCCTCCAGCTCGTCGGGCCGTCGAGGGTCAGCCAGCCGACAGCGACAGGAACACCGTGCGCATCAGCCGCTCGAGCAACTCAGACCAGCGGTAGGCGTCGTGTGGCGTCGCGGTCGCCGTCACACCGAGGCCGAGATATCGCACGCACACGCTGTAGAAGACCTCGAACGCCCAGATGGCGTCGTCCTTCGTCAGCCGGACGCCGTGCGCGGAGGCCGCGGCCAGAAGGGCGCGGACGAACACGGCCTGCCCGGCGTCGCCGGAGCGTCGACCGCGCGCGAGGATCTCGACATCGTCCACCCCCATCACGAAGAAGGGGGAGAGCAGGTCGCGGTTCTCGCGCAGGATGCCGGCGTAGACCGCGACGATCTCGGCCGTCGCCGTCTCGAAGTCCGTCGCGCCGATGCCGGCGGACGCGACGCGTTCGGCGGTCTCGACATCGAGGCGGTCGAACTCCTGCGCCTGGATCAGGCGCAGCAGTTCGGCCTTGCCCGAGACTCGGCCGTAGATCGAGCCGATCGACACCTCGGCACGCGCGCTGACCTCGGCGAGCGAGAACTGACCGGTGTCGCGCTCGTGCAGCAGCGCGAGGACGGCGGCGCGGACCCTCGCGAACGAGTCGCGACTTCGCTGCTGCTTGGGCTCGGACACCCCGCTCGCTCCCTCTCTCGTCGCCATCGTCGTGCTCTTTCCGTTTCCGCCCTCAGGCCCTCAGCTCCACGAGGAACACGGACTGCGGCTCCAGGGCGAGGTCCATCCGCAGGCTCCCCTCCGCCGACACCGCGACAGGGGCGGGGCCCTCGACCGCGCCGGATAGCGACGTGACGGTGGCCTGCACGGTGGCATCCGCCCAGGGGAGGTTCTGCAGGTCGAGGCTCACCCGTTCCACCCCCTCCGATGCCAGATCGGGACGCTGCGGCGGGAGGGTGAGCCCCAGTTCGATGCGCTGCTCGCCGATGGGGATGCGAAAGGTGAAACGGTCCTCGGCGCGTGGGGCGAGGGCGCTGTCGGGGGCCACGTAGTTCGTCACGAGGACGCGGACGGTGTCGCCGTCGCGCCCGGCGGCGACCGCCAGCCCCGACGCGTCGCCCCCGGTGGCCTCCAGCCTCCGCCCGGTGAGCGCCCGACCCGCGAGGACGAGCGCGCGCGAGCGCTCGTCGGGCCGCCCGTCGACGTCGCCGACCCCGCCCGGGTCGACGAACCCATAGTGCGGATCGCGGCCGGTGTCGGCGCGGAAGAAGAACGCGTGGTCGATGACCGTGTCCTGCAGCGCGATCGCCGTGGCCGCCATGAACGCGCCCTTCTCCGGCGCCGGTGCGGTGCTGCTGGGCACCGCGAGGTAGTTCCAGTAGCTGAGCGTCAGGTCGGTGTCGGTGAACCCGTGACCATCGAGCACTGCGCGCAGCTCGCGCGCCACGTAGCGATAGTCCATCGGATCGCGGCTGCCATCGGTGAACCACAGGAACGAGAAGAAGTGCAGCGGCAGGTCGTTCTCACGCACGAACGTCAGGAAGCCCTCGCGGTAGGGCGAGTCGGCCTCCAGCGAGAAGGCGACCGAGGGGCCCCCGACGGTCAGGGACGCGTCGACGCGGTGCACCGCCTCGCAGAAGGCGCGGTACATCGCGTAGAACTCCTCCGGTCGCCCGGCGAAGTGCAGCGGCCCAAAGTCGGGCTGATCGCCGAATTCGTAGAGGCGCACGGGCGTCGCCGGGCCGCCCGCCCACCCCTGGGAGTAGTGCCGGACGATGTGCTCGACGACCCGGCCGTACACCTCGACGTCGGCGGCGGGCAGCTTGTTCTTCGGGATCGAGCTGGCCACGGTGAACAGCACCTCGGCGCCGATGGAGTGAACCGCGTCGACCCACGCATCGGTCGCGGCGAAGTTGTAGCTGGCCGGGTCGTCGGGGTCGGCGCTCCAGTCGGGGAAGAGGCTTGTGGGGTCGTCGCGGGTGTCGAGGCGCGAGATCCAGTCGAACGAGCGCACGAGGGTCACCCCCGCCTCGCGCCACAGGGGCGTCATGTCGGGGAAGTCGGGGTAGGCCGCGACGGGGCCGGGTACGCCACCGACGCCGTTGAGGGAGCGGAACATGCTCTCGCGGCCGGCGTCCACGACGAGGGTGCGGGTGGGGGTGTGCGACACGGGTGTCTCCTCGGGGGTCTCAGTAGGGCATCCGCAGGAGGCGGTTCGCGTACTCGTTCGCGATCGGCTCGTCGTGACGGAGATGGTCGATGCGCGCGGCATAGGTCTCGTCGGTGACCGAGTCGAATTCTTCGAGCATCGACTCGATCGAACGCTCGTGCACCGCGCGCACTCGGGGCAGGCGGCGCTTCATGAATTCGAGCTGGGCGTCGAGCAGAGACTGATCCTTCGCGAGCTCCTGGGCGAGCACGACGCCGTCTTCGATGCTCATCGCCGCTCCCGATCCGAGATAGGGCGTCATCGTGTGGGCGGCGTCACCCAGGATCATGATGCGCCCGCGGAACCACGGGTAGGGCACCCACACCGTCGAGTACGGGGTGTAGGCGACGTTCTCGGCGTGACGGACGTCGTCGAGCGCGTCGGCGAGGAAGGTCGACCCGCGCGTGAGGGACGCGGCGCGATCGTGCATGATCTCGGCCATCTTGCTCGCGTCGTAGCGCGGGCGGCCCTCTTCGGCCACGGTGAGCACCATGTACATGGTGTCCTCCGACAGGGGCGTGAGCATGATCTTGCCGCCGTAGCCCTGGCAGATGATCGGCTGCGTGATCTTGCGACGGTTGGGGAGACCCGCGCGCCAGGCGACCCCACCCACCGGGCGCGGAGCGTACTTCTCGCCGAAGTACTCGCGGCGGATTTGGGAGTTCAGACCATCGAAGCCGAGCACGAGGTCGTAGTCGGCGTCGTCCCCGGTGCTGAACGTCACGGTCGCGCTATCGGCATCCTGGGCGATGTCGGCGACGGTCGTGCTCATGTGGAACGTGGCGCCGTTGGCGAGGGCGTGGCGTGCGGCCATCTCGAGGAACGCCATGCGCGACATCGTCACGCATCCCGGCAGGCCCTCATCGCGGGTGCCGTAGCTCATGGTGCTCAGCAGGGTGCCGTCGGCGTCGTAGTTGTCGATGCCCGGGGCGGGATGGCCGATCTCGAGGACATCGTCGAGCAGTCCGATTTCGCGCACCGCGCGCAGGCCGTTGATGCGGAGGCCGAATCCGACGCCGGCGACGCTGATCTCGGGCTTGTCGTCGATGACGTCGACGTGCGCACCGATCCGGGCGAGGGCGGATGCCGTGGTGAGGCCGCCGATGCCGGCGCCGACGATCAGTATTCTCAACGGGTTCGACATGGGTGCTCCTCCTCGAGCGGACGGCCGGGCCCGCGGGGGTGCGCGCCTCACCGAATCAGAACGTTGATTCTGATTTCAGGCTAAGGACGGGCCGGTCGCGCTCACAACGACCGCACCTCGACCGTCGTGGATGCCGTCCATCACGATCGGTGATGCGGGCGGCACCCGCCCGTCTCACTGCGGTGCGTGCCCCGCGGCGATCACTCGGCCGGCCTCGGCGAAGAGGCCGCGCATCCACTCGTGCTCGGGATCGCGGTTGTGCGAAGGGTGCCACCACAGGGCGCTGACGATCGGTGTCGCCGCGAACGGCAGGGGCACCACGCGGATGCCGCCGATGCGCAGCAGGTGGGGGGCGAGGGCGGACTGCACGAGTCCCACGCGCCGCGTTCCGCTGACGAAGTGCCCCACCGAGAGGAAGCTCTCCAGCACCACCTCGATGTGCGGTTCGACGCCGAGCTGCTGGATCTGGCGGGCGGCCGAGGTGAAGGCCGAACGCGACTGGAAGGTGAGCACCCACGGCAGGTCCGCGAGGTTCTGCATCGTGAGCGACTCGCCCACCTCGTCGTTGTCGTCGGCCACGACCGCCAGCCAGTCGTCCTGCCAGAGGTCGAGGTAGGGCAGCTCCGACACGGGACCGTGGGGGATGACCATGGCGTCGGCCGAGCGCAGGCGGTTCGCGGCGTCTTCCACGATCCCGGGGTTGTGCAGCATGTAGCGGAAGCGAACGCCCGGCGCTTGCTCCGCTGCGAGCTGTGACACGACGGTTCCGACGGTGACGAAGCCGTAGTCGGACCCGTAGATCGAGAACTCGCGCGTCGACTCCGCCGGAGACCACGACGCCTGGCTGTCGAAGACGCGTCGGGCTGCTTCGAGGGCCGTGCTCGTGTGATCGGTCAGGCGGACGGCGAACGGCGTGAGCTCGTAGGTGTTACCGCGACGGGCGAGGATCTGGTCGTTGAAGTGCGTGCGAAGGCGCGCGAGAGAGGCGCTGAGCGCGGGCTGGCTCAGGTGCAGACTCTCGGCGGCGCGCGTGACGCTGCGCTCGGTGAGCAGCGCGTCGAGCGCCACCAGGAGGTTGAGGTCGAGGCGCGAAAGCGCCGAATGGTCGGTCACCACGGCGTGATCCTTCGCTCGGGAAAGCTGTCTCGGGATCGTATCAATACCGTCTATGTCACAGCTAGGCGCCATACTCCGGAACGATGGTCACGGTCCTCCGCGCCTTATGTGCTGCATCGCGAAGACTTATGTGCGTTTTCTGCGCAACGCGCCGATACTGAGTCACACAGCACAGGCGCTCCCACCGAAGGGCTCGCCGACAACGTCGTCAGAAAGGCTGGCCATGACTCAGCATCGCCGCGTCACGCGGATCGCAGGTCTCCTCGCTCTTCCCGTCACCGCCGTTCTCGTCCTTGCCGGGTGCTCCGGCTCGGGTTCGGGAGACGCCGGGGGCGACTCGAACTCCTTCACGTTCACGTACGCCACCTCGAACAACCTGGAGAGCCCGTACGAAACCCTCGCCAAGGAGTACATGCAGCAGCACTCGGGCGTGACCATCACGACCAACCCGACCCCGAACGACAAGTACGGCGAGACGATCCGCACGCAGCTGCAGGCCGGCAACGCCTCGGACGTGATTCAGACCACCCCGGGTTCGGGGGACGCGCGCGGCATCATCCCGCTCGCCCAGGCGGGCTTCCTCGAGCCCCTCGGCGACACCGCGACGAAGCTCATCATCCCCGGGAGCGAGAGCGTCTACACGATAGACGACAAGGTCTACGGCCAGCCGCTCGACTTCACGATCGGCGCCATCGTCGCGAGCCTCGGTACCGCGAAGATGAAGGGCCTGTCGGACTTCCCCACCACGATGGGCGACTTCACAGCCGCGTGCTCGACGCTCCAGGGGCAGGGTGGATCGCTCCTCGCACTGGCCGGCGCCGCCGGTCCGAATGTCGGTCTGACCATCCAGGGCATCTCCGCCACCCGCGTCTACGCCGACACCCCGGACTGGAACGAGCAGCGCGCCGAGAACAAGGTGACCTTCGCCGACAGTCAGGGCTGGAAGGACACCCTCCAGACCTTCGTCGACCTCAAGAACGATGGATGCTTCCAGCCGGGCGCCGAGGGCGGCGGCTTCGACGCCATCACGAACGGACTCGCGCAGGGCACGTCGGTGGGTAGCTTCATTCCCTCGGGCTCCGCGGTCGAGATCGCCAAGGCCGCGCCGGCCGAGGCCGAGTTCGCCGTCGAGCCCTTCCCCGCGGCCAAGAGTGGCAAGGAGATGATCCTGGGCAGCTCCAACTACACCCTCTCGATCAACGCCAAGGCCAAGAACAAGCAGGGGGCGGAGGACTTCCTCGCATGGATGGCCGAGCCCGCCCAGCAGCAGCGCTACTACGAGCTCTCGGGCGAACTGCCGGTGTCGGCCTTCGACTCCCTCGACCTGTCGGGCACCATCTACGCGCCGGTCGCCGACCTCCTCAAGGAGAAGAAGTACACGCCGCTGCCGAACAACATCTGGCCGAACCCCTCGGTCTACGAGGCGCTGCAGACCGGCGGTCAGGGTCTGCTGACCGGTCAGACCAGCATCGACCAGGTGCTGCAGAGCATGGATGCGGCCTGGGGCAACTGAGTGATTCCGCCGCCCGGGCCCCTGGACCCGGGCGGCGGAGCCGCACCCCATCGAGGATGACGAGGACGCGATGAGCACCACTTTCCGAGCCGGCGAGATCGCCGCCACCGAGACCGAGCGCGTGGTGCTGCCACGCCGCGGCGGACGCCGCCGCTCCGCGCCCCGCCCGCGCCGCAAGGGCCTGCTGAAGTTCGGATACTGGTGGTGGGCTCTGCCCGGCATCGTCTTCGTCATCGGCATCCACTACGTCGCCACGAGCGTCGGCGGCTTCTTCGCCTTCACGAACTGGACCGGCATCGGGGCCTTCGAGCTCATCGGACTCGACAATTTCGTGCGGATCTTCCAGGACCCCACCAAGCTCGGAGCCCTGTGGAACACCCTGTTCTTGGCATTCGGCTCGGTCATCCTCAGCAACGTGCTGGGCCTGGGCATCGCGCTCGGGCTGAATCGAGGACTCAAGACCCGCTACATCCTGCGCACGCTCTTCTTCATGCCCGTGGTGCTCAGCCCGTTGGCCACTTCCTACATCTGGAAGTTCATCTTCGACTACAACGGCCCCCTCAACCTCGTGCTGCGGGGGGTCGGCCTGGACTCGATGGCCCGGGCGTGGATCGCCGACCCCACGTGGGCGATCTGGACGATCCTCGTCGTGCTCGTCTGGCAGAACATCGGCTTCGCGATGGTCATCTACATGGCGGGTCTCGCCGCCGTCCCGGTCGAGATCGAAGAGGCCGCCGCCATCGACGGGGCCAACCTGTGGCAGCGCTTCTGGCATGTGACGCTCCCGTCCATCCGCCCCGCGGTCGCGATCGCGACCACCCTCGGCCTCGTGAACGGCCTTCGGGTCTTCGACCAGATCATGGCACTGACCGGGGGCGGGCCCGCCGCGGCCACCGAGACGCTGGCGACGCAGGTCTACAAGCAGTCGTTTGCCCTCGGCAACTTCGGCTACGGCGCCGCCCTGGCATTGCTGCTGACCCTCATCATCCTGGTCTTCGCGGTCATCCAGCAGCGCGTTACAGCCGACCGTTCGGAGGGAAACTGACATGTTCCGCTACACGAAACTCACGGGGCTCCGAGAGTTCCTCTTCTGGGTCGCCGCGCTCGTCTTCCTGGTTCCGTTCTACTTCCTCATCACCACGTCTCTGAAATCGGACCGCGAGGTCATCACCACCTCGACGCTGGCCCCGCCGACGGCTCCCGACTTCGGCAACTTCCTCAAGGTGCTGACCGCCTCCGGCAACTCGAACGTCGTCATGGGCCTGGTCAACAGCATCATCATCACCGCTGGCAGCATCGTGCTGCTGGTTCTGCTCGGCTCGCTCACCGGCTACGTGATCGCCCGCAGCACGCGCCGCTGGAGCCGCGTCGTGTACTACCTGTTCCTCGTCGCGATCGTGCTGCCCACGCAGCTCGGGACGGTGCCGCTCTACATCGGAGCACGCTCGCTGGGACTCACGGGGTCGGCCTGGGGCATGATCATCCTCTACACCGGCATGCTGCTGCCGCTGGCGATCTTCCTCTACGCGGGATTCTTTCGCGGACTCGGCACCGAGTACGAAGAGGCCGCCACCATCGATGGGGCGAGCCGGACGCAGATCTTCTTCCGCATCGTGCTCCCGCTGATGTCACCCGCGACGGGAACGGTCGCGATCCTCGCGGGCCTCATCGTCTGGAACGACTTCTTCACGTCGCTGATCTTCCTCGGCGGATCGGCGAACCAGACCCTCCCGGTGGCCATGTACTACTACATCGGTTCGTTGGTGTCGGCCTGGAACCAGATCTTCGCGATCGTGATCGTCTCGATGATCCCCATCCTCGCCTTCTACCTCTTCGCCCAGAAGCGCTTCATCCAGGGCTTCGCGGGCGGCCTCAAGGGCTGAGCCTGCCCAGACGGATGCCGCCTCGCACGGCATCCGTCGCTCGTCGCGCCTCACGCACCCCGAAAGGACACCCTCGTGTACCAACTCGCTCCCAACATCGAACTCCTCTTCACCGAGGCCGGCGACTACCACGACCGCGTGCGCGCGGCGGCGGCGGCGGGTTTCGACGCCGTCGAGATGTGGGGTCCGACCGGCGTCGACGCCCCGGCCACACCCAAAGACCTGCCGGCGCTCAAGGCGGCGCTGCAGGAGACCGGCGTGCAGCTCACCGCGCAGCTGGCCGAGCCCCGCACGCAGTTCATGATCCCGCCGTGGGATCACTCCGAGTTCTTCCGCAAGCTCGACGAGGGCGTCGAGATCGCCCGCGACCTCGGCTGCCCCCGCATCGTCGTGGGCAGCGGTACCGGCTTCGGCGGGTGGAAGCGGCAGGTGCAGCTCGACAAGCTCGTCGAGATCTACCGGAAGGCGATCGCGCAGATCGACGGCTCGGATGTGGGGCTGGTGCTCGAACCCGTGAATGTCCGTGTCGATCACCCCGGCTCGCTGCTGGATCGCACCGCCGAGGCCGTATACGTCGCCCGCGGCGTCGACTCGCCGCAGTTCGGCGTGCTCTACGACATCTATCACTCGGCCGTCGAGGGCGAGGACATGGAGGCCGAACTGGCGAACGCCGGCGACCTCATCCACTACGTGCAGCTCGCCGATGCCCCCGGTCGCGGAGAGCCCGGCACGGGACACCTCGACTGGAACGAGCGGTTCCGTCTGCTGCGCGACAGCGGCTACGACGGGCCCGTGGGGCTGGAGTACTACCCGACCACCGCGTCGGAGGCATCCGTCGCCCACGTCGTCGAGATCGCGCGCGCGGCATGAGCGCCCGGCAGTATCCGACCGAGGTCGATGTCGTGATCGTGGGCAGCGGCCCGACCGGCTCCGCCTACGCGCGCATCCTCGCGGAGCGCGCACCTGAGGCGACCGTCGCGATGTTCGAGGTGGGCCCGACGGTGTCGAACCCGCCCGGCGCGCACGTGAAGAACATCGCCGACCCCGCCGAGCGCGCCCGCGCGCAGGTGGCCTCGGAGGGCCCGGGCGAGCGCGGCGAGAAGGTCGCCAGCCCGGGCGCGGCCAGGGCCGGCGTGCGCGGGGCCCGCCCCGGCACGTTCCTGCTCGAGGACGGCTATGCGTTCGAGGGCGAGGACGGCCTGCCCGTCGTCGCGATGTCGAGCAACGTCGGCGGCATGGCCGCGCACTGGACCGGCGCGTGCCCGCGGCCCAACGACAGCGAGCGGATCGCCTTCGTCGACGACCTCGACGAGCTCCTCGACGAGGCCGACCGGCTGCTCGGCGTCACGACCGACGCCTTCGACTCCGCTCCCTTCGGGGCGATCGTGCGCGAGCGCCTCTCGGCTGCGGTCGATGAGGGCCGCGTCGAGGCGACGAAGGTGCAGCGGATGCCGTTGGCCGCCCACCGGCGCGACGACGGCCGTCTCGTGTGGTCGGGGTCTGACGTCGTGCTGGGCGAGGTGACGCGCGAGAACCCGCGCTTCTCGCTCTTCGACGAGTCGCTCGCGGTCCGTGTGGTCGTGGAGGGTGGCCGCGCCTCGGGCGTGGTCGTGCGGGATCTGCGCTCGGGCGAGGAGCACACGGTCGCGGCGCGCTTCGTCGTGGTCGCGGCCGACGCTCTGCGCACCCCGCAGCTGCTGTGGGCGTCGGGCGTGCGGCCCGAGGCCCTCGGGCGGTACCTGAACGACCAGGCGCAGGTCGTCTTCGCCTCGAGGCTGCGCGACATGCCCCCGCTCGACGCAGACGACCCCACCGCGGGCCTCGCGGAGTACAGCGGCGTGAGCTGGGTGCCGTTCACCGACGACATGCCCTTCCACGGGCAGATCATGCAGCTCGACGCCTCGCCCATCCCCCTCGCCGAAGACGACCCCGTAGTGCCGGGCTCGATCGTGGGTCTCGGTCTGTTCTGCGCGAAAGACCTGCAGGCCGACGATCGGGTCGCCTTCGACGCGGAACACCTCGACGGGTACGGTCTTCCCGCTCCCCGCATCCACTACCGGCTCACCGATCGCGATCGCGAGGTGGTGGAGCGCGCTCGTGCAGAGATCGTCCGCTTGGCCGAGGCCGTCGGCGACCCGGTCGGCGACCGCCCCTTCACCCTTCCGCTCGGTTCGTCGCTGCACTACCAGGGCTCGACCCGGATGGGCGTGGCCGACGACGGCACCAGCGTGTGCGACGTCGACAGCGAGGTGTGGGGAGTCCCCGACCTTTTCGTCGCGGGCAACGGCGTGATCCCCACGGCGACGGCGTGCAACCCGACGTTGACGTCGGTCGCGCTCGCGGTGCGGGGTGCGCGCAAGATCGCGTCGGTGCTCTCGCGGGAGCGTTCGCGCGCGAGCGCGGCATCCGCGTGATCCTTGCTTATGTACGAATCAGACATTAGAGTGTAGAAATCAAGACAAAGTGGTCTGTGGCTTCGGCCGCACCGACGAGGAGGTCATCGTGATCCCGGATCGCATCATCGAGCAGGGGACGCTCACCGCCCGCGACGGGCGCGCGTCGGTGGAGGTGCGCCTGCCCTGGTACCGGGCGCTGCCGGCATCCTGCATCTCGGGCGCGAAGCTCACCATCGACGGTGTCGAGGCACCCGCCGAGTCGCTGCGCTGGCAGATGAACGGCGAGGAGCTCACCTTCGCCGACATGAAGACGAACACCGAGCAGTGGTGGTTCCCCACCGACTCCGCCGTCCTCTCGGGCGAGATCGAGACGGATGCCGGGGAGCACGAGGTGCGCGTCGACCTCGAGCTCTACATCCCGTACATCATCATCGCCGATGACCAGGTGCTGCACATCGAAGAGCACGACACAAAGAACATGACCGCCCGCCAGGTCGAGGAGGCCCGCGCATGACCGGTTCGACCGCGTCCGGCACCCCCATCCAGGGCGTCACGCTCTACAGCTTCACCCGCGCCTTCCACGGCCGCGAGTACGACCTCGACCAGCTCATCCGCAAGACCGCGGCCGAGGGGTTCGGCCCGGGCCTGGAGATCATCGGCTTCTCGAGCTTCCGCGGCTTCCCCGACATCGACGATCGATTCGCCGGACGCTTCTCCGACCTCGTCGACGAGGTCGGGCTCGTACGCACCTCGCTCGCGGTCAACGCCGACATCGGCCTGCGGCCCGACAGGCTCATGGACCAGGACGAGCTGCTGGCCTACATGCGCAAGCAGATCGCGGCGGCGGCGAAGCTCGGCTTCCCCATCGCCCGCGTGCAGATCTCGATCACGCCCGACTCGATGGAGGCCCTCGCCCCCATCGCCGAGGAGTACGGCGTCACCCTCGCCCTCGAGGTGCACGCTGACCAGTACGCCTCGCACCCGCGCATCCTGGCGCTGCGCGACCGCTACGAGAAGGTCGGCTCGCCCTTCCTCGGGTTCACGATGGACTGGGGCGCCACCGTGACCGGTTTCGCGCCGTCGCTCATCGAGGCGTACCGCCGACGCGGCGCGTCGGAGGAACTGCTGGCCGCCGTCGTGCAGCTGTGGGACGACTTCTACGAGCAAGGGCCGCCCGCCGACCAGGCCGATCACGGCCAGCGCTTCGGCCGTTTCATCGGCCTCGCGCACCAGCACGGCCGCCCCGACCTCGGCATCGACTTCGGCATCAACGGCACGGGCCTGTTCGGCCCCGCGCGGGTGAATGACTGGCTCGAGATCATGCCGTGGGTCAAGCACGTGCACGGCAAGTTCTTCGGCATCGACGAGAACGGGAACGAGCCCTCGGTGCCCGTCTCCGACCTCATCACCCTGTTGGTCGAGAACGGCTACAGCGGAGCGGTGTCGAGCGAGTACGAGGGCTGGCACTGGAACCACTGGCAGAGCCCCTTCGAGATCATCCGGGGCGAGCAGGCGATCCAGCGCACGGCCGCCGAGGCCGCCGGCTCGCGCATGATCACCGACGCCGCCGAGGCGCGCCGCGCCCTCGACACCCACCTCGCGCACGCCGTGCGCGCCTGATCTTCCCGGAGAAGGACATGACCGACACCAACGGCATCGCCGGCACCGGCATCAAGCTCGGCACCACGCTCTACTCGATGACGAGCGAATTCGCCGCGGGGCAGTACACCCCCGAGACCCTCATCAAAGAGGTGCACGACCAGGGCATCGGCCCCGGTGTGGAGTTCAACTTCGCGCAGCTGCTGCGCTCGTACCCCGACGTCGACGACGCCTTCGTGAAGCTCTGGTTCGACTCGCTCGAGACCTACGGTCTCGAAGCGAGCGCCGTGGGCACCAACCTCGACATGGGTCGTCGCAAGGACCGTGACATGACGCCCGACGAGGAGCACGACTTCTTCGCTCGGCAGCTGAAGTCGGCGCACACGCTCGGCTTCAAAAGGGTCGTCATCCGCTCCGCGGGCAAGGAGCTGCTCCGCCGCCTGCTGCCCCTCGCCGAGAAATACGACCAGAAGCTCGGTTACGAGATCCACGCGCCCTCGGGGCCCAACGATCCCAAGGTGATCGAGATCCGCGAGGTCTACGACGAACTCGGCAGTGACCGCCTGGGCTTCACCGCCGACTTCTCGTCGACCATGCACGCGCTCTCACCGACGCTGCTGCGCACGCTCGGACAGATGGGCATGGACGAGAAGCACTTCTCGGTCATGGACGAGATCTGGCACGAGCCGACCCCCATGCACGTGCGCAACCAGAAGTTCGAGGACTACCTCTCGGGCGAAGGGGTCGACCCCCTGCGCTTCGGGCCGTTCACGCGACTGGCGTTCAACATGCACGGTCTCGTCGCTCCCGAGGAGTGGCTCGACATCATGCCGCAGATCTTCCACGTGCACGCGAAGTTCTACGACATCGGCGCCGACGGCGAAGAGCCGGCGATGGACATCCCGCGCATCGTGAGGCAGTTCGTCGTCGGCGGGTACCAGGGCTACCTCTCCAGCGAGTGGGAGGGCCACGCCTTCAGCGACCTCGGCGAGAGCGACCCCATCGACCTGGTCAAGAAGCAGCACGCGCTCATGCGCCGGGCCATCGAAGACACCGTCGCCGCCCGCGACTCCGCCGCCCAGCCCGCCTGATCCATCCACCTCACGAAGGAGTGAGCATGTCGAACACCGCCACCACGGCATCCGTCGAAGATCTCATCGCCGAGGTCGCCCGCCTGCGCGAACAGGTCGAGGCGGCGCACGCCCTCGCCCAGCGCGCCGAAGACCGCGGCCAGGTCGAGAACCTCTTCAACCGCTACATGTACCTGCACAACGCCTTCGAGGACGAGCAGATCATCCCGCTCTGGGTGAAGGAGGGCACCGAGGGCATCCGCGCGCGCTACACCAACGCCGGTCAGTACACCACCTGGCAGAGCGTCACCGAGTACCACCGCGGACGCCCGCACCCCGAGGGCAAGCTGATTCTCCACGCCACGAACACCCCGGTGATCGAAGTCGCCGCCGACGGCAAGACGGCCAAGGGCGTGTGGATGATGGCCGGCACCGAGTCGGGTCTGACCGACCCGCAGGTCGCTGAGGCGTTCCCCGACATGTACTCGCCCGAAGAGGTGCTCGGCAAGAAGGTCTGGGCGCACTGGGTCTGGTGCAAGTACGCCATCGACTTCCTCAAGCAGGACGGCGAGTGGAAGTTCTGGAAGTTCCGCTGCTACGAGCTGGCGCGCGCGCCGTTCGAGGAGAACTGGGTCGCCTTCGGCCTCAAGAACCAGGGCGCCTTCGACCTCGACCTCATGTACTTCGGCGACGACGGCAAGCCCGTCTTCATGCCCCCGGCCGACGAGCCGGTGCCGTCGAAGAACCACCCCTACAGCCCCGAGACCACTCAGAAGCTCGAGCCCGCGCCGCCCGTGGCGCACGACCGCTTCACCGACACCTTCGCCTAGGAACCGCCATGGCCACCCACAACTCCCTCTTCTCCGAGAAGGACGTCCGTCGCACCGACGACGGCCTCGCCGTCTCGGTGCAGTTGCCCTGGTACCGCAGCCTCTGGCTGTCGGCCGTCGACGACGTCGCGGTCACCGTGAACGGTGTCGCGGTGCCGAAGGACGACCTGCGCTTCTCGCTCGAGGGCCGCGAGTACCGCATCGACGAGCTGCCCGAGCAGTCCGAGACGCTGTGGTTCGTCGCCGACCGCCCCGACGTGCTGATCCGCCTCGACACCCCGCCGGCCGCGGGTGAGACGGTGACCGTCGAGGTCGTGCTCACGATGCGCCTGCTCTACATGCAGATCATGCCGGGTGCCGACGGCGGCCCCGGTCGCTACGTCACCAACCGGGTCCCGGTCGAGCGCGAGCTGGTGCTGTCGTGACGGCTCCCGGGCGCCCCCTGCGGGTCGCCATGATCGGCTACGGCTTCATGGGAGCCGCGCACTCGGTGGGCTGGCGACAAGCGCCCCGCATGTTCGACCTGCCGCGCGAGGTAGAGATGGCGGTGATCGTCGGACGGAACGCGGATGCCGTGGCCTCGGCCGCCCAGAAGTGGGGGTGGGCCGAGTCGGCCACCGATTGGCGTGACATCGTCGCGCGCGACGACATCGACATCGTCGACATCGTCACCCCTGGCGAATCCCACGCCGAGATCGCGATCGCCGCGCTCGAGGCGGGCAAGCACGTCCTGTGCGAGAAGCCGCTCGCCAACACGGTGGCCGAAGCCGAGGCGATGGCCGAGGCCGCTGCGCGGGCCCGGGCTCGCGGCATCCGGTCGATGGTGGGGTTCACCTACCGTCGGGTTCCCGCCGTCACCCTGCTGCGCGACATGATCGCCGAGGGCGCCGTGGGCACGGTGCAGCAGGTGCGCGCGGCGTACCGGCAGGATTGGCTCGTCGACCCGGAGACGCCGCTCGCGTGGCGCCTGCAGAAGGAGCACGCCGGCTCCGGAGCTCTCGGTGACATCGGTGCGCACATCATCGACATGACCCAGTTCGTCACGGGGCTGGGGGTTGAGCGGGTGTCGGGCACGATCGACACGATCGTGAAGGAACGCCCACTGCCCGCGGACGGGTCGATGGGACTGTCGAAGGGGGCCGGCGCCACCGAGAAGGGCACCGTGACCGTCGACGACGTCGCGATCTTCACGGGTCGCCTCGCGAACGGAGCCCTGGCCTCGTTCGAGGCCACCCGCTTCGCCACCGGCCGCAAGAACGCGCTCACCATCGAGGTGTCGGGGGACCGCGGAGCTCTCGTGTTCGACCTCGAAGACCTCAACAGTCTGCGTTTCTACGACCGCACGGCTCCCGAGGGCAGGCAGGGGTTCACGCAGATCCTCGTGACCGAGGCGCAGCACCCGTACGTCTCGGCGTGGTGGCCCGCGGGGCACATGCTCGGCTACGAGCACGGCTTCAGCCACCAGGTCGTCGACCTCGTCGAGGCCATCGACGCCGGCACCGACCCGCACCCCTCGTTCGACGAGGGCCTGCGCGTGCAGCGCGTGCTCGACGCGGTCGAACGCAGTTCTTCCGCCGACGCGACCTGGACTCGCGTCGCCGCCGCCGTCCCGGCTCTCTGAAAGGTTCTGTCATGGTTCGCCCGATCACCCTGTTCACCGGCCAGTGGGCCGACCTGCCCTTCGAAGAGGTCGCGCGCCTCGCCGGGGAGTGGGGGTACGACGGCCTCGAGATCGCCTGTTGGGGCGACCACATCGATGTCTCGCGCTGGGACGACGCCGCTTACGTGCAATCTCGCCTCGACATCCTCGAGAGCAACGGCCTGAAGGTCTGGACGATCTCCAACCACCTCGTCGGCCAAGCGGTCTGCGACGATCCGATCGACGAGAGGCACCACGACATCGTGCCGCCGCGGGTGTGGGGGGACGGGGATGCCGAGGGCGTGCGCCAGCGCGCGGCCGAAGACCTGAAGAACACGGCACGTTTCGCCGCGAAACTCGGGGTGAAGACGGTCACCGGCTTCACCGGGTCGAGCATCTGGAAGTACGTCGCGATGTTCCCTCCGGCCTCAGACGCCATGATCGAGCGAGGGTACGCGGATTTCGCCGCCCGCTGGCATCCGATCCTCGACGTCTTCGAAGAGGTGGGCGTGCGCTTCGCGCTCGAGGTGCACCCCTCCGAGATCGCGTACGACTACTGGACCGCCAAGAAGACCCTCGAGGCGATCGGTCATCGCGAGAGCTTCGGGTTCAACTTCGACCCCTCGCACTTCGTGTGGCAGCAGCTCGACTCCGTGGCATTCGTACTCGACTTCGCCGACCACATCTTTCACGTGCACTGCAAGGAATCGACCACGAACCTCGACGGGCGCAACGGCGTGCTCGGCTCGCACCTGTCGTGGGACAACCCGCGTCGCGGCTGGACCTTCGTCTCGACCGGCCACGGCGACGTGCCGTGGGAGCCGCTGTTCCGCGCGCTGAACGCGATCGGCTACGACGGGCCCACGAGCGTGGAGTGGGAGGACGCCGGCATGGACCGCCTCGTCGGCGGCCCCGAGGCCCTCGCCTTCGTGCGCAAACTCGGCGGGATCACCCCGCCCCACCAGTTGTTCGACGCCGCGTTCTCGCAGAAAGGCTGACGCGTGACCGACGTGCTGAACGTTCTCATCCTCTCGGGTCACATGACCATCGAGCACGACAACGCCCACCGCAGCTTCTGCCTGCACAACCAGTGGATCACCACGTTGCTCGAAGACACGGGACGCTTCAAGGTCCGCGTCGTCGAAGACCCGCGCGGGCTGCCGGCGAGCGTCATCGACAAGTACGACGTGCTCATCGTCATCTTCGAGGGGCGCGACGGCTATCACGACATGGCGACCGGTTTCGGGGAGGAGACGGATGCCGCGATCCTGCGATTCGTACACGACGAAGGCAAGGGGATCGTCTGGTTCCACGGGTCCGCCGCCCAAGAGGACCGCTGGGGCTACCCCGAGGAGTACAACGTCATGCGCGGCGCCAAGCTCAGCGCGTGGGAGACGGGATTGCGCCCGCGTCCGTGGGGCGAGGCGCAGCTGCACACGACCGAGCCACGGCATCCGATCACCGAAGGCATCAACGCGACCTGGACGGTCACGGGAGACGACATCCTCGTCGGCGTGCAGATGTACGAGGGCGCCCAGGTGCTGCTGACGACGTTCGACGACCTCGAGGCCTACGAGAAGGCGCCCGTGTGGCCGATGTCGCACTACCCGGTCGACATTCCGCCCGGCGGCATCGCCGAGCTACCCGGGATCAACACGGAGCAGCCGCTGGCGTGGATCAACGAATACGGCAAGGGACGCTCGTTCACCATCACGATCGGTCACGACATCGACACGTTCCGCCGCATCGAGTTCATCCGCATGTTCCCGCGGGGTGTCGAGTGGGCGGCGACCGGCGAGGTCACGCTGACCGGCCCCGACCGCCGCGGCGACCGCCGCATCAACCCCTGGCCGTACTACAACGGCCAGGGGTGACGTCGGCCGGCGTACGGCCTCGACGCGTCACGAGAACAGGGGATGTCACCGGAACAGGCCGTTCCGGCGCGGATCGCCCTGTTCTCGTGACCTCCCCTGTTCTGGTGACCGGCGTCGAGGCGCCGACGTGAAGGAGTCACGAGCATGATCCGAATCGGGATCCTGGGCGCCGGCGGCATCGCCGAGCGGGCGATGGTCGAGCCCGCGCGCGGCGTCGACGGCGTGGAGGTCGTCGCCATCGGCGCGCGCGACCCCGAGCGGGCGCGGGCGTTCGCCGAGCGGCTCGACCTGCCCGCGTGGGGCGACTACGACGCGGTGCTCTCCGACCCGCGCATCGATCTCGTGTACCTCGCTCTGCCGCCCATCGTGCACCGCGAGTGGGCCGAGCGGGCTCTCGCGGCAGGCAAGCACGTGTTGTGCGAGAAGCCGCTCTCGGCCAACGGCGACAGTGCGGCCGCCATTGCCGATGCGGCGGATGCCACGGGGCTCCGCGCCTTCGTCGGGTTCCACTTCCGCTTGCACGGCTTCATCCGTGAGCTCGTCGACACGATCCGCTCGGGGGAGCTCGGCGAGGTGAAGCTGGTCGAGATCGACTTCAGCATCCCCCACTTCGTGGTGAAGCCCGGCAACATCCGTTTGGACGGCGACCTCGCCGGCGGCGCGGTCATGGACGTCGGCTGCTACGCCATCGACCTGCTGCGCGCGGCGTTCGGTGAGCCCGAGGTCGTGACGGCGATCGCGCAGACGTACGACGCCGACCCGCGCATCGACCTGCAGACCGACGCCGAGCTGCGGCTTCCGGGCGGGATCACCGCTCTCGTGCGCGCATCGTTCCAGGGCGACGACGAGGGCGCGATGTGGGTGCGGGTCGACGGCTCCCGCGCGTCGCTGTGGGCGACGAGCGTGATCGTGCCGCAGTGGGGCGCGACGCTCACGGTGACCTCGGCCGACGGCCACGAGCTACGCTCCGTCGCCGCCGACCCGGCCGAGAACAGCTACGCCCGCCAGCTCGAGCACCTGCGCGACGTGCTCGCCGACGGGTCGGAAAGCGTCCTCGACGCCCGCCGCGGCGTCGGCACGATGCGGGTCGTCGACGCGATCTACCGCGCCGCGGGTCTGCAGCCGCGCTGACGCCGCGCGCACCCCGCGTCACCAGAACAGGGGATGGTTCCAGAACAGGCCGATTCCGCGCGGATCGGCCTGTTCTCGTTGCTTCGCCTGTTCTCGTGACGCCGCGGACGGCCTCAGCGCGCGCGACCGAAGTGGAACGGGCACGACGACGGCGCGTCCGCGCGGCGCACGCGTCCGCCGGAGCGGGGCTTGGTCGGCATCCGCCGCCTATTCACCTCGAGCCCGCGGCCGCTGATGCGGATGCGCGCGTCGCTGAGCACGGCGACGGATGCCGCGAGCCCGGCGATCGCGAGCTTCTCTCCGGGGCAGCGGTGGCCGGTGCGGACGTCGGCGCCGCCGTGGGGCACGAACGCCTTCAGCGCTTCGTAGTCGTGGACGCCCACGAACCGTTCGGGGTCGAAGGCGGAGGGGCGTTCCCACTCGCGGGTGTCGGTGTCGGTGCCGAGGATGTCGAGCACGACCCGGCCGCCGGCGGGCACGCGCTGACCGTCGAGTTCGATGTCGGTCTCGGCCCACGCGGGCAGCATCGGCACGAAGGGGGCGGTGCGGCGGATCTCCTGAGCGAAGGCCGTGGCGAGTTCCCCGCCGACGAGGGTGCCGCGCTCGGCAGTTTCAGCGGCGATGCGCGCGCGCCACTCGGGGCGGTCGTGCAGCTCTTTCGCGGCGAACGCGACGAAGCGCGACACGGCGATCATCGGGCGGAAGCTGTTCTGCAGCTCGACCCCCGCGGTCTTCGCGGGCAGGGGCTCGCCGTTCTCGTCGCGGTGGTGCGCCCACGCATGCAGAGCCGTGTTCTCGGCGGGGCGCAGGGTGCCGGCCCGCACCGCGTCGATCAGCTCGGCGGCGTGGCGGTCGGACCAGCCGCGGTTGAGCAGCGCGAGCGCGAACTCGGGGGAGTAGGGAACACCGAAGCCGTCGACGATCTGCGCCTGACGCCTCGCCCAGCGGGTCTGTGCGGCCGCGGTGCCGGGGATGCCCGCCCACCGCATGATCGCGCGACCAAGCGCTCCCACCGCGGCGTCGTAGGCCGAACGCTCACCGCCGGCGACCCAGGCGTCGAGCTCGCCGCGCCACTGCCGGTCGAGCTCAGGAAGAAGCCGCTGCACCTCGGCGTCGTCATACAGCACGTCGACGAAGGTCGCCTTGCGGTGACGGTGCTCGGCGCCGTCGAGGCTGTGCACCGAGCCGTGGCCGAACAGGGACTCCTGGATGAAGGCGGGCATGGCGCCGTGGCGGCGGATGCGCGACTCGTCGTAGAAGAGATCCACCCCCTCCTCGCCGCGGACGAACAGGGCGTCGCGACCGAGCAGGCGGAACGGCACGGCCCGCGCACCGCGGTCGGCGCGGCGCCAGAGGTGCGCGCCGAAGCCGTAGCCGCGGACCAGGAGCGAGAGCGAGTCGTCACGGAGGAGGGCGAGGGGGGATGCCATGCCCTCACGGTTTCACGGGTGCGCCGAGCGACCGAGGGGGCGGCGCGTTTCCGACGCGTGTGGTACCGCGTGAGGGGTCGATTCGTGTCGCCGGGCGGGTGCCCTGGGCGACAGAGAACGACCCCTCACGCGGGGTGCGGGTCAGGCGGGAACGCGCGCGCCCTCGAGGATCGGCCGTAGCACCTTCTGCACGTACCAGCCGGCGACCATCGTGCTCTCGGCGGGGTGCGGGCTCTGGTCGGACTCGACGACGATCCAGCCGCGGTAGCCGTGCTCGGCCAGGGCGCCGACGAAGCCCTCGAAGTCGACCAGCGCGCGCTCGTCGCTCGGCTCGTAGAACCAGCGCAGGATCTTGCGCGCGCCGCCCTCGGTGCGGATGAACTGCTCCGCGTGCGGCGTCGACGCCTCGGCGTCGTCCACCGTCTCGCGCGCGTCCTTCAGCTGCACGTGCACGACGCGGTCGGCGTGACGGCGGTAGAGGGTGACCGGGTCAATGCCGGCGATCGCGAGCTCGGCGGTGTCGATCGCGAGACCGACCTTCTCGGCATCCGTCGCCTCGAGAAGGCGCGAGATGCCGTCGTCGAGGCGCAGCGCCGAGAGGAAGTCGACGTGCAGGCCCAGTGCGATGCCGTCCGCCGCGATCGCTTCGCCCACGGAGTTCCACAGGGTCGCGAGCACCTCGATCTGCTCCGCCGACAGCGCCCCGGTCTGCCAGGCCGACGGCGCGGCGCGCACGACCAGCACGCTGCCGCCCAGTCTCCGGATGGCATCCGCGAACCACCGCGCGGTGCGCACGATCTGGTCGACCGACGCGGGATCGAGGGGATCGGGCCCCCGACCCATCTCGACCTCGAAGCCCACGGAGGGGTCATAGACGTAGCTGCTCACGGCCTCGATGGCACACGAGGAGAGGAACTCCCCGAATTGCTCGACCGACCCGTAAAGGTCGGCGAGCTGCTGGGGCGTGCCGAGCGGCTCCCACGCCCCGAAGCTCTCGGCGGTCAGTTCCACTCCCGAGAAGCCGCTGATGGATGCCGTCTTGAACGCCCGCTCGTGCTCGCGCTTTCGCACGAACGAGTCGATGTTGGTGTCCCACTGGTTGATGGCGTAGGCCCAGCGCACGTCGCTCATCGCGCGACCTCCTCGTTGTAGATGCCGTCGAGCACGTTCTTGGCGTACCAGCGCGAGATCGCGGTGCTCTCGGCGTAGTCGCCGCCGAGCTTGTCGGCCTTGTCGTGCTCGACGCTGATCCAACCGGTGTAACCGTGGTCGCGCACCGAGCGCATCATGGCCTCGAAGTCCACGAGGCCCTCGTCGGTGCCCATCTCGTAGAACCACTTCTCGGTGGTCTTCGCCGACACCTCGGCATCCGGGAACATCCGATAGTCGTCGTTGACGTCTTTGTGGCGCGTGTCCTTGAAGTGGAAGCCCGTCACGCGCTCGTGGTGCTTCGCGTACACGTCGACCGGGTCGACGTCGGCGATGCAGTGCTGGGCGGTGTCGACGAAGAACTTCACGTAGCGCGGGTCGGCGTACGAGTAGAAGCGGTCGATCTGGTCGCGCGTGCGGATGCCGGCGTAGAACTCGTGGTGACAGGTGAGGTTGACGCCGTACTGCTGCGTGAGCTCGCCGACCTTGCCCCAGACGTCGGCGGCGTGCTTGAGGCCGTCGTCGGGCACTCCGGCCTCGTCGAAGTAGCGGGATCCGGGCATGACGATGATGTTGTCGAGCTGGATACCCGACCACATGTCCATCGTCCGCTGGAAGTCCTCGAGGATCGTCGCGTGGGTCGCCGGCACCTCCGGTGCGTAGCGGTCGGGGGAGTAGTAGACGCCGTGGAAGGTGTTGACGATGCGCTCGAGGCCCTGCTCCTGCACGAACTCCTGGTAGTTCGCGACCGAGCCGTACTGCTCGAAGATCTGCCAGATGCGGAAGTCGAAGGTGTCGATCGCGTCGAAGCCGACGGCGGCGACCTGCTGGAGGAAGCGCTTCATCGCGAGCTTCGACTGCCACTGGTCGTAGGGGCCCGCGGGTCCCTGTGCTCGCCAGTGGTCCATGTAGCTCCACTTGATGGGTCGGTCGGTCATTGCGTGCTCGCTCTCTGAACGGATGCGGGTGAGGGACGGTCGGAGAGGATGCCGGCGGCCAGCGCGAGATGACGAGAGGTCGTCTCCCACGGGTCGTCGTCGAGCCACTCCTGGCCGCCCCACTCGCTGCAGAGCGTGCCGGTGAAGCCCGTCGCGGCGAGGGCCGTGCCCACGTCGCGAAGGGGGTCGGAAAGTCGGTGGTCGGCATCGTCGAGATCCCAGAACTTCAGGTGCACCGCACCGAGCAGGGGGAGGACGGATGCCAGATCCGAGACGTGCGCGCGGCCGAAGCGCACGAGCAGGTTCATGTAGAGGGTGTGCACGGGCCCGGGCACGCCGCCGGAGCGCAACAGGTCGATGACCGCGTCGTGGGTGGCCGGATCGCGCCAGTCGTCGCGCAGACGTCGGAGCAGATCGGCCGGGATGCCACCGTGCTCGAGCCGATCGAGGTAGGTCACCGGCAGCGCGGGCATGAGCATGCTGATGTCGAGCAGCAGCCGCACGTGCGGGGTGTCGAGCTCGGCCATGCGATCGTAGGCCGCAGGTTTCGCGGCGGGCGTCTCGTGGCCTTGCGCCTCCTCGAACAGCACGAGGTCGAGCTCCTCGAGCAGGGGCACGAGGTCCTCGAGCAGCGCTCCCGCCTGGCCGATCGGCAGGCGCACCCCCGAAGCGCCGACCGCGGCCGCCGCGCGCAGCTGCGGCTCGAGGAAGGCCCGGCGCTCGGCATCCGTCCGCCGTCGTCCGCGGTCGTACTCGTCGATGCTGACGCCCACGATGCTGACCCGCCCGCCCGCGGCGGCGAGCCGGTCGCGGAAGGATCGCGCCTCGGCGTGCGAGGGGTCGGGGAAGCCGCGCCACATCTGGCCGAGCTCGATCTCGATCGCCGGGGCGATGTCGCGCTCGACCAGGGTGAGGGCGAGGTCAGGGGCGGTCCGCTCGGCGCGGATCACCTCGGGGGTCAGGTTGAACGCGCTGGCGGACAGGGTCCAGCCGGTGGGCAGGCTCACGCGGCGCTCCCCACGTCACGGGAGACGGTCGCGGCGCGGGCATCGGTCGACAGCTCCCGCGTGAACGAGAACGGCAGGCGCAGGGGTTCTTCGGGGCCGCCGGGCAGGTAGGGGATCTCGAGCCGGAACGACATCGACACCTCGTGGATGCCGGGGCTCACGGCATCCGGGATCTCGAAGACGACCCGGTCCTGCAGGTACCACCACGCCTCCTCGGCCGCCAGGGCGTCGACCGGGACCCGCCGGGTGCCGAGCGCGACCAGCGGCTCGCGCTTCTCGCCGTCGAGGTGGACCCGCGCGTCGAGGAGGCTCGCGAGCGGGAGGGAGCGGATCCACGGCAGCGAAAGCCGCACCTCGGTGCGTTCGGCGCGCACCCGGAGGGCGTCGTCGCGCAGGGCGGTCAGGGTCATGGCGGGCACGTCCTCGTGTCACGAGCGCGCCCGACGGCACGCTTCCGCCTATAACCTAACCACTAATGTCTGAAATAGGAAGAAGTTAGCCCGGCAATCCGTGCACCGCGGCGATGGTGGGGCGGCCCTCGGCGAACCAGCGGGGCAGGCTCACCTCGAACAGCTGCTCCTGCGCGAGATCGACGCCGCCGCGCACGGGTTCGCGTGCGTCGCTCTGACTGGTCGTGATCACCAGATCGCGGGTCGCGAGCGGGAGCGAAAGCTCGTAGACGCGATGGCGCACCTCGGCGAGGAACAGCTCTCCGGTCGAGGCGACGGCGCCACCGATGACGATGAGACTCGGGTTGAACATGTTGACCAGAGCGGCGATCGCCTCGCCGACCTGTCGAGCCGAGGCCTGCACGAGGGAGGTGGCCAGGGCGTCGCCCCGGGTGGCGGCGATGGTGATGGACTCGAGGGTGAGAGCGGTTCCGGATGCCACGCTGTCGGCGAGCGCGCCGGTGGCGCCCCCCGCGATCGCCTCGTGCGCATCGCGCACGAGAGCCCAGCCGCCGGCCACGGCCTCGAGGCAACCGACCTTGCCGCATCGGCACACCTGCTCGGCACCGGGGACGCGCACGTGACCCATGTCGCCCGCTGCGCCGTTCGCGCCGCGGTGCAGGCGGCCGTGCGAGACGAGCCCCGCGCCGATGCCCGTGCCGACCTTGCAGTAGATGAGGTCGACGCCGTCGTCGCGGTGCCGGGCGCGCTCGCCCGCGGCGAGCAGGTTGACGTCGTTGTCGACCCACACGGGGGCGTCGTAGCGCTTCTCGAATGCCTCGCGCACGTCGAAGCCGTTCCAGCCGGGCATGATCGGCGGGGCGACCGGCCGACCGGTCTCGAAGTCGACGGGACCGGGGAGCCCGACCACGACGGCCCACACGGGGGTCCCGTCTCCGGATGCCAGCAGGTCGTCGACCATCGCCGTCGCCGTCGCGATGGTCTCGGCGGGGCCGCTGGCGATGTCCCACGCGCGGTGCGCCTCGTCGAGGATCGTTCCGTCGAGGTCGGTCACGCCGACGTGGATGTGCTGACCGCCGAGAGCGCAGACGACGATGCGACCCCGTTCGGCGCGGAAGCGCAGGGTGCGCGGAGCGCGCCCCCCGGACGACGGGGCATACTCGGCGTCTTCGAGGAAGCCCATCTCGACGGCGCGGTCGACGCGCTGGGCGACGACGCCGCGGCCGAGGCCGGTCACGCGCCCGATCTCTGGGCGGGTGAGGGCTTCGCCCGAGCGCACCATGTTGACGATGCGCAGCAGGCTCGTGACCTCGTCGGTCTGGGCGCCGAAGCGGAGAGTGGACACGTTGGCCATGGGTTGATCTTCACACAGGACCCCCTGCCCCCTGCCGAAATCGCCGCTTGTATGGTTCATTAGTCTCTGACTTCAGCGCAATTCGTGCCGAAGTGGGCGAGGGGGCCGGGATGACGTGGGGCGTGGGCATCATCGGATCCGGGCCGGGAGTGGCGGCTCTGCACGCCCCGACCCTCGCCCGCACGGACGGTGACTTCCGGCTCGTGCACGTCAGCGACGCCGGGAGCGGACGGGCGGCCGTGATCGCCGAGCGCTTCGGGGCCCGGGCGTCGACGGGCGTCGACGAGCTGCTGGCCGACCCCGACGTCGACGTCGTCGCCGTGTGCAGCCCGCCGGCCCAGCACGCCGCGCACGTGCGCGCGAGTCTCGCGGCGGGGCGACGGGCGATCTTCTGCGAGAAGCCGCTGGCCGACACCGCGGACGAGGCCGACCGTCTCATCGCCGAGTGCGCCGCCGTCGGTGCTTTGCTGGTCGTCGGAACGAACCATCTGTTCGACCCCGCATGGGTGCGGGCGACGCACCACCTCAGCGCCCTCGACGGCCGGATCGCCGCGGTCACGGTGACGCTGTGCCTGTCGCCGAACGATCGCTATCACGCGCTGACGATGGGCGAGCCGATCCCCGCGGGTGCGCCGGTGCACCGCCCCCCGCTCGACCTCGACGACCCGGAGCAGAGCGCCGCGATCGTGCGGCAGCTGGTCGCCGGCCTCGGCGTGCACGATCTGCCCCTCGTGCGCGACCTCGTCCCCGCGGCACCCGATCTGGTGTGGGCGAGGCCGGTGGCACCGGTCGGCTTCGATCTGGCGCTGCGCGCGAACGGCGCGCTCGTGCGGTTCACCACCGTCATGCTCCCCGAGGGGGCGGACTCGCTGTGGCGGGTCAGCGTGGTCACCGCGGGCGCCCGCGTCGAGGTCGAGTTCCCTCCGCCCTTCGCGCACGTCGGTGGGGCGCTCACGACGGTCCGCGATGCGCAGGGCGTGCAGACCGTGTATCCGATCGATCGCCGCGACGGCTACGAGGCGGAGTGGCGGGCGCTCGCCGCCCTGCTGCGCGGGGAGGCCGCGATGGAGTACGACGAACTGCGCGCGGACGCGGCCTTCGTGCTGGGGATCGCCGACGCGGCGGCAGCCGCCGTGCGGGCGGAGGCGGTGCGATGAGCGCGCGCGAGGTGCGGACCGACCTCGCCGCCTACCGGGCGGCGGTGGCCGAACTCTCGCCGCTGGTCCGGCTCGGCCGCGGTGCCGGGGCGATCCGCGTGGTCGAGGGCCGGGGCGCCTGGTGGGAGCGTTTGATCGACGCGGCGGCGTTCGTGGTCGACGAACCCGACCCGGCGCCCGCAGACGTGCACGGGCGCCTCGCGCTGATCGCCGCGCCGGTCGCCGTCGTGCGCCGACGCCTGCGTCCCGACGTCGTCGCTGACGCGGGTGCCGAGCCCGTCGCCGCCCGGCACGTCGTCGTCGACGCCTGGGGAGGGCGAACGGATGCCACGGCCCTCCTCCGCGACGCTCTGGGGTGGGCGCGGGTCCTGGCCGGCGGACCGCTGAGCGTCGTCGCTCACGCGGATACGGCGACGGCCACGACCCTGGCCCTCCGCGGCCCGGACGGCGTCGGCGCGAGCGTGACCCGAGCGATCGGTGGCGGGGTGGGCGGCGCGATGGTCGCCACGGCGCTGGGGCCGCGCCGCGTCGAGGTGCGCGTGGATTCGGCGTCGCCGCTGGCCGAAGTCGCGTTCGATGACGACGAGGGGCGCCGCATCCGGCCCGTTCGGCGGGAATCGCCCGAGCGTCTCGCGCTGCGACGGGTGCTGGAGGCTGTCGAGTCGGGCGCGACGCTGAACGACCTCGATGAGCTGGCGGCGGATGACGCGGTCCTCTCACCTTCTTCGGAATGAGCCGCTCTTTCGGACGGCCGCTCCTGCCGGAGCAGGACCCCCTCATGGCCGGTTGCAGGCTCCCCAAGCGGCCAGATGTGGGACATGCACCGTCAAGAGGGGGACGAGCGATGCCCGGGCCCGCGGTCGCCCCTCGCGCTCGCCGCGAGAGCGCCGAGCGGATAAGCCACACCGATGCCCGGCATCCACACAATCGGATTCCCTGATACCGACTTCCGTCGGATAGTGGAAGAAGAGTCGGAACGACCCGATTCACCGAAAGGATCGAAGATGATCAAGCTTCTCTCTCATCTGTCGTTCGTCGCGATCACGACTCCTGATGTCGAGGCCTCGGTGGACTTCTACGTCAACCAGGTCGGCCTGACCGAGGTCGCCCGCGAAGACGGCCGCGTCTACCTCCGCTGCTGGGGCGACTACTACGCGTACTCCGTCGTCGTGGCCCCGGGCGACGAGCCCTCGCTCGAGACCATGGCCTGGCGCACCTCGTCGGCCGAGGCCCTCGAAGAGGCCGCCAAGCGCGTACAGGCCGCGGGCATCGAGGGCGAGTGGTTCGATGGCCGCGGTATCGGCCGCGCCTTCCGCTTCACCGGACCCCAGGGCCACAACATGACCCTGCACTGGGACGTCGAGCGTCATCGCGCCGAGCCGCACACCGCCTCGATCTACCCCGACCGTCCCGAGAAGCGCAGCCCCGTCGCCGGTGCCCCGCGCCAGCTCGACCACGTCACGGTCGCCGCGAAAGACGTCGACGCGTTCGTGCAGTGGTACGTCGACACTCTCGGCTTCCGCTTCATGGCCCGTACGGTGCTCGACGAGGCCCCCATCTCGGTGTTCTCCGTCCTCACCACCAACGAGAAGTCGCACGACCTCGGCGTCGTGCTCGACGGCTCGAGCCGCGCCGGACGCATCAACCACTACGCCTTCTGGGTCGACACCCGCGAAGAGCTGCTCATCGCCGCCGACACCCTCATGGAGAACGGCGTGCCGATCGAGTACGGCCCCAACATCCACGGCATCGGCGAGCAGACCTTCCTCTACTACCGCGAGCCCTCGAGCCTGCGCATCGAGCTGAACACGGGCGGCTACCGCAACTACGTGCCCGACTGGGAGGCCAACACCTGGAAGCCCTCGCTCGGTTCGAACAACATGTACCGCAACGGCGCGATGCCGATGTCGATGACCGAGTCGTTCCCGCCCGCCGACGGCCCCAGCGCCACGGAAGAGGGCGTGCCCGACGAGATCAAGGACGCCCTGCTCAACCCCTACGCCGTCCAGGGCCGGGGCTGAGCGTCGATCCCGGTCGGGGAAAGTGAGCACCACCATGACGACCGCACCCTTCGCGCTCGCGCGCTTTCGACAGGCGGATGCCGTGCGCATCGGCCTCGTCGCCGGAGACCGCATCCGCGCGCTCACCGATGACGAACTGGGTGGGGGCCTGAACGCGTTCCTCGCCGACCCCGACTGGGATCGCCTCGAAGCACTCATCGACGGCCCGGGGGAGTGGCATCCGGTCTCGGAGGTCACTCTCACCGCGCCCGTCGAACCGCGGCAGGTGCTGCAGACCGGCGCCAACTACCGCCAGCACGTGATCGAGCTGGTGGCAGCGGGCCTGACGCAGAACACCGACCGCACGCCCGAGGAGGCGAGGGCGTTCGCCGCCGACATGATGGACGAGCGCGCCCGCAGCGGCGAGCCCTACTTCTTCATCGGGCTGACCGCGTGCGTCGTCGGCGACGACGTGCCGCTGGTCCTGCCCGCGTACAGTGAGGTGCACGACTGGGAGCTCGAGCTCGCCGTCGTGATCGGCCGCGAGGCCTTCCGCGTCTCTCGCGAGGACGCGCTCGACCACGTCGCCGGCTACACGATGGTCAACGACATCACCACGCGCGACCTCGTGTTCCGCAAGGACATGAAAGAGATCGGCACCGACTGGTACCGGGCGAAGAACGCGCCCGGGTTCCTGCCGACCGGTCCTCTGCTGGTGCCCGCGCGGTTCGTCGACCCCGCCGATACGGCGGTGCGTCTCGAACTGAACGGGCAGGTGATGCAGGATGCCAACACCTCCGACCTTCTCTTCGACGTGCCGGCGCTCATCTCGGCGGCCTCGCAGACGCACCCCCTGCTCCCCGGCGACCTGCTGCTGACCGGCAGCCCCGCCGGCAACGGTCAGCACTGGAAGAGGTTCCTGCGCGACGGCGACGTCATGACGGGCACCATCGGCGCGCTCGGAACGCAGGTCGTGCGGTGCGTGGGGGAGGGGGCGTCGTGACGCTCCCCTCGGAGGACCCGGCCGATCTCGACCGCCAGAACCCCGAAGCCGAGATCGCGGCGCGCGCCGAGGCCTTCCGCAACTGGGGGCGCTGGGGCGAGGACGACGTGCTCGGCACGCTCAACTTCATCGACGCCGACAAGAGGCGGGAGGCCGCCGCCCTGGTGCGCGACGGCGTCTCGATCTCGCTCTCGCAGCCGTTCGACACCGACGGACCGCAGAAGGGGTGGCGCCGACGCACCAACCCCGTGCACACGATGACCGACACCGGCACCGACGCCGAGCGTGGCAACCAGGGCTTCCCGCACGGGATCGGCGGGGCCGACGACGTCATCTCGATGCCGCTGCAGTGCTCCACCCAGTGGGACGGTCTCGGCCACATCTTCGATCACGGGTACGCATGGAACGGCCGCCGGGCGGGAGATGTCGTCACCAGCGACGGCGACCTCGTCACCGGCATCGAACACGCCGCCGACGTGATCGTCTCGCGCGGCGTCCTGCTCGACCTCGGCCGCCATCTCGTGCCCGAGACCGGAGAGCTCGCCGACGGCCACGCGATCACCGTCGCCGACCTCGAGGCCTGCGCCGCGGCGGAGGGCGTCGAGATCGGTCGCGGAGACATCGTGCTCGTGCGCACCGGCCACTACACGCGCGCTCGCCGCGAGGGCTGGGGCGACTACGCCGGTGGCCCCGCTCCGGGTCTCTCGCTCACCACCGCCGGGTGGCTGCACCGCACCGAGATCGCCGCGATCGCGACCGACACCTGGGGGTTCGAGGTGCGGCCGAACGAGTTCGACGTTCCGGCCTTCCAACCCCTGCACCAGGTCGTCATCCCGAACCTGGGTCTGACGATCGGCGAGATGTGGGACCTCGACGCTCTCGCCGCGCACTGCGCCACCGCGGGGCGCTGGGAGTTCCTGCTCTCGGCCCCGCCGCTGCCCATCACCGGGGCCGTCGGGTCACCGGTGAACCCCGTCGCTCTGCTGTAATCCCTTCACCCGTCCACAGAACAGAGAGGTTCTGACATGACCGCCGTTCAGAAAGTCGCGATCGCCGGGGCCGGCGTCGCGGGCCTGGCCACCGCCATCTTCCTCGCGAAGGAGGGCGTCGAGGTCGACCTCTACGACGCCCAGCCCGCGCTGTCCACGCGCGGCTCGGGCATCACCCTGCAGGGCAACGCCCTGCGCGTGTTCGACGAGCTCGGGGTATGGGACGAGGTCGCCGCGGCCGGGAAGGCCTTCGAGGGGCTGAACCTGCGTGCTCCCGGACCCGGCGCCCCGGTCGTCGCGGCCCTGCCCGACCTGAAGACCGGCGGACCTGACTACCCCTCGACGATGGGGATGTCGCGTCCCGACCTCGCCCGCATCCTGCTCGCCGCGGCTGAGCGCAACGGCGCGCGCGTGCACTTCGGCACGCGGGTCACGGCCGTCTCGCAGACCGACGAGGGTGTCGAGGTCGAGGTGGACGGGGAATCCGCCGGCACCTTCGACCTGCTCGTGGGTGCCGACGGCCTGCATTCGGCCGTGCGCGAGATGATCGGCATCCACGTCTCACCCGAACAGACGGGCATGGGGATCTGGCGCACCTTCGTGTCGCTGCCGCCCGAGGTCGACCGCAGCGAGCTCTACTACGGCGGGCCGATGTACATCGCGGGCTACACGCCCACGGGCGACGACACCATGTACGCCTTCCTCGTCGAGGGGGCTCAGGACCGCTCGCACGTCTCGCCCGAAGAGGCCCGACGCATCATGGTGGAGCAGTCGCGCGCCTACGACGGGCCGTGGAACCACATCCGCGCCGACATCGAGGCCGGGGCCGACGCCAACTACACGTGGTTCACCCGCCACCTCGTCGACGCCCCGTGGAACCGCGGCCGTGTCGTCGTCATCGGCGACGCCGCGCACAGCTGCCCTCCGACGATCGCGCAGGGAGCGGCCCAGGGCCTGGAGGATGCGGCGGTGCTGAGCGAACTCCTCGTTCAGCGCGATGCCGTGGACCAGGCGCTGTGGGACGCGTTCCACGCCCGTCGTGTCGAGCGCGCCAAGGCGATCGTCGACGCCTCGGTGCAGCTCGGCCAGTGGCAGCTCGACGGCGTCCGCGACGCCGACATGGGCGGCCTGATGTTCGGCGTCGCACAGCTGACGGCGGCCCGCGCGTGAGCCTCGCGAGCGACGGTGCCACCCGCACCGAAGTCACCGACGTCCACGCCCACCTGCTCATGCCCGGGCTTCACGCCGAGGTCGAGCGCCGCGTGCCCGACGAGGTGCAGGCCGCGGCCGACCTCGAGCTGAAGCGCAACGGGCTCGCGAGCCTGCAGGCCTCGGGCCGCATGATCGGCGAGCGCTTCCCGCGCCTGACCTCGGTCGAGGCGCGTTTGGCGGCCATGGACGCGCAGGGCGTCGACCGGCAGTGGGTGAGCCCCTCGCCGAACCACTTCTACCCGTGGGCGAACGAGGGCCTGGCGACCTGGACCACCGGCGAGGCCAATCGCCTCGTCGCCGAGCACGTCGCCCAGGCCCCCGACCGCCTGGTCGGGCTGGGGACCGTGCCGCTGCAGCACCCGCACCTGGTGGTCGACGCGCTCGATGACGCCGTGCTCGGGCGCGGACTCGCGGGAGTCGAGATCTCGTCGTTCGCCGGCGACGTCGAGCTCAGCGACGAGCGGCTCGAGCCCTTCTGGGCGCGCGCGGCCGAGCTGCGTGCGGTGGTGTTCCTGCACCCCTTCGGCTGCTCGCTCGACGAGCGCCTCGACCGGTTCTACCTCTCCAACACGGTCGGCCAGCCCACCGAGAACGCCGTCGCGCTCTCGCACGTCATCTTCGCCGGCGTGCTGGATCGGCATCCGGGACTCCGCCTCGTCGCCGCCCACGGGGGCGGCTACCTGCCGACCGCCATCGGCCGGTCCGACCGCGCCTGGAAGGTGCGGCCCGAGGCGCACGGCTGCGCGCACGCCCCCTCGAGCTATCTGTCGAAGATCTGGTTCGACACCGTCGTGCACGACGAGCGAGCGCTGCGCTGGCTCGTCGAGGCGGCGGGAGCGGACCGGGTGCTGCTGGGCAGCGATTTCCCGTTCGACATGGGCCTGGACGACCCCGTCGCCTTCGTGCGGGGCGCGGGGCTGACGCAGGCGGAGGTGCCCGGCATCCTGGGCGGGAACGCCGCCGAGCTGCTGCGCACCCGGGTGCACGCGTGAGGATCGCGCGCTGGGCCGATGGCGCCGACATCGGCGAGGGCTTCGTCGAGGCGGATGCCGTGGTGCCCTTCCCCGATGGGCTGCGGGTGGCCGAGGTGCTGGCCCAGGGGCTGGCCGCCCTTCCGTCGCTCTTCGCCCGGCGTGACACGCACGCCGCCCGACCCCTGGTCGAGGTGCGCCTGCTCGCCCCGCTCGTGCCCGCCTCGATCCGGGACTTCGTGGCGTTCGAGGAGCACGTCGAGGGCGTCAGCGCGTCGGTCGACGGCAAGAGCGAGGTCGTGCCCGAGTGGTACGAGGCCCCCACGTTCTACTTCACCAACCCGCACACCGTGCGGGGGACGGGCGAGGTCGTCGCGATCCCCGAGACGCAGCGGCTCGACGTCGAACTCGAGCTCGCTGCCGTCATCGGCGGGGTGGCGGGTTCGGACGGAGAGAATCTGGATGCCGAGACCGCGGCGACCCACATCTTCGGGTACACCGTCATGAACGACTGGTCGGCCCGCGACCTGCAGTCCCGCGAGATGAAGGTGCGGCTGGGCCCCGCCAAGGGCAAGGACTTCGCCATGACGCTCGGCCCGTGGATCGTCACGGCCGACGAGCTCGAGCCCTTCCTCGACGACGAGGGCTTCCTCGCTGTGCGGGCCGAGCTGTTCCTCAACGGCGAGCTGATCGGCCACGACCTCGTGTCGAACATGGGCTGGCCCTTCCCCGAGCTCGTCGCGTACGCGGCCCGCAACTCGGTGGTCGTGCCCGGTGACGTGCTCGGTTCGGGCACGGTCGGAAACGGCGGATGCCTCGGCGAACTGTGGGGGCGCCGCGGCGGGCTCGACCCCCGTCCGCTCGAACCCGGCGACGAGGTGCGTCTGGTGATCGAGGGCGTCGGCGAGATCGTCAACGTCGTCGGCGAGCGCGTACCGGCCCCGCCGATCCCCCGCGCGCGGGCACGGTCGAGGGCGCGCTCGCGATGAGTACGCCCGGGATCACCGGGAACATCTTCGTCGTCACCGGCGCGGCAGGCGGTCAGGGGGCGGCGGAGGCCGTGGCGCTCGCGCGGCAGGGCGGCCGGGTGATCGCGGTCGATCTCACCGACGACGCCCCCGGGCTGCGCGAGACCGAGGGCGTGGACTATCGCCGGCTCGATGTCTCGTCCGAAGCGGACTGGGCCGCGCTCGCCGCCGCACTCGCGGGCGAACGCGTGCGCGGGCTCGTCAACAACGCCGGCATCACCCACCGCGCCCGCATCGGTGCGATCGCCCGCGACGACTGGGACCGCGTCTTCGCGGTCAACGTCACGGGTGCGATGCTCGGCATCCAGGCCCTGCTCCCCCTGATGGATGCCGGCTCGTCGATCGTCAACATCGGCTCGGTGGCGGGACTCACGGGGCACTACACGGCGGCGTACACGGCGAGCAAGTGGGCGTTGCGAGGGCTCACGCACGCGAGCGTCACGGAGCTCGGGCCCCGCGGCATCCGGGTCAACCTCGTGCACCCGGGATTCATCGACACCGACATGACCGCGAGCGCCCCGCCGGCGTTCCGCACCGCGAACGAGGGTGTCATCCCCCTCGGTCGCGCGGGCGAGGTCGACGAGGTGGCCGGCATCGTGATGTTCCTGCTGTCGGATGCCGCGGCCTTCCTCACCGGCGCGGAGATCGGCGTCGACGGGGGACAGGCGTTGTCGGGGGCGGCATCCGTCCTCTCTCGCGCTCTCCCCTAATGTTGAAATTCGACATAAGTCCGGTATGATGAGAGGGACGTCGGGGCCCCACGGGTCCGTTCGCCCGGTGAGGAAGCCGGAGCGGCACACACGGTCGCGTCGATCGCCCGGTCGTACGGGCGCCCCACGCATGACTCTCTCCCCCACGCGCCTGCGCGTCCTCGTCGCGGCCCTGCTCGCGGTGTCGTTCCTCGGCGCCCTCGACCACACGATCGTCTCCACCTCGCTCGCCACGATCGCGGGCGACCTCGGCGCGCTCGAGCATATGAGCTGGATCATGGTCGGCTACACGCTCGCCGCCACCGTGATGCTCCCCGTCCTCGGCAAGCTCGGCGACGTCGTGGGCCCCCGACGCGTCTTCGTCGTCTCGCTCGTGCTCTTCCTCGCGGCCTCCCTCGCGTGCGGGTTCGCGCCCGACCTGGGCTGGCTCATCGCCGCGCGCGTGCTGCAGGGACTCGGTTCGGCGGGGCTCCAGTTGATGTCGCAGACGATCGTCGCCCGCGTCACCACCCCCCGCCAGCGTCCGCGCTACATGGCCGTCATCGGCGCGGCCTTCCCGGTCGCGATCGTCGTCGGCCCGGTGGTCGGCGGACTCATCACCGACTACTCCAGCTGGCCCTGGGTGTTCTGGATGAACATTCCGGTGGGGGTCGTCGCGCTCGTCCTTGCCATCGTCGCCGTCCCCCGTCTGCCGGGCGGCGCCCACCCCCGCTTCGACGTGCCGGGCTCGCTCGTGTTCACGGGGTCCCTGCTCGCGCTCATCCTCGCGGTCACCTGGATGGGCGACGACGCCCTGCGTCCCGCGGCGATCGTCTGCGCGGTGGCGGCGGGCATCGGCATCCTGGCCCTCATCGTCATCGAACGGCGGGCCGCGGCGCCGATCCTCCCGCCGCGCATCCTGCGCGACCGCACGATCCTCGTCTGCCTCGGGCTGTCCCTCGTCGTCGGCGCCGGTCTGTTCTCGGTGGTCGCCTACATGCCGACCTACGTGCAGATGGCGTACCGCGCGAGTGCGACGGTGTCGGGCCTCGTGCCGATCGCGACGGTTCTCGGCATGCTCGTGAGCAGCCTGCTGACGGGATGGCTCGTCAGCCGGTCGGGCCGGTACCGGCTCTACCCGGCGGCGGGGACCGCGCTGGCCGCGGCCGGCCTGCTCACGATGGCGTTGCTGCCCCCGGGGGTACCGCTGTGGGCGCCGATGGCGGTCATGGCCGCGGTCGGCATCGGCACGGGCGCGTTCACGAACCTGATCTTCGCGGTCGTGCAGAGCGCGGCCTCGCGCGACGACCTCGGGGCGGTCACCGCCACGACGAACCTCGTGCGTCAGGTGGGCGCGGCCGTCGGGACCGCGGTGGTCGGCGGCGTGATCGGCTTCTCGGTCGCGTCGGCCCTGCCGGCAGGACTGGATGCCGCGACCCTCACGCCCGCGGTCGTTCGATCGACCCCCGCGGCGGTGCAAGACGAGATCGGGCTCGTCTACCACGACGTCTTCGCCCCGGTCTTCCTGGGCCTGTCCGCCGTCTACGCGTGCGGTGTCGTCATCGCCCTGCTCCTGCCCCCGGGGCGGTTGTCCGACGAGACGCCCGCCCCCACGGCATCCGCCCCCGCCCGTCAACCCGCCTGAACGTCCCCGAAGGAGAGACCATGTCCGCCACCCCCACCATCGCCGTCGTCGGCAGCGGCCCCATCGGGTCGACCTACGCCCGACTCCTGCTCGAGGCGCTGCCCGATGCGCGCGTGATCATGTTCGAGGCGGGTCCCCAGGTGACCCCGCGCCCGGGCGAGAGCGTTCGCAACCTCACCGACCCCGACGAGAAGGCGCGTGCTCGCGAGAGGTCGCAGGGTCCGCAGGCCGGGTCCTTCCGCGAGTCGCTCGGGATCCCGGCCGGCGCGGTCGTCGAGGGGATGTTCACCGCGCGGCAGGGAACGCACCTGCTCGATTTCGGGGGACCGGGCTCGGCGCACGCCGAAGCGTTCCCGGCCGCGGCCGCCGCGACCAACGTCGGCGGGCAGGGCGCGCACTGGACTTGCGCCATTCCGCGCCCGGCGTTCAGCGAGAAGCTCGACTTCATCGCCGACGACGAGTGGGAAGACCTGATCTCCACCGCCGAGGGCCTGCTGCACAAGCAGAGCGCCGCCTTCTCCGACTCTCCCGTCGGGGCGGCGATCCGCACGCTCCTCGACCGCGAATTCGCCGCCGAGCTCCCCGAGGGCTACGGCGTCAGCACCCTGCCCGTGGCGGGCGACCCGCAGCCCGACGGCACGATGCGCTGGGCCGGAGCCGACACCGTGCTCGGCCCGCTCATCGAGCCCGGAACCGACACCGCCGCCCGCTTCGATCTGCGCGAGCTCACGCTCGTCCGACGCATCGAGCACGACGGCACCCACGTGCGCGGCGTGGTCGTCGAAGACCTGCGCACGCGCGAAGAGTCGTTCGTCGAGGCGGATGCCGTGGTGGTCGCCGCCGACGCGTTCCGCTCGCCGCAGTTGCTCTGGGCGTCTGGCATCCGCCCCGCGCCCCTCGGGCGGTACCTCACCGAGCACCACGTCGTCATCAGCACCGTCGCCCTCGACGCGGACCGCATGAGCGCTCTCGTATCCGACGACGAGCTCGAGGCGGAGCTCGCCCGACGGGCCACGAATCCCGCCGACCCCGTCGCCGCCGTCAACCGCATTCCCTTCTCGGAGCCCGGGCACCCGTACTCCGCGCAGATCATGTACGCCGAGACCCCACCCTTCCCCCTGCCGGCAGACCACCCCGCGGCCGCCAACCGGTGGGGGTACGTCAACATGGGCTTCGGCACGCGCAAGTTCCCCCGCGTCGAGGACGGGGCGACGTTCAGCGACGACGAGCTCGACTACCGCGGCATGCCGAACTTCACGATCGAGTACGCCCTCACCGAGCGCGAGCGCGTGGAGATCGCCGAGGCCACGACGCGTCTGCGTCGTGCGGGCGAGGCCCTCGGCACCTTCATCGCCGAGCCGCGTCTGCTGCCCAACGGATCGAGCCTGCACTTCATGGGCACGATGCGCGCCGGCACCGATCCCGCCACCTCGGTCGCCGACCCGTCGTCGCGGGTCTGGGGCTTCGACAATCTCGTCGTCGGCGGCAACGCGCTGATCCCCACCGCGAACACGATGAATCCCACGCTCACCAGCGTCGCGATCGCCGTGCGCGGGGCGCGGCACCTGGCCGAGGAGCTGCGGGCCGCGCGCCGAGAGACCGCGCAGGTGGGCTGACTCCCCTCGCCCTTCGCTCGCTTGAGTGCCCGAGACGCGCAGCGGCACACCGGCGACTCGCGGTCCATTCCGGCCGCTCGTCGCGGCGATGTCGCGCCGAAGGCCCTCCTCGGGACGGCCGTCGGGATAGAGGGCGCGTGCGGGCCGAAGGAACGATGCGCCACGGCGCCTCGGCGTGGTTGTCAGACCCGCGAACCTGAGATATTGTCTAGCTGTCTGACAGCTATACGAGCAACGGAGTTCCCATGGCGACCAATGATCTCTACGAAGCGGGGCTGGCCAAGCGGAAGAAGGTGCTCGGCGAACAGCATGTCGAGCGATCGCTCGCGGCCGCGACGGACTTCGCGCGTCCCATGCAGGAGCTGGTGACGGAGTACTGCTGGGGGGCCGTGTGGACGCGCGACGGTCTGGACGATCGCACCCGCAGCATGATCAACCTGGCGATGCTCACGGCTCTCAACCGTGGGCACGAGCTCGCGGTGCACGTGCGCGGGGCCGTGGCGAACGGTGTCACCGAGCAGGAAATCCAAGAGGTCCTCATGCAGACGGCGATCTATTGCGGGGTCCCCGCGGCGCTCGAGTCGTTCCGCATCGCCGAGTCCACTCTCAACGAGCTTCGCAGCGCTCATGAGTGAGGTCGGCTTCATCGGTCTCGGCAAGATGGGCCTGCCGATGGCCGGCCGTCTGGTGGACGCGGGCCTTCGGGTTCGCGGCTACGACCCCGTCGACGCCGCGCGCGACGCGTTCGCCGCCGCGGGCGGCCTCGCCGTCGACGGTGCGGCCGCGGCCGCGGCGGACGTCGTCGTTCTGATGCTGCCCGATTCGGACGTGGTCGATGCCGTCCTGTTCGACGGCGGCGTGGCCGCCGCTCTTCCGGCCGGGTCTCTCGTCATCGACATGTCGTCCTCGGCTCCCCTGCGTACGCAGGACGTCGCGCGCAGGCTCGCCGAGCGGAGCATCGCTTTCGTCGACGCCCCGGTGTCCGGCGGCGTCTCGGGAGCCGTCGCGGGCACGCTGACGATCATGCTCGGAGGAGATGACCCAGCGGTCGAGCGGGCGACGGCGGTCATCGGGACGCTCGGGGCCGTACGCCACGTCGGCCCGGTCGGGGCTGGTCATGCGTTGAAGGCGCTGAACAATCTGCTCTCGGCCACGCATCTGTGGGCGACATCCGAGGCCATTCTGATCGGGGAACGATTCGGCCTCGATGCCGCCACCATGCTCGACGCGATCAACACCTCGAGCGGCCGCAGCGGGTCGACGCAGAAGAAATGGCCGGACTTCGTGCTCCCGGGCACCTTCGATTCCGGCTTCAGCCTCGCTCTCATGCTGAAGGACATGCGCATCGCCAGCGATCTGGCTCACCGTCTGAACATGCCGGTCGAGCTCGGCGATGCCGCGGTGCAGCGCTGGGCGGACGCGCGCGAGGGCCTCCCCGAGAACGCCGACCACACCGAGATCGTCCGCTGGCTGCGCGGCGCGACCTCAGAGTGACCTGAGACCAGGACGGCGCAGTCCGGTGCCTGGACGTGAATCTCAACTCGAAGAAGAGGGAAAATGGGTAATTCATCGATGGACGCGGGCCGTCTCGGCGAGCTGGAGCGCGTGGTGCGCGCCGATGTCCAGAGCGGTCGCTACTTCGGGGCCGCCATCAAGATCGCACGGGGCGGCGAGACCGTCCTCGACCTGGCGGTCGGCCACGCCGATGAGGCGGGCACGCACGAGATCCGGACCGACACGGTGTTCAGCGTGTTCTCGATCACGAAGGCCTTCGTCAACGTCCTCGTCCTCCGGGCGATCGAGCTCGGCCGTTTCGCTTTGACCACACCGATGGTGGACATCGTGCCCGAGTTCGCCGGCCGTCCGCGCGACAGGGCGACGATCTTCCACTTCCTCACGCACACGACCGGTATGCCCGGCGTGTGGGAGCCGGTGCCGGGGCTGCTGCTCGAAGATCTCGAGGAATCGGTCGCGGCAGTCGTGGCGCACGTGCACGGAGCGGTCGAACCCGGGACCCGCTGCGACTACGCGCCGATGGCCGGCCACGTCCTGCTGGGTGAGGTGCTGAGACGCACCGATCCTGCCGGTCGTCCGATCGGTCGGATCCTGCGCGAGGACCTGTGGGATCCGCTCGGGATGACCGACACCAATCTCGGGATCCTGCCGCACATGCGCGACCGGCACGCCGTGCCCGAGATGCGCGGTGTGCTGCCGATCACGTCCCGTTCGCGCACCAGCCCGGGCGATTACGGTCTCTACACCGCCGAGCGCAACGAGGCGGTGTGGGCGGGTTCGGCCTCGACGACCCGCGACCTGCAACGCTTCATGGAGATGCTGCGCCGCGGGGGGAGCCTCGACGACGTGCGCATCCTCTCCCCACGCATGATCGAGCTGGCCCGCACGGTCTGGACGGGCGACATGCCCAACGAGCTCTACCGCACGGTGGCGTTGCGAAACGGCGATGCTGTCCCGCCGGCGCACCTGGGGCTCGGCTTCAACGTGCGCGGCGAGGGGATCTTCACGACGCAGCTCGGCACGCTGACGAGCCCGTCGACCTTCGGCAACTACGGCGCGGGCACCGGTCTGGTGTGGGTCGACCCGGCCTCCGATGTGTCATTCGTCGGATTGAGCGCGGGCCTTCTCACGCAGGCCGACAACATCGCCCGCTACCAGCGGCTGTCCGACATGGTCGCCGCCGCGGTGATCTGAATGCACGTCGTCATCGTCGTGCGACGACGCTGACGTGATCGATTCCGGGCAGGTGCGGGTAGCGCTGCTGCACGCGCGGATCGTGGCCGGTCACCACCGCGGTGACAGCCGGATCCTGCGCGAGGGAGCGGATCAGGTGCAGGCTCTCGTACATCGCGAGCAGGTCGGTCTGGTGGCGGAAGGGGCGATCGTCCTCGAGCTCTTCGTCGAGGTGGGCGGCGTCGCAGGCCAACACGACGATGCCGGCGCCGGTGCGGACGAGGACGACGAGCTCGCCCGGCGTGTGCCCCGGTGCGGGGATGATGACGACCCCCGGCGCCGCCTCCTGCACCCCGGTGGTGAGGGTGAGCAGGTTGTGGGCGGCGACGGTTTCGAGGTAGGCGAGGTCGGCGTCGTCGACGACGCTGCGCAGGAGGGGGCGACGCGAGGCGTCCGAGCGCCAGAAAGCGTACTCTTCGGCCGCCATCGTCACCGGTCGGCCGGGAATGTCGGACAGCCCTCCGATGTGGTCGTAGTGCGCATGCGAGACGATCACCCGCGCCACGTCCTCCGGGCGGAGGTTCAGTTCGGTCAGCGCCGTCGCGGTCGAGCGTTCGTAGCCTCTCCCGCGCGATCGGGCGCCCTGGTCGGACATCCCGGCGTCGACGACGATGACGGCGTCGTCGGTGCGCAGAACCCAGAACGAGTACGACATCTCGAGGTCGCCGTCCGGCTCCCCGTACACGTCGTGGTTGAGGAAGACGTGCGAGCGACGCGTCGAGAGCGTGCCCTGCCGGATCGCCAGGACGTCCCAGGTCTTCGAGCCGCTTCCGCAGAGACGGAGCGCAGACGCGGGGTCGACGGGCATGGGCGAGGGAGAAGCCATCTTGGCAGCATAGTGTCACCTATTCGCCTATAAGACAGCAAGAATCGGATGCCGAGACGCGCTCGCGCGACGTCGTCGCATCGACCGGAGAGAGCGGGAGAACAGCTATGGACGAGACAGTGCAGCGCGTCGTGGTCGTGACGGGAGCCGGGCGTGGAATAGGCGAGGCCATCGCCCGTCGCCTCTCGTCGGATGGGTGGACGGTCGTCGCCGTCGACCGGGATGCCGACGGCATCGAGCGGCTCGCGCGCTCGACCACGACAGAGGGGCGGGTGCACGCGGTGCGCGCCGACGTGACGGACAGAACAGCGGTCGAAGCGCTGATCGACGATGTCGTCCGGCGGTTCGCACGCATCGATGCCGTCGTCAACAACGCGATGTGGGTGCGCTATGCGCCGCTCCCGGAGGTGGACGATCAGATGCTTGACGGCATGCTCGCGATCGGGCTGAAGGCGCCGTTCTGGAGCACGCAGGCGGTGATCCCACATTTTCGACGTCAGGGTGGGGGTGCCATCGTGAATCTGTCGTCCCCTGCGGCGACTCGGGGGTTCGTCGGCAGCTCCGTGTACTCCGCCGTCAAGGGTGCGGTGGCGAGCCTGACCCTGCAGGCGGCGCGGGAGCTCGGCCCCGACGGCATCCGCGTGAATGCGATCGTGCCGGGCGCGGTGCCGACACCGGGTGCTCGCGAAGTCGTCGACGAGGAGGGCTACGAGATCCGGCGGTCCATGACGGCACTGCAGCGCCTCGGTACCCCCGATGACATCGCGGGTGCGGTCGCGTTCCTGGTCGGCGCCGATGCCCGATTCGTCACCGGGCATCTTCTGCGCGTCGACGGCGGGCTCTGACGGTCGTCGGGCGTCGTCGTTCAGTCGGACGGCAGCAGGCCGTGGGCGGATGCCATCGCCTCCGCTGCGGCTTGCACGTGTGCCGCGGCCTCCCGCTCGGCCGCGCCCGCGTCACGCGCGTCGATGGCGGCGTGCAGGCGCTCGAACTCGGCCAGCGATGCGCGATCGCGTCCGTCGACTCCGAGGGTCAGCGCGCGCAGCTGCGCCACACGCACTTGCAGTCCCTGGATCGTGCGGTCGAGCACCGGGTTGCCGGCGCCGTCGAACAGCGCGCGGTAGAACTCCGCTTGGGCCTCGAGGATGGCGCGATGGTCGTCGCCCGCCGCCGTGGCGGTGCGTAGAGCGTCGAGGGCGCGGGCGAGTCGAGCGCGCGTCTGGTCGTCGGCGCGATGGCAGAAGAGGCGGGCGGCGAGGCCCTCGAGTTGCGCGCGGACCTCGTACACGTCGCGCGCTTCGCCCAGACTGAGCACTCGGACGTAGGTGCCGCGGCCGTTGCGGGACTCGATCAGGCCCTCGGCCTCGAGCTGGCGCAGCGCCTCCCGCACGGACGGGCGGCTGGCGCCGGTGCGCTCGGTCAACTCCCGTTCGATCAGGAGCTGTCCGGGCTGGAGCTCGAGCTCGGCAATCGCCCGCCGCAGCGAGTTCGCGATCTGATCCCGGATGGTGGGATGCCGCGTGACGGCCATCGATGCGCCGTACGACGAGTCCATGCGAGTCAGCATAGGGCCAAGAGTGTTGCGTCTGCTCGATACCTCACCTACTATCAGTCTGTCAGACAGCTTGGAGGCATTGTGGCCCATCAGCACACCGACGGTGACAGTCGAGTCGCCGTCGTGACCGGGGCGGCGTCGGGAATCGGATCCGCCCTGGCCGCAGCGCTGTCGGAGCGTGGACATCAGGTCGTGGTCTCCGACATCGACGGCGACGCGGCGGCCGCGGTCGCCGAGCACATCGGCGGCGTCGCCTTCCCCTGCGACGTGGCCGACCCCGAGCAGGTCGACTCCCTCCTGGCGTTCACCCTGAACACGTTCGGGGGCGTCGACGACCTGTTCAACAACGCCGGGGTCGGATCCCACGGACGCATCGCAGCCATGACCCGCGACGACTGGGCGTGGATGCTCGGCGTCAACCTGCACGGCGTGATCAACGGGGTCACCTCGTTCCTACCCGCCCTGCGTCGGAGCGCGGCCGGTGGTCGCATCGTGAACACCTGCTCGATGTCCGCCGTCGCTCCCCTCCCCGGACTCGGCGCCTACGCCGCCGCGAAGGCCGGCGTGCTCGCTCTCAGCGAGGTGCTCGCCGCCGAGATGGCCGACGAACCCGACGGCGTGACCGTCTCCGCCGTGCTGGCGGGGCCCGTCCGCACGCGCATCAACGCCAGCGCTCGTCACCGCGACGCCGCAGGCACCTATACACTCGCCGACGCCGACCTCACCGGGCCCATCGTCGAGCACATGATCGAACCCGACGAGGCCGCCGCGAGGATCCTCCGAGGGGTCGACGCCGGAGACCTCTACATCGTCACCCACCCCGCGCTGGGCTTCCGTGCACGAGCGCGCGCCGAGGCGATCGCCGCGGCGTTCTCACCCGCCTGACGGGCACCCCGGGTCGCCCGTCGAAAACCCCACCCGCTCGAAGGAGAGCTATGTCATCTGCACCGGCCACCGTCCAGACGGACGTCGCGAAGAACCCGCGTGACGCCCGCCGCGCCTCACTCGGCAGTTACCTCGGCGCCACGCTGGAGTTCTACGACTTCGTCATCTACTCCACGGCATCCGCCATCGTCTTCCCCGCGGTGTTCTTCTCCGGCATCGATCCGGCGCTCGGGGTGGTGCTGTCGTACGTGACCCTCGCCGCCGGGTACGTCGCGCGACCCATCGGTGCGATCGTGTTCGGGCACTTCGGCGACCGGCTCGGTCGCCGTCAGATGCTCGTCGTCACGATGATCATCATGGGCATCGCCTCCATCGGCATCGGCCTCATCCCCGGATCTGCGAGCATCGGCGGCTTCGCGGCCGTGCTTCTGGTCACCCTGCGCGTCGTGCAGGGCTTCGCCGTCGGTGGGGAATGGGCCGGAGCGAGCCTGATGTCCATCGAGCACGCCCAGGCGAAGAAGCGTGGATTCGCCGGCGCTGTGGTGCAGAGCGGGGGACCGAGCGGTGCCGTGCTGGCCACGCTCACGTTCGCCCTGGTCTCGCTCATGCCGCAGGACGTACTGATCGCGTGGGGATGGCGCATCCCCTTCCTCGCCTCCGCCGTGTTGGTCATCGTGGCGATCCTGGTGCGCCTCGGTGTCAAGGAGTCGCCGGAGTTCGCCGCCACCGAACGCTCGGAGGGCACGGCTCGCGTCCCGCTCCTGTCGACGTTCTCGCAGAACGGCCTGAGCGTGCTGCTCGTCGTGCTGACGGCGTTGTCGCCGTTCTTCCTGCAGTCGGTTACCTCGACGTTCGGTCTGCAGTACGCGATCGGTCACGGAAACGCGCAGGCTCCTGCCCTGTGGATGCTGACCATCAGCAACGCCCTCACCATCTTCGCGACGCTCTTCTTCGCCGTCCTCTCGGACCGGTTCGGGCGAGTGCGGATGATGGTCATCGGCTTCATCGTCACCGGCGTGCTGGTCTGGGCCGCCTTCGGCCTGCTCTCGCAGGCGAACCTGGGTGCGGTGCTCCTGGCGTTCATCATTCTTCAGCCGATCGGGAATGCGATGATCACGGGGCCTCTCGCCGCGTACATGGCCGATCTGTTCCCCGTGCGCAACCGGTTCACCGGCGTCGGCGTCTCCTACCAGCTGGCAGCGACCATCGCCGCGGGCTTCGCGCCGCTGGTCGCCACCGGTCTCGTGGGTGCAGCGGGTGGTGCGACGTATCTGCTGACCGGGCTCGTCTCCCTGCTCGCCGTGATCGGAATCGGTGCTGTCCTGGCGAGTCCGCGGATCCGGGTGCGCTGATCGATACAGGAGGAAGGGGGACGGGATGCCGCGGACTCGTCCACCCTCTTCCGTCCGTTCCCTGGCTGCACCTTCGGCACTCAGGTTCGTGCGGACATCGCTGGGGCTCTCAGGCGGGACCGCGGCACCGTGGCCCGTCGATAATGGAGCCATGGAGGTCTGGGAGACGCGCGAGTGGTTCGCCGACTACCTCGAGGCGCTCAACCGCCACGATCTCGGAGCCGTCCGTGGGCTGCTGCACCCGGCCGTGCGTCGTGCGCACCTTCCCGCGGGCGCGGAGGCCTGGATCGCGGACCTCGCCGAGCTGTGGCGTGGTTTTCCGGATTGGCAGTGGAAACGCATCCAGCTGGTCGTCGAGGACGACCGTCTGGCGGTGCACCTGCGAGGCGGGGGATCGCACACGGGCTCGTTCGGCCACGTGAGCCCGACTCGTCGGAGGGTGAACATCGCGTCCTTCGCCATGTACCGCCTCGAGCGCGGCCGGATCGCCGAGGCGAGCGGCACCGACGATACCGCGCAGATCCTTCTCGCTCTCGGCTGAGTCGGAGCGCGTGCGGTCGGGTCTATCGCGTCGAGCGATCTGTCAAGGGCGGCCGCATGTCGGAGGGGCGGGGTACGGTCACTCTCGCCCGTTTCCATCCCGGGTAGAAAGAGGGGCGACCATGGTGTCTCACGACCGCCCCGGCGCCGGAGTCGTCTGGGCTCGCGTCGAAGACGGCTTCCACGTCGGCAGTAAAAGCGGTGTGTTCCTCGGATACATCGACCGTCAGCCCGGCGGGGCCTTCCTGGCCTACGACGGCCGTTCGCGCCTGGTCGGCCGTTTCGAGGCGTTGACCGCCGCCATGGCCGCCGTCACGAACGGTCAGCCCCCGCAAGAGGCGGAGATCACGCTCCGCGAGGTGCGGGTCCCCGCGCCCCGCTCGATCGACGGCGAGAGAAACGCATGACCTCCGACCTCCTCTCCATCTCGTACGTGAGCGCCGCCTCCGAGCCGTTCGACGACGATCGACTGAACGACCTCCTCGCGCAGAGCCGTCGCTCGAACCACGAGCACGACCTCACCGGCATGCTGCTGTATCGCCGCGGGCGCTTCTTCCAGGTGCTGGAGGGGCCTCAGGATGCCGTGGACGAGCTCATGACGAAGATCCGTCGCGACCCACGGCACACGGGCGTGCGCGTGTTGCTGTCGGAGCCCATCGGCGAGCGCCGCTTCACGGAGTGGACGATGGGGTACGAGCCGATCGGTGTTCCCACGACCCCCGCGCCCGAGGGCTTCCGCGACACCTTCGACGACCTCGAGGCCGACGATGAAGACGCGAGCATCCGCGCCGTGCGCGAACTCACCGTGTGGTTCCGCGCGCGGACCGCGGGCGAGAGCTGACGCGGGTCCGCTGCCGCAGAGGACGCGGTAGCGTCGCGGGGTGCCCTCCCGCCCCGCCCGCCGACGCCTGCGCGACCTCGCGCGTCTGACAGCGGGCGCGGTGGTCCTCGCCGTCGTGCTGTTCGCCTATGCATTGCGGATCGCGGCGGGCGATACCAACCCCTTCGACTTCTTCGGGTACTTCACGAACCAGACGAGCAGTCTGACGGCGCTCGTGGTGATCGCGGTCGGCGGACTCGGTCTGGCGGATCGCCGCGTCCCGTTCGGACTCTCGCTCGCATGGGCGATCGGCGCGGCGTGCCTGATCGTGGTCGCCGTGGTCTACAACGGGCTCGTCCCCGGCACGGGGTCGGCTCCGCCGTGGGTGAGCGCGGTGCTGCACGTCGTGTTCCCCGTGCTCGTCGTCCTCGACATCGCGACCGCTCCCGACCGTCCCCGACTCGCGTGGCGGCACCTCTGGTGGGTACTGCCGTACCCGCTGGTCTGGATCACCGTCGTCCTCGTGCGCGGAGCGACGGACGGATGGGTCCCCTACGGATTCCTGCTCCCCGAGCGCGGGTTCGCCTCCCTCGCGCTGCACGTCGTCGGCATCCTGCTGCTCCTCCTGCTGGCCGCGGCGGCCGTCTGGGCTCTCGGTCGGCGTCGAGCCCCACGAGCCCTGTCGTCATAGCGGCGGGTCGAGGGCGCCCAGCGCGGCATCCATCCGCTCTGCCAGGTACGCGTACCCGGTGTCGTTCGGGTGCAGGCCGTCGCTGGCCATCCAGCTGTCGGCGGAGTCGGAGTAGTGCCCGTCGAGCCAGTGGCTGGCGCCGGCGATGTGGTCGGCACCGATGCGCGCGGCGGCGTCTTCGACCCACCCCGCGATGACGTCGACCGACCCCGGGCGGTCGGCGGTGTACCAGAACGGCTCGACGACGACGATCCGCGCGTCGGGGAGCCCCTCGCGCAGCCGCTGAAGGTCGCTGTCGATGGTCTCGCGGATGCGGTCGGCCGCGCGGTCGTAGCTGAAGTTGTCGTTCAGACCCATGGTCACGAACACCAGGTCGGGGTCGTCGGCGATGATCTGGGCCGGGATGTCGTCGAGGCCGGGGCCCATCGACGCGCGGCGGTTGACGAAGCCGAGGCCGTTCTCGCTGCGGTTGATCTCCTGCCAGCCGCGCTCGGCCGAGACGATGCTCGACCACCGCTTGTCGGTCGCGCTCGCGCCCGTGCCGCGCGTATACGAGTCGCCGTAGAACGCCACGACGGGCCCGGTGGCGGTGGGGGCCGGTTCGACCGCCGGTGCCGCACAGGCGGTCAGCCCGAGGAGGAGGGATGCCGCGGCGGCCAGGCCGAAGAGACGTCGCGCGCGCATGAGCCCATTCTCCGTGCCGATCACTCCTCGGGGGCCGGGGGAGCTGATCCCGCGGCGAGGCGTTCGACGTGCCGCGCGATCCGCGCGGCACGGGTGGCCGGGGTCGCCGCCGTGACGACGGGGTGCAGCACCGAGTACCGCTCGGCCTGGGTCAGGGCCTCGAAGGCGCGCGCCGCGGCGGGCACGGCGTCGAGCGCGCCGCGCAGATCGTCCGGAACCTCGATGTCCGCCGACCCCGCGTAGGCGCGCTCCCACCGGCCGTCCGCCTGAGCGCGCGCGACCTCCTCGGCGCCGCGTTCGCGCATGCGTCCCTCGTCGATCAGGCGGGCGACGTGCTCGACGTTGCGCTTCGACCACATCGATCGCGCGCGGCGCGGGGTGAAGTGCTGCCGGAAGGTGCCGGCATCCCGAGACTGTTTCCGTCCGTCGATCCACCCGCTGCAGAGAGCCTCGTCGAGGGCCTGGGCGTACGTGAGGGTGGTGGGCGAGATCGTGCCCTTCTTCGCCAGGACGAGCCAGACGCCGTCGCTGGAGTCTTCGTGGGCGTCGAGCCACGACCGCCATCCGGCGGCGTCGTCAACTGTCAGTTCGGGGGCCTCGGCCATGATGGTGGTCCTCTCCGCTCGCTCATCGGACCCTAACGCGCACCCCCGACACGCGGGCCCCTATCGGAGCCGGGCTCTCGGGGCAACCGGCACCCGGTTTCGCCGCCGAGACGCCATCATCGCTGAATGCGCAGTGTGACCTATGCCGGCGAGACCGTCACCACCACCGACGACGTGGCGGAGGCTCTCGTGCAGCTCACCGCGTCCATCGCCGCCGAAGGGCAGGCGGAGGCCGTGAGCATCCCGATCGTCATCGACGGGGCCGAAGACGAGGCCGAGCTGGTGATCGGCGTCGGCAACGACGTGCTCAGCGCCCCGGCGACCTGGGACGGCGAGGAGCCCGACTTCTCCTGGGCGGCCGACGAGCTGCGTCAGCACAAGCGCTTCCCCCAGGCGCCGGCCATCGCGGTCGAGCAGCCGAACGACGAGGCCAACCCCGACGCGTTCTGGGATCCCGATCTCGACGGGTTCACGCGCGCCTGAGCGGCTCGCGCCTCGCGGGGCCGTGTCCTCGCGATCATCGACCCCCGCACCCCGCGGGGGAGCTCGTCAAGCCCACCCCCGCTCCCGCGCTCGGACGTAGCGTGGGTCATCCGCACCGGACGCGACCGGTTCATCGCCCCGGTGCGTGAGCCCCGGACAGTTCGGGCGGCCCGCCGTTTCGCGGTGCCGCCCGGACGCTCGTACCGGGAGGATGGGGGCATGCTGCACTCCCTCGTCACCGGCGCCTCGCGCGGGATCGGCCGGGCCATCGCCGTCGCCCTCGCCGCGCGCGGCGACCGCGTGGCCGTCCACTACGGCCACGACCGTTCCGCCGCCGAAGAGACGCTCGCCCTGCTCCCCGGAGGCGGGCATCAGCTCGTCGGAGGCGACCTGTCCGACCCTTCGACGGCGGAGCGGGTGGTCGGCGACGTCCTCTCGACCTTCGGACGCATCGACATCCTGGTCAACAACGCCGCGATCGCCCCGAACCCCGAGACCTCGCACCCGATCGCGACCGTCGACTACGCCACCTGGCACCGCACGTGGGAACGGATGGTGCAGGTCGACCTGGAAGCCCCCGCGAACATGGCCTTCCTCGTTGCGCGCTCGCTGATCGAGCGGGGCCTGCCGGGGTCGATCGTGAACGTCGGCTCGCGCGGGGCCTTCCGCGGCGAGCCGGAGTTCCCCGCCTACGGTGCGGCGAAGGCGGGCCTGCACGCGATGGGCCAATCTCTCGCCGTCGCACTCGCGCCCCACGGCATCGCGGTCACGAGCGTCGCCCCCGGCTTCGTCGGCACCGACCGGCAGCAGCAGAAGCTGACCGGGGCGGAGGGGGACGGCATCCGGGATCAAAGTCCCTTCGGTCGCGTCGCGACTCCCGAAGAGGTGGCGGATGCCGTGGTGTACCTCAGTGCGCCCGGTTCGCAGTGGGCGTCGGGAGCCGTCCTCGATCTGAACGGCGCCTCGCACCTGCGCACGTGAGCGCCTCCGCTCAGCGGCGTGTCGCTTCGCTGGCGAGGGAGCGCTGCAGCGGTTCGTAGTGGGCGACGACCGCGCGGCGGTAGGCCTCCACGTCACCCGCGAGAGCGGCGTCGAGCATTGCGCCGTGCGCGGCGGCGGTCAGACGGATGTCGTCGGGCATCGGGATCTCGAGAAGCGGGATCACCGCGGTGTGCACGTCCCAGAACGCCCCCACCAGCTGCTCGGCCAGACGGTTGCCGGTCGCGGCGAAGAGCTTCGTGTGGAAGGCGCGGTCGGCCTCGAGGAAGCTCTCGCCGCTCTCGGCGCGCTGCACCATCTCGGCGACCAGGGCTCGGAGGGCGTCGGCGTCCGCGTCGCCCGCGTGCGCGCGTTCGACCACGAGCTCGGCGAGGGCCAGGTCGAGGGCGACGCGCACCTCCACCACCTCGCGCAGGGCGTCCATCGACCCGTCGGGTGAGAGCACGCCGCGGAAGACGAGCGCCTCGACCATGGGGTCGAGCGACATGCCGCCGACGAAGGTGCCGTGGCCGTAGCGCACCTCGACGATGTCGAGCGTCGCGAGCGTGCGCATGGCTTCGCGCACCGACGAGCGCGAGACGCCGAGGGTCTCGCAGAGCTCGGCCTCGGTCGGCAGCAGGTCGCCGGGCTTGAGGTCCCGAGTGAGGATCAATTGCTTGATCTGATCCGCTGTCGTGGATCGCCGCATCCGCGACGCCTGTCGGTCGGCCATGACCATTCGGTGCTCCATCCCCCTGAAATCCCCGCTCGAAGCGGTTCGCGATCCGGCTTTGTATTTCGCCGACATTCGTGAGTATAGTGCGTCAGACGTCAGATGTCCTCACGACGCCCGAACCATCCACACAGGAGTGACCATGTTCCGAAACCCCCTGCGCCGACGCACGCGCCGGGCCACCGCGCTCGTCGCCGGTGCCCTCGTCGCCACCGTCGCGCTCGCCGGTTGCGGCGCGGGCGGCACCACCGCCTCGAACACCGCCAGCGACGCCCCGATCGACCCGAACGCGACGATCGAGGCGGGCATCTCGTACTCGCTGAACGGCAGCTTCGACCCGATGGTCGCCTCGGGCGCCGTCACCGTCGCCGCCAACTGGCACATCTTCGAGGGCCTCGTCGACCTCGACCCCGTCACCAAGCAGCCCTACGCGGCGCTCGCCGCCGAAATGCCGGTGCAGAAGAACGACACGACCTACGACATCGACCTGCGCGAGGGGGCGACGTTCCAGAACGGCCAGCCCGTCACCGCCGACGACGTCGTCTACAGCTATCAGCGCGTGCTCGACCCGGCCAACGGCTCGCTGTTCACCTCGTACGTGAACTTCATCGACTCCGTCACCGCCGTCGACAGCGACACCGTCGAGATCACCACCAAGTACCCGTTCTCGCTGCTCAACGAGCGCCTGGGCATCGTCAAGATCGTGCCGAAGGCCCTCGTCGAGAGCGAAGGCGCCGAGGCGTTCGGCAAGACCCCGATCGGCTCCGGCCCCTACTCGCTCGTGTCGGCCGTGCCGGAGGACAAGCTCGTCTTCGCCCGTTACGACGGCTACAACGGCCCGCGTCCCGCGAAGGCCGCCGGCATGAATTGGAACCTGCTCTCCGACTCGGCCGCGCGCGTGACCGCGATGTCGTCGGGCACCATCCAGGCGATGGAGGACGTGCCCTACATCGACGCCGACGGACTGGCATCCACCGCGAACGTCGAGAGCGTGCAGTCCTTCGGTCTGCTCTTCATGATGTTCAACACCCAGGCGGCGCCCTTCGACGACGTCCGCGTGCGTCAGGCGTTCCAATACGCCCTCGACATGGACAAGATCATCCAGACCGGCATGCTCGGCAACGCCACCGCGGCGACGTCGTTCCTGCCCGAGGGCTACAAGAACTACAACGAGGCCTCGACGGTCTACTCCTACGACCCCGACAAGGCGAAGGAACTCCTCGCCGAGGCCGGCGCGCAGAACCTCTCGATCACGCTGCTGTCGACCGACACCGGCTGGGTCAAAGAGGTGGCACCCCTCATCAAGGAGTCGCTGGATGCCGTGGGCGTCAACGTCACGCTCGATATCGGTCAGTCCTCGGCGCAGTACGCGAAGGTCGACGCGGGGGACTACACCGCGATGATCGCCCCCGGTGACCCCTCGGTCTTCGGTAACGACCCCGACCTGCTGATGAACTGGTGGTACGGCGCCAACGTGTGGACGCAGAAGCGCACGCACTTCGCCGACCAGCCCGAGTACGCCGAGCTGCGCACCCTGCTCGACCAGGCCGTCCAGCAGACCGGCGACGAGCAGCAGCAGACCTGGAACAAGGCCTTCGACCTCATCGCCGACCAGGCCGTGCTCTACCCGCTGTTCCACCGCAAGCTCCCGACCGCCTGGAACGGTCAGCAGCTCGTCGGCTTCCAGCCGGTCCCCACGACCGGCCTGTCGTTCCTCGACGTGGGCGTCGCCGCCCAGTAACCCCGGTGGGGGTGCGCCGCCCGCGCGCCCCCACCCCATCCGCTCAGGAAGGAGCGGTCCGTGTCGCACACGCTCCGCCTCGTCGGCCGCCGGCTGCTGCAGCTGCCGCTGATGATCCTCGGCATCACGTTCCTGGTGTTCTTCGTGATGTCGTTCTCCCCGGTCGATCCCGCGCGCAATGCGCTGGGCGAGACCGCCTCCCCCGAGGCCCTCGAGGCCTACCGCACCGCCAACGGCCTGAACGACCCGCTGTTCGTGCGCTACGTCGCGTTCCTGCTCGGCCTGCTGCGCGGCGACCTCGGCACGTACTCCGCGCGCTCGCTGCCCGTGGGTGACGAGGTGGCCCGCGCCTTCCCGGTGACGCTGTCGCTGACCTTCTTCGGCCTGGCCATCGCCGTCGTCCTCGCGTTCCTGCTCGGCGTGCTCGCCGCCGTCTACCGCGACCGCTGGCCCGACCAGCTCATCCGCGTGATCAGCGTCTCGGCCCTGTCCACGCCGTCGTTCTGGCTGGCCATCCTCATGATCCAGCTGTTCACGCTGCAGTTGCGGCTGCTGCCGGCATCCGGACCCCTCCCCGACTTCCTCGACGACCCGGGCGGATGGATCGCGCGCATGACGCTGCCCGCCGTGGCCCTCGCGATCCCCGTGATCGGTCAGCTCTCGCGCGTCGTGCGCACCTCGATGGTCGAGGAACTCGACCGCGACTACGTCCGCACCGCTCTCGGCGCCGGCATTCCCCGCGTCATCGTGGTCGCCCGCAACGTCCTGCGTAACGCCCTCATCACCCCCGTGACGGTGCTGGGTCTGCGCATCGGCTACCTGCTGGGTGGGGCCGTGGTGATCGAGGTCATCTTCGCCATCCCCGGCATGGGAACCCTCATCCTCAACGGCGTCACCAACAACGAGCCGAACCTCGTCCAGGGCGTGACCCTGGCCGTCGCCCTCGCGTTCGTCGTCATCAACATCGTCGTCGACCTGCTCTACGTCCTCATCAATCCCCGAATCCGGGCGGTGTAACCCCATGCGACGCACATTGACCGAGCGCTTGTCGCTCCCCGGGCTGCGGTTCGGCCGCCTCCCGATCGGCACCACCATCTGCCTCGCCCTCATCGCGATCGTCGCGCTGGTCGCGGTGTTCGCCCCGCTCGTCGCGCCGTACGACCCGCTCGCCTCGGGCCCCGCGGTGCAGCCTCCCGGACCCGAGCACTGGTTCGGCACCGACCGCCAGGGCCGCGACATCTTCTCGCGCCTGGTCTACGGAGCCCGGTACTCGCTCTCGATCGGTCTGGGCGCGACGATCGCGGCCCTGATCACCGCCGCGGTGCTCGGCACGATCGCCGCCACCGCTCCGCGTCTCATCGCCGAGACCCTCATGCGCGTGATGGACGTCATCATGTCGTTCCCCGGCATCGCGCTCGCCGCGGTCTTCGTGGCCGTGTTCGGTCGCTCGCTGCCGGTGCTGATCCTCACGATCGCGTTCCTGTACGTGCCGCAGCTGACGCGCATCGTGCGCGCCAACATCCTCGACCAGTACGGCGAGGACTACGTCTCGGCCGTTCGCGTGATCGGCTCGTCGACTCCGCGCATCATCGTCAAGCACGTCGCCCGCAACACCCTGGCGCCGGTGCTGGTGTTCGCGACCGTCCTCGTGGCCGACGCGATCGTCTTCGAGGCCTCGCTGTCGTTCCTGCAGGCGGGCGTCCCCGACCCCGAACCCTCCTGGGGCAACGTGATCGCCGCCGGCCGCAACCTGCTGATGGCGGGGGCGTGGTGGGCGACGTTCTTCCCCGGCATCCTGATCATGCTGACGGTGCTGTGCCTCAACATCGTGTCCGAGGGACTGACGGATGCCATGGTCTCGCCGAAGGCGCGCAAGGTCACCGCCGACGCCGCCTCGACCGACGAGGCGACCACCGACCTCGAGAAGGCGGAGGTCCCGACCGGCGACGACGACGGTGCGGCGCGGATCGCCGACGGCACCGCGTACGACCGAGAGGCCGTGCTCGAACCCGCTGCGGCGGCGCAGGCGGCATCGCTCGCTCAGCGTCTCGACGACCTGCGCGACCGCGAGCTCGCCCGCGGGGAGCGGATGCCGTACAACTCCGACGCCGCGCCCTTGCTCGAGGTGCGGGGCCTCTCGATCGGATTCCCCCGTCACGGCGACGTGAACGTCGTCGACGACGTCTCCTTCACCGTCCGCCCCGGCGAGACCATGGCGCTGGTGGGCGAGTCGGGCTGCGGCAAGTCGATCACGTCGCTCGCGATCATGGGTCTGCTCGATCCGAAGGCGCGCATCTCGGGGCAGATCCTCTTCGACGGCAAGGACCTGCTGACGATGACCCCGGGCGAGCGCAACGCCCTGCGCGGTCACGACATCGCGATGATCTACCAGGACGCGCTCAGCTCGCTGAACCCGGCGATGCTCATCCGCTCGCAGATGAAGCAGCTCACCTCGCGCGGCGGAACGCGTAGCGCCGAAGACCTGCTGCGGCTGGTGGGACTCGACCCCGAGCGCACGCTCGCGTCGTACCCGCACGAGCTCTCGGGCGGTCAGCGTCAGCGCGTGCTCATCGCGATGGCCCTCACTCGCAACCCGCGCCTCGTGATCGCCGACGAGCCGACCACGGCTCTCGACGTCACGGTGCAGGCGCAGGTCGTCGAGCTGCTCAACCGGCTGCGCGAGGAGCTCGGCTTCGCGATGGTGTTCGTCTCGCACGACCTGGCCCTGGTGGCCGAGCTCGCGCACCGCATCACCGTCATGTACGCCGGCCAGGTGGTCGAGCAGGCGCCCACGCACGACCTGCTCGTGCAGCCCCTGCACGAGTACACCCGGGGACTGCTCGGATCGGTGCTCTCGATCGAGTCCGCCTCCGACCGCCTGCACCAGGTGCCGGGCACCGTGCCCTCGCCGCGCGACTTCCCGAAGGGCGACCGGTTCGCCCCGCGGTCGTCGAACCCCGAGCGCGGGCGCGGCGTCACCCCCGTGCGCCGTCGCGTCGACGGCACCGACCACTACTACGCCGCGCATCCCGACGATGCGCCCGTCGTCCCCGTAGGAGGTGTGCGATGACCGATCCCGTCATCGAACTGAGAGACGTGCACGTCCGCTTCGCGACGCGCCAGTCGGGACTGTTCCGCAAGAGCTATGTCGACGCCCTCGCCGGGGTCTCGCTCGCGGTGCACCGCGGCTCGACCCTCGGCATCGTGGGCGAGTCCGGCTCCGGAAAGTCCACGGCCGCGAAGGTGCTGATCGGCCTCGAGAAGCCGACCTCGGGAGAGGTGGTGTTCGCCGGTCGACCGGTGCGCGACTTCTCGACCCGGGTACGGCGCGAGCTCGGCGGCATCCTGTCGGTGGTCTTCCAAGACCCCGCGACCGCCCTGAACGCCCGCATGACCGTGCGCGATGCGCTGCTCGATCCCATGCAGGTGCACCGCATCGGCAGCCCGAACGAGCGACAGAAGCGGGTGAGGGAGCTGATCGGTCTCGTCGGTCTGCCCACCTCGGCCCTCGACGCTCTGCCCGGTCAACTCTCGGGCGGTCAGCGCCAGCGCGTCGCGATCGCCCGCGCCCTCGCCCTGAACCCGCAGGTGATCGTCGCCGACGAGCCCACCTCGGCGCTCGACGTGTCGGTGCGCGCGCAGATCCTCAACCTGCTCACCGACCTCAAGCGCGATCTGGGCCTGGGCATGGTCTTCATCTCGCACGACATCCAGACGGTGCGCTACCTCTCCGACGAGATCGCCGTCATGCACAAGGGCCGTGTCGTCGAGTTCGGCTCCGCTGCCGACGTGTTCGACGCCCCCTCCGACCCCTACACCCGCTCGCTCCTGGGCGCCGCGCCCTCGCTGCTCGCCTGACCACAGAAACACGGACCCCTCATGAACCACTCGTCCTCCACCACGCGCTTCTCGGGCGTCGTCCCTCCCGTCGCCACCCCGCTTCACGCCGACCGGTCGATCGACCACGCCTCGCTCGAGCGTCTCGTCGACCACCTGATCGTCTCGGGTGTGCGCGGCCTGTTCGCCCTCGGCTCGACCGGTGAGACCGCGTACTTCACCGACGCCCAGCGCGTCGAGATCGTGCGCACGATCGTCAGCGCCACGGCCGGTCGCGTGCCGATCATCGCCGGGGCGATCGAGCTCACCGCCCCGCGCATCACCGAGACCGCTCGCCGGCTCACCGCCGAGGGGGTCGACGCGATCGTCACCACCGCTCCGCTGTACACGCTCAACTCCCCGACCGAGATCGCCGGCCACTTCCGCGCGATCGCCGCGAAGATCGACGCACCGCTGTGGGCATACGACGTGCCCGTGCGCGTGCACACCAAGCTGCCCCTCGCCCTGTTGCTCGAGCTCGCCGCCGATGGCGTCGTGCACGGCGTGAAGGACTCCTCGGGCGATGACGTGGGCTTCCGCCGTCTCGTCGCCGCCAATACCGACGCCGGGCGTCCCCTGCAGCTGCTCACCGGTCACGAGGTGGTCGTCGACGCGATGGCCCTCGCGGGAGCCGACGGTGTCGTGCCGGGTCTCGCGAACGTCGAGGCCGAGGGCTACGTGCGCCTGTGGGATGCCGCGGAGCGCGGCGACTGGGACGCCGCTCGCGCCGAGCAGGAGCGCCTGAACCGCATCTTCGACATCGTCTTCCAGCCCCGCGGGCTGTCCGGCGACGCGACCGGCGTGGGCGCGTTCAAGGCCGCGATGGCCGCGCGCGGGCTGATCGACGATGCGTTTATGGCCGACACCGTCGAGAGCCTCGACGCCGACGCCGTGGCATCCGTCCGCGAGGTCCTCTCGCGCGCCGGAGTCCTCCCCGTCGCGGTCGCGTGATGACCGACGCCGTCGCCGCCGTCGACATCGGCGGGACCAAGACGACCGTCGCTCTCGTCGACCCCCGCGGCGAGATCGTCGACCGGGCGACGGCGTCGACCCCCGGCCGCGTGGGCGGGGCGGCGATCGTCGACCTCGTCGCGGCCCTGACCACCTCGCTCACCGATCGGTACGGCGTCTCGCTCCGCGGCGTCGGCGTCGGCACGGCCGGGGTGGTCGACACCTCGACCGGCACGATCGTCTCGGCCACCGACACCCTGCGGGGATGGATCGGGATGCCGCTGCGCTCCGCCCTGCGCGCGGCCCTCGGTGAGCACCTCGAGGCGTCGGCCCCCATCTCGGTGCAGAACGACGTCGATGCGCACGCGCTGGGCGAGTACCGCTTCGGCGCCGGTCGCGAGGCGTCGAGCCTGCTGACGGTCGCCGTGGGCACCGGGGTCGGCGGCGGAGTCGTCATCGACGGCCGCTCGTGGAACGGCGCGCACCACGTCGCGGGCGAGATCGCCCACATGCCCACCCCGGGGGCCGAGCACCTGCGCTGCCCCTGCGGACGCATGGGGCACCTCGAGGCGATCGGCGGAGGTCTGGGCCTGCTGCGGCACTACCGCTGGCTCGGGGGCGACCCCACGGTCGCCGACACCCGCGCGGTCGCGGCCCGTGCGGCCGACGATCTCACCGCAGGTCGCGCCATCGCCGATGCGGCCGCGGCCGTCGGCCGGGCTCTCGCGGGAGCGGCCACCCTGCTCGACCCCGAGGTCATCGTGGTCACCGGCGGGGTCGCCGACATCGGACCCGCGTGGTGGCACCCGATGGAGGCCGCGTTCCGCGCGAGCGTCATCGACGCTCTCGCGGGAGTTCCTGTGCGGCCCGGCGAGCTCGGGGCCGACGCGCCAATACGCGGGGCGGCCTTCGCGGCCTGGGCCGACGTGGCGGTGGCGGCATGAGCGGCGGCGCCGAAGCGCGCGGCGGCGACCCGCGCGGCGGCTTGCGCGCCGAGGGCGGCACCGCCGGCCTGCTCGAGAGCCTGCGCGACGGCCTGATCGTGTCGTGCCAGGCCTACCCCGGCGAGCCGATGCGCGACCCCCGCACCATGGCGCAGATCGCGCGCGCCGCTGTCGTCGGCGGGGCCGCGGGCGTGCGCCTGCAGGGCCTCGACGACATCCGCGCGGCGAGCGACGTCGGCGTGCCCGTCGTGGGTCTGTGGAAGGACGGCGACGACGACGTGTTCATCACCCCGACCCTCGCCCACGCGCACGCCGTCGCCGAGGCGGGGGCGCACATCGTCGCGATCGACGGCACGCGCCGCACGCGGCCCGATGGCCTCACCCTGGCCGAGACGATCGCCAAGCTGAAGGCGGCGCACGACGTGCTCGTCATGGCCGACTGCGGTTCGCTCGACGACGCGATCGCCGCCGAGGCGGCGGGAGCCGACATCCTCGGCACCACCCTCTCGGGCTATACGGGCGAGCGCCCGAAGACCGCGGGTCCCGACATCGAGCTGATAGCCGCCGTGGTGGACTCCTGCACGCGACCCGTCGTCGCCGAGGGACGCATCCACACCCCGGCCGACGCCCGCCGCGCGAAGGACGCCGGAGCCTTCGCCGTGTGCGTCGGCACCGCGATCACCCACCCCTCCACCCTGACGTCGTGGTTCGTCCAGGCGCTGGGTGTCTCCCAGCCCGACGACCCCGAGCCCGACGCCCCCGAACCCGACGCCCCCCGGCGCGAGACCCCCGCGCACGAGAAAGAGAACTGATGGAAGTCGTCATCACCACCGCCGACGAGATCGGCGACCTCATCGCCGACGAGATCGCCGCCCTCGTGGCATCCGCCCCCGAGACCATCCTCGGTGTCGCGACAGGCTCGAGCCCCCTGCGGGTCTACGAGGCGCTCGGCCGCCGGGTCGACGCGGGCGAGCTCTCGTTCGCTCGGGCGCGCGCCTTCACCCTCGACGAGTACGTCGGCCTGCCCGCGGGACACGCCGCCCGCTACGACGCCGTGATCCGCGAGGAGTTCGTCGCCCGCGTCGACATCGATCCCGCGGCTGTCCGCGGCCCCGACGGCGACGCCGACGACCTCGATGCGGCGTGCCGGCGGTACGAGGACGAGATCCGCGAGGCCGGCGGCATCGACCTGCAGATCCTCGGCATCGGAACCGACGGGCACATCGCCTTCAACGAGCCCGGGTCCTCGCTCGCATCGCGCACCCGCGTGAAGACCCTGACCGCGCAGACGCGTCTCGACAACGCGCGGTTCTTCGACGGTGACCTCGACGCCGTCCCCCGTCACTGCCTCACGCAGGGGCTCGGCACGATCCTCGAGGCGCGCCGCATCGTGCTCGTCGCGACGGGAGAGGCGAAGGCGCAGGCCGTCGCCCAGCTCGTCGAGGGCGCCGTGTCGGCGCGCTGGCCAGCCACCGTGCTGCAGCACCACCCCGACGTGACGGTGTTCGTCGACGAGGCGGCCGCATCGCAGCTCGAGCTCTCCGACTACTACCGCGACACGCGCGCCCACCGGTCGCTGGTCCAATGACCCCCGTCCTGGTCAGCGCGTACGCGGCGTCTCCGGCGTTCCGCACCTGGGACCCGCACCTCGAGGGCGAGCTGATGGCCGGGTTGTGCGCCCTGCCCGACGTCGTCGGTCTCGAGGTGCCGTGGCTCGGCGGCATCCACCCCCACGACGAGGAGTGGTTCCTGCGCGAGCTGCCGGCGATCGAGCTGGCGGTCACACCCCTGCCCTGGGTCATGGGTCGTTGTGCGGCGGCACCCGGCTACGGTCTGGCCTCCGCCGACGACGCCGGTCGGCGGGCCGCCCTCGACGACCTGCGGCGCGTCCGCGACGACGTGCATCGCCTCGCCGAGCGCAGCCGCGCGCGCGTCACCACGGTCATGCTTCACTCCGCGCCGCGCGGGGGCGGCTTGATCGATGCCCTGCGATCCTCGCTCGAGGAGCTCGCCGCGTGGGATTTCGCCGGCGCCCGGCTCGTGATCGAGCACTGCGACGCCTACACCGGGTCGCACCCCTTCGAGAAGGGGTTCTTGTCGATGGATGCAGAGATCGAGGCCATGCGCACGAGCGGCGCCCCGGTCGGGCTGTGGATGAACTGGGGGCGGTCACTCATCGAGACCCGCGACCCCGCATCGGTCACCGCGCAGATCGCGCGCGCGGCGGCGTCGGGCCTGCTGAGCGGGCTCGCCCTGTCAGGTGCAGCGGCGGTCGACGGGCCGTACGGCGCGGCCTGGGCCGACGCGCACCTCCCCTTCGCCGAAGCCGACTCCTCGTCGCGGTCGCTGCTCACCGCCTCGGCCGCGGTCGATGCCCTCGGCGCCGCGGGCGCGGTCGACCGCCTCGGTCTCAAGGTGAGCCGTCGCCCCGACGACCGCACGGCCGCCGACGTGCTCGGCACGGTCGCGGCGAACCTGGGCGCGATGCTCCGGTCCGCGGCATCCGCCCCCGCGCGGACCGCGGCATGAGCCTGCTTCTGCGCGACGCCCGCGTCATCACCGGCACCTCCGCCGAGATCGAGCGTGGCTGGGTGCTCCTCGCCCGCGGCGTCGTGTTCGAGGTGGGGGCGGGGGATCCGCCGCCCTCGGTGGTCTCGGCAGTGACCGACATCGTCGACGCCCGAGAGGTGGCCGGCCCCGGGGCTCTCGTGACCCCCGGCCTCGTCGACATCCACACCCACGGCGGGGGTGGTTCGGCGTTCGAGGATCCGGATGCCGCGACCGCCGTCGACCGCATCCTCGGGGTGCACGCGGCACACGGTGTCACGCGAGTGGTCGCCTCTCTCGTGAGCGCCGCGCCGCCCGCTCTCGAGCAGACCATCGGTGCGCTGAGCACCGCAGCCCGGCCCGGGCTCCTCGGCATCCATCTCGAAGGCCCCTGCCTCGACGTCGATCATCGTGGCGCTCACGCCCCCTGGGCACTGAGAGATCCGTCATCGCTCGACGTCGCGCGTCTGACCGCCGCCGGGAGCCTCGCCCAGATCACCATCGCGCCCGAACTCCCGGGCGCCCTCGATCTCATCCGCGCGTTCGTCGCGGCGGGGGTGCGCGTCGCGGTCGGGCACACGGGAGCCGACGCCGCGACGACCCGCGAGGCGATCGCCGCCGGGGCGACCCTGCTCACGCACGCGTTCAACGCCATGCCGCCGCTGCACCATCGCGCCCCGGGGCCGGTGGGTGTCGCCCTCGCCGACGAGGCAATGATCCTCGAGCTCATCGCCGACGGCACGCACGTCGATCCCTCGCTGATCGCCCCGCTCTTCCGTGCGGCGCCCGGCCGCATCGCCCTTGTCAGCGACGCCATGGCCGCCGCCGGGTCGCCCGACGGCGACTACCGGCTCGGTGACCTCGCGGTGACCGTCGCGGGCGGCATCGCGCGCCTGCGCGACACGGGAACGATCGCGGGGTCCACCCTCACCCTCGATCGTGCCGTGCGAACCGTCGTCGCGACCGGCGTCCCTCTTGTCCAGACCATCGAGGCGGCGACGTGCGTTCCGGCCCGGGCCATCGGGCGCTCCGACGTGGGGCGATTGCACCCCGGATGCCGCGGCGATGTCGTGCTCTGGAGCGCGGGGCTCGAGCCGGCCGTAGTCTGGCGCGACGGCATCCGCATCGCCTGACCGTCCTCTCGCATACGGATCGCCCCGAGTGACTACTGCGAGAGCTGCCGGTCCAGACGGTCCAGGAGCGACTCCAGGGACACCTCGAACTCCTCCTCCGCGTGGTCCTCGCTGAGGAGGGGGCGCAGGCGCTCGACCTGGGTCAGGTCGGCGAGCGACCGAGACCCGTCGTCCTGGGGGATGTCCGCCCCGCCCTCGTCGAGGGGTTCTTCCGCCGGCGAGGTGTCCGCGCCGCGCACGGCCGATTCCAGCAGCAGCTGCCCGAGCAGGAAGCTGCTGAAAGCCCGGTAGGCGTCCACGGCCTGCCCGTCGCTGAAGCCGTAGTCCAGCAGGGCGGACAGGAAGATCTCGACGACCTCGACACTGCGCAACGGCGGGCGCAGCCAGGGGGCGGCCGGGTGGCGCGTGGCGACGAGGGGAAAGGCGCGGGGGTGTTCGATGGCGATGCGTCGCACCTCGTGGGCGGTGACCTGGAGAAAGCGTTGCCACTGCTCGGCTCGCGCGCGTTCGAGAGCGGCCGTTAGATCGGTCATGAGCAGGTCGACGATGCCCTCGAGCAGGTCTTCGCGGCCGTTGACGTAGCGGTAGAGCGACATCGCCTCCACGTGCAGCGACTTCGCCAGGTTGCGCATCGACAGCCCGTTCAACCCGTCGCTGTCGATCTGCTCGAGTGCGGTCGTGATGACCAGGTCGCGGCTGAGTCGGGGTGTGCTCGACGGGGCCTGCTCGTCGACGCGGTCTTCCATGGATCCCTCCCGGTGGGTCGTCCCTCTATGGTGCGGGTCGACGACGCGACGAACCCTGCTGCTTGCACGCGCGCGGGGCGTGCGCTAGCCGTGCGCGGGGATCGGGCACGCGGCGAGGGTCCGGAGGGGGAGGGGCGGGGTCGCGGGCGCGCGGTGCGGCCCCGCGACCCCGTCTTTGGGGGAGGCGTCACGCGGCGACGGCTCGCCGGCCCAGCACGCGCACGATGAGCCCAGCCACGGCGGCTCCGACGAGCGGCGCGACGATGAACACCCACAGCTGCGAGACGGGGAGCGCGCCCCCGTAGACGGCCGTCGCGATCGAGCGAGCGGGGTTCACCGAGGTGTTGCTCACGGGAATGCTAATGAGGTGGATGAGGGTCAGGGTGAGCCCGATGCCGATCGGTGCGAAGGTGACGTACTCGCGCTTGGCGGTGACCGACAGGATCACGGCGATGAAGACCCCCGTCAGCACGGCCTCGATCACGAAGACGGAGGCGAGACCGTACCCGCCGGGGCTGCCCTCGCCGTAGCCGTTGGAGGCGAAGCCGGCCGACTGCGCAGCGGCGAACGCCCCGTCTTTGCCGGTGAGGACGAGGGCGATGATGCTGGTCGCCACGACGCCGCCGAGGATCTGCGAGAGCAGGTAGCCGGGCACGTGCCGGGCGTCGGTGCGCCCCGCGACGAGCAGGCCGATCGTGACGGCCGGATTGAAGTGGCCGCCCGAGATGTGACCCACGGCGGCGATGCCCGCGACCAGGGTGAGGCCGAACGCGAGGGCGACCCCCAGGAAGCCGACCCCGGCCTGGTTGTCGTCGGCGCTGGGGAAGTTCGCGGCGAAGAGAGCGGTTCCCACCCCGCCGAGGACGAGCAGGAAGGTGCCGAAGAACTCGGCGGCGTAGCGGGCGAGCGACGACCACTGGGAGGCGTGCTCGGCCTGCTGCTCGGCGGTGGAGTCAGCGACCTCGAGGGGTTCGCTCGCGGTCTTCTTCTTGTTCTTGCCCATGACGGGTCTCCTCTCGGCCGCCGACCGTGTGCCGGCATCGCGATGGAGACGTCGGGGCGTGCGAGATCGTCACGCGCCATCTGGGCCGACGTCCTCGCCGCTGACCTCAGAATGGCCGGTACGCGCAACGCGGCCCACTTCTTGACTGCCGCGCGAGCGCTGCGATATACGGCGTAAGCCTATTCTTTTCGATACACATTGCGATACGGCACGCAAGCCCTCCGCGATCGTCCGCGGATGCCGTGAGACTGGGTCTGCGAACCGTCGCGCCACGCTCCCGCGCGCGACGACCTCACCCGAGGAGGACACGATGGCCGGCAGTTGGTTCTCCGCCCTCGGCGCGGCATCCGACGACCTCGTTCGCGCCGCCGGTGACCTGTGCACGGCTGCGCCGAGGCGGACCTCGTGACCGCTGTCGCCGCCGGCCCGGAGGTCGGCTTCCCGCCTCGCCGCACCCGCGCTCTGCTCGAGTCGTGGGTCGCCGACTTCGAGGCAGCGACGCATCTGGACGGGGCGCGGATTCACGTCGCGCCCCAGGAGGATGTCGGCGACCTCGATACGGGGCTCGTGATCATGCGGCCGTGCGACTCCGAGCTGTCGGTGTACATGCAGCCGCGCGGGTTCGACGACCCGCTGTGGGAGCTGACGATCCCGGGTCGCGACTTCGACGTCACGATGACGCCTCTCGAACTCGGGGGACTCGCGGCGGTCGTGCTGGACGCTTCGCGCCTGTGCACGTACCTGCAGTACCGATCGCTGGAGTGGGACCGGGAGTCCGGTCGGCGACGGCGTGTGTCGGCGCCGGGAGGATCCTGACCCTCTGCATCCGGCGGATCGTCCGCACCGGCGAACAGCCGTCTCCACAGTTGTGGATAACTCTGTGGAAAGCGTGTGTGGAAACCCGTACGGCCTGTGTAAAGACGTGTGGATAAGGGCCGTGTTCGTTAACGTGTTCGAAACTACACGCGCGTAATTCCGGGGCAGGCGTCGCGTGTGCTCAGTCCTGACCCTGTGGAAAAGCCCGCGTGGATTCACCCGAGGCTTCGATTCTTGGCAACACGAAAGCCCTCCCGAACGGCCAACGGCCGCCCGTGAGGGCTGTGAGGGGCTGACGGGAATCGTCCCCACCGCCCCTCCACGCGCTGCTTCGCAGCGCGCGGAGCCTCCGGCGGCGTGGGTTCACCCAGGGCGTCGATTCACGGAAACACGAAAGCCCTCCCGAACGGCCTACTGCCGCCCGTGAGGGCATTGAGGGGCTGACGGGAATCGTCCCCACCGCCCCTCCACGCGCCGCTTCACGTCGCGCGGAGCCTCCGGCGGCGTGGGCCCACCCGCCGCGGGGTCGGTTCCTACGGCACCCGCGCAAAAGGCCCGTTCCATCGCCGAGGCGATGAACCGGACCTTTGAGGGGCTGACGGGAATCGAACCCGCGCTATCTGCTTGGGAAGCAGATGTTCTGCCATTGAACTACAGCCCCGTGCGCCTTGCGGCAGCCCGGCCAGCATAACAGCGTCTGCGCGGCATCCCTCGATGATCGCGCGATCCGCGTCGGGGTTCGGTGCCGTCGAAACCGACGCGCGCGCCACCGGCCCCGCCCCTAGGCTGGGGCCGTGCTGCTCTCCGATCGCGACATCCGGGCCGAACTCGACGCGAAGCGGCTCGGCCTCGAGCCCTTCGACCCGGCCATGGTCCAGCCCTCGAGCGTCGACGTGCGTCTCGACCGGTACTTCCGGCTATTTGACAACCACAAGTACCCCTTCATCGACCCCGCCGAAGACCAGCCCGAGCTCACCCGTCTCATCGAGGTCGAGCCCGACGAGCCGTTCATCCTCCACCCGGGGGAGTTCGCCCTCGGCTCGACGTTCGAGCGGGTCAGCCTGCCCGACGACGTCGCCGCGCGCCTCGAGGGCAAGTCCTCGCTCGGACGCCTGGGGCTGCTCACCCACTCGACGGCGGGCTTCATCGACCCGGGCTTCTCGGGTCACGTCACCCTCGAGCTGTCGAACGTCGCGACGCTGCCCATCAAGCTGTGGCCCGGCATGAAGATCGGACAGGTCTGCTACTTCCGGCTCACCTCGCCCGCCGAGAACCCATACGGCTCCGGCCCCTACGGCAACCGTTATCAGGGTCAGCGCGGCCCGACGGCCTCGCGCTCGGCGCTGAACTTCCACCGCACCGACGTCGGCTCCAACGACGCGGGTTCGGCCGGACGCTGACGAAACGACGACGCGGCGGGCTCCCGAGGGAGGTCCCGCCGCGTCGTCTTTTCGATGATCACTCGGATGCCGAGGACTCGCGCCCTCGCGTGAACCCGGCGTCGAAACCGCGCTCGTAGGCGCGTTCCGCCGCGCGGTGTCCGCGGCCGTGACCGCGCTCGTGCCGGTGGCCGTGATCGCCGTGACCGTGGTCGCCGTGACCCCGCTCGCCGTGACCGTGGTCGCCGTGACCCCGCTCGCCGTGGCGGGAACCGTCGGTGGCGCCGTCGCCGTCGGCACGGTGTCCGTCGGTGTGGCCGCCGTGGCGCGGTCCGAAGCCGTGGTGGGCGTTGCCGCCGTCACCGCGTCGGTGTTCGCGCTCGCCGCCGCCGAAGCGGGGGCCACCGCGCATGCCGGGGCCGAAGCCGCGACCGGAGCCGGGGCCGAACGGGCCGGGACCGAAGCCGAAGCCGCGGGGTCCGCGCGGCCCGACCGGATCGGCGTCCTCGTCGAGGCCGAGGGCCTCGGTGATGGCGTCGAGGGCGGACGTCAGCCGCTCGATCTGCTCGGGCGGAACGTCGGCGAGAAGCGCCTGGCGCTCGGCATCCACTCGATCGAGGATCTGTCGGCCCTCGTCGGTGAGTGTCCAGCCGTCGCCGGCGGGGGCGATCCATCCCCGGTCGGCGAGGGCGCTGACGCGCTTACCGCCGCGGGCGATGCGGTCGCTGATCCACGGGGCGTCGAGGCGTCCGTCGATCACGGAGAGGACCATCACGGTCTTCGGGTGCAGGTCGCTGTCGCGCAGCTGCGCGAACAGTCGGTGGTGCAGCGCGTGGCCGACGGTCGTCAGGCGATGCGCGAGGCTGCGGGGGTCTGAGGGTTCAGGGGTGTTCATGGGGGTGTCCTTTCGTCGGCGGTCTCTCCGCCAATGCATGTCATGTGACAACGAATGTACTATGACATGCATTCCCGATGCTTGTCAAGCGACATGTAAAATCTCGGCATGGCCACCGACCCCGCCGACGAGATCGCCGCCGCCCTCGGGCGTCTGCGCGGACGCCGCCCGCGGCCGCCGTTCCCGGCCGAGGCTCACCATCACCCGCACGGCGATCACGGGGGAGGCCACGGGGGTCCGTGGGGCCGGGGTGCTCCGCCGTGGGTGGCCGATCCCTCGCACGGACGCTTCGGCGGCCCCGCGCGGTTGCGCATGCTCGACGCGCTCGTGGCGGCATCCGGCTCGCTCTCGGTCAGCGAGATCGCGGAGGCGGTCGGCGTCGACCAGCCCCGCGCCTCGCGTCTGGTGCAGCAGGCCGCGCAGATGGGTCTGGTCGCACGCGAGCCCGACCCCGACGACGCTCGCCGCACGCGCGTGCGCCTCACCCCCGAGGGCGAGGGGCTCGTGACGGGCTTCCGGGGGCGCAGAAGGGATGCCGTGCGCTCCGCGCTCGAGACCTTCACCGACGCCGAGCGGGTGGAGTTCGCGCGCCTGTTGTCGAAGTTCGCCGACTCCTGGCCCCGCGACTGACGCCGCCCGCTCCGCCGAGGGACGCCGCCCGCTCCGCCGAGGGACGCCGCCCGCTCCGCCGAGGGGCGCCGCCCGCTCCGCCGAGGGGCGCCGCCCGCCCGCGGCATCCCGAGTCCGCGGCATCCCGCGTCCCGCTCCCCGAGACCACACGATCCGCACGAGATCACCGGATCGGGGGCGGCTCTAGAGCGTGATCTGGGGCCGATCGTGTGATCTGGGCGGCGCTCCGCCTTCGCCTCGGCCCTGACCTCCGCCCGCACCCCGCCCGGACCTCGCCCGAGCGGCACCTGGCCTCTCAGGCGATGACGGCGGGCTTCGCCTTCACCGGGATCAACAGCAGCAGGCCCGCTCCCAGGATCAGGACGATGCCCACGATGCCGAGGCGCGTGTCACCCGTGAGGCCGACGAACAGCGCGAAGAGGCCCGGAGCCAGGAACGACACGGCGCGACCGGTCGTCGCGTAGAGGCCGAAGATCTCGCCCTCGCGGCCCTCGGGAGCCACGCGCGCGAGGAAGGACCGGCTGGCCGACTGCACCGGGCCGACGAAGGCGCACAGCCCGAGGCCGGTGATCCAGAACGCGGTCTGCGACGTGCCGATGAACAACACCGCCCCGCCGAGCACGATGAGGCCGATGAGCGAGACGACGATCACGCGCTTGGGGCCGAACCGGTCGTCGAGGCGTCCCGAGAGCATGGTGCTGATCCCGGCCACGACATTGGCGGCGACCGCGAAGTACAGCACCTCGGTCGAGGTGAAACCGAACACCTGGGCGGCGATGATCGCGCCGAAGGTGAAGACCCCGGTGAGGCCGTCGCGGAAGACGGCGCTCGCGATGAGGAACATGAGAACCTGTCGGCTGTCGCGCCACAGCGATCGCAGCGTGCCCCAGAGCACGACGTACGAGCCGAAGAAGCCGACGCGCACGCGGCGCTGCTGCGCGGGGATCTCGGGTACCCGCACGAGCACCGGGATCGCGAAGACGGCGTACCAGAGCGCGGATGCCAGCACCGCGAGACGGATGTTCCAGCCGCCGTCTTTGGTCACGGCCAGGAGCCCGCCGGCATCCGGATTCCCGAAGCTCTGGATGAACAGCACGAGCAGCAGCAGAAGCAGCACGATGCCGCCGACGTAGCCCATTCCCCAGCCGAAGCCCGAGACCCGGCCGATGTTCTCGCGCGTGGAGACCTGCGTGAGCATCGCGTAGTAGTTGACGCTCGCGAACTCGAAGAACACGTTGCCGACGGCGATCAGGGTCGCGCCGAGGACGAGGAACGACGGCGTCCCCTCCACGAAGACCATCGCGGCCATCGCCAGCACGACGACCCCGGTGTTGATGCCGAGCCAGAGCTTGCGGCGGCCGGTGCCGTCGGAGCGCTGGCCGAGCACCGGGGCGACGAGGGCGACCACGATCCCGGCGATCATCAGCGCGACGCCGACCAGCGAGGCGTTGTCGGCGAGGGCGCGCACGAGGGCCGGGTCCTTGTCGTTCCCGTTCGCGGCGGCGACGATCGCCGGGTCCACGAAGAGCTGGCTCGCCAGGTAGGTGCTGAACACGAACGTCGTGACGACGGCGTTGAACGCCGCGGAGCCCCAGTCCCACAGGGCCCACGCCAGCACGGGTCGGCGTGCGGGGGCGGGGGTGCGAGCGGCGCCGGGGGGAGGCATGGGGGTCACGGTAGGGCCCTTCGGTGAACACCCGGGGAGGTCGGGCGAGGTCACGCCGTCTTCGGCGTGCGGGTTCAGGTTAGACCCCGGCCCGCGGCCGAGCGCGGAGGAGACTACCGTTAGAGGTATGGCATCCGAAACCCCCGTCGACTCCGCTGAGGCCGAGACCACTCCCGAAAAGCTCACCTTCGCCGACTTGGGACTGGATGCCGCTGTGCTCAAGGCCCTGAAGGACGTGGGCTACGAGACCCCGTCGGCCATTCAAGCCGCGACCATCCCCGTCCTGCTGCAGGGCCGCGACGTCGTCGGCCTCGCCCAGACCGGAACCGGCAAGACCGCGGCCTTCGCGCTGCCGGTGCTGTCGCAGATGGAGACCGGCTCGAAGAACCCGCAGGCCCTCGTGCTCGCCCCCACCCGCGAGCTCGCTCTGCAGGTGTGCGAGGCGTTCGAGAAGTACGCCGCGCACATCAAGGGCGTCTCGGTGCTGCCCGTCTACGGCGGTCAGGGCTACGGCCAGCAGCTGTCGGCCCTGCGTCGCGGCGTCGACGTGATCGTCGGCACGCCCGGTCGCATCATGGACCACCTCGACAAGGGCACGCTCGACCTCAGCGAGCTGAAGTTCCTCGTGCTCGACGAGGCTGACGAGATGCTCAAGATGGGCTTCGCCGAAGACGTCGAGACGATCCTCGCCGACACCCCCTCGACCAAGCAGGTCGCCCTCTTCTCGGCGACCATGCCGGCGCAGATCCGCCGCATCTCGGCCCAGTACCTCAACGACCCCGAAGAGATCACGGTCAAGACCAAGACCACGACCTCGGCGAACATCACGCAGCGCTACCTCGTGGTGTCGTACCAGCAGAAGATCGATGCGCTCACCCGCATCCTCGAGGTCGAGAACTTCGAGGGCATGATCGTCTTCACTCGCACCAAGAACGAGACCGAGACGGTCGCCGAGAAGCTGCGCGCCCGCGGGTACACCGCCGCCGCGATCAACGGCGACATCGCCCAGGTGCAGCGCGAGCGCACGGTCAACCAGCTGAAGTCCGGCAAGCTCGACATCCTCGTCGCCACCGACGTCGCCGCGCGCGGCCTCGACGTCGAGCGCATCAGCCATGTCGTCAACTACGACCTGCCCATCGACACCGAGTCGTACGTGCACCGCATCGGGCGCACTGGTCGCGCCGGTCGCACCGGAGACGCCATCAGCTTCGTCACCCCGCGCGAACGTCGCATGCTCACCGCGATCGAGAAGGCCACCCGTCAGCCGCTGACCGAGATGTCGCTGCCGAGTGTCGACGACGTCAACGCCACACGCCTCACCCGTTTCGACGACGCGATCACCACCGCCCTCGAGGACACCGCGGCGATCGCGACCTTCCGCGACGTCGTCGCCCACTACGTCGCGCACCACGATGTTCCGGAGGCCGACGTCGCCGCAGCGCTCGCCGTGGTCGCTCAGGGTGACACCCCGCTGCTGCTCGAGGAGGAGACCCTCGCCCCGCAGCGTTTCGATCGTGATCGCGACCGCGACCGCGACCGTCCCGCCCGGGATGGTGGAGGCCGCGGCGACCGCCGCAACAGCGGCGGACGCTTCGCGACGTACCGCATCGCCGTCGGGCGTCGTCAGCGGGTCGAGCCCCGTCAGATCGTCGGTGCCCTCGCCAACGAGGGGGGCCTCCGCCGCAACGACTTCGGCGCGATCCAGATCCGCCAGGACTTCTCGCTCGTCGAGCTGCCCGCCGACCTCTCGCGCGACACGATCGATCGCCTCGCCGACACCCGCATCTCGGGTCAGCTGATCGACCTGCGTCTCGACCAGGGTGGCCGTTCGGCCAAGCGCAGCGACCGTCCGCAGCGTCGCGAGCGCGACCGCGACTGAGGCCCGATCCCGGCCGTCGCGCCGGGTTCACAGCCTCCGTTCGTAGCCCCCGCCGACCTTCGAGGTCGCGGGGGCGTCGTGCGTGTGCCGGGGGAGTGGCTCGCCGGGCGTGCGGCGGCCCCGCGGCGCCCTGGCTGGGACGTGGGAAGTGGCCCCGGGGCGGGGAACGTGGCCCCGGGCCGGTAGGAGCCGCCCCGGGGTATCGGAGCCGGTCGTTGGATTTCTGGGGCGTGATCCGCGGCCCCGGGGTGTGTGGACCTGTCGCTGGGATTTGTGGGGCGTGACTCGTGGCCCCGGGGTGGGGACCGTGACCCCGGGGCCACGGGGGACGGTGAGCCCGTACCGTTCGGGGCGGATCCCGTCGTTCGGGGCGCGAGAATGCCGCCCCGAACGACGGATTCCGCCCCGAACCGAGGGATCCGACCGGCGGCGCGCCCGCGGCGCCTCGTGCGACCGCGACCGGTGGCATCCGGATGCCGATGCTCTGCGACCCGCATCGCGTCACGATCGCTTGCGCCCGCGGCATCCGGAAGTTGAGCCAATTCATATCAAGTCACCTTGACCTCGTGAACGGGCTCCGATAACCTTGAGTCACCGCGGCTCAACCCGCGCAGAGACTTTCACCAGAACCCCGAGTGCGGCAACGGCCGCGCTCACAAGCAAGGAGACACATATGCCCCGTGCAGTGGGAATCGACCTCGGTACGACCAACTCCGTCGTGAGCGTGCTCGAGGGTGGCGAGCCCAAGGTCATCGCCAACGCCGAGGGTTTCCGCACGACCCCCTCGGTCGTCGCCTACACGAAGGACGGCGAGGTGCTCGTCGGCGAGACCGCCAAGCGCCAGGCCGTCACGAACGTCGACCGCACCATCTCGAGCGTCAAGCGCCACATGGGCACCACCTGGAGCTTCGACGTCGACGGCAAGAAGTGGACGCCGCAGGAGATCTCGGCCCGCATTCTCCAGAAGCTCAAGCGCGACGCGGAGGAGTACCTGGGCGACAGCGTGACCGACGCGGTCATCACGGTGCCCGCGTACTTCAACGACGCCGAGCGTCAGGCCACGAAGGAGGCCGGCGAGATCGCGGGCCTCAACGTTCTGCGCATCATCAACGAGCCCACCGCCGCGGCCCTGGCCTACGGCCTCGACAAGGGCAAGGAAGACGAGCTCATCCTCGTCTTCGACCTCGGTGGCGGAACCTTCGACGTCTCGCTGCTCGAGGTGGGCAAGGACGACGACTTCTCCACCATCCAGGTGCGCGCCACCTCCGGTGACAACCGCCTCGGTGGTGACGACTGGGACCAGCGCGTCGTCGACTACCTCATCAAGCAGTTCAAGGACACCACCGGTGTGGACGTCTCGGGCGACAAGATCGCGTTGCAGCGTCTGAAGGAAGCGGCCGAGCAGGCAAAGAAGGAGCTGTCGAGCTCGACCTCGACCAGCATCAACCTGCCCTACCTGTCGCTCACCGACTCGGGCCCCGTCTCGCTCAGCGAGACTCTCACGCGCGCCAAGTTCGAGGACCTCACCAAGGACCTCCTCGACCGCACCCGCAAGCCCTTCTCCGACGTCATCCGCGAGGCCGGCGTCAAGGTCGACGACATCGCCCACGTGGTGCTCGTCGGCGGCTCGACCCGCATGCCCGCGGTCGCCGAGCTCGTCAAGAAGGAGACGGGTAAGGATGCCAACAAGGGCGTGAACCCCGACGAGGTCGTGGCCGTGGGCGCAGCCCTGCAGGCCGGTGTCCTCAAGGGCGAGCGCAAGGACGTCCTGCTCATCGACGTCACCCCCCTGAGCCTCGGTATCGAGACCAAGGGCGGCATCATGACCAAGCTCATCGAGCGCAACACGGCCATTCCGACCAAGCGCAGCGAGACCTTCACCACCGCCGACGACAACCAGCCGTCGGTCGCGATCCAGGTCTTCCAGGGCGAGCGCGAGTTCACCCGCGACAACAAGCCGCTCGGCACCTTCGAGCTCACCGGCATCGCCCCGGCTCCTCGCGGCATCCCGCAGGTGGAGGTCACCTTCGACATCGACGCGAACGGCATCGTGCACGTCTCGGCGAAGGACAAGGGCACCGGCAAGGAGCAGTCGATGACCATCACGGGCGGCTCGTCGCTGCCCAAGGAGGACATCGAGCGCATGGTGCGCGAGGCCGAGGAGAACGCGGCGGAAGACAAGAAGCGCCGCGAGTCCGCCGAGACCCGCAACCAGGCCGAGACCCTGTCGTACTCGATCGAGAAGCTGATCAAGGAGAACGACGACAAGCTCCCCGCCGAGGTCAAGACCGAGGTGCAGGGCGATGTCGACGCGCTCAAGACGGCTCTCGCCGGCGACGACGACGACGCGGTCAAGACCGCGTTCGACAAGCTGAACGCCAGCCAGGGCAAGCTCGGCGAGGCCATCTACGCCTCCTCGCAGGCCGCCGGTGAGCCCGCCGACCCCAACGTGGGTCAGCCCGGCAACGGCGAGACGCCGAACCCCGAGGAAGACGTCATCGACGCCGAGGTCGTCGACGACGAGCCGACCGACGAGAACAAGAAGTAAGCAGAGAACATGGCACACAAGGACGACGAACAGCCCACGGGCTCGGGCGCCGGTCCTGACGAGACGGGGCCGGAGGAGAACACCTCCGGCCCCGCGCCGTCGGGTGACCAGCCGGATGCCGACGAGTTCACCATCGACGACATCCTCGGCGCCGAGCAGACTCCCGAGGCTGCAGCAGAAGACGCCGGTTCCGACCGCGAGGCCTCGCTGCTGATCGACCTCAAGCGCCTCCAGGCCGAGTACGCCAACTACCGTCGGCGCACCGAGGAGCAGCGCGAGCGCGAAATCGAGCGGGCCAAGGGCGAGGCCGTGAAGGGTCTGCTACCCGTCATGGACGACCTCGACCGCGCCGCCAAGCACGGCGACCTCGTCGAGGGCAGCCCCCTCGCCGCGATCGGCGACAAGGTGCGCGCCGTGGCCGAGCGCCTCGGGGTGGTCTCGTACGGCGCCGTGGGCGACGTCTTCGACCCGCAGCAGCACGAGGCGATCTTCCAGGCTCCGACTCCGGGCGTGACCGAGACGACGATCCTTGAGGTCGTCGAGGTCGGCTACCGCCTCGGTTCGGTCGAACTGCGACCGGCCAAGGTCGTCGTCGCCGTGCCGGCCTAAGAGGAGGACGCATGGCGAGTCAGGACTGGTTCGACAAGGACTTCTACAAGGTCCTCGGTGTCGACAAGGGCGTCAGCGCTGCCGATCTGAAGAAGACGTACCGCAAGCTCGCGCGCCAGTACCACCCCGACTCGAACCCGGGAGACGCGAAGGCCGAGGCGAAGTTCAAGGAGATCAGCGAGGCCTACTCGGTGCTCAACGATCCCGAGCAGCGCGAGGAGTACGACCAGATCCGGGCCATGGGCTCGGGGGCGCGCTTCTCGGCTCCCGGGGCCGGGGGCGGCGGGGGCTTCGACGACGTCTTCAGCCGATTCGGTCAAGGGCGCGGACAGCCCCAGGGCGGCTTCGACGACTTCTTCACGATGTTCGACCAGCAGGGCGGCGGCTTCGGCTCCGGCCGGTTCGGTCAGACGACGGGAGGGTTCCGCGGCTTCGGCGGTCCGCAGAAGGGCGCCGACGTCACCGCGCGCACGACGCTCGACTTCATCACCGCGGTCAAGGGCGAGACCATCACCCTCGCGGGGGAGGACAACGTCCCCTTCAAGGTGAAGATCCCCGCCGGAGTCTCCGACGGGCAGAAGATCCGCCTGCGAGGTCGAGGACGCAAGTCCCCTGACGGTGGCGAGAGCGGCGACATCGTCGTGACGGTCGCGGTGCGCCCGCACCCGGTGTTCACGAGAGACGGGCTCAACCTCCGCCTCACGGTGCCGGTCACCTTCACCGAGGCGGCTCTCGGTGCGACCATCGAGGTCCCGACGCTGGGCGGCGACCCCGTCCGCCTGCGCGTCGCTCCCGGCACCCCGTCCGGCCGCGTTCTGCGCGTCAAGGGCCGGGGGATCTCGACCACGAAGGGCGCCGGCGACCTGCTCGCCGAGGTCCAGGTCGCCGTCCCCGCGCACCTGGACGACGCCGCGCGCGAAGCCCTCGAGCGCTTCCACGCGCTCGAACCGAAAGAGAACCCCCGCGCCGACCTGATGTCCAAGGCGCGATAAATACACGCGCGTCGCCGAGGTTCTCGGCATCCGATACGACAGGATGCCGAGAACCCGGGCGCCGCACCCGGCACGACGAGAAGAGGTGAAGACGTGTCCGAGAGAGAGATCGACGAAGACGCCCCGATCTTCGCCATCGCCGCCGCCGCCGAGCTGTCGAACATGCACCCGCAGACGCTGCGGCAGTACGACCGGCTCGGCCTCGTCGTGCCCGCGCGCACGCAGGGCGGTTCACGGCGCTACTCGAGCCGCCACGTGCAGCAGCTGCGCGAGGTCGCTCGCCTGTCGGGTGAGGGCATGAGCCTGCCGGCGATCGCCCGCCTGCTCGCACTCGAGGAACGGGTGCACGAGCTCGCACGCCGCGTGAACGACCTCGAGCGGCAGCTCACCGTCGAGCGGCAGTCCCGGCCCGGAGCCCGGGTCTTCGCGGCAGGCGCCACCGGTTCGGTCGTGACGCTGCGCCACGGGGCTCGCGTGCGCCGCGCCACCGACATCGTGCTGTGGCGGCCGCGCGACATCCACGACGACTGATCTGCTCGCCTCGTCGCGAGTCCTCAGCCGACGTCGACGGTCCCGCCGGGTTATGAAAACAGGGCGCGCGACGCAAACAGGGCGATGACGCCGCGAATGCGCTGTTCTCGACCCGCCTCCTGTCCTCGTGACGGCGCGGCGCGTCAGGCCGGGTCGAGCCGCAGCACCGTCGGCGATTCGCCGAGCTTCAGGTCGTCGACCACTCGGATCGTGCGGGCCACCTCGTCGACCGCGGAAATAACCGTGCCGAACCGTTCGCGGTCGGAGCAGACCGCCGTGACGGTGACGAAGTGCGAGCCCGTGTCCCACGTGTAGGTCGCGAAGGGCGGGGTCTTCGCGTCGCTCGGCAGGGGCATCGCGAGCTTCTCCCCGACCCCCAGGTAGGGGTTCCGGAACGACTCGGTGTCGTCGTACTCCATCGGCATCATCGCCCGCGCGGTGCGCAGCTGCGGCGTGGCCTCCTGGAGCTGAGCCATGACGACGAGCAGCTCGGGGTCGCTCTTCCAGACCCAGACGAGCACGCGCCCGGCCGCGCGGCGCATGAGCAGCGGAGCGGCCTGGCTGAGGATCCACGCGAACGCGCCGCCCCCGGGTCTCGGGGCGGCGCCCGCCGCCTGATTGGCCTGGCTCAGCAGCATGCCGATCGCGGCCTTGCGGTGGCGGCGGCCACGGAGTCCGAGGGAACCCGTCACGGGCACCCAGCGGTCGGCGGGGGCGTCGGCCTGCAGTCGGGACATGCGATCAGCCTACGATCCGGCCCTCAGAAGAGGGATGCCGAACCCCGGCGTTCGCGACGGGAGAACGCTCCCATGCCCGATCGGGTGGCCGATGTCGGAGGTCGGTGCCAGGCTGTGTCCAGCGGTCATCGCGACCGCGTCGAATTCTCGGAGGGCTTCGTGCTCGGCAAAATCCTCATCCGCTACCTCTCGCGCTATCGCTGGCTCCTGGTCGCGATCCTCGTCTTCCAGGCCGCGTCTGCGATCGCGACGCTGTACCTTCCGCGCCTCAACGCCGACATCATCAACCTCGGCGTCGCCCGCGGCGACACGGGCTTCATCTGGTCGCAGGGCGGGCTCATGCTCGTGATCTCGCTCGGGCAGATCGTGGCCTCCGTCATCGCGACGTACTTCGCCGCGCGCGCCGCGATGGCCGCCGGCCGCGACATCCGCCTCGACGTCTTCGAACGCGTGAGCGGCTTCTCCGAGCGCGAGCTGTCGCAGTTCGGTGCGGGCTCGCTCATCACGCGCAACACCAACGATGTGCAGCAGGTGCAGATGCTCGCGATGATGGGCGCCACCATGCTGGTCAGCGCTCCGCTGCTGGCCATCGGCGGCATCATCATGGCGCTGCAGCAAGACGTCGGACTCAGCTGGCTCATCGCGGTGTCGGTGCCCGTCCTGCTGGTACTGGCCGGGTTGATCATCGCGCGCATGGTGCCGCTGTTCCGCAGCTATCAGACCAAGCTCGACGCCGTGAACCGCGTCATGCGCGAGCAGCTCACGGGCGTTCGCGTCGTCCGGGCCTTCGTCCGCGAGCGCATCGAAGAAGAGCGCTTCCGCGGGGCGAACACCGACATCCTGGTGGTCGGGCGCAAGGTCGGTTCGCTGTTCGTCCTGCTGTTCCCGCTCGCGATGCTCGTGCTCAACGTCACGGTCGTGGGCGTCATCTGGTTCGGCGGCATCCAGGTCGACGCCGGCGGGGTCGAGATCGGCACCCTGTTCGCCTTCATCCAGTACGTCGCACAGATCCTCGGCGGCGTGCTCATGGCGAGCTTCATGACGGTCATGATCCCGCGTGCCGCCGTGTCGGCCGAGCGCATCGGCGAGGTGCTCGACAGCCGCTCGACCCTCGAGCGGCCGGCGAACCCCGTCGAGCGCCTGCCCGAGCCCGGGGCGATCGAATTCGACGACGTCGCGTTCGCCTACCCCGGCGCCGATTCGCCCGTCGTGTCGGGCATCAGCTTCACCGCCCGCCCCGGCGAGACGGTCGCGATCGTAGGCTCCACGGGCGCGGGCAAGACGACGCTCGTCTCGCTCATCCCCCGCCTGTTCGACGTGACCTCCGGTGCCGTGCGGGTCGGCGGCGTCGATGTCCGCGACGCCGACCTCGACGTGCTGTGGAAGAGCATCGGCCTCGTTCCGCAGCGGCCCTTCCTCTTCAGCGGTACGGTCGCGTCCAACCTGCGGTTCGGGCGCGAAGAGGCCACGGACGACGAGTTGTGGCGAGCCCTCGAGATCGCTCAGGGCCGCGACTTCGTCGAGGTGATGGACGGTCAACTCGAGGGGCGCATCGCGCAGGGCGGTACGAACGTGTCGGGAGGGCAGCGTCAGCGTCTCGCCATCGCGCGGGCCATCGTGCACCGCCCGGCGGCGCTCGTCTTCGACGACTCGTTCTCGGCACTCGACCTGAGCACCGACGCCCGGTTGCGACAAGCGCTGTGGAAGGAGCTGCCCGAGGTGACGAAGATCGTCGTGGCCCAGCGCGTGTCGACCATCACCGGCGCCGACCGCATCGTGGTGCTCGAAGACGGGCGCATGGCCGGTCTCGGCACGCACGACGAGCTACTCGCCACGAGCGCCACCTACCGTGAGATCGTCGAGTCGCAGCTGGGGGTCGAGGCATGAGCGCTCCCGACACCCTCACCGAAGAAGAACGCGCCGAGGCCGAGCTCGCCGAGCAGGCGCGCCTGAACTCCGGGAGCTGGGACAGCGTCGCGCCCGGGAAGGCGTCGAACTTCGGGCCGAGCTTCCGGCGCCTCATCGGCCTGCTCAAGCCCTACGCCGCGGCCTTCGTCTTCGTGTCGATCCTCGGCGCCGTCGGCGTCGTGCTGGCCGTCCTCGCCCCGCGCGTGCTCGGGGACGCGACAAACATCATCTTCGAGGGCGTGGTCTCGAAGGGACTCGCGCAGCAGTTCCCCGCCGGCACCTCGCAGGCCGAGGTCGTCGACGCGTTGCGGGCTGCGGGTCAGAACGACATCGCCAACATCGTCGGCGCGATGAACAACTTCTCCGTGGGCGCCGGCGTCGACTTCGACGCGTTGCGCCTCGTGATCGTGACGGTGCTCGCGATCTACGTCGGCTCATCGCTGCTGTCGTGGATCCAGGGCTACGTCATCAACGTCATCATGGTGCGCACGATGTGGCGTCTGCGCGAAGACGTCGAGGCGAAGATCAACCGCCTCCCGCTGTCGTACTTCGACAAGGTCCAACGCGGAGAACTCATCTCCCGCGTGACCAACGACATCGACAACATCACACAGACGATGCAGCAGTCGCTGTCGAGTGCGCTCACCTCGGTCCTGACCGTCGTGGGCGTGCTGATCATGATGTTCACCATCTCGTGGCAGCTCGCCCTCGTCGCCCTCGTCTCGCTGCCGCTCATGGCGGTCATCTTCGGCGTCATCGGTCCGAAGTCTCAGAAGGCCTTCGGCGAGCAGTGGAAGAAGGTCGGCCGTCTCAACGCCCGCGTCGAGGAGTCGTTCTCGGGTCACGCCCTCGTCAAGGTCTACGGACGCGAGAAAGACGCCCGCGAGAAGTTCGAGGCCGAGAACGAGGAGCTGTTCCAAGCGAGCTTCAAGGCGCAGTTCCTCTCCGGCATGATCATGCCGGGCATGATGTTCGTCGGAAACCTCACCTATGTCGGCATCGCCGTGCTCGGTGGACTGATGGTGGCCGGTGGACAGATCCGTCTCGGCGACGTCCAGGCGTTCATCCAGTACTCGCAGCAGTTCACGCAGCCGCTGTCGCAGCTGGGCGGCATGGCGGCGGTCGTGCAGTCGGGCACCGCCTCGGCCGAGCGCGTGTTCGCGCTGCTCGACGCCGACGAGCAGGACCCGGATGCCGCGGACGCCCCCGCCCACGTCGACGGGCGCGGTGTCATCGAGTTCCAGAACGTCCGTTTCTCGTACACGCCCGAGCGGCCGCTGATCACCGACCTGTCGTTCCGGGTGGAGCCCGGGCAGACCGTGGCGATCGTCGGCCCGACGGGTGCGGGCAAGACCACTCTGGTGAACCTCATCATGCGGTTCTACGAGCTCGACGGTGGGCGCATCCTGCTCGACGGGCAGGACATCGCCGAACTCCGACGCGACGACGTCCGCTCGCGCACCGGCATGGTGCTGCAGGACCCGTGGCTGTTCGCCGGATCCATCCGCGACAATATCCGCTACGGCCGCGAGAGCGCGACCGACGACGAGATCCACGAGGCCGCCGTGGCGACCCGCGTCGACCAGTTCGTGCACTCGCTCCCCGAGGGCTACGACACCGTGCTCGACGAAGACGCCGCGAACGTCTCGGCGGGCGAGAAGCAGCTCATCACGATCGCCCGCGCCTTCGTCGCGCGACCCTCGGTGCTGATCCTCGACGAGGCGACCTCCTCGGTCGACACCCGCACCGAGCTGCTGCTGCAGCAGGCGATGGCGGCGCTGCGCGAAGGGCGCACCTCGTTCGTGATCGCGCACCGCCTGTCGACGATCCGCGATGCCGACCTCATCCTCGTGATGGAGCACGGCGACATCGTCGAGAAGGGCACGCACGACGAGCTCATCGCCACCGAGGGGGCTTACTACCGCCTCTACCGGTCGCAGTTCGAGCAAGCCACGACCGACCTCGACCCCGCGCAGGCGGAGGCCCCGGTCGAGGTCGAGCCTCAGCGCGCACCGGCGACCGACGACGCCGTCGTGGTCTCGGCGATGGCGGCCGCGGCATCCGAGGTCTCCGCCGCAGCGGGCACCGACGGCCCGCCGCGTCCGGCGCAGGGCGTGCCCGCGCCCGACCGGCGCGCCGGCGACGAGGGCTGACCGCCCGCTCGCCCCGCATCGACGCCCACTCGGCTCCGCGCCGGGCGGGCGTCGTCTCGCGGGAGGGGCCTTGCCCCGCCCCGCGCCGCGCCCCGCCCCCGCGTCCTCACCCCCGACGCGCCGCCGCGCCCGGCGGCAGCCCACCCTGTGCACGGCTCCGGGGAGTGCTGAACCCGCTCGGGTAGGGTGGACCGCGCAACACCCCGCACCGTGCGACCCGTCCGCCGCATAGATAGGCCTCACCCCTCGTGACCACTCCTGCGACGCCCGCCGACACTCCCGCGCCCGCCGCCGATCGTCCGCTGCGCATCCTCATCGGTGCCGACACGTTCCTCCCGCACGTCAACGGCGCCGCCCGCTTCGCCGAGCGCCTCGCCGCCGGTCTCGTCGCCCGCGGGCACGACGTCCATGTCGCGGCTCCCAGCGCAGGCCGGGGCGAAGACGGCACCGGGACCGAGGTCATCGAAGATCAGCCGATGACCGTGCACCGCCTACCGTCGCACCGTTTCCTCCCGCACGACTGGCTGACGTTCGTCTTCCCCTGGCGTTCGAAGCACTACGCCCGCATCCTGCTCGACGAGATCAAGCCCGACGTCGTGCACATCCAGTCGCACATCATCATCGGGCGCGGTCTGGCCCGCGAGGCGCGAAAGCGTGGCATCCCGGTCGTGGCGACGAACCATGTGATGGCCGAGAACATCCTCGACTTCACCACCCTCCCCGACTTCCTCGACCGCATTTTCGTCAAGCTCGCGTGGGCCGACGCCGAGCGCACGTTCAAGATGACGCGCGCCGTCACCACGCCTACGCGCAAGGCGGCCGACTTCCTCGAGTCGACGATCGACATCTCGGGCGTGATCCCGATCTCGTGCGGTATCGACCGCTCGAACTACTGCCCCGATCTGACTCCGCGCGACGCGAACCGCATCCTGTTCGTGGGGCGTCTGACCACCGAGAAGCACATCGACGTCGTCCTCCGGGCCTTGTCGCAGCTCGATCCCGCGCTCCAGGTCACCTTCGACGTCGTGGGCGGCGGCGACCAGCGCGCCAAGCTCGAGGCCCTCGCGCAACAGCTCGGGGTCGCGTCGCGCGTGACGTTCCACGGCCACGCGTCGGAGGAAGACCTGCGCACGCTCTACTCGCGGGCCAGCGTCTTCGCCATCGCGTCCATCGCGGAGCTGCAGTCGATCGCGACGATGGAGGCCATGGCATCCGGTCTGCCGATCGTCGCCGCGAACGCCGTGGCACTGCCGCACCTCGTGCACGAGGGGGAGAACGGCTACCTCTTCGAGCCCGGCAACGCCGAAGAGCTCGCCGCGCGTCTGACCGACGTGCTCTCCGCCGCGCCCGACGAGCGGACGCGCATGCAGCAGGCCTCTCTCGACGCGGTCGCCGTGCACGACATCAATCGAACGCTCGACACCTTCGAGGCGCTGTACCGCGGTCGGCCCCTGCCGGAGTGATCCCGTGCACGTCGTGATGTTCGCCGACCAGCACCTCGAGTCACTCGGCGGCGCGCAGGTGTCGATGCGGCTGCAGAAGCGCTTCCTCGAGCGTGCGGGTCATGTCGTCACCGTGGTGGCGCCCCGCCTGCATCGCGACGCACCGGACGACCCGGCGTACCTCGACCTCCCCTCGATCGCGATCACCCCCGATCGCGAATACGCGCTGTCGTGGCCGGGCGCGCGGACGGACAGATTCCTGGATGCCGAGATGGGCGCGCGACTCCCCGTCGACGTCGTGCACGTGCAGGCCGACTTCTGGGGCGCGTTCATCGGCCACCGCTACGCCGCGCGTCACGGGCTTCCGGTCGTGCACACGATGCACAACCGCGTCGACGTGGGGATCGAGGCGACGGCGCCGTTCCCGGGGCTCGTGCTCCGCGCGCTCAACGCGTGGGCGCGGCGGGCGCTGCCGGGCGGGGCGCCCGCCGGCGCCGAACCCCGCAAAAACGCACCGAGCTCGCAGATGTCGGGCGGATCGATGCGAGATCGGCGCGATTCTGCGAGTTCCGCGACGGCGGCAGCCCGCAGCCGCGCCGACGGCTGGGCGTTCCTGCGCCGGCTGGCCCGTCTCTCGCGCGCGGTGACGGCCCCCTCGGGCCACTTCGCCCGGCGCCTCGAAGACCACGGGGTGGCCCCCTCGGTCGATGTGATCTGGAACGGTATCGACGACGACGTGCTCGACGCGGCGTTGCGTGCCGAGACCTCGGAGCGCCGCCCGGGCCGCCCGCGTTTCATCTGGCTCGGTCGCATGAGTCCCGAAAAGCGCCTGCTGCCGTTCCTCGAGGCGGTCATCGCCTCGGGCATCGACGCCGAGGTCGAGATAGTCGGAGGCGGGGCGCAGCTGCGCGCCGCGCGTCGTCTGGTCGAGCGGTCGTCGCCGACGGCGTCCGTGATCTTCTCGGGGCGCTTGCCCTATGCCGAGACGCTCCGGCGCCTCGCCGATGCCGACGCCGTCGTGCAGACCTCGATCGGATTCGAGACGCAGGGGATGACGGTGTTTGAGGCGGCTTCGCTCGGGACGCCCGCGGTGGTGAGCGACCCGGATATCGCGGCCGAGCTCGGCTCGGGCATCTGGACGGTTCCGGATGCCACGATCCCGGCGCTCGCGGAAGCGCTCCGCCGTTCCGCCGCCGACATCGCCGCCGGCACCCCGGTCATCCCCGACCCGTCGATCGCGGAGCGGTTCCGCCAGTCCTCGCGCACGGCCGCGATGGTCGACGTGTACGCGCGGGCGGTCGCTGCGGGGCGCTGAGCCGCCGACCGCTGAGCCGCCGGGCGTCCCGCCCGGTCCGGCGCGCCTCGGGAGTGGTCGGTGCGGACGCGGCCGTAGCCGTCGGTGCGGACGAGCCAGACGGTTCCGACGATGCCGACCAGGGACAGGATGCCGAGAGCGATGAAGTAAGCCATGTCCGAAAAGCTACGACTGGAGCAATCCGGTCACGAGTGGCATGATGGACGCACTACATCAGATTTCTGCCATGCCGGAGGATCCCATGCGCTCGGTCGCCGTCGTCATCCAGTCGGGCTTCGCCCCGTTCGAGTTCGGCTTGGCATGCGAGGCGTTCGGTCTCGACCGCAGTGATGAGGGCATCCCCAACTTCGATTTCCGCATCGTCGCCCCCGACCCCGGCGTCGTCCCCGCGAACATCGGGTTCTCGGTGAACGTCGAGCATGGGCTCGAGGCCGCCGCCGACGTCGACATCCTCGTGCTCGCGCCGATTCCGAGAAAGCAGTGGGATGCCGTGGACCCCCGCGTGATAGAGGTGGTGCGGGCCGCGCACGCCCGCGGCGCCTGGCTGCTGAGCGTGTGCAGCGGGTCGTTCGTCCTTGCGGCGGCGGGCGTCCTCGACGGAAAGCGGGCGACCACCCACTGGCGATACGCCGACGTCATGTCGCGGATGTACCCGGAGATCGAGGTCGACCCCGACGTGCTCTACGTGCAGTCGGGCAACATCATCACCAGCGCCGGCACCGCCGCGGGCCTCGACGCGTGCCTGCATCTGCTGCGGCAGGAGCTCGGGTCCGAGCTCGCCAACCGCATCGCCCGGCGCATGGTCGTGGCTCCGCAGCGCGACGGCGGTCAGGCGCAGTTCATCGCCTCGCCGATCCCGATCGACTCCTCGCTCTCGCTCGCCCCGGTCACCGAGTGGATGCTGCAGAACCTGGATGCCGACCTCTCGGTCGACCGTCTCGCCGCTCGCGCGCACATGTCGCCGCGCACCTTCGCGCGCCGCTTCAAGGCGGACCTGGGTGTGACTCCGGCGGCCTGGCTCGCACGTCAGCGCCTGCTGCACGCGCAGCGTCTGCTCGAGGAGACCGACCTCGGTCTCGACCGCGTCGCGGCGGAGTGCGGGTTCGGGTCGGCCGCGGTGCTGCGGCAGAACTTCGCTCGGACGATGGGCCTCACCCCGACCGCCTACCGCGCGCGCTTCTCGTGTGCGGGGGAAACGGCATCCGGGGTCGATCTTCCCGCGCAGATCGCGGAGCCGATCCCCGCCTGACGTGCGGCCGACCGCGTCCCGAGCCTCCGCTAAGATCACGTGATCTCGCCCACCGCGCCCGCTGTAGCGGGTCATCTCGCCCAGTTCACGTGATCTCGTCGACCTCGCGCGCTGCGGCGGGTCATCTCGCCCAGATCACGTGATCTCGGCGCCCCCGGCGGGTAACCGGACGCCCCGGGCCGCCCGGTGCCCATTGCCGCGCGCCCCGGCCACTGCTAAAGTTGAGCCAACGCAACTCAACTTTGCGAACAGACTTCAGGAGAACACATGAATGCCACACAACAGCCGGGGCAGGAGGACGCGCGCAGCGCCCTCGAGCAGTTCGGCATCAACCTCACCGACCGGGCCCGCCAGGGCAAGCTCGACCCCGTCATCGGGCGTGACGGCGAGATCCGCCGCGTCAGCCAGGTGCTCACCAGGCGCACCAAGAACAACCCCGTGCTCATCGGTGAACCCGGCGTCGGCAAGACCGCCGTCGTCGAGGGCCTCGCCCAGCGCATCGTCGCGGGTGACGTCGCCGAGAGCCTCAAGGACAAAGAGCTCGTCTCGCTCGACATCTCGGCCCTCGTCGCCGGCGCGATGTACCGCGGCCAGTTCGAGGAGCGCCTGAAGAGCGTTCTCAAAGAGATCACCGAGTCCGACGGACGCGTCATCACGTTCATCGACGAGCTGCACGTGCTCATGGGCGCGGGTGGCGGCGAGGGCTCGGTCGCGGCCTCGAACATGCTCAAGCCCATGCTCGCTCGCGGCGAGCTGCGGCTCATCGGCGCCACGACGCTGGACGAGTACCGCGAGTTCATCGAGAAGGACGCCGCCCTCGAGCGCCGCTTCCAGCAGGTGTACGTCGGCGAGCCCACGGTGGAAGACACGGTGGCGATCCTGCGCGGATTGAAGGAGCGCTACGAGGCGCACCATAAGGTCGCGATCGCGGATGCCGCCCTGGTCGCCGCCGCCGCGCTGTCCAACCGCTACATCCCGGCACGTCAGCTGCCCGACAAGGCGATCGACCTGATCGACGAAGCGGCATCGCGCCTCCGCATGGAGATCGATTCGGCTCCTCTCGAGATCGACGAGCTGCGCCGCCACGTCGACCGCCTCAAGCTCGAAGAGCTCGCGCTGAAGAAGGAGAAGGACGACGCTTCGAAGGAGCGCCTCGCGACCCTTCGCGAAACTCTCGGCGCCGAGCAGGCCAAGCTCGACGACCTCCAGGCGCGGTGGGAGCGCGAGCGCGCCTCGCTCAACCGCGTCGGTGATCTCAAGACCCGATTGGATGCCGCTCGCGTCGACGCCGAGCGTGCGCAGCGCGAGGGCAACCTCGAGCGGGCATCGCGACTGCTGTACGCCGAGATCCCGGCCCTCGAGCGTGAACTCATGGCCGCTGAGCGCGAAGAGCCCGCGGGGGACCGCATGGTGAACGAGCAGGTCACCGACGAAGACATCGCGGCGGTCATCGCGGCGTGGACGGGCATTCCGGTCGGGCGCCTGCTGCAGGGGGAGACCGAGAAGCTCCTCAACCTCGAGCGCGAGCTCGGCAAGCGCCTGATCGGGCAGCGGGATGCCGTGAAGGCGGTGTCCGACGCCGTTCGACGCTCGCGCGCGGGCATCAGCGACCCGCACCGGCCGGTCGGATCGTTCCTGTTCCTCGGCCCGACCGGCGTCGGCAAGACGGAGCTGGCGAAGTCGCTCGCCGACTTCCTCTTCGACGACGAGCACGCCATGGTCCGCATCGACATGTCGGAGTACGGCGAGAAGCACTCCGTCTCGCGGCTGGTCGGTGCTCCTCCGGGCTACATCGGCTACGAGCAGGGCGGTCAGCTGACCGAGGCAGTGCGTCGTCGACCCTATTCCGTCGTGCTGCTCGACGAGGTCGAAAAGGCACACCCCGAGGTCTTCGACGTGCTGCTGCAGGTGATGGACGACGGGCGTCTCACCGACGGTCAGGGGCGAACGGTCGATTTCACGAACGTCATCCTGGTGCTCACCTCGAACCTGGGGTCGCCCATCCTCATCGACCCGACCCTGTCGATGGAGACCAAGCGCGAGCAGGTGCAGGCGCTCGTCCGCCAGGCGTTCAAGCCGGAATTCGTGAACCGACTCGACGACATCGTGATCTTCCAGGCGCTGAGCCAGGACGACCTCGCGCAGATCGTCGAACTCGCGGTCGACGCGTTGCACAAGCGTCTTCGCGAGCGCCGACTGAGCCTGGCGGTCACCCCCGACGCCCGGTCGTGGCTGTCCGAGCGCGGATACGACCCGGTGTACGGCGCCCGGCCGCTGCGCCGGCTCATCCAGACCGAGATCCAGAACCGCCTCGCGATGGCGATCCTGGCCGGCTCGGTCCGCGACGGCGATGTCGTGCGGGTCGATGTGGCGAGCGACGGCGACTCGCTCGTGCTCGTGAGCACCGGGCCGGCGCAGCCGGAGTCGGGCGACGACGACGTGATCGAGGCGGAGATCGTCGAGTAGCGGCGACAAGAAGGGGGATGCCACGCGCTGTGCGCGGCATCCCCCTTCCGTGTGCGCGACTCCCGCCGGCGCGCCCCGCCCCCTGCCGATAAACGCCCGCTGCACGGGGAAACGCTCTCCGAGAGCGTTTCCGAGTGCAGCGGGCGTTTATCGGGTGGAGTGGGGACGGATGCCGGGGCTCAGTCGTCGACGAGCAGCGACTCCTCCACCGAGCGGCGCTGGCGCGGAGCGAGCTCGCGCTGACGCAGGCCCTCTTCGGCCGCGTCGATGTCGCCCAGGGCGCCGACCGCGATGACGGTCACGGGGGTGAAGCGGGCGTCGATGTCGAAGGCGGCGCGCAGATCGTCGGCCACGAATCCGCCCATCTGGTGGGTCGCGAGGCCCTCGGCGTGCGCCTGCACGGTGAAGTGGGCGGCGGCCTGGCCGCTGTCGTACTGAGCCCAGGTGCGCGCCTCGCCGTCTTCGGTCTCGGTTTCGGCGAGCACGACGAGCAGGGCGCCGGCGGCGGGAGCCCACGCCTGGTTGAAGCCCATGAGGGCGGAGACGACCTTCTTGTGCGCGGCGGTGCCGCGGCGCGCGACGATGAAACGCCACGGCTGGAAGTTCATGCCCGAGGGAGCCCAGCGGGCGGCCTCGAGGGCGGAGCGCAGGGCGGCCTCGTCGATCGGCGTCTCGGGGTCGAAGACCCGGGTGCTCCACCGCTCGGCGAGGACGTCGAGGATGGGGGCGTCGGTGGGGGCGGTGCGGTCGAGGGTGAGAGACATGAGAACTCCTGAGAACGGGGACTGATCCGGGACGCCGTTGACCCGCACCATTGAACGCCGACGCGCGGCGAGGTGTTCCCGTGTGAACTTATGCGTCTCTGATGAGCGACCGACTCGCGGCCGGCGACCCCGGGTGACCGCCGCGTGCCGGGGAAGTGATCAGTCGTTCCAGGAGGATGGCCCTGCGGTCCCCGCCGGGTACTCGTCGAGGGGCACCTCGTTCTTGCGCCACGCGTCGATGACCGGCTGCACGATTCGCCAACACTGCTCGGCCGCGTCACCGCGGACGGCCAGCATGGCGTCGCCGTCGAGGATGCCCGAGAGCACTTCGCCGTAGGCCTTGAGGGCGCCCTCGCCGAGGTGCGCGGAAAGGTTCACGCGCTCGAGATCGAGGGGGTCGTCGGCACCGTTGATGTTGAGGCCGAGGCTGATCGTGTCGGGACCCAGCGAGAACACCATCTCGGAGGGCTCGCTCTCTCCGATGAACCCGTCGGGAAGGTGGCGCACGGGCTTGAACGTCACCGTCACCGCGGGGTCTCCCGCGCCGAGCGCCTTGCCCGAGCGCAGCAGGATCGGGACGCCCTGCCAGCGGGCGGTGCGCACCTCGGCGGTCATCTCGGCGAGCGTCTCGGTGCCACGCGAGGCGTCGACCCCGGGCTCGTCGACATACGACGAGAAGTGACGATCGCCCACGTCTCCCGCGGTGTAGCGCGCGCGGCGCGAGTTCGCGACCGGATCGTCGTCCTTCACGTGCGTGGCCCGCAGGACCGCCGAGGTCGCATCGCGCAGATCGAGTTGATCGAGGGATGCCGGCGGCTCCATCGTGACGAAGGCCATCACCTGCAGGAGGTGGCTCTGGATCATGTCGACCAGGGCGCCGGCCGCATCGTAGTAACCGGCGCGGCCCTCGAGGCCGAGGGCCTCGGGGAAGTCGATGCGGATCGAGGCGATGTCGTCGGCCGACCAGACGCTCTCGACGATGCGGTTCGCGAAGCGCGTGCCCAGGAGGTTCAGCACCGTGGAACGGCCCAGGAAGTGGTCGATGCGGAAGACCTGGTCTTCGGGCACGAGGGTCGCCAGTTGCTTGTTGAGCGTGTGGGCGCTGGCCTCGTCGGTACCGAACGGCTTCTCGAGGGCGAGGATCGTGCCCTCGGGGATCGTGACATCGCTGAGCGCGAGGCAGGCCTTCTCGGTCACCGCCGGGGGAACCGCGAAGTACAGGGCCGGTCGGCCCTCGGCGTCGTCGAGCAGCTTCTGCAGGTCGGCGGCCTTCGTGATGTCGGCCTGCGAGTACGTCGTCTCCGAGACGGAGGCGAAGGCATCGTCGGCATCCATCGTCTGGAAGGCCTTCTCGACCACTCCGCGCCAGTGCTCGTCGGTCCAGTTCTCCATACCGGCGCCGTGCAGACGCACGGACCGGTTCGGCTCGCGCGAGAGCAACTGGCCGAGGGCCGGGAGGAGCAGTCGCGAGGTGAGGTCGCCCGAGGCGCCCAGGATGATCAGGGTGGTGTCCGCGGCCATGGGGAAACCGTAGCGCTCGCCTCCGACATCGCCGTGCCGCTTGCAGCGGGTGCACGGGAACCACTAGCGAGATCGATGAGCATGATGTCGGAGGCACCTGCCACAATCCGAGGGTGACGACTCCGATCGAGGACTACGCGGTCCTCAGCAACTGCCGATCCGCCGCTCTCGTCTCCTCCGCGGGGAGCGTCGACTGGTTGTGCCTGCCGCGGTACGACAGCGGTTCGATGTTCGGCGCCCTGCTCGGCGACGAGTCCCATGGCGCGTGGTCGTTGCGCCCCGCCGACCCCGAGGCCCGGGCGACCCGGCGGTACGACGGCGACACGTTCGTGCTCGTCACACGGTGGGAGACCTCGACCGGCATCGCCGACGTCTACGACGCCATGCCCGTCGACGAGGGTGTCGAGGCCCTCATCCGACGGGTGGTGGGGGTGTCGGGCGCGGTCGACTTCGTCAGCGAGGTGCGTCTGCGCTTCGACTACGCCCGCGCGGTGCCGTGGGTGCGCCAGATCGGTCACGACGACGAGCACGTCATCCTCGCCGCCGCCGGGCCCGACGCCGTGACGATCCGCGGGCCCCGTCTCATCGCCGTCGACACCGCCCACCGGGGCCGCTGGACCACGGAAGCGGGCCGAAGCGTCGACTCGGTCCTGGCGTGGGGCCCGTCCTGGCAGGACCCGCCGGCCGCCTTCGACGTCGAGGCGGCGCTCGAACGCACCCGAGAGTGGTGGGCGGCGTGGGCCGACCGGGTGCAGTCCGCGGGTACGCACGCGGCGCTCGTCACGCGCTCCCTCATGGTGCTGCGTGCCCTCACGCACTCCGAGACGGGCGGCATCGTGGCGGCGGCCACCACCTCGCTGCCCGAGGCCTTCGGGGGGTCCCGCAACTGGGACTACCGCTACGTCTGGCTCCGGGACGCGGCTCTCACCCTCAGCGCCTACATCGCCCACGGCTACCTCGATGCCGCTCACCGCTGGCGCGACTGGCTGCTCCGAGCGATCGCGGGCGACCCCGCCGACGTGCAGATCATGTACGGCATCGCGGGCGAGCGCGACCTCCCCGAGCGCGAGATCCCGAGCCTCCCCGGCTACGGCGGCGCGGCCCCCGTGCGCATCGGCAACGGAGCGGTCGACCAGTATCAGGCGGACGTCATCGGCGAGGTCATGGTCGCCCTCGAAGCGGCCCGCGACGCCGGCGTCGAAGAGACGACGTTCTCGTGGTCCCTCCAGCGCGCGCTCCTCGACCAGTTGGCGAGCGAGGTCGACCGCCCCGACCTGGGCATCTGGGAGATGCGCGGCGACCCCCACTTCTTCACCCACTCCCGAGCGATGGTGTGGGCCGCGTTCGACCGTGGCATCCGGGCCGTCGAAGAGGGCGGTCGCGACGGCGACGTCGCCACCTGGCGAAACCTGCGGGATCGCGTCCGAGCCGACATCGACGCGCGCGGAGTGCACGCCGGCGGCTGGTTCACCCAGCACTTCGACACCGACGAGGTCGACGCGTCGCTCCTCGTGCTGCCGCAGGTGGGCTTCTGCGCCTACGACGACCCGCGCATGCTCGCAACCGTCGCCCGCATGGAAGAGACGCTCATGCCCGACGGCTGGCTGCTGCGCTACCGCACCACGGGCGTCGACGGGCTGACGGGCGATGAGCACCCCTTCCTCGCGTGCTCGTTCTGGCTCGTCGGGCAATACGCGCACAGCGGCCGCCGCGACGAGGCGGTCGCGCTCATGCAGCGTCTGACGGCCGTCGCCAACGACCTCGGCCTGCTGTCCGAGGAGTACGACCCCACCAGCGGTCGCCAGGCGGGCAACACCCCCCAAGCGCTCTCCCACCTCGCCCTGGTGGGCGCGGCCGACGCCCTCGACGCCACCGCGCGCGCCGAGGCGACCTGAGCCCGACCCGACGGACGCCGCCGCGGCCCTAGAGTCGACGCATGGACGACGACGTCGAGCTGCGACGGCTGCGCGAGCGCGTGTACGGGGCCGAGGGGGCGTCCGCGACGCCCGCGATGATCGAGCGTCTCGCCGAGCTCGAAGATCGCGCCCGCGCCGACTCCTCCCCAGACGTCGCGCCCGACCCGGCTTGCACCGCGTCGGCCCCCGATGCCCCGGCTCCCGGAGCCCTCGCCCCCGAGAGCCCCGCCGCCGACATCCCCACCCCCGCGGACCCTCCCCGCATCCCGGATGCCACCCGCCTGACGCCCCGCCGCGTGCTGCGCGTCGCGGTGACCGCTGTCGGCGCCCTGGTGATGCTCGGGATCGGCATCGCGATCGGGGCGAGCACGGCTCCGACCATGGCCGCGACCCCCGATCCGGCAGCGGCGGCCTACCCCGAGCTGACGTTCCCGCAGACGGTCGAAGACGTCATCTCGGCCGATATCCTCCGCGACAGTGGCATCGACGCCGGGAGCACCCGCTACATCGCCACGGTCAGCGACTTCCGCATCTACCTCGCCCAGCCCGATGACGGTGACGGACGCTGCGTCGTGACCTTCACCTCGACCGACAACCGTCCGTGGTCGGCCGGGTGCGCGAGCGGAGCGCAGGAGGGGGCCGCGATCTTCGGCGTCGACGAGACCCTGACCGTCGCGATCGGCGACCCGGATGACTCCGACGTCACCGGCATCCCGATCCGCTTGTCGCCGAGCGTCACGGCCTACGTGGCGCAGTAGAGAAGGAGAACGACGACGTTCCACGCCGATGGTGCCTATTCCGAGTGATCGGGCTCACCCCACGACGGCTCCGAGCGCGAGGAAGCGAGCGGGCGCAGCCAGTCCCGAGCCTCACGACGAAAAGGGGCGGATGGATGCCGAAGCCCTGGCATCCATCCGCCCGCTGACCGGACCCGAACCGGTCAGCCCCGCAGAGCCTCGCCGAGCTTGACGCGCGCCCCCATGCGCAGCAGCGAGTTGCGGTAGATGCGGGCGGCGACGCCGATCGCGAGCACGCACGAGGCGAGTAGCACGAGCAGCGAGAGCACGGGCTCCCACCACTGCGCGTCGCCGAGGTACATGCGCAGCGGCATCCCCACCGGGGCCGAGAACGGCACGTACGACATGATCGTCAGCACGACGGGGTTGTCGTTGAAGAAGATCACCAAGAAGTACGGCGCCATGATCAGCATCGTGATCGGCGTCGTGGTGGCCCCGATGTCCTCCTGTCGCGAGACCATCGCGGCGGCCGCGGCGAACAGCGCCGCCAGCAGGACGAATCCGAACAGGAAGAAGATCGCGAACCAGGCGATAGGGGCGCCGAGCGCATCGAGTACCCCGGCCTGACCGGTGACTGCGAGTCCCACCACAGCGACGGCGGCGAGCAGCACGATCTGGGCCATCGCGAGGATCGTGTTGCCGAGCACCTTGCCCGCGAGCAACGCCCGCACCGGGATCGCCGAGATGAGGATCTCGACCACGCGCGTCTGCTTCTCCTCCACCACGCTCTGCGCGATCGTCCCGCCGAAGGTGGTCGCCGCGATCAGGAAAACGATGCCGAAGGCCAGCGCGATGAAGTACCGCAGCACGTCAGCGGCGTTCGAGCCGGGTTCGAGCCGGTCGACCGGTGGGGTGTCGCTCAGCATCTGCAGGAGCGTCGAGGGGACGCTGTCCTTCACCACGACGGTGAAATCGAACGACGACTCCGACGATCCCGAGACCAGGGCGGCATCCACCGTCCCCTCTGCCACGAGGGCACGAGCGGCGTCATCGCTGTCGGCGACCGTCACCTCGAGCCCCTCGAGACCCGACACATCGGCCTGCGTCTGAGAGGTGACGGCGACCGGGATGCCGCTGGAGCTGGCATTCGAGGCCGCGAAACCGCCCCAGAGCACCGAGGCGAGGGCGGCGACGATGAGGATCGCGGTCGAGATGACGAAGGCCTTGCTGCGCAGCTTCGAGCCGATCTCGCGCTCGGCGACCAGCCAGATGCTGCGCAGCTCGCCGGGTGCGGGGTGCGGCGTCGTCTTCCGCGAGGGGGCCGGCGCGGTCGTCAGGGTGCTCACTGGATGACCTCCTTGAAGATCTCGGCCAGGGTGGGCCGCTGGGGGGAGAAGCCGGCCACGTCGCCGCGTTCGACCGCCGCGCGCAGGACGCGCTGGGCGGTGGCGTCGTCGTCGGCGTCGAAGAGGGCGTATCCGCCGTCGAAGTCGATCACCCGTACGCCGGGCTCGTCACGAAGCCATCCGGTGTCTCCCCGCGAGACCAGCTCGTAGCGGTGGGACGCGTGCTCGGCGCGAAGGCCCTCGCGGCTGCCGGCCGCGCGGATCGTTCCGTCGGCGATGATGACGAGGTCGTCGCAGAGGCGCTCGACAACGTCGAGCTGGTGCGACGAGAACAGCACCGCCGCGCCCTCCGCCGCCTTCTCCTGCAGGACGCCGGCGACCACATCGACCGCCAAGGGGTCCAGGCCCGAGAACGGCTCGTCGAGGATCAGCACCTCGGGCTCGTGCACGAGAGAGGCGGCGATCTGCGCGCGCTGCTGGTTGCCGAGCGACAGCGTCTCGATGAGGTCGCCGAGGCGCTCGCCGAGACCGAGCCGTTCGAGCAGCGCCGTCGCCTTCGCGTTCGCCTCGGCCTTGCCGAAGCCGTGCAGTCGGGCGAGGTAGGCGATGTGCTCGGCCACCTTCATCTTGGGATACAGCCCGCGCTCCTCGGGCATGTAGCCGAAGCGGCGCCGGTCGGCGGTGGTGACGGCGGCACCGTTCAGCTCGACGGTGCCGGCGTCCGTGCCGAGCACCCCGAGCGCGATGCGCATGGTCGTCGTCTTCCCGGCGCCGTTACCGCCGACGAAGCCGGTCAGTCGCCCGGGGGCGACGTCGAAGCCCACGCCGTCGAGCACGCGGCGTCCGCCGTAGCTCTTGGTGATGCCGTCCAGATGGAGCACGATGCATCCCTTCCTCTCGATGTCTCCCACGCTAGGGATCGAGATGTCGCGCCGCCTCCGCCCCGTGACGGTTCTGCGGCTCCACCCTGAGGGGGAGGGGGGGCGTCAGGCCAGTCCGTGCCGGTGCGCGAGCACGACGGCCTGCACACGGTCGCGCGCGCCGAGCTTCTGCAGGATGTTCGACACGTGCGTCTTCACCGTGGCCTCGCCGATGAACAGGCGCGCGGCGATCTCGGCATTGCTCAGGGCCTCGGCCACCAGGCGTAGCACTTCGCTCTCGCGCTCGGTGAGCGGCTCGGTGAGACGCAGCGGTTCGATCGTGGCGGCGGGGGCGGATGCCGGCACCTCGGCGTCACGCGAGGCGAAGCGCTCGATCACCCGGCGCGTGACCTCGGGGGCGAGCAGCGCGTCCCCGGCGCCGACGATGCGCACGGCGGAGACGAGCTCTTCGGGGCCCGCGTTCTTGAGGAGGAAGCCGCTGGCCCCGGCGGCCAGCGCCGAGAAGAGGTAGTCGTCACGGTCGAAGGTCGTCACGACGAGCACCGCCGCGTCGGACTCGGGGTCCTCGGACAGGCGGCGGGTGGCTTCGAGGCCGTCCATGTCGGGCATCTGCACGTCCATGCAGATGACGTCCGGCCGCAGACGCGCCGCCGCGGTGAGGGCTTCGACCCCGGATGCCGCTTCGCCCACGACCTCGATGTCGGGCTCGAGCGACAGGATCGTGCGGAATCCCGCCCGCATCATGGCGTGGTCGTCGACGAGCAGGACGCGCAGCTCAGACATGCGCCACCTCCGCCGTCGCCAGCGGCACGCGAACGCGCACGAGGTAGCCGCCGCGTGAGCGTGGTCCGATGTCGATCGTCCCCCCGGACACGGCCGCGCGCTCGCGCATGCCGAGCTGTCCGAGACCCGGCACCGACGAACCGCGGCGTCCGGTGTTCGCGACCTCGAGTTCTACGGCATCCGTCTCGAATCGGAGGCGCACGTCGGCGGTGGCGTCGGGGCCCGCGTGGCGACGCGCATTCGTCAACGCCTCCTGGGCGATGCGGTACAGGTTGACCTGCACGAGCGGCGGGGGATCGCAGGCGGGGTCGCCGACGACGGTGAAGGTGGTGGGCAGACCCGCGGCGGTGGCGTCGTCGACAAGGGATCGGATCGAGCTGAGTCCGTGGGTGGTGGGCGCCGTGTCGGGGGCCGCATCGCCGTCGGGCGTCCGCAGGGTCTCGAGCAACTGGCGCAGTTCGTGCAGCGAGGTGCGCGCGGAGCTCTCGACACCTGCCAGCGTCTCGCGAGCGGCGTCGGGGTCGCGGGCCAGCAGTGATCGGGCCACCCCCGCCTGCACGCCCATGAGCGAGACGTGATGGGCCACGACGTCGTGCAGCTCGCGCGCGATGCGGACGCGGTCGAGGGCGACGGCCTGCGCCGCGGTCACCTCGCGCTCGGACTCGAGCTCGGCCGTGCGCTCCTCGAGGGCGGCGCGCTCGCGCATCTGCTGGTACGAGCGATCGCCGAAGTAGTACGCCCCGCCGAAGAAGAGCGCGTTGATGCCGAGCGTCAGCAGTTGCGCCGCGACGAAGGGCGAGAAGGCGCCGACGCGCGAGAAGGCACCCTCGGTCACGCCGTCGACCGGCTGCGTGGCGTCTTGGAACATGACCACGAACAGCCAGACGAACATGCCGACGATGATGGCCACGCGGACGATGGTCGCCCGGCGACGACTCGTCTCCCAGGCGCCGACGGTGTACAGCGCGATGAACATGGCGATGTTGCCGGCGTACACCTCGGGGATGCGGAAGGTCACGGCCAGGAAGTACGCGAGGGAGACGAGGACGGCGGTGACCGAGGGCCACCGCCGGCGCAGCGCGATGGGAGCGGCGAGCACGAACACGTACGCCACGGCGATGGCCAGCGAGTTCTGCTGATCGCCGTAGATCCCCGCGACCGACGACAGCACCGCGCTGAGCAGGCCGCCCAGCAGCAGCACGACCGCGAGCACGATGTCGTTCCGTTGCTGCGCGCGCGTGATCCGTGGCATCCCTCCACGCTAGAGGCGACCACCGACACCTGCATCCCCCGTGAGGCGGAGTCAAGAGGAGCAGGAATACAGGTTCGACCGTGATGCTTGCACGTGAATGAATCAGGGCGCCCGGCGCCCCCGTCGTCTGGAAAGAGGATCACCGTGACCGAGATCGGCTACATCGTCGGCAGCATCTCCAGCACCTCCATCAACCGTCGCCTGGCCAAGGCGCTCGAGAAGGTCGCGCCCGAGGGTGTGACGCTCAAGGAGGTCCCCATCGCAGACCTCCCGTTCTACTCGCCCGACTACGACGGCGACTTCCCCCAGGTCGCGCGCGACTTCAAGAAGGCGATCGAGGACTCCGACGCGATGTTCATCGTGACCCCCGAGTACAGCCGCTCCATTCCCGGCGTGCTCAAGAACGCCCTCGACTGGTCGGCCCGTCCCTACGGCGAGGCGTCGTTCAACGACAAGCCCACCGCCGTCATCGGCACCTCGCAGGGCGGCATCGCCACGGCCGCGGGTCAGCAGCACCTGCGCTCCGTGCTCCTGCACTACAACGCCCTCGTCCTCGGCCAGCCCGAGGGCTACATCCAGTCGACCCCCGGCCTGTTCGAAGAGGACGGCACCGTCACCGACGAGGGAACGGCCGACTTCCTGCGCTCGATCATCGAGGCGCTCGTGACCCTGGCGAAGCGCACCGCTCCCGCCGAGGTTCCCGCGGCCTGAGGCACGTTCGCGACGGGGTCGGGGGTTCGCCCTCGACTCCGTCGTCGTACGTACGAGGCGGCCCGAGTCCCTGAGCCCGTCGAAGGGGCCGCACGCTGCGGTCCCGGTGGCTTCGACAGGCTTACCCCCCCCTCCCGCCTCGGCCGTCGCCCCCGAGCCGCGACACCTCCACCGCGCGTAGGGTTCCGTCATGGCATCCGCCGACGATCTCGCCGCGCAGCTCTACGTCCGCGCCGTCGCGCGGGGTCAGGCCGTCGTGCGGTGCGACGCATCGACTCCGGTCGCCGACATCCGAGAGAGCGTGCGCGCGCGGGCGAAGGCCGACGGCATCCGGGTGCGGACGGGGATGATGCAGGACGTCCTGGTCGTGGCCCGTGCCGACGCCGATCTCTGGAGCGACGACACCCCGACGATGCGCGCCAAGCTCACCGCGCCGGCCGCGGTCGGCGTGGTCGCCTGACGCCGCGCGTCAGTAGCCCAGCGCTTCGGCCTTGCGACGCAACAGCGCCGCCTCGCGTTCGTTTCGCGTGAGGTCGGCGGCCGTCAGGAGCTCCGCCTGCGCCTCGACCGAACGCCCCAGCCGCGACAGCAGCTCTCCGCGCACCGACGGGATGAGGTGCGATCCCCGTAGGGCTCCGGTCGCCGCGAGGGCATCGACCGCCGCGAGACCCTCGAGGGCTCCGGATGCCATGGCCACCGCGACCGCGCGATTCAGCGTGACGACCGGATTGGGGCCGAGCCGACCCAGCTCGTCGTAGAGCTGCACGATGCGCGCCCAGTCGGTAGCCTCCACACTCGGTGCCTCGGCATGACAGAGGGCGATCGCGGCCTGCAGCTGGTACGGCCCGCGGCCGCGGCCGAGCGCCTCCGCCCTCCCGAGCAGAGCCCTGCCGCGCGCGATCGCCGACCGATCCCAGCGGCGGCGGTCCTGGTCGGCCAACAGCACGGCATCGCCGTTCGCGTCGACGCGCACGGCGAACCGCGACGCCTGCAGCTCCATGAGCGCCGACAGCCCGAGCACCTCCGGCTCGCGGGGGAGCAGACGCCCGAGCACCCGCCCCAGCCGCACGGCCTCGTGCGCGAGCTCGGTGCGCAGCACCGCGTCGCCGGTGCTCGCGACGTAGCCCTCGGTGAAGATCAGGTAGACCACCGCGAGCACGGCGGTGCGTCGGGCGGGCCACTCCGACGGCTCCGGCACCTCGAACGGAACTCCGGCCGCACTCAGCGCCTTCTTCGCGCGCACGATCCGCTGCTGCATCGTGGGGACCGGAACGAGGAAGAGCCGCGCGATCGCCTCCGTGTCGAGACCGCCGACGACCTTGAGGGTCAGCGCGACCTGCGCGTCGCGCGACAGCACCGGGTGGCACGCCGTGAACACCAGGCGCAGCACGTCGTCGTCGATGGGCTGCCACGCGGCATCCGTCACCTCATCCAGATCGGCGCCGATCAGGTGATACTTCTCGCCCCGCACCCGCTCGCGACGCCACCCGTCGATCGCGCGGCGCTTGGCGACGGCGGTGAGCCACGCCCCCGGATTGTGCGGGACGCCCTCGCGGGGCCACTGCGCGAGCGCCTCGAGCAGAGCGTCTTGAGCGAGATCCTCGGCGGTGGGCAGATCACCGACCACGCGCGCGAGCGTCGCGACGATCCGGGCGCCTTCGATGCGCCAGATCGCCGCGACGCGTCGCGTGAGATCGTCGGTCACGTGGGGTCAGCGCGCAGCCTGCTCCTCGCGCCAGCCCTCTTCCTTCTGGATGTACTCGTTGTCGGCGAAGGCCGCGAAGTCGGTCTCGTCGGTCACCCGGCGCACCTCGAGCGTGTTGCCCGCGATGAGCGGCGCGCGCCGCGCCCACTCGACGGCCTCGTCCTTGCTCGACACCTCGATGATCCAGAAGCCGTTGAACAGCTCGTGAGTCTCGCCGTAGGGACCGTCGGTGACGACCGGCTCCTCGCCGCCGAACTCGACGACGAAGTTCTGGCTCATGTCCTCGGCGAGGCCGTCGCCGGCGACGAGCACCCCCGCGGTCATCATGGCCTCGTTGTACGCGCCCATCTCGTTGATGACCTGCTCGAACGGGATCTTCTTGTACTCCGCGTACGCCTCGTCGGTGCCGCGCATGATCAGCATGTACTTCATCGTCGTCTTCTCTCGTCGGTGCTTCGGGGAACCGTTCCCCTACTATCGCGTCGAACGACGCACGACGGAATCGACAGGAAGCGAGAAAAGGTTTCCGGATGCCGCTGCCCCGGCGTTCAGCCGAAGATCATGGGCAGATCGTCATCGTCGTCGTCGCCCGAGAGGTCGAGGTCGGCGACGACGGGCACGTGGTCGCTGGGGACCTCGCCCTTGCGCTCGTTGCGGTGGATCTCCGCGCCGTGCACCGCGTCGGCGAAGGCCGGCGAACCGAGGATGAAGTCGATGCGCAGCCCCTCATTGCGCGGGAAACGGAGCTGCTTGTAGTCCCAGTAGGTGTAGCCGGTGGGGATCAGCGGACGCACGACGTCGGTGAGGCCCGCCGACTCGAAGGCGCGGAACGCCTCGCGCTCGGGAGGCGAGACGTGCGTGGTCGCACCCTCGACGACCGTGGGGTCGCCGTTGTCGTCGTCGGTCGGGGCGATGTTGAAGTCGCCGGTCAGCGCGAGCGGCAGATCGGGGCTCTTCTCGAGGGTGTCGGCCGTGTACTGGCGCAGCTTGTCGAGCCAGTCGAGCTTGTAGACGTAGTGCGGGTCGTCGAGCCCGCGCCCGTTGGGCACGTAGAGGCTCCACACGCGCACGCCGTTGACGGTCGCCCCGATCGCGCGGGCTTCCTGCGGCAGGTCGGGGCCCTCTTTGCCCTTCTCGAACCCGGGCATGCCGGGGAAGCCGATCTCGACGTCTTCGAGGGGCTCACGGCTCGCGATGGCGACGCCGTTCCATTGGTTCAGGCCATGCGCGGCGACGTGGTACCCGGCTTCTTCGAACGCCGCGTACGGGAACTGCTCCGTCTTGCACTTGATCTCCTGCATCGCCAGCACGTCGATGTGCTCGCGCACGCAGAATTCGACGGTGCGGGTGACGCGGGCACGGATGGAGTTGACGTTCCAGGTGGCCAGGCGCATGGCATCCAGCCTACTTTCGGCCGCCGATATCGGCGGCCAGCGGACCGCGTGCACAACTGCGGATGCCCTGTGCGACGCGCCGGCCCGGCCGCCCGTGGCGCGGCGTGTCCGCAGATCGGCCCGCCGTTGTGCTCGGCGCGGTGGCGCGCGAGGGCCGAGCACTAAACTCGGGGCCGTGACCACCGCCTCTACGCCCGAGCTCGAAGCCGACCGCCAGGCCCTCATCGGCCTCATCAAGGATGAGGCGGTGTTCCACGGCGACTTCACCCTCTCGAGCGGTAAGAAGGCGACGTACTACGTCGACATGCGCAAGCTCACGCTCGACCACCGTGCCGCGCCCGCGATCGGTCGGCTGGTGCTCGACCTGGTGAAAGACCTCGACGGTGTCGTCGCCGTCGGCGGACTCACGCTCGGCGCCGACCCCATCGCGAACGCGGTCATGCACGAGTCGGTGCACGCCGGAACGCCGCTCGATGCCTTCGTCGTCCGCAAGGAGCCCAAGGACCACGGCCGCGGCCGCCAGATCGAGGGCGCCGACGTGAAGGGCAAGCGCGTCGTCGTCGTCGAAGACACCTCGACCACGGGCCAGTCGGCGCTCAAGGCCGTCGAGGCCCTGCGCCGCGAGGGCGCCGAGGTCGTCGCCGTCGCCGTCATCGTCGACCGCAAGACCGGAGCGCAGGCCGCGATCGAAGCCGAGGGACTGCAATGGCTGGGGTCGATCGACCTCGACGACCTCGGACTCGCTCCGCAGTAGGCGCGACGCGCCGCCAGAACAGGCGGGTGCGTCAAGAACAGGCCGTTTCCTGGCGAATCGCCCTGCTGCCGTCACTTGCCCTGTTCTCGCGACGGGCGCTCGCGCGGGCCCCGGGCGCGACTCGCGTCACCAGAACAGGCGGGTGCGTCGAGAACAGGCCGTTTCCCCGCGAATCGCCCTGTTGCCGTCACATGCCCTGTTCTCGTGACGGGCGCTCGCGCGGGCGCCGGGCGAAACCCGCGCCGCCAGAACAGGCTGGTGCGCTGAGAACAGGCCGTTTCCGCGCGAATCGCCCTGTTGCGGTGAGATGCCCTGTTCTCGTGACGGGCGCTCGCGCGGGCGCCGGGCGCGACTCGCGTCACCAGAACAGGCTGGTGCGCTGAGAACAGGCCGTTTCCGCGCGAATCGCCCTGTTGCGGTGAGATGCCCTGTTCTCGTGACGGGCGCTCGCGCGGGCGCCGGGCGCGACTCGCGTCACCAGAACAGGCGGGTGCGCTGAGAACAGGCCGTTTCCCCGCGAATCGCCCTGTTGCCGTCACATGCCCTGTTCTCGTGACGGACAGGGGATGGATGCCGAGTCCTCGTCGCCCCGAACGGTGCGACAGCCGTGCTCAGGGCGTGCCGTCTCCCGGCCCGTCGAACGGATCGCGCCGATCCCCACCACCGCGTCGGGACCGCCGCCACTGCACGATGAACGCCACGAGCGTGCCCGCCGTGATCAGGAAGGCGACGATGAGCCAGAGCGTGCGGTCGTCCATGATGTCTCCTCGTGGTCACAGACCCGCTTCGAGACCCTCTTCGCCGTCGGCGAGGTCGGTCTCGAGGGGCTCCTGGCGTACCAGCTCGGCGACCGAGCCCAGGATCTCGTCGGGGCGGAAGGGGTAGCGCTCGATCTCGCGCTGGTCGCTGATGCCGGTCATCACGAGCACGGTGTGCAGCCCCGCCTCGATGCCCGCGACGATGTCGGTGTCCATGCGGTCGCCGATCATGCCGGTGTTCTCGCTGTGCGCCCCGATGCGGTTCAGCGCGGATCGGAACATCATGGGATTCGGCTTGCCCACGATGTAGGGCTCTTTGCCGGTGGCCTTGGTGATGAGGGCGGCGATGGCCCCGGTCGCGGGAAGCACACCCTCGGTCGAGGGGCCCGTGGCATCCGGATTCGTCGCGATGAAGCGCGCGCCTCCGCGGATGAAGCGGATCGCCTTGGTGATCGCCTCGAAGGAGTAGTTGCGGGTCTCGCCCACGACGACGTAGTCGGGGGCGGTCTCGGTCATGATGAAGCCCGCCTCGTGCAGGGCGGTGGTCAACCCCGCCTCGCCGATGACGAAGGCGGAGCCGCCGGGCATCTGCGACTTCAGGAAGTCGGCCGTGGCCAGTGCGGAGGTCCAGATCGAGGCCCCGGGGACGACGAGACCGGATGCCCGCAGCCGCGCACTCAGATCGCGCGGGGTGTAGATCGAGTTGTTCGTCAGAACGAGGAACGGCGTGCCCTCGGCGCGCCACTGCGCGAGCAGCTCGGATGCTCCGGCGATGGGGGTGTTCTCGTGGACGAGAACGCCGTCCATGTCGGTCAACCAGCACTCGATGTCGCCTCGGGTCCGCATGCGGCCAGCCTAGACCCGACCTCGGACAGGGCCCCGGATCCTGCGGCGGAAACGAGCGCGGGCGGGCCCGACCGAGGTCGTGGCCCGCCCGTTTCGCGGATGCCGACTTACTTGAAGGTGTCCTTCACGTTCTCGCCGGCCTTCTTCGCGTCGGCCTTGGCCTGATCGGCCTTGCCCTCGGCGGCGAGCTTGTCGTTGTCGGTCGCGTTGCCGATCGCTTCCTTCGCCTTGCCCACGATGTCCTGAGCGGCGTTCTTGATCTTGTCGTCGAGACCCATGATCTGACTCCTTCTTGTCGTGTCGGCGTCGGCGGCGGGAGTATCTCGTCGCGACGGAGCGGGTAGCTCACCGATGAGACGCACGCCACGGCCGAATCGTCACGCGGCGTCGCGGAAAACTTTCCGGCGGGCGGTATTCCGTTCGCGGAATGCACCCGTGACGGACGGCCTCGATCTCGTTAGGGTCGAAGGGTGACGCGAACCGAATGGGATCCCGAGAACCTCCCGAACCTCTCCGGGCGCTCCTACCTCGTCACCGGTGCCACGCGCGGGCTCGGCTTCTTCGCGTGCGAGCAACTGGCCGCCGCCGGGGCCCACGTGCTGCTCACCGGCCGCAACCCCAACAAGATGTCCGCGGCCAAGGCCGCCATCACGCGGTCGACTCCGGATGCCAGCATCGAGACGCTGCTGCTCGACACCAGCAACATGGGCTCGGTGCGCGCCGCCGCCGCCACGGCCCGGGCTCGCGGGCGCCTCGACGGACTGCTGCTGAACGCGGGCATCGTCCACCCGCCGAAGGAGCGCGAGACCGCCGGAGGCCACGAGCTCGTGTTCGCCACGAACGTGCTCGGGCACTTCGCCCTCGCCGGTGAGCTGCTCAAGCCCCTGGCCGCCGCCCACGGTCGAATGGTCTGGGTGGGCAGCATGTCGACCTCGCTCTGGCGGCACGTGCCCACCGATCCCGAGCTGCGCGAGGGGTACTCGCCGTGGCGCGCGTACGTGCAGTCGAAGGCGGCCACGACCGCCCTGGCCCTCGAGGCGCAGAAGCGTCTGCTCGCCCACGGGGTTCCGGTGCAGAGCCTCGTGGCTCACCCCGGCTACTCCACGAGCGGTCGCACGCGCGGCGTGCGCGGAGTCAACGAGCCGAGCCGGCTCACTCGCTTCCTCGACAACCTGCAGGCGCCGATCACGCAGTCGAAGGAGCAGGGCGCCTGGGCGCTCGTCCGCGCACTCGTCGACCCGTACGCCGAAGGCGGGTCGATGTACGGACCCGCGCTCGTTGCCCGCGGGGCCCCGCGCGTGGCGACTCCCGCCCGCCGCACGCGCGGCAGCGAGCTCGGCGCCGACCTCTGGCGCGCCTGCGAGACGGCGACCCACGTGCGCTGGCCCTTCGATCGGGCTCGGCGCGCGGCATCCTGAATCCGCTCCCGCGAGGAAGACCTCGCGGGAGTAGGCCGCCGTCATCCGGCGGCGGGTCTCAGCGCGTGAGCCAGACCGAGCTGCCCGCTCCCGCCGGCAACGTGACCTCGACGCCGTCCGCGCGCACGACCTCGTCGCTCAGCACCTCGAGCTCGTGCCCGACGTCGATGCCGCTCTCGACCAGCGCCCGCAGCAGCTGGGGGTCGCGGTCGCTCACGCGCAGAACGCGTCCGGCATGGCCCGCCGTCGCCTCGGCGAGCAGCACGAAGGGTTCGCGGTGCACCGAGCCGTCGGCATCCGGGATCGCATCTCCGTGGGGATCGAACCGCGGGCGCCCGAGCCGCTCGTCGATGCCCTCGAGCAGCCGATCGCTCAGCGAGTGCTCGAGCACCTCGGCCTCATCGTGCACCTCGTCCCACGAGTAGTCGAACTCGCGCACGAGCCACGTCTCGATGAGGCGGTGGCGGCGGATCACGCCGGCGGCACGGCGTCCCCCCGCGGCGGTCAGCGACACGGGGCCGTACGGTCGGTGCGTCACGAGCCCCTGAGCGGCGAGCTTCTTGACCATCTCGGTCACGCTCGAGGGAGCGAGGCCGAGAACGCCCGCGAGTTGCGACGGCGTGATCGGGCTGTCCTGCCACTCGGTGTGGTGGTAGATCGCCTTGAGATAGTCGTCGGCCACGGGCGATTCCACAGCGCCAGCCTAACCGCCGGTGAACACCAGCCACAGGAGCAGGGCGTTGAGGGCGATGAGGAAGACGGATGCCAGCACCCCGGCCGCCGTGGTCAGCCCGCTATTGCGATAGTCGCCGAGCACGTCGCGACGCCGGGTCAGGGCCACGAGAGGGACGAGCGCGACCGGGATGCCGAACGACAGCACCACCTGGCTGAGCACGAGAGCGAGGGTCGGATCGATCCCGAGGCCGAGGATCACCAGGGCGGGGACGAGGGTCACGAGCCGGCGGGCCAGCAGGGGGATGCGCGCGTGCAGCAGGCCCTGCATGATCTCCGCTCCCGCATAGGCGCCGACGGAGGTCGAGGCCAGGCCGCTCGCGAGCAGACCGACCGCGAAGAGCGTGGCGACGAGGGGGCCGAGACCCGCGCGCAGGGCCGCGTACGCGCCCTCGAGGCTGTCGGTGCCGTCGACTCCGGCGAGGTTCGCGGCGGCGAGCAGCAGGATGGCGAGGTTCACCGTCCCGGCGACGGCGAGGGCGATCGTGACGTCCCAGCGGGTCGCCCGGAGCAGGCGCGGGGTCGAGATGCCCCGCGCGTCGGCGAGGGTGTCGGCGCGTCGCTGGGCGGTCGCCGACTCCGGTGCGTGGGCGTGCGCCGCAGCGATGGCGCCCGAGGTGCCGGCGGGGTCACCGGTGGGCGCGAAACGGTCGCGGGCGAGAGCGGAGTGCGCGTAGATCGCGTGCGGCATGATCGTCGCCCCCAGGATCGAGGCCGCGAGCAGCACAGAGGTGCTGCCCTCGAACCGCGGCACGAGGCCCGCGATCACTCCGGCCGGCTCGGGCGGGGCGAAGAAGAGACCGAAGCTGAACCCCACCGCGATGATCAGTAGCAGCCCGATCAGCACGGTCTCGAACGCCCGCGCTCCGCGTCGCGTCTGGACGAGTAGGAGGCCCATCGAGACGACACCCGTGATGGCGCCTCCCCACACCAGGGGGACGCCGAAGAGCAGGTGCAGGGCGACGGCCCCGCCGATGACCTCGGCGACGTCGGTGGCCATCGCGACGAGCTCCGCCTGCAGCCAGTAGGCGCGGCGCGCCCAGGGCCGACGGATGCGGCGGCCGAGCACCTGGGGCAGGCTCTCGCCCGTGACGATGCCGAGCTTGGCCGAGAGGTACTGGATCAGCCAGGCCATGACGTTTCCGAGCACCACGACCCACACGAGCAGGTAGCCGAAGGTGGCACCCGCGGTCATGTTGCTCGCGACGTTGCCCGGATCCAGGTAGGCGACGCCGGCGACCATGGCGGGCCCCAGCAGCCAGAGAGCGCGTCCCGGCGCGTGGCGACGATCCACGACCTCCATGGTTTTCGGCATCCCGAAACCGTAGCAATCTTTCGGCCTGCCGAAAAGTGGCATCCGGTCGCCGACATCGCACGATTCGCACGAGGCCACGCGTTGCCGACGCGCCGCAGCGCGTGCGATCGGGCGGATCGTGTGTTGTCGCGGCGAACGCCGGTCGTGGGGCGCGCACGGGGCGCGAGGCGACGCGCGGGTAGCCTGAGGCGGTGACGGATGCCCAGAACCCCACGCCGTCGCCGGGCGAGACGACCCAACCCCGACCGACCGGCTCCGCGCCCGCGCAGGACGACCCCACCCCCGCCGCCACCCACGGCGTCGGTCCTTGGCCCGGGGGACCGGACGAGTGGCCCGACGACCCGCGCTACGACCGCGAGCTGCTCGAGAACGGCGATACCCGCAACGTCGTCGACGACTACCGCTACTGGAGCATGGACGCGATCGTCGCGGACCTCGACGAGAAGCGGCACCCGTTCCACGTCGCGATCGAGAACTGGCAGCACGACCTGAACATCGGCTCCATCGTGCGCAGCGCCAACGCGTTCCTCGCGGCCGAGGTGCACATCGTGGGCAAGCGCCGCTGGAACCGGCGCGGGGCCATGGTCACCGACCGCTACCAGCACGTCCGCCACCACGAAGACGTCGCCGCCTTCACCGCCTGGGCGCGAGAGGCGGGACTTCCCGTGATCGCCGTCGACAATGTCGAGGGGTCCGTGCCGGTGGATCGCGCCGAGCTTCCCGAAGCGTGCGTCCTGCTGTTCGGTCAGGAAGGGCCGGGGCTGTCGCCGGAGGCGATCGAGGCGGCCACGGGCGTGGTCGAGATCACGCAGTACGGCTCCACCCGCTCGATCAACGCCGCGTCGGCTGCCGCCGTGATCATGTACGAGTGGTGCCGCCGCTGGGCGTGACCCACCTCGGGCTTCGGGGCCGAGCCGACCGTGGCGCGTCACGGGCCGGCGCCGATCGCGCCGCCGATCCCGTCTCGCGGGAGCGCTCGTCGCGTCAGGTCGGGTCGCCCGCGCTCATCCACGCCTGCCCGCGCACGCGCAGACCGAGGGTGAGCGCTCGCGCCACCATGTAGACGCCGAAGAAGGCCGCGGCCAACCACGCCAGCCCCCCCGCCCCGCCGCCCGCGAACAGCGCCACCAGCACGAGCGCCGGAGCGTAGGGCACGAGGTTCAGCAGCCCCGCGAGGGCGAGATAGCGCGCATCGCCGGCCCCGATCAGCACCCCGTCGAGCACGAAGACGAACCCGGCCAGCGGCTGCGCCACGGCGAGCACGAGCAACGCCGGCTGGATGAGCGCGGCGATCTCGGCATCCCCCGTGAAGATCAGTCCGATCACGCCCGAGGCGGCGGCCAGAACCGCGCCCACCGCGACGCCGAACCAGATGCCCCAGGCGCTCGTCCGCGTGAGGACTCGTCCGACCGTGTCGTTGTCGGCCGCACCCAGGGCGCTGCCGATCAGCGCCTGGGCGGCGATCGCGAGGGCGTCGAGGGCGAAGGCGGCCGTCGAGAAGATCGTGAACGCGATCTGCCATCCGGCGAGCTCGGCCGAGCCGAGCCCCGTCGCCACGGCGACCGTCGCGAGGAACGCCGCGCGCAGGCTGACCGTGCGCAGGAACAGCCACCCGCCCGAGCGGACGGTGCCGCCGAGGCTCTCGCGCGAGAAGCCGAGGGATGCCGTGTGCACCCGCGCCAGTCGCTTGGCGACGAGGACGTAGGCGCCGACCATTCCCCACTGCGCCACGACCGTGCCGATCGCCGAACCCGCGATCCCCCAGCCGAAGCCGTAGATGAACAGGGCGTTCAGCAACGCGTTGGCGCCGAAGCCGAGACCGGCGATCCACAGCGGGGTGACGGTGTTCTGCATTCCGCGCAGCAGGCCCGTGGCAGCGAAGACCACGAGCATCGCGGGCAGGCCCCACATCGAGATCGCGAGGTAGGTGCGCGCGTTCTCGGCGACGTCGGGGGCGGCGCCGAAGAGGTCGACGATGCCGGGGGTCGCGAGCGAACCGGCCGCGGCCAGCAGTGCGCCCAGGCACAGTGCGAGCCACATGCCGTCGATCCCGACGCGTACCGCGCGGCCGTACTCGCCGGCGCCGTAGCGTCGCGCGACCGCGGGCGTCGTCGAATAGGCGAGGAAGACCATGAGTCCGACGATCGTCTGCAGCACCGCCCCGGCGATGCCGAGGCCGGCGAGGGGAGCGACGCCCAGGTGCCCCACCATCGCGGCGTCGACGATGAGGAAGAGCGGTTCCGCGATCAACGCCCCCAGCGCCGGGAGGGCGAGCCGCAGGATGGAGCGGTTCAGCGTCGCGGGCGCAGGGGTAGTCACGGTCCGAGCCTAGGGTGGGCCACCGACACCGCCCGAGCGGCGCACCCGCGGCGGGCTGGCCCTGTTTCGAGCCCGTGTGGATGTGAGGCACATATCCTGTCTCCATGACCGACATCCCCCGCTCCGGTCTCGCGCTCGACGAGCTCAGCGACGAGATCCGCCCGCAGGACGATCTGTTCCGCCACGTGAACGGCAGCTGGCTGGAGCGCACCGAGATCCCCGACGACAAGGCCCGTTGGGGCTCGTTCCACCTCATCGCCGAGCAGGCCGAGGCGGACGTGCGCTCCATCGTCCAGGAGTCGCAGGACGCCGAGCCGGGCAGCGAAGCCCGCAAGATCGGCGACCTGTTCGCAAGCTTCATGGACACCGACCGCATCGAGGCCGCGGGCCGCGAGCCGCTCGCGCCGCAGCTCGACCGCGTCGACGGCGTCACTGACATCCCCTCCCTGCTCCGGCTCATCGGCGAGCTCGAGCGCGACGGGATCAGCGGACTGCTGACGCTGTTCGTCGAGCCCGACCCGGGCGACCCGACCCGCTACGTTCCCGTCGTCTACCAGGGCGGCATCTCGTTGCCCGACGAGAGCTACTACCGGCTCGAGAACTTCGAAGAGACGCGCACCGCCTACCGCGCGCACATCGAGCGCATCCTCGAGCTCGCCGGAGTCGCCGAGGCCGCGGCATCCGCGGATCGCACCTTCGGCCTCGAGACCGACATCGCCCGGCATCACTGGTCGCGCGAAGACAGCCGCGACTCGGTGAAGACCTACAACCTGAAGTCGTGGGACGACACCGTCGCCCTCGCGGGCGTCGACCTCGAGCCGTGGCGTGCGGGGGTCGCCCCGGGCCATGAGGACGCGCTCGCCGAGGCCGTCGTCTACCAGCCGAGCTTCGTCGAGTCGCTCGGTGCCCTGCTCGTCGAGGAGCGCCTCGACGACTGGAAGGCGTGGCTGCGCTTCAAGATCGTGCACGCGGCCGCCGCCTTCCTGTCCGAGGCGTTCGTCGCCGAGAACTTCGCGTTCTACGGCACGCAGCTCACCGGCGTGCCCGTCAACCGCGAGCGCTGGAAGCGCGGCGTGAGCCTCGTCGAGGCGGCGCTGGGCGAGGCGATCGGCAAGGTCTACGTCGAGCGGCACTTCCAGCCCGCGGCCAAGGAGGCGATGGACGGCCTCGTCGCCAACCTCATCGAGGCGTACCGCCGCTCCATTCAGGGGCTGTCGTGGATGACCGACGAGACGCGCGAGCGCGCCCTCGCCAAGCTCGACACCTTCGTTCCGAAGATCGGCTACCCGGTCCGGTGGAAGGACTACTCCGAGCTCGAGATCACCGCCGACGACCTCGTCGGAAACGTCCGTCGCGCGCACGTGTGGGAGCACGACCGCCAGCTCGCCAAGGTCGGCCAGCCGATCGACCGCGACGAGTGGTACATGACGCCGCAGACGGTCAACGCGTACTACAACCCGCTCATGAACGAGATCGTGTTCCCCGCCGCGATCCTGCAGTACCCCTTCTTCGACGCCGACCGCGACGCCGCCGCCAACTACGGCGGGATCGGAGCGGTCATCGGTCACGAGATCGGCCACGGCTTCGACGACCAGGGCAGCCGCTTCGACGCCGACGGGTCGCTGCGGGACTGGTGGACGGATGCCGATCGCTCGGCGTTCGAGGAGCGCACCAAGGCCCTGATCGCCCAGTACGAGGCGCTCGTCCCCCAGGGGCTGAGCGAGGAGCACCACGTCAACGGCGCGTTGACGATCGGCGAGAACATCGGCGACCTCGGCGGTCTCGGGATCGCGATCGCCGCCTACCGCCTCTTCCTCGAGAGCCAGGGCGAGAGCGATCTCGACGGGCCGGTCGTGGACGGGTACACCGGCATCCAGCGGCTCCTGCTCAGCTGGGCGCAGATCTGGCAGCAGAAGGGTCGGGATGCCGAGACCATCCGCCTGCTCACGATCGACCCGCACTCGCCGAACGAGTTCCGTTGCAACCAGATCGTGCGTAACATCGACGCGTTCTACGACGCGTTCGAGGTCACCGAGGGCGATGCCCTCTGGCTCGACGCCGACAAGCGCGTCACCATCTGGTGAGGCTCTGTTTGTTGCTCTTCTGACGCGGAAGGAGCCACGCTCGTGGGCATGCCCCCGGTTCCCGAGCCCAGCACGCCCGACCCCGTCGGCGGGCCGGTGGAGTCGTCTCGACGCGACGCCCCGGCCCTCCGCGGGGCGGGGCGCAAGGGTCCGAAACGCCTGCCCCGCCGCGCGGCTGCGGGTCGTCGGTCGTTCACGGCGACCCTGCGCTCGCTCGACGAGCTCGCCGCGTCGGGGGCGAAGGTGTCGGTGCGCATCGACGACCTCGACGGGGGTTCGACCGAGGTTCTCGCGGGCGACGATTTCCTCACGCTTCCGGTCGGCGGACTGGGCGTGGTTCCGCTGCTCATCGAGGCGGCGGCCGCCTTCGAGTCGGGCCGCCTCGACCCTCTCGAGATCGTCGATCGCGCGTCCGTGCACGGCGCGGCCCACGGCGGGGTGTGGCAGCACCTGAAGGCTCCCGCCCTGCCCCTGACCGATGTCGCGATGCTCGCGGCTTCGTCGGGCGATGCCCTCGCCGTCAACGCTTTGCTGCATCGGGTCGGCCTGCAGTCGGTGCGCGCTCGCGTCGAGCAGCTGGGGTTGCGCCGCACGGCCCTGCTCGACCGCTTTCGCGACGACCGCGGACCCGACGACGCCCCGCACCTCGCGCTGTCGACGGCGCGCGAGATGGCGAAGGTCTTCGCGGGGCTCGTGAACTCCACGATCGTCTCGCCCGGGGTGAGCGCCCAGGTGGCCGAGTGGCTGAGCCTCAACCACGACCTCTCGCTCGTGGCATCCGCCACCGGTCTCGATCCCTTCGCGCACGAGAACGACCAGCACGGGCTGCTCTTCATCAACAAGACGGGGCGGGCCGCGGGCGTGCGTGCCGAGGCGGGCGTGCTCGGCGGACCCCGCGCGGGGATCTCGTACGCGCTGATCGTGAACTTCGACGATCTCTCGATCGCGCACCGCCTGCGCGCGCACGACGCCTTCCGCGTGCTCGGCGTCGAGCTGATGGAGTACGTGTACTGAGGCCCGGACCGGGAATGGTGCCGCACCCGACGCCGGAGCGCAATCCCTCCTTTCGAGCCCCGACCCGCTGGGACGCTGGTGGCCTCGAAACGAAAGAAGGGACCGAAGCCATGTCGGACACCACTCCCACCAACGACCCGTTCGCCGCCTCGAGCGGACCCGAGGGGCACTCCATCACCGATTGGACCGACCTCGGTCGCGAGATGTGGTCGTACCTGACCGGTCGCGGCGCCGCCGTCAATTACTCGTTCGTCGACATGACCGTCGAGGTGCCGCGCGACATCGGCCCTGACGCGCCCCGCGCGACCTGGAAGCTCAACGGCACGCTCCGCGTCACCACGAGCGACGACACCGCGGCCGGGTCCGACCCGTACCGCGGCAACTGAGGGCAGGCGCCATCATGGTGCGCCTCGACATCGACCTCGCCTTCTCCGAGACGGAGGAGGGGGCGGATGCCGGCACCCCGCCGTTCGAGGGGACGATCACCGCCGCGGGCACCGAGGTGCGCATCGTCGTCAGCGACCCCTCGCGGTTGCCCGGCAACGGTCGACGGACGCTGGCCGAACTGTCCACGGTCGCCGAGGCCCTGGCATCCCGAGGCATCTCGGTGAAGCTCGAGGGACCGGACGGGCCGATCCTGCAGCTCGGCGCGGTCAAGAGCGGTGCGCTGCAGCGGGTCATCACGGGGTCGAAGCACATCCGGCTCGGCTCGGTCTCGGCGGTGGCGCCCCTGCTGGTGCGTCGCAACGGCGATCGGACGCTCACCTTCCCCATCCCGCCCGAGACGCCGCTGCCCCTCGTGCCGACCGTCAACCGCACGGTGCGACGGCGCATCACGACGACGCACTACACGCCCGGATCCGGTCGTCCGCGCCTGATCTTCGCCGTCGGCGACTCGTCGTGGGACGGCTCGCGACCGCGCGAGTTCGACCTGCTACCGACGAAGACGACGATCGGCTCGGGTTCCGACGTCGATCTGCGGCTTCCCGGTCTCGCGCCGTTGCACGCCGAGATCCGGCACGAGGGCGACGACGAGTACGTGCTGTACGGCTTCGACCAGGTCGGCGGTGGCGGTGCCCGCGAGCAGGGCCCCGGCCGCGATCGCGGAGGACGCATCCTCCGCACCGGCGCGCGTATCGAGCTGGGCGACTGGCGCCTGGCGTACTTCCGCGCCGAGTTCGCCGACCACGGCCGCCCCTACGGCGGTCGTCAGGGCGGCGAGTTCTCGGATCAGCGCAAGCAGCCGCCGCGCGGCGGCACCGGCCCGCTCAGTCGCGCGACCGACCCGGAGTGATCCCGCGCGCGTGAGGGGTCGTCTTCTGCCGCCTGGCGTGACCGCAGGCGACAAGAAACGACCCCTCACATCTGCGCGCGGGCGTCTCGCCCCCCCTGTGACGCCGAGACTCGTGCCCGGCATTATCACGGGCGCCGGGCTGGCCGCGGCGGCCGGGGCCCCGGCATCCGGGATCTAGAAGACGATCGTGTGGTTGCCGTGGCGGATGATGCGGTCTTCGGCGTGCCACAGCACGGCGCGCGAGAGCACCTGGCGCTCGACGTCGGCGCCGCGGCGGGCGAGCTCGGCCGAGGAGTCGGCGTGGGTCACGCGCACGGTGTCCTGCTCGATGATCGGACCCTCGTCGAGGTCGCTCGTGACGTAGTGCGAGGTCGCGCCGATGAGCTTGACGCCGCGCTGCTTGGCCTTCTTGTACGGCTCGGCGCCGATGAAGGCCGGCAGGAACGAGTGGTGGATGTTGATCACCGGCACGCCGATGTTCTCGAGGAATTCCGGCGAGAGGATCTGCATGTAGCGCGCCAGCACGATGAAGTCGACGTTGCCGACCAGCAGTTCGAGGATTCGAGCCTCGGATGCCGACTTGTCGGGCCCCGGCGTCGACGGGACGTGGAAGAAGGGAACGCCGAACGAGCGCACGTCTTCGGCGGCGGTGGTGTGGTTCGACACGACCATCGGGATGCTGACGGGCAGGTCGCCGCGGCGGTGACGCCACAGCAGGTCGAGCAGGCAGTGGTCCTGCTTCGAGGCGAGGATCGCCATGCGCTTGGGGGTCGAGAGGTCGGTGAGCGTCCACTCGAGCTCGAAGCCGTCGCCGAGGGTCCTGGCGAGGTCGGCCTCGATCTCGGGGAACGCCGCCGAGAGGTCGGGGCGGTGGAAGACCACGCGCTGGAAGTACGCCCCGCCGCGCGGATCGTCGGAGTACTGGTCGAAGGCGACGATGTTGCCGCCCTGACGCGCGATGAGCGCCGAGACCGCGGCGATGATGCCGGGGGTGTCACTGCCGTGCACGATGAGACAGGCGTGATCGGGCTGCAGGTGGGGGCTCGCGGAGACCATCGGACCATTATTCCGTGCGCGGGTGGCGTCTCCGACCACGCGGGGCGTCGTTTCGGGGCGTCGTCGGTGGCCCCGGGGCCACTTCGGTCGCCCCGGGGCCACGTCAGCCGCCCCGCCGCCGGCCGACCACGCGCGGGGGACCGAGCCCGGCGCCACCCCCGCGCCGATGTCGGTGGCCGGGGATAGCCTGGAACGCGTGACCAGCACCCTCCGCCTCGACCGGCCGGGGTGGCGCACCTGGACGCTGTGGGGCGTGGGCGTGCTCGCCTATGTCGTGTCGATCATCAACCGCACCTCGCTCTCGGCGGTGGGCGTCGATGCCGCCGTGCGCTTTGGCGCCGACGCCTCCGCGCTGTCGATGTTCGCCGTCATCCAGCTCTTCGTCTACGGCGCGATGCAGATCCCCGTGGGTCTCCTTCTCGACCGCTTCGGCGCGCGGCCGATGATCGCGATCGGCATGGTGCTGATGGCCGTGGGCCAGCTCGTCATGGCATTCGCGGATGCCGTGGGGATCGGCATCCTGGCCCGTGTCCTCATCGGCGCGGGAGACGCGGCGATCTTCCCGAGCGTGCTGCGCGTGATCGCGACGTGGTTCCCCGCGCAGCGGGCTCCCGTGCTCGTGCAGCTGACCGGGATCATCGGCCAGCTGGGGCAGATCGTCGCCGTGGTCCCGCTCGCCGCCCTCCTGCACGCCACGAGCTGGAGCGTCGCTTTCGGCAGCGTCGCGGGCCTCGGCCTGCTGTTCGCGGTGCTGACCTTCCTCATCATCCGCAACCGTCCCCCCGAACGCCGGTCCGATCCGGTCGACACCTCGGTCGACACGCAGACCGGCGCGATCCGCGTCGTGCGGTCGTCGCCCGACCTCCGGCAGGGGTTCCGCGAGTCGTGGGCGCACCCCGGCACGCGCCTCGGGTTCTGGTCTCACTTCGCCACGCCCTTCGCGGGGACAGCGTTCATGCTGCTGTGGGGCTTCCCGTTCCTCACCGCGGGCGAGGGGCTCGAACCGGCCACCGCGTCGCTCGTGATGACCTCTCTCGTGCTGTTCAGCATCCTCAGCGGTCCGGTGATCGGGGCGCTGTCGAGTCGGCATCCCACCCGTCGCTCGCGCTGGCTCGTGCTGCCGACCGTCGTGTTCCAGGCCGTGGTGTGGATCGTCGTGATCGTCTGGCCCGGGCCCGCACCGGTGTGGCTTCTCGTCGTGCTCATGTTCGCGCTGTCGACCGGGGGACCGGCGTCGATGATCGCGTTCGACCACGCGCGCACCTTCACCCCCAGCCATCGCCTCAGTACCGCCACCGGCATCGTCAACGGCGGCGGCTTCCTCGCCGCGCTCCTGGCCATCCTGTTCATCGGCATCGCGATGGACGTGCAGGGGGCGGGCAGCCCCGAGACGTACTCGCTCGACGCCTTCCGCATCGCCTTCCTGACCCAGGTGCCACTGTGGCTCGTCGGTGGGATCGCGATCGTCGTCGAGCGTGGGCGCACCATCCGCCATGTCGGGGGCGTGCTGCCGCGCTGACGACCCGACGCGGCGGTGCGAGACTCGAGAGCATGAGCGAGATCGACATCCGCACCCTCGACACCGTCGAGGCCATCCACGAGGCCGCGGGTGTGCTGGACCGGGTGTGGGGTGAGCACGGGACCATGCCGGCGAACATCCTGCGCGCGCTCGAGCACGCCGGAAACTACGTCGTGGGCCTGTTCGACGGCGACGAGATCATCGGCGCCTCGGCCGCGTTCTTCGGCCCGCCGGCCGAGCGGTCGATGCACTCCCACATCACGGGCATCGTCCCCGGATACCAGGGCCGCGGCCTCGGGAGACAGCTCAAGAACCACCAGCGTGAGTGGGCGCTCGAGCGCGGCGTCGGCCGCATCACCTGGACCTTCGACCCGCTCGTCGGCCGCAACGCCCACTTCAATCTCGCGGTGCTGGGCGGGCGCGTCATCGACTACCTCGTGAACCAGTACGGCGAGATGGCCGACGCCGTCAATCGCGGCGACGAGTCCGACCGGCTCCTGGTGTCGTGGGCACTGGCCGAGCCTCCCGCGCCCACCCCGACGGATGCCGAGATCTCGGCCGTCGTACCGGTGCCGGACGACATCGAGGGTCTGCGGTCGACCGACCCGGCGGCAGCCGCCGAGTGGCGTCGGCGCGTGCGCGACGAGCTGCGGGGGCACCTGGCATCCGGTCGCCGGATCGGCGGCTTCGACCGGCGCGGCTACCTCATCGTCGGCTGAGCGAGGGGTCGCGGGGGCGTCACTGTTCGGTGATCGGGGTGTCCTTCTCGGCTGCCGGGTCGCCCGGGCCGGGGCCCGGTCGCACGGCCGCGTCATCGCGCACGTCGATGCGCGTCACGCCGTCGTGCTCCGAGACGTCGAAGCGCGGGGCCGCGTCTTCCTCCGTCGCCTTCGGGGCACTCGTCAGCTGGTCGTGGCGGTTCTCGTCGAAGCTCTTCTCGTCGCTCATCGCGCTCACTCCTCGCCGGCCGAACGCCAGGCGTCCGACTCCATGTGCGAGCCCGCCTGCGGGCCCATGTGCAGCATTCCGCCGTCGACGACCCAGCTCGCGCCGGTGACGTACGCGCTCGCGGGGGAGGCGAGGAAGCGGATGACGTCGGCGACCTCGTCGGGCTTGCCCGGACGACCCAGCGGGATGCCGGGGCGGTGGGTGCGCTCGGCATCCTCGGCCGACATGTCGTTGATGGGGGTGGCGATCTCGCCGGGAGCGACAGCGTTGGCGGTGATGCCGTACTGACCGAGCTCGAGCGCCATGGTCTTGATGAGTCCACCGACGCCGTGCTTGGCGGCGACGTAGGGGGCCGAGCCGACGCGGGGCTGGTGCTCGTGCACGCTCGACACCACGATGAGCCGTCCGCCGCTACCGGCCTTCACCATGCGTCGGGCCGCGGTGTGCAGGGCGAGGAACGCGCCGTCGAGGTTCAGCGAGATGTCGGTGCGCCAGGTGTCGAAGTCGAGGTCGAGGAAGCTCCCGCCGATCCCGCCGCCGGCGTTGTTCACGAACACGTCGAGGCCGCCGAGCTCGTCGGCCATGGCGTTCACGGCATCCGGGACCTTGTCGAACTCCGTCGCATCGAACTGCGCGACGACCGCGCGCACGCCGCGCTCGCGGACGGCTGCGGCGGTCTCTTCGGCACCGTCCTTGTCGGAGTGGTAGGTCACCGCGACATTCATCCCGGCGTCGGCGAGGGCAAGGGCGGTGGCCGCGCCGATGCCCGAGTCGGAGCCGGTGACGATCGCGTTGCGGGGGGTGAAGTCGTCGCTCATGCGGCCGACGCTACGCGCGGCGGCCCCGCGTGCCCGGTCCCTTGCCACCGCGCGCGGCGGGCGTTACGGTCGCGGACGCTGCCCGCTAGCCTGCCGTCATGTCGCTGATCCGCCCCGCCGCGCCCGTGACCCTCGATGCCGTCGAACTGCGCGTGCTGCACATGCCGCTCGTGTCGCCCTTCACCACCTCGTTCGGCACCGAGACGGTGCGTGAGGTGATCATCGTGACCGCCGAGACGCCCGACGGCCGCGGCTGGGGAGAAGTGGTGACGCAGTCCGAGCCGTCGTATTCCAGCGAGTACACGCAGGGCGCGTGGGACGTGCTGACCCGCTTCCTCGCTCCGGCGCTGCTGGCGCGTCGGACCGTCGTGCCCGAGGAAGTGGCCGGAGCGCTGCACCACGTCGTCGGTCACCGCATGGCGAAGGCCGGTCTCGAGCTCGCGGTGATCGACGCGGCCCTGCGCGCCGAGAACCGCAGCTTCGGTGAGTACCTCGGTGCAGAGAAGGACAGGGTGCCCTCAGGCGTCTCGGTCGGTATCCAGAGCGACCCTCAGGCGCTCGTCGCGGCCGTCGGCGGCTACCTCGACGAGGGGTACGTGCGCATCAAGATCAAGATCAAGCCCGGTCGCGACATCGACGACACGGCCGCCGTGCGCGCGGCCTTCGGCGGCATCCCGCTGCAGGTCGACGCCAACTCCGCCTACACGCTTCAGGATGCCGACACCCTCGCCGAACTGGACCACTTCGACCTGCTGCTCATCGAGCAACCCCTGCAGGAGGACGACCTGGTCGATCACGCGACCCTCGCGAAGCGCCTGTCGACGCCCGTCTGCCTCGACGAGTCGATCGTGAGCGACAAGGCCGCCGCCGACGCCCTGGCCCTGGGGGCGGCGGCGATCCTGAACATCAAAGCCGGCCGCGTCGGCGGCTATCTCGAGGCCGTCGCGATCCACGACCGCGCGCTCGCGGCGGGCGTTCCCGTCTGGTGCGGCGGCATGCTCGAGACGGGGATCGGCCGTGCCGCCAACGCCGCTCTGGCCGCGCTGCCGGGTTTCACGCTGCCGGGCGACATCTCGGCATCCGCCCGCTTCTACGATCGCGACATCGTCGCCGAACCGGCCGTGCTGGAGGACGGGTACGTGCGCGTGCCGACCGGCCCGGGCCTGGGCGTCGAGATCGATGCGGCGGCCCTGGACGCCTTCACCGTGCACCGGGAACGCCTCACGCGGTGAGGCCCGGCGGCGCTCGATAAACTGGATGCCGCGCACTCGCGCTCGATCCCCATAACTTTCCCGACCATTGGAGCCACCGTGGCCGAACAGTCCCGCCTCGACAAGGTCATCGCCCTCGCCCGCCATCGCGGGTTCGTCTTCCAGGCCGGTGAGATCTACGGCGGTTCGCGCTCCGCGTGGGACTACGGCCCCCTCGGCACCGAGCTCAAGGAGAACATCCGTCGGCAGTGGTGGCAGACCTTCGTCCGCGGGCGCGGCGACATGGTGGGGCTCGACTCGAGCATCATCCTGCCCAAGCGCGTGTGGGAGGCCTCGGGTCACGTCGCCACCTTCACCGACCCGCTGGTCGAGTGCCTCAGCTGCCACAAGCGTTTCCGCGCCGACACCCTCATCGAGGACTTCGAGGCCCGCAAGAACCGCAAGGCCGAGAACGGCCTCGCCGACATCCCCTGCCCCAACTGCGGTACCAAGGGCCAGTACACCGAGCCCAAGTCGTTCTCGGGCCTGGTCAAGACCTACCTCGGTGTCGTCGACGACGAGTCGGGCCTGTACTTCCTGCGCCCCGAGACCGCGCAGGGCATCTTCGTGAACTTCTCGAACGTGCTCACGGCATCCCGTCGCAAGCCCCCGTTCGGCGTCGGTCAGGTCGGCAAGGCGTTCCGCAACGAGATCACCCCGGGCAACTTCATCTTCCGCACGCGCGAGTTCGAGCAGATGGAGATCGAGTACTTCACCCCTCCGGCCGAGGCGAACGAGTGGTTCGAGCACTGGGTCGAGGCGTGCTGGAACTGGTTCATCGAGCTCGGTATCGACCCCGAGAACATGAAGCGCTTCGACGTGCCCGAAGACGACCGTGCGCACTACTCCGCCGGCACGATCGACGTCGAGTACCGCTTCGGCTTCCCGGGCAAGGAGTGGGGCGAGCTCATGGGCGTCGCCAACCGCACCGACTACGACCTCAAGAGCCACTCCGAGGCGTCGGGCCAGTCGCTCACGTTCTTCGACCAGGCCTCGGGTGAGAAGTACACGCCCTACGTCATCGAACCCTCGTTCGGCCTGACGCGCGCGATGATGGCCTTCCTCGTCGACGCGTACCGCGAAGAAGAGGTGCCCAACGCCAAGGGCGGCACCGACACCCGCACGGTGCTCAAGCTCGACCCGCGCCTCGCACCCGTCAAGGTCGCCGTGCTCCCGCTCTCGCGCAACGAGCGCCTGTCGCCGCTGGCCCGCGAGGTCGCCGACACGCTGCGTGCGGCCGGCTGGAACATCGACTTCGACGACGCCGGCGCGATCGGCCGCCGCTACCGCCGCCAGGACGAGATCGGCACCCCGTTCTGCGTCACGGTCGACTTCGACTCGCTCGACGACAACGCCGTGACCGTGCGCGACCGCGACACCATGGGCCAGGAGCGCATCGGCCTCGACGCGCTGCAGGGCTACCTCGCGGAGCGCCTGCGCGGAGCCTGACCCGCTGGATCGAGAGACCGGATGCCGTGGCCCGAGGCCGTGGCATCCGGTCTTCGTCGTTCCGAGAGGCGTGACAGCGCCGTGACAGCGCGGCCTCGCCCGTGACAGCGGCGCGGCAGAGCCCGCGGCGCATGCTGTCGTCATGACCACTTCATCCACCCGCTCTCCCGCGGTCCGCGCCGAGGGGCTCGTCAAGACGTTCGGCTCGAACCGCGCCGTCGACGGCGTCGATCTCGTCGTCGAAGCCGGCACGGTCTACGGCGTGCTCGGCCCCAACGGCGCCGGCAAGACCACCACCATCAGCATGCTCACCACGCTGCTGCGCCCCGACGGGGGCCGCGCCGAGATCTTCGGCCACGACGTCGCCCGCGAGCCGCACGTCGTCCGTCAGCTCATCGGCCTCACCGGGCAGTTCGCCTCGGTCGACGAGAAGCTCTCGGCGACCGAGAACCTCATGATCTTCGGCCGGCTGCTGGGCCTGTCGCGCGGTGACGCCCGCCGCAAGGCGAGCGAGCTCCTCGAGGAGTTCGGCCTGACCGAGGCCGCCGCTCGTCCTCTGGCCAAGTTCTCCGGTGGCATGCGTCGCCGGCTCGACCTCGCCGCCTCGCTCATCGCCCAGCCGCCGCTCATCTTCCTCGACGAGCCGACCACCGGTCTCGACCCCCGGACCCGCGGACAGATGTGGGACACGATCCGCCGGCTCGTGGCATCCGGATCCACCGTCGTCCTCACCACGCAGTACCTCGACGAGGCCGACCAGCTCGCCGACCGCATCGCCGTGATCGACCGCGGTCGCGTGGTGGCCGAGGGCACCGCGCTCGAGCTGAAGGCCTCGGTCGGTCAGGCGTCGCTGGTGCTGCGCCTGCAACCGGGTTCCGACCTCGACGTCGCTCGGACGACCGTCGGACGGGTGCTCGACACCACCGCGATCGTCTCTCCCGAGGCCGCGCGTCTGACGGTGCCGATGTCGGATCCCGACCGGGTCACCGATCTGCTCGTGGCCTTCCGCGAGGCGGGGGTGCACCTGAGCGAGTTCAGCGTCCAGCAGCCCACCCTCGACGAGGTCTTCCTCACTCTCACCGGCTCGGGCGTCCCGAGCGACGACATCCCGGCGTCCGACGGCGCCGACACCCTGGAAGGAGTCCGCTCATGAGCGCCCTCACCCTGGAACGCGACCTGCCCCGCACCGCGAGCCTGACCCAGACGCTGCAGAACACCCTGACCATGGCGGGCCGCGGCCTCGTCAAGATCCGCCGCACGCCCGAGCAGCTCATCGACGTCACTCTGCAGCCGATCCTGTTCACCCTGATGTTCACCTACATCTTCGGGGGAGCGATCGCGGGCGACGTGCAGAACTACCTGCCGATCATCATCCCCGGCATCCTCGTGCAGACCGTCATCACCACCTCGGTCGTGACCGGCACGCAGCTGCGCGAAGACATGGACAAAGGCGTGTTCGACCGGTTCCGGTCGCTGCCGATCGCGCGCATCGCGCCGCTGTCGGGGGCTCTTCTGGCCGACACCGTCCGCTACGCCATCGCGACGACCCTGACCTTCACGATGGGCTACATCATGGGCTTCCGTCCCGAGGGTGGCCTGGGCGCGGTGATCACCGCGGGCGTGCTCGTGATCGTGTGTTCGTGGGCGATCAGCTGGATCTTCGCGTTCTTCGGGGTCATCGCCCGCAGCGCCTCGAGCGTTCAGGGGATCTCGATGCTGGTGCTGTTCCCCCTCACCTTCGTCTCGAACGCCTTCGTGCCGGCGAACACGATGCCCTCGTGGTTGCAGTGGTTCGTCGACATCAACCCGGTGTCGCACCTCGTGACCGCCGTGCGCGATCTGGTCAACAACGGCACGATCGGCTCGGACGCGGTCATCTCGCTCCTGGGCGCCGCGGTGATCGTCGCGGTCTTCGCCCCGCTGACGGTGCGCGCCTACATGCGCAAGGCCTAGTCGAGCAGGGCCAGGAGGGTCTCGGCATCCACGTCCGTAAGGGCGGGACGGATGCCGGAAGCGGGCGTCGGGTTCCCCTCGGCGCCCGCTTCCCCGTGCGCGCGGACCCACACGAAGAACGGGTCGAGCTCGTCGGCGGCCCCCCGGACGGCGTTCGCGCGCGCCAGGGCCTCCGCCGCGCGATCCGGGCGTCCTGCGGCCGCGTTCCACCCGGCCACCGTGAGCAGCACCGTCGCGATGATCGGGTGATCGCGGGAGTCGGAGGCGCGGGCGAGCCCGATGCGCAACGACTCGCGGGCCTCGTCGATCCGCCCGAGCAGCAGGAGCGACTGCGCCCGCTGCGCGTCGATCCAGGCGAGGAACTGATCCGGGATGCCGGGCTGGCCGGCCAACTCGATGCGCTCGACCTCGCGCAGGGCGGCGGCTCCGTCGCCGGCGGCGATCTCGACCTGGGCGGCGGTCATGCGCGCCTGGCCGAGGGAGCGGACCGACCCGTCCGCGGTGGCGGCGCGGTCGATCTCCGCCGCTCGGCTCCGTGCCTCGTCGAGTCGCCCGAGTCGCAGCAGGATGCCGACGGCCTGGGCCTCTTGCTGGAGGAGATCGGGCACGGAGGTGAGGCCGCGGATCGCCGCGCCGGAGCGGTCGGTGACGGCGAGGGCGTCGTCCAGTCGACCGGCCAGCACGAGCCATTCCGAGCGGAGCTGGCTGGCGAAGCCCGTGCCCCAGGGGTCGCCGATCCGCTCGAACATCTCGAGCGCGAGCGCGCTCTCCGCGCCGAAGGCGGCCATGTCGCCGGAGTTCTGCGCGGCCCCGGCTCGCAGGGCGTGCAGGATCGCGCGTGCCCATGGGGGAGCGGCGGCGAACTCGTGGTCGGTGACGTCGACGTGCCAGGTGCGGGCTGCCTCGCCCTCTCCGGTCTGCAGCACGGTCTCGGCCAGCCGGAGGAGGGGGGCGATGAGACCGGTGACGTCCGAGGGGAAGAGGGCCGCGGCGGTCTCGAGTTCGACGCGGCGGGCGGCGAAGCGGCTCGGAGTCACGGCCGACGTTCTTCCGTGCTCCGGGAAGGCCTCGGCGAACAGCGCCACCGCCTCGATCACGACGCGCGCTTCGTCGTCGAGCGGGGCGTCGGGGTCGGCGAACTCGCCCACCCCGCGACGCAGGTCGTCACTGCGTTCGCGCACCGCCCACGGCCACAGCAGACTCCTCAGCAGCCGCACCCCGCCGCGACGATCGTCCGCATCGGCGCGCGTGCGCAGGGCTGCGGCGAGGTTCTCGTCATTGGCGTCGAACCAGGCCAGAGCGTCGCGCAGGCCCGGACCGCGCACGGTCTGCTCGCGCTCGGCGGCCAGATCGCTGAGCACGTCCGCGGCCCGGGCGCGGAAGTCGGCCTCCCGTCCGTCGGTCCGGAGGCGGTCGCGGCCGTACTCGCGCACGGTCTCGAGCATTCGGAAGCGTCCCTCTCGCCGCACGAGCAGCGAGCGGTCGACGAGGGCGTCGAAGGTGTCGGCATCCACGTCGAAGCGACGGGCGATCGCGCTCGCGTCGTCCGCTCCGATGCCGTCGGGGAAGACGGCGGCGGCGCACAAGGCCGACCGCTCGCCCTCGGTCAGGGTGTCCCAGCTCCAGTCGATCAGGGCGCGGAGGGTGCGGTGCCGCTCCGAGCTGAGCCGCGGCCCGTTCGACAGCAGGGCGAAACGGTCGTCGAGGCCGCGGTCGATCTCGACGAGGGTCAGGGTGCGCGTGCGGGCGGCGGCCAGCTCGATCGCCAGGGGCAACCCGTCGAGGCGCCGCACGATGCGTTCGGCCGTGGAGCGCTCGTCCTCGTCGGGAACGCGTCCGCGAGCGGAGCGCACGCGCTGGGCGAAGAGCGCGTCGGCATCGGCGGGCGGGAGCGGCCCGAGATCGACGAAGGCCTCGCCCGGGATGCCGAGCGGTTCACGACTGGTCGCCAGAACCCGCGCGGCGGGACTCATTCCGAGCAGCGTGAGCGCCGCCTCGGCCGCCTCGCCGACGACGTGCTCGCAGTTGTCGAGCACGATGACGACCGAGCGCCCGGCGATGGCCTGGGCCACGCGTTCCGGCCCCGACAGAGGTGTGGTCGAGGATTCCGGCAGCCGCAGGCGCCGACCGACCGCGCCCGCGATCGCGGTCCAGACGTCGCCCGGCGCCGCGGGAGCCAGCTCCACCACGATCGAGTCCGCCACCGCTCGAGCGGTCTCGACCGCGAGGGTGGTCTTACCGGCGCCGCCGGGACCGAGCACGGTGACGAGCCGATCCGTCGTGAGACGTTCGCGAATGGCGTCGAGTTCGTCCCCGCGCCCGACCAGGGGGTTCAGAGCCGCCGGATAGAGCGGAGAGGCCGGCGCGAGGGGCTCGCTCGCCACGATCCGCTCGGCGTGCGCGCGGTCTTCGAGCAGATCGCGCACGAGCCAATCGAAGCCGTCGTGTGGCACCCAGACCTCTCCCGTCCACAGCGCGAGGGCCTCTCGCGCGCTCGCGGCGTCGCGTGTTTCGCGGGCACGGGCGACGAGGTCTTGGAACAGGGCGATGTCGACATCGGTCCGCTCCAGCTCGAGCCGGTAACCGCCCGGCGTCGACGAGATCGCGCCCGCCGGCAGCGAGCGGCGCAGGCGCGAAACGAGCGATTGCAGCGCGGCGCGGGGGTCGTCGGGGGTGTCGAGACCCCAGACGTCCTCGGCCAGCGCCCGGTACCCCACGGTCGTGCCGGCGTCGACGGCGAGCCGCAGGAGCAGAGCCTGCTGACCGCGCCCGGATACGATCCCCGGCACGGTCGCAGCGCCCCCGTCCTGAGACACGGCCAGGCCACCGAAGAACCGCACGCGCACGATACCCACCCTAGGCCGCGGGGTGCCGCGCTCCGGCGGGTTTCGCGCCCCGCTCCGGTCGCTCCGCCTGTGGAGGAGGGTCGTCGGTGGATAACCCGGCACACCGCCCGCTCTTCGCTAGCCTGGATCGACGACCGACGCCGAGGGGGCACGATGACGGAAGTCGACGGTGGGGCAGACCTGTCCGGACTCGCATGGCCGCCGGACCCGGGGGCACTCGTCGACACGTCGCGCTGCCCCTCGTGCTTCGCGACCATCACGGTCTCGCCGTGCGCCTCGTGCGGACTGGATCTCACCGACGCGCGCACCGCACACGTGCTCGCACTCTCGCAGCGGATCGTCGCCCTCGTCGACGAACGCGCCGACATCCTCTTTCGGGTGCACCGCGACGCCGAGGCCGCTGCCGCGACAGTTCTCGCAGAAGACGAGGGGATGCCGGACCCCCCGGCGCCCGAGCTCCACCCGGTGCTGCCGCGCCCGGTGTCGGCATCTCCGCCGGTGACGCCCCCTCCGACCGACGACGTCCCCGCGACGCCTGTGTCCTCGCCCGGCGCGGCCGCCGCCGTGCCCGCGGCTTCCGTCGACGTGGCGTTCGCGCCGCCGTCCGGGCCGGCGATTTCCCGGGGTCCGCTCGCCCCGGCGGAGGTGGTCGCGCCGGCGTCCGAGAGCGTGCCCCCGGTCGGGCCGTCCGCGTCCGTTCCGGCGGAGCCCTCGGCGCCGCGCCGCTCGAGCGTCCAGGTCTTCCTCCTGTCGGTCGGCGTGGTGCTTCTCGCCGTCGCGGCGGCCTTCTTCCTCACCGTCGCCTGGATCAGCGGCGGCCTCGTGCTGCGCTCCGTCATCATCGGGCTCGTCACCGCGGGGGTCATCGCCACCGCGTCGTTCCTGCGCCGACGCGGTCTCGGGGCCACGGCCGAGGGCATCGCTCTGCTCGGCATCGCCTTCGTCGCCCTCGACGTGTGGGCCGTCCGCGCCAATGATCTGGGCGGGGCGGCGAGCGTCGAACCGAGCGTCTACTGGGGCGCCACGACGGTGGCCGCGGGCGCCGCGTTCGTCGGCTGGGCGCGGCTGTCGCGCCTGCGCGCCCCGCTGTCGGCTGCGGTCGTGGCGCTCGCCGTCGGGCCCGCGATGCTGGTCGCCGGACTCTTCACGCACGATGCGGCCCTCGGCTGGTACGCCTGGGGGCTCGTCCTACTGCTCCTCGCGCTCGCGGCCCCGCTCGCACCGGCACTCGCGGGGCCTCCGCGTCCGCGGCTGACGATCGAGATCGCGGTCGTCCGGGGTGTGGCCGGTCTCGGTGCGATGGTCGCACTGACCGCCGCCCTGATCGTCGACCCGGGTTCCGCGGCGACCCCGGCGGTCTTCGGGGCCGTGCTCGCCGCCGTTCTCGCCCTGCACTCCTGGTCGTTCGCGCGCCGGGGGGACGCGGCTCTCGCCCCGACGGCCGCGGTGGCGGCGGTCCTCGTCCTCGGGGTGGGAGTCGCCGCCACGATGGTCCGTGCGGCCGACGCCACCCTGTCGGTCACCGTGCCGGTGCTCGTCGCGTCCGCGCTCGCGCTCGCGCTCGACGTCGCCGCGAATCGGACGCGTCCCGGCCTCGGGCGGACGACCGTGGTCGTCGCGTCCCTGGCAGCCGGGTGCGTCGCGGCCGTCGCGGCGATCCTCCCGCTGATCGGCGCTCTGGCGGCGTTCGGGAGGGTGCTTCAGCGGGCGGTCGGCGTCTTCGGTCGCTCGGCCGTCGAGATCGATGTCCCGGATGCCACCAGCACCTCCGCCGTGATCGCGCTCGCGGCCATCGTCGTTCTCGCCGTCGTCGTCTGGCACCGGTCGGGGTCGTGGGCTCAGCGTCGCACGCCGTGGCTCATCGCGGCAGCGGCCGTCGCCCTGCTCGCGGGCCCGCAGCTGAGAGTCGTGATCGTCGTGGTCGCGTGGTACCTCGCCCTGGCCGTCGTCGCCGTTCTCGTCCTGAGGCGCCGACGCGGCGACATCGCCCTCGCCGCCGTCGGAGGCTCCCTGGCCCTGGGCGCGGGGTGGCTGCTGTCGTTCTCCTCGCCGCTCGCGTGGGCGGTGGCGACCCTCGTGGTCGCAGGCGTCCTCGCCGCCGCGGCCGGAGCGCACCCGGGTCTGCGGGTGCCGTCGACGGCCGGGGTCGTGGTGTTCGTCTCGGGGAGCGCCGCGCTCGCGCCCGGGGCTTTGCGCGCGGGCGCCAATCTCACCGTCGTCGGAGCCACCGCGCTGACGGTTCCTCTCGCGGTGGCATCCCTGTGTCTTCTCCTCATCGTCGCCGCCGTGTCTCGACGGCTGGGCCTCGATGACGGGCAGCGAAGCGCCGGGGCGGTCGCCGCCCTGGCGGTGATCGTGGTGGCCGCGGTCCCTGCCCTCTGGTTCCGTGCGGGTGCCGCGACCGACGTCTGGATGCTCGCGGCGGCGCTGGTCTCGGCCGGCGCGTCGACTGTCGTGCTCACTCCGCGGTACCGGTCGTGGCGTGTCGCCCGACCCTTCGCGGCGGTCATGGCACCGCTGCTCGTGGCGGGGGCGGCCGGTGCCGTGCTCCGGCTGATCGATGCTGCGCCGGAGGTGACGGCACCCGTCTTCGCTGCGGTCGCTCTGGTCGTCGCGGCGCTTGCGCTCCGCCTTCTCGGTGTCGACCCGTCCATCCGGGCCTGCGTCGACGCGGGTACGGCGCTCGTGGCGGCACTGGCCGTCACCGTCCCGTCGCAGGGCGACCGGTGGGTCCCCCTTCTCGTCGTGGCCGTCACGGTCGTTCTGTGGGCGAGCGACACCGACGGTCTCTTCCGCTCGAGCAGTCCGCGCCGGCACCTCATCTGGCTCGCGCTCGTGATGGGCACCCTCGCCCTGTGGACGCGCCTGTTCTGGCAGCAGACCGACACGGTCGAGCTCTTCACCGTGCCGGTGGGTGTCGCGCTGCTCGCCATCGCTGCGGGACACGAGCGGGCTCGGCGCACGGTCGAGGGGCGTTCCGCCGCCGTTCCGGCGGTGATCGCTGCGGCGGGGGTCACCGTCGCGCTCGCGGCCTCCGCCCTGTCCGCTTCCGACGACCTCGTGCGCGTCGTCGTGGTCGCCGTGGTGTCGGTCGCCGTGCTCGTGACGGGGGCGTGGGTGCGCCCCTCGCGGACTCCCGACGAACTCCCCGTCGCCGTCGCCGCGGCCGGTGCCCTGTCGCTCGTGCTGCTCACGGCGGCGCGGCTCGTCCACGGCGCGAGGCAGGGCGGCGTCGGTGTCGCCGATCTCGTCGTGGTGGTCTCCGCTGTCGCGATCGGAGCGGCTGCGCTCGGCGTCGCTCGACGGCGGGCGGCCTGGGGGCCGGCGGCGGCGCGCACCTCCGTCATCGGTGCCACCGCGCTCCTCGCGCTCGGTTCGACCGTGCTCGTCGCCGCTGACGGGGGTCCGATCGTGCGCATGGTGGCCGCGATCGTCGTCCTCGGCGCGCTGGGCGTCGCCGCCCTCCGCGGGCATCACACCCTGCTCGAGACCCCGTTCGCGATCACCGCGCTTTCGGGAGCGGGCCTGGTCGCCGTCGTGGGAGTCGGTGCGGACGTCCGTCCCGTCGAGTGGGCCACCGTGCCGCTCGCGCTCGTGCTCATCGCCGCCTCGATCCTCGACCGCCGCCGCCCGGGCGCGAAAGCGTCGGTTCTCTTCGCCGCCGGCGGTCTCGCGGTGGGACTCCTGCCCTCGGCGGTGCTCGCCGATGCGTCGCTGCCGCGGGCTCTCGCCGTCACGGTCGCGGCGATCTCTGCGCTGGTGGTCGCCGCGGTTCTGCTGAGGGGCTCGCTCGCCCCCCTGGTGGTACCCGTCACCGTGGTCGCGTCCGTGGGGCTGGTCGTCGCCGCGTCGCTGCGCGCCCTGCACGAGCTGACCACCGGACTCTTCGACGTCTGGATGCTCGCGGCGACGCTCCCGCCGGCGGCCGTCGCGGTGATCCTCCGTCTGCGGCGCGCGGACACCGCGCGGTGGGTGCCGACCTCTCTCGCGATCGTCGCCCCCGCGGTCGCCGTGGTGCTTGCCGGTGCCCGGCTCTCGGCGACCGGCGAAGGTCCGCTGCGTCTGATCGTGACGCTCGTCGCCGTCATCGGCTTCGGGCTGTGGTGGCAGCGCCCGGTCGTGTTCTGGGCCGCGGTCGGTCTCGCATCCGCGCTCGCGCTGGTGGCGATCGTGATCGGCAGCGCCGACCCCGTCGAGGCGGCGACGGTGCCCGTCGCGGCGGGGCTGCTGGCCCACGGCATCCGGGCTCTCCGCCGGCGTCCCGAGCTGCGCACGTGGCCGGCGCTGGGCCTCGCTCTGACCCTGCTCCTCGTACCGTCTGTGCTGTTCGACTTCTCCGGGGGCAACGCGCTGTGGCGTGTCATCGCGCTCGGAGTCGTCGCTCTCACCACGCTCCTGGTCGGGGTGCGGTGGCGCTGGCAGGCGCCGGTGCTTCTGGGAGGCGTGGTGCTTCTCGTCCACGCCGTCGCCCAGCTCTGGCCGTGGATCGCATCGCTCTACGAGAGCGCGTCCGGCCTCTGGTGGCTGTGGCTCGGAATCGCGGGGGTGCTCCTCATCGTGATCGCGGCGACCTACGAACGGCGCATCCGTGAGGTGAGGGCGGTAGCGCTGGCGATCCGCGCGCTGCGCTGAGGCGCGCGCTGCGCGGGGGCGTGCGCTGCGCGGGGGCGTGCGCTGCACCTACGGCGCCCCGCCCGGAGCCAGCCCGCGGTCGTACTCGCCCGAAGCCAGCCCGCGGTCGTACGCGCCCGAAGCTAGCCCGTGCGCGCCCCGCCCAGAGCCTGCCCGATCGCGCCCCCGGACCAGCCGGGCCTCAGATGAGCGGGCCGTGCGCGGCGAGGGGAGTACTCGCCGACGGCGTCCGCCAGTTCGAGCGGCAGAGCACGACGAGGATCGCGGTGATCGCCACGGCGTAGATCGCGACGGCGATCCCACCGGGGGCGCCCAGCACCGTGCAGGCGGGGAACACGAGCATGAAGCCGCCGACCAGCAGCGAGACGAGGACCAGTGCGCGATCGATGGAGGCACCCCGTTCGGTCTGCGCACCCCGGCGGGCGAGGAGGAACGAACGGATCGCCACCACGGCGAAGAGCACGGCGACGATCAGATTGCCCGGCAGGGCGATGAATGCAGCACCGACCGAGGCGACCCACACGTCGAGGGCGACGAGAAGCATCACGAGCGTCGTGGGGACGAGGACGGCGGCGACGACGCCCCGCCAGAGGGCGGAGCGGGTGATCGCACTTTTCACGGGAGCGATTATCGCGCGGCCGCTTTCGCGGCCGCTTTCGCGGCGCGCTTGTGCTCACGCACTTTGGTGAGCGACTCCGGGCTCACGATGTCGGCGACCGAGCGGAACGATCCCTCCTCGCCGTAGGGCGCGGAGGCCTCGCGCCACCCAGCGCCATCGAAGCCGCACTGCTTACCGAGCAGGGCCAGGAAGATCTTCGCCTTCTGCTCGCCGAAGCCCGGCAGAGCCTTGAGCCGCTTGAGCACGGTCTTGCCGTCGGGCTCGTCGCGCGTCCACAGGTTCTCGGCCCGGCCGTCCCAGTCCTGCTCGATCGCGGCACAGAGCGCCTGCACCCGCCCCGCCATCGACCCCGGGTAGCGGTGCACCGCGGGGGACTGCGAGAACGCGGCGGCGAAGTCGTCGGGGTCCTGGTGCGCGATCGCGCCGGCATCCATCGATCCCGTCCGCTCCTGGATCTTCAGGGGCCCCGCGAACGCGGTCTCCATCGCGACCTGCTGGTCGAGCAGCATGCCGATCAGCAGAGCGAGCGGGTTGCTCGACAGCAGCTCGTCGGCGGCGGGGTCGTCGGTGATGCGCAGGCTCATGCGTCCATTCTCGCGCCCTGGCCCACCCGTCCGCACCGAGACTGCATCCCGCTGACGAACCGGCGTCACCCTGCCGCGGGGATGTCAGCGAGATGCAGTCTCGCGCTCCCCGCCGCCCCACGGCCCAGCGGCCGTCACGCCCAGCCGCCCCACGGCCCAGCCGCCCTCACCCCCCGGCGGCGATCCACTTTCGCGCGAAGGACACGGCATCCATCGATCCGAGGTCGGCGGTGACCTCCGAGATCTGCTTCTCGAAGTGCGAGACGCTGCCCGGCTTGAGCCGCGTGACGAGCGATCCGTCGACCCGACGGATCACCGTTTCCGACACCGATGGAGCGTCCTCCTCCATCTGCAGGAGTCCCATGACGAGCGTCGCCGCCCACCGCGGGGCGTTGCCGCGCCGATGTTCCCCCGCGACGACATAGACCTCGGATGCCGATGTACTCACGGCATCCATCCTGCCCGAGGGTCGGGAAGGGAGCGGGGTCAGCCCGCGTCGGCGATGTCGCGGCGTGCGGCGGCAGCGGGGTCGGCGACCTCGATGCCGAACAGCGCCGACAGAGCATCGATGTACTCGTCGGCGCGGCCGGTCTCGGCGAGCTCGTGCGCGCGCGTGGTCGGGGTGTGCAGCAGAACGCCGACGAGGTGGCGCAGCGCCTGCTCGGTCTGTCCGCCCTCGTCGCCGCGGGCGCGCACGCGGGCGACCTCGGCGTCGAGCACACCGAAGACGTGGGCGCGCAGGGCCACGACGGCCGGGGTGATGTTCTTGCGCTCGCCGACGGAGGTGAAGCGGCGGGCGGCGTCGCGCACGAGATCGCGCGCGGCGTCGGTGGCCTGCAGTTCTTCGAGGGGCGCGTGCAGGCGGATCGTCTCGAGGTCGAGCAGGTCGACGCCCGGCACGGTGGCGACGTCGGGGTCGACGTTGCGCGGCAGACCCAGGTCGATGACGAGGCGGCGCGCGGTGTGGTCGACGGGGCAGACTCCTGCGGCGTCGTCGACGGCCGTCTCGTACGCGCCCCGGCCCGCGGCGAACGTCGCCGCGCTGAGCACGTGGTTCTCGCTGGTCGTGCAGGTGATGACGAGGTCGGCGTGGGCGACGGCGCGCGGGTAGGTCTCGGCCGAGACCGCCCGCAGCCCGTGCTTGAGCGCGAACTTGGCGGCGCGACCCGAGGGCGAGTACACCGAGACGTCTTCGGCGCCCTGGTCGCGCAGGGCGGCGACCGTGGCCGCGGCGTAGGCGCCGGTGCCGACCAGCAGCACGCGCTGGGTCGACCAGTCGGCGATGCGGCTGTCGGCGAGCTCGAGACCGAGGCGCACGAGCGAGCGCCCGGCGCGGCCGATCGCGGTGGAGTTCTTCACGCCGCGCTGGGCCTCGGAGGCGCGCTGGAACAGACGCTCGAGCTCGGCGGAGGTGGTGCCGAGCTGACGGGATTCATTGAGCGCGCGGCGCACCTGGCCGGCGATCTCGCCCTCGCCGACGACGACGGATTCGAGACCGGATGCCACCGAGAACAGGTGCTCGGCGACGTCGCTGCCGCCGAGGACGGTGTACGAGCCCTCGAGGTCGCTGGCGGGGACCCCGGTGGCGGACTCGATCGCGGCGAGAGTGGCCTCGATGCCCAGGGCGACCGCGGCGGTGACGGGCTCGTCCATGTCGACGTAGGCCTCGAAGCGATTGCAGGTCGCCACGACGACGGCGCCCTGGACGCACTCGTCGTGCTCGGCGATCAAGGGGGCGACCGGTGTCGCGGGTACGCTGAGCCGCTCGAGGAGATCGAAGGACGCGGTCTTGTGACTCGCGCTGACGCACAGCAGCACGTCCATATTCTACGCCCGGCTTCCCCGGGGTGTTCCGGGCGGCCTCTCGACGTCAAGGCATCCCCGTGGTTCTCCAGGGACGAATGGAAGGATGGATGCCATGGCCTCCCTCGACGCGCCCCTGCTCCGTGCCCTCCGCGGCGATCGCCCCGAGCGGCAGCCGGTGTGGTTCATGCGCCAGGCGGGGCGCTCGCTGCCCGAGTACCGCGAGCTCCGCGTCGGCACCCGCATGCTCGACGCGTGTCTGACCCCCGACCTCGCGGCGGAGATCACGCTCCAGCCGATCCGTCGGCACCGGGTGGATGCCGCGATCTTCTTCAGTGACATCGTGGTGCCCCTGCGCCTGGCCGGTGTCGACGTGGTGATCGAGCCCGGTCGCGGGCCGGTCTTCGCCGATCCGGTGCGCACGGCCGACGACGTCGCGCGGATCACGGCGATCGACCCCGACGAGGTCGCCGCGGCGGCCGAGCCGGTGCGCGAGGCCGCCCGCCGCGTGACCGCCGAGCTCGACGACGCCGTCCCCCTCATCGGCTTCGCCGGTGCGCCCTTCACCCTCGCGGCGTATCTCGTCGAGGGCGGCCCGAGCAAAGAGCACCTGCGGGCTCGCGGCATGATGCACGCCGACCCGGAGTCGTGGCACCGCCTCGCCGGGTGGCTCTCGAAGGTCTCGCGCGCCTTCCTCGACGCGCAGATCGACGGCGGAGCCCAGGCCGTGCAGCTCTTCGACTCGTGGGCCGGTTCGCTCTCGCCCGCGACGTTCCGCGAGTTCATCGCCCCGCACTCTCATGCCGCCCTCGAGGGCATCGAGGTGCCCCGCATCCACTTCGGCGTGGGCACGGGCGCGTTCCTCGACGACATGCGCCTGGGCGGCCTCGCCGACGCGGTGGGCGTCGACTGGCGCATGCCGCTCGATGAGGCCGCTGCGCTCGTCGGCCCCGACGTCACGCTGCAGGGCAACCTCGACCCGGCTCTGCTGGGCGCTCCGTGGCCGGTGCTCTCCGCCCACGTCGACGACGTGCTCGCGCGGGGCCGCGCGGCGCGCGCGCACATCCTCAACCTCGGTCACGGCGTGCCGCCCGACACCGACCCCGACGTGCTGACCCGCATCGTCGCCCGCGCCCACGGCGAGGACGCGTGAGCGAGCCCCTCGACCGGCTCGTCCGTCACGCCCACGAGACGCGGGTCGTCGTCGTCGGCGGCGGCATCTCGGGTCTCGTGGCGGCGCGCGAGTGCGCGAAGGTGGGTCTGCAGGTCACGGTCCTCGAAGCCTCCGAGGTGTTCGGCGGCGTCCTGCGCTCGGCCGAGGTGGGCGGCATGACCCTCGACGTCGGCGCCGAGAGCTTCGCCACCCGCGGCGGCGTCGTGCGCCGACTGCTCGACGAGCTCGGTCTGGCCGACGACATCGTCTCGCCCCACCCCGCGGGCGCGTGGGTCGCGGGCGTGCCGGGAGTCGGGGCGGCACCTCTTCCGAAGGGTGGGGTGCTCGGCATCCCGGACAATCCCTTCGCCCCCGACGTACGACGCGTCATCGGCTGGTCGGGTTCGTGGCGCGCGTACCTCGACCGCCTCCGGCCGCCGCTCACGATCGGTCACGCGCACAGCCTCGGAAAGCTCGTGCGCTCGCGCCTGGGCGCCCGCGTGCTCGACCGCCTGGTCGCCCCCGTCACGAGCGGGGTGTACTCGGCGCGTCCCGACGACATCGACATCGACCTGGCGGCTCCCGGCTTGAACGCCGCGCTCACGCGGACCGGGTCGCTCACGGGCGCCGTCGCCGACCTCCGTGCGAGCCGGGCGATGGCGCGCCCCGCGGATGCTCCGGCATCCGACGTTCCGGTCGTGGCGGGCGGCGCCGCGAAGACCCCCGCCCCGGGTGGCGCGGTCGAGGGGATCGCGGGCGGGATGTCCCGTCTCGTCGACGCCCTCGTCGCGGGCCTGCGCGAGAACGGTGTCGACCTGCGCGCGGGGGTCTCCGCCCGCTCGCTGGCCCGGACCGACGACGGGTGGACGGTCATGACCTCCGCCGACGACGAGCCGGTGCCCGCCCGCGCCGTGATCGTCGCTCTCCCCGAGGGGCCGGCGCGCGACCTGCTCGCGCCCGTCGTCCCCGGCCTGAGCGTGGGCGATCCGGTCGCCCCCGTCGTCGAGGTCGTCACCCTCGTCGTCCACGCCCCCGCCCTCGACCGGGCACCGCGCGGCACCGGGGTGCTAACCGTTCCCGGCAGCCACGTCGCGAAGGCGCTCACGCACTCCTCCGCGAAGTGGGACTGGGTTCGGGATGCCGCTGAGCCCGGCGTCCACGTCGTGCGGGTCTCGTTCGGCGCTCAGGGCGAAGAGCCCGCGACCGCGGCCCTCGACGATGACGCGGCCGCCGCTCTGGCGCTGTCGGAGGCGTCCTCGTTGCTGGGTGTCGAGGTGCCGGCATCCGCTCTGCGCGACGCCCATCGCGTGCGCTACGTGCAGTCGCAGCCCGCGGCCACCATCGGGCGGGCGGCCGAGACCGCCGCCGCCCGCGGTGCCGTGCGGGCGGTCCCGGGCCTCGGCGTGACCGGCGCTTGGATCTCGGGAACGGGCCTGGCTCAGGTCATCCCCGATGCGCGCGACGAGGCCGATCGCGTGCGCAGCGACGCTCTCTGGTCGAGCTGACCGCGTTCCTGCCTCGACCATGTCGTCGCGGCTGTCAAGGGCGGATGCCGATCGCGGCATACATGACTACTGTGAGACTCGACCAGCACTCGATCGAGCGTGAGGAGACCCCATGAGGGGCAAAGCAGCACTCGTCGTCGGACTCGTGGCGGGCTACGTGCTCGGCGCACGCGCGGGCCGCGACCGGTACGAGCAGATCAAGACTCAGGCCGGCAAGGTCTGGGACCAGCCCGTCGTCCAGGGACAGGTCGAGAAGGTGAAGGCGTTCGGCGTCTCGGCCCTCAAGTCCGTTCCCGGCGTCGTGTGGAAGGGCGCGAAGTCGGTCACCGGCGCGGCGTCCGGATCCGGCACCGTTCAGGAGCGCGCCGAGCGCGCGGGACGCGCCGCCAAGCAGTCGGCCCACGAGGTCGCCGACGCCGTCGAGGACTCCGTCGACGACGCCGAGCAGGCGGAGAAGTCGGCCACGGCGCGCGCCAAGGCCAAGAGCGGCTCCACCTCGTCCGGGAGCTGAGGCATGACCACTCCGCGCGGATTCCGCGATCGTTCCGACGACAGCCTGTTCACCCTCATCGGTGACATCCCCGAGTTGGTGCGCAACCTCGTCGTCGCCGAGATCAACGGGGCGAAGGCGTGGGCGCAGCGCACGGCGAAGGATGCCGGGATCGGCGCCGGATGGTTCGTCGGCGCCCTCATCGTGGTGTTCTGGGCCGTTCCGGTCTTCTTCGCCTTCGTGATCGCGGGGCTGTCGTCGTGGTGGCCCGTCTGGTTGTCGGCGCTCGTCGTCTTCGGCGTGATGATCGTCATCACCGCGATCCTCGCCCTGCTGGGCTACCTCCGCTTCAAGAAGCTCTCGAAGCGGGAGAACCCCGGCCGGGCCATCTCCGAAGACGTCCGCATCGTGAAGGAGGCCCGCGATGAGTATTGATCGTCCCGTCCCCGTCCCGCGCACGGCGGTGCCCCTGGGCATCACCGACCCGGTGAAATCGGCTCGCGCCGAGCTCAAAGCCGCTCTCGCGGCGATCGAGGTCAAGGCCAACGCCCCGCGTCGCGCGAGCGAGGCCGTCGACCGCAAGGTCCACGAGGTCCGCGAGAAGGCGCAGCAGAACCCCGGTGCCGCCGCGGCGGCCGTCGCCGGTGTCGCGGCCCTCGTCGGTTTCGCCGTCTGGGGCATCGTCCGCGCCTACACGCGCTGAATTCTCGCGAAGCGGCCCGCCTCCTCGCGGAGACGGGCCGCTTCGTCGTTCGGTGCTCGGGCGGCGCCTACGGCTCGTTCGCGAAGAGGCCCCGCAGCAGGTCCTCGAAGTACTCGGGCGTCACGGCGATCGGGCCGGCGTACGCGTGGTCGAAGCCGGCGATCGCGTAGAGCAGCAGCGCGACGAACAGCGCGAGCATGCTCGACATCAGCAGGTGCACCCGGAGGTTTCGCACCTCGATCAGTCCGATGAGGATGGCGTTGAGCACCGCTCCCACCCCGAGGACGATCCACAGCACGCTCGGCAGCGCGAGGTGGGTGAGGGCGATCCGGTCGCGGCGGTTCTCCACCAGCAGCTGGAACTGATCGAGCGACTGCTGCACGTACAGCGTCTCGGCGGCCGTCGTCGGCTGGACGGCGCCGATCGTGCGCTGCATGGCGGAGATGCTGGCATCCGTCTCCGCGGGGATCTCGAGCCGGCGCTGCTGGGGCCAGTCCAGGTCGATGACGTTACGGGCGTACTGCGTGATCTGCTCCTGCAGCTCGTCGCCCTGGGGATCGGGGAGCAGCGCCGCTGTGCGGTAGAGCGAGGCGAGCGACGACGACTCCTCGAGCACGACGCCGTCGACCTCGGTGAAGTTTCCGTAGGCCGCCGCCGCGATGAGGGCGAGGGTGACGCCGTAGAACACGCCGTAGACCCCGACGGCGTAACTGAGGACGCGGTCCCACTCCTCTCCGCGCGGGGCGGACTTGCGCACCCACTTCCTCAGCGCCAGCAGGATCGCGCACGATCCGCCCACCACCAGGACGATGAACAGCGGCAGCCCCAGGTACATGGGGAGGTCGTACAACCACATCGGCGCGCCTCTCGCGCGGCATCCCCCGATGCCGTCGACGCACAGTACCAACGGGCACCCCTTCTGCGCACCCGCCGGGTGGTTCATCGACGAGTCAACCGGTTTGGACCGCCGCCCGGACCGGACGAGACTGGAGGCATGTCCGACGACAGCTCCTCCTCCGTGTACACGCTGTGGGCGGTTTTCCGCCGCGATCCCGAGAACCCGGTCACCGCCGCCGACGCGACCGAACTCGCCGACCTCGTCTCGCTCATCGAGGCCGACGGCGTCACCGTCCGCGGCTTCTACGACGTGAGCGGCCTGCGCGCCGACGCCGACCTGATGGTCTGGATGTACGGCGAAGACCCGCAGGCGCTCCAGCGCGATCTGCGCCGCCTGCGCCGCACCGACCTGCTCAAGAACCTCCTCCCCACCTGGAACGCGATGGGCGTGCACCGCGACGCGGAGTTCAACCGCTCGCACGTGCCCGGCTTCCTCCGCGGGATCGAGGCGCAGCAGTGGCTGTGCCTGTACCCCTTCGTGCGCAGCTACGAGTGGTACCTCCTGCCCGAGGCGGAGCGTCGCGAGATGCTCATGGAGCACGGCAAGAAGGGGTCGGCGTACAAGGGCGTCATCGCCAACACGGTCGCCTCGTTCGCCCTCGGCGACTACGAGTGGCTCCTCCCCATGGAGGCCGACGTGCTCACCGACCTCGTCGACATGATGCGCGACCTGCGCTACACCGAGGCCCGACGCCACGTGCGCGAGGAGGTGCCGTTCTACACCGGCCGGCTCGTCACGCTCGACGAGATCCCCGAGATCCTTCAGTGAGTGCGCCCCTGCGCCTCGGCACTCGCCGCAGCACCCTGGCGATGACCCAGTCGCAGATGGTGGCCGACGCGGTGTCCGCGGCTTCCGGACGATCGGTGGAGCTGGTGCCGATCGTCTCCGAGGGCGATGTCAACCGCGCCTCGCTGTCGCAGCTCGGTGGCCGGGGGGTTTTCGCGAACGGTCTGCGCGAGGCTCTCGCGGCCGATCGGTGCGACTTCCTCGTGCACTCGTTGAAAGACCTGCCGACGCAGCAGCCCGACGGTCTCGTCATCGCCGCGACGCCCGCGCGAGAAGACGCGCGCGACGTCGTGGTGACGCGCGACGGCACCCCCCTCGGCTCGCTCGCCGCCGGATCGCGCGTGGGAACCGGATCGCCGCGGCGCATCGCCCAGGCGCTGCGGCACAACCCCCGGGTGGATATCCGCGACATCCGCGGCAACGTCGACTCACGTCTCGCGCGGGTGCGTGAGGGGGAGCTGGATGCCGTGATCCTCGCGGCCGCGGGCATCTCACGGCTGGGCGGGGACCTCGGTGGCCTGATCGCCGAGGAGCTCGGTCTGGCGGAGTGGCCGACCGCACCGGGTCAGGGTTCGCTCGCCGTGGAGACGCGTGACGACATCGACCCCGAGATTCTCGCGGCGCTCGCCCAGCTCGACGACGAGAGCACGCGGGTGGCGATCACCGCCGAGCGCACGGTCCTGTCCGCCCTCGACGCCGGATGCAGCGCACCGGTCGGCACGCACGCCGCTCTCGCCGACGGCGATCTGCGTCTGCGCGCCGTCGTCTACGCCCTCGATGGGACGCAACGGATCGGTTTCGACCGGACGGTGCGTCTCGACCCGGGGTATGGTGGGGACACTACGGGCAGTGGCAATGGAGCGGATGCTGCCGACGACGGGGGGCCGATCGCGCGAGCGGCGCGAGCGGGCCAAGAAGCCGCGCGTCGGTTGCTCGAACGCGGGGCGGCCGACCTGGTACCACGAGAGTCGACCACATGAACGAAGGCCAGCAGCACACGCCGAACCCCTCGACGGGCAGCGTGCCGAAACCGCTTGCCGGTCGACGCGTCCTCGTCCCGCGCGGGGGCCCCTGGGGCGACGGCGTCGCCGCGAGCCTGCGACAGCTCGGTGCGGTGCCCGTCATCGCTCCGCTGATCAACTTCGCGCCCACGAACGATCAGGCGACCCTCGATCAGGCCCTCGCCGATCTCGCCGCCGGTGCGTTCGACTGGCTGACGCTGACGAGCGCCACGACGGTCGACGTCCTGTACGCCTACAAGGCCGTCATCCCCGCCGAGACGAAGGTCGCCGTCGTCGGTGAGACCACCGCGGCCGCGATGCAGGCCGTGGGGTACCGCGTCGACCTCGTTCCCGAGCGCGACAACTCCGCCCAGGGCATGGCCGAGCAGATGATCGAGCTCGAGACCGAGCCCCGCAAGGTGCTCACCCTCCGCAGCGAGATCGCCAAGCCCGTGCTCACGCGCCTGCTCATCGAGGCCGGACACGACGTCCGCAGCGTCGTCGCCTACCGCACGGTCGGTGTCCCGGTCGCCGAGAAGATCGCCGGCGACGTCCAGTCGGGGCGCATCAACGCGATCCTCATTACCAGTGGCTCCGTCGCCGAGCAGGTGGTCGAGCAGTTCCCCGAGATCCCGGCATCCACCGTCATCGCCGCCATCGGCCCGCGTACGGCCAAAGACGCCAAGCGCGCCGGCCTGAGCGTCGATGTGGTGGCCGAGACGCAGACCGTCGACTCCCTCATCGATGCCGTCGCCCGCTTCCCCCTGAACACCGACGAATCGACCCCATGAGCTTTCCCGAGCACCGCCCGCGGCGTCTGCGTCGCACCCCCGCCGTCCGTCGTCTCGCCCGCGAGACACACCTCGTCCCGTCGCAGCTCGTCCTGCCGATGTTCGTGCGCGAGGGCATCACCGAGCCGAGCCCGATCGGTTCGATGCCCGGGATCGTGCAGCACTCTCTCGACTCCCTGCGTCGATCGGTGGCCGAGGCCGCGGAGCAGCGCATCGGGGGCGTCATGCTCTTCGGCGTGCCCGAGACGCGCGACGCCGTGGGTTCCGGCGCCGACGACCCGAACGGCATCCTGAACCTCGCCACCGAGGCCGTGGTGGCCGAGGTCGGCGATGCGCTGGTCGTGCAGACCGACCTGTGCCTCGACGAGTTCACCGACCACGGGCACTGCGGCGTCTTGCGCGAAGACGGGGCCGTCGACAACGACGCGACCCTCGAGCGCTACACCGCGATGGGTCTTGCCCAAGCCCGTGCGGGCTCGGCGATGCTCGGTCTGTCGGGCATGATGGACGGCCAGGTCGGCGCAGTGCGCGAGGCGCTGGATGCCGAGGGCTTCACCGACACGCTGATCCTCGCCTACTCGGCCAAGTACGCCGGCGCCTTCTACGGCCCGTTCCGCGAGGCCGTCGACTCGCAGCTGAAGGGCGATCGCCGCTCGTACCAGCTCGATCCCGGCAACGGCCGCGAGGGCGTGCGCGAGGCGCTGCTCGACGTCGAAGAGGGTGCAGACGTCGTCATGGTCAAGCCGGCCCTGCCGTACCTCGACGTGCTCGCCGATGTGAAGGCCTCCGTCGATGTTCCCGTGTGGGCGTACCAGGTGTCGGGCGAGTACGCGATGGTCGAGGCCGCTGCCGCCCACGGCTGGATCGACCGCCGCGGCGCGATCATGGAGAGCCTGCTCGGCATCCGTCGCGCCGGCGCCGACGCGATCCTGACGTACTGGGCGGTCGAGGCCGCCCGCTGGCTCCGCGCCGAGCTCTGAGCCCTCCCCGCTCCTCTCACGCGTGAGGGGTCAATTTCTGTCGCCCAGGCGGCGCCGAAGCGACACTTTTCGACCCCTCGCACAGGGGCGCCCGGAAGAATGGATGCCATGACCGATCTCAACGACCAGTGGTTCGCCCGTGCGAAGGACGTCATCCCGGGCGGCGTCAATTCGCCCGTGCGCGCGTACGGCTCCGTGGGCGGCACGCCGCGGTTCGTGCAGTCGGCGTCCGGACCTCGAATCACGGATGCCGCGGGTCGAGAGTACGTCGACCTCGTCGCATCGTGGGGGCCGGCCCTGCTCGGCCATGCGCACCCCGAGGTGGTCGGGGCGGTGCAGTCCGCGGCATCCCGTGGTCTGTCCTTCGGTGCTCCGACGGGCGCCGAGGTCGAGCTCGCCGACCTCGTCGCGCAGCGCGTGCAGGTGGGCGATCTGAAGCCGATTGAGAAGGTGCGACTGGTCTCGACCGGCACCGAGGCGACGATGACGGCGATCCGTCTCGCGCGCGGCGTCACCGGCCGCGACCTGTTGATCAAGTTCGCCGGGCACTACCACGGCCACTCCGACGGCCTGCTGGCCGCCGCAGGCTCGGGGGTCGCGACCCTCGCCCTGCCCGGATCGGCGGGTGTTCCCGCGCCGATCGCCGCGCAGACACTGGTGCTGCCCTACAACGACCTCGACGCGGTGCGCGAGGTGTTCGAGGTGCACGGCGAGAACATCGCCGCGATCATCGTCGAGGCGGCCTCGGCCAACATGGGCGTCGTTCCGCCGCTGCCGGGCTTCAACGCGGCGCTGGCCGACATCGCGCACAGCCACGGCGCTCTGCTGATCATGGACGAGGTGCTCACCGGCTTCCGGGTGCACCCCGCCGGTTTCTGGGGCCTGCAGGCGTCGCAGGGCGAGCGCTACCTGCCCGACATTCTCACCTACGGCAAGGTCATCGGCGGCGGCATGCCGCTGGCTGCCCTCGCCGGCCGCGCCGAGATCATGGACCACCTCGCGCCCCTCGGCCCCGTGTACCAGGCGGGCACGCTGTCGGGGAACCCGCTGTCGGTGGCCGCGGGCCTCGCGACGCTGCGGCTCGCCACTCCCGAGGTCTACGCGGCGGTCGACGCCGCGGCCGCTCAGGTGTCGGAGGCGCTGGATGCCGCGCTGACGGCCGAGGGCGTCGTGCACACCGTGCCGCGCGCGGGCTCGCTGTTCGGTGTCGCGTTCCTGCCCGAGGTGCCCCTCGACTACGCGACGGCCCTTACGCAGCAGTCGTACCGGTACGCCCCGTTCTTCCACGCGATGCTGGATGCCGGTGTCTCCCTGCCCCCGAGCGTCTTCGAGGCCTGGTTCCTCACCGCCGCCCACGACGACGTCGCCCTCGATCGCGTGCTCGAGGCGCTGCCGGTCGCGGCGAAGGCGGCCGCGGAGGCGCTGGATCCGACGCTGCTCGCGCAGTAGCGGAGATCATCCTCCAGGCGGATACGTTTCGTCCTTCGCGATGATGCGCGGGGCCGGCCCGGTCGCGAGGCTGGAGTCATGCTCCCCGCACGCCCCCAGCCGTCCGCCGTCTCGTCGCTCATGTCGCGGCTCGTCGCGTGGTGGCCGACGTCGATGGCTCCGCGGCGCCGTCGCGCGACCTGGCGCCCGTGCCCGCGTGGTCAGGCTTGAGGTCAGCGCCACGTCCAGCTGAGGAGGGCGGAGAGGGCCCGGATGCCGGCTTCGCCCACGTCATCGCGCTCGGCCACGAGCGCGCGGACGGTGCGGTCGGACCACGCGGCCAGGTCTGTCGCGTCGTCGCCGGGGGTGATGGCATCCATCCGTTCGATCAGGCCCTCGACGCGCGTGCGCAGGGCTCGGTCGGGGACGGCCTCGGGATGCCGACCGGGGACGGCGGAGCCGTCGGCCCAGATGTAGGCGGTGAGGGCGGTGTCGAAGGTCATGGGTCCTTGCGAGAGGTCTAGAACGGGGAGGTTTGCGGTACCACGAAGGGCCAGCGCCAGGTGAGGGCGTCCAGCGCGTCATCGGAAAGACGCGGCATGATCAGCCCGAGACGTGCCCGGACCCGACCGAGAAGCCCATCGTCGGCGGGCGCGACCTCGTGGAACACGAGCAACGCGGACCCACGGACGATAGCGGCCAGTACCGGCTCGAGGGCTCGAAACTCCTTCGGGAATCGAGCCTCCGCACGGGTGACGTCGTCGATCGGTTCCGGCGTCACGCCCCACCCGGTGAAGAGCACGATCGCCTCATTCAGCTGCGCATCGTCGACCGCCGGCGAGGACGTTATTCGCTGCTCGGGGAAACGCGCCTGCGCGTCAACGGCCGTAGCGGGGTTGTTGAACCTGCTGTTGCCGGTCCACCAGGTCTGGCAGTAGTCGCAGCGGTAGAGGAAATCGTCCGGTGACGTCGCGATGAGGAAGGTGGGCTGAGCCTCGCGCATCGCCAGGTCGAGGCACGCGGGGCACCCGAGGGGTCTCGATTCCACGGAGCCACGTCCGTGGGAGAAGAACGGGCGCATCATGACCGCCTTGCCGTGCGTGCGGGCAACTTCAACTCGCCGTCCCTTCGTTGGCGGACTTCCACTCGCGGAGTCGCTGCTCCATCCGCGCACGCTGTCGGTCGCCGCTCGCTAGCGCCTCCCGTTCGTCCGCGGCGGAGGAGGAGGGCGTTTCGCCCAGTCCACGCCCCGGCGCACGCCTCTTGCTCATCCGCGAATCGCATGTCCTGGCCGGTTGCATCCAGGACAGGGCGTGCGATGGTTCGGAGGTCGCCACGCATGACAGTCACCGTGCCATCGGGGTGCTGCACGAGGCAGGGAACCGTGGGAATGGGGCGTCCGTCGCGCGCCGTCGAGACGATGTAGGGAACCGTCTCGGGTCCGACTCTCTCCCGGATGCGTGACTGCAGATGCTCGTAATCCATGACCCTCGCTCTGGCGGGTTCGGCGGGACCAGGCGCCCGCCGCGTGACGACGATGCCCGGAAGCATGCTGTCTGCTTTTTCTGGAATGCTCGGCCGACGCCTGCAGTCACCCTCCGCCTGGCGACGGCGCAGGTTGTCCATGGCGGCTTGAGATTTCGCTCGATCCTCAGCGAACAGCCCGGGAGCTATTTCGTCGAAATCCTCCGTCGTCACCGTCCCAGAACGCTCCGCAGTTTCGCGTCGAAGTCGCGAGTGATGCGGTCGGACTCCGCCTTCTCTGCAGGAGCGAGGTGCACCCCCGGGCGGTGACTCTGCCGCACCTGGTCGAGGATGAAGGCACACGCCTCGGACTCCGAAGAAAATCGTGAGAGTTCCGACCACTGTCCTCGATCGTGCACACCCACGATGAACGAGGACGGCCCGTCCTCCCGGAAGATCAGATCTCCCCTCACGGGGTCGCCATCGCCTACTCGTGGGTGCTGGGGACTTGAGACGGGAGCGGAGCCAAATTCTCCACGGAGTACATCACACAGGTCCTTTAAGGCGAGGTCTTGCATGCTCACGTGTGGGCGCTCCATCGTCTTTCTGCTCGCGTCACGCATCGTCGAGAAAGAAGAGAGCCTCGACGAACTTGCCACGCGTGGTGATGGGAACGTCCGGAGACTCCAGTCCGCTCTGGAGCATCTGCTGCACTTGCTCGACGAGCGCATCGAGCGTCGGGGGGAGAGACGCCGACGGATCCTGCTCGGCGAGTTGCTCGATGATCATGACCGGGCGGCCGTCCGGGAGCGAGGTTCGGGCCACCTCGAGGAGGACGACCTCGGGCGGGAGGACGATCTCCTGCTCGGCGGGGTTGGCCGAGAATGCAGTAATGTCGCGTCCCGTTCGACTGACGATGGCGGCAACGGCTGGCGTCGAAAAGTTTTCCGTCGCAATTCGCGGGTCCTTGCTCGTGGCGGTTAGGCCGCGTGTCCAGCGCGCAGGCTTGAGGGCAGGAATACCGGGTAGGCCATGAAAAACGACACCCGTGTGTGCGGGTAACCGCTCAAGCGCGCGAAGGAATGCAAGAGCAGCTTCAGCAGCGTCAACCATGCGCCGATTCTTCCGACTCGTCGCTTCCTACAGGTTCGGCGGGACCGGGAGCCGGTCGCGTCACGACGATGCCCGGAAGCATGCTGTCGGCCTTTTCTGGGATACTCGGCCGAATCCTGTAGTCATTTTCCGCCTGGCGGCGGCGAAGGTTGTCCATGGCGGCTTGAGATTTTACTCGATCTTCGGCCGACAGTCCTGGGGCAATCTCGTCGTAATCCATCACGGCACCTCCCGCATGTAAATCTGAATTTGGCCATTCGTCTCACTGCGACGGATTACCTCAAAGCTCGTTCCGGGCTTGAAGAGAACTTCATTCTCCTCGCCCGCAAATTGGCTGAGATGCTGAACGCTCTTGCCGTGTACCGATTCAATCTCATACTGCACCTGTCCAGCGAATGCGCGATCTATATCTGCGCTGGTGAAAGACTTATTCGTCACGATCTGGCCGGGCTGATACGCATCGATATATGTCGCCCCGGGATCCAGCCTTTCTCCTCGTAGGACGACACCGTGATGGTCGGGGAGTCGATCCAACGCTCTGACTGCGCCTTCAATCGTATTTTTCAGTTCTGGTGTCATCGGAATCTGTCCACGCAATGCCTTGTTGATATCCACATAGAGTGGCCCCGTGTAGTCTCGCAGCGCTTGCTCGTCAGCCGCGATTTGCTCAGGAGTGGCTTCGTCGAGGCGCGACGAAGTCTCCGTGTCGTCATCACCGCGACGCGCGGATGCGCCATCTGCATTGTTGCCACCGTGGGGTGGCGCGTCGTCCGCATGCGAGCCTGGGTTGCGAGACTCCGCGCTATCACGGAGATGAGGCGTTGGTGCCTCTGTAGCGCGGCGTGGGACGCGGCGGAACATTTCCTCTCCCCGGCTCATCAGCGCCCGCAGCTCGCTCAGCAGGTCGCCGAGCTTGCCGCACGAGCGCAGCAGGCCGGTGAGTTTGCCGCTAATCTTGGCGGTCCAGCTCGCGACGCGGGAGGAGACCTGGGAGATGATCCAGGGGGTGGCGATGCCGACGGTGACGACGGCTTCGGTGGCCCACGAGATGGCGGATCCGACGAGCTGGGAGAGGATGTCGCGGACGAGGTCGTGGACGACCTGGACGATGGTCGAGGCGATCTGCAGGCCAGTGGCCATGGCCCCGGCCCACTGGCCCGAGGCGCGGATGTGGGCGGCGGCGTCGGTCTGGAAGCGGCGGTAGGCCTCGATGGCTTCGCCGGCCATGTCGTCGAGGTCGGTGACGACGCGGTCGAGGTAGTCAGCCGTGCTGTCGAGCTGGGTCTGGACGTTGGTCCACGTCTGCGAGAACCCGGCGACGGCGCCGGCGTCACCGGTCAGGTCGTTGAACCAGCCCTTGATGGGCTCGAAGTGGTCGATCAGCCAGCCGAGGCCGGCGGCGATGAGCGATCCGAGGGGGTCGATGGCGGTGGCGACGGTGTCGACGACCGTGCTGAACGCCGCAAGGCCCCCTTCGACCCAGTTGCCGGATTCGATGGCGTGGGCGAGCTGCGTCCCCGAGTCGAGGAGTCCCGCCCCGCTGAGGGGCGTCGCGGTGTCGACGGGACCTGCGACGAGGGCGTTGCTCACAGACCCGTCTCCAACGCGCGGATCGATTCGAGGACCTTCTGCTCGTACGCGTCCATATCGCTTCCGACGCCGACGATCTCGGTGGCGGAGCGGCGCACCATGTCTTCGGCGGCTCCGATCAGGGAACGGGCGGCGTCGGCCACCATCGTCGCGGGCGGCACGAGGAACGAACACAACACCCCGAACGCCTCGGCGTTCAACCCTCCGGAGGACCCGGCGTCACGGGCGACGGAGATGTCGGATGCCACGGCATTGAGCCGCGAGGCGTGCGAGCCGATCAGTTCGGAGTCGACGGCGATACGGTCGGCCACGCGCGTCAGACCCGGAAGCCCAGGGGCTGCGACGGCGGCTCACGATCGAGCTCACCCGCGAGATGACCGACGATCGGAGAATCCGCGCCGAACGCGACCCGCGTGATCTCCAACGCCTGCTCACCCGCCAACACCTGAGCGCGCCCCGCAGTCTCGACGATCAGCCGCTCCAACGCGTCAGAACGCAGTTCGTAAGCGGCGTCGGCGAGACGGATGCCAGCCAGGCGCCCCGCCGCATCGACGGTCACCGTGACCTCGCGGCGGGGCGACGTCGCCGATGCGCGAACAGCGTCGATGTCCGCCTGCACCTGCTGCGCTTGGGCGGCCCGCACCTGAGCCTCGGCCACCTGCTGCTCGATGCGGGCGATGGCCGCCTCGGCTTCACGAGAGGAGAAGAGGTCTGTCACTCGGGTGATGGTAGTCCCCGACCCCATGACCTGGGTCAAAGATGTGAGAACTTTCATTTTCGCGCCGTTCGTGCTGGCGCCGCCGGGGGAGGCGTCTCACCGACGGCGAGCACTCCGGATCGGGTGGAAGACTGAACGAATGCTTCCTCCCCAGCCCCGTGTCGTCGTGCTCGCCGGTGGAGTCGGGGGGTCGAAGTTCACCCTCGGCGTCCGCGCCGCCCTCCGCCGTCTGGGTGCCCCCGAGGCCACGGTGATCGTCAACACGGGCGACGACCTGTGGCTCTCGGGCGTGCGGCTGCAGCCCGACGTCGACTCGATCACGTACGCCCTTGCAGGGGTGAACGACACCGAGCGCGGCTGGGGTCGGGCAGGCGACACCGAGCGCGTCAACGAAGAACTCCAGGCGTGGGGCGCGGGCTGGCCGTGGTTCACGCTCGGCGACCTCGACCTGGGCACCCACCTCGCTCGCACGGGGTGGTTGCGCGATGGACTCACCCCGACCCAGGTGCTCGAACGCATGGCGCAGCGGTGGCCGCTCGGCATCCGGATGCTCCCCATGACCGACAGCGAGGTCGACACCCACGTGCTGCTCGAGGACGGCGGGCGTCTGCACTTCCAGGAGTGGTGGACGCGCCATCGCGCGAAGCTCACGCCTCGCGCCTTCGAGAACCCCGGGGTCGCGGATGCCGTGCCCGCCCCGGGCGTCGCCGAGGCGATCGCGGGGGCCGATGTCGTCCTGATCGCGCCGTCGAACCCGGTCGTGTCGATCGGTCCGATCCTGTCGGTTCCCGGTATTCGGGATGCCGTGCGGAAGACGTCGGCGAAGGTCGTCGGTGTCTCGCCGATCATCGGTGGGCGGGTCGTGCGGGGCATGGCCGACGTGTGCCTGACCGCGATCGGGGTCGAGACCTCCGCCGCGGCCGTGGCTCGGCACTACGGCGCGCGGTCCGCGGGCGGTGTGCTCGATGCCTGGCTGCTGGCGGAGGAAGATGCGGCCGCGGCTACGGACGTTGAGATCGCCGGGCTCCGCGCGGTGGTCGCCCCGCTGTGGATGCGCGACGAGGAGACCTCCGCGGCGATTGCCGAGGTGGCGCTGCGCGCGTAGGGGGCGCGGGCTCTCAGGTCGGCGCGAAGCTCGCATCCTGGCATCCGGAATCTGCGAGAAACGTGCGTTTCTGCGACATTCGCGCCGCGGCGCGGGGTCGTGCAGCGCGGCGGCACCGGTGGCCGCGGAGGCCGGAACCCTCAGGCCGCAGCCGCAGCCAGCACCGCCGACGTCCGCGGACCCACGCCCAGCGCCACGGCCTCGGACAGCTGGGCGGCGGTGTCGACGTCGCGGTGCAGCGTCGAGTCTCGAGCGACGCCTAGGTCGGTGCAGCCGAGGAGGCGGTGGCGCGCGGCGGAATCGGGGCCGAAGGCCGAGACCCACACGGCTCCGGCGCGAGCGGTGATGAGCGTGGAGCCGGTGCCCTCGGCATCCGGGACCAGACCTCGCTCGACGGATGCCGCGAGCTCGAGCGCGGCGTCGAGATCGGCGGGGCGCAGGGCGGGGACATCGCCCAGCAGCGCGGCGCGCGGGGTGCCGACACCCGCGGCGGCCGCGCCCCGGGCGATCGCGGCGTCGAGTCCGCGGGTGTCTCCTTCGGGGACGACCTCGACGGTGCGCGAGCGCCGGAACTCGGCGCGGACGCCCTCGTCGTCGGTGACCACGATGACACGCGACACCAGATCGGCCGCGGCCGCGGCGGCGATGGTGTCGAGCGCGATGGCGCGCGCGAGCGTCTCATGGTCGGTGCCGACGTCGGTGAGACGCGTCTTGCCGACCGCCGCGGGCTTCACCGGCACGATGATGGTCCAGCCGGACGTGTCAGGGGTGCTCATCGGTTCTATTGTGTGCCGGGCATCGGACATTCCCGTGCGGGGGTGGCGGGGAGCCGCGAAACGTGCAGGCGGCGCGGCGAGATGACCGGACCTCGCCGAGATGACCCGGGATCAGAGCCAACCGCGGGTCATGTCGACGAAGGCGCGTGATCTGGCCGCGCCGGGCGTCGGGCCCGACGCGTGCAGCCCCGCCCGGCCTCAGGCGAAGCGCTTGCGCAGGCGCGGCAGGATCTCGTCGCCGTACATGCGCAGGAACTCCTCCTGGTCGTGGCCGGGGTCGTGGAACACGAGGTGGCGGAAGCCGAGGTCGACGTACCGCGCGATGCGTTCGACGTGCTCGTCGGGATCGGTCGAGACGATGAAGCGCGAGGCCGCTCGCTCGATCGGCAGCTCGTTCGCGAGGCGCTGCATCTCGATCGGGTCGTGCACGCTCATCTTCTCTTCGGCGGTGAGCGCGAGGGGAGCCCAGAAGCGGGTCTTCTCCATCGCGGTGTCGTGGTCGGGGTGGTACGACACCTTCACCTCCATGAGGGTGTCGACGTCATCGCGCGAGCGACCGGCCTTCGACAGCCCGTCGTCGAGGGCGGGCAGCAGCTTCTCGGTGTACAGCTCGGGGTGCTTGCCGCTCGTGGTGATGTACCCCTCGGCGATGCGTCCGGCCAGGCGCGTGGCCGCGGGGCCCGACGCGCCGATGTAGATCGGCACCTTCTGCTCGGGGCGGTCGTAGATCGTGGCGTCTTTGACCGAGTAGTAGGTGCCCTCGTAGGTGACGCGCTCGCCGGCCCACAGCTCGTTGATGATCGTGATGGCCTCCTTCAGCCGCTGGAAGCGCTCGGGCGGTTCGGGCCACTCCAGCCCGAGGGTGACCTCGTTGAGGGCCTCGCCGGTACCGACGCCGAGAACGACGCGACCCGGGTACATCACGCCGAGGGTCGCGAACACCTGAGCGATGACGCCCGGGTGGTAGCGGAAGGTCGGGGTGAGCACGCTGGTGCCGATGATGACGCGTTCGGTGCGCGCGCCCAGGGCGCCCAGCCAGGGGAGGGCGTTGGGAGCGTGGCCGCCGTCGTGCATCCACGGCTGCAGGTGGTCGGAGAGGAAGACCGAGTCGAAGCCGACCTCCTCGGCCAGGACGCCGAAGTCCAGCAACTCGTTGGGCCCGAACTGCTCGCTCGAGGCCTTGTAGCCGAATCTCAGGGGAACGCTCATCTGTGACTCCTCCAGTGTCAGCTGCGCACGGGGCTGTGCGCGGGTTCGAACTCCGACCCGTCGGCGCCGGCGAGGCGCTCGCGGAACGCTTGCACGGTGCCCGGCCACAGCAGGGTGAGCCGGCCCGAGCGCGCGTCGACGTACCAGTTGCGGCATCCGCCGGTCATCCAGGGAGTGGATGCCGCGGCGGCGTCGATCTCTGCGGTGTAGGCCGCTTCGGCCTCGGGGCGCACGCGCAGCACCCGCTGGGGGCGGCGGTCGCGCTCGGCGAGGGCGCGCACGACGTAGGCGGCCTGCTCTTCGGCCATGAGCACGGCCGAGTTGTGGCCGAGGCTCGCGTTGGGGCCGTTGAGCACGAAGAGATTGGGGAAGCCGGCGACGACGGTCGAACCGAACGAGGTCATGCCCGCCGACCAGTGCTCGGCGAGGGTCTCGTCCTCGCCGCGGACGAGGTCGGCGTAGGGCTGCTCTGCCGAGGCGAATCCGGTCGCGAGCACGAGCACGTCGGCCTCGTACGTCTCACCGCTCGCGGCGGTGAGTGTCGACCCATCGACGCGCGCGAGGGCCGTCGGCTCGAGGGTCACGGCGTCCGACGCCACCGCGGGATAGAACGCGTCGGAGAGCAGCACGCGCTTGCAGCCGAAGGCGTAGTCGGGGGTGAGCGCGGAGCGCAGCGCGGGGTCGGCGACCTGCGCGTGCAGGTGCGCAAGGGCCGTGTCACGGGCGGTGGCGGATGCCGCGGCGTCACCCGAACGCGACGCGAAACGCTGCTCGCCCTCGGCGTAGAGCTCCGCCCGCAGGCGCGCGAGGGCCCCGGGGCTGTCGGCGAGACGTTCGCGCTCGGCGACGGGGATGTCACCGCCGCCGCGGGGGACGATCCACGCCGGGGTGCGCTGGAAGAGCGTGACGTGCGCGGCGCGGCGCGCGAGCTCGGGCACGAGCTGCACGGCGCTCGCCCCGGTGCCGACGACGGCGACACGCGTGCCGGTGAGGTCGACGTCGTGGTTCCACCGCGCGGAGTGGAACAGCGGCCCCGCGAACGACTCGAGTCCGGTGATTGTGGGGACGAACGGCTCGGTCAGGCGCCCGCACGCGAGCACGAGCGAGCGGGCGAGGAGCTCTTCGGCTCCGGTGTCGATGCGCCACACCGACGTCTCGGCGTCCCACGCGGCGCCCAGCATCGGGGTGCCCAGCCGCAGCTTGTCGCCGAGCTCTTCGCGAGCGGCGACGTCGCGGAGGTAGTCCTGGATCTCGCCGCCTGGAGCGAAGGTGCGCGACCAGCCCGCGTTGGGGTGCGCGGCGAGGCTGTAGAGGTGTGCGGGCACGTCGCACGCGACGCCGGGGTAGGTGTTGTCGCGCCACGTGCCGCCGACGTCGGCCGCGCGTTCGAGCACGATCACGTCGTCGCGTCCCGCGCGGCGCAGCGCCCCGATCATCGCGAGACCGGCGAACCCGGCCCCGACCACGACGGTGTCGACGACCCTCACGCGCGGGCTCCCTCGGCGGTGCGCGGCGCCACCCGGTAGTCGGTCGTCCGCAGGCGGAACGGCCGCATGAGGCTGCGGGCGATGCGCTCGGCCGCAGCGACCGGCAGCTCGAGCCCCTGCTCGATGCCCGTGTCGGGCAGCACGCGGCCGTCGTAGAGGGTGCCGCCGAGGTCGTCTCCGCCCGAGCGCAGCAGCACGGCCGCGGTCTCGCGTCCGACGCGGGTCCACGGGATCTGTACGTGCGAGATGCTCCCCGACAGGGCGAGGCGCGACACGGCGACCATCGCGCGGTGTTCGTCGAGCGCGCTGCGCCCCTCGACCAGCGCGACGTCGCCGCCGGGCAGGGGGATCGGCACGAACTCCGCGAAGCCGCGAGTCTCGGCCTGAATCTCGCGCAGGCGTCGCAGGTGCGCGATGCGCTCCTCGGCGGTCTCGACGTGGCCGTAGAACAGCACCGAGGTCGAGCGGAACCCGGCGCGGTGCGCCGCGGCGATGCCCTCGACCCAGCGATCGATCTCGAGGTCGCCGGGCGCGACGAGGGCGCGCACGCGCTCGCTGAGGATCTTCACGCCCGTGCCCGGGACGGTGTCGACCCCGGCCTCACGCATCGCGGCGAGGGCGCCGTCGAGTCCGAGCCCCCCGCGCTCGACGAGGTCGCGCACGTCGAGCGGACGGTACGCGTGCACGTGAATGCCGGGAGCTGCGCGCTTCGCCGCCCGCACGAGGTCGAGGTAGCCCGAGGGGTCTTCGTCGGATCGGAGCGCGCCCTGGATGCAGATCTCGGTCGCGCCGAGCGCGGCGGCATCCTCGGCGATCTGCTCCGCATCGTCGAGGTCGAACTCTCCGGCGCCCGCCCGACCCGTGCGACGGAAGCCGGTCGAGGTGAGGTTGCGGTTCTGCACGAGGGTGATCGGCTCGCCGACCGTGTAGCGGCGGGCGTCGTCCGCCGCGGCGGTGAGGGCGTCGAGCTCGGCACCGGTGGCGCGAAGCAGCCGGACCCAGTCGTCGTCGCCGAGGTCGAGAGGGGCGGATGCCGCCCGCTCGGCCAGCCGCTTCACGCCCGGGTCGACGGCACTCGCGGCGGGCACCGTCACCGGGGCGAGCGCTGCAGCGGGCTTCACGTCGGCCGCGAGTCCCGCGGCATCCGCCAATGCCCGAACAGGAGCGTGCAGCGCCGGGTCGATCCAGCGCTCGGCGTCGCCCACGAACTCGGGGTGCGCGGTGAGGCGCTCGCGGAGGACGTATCCCCGCTCCGCGGTCTGGGCCGCGAGGTCGTCGATCTGCGGCCACGGACGCTCGGGGTTCACGTGATCAACGGTGAGGGGCGAGACGCCGCCCCAATCGTCGATACCCGCGTCGATCAGCAGGCTCAGCTCGCGCGGGTCGGAGAGGTTCGGCGGCACCTGGATGCGCATGTCGGCGCCGAACACGAGTCGCGCGACGGCGACGGTGGCGAGGTATTCGTGCATATCGGCATCCGGTGCGCCCTGCATCGCGGTGCGGGGCTTCGCGCGGAAGTTCTGCACGATGACCTCTTGCACGTGGCCGTGGCGGTCGTCGATCTCGCGCAGAGCGACGAGCGACTCGGCGCGGTCGCGCACCGTCTCGCCGATACCCACGAGAATGCCGGTCGTGAACGGGATGCTGGCAGCCCCGGCGTCGTCGATGACCTTGAGGCGCAGAGCCGGGTCCTTGTCGGGCGAGCCGAAGTGCACCTGCCCGGGCTCTTCGTACAGGCGCCGGGACGTGGTCTCCAGCATCATGCCCATCGACGGCGAGACCGGCCGCAGCGCGGCGAGTTCGTCGGGGTGCATGACGCCGGGATTGGCGTGCACGAGCATGCCGGTCTCGGCGGTGATGAGCCGGGCGACATGGGCGACGTAGTCGATGGTGGAGGCGAATCCATGCTCGTCGAGCCACGCGCGGGCCTCGGGCCAGCGCTCTTCGGGCCGGTCGCCGAGGGTCAGCAGAGCTTCTTTGCAGCCCATCGCCTGGCCCTGCCGCACGACCGTGAGCACCTGCTCGGGGCTCATGTACGCGGGCTTGCGCAGCAGGGCGAGCTGGCCGGGGGTGTCGACGAAGATGCAGTAGTGGCACCGGTCGCGGCACAGGGTCGTCAGCGGCACGAAGACCTTGCGCGAGTAGGTGAGGACGCTCGGTCGGCCCGCGCGGTCCAGTCCCTCGTCGCGCAGCGCCGCCGCGACGCGGAACAGCGCGGGCAAGGGGGCGTGGAGAAGCGCCTCGGTCTCATCGACGTCGGGGCGGTGACCCCCCGAGATCGCCGCGAGGAGATCGTCGATCGAGGTGCCTCGGGCCGGTGCGACTCGCGGCGCAACGCTGCCCGTGCTCATTCGTCCAGGCTATCCCCCGGCTCCGACATCCGGGCCGTGGTCGCGCACAGCGGGTGATCGTTGCGGTCCTGTGAGGTGAGGCACCGGTGCGTGCCGCCGGACGCTGGCAGGATGGAAGCCATGGTGACCCTGCTGCTCGATTCGACGCAGCTCGAGGTCGTGCTCTCGCCGACCGAGCGTGCGCTGTCCTTCCGCAAGAGCAACATCGTCGTCCCGCGTGAGCACATCGAACGGGTGCAGCTCACCGACGACGCGTGGACCTGGATCCGCGGCGTGCCGAACCCCGGGATCAACCTGCCCGTCGCCGTCGGCGCGGGCACGTGGAAGTCGGCCGGGGGCAACGACTTCGTCATCATCCGCGGCCGTAAGCCCAGCGTCGTCGTCGACCTCCGAGGTCATGCCGAGTTCGAGCGACTCGTGCTGACGACCAAGCACGGGGTCGCGTTGCTCAAGGCGCTGCGGCTCGACGTGGCATCCGAGCCCGAGAACGTCGCCGACATCGTGAGCTGACGAGCGCCGTCTACGACGTGAACTGCACCACCGTGTCCCACGCGAGCTTCACGATCAGGATCGACAGCGTCACGAGGAACACGATCCGCACGAAGCCGCTGCCGCGTCGCGTCGCCATGTGAGCCCCGATGAAGCCGCCGGTGATGTTCATCGCGGCCATCGCGAGCCCGAGCACGAGCAGGATCTCGCCGTGCACTCCGTACACCGCGAGCGCGGCGAGGTTCGTGGTGAGGTTGGCGATCTTGGCGTTGACGCTCGCCTGCAGAAAGCCGTAGCCGAGCACGCTCACGATGAGGATCACGAAGAACGAGCCGGTTCCCGGACCCAGGATGCCGTCGTAGAACCCGACCGCGAGACCGATCGCCGCCGCACGCCAGGCGATGGCCGTCGCCTTGTCGTGCCGGGGCTCGTGGTGCAGGCCCATCTGCGGCTTGAAGAGCGTGTAGAGCGCGACGGCGATCACCGCGACGAGCACGATCGGGGTCAGCACCTCTCGAGGGACGAACCGCGAGAGTGCGGCGCCGACCGTGGAGCCCGCGTACGCCCCCGCCACGAGCGGGATCAGCAGCACGAGCTGCACCCTGATCTTGCGCAGGTAGACCCAACTGGCCGAGAGCGTGCCGAAGAACGACGACAGCTTGTTCGTTCCGAGGATGAACGGGGTCGCGACGTCTTTCGGGACGCCGATCACGAGGGCGGGGAGCTGGATGAGCCCACCCCCGCCGACGACGGCGTCGACCCAGCCGGCGACACCCGCGGCGATCAACAGCAGCACGAGCGCGGCCACCGAAACGGGGAGCCACTCGGCGATCACCGGTCCATCGAGCACGGTTGATTCTCACCGAACCGAGACGGGCCGACCAAATGCCCGGACGGTGCGCGCACACGCGCGGCTCGTTCAGTCGATGTCGCGGCGCCAGGTGGTGAAGAAGCCGATGACGAGGAAGACGACCGCGTACCCGAGCAGCACGAGGCCGCCCGCCCACCACTCGAGACTGCTGTTGGCGCCCGTCCCCATCGTGCCGAAGATCGTCTGGCCGACCAGGGCGTCGCTCGCAGCGCTCGGGAACCACTTGACGACGTCGCCGAACCCCTCGACCAAGCCGCCGATGGTGCGCACGATCGGCTCGACGAAGAGCGTGACCGCGAGGACGATGACGATCGCGGCGACCTGGTTGCGCACGACCGTGCCGACTCCGATGCCGACGAGGGCCCAGAGGGCGAACGCCAGCAGCATGCGTCCGATGAGCACCCACGTGTCGGAGTCGCCCAGGGCGGCGTCGATCCCGAAGATGCTCAGGACCCCCGCGCCGGCGGCGACCGCGGCGATCGAGCCCAGGATGCCGTAGAGCAGCCCGACCACGATGCCGACGACGAACTTGCCGACGAGGACGACGCCGCGGCGCGGGGTCGACAGGAACGTCGGCGTCAGCGTCTTGTGGCGGAACTCGGTGGTGACCATGAGCGTGCCGATGAGCAGCGGGAAGACGTAGCCCACCGCCGTGGCGGAGCTGTAGACGAGAGGGGGGACCCCCTCGGTCGACATCGCGGGGCCGTTCGCTCCCGCGAGCTCGCCGGAGGCGACGCCGCCGAAGACGAAGGCGAGGGCGGCGGCGGTGAAGCCGACGTACGCGACGAGGACGATCGCCAGCACCCACCATCCGACGGTGCTGAACTGCTTGGTGTACTCCGCGCGCGTGGCGGCGACGAGGCTCATCGCTGGACCTCCTGGTCGGCGGGCTGTGCGGCGGGTCGATCGGCCGGCTGGTCGGGCGAGACGATGTCGATCACGCCGGTCGAGGCGACGGCGTACGACTGCCGCGGACCCGTGTCGGGTGCGGCGGTCGCGGGGCGCAGCGTGCGCGGCGGGGTCAGAACCGCCACGAGGGCGGTCGAGGGGCGGGCCTCGTCACGCGGGGCCGAAGCTTCCGCCGAGAGTGCGTCGTGGCTCACGGCCGGCGCGGGTTCTGCGGCCGGGTCAGGGAAGGCGTCGAGGCTCGTCGCGGGCGCCGGGGTGCCGGCATCCGGAATCGATCCTGCCGCGGAGACCGCGCCCGCGCTCTCGTGGACGCGCACGCCGCTCACGAGTTCGAGGAAGATGTCTTCGAGGCTCGCGCCCTTGCTCTGGAGGTTCGACAGGGCGATCCCCGCACCGGCGGCCAGCCCGCCGATCTCGACCGGATCGTGGTGGCGGATCGTGAAGCCGTTGCGCAGCAGCTGGTACTCGATGCCGCTCTCGTCGAGCACGCGCGACAGACCCGGGCGATCGGGGGAGTCGACGACGGTCGCGAACTCGTCGGGATCGGCGAGGTCTTCGATGCCGCCCTGGAACACCAGACGGCCGCGCGAGATGATCAGCAGCGCGTCGACCGTCTGCTGCACCTCGGCGAGCAGGTGCGAGGAGATGAGGACCGTGCGTCCCTCTTCGGCGAGGTGCCTCAGCAGCGAGCGCATCCAGCGGATGCCCTCGGGGTCGAGGCCGTTCGACGGCTCGTCGAGCACGACCACCCCCGGGTCGCCTAGGAGGGCGGTGGCCAGCCCCAGGCGCTGGCGCATGCCGAGCGAGAAGCCGCCGACGCGGCGACCGGCGACGTCGGCCAGTCCGACGAGACCCAGCACATCGTCGATGCGGGAGGTCGGCAGGCCCGCGGCGCGGGCGTAGACGTTGAGGTGGTTCGCGGCGGATCGACCCGGGTGGAAGCTCGAGGCCTCGAGCGCCGCGCCCACCGTCTGCAGCGGTGAGGACAGCTCGCTGAAGCGCTTGCCGCCGATCGTGGCGGTGCCCGTGGTGGGGCGGACGAGCCCCAGCAGCATGCGCAGGGAGGTGGTCTTGCCGGCGCCGTTGGGACCGAGGAAGCCGGTGACCTGCCCGGGTTCGATGCGGGCGGAGAGATCGTCGACCGCGGAGATCGCACCGAAGCGTTTCGTGAGCCCGGCGAGCTCCAGCACCTGTCCGTCGGGCATACGGCACCTTTCGTTCTGCGTGCGTTCTTCCCATCTTCCCCGATCCGGGGGCGAAAACACAGTTGTCCACAGCCGAGGGCGCGGCGGGGCGGCTGTGTAACGTGGCACCGTGCACGCACAGCGAACCGAAGACGTCAGCGCGGGCGAGAGCGCGGGCGAGACCCCCGCCGCCGGCGCCCCCGCCGACAGCGTCCTCGTCGGAGGCCGGGGCGGCCTCGGTCACCTGACGCTGAATCGCCCGCGGGCCATCAACGCCCTCGACCTCGAGATGATCCGCGCTCTGCACCTCACGCTCGACCGCTGGGAGAACGACACCGACGTCGACGTGGTCCTGCTCGACGGCGCGGGCGAGCGTGGCTTCTGCGCCGGCGGAGACGTACGCGCGCTCCACGAGATGGTCACGGCGGGTCGGGTCGACGAGGTGCACGCCTTCTTCCGCGAGGAGTACGCGCTCGATCACTGCATCGCGATCTCCCGCAAGCCGGTGATCGCGATCGCCGACGGCGTCTGCATGGGCGGGGGCATCGGGCTCGCCGGTCACGCGGCCATCCGCATCGTGACGGAGCGCTCGAAGCTCGCCATGCCCGAGACCCGCATCGGCTTCACCCCCGACGTGGGCGGCTCATGGTTGCTGGGTCGCGCCCCCGGCCGGATCGGCGAGTACCTGGCTCTCACGGGCGGGACGATGGATGCCGCGGACGCGGTGTACGCCGGCTTCGCCGACCACATGGTGCCCACCGCGCACCTCGAGGCGCTGTACGAGGCGCTCGAGAACCGCGCCGACCCGTCGAGCCCGACCGAGCTGGTTCTGCTCTTCGACGAGACCCCCGAGCGCTCGCGGCTCGAGGACGCGCGCGAGTGGATCGACGACGCTTTCGCGGCCGAGGATGTCTTCGGCATCCTGGACCGCCTGCGTCGGCGACCCGAACCCGAAGCGCGCGAGACGGCCGAGCTGCTCGCGTCGTCGGCGCCGACGGCGCTCGCCGTGACGCTCGAGGCGGTCCGCCGCGCTCGGGAGCTGCCGTCTTTGCGGGCGGCTCTGGCGCAAGAGTACGGACTGGTCATGTGGTTCGCCTTCACGCAGCCGGATCTCGTCGAGGGGATCCGCGCCCAGGTCGTCGACAAGGATCGGTCGCCGTCGTGGTCGCCCGCGCGCCTCGAGGATCTTCCCGCCGAGCGCGTCGCCGAGGCCTTCGCCTACGCTCCCGACCCCGCGCTGTGGTGACGAAGAGGTGATCCGGACGTGACCTCGCCGCGGCGCCGCTGGTCGATCGGTCGAGCCCTCGACGGGTTCTTCTTCGTCTTCGCCGGTCTCGCCGCGATCTGGCTCGCGTACCTGAGCCTGACGCAGTCGTTCTCGCTCGGGTGGGCGGGCGTGCTCATGGCCATGGCCTTCTGGGTGCTGCTCGCCTATCTGGTGCTGCCGCGGTTGCACCGGATCCTCACCGCGATCTACGTCCCCGACTACTTCATGGGGCGCACCCGCACGTCCGACGGTCTGCTGGGCGACCCGGTCAACCTGGCTCTGCTGGGCGAGCGCGCCCAGATCGAGGCGGTGATGCTCACGGCGGGATGGATCCCGGCCGATCCGGTCGATCTCCGGTCCTCGTGGCGCATCATCGCGTCGACGCTGACCCGTCGCAGCTACCCCCGCGCGCCGGTGAGTCCGCTGTTCCTCTTCGGTCGGATGCAGGATCTCGCGTACCAGCAGGAGGTCGCCGGCTCTCCCGCCCAGCGTCACCACGTCCGCCTGTGGCGGTGCCCGGACGGATGGTTGCTGCCCGGGGGACGTCGGGTCGACTGGCTGGCGGCCGGCACCTTCGATCGCGCGGTGGGCCTGTCGCTGTTCACCCTGCAGGTCACGCACCGGATCGATGCCGACACCGACATCGAGCGCGATCACATCGTCTCGAGCGTCACCGCCGTGCCCGGGGTGCGGGTCGACGTCATCCGCGATTTCGCGACCGGGTATCACTCCCGCAACGGCGGAGGGGACAGCATCACCACCGACGGCGACCTGCCCATCGTCGACGTGCGGGGCGTCCGCCCGTCGGGCCAGGCGGGGGTGACGTCGTGACGGCGGATCGATCCGCCGGGGGCGCTCCGCGCAAGAGACCCGCGTTCGAGCCGCCTCTCGACCCGGCGGCCGATCCGCCACGGCGCCGGCCGATCGCCATCGTGGCGGGAGCGGTGCTCGTGCTGCTGCGGGCGGCCGCGGGGGCGCTGTGGGCGGTGAGCGTGGCGTTCTCGCTCCCGCCCTGGCTCCGGCAGATCGCGGGGGCGGCCAGCGGCGACGCCAGCGAGCCCGCGGACTTCACCGTGTCGGATGTCGGAATCGGCACGACGGTGTTCCTCGTGATCCTCGGCATCGTCTGCGCGGTGCAGGTGGTGCTCGGCATCCGGATCCTCTTCGGGGGGAACCTCTCGAGGGTCGTCGTCATGCTCATCTCGGTCGGCTCGATCTCGGCGAGCTTCGTGGGGTGGTGGGAGTTCGGTCAGGAGATCACGGTGAGAACGACCCTGCTGACGCTGAGCCTCGACATCCTGGTGCTCCTCGCCCTCTCGAGCCGGGATGCCGCGGCGTTCTCGCGCGCGAAGAGGTCGCGGCTGGGGTGAGACGGCGCGTTCCGGGGGTGCGTCCGGGCCGTACCCAGCCGTGGCGGGTTAGCCTGAGAGGCGCCGCGTCCTGGCGGCAGAACGGATGACGCACGTGTTCGACAGTCCCATGTCGTCCTCGGCATACGAGGTGCTCCGCGTCGCGGCCGACATCGACGATGAGGGTCTGCGCCGCGCGTATCGCGTGCGTCTGCGCGAGACCCACCCCGACACCGGTGGCGACGCCGCACTCTTCGTCCAGGTGCAGCGCGCCTGGGAGCTCGTCGGAACGCCCGAGGCGCGCAGCGCCTACGACCGCGGTCGCGGAACGGCTTCCGGGGAGTGGGGCGGCGGGGTGCCGGCATCCGCCCCCTCTCGTCCGACCGACACGCGTCCGCGTGCACGCTCGCACGGCCAGCCCGGTGGGTGGCGTCGCGAACGGTATCTCGGACTCATCCGCGAGTGGGTGGGGCGCGGCGTCGACATCCCCGACCCCTACGACCCGGCGCTGGTCCGTTCGGCCCCGCCCGAGATCCGGCACATCCTCGCCGACGCGCTCGCCGAGGAGGAGACCGCGCGCCTCGTCTCGGAGCTGGGCATGGGGTACACGGTGTGGCACGACGTCTTCGCCGACCGCGACGGCCGCGATCCGGAGCAGAAGCTCGACCACCTCGTGCTCGGACCCAGCGGCCTCTACGCCCTGCTCAGCGAGGACTTCGGCGGTCCGGTGGGCGTGCGGCGCGGTGAGATCACCGGCCCGAACGTCATCGGGTCGCCGGTGACCGAGCTCGTCTCGCGCGCCCGCGTGATCGCCCGTGCGGCGGGCGTCCGCTTCAGCGGAGCGATGGTCGTCCTTCCCGACGACGCCGTGCTCGACGCGATCACCGAACTCGGCAAGGTGCGCGGGACGCCCGTGGCCCTCGTCACCCGCAGCGCCCTGACCACCCTGCTCCGACGCGGTATCACCGGGGGGCGCGAGGTCGGCGGCACCGAACTGTTCGACATCCGCACGCGACTGCAGCAGCGCGTGCGACACGTCTAGATCCATCCGCGCGGGCGTGTCTAGGGTGGAGTCATGAGTACCGACGAGACCTCGGGTGCCTCGGCATCCGACGACATGAAGCGCAAGTTCAAGGAAGCGCTGGAGAAGAAGAACGGTCAGCAGCGTTCGGGCCAGGCGCACCTCGACGGCCACTCCGCCGTGCAGGGCACGCACGGAGCGGTCACCAAGCGGGAGTTCCGTCGCAAGAGCGGCTGAGCCCCTCTCCCCGACGTGAGGTGCCGGGGACCCCTCTCGCGAGCGGTCCCCGGCACCTCACGTGCGTTTCAGGGGCGCGTCGAAGAACGCCCGCTCGAGCTCCATGGATCGGTCATAGGCGGCGGCCATCTCGCGGCGGGCGGCGGGAGATGCCGATCGTGCGGCGGCATCCGCGATCCTCTCCGCCTCGGCGGATGACGCGGCGAACGTCTCGTCGCCGTAGGCCGTGAGCCAGTCGGCGTAGGGATGGTCGGGGGTGAACGTGCCACGCCAGCGGACCCCGATGTCGGTGTAGAGCACGTAGCAGGGCAGGATCGCCGCGACCAGGACCGCGTACGACCCGCCCGCGGCAGCGGCGTGGAGGTGGTCGGTGTACGCCCACGTCGTGGGTGCGGGCTCGAGCCCCGTCGGATCGACGTGCGACTGGTGCAGCGCCGCCTCTTCCACCAGGCACGACACCGAGGCCGCCGCCCAGAACCGCTGCTCCTCGACGGTGGGCGCGAGGGCTGCGGCGCGCGCGAGCACGCGGGCGTATTCGCGCAGATACAGCAGATCCTGCCCGAGGTACCGATCGAAGGCATCGCGGTCGAGATCTCCGGATGCCAGACCCCGCACGAACCCGCACGCGTCGACCTCCGCGCGGATCGAGGCGGTGGCATCCCACCGCTCGCCGCTCCACGATCGACCGAGGTCGAGGTGCGGGCGCAGTTCGTGCAGGTGGTCGATCGGGCCGTTGCCCCGACCGACGTGCAGGGCTTCGGCGTGCTCCAGGGCCCCGGTGAGCCAGCGCTTCGCGCGGGTGAGGGCGTCGGGCCAGGCCAGACCGTGCGCGGCCAGTGTCGCCATCGCCGACGACAGCGAGCAGCCGGTGCCGTGGGTGTGCGGGGTGTCGACGCGGCGGCCCGAAACCTCGTGCACACCGGTGGCGTCGACGATGGCATCCGGGCAGTGTCGGCCGTCCAGGTGACCGCCCTTGAGGAGGACCGCGGTGTCGGCCACTGCCGCGAGCTGTACGGCCTGGGCGACCGCGGCCTCCCAGGTCGTCGCGACGGCTTCGCGCACCAGCACCGCGAGTTCGGGGAGGTTGGGGGTGACGAGGTCGGCGCGGTGGCAGAGTGCGCGCACGGCGTCTTCGGCGTCGGCCTCGAGGAGGCGGTCACCGCTGGTGGCGACCATGACGGGGTCGAGGACGACGATCGGCGGTCGCGTGGCGGTGAGCCACGCATCGACGGTGGCGATGACGTCGGTCGAGCCGAGCATGCCGATCTTTACCGCGTCGATCTCGACGTCGTCGCTGACCGCACGCAACTGCTCCTCGAGGAAGGTCGTCGGCGGCACGTGGACGCTCCGGACCCCGCGGGTGTTCTGGGCGACCAGGGCCGTGACCGCGGCCATTCCGTATCCGCCGAACGCGGCGATCGACTTCAGGTCGGCCTGAATGCCCGCCCCGCCAGTCGGATCGGTGCCGGCGATGCTCAGGACGCGGGGGATCACGCCTGTTCCTCCCACGCCGCGCGGAGGCGCCGGACGACCTCGCCCGGGTCGTCGGCCTCGCTCACCACAGAGACGACGGCGACTCCCGCCGCACCGGCGCGGCGGAGGGCGGTGACGTCGTCGAGACCGATTCCCCCGATCGCGACGCACGGGAGGGGAGTGGATGCCGCGAGCTCGCCGAACCCTCCGATGCCGAGTGGTCGCGGGTGGTCGGGCTTCGTCGAGGTGGCTCGGATCACGCCGACGCCGAGGTAGTCGACCGTGCCCGCGGGCAGCGCCTCCACCGCGGTGAGGTGCGCCGGGGTGTTCGCCGTCCATCCGATGAGGGCGTCGGATCCGAGCAGGGCGCGCGCCGCGTCGGCGGGCAGGTCGTTCTGGCCGAGATGGACGCCGTCGACGCGAGCGCGGTCGTGGTGACGGAGGTGCTCGCGCGCGGCCAGGACGACGTCGAGGCGATCGTCGACGACGAACCTGCAGCGTCCCGCGACGACGTCGGCGAGGTCGAGGGTACGGGCGAACAGTTCTGCGCCGCTCGCGACCTTGTCGCGCAGCTGCACCACGCTCGCGCCCGCGGTGACGGACTCGTCGACGAGGTCGCGCAGGCGCGAGAACGGCACGCGGTGATCGGTGACGAGGTGCAGGGACAAGTCGGCGGTCATCGTGCGACCTCGGTGTCGACGCCGACGCGTCCGTCGAGGTCGGCGGGCTGGATCGCGGCCAATTCGTCGAGGAACGCCACCGCGAACGACCCCGGCCCTCCTGTTCGGGATGCCGCCCGCTCCGACGCCACGGCCCAGATGGCGCTGGCGGCGCTCGCCGCATCGAACTCGGGGGCGACGGCGAGCAGGCTCGCCATCGCGGCCCCGAGCGCGCAGCCGCCGCCGGTGACCTTGGTCAGCAGGGCGCTGCCGCCGGTCACGCGCGCCGTGCGGGTGGCATCCACGATGAGGTCGGTCTCTCCCGAGACGGCGACGGTGCCGCCGGTGCGGATCGCGAGGGAGCGTGCGGCGTCGAGGGCGTCTTCGGCGGAGTCGGTGGCGTCGACCCCGCGGCCGCCGGCGCCGGCTCCCGCGAGGGCGAGGATCTCGGACGCGTTCCCGCGGATGATCGCCGGTCGGTGTTCGAGGAGCTCGTGTGCGAGGGCGGTGCGCACGGGCAGGGCGCCGACGGCGACGGGGTCGAGGACCCAGGGGGTTCCCGCGGTGACGGCCTCTCGGGCGGCATCCCTTTGCTCGCTGGTGGGGGTGCCGAGGTTGATGAGCACCCCGCCCGAGATTCCGGCGAACATCCCGGCCTCTCCGGGGATGTCGCACATCGCGGGCGCCGCGCCGAGGGCGAGCAGCGCGTTGGCGGTGAAGTTCGTCACCACCGCGTTCGTGATGCACTGCGTCAGCGGGGCGGCCTCGCGCAGAGCGTCGAGGGCTGCTACGGCGGTGCTGGTTGTGAGGGTGGACGGAGACGACGACGTGCGAACGACCATTCGCGACATCCCTTCGCTAGTACGAACTAGATCAGGTTCGACGGGTGTGTTCTCAGCCCTTGCGGGCACCCCGTGTCACTGTCTGGCACGCTAGCAGGTCGTCGGCCTACGGATGCCGGGCTCCGGATGCCGCGCCTCAGTCGTCGCGCGAGCCCGCGGCGGCGTTCTCGGAACGAGGGCCGGTCTCTTCGTCGTCTTCGAGACGAGGGGCGATGGGGCCGCCGAGGCCGCGTCGCTCGTCGCGGCGATCGGAGCGTGAGCCCGCGCCCATACCTCCGGCGCCCCGGCTGCCGGCGGCGCCGGCCGTGCCGCCGCCGGCTCCACCGGTGGTGGCCGACGTCCCGGCTCCACGGCTTCCGGCCGCGGCGGCGTTCGCGCCGGTTCCGGATGCGCCCGTGCCGCCTGCGCCGCCGCCCAGGGAGCCGGTTCCCGGGCGTCCGCCGAGCCCCGTGCCGGTGCCCGAGGCTCCGCTCTTGCCGGGTTCGTCGGGGAGGAGCCATCGTGCATGTGTGCATGCTAACGGGGACCTCCGACATTGGCCGGGGGAGAAAATCCCAGGTGGGGATAATTTCTCACGGGGTGGGCCTGTGGAGGAACAGTGCCCGAGGGGGAGTCCGGCTATGGAAGCAGGGGCACCTCACCGATCGCGCAGCGCCGCCCGCACGAACTCGACCGCATCGTCGGCCGAGACCCCGAGGCGGCGCACAGCCTCGACGTACGTGCGCGCTGCACCCGCGGCGCGAGCGGAGGCCGCGTCGGCCCCCTTCACGAACGTGCCGGCACGGCCGCGCGTCTCGACGTAGCCCGCCTCCTCGAGTTCCTTGTAGGCGCGCGCGACGGTGTTCGCGGCGAGACCGAGCTCCGTCGCCAGAGCCCGAACGGGCGGCAGCCGCGTCCCCGCGACGAGCTCGCCGGCGTCGATCTGCGCGATGACCTGCGTCCGCACCTGCTCGAACGGCGGCGTCGGGGAGGTGGCATCCACGGAGAGGTTCATGACTCAGTCGTTCAGGCCGAAGAGGTCGAGAGGGTGGGTGAGGCGCCACCACGGGCTCGGCGGGTCGATCTCGCCGGTGAGCTTCACATCGACCGTGTCGGCGTCGACGGGACCGGTCGCGGTCAGTGTCCCGACGGTCGAGCCCGCCGTGGTGGTGTCGCCGAGGCTGAACGACGTCGAGGTCTGCGCCGCTCCGCCGTTCCACAGCACGACCGTGGCGTCGGACGCGGTCACGAGATCGATGTCGGGACCCCACAGCGTCTCGACCTTGCCGACCAGCGTGCCGGCGGACACCGACGGCTTCGGCTGCAGCTCCTGCTCGATGCGGGAGAACAGATCCCGGGCCGCCTGATTGCGGCTGTCGGGACCGGGCTGACCGAGCACGGCGGCATATGCCCTCACGGTGGCGGAGCCGATGGTGATGTCTTTCGCGGTCAGCAGGTTCCAGGCGTCGAGGGTGCCCGTCTTCACCCCGACCACTCCGGGGTCGGCCAGCAGGGCGTTGCCGTTCTTGAACGTGCCTGCCCCGGGCAGGGTCAGCTCGGGGGTGCGCACGATCTCGGCGATCACGGGATTGGCGAGCGCGCGCTCGGCCAGGGCGATGAGCGCCGCGGGAGTGGCGGTGTTGCCGGCCTCGATGCCGGTGGGGTTCGCGATCGTGATGCCCCCGATAACCCGCTCGGCGAGGTACTGGGTCGCGGCGGCCGAGAACTCGGCATCCGTTCCGAAGAGGTCGTTCGACAGCCGCTGCGCGTAGTTGTTGGCGGAGGCGATGAGCATGCCCTGCAGCATCTGCAGCTGCGTGAGGCTACCGTCGACGGGGACGTCGAGCGAGGACTCCCCGCGCGCCCGGTACTGCCAGTAGTCGGCGCTGTCGGCCTGGGTGAAGGAGTAGCTCTTGCCCTGTTCTCCGGGGGCGAGCGGCAGCCGGTCGAGGACGACGAGAGCCGTCACGACCTTGGTGATGCTCGCGATCGACTCGGGCGCGCTGGCCGACGACGACAGGGTGTCGGGGACGCCGTCGATCGCGATCGCCGCTTCGCCCTCGGTGGGCCACGCCGGAACGGCCGCCGCAGCGGCGATCGGCTGCACGGCCACGGGACGGGTCGTCGGCATGACGGCGTTCAGCGGCCACAGCAGCGTCGTCGCGGCGTACGCGGCGATGATCAGCACGAAGAGAAGCGTGGGGATGACCGTGCCGGGGCGCAGGATCGGCCGGCGCGCGCCGGCGAGCAGATCCGCGGAGCGGGACGTGGCACCCGAGACGACGAACGCGGGGGCCGGGCGTGGGGCTCCCGCATCGTCGGGATCGACCCAGAGCAGCGCACCGAGCGCCACAGGAAGAGACGTCGCGGGGGTGGATGCCGCAGGCTCGGTCGCCGCGGCGGACGCAGCGCCCGCAGGGGAGACGGATGCCGGAGCCGTCACGCCGGGGGCGTCGCCGGCGGGGGAGTCGGATGCCGGGATCGCGGCGGGTGCACCGCCGGCGAGGGGGACGGACGCCGCGGAAGGTGCGTCAAGGGAAGAGTCTCCGGATGCCGTGGACTCACCCGCCGCGATGGGCGCGGGCGTCACATCGGTCGAGCCGTTCAGCGCGGGCGTCGAGGACACCTCACCCTCTCGGACCGCCGGCTCCGACCGCACGGCCGGGTACGTGGCATCCGAAATCGAGAGGGCGGGGCCCAGATCGCCCGTCGTCGACAGGGCGGGCCCGAGGTCGTCGGCGATCGCCGCGCGAGGCGGGGAATCCTGGGTACGCAGCGCACGCCGTGAGGCCGGGGTCTGCTCGTGCACCCGCCCACGCTACCCCGCGACACCCCTCTATACTCATCACGACAACCACGGGAGTCCGGTGAGCCGGGCTGAGAGGAAGCGAATCCACGCTTCGACCGTCGAACCTGATCCGGATCATGCCGGCGCAGGGAGGAGAGAAATGCACACGTCCCCGTCTGCCCTCGCGAACCGTTCGTCGGTCGCCACCACGGACCGGTTCCGCTGGCGCGTCGTCGACATCGTCGTCGCCGCCGTCCTCGGCGTCGCGATCGGACTGCTCTTCTGGGGCTGGAACACCGTCGGCGGCGTCTGGTTCACCTCGATGGACGGCCTCACCCCGGGCCTGGGCGGCATCGCCGTCGGCATCTGGCTGATCGGCGGCGTCATCGGCGGCCTCGTGATCCGAAAGCCCGGCGCGGCCCTGCTCGTCGAGCTCATCGCGGCGATCGTGTCGGCCCTGATCGGGAACGTATGGGGCGTCACCACGATCTTCTCGGGCCTCGCCCAGGGCCTGGGCGCCGAGCTGATCTTCCTCGCCTTCCTCTACCTGCGCTTCACCCTCCCCGTCGCGATGCTCGCGGGTGTGGGCGCGGGCGTCGGCGCGTGGGTGCTCGAGCTGTTCCTCACGCCCAACCTCGCCAAGTCGCTCGAGTTCAACCTCATCTACCTCGGCACCCTCGCCATCTCGGGCGCTCTGCTGGCCGGCCTCGTCGGTTGGCTCCTCGTGCGCGCCCTCGCCGCCACCGGAGCGCTCAGCCGCTTCGCCGCGGGCCGGGAAGCGCGCCGCGACGTCTGATGACGGGCCCCGCACGCGTCGACGTCGAGGGCTGGGGCTGGCGCTACGCCGGTCGTAAGCTTCCCGCCACGCGCGAGGTCGACCTCGTCATCGAGCCCGGGGAGCGCGTCCTGCTGCTCGGCGCCTCGGGGTCCGGCAAGTCGACCCTGCTCGCGGGCCTGGCGGGCTTGCTCGGCGGCGCCGACGAGGGCGAGGTCACCGGACGCATCCTCGTCGACGGCGCCCCGCCCGAGACGCAGCGGGGCGGCATCGGCCTGGTGCTGCAGGACCCCGAGGCGGGCATCGTGCTGTCGAAGGTCGGCGACGACGTCGCCTTCGGGTGCGAGAACCTCGGGGTTCCGGCCGCGCAGATCCCGGCGCGGGTGGCCGAGGCCGTGGCATCCGTGGGTCTCGCCGTTCCCCTCGACCGCCCCACGAAGGCGCTGTCGGGCGGGCAGAAGCAGCGTCTCGCCCTCGCCGGGGTGCTGGCGATGCGACCGGGACTCCTGCTGCTCGACGAACCCACGGCCAACCTCGACCCCGAGGGCGTTGCCGGAGTCCGAACCGCCGTGGAGCGGGTCGTCGCGCGCGAGAGGACAACCCTCGTGCTCATCGAGCACCGCACGGCGGTCTGGGCCGACCTCATGACCCGGGTCGTCGTGCTCGCCCCCGGCGGCGGCGTGCTCGCCGACGGCCCGCCCGAGCGCGTGTTCGCCGAGTACGGGGACGCCCTGGCCGCCGCGGGCGTGTGGGTGCCGGGTCGCCCGGTCGACCTTCCCATGCTCGAGCCCGTCTCGCGTCCGGATGCCGTGCTGTCGGCGTCCGCGCTGTCGATCGGGCGCGAGCGGCGTACGGTCGTCGCGTCCGGGCTCGACGTGGTCGTTCCGCGCGGGGCCGGAACCGTGATCACGGGTCCCAACGGCGCAGGCAAGTCCACCCTCGCGCTCACTCTCGCGGGACTGCTCCCCGAGCTCGCGGGCGAGGTCCTCGCCGCCGACGAGCTCACGGCCCGCGGAATCCGACGCCCCTCGCGGTGGCGGTCGACCGAGCTGCTCACCCGCATCGGCACGGTCTTCCAGGAGCCGGAGCACCAGTTCCTCGCCTCGACCCTGCGCGACGAGCTCGCCGTCGGACCCCGCGCCCTGCGCAAGACGCCGACCGAGGTCGACCGCATCGTCGACGAGCTACTGGAGCGACTCGATTTGGCATCCCTCGCTCTGGCGAACCCCTTCACGCTGTCGGGAGGGCAGAAGAGACGCTTGTCGGTCGCGACGGTGCTCGCCGCGTCTCCCGCGGTCATCGTGCTCGACGAGCCGACGTTCGGCCAGGATCGCCGCGGGTGGATCGAACTGGTCGCTCTGCTGCAGCGCGAGATCGAGCGCGGACGCTCGGTGGTCGCCGTCACGCACGACGCCGACGTGGTGCGTCACCTGGGGCAGCACCGCATCCGGTTGGGGGAGGCCGCGTGAGCGCCCTGACCGTCGAGAGCCCGCGCACGGCCTGGCTCGACGGGGTGAACCCCGTGACGAAAGTCGCTATGGTCCTCGTGCTCGCGGTGCCCCTGCTCGTCTCGATCGACGCGGTGAGCGCCGGGACGGCGTTGGTCCTCGAGCTGCTGTGCGCGCCGCTGACGGGAGTGGCCTACGCCACCGTGCTGAAGAGGCTCGTGCCGGTGATCGTCTTCGCCCCCGTGGCCGCGGTGAGCATGCTGCTGTACGCCCGCCCAGGCGGGACCGTCTACGGCACCTTCCTGTTCGCCACGGTCAGCGACGACTCGATCGCGCTGTCGCTCGCGGTTCTGGTGCGCGTCGTGGCTCTGGCGGCGCCGATCATCCTGCTCTTCGCACGAACCGACCCCACCGAGCTCGCCGACGCCCTCGCCCAGGTGGCGAAGCTGCCCAGCCGGTTCGTCCTGGGGGTGCTCGCCGGCGCCCGCACGGTCGGGCTGTTCGTCGACGACTGGCGCACCATGACCCTGGCCCGTCGAGCGCGGGGACTCGGCGATCGGGGGGCGCTCCGCCGGTTCTTCTCGATGGCGTTCGTGCTGCTCGTGTTCGCCGTGCGGCGCGGCACGAAGCTGGCCACGGCGATGGAGGCCCGGGGGTTCGGCTCCGACATCGAGCGGACGTGGGCTCGTCCATCGACTCTTTCGGCTCGGGATGCCGTGGCCCTCGGCGGGGCGATCGTGCTCATCGTCGTGGCGCTCGCGGCGGCGGTGCTGTCGGGGGCGTTCCGGGTGGTGGGGACGTGAATTCTCCTTCCCGCGCGCCGGCTTCGTTTCAGAACACGTACTCGAAACAGAGCGAGCGCGGCATCGTCTCGAGGTACGGCTCGTAGACGGGGATGGGGGTGAAGCCGGCGGCGGCGTACATCCGCAGAGATTCGGGCTGCATGCGCCCGCTCTGCAGGATCACGCGTCGCGCACCCCCGCGCCGGGCGAGATCGACCACCGCGGCGGTCAGCGCCGAGCCGATGCCGCGCCGACGCCCCGCGGGCACCACGATCAGGCGCTTGAGCTCCCACTCCTCGTCGAGGCGGCGCAGGATCACATGCCCGAGCGGGGTGTCGTCGGCATCGATCGCGAGAAGCGTCGCCACGACCTGCTCGGGATGCACGGCGAGGGCCTCGCCGCGCTTCGCGGCGAACTCGGGGGTGTCGTCGGCGTCGGCGTCGCGATACCGCTCGTCGAGATCGGCGTCCAGAACGCTGCGCAGCGCGACGGCACGGGGGTCGTCGACATCGACCTTCTCGATGCGGAAACCGGGGGAAGTCACCCGTCGAGCCTAAGCGTCAGCGGGGTACCGGTGAGCGGGGGGTCGCGCTGTTGCGCATCCGAGGGGTGCGCCGGGTCGGAAGGGAATGCGCGCGGCGGCCGATCTGTTTCGACAGCGGCAGAATGTGCACGGGGGATGCCATGGAACTGTCGTTCGGATTGCTCGCGGTCAGCGCGGCCGTCGCGGGTGCGGTGATGTTCGTCGCCCTGCCCCGCCTCGGCGCTCCCGCTCCCCTCACTCTCTTCTTTCGGTTCGCCGCCGTCGCCGGCGTGACGGCGGTGGGATCCAGTTGGATGTACGCCATCTACGGCGCGGGCGGCGGCATCCCGACCCTCGTCGTGGGGGATGTGGCGATGGTCCTCGCCCCCGGGCTGCTGCTCATCGCGCTGACCGCCCTGGCGGGGCGGCGCACGCGGAACGCGACGGTGGTGGTCCTCGCGCTCGCGGTCGGGGTGGCCGTCGTCACCGCCACCGTGCCGCTGCCGGGCTCGCTCGCCGTCAAGGCGCTCGCTCTGGCGGCGACCTGCGGGGCGTGCGCGTGGGCCGCGAGCCGTTCGCCCGTCGAGCCGTTCGCCCCGCTGCGCGTGATCGCCCTGACCACCGCGATGTACGCGGCGTATTCGCTCTCGCGGGTGGTCGTCGGCGGCACGGTCGGGTGGGACTCCGCGCTGTACGGCATGGCGTTCTCGTTCGTCCCCGCCACGGTGCTGGGCGCGCTCGCCGTGCTCGCGGTCGGCGCCGCGGTGGTGCGCGTGCGGTTCGGACCGCGCGACGAGGCGGAGACCCCGCAGTGCCCCGCGGGGGCGGCGGTCGTCGTGGGCGATTGGGATCTGGCATCCGCCGCCTATGGCCCCGATCGCATGCGGAACCTCGTCGCCGACCTCCGCGCGGCGGCCCGCGACCTCGACCCGGTCGCGGTCGATGTGCCCCGCGGTGTCGAAACCCACGTCCCCGACGCGATCCCCGCTCTCGGTAACCGCTTGCGGAGCGCGTACGGATGGGAGCCCGAGCAGACGATCCTGCTCGTCGACGGCGCGGCCACGGCGGCGATCCGCACCCGGCCGGGGCGTCGGGCCCGTAAGGTCCGAATCTCGGCGCGGACCTGAGTCTCGACTAAAGTGGGACTCGGTTTCAGCTTCGAAGGAGAACGCATGGATATCGCAGGAGCATCCGCCCTCGTCACCGGCGGCGCCTCGGGCCTCGGGCTCGCGACCGCGCGGCGCCTGGCGGAGGCCGGAGCCCGGGTCACGATCGTCGACCTGCCGTCCTCGAACGGCGCCGCGATCGCCGAGGAGCTGGGAGGCTCGTTCGCCCCCGCCGACGTGACGGACGCCGAACAGATCGCCGCCGCCGCCGCCCTCGCCGCCGACGCGGGTCCGTTGCGGGTCGTCGTCAATTGCGCAGGCATCGCGCCCCCGGCCAAGGTGCTCGACCGCGACGGTCGTCCGTCTTCTCTGCAGGACTTCGAGCGCGTCGTGCGCGTCAACCTCATCGGCACGTACAACGTGATCGCGCAGACCTCGGCGGTCATGGCGAAGGTCGAGCCGACCGCCGGCGGTGACCGCGGCGTCATCGTGAACACCGCGAGCGTCGCGGCCTTCGACGGGCAGATCGGCCAACCGGCGTACTCGGCGAGCAAGGGCGGTGTGCACGCGATGACGCTCCCGGTCGCACGGGAACTCGCGCGCTACGGCATCCGCGTCGTCACCATCGCCCCCGGGATCATGGAGACCCCGATGCTCATGGGCCTGCCGCAGGCGGCTCAGGACTCTCTCGGCCAGCAGGTGCCCTACCCCTCGCGGCTCGGCGCCCCCGACGAATACGCGCGTCTCGTGCTCGCGATCGCCGACAACGGCTACCTCAACGGCGAGACGATCCGTCTCGACGGCGCGATCAGAATGGCACCGAAGTGACCGACGGCATCCTGCTCCACATCTCGGAGGGCCTGGCGCGCGTCACGTTCGACCGGCCCGCGTCGCTGAACGCGATGGACTTCCCGATGGCCGCGCGCTGGCGCGAGGTCGCGCACGAGGTCACCTCCGACTCCTCGGTCGGAGCGGTGATCCTGGATGCCAACGGCCCCGCGTTCTGTGCGGGCGGCGACGTGGTGGCCATGGCGACGACCGGCTCGTCGGGCGCCGAGGTGACCGAGACGGCCGCGGCGATCCACGACGGCATCCGCACCTTCGCCGAGGCGCCGCTCCCGATGGTGGCGGCCGTGCAGGGAGCGGTGGCGGGCGGGGGCCTGGGGCTCATGCTCACCGCCGATTACGTCGTCGCGAGCGAGAACGCGCGCTTCGTCAGCCGGTACGCCAACATCGGGCTCACGCCCGACCTGGGCGTGTCGACCCTGCTGCCCGCGGCGATCGGTCAGCGGCGGGCGCTGCAGCTGTTGCTGCAGGATCGCATGCTGACCGCCGCGGAGGCCCAGGACTGGGGACTGGTCGCGGAGGTCGTGGCATCCGGAGATCTGGTCTCGCGCGTCGAGGAGATCGCGCGGTTCTGGCTCGACGGAGCGACGGCCGCCTTCGGCCAGGCCACGCGGCTCGTTCGCGTGGGGGCCGGTCGCACCTTCGCCGAGAACCTCGCCGACGAGGCCGCCACCATCGGCGCCGCCTTCGATACCCCCGAGGCGAAGGCGCGTGTCGCCGCGTTCGCCGCCGCCTCCGCGAAAGGACGCTCATGACCACGCCTTCTTCCGGCGCTCCGCTGGCGGGCAAGACCATCCTCATGTCGGGCGGAAGCCGCGGTATCGGCCTGGCGATCGCGCTGCGCGCGGCCCGCGACGGGGCGAACATCGCGATGCTGGCCAAGACCGACACCCCGCACCCCAAGCTGCCGGGGACGGTGCACACGGCCGCGGACGAGATCCGGGCGGCGGGCGGGCAGGCGCTGCCGATCGTGGGCGACGTGCGCGACGGAGACTCGATCACCGAGGCCGTCATGCGGACGGTCGGGGAGTTCGGCGGTATCGACATCGTCGTCAACAACGCCAGCGTCATCGACCTGTCGGGCTCGCTCGAACTCGCCACGAAGAAGTACGACCTGATGCAGGACGTGAACGTGCGCGGGACCTTCCTGCTCTCGCGGGCGGCCGTACCGCAGCTCCGCGAGGCCGCCAACCCGCACATCCTGTCGCTGTCGCCGCCGCTGAACGTGACGGCGCGCTGGCTGGGGGCTCACACGGGGTACAGCCTCGCGAAGTTCGGCATGACCATGGCCACGCTCGGGCTCGCGGCGGAGTTCGCCGGGGCCGGGATCGCCGCCAACACCCTCTGGCCGCGCACCACGATCGCGACCGCGGCGGTGCAGAACGTCATCGGCGGGGACCGGCTCATGGCCGTCTCGCGGACGCCGGAGATCTACGCGGATGCCGCGTACGAGGTGCTGATCTCGCCGTCGCGCGAGCGGACGGGGCAGACGCTGATCGTCGAGGACGTGCTGCAGGCCGTTGGGGTGACCGATTTCTCGGGATACGCCGCCGTGCCGGGGACGCCGGATGAGGCGATGTACCCGGACATCTTCCTGGACTGACGCGGGGTGCGGGGTGCGGGGTGCGGGGTGCGGGGTGCGGACGGGGCGGCGCGCGCCTGACCCCGCGATAAACGCTCGCTGCACTCGGAAACGCTCTCGGCGGGCGTTTCCCGGTGCAGCGAGCGTTTATCCAGCGGGCGCCGCGGCCGGCAGCCAAGCAGCGACCGGGCCCGGTGACGGGCGGGCGCTGCGGCCCGGCTGGCCGGCAGGCCCCCGGCCTCAGATCAGGCCCAGCTCCGCGAAGGCGTTGTGTACGCCGTCGTCGAGCACCGCGCTCGTCACGCGACCGGCCAGGCGCTGCAGCTCGGGCACGGCGTTGCCCATCGCGACGGGGGTGCCGACCACCTCGAACATCTCGACGTCGTTCCAGCTGTCGCCGATGCCGATGGCATCCGTCGCCTCGATACCGAGCAGGGTGAGCACCTCGGTGATCGCGGAGCCTTTGGTGACGCCGGCCTGACCGATCTCGCCGTTCGAGCCGCCGGGGAGCGGGATCGACCCGGGGATAACGTGGAACGAGTCGCCGAGCTCCTGCGCCGCGTGGGTCACGGTGTCGATGGAGGGGCTGACGAACACGGCCTTGGCGACGGCGTCGCGGTCGACCTCGGCGACCGGGCGCGGTTCACGCCAGAGGGGCTGCTCGGGAGGCAGGCCCTGAGCCTTGAGCTCGGCCGCGCGCTTGTCGTGTCGTTCGCGCCGGTAGGCGGTCATCACCGGGCCCATGCCTTCGCTGGCATATACGCCGCCGTGGGTCTGGAGGAAGTAGTGGATGCCGTGTGCCTCGAAGTACCGCTCCACCGCCTCGACGTCGGCCCGGGGCATCGGGTGCGCCACAATCAGCGCATCGTCGCCCGGCTCCTCGCCGCGCGTCGCGTACGCACCGCCGTTCGTGATGGCTCCGTCGAACCCGATGGCGCGCACGTCGGGGTGGATGTCGCCCGCGGATCGTCCCGTGCACAGCCATACGAGGTGGCCGTTCGCGCGGGCTCGGCGCACGGCGGTCACGGTGGAGGGGGCGATGGTCGAACCATGCTCGAGGATCGTGCCGTCGACGTCGAGGAAGGCGATGCGGGTCATGTGCGCTCCACAGGGATCGACGCCGGAGCGCGATCGAGTCGGGTTCTCGACGCGGATACCGCGTCGAGAAAGGTCGGTGCCGGGCTCGCGAGCATCGGCGACACCGCCACGGTACTCGACCGATCTTCACGCCCACCGTCGCGATTCGACATGTCGGAATCGTCGTGTACAGTGACCGACGGACATGTGACTGGTCATGCAGGCAGGATCCGAACGCAGTGCGAGAGCACCGCCTTCGGGTCCTTTTTTGTTTGTCCGGGCGACTTCGGAGTCGACGTCGCACCGCGTGTCCTTCGATCCAAGGAAGGACTTCGATGACCAATCAGGACAGCGCCCGCGCGATCCTCGAGCACGTCGGAGGTGCGGCCAACGTGGCCTCGCTCCACCACTGCTCGACCCGCCTCCGCTTCACGCTCGCCGACGACTCGCAGGCCGACGAGGCCGCCCTCAAGGCCACACCCGGCGTCATCGGCGTGGTGCTCGGCACTCAGACGCAGGTAATCGTGGGTTCGGGTGTGAACGACTACTTCCGCGAGATCGAGAAGCTGCGCGCGGGAAGCGGCACGCGCGCCGCCGCACGCACCGATGCGACGAAGCCGAAGTTGACGCTCAAGCGCGCCGGGTCGGTGTTCATGGACTTCGTCGTCGGCGTGTTCACCCCGATCATCCCCGCCGTCGCCGGCGCGGGGATCTTCAAGTCGTTCCTCATCCTCGCCGTCGCGCTCGGCTGGCTGCAGACGACCGACCAGACCTATCAGGTGCTCACCGCGATCCCCGACGCGGTCTTCTTCTTCCTCCCGCTGCTGGTGACCTACACCGCCGCGAAGAAGCTCGACGTGAACATCCCGCTCGCGCTCGGCATCGTGGGTCTGCTGGTGTTCCCGGCCTTCGCCACCCTTCTCACCCAGGAGGGCGGGGTTGCACTGTTCGGCCTGGCGGTGCCCGCGATCGCCTACAACGCGCAGGTCTTCCCGCCGATCCTCGCCGTGCTGCTGCTCGCCGTGGTCGAGCGCTTCGCCCGCCGCATCAGCCCGAGCGTTATCAGCACGTTCCTCGTGCCGCTGATCTGCTTCGTCGTCGTGGCACCCGCCACGATCTTCCTGCTCGGTCCGCTCGGCTTCTTCCTCGGTACCCTGCTGACCGGCGCGATGCTCTGGCTCTACGGCACGCTCGGCTGGATCGCCGTCGCGCTGATGGCCGCGGCCCTTCCCTTCATCGTCTCGGTCGGCATGCACAAGGCGTTCATCCCGCCGACGGTGGCCACGATGGCCTCCGCGGGCAAGGAGAGCTTCTACCTCGTCGCCTCGCTCGCCCACAACCTCGCCGAGGCGGGCTCGAGCCTCGCCATCGCCGTGCGCACGAAGAACAAGACGCTGCGCGGCACCGCGATCTCGTCGGGCATCTCGGCCTTCTTCGGCATCACCGAGCCGGCCCTCTACGGCGTGACGCTGCAGAACCGGCGCGCGATCATCTCGGTCGTCATCGGCGCGTTCGTGGGCGGTTCGTACCTCGGCATCGCGGCGATTTCGGCTTTCGCTCTGGTCAGCCCCGGAGCGGCATCCATCTCGATGTTCATCGACATGGCCAACCCCTGGAACCTGCTGCACGCGGTCATCGGTGCGCTCGTCGCCATGGTCACCTCGTTCATCGTGTCGTTGGTGATCTGGAAGGACTCCGACTCGGCCACCGTACGTCTGCTCGAGCAGCAGGCGGGCACGTCGACCCCGGTCACGGCAAGCGTCGCCGGCGAGATCGTCGCCCCCATGACGGGTGAGGTCATCGCCCTCGAGCAGGTCGACGACCCCGTATTCTCGGGAGGCATCCTCGGACCGGGCGTTGCCATCCGACCCACCGACGGCGAGGTGCGCGCTCCCATCAGCGGAACCGTCTCGAGCCTGCTGCCCTCGCGTCACGCCCTCGGCATCCTGGGCGACGACGGCCTCGAGGTGCTCGTGCACGTCGGCCTCGACACCGTGCGCCTCGAAGGTGCCCCCTTCACCGCGCACGTGGCCCAGGGCGACCGCGTCGAAGCCGGTCAGCACGTGCTGACCGCCGACCTGGCCGCGATCGAGGCCGCAGGCCTCGACATCACGACCCCCGTCGTCGTGCTCAACGGCGATGCCTACGACGTCGCCCCCCTCGTCACCGGACGCGTCGCCGCGGGCGCCGCTCTGCTATTGACCGATGCGAAGGAGACCGCGAATGGGATTGCCTGACGGATTCCTCTGGGGCGGCGCGCTCGCCGCCAACCAGGCCGAGGGTGCCTGGAACGAAGGGGGCCGCGGCCCCGCGGTCTCGGACGTGTCGAAGTACCGGCCGAACGTCGACCCGCGCGAGTACGCGGTGCACCACCAGCACACGCTCGAGAGCATCGCCGCGGCCATGGCCGACGACGACATCGCGTACTACCCGAAGCGTCGCGGCATCGACTTCTACCACCGCTACCGCGAAGATCTCGCGCTGTTCGCGGAGATGGGCTTCTCGGTGCTGCGGGTCTCGATCGCCTGGTCGCGGCTGTACCCGACGGGCGAAGAGCTCGAGCCGAACGAGGAGGGCATCGCGTTCTACCTCGACCTGTTCACCGAGATGCGCCGTCTCGGCATCCGGCCCCTGGTGACGCTGTCGCACTACGACCCCCCGCTCGCGCTGGCGCTGAAGAACAACGCGTGGGTCGACCGCGGCATCATCGCCCTGTTCGAGCGCTTCTCGCGCACGTGCTTCGAACGCTTCGGTCACCTCGTCGACCTCTGGTTGTCGTTCAACGAGATCGACGGCATCATCCGCCACCCCTTCACCTCGGGCGGCATCATCGACGAGACCGTCGACGGCTCCCTCGAGCAGGCCTGCTACACGGCGCTGCACCACCAGTTCGTGGCATCCGCGTCGGTGACGAAGATGCTGCACGAGATGTGGCCCGAGTCCGAGATGGGGTGCATGCTGACGATGCTCACCACGTACCCAAACACCTGCCACCCCGACGACGTCGCGGCGACCCAGGCCAAGGAGCGCCTGCTCTACCTGTGCACCGACGTGCAGGCCGGCGGCGCGTACCCGCGCTTGGCGCTGAAGGCGCTGGAGGCCCGGGGCATCGGCATCCCGTTCGAAGAGGGCGACGTCGAACTGCTGCGCGACCACCCGGTCGACTACATCTCGTTCTCGTACTACATGACCCTCACCGAGTCGGTGCGACCGGATGCCGAGCGCACTCCGGGCAACACGGTGCTCGGTGTGAAGAACCCGTTCCTGGAGTCGAGCGAGTGGGGGTGGCAGATCGACCCCGTCGGCCTGCGGATCTCGCTCATCGACCTCTACGACCGCTACGGCAAGCCGCTGTTCATCGTGGAGAACGGCCTCGGCATGCGCGACGAGCTCACCGACGACGGCCGCATCCACGACCCGTACCGCATCGATTACTTCCGGTCGCACTTCGCGGAGATGATCCGCGCGGTCGATGAGGGCGTGGAGCTGCGCGGGTACACGAGCTGGGCGCCGATCGACATCATCAGCGCCTCGTCGTCGCAGATCTCGAAGAGGTACGGTTTCATCCACGTCGACCAGGACGACCTCGGAAACGGCACCGGCGAACGACGTCGCAAGGACTCCTTCTTCTGGTACCAGAAGGTCATCGCCTCGAACGGGGCCGACCTGGCGTGACGATCGCACTCGTTGCGCGTCCGCCGGGGTCGACGGAGACACCCATGCAGATCATCAAGAAGGTGCTGAACTCCAGCGTCGTACTCGTCGAGGACGAGCGCGGCGTGGAGCGCGTGCTGCTGGGCAAGGGCATCGGGTTCGGCGCGCGCCCGGGCGACACCGTCGCTCCGGGATCGACCGACCGGGTGTTCGTCGCGCTCGACGACGCCGACCAGCGCAATCTCGTCGAACTGCTGGCGCAGATTCCGGGCGGCTTCGTCGAGTTGACGAGGGCGATCGTGATGGATGCCGAGAAGTCGGGCATCGAACTCGACGCGCACATCTACCTGACGCTCACCGACCACCTGCACTTCGCGGTGGAGCGGCAGCGGCGGGGGCTGCAGGTCACGAACCGTCTCGCGTGGGAGGTACGCACGGTCTATCCGCGCGAGTACGAGGTGGGCCTGCGCGCCCTCGGGCTGCTGCGTGACCGCACGGGGGTGTCGCTCCCCGACGAGGAGGCCGCCAACATCGCGTTCCACCTCGTCAACTCCGAGGTGGGCCGCCCCGCGGTCGATTCGATGCGGGTCGTCGGGCTCGTGTCCGACATCACCACCATCGTGACGCACGCCGGGGGAGTGACCCTGGATGCCGATGACCTCCACACCCGGAGGTTCCTCACGCACCTGCAGTTCTTCGCGGAGCGTTTGTTCGGCGACCGCCTCGCCGCACAGGACGAGGACCTGCTGTTCGCGACCATGACGGCCAAGCACCCGCGGGCCGTCGCGACGGCGGAGCGCATCCGCACGTTCGTCCTCGCCGAACACGGGGTCGCCATCTCCGACGAGGAGGTGGGCTACCTCGCCCTCCACATCGCTCGCGCCCAGTCGAGCTGACATCCCGAAAGGTTCCCCATGGCACAGCGCACCGCCGTCTTCGGCTCCTCGTCCGGCCTGCACTCCCGCCCCGCCGCGACCCTCGCCCGCGCGGCCGCGGCGTCGAAGCACAGCGTCACCCTCGCCTCGGGCGGCACATCGGTCGACGCGCGCAGCATCCTCGCGCTGCTGCAGCTGGGCGTGAAGACGGGCGACGAGGTGGCGCTCGAGGTCGACGGACCCGAGGCCGACCGCATCGCCGACGAGCTTCAGGCGCTGCTCGAGCAGGATCTCGACGCCGCCTGACCCGAACGCGTGACGGGCCGCCCCGGGTGTACCCCCGAGACCCGGCATCCCGGCCCCTCACGTGCCCCACACCTCGCGTGAGGTGTCGAGATCTGTCGCCCGGCGCCCCGCGAGGCGACGATTTCCGACCCCTCGCGCGCGGGCCGGCGCACCCAGCCGCAGTGCAGGCGCTCCCCGGTACCCTGGAAACCATGACTGATCAGCCCCCCGTGCGCACGACGACGCCCCGGCAGGCGCGCCCCGAGGGGGCCCCGGCGAACACCGGCATCCGCCAGGTGCGCCCCAAGACCGAGGGCTGGCAGCAGGCCAAGGACGAGACCGGTCGTCCGCTGCTGCAGTTCGCCAGCCCCAAGCGCGGCAAGCCGCCCGTGCACCTCGCCGACCTGACGCACGACGAGCGCATCGCCAAGCTGAAGGAGCTGGGGCTTCCCGGGTTCCGCGCGAAGCAGCTCGAGAAGCACTACTTCACGCATTACACGTCGGATGCCGCCGACATGACCGACCTCCCGGCATCCGATCGCGAAGAGCTCGTCGCGGGAATGTTGCCGCCCCTTCTCACCGAGGTCCGCCGGCTCGAGACGGACCGCGGCGACACGATCAAATTCCTGTGGAAGCTGCACGACGGCGCCCTCGTGGAGTCGGTGCTCATGCGCTACCCCGGCCGCATCACGCTGTGCGTGTCTTCGCAGGCCGGGTGCGGCATGAACTGCCCGTTCTGCGCCACCGGCCAGGCGGGGCTGACCCGCAACATGTCGGCGGCCGAGATCATCGAGCAGATCGTGCGCGCCAACGCCCTCATCGCCGCCGGCGGCCTGGGCGGCAAGAAGCGCGACGACCACTCGCTCGATCGCGTGAGCAACATCGTGTTCATGGGCATGGGCGAGCCGCTCGCGAACTACGCACGGGTCATGCAGGCCGTCCGCGTGATGGTCGACAAGGAGCACGGCCTCGGCATGAGCGCCCGCGGCATCACCGTGTCGACCGTCGGGCTCGTCCCCGCGATCAAGAAGCTCGCCGACGAGGACATCCCGGTGACCTTCGCCCTCTCGCTCCACGCCCCCGACGACCACCTGCGCGACGAGCTCATCCCGGTGAACTCCCGCTGGAAAGTCGATGAGGCGCTGGATGCCGCGCGCTCCTACTTCGACAAGACCGGTCGCCGCGTCTCGATCGAGTACGCCCTGATCAAGGACATGAACGATCACGCCTGGCGCGCCGATCTGCTGGCCGAGAAGCTCAACGCCCGCGGTCGCGGCTGGGTGCACGTCAACCCGATCCCGCTGAACCCGACGCCCGGCTCGATCTGGACGGCATCCGAGGTGCCCGTGCAGAACGAGTTCGTGCGACGCCTCAACGACGCCGGCATCCCGACGACCCTCCGCGACACCCGCGGCAAAGAGATCGACGGGGCGTGCGGTCAGCTCGTCGCGACCGAAGAAGACGAGGCGGCCGCGGCGGTCGCGCCGGTCGGCTGAGGCCGGCTGCTCCACCGATCGGTGGATGCCGACTCCACCGTCCCGTCGTTCCTGTGGCGGCCCTGCCCCGTCAGACTGAGGGCATGAGCGAGAACGTCGTCGAGGTCGAGAACCTCCGGAAGACCTACAAGGGCGGTCTCGAAGCGCTGCGCGGGGTGTCGTTCGACATTCACCGGGGCGAGACGTTCGCGCTGCTCGGGCCCAACGGCGCGGGCAAGAGCACGGTGATCGAGATCCTCGAGGGCTACCGCGATCGCACGAGCGGCGAGGTGCGCGTGCTCGGCGTCGACCCGCACCGCGGCGGTCTCGACTGGAAGGCGCGCCTGGGCATCGTGCTGCAGAACACCGGCGAGGCGCCCACCGCCAGCGTGCGCGAGCTGCTCGCGCACTTCGCCTCGTTCTATCCGCGGCCGCGCGACGTCGACGAGGTCATCGCGGCGGTGGGGCTGACCGAGAAGGCCACGGTCTCGGTGCGCAAGCTCTCGGGCGGCCAGCGTCGCCGCGTCGACGTCGCCCTCGGTATCGTCGGGCGGCCCGAGCTGCTGTTCCTCGACGAGCCGACGACCGGCTTCGACCCCGAGGTCAGACGGCAGTTCTGGGACCTCATCCGCGACCTGCAGCGCGAGGGCACCACGATCCTGCTGACCACCCACTACCTCGACGAGGCAGCCGAACTCGCGGAACGCGCGGCGATCATCGTCGGTGGGGAGATGGCATCCGTCGGTCGAATCGACGAACTGGGCGGCCCGGACGCCCGCGTGCCCCTCGTGCGGTGGCGCGAGGGCGGCGAGACCCGCGAGCAGCGCACGCAGGACCCCGGGGCGCTGGTCGCTCAGCTCTACTCCCGCCTCGGCGAACCCGAACGGCTCGAGGTCGTGCGCCCGAGCCTCGAGAACGTGTACCTGTCGTTCCTCGGCGACGAAGCGCGCCGTACGACCGCGGCGGGGGGCCTCCTGTGAGCCGCGTGCTGCGGCTGGGCGCCGCGCGGATCGCGTTCGAGGTGCGCTCGTACTTCCGCCAGGGCGACTCGGTCTTCTTCACGTTCCTGTTCCCCGTGATGATCCTGCTGATCTTCGCCGTCGCCTTCGACGCGCAGACCTTCGGTCCGCCCGGAGAGGAAGTGGATGCCGCGCAGTTCTACCTCCCCGCGATGCTCGCCGCCGGAGTGCTGCTGTCGGGTCTGCAGAACATGTCGATCGACATCGCGATGGAGCGCAGCGACGGCACGCTCAAGCGCCTCGGCGGAACCCCACTCAGCCCCGTGTCTTACTTCATCGGCAAGCTCGGGCAGGTGCTCGTGACCGGCTTTTTGCAGTCGGTGCTGCTGATCGTGGTGGCCGCGGTGTTCTTCGGCGTGCCGCTGCCGACCGACCCGGAGCGCTGGCTGACCTTCGCGTGGGTGTTCCTGCTCGGGGTCACGACATGCGCGATCCTCGGCATCGGCCTCTCGGCGCTGCCGCGCACCGGCCGCAGCGCGACGGGCGTCGTGATTCCGATCGTGCTGCTGCTGCAGTTCATCTCGGGCGTCTACATCAACTTCGCCGCCCTCCCCGAGTGGCTGCAGAACGTCGCCAGCGTCTTCCCGCTCAAGTGGCTCGCTCAGGGCTTCCGCTCGGTCTTCTTGCCCGAGGGCTTCGCCGCGGGCGAGCCGTCGGGCTCGTGGGATCACCCGCTGATCCTGCTGGTGACGGGGCTGTGGCTCGTGCTCGGGCTCGCGCTCGTGCGGCTGACGTTCCGGTGGATTCGGAAGGACGCGTGATGTCGAACCTCATGACTGCCTCGGTCGCCGCCTCGGACAGGGCGGATGCCGGACTCCCCACGACCCACGGATGGATCGCGGCCTTTCTGGCCGCGGGAGTCCTGGGCGCGGGTATCGCGGTTGCGTCGGCGCTCGTCGCCGGCATCCCGTGGGTTTCGGCCATCGCCGCGCTGGCGCTGCTTGCCGTTTACACCGTCTTCATGCTGTTCGTCCTGCCCCGTCTGCTCGGTCGCGAGGCGGGGGGGATGGGAGCCCTCGAACTCGTCACGATGGTGATCACGGTGCTCGTCGTCGCCCTGCTGACGGCGCTCGTGCCGTGGATGGCGATGCTGCAGTTCTGGGTCTTCCCGCTGCTGTGGACGCTGGCCGCCTCGACCCGGGTCGCCGTGATCGCGAGCTTCGTCTCCGCCGCAGCCATCTTCGCGGCGCTCCTCCCCTGGACGGGTGGAGGATCGTGGGCGGTCATGGCCCTCGTGCAGGGAGCGTCGTTCGTCTCGGCCGTGGTGCTCGGACTCTGGATCAGCGCGATCTCGCGATACGGCTCCGAACGCGACGTTCTCGTCGCCGAATTGACGGCAGCGCAGAGCGAACTCGCCTCTCTGCATCACGACGCCGGCGCGATGTCCGAGCGCGAGCGCCTCGCGGCCGAGATGCACGACACGATCGCGCAGAGCCTCGCGGGCACGGTCATGCTCGCACAGCGCGCCCGCCGCGAACTGGCCGAGGGAGCTCTGTCGCTGTCGACCCTCGAGCTCGTCGAGGAAGCCGCCCAGGCAGCCCTCGCCGAGACCCGGGAGTTGGTCGCCGGGGGAGCACCCGCCTCTGTCGGCGTCGGCGGACTGGCCGAAGCGTTGCGCACGGTGGTCGCGCGGGCCGTTCGCGAGACGGGTCTCGACGTCGAGCTCGTGACCTCGGCCGTACCGCCGCTCGATCGCGAGGCCGAGGTGGCGCTCCTGCGGTGCGCGCAGGAAGGCCTGTCCAATGCGAGACGGCACTCCGGCGCCCGTCGCGTCGAGGTGACTCTCGCCGAGCGGCACGGCGTCGTGGAGGTCACCGTGCGCGACGACGGCGTCGGTTTCGACGGCACCGCCAGCGCTCACGGCTTCGGCATCGAGGGGCTGCGAGCACGCCTGAGCGCCCTCGGCGGGTCGCTTGAGGTCGACGGCACCCCCGGGGCAGCGACCGTGCGGGCCGGAGTTCCGGCGACGGTGGGACGCTCGTGATCCGCGTCGTCGTCGCGGACGACCACCCGATCGTGCGCGTGGGGCTCGTCGGCCTGTTGGACGCCGCCGACGGGATCGACGTCGTCGGAGCGGCCTCCGACGGGGTGGAGGTCGTTGCCCTCGTCGAGAAGGAACGTCCCGATGTGGTGCTGATGGACATGCGGATGCCGCGCCGCGACGGCGACGAGGCGACCGCGATGCTGCGCGAGAGCGTGCCCGCGACACGTGTCATCGTCCTGACGACATACGAGAGCGACGACGTCATCATGCGAGCAGTTGCCGCGGGGGCGAGCGGGTACCTGTTGAAGGCCGCTCCCGAAGCGGAGCTGATCGCGGGCATCCGCGCGGTCGCTGCGGGTGAGGTGGCTCTGGCGCCGAGCGTTGCGCGGGTGCTCGTGGCGCAGGCCGGGCACGCGCGCGACGCTCCGACCCTGACCCCTCGGGAGGTCGAGGTGCTCTCGCACGTCGCCGAGGGGCTGAGCAACCGAGAGATCGGGGTGCGCCTCCACCTGGGCGAGGCGACGGTCAAGACGCACCTGCTCAAGGCCTTCACCAAACTCGACGTGGCGGATCGCACCCGCGCCGTCACGAGGGCGATGGAGCTCGGCATCCTCCGATCGCCCTCGTGAGAGGTCGTGATGTGTCGCTTCCGGCGCATTGCGGCGACAGTTTCCGACTCCTCGCGCGGGAGAGGGGCGGATGCCGCGGCCCCGGTGTCGGTGGCCGGGTCTAGCGTGGAGGAATGGTCGCTTATCGCTATCTCGGCAACAGTGGATTCAAGGTCTCGGAGATCACCCTCGGCAACTGGGTGACCCACGGCTCGCAGGTCGGTGACGACGCGGCGATCGCCACGGTGCACGCCGCCCTCGACGCGGGTATCACGACGTTCGACACCGCCGACACCTACGCCAACACGGCCGCCGAGACCGTCCTCGGCAAGGCCCTCGAGGGGCAGCGCCGCGAGTCGCTCGAGATCTTCACCAAGGTCTACTTCCCGACCGGTCCGAAGGGGCCGAACGACACCGGGCTCAGCCGCAAGCACATCATGGACTCGATCAACGGGTCGCTCAAGCGCCTCGGCACCGACTACGTCGACCTCTACCAGGCGCACCGTTTCGACTACGAGACCCCGCTCGAAGAGACCTTCCAGGCCTTCGCCGACATCGTGCGCCAGGGCAAGGCGCTCTACATCGGCGTCTCGGAATGGACGGCAGAGCAGCTGCGCGACGGGCACGCGCTCGCCACGCAGCTCGGCATCCAGCTCATCTCGAACCAGCCGCAGTACTCCATGCTGTGGCGCGTGATCGAGGGCAAGGTCGTGCCGGCCAGTGAAGAGCTCGGCATCTCGCAGATCGTCTGGTCGCCGATGGCCCAGGGCGTGCTGAGCGGCAAGTACCTTCCGGGTCAGCCCGTGCCCGAGGGCTCGCGCGCCACCGACGAGAAGAGCGGCGCCACCTTCATCAAGCGCTTCTTGAACGACGACACGCTCGAAGCCGTTCAGCGCCTCAAGCCCATCGCCGACGAGGCCGGGCTCTCGATGCCCCAGCTCGCGATCGCGTGGGTGCTGCAGAACCCCAACATCGCGGCGGCGCTCGTGGGGGCCTCGCGTCCGGAACAACTCGCCGACACTGTCAAGGCGTCGGGTGTGACCCTGGATGCCGACACCCTCGCCGCCATCGACTCGGCCCTCGGCGACGCGGTGTTCTCCGACCCCGAGAACACCTACGAGGTGTCGCCGAAGCAGCGCGTGGCCTGACGCACGCGGACGGGCCGGGCGTGCGCGCCCGGCCCGTTGTCGTGTGTGCCGGGTGCGGCGCTTATCGCGGCCCACATCACGTGACGTCGTCGAGACCACACGCCACGGCGTGTGCGTTCGCCCACGTCACGTGATCTCGCGCGCACATGTCCCGCTCGGCTGCGCCTCAGGCCCCGCTCAGGCGAGAGCAGGGTGGGCGTCGTACCCTGTGCGAATGTCCTTTTCCGCTCACCGGCCGGGCCGTTTCGGCTCCGATGGCCGTATCGAGTTCACGACGGACGAGGAGCGCGAGCAGTATCTCGACGACATCCTCGCCGCGCAGAACGCGGCCAAGCGTCCCTCCGACGCGCAGGAGCACACGTCCGAGCCCTGGGGCGCACCGCCCGCCGACGACGAGCCGCTCGACCCGTTCGTCACCGACCCGCGCGACGCGGAGCCGGTCGAGACCCCCCGCGACGACGCCCCCGCCGACGACCACGACACCGTCGTGATCGACCGCGCCGAGCGTGCGCGCGCCGACGACGAGACCGCGGTGATCCCCGACGAGGCGCCCGAGCCCGAGCCCGTGGCATCCGCCCCTCTGTCTTCCGAGCCGCGCCAGCCCCGCCTGCGTCGACACGACCCCCGTCGTCCGCGCCTGTCGCTCATCCGCCGCATGGCGGTGCTCGGCGGTGCCGACAACGACGTGCTCGACGAGGTGCCCGAAGAGGTGCCGCGCTTCGTGCAGATGTTCCTCGTGCTCGCGGGGACCGCGCTCGTCTCGTCGCTGTCGATGATGTTCGCGCTGCTGACGGGCGTTCGCGTGAGCCTGTGGCTCGCCGTGCCCCTCGCGATCGTGTGGGGCCTCATCATCTTCAACCTCGACCGCTTCCTCACCTCGACGATGCGTTCGACGAAGAACATCTTCCGCCTGCTCGGCCTGGCCATGCCCCGCGTGATCATGGCGGCGCTGATCGGCATCGTCGTGGCCGAGCCGCTCGTGCTGCAGGTGTTCCAGAACGACATCGTGCGCGAAGTGAACTCCACCAACGTCACGCAGGCCCTCACGGATCAGGATGCCGTGACCAACGGCCCCGAGAAGCAGGCGCTCGACGCCGCGAGCGCGCAGGTGTCGGCGCTCGAGAACCAGGCGGCGACCGGCATCGTGACCGGAACCTCGTCGACCTCGGCCGAGTCCGCCGCCGCGCAGCAGAGCGTCGACCAGCTCACCCAGCAGCTCGCCGCGCAGCAGACCGTGATCGACCAGGCTCGCGCCGTGTACCAGTGCGAGCTCACCGGCCAGGGGGCCGGAACGGTCCCCGGCTGCACCGGGGTCGCCGGCAACGGTGCGAGCTCCGACGCGGCGCAGGCGCAGCTCGCGCAGGCCCAGTCGGCGTACGACTCGCTGTCGACCCAGCTCGCCCAGGCGCAGTCGACCCTCGCCGCCGCGAACTCCGCCGGTGCCGAGGCCGCCGCCTCGTCGGCCGATGCCAACAAGCAGCAGGCGGAAGACCAACTGCCCGCAGCGCGCGCCCAGTACGAGTCGGCGCTCGCCGCCTACAATCAGCGCGCGTCGTCGGTCGCCGATGGCAACGCGGGGGCGGTCGGTCTGCTCAGCCAGATCACGGCGCTCGAGCGGCTGTCGGACCGCGAGCCGACGCTCCGCTGGGCGCACTACCTGATCGCCGCGCTGTTCTTCATGATCGAGCTGCTGCCGGTGCTCGTGAAGGTGCTGACCGGGTTCGGCGGCCCCTCGCTGTACGAGAAGGCCGAGAAGATGCGCGGCCAGATCGCGCTCGATCGTGTCTCGGCGCGAACGTTCCGCAAGCGCGCCGACATCATCGCCGACGAGGCGAACCGCGTGCCGGCCACCGTCACCTGATGGTCGTGTGGAGCGCGGGACTCCTGCTGTACCGGCTCACACCGGAGCCGCAGGTGTTCATCGCGCACATGGGCGGGCCGTTCTGGGCGAAGAAGGACGCCGGCGCTTGGTCGATCCCGAAGGGCGAGTTCGACCCCGAGTCCGAGGGGGCTCTGGATGCCGCGCGCCGCGAGTTCCGCGAAGAGCTCGGTGTCGAGCCGCCCGAGGTCGATTGGGCCGAGCTCGGCACCTTCGCGTCCTCGAGCGGCAAGAAGGTGGTCGTCTTCGTGGGCGACGGCGCCGGGTTCACGGCATCCGGAGACTGTTTCACCTTCGGCGAGTTCGAGATGGCCTGGCCGCCTCGGTCGGGACGGACGGCGTCGTTCCCCGAGGTCGACCGTGCCGAATGGATGGCTCCGGATGCCGCCCGCGAAGCGCTCGTGAAGGGCCAGCGCCCCGCGATCGACGCGCTCGAAGCCGCGCTGGCGGAGCTGCCCGGCGCCTGACGCGCCCCGTACAGAACGCAGGAGGAACGGCGACGGCCCCGACGCCCACCCGCGGAATGGCGGGGGAGTCGGGGCCGTCGGCGTGCGGATCTCCGGAGTTCTGCACGTGAAGCGGGGCGGATACCGGCCCGCGGCGCCGCGAGAAGGCGGCACCGCGAGCCCGAGGCCTTACGGGCGCAGCAGGATCTTGCCGACGCGGGGCGAGTCGCTCGCGGTGACGGCGTCGACGATGTCGTCGAGACTGAAGGTGGCGGCGACGGGGAGGGTAAGGGTGCCGTCGGCGAGGTAGCGCGACAGCTCGCCGAACAGGGCGCCGCGGGTTTCGGCATCCATCGTCTTGCTGACGACGCTGCCCCAGAAGCCCTTCACCGTGGCCTGGCGGAAGATGAGGTCGCCGGCGCCGAGTTCGAGCTTGCCGGTGCCCATCGATCCGAAGATCACGAGCGTGCCGTTCTCGCTGAGCAACGACAGCACCTGGCCGGCCGCGGGGCCCCCGACCGAGTCGACGCCCGCGACCACCGTGCCGTCGCCCACGAGGGCGAGGGCCTGGTCGCGCCAGTCGTCGGCGTCGGTCGACACGACGTTGTCGATGCCCTGGGCGGCGAGCTCCTCGACGGCGCTCTGGCGGCGCACGAGACCGACGACGTTGACGCCGCGGGCCTTGGCGATCTGCGCGACCATGCGGCCGACGGCACCGTTGGCGGTGTTCTGCACGATCCAGTCGCCGGCCTTCAGGTCGAGCGAGTGCAGCAGGCTGATGGCGCTGAACGGCATCGAGACGAGCTGCGAGGCGACCTCGTCGCTCAGGCCCTCGGCGACGGGGATGAGCCCCGCGGCCTTGGCGACGACCTGCTCGGCCCAGACGCCGAAGGTGCCGCCGGTGGCGACGCGCTGGCCGACGGAGAGGTTCTCGACGCCCTCGCCGAGCTCCTCGATGACGCCGACGGCCTCGGTGCCGGCGCGGGCGGGCAGCTCGGGCTTGAAGCCGTAGGTGCCGCGGATGGTCCACAGGTCGTGGTTGTGGATGGGCGACAGCAGCACGCGCAGGCGCACCTCGCCGGGGCCGGGGGTCGGGGTCTCGACCTCTTCGGTTCCGACGACGTCGGCCGGCTCGCCGAACTGGTGGTGGATGACTGCGCGCATGGAATGCCTCCTGTGGTTATTTTGTAACGACCGGTCTAATATAGACCCCGAGGGTGGGAATGCAACCCCGAGCGACGCAGGGAGAGAAGTCATGGGCCGGATGCCGAGCTTCGAGCGCTCCGCCGTGGTCGACGCCGCGCGCGACGTTTTCTGGCGCCGCGGCTACGCCGAGACCGGCATCGCCGAGCTTGAGGAGGCGACCGGCCTGACCCGCTCCAGCATCTACAACGCCTTCGGCAGCAAGCGCGGACTGTTCGACGCCGTGCTCGCGGCCTACCTCGACGACGTGGTCCGCACGCGCCTCCGGCCGCTCGGCGGGGGTGACCCCGGCGCTCTCGAGGCGTACATCGACGAGATGCGCTCGGCCATCGAGACCGATGCCCCGCGCGCCCGCCTCGGCTGCCTGCTGCTCAACGCCGGCTCCTCGCCCCTCGCGAGCGACGACGCCGAGGTGCGCACCCTCGTCTCGGACTACGCCGCCGAGATGCGCGCCGCGATCCGCGCGGCCGTCGCCGACCGGCGCCCGGATCTGACCCCGGATGCCGTGGACGCGCTCGCCGCGGTGTGCGCCTCGCTCGTGGTGGCCGGCCTCACCCTCGCGCGCGCCGATCGTGACGCGGCGCTGGCGACCCTGGCATCCGTGCCCTCGACGTTGGATTCGTGGGGGCGGGGCTGACCGCTCGATGCCCCCGCGCCGGTTCAGCCGAGCTTCATGGTCGTGACGAGCATGCGCCCAGTGTGGCAGGTGGCCGTGCGTCTCGCGAGGGCGAAATCGCGCCGCTTTGTGTATACCTAGACAGGGCTCAGGACGCCGATAAATCCCGCTATCCCGTCGGAATGCATACACTGGGGAAGTGGCGGCGAGGAGGCGGTATGCGGGCGAGTGAACGCGCATACGCGACCCTCCTGGAAGAGATCCAGAGCGGGGCGCTGTCTCCGGGAACCGTCCTCGGCGAGGTCGAGCAGTCCACGCGCCTGGGAGTCAGTCGCACCCCCCTTCGTGAGGCCCTGCGCCGGTTGGCATCCGATGGGCTCGTCGCTCAGGCATCGGCGCGTGTCACCGTCGTCGCCGGGATCGATGCCCACGACATCGGGTCCCTCTTCGACCTGCGCCGGGCGCTCGAGACCGAGGCCGCGCGGCTGGCGGCGCGGCGCGGCGACCGCGCGGAGTTCCTCCGGCTCGCGACCGAGTTCGACGGCGTCGACACCGCCGATGCCGACGCCTACTACTCCCTGATCGCCCGCTTCGACTCCGCGATCGACGACGCCGTCGACAACGCCTATCTCTCCGCCGCGCTCCGGAGCGTGCGCACCCACCTCGTGCGGGTGCGGCGCATGGCGCGAGACAACCCCCTTCGCCTCTCGGCCTCGGCCGGGGAGCATGGATTGATTGCGCGAGCGATCGGCGCCGGCGACCCCGAACTCGCCGCCCACGCCACCCACGTGCACCTGCACAACGCCCTCACCACCATCCTCGAAGCCCTCACGGAGGAGCCCTCATGACGATCACCCACCACGTGCGCGTGCACCGCAGCGACGAGAACCTCGCCCGCGAGGGGCAGCTCGCCTGGGCTCTGGCACGCGTCGCCGTCGATCCGGTGGCCGTCGACGACGACGTGGTCGACATGATCGTCAACCGGCTCATCGACAACGCCGCCGTCGCCGCAGCCTCCCTCACGCGACAGCCGGTCAGCGCCGCGCGCCAGCAGGCCCTCGACCACGCCGTCTCGATCGGCGGCCCGGGCGCCACGGTCTTCGGCTGCCTGCTCGAGCGCCGCACGAGCCCCGAGTGGGCGGCGTGGGCCAACGGGGTGGCCGTGCGCGAGCTCGACTATCACGACACGTTCCTCGCCGCGGACTACTCGCACCCCGGCGACAACATCCCGCCGGTGCTAGCCGTCGCCCAGCACACCGGTCGCGACGGCGCCGCCCTCGTGCGAGCCCTCGCCACGGCGTACGAGATCCAGATCGACCTCGTGCGCGCTATCTCGCTGCACAAGCACAAGATCGACCACGTCGCCCACCTCGGCCCCGCCGCCGCCGCCGGCATCGGCACCCTGCTCGACCTCGACCAGGAGACGATCTACCAGGCCATCGGCCAGGCCCTGCACGTCACCACCGCCACACGCCAGTCGCGCAAGGGCGAGATCTCGACCTGGAAGGCGCACGCCCCCGCCTTCGCCGGGAAAATGGCGATCGAAGCGGTCGACCGCGCGATGCGCGGTGAGACGAGCCCCTCACCGATCTACGAGGGCGAGGACGGGGTGATCGCCTGGATGCTCGACGGCCCCGACGCCTCCTACGACGTGCCCCTGCCGGGAGACGGCGAGAGCAAGCGCGGCATCCTCGACTCGTACACGAAGGAGCACTCCGCCGAGTACCAGGCGCAGGCCTGGATCGACCTCGCCCGACGCCTCGGCACGGAGCGCCCGGAATTGCGCGACCCCGCCAACGTGGCATCCGTCGTCCTTCACACCAGCCACCACACGCACTACGTGATCGGCTCGGGCGCGAACGACCCGCAGAAGTACGACCCGACCGCCTCGCGCGAGACGCTCGACCACTCGATCCCGTACATCTTCGCCGTCGCCCTGCAGGACGGCGCGTGGCACCACGTCGACTCGTACGCCCCCGCCCGCGCGGGCCGCGAAGACACGGTGGCCCTGTGGCACAAGATCACCACGGCGGAGGATGCCGAGTGGACGCGCCGTTACCACTCTGAAGACCCCCACGAGAAGGCCTTCGGCGGTCGCGTCGTCATCACGCTGACCGACGGGTCGACCGTGGAGGACGAGATCGCCGTCGCCGACGCCCACCCGCTCGGCGCCCGGCCCTTCGCGCGCGAGGACTACATCCGCAAGTTCCGCCTGCTCGCCGAGCCGGTGCTGCTGCCCGAAGAGATCGAGCGCTTCCTCGAGCTCGTGCAGCGTCTTCCCGAGCTCACCCCGGCCGAGGTCATGCAGCTGTCGATCGTCGCGAAGCCCGGTGTGCTGGCCCTGTCGCCCGCGCCGAAGGGGCTGTTCTGATGCTCTACGCCCAGACCACCGCTCAGCAGAAGCGTCGCGCGCTGCGCGAGAAACTGGCATCCGGAGAACTCGTCCGCATGCCGGGAGCCTTCAACCCGCTGTCGGCCCGGCTCATCGAGCGCAAGGGTTTCGAGGGCGTCTACATCTCGGGCGCCGTGATCTCGGCCGACCTGGGCCTGCCCGACATCGGGCTCACGACGCTCACCGAGGTCGCCGGTCGCGGACAGCAGATCGCCCGCATGACGGAGCTGCCGGCGATCATCGACGCCGACACCGGCTTCGGCGAGCCGATGAACGTCGCGCGCACGATCCAGACTCTCGAAGACGCGGGGCTCGCGGGCACCCACATCGAAGACCAGGTCAACCCGAAGCGCTGCGGCCACCTCGACGGCAAGAGCGTGGTCGACGCCGACACGGCGATCAAGCGCATCCGCGCGGCGGTCGACGCCCGTCGCGACCCCGACTTCCTCATCATGGCCCGCACCGACGTGCGCGCCGTCGAGGGGTTGGACGCCGCGATCGACCGCGCGAAGGCCCTGGTCGACGCGGGCGCCGACGCGATCTTCCCCGAGGCGATGCGCGACCTCGGCGAGTTCGAGGCGATGCGCTCGGCGCTCGAGGTGCCGATCCTCGCGAACATGACCGAGTTCGGAAAGAGCGAGCTGTTCTCGACGCAGCAGCTGCGCGACGCCGGGGTGAACCTCGTCATCTGGCCGGTCTCGCTGCTGCGCCTCGCGATGGGTGAAGCGGGACGGGGCCTCGACGCCCTGGCATCCGAGGGACACCTTCGCGACCAACTCGGACAGATGCAGCACCGCGCCGACCTGTACGACCTCATCGACTACGAGGGCTACACCCGCTTCGACGCCGACGTGTTCGACTTCACCGTCGAACGCTGACGCCCTGCGTGGCCTGTGAGGTGACCATGTCCCGAAATGTGCAGACGATGTCCCAGAAGTGGTCGTCTGGACGAGGCTCAGACAGCCGAAGTCGGGACATGAGCCCCCGTACGAACACCGCACACGACTCAAGGGAGAGACGATGACCGACATCAAGAAGGGCCTCGCCGGGGTCACGGTCGACGAGACCGCCGTCAGCAAGGTGAACCCCGAGACCAACAGCCTGCTGTACCGGGGCTACCCCGTGCAGGAGCTCGCGGCCACGCAGTCGTTCGAGGCGGTGGCGTACCTCCTGTGGAACGGAGAGCTTCCGGATGCCGCGCAGCTCACCGACCTGCGCAGAGTCGAGCGAGCGCACCGGGCGTTGACCGACGACGTCCGCGCCGCGATCGACCTGCTGCCCACGAGCGCCCACCCGATGGACGAGGTGCGCACCGCCGTCAGCGTCATCGGAGCGCGCGAGACGGCCGGGATCTCGAATGTGATGGATGCCGTGGGCACCCCTGCAGAGAACCTCGAGCGCAGCATCCGCCTGTGGGCGCAGCTGCCGGCCGTGGTCGCGTACGGTCAGCGCCGCCGCCGCGGCGAGGAGCTCATCGAACCGCGGGACGACCTCGACTACGCGGCCAACTTCCTGTGGATGACCTTCGGCGAGGAGGCCGACGAGGTCGTCGTCGACGCGTTCACCCGCTCGATGATCCTGTACGCCGAGCACTCCTTCAACGCCTCGACCTTCACCGCGCGCGTGATCGCGTCGACCCTCAGCGATCTGTACTCCGCCGTCGTCGGCGCGATCGGCGCGCTCAAGGGCCCGCTGCACGGCGGCGCGAACGAGGCCGTGCTGCACGTGTTCACCGAGATCGGCTCGGCTGAGAACGTCGGGCCGTGGCTCGACACCGCCCTCGCCGAGAAGCGCAAGATCATGGGCTTCGGGCACCGCGTCTACAAGCGCGGCGACTCGCGCGTCCCCACGATGAAGGCGGCACTCGACACCCTTGTCGCGCACTACGACCGCCCCGACGTCGCCGCCCTCTACGACGCCCTCGAGTCGCAGTTCGTCGAGCGCAAGGGCATCTACCCCAACCTCGACTACCCCTCGGGCCCCGCGTACGACCTGATGGGCTTCGACACGCTGACCTTCACCCCGCTGTTCGTCGCGGCGCGCGTGACCGGCTGGACCGCGCACATCCGCGAGCAGCAGGCGTCGAACGCGCTGATCCGCCCGCTGTCGGAATACGTCGGCGCCGACGAGCGGCACATCGAGGGCTATGTTCCGGATGCCGACGCCCTCGAGGCTCAGGAACGTCCCGAGGAAGCGGCGGGCTGATGTCGGCGCCGAAGATCGTCCTCGTCTCGGGGGCTCGCACGCCCATCGGGTCTTTCGGCGGGTCGCTCTCGGGCGTCGACGCGTACGAGCTCGGTGCGGTCGCGGTCTCGGAGGCCCTGCGTCGCGCCGGAGTCGCCAAGGACGACGTCGACGAGGTCGTCATGGGCTGCATCGCCCAGAACGGCCCCGACGCCTACAACGCGCGCCGCGTCGCGCTCGCCGCGGGGCTGCCTACGCGCGTGCCCGCTTTCACTGTGAACCGCCTCTGCGGCTCGGGCCTGCAGGCCATCTGGTCGGCGGCGCAGGAGCTGCGCTGGGGCGGCATCGACGTCGCCGTCGCCGGTGGCGACGAGAGCATGTCTCGCACCCCGTTCCTCGACTACGGTGCGCGCGGCAACTCCCGGCTCGGCGACCGGACGCTGCTCGACGGCACGCTCGCGATCCTCACCGACCCCTTCAGCGGCCGGCACATGGGGACGACGGCCGAGGTCGTGGCATCCCGATACTCGGTCTCCAGAGAAGAGCAGGACGCCTTCGCCGTCGAGAGCCAGCGCCGAGCGGCGACAGATGCCGCGCGCGCGGCCTTTGCGGAAGAGATCGTGCCCGTGACCTCCGGCGGCCGGAAGCCGGTCGAGGTATCGGTCGACGAGCACCCGCGGCCGGGGACGACCAAGGAAGCCCTGGCGGGGCTTCGACCCGCGTTCCAGAAGGACGGTTCGGTGACGGCCGGCAACTCCTCGGGCATCAACGACGGTGCTGCGGCGACGGTGCTGATGCGCGAGGACGACGTGCGCGAGCGCGGGCTGACAGGCCTTGCGACCCTCGAGGCCGTGACCACGGCGGGCGTCGACCCCGAGATCATGGGCTACGCCCCGGTCATCGCGCTGCAGCGCCTGTGGGAGCAGACGGGGCTCACCGCCGCCGACGTCGACGTGATCGAGCTGAACGAGGCCTTCGCCGCTCAAGCGGTCGCGGTGATCCGCGACGGCGGTCTCGACCCCGAGAAGGTGAATCCGTACGGCGGCGCGATCGCCCTCGGCCACCCCGTCGGGGCGACGGGCGCGATCCTCACCGTGCGCGCGGCCCTCGACCTGCAGCGCCGCGACCTCGAGTACGCCGTCGTGACGATGTGCATCGGCGGCGGCCAGGCCCTCGCGGCGTTGTTGCGGCGGTACTGACCCGGGGCGCGCGCTCTCGCGTGAGGGGTCAGAAACTGTCGCCTAGCCGCGCTCGAGGCGACAGAAATCGACCCCTCACGCGGGGTGCGGGTCCGGCCCGTCCGCTCTCGCGCGCGTGAGCGGTCAGAAGTTGTCGCCTAGCCGCGCCCGGGGCGACAGAAAATGACCTCTCACGCGCGAGGCGCGAGGGTCAGGAACACGTCGACCTCGTCCTCGGAGTCGAGGGTGGAGCCGGCGCGCTCGTAGAGGCGGCGGGCGGCGCTGCCCCGCAGCACGTTCAGGCGCGTCGCGCCGTCGTGCGGTTCGGTCAGCACCTGTGCCAGCACGGCGCCGCCGACGCCGAGACCTTGGAGAGCGGAAGCCAGGTAGAAATGCTCGATCCAGCGGGTCGCTCCGTCGGGTCGGGCCGTGATCGAGCCGGCATCCGCCCCGTCCACGACGATGATCCGCGTCCACTCCGGGTCGAAGCCGTCGCGCAGGCGCTGGCGCACCCGCTGCTCGTCGAAGCGCCCCAGGCGCTCGAGGTCGGCGCGCAGCACCTCGGCGCGCAGCTCGACGAGCCACTCGATGTCACCGGCGACGGCCGGGCGCAGGCGGAAGTTCACCATTCGACCCTAGATCCGCGTGCGTCGCCGGATTCGGCTACGCACGCGAGGGGCGGCAGCCGCGGGATACTGGGCGCGTGAGTGTTCATCTGCTCGGCGGTGGCCGTGACGTCGACCGCTGCGGCGACCTGCTGCGTCCTTTCGTCGCCGAGGCGCGACAGCGAGCCGCGGATCGCGCGCCCGTGATCGCGCTGCTGCTCGTGCTCGAAGCCGACGACGATTCGTCGGTCGCGCGTTTCACGGCGATGCTCGAGGCGGCGGGCGCCACCGCGGCGGAGATCCGCGTCGTGGCGATCGTCGAGGGCGAGGTCTACGGCACCGCGGCGCTCGAGGCGGATGCCCTGTTCGTCGGCGGTGGCCTCACCCCGGCGTATCTGAGAGCGTTCGGGGAGATTCGGGATGCCGTGACCGCGCGCGTCCGCGAGGGAGTCCCGTACGCGGGTTTCTCGGCCGGCGCGGCCATTGCGGCGGGCCCCGCGCTCGTCGGCGGATATCGCGTCCGCGGGGTCGAGGTCGGTTCCGAGGACGCGGCCGAGGAGCTCGACGAGGTCGAGGTGCGCCCGGGCCTCGGGCTTCTGGACTTCGCCGTCGACGTGCACGCCGCGCAGTGGGGGACCCTGTCGCGCCTCGTCGCCGCGATCGACGCGGGCCTCGTGGGCGACGGCGTGGCCGTCGACGAGCACACGGCCCTCGTGATCTCGGCGCAGGCGGCCCCGGCCGTCCGGGGCAGCGGGCAGGTCTGGCGCGTGGAGTCCGCGGCATCCGGGGTACACGTCCAGGTGCTTCGCGCAGACGCCGCACCCGCGTGAGGGGTCGATAAGTGTCGCCTCCCGCGCGTCCGGGCGACACTTTCTGACCCCTCGCGCGAACGGGAACGGCCCCCACCCCGAAGGGTGAGGGCCGTTCCGGTGTCCAGTGTCAGACGGTGTGGCGGCGGCGCAGGGCGAAGGCGAGACCGCCCGCGACCACGAGCATGCCGCCTGCGAGGGCGATGCCCCAGGGGGCCTCAGCACCCGTGGTGGCGAGGGTGCCCTTGCGGACGACCTCGATCGCGAGCGCGGGGAGCACCGTCCCGTCGGCGCGGGTGATGACCACCGTGTGCGAACCGGGGGTGAGCCCCGCGGGTACGCTCACCCGGAAGGACACGGCACCCGACGCGTCGGCTGCGGGGATCCCCGTGATCACGATCGGCGTGCTGTTCAGCGTCGCCGTCAGCTGCTCACCGGCGTTCAGCCCCGAGACGGTCACCGTGAACGATCCGCCCTGCTCCACCCGGGTGGCGCTCGCGCTGACCTTCACCGAGGCCGACGGCGAAGCCGTGGGGCTGCCGGAGGGCTGACCCGTGGGGCTGGTCGTCGGGCTCGTGGTGGTCGTCGGGGTCGGCGTCGGGGTGGAGGTCCCCTCGTCGACGGGCTTCGAACCGACCAGGTACGCCCGACCCAGCGGCGATGGGGCGATGCTCTTCTTCGCGGTGAAGAAGTCGACCGTCGCCTGCAGGTCGATCTGGCCCGAGTCGGCCTTGCTCGTGCCCTGGGCGAAGGCGGTGAAGTTGTCGCCGCCGGCCGCCAGGAACGAGTTGGTCACGACGCGGTACGACGCCTTGTCGTCGATCGCCGTGCCGTTCAGCTGGACGGACGTGATGTGCGAGCCCGTGGCCGCGGCCGGGTCGTACTCGAAGGTGAAGCCCTTCGAGACGCCGAGGGCGAGCACCGGTCGCGCGGCACCCGAGGGCTGCCACTGCTGCTCGAGCACCTGCTTCAGCTGCGCCCCCGTGAGCGACAGCGTCACCAGGGTGTTGCCGAAGGGCTGCACGTTCGCCGCCTCGCGGTACGAGACCGAGCCGTTGTCGGAGCCGTACAGCAGGTCGGCGCGCAGGCCGCCGGGGTTCATGAACGCGATCTGCGCATCCTGGCCGTTGAACGAGGGGTTCTCGCTCGTCGCCCAGAGGTAGACGTCGGCCACGGTGTTGCCGAGGGTGGAGTACGCCCCGCGGTCCTCACCGCCCGAGCTGTTCTTCGCGCGGGTGATGTCGGCGGTGATCTTGCCCACCTCGACCTGGCCCTTCACGTCAGCGGTGGCCTTGGCATCCGCCACGATCTTCGCCGTCGCGGCCTGCGGGTAGGCGATGTACTGCGTCACCGCGGGGTCGAGCAGCGCGCGCACTCCGGGCGTGATCGAGGAGAGCTTGCCGTTCGAATCCAGATCGATGTCGAGCGTGCCGAGGTTCGTTCCGTACGAGCCGGTCTGGATGACCGAGCGCCCGCCGATGGTGCACGAGTACTTCTGGTGCGTGTGCGCCGAGACGATCGCGTTCACATCGGCCGACGCGCCGCGGACGACGGAGCCGAAGTCGCTCGACTCGGTCGCGATCGTGGCGCAGTCCGTACTCTCGGAGCCGTCGTGGACCAGGACGATGACGATGTCGGCACCCGCCGCGCGGGCGTTCTTCGCCTCGCGGTTGATGGCCTCGGTCTCGTCGCCGAATTCGATCGTGGTGATCTTCGACGGGTCGACCATGCCCGCGGTCTGGGGCGTCACGGTGCCGACGAAGGCGACCTTCGTGGTGCCGACCTGCTTGATCGTGTACGGCTTGAGGGCGGGGGTCTTCGTGCCCTTGGTGTAGACGTTCGCCCCGAGGGCGAAGTCGCTCGACGCGCCCGTGTTGCCGCCGTACGCCGGGATGACCCGATCGGTCAGGTCGGCGAAGCCGCGGTCGAATTCGTGGTTGCCGACCGCGCTGACGTCGAGCGTCGCGGCCTTCAAAGCCTTGATCGTCGGGGTGTCCTGGTCGATGAACGATTCGAAGGCGCTCGCGCCGATGTTGTCGCCGGCCGACACGAACAGCGTGTTCGGGTTCTGCTGGCGGTACTTCTCGACCGCCCCGGCGAGAACGCCGGCACCCGCCACGCCCCCGGTCTCCTGCAGCAGGCGACCGTGGAAGTCGTTGATCGTGAGGATCTGCAGGTCGGGCGTCTTCGGCTGCGTCGGGCGCACCTCGAACACGGTGGTGGTGCCCGAGACCTCGTTGCCGGTGACCAACAGCGGCACGCCGGTGGGCGAGCGCAGGGCCGAGACGAAGGCGATGCCTTCGGGGCCGAGGTCGCCCGACGCGGCGGTCTTGACGTCCGCTGCGGCGTTGCGGTTGTTGACGTAGGTGACGTACGTCGCCTTGGTCGGGTCGGTGATGTCGTAGACCATCACTCCACCCGCGCGCTCGAGGCCGATGAAGGCGTAGGTGCGGCCGTCGACCACGCCGATCGTGACGTTCTCGGGCTCCGGGCCTTTGTCGTCGCTGCGGTCGTCGACGGTGTTGTTGTCGTTCGAGACGTTGAACAGCTGCGGGGCGACCTCCTTGAGCTTCTGCTCGAACTGGTCGCCCGAGTCGAAGACGAGCGCACCCTTGGTGTCCCAGATCGAGAACGAGCGGCCGCCGTAGGCGTACAGCTCGCTGTAGCAACCGTCCGCGGTCTTGCCGAGGTCGGTGACGACCTTCAGCCGGCCGAGGTCGGTGTCGGCCGAGCGGCCGGCCAGAGGCGAGGTGGCGCAAACGGCGCCGAGGCCGTTCTTGCCGAGGTCTTTCACGCGGGCCTCGTCGGTGAACGTTCCCCACTCGCGGCCGTCGCCTTCGTTCGCGGTGACGAGGTAGGTCGTCGCCTTGCCGTTGGCGGTCGCCGAGTACGACGCGATCCCGTCCGGCATGTACAGGCCCTTCAGCCCCTGCACCGTCCGGATGTTCACGCCGTCCTTGTCGCTGGGGTCGAGTCCGACGGTGCCCCAGTCCTTGTACCCCAGGGGCAGGATGCCGGTCACCTCGGCCTTCGTCAGATCCACGGTCGCGACGGCATTGTTATCCTGCAGGGTGACGTAGGCGACGGTGCCATCGGTGGTGATGTACTCGGGCTCGAGGTTGCGCGAGACGCGGTTGGTCGACAGGGTCGCGGCATCCTGCCCCGGGGCGGCGACGTCGGGGCCGAAGACGCGCACCCTGGAGTCGAGCGTCTTGCTGCCGCCGGGCTCGAAAGCGCGGAAGCCCGCCGTCTTGACGGCGCTCTGCGCGGGGGCGGCCAGGGCGGACGACAGTGCGATGACGCTGACCGAGCCCTCGGGATCGACCGAGAAGTCCGCCGCCGGCTCGCCCTCGTTGGCGACGACGGCGTAGGAGCCGTCCTTCGAGAAGGTCACCATGTCAGGGAGAGCGCCGACGGTGACCTCGCCGAGCTTCGCGCTCGCGGCATCCGTTTTGTTGGCGTCGAAGAAGACCAGGTGACCGGGGTCGGTCTTCGTGGTGGCCTCGAAGGCGATGACGCCCAGACCGTCGTCGCGGACCGCGACCGAGTTGGCGACCCCGTTCGAGGAGATGTCGAAGAGCTTGACCGGTTTCTTGGGGTCGCGGTTGTCGAGCACCGTGACCGTGCCCGCCTGCGCGTTGACGACGAAGAGGCGGTCGCGATAGGCCTGGACGATCTCGGCCGCGGATTCCTTGTAGATGCCGGTGTCGTAGGAGCCGACCGGGGTGACCGACAGGGCCGCGCCGGGGGCGCTATTCGAGACGGGCTGGGGGACGATCGCGGCGGAGGCCGCGGTGGCGCTCGACAGGGCGAGCGCACACACCGCCGCGGTCGTCGCGGTGAACGCGGCGGCGCGGCGGAGGAGGGTCGAAGGCATGGCTGTGTCCTCGGGTTCGGGTGGGGATGTGATCCGCGCGGGCGGCGCGATCATGTGAATTTTGCCTGGGGTCCGTGACATCCCGGTGAACGGGGAGGGAACGCGGCGGCGGCGGGCCCCGGTCGCCTCGAGCGGTCCTACGCTCAGTCCATGAGCGAGAACCTGCCCGCGGCGACCCCCGGTGCGCACCCCGACGAGCCGCATCGCCAGGGGCTCTCGCAACGCCTGAACTGGCTTCGCGCCGGCGTCCTCGGCGCCAACGACGGCATCGTCTCGACCGCCGCCGTCGTCGTCGGGGTCGCGGGGGCGACCAGCGACACCGGGCCGGTGCTCATCGCGGGCCTCGCCGCTCTCGTCGGCGGGGCCATCTCGATGGCGCTGGGCGAGTACGTCTCGGTGTCCAGCCAGCGCGACAGCGAGCACGCGCTCATCCAGAAGGAGAAGCGCGAGCTCGCCGACGACCCCGAGACCGAGTTCGCCGAGCTGATCGGTCTGTACGAGGCGCAAGGGCTCTCGCGCGACACCGCGACGCGCGTGGCGACCGAGCTCACGGCATCCGACGCCCTCAAAGCCCACCTGTCGGTCGAGCTGAACATCGACGCCGACGACGTGGCGAGTCCGTGGGCGGCGGCACTGGCCTCGGCCGTGGCGTTCACGATCGGCGCTGTATTGCCGCTGCTGACGATCCTGCTGGCCCCCGCCGAGGTGCGCGTGCCGCTCACCTTTGTGTCGGTGCTCGTCGCGCTGGCCATCACCGGGTACGTCGCCGCGTGGATCGGCGGTGCGCGCCGGGGCCGCGCGATCCTGCGGACCGTCATCGGCGGGGCGCTCGCGCTCGCGGCCACCTACGCGGTCGGGGCCCTTTTCGGCGCCTCGTCCGCATAATCGACCCCTCTATTAATTAGTAGGACGTCCAGCTATTCTGGAGAGCGCGACGACGCCGTCGCCTCACGAAGGAGAGCCGCATGGACACCACCCCTGCTCCCGCGCTCGACGTCGTGTCCGGCAGCACCCTGTCGGCCGACGAGCGCACCGCCATCCTCGACGCCGTGCGCGACTTCGCCGCCACGGAGCTCGCTCCGCACACCCTCGAATGGGATGCCGAGAAGCACTTCCCCCGCGACGTGCTGCGCCGCGCCGGGGAGCTGGGTCTCGGCGGCGTCTACGTCAACGACGACGTGGGCGGCGCCGGGTTGTCGCGCGCGGATGCGGTCGCGATCTTCGAGGAGCTCGCGTACGGCGACCCGACGGTAACGGCCTACATCACCATCCACAACATGGTCGCGTGGATGATCGACACCTACGGCACGCCCGAGCAGCGCGAGCGGTGGTTGCCGTCGCTGGTGGCCATGGACGATCTCGGCGCCTACTGCCTCACCGAGCCGGGCGCCGGGTCGGATGCCGCCGCGATCACCACCTCCGCGATCCGGCACGGCGACACCTACGTGCTGACCGGCGTGAAGCAGTTCATCTCGGGCGCCGGCGAGGCCAGCGTCTACGTCGTCATGGCGCGCACGGGCGAGCCGGGGGCGCGCGGGATCAGCGCCTTCGTCGTGCCGGCCGACGCCGAGGGCCTGTCATTCGGGCCGAACGAGAGGAAGATGGGCTGGAACGCCCAACCCACTCGGCCCGTCATCCTCGACGAGGTGCGCGTACCCGCCGAGAACCTCCTCGGTGGGGAGGGGCGCGGCTTCTCGATCGCCATGACCGCGCTCAACGGCGGTCGGCTCAACATCGCCACCTGCTCGATCGGCGGAGCGCGATGGGCGCTCGATCGTGCCGTCGCGTATGTGCACGAGCGCTTCACGTTCGGTGAAGCCCTGAGCGAGAAGCAGTCCGTCGTGTTTGCCGTGGCCGACATGGCGACCGAGCTCGAAGCCGCGCGGCTGCTCGTGCGCGATGCGGCGACCGCGCTGGATTCGAAGACTCCGGATGCCGCGACCCGGTGCGCCATGGCGAAGCGGTTCGCGACCGACGTGGGCTTCCGGGTCGCCAACGAGGCGCTGCAGCTGCACGGCGGCTATGGATACCTGCAGGACTACGGGATCGAGAAGGTCGTGCGCGACCTGCGCGTGCACCAGATCCTGGAGGGGACCAACGAGATCATGCGGCTCATCGTGGGCCGCAGCGTCCTCGCGGCCTGAGGTGCAGACTTTCCGGTTCGGGGCGGAATCCGCCCCGGACGCTCACGGGGTGGCCGGTGAGGCGACGTCGCCGACGCGTCGCGGCAAGACCCTGGGGCGATGTCGGCGGTGCGTGCGACCATCTCAGGGCGGGCGCAACCGCTCCGACCATTCTTCGACACGACGGGAGCACTGATGAGCGAGCCGGATGCCGGGTACGAGACCATCCGCGTCGAGCAGCGAGGACGCGTCGGGTGGATCACCCTGGACCGACCCGAGGCGCTGAACGCGCTGAACACGCAGTCGATGCGCGACGTGGTCGCCGCCGCCGAGGCGTTCGACGCCGACGAGGGGGTCGGGGCGATCGTCGTGACCGGGAGCGAGAAAGCCTTCGCCGCCGGCGCCGACATCAAAGAGATGGAGCAGAAGTCGGGCCTCGACATGGTGCTCACCGATCACTTCGGGGCGTGGGCCCGGTTCGCCGCGGTCCGCACTCCGGTGATCGCCGCGGTCTCGGGCTATGCCCTGGGCGGCGGGTGCGAGCTCGCGCTCATGTGCGACGTGATCCTGGCATCCGATCGGGCGAGATTCGGCCAGCCCGAGGTGCAGCTGGGGGTCATCCCGGGAATGGGGGGAACGCAACGTCTCGTGCGGGCGCTCGGGTACTACAAGGCCGCCGAACTCGTGCTGACCGGACGCATGATCGGCGCGGAAGAGGCCGAGCGGGCAGGACTCGTGTCCCGCATCGTGCCCGCCGACGAGCTGCTCGACGAGGCCGAGAAGGTCGCGCAGACGATCGCCGAGAAGCCACTGCCCGCGCTCTACGCCGCGAAGGCGGCGCTCGACGTCGCGCTGGAATCGACCCTCGCCGAGGGCGTGCGATTCGAGCGGCAGGCCTTCGCCGCGCTGTTCGACACCGCCGATCAGAAAGAGGGGATGGCGGCGTTCCGCGAAAAGCGGTCGCCGTCGTTCACGCACCGATGAGCGCTCAGAGCGGGTCGGGCACCGGTGAGGGGTCGGCGAAGTCGCCGGCACCCTTGCGGAAGCGCGCGATGATCCGCACGAGCGCGGTCGCATCGTCCTCGTCGAGACCCAGGTCGGCGAAGACCTCGTTCAACGCCGCGGTCGCCTCCTCCACGCGTCGGCGCCCGTCGTCGGTCAGCGCGAGCAGAGCCGCGCGCCCGTCGGTGGGGTGCGGCTCACGGGTCACGAGCCCGTCGCGAGCGAGGCGCTCGACCGTGTTGGTGACGCTCGTCGGGTGCACCTGGAGGCGGGCGATGGCGCTGGCCATCGGCATCCGGCCCTCCTTCGTGAAGGCGAGCAACCGCAGCATCTCGAATCGCGCGAACGACAGGTCGAACGGCTTCAACGTCCGTTCGATGGATGCCATGAGCAACTGGTGCGCGCGGATCACCGAGGTCACGACCGTCATACCGTCGGCCGCCTCGTCCCACCCGTGCGCAAGCCACTGGCGCTTGGCCTCGGCGATCGGGTCGACCGGCAATCGTCGCGTCATCGGTCCTCCTCGCGTTTCACGGTACCGCTCGGTCGGGTTCCGCACGCGGCTCCCGGTCCCTCCGACAGGCTCGGCGACCGGGCCTGTGCGGCTGGGCCCCTCGCCGACGGCGAGCCCCGCACTCTTCCGTTGCCGCGAGGTCGCGGCATCCGTCCCCTCACCGAAGGAGCCAGGTCGATGAAGATCGTGGTGCTGATCAAAGAAGTCCCCGACACCTGGGGGGAGCGTCGCCTCGACCTCGAGACCGGGCTCGCCGACCGCGCCGCGTCGGCACCGGTGCTCGACGAGATCAACGAGCGCGCGGTCGAAGCCGCCCTCGCGCACGCCGACGCCCACCCCGGCACCGAGGTCGTGGTGCTCACGATGGCACCGGCCTCGGCGACGGCGAACGTCCGCAAGGCCCTTGCGATGGGCGCGAGTGCGGCGGTGCACGTCGTCGACGACACCCTGCGCGGGGCGGACCTGCTGCTCACCGCCGAGGTGCTCGCGGCGGCGATCCGGCGCACGGGCTTCGACCTGGTGATCGGCGGAAACCTCTCGACCGACGGCGGCGGGGGAGTCGTCCCCGCGATGGTCGCCGAACTGCTCGGCGTGCCGCAGCTCACCGCCTTGTCGAGCCTCGCGCTGACCCACGACACCGTGTCCGGCGACCGCGTGAGCGACGCCGGGACGATGCGGGTGTCCGCCGCCCTTCCCGCGGTGGTCTCGGTGACCGAGGCCCTGCCCGAGGGGCGGTTCACGACGTTCAAGGGGATCATGGCCGCGAAGAAGAAGCCGTACGAGACGCTTGATGCCGCAACGCTCGGCGTGGAGCCCGAAGACCCCGCCCAAGCCCGGTACATCATGCTTTCCGTCGCGCAGAGGCCCCCGAGAGAGGGCGGGACCAAAATCGTCGACGAGGGCGACGCGGGGGAGAGGCTGGCGGCCTTTCTCGTGGCCGAGGGGGTGGCGTGATGACTGTCGCACTCGTGCTGCTCGAGGTGGTGCCCTCTGGTGCGCTCGCCGCGTCGTCGGCGGGTCTGCTGGTCGCGGCGGCGCGGGTGGGGGAGCCGGTCGCCGTGATCGCCGGTCCCGCCGATGTGCTCCCGGGCGCCGCTGAGGCGGCCGCCCGTCTCGGAGCGGTTCGCGTGCACACGGCCGAGGTGGACTCCTCCGCGCTGACGGGACCCGTGGTCGACGCGGTGGCCGCCGCGGTGGCGGCGGAGAACCCCGACCTCGTCCTCGCGTCGAACGCGATCGAGACGCGCGACGCCGTCGCCCGCCTCGCGGCGCGGCTGCGCCTTCCCCTCGCGACCGACATCGTCGGGGTCGCGCGCGACGACCTCGGGGTCGTGGCCCACCACTCGGCGTTCGGCGGCGCCTTCACCGTCGACGGGGCGCCCACCTTCGGGCCCCTGGTCGCGACCCTGCGCCCCGGGTCGGTCGAGGGGCAGCTCGACCCGCAGCCGCTCATGGTGCGGGGCCTCGAGGTCCTGGCATCCGGGATCCCGTCCGGTCGGGTGGAGGCGTTCTCCGAGACGGCGGCAGCCTCGACGAGGCCCGAGCTGCGCGGAGCGGCCGCGGTCGTCGCAGGAGGCCGGGGCGTGGGCTCGAAGAAGGACTTCGCCCTCGTCGAGCAGCTCGCCGACGCGCTCGGGGCCGCCGTCGGCGCTTCGCGCGCTGCCGTCGATGCGGGATACGTGCCCGCGACCGCGCAGGTCGGGCAGACGGGGGTCTCGGTGTCGCCCAAGCTGTATGTCGCCCTGGGCATCTCAGGTGCGATCCAGCACCGGGCGGGAATGCAGACCGCGCGCACGATCGTCGCGATCGACAAGAACCCCGAGGCGCCGATCTTCGACATCGCGGACTTCGGTATCGTCGGAGACCTGTTCACCGTCGTTCCGCAACTCATCAGCGCGCTAGAGGCCCACAAGAAGTAGATGGCGTCCACACCCCGCACTCCGCGACGCGGGCTGCCGCGCGTCCCCGGTGGGGAGCCCTGGCCGCCCGCGGGCTCGGGCGTGCCCGAGGACACTGCCGGGGCCGGGGGCATGGACACTCCCGGGGATGCTCCCGGCGTCGTCAGCTCGCAGAATGGCGCGAATCTCGCAGAACCTGTGGCTCACAGTGCGAGTTTCGTGACGGAGTCCGAGATCGCGACGCAGGATGCCGGTGGTCCGGGGCGGTCCGGGTCTTCCGTGCGCCGAGGACTGCCGCGCGAGGCCGGCGGGGAGCCGTGGCCGCCGGGATCCGCGGTCCCGCCCGATCGATCCGAAGAGCCATCGACGACGGAGCCGGAACAGGGCACCGCTTCCGAGGTGCCGTCGGCTTCGCTTCGCGCGTCTGCGGTGCGCGCGAGCGACGCGCGCGAGCCGGAACCGGCACCTCGGATCGCAGAGACGGATGCCGCGACCAGCGGCATGCGTCGAGGACTACCGCGCGAGCCGGGCGGGGAGCCCTGGCCGCCGGCAGCCGCCCACCCGGCCGCCCGCTCTGGCGGGCGGGACGAGAGCGACTCGCGGGGACACGACGGCCGCGGGCCGGCGGCGACGGCGCCTCCGAACCCGGCGCTCGCGCCCGATACGGCTGAACAGCCCGCCGCAGCAGCACGACCCGCTCCGTCCGACCGCGGTGCGGCGGGTGAGAGCGCGCTACCCGTCCGTCCGCAGGCACCGCCTGCGAGCTCCGCCGGCGCGCCCGATGCCCTGCGCCCAGCTCCGCGCCCACCCCTCACGGTGACGCGCACCGTCTGGCCCGGCGCCGCCGCCCGGCGCGCTGCCTCGCGCGGCGCGAGCGCGCGCCCCGCCGTCACGCCCCGGCCGGCTCCCGCGGCATCCCGTCGCGTCTCCCTCGGCGATTACACGCCCGTCCAGCTGCTCGGCTCGACCGCGGTGCTCGGCGTGTTCGCCCTCGCCGTCGTCGGGATCGTCGTGCTGCTCGCGCGCTTCGTGCTGGCGATCGGCCCGGGCCGCGAATTCCTCGCGGCGTTCCCCGGCGAGTACCCCCTGCCCGAGTCCGCTCCCGTGGGGCTGCCGGCCTGGCTCAACTGGTCGCACTTCCTCAACAGCTTCTTCCTGCTGTTGATCATTCGCACCGGGTGGCAGGTGCGCCGCGAGAAGCGACCCGCCGCCTTCTGGTCACCCCGGAACAACAAGAAGCGCCGCATCAGTCTCGCGCTGTGGTTCCACCAGGCGCTCGACATCCTGTGGATCGCGAACGGCGTGATCTTCGTCGTCCTGTTGTTCGTCACGGGGCAGTGGATGCGGATCGTCCCGACCTCGTGGGAGGTCTTCCCCAACGCCCTGTCGGCGGCGCTGCAATACGCCTCCCTCGATTGGCCGACCGAGAACGGCTGGGTGAACTACAACAGCCTGCAGCAGCTGTCGTACTTCGCGATCACCTTCCTCGCCGCGCCCCTCGCGATCGTCAGCGGGGTGCGCCTTTCGGGGGTGTGGCCGAAGAACGCCGAGAAACTGAACCGGCTCTACCCGATCGAGTGGGCGCGCAAGATCCACTTCCCCACGATGCTCTTCTTCGTGGCGTTCATCATCGTGCACGTCGCCCTCGTGCTCGCGACCGGAGCCCTGCGCAACCTGAATCACATGTACGCCGCACGCGGCTCGGAGGACCCCGGCGCGTACACGAGCGATCCGACCGGGTTGCTGATCTTCGCGGCATCCCTCGCGGTGATGGCCGCGGCGTGGGTGTCGGCGCGCCCCGTGGTGCTCGTGCCGATCGCGCGCCTGTTCGGCGAGGTCAAGCAGCGCTGACTGCGGAGCCGAGGCCGCGTGCATCGCGCGAGACCCGCCGCGTCGAGCCACCGAAACCCCGATCGACCGCGGGGCGCGAGGTGCGGTCCCGGCCCGCCGTCCCGCTCGGAGGCGCGCCCGCGGGCTCGCTCAGACCCGCGCCCGCAACCCCGCGGCGATGAGGTCGAGGCCCGAGGCGAAGTCGTCGTCGGCCAGTCCGCCGGCCGCGTCTTCGCGAGCTCCCGCGCTGTCGTACTGCAGGCGCTGCTGCTCGTGCCACACGAAGCCGAGCACGTAGTGCAGCACGGTCGTGGCCACGCGGCGGGCGCTCTCGTCGTCGAACCCCTCGGCGACCACGGCCGCCGCGAGTCGATCGTGCGCCAACGACGACCCGAGGCCCATCGCCAACGTGCTCGAGACCACCTCGGCGCCGTCGCGGTAGGCCAAGAGGGCCTCGCGCAGGGCGCGCGCCTCGGCCACGAGGTCTTCGGCTGTTCGAGATGCCACGCGCCCGACGATCCGATCGGACAGCTCCGCGAGCAGGGTCTGCTTGTTGGGGAAATGCCAGTAGAGCGCGCTCGGCTGCACATCGAGGGCGGTCGCAAGCCGACGCATCGTGAGGTCGGGGAGCCCGTGATCGTCGAGGATCCGCAGGGCGGTCAGGGCCACGTCGTCGGCGGAATGTCCTCGGGGAGCCATGTCACGAGTATAGTGAACGCCGTTCAAGTGAACACCGTTCAGGAAGGCCGCTCATGACCCGCACTCTCGACGCCACCGACCTCGCTCGCGTCGCCGTCTTCGCCGCACTCATCGCCGTGTTGGGGCTGCCCGGCAGCTTCCCGGTGTTCGGGGGCGTGCCGATCACCGCGCAGACCCTGGGCGTCATGCTGGCGGGGGCCGTGCTCGGACCGTGGCTCGGGGCGTTGTCTGTCACCGTGCTGCTCGCGCTGGTCGCGGCGGGGCTCCCCCTGCTGGCCGGGGGTCGGGGTGGGTTCGGCGTCTTCCTCGGTCCGACCGCCGGGTACGCCGTGGGGTGGATCCTCGGTGCCGTGGTCATCGGTCTCATCGTCCACGCGGGAGGCCGCCGCCCGGTCGTCTGGCGGACGGCCCTCGCCATGATCGTCGGGGGAGTGATCGCGATCTACGCCCTCGGCATCCCGGTGCAGAGTCTCGTGACACGACTCCCGCTCGGAGAAACGGCGCTCTCCAGCCTCGTCTTCGTGCCCGGCGACCTGGTGAAAGCCGCCGTCGCGACGCTCGTCGTGACGACGCTGGTGCGCGCCTACCCGCGCGGTTTCCGCCGGATGTGGCGGGTCGCGACTCCGGAGCGGGATCGGGTCGGCGTCGCGGCGTGAGCATCGTCCGCTGTGCGGGGCTGAGGGTCCGCCTCGGCGCGCGCGAGGTGCTGGGGGAGGTGTCCCTCGATCTGTCGGCGCGCACGATCGCCCTCGTCGGCGACAACGGCTCGGGCAAGTCGACGCTCGCTCGCGTGATCGCCGGGCTCCTGCGGCGCACGGGGGGTGACCTGCGGGTGATGGGGTGCGACCCTGATTGCGACCCGGCCGCGCTCCGTGCGCGAGTCGCGCTGGTGCTGAGCAACCCCGACGCCCAGATCATGATGCCCACCGTCGCCGAAGACGTCGCGCTGTCGTTGCGTTCGGCCCGCCTGCCGCGTGCCGAGCGCGACGCCCGCGTCGACGCCGCACTCGCGCGCTTCGGGCTCGATGGGCTGGGCGACCGGCCCGCCCACGATCTGTCGGGAGGCCAGAAGCAGCTGCTCGCCCTGTGCGGAGCCTTCGTGCGCGGGCCGCGCCTGGTGATCGCCGACGAGCCGACCGCGCTCCTCGACGGGCGCAACGCGCGCCGCGTCGCGGATCACCTGCTCGCCGACACCGGACACGCGCTCGTACTCGTCACGCACGATCTCGCCCTCGCCCGGCGCTGCGAGAGCGCCGTGCTGATGGCGGACGGTCGGGTCGCGGCATCCGGAGCCTCTTCCGCCGTCGTCGATGCCTACGAGTCAGCGCTGACGTGCTGAGCCTGTTCGTTCCGGCCATGGGATGGATGCACCGGATGCCGGCGGGCCCGAAACTCATGATGCTCGCGGCGGCCGCCGTGGCGGTGGCGTCGTCGCCGTCGACGTGGGTGACGGTGATGGTGCTGGTGCTGCCGGTGGCCCTGTACGCCGGGGCTGGCATGGGGATCCGGCGCGGTCTGCGCGTGCTGGCGGGGGCGGTGTGGGGGCTGCGGTGGGTCGTCGCGATCACCGTCACCGGTCAACTGATCTTCCTCGGACTCGAACCCGCGGTGGCGAACACCTGCCGCGTCGTGGCGGCACTGCTCATCGCTGGCCTTGTGCCGGTGAGCACGTCGGTCTCGGCGCTGCTCGACGCCCTCGAGCGTGGACTGTCGCCGCTCTCACGGTTCGGCGTCGACCCCGGCCGCGCCGCGCTGCTGCTGACGCTGACGATCACCACGATCCCCGTCCTGGCGCGCCTGGCCGCCGAGGTGCGCGATGCCCAGCGCGCGCGAGGGCTGCGTCCGTCGCTCGGGCGCGGCGCGCTGCCGCTGCTGGTGTCGGCTCTCCGTCACGCCGACGACCTCGGCGAGGGGCTCGCGGCTCGCGGCATCCGCTGAGCTCCCCGGCCGCCCGATACGGGAGCATGTCCCCCTCCCGGCTGCTTCGAAGGGCTATAGCCACCCAGAACGGGAACACGGTCTGCGCATATCGAGACATGGTCCGTCCGCCCAGCTCACGGCGCGAGGAACCGGCAGCCCGACCCGCGCCCTCAGCCCGCGGCGGCTCGCCCCGCGGCGAAGCCCTCGGCGTACGCCTCGTCGGCGCCCTGGCGGAACATGTCGCGCACGGGGTCGCGCACGATGGAGCGGGCTCCGGGCAGGTCGAGGTCTCCCACCAGGTCGGCACGGCCCCGCACGATCGCCACGGGTCGGCGCGCGGCTTTGCCCTTCACGAGGTCGGTGGCGGCGGCGAGCTCGTCGGCCACGCAGGGCAGGGTCACCACGAGGGGGCGGCCCTCGGCATCCGTCGTTCCGCGGAGATCCTCGAAGACGTGCACGCCGCCCGCGCCGATGGCGTGGTCGGTCTGGCCCTCGCGCCACGCGCGTCCGAGGGTGTCGGTGACGATCACGCCGACGTGGACGCCGGTCGCGCTGCGCAGGCCCGTCGCGAGCGCGCGCGCCGAGGCGTCGGGGTCGACCGGCAGCAGCAGCACCGTGCCCTCGGGGGTGTTGCTCGCGTCGACCCCGGCGGCGGCCGAGACGATTCCGAGCGGGTTCTCGACGATGCGCGTCACGTGCCCGGTCGGTGAGGTGCGGGATGCCACGAGGCGCACGGTCTCGCGGGTGATGGCGTCCTCGCGGTCGTCCGCGCGGAGGATGCGCCCCTCGGCCTTCGACACGACCTTGCTCGTGACCACGACGATGTCGCCGTCGCGCAGCGGTTCGGTCGTGGCATCCAGGATCATGCGGACGAGGTCGTCGCCCGGGCTGATCTCGGGGATGCCGTCGAGGGCCCAGATCTGCAGCACGTCAGCGGACGAAGCGCACCTCGGTGAGCTCCTCACCGAGGAAGGGCTGCACCTGCGAGGCGCCGTCGAGCGAGAAGCCGTTGCGCGTGTAGAAGCGGTGCGCGCGGGGGTTGTCGTCGGCGACCCAGAGGTAGACGCCCTCGTCGTTCTCGATCGCCGCGTCGAACAGCTGCTGGCCGATGCCGGTGCCGTGGAACGCGTCGAGCATGTAGATGAAGTACAGCTCGCGCTCGCGCGGCGCGTCGTCGTCGCGGGCCGGGCCCGAGCCGACGAAGCCGACGATCTCGCCGTCGACGAGCGCGGCGTGCATGCGGTAGTCGTCGCCCTGCGAGGCCCAGTGGGTCCACAGTTCCGCCATGCGGCGGGGGGAGACGGCCTCGAGGGCGGCCTTGCTGATCAGGTGGTCGTAGGTCTCGTGCCAGCAGGTGGCGTGCACGCGGCCGAGGGCCTCGGCATCCACATCTCTTACCGGACGGACGACGATGTCGGTTCGGGGTTCCGCAGTCATGGCGCGACTCTACGCGGGGGTCCCGCGCGGGTGAAATCGAACTGCGCGGGCCGTCCGATGCGGTATGCGCCCCGCGCGGCGATTGTCGAAACCGCACAACGACATCGCCGTTGCGTGGTCGAATCGCTACGCTCGCCCCTCGTGAACGTCCTCTGGCGCACCCTGCTGGTGCTCGCTCGTGCTCGCCGCCGACTTCGTCGCGAGGGGCCCATCGACCCGAACACCGTGACCCGCATGTCGATCCGCGTGCTGCCCACCGACATCGACCTGCTCCGTCACATGAACAACGGCCGGTACCTGTCGCTGTTCGACCTCGGCCGATGGGACCTGCTGACGCGCGCGGGACTGGTCGCCGCGATGACGAAACAGGGCTGGTACGCCGTGGTCGCCGCCGAGACCATCACCTTCCGGCGCTCGCTCGAGCTGGGTCAGCGGTTCGACCTCGAGACGCGCCTGATCGGTCACGACGACCGCGCGGTCTATCTCGAGCACCGCGCTCTCGTGAAGGGCGAGATCTACGCCCGCGCGATGATCCGCGCGCGCATTCTGCGTCGCACCGGCGGCACCGTCCCGCACGACGAGCTGTTCGCGGCCGTCGGGCGTCCTGAGGGGTTGCCCGACATCGAGCCGTGGGTGCACGACTGGGCCGCGGGATCGGCGTTGCCCTCGACCAAGCGCCCCGCTCCCAGCGTCTGGGAGTGAGACCGGCGGCTCAGCGTCCGAAGCGGGCGTCGAGCCAGGCCACCTGCTTCATCCAGTGGCGGTGGCCGCCACCCTCGTGGCCGTTGTAGGGGTACTCCTCGAGGGCCGCGTCGTCGGAGGCGAGCGCGTGGAAGGCGGCGAAGACGCCCGAGGGCAGCACCACGTCGTCCATGAACGCCACCGAGAAGTACGCCGGCTGGGTGATGCGTCGGGCGAGGATCGCGCCGTCCATGTACGACAGGGTGCGCAGCACGGCCGCCGTGTCGTCGCGATGCACGGCGAGGTAGCGCGTGATCTCGGTGAAGGGCGCCGAGGGGGTGCGCGTGATCGCGTTCGGGAAGTCGCACAGGAACGGCACGTCGGGGAGGACCGCGGCGACCGCGTCTCCCGCGAGAGCCGCGGCCGCGATCGAGAGTCCGCCGCCCTGGCTCCCGCCGGTCACCGCGATCCGCTCGGGGTCGACCCCGGGCAGGGTCCGCACCTCGTCGACCAGGCGCACGGCGTCGGTGAACAGGCGTCGGTAGTAGTACTCCTGAGGATCCCGGATGCCACGGGTCATGACGCCCGGGTAGGCGGCGGCCGAACCGTGGGGGTCGGGGGTGTCGCCCACGCTCCAGGTCGACCCCTGACCGCGCGTGTCCATGACGACGTGCACGTAGCCGGCGGTCGCCCAGTTGACCCGCTCGCCCGGGAGTCCGCGGCCTCCGCCGTAGCCGATGTACTCGATGACCGCGGGGAGCACCTCGTCGCCGCGGGGCCGCACGACCCACCCGCGGATCTCGTCCCCACCGAAGCCGGTGAAGGTGAGATCCGAGACGCCGAGGGCCCGCACCGGGGCGCCGACCGGGGCCAGGGTGGCCGGGCGGGCCGCAGCTCGCGCCTGCGCGAGCGTGTCGGCCCAGAACTCGTCGAGGTCGGCCGGAGCCTCGAGGGCGGGGCGGTACGCCCGAAGCGCCTCGATCGGCATATCGGTGAAGGTGACGGCCATGAAGTCCTCCTGGGGTGCGGGGCGAACCGACAGTAGCAACAGGCGCAGCGCCCGCGGGTCACGGCCCGCGCTCGTCGCAGGAGCTTATCGTCGCGACGGTGCGGAATGTGAGGCCTCACACGTCGAGAAAGGCGACACGAATACTGCTTGACAGCGGTCTCAGCCGCCTCCAAGATTGCGGAGAGTGAGCGCTCACAAAATTGTGCTCGCATCCGCCGGCCCCCGCCGGACCCCCCCATCGTCGAGGAGGACGAACATGGTGCTGTCACGACCTGTTTCCGAAGACCGGGGCCGGAGGAGCATCGCGCGTCGCGCGGGAGCGCTCGTCGCGGCCACCGCCGTCGTTCTGAGCGGTCTGGTCCCCGCCGTCGCCGCGACGGCGGCTCCGCTGCCCGAGCCCCTCGCCTTCTTCGACTTCTCCGCGACCTCCGGCACGACGGTGCCGGACGCCTCGGGACACGGTCACGATGCGACCATCGTCGGCACCGGATCGTCGATCGACGGCGACGCCCTTTCCCTCCCTGGAGGGGGATCCGGGTCGTCCGCCGCGTACGTCGAGCTGCCGAAGGGCCTGTTCGACGGCCGCAGCACCATCACGGTCTCGGCCTGGCTCCAGGACCGCACGGGGGCGGGCAACCAGGCGGCGATGTTCTTCGGCACGACCGAGAACCTTCCGCAGCAGTACTGGTTGCTCAACCCCGCCAACCCCGCAGGTCAGGTCAAGTCGGTGGTGACGGACGGACCGCGCAGCGGCCAGCCCTGGACCCTCGAGCGCGGAATCTCTCCGACCGACGGCACCCGCGGCATCCCGGGTCCGGCCGCCACCTCCGAGTGGGCGCTCTACACGACGGTCATCACCCCCACCTCGATCACCGCCTACCTCGGCGACACGAAGATCGGCACGGTCTCCACCTCCCGCACCGTCACCGACTTCGGCTCGGACCTGGTGGGTTACATCGGGCGCTCGTCCTACCCCGACCGCTTCTGGGCGGGCGGCGTGCGTGACGTGGCGATCTTCGACAGCGCGCTCGGCGACGACGACGTCAAGGCGCTCGTCGCCCAGGGCACGCCGACGAACGAGCAGGACGTCGCGACCGCGGCGAAGGCCCTCTCGATCCCGGATGCCGATGACGTGCGCGGCAACGTGACTCTGCCCACGACCGGGTCGAACGGGACGACGGTGTCGTGGACGTCGTCGAACGCGCAGGTCGTGACCCCCACCGGCGAGGTCACGCGACCGGCCACCGGCTCGGCCGCAGCGAAGGTCACGGTGACCGCGACCATCTCGAAGGGGTCGAGCGACACCACGCGTTCCTTCGAGCTCGTCGTGCAGCCGAAGCCCGAGGCGCAGAAGCTCGAGGGATACTTCTTCCCGTTCTTCACCGGAGAGAGCACGACCACCGACGAAGAGATCTCCTTCGCCACGAGCCGGGGCGACGACCCCAAGAACTGGCTCACCCTCCACGACGGCAAGCCCGTGCTCAGCTCCGACCAGGGCGAACAGGGCATCCGCGATCCCTTCGTGATGCGTTCTGCCGACGGCGACCGGTTCTACATGCTGTCGACCGACCTGAACATGTTCGACCGGTACAACGGCGACTTCGGCCGCGCCCAGGAGGTCGGCAGCCGAAAGCTCAACGTCTGGCAGTCCGACGACCTGGCCACCTGGTCACCGCTGCGCCAGATCACCGTCTCGAGCGAGCTCGCCGGCAACACCTGGGCCCCCGAGGCCACGTGGGACCCCGACCGCGGCGAGTACGTCGTGTACTGGGCGTCGAACCTGTACCCCAGCGCGTCCACCGCGGGGCGGAAGGCGTCCGACACCCACAACCGCATGATGATGGTCACCACGCGCGACTTCGTCACCTTCAGCGAGCCGAAGCCGTGGGTCGATGTCAAGCGCGGCGCGGGCAAGGGCACCATCGACGCCACCGTCGTGCGCGACGGCGACACCTACTACCGCTTCATCAAGGACGAAGCATCGATGACCGTGCGTCAGGAACGCTCGACCGATCTCACCGCGACCGTCACCGGATCGCTGCCGACCACCACGTCCGCCCCCGGCTGGCAGCTGGTCAAGGAGCAGATCGGCGTCGGCCAGCCCAACCCCTGGGGCGGGACCTTCACCAACGGCGAGGGTCCGACGGTGTTCGAAGACAACGCCGAGGCCGGCCACTGGTACATGCTGATCGATCAGCCGAGCTACCACGGCGGCCAGGGCTACATGATGTTCGAGACCCGCGACATCGCGTCGGGCACCTGGACGTCGGTTCGGGATGCCACCCTCCCGGCGCGTCCGCGGCACGGAACCGTCCTGCCCATCACCGCGGCTGAGCAGCAGAGACTGCTCGCGGCGTACCCCACGGATGAGACCGCCGACTACTCGATCACGGCCGACCCCAGCAAGAACGGCGCGGAGATCGACGACGCGATGTACGGCGTCTTCTTCGAGGACATCAACAACGCCGCCGACGGCGGCCTGTACGCCGAGCTCGTGCGCAACCGCTCGTTCGAGTTCCTGCCCGTCGACAACCGCGGCTTCACGGGGATGACGGCGTGGACGCCCGTGGCCGTCGGCGGCGGTTCGGGATCGGCCACGCCGGTCAACGACGACAAGCGCATGAACGAGCGCAACCGCACCTACCTGCAGCTCGATCTGACCAGCGGTGCCACGGGCACCTACGGCGTCGAGAACGCCGGGTTCGACACGGGCGTGGCTCTCACCAAGGACGCGGCGTACGACGTGTCGTTCTGGGCGCGCACGACGGCGGCGGGCGGAACCCCCGTCTCGCTCGTACTGCGCTCGGCCGACGGCTCGGCGCTGTCGAACCCGTTCACGGCGACCGTGGGCGGAGACGGATGGCTGAAGTACCGCGGCTCCGTGACGGCGACGGCCACGACCGATGCCGCGCGGGTGCTCGTGCAGGCCGCGGGTGCCGGAACGGTCCGGCTCGACGAGGTGTCGGTGTTCCCGAAGGACACCTTCATGGGCCGCGAGAACGGCCTGCGTAAAGACATCGCGCAGAAGATCGCCGACCTGCACCCGAAGTTCGTCCGATTCCCCGGTGGCTGCATCGTCAACGTCAACAGCCACGAGGACTACTCGGCGGACTCGAACTACGAGCGCGCCCGCTCCTACCAGTGGAAGGACAGCGTCGGTCCGGTCGAGACCCGCGCCACCAACGCCAACTTCTGGGGCTACAACCAGTCGCTGGGCCTCGGGTACTACGAGTACTTCCAGTTCGCGGAAGACATCGGCGCCAAGCCCGTGCCCGACGTGCCCGCCCTGATGAACGGGTGCGGACAGGCCCTCCAGCCGACCGACCCGGCTCTGCTGCAGCGTCACATCCAGGACACCCTCGACCTGATCGAGTTCGCCAAGGGCGACGTCACCACGACGTGGGGCAAGCTCCGCGCCGACATGGGGCACCCCGCCCCGTTCGCGCTCGACCGCATCGAGATCGGCAACGAGGAGAACTACCCCGAGGCGTTCATGGCGAACTTCACGAAGTTCCGGGATGCCATCGCCGCCGCGTACCCCGACATGATCCTGATCAGCAACTCGGGCCCCGATGCCGAAGGCGCGAACTTCGAAAAGCACTGGGAGCAGAACACGGCCGAGAAGGTCGACATGGTCGACGAGCACTACTACCGCGATCCGTCGTGGTTCCTCTCGCACAACCAGCGCTACGACTCCTACGACCGCAACGGACCCAAGGTGTGGATCGGCGAGTACGCCTCGCGCGACAACCTCTTCGCGAACGCCCTGTCCGAGGCGGCCTACATGACGGGCCTCGAGCGCAACGCTGACGTGGTCAAGATGGCGTCGTACGCGCCGCTGCTGGCCGACACCAGCAACGTGCAGTGGCGCCCCGACCTCATCTGGTTCGACCGTGATCAGGTGTGGGGCTCGGCGAACTACGAGGTGCAGAAGCTCTTCATGCGCAATGTCGGCGACAGGGTCGTTCCGACCACGGCGGCCGGGGACCTGGCATCCACCACCGTCTCCGGCGCCGTAGGGCTGTCGACGTGGAGCACCTCCGCCCGCTACGACGACGTGAAGGTCACGACGCCCGACGGCAAGACGCTCTTCGCCGACGACTTCTCGGACAAGAACGACGACGGCTGGACGAAGCTCGCGGGCGCGGGCTCGTGGTCGGCGGCCGACGGCAGCTATGTGCAGTCGTCGACGACGGCGAACAACACCCTCGTCGCGGGACCGGCGCTGACAGCCACCGACTACGACGTGTCGTTGAAAGCCACCAAGCTCGCGGGTGCCGAGGGCTTCCTCGTCGGCTTCGGCGTGCAGGGCTCGGCCGACTACTTCTGGTGGAACCTCGGCGGCTTCGGCAACACCCGCAGTCTCGTGGAGAAGGCCGTGGGCGGCGCGAAGTCGACCGTGGCCGAGACCGGGACGCCGCGCATCGAGACGGGTCGCACCTACGACCTGCGCGTGCAGGTGCGCGGCTCGCAGGTGACCCTCTTCGCCGACGGCGTGCAGCAGGGCCAGTTCACCAACACGGCGGTCGAGCCCTTCGCCCAGGTCATGACGAAGGACGAGGCCAGCGGCGACGTGATCCTCAAGGTCGTCAACGCCCAGGCGCAGGCCGCGGTGACGAAGGTCGACCTCGGCGGGCTCACCGTGCTGCCGACGGCCGACGTCACGATGCTGTCGGCGGCCCCCTCGGCGCTGAACACCGCGACGTCGACGCCGGTGGCACCGAAGAGCTCGCAGATGGCGGTCTCGAGCAGCTTCACGCACTCGTTCGAGCCCTACTCGGTGACGTTCGTGCGGATGCACACGCGCACCGACGCGACGCCCCCGACCGTGACGGTGCAGACCGCCCCGGCCCAGCCCGACGGTGCGGACGGCTGGTACGTCTCGCAGCCCTCGATCACCGCCACGGCGACCGACGACGTCGATGCCGCTCCGCGCCTCGAGGTGAGCACCGACGGAGAGAAGACGTGGTCGGTGTCCACCGGCGCGGTGACCCCGGCAGAGGGGGCGTGGACCTACGCGTTCCGTGCGATCGACGCCGCGGGCAACGTCTCGGCATCGGTGACGGCGGCGGTGAAGATCGACCGCACCGCCCCGGTGACGACGACGGCGACGGATGCCACGGCCCGCACCGTCACGCTCACGGCGAGCGACAGCGGCTCGGGGGTGGCGCGCGTGGAGTACCGCGTCGGCGACGCGGCGACGTGGACGACGGCACCCGGCGCGCAGGCGGTCGTGGCCGTCGGCTCCGGGGCGACGACCGTGTCGTACCGCGCGGTCGACGTGGCCGGCAACGTCAGCGGAACGGGGTCGACCTCGGTCGGCGCGACCGCGACGGATCCGACCCTGGCGGTGTCGGGCGACCTCGTCGCGGGCGGCGTGATCACGGTGTCGGGAACGGGCTGGCCGGCGAACGCCGACGGTGAGCTGGAACTGCATTCCACTCCCGTGAAGCTGGGCACCGTCCGCACCGACGCCGCGGGGGCCTTCCTCGTGAACCTCACGATCCCGGCCGACACCCCCGCAGGCGCCCACCGGGTGATCGCGCGCATCGGCGGGGTCGAGGCTGCGGTGGACATCGAGGTGAAGGCCGCCACCGGCGGCTCCACCCCGGTGGTGCCCCCGGCGCCGGCGGCCTCGAACGGCTCGACGCCGTCGCCGCTGGCGGTGACCGGTGGCGTGGTGTCGGGTGCGGCGCTCGCCTTCGGGTTGATCGCCCTGCTGATCGGGGCGACTCTGAAGCGCCGCCGTCGCGCGATCGGCTGACACCGGAGCTCGAACGGAATGCCCCGGCCGCCGTGAGGCGACCGGGGCATTCCATTGGGGGAGGGTACCCGGAGGGATCAGCTGGTGAGCAGACGCAGGCCGTAGGTCTGCAGGATCTCGTTCACGGGCTGGAAGTACGTCGTCCCGCCGCTCGTGCAATCGCCCGAGCCGCCGGAGGTGACGCCCTGCGCCTGGTTGCCCGCGAGGAGCGAACCACCGGAGTCGCCCTGCTCCGCGCAGACGTTCGTGCGGATCAGGCCCGAAACCGACCCCTCGGCGTACCGCACCGTTGAGTTGAAGCCCTGGATCTGGCCGCAGTGCCAGCCGGTGGTCGAGCCCGAGCGGCACACGGTCGCACCGACGGCGGCGGCGGTCGAACCCTTCACGGCGACGGATCCGCCGGCGTAGTTCGACACCGATCCGACGGGGGTGTGGGTGGGCGTGCTCACCCAGGCGTAGTCGTTGCCGGGGAATGAGGAGCCCTGGAACGTGCCGTACGTGGTGCTGTCGCCCGCGACGCCGCAGTGGCCGGCGGTGACGAAGCCGCCCTGCACCGCGAAGCCCACCGAGCAACGGAATCGGTTGTTGATGTTGTAGGCGACGCCGCCCTGGATCGTGGCGAAGGTCTCCGGCGTCTCGGCCCCGGTTTCGAGGCGGACGGCGCCCGCGGGCGCGTCGAGGGTCGCGACGAAGTCGGCCGCGGCCTGATCGCCGCCGGCGACCACGTCGACGACGAGGTCGTTCTGCTCGACGTCGATCCACCACGAGGGGATGACGTCGGGCAGGGCGGGGTCGGTCTCGAGCCGCGCGGCGATCGCCTCGAGGTCGTCGAGCGAGTGCTCCGCGGCGACGGGCACGGCTCCCGCCGCGGAGGCCGCTTCTCGAGCGGCGTCGGTGGTCGCCGCGGCGTAGACGGTGCGCGTCGACTCGTCGAGCCAGGTGCCGGCGAAGGCGTCGCCGGCGACGGCGGCCACCTCGTCGGAGGTGCCGGCCGCTTCGGCCTGGAAACGCAGGACGTCCTGTGCTCCGGCGACGTCGGTGCCGAGGTCGGCGGCCATCGCCTCGAGCAGCTGCGCGTCGACGCCGTCGACGGCCGCGTCGGGCGACGACGTGGGGGTCTGCGCCAGCGCGGGAGCGGTGGCGGCGGTGGTCAGGAACAGGCCGAGGGCGGCGGCGCCCACGACGGTCTTCGATATGCGGTTCACGTGGAGTGACCTTCCATCCAGGGGGATAAATGGCGGGGTACCCGCCGCCATACAAACACGGCGGAGACGAAAAGCGAAGGAATTCCTGTGGATTTCTGATCAGGGTACAAAAATGTCGGTCGTTTGGGGGACACACGTCCCCCGCCCCGGATCCTCGGGTTGCGCGGCGGGCCGCCGAGGTGCCACGCGCGCGATGTTTAGGCTGACGGGCATGAGCACGAACGACTCCGGCGCTTCCGTTCCCGCGCTCTCCCTCGACCTGCCCGCGCGTGCCGCTCGCGTCGCCACCACCTTCTCCCGTCGCACACCGGCCCCCACCGCTGCGCGCCGCGGCGACCTGCCGCGAGACCCCGCCGCCGCGGCGTTCCTGGCCGCCGCGATCGACGGCGTCGCCCGTCCCGAGTCGCTCACCTCGGCGGCGTCGGCTCTGCACCGTCTCGCCGAGGACCTCCCGTCCTCGCTCCCGTGGTTCGTCCGCGGAGCGCTGCAGCTGGGCGGGGCGGTCGCGCCGGTCATGCCCACGCCCGCCGTCCCCCTCGCCCGTCGCGCGCTGCGCGAGCTCCTGGGCGCCCTCGTCCTCGACGCGCGCCCCGAGCGACTCAGCCCCGCCCTCGCCGCCCTCGGTTCCGAGGTTGAGGTGCGCCTGGTCGGACCCACGGTCGTGGGCGACGCCGGTGCGAGGCGCCGGGTGGACGGCATCCGGTCGCTCCTCTCGAGAGAGGACGTCACGCGGATCTCCCTCGCGGTCTCCGACGCCGTGGTCGCCCCCTCGCCCTGGGCGTTCGACGCCGAGGTCGAGCACGCCGCCGAGCGTATGCTTCCGGTCTTCCTCGACGCGGCCGCCGCGCGCACCCACGTGACCCTGGTCGCCGAGGGCCGTGACGACCTCGACCTCACCGTCGCCGTGCTCACCCGGGTGCTCGAGGAGCCGCGGCTGTCGGGTCTGCGGGCCGGGATCCAGCTGCCGATCGCCGTGGCCGAGTCGCTCGACGCCGTCCGAGAGCTCGCGGCCTGGGCGCGCGTGCGCACGTCCGCGGGCGGAGCCCGCCTGACGGTCCGCCTCAGCGACGCGCCCATCGAGACACCGGATGCCGTGTCGGCGGCGCGCCACGGATGGCTCGCCCCGGCGCTCACCGCGCGCGACGAGGTCGATGCCGCTCTCGTGCGCGGCCTCCGCGAGGCTCTGAGCGCGCGCGGGCAGGAGGGGTTCGTCGTCGAGGCGGCGACCGCCGATCCCGAGCGCGCCGCCCTCGTTCTGGCCCTCGCGGCCGAGGCGGAGATCGACGTCGCGCTGGTGCTGCCGCACACCTCGCCGTGGACTCCGGGCGAGGGGTACCTGCAGACGGCGCCCGCGGCCTACCCCGACGACCTCGACGCCGTCGCCGCGCGCTTCGCCGCGAACTACGCATCCGCCGTGGCCGGTGCTCCCGACCTCCCGCTTCCCGTGCCCGAGGCCGCCTCCGCGCCCGGAGCCGTCGACGACGCGTCGCCCGACGACGTGCCCGTCGACGACGCGTCGCCCGACGACGAGGCGCCGGAGACCGCGTCGATCGCGGCGCGCGTGCGACGCGCCCTCGCCGCGGCCGAGCTCCCGGGTCCCGCCGTCCGGGCGGCGCAGCGCGACATCGAGGCCGATCCCGCGATCCTGCGCGAGCGCGTGGGGGACGATTCCGACGACCCCGGACTCACGCAGGCGGTGCTGGGGATCGCGCGCGAGGCCGCGGCATCGGGAGACACCTCCGCTCTGGGCCCCGACGTGCAGCAGATGCTCTTCGGCGGCCAGGCCTTCGTCGACACCGCCGTCTTCTCGGCCCGCGAGAGCGCCGAGCTCGCCGGCGGTGCGCCCGGGTTCCGCAACGTGTCCGACACCGATCCGACCGTTCCCGCCGACCGCGCATGGGCACGGGCCGCTCTCAGCCGCGTCGCCGGGTCCACCGCGGGAGACGCGACAGCCGCCGCGGGTCGCATCGACGATGAAGCCGGACTGGACGCGGTCGTCGAGCGCGTGCGCGCTGCCGCCGAACCGTGGGGCGCCCTCGCCGCCGCCGACCGCGCGGTCGTGCTGCAGGCCGCGGCGCGCACCCTCGAGCAGCGCCGGGCCGAGCTGATCGAGGTGCTCGCCGGCGAGGGGGGAGCGCTGCTCTCCGAAGCCGATGCCGAGGTCAGTCAGGCCGTCGACGCCGCCGCCTACTACGCGGCCACCGCCAAAGAGCTCGACCGGGTGCCCGGCGCCGTCTTCGAGCCCGACCGGCTGAGTGTCGTCGCCCCGCGCTGGAACGCCCCGGTGGGCCTGTGTGCCGCCGAGACCCTCGCCGCGCTCGCCGCCGGATCCGGCGTGGTGCTCACGCCGTCGCCGCGCGCGCGTCGTGCCGGAGCCGTCGTCGCCGAGGCGCTGTGGGCCGCGGGAGTGCCCCGAGACGTGCTGGCGTACGTCGATTTCGACGAGGACGCCTCGGGTCGCGTGCTCATCGCCCACCCCGGCGTCGACCGGGTGCTGCTGGCCGGAGCCCGTTCGACGGCCGAGCGGTTCGCCGAGTGGCGGCCGTCGCTGCCCGTGCAGGCGCTCACCGCCGGCCGAAACGTCGCGATCGTCGCGCCCTCCGCCGACCTCGACGCGGCCGTCGCCGACATCGTCGCCGGCGCCTTCGCGCGCGCGGGTCAGGCTGCCACCGCGGTGTCGCTCGTCATCCTCGTCGGGGCCGTGGCGCGCTCGTCGCTGTTCACCGAGCAGCTGAAGGACGCGGTGTCGTCGCTGCGCGTGGGCCCCGCCGACGACCCGCTCTCCGACATCGGCCCGCTGGTCGAAGAGCCCACGGGTGAGGTGCGCCGCGCCCTGACCGTGCTCGGCGACGGCGAGCGGTGGCTCGTCGAACCGCGAGAGCTCGACCTCGGGCCTGAGACGGCGGGTCGCTTCTGGTCGCCGGGCGTGCGCACGGGCGTCACCGCCGGGTCGCACCTGACCCGGGCCGCGGTCGCGGCGCCGGTGCTCGGCATCCTGCACGCCCCCACCGTGACCCGCGCGATCGAGCTGCAGAACGCGATCGCTTCGGGCTTCGTCGCCGGGCTCCACACGCGCGACGAGGCCGATCTCGACCTCTGGCTCGACAACGCCGAGGCTGCCGTGCTGCGGGTGAACCGCTCCTCGACCGGCGCGGTGGTCCAGCGCGAGCCGCTCGGCGGCTGGGGCGAAGCGTCGGTCGGGGACGGGGCGATGTCGGGCGGCCCGAACCGACTCGTGACGCTCGGCTCGTGGCGGCCGTCGTCGGGCGGGGCGTCGTCGTCGACCCTGCACCTGCGCGGGCTCGACTCGCGCATCACGGCCCTGATCGAGGCAGCCCAGCCCACGCTCTCGTACGAGGCGTTCGACTGGCTCCGCCGCGGCGCCCTCTCCGACGCCGTCGCCTGGGATCGTGAGTTCGGCCGGGTACGCGACGTCTCTCGTCTGGGTGTCGAGCGCAACCTGCGGCGGTACCGTCCTGTCGACGTGGGGATTCGCGCGAGCGGCGACGCCACGTGGCAGGCGGTGCTGCGCGTGCTGGTCGCGGCCGTGCGGTCGGGATCGGCGTTCACCCTGAGCACACCGGTGGGGCTTCCCGCCGACGTCCGGCACCTGCTGGGAGAGAGCGGGATCGCGGTCTCGGTCGAGAGCGACGACGAGTGGCTGCAGCGCCTGGCGGGTGGCATCCCGGATGCCGTCGAGACGGACGCCGACGCCCTCGTCGCCGTCCCGCGTCCCGGGCGCCTGCGCCTGGTGGGTCCGGCCGCGACCGTGTCGACGCTGCGCGCGGCCGTCGCCGAGACGGTCGGGGGCGATGTGTCGCTGACCGTGTACGCGAACGAGGTCACCACGGCCGGTCGCCTCGAGCTGCTGCCGTTCCTGCGCGAGCAGGCGGTGTCGATCGGCGCGTTCCGCTTCGGCGCCGTCGACGCCTGGAGCGCCGCGGTCATCTGACCGGGGCCCCGCTCCGCCCGCCCCGGGTTTCGAAAACGTTTAGCGCGGCGGCCGCGCCGGGGTACCGTCATCGAAACCGCGAGGAGCACCGATGACCGCTGCCCGACTGACCGTCGACCCCCGTTTCGCGATCGGCCCCGTGCGCCGACGGCTGTTCGGCGGGTTCGTCGAGCATCTCGGCCGACACGTCTACGACGGCCTCTACGAGCCCGGTCACCCCGAGGCTGACGAGCGCGGGTTCCGCCGCGACGTGATCGCCCTCGTCCGCGAGCTCGGGGTTTCGACGATCCGCTACCCCGGCGGCAACTTCGTCTCGGGCTTCCGGTGGGAGGACAGCGTCGGCCCGCGCGCACAGCGCCCGCGCCGCCTCGACCTCGCCTGGCACTCGACCGAGACGAACGAGGTGGGCCTGCACGAGTTCTCGAACTGGCTCGAGGCCGTCGGCAGCCACCTCATGCTCGCCGTCAACCTCGGCACGCGCGGCACCCTCGAGGCGATCGACGTGCTCGAGTACGCCAACGTCCCCGGGGGCTCGACCCTCTCGCAGCGGCGCATCGACAACGGCCGCGCGAAGCCGTTCGACGTGCGGGTGTGGTGCCTCGGCAACGAGATGGACGGCCCCTGGCAGCTCGGCCACCGCTCCGCCGACGACTACGGAAAGCTCGCCGCGCGCACCGCGAAGGGCATGCGCCAACTCGACCCCTCGATCGAGCTCGTGGTGTGCGGCTCGTCGGGCGCGCAGATGCCCACCTTCGGCGAGTGGGAGCGCGTCGTGCTCGAGCACACCTACGACGACGTCGACATGATCTCGTGCCACGCCTACTACCAGGAGCATGACGGGGACGCGGCATCCTTCCTCGCCTCGGCCGTCGACATGGACCGCTTCATCGAGGCGGTCGTCGCCACCGCCGACCACGTCGGGGCGGCGCGCGGCAGCACCAAGAGGATCGACATCTCGTTCGACGAGTGGAACATCTGGTACATCGACCGCGTCGACGCGGTGAAGCCCACCGCGATCGACGACTGGCCGATCGCCCCGCGTCTGCTGGAAGACGTGTATTCGGTCCAGGATGCCGTGGTCTTCGGCAGTCTGCTCATCTCGCTGCTGAAGCACGCCGACCGGGTGGCGTCGGCCTCCCTCGCTCAACTGGTGAACGTCATCGCCCCGATCATGACCGAGCCCGGCGGTCCCGCGTGGCGTCAGACGACGTTCTTCCCCTTCGCGATCACCTCGCGCCTCGCGCGGGGGAGCGCGGTGCGACTGCCCCTCGAGGCCCCGACGCTCGACACCGCCCGGTACGGGACGGTTCCCGCGGTGGATGCCGTGGCCACCGTCGACGACGAGACGGGCGCCGCAGCGGTCTTCGTCGTCCACCGCGGTCTCGAACGCCCCGTCGACCTCGACATCGACGTCAGCGCCCTCGGTGCGGTCGAGGTGGTCGAGACGCACCTGCTGCACGACGACGACCCCGGCGCCTCCAACACCCTCGACGACCCCGAGCGGGTGGGGCCGCGGCCGGTCGAGACGCGCCTCGAGAACGGCATCCTGTCTCTGTCCCTCCCGCCCGTCGCGTGGGCCGCGGTGTCGCTGCGGCGCGTGGGCTGAGGGGTCACCCGCTCGCAGAACGGTCGCTTTCTCGCAGTTCTCCGGGCGAAAAAGTGCGAGATACGTGCGTTCCCGCGAGAAACGGGCCGGGCCGCGCGGTCCGTCGTGCCGCGTCGCTCGCTCTCGCGCGCACGCGCGTGCGACAATGACACCGGCGTGCTCGGACCGACCTTTCCCCGCACGGCGCCACATGAACCTGATGGGCGCCGCACGGGTTCGAAGGGCCACCGAGCCCCAGGACAGCGTCCGCCGCACCTTTCCTCCGAGGAGCAGAGATGTCCGCTACCCCCACCGCCACCACCGCCGAGTCCTCTACCGGCGCGCGCGTGCAGCAGCACCGTCGGTACCTCATGTGCCGGCCCGAGCACTTCACGGTGAGCTACAGCATCAACCCGTGGATGGAGCCCTCGCGCCCCACCGACACGAACCTCGCCCTGACGCAGTGGAAGTCGCTGTACGACACCTACGTCTCGCTCGGCCACGAGATCGAGCTCATCGACCCGCTCGAGGGACTGCCCGACATGGTCTACACGGCCAACGGCGGCTTCGTGATCGACGGCATCGCGTACGGGCCGAAGTTCCGCTTCCGCGAGCGCGCCGCCGAGGCCCCCGCGTTCATCGACTGGTTCGCCGCCAACGGCTTCGAGGTCGCCGAGCCCGTCGAGGTCAACGAGGGCGAGGGTGACTTCCTGCTCGTGGGGAACACGATCCTCGCGGGCACGGGCTTCCGCTCCACGGGTGACAGCCACCGTGAGGTCGGCGAGGTGTTCTCGCGCGAGGTCGTCTCGCTGACGCTGACCGACCCGCGCTTCTACCACCTCGACACCGCGATCTCGGTACTCGACCCGGTCGAGGGCCCCGGTGGCGTCGACAAGGCCAACATCGCCTACCTGCCCACCGCATTCGATGAGCGCAGTCAGGCGATCCTGCGGGAGCGGTACCCGGATGCCATCCGGGTGGCGGATGCCGACGGCGCGGTGTTCGGCCTGAACTCGGCGAGCGACGGCAAGAACGTCATCATCTCCCCGCGCGCGGTCGGCTTCGAGGCGCAGCTGCGCGAGCGCGGCTACACCCCCGTCCTCGTCGACCTGTCCGAGCTGCTGCTCGGCGGCGGTGGCATCAAGTGCTGCACGCTCGAGCTGCGCGGAGGTGCCCGATGAGCACTACTGTCGACGCACTCGGCGCGCGTCTGATCGCCGAAGAGGGCGCCCACCTCGCCCACAACTACCACCCGCTCCCGGTCGTCGTCTCGCGCGCCGAGGGCGTGTGGGTCACCGACGTCGAGGGCAAGCGCTACCTCGACCTGCTCTCGGCCTACTCCGCCCTCAACTTCGGGCACGGCCACCCCGCGATCCTGGCGGCGGCGCGCGAGCAGCTCGACCGGCTGACGCTGACCAGCCGCGCGTACCACAACGATCGTCTCGGCCCCTTCGCCACCGCGCTCGCGCAGCTGTGCGGCAAAGACATGGTCCTGCCGATGAACACCGGCGCCGAGGCCGTCGAGACCGGCATCAAGGTCGCCCGCGCGTGGGGCTATCGCACGAAGGGCATCGCCCCGGACGCCGCGACGATCATCGTCGCCAACGGCAACTTCCACGGCCGCACCACCACGATCGTCGGCTTCAGCGACGACCCCACGGCGCACGACGACTTCGGTCCGTACGCGCCGGGGTTCGTGCACGTGCCGTACGGGGACGCGGATGCCATCGCCGCGGCCATCGACGAGAACACCGCCGCCGTGCTGCTCGAGCCCATCCAGGGCGAGGCCGGCGTCGTGCTCCCGCCCGAGGGGTTCCTGCAGCGCGTGCGGGAGATCTGCCGCGAGAACAACGTGCTGTTCATCGCCGACGAGATCCAGTCGGGTCTCGGACGCGTGGGCGAGACGTTCGCGTGCGACCGCGAGGGCGTCGTGCCCGACGTGTACCTCCTCGGCAAGGCGCTCGGCGGCGGCATCCTGCCCCTGTCGGCCGTCGTGGCGAACGAGGACGTCCTCGGGGTCATCCGCGCGGGCGAGCACGGGTCGACCTTCGGCGGCAACCCGCTGGCCGCGGCCGTGGGTCTGCGGGTCGTCGAGATGCTGGCATCCGGAGAATTCCAGACCCGCGCGAAGGCGCTGGGCGCGCACCTCGAGGCGTCGCTGCAGACGTTGATCGGGCACGGGGTCACCGCTGTCCGCATCGCGGGCCTGTGGGCCGGTGTCGACATCGACCCCTCGTACGGCACGGGCCGCGAGGTGGCTGAGAAGCTGCTGGCCCGCGGAGTGCTCGTGAAGGACACGCACGGCCAGACGATCCGCATCGCGCCGCCGCTGACGATCCACGCGACCGAGCTCGACTGGGCCGTCGAGCAGGTTCGGCTCGTGCTGGCTGCCTGAGCGCCGCCCGCGGGCGCGACTCTGTTGTGCGATAAACGCGCGCTGCACCGGTAAACGCTCGCTGCGGGCGTTTCCGAGTGCAGCGCGCGTTTATCGGCGGGGTGGATCTTCCCGGCGGCCTCGCGAGTGGGCTCAGGCGACCGAGACCGTGCGCTGATCCCAGCCCGTGGCGCCGTCGGGCGCCGGGGCCGCGGTCGCGCTCGTCTGCGTCTCACCCGTGGCCGACACCGCGCGGCAGCGGATGACGTGCGATCCGCTCGTGGCGTTCCACGGCAGGCTCCACTGCACCCACGTGTCGGCCGAGATCGCCGTCGCGAGCGTCGCGGTCTGCCACGGACCGTCGTCGACCTGCACCTCGACGTCCGAGACGCCCACGTGCGTCTGCCACGCGACCCCGGCGATGACGGTGTCGCCGGCGGCGACCTGTGCGCCCGACCGGGGGACGTCGATGCGCGACTGCAGTTTCACGGGTCCGCGCTCCGACCACCCGCGCGAGGTCCAGTAGCCCTCGGCACGGTCGAAGCGGGTGACTTCGAGCTCGCTCACCCACTTGGTCGCCGACACGTAGCCGTACAGGCCCGGCACCACCAAACGCACGGGGAAGCCGTGCTCGATGGGCAGGGGCTCGCCGTTCATACCGATCGCGAGCAGGGCATCGCGGTCGTCGGTGAGGGCCTCGAGGGGAGTGGATGCCGTGAACCCGTCGACCGAGTGCGAGAGCACCATGTCGGCCTCGGCGGTCGGCACCGCCCGCGCGAGGATGTCGCGGATCGGCACGCCGAGCCACCGGGCGTTGCCGATGAGCGATCCGCCCACCTCGTTCGACACGCAGACGAGGGTCGCGACCGTCTCCTTCTGGGGCAGGGCGACGAGGTCGTCCCAGCGCAGCACCACCTCCTGCTCGACCAGGCCGTGCACGCGCAGGGTCCAGGTCGCGGGGTCGACCTGGGGCACGACGAGAGCGGTGTCGATGCGGTAGAACTCCGAGGCGGGCGTGATGATCGGCCCCAGCCCGCCGATCCCGAGGTCGGCTCCGGCGGGAACGGTCGTCGTCGTCGCGGGGGTCGGAAGCCGCAAAGCGGAGCGGATCGCGCTGACGGCGCGCGCGCCCCCGCTCACCGCGACGGACCCGATGGCGGCGAGGGCCCCGGCCATGACGGCCACCCCCGAGAGTGCGAGCACGCTGCGCCGCGAGACGCCGTCGTCATCGGGGGCCTTCGTCGAGCGTCGCCGGAGCCGGGCGACCAGCAGTCCCGCCACCAGGGCGGCGGCCGCGCCCGCGACGAGCGACGGGAGGGGGGAAAGCGTTCCGGCGTCCGCCCGTGTCATCGACACGACGGCGCCGACCACACCGAGCGCGATGAGGACCACCCGCCCCCAGGGCGCCTTCCGGCGCTCGATCACCCCGGCGACGCCGGCGACGATCAGCAGCAGCACCGCGATCCCCACGAGCAAGGCCGCCTTGTCGCCCGTGCCGAACAGGTCGATGGCCAGGTCTTTCGCCCACGCGGGGGCGAGGTCGATCATGCCCCCGCCGATGACGGCGAACGGACTCGCGGTGGGCGAGACGATCGCCGCGGCGAGCTCCCCGAGGCCGGCGCCGAACACGGTGGCCGCGATCGAGGCGACGATCGCCGCCAGGTCGCGGCGACGGGAGGATGCGGGGGTCACGAGGGGAGCCTAGGGAGCCTCGGCGAGCCGGGCGCCGGGCGCGCGGGATTCACAGGCAACCGGAACCCGCGGTCCGCCCTGTCCGACCTGGCTCCCCGTGTCAAGGATCTATCCGAGAATCCGCGAGGTCCGCACGCTGTCGCGGTGAGACACCGCGGCCGATCGGCATCCCCCCTCCTTCTTCCCGACGACCTGCCCGACGACGACCCCGACCTCGACGAGGTCCGCGAAGCCCTCGAGCGGATGGATGCCGTGGAGGGGCTCGGCACCGACATCGCCGCCACGCTCGCCTGGGCGACGAGCACGACCCCGCCGCGCTCTCTGGCTGCGACCTGGGAGCTGCTCGCGTCGGTCGCCGCTCGCGATGTCGCCGCCGCGCGCGTCCTGGAGCCGCACCTCGACGCCCTCTCGATCCTGAGCGAAGCCGCTCGCGAGGGGGTCGCCGTCGACGTCGAACCCGGGGGATCGTGGGGCGTCTTCGCGGCCGAGGGGCCCGGCATGCGTCTGGAGGCGCGACAGGATGCCGGCACCTGGACGCTGCACGGCAGCAAGCCGTGGTGCTCGCTGGCGGCCCACCTCGACCGGGCGCTCGTGACCGCGTGGGTCGACGACGACCGGCGGCAGCTCTTCGCCCTCGACCTGCGCGGTCCTGCCGTGACCGCGCGGCCCGGTCCCTGGCACGCGCGCGGGCTCGACCGCGTCGTCAGCGCCCCGATCGACGTCGACGGGGCGGTCGCCGTCCCGGTCGGCGAGCCCGGCTGGTACCTCCGTCGCTCCGGCTTCGCGCACGGAGGGGTCGGGGTCGCCGCGTGCTGGTGGGGCGGGGCCCTGCCGTTGCGCGACGCCCTGCGCGAGGCCGCGGCGACCGACCGCGCCGATCAGCTCTCGCGGGTGCATCTCGGTCGCGCCGACACCGCGCTGTGGGCCGCCCGCGCCGTGCTCCGCGAGACGGCGACCGTGTTCGGGGCCGGGGTCTCGGCATCCGCGGGTCTGCGTGCCGCCCGCGCGCGCACCGTGGTCGCCGACGCCGTCGAGACGACCCTCGCCGAAGCCGCGCGCGCCCTGGGGCCCCTGCCGCTCGTCGCCGACGAGGAGCACGCGCAGCGTGTCGCCGACCTGCAGGTGTACGTCCGCCAGCACCACGGCGAGCGCGACGTCGCGCGCATCGGCGCCGACGTCGCCGCGGGAGCGAGCGCATGGTGAGCTTCGACCACCGCGATCCCGGAACCGACGAGGGCGTCTGGACCGACGCCCTCCGCCGCGACCTGCCCCCGCTCGATCTCGACGTCGAGCGCCTGGTCGTGGTGGCCGCGCACCCCGACGACGAAAGTCTCGGAGCGGCGGGTCTGCTCTCGACGGCGGCGGCCCGTGGCATCCCGATCGATCTGCTCGTCGTGACCGACGGCGAGGGCTCGCATCCCGACTCGCCCACGCACAGCCCGGCGACCCTCGCTCTGCTGCGTCGCCGCGAGCTCGTCGACGCCGTACGCATCGTGGGGCTGGTCGGGGACCCGGTGTTCCTCGGGCTGCCGGACGGCGGGACGGACGGACATCGGGATGCCATCGCCGCAGCTCTGCGCGAGAGGCTCGACGCCGCCGCCGGGAAGCGCGTGCTCGTCCTGTCGCCGTGGCGGGGAGACGGGCACCGCGACCACCGGGTGGTCGGAGAGATCGTCGAGCAGGTCTGCGCCGCACTCGGGGTGCGCTCGCGCGCCTTCCCGATCTGGCTGTGGCACTGGGGCGGCCCGGACGACGTGCCGTGGGACCGCCTCGAACACCTCGCCCTCGACCCCGCCGCCCGGGATGCCAAAACACGCGCCCTCGACGCTCACCGCAGCCAGCTCGAGCCCCTGTCGGACGCCCTCGGGGACGAGGCAATGATCCACGCCGGGATGCGCGCGCACGCCGAGCGCGACGTCGAGGTCTTCATCGCCCCGGAGGAGCCCGCGACCCCGGCGGGCAGCGTCGGCCGCGCGTACTTCGACGACATGTACGCCCGCCACGACGACCCCTGGGGCTTCGACTCGCGCTGGTACGAGGAGCGCAAGCGCGCCGTGCTCCTCGCCGCGCTCCCGCGGCACCGGTACCGTTCGACCCTCGAGGCGGGGTGCTCGACGGGTGCGCTGACGGCGCACCTGGCCGAGCGCAGCGACCGCGTGCTCGCCGTCGACCTCGCCCCCGCAGCCCTCGAGCGCGCGCGGACGCGCCTGGCGGGTCGGGAGGATGTCGAGCTGCGCCTGGCGACGCTCCCCGACGCGTGGCCCGAGGGCGAGTTCGATCTCGTCGTGCTGTCGGAGGTGGTCTACTACTGGGCCGGCGCCGACCTCGACCGCGGGCTCACGGCCGCTGCCGCCTCGCTCAGCGCCGACGGTCATCTCGTCGCCTGCCACTGGCGGCATCCGGTCGCGGAGTACCCGCGCACGGGCGACGAGGTGCATGACGCGCTCGCCGCTCGACCCGACCTCGTGCGTCTCGTGCGTCACGAGGAGCAGGACTTCGTGCTCGAGGTGTACGCGCCTCCCGGCGCACGGTCGGTGGCGGCCGAGTCCGGACTCGTTCCGTGAGGGCCGTGGCCGTGGTGATCCCGGCGCACGACGAAGAAGCGCTGATCGGTCGGTGCCTGGCCTCGGTGATCCGGGCCGTGTCCCGGGCGCGCGAACGCGAGCCCGACCTGGAGGTCGCGGTCGTCGTCGTCCTCGACGCCTGCACCGACACCACCGCCCCGCAGGTGGGTCGATGGCCGGTCGTCGCGATCGAGATAGCCGCTCGCCGTGTGGGCACGGCCCGCCGCGTCGGCGTCGCGCACGCGCTGTCGCAGCTCGCCGCCGGTGCCGGCGACACCTGGATCGCGATGACGGATGCCGACACGGTCGTGCCCCCGAACTGGATCACGCACCAGCTCGACCTCGCCGACGCCGGCGCCGATCTGGTGCTGGGAACCGTCCGCCCCGACTTCGCCGACCTCAGCGCCCGGCATGCCGCGTACTGGCGCGCGACGCACCATCGGGGCAGGCCTGCCGGGAACGTCCACGGCGCCAATCTCGGCGTGCGGGCGAGCACGTACGCCCGGGCGGGCGGCATCCCGGATCTCGTCGAACACGAAGACGTGGCGCTGGTGCGCGCGATGCGCGGTCTCGGTGCTCGAGAGCGCGCGAGCGATGAGCACGAGGTCGAGACCTCGGGCCGTTTCACCGGTCGCACGCCCGGGGGATACGCCGCCTTCCTCGCGCGCGTGCACGCCTGGGTCGACGCGCCGCCGCTCGCCGCACCCGGAGCGTGACCCACCGGGTGGGGGTTCGTCAACCACCTCGGCGGCCTCGCGCGCGCACCGCAGACTGGCGGCCCCCGGAACGAAAGGCACGACGATGAAGGCACTGACCTGGCAGGGCACGCGCAACGTGAGCGTCGAGGAGGTCCCCGACCCCGAGATCCTCGAACCGACCGACGCGATCGTGAAGATCACCTCGACCGCGATCTGCGGCTCCGACCTGCACCTGTACGAACTGTTCGGCCCCTTCATCGACAAGGGCGACGTGCTCGGCCACGAGCCGATGGGCGTGGTCGTCGAGGTCGGCTCGGCGGTGACGAACCTCGCGGTCGGCGACCGGATCGTCGTGCCCTTCAACATCTCGTGCGGGCACTGCTTCATGTGCCGCCGCGGTCTGCAGTCGCAGTGCGAGACGACGCAGGTGCGGGAGTACGGCAGCGGCGCGGCCCTGTTCGGCTACACCAAGCTCTACGGTCAGGTGCCGGGCGGGCAGGCGGAGTACCTGCGCGTTCCCCTCGCCGACTACAACCACATCCGCGTCGGCGATGACCTGCCCGACGACCGTTACCTCTTCCTCAGCGACATCGTGCCCACGGCCTGGCAGGGCGTGCAGTACGCGAACGTCCCCGAGGGCGGAACGCTCGCGGTCATGGGCCTCGGCCCGGTCGGGCAGTTCGCGGCCCGCATCGGCGTGCACCTCGGCTACCGGGTGCTCGCGATCGAGCCCGAGCCCGAGCGTCGCGCGATGGCCGAGCGTCACGGCATCCTGACCTACGACCTGACCGACACCGTGGTCGACGAGCTGATCGATCTCACCGAGGGCCGCGGGGCGGATGGAGTGGTGGATGCCGTGGGCATGGAGGCCCACGGAAACGGCGGCATCAAGCTGGCCCAGAACGCCGTCGGACTGCTCCCCGACGCCCTCGCGCAGAAGCTCATGGACAAGGCCGGGCTCGACCGCCTCGCTGCGGTCTACGCCTCGATCGACCTCGTGCGCCGCGGCGGCACCGTCTCGCTGAGCGGTGTGTACGCGGGAGAGGCCGACATCCTGCCGATGAAGACGATGTTCGACAAGCAGCTCAACCTGCGGATGGGCCAGTGCAACGTCAAGCGCTGGATCGACGACCTGCTGCCGCTCGTCGAAGACTCCGCCGACCCGCTCGGAGTCATGGACCTGGTCACGCACCACGCCCCGCTCGAGGACGCCCCCGGCCTGTACGAGACGTTCCAGAAGAAGGAGGACGGCTGCATCAAGGTCGTGCTGCGCCCCGGCTCCTGAGCCGCGCCGCACCCGCGTGAGTCGCCAAGATCTGTCGCTAGGGGACCCGCCCAAGCGACGAATTCTGGCGACTCACGCAAGGCGGAGGCGGGGAAACGTGTCCGCAACACTGCTCTGAGTAGAGTCGTCGCATGGGTGACCTGTTCGACGGTTACGGCTCCACGCTGGCGCCGCGCAAGACCGCATCCGGCATCCCGGCGTTCGACGAGATGTTCGGCGTTCCGGCGAGTCCCGGAGAAGCCGCCCCCTCGCGTGAGGCGTACCGGGAGCTGTACCAGACGCTCGCGCAGATGACGCAGGAAGAGTTGCGCGGGCGCACCGAGTCGCTCGCCAGTTCCTATCTCGCGCAGGGCGTGACCTTCGACTTCGCGGGCGAGGAACGACCTTTCCCGTTGGATGCCGTGCCCCGGGTCATCGCGTACGACGAGTGGTCGCGCATCGAGGCCGGCGTCAAGCAGCGGGTCAAGGCGCTCGAGGCGTTCCTCGACGACGCCTACGGCAATCAGCACTGCGTGCGCGACGGCATCCTGCCCGCCGGTCTCATCTCGTCGTCGCAGTACTTCTACCGTCAGGCCGCCGGCATCCGCAGCGCCAACGGCGTGCGCATCCAGGTGTCGGGCATCGACCTCATCCGCGACGAGCACGGCGAGATGCGCGTGCTCGAAGACAACGTCCGCGTGCCCTCGGGCGTCTCGTACGTCATCTCGAACCGCCGCGTCATGGCGCAGACGCTGCCCGAGCTGTTCGTGTCGATGCGCGTGCGCCCCGTCGGCGACTACCCCAACAAGCTCCTGGCCGCCCTCAAGGCGTCGGCCCCGCCCGGGATCGACGACCCGAACATCGTCGTGCTGACCCCCGGTGTCTACAACTCGGCGTACTTCGAGCACACCCTGCTCGCGCGCCTGATGGGCGTCGAGCTCGTCGAGGGGCGCGACCTGCTGTGCATCGGCGGCAAGGTGTTCATGCGCACCACCCGCGGCCCGCAGCGCGTCGACGTGATCTACCGCCGCGTCGACGACGACTTCCTCGACCCCCTGCAGTTCCGCGCCGACTCGATGCTCGGGGCGCCCGGGCTCATGCTCGCCGCGCGCCTCGGTAACGTCACCATCGCCAACGCGGTGGGTAACGGCGTCGCCGACGACAAGCTGCTGTACACCTACGTGCCCGATCTCATCCGGTACTACCTCGCCGAAGAGCCCATCCTGAAGAACGTCGACACCTGGCGTCTCGAAGACCCCGGGGCCCTCGAAGAGGTGCTCGACCGTCTGCCCGAACTCGTGGTGAAGCCGGTCGACGGATCGGGCGGCAAGGGTCTCGTCGTGGGCCCGGACGCCTCGCCCGCCGAGCTCGATGCCCTGCGCAAGCGCCTGCTCGCCGACCCCCGCGGGTGGATCGCGCAACCGGTCGTCATGCTCTCGACTATCCCGACCCTCGTCGAAGACGGCATGCGCCCGCGTCACGCGGATCTGCGCCCCTTCGCCGTCAACGACGGTGACGACATCTGGGTGCTGCCCGGGGGCCTCACCCGCGTCGCCCTCCCGGAGGGGCAGCTCGTGGTCAACTCCAGCCAGGGCGGCGGCTCGAAGGACACGTGGATCGTCGGCGGCTCGGCCCCCTCGCACGTGGAGTACGGACAGGGCAATGGCGTCTCGGGACTCGTGGCCGACCAGGCCGCGGTGACCGAGTCGATTCCGATCATCTACGACGGGCAGCCCGCGCCCTCGACCTCGCCGCGCGACCCGCGCCCGGGCTCCGGCAAAGAGCAACAGGAGCAGCAGCAGCAGGATGCCGCGGTGCAGCACGGTCCGCAGGCCGAGCAGCAGCAGCAGACCCGGGAGGCGGGATCATGCTGAGCCGCATCGCGGAGAGCCTGTTCTGGATCGGTCGCTACATCGAGCGCAGCGACGGCACCGCGCGCATCCTGGACGTGCACCTGCAGCTGCTGCTCGAAGACCCGTGGATCGACGAAGACACCGCCTGCCGGTCGCTGCTCAGCGTCATGGGCTCCGCGTGGCCCGAGAACGTCGACACCGTCCGCCGCGACGACGTGCTCGCCCGTCTCGCCGTCGACCGCATGAACCCGTCGAGCATCGCCTACTCGCTCACCGCGGCGCGCGAGAACGCCCGACGGGCACGCGAGATCGTCTCGACCGAGCTGTGGGAGATCCTCAACACCACGAACGCCCGGATGCCGCGGCGCCTGCAGACCGACAAGGTGCACGAATTCTTCCAATGGACGCGGGAGCGTGCGGCCCTCGCGATCGGCATCGTCGACTCCTCGACCAACCGCGACGAGGCCTGGCAGTTCTTCACCCTCGGCCGCAGCATCGAGCGCACCGACATGACCGCGCGCCTGCTCGCGACCCGTTCGCTCACCGAGGTCTCGGGCCCGTCGTGGACGACGATCCTGCGGTCGTGCGGCGCGTACGAGGCGTACCTGCGCACGTACCGCGGAATGCCGAGCGCCCGCAACGCGGCGGAGTTCCTGCTGCTGGACCGCCTGTTCCCGCGCTCGATCATCTACTCGATCCAGCGCGCGGAAGACTGCATGAGCGCGATCGACCCCCGCGCCGATCGCGTCGGGCATTCCAACACCGTGCTGCGCGCCCTCGGGCAGATCCGCAACGACCTCGAGTACCGCCCGGTCAGCGACATCCTCGCCGAGCTCCCCGAGCACATGCAGCGCGTGCAGACGGTGACCCGCGAGGCGTCGGAGGCGATCCGCTCGCGGTTCTTCCCGACGCAGGCCGAGCCGAGCTGGATCGGAGAGATCTCATGACGGATGCCGTGACCACCGGCCGGACGACAACCTCGGGGGGCCGTCGATGAAGCGCCTGCGCATCGAGCATCAGACCGGCTTCGTGTACCCGGGCGACGTCGTCGCCTCGTACAACGAGGCGCGGATGCTGCCGCACTCGACCGATAGCCAGTTCGTGCTGAGCTCGTCGCTCGACATCGAGCCGTCCACGTCGGTCAACCAGTACGTCGACTACTTCGGCACGCGAGTGGCGGCTTTCGACGTGCTGTCGCCGCACGGCGCGCTGACCATCACCGCGCGGTCGCTGGTCGAGGTGCGCCCGCGGCCCATCGAGCACGCCGACATCACCTGGGAGCAGCTCGCGGCGGAGGCGGCGCGGTCCATCTCGACGGTCGAGCAGCTCACTCAGACGCGGCGTACGACCCCCCATGCCGAGGTCGCCGAGCTCGCGCGTTCGATCGCCGCCCAGCACGACCGGCCCGGCCCCGCGGCCCACGCCATCGCCGAGGCGATCGGCGACGCCATCGACTACATGCAGGGTGTGACGGGCGTGCACTCGACCGCGGTGGACGCCTGGGAGGCGCGCAAGGGCGTCTGCCAGGACATCGCGCACATCGCCATCGGGGCCTTGCGCGAAGTCGGCATTCCGGCCCGCTACGTGTCGGGCTACCTGCACCCGAAGCCCTCCGCCGAGGTGGGCGAGGCCGTGACGGGGGAGTCGCACGCGTGGGTGGAGTGGTTCGCGGGGGACTGGCAGGGCTTCGACCCGACGAACAACATCGAGATCGGCGACCGTCACGTGCTCGTCGGCCGTGGTCGCGACTACAACGACGTGCCGCCGCTGCGCGGCGTGTACGCCGGCCCGGGCAAGAGCAACCTCAAGGTCAAGGTCACGATCACGCGCGAGACCTGAGCCTCGTCCTCACGCGGATGCCGCGGCGCCCAGTAATCCCTGGACGTCGCGGTGCAGAGCGAGCAGGTCGGCCGTCTCGCCGCGGTCGGCGCGGCGCGCCCACTCGTCGAGCGCGGTGCGCATCTCGAGCGCTGCGAGGCCGATCGCAGCCCGCACGGGGAGTTCGGCCAGGCCGACGCGCGCGGCGATCTCGGGGATGAACGCGTCGGACGACGTCGTCTCGCGGCGGATGGCGGCGCCCAGCAGCGACGGCTCGTGACCGATCAGCCGTCGTACGCGGAGAAACCGCGCCCGTGCTCGCGCGTCGGCGTGGAGGCGACCGAGCTCGAGGGCGAACACTTCCCTCAAGGCGCGGGTGAGGGCGGGGATGTCGTCGCCCTCCGCGCCCACCTCGGCGAGGGCTGCGACGAAGCGCTCGTCGTCGATGAAGACGGCGTCTTCTTTCGTCCCCGCGAGACGGAAGAACGTGCGTGCCGAGATCCCGGCGCGAGCCGCGATCTCGTCGACGGTCGTGCGGGCGACGCCCTTCTCCTCGAAGAGGTCCAGGGCCGCTTCGCAGATCTCGAGGGTCGTCTCGCGGCGGCGGCGGTCGCGCAACCCCTCGCCGACGGGTGTCGCTGACGTCTCCATGTCGGCTACAGTAGTCCATGTCTTATTGGCAGTAACTGCCAAGTTGTCTTTGTCTGCACAGATTGGTCGTTCCATGATCGCCACCGGAACCGTCCCCACCGTCGCCCCGCCCGAGAAGAACCAGGTGCGTCCGGGTGCCGTCATCGCGCTGCTGGTGGTCGCCGCCTTCGTCGTCATCCTGAACGAGACGATCATGGGTGTCGCCCTGCCCGAGCTCATGCGCGAGCTCGACATCACCGCCGCCACCGGGCAGTGGCTGACGACTGCCTTCCTGCTCACCATGGCGGTTGTCATCCCGACCACGGGCTTCCTCATCCAGCGGTTCCCGCTGCGCACCCTGTTCTTCACCGCGATGGGGCTGTTCACCCTGGGAACCGTCATCGCCGCGGTCGCTCCCGGGTTCGGCGTGCTGCTGATCGGTCGGATCGTCCAGGCCTCCGGCACCGCGATCATGATCCCGCTGCTGTTCACCACGGTGCTCAACGTCGTGCCGGCGAACCGCCGCGGACGCATGATGGGGCTCATCTCGATCGTGATCTCGGTGGCGCCCGCGATTGGTCCGACCGTCTCGGGCCTGATCCTGTCGGTCTTCCCCTGGCGCGCGATGTTCATCGTGATGATTCCGATCGCCCTGATCGCCGTCGCCCTCGGCGCTCGGTGGGTGCGTAACCTCACCGAGACCCGACGCGTGACCCTCGACGTGGTGTCGGTCATCCTGTCGGCGCTGGCTTTCGGGGGCATCATCTTCGGCCTGTCGAGCATCGGCGAGGCTGCGGACGGTCATGCTCTCGTCCCCGTGTGGATCCCGCTCACGGTCGGGGCGCTCGCGCTCGTGATCTTCGCCGTCCGCCAGCTGCGTCTGGCGTCGACCGATCGGGTGCTGATGAACCTCAGCGTCTTCCGTCACTCCACGTTCACGGTCGCCGTGATCCTCGTCATCGTGGCGATGACAACCCTGTTCGGAGTCCTCATCCTGTTGCCGCTCTACCTTCAGAACGTGCTCGGCCTCGGCACCCTCCCGACCGGTCTGATGCTGCTCCCCGGCGGTCTGGTGATGGGCCTGATGGCGCCTGTCGTCGGTAACCTGTTCGACCGGTTCGGCGCCCGCCCGCTGGTCCTGCCCGGTGCCGTCGTGGCCAGCCTCGCCCTGTGGGGTTTCGCGACCCTGTCGACCTCGACCCCCATCGGCTTGGTCATCGCGGTCCACTGCGTGCTCAGCCTGGGGCTGGCGTTCATGTTCACCCCGCTCATGACCTCGGCCCTCGGATCGCTCCCGCGTGCGCTCTACCCCCACGGCTCGGCGATCGTCTCGACCGTGCAGCAGCTCGCGGGCGCGGCCGGGACCGCGGTGTTCGTGACGCTCATGACGGTGGGTGCCGCTACTGCCGTGGCGAACGAGGGCGCTTCGACGGTGGATGCCACGGCCTCCGGCATCCACACCGCCTTCTTCGTCGCGGCCTGCCTGTCGCTGGCGGTGATCGTGCTCGCGGCGTTCGTGCGAACGCCGAAGCAGGTCGAGGGCGCCGAGGCGATGCCCGCGCACTGACCCTGGCCAGGGGGCCCTCTCGGGCGTACGATGTGGTCTGACCACACCGACGAGAGGGTCCCCATGGTTCAGCGACAGCTCCCCAAGGTCGGCGAGCTCCTCGAGCTCATGCAGTTCAAGAAGCCCGAGCTCGACGCGCGCAAGCGCCGCCTCGACGCCGCGCTGACGATCGCCGACCTGCGCGCGATCGCCAAGCGCCGCACGCCCAAGGCGGCGTTCGATTACACCGACGGTGCCGCCGAGGGCGAGCTCTCGCTCGACCGCGCCCGTCGCGCGTTCGAAGACGTGGAGTTCCACCCCGACATCCTGCGTCCCGCGGCCGACGTCGACACCTCGTGCGAGATCCTCGGGGGCCCCTCCGCCCTTCCCTTCGGCATCGCGCCCACGGGCTTCACGCGTCTCATGCAGACCGAGGGTGAGACCGCGGGGGCGTCCGCGGCGGCAGCCGCCGGCATCCCGTTCACGCTCTCGACCCTGGGAACCACGTCCATCGAAGATGTCAAGGCGGCCAACCCCTACGGTCGTAACTGGTTCCAGCTGTACGTGATGAAAGACCGCTCCATCTCGTACGGTCTCGTCGAGCGCGCAGCCAAGGCCGGCTTCGACACCCTGCAGTTCACCGTCGACACCCCGATCGCCGGCGCCCGCCTGCGCGACAAGCGCAACGGCTTCTCGATCCCGCCGCAGGTGACGGTCGGCACGATCGTCAACGCGATTCCGCGCCCGTGGTGGTGGATCGACTTCCTCACCACCCCCAAGCTCGAGTTCGCCTCGCTCAGCACCACCGGCGGCACCGTCGGCGAGTTGCTGAACGCCGCGATGGACCCCACGATCAGCTACGACGACCTCGACGTGATCCGCGGCATGTGGCCCGGCAAGATCGTCGTGAAGGGCGTGCAGAACGTGACGGATGCCGCGCGCCTGGTCGACCAGGGCGTCGACGGCATCGTGCTGTCGAACCACGGCGGCCGCCAGCTCGACCGCGCGCCCATCCCCTTCCACCTGCTGCCGAAGGTCGTGCGCGAGGTCGGCAAGGACGCCACGGTCATGGTCGACACCGGCATCATGAACGGCGCCGACATCGTGGCATCCATCGCCCTCGGCGCGAAGTTCACCCTGATCGGCCGGGCCTACCTCTACGGCCTCATGGCCGGCGGGCGCCAGGGCGTCGACCGCACGATCGCGATCCTGCGCAGCGAGATCGAGCGGACCATGACCCTGCTCGGCGTCTCGTCGCTCGCCGAGCTCGAGCCCCGCCACGTCACGCAGTTGACGCGTCTCGTGCCGGTCGAGGGCGTGGGGGTCGACGCGCGCGTGTGACGCCGGTGGGCGTGCAGCCTCAGTTATTCGCGCATCCTCAGCTGGGAGGGGGCGGATGCCGCTGAGTTTGTGCAGATTGCTGAGCTTGTGCCGTGGCTGGAGGCGCGGCAGCCGCAACCTCAGTGATTCGCGCATCCTCAGGCGGGAGGGGGCGGATGCCGCTGAGTTTGTGCAGATTGCTGAGCTTGTGCCGTGGCTGGAGGCGCG
>NZ_VTQH01000001.1:1741138-1872496 GCF_008763945.1 Microbacterium testaceum StLB037
CGCGCATCCTCAGGCGGGAGGGGGCGGATGCCGCTGAGTTTGTGCAGATTGCTGAGCTTGTGCCGCGGTTTCACAATCTCAGCGATTCGCGCAACCTCAGGCGAGAGCGGGCGGATGCCGCTGAGTTTGTGCAGATTGCTGAGCTTGTGCCGTGGCTGGACGCGCGGCAGCCGCAACCTCAGCGATTCGCGCATCCTCAGGCGGGAGGGGGCGGATGCCGCTGAGTCTGTGCAAATCGCTGAGGATGCGCGAGGGCGCGGGCGCGAGCGGGTTTTCACAACCTCAGTGATTCGCGGACTCTCAGCCACATCGGGGCGGATGCCACTGAGCTTGTGCAGATCCCCGAGGATGCGCACCCGGCGCACCGCCCCCGGGTCACCGGCAGTACGGCCGGCCGAACCCGAAGAGCACGCCGCCGACGGGCGCGCTCTCGCCCGACTCGGCCGACCACTGTTCGCCGATATTCGTGCGCACGGTCACCCGGTCGGTGCGGAACAGCGAGTACGAACCGTCGTTCGGGACGCGAGCGGCGCGGGCCCACGGGGGGATGCCGCTGGCCACGACGCGGCCGTTGACGAGCAGATCGAAGCTCCGGGGCTCCCACCCCTCGTACGCCCAGGTCACCACGGCCCCGCCGTCGTTGTAGCAGCCCAGCGCCCGGGGAGGGGACACGCGGCCGGCGGCGACGGTTCCGGATGCCGAGGAGGGATCGCTGAACGAGGCCGAGGCTGGAGTGCTCACGGTGACGCCCGCGATCGCGAACGCGACCGCGAACCCGAGCGCGCGCCCCACCCGACGCGACCGGGAGGCCCGGGCGCGGAGGGCACGGCGGGTGAGCGGCTGGGCGTGGGCGGCGTCGTCGTGCGGCGGGGTCGGTTCGTCGGGGTCGTCGTCTACGCCCCGGCGCAGCGCGACGGCGAGGCACAGGGCGAAGCCGGCGACGGTGGCGGCGAGCGGCACGGCATCGCCGGTGCGGAGCCACGTGATGGGCAGACCGATCCACGGCACCCGGAGCACCCCGACGCCGAGGACGGCGTCGGGGTGCAGCGGTGTGGAATCGACGCCCGGATTGGCGTCGCCCTTCGTGACGAGGGCGCCCTGATCATCGAGGTGGTCGATGCGATGCAGGCGCAGGCGGTCGACCCAGTCGGGGTCGGTCGCGAGCACGACGCGTCCGGGGAGGAGGGCCTCACGCGGAACGGGTCGCGACACGACGACGTCTCCCACCTGGATAGCGGGCGTCATCGACGCCGTCATCACGGTGGTCGGCAGCCACCCCAGGGCGACGGGAGCCGCCGCCCAGAAGGCCAGTGCGAGCACCAGCGTCACGACCGCCCGCGCCGCCGCCACCCCCGCGAGGAGGAGGATGCGACGAGAGCGCATCGGCTCAGCTGTTCTGCGCTTCCCAGACGAACGAGGTCGACGCGGTGCCGCCCTGGACCGTGTTCGGCGCGTCGTCGGCGAGCTTCCACGAGATGCGGAACGTACGCGCCTCGCTTCCCGCGCCGCTCGGGTTCCAGGTCGCGGCTCCCGAGCCGAACGACGAGTGCGCGCCGGCGAAGCCGGAGAGACGGCCGTCGAAGACGGTGCTCTCGCCCGTGAAGCCGTTGCACGTGCCGTAGCCGCCGCCGGTACCCTGCTCGACGCGCAGGATCAGGTGGTCGGCCAGGCCCTCGCTCTGCGTGAAGTCGGCGGCGTAGAGGCGGACCTGCGAGGCCAGGGTTCCGGTCGAGGTGACGGCGATGCAGTTCGTCCCTCCGTCGCCGGGCTTGGCGTTCCCCGCGGTGAACAGGGCACGACCGGCGTCGTCGTCGTTCAGCTGGACGGTCCCCGCCCGCCAGCTGTTCTGTTCGTTCGAGGTGGTGTCGGAGAAGGCGGCGTACGAGCTCGTCGAGACCAGGATGCCCGCTGCGACGACAGCCGCAGGAAGAGCGATCGCGGTGGCAATACGAGAGGAACGGCGAGTGAACTTCGGCATGATGGATCTCCCCACGAGATCGGTGTGCGTATCGGACACACGAAAGATAGGGGAGCGGAGTGGCGGGGGTCGGGTCGGGCCTCTGGCTTGACAAGCCCGCCGCGTCCATGGCATCCATTCTTCTGAATGGACTACGCGGCGTGCGCCTCGCTGCCCTCGCGCCGTCGCGCGCCCGCGCCGAGGGTCAGGGTCGACGCGAGACCCAGCGTGAGGAACGCGGCCGCGGTGAACGCCGCGGCGCGGGTGCCGTCGCTGAAGGCTGCCCGCGCATCGACGGCGAGATCCTGGGTGTCGGGCGAGGCGCCGAGGCCCGCGATCGCGGCTCCCGCGCTGTCGACCACCTGCGAGACCACCTGATCGCGCGCAGCCGCGGGGATCCCGCGATCGTCGAGGGTGGATGCCAACACCCCCGCCGTGGTCGAGAAGAGCACGGTGCCGAGGATCGCGACGCCGAGCGCTGCGCCGAGCTGACGAGAGGTCGACTGCGTGCCGGAGGCCTGGCCGCTCGCGGAGGGCGGCACGTCGGCCAGGACGACCCCGGTGAGCTGCGCGGTCGCCAGGCCCACACCGAGTCCGTAGACGAAGAGGAAGGGGATGAGCGGTCCCCAGGTGGCATCCGGCCCGATGGTGAAGGCGACGCCTGCGACGCCGATGATCTCGGCGAGGAGGCCGCCGCGCACGACCCAGACGGGGGCGACTCGACCGCTGAGGGCGCCCGCGACCCCGCTCGCCACGAACGAGCCGATGGCCAGGGAGAGCAGCAGCAGACCGGTCTGCAGGGCATCGAAGCCGACGACGAACTGCAGCCAGAGGGGAAGCGCGAGGATGATGCCGAACTCGCCGAGCGAGACGACGGCCGCCGCGATGTTGCCGTTGCGGAAGGACGTGATGCGGAAGAGGTTGAACGCGAGCAGCGTCGACAGCCCGGCGCGCTGGCGGCGCAGGCCCCATGCGATGAACGCAGCGAGGGCGATCAGGGCCACGGTGAAAGCGACCGGAACGGGCGAGAGGGAGAAGGGCCAGGTCCAACCCCCGAGCGAGGGGACCTGATCGACGGTCCACCAGCCGTAGGTGCGGCCCTCGATGAGGCCGAAGACGAGCGGGGCCATCGTGAGGACAGAGAGCAGGGCGCCGACCCCGTCGATGCGTTGGACCTTTTCGCTGCGGGATTCCGCGACGGTGAGGGCGACGCCGATCACGATGATGACACCGAGGGGGATGTTGATGCCGAAGGCCCACCGCCACGAGAACGCGGTGGTGAGCCAGCCGCCGAGGAGGGGGCCGACCGCCGCCATGCCACCGATCGTCGAGCCCCACACGGCAAAGGCGATGCCGCGCTCCCGGCCGCGGAAGGTGGCGTTGATGATCGACAGGGTCGTCGGCAGGATCATCGCGCCGCCGACTCCCTGGACCAGTCGCGACGCGATGAGCAGGCCGCCGGTGGGGGCGAGGGCTGCGGCGATCGAGGCCGCGGCGAAGATGACGACGCCCAGCAGCATGAGGCGGCGGCGCCCGAAGCGGTCGGCCAGGCTGCCGAAGACCAGCAGGAACGACGCGAAGACGAGGGTGTAGGCCTCTTGGACCCACTGCACCTCGGTCGACGAGATCTTCAGCTCTTCGACGATCGAGGGCACGGCGACGTTGACGATCGTCGAGTCGACGATGATCAGCGACACGGCGATGCTGATGAAGACGAGCCCCGCCCAGCGGCGCCCGGCCAATTTCTCACTCATGTCGCTAGCTTATCTAGCTATATCGCTGTACGGGAGGGCTTGCGCGCACGCGAAAACACCCCCTCGCGGCGGCGGGCAGAGACGCTCAGGCGCCGTGCCGCGGGCGGGGCGTCGCTCGGGGTGCGCGTTCTCCCGGGGGCAGGGGGATCGGCGTCGTCCCCGCGACCTCGTCGCTGAAGTCCTCGGGCTCGGGCGCGACGGTCGCGATCGGTCGCGTCTCGTCGAGCGTGAGGCGGAACCGCTTGGTCTCGTGGCGGTGCAGGCGACCCGACATCGCCGTCCAGGTCGCGCCGATGCCGCAGGCGGTGAACGCGACGACCGCGGCCAGGGCGATGGCCACGCGCGGGCCGAACTCCGCGGCCACGGCGCCCACGATCGGTGCGCCCACCGGGGTTCCGCCGAGCAGGATCGCCATGTAGAGCGCGAGCACGCGACCGCGCAGCACGGGGTCGGTCGTGGTCTGCACGTATCCGTTCGCGGTCGTCAGGGTCGTGACCACGCAGAATCCGGTCAGCACGAGCGTGGCCGCGTACGCCCCGTAGCTCGGGGCGAAGACCGAGAGGGTGGATGCCACGGCGAAGCCGCCCGAGCCGACGATCACCACCCGCATCCTCGCGCGTTCGCGTCGTGCGGCCAGCAGGGCACCCGCGAGCGAGCCGATCGCGACGAAAGAGCTCAGAAGGCCGAAGCCGTCGGCGCCGCGCCCGAACTCGAGCGCCATGGTCGAGGCGAAGATCGGGAAGTTCATGCCGAAGGCGCCCAAGAGGAAGACCATCACGAAGATGACCACCAGATCGGGGCGCCGCGCGACGTAGCGGAAGCCGTCGGCCAGGCGAGCGGGACCGCCGCGGCGGTGGCGGGCGACGAGCTCGTGTGGACGCATGACGAACAGCGCCGCGAGCATGGCGAGGAAGGTGAACGCGTTGACGAGGAAGACCCACCCCGTCCCGACGAGCACGATCATGACGCCGGCGGCGGCAGGGCCGATCAGGCGGGCCATGTTGAAGGACGCGGCGTTCAGCGCCACGGCGTTGGAGGCGTTCTCCTGCGAGACGAGGTCGGAGACGAAGGCCTGCCGCGCCGGGTTGTCGAACGCCGTGACGACACCCAGGGCCAGCGCGAAACCGAACATCAACGGCAGGGTCATCGCCCCACTGAGCAGCAGGATGCCGAGCGACACGGCGAGCAGCAGCAAGGCACTCTGCGTGCACATGATGAGCTTGCGGCGATCGAATCGGTCGGCGACCCACCCGGTCACGCTCACCAGCAGCAGCGGGGGAGCGAACTGCAGGGCCATGGTGACGCCCATGGCGGCGGCGTCGTTGTCGGTCAACTGGGTGAGGACGACCCAGTTCTGGGCCGTGGACTGCATCCAGGCGCCGACGTTCGAGACGAGTGCTCCGATGAACCAGACGCGGTAGTTGAAGATCGACAGCGACCGGAACATCGACGTGCTCATCTGTCGGCCACCTTCCTCATGATCGTCGTGGCGCGGGCCAGCACCTGTCGTTCCTCGGGGGTGAGATCGGCGAGCGCCTCCTCGACGAAGGCGTCTCGGCGTCGGACCGTCTCGTCGACGATCCGACGCCCCAGGTCGGTGAGGTCGATCGTCACGCGGCGTCGGTCAAGCTCGTCGGGAATGCGGGTGAGGTACCCCGCCTCCTCGAGGAGCGACACCGTGCGGTTCATCGACGGCGCGGTGACGCGCTCACGGTCGGCCAGTTGGCCGAGCGTGTGCGCGCCGTGCACCGTGAGGGCCGCGAGGACGGCGAACTGCCCGTCGCTCATCGTATCGACGGCGCGCTGCGCCCGAAGGCGACGTGCCAGCCGAAACGTGGCCATCCGCAGCTCGGAGGCTGCGGCGCTGTGGTCAGAATTCAGGTCGGGAAGGGGGGATTCGTCGACGCGGTCATTCATGTTCCTGACGGTCAGGGTATCTCATTAGCCTTGCTAACGGAATGGCGGAGCGCCTCTTCACCGAGGCCGCCGCCCTAGACTCCCCCCATGCCCGAGTACGTCGACGCCTACGGCATCCCGATCGTGTACGACGTCTACGAGGCGCCCCAGCCCCGCGCGGTCGTGCAGCTGCTGCACGGCGTGGGCGAGCACGCCGGACGCTACGGCGCATTGATCGACGCGCTCGTCGCGGCCGGGTATTCGGTCTACGCCGACGACCATCGCGGTCACGGGCGCACGGGGCTGCGTCAATGGGGCGGCGACCACGGCAAGCTCGGCCGACTCGGCCCGGGCGGCCTCGGTGCCGCTCGCGATGCCGTCTGGACGCTCACGCAGCGTATCCGCGAGGAGCACCCGGCGCTTCCGCTCGTGCTGCTCGGGCACTCGTGGGGTTCGTTCCTCGCGCAGATGCTGCTCGACCGGCATCCTGAGGCCTTCGATGCCGTCGTGATGACAGGTTCGGCGCTGCGGCTGCCCGGCTCGCTGAACGCGGGTGACCTCAACGCCCCGTGGAAGCACCTCGGCGGCTCCGGGATGCAGTGGCTCTCGAGCGACGAGCAGGTGGGCCGCGACTTCGTCGCCGATCCTCTGACCACGTCGACGCCCCTCGCGCGGCTGTTCGGCCCCCTCGAGACGCTCAAGCTGCTAGGGCGCCCTCGACGCGACCTCGGCCGCGACGTGCCGATGCTGCTGATGGTGGGGCGCGATGACACCGTGGGCGGCCCCCGCAGCGTGCACCGCCTCGCCGACGCGTACCGGCGGCGGTCGGGCCTGACCGACGTGATGACCCTGGTGTATCCCGGGGCGCGGCACGAGATCTTCGCCGAGCGCGAGCAGGCGGCGGTGCGCGCCGATCTGCTGGCGTGGCTCGATGCGCGCATCCCGTGTCGCGTCTGACCGCGCGGGGCTGTTCGTCGACGTGCGCACTCGTTCGAACATGTGAAATAACAAAAATACTCATTACTCACACGTCGTGATCTAAGCGTTACTCGCGCGAATTGACCTCGTCGCGCTGACCGGCGAAGCTGAAGTCGCCGAAAGCGGGATAAACCGCCTCGATCGGGCCACCTGGTCCCTCATCGCCGAGGAAAGCGCACATCGACGTGACGACTCTAGACACACAAAAAAGCACACAAGCAAACAAAAACGCACGTCGGGCCAGTCGGCCCGAGCGTCTCGGAAACGGGATGTTCGCCGTGCTGCTGGTGGTGCCGGGCATGGCGCTCATGGCGGTCGTCGTCGCATACCCCCTCGTCTCGGCGCTGGTCACCGCGTTCTTCAAGCAGAGTCTCGTGCTGCCCGGGCGCGAGTTCGTCGGCTTCCATAACATCGCCGACGTGCTGCAGGACGACTTCCTTCGCCTGCTCGGACAGACGCTCGTCTTCACCCTGGGCACGACCATCGCCCCCTTCGTGATCGGATTCGCCCTCGCGCTCGCGCTGAACACGCAGATTCGCGGGTCGAAGGTGTTCCGCGGCCTGATGCTCATCCCCTGGCTCGTGCCAGGCGTCGTGGTGTCGTTCCTGTGGATGTGGATCTTCAACGCCAACTACGGCGTCATGAACGCGATCCTCGAACCGCTCGGGGTCTCGCCCCAGGCCTGGCTCGCGCAGCCCGGAACCGCGATGTTCGCTGTGATCGTCGCCAAGACCTGGCAGTCCTTCCCTTGGATGATGGTCATGCTCCTTGCGGGCCTGCAGACCGTGCCGCGCGAGCTGCACGAAGCCGCCGAGATGGACGGCGCGGGAACGGTCCGCCGCTTCTTCTCGATCACCGTCCCGCAGATCGGCGGGATCATCGGCCTGGTGCTGCTGCTGGAGTTCATCTGGAACTTCCAGCACTTCGACATCATCTACGTGCTCACCGGCGGCGGCCCCGCCGGCTCCACCGAGACCTTCGCCACCTCGGTGTACGAGACCGCCTTCCACGGCTTCGACCTCGGCCGCGCCGGCGCGCTCGGCCTGCTGTGGCTCGTCCTGCTGATGGCGCTCGTCGTCGTCTACGTCCGATTCTCCGAGAGGAGTGAGAAGCGATGACCAGCACCGCCCTCCCCACCGTCGCCCCCGCCCCCGAGGCCCCGCCCGTCGTCGTCGACGCTCCCGCGCGTCGCCGCCGACGCCAGAGCTCAGGCCTGCGCTCCGATCGTCCGGGCGTGCGCCTCGCGTCATGGGCCGCGCTGATCGTGTGCGGCGGGTTCGCGCTGCTGCCGGTTTACTGGCTGCTCGCGACCTCGCTCACCCCTCGCGATCAGGTGTTCTCGTACCCGCCGAAGCTGTTCCCCACCGAGATCACCTTCGACGCCTACATTTCGCTGACCTCCAACCCGCAGCTGTTCACCTACCTGCAGAACAGCGTGATCGTCTCGGTCATCACGGCCCTGCTCTCGGTGATCGTGTCGGCCTACATGGGCTACTCGTTCTCGAAGTTCCGCTACCGCGGTCGCCGGCAGCTGATGTACTTCGTGCTGGCTTCGCAGATGTTCCCGCAGGCCCTGTTGCTGGTCACCCTCTACAGCGTGTTCAGCGCCTACGGCCTGCTCAACACCTACACCGCTCTCGTGCTGTCGTTCACAACCTTCACGCTGCCGCTGTGCGTCTGGATGCTGAAGGGCTTCTTCGACACCATCCCCGACGAGCTCATCGAGGCCGCCCGCGTCGACGGCGCCTCGCGGCTGCGCACCATCCACTCGATCGTGCTGCCGCTGGCGGCCCCCGGGCTCGTCGCCGCCGGACTGTTCGCCTTCGTCCGCGGCTGGAACGACTTCATCTTCGCCCTGACGCTCGCCGGTCCCGACAAGCAGACGCTCCCGCCCGGACTCGTCAACACCTACGTCGGCGAGGCGGCCACCGCCTGGCCCGAACTCATGGCGGCATCGCTCGTGGTGTCGCTCCCCGTGGCCGTGGCGTTCATGCTGCTGCAGCGGTACCTGGTCAGCGGTATGACGGCCGGCGCCGTCAAGGGCTGACCCCGACTTCTCTCTCTGCTCGCCCTGTCAAGGAGGACACCTATGTCTACGTCTCTGCCCAACCCACTCATCACGCGCCGTCGCGCGCTGCAGTTCCTCGGCATCGGTGCCGCGGCCGCCGCCCTCGCCGGATGCGTCCCCACCGGAAGCAGCGGCCCCGCCGCCGGCGCGGCGGGACTGAACGGCACCGACCCCACCGATTTCGCGTTCGCCTCCTGGTCCCTCACCGAGGAGTCCGCCAAGCCGGCGCTCGAAGGCACGCTCTCGTCGTACGAGAAGGCCAAGGGCATCGCGGTCAAGCGCACCGCCTTCCCGTACAACGAGTACATCAACCAGCTCATGCTGCAGGTGACCGGCGGGCAGTTCACCGGCGCCGCGCACGTCGACGTCGCGTGGCTCGGCAGTCTCGCGGCCACCGGGAAGCTGCAGGACGTCTCGGCGTTGGCATCCGGCCGCGGATACACCTCGTCGGCTCTGCAGGCGGCCACGTTCGACGGCGTGCAATACGCCCTGCCGTGGACCATCGGCGCAATCGGCCTGATCGCCAACTCCGAGACCCTCGGCAAGGCGGGCCTGTCGGCCGACGCGTTCCCGACGACGGTCGACGAGTTCGAGAAGGCCCTCGTCTCGCTGAAGGGGCTCGGCGGGGGACTCATCCCTTACGCCGCGTCGACCAAGGCCGCGCAGCTGAAGGACATCCTCATCTGGATGCAGACCTTCGGCAGCCCACTCGTCGACGGAGACACCATCACGATCGGCGACGACGCCAGCGTCGAGGCCGTCACCTGGTACAAGGGCCTCTACGACCAGGGCCTCATCGCCGCCGACGTCGACCGCTTCGACGCCCGCAGCCTGTTCGCCCAGGGACGTGCCGCGATGTACGACGACGCCCCGGTGGGCCGCGGAGCGGTGACCAAGGAGTCGCCGGATGCGAACCTCGCCACCAAACTCGCGCCGGTGTCGCGTCCCGTGCTGAAGAAGGGCGACACCCCGCGCGCCCTCGTCTGGGGCGGCGCGATCGCGGTCGTCAACGGCACCGGTGCTGCGACCGCGGGCGACTTCGCCCAGTACGCCACGAGCGACCTCGACGCCATCCTCGCCGACTACGCGATGCGCGGTCTGCCGCCCGCGACGACCGAGGCGCTGTCGTCGTCGGAGGTCGCCTCCGACGCTTTCGGCGCTCAGTTCAGCGAGCGCATCACCGCGACCGCAAGCTCGAACCCGCTGTGGAAGTTCACCGCTTACTCGCAGATCGAGTCGGCGATCGCCGATCGCGTGCAGGCCGTCCTGATCGGGTCCGCCTCGCCGAAGGACGCCATGAAGCAGGCCGGCGAGGCCGCGCAGAAGCTGGTCGGTTGAGATGAGGATCTTCCGCGGGGGGAGCGCGGTCGCCGTCGCGGCGCTCGCCCTCGGGCTCATCGTCGCGCCCTCGGCGTCGGCGACCGTGAGCTCTGCGACGACCGTCGAAGAGCTCCCCTTCGCCGTCGACTCATCGAACCAGGCGGCATGGTGGAATCCCCTCGACGTGGTCGGCGAGACGACGTTCTTCGCCTTCAACGCCCCGGCCGCCCAGGCTGCTCGACACGAGGTGCACCTCGCCTCTCGCTCCGCGGATGGTGCGTGGACCGAAGGGTGCCTCCGTGCTTCGGCGCAGACGGCGTGCGTCACCTTCGTGGACGACAACGGTCACAACCAACCGTCCATCGTCGTCGACGGCGACGGGATCATCCACGCCTTCGTCTCGATGCACAACGAGCAGTGGAACTACTTCCGCTCCGACACCGCGGGCGACGTCCGCACGATGGTCGACCGGACCGCGACCATGCCCGACCTCGACGTCGACATCACCTACCCGGTCACGGCGCGCGGAGCAGACGGCGACGCCTGGGTGCTGGTGCGAACCGGTACGGATGCCGACGGGGCACGGGAGGGCGTGCTGTATCGCTACGACCGCGCTGCCGGTGCGTGGACGCGAGAGACGTCGATCGCCGCGGCGAAGGGGTACTCCTTCTACCCCGACGACCTCGAGGTGTCGCCCGACGGTCGGGTCCACGTGCTGTGGGAGTGGGGTCCGTTCCCCGCCGACCCGGCGCGGCATCTCGGCTCGTACGCCGTCTACGACCCCGCGACGGGATCGCTCACGGACGCCGCGGGCGCCACGCTGGTCGCCCCGATCACCCCCGCCACGGCGGGATCGGTCGTCTGGCGCCCCTTCGTGCCCGGCGAAAGCATCCGCAGCTACACCCCCGCGGTGCAGTCGGCCAAGCTCGCCCTCGACGGTTCTGCTCTCGCGGGGGTCGCCTACCGATTCGTCGAGGCGGATCGCTCGGCCTACGACGCGCATTTCGCGCGGTGGGACGGCTCGGGATGGGTCGATGAGAAGGTCCTCGACACCGCGGCCCTCGGCGACGGCGTCGCCACCTCGGCAGCGGTCGACGTGACCCGGGCGGGGACGACGACTCGGCTCTACACCGTCGTCACCGCTCAGGTGTGCGGCGAGGTGCGCAGCCGTGCCGTCGTCGCTGAACGTGATGACGCCGCATCGTCGTGGATCTTCGCCGGCATCGGCGAATCGCGCCTCGGGCAGCAGCGTCTGCGCGTCCAGACGCGGTCGACCGACGACGCCGACGTCGTGTACCTCTCGGTGCCGGCCGCGGCTCCCGCCCGGCTCGCGCGGGCGGTTGTCCCGCGCGACGCCGCAGTGGGGCCCGCCACCTCCCTCTCGGCCCTCGTCACCGACCTCCGCGATGACCCGGGAGGGGTCAATGTGGCTCTCGGTGCCACGGCGACAGCCTCGTCGAGCCTGCGGTCCGACACGGGCCCATCCCTCGCCGTCGACGGCGTCTGCACCGACGCCAGCCGATGGATCTCGGCGGCGGGTGACTCCACTCCGTGGATCTCGGTGGACTTCGCTGCGGCGGCGCTCCACGAGGTGCGCGTGCGGAGCGGATACAGCGCGGACACAGGTTCAGCGGCCGTCCTCCGTTCGTTCGAGGTGCAGGTGCACACCGCGGCGGGCTGGACGAGCATCGGTTCCGTCGCCGGGAACACGCAACGCCTGGTGAGCATCCCGGCCACGGGAGCCGTCGCGGACGGGGTGCGCCTGCTGATCAGCGACCCCTCGGCATCCACCACCGACGTCGCACGGGTCTTCGAGATCGAGGCGATCGCCGTGGACTGAGCCCATCGACCTCCCCTCGCACGACACTCGGACGCCCCCGCGTCCCCAGGAAGGACACCCGCAGTATGCGTTCACACACGGCCGACTACGACGTGGTCGTCGTCGGCGGTGGGCTCTCCGGAGTCGCCGCCGCCATCGCCGCCGCCCGGCTCGACCGACGCGTCGCCCTCATCAACAACCGACCGGTGCTGGGCGGGAACTCCTCGTCGGAGGTCCGGGTCTGGGTGTGCGGGGCGACGGCGCATGGCAATCAACGCTGGGCTCGCGAGAACGGGATCATCGGTGAGCTGTACCTCGAGAACCAGTACCGCAATCCCGACGGGAACCCCATCCACTGGGACGATGTCGTGCTGGATGCCGTGCGCGCCGAGCCGAACATCTCGCTGTACCTCAATACCGATGTCCGCGACGTGGTCGCCACGGGCCCCGAGGGGGCGCGTCGCATCGAGTCGGTGACGGGGTGGACCATGGGAGCCGAGACCGAGACGCGCTTCGTCGCCCCGGTCTTCCTCGACTGCACCGGTGATGGGCTCGTCGGTCACCTCGCCGGGGCGCGGGCGCGGCTCGGCAAGGAATCGCGCGGGGAGTTCGACGAGGACTGGGCGCCGGAAGAGGCCGAGCGCACTTTCCTCGGCTCGACGCTGCTGTTCTACACGAAGGACGTGGGGCACCCGGTGCGCTTCGTCGCCCCCGATTCGGCGAAGTCGATCGTCGAGACCCCGATCCCGTCATCGCGCATCATCCGCAGCGGTGACAGCGGCGCGCACTACTGGTGGATCGAGTGGGGCGGTGAGCTCGACATCGTCCACGACAACGAGCGCATCCGCGACGAGCTGCGCTCGGTGATCCTGGGCATCTGGGACCACATCAAGAACTCGGGCGAGTTCGACGCCGAGAATCTCGATCTCGAGTGGATCGGCAACGTGCCCGGCAAGCGCGAGTACCGCCGCCTCGTCGGCGACTACACGCTGCACCAGCGCGACGTGATCGAACAGACGCGCTTCGACGACGGCGTGGCCTTCGGTGGCTGGTCGATTGACCTGCACCCCAAGGAGGGCATGTACGCGACCGGTGCGGGCGCCGTCCAACGTTTCTCGAACGGGGTCTTCGAGATTCCGTTCCGCTCGCTGTACTCCGCCGACGTCGAGAACCTCCTGATGGCCGGGCGCGACATCTCCGCCACGCACATCGCGTTCGGGGCCGCGCGCGTGATGGCCACCTGCGCGGCGATGGGCGAGGCGGCCGGGACCGCGGCATCCCTCGTCCTCGCCCGTCGCACGACCCCGCGGGGGCTTTACGAGAACCACCGCGAGGAGCTCCGTCAGCTCTTGCTGCGTCAGGACGCCCCGCTGATCGGCGTCGTCGATGCCGATCCGGCGAACCTCTCCCTCTCCGCCCGCGTCTCGGCTTCGGGCGTGCGGGCGGGACTCGGCCCGAGCGACACGGCGGTCGCCCGTCCGCATCCGCTCACCGACGATGTCGGCATCGTCGTTCCCGTTCACCCGCGTCTCGACGGGTTCGAGGTGCGTGTCGCCGCCGAGCGGGACGTGGACCTCGTGGTCGAGGTGTGGTCGACGGGGCTCGCGCAGAACGTCGTGCCCGAACACCTCGAGCATGCCGTCACGGTGACCGTGGCCGCGGGAGAAGCGAGGTGGGTGCACGCTCCGGTGCGCTGGGAACCCGAGACTCCGGCGAACGCCGTCATCGTCGTCCGCGCCCAGCCCGGGGTCACCCTCTTCGTGACGGACGAGCTGCCTCCCGGCGTTCTGACTCTGGTCCACACCTCGGACGCCGACGATCAGAACGTGCAGGTGAGCCTCGACGAGCTGCTGGTGCAGTGGCCGACGAAGCCGCTGCGGGGGCGGTCGGTTCAGTTCCGCGTTCCCACCGCATCGGAGGCGTTGGCACCGGAGCGCGCGGTCGGTGGATACCAGCGCCCCTTCGGCGGACCGAACCTGTGGGCCTCGGCACCGGTGACCGAGGCAGAGGCGTGGCTGCGGCTCGAATGGGACCGGCCCGTCGTTGCGCGCGAGATCGTGCTGGTCTTCGACGACGACCCTGACATCGAGCTGAACACCCTTCACCATCACCGCGATCCGCACCTCGTTATGCCCTCGCTCGTCAACACGTACCGGGTCGAGGTCCAGGTGGCTGGGTCCGGGGAGTGGACCGAGGTCGCGACCGTGGCGGACAACCGTCGCCGCCGGCGCAGCCACCCGCTTTTCACCGGAATGGGCGCGATCGACGCCGCCCGCGTGGTCGTGACGGCGACCCACGGCGCTCCGGAGGCCCGCATCGTGGCCTTCCGTGTCCAGGAGTGACATGCCGCGCGATACCGTAGCCCCCAGAACAGACCGCTCGGCGGCGCGCGCGAGCGCCGCCCGGTCCTCGACGAGGAGTCCCGCCATGACCGACACGCCTTCGGCCACGCGGCGGATCTCGCCGCTCTCGCGCCGACAGCGCACCGGGATCATCGCGCTCGCCGTGCCCAATCTCGAGGAGCCCTACTTCGCCGAGCTCACGACCCTGCTGGCGCGCGGGGCCGAGGCGCGCGGGTTGTCGATCCTCATCCAGCAGACCGAGGGCGACCATCAGCGCGAGATCGACGTCGCGAACGGGGTGGGGCTGCCCGAGACCGACGGCCTCATCCACATCCCGCGGTCTCTGACGGTCGGGGACCTCACCCGGCGTACGGATCCGGGACCGCTCGTGCTCCTCGGTGAGCACATCGCGGTGAGCCCCTTCACGCACGTCTCGATCGACAACCGCCGCACGGCTGACCTGGCGACCGCGCATCTCGCCGACGCCGGGTGCCGCCGGGTCGCGTTCCTCGGACCTCGCGTGTCACGCCCCTCGGATGCCGCCGACCAGCGTTTCGCCGGGTACCGCGACGCCGTGTCGCGCCTGGGCCTGGCCGACGACCCGGAGCTCATCGTCGCGGTCGATGCGTTCACCTCCGAAGAGGGTGCGGCGGCGCTGGGCCGACTCCACTCCTCGGGCGTCGCGTACGACGGCGTGGTGTGCTCCAACGACTCCGTCGCTTTCGGCGTGCTCGCGGCTCTGCACGAGCGCGGGCGGGCGGTGCCGAGCGACGTCGCGGTGATCGGCATCGACAACGTGCACGCCGCGCAGTTCTCCGTCCCTGCGCTCTCGTCGGTAGCACCCGACGATCACGGGATCGTCGAAGCGGCGTTCACCGAGCTCGAGCGTCAGATGGCGGCTCGACCCGGCGCGGACGTTCCGGTGCGACACATCGTGGTGGATGCCACGGTGATCGCGCGAGCGAGTACGGCGCGGTGAGCCCGACTCTCGCCGTCCGTTCCCCGCGCGGGGGCGGGCGGGTCTCAGGCGTCGCTGTGGGCGGCGACCCACAGCTCGGTGACGTGCGCGCGCAGCGTCTCTTCGGCGTCGGGCGCGAGTCCCTCGTCGGTGACCACCAGGTCGACCTCGTGGAGATCAACGATGGTGGTGAGCCCCACGGCTCCCCACTTCGTGTGGTCGGCGAGGACGACCGCTCGGCCCCCCGCCGCGACGAGGGCGCGGTTGGTCTCGGCCTCGAGCAGGTTCGAGGTCGTCAGCCCCGCTGTGAGGTCCAGGCCGCGCACACCGAGAAAGACGATGTCGCAGTGCAGATGCTCGAGGGACGCGACGGCGACCGGACCGACCAGTGCATCGGCGGGAGTGCGGACGCCGCCGGTGAGCACCACCGTCTGCGTGTAGGGCTCGTCCGCCCTGTCGGGGCGGGCGAACACGTCGGCCACGGGCAGGGAGTTCGTGACGATCGTCAGGTCGTCGATGCCGCGCAGCTCGCGCGCGAGAGCCCACGTCGTGGAGCCTCCGCTCAGTCCCACCGACATGCCCGGCTCGACGAGCCCGGCCGCGCGGCGGGCGATGGCCCTCTTGCCGTCTCCGTTGCGGCGGGACTGCGTGGCGAAGTCACGGGATGCCGCGACTCCGGGCTGCGGCGTGCGAGCGCCCCCACGGACTTTGTCGACGTGGCCGTCGGCCGCCAGCACGTCGAGATCGCGCCGGATGGTCATCTCGCTGACGCCGAGGGTCTCGGCCAGATCGGGAACCGCGGCGGCTCCCTGTCGGCGAACCTCGGCCAGGAGGCGGGATCGGCGTTCGGCGGCGAGCACGATCGCTCCTCTCGTTCGGGCCTCCAGTCTTCCACGGCGGCCCGCTCGTGAACGGCGTCATCGCCGATCCCGCGGGGGAGGGCGATTACGGCTTCGAGCTGCCGGCCCTTCGCGCGGTGCCCCCGGTCGCTCCGCCCGTCGGTTTCGCCGAGCGCTGGGAAGCCTGGGCGGCGGCGGCGGCCGAGGTCGACCCCGATCCGAGGATGACGCCCCTCGGGCGCGTGGACGGGCGATCGCTCTTCCTCGTCGATCACACCGTCGCCGACGGTCTGCGCGTGCGCGGGTGGTTCGCGACGCCGGTGGGCGGGATGCCGCCGCGGGTGGGGATCGTCCACGGTCACGGCTACGGCGGGCGCGAGGTTCCCGAGTTCGATCGCGTCCCGGACGATGCGGCGGTCTTCTTCCCCGTCGCGAGAGGGCAAGGGTCGCTCAACGCCGGACTCGGCGCACCGACGCCCGCCGACGGGCACGTGCTCCACGGCATCCACTCGATCGACGAGTACGTTCTCGGCCGATGCGCCGTCGATCTCTGGCATGCCGGGTCGGCGCTGGGAGCTCTGGCCGGACCGATCCCGTTGTACTACGTGGGCGAGAGCTTCGGCGGCGGGATCGGGGCGCTCGCTCTTCCCTGGGATGACCGTTTCGTGGGGGCGACGTTGATCGTGCCGAGTTTCGGCCAGTACGACCTGCGCCTGCGCCTGCCGTGCGAAGGCAGCGGCGAGCGTGTGCGGGCTCACGTCGGGGTCCACCCTGAGTCCCGCGAGGTCCTGCGCTTCTTCGACGCGTCCACGGCGGCGACCTTCGTCCGCGTGCCGGTGCGGGTGGAATGCGCCTTACGCGACCGTCACGTTCCCCCGCCCGGGCAGTTCGCCGTCGCCAACGCGATCGACGAGGCGCCGGGTGCCGAGTTGGAGCTCGACGTGCAGCCCTACGGCCACCGCGAGTACCGCGGACTCGACGCCGTCCGCTCGCGGGCATTCGCCGCGACCCACGCGCACATCGACCGGGTGCTCTCGCGAGCGTCCGCGGAGGGGGAGAACCCGTGACCCAGTTCGACCTGCCGCTCGCCGACCTCGAGGCCTTCCGCCCGCCGCGAGAGGAGCCCGCCGACTTCGACGCCTTCTGGGCCGAGACGCTCGGCGAGGCAAGGGCGGCGTCGTGGCCCGCGCGCTTCACCCCGCTCGACACCGCCGACACCGGTGTGACCGGTGTCGAGGTCGACGATGTCGTCTTCGCGGGGTTCGCGGGGCACGAGGTGCGCGCGTGGCTCCTGCGCCCGCGCGGGGCTTCGGGGCCTCTGCCGTGCGTCGTGCAGTACATCGGCTACAACTCCGGTCGCGGCCTCGCCCACCAGCACACGCTGCTGCCCTCCGCGGGGTTCGCGGTGATGGTCATGGACACGCGGGGGCAGAGCAGCGGCGCGCTGCCCGGGGCGACCTCCGACCCCGTGGGCGGAGCGCCGCATGTCGCCGGTCGCGTGACCGAGGGCCTCGACGACCCGTCCCACTCCTATTACCGCCGAGTCTTCTGCGATGCGGTGCTCGCGATCGATGCGGTCCGGTCGCACCCGGCGATCGACGCGACGCGCGTCAGCGTGTGGGGCGGGAGCCAGGGCGGGGGCATCGCGCTCGCCGCGGCGGCGTTGAGCGAGGGGCTCAGGTTCGCCGCGATCGACTTCCCGTTCCTCAGCGCGATGCGTCGGGCGGTCGCCATCACCGACGCCGCCCCCTACAGCGAGATCGTCGCGTACCTGCAGACTCGGCGCGGCGACGAAGAGGCGGTGTTCCGCTCTCTCTCGTACCTCGACGGCGTCAACTTCGCCGCGCGAGCGAGGGTTCCCGCCCTCTTCTCGGTGGGACTCCGCGATGCCGTGTGCCCACCGTCGACCGTCTATGCGGCGTACAACCATTACATGGGTGAGAAGAGCATTCGCGTCTACCCGTGGAACGGACACGAAGGAGGCGGCCCGGTGCACCAGCTCGAGGTGCTGCGGGCTCTCGCCGCGCGCGGCTGAGCCGGCGCGCCGTGCGTCGGGCGCTACGGCGCCGTGTAGAGAACGACGCTCGCCGACAGCCGTTCCGATGTGAGGCCCGCGGGAACGGATCCATCCGCGCTGGCGTCAGCGTTTCCGGCGGAGACCCACATGTCGTCTCTGAGGTGAGTCGTCACGTCCTTCTCGCCGCACGACACCGACGCCGTGCCGCCCGAGGACGAGAAGACCGCCGCGACGCACACGTCCGTCGTCCCCTGGCGGTGGCCGAGATAGAGCAGCACCTCATCGAGTGAAGCGATCAGACGGATCGACGTCGGTTCGAGGCCGATGTTGGGGTCGCTCCCTTCCTCGTAGATCGCGATCCTGTCCTCGTTCGTCTGAACCCAGTCGAATTCCGGGATGCTCGGCTCTCGCATCGAACCTGAACCGATGCTGCCGGTGAGCGCGCCCACGGCGAAGATCGCGATGCCGACCCCGCCCATGATGACGAGTCGTCGCCGATTCCGTCTCGGGCGCTGCGCAGGGGGAGACGTGTCAGCTCTCGCGTCCTCGCTGAGCGGCGCCTCCGCATCGGACGTCGCATCGGAGTGGCTTAAGGGTGAAGCCTGTCCGCGTTTCTGCTCGAGCGTGGCGAGACGATCCATCTCCGCGGGGGTCGCTCTGCCCCGCGCACTCCACGCTCGTTCCCGTAGGGCGGTCAGCTCTGCCTGCTCCTGCTCGTCCAGCATTCGGTATCTCTCAATGGTGCGGGCCGATAAACGGGATGCGCGAGGGCGCCCGATGCCGCACTTCCTGCTTATGGCTGCCTCGCCAGAGCTGATCGAAAATGCGGACAGTTTTAGGGGAAGAAAAGGAGGGGCATTCACTGTCGTGGTGTGAATACCCCTCCTCGAGGACTCGAGGCAACTAACGCCGCCGAATAGCTCGTACTCCCAGGAAGACCCACACGACTGTCATAGCGCCAAGACCCACCGCCCATACTGAGCCGCTCAGTCCAACCCAGATGGCAAGAGCCAGGAACAGAGCGGCGATGACGAAGGGTGTGATGGTGCCGGAGCCCATTCGGGCGCCCGGAGTTGGCTGGCTCATGATGAGCACCCCCAGACAGAAACGGCTACTCCGAGGACCGTAACACCAACGGGACCCCCGGTCACGGCTCCCAGCCATGTGACTCCAAGTGACGCGGCACATTTCGCGGCGGCCTCGGCTTGTGCGCGCGTCGCGCTATATCCGACATACCTATAGTTCTTGCCCTTCCAGGGGAAGCACCCCACTGATGCTGCGCAATATTGACCCGCGGGTACCTCTTGGTACAGCTGGCGAGAGCATGACGATCCCGGCTGGCAGTACTGAGTGGTGGTCACACATCTGCCGTTCGGTGCGCAGACGCGCGTAGCCGCAGCCGCGTGAGCGGTACTTGGGGCGACGCCAAGGGTGAGGATCAGCATCGCGAGGACGCTGAAGACGAGACCCGCGAGTCGGTGGCGAGAGGTTCGATCGGTGAATGTTGGCGCTCTGAGGCGCTGGGCGAGTTCCATGCCCGGACAATATTTGGCTCTGGCGATGCCGTTTCGACTGGTTCGCTTTCATCACCCGCGGATGCGGGAAATCCACCCGCGCTGACACCCAGGAAGAGGCTCGGCCTGCGGTCCAGCGGTCGAGAGTGCCGCCCTGTCGCCGAGTCAACGACGAATATTGCTCTTTAATCCGACATCTTTTGGTTGCCATACCGCAAAAGCCGCACTACTGTCGGAAGGGCCAGGACACCTCGACGACGAGTCCCCCACCACCCCCGGGTCGCCCTCCATCCCCCTCGGAGCGCCCCTCTCGAACGCCTCCGACCCCACGGAGACGTGCCGTCGTGCGTACCCGGTATTCGACGTCCCTCAACGAAGAACGGACCCCCGCGTGAACACTTCGGACACCCGCCGCACCGCCGACGTCGGCGCCTGGTTCATCGGCGCTCGCGGCTCGCTCGCGACCACGGCCACCCTCGGCATCCACGCCCTCGCCCTGGGCGTCGCGACGCCCATCGGGCTCACGAGCGAGACCGACGCGGTGCGCGTCGACGAGTTCCCCGCGATCGCCGACATCGTCGTCGGCGGCCACGACATCTCGACCACTCCGCTCGAGGAGCGGGCGCGTCAGCTCGCCGCCGGGGGGATGTTCCCCGCACCCCTCGTCGACGCGGTGGCCGAGCGCCTGCGCGAGACCGAGCACAACCTGCGGACCGTTCCCACCCTGACCGCGACGCAGCAGGAGGAGATCGACCTGCTCGCCGCCGACATCGTCGACTTCCGCGAGCGGTACGACCTGCGCGAGGTCGTCGTCATCGACGTCTCGTCCACCGAGCCCCTCCCTCCGTACCACCCGGGCTTCGAGGACGACGAGCTGCTGCAGGCGGCCCTGACGACGCCGGGCGTTCGGGTGCTCCCGCCCAGCTCGCGCGCCGCCCTCGCCGCGATCGCCGCCGGAGCCGCCTACGCGGCGTTCACCCCCTCGGCATCCCTCAACCTTCCCGTCCTGCGCGAGCGCGCCGAGCGCGCGGGAATCGCCTACGCCGGTCAGGACGGCAAGACCGGTGAGACCTTGCTGCGGACGGTCCTGGCGCCGATGTTCGCCGCCCGCGGGTTCCGCGTGCAGTCGTGGGCCGGAACGAACCTGCTCGGCGGCGGCGACGGGGCGACCCTCGCCGACCCCGAAGCGGTGCGCTCCAAGCTCGTGTCGAAGAACCGCGGACTGCACGCCCTCGTCGGCGACGATGTCGTGGCACCGCTGCACATCGACAACGTCCCCGATCTCGGCGACGTCAAGACGGCGTGGGATCACGTCAGCGCCACCGGCTTCCTCGGCAGCCGCGTGACGCTGCAGACGACGTGGAGCGCGTACGACTCGGCTCTCGCCGCGCCCCTGGTCATCGACCTCGTCCGCTCCCTCTCGCTCGCCACCCGCGCCGGCCACGCCGGCGTCGTCACCGCGCTCGGCTGCTTCTTCAAGGACCCGTGGGGCAGCGACATCCACGGCTTCGGCGAGCAGACCGCCGAGTTCGTCTCGTGGGTGCACGAGACCGCCGCCGCCGTGTCGGTAGCTCGGGTCGCCGCACCGTGACCCGGGTCGCGGACTACCTCGACCTCGTCCGCGCCCCCGCCTCGCTCACCGTCCTCGGCGACGCCCTCGTCGGGGCGCTGAGCGCGCGCGGGCCGGGGGCGGACGGCCCCTGGCGCGTCGGCGCCCTCGCGGCCTCGTCGGTCTGCCTGTACAGCGCCGGCATGGCGCTGAACGACTGGGCGGATGCCGACCTCGACGCGCTCGAACGCCCGGAGCGCCCCCTCCCGTCAGGGCGGATCAGCCGCGACCGCGCGCTCGCGGTGGGCGTCGGGCTCACCGTCGTGGGGGTCGGCACGGCGTTCGCCGCCGGTCGCGCCTCGGGCCTGGTCTCCCTTGCGCTCGCCGGAGCGCTCTGGAGCTACGACACCGTGTTCAAGGCGACCGCTGCCGGTCCCGTGGTCATGGCCGCGTGTCGCGGACTCGATGTGCTGATGGGGGCGGCGGGTGCGGGCTGGCGCTCCGCGCTGGTCCCAGCGGGCGCCGTCGCGGCGCACACCGTGGCGGTCACCGCGATCTCGCGCGGCGAGGTCGACGGGTCGACGGCGACCACCGGTCGCGCCGCCGTGGCCGCGAGCGTCGCCGTCGCGGCATCCGGTCTGCTCGGTCGGGGGAACCGGCCCGCCGCCGCGCTCGGGGGAGCGCGCTACCTCGCCGCCGTACTGCCCGGCCAGCTGGCGGTCGCCCGCCGCCCCGGAGCCGCCGAGGCCCGCGACGCGACGCGTTCCGGCATCCGCGCGGTCGTGCCCCTGCAATCTGCGCTCGCCGCGCGCGCGGGGTCGCCCCTCGCCACCGCCGCCCTGCTCGGCATCGAGACCCTCGGCCGGATGCTCGGCCGCCGCCGATCGACGGGAGACATCACATGAGCTGGACCTGGGGTTACGGCACCAACGGCTTCACCGATCACCCCCTCGCCTCCGCCCTCGACGTGCTGCAGCACCACGGGTACGGCGCCGTCGCGCTGACCCTCGGTCATCCGCACCTCGACCCCTTCGCTGCCGACTGGCGTGCGCAGACCGAGGCGCTCGCCGCCGACCTGCGCCACCGCGGCCTGCGCGTGGTCGTCGAGACGGGCGCGCGCTATCTGCTCGACCCCCTGCGCAAGCACCGGCCGACCCTCGTCGATCGCGAGGCCGCACCGCGCATGGCGTTCCTGAAGCGCGCCGTCGAGATCGCCGCGATCCTCGATGCCGAGTGCGTGTCGCTGTGGAGCGGGGTCGTGCCCGACGACGTCTCGGCCGATCAGGCGCGCGTGCTGCTCGACGAGCGTCTGCTCGAGCTCACCGCCTTCGCCGCCGACGCGGGGGTCGTCCTCGCGCTCGAACCCGAACCCGGGATGCTGATCGAGACCGTCGCCGACGCCCTCGCGCTCCGGGCCCGCCTCGGTCACCCGGCGAACCTGGGCCTCACCGTCGACCTCGGTCACTGCGTGGTCGTGGAGCCCGCGGGGGTGGTCGGAGCCCTCCGCGCCGCCGGGCCCCTGCTGCGCAACGTGCAGGCCGACGACATGCGGGCCGAGGCGCACGAGCACCTGCCCTTCGGGGAGGGGGAGCTCGACCTGGATGCCGCCCTCCAGGCGCTGCGCGAGATCGACTACCGCGGTGTCGTCGCCGTCGAACTGCCCCGGCACGCGCACGCGGCACCCGAGCTGGCCGGCGCGAGCATGACCGCCCTGGTGGCGTCGGCGAAGCGCGCGGGGGCCGAGGTGAGAGAGGGCTCCGCCAGCGGAGGACTCCGCACCCCCGCAGCGCCCTCCGTATCCGGGGCGGTCGCGCCCGCCGAGGGCCCCGCGATGCACCCCTGGACCGCCCGGGCGCTCGAGCAGGTGCGAACGGATGCCGCCCGCGCGGCCCGCCTCTTCGCTTCGGCGGGGCGCGAGGTGGGGCGTGACCCCCTCTCCGCCGAACCTTTCGCGGCGACCGCGGATGACGCCGCCCGCGCGGCGATCATTGCGGCCCTGGCCGACAGCGGGGCCGACCCCGCGGTGGCGGTCGCGCTGTACCGCCGCGGCGACGACGCCGAGCGCCGGGGCGTGCTGCGCGGCCTCGACGCGCTCGCCGCGCCCACCCCCGCGTGGCGCGAGGCCGGGCTCGAACTCGTCGTCGACGCCCTCCGCGCGAACGACACCCGGCTCGTCGCTGCGGCTCTCGGGCGCTTCGCCGCGGATCACCTCGACGACCACGCGTGGCGCCACGGCGTCTTGAAGTGCGTGTTCCTCGGCATCCCGCTCTCGGTCGTCTCGGCCCTCGACGCCCGTGCCGACGAGGAGCTCGCCGCGATGGCGGAGCGATTCGCCGCCGAGCGTCGCGCCGCCGGCCGCCCGGTTCCCGCCGACCTCTCCCTCCTCCGTGCTCGCGAAAGGGCCTGACATGCGCATCTTCGACCCCCACATCCACATGTCGGCGCGCACCACCGACGACTACGAGGCCATGTACGACGCGGGCGTGCGCGCCCTGGTGGAGCCGGCCTTCTGGCTCGGCCAGCCGCGCACGAGCGTGGGGTCGTTCCTCGACTACTTCGACGCGCTGATCGGGTGGGAGAGGTTCCGCGCGGCGCAGTTCGGCATCCGCTACCACTGCACGATCGCGCTCAACCCTAAAGAGGCGAACGACGCGCGCTGCCGCGAGGTCATGGCCGAGCTGCCGACGTATCTCGCCAAGGACGGGGTCGTCGCGGTCGGTGAGACCGGTTACGACTCGATGACCCCCGACGAAGACGAGATCCTCCGCCAGCACCTCGCGCTCGGCATCGAGTTCGACCTCCCCGTGCTCGTCCACACCCCGCACCGCGACAAGACCGTGGGCACTCAGCGCACGCTCGACGTGGTGGCCGAGTCCGGCATCCCGATGGAGCGCGTGCTCGTCGACCACCTCAACGAGACCTGCGTCGACGCGGTCGCCGACAGCGGCGCCTGGATGGGCTTCTCGATCTATCCCGACACCAAGATGGACGAGCAGCGCGTCGTCGCGATCATGCAGCGCATCGGGCTCGACCGCGTCATCGTGAACTCCGCGGCCGACTGGGGCCGTTCCGACCCGCTCAAGACCGCGAAGACGGGCCTGGCGATGCTCGCCGCCGGGTTCAGCGACGACGACGTCGATCGGATCCTCTGGCGCAACCCGCGCGAGTTCTACGCGCAGAGCGGCCGGGTCAACACCGACCCGATCGAGGGGTTCGCCCCCGCGAGCCAGGGCCCCGACCTGTTCGAGGGCAACTCCGTGCTGCGCGGGGTGGCATCCCGCCAGGGGGCGTGAGGGTGGAGCTGTCGTACTGCACCAACGTCCACCCCGCCGAAGACCTGCCCGGCATCGTCCGCCAGCTCGACGAGCACGCCGGTCCGATCCGGCGGGCGGCGGGCCTCGACCACCTCGGCGTCGGACTGTGGATGCCGGTGGGCGTGGCATCCCTCCTCTCCGACGACCCGCGGGCCCGTGCCGTCCTCGCCGACGCCCTCGAACGCAACGGCCTCGAGCTGCGCACGGTCAACGCCTTCCCCTATCGCGGGTTCCACGACGACGTCGTCAAGCTCGCGGTGTACCGCCCCGACTGGACGACGCGCGAGCGCCTGGAGTACACGCTCGACTGCGCGCGCGCCCTCGCGGCGCTCCTGCCCGCCGGGGCCGAGGGCAGCATCTCGACGCTCCCGCTGGGGTGGAGAGCGGGGTGGGATGCCACGGCCGACCGCGCCGCGGAAGACAACCTCGTCCGGCTGGTCGAGGGCCTTCTCGCCCTCGAGCGCGAGACGGGGCGGACCGTGCGCGTGGCGATCGAGCCGGAGCCCGGCTGCATCCTCGACGACGTCGCCGACGTGGTGGCCTGGCTCGGCGCCCGCCCGCAGCTGACCGCCGGGGGCCGCCTCGGGCTGTGCCTGGACACCTGCCACCTCGCGGTGTCGTTCGCCGACCCCGCCGGAGCGGTCGCTGCGGCCACCGCCGCCGGCATCCGCATCGTCAAGGTGCAGGCCTCGGTCGCCCTCGAGGTGCCCGACCCCGCCGACCCCCGCACGGCGGAGGCGCTCCGGCCCTTCGCCGAGGAACGCTACGTGCACCAGGTGCGCGAGGCCGGCGGTCGGCGCTCGGCCGACGACCTGCCCGAGGTGCTCGACGCGGCCGATCCTTGGCCCACCGACCGCGCGTGGCGCGTGCACGTCCACATCCCCCTTCACGCCCGACCCGCGGCTCCCCTCCGCGCCACCACCGAGGTGCTGCGCGCCGCGGTCGACGCGGTCCTCGACGCCCCCGGCGGCGGCGACGCCCACCTCGACGTCGAGACCTACACCTGGTCGGTGCTGCCCGACGCGCTGCAGCCCGACACGCTCGTGAGCGGCATCGTCGCCGAGCTGCGCTGGGTGCACGCGCACCTGCCGCATGCCCTCGCCGGGGTCCCGGCATCCGGAATCGACGAACGGAGTCTCGTATGAGCAAGGTGCTGCTGCTCGACATCGTGGGGCTCACCCCGCGCGCGCTCGCCTCGATGCCCGGACTCACCGCCCTCGGTCGCGCCGGCGGGCACCTGGGGCTCGACACGATCCTCCCGGCCGTCACGTGCAGCGTGCAGTCGACCATGCTCACCGGCACCATGCCGCGCGAGCACGGGATCGTCGGCAACGGCTGGCACTTCCGCGGTCTCGGCGACCCGCTGCTGTGGCGCCAGCACAACAAGCTCGTCGCCGGCGAGAAGGTGTGGGAGACCGCGCGGCGCTCGCGCCCCGAGCTGACCACCGCCAACCTCGGCTGGTGGTTCGCGATGGGGGCGACGACCGACATCACCGTGACCCCGCGGCCGATCTACCACGCCGACGGGCGCAAGAGCCCCGACGCGTACGTGCGTCCCTCGGCTCTGCACGACCAGCTGGTCGGGGCGCTGGGCGAGTTCCCGCTGTTCCAGTACTGGGGACCGACCGCGACGATCCAGAGCAGCGCATGGCTCGCCGAGGCGACCCAGGGCGTCATCACCGAGCGGTGGGGCCCGGCGCCCGACCTGGCGATGGCGTACCTCCCGCACCTCGACTACGACCTGCAGCGCTTCGGGCCGAACGGTCCCGAGGCCGATCGCGCGGCCCGCGAACTCGACGACGCGATCGCACCCCTGCTGACCGATGCCCTCGACCGCGGGTACACGGTCGTCGCGGTGTCGGAGTACGGCATCGAAGAGGCCTCGCGCCCCGTCGACGTCAACCGCGCCCTGCGCCGCGAGGGCCTGCTCGAGGTGTACGTGCAGGACGGCCGCGAACAGCTCGACCCGTGGACCTCGCGCGCTTTCGCCGTCGCCGACCATCAGGTCGCTCACGTCTACGTTCCGGATGCCGCCGACCTCCCCCGCGTCACGGCACTGCTGCGCGGACTCGAGGGCGTCGACGAGGTGCTCGACCGCGAGGCGCAGGCGCGGTACGGCCTGGATCACGAGCGCTCGGGGGAGCTGGTCGTGGTGGCCGAGCCCGGCGCCTGGTTCACCTACTACTTCTGGCTCGATGACGAGCGCGCGCCCGAGTACGCCCGCGGTGTCGATATCCACCGCAAGCCCGGGTACGACCCCGCCGAGCTGTTCTTCGACCCCGCCGACCGCCTGGCGAAGGCCAAGGCCGGCGCCAACCTGGTGAAGAAGAAGCTGGGCCTGCGCTACGCGATGAGCACGGTGCCGCTCGACCCCTCGTGCGTCCGCGGGACGCACGGGCGCCTGTCGTCGTCGCGCCGCGACGGACCGATGCTCGTCACGAGCGACGCCGGTCTGCTGCCCGACGCCGAGTCGCTGCCCGCCGCGGGCGTGCGCGACCTGGTGCTGCGCGGTCTCGGCGTCTGACGGGGCGCCGGCGCGGGTAGCTGCGACGAGGACAGGGGATGGCCAGGGAACAGGCCGTTCTCGGTGGTTTCGCCCTGTTCCGGTGGCGTCTCCTGTCCTCGTGACGGCGCCGAACACGCGAAGAGGGCCGGATGCCATGGCATCCGGCCCTCTCTATCGCTTCCGACCGATCCCCCCGGATCAGCGCTGGCTGAACGCCGCGTCGAACGCCGCCCCCGAGGGTTCGTACGACGACAGCTTCCGCACGAACCCGAGCGCCTCGGGCGCTCCGACCAGGCGGTCCATGCCCGCGTCCTCCCACTCGACCGACAGCGGACCGTCGTAGCCGATCGCGTTCAGCATGCGGAACGCGTCCTCCCACGGCACGTCCCCGTGGCCGGTCGAGATGAAGTCCCACCCGCGGCGCGGGTCGGCCCACGGCAGGTGCGACGACAGGCGCCCGTTGCGGCCGTTGCCGAGGCGCTTCTTCGTGTCTTTGCAGTGCACGTGGAAGATCTTGTCCTGGAAGTCCCACAGGAACGCCACGGGGTCGATGTCCTGCCACACCATGTGCGACGGGTCCCAGTTCAGCCCGAACGCCTCGCGGTGACCGATGGCCTCGAGCGCCCGCTTCGTCGTCCAGTAGTCGTAGGCGATCTCCGAGGGGTGCACCTCGTGGGCGAATCGCACGCCGACCTCGTCGAACACGTCGAGGATCGGGTTCCAGCGGTCCGCGAAGTCCTGGTAGCCAGCATCCACCATCTGCTCGGTCGCGGGCGGGAACATCGCGACGTACTTCCAGATGCTCGACCCGGTGAACCCCGTGACGGTCTTCACGCCGAGCTTGGCGGCGAGGCGCGCGGTGTTCTTCAGCTCCTCGGCTGCGCGCTGGCGCACGCCCTCGGGGTCGCCGTCGCCCCACACGCGGTCCGACACGATGTCGCGGTGACGCTGGTCGATGGGGTCGTCGCAGACCACCTGGCCCTTGAGGTGGTTCGAGATGGTCCAGACCTTCAGGCCGTTGCGCTCGAGCACGTCGAGCTTGCCCTGCACGTAGGCCTCGTCGTCCCAGCGCCACGGGTCGAGGTGGTCTCCCCAGCAGGCGATCTCGAGGCCGTCGTAGCCCCACTCGCCGGCGAGGCGGGCCACCTCCTCGAAGGGCAGGTCGGCCCACTGGCCGGTGAAGAGCGTGATCGGGCGCGTCATCGCGTCGTCCTTTCGTCGGTGCGGATGCGGGATCGGATTCAGGATGCCGCGAACGCGCGGGCCCCGGGAGCGGCGGCGGCGAGGTCGGTGTCGACGCCGGTCCAGGCGCCCTCCGCCTCGGAGCTGCGCGCGACGGCGTCGAGCACTTCCTGCACGTGCAGACCGTCGGCGAACGAGGGGCGCGGATCGGCCCCGGCCGCGACCGCCTCGACGAAGTCCTTCGCCTGGTGCGAGAAGCCGTGTTCGTAGCCGAGCATGTGGCCGGTGGGCCACCACGCCGCGACGTAGGGGTGCTCGGCCTCGGTCACGAGGATCCGGCGGAAGCCCAGCTCGGTCGCGGGGGCAGTGGCGTCGTAGTACTGCAGTTCGTTGGGGCTCTCGAGGTCGAACGACAGCGAGCCGAGGGAGCCGGAGATCTCGATGCGCAGGGCGTTCTTACGGCCCAGGCGGAAGCGCGAGGCCTCGAACGAGGCGAGACCGCCGCCGTCGAGGCGGCCCGTGAAGAGGGCGAGGTCGTCGACGGTGACGGCGCCGCGCTCGGTACCCGCCGAGCCGGAGAGGCCGGAGGCGGAGGCGAGGACGGGGCGCTCGGCGACGATCGTCTCGAGGGTGCCGGCGACCCGGGTCACGCGCTGGCCGGTCATGAACTCCGTCAGGTCGACGGCGTGCGCGCCGATGTCGCCGAGAGCGCCGGAGCCCGCGCGGTCCTTCTGCAGGCGCCAGGTGAGCGGGGCTTCGGCGTCGCTCAGCCAGTCCTGCAGGTATTCGGCCCGCACCTGGCGGATCTCGCCGAGGCGGACCTCGGCGATGAGGTCGCGGGCGAAGGTCGTGGCCGGAAGGCGGCGGTAGGTGAAGCCGACCATCGAACTGATGCCGTCGGCCCCGGCGGTCGCGGCGGCTGCGGCCATGCGGCGAGCCTCGTCGACGGTGTTGGCCAGGGGCTTCTCGCACAGCACGTGCTTGCCGGCGGCGAGGGCTGCGAGGGCGATCTCGGCGTGCGAGTCGCCCGGGGTCACGATGTCGACGACGTCGATGTCGGAACGGTGGATGACCTCGCGCCAGTCCGTCGCGCTCTCGTGCCAGCCCCAGGTGTCGGCGGCCGCCTGGGTGCGGGCGGCGTCGCGCCCGACGAGCACGCTCATCTCGGGGGCGAGGGGGAGATCGAAGAATCGAGGGGCGACGCGCCATCCCTGGGAATGCGCGGCGCCCATGAATCCCGCACCGATCATGGCGATGCGAAGGGGCTGGGTCACGATGGAGGTCTTTCTGTCGGGGGGACGGGGGACGGGGCGCCCGCGGTCATCGCGGACGCCCCGTTCCGATCAGGACTGGAACGAGAGGTCGATGAAGGACGCGACGTTGTCCTTCGTCACCACGGGAGCGTCCAACACGATGCGGTTGGGGACGCTCGGCGTGATGAGGTCTCCCGCGGTCTTGCCCTGAGCGATCAGTCGGGCCAGCGCGATGCCGTCGGCGGCCTGCGTGGACGGGTAGATGACCGTCGCCTTCAGGACGCTGTCGTCGGCCTGGATGGCCTCCATGGCGTTGCGGCTGCCGGCGCCGCCGACCATGAAGAAGTCGTCGCGGCCGGACGCCGTGACGGCGGCGAGGACGCCGATGCCCTGGTCGTCGTCGTGGTTCCAGATGGCGTCGATCTTCGGGTTGGCCGACAGCAGCTGCGAGGTCGCGGACTCGCCGCCCTGGACGGTGAAGTCCGCGGCGACGCGGGGGCCGACCTCGAGGCCGCAGTCCGAGAGGGCGTCGGCGAAGCCCGCCGAGCGGTCCTGCGTCAGCGGCAACGAGTCGATGCCGGCGATCTCACCGACGATGGCGTTGCTGTTGCCCTCGAGCTGCTCGCAGATGTAGGTGCCGGCGCTGACACCCATGCCGTAGTTGTCGCCGAGAACCGTCGAGCGGGCGGCGAAGGGGCTCGAGAACTCGCGGTCGACGTTGATGACCGGGATGCCGGCGTTCATGGCCTTGATCGCGACCTCGGTCAGGGCGGCGCCGTCGCTGGGCAGCAGCACGATGGCATCCACGCCCTGGTTGATGAAGGTCTCGACGGCGGCGATCTGCGCGTTGACGTCGTTCGTGCCTTCGGCGACGCGCAGGTCGACATCGGAGTACTTCTCGCCCGCGGCGAGAGCGCCGGAGTTGATCGCGCCGAGCCAGCCGTGGTCAGCGGCGGGGCCCGAGAAGCCGATGACGACGGTGTCGCCCGCGGCGGCGTTCTCTTCGGTGGTGGTGCCCTGGTTGACGGCATCGCTGCTGTCGTTGTTCCCGCCGGTGCAGCCGGCGAGCAGGCTGACCGAGGCGAGAACGGCCATACCGGTCAGGGCGAGTCGCGAACGCGACTTCCAGTTCGAGCGCATGTGCTTCCTCCTTGAATGTGATGCAGCAGGGGTCAGGCGGCCCCGGGCATTCCCGAAGGAAGAGTCCACTCTGACGCGGCTCACGCTAGCAGAAGTGTTGGACGATTGCGCATCTTTTGTTTTTTGCAGCGCATAAGTCGGGAAGCGCGGAATTTCCCGTGCCCCCGCAGGAGGGAGTGCGCGCAGTGAGTTTGCTCTGATCAGGGTCGCGCGCCGACGAGGTGGCGTGTTATGTTCGCCGCGTGATCAAAGTTGACCATCAGCCGTCATTACTCACCGTTCGAGGCGTGACCAAGTCCTTCTCCGGCGTGCGGGCCCTCCGCGGCGTCGACCTCGACATCGTCGCCGGCGAGGTGCACTGCGTCCTGGGGCAGAACGGCGCGGGCAAGTCGACCCTGATCAAGACGCTGGCCGGGGTCCACCGCCCCGACGAGGGCGAGATCCGCTGGCTCGGCGAGAGCGTCGAGATCGCCGATCCCGACGCCGCTATCGAGCTGGGCATCGCCACGATGTACCAGGAGCTCGACGTCGTCGACGGCCTGACGATCGCCGAGAACATCTTCCTCGGCCACGAGATCTCGCGCGGGGGCTTCACCCACCGCTCCGAGGCGGCGCGACAGACGCGCGAGCTGCTGAAGCGCCTGGGGCACGGGGGGCTGTCGCCGCACACCGAGGTCGGCACGCTGAGCGCCGCCAACAAGCAGATCGTGAGCATGGCGCGAGCCCTGTCTCACGACATCAAGCTCATCATCATGGACGAGCCCTCCGCCGTCCTGGACTCCCAAGAGGTGAGAAACCTCTTCGCGGTCGTGCGCGAACTGACCGCGGCCGGGATCGCCGTGGTCTACATCACGCACCGCCTCGAGGAGATCCGCGAGATCGGTGACCGCATCACCGTCATCAAGGACGGCGCGACGACGGCCAGCGGCCTCGCGGCATCCGACACCCCTACCCCCGAGCTGATCCGGTTGATGACCGGCCGCGAGGTCACCAACGTCTTCCCCGAGCGCGCTCCGATCGACCCCGAGGCTCCCGTGGTCCTCGACGTCGAAGGACTGGCCCTCAACGGGGTCTTCTCCGACGTCTCGTTCTCGGTGCGGGCGGGGGAGGTCGTCGGACTCGCGGGTCTCGTCGGCTCGGGCCGTTCGGAAATCCTCGAGACGGTCTACGGCGCGCGCAAGGCCTCGGCCGGCCGGGTCCGCGTCCGTGACCGGGAGCTTCCCCGCGGGTCGGTCCGCGCCGCCGTGCACGCCGGTATGGGGCTGTCGCCGGAGGAGCGCAAGAGCCAGGGCCTCGTGCTGGACGAGCCGATCTTCGTCAATATCGCGCTCGCCTCGATGAAGCGATTCGCCAAGGGCGGCTTCCTCGACGACCGTGCTGCGCGCAAAGTGGCGCGCGAGCAGATCGACGCCTTCGAGCTGCGTCCCGCCGACCCCGATCGCCCCGCCCGTACGCTCTCGGGCGGTAACCAGCAGAAGATCCTGCTCGCCCGCTGGCTGGTCCACGGCACGAACGTGCTGTTGCTGGACGAACCCACCCGCGGCGTCGATGTCGGGGCCCGCGCCGAGATCTACTCCCTCATCCGCGATCTCGCCGCCGCCGGCAACGCCGTCGTCGTCGTCTCCAGCGAGATCGAGGAGGTGCTCGGCCTCGCGGACGTCGTCCTCGTCGTCGCCGACGGGCGCATCCTGAGCACCCTCCCCTCCCACCAGATCGACGAGCACGGCGTGCTCGATCTCGTCATGAAAGGATCCGCCGCGTGAGCGAGCCGACCACCCCGACCCGTGCGCGCACGGTTCCCGCCCAGGCCGGCCTGGCGCCGGCCACCCCGTCATCGGCGTCGCCGCTGAAGACCTTCTTCTCCGGTTCCGCCGGACGCAACATCGGTCTGGTCATCGCGCTGATCGTGCTGATGATCGTCGGCGCGATCAGCGCGCCGGGGACCTTCCTCACCGTCGACAACATCTTCGTCATCCTGCGCCAGGCCTCCATCACCGGGGTGGTGGCGATCGCGATGACCCTCGTCATCATCGCCGGCGGCATCGACCTGTCGGTGGGGTCGGTGGCCGGCCTCACCTCGGTGGTCGGCTCCCTCGCGGTCGTCCAAGACCTCGCCGACTCGATGCACTGGGTCGTCCTGATCCTGTTCGCCCTCGGAGTCGGCGCCCTGGCTGGACTGATCAACGGCATCGTGATCGCGTACGGCAACGTCGTGGCGTTCATGGCCACGCTCGCCATGCTGGTGGGTGCGCGCGGCCTCGCGGAGATCCTGGCCGAGCGCCGGACGCTCGTCGTCAGCGACCGCGGCTTCATCACCTTCATGAACGCCGACATCCTCGGCGTGAACATGCTCATCTGGATCTTCGCGATCGTCGCCGCCCTCGGCTGGGTGCTGTTGAACCGCACGACCTTCGGCCGTCGTACCGTCGCCATCGGCGGCAACCGCGAGGCCGCGCGCCTAGCCGGCATCAACGTCAAGCGTCACGTGATGTGGCTGTACGTGCTCGTCGGACTCGCGTCCGGAATCGCCGGCGTCATGTACCTGGGCCGCACCACCGCGGGAAGTTCCACGAACGGTCAGTTGCTCGAGCTCGACGTCATCGCGGCGGTCGTCGTCGGCGGCACCCTGCTCGTCGGTGGTCGGGGCACGATCACCGGCACCGTGTTCGGCGTCCTCATCTTCGCGACGTTGACCAACGTCTTCATCCAGAACAATCTCTCGTCTTCGGTCCAGGCGGTCGCGAAAGGTGTCATCATCGTGGTCGCGGTGCTCCTGCAGCAGCGCTTCTCCCGTCCCCCAGGACGGGGCTGACGACCCCTTGTGCCGACGGCGGCTGCGTGATTCGCGTAGCCGCCGTCGGTATGTGGATGGAATGCATGGCTAGTGATGGTGTACTGAGGGCGTGAAGACGATGACGACAGATTCCGTGCAGTCGGTCAACGGTGTGAGCCAGTTGTTCCAGCTGCTGCGCGACGGCGTTCCGCGGACGCGAGCGGAGCTGGCCAAATCGACCGGCCTCGCCCGATCGACGGTCGCCGTGCGCGTCGACGAGCTCATGCGCATGGGCCTCATCACCCCCGTCGCCGACGCGGTGTCCACCGGTGGTCGGCCGCCCTCGCAGTTCGCGATCAACCCCGCCGCGAAGGTCGTCGTCGCCGTCGACCTCGGCGCCTCGCACGCGACGGTCGCGATCGCCGACCTCACCGGAAAGGTGCTGAGCGAGCGCACCGGCGACATCGACATCGCGACGGGCCCCGAGCCCGTGCTGACGTGGCTGGTCGAGACCGCGAAGGCCCTGCTCTCGGAGTCCGCCCGCTCCTCCTCCGACGTCGCCGCGATGGGCATCGGCGTCCCCGGCCCCGTCGAGCACTCCACGGGCCAGCCGGTGAATCCGCCGATCATGCCCGGCTGGGACCGCTTCGACATCCCCGGCTGGATCAACCAGCACATGTCCGTGCCGGTCCTCGTCGACAACGACGTCAACATCATGGCCCTGGGCGAGCGCAGCGTCGCGTGGCCCGCCGTCGACCACTTCATGTTCGTGAAGGTCGCCACCGGCATCGGCACCGGCATCATCTCCGACGGCCGTCTGCAGCGCGGGGCCCAAGGCATCGCCGGAGACATCGGCCACGTCCAGGTCGCGCGCGGCGCCGACATCCCGTGCCAGTGCGGCAACCGCGGATGCCTCGAGGCCCTGGCATCCGGCCCCGCCATCGCCCGAGCCCTGCGCGCGCAGGGGATCGAGGCGCACACCGGCTCCGACGTGGTCGACCTCGTCAAGCGCGGCAACATCGATGCGATCCAGGCCGTGCGTCAGGCGGGCCGCGACATCGGCGAGGTGCTGACCACCTGCGTGAGCCTCATGAACCCCTCGGTCATCGCCATCGGCGGCTCGATGGCCCGTGTCGGCGAGCACCTCATCGCGGGCGTCCGAGAGGTCGTCTACACCCGCTCGACCCCTCTGGCGACGGAGTATCTCTCGATCGTGCAGTCGGTCGCCGCCGAGAAGGCCGCCGTGATCGGTGCGAGCATGCTCGCCGTCGAGCACGCCCTCGCCCCCGAGTCGCTGAACGCCGCGTTCCTGCGCGCCTGACCCGCGCCGGGTTGCTGCCGCGCGCACCACTCCGGCAGATCGGTGGGTTTTGCGGACCCGAAGGGCCGCGCTCGCGCGATGCGCAGGAATTGTGCGCCCGAGCCGGGGCGCCCGGTTCGGAGGGGCCGCTGCGCCACGCCGGGGCGGCGACGCGTGCACAACTCCTGCAGATGGGCGGGTTCTACGCCCCCGAGGGGTGTCGACCGTGCGTTGTGCAGGAGTTGTGCGCCCGAGCCGCGGCTCCCGCCGGTTCCCGGTGGGGTCGGGCGGCTGCGTCGCGTCGGGCGGTGTCGTGTGCACAACTCCTGCAGACGGGCGGGTTGTGCCGCCCCGAGGGGTGTGGACCGTGCGTTGTGCAGGAGTTGTGCACCCGAGCCGCGGGTTCCCCGGGGGTTCCCGGTTCGGGCGGGCCGCTGCGCCGCGTCGGGGCGGTGACGCGTGCAAAACTCCTGCAGAGGGGCGGGTTTCGCGCCCCCACGGGCCGTCGACCGTGGGGTGTGCAGGAGTTGCGCGCGCGCGCCGGGGTTTCGGGCCGGCGGGCGGGTGGGCAACCGGTCCGGCGTGCACAACGGCGGACGGTTTCGCCGACACACCGGTTCCGGATGCCGTGAGTTCGGCGTGTCGAGAATTCCCCCGCGGCCGTGCCCGGCGCGTCGCCCGTCCCTCCGGTGGCATGACGCAGGATATCTGCGGGCGGTGGGCCTCCGGGGCGGGCGAAGACGCCCCGACCGGGTCGATGTTCCTGCGTTGTAGCCAGGCCGGGGCCGGGGCGAGACGGGAGGTGGGGCCAGCGCACGAGGAACGCCCGCCGTGCCGCAGCACGACGGGCGTCGTCGATCGCCCGCGGTGGGGAGTGTCCCTCTCCCCACCGCGGGCGGGTCTCAGGGCGACCGGCGCGAGGCGCGGGTCGAGGCGCCGCCGGGGGAGTCGGTCGAGCTCTCGGCTTCGGATACGCCCCCGGCCGGCACCGGCTCGCGATCCTCGCCGGTGCCCTCGGCATCCGTCCCCTCGGCATCCGATCCGGATCCCTCGGCATCGGCTCGGGCGGCGGCCACCGCAGCCTCGATCTCGCGCGCGTGCGCGGCCTTGCGGCGTCGGGCGGCGACGATGCGCCACGCGACGAGCAGGGCGAGGGCAGCGATGATCGCGAGGGCCGTCCACGGCACGGCGGCGGTCGCGGCGGCGCCCTGCGAGACGAGCGGGTCGAGGGCCGAGGGCTCGGCGCCGGCGAGCGTTCGCGACACGACCTGCGAGGTCGCCGTCACATCCGCCGACAGCAGCACGAGGGGAACGATCCCGGCGACCTCGACGGTGCGCTCCAGCGAGCTGCCCGGGAGCAGTTCCGGGGCGTCGTCGGCCGCGGTCACGCGCGCCCAGCCGAACGGGCCGCCCAGGGCGACCTCGACGTTCGGGTCGAGGCGCGTGTTGCCGGTGTTCGTCAGGGTGTAGCTGACGGTCGCCGACCCGGTCTCCACGGGGTTCGCGGTGCCGTGGTAGTCGACGACCACGTCGCCCACGACGAGGGCGGGGGCGAGGTCTCCTTGGACGCGCAGGTGCACGCGCGAGCCGAGGCGACGCTCGGTGACGGTGCCGTTGTCGGCGGTCACGAGCATGGATGCCACGATGCCGGCGGCGTAGTCACCGGGAGCCGCGCCCGCCGGGACGGCGATGGTGAAGGGGACCTCGGCGCTCGCGCCGCTGTCGAGGGTGAGCTCGGGGGACTCGATCGAGACCCAGCTGCCGAGGTCGGTGGATTCCACGCCTCCGGCGAGGATGTCGAGGGCCCCGTCTTCGGTGAGGAAGCCGTCGGCGGCGTAGACGCGGAGGGTGATCGGCTCGGGGCTGCGGTTCGCGACGTAGAGGGCGTCGCCGACGGTGCCGCCGGGCAGCAGGTCGTAGGCGTAGTTGGGCCGGTCGCGCCCTTGCGCGGTGTCGGCGGGCTTCACGCTCCACGTCACGGTGGTGTCGGCGGTCGGTGCGGCGGCCGCGGAGGCGCCAAGAGGGGTTCCCAGCAGCAGCGCGAGGCCGGCGAGGAAGGCGAGGAGGAGTCGGAGGGGACGGGGGGAGGTCTGCGCCTGGGACATGGGCGTGGCTTTCGGGTCGGAGGGTCCCGTCGGGGCCGGCTCTCGCGGAGCGCGACCCCGACGGGGTGGGGGGATCAGCTGAGGGCGGTCAGCGTCACGGTCGCGGTGTAGGTGCCGCGGGGGGTCTCGAGCGGGAGCTTGAGATCGAGGTCGGCGCCCACGAGCGACGAACCGCGCTCGTGTCCGTCGTTCGCCTGGGCGAGGGTGCGGGCCACTGACAGGCCGCGGCCCTGGTCGAAGCCGGATGCCACGGGGGCTCCGGCCACGGCGCCACCCTGCGTCTCGATGACCTCGGGCGTCCAGCCGAGGTACTTGCTCGACACCTCCTGGCCGGCGGCGGCGAAGTTCGACACCTGAGCGGTCAGCGACCATCCGGGGTTGCCGGCGCGGGTGTCCTGGATTCGGATCGGCACGATCTCACCCGACGCCGCATAGTGGTCGAGGTTCTCGGTCGCCACCCCCAGGTCGACGAGGCGCGACGTGCCCTCGATCGACCACGTCAGCTCGCCGGAGCCCTGACCGGGCACGGTCACCGCGATCGCCTGATCGCCCGCGGGGGGAGCGGTCGGCGCCTCGCCCGTGTAGTCGCCCGTGGTCGAGCCGGCGCGGACGCCCGCACCGAACGCGGCCGCCGGGGAGTTGCCGTCGAGCGCGAGGGCTCCGTACACCGTGGTGTTCCCCACGCGCAGGTTGGCGGTGTTCCCGGTGAGCGAGAGCCCGCCGCCGATCGAGTTGGCGAAGGCGTCGGAGCCGCCGTCGGCGGTGGCGCCGATGAGCACGTCGCGCGAGCTACCGCTCACCGTGACGTCGCCCTTGACGACCGCGCCGGTCAACGACACGCCCCAGCCCGAGCCGTCGATCGACACGTCGGCGCCCACCGAGGTGCGCACGACGTCGACGTAGTTCGCCTGCTGCGTGAGCAGCGAGCCCGAGATCGCGCTGTCGACGACCTCCACGTCGATGCCGCCGGCCTCCACCGAGCCGCCGACCTTCAGGTCGTTGACGTAGAGGAAGCCCACGGTGGTGTCGGCGGAGTACGCGCTGATGTCGCCCGCGACGCTGGTGCCGTCGAGCGAGACGCCGTACGCGTCGGTGGCGACGACGTCTCCCGTGACGGTGACCGAGGTGGCATCCAGCCATCCGCCCGCCTCCACGACGATGTCGCCCTCGACGGTCGCACCGCCGAGGACGCAGTCCGCACCTCCCGGGACGATCAGGTTGCCCGAGACGGTCTGGCTGCCCAGGTCGTCGGTGCAGGTGAGGTCGGCCGCGTACGCGGGGACGGCGACGACGCTGCCCCCGATGACGAGGAGGCCGACGGTGGTCAGTTTCGTGATTCTGTTCATCAGTTCTTCCTCGTCGCTCAGCCGCGCAGGGCCGCGATGTTGTCGTAGCTGCGGTCGGCGTTGGCGAGCGAGTCCCCGGGGTTGACCGGCACCGTGGAGGCGTTGTCCTGCTCGAACATGCCGAAGCGCTGGCCGCGGTCGCGCAGCTGCGACAGGAACGCCGTGTAGTCGATGTTTCCGGCGCCGAACTCGACGATGTCGTAGCCGTTGGCGCTGTTCGGGTTGATCTTGCCGTCCTTGAGATGCAGGATCGGGAACCGCCGGGGGTCGCGCTTGATGTAGTCGATCGGCTCGAACCCGGGGTACAGGTGCTTTCCGACGTGCGCCCAGTAGACGTCCATCTCGAAGAACACCGTCTCGGGGTTCAGGTTCGCCCAGTACAGGTCGTAGATGCGCTCGTTCGTGTCGGTGGTGAAGCCCCACTCCTGGGCGTGGTTGTGCAGGTAGAGCTTGATGCCCGCGGCGCGTCCCTTCTCGCCCATCTGATTCCACGTGCCGATGGCCTGCATCCAGGCGTCCTTCGCGAGGGGGCCGCCGTAGCCGCCCGCGATCGGGCCGCCCTGGCCGAGGTGCGGCATGCCCAGCACATGTGCGATCTCGAGCTGCTGGTCGATGTTGGCCGGGGTGAGGTTGACGTGGGCGCCGGTCGCGCGCAGGCCGTTGTCGTCGAGCAGCTGGCGGATCTGCTGCGGAGTGATCGCGCCGACGTTGCCTTGGGTGTAGCCCGCGAACTCGATCTCCGAGTAGCCGATGCGGGCCAGTTCCTCGAACACCGCGCGGAAGCCCAGCGAGCTGACCTTGTCGCGGACGGTGTAGAGCTGGATGCCGATGCGGTTGACGGGAACGAGACGCTTGCCGGCACTGACGGGCGGGGCGGCCGCCGCGGCGCGCGCGCCGAAGGCGGTGGATGCCGAGGCCGCGGCGGGCATGGCGGCGGCGCCGATGCCGACGGCGACGGACGACGCCGCCAGGGCCTTGAGCAGGGTGCGCCGGCTCATGGGCCGATCCGGCACCGTGGGGTGCGCGTGGTCGTGGTGGTGACTCATGACTCTCCTTCGAGGTGGGTCCGCCCCGGGGCCGGGGACGACCGGTGAGGGTGGTGGGGGCCGCGGGATGCGACCCCCACCGGGGTGTTACTTCTTGACGGTCAGGCTCGCGCTGCCGCTGCTCTTCGCGATCCCCGTCGAACCGGTGTACGACGCCTGCACCTGGTAGGCGCCCTCCGCGCTGAGCTTGGGCAGGGTCACCTGGACCGTGCCGTCCGCGCCGAGCGTGCCGGTGAGGGTGGCGACGACCGCGTTGTTGCGACGGATCGTCACCGTGGCGTCGCCGGTCGGGACGATGCCCGTCGACGAGGCCACCTGTACCGTGGCGGTGGCCGCCACGGCGGGCTTGACCGGCGTCGGCGAGACGGCGACCGAGGTCGTCGACTTCGCCTGCGAGACCGTGAGGCGACCGATGCCGGCCGAACCCTTGAACGTCTCGTCGGCCCCGTAGGTGGCCCGCAGGGTGTGCGTGCCGACCGGGAGGTCCGCCGGGAGGGCGACGACGGCGTTGCCGTCGCCGTCGAGCGTCGCCCGACCGAGCTCGGTCTCGCCGACCGTGAGCACGACCTCACCCGTGGGGGCGCCGCCGTCGCCGCGCACCGACACCGTCACGTCGCCGGGGGCGCCGTAGGTGACGCGCGGGGAGCCGAGCGTGACGAGCGTGCGGGTGTCGACGGTCGGCTCGTTCGGAGCGTCGAGGTCGATCGTGAACGACACCGAGCCCAGCTCCGACACGTTGCCGCCGGTGTCGGTGGCGCGGTAGCGGAGGTCGTACGTGCCGTTCTGGTCGAAGGTCACGCCGTACTGCTGGTTGGCCGCGAGGTTCGTCCAGGTCGCGCCGTTGTCACGCGAGTACTGGACGCTCGCGAGTGTGCCGTTGTCGGCGGCCTGCACCGAGAAGCGGACCGGCTCATTGAACACGCCGCCGACACCCGTGGGGGTGGCGGGGGCCAGCGTGTGCGCCACGGTGGGGGGCGTGACGTCTCCGACGCCGTCGCCGACCATGGTCAGCGCGTCGACCGCGAGGTCGTCGGCGGAGGTGACGTAGAGCGCTCCGGTACCCTCGGGGGCGTCGAAGGCGATCTCGACGTCCTTCCAGCCGTTGCCGCCGGGGATGGTGGCGGTCGCGAAGGGCTCGGCGTCGGCCGCTCCCCAGCGCAGCTGGACCTCGCCCGCGCCGCTGGCGCGGACCACGGCTCCATCGATGCCGGCGAAGTTCACCGGGTCGAAGGCGAGGTAGTCCCCCGAACCGAGACCGCGGATGGCATTGCCGCCCGAGGCGGTCTCGTCGGCGTAGACCACGACGCCCTCGCGACGGATCGCGTGCTCGGCCTGCTGCAGCTTCGGGTTCAGGCGAACGGTGGCCTCACCCGTGGCCGGCGGCAGTCCGTTGGCACCCGCGTCGGTGTAGGTGACCACGACCGCGCCGTAGAGCAGGGCGCCGGGGCCGTGCTCGGGCGAGTTCGGGTCGGTGCGGAAGACGCCGGTGCAGCCCGTGCCCGAGACCTCGGGGTGGGCGTGCTCGTCGTGGCCGAGACCGTAGGTCCAGCTGACGCGCGAGCATTCCGTGGCGTCGCCGTCCTCGGCATCCGTCGTCGTGACCTGGAAGGGGATCGCCTGACCCCAGTCGAAGAACGCGCCGTTACCGGGGAAGGCCACCGTCACCTCGGGGGCCTGGTTGCCCACCGAGATGGTGCGGGAGGTGAGGCCGAAGCGGCCACCCGGGTCGGAGACGCGAAGACGCGCGGTGTAGTTCGCGATCTCGGTGTACGTGTACGACGCCGTCACGCCGGTCGCGTCGTAGGTGCCGTCGCCGTCGAAGTCCCACTCGTAGGTGAGTGCGTCCCCGTCGGGGTCGGTCGAGGTCGACGCGTCGAACTCCACGGTCAGGGGCGCCTGCGACGACGAGGTGGGCGTCGCGGTGAAGCGCGCCTGGGGCGACTTGTTCCCGGCGACGTAATCGATGCGGTACAGGCCCGCGTCGGGGTTCGCGCGGAAGAAGCCGTCACCGTAGTCGAGGACGTACATCGAGCCGTCGGGCCCGATCTCCATGTCCATGGGGTTGTCGTGCGGGGGCTGACCGAGGGTGCTCAGCGCCGCATTGGGCAGGAAGTCCTCGATGTCGCTGACCTCGAACGTGTCCCAGTCGAGGGTGAACGCGGCGATGTAGTCCTGCGAGAACTCGCCCATGAAGGCCTTGCGGTCCCAGTGCTGGGGGAGCTTCGTGGGGGAGGGGTTGGTCTCGTCGTAGTGGTAGACGGGTCCGCCCATGGGACCCTGGCCGGTGCCGGCGCCGAAGTTGACCAGCTCGTCCCACGGCTGGTCGCCGGGGTTGTCGCCGTACCAGAGGGTGGCGGGCTGCGCCGGGGGCAGGTCGACGAGACCGGTGTTCCAGCGCGACTCGTTCTTGAGGTTCTGCGGGTCGAAGAACGCGCCCGGCGTCGCCGTGGCGAAGTCCCAGTCGTTGTACGCCTGGTTGTCGGCGTGGACGTAGGGCCATCCGGCGTTCTGCGGCTCGTCGAGGCTGATGGCGTTCCACTCCACCAGGCCCATGGGGCCGCGACCCGCGGTCTCGGCGACGGCCTTCGTCGCGTCGGGGCCGTAGTCGCCCCACGACAGCGAGTTGGTCTCGATATCGACCTCGATGCGGAACGGGTTGCGCACGCCCATCACGAAGATCTCGGGGCGGGTCAGCTCGGTCCCGGGGGCGAACAGGTTGCCCTCGGGGATCGTGTACGACCCGTCGTCTTCGACGTGGATACGCAGGATCTTGCCGCGCAGGTCGTTCGTGTTGCCGGCGCCGCGACGCGAGTCGAACCCGGGGTTCATGCCGGGGGCGTCGTTGGTGGGGGTGAACCCGTTCGCGCCCGGAGTGGATGCCGGGGTGTTGTCACCCGTGCTCAGGTACAGGTTGCCGTCGCCGTCGAAGCCGATGTCGGCGCCGACGTGGCAGCACTGACCGCGCTGGACCTCGACGTCGAGGATCACCTGCTCGCTCGCGAGGTCGAGGGCGTCGCCGTTCCACTGGAAGCGGGCGAGACGGTTCACGCCGACCCACTGGTCCCAATAGGACTCGTCGGCTCCCGCGGGCAGGCTGTTCGGCGCGTTGCCGGTGGGGGTGTCGGCCACGCCGTCGCCGTCGGCGTCGCGCGGGGAGTAGACGAGATAGACCCAGTTGTTGTTCTCGAAGTCGGGATCGATCGCGACGGTCTGCAGCCCGTCCTCCGAGTTGGCGTACACGTCGAGGGTGTTGATGATGCGGGTCACGCCGGTGGCCGGATCGGTCAGGCGGACGTCGCCGTTGCGCGCGGTGTGCAGGACGCGCTTGTCGGGGAGGACCGCGAGGTCGATGGGCTCGCCGACGTCCTTCGTCAGCAGCACGCGCTCGTAGTTGCTCCAGTCGAGGGCACCGCCGTCCTCGCCGGTGTCACCGGGGTCGGGCGTGCCCGGGTCGGTGGGATCGCCGTGATCGCCCCCGGGGTCTGCCGTGCCGTGGTCGTGTCCGTCGTGCGCGAAGGCGGGGACGGGGGTGGCGGCGAGGGCGCCCAGACCCAGCACGGTGGCCGCGAGGGCCGCCGTCAACCGGGTCCGGACGACCGGATGCCGAGAAGTAGAGTTCATCGTGAAACAGCTCCTGTGAATGCGTTCGAGTTGTTTTCACCGGGTCGCCACACAGTCGGTCTCAACGACTGATCGTGGCGGCCCGGGCTCTTCCTGCGGTGGCGGTCGGCCACACGCGTGTCTGCTCCTTTACTCTTCGTCGAGTCGGAAGGGGTCGCCGATCACCGCTTCTCAGGCGGCAAGTACGGCGAGCCTCGGGGGGATGAGGGTCCAGTTGTGGGGGACCGTGCTCGTCGTCATCCTGACGGATGTTTTTCCATAGGTCAATCAAAAGTTGCGTAATCCGCACACAACAAAAGTGCGTCTAACGCGAACCTTGTGAATTTCACCCGTCGCGGGCTAGCATCGCCGCACGGTGCGTCCTGCGCCGATCCCCCCACCCGTCGGCGAAGAGGCCGACACGGCCGAGGAGGCCTCATGCTCCATGGACTGACCGGATGGCACCTGCTGATCGTCCTCGCGGTGGTCGTGCTCCTGTTCGGAGCGGCCAAACTCCCCGCACTCGCACAAAGCGTCGGGAAGTCGGCCCGCCTGTTCAAGGGCGAGCTGAAGGCGATGAAGGACGACGACGCGGCGCCGGTCGCCGAGGCGTCCACTCCGGTGCCCCCGCAGCCCCGGGGTGCGGCCACCGTCGCCGACCCGCCGCCCACCCACTGACCGGCCCCGGGTCGATGAGCGACGCCGGCAGCGTGACGACGTACGGGAGCGCGCCGTGTTCTTCGGTCTGACGATCGAGAAGCTCATCCTGATCGGTGTGATCGCCGCGGTGCTCATCGGTCCGGAGCGCCTGCCCGCAGCGGCCGAATCGCTCCGGCGGGCGATCGTGCACGTCCGCGGTCTCGCGAGGTCTGCGCAGGAGCGCGTGCGTGAGGAGCTCGGCCCCGAGATCACCGACGTCGACTGGCAACGACTCGACCCCCGCCGCTACGACCCGCGCCGCATCGTGCGCGAAGCCCTGCTCGCCGACCCCTCCCCGATGGGCGAGCCGGCGCCGGTTGCCGGCCCTTCACCGGTGGTCCCGCCCGCGCCGACGGAGCCGGTCGCGTCCGCCCCGGCGCCGGTCGTCCCGCCGGCGCCGACGGAGCCGGTCGCGTCCGCCCCGGCGCCCGACGCGTCCGCCCCGGAGCGTGTCGCCTCCACCCCGGCGCGGGTTGCGTCCTCTCCGGCTCCCGCCTCGCCGGCCGATCAGGTCGAGGGTGCGCCCGAGTCCGCTTCCGACGCCTCTCGCGAGGCGCGCCCCGACACCGTCCGCAGCGCCGACACCACCCGCCGCACGGCCGCATAGGCCAGGGCGTCGGGTCGGACGAGGGCGTCCACGTGACGCACCAGCGACAGGTCGGCGAGGGGGCGTAAGACGAGGCCGTCGACGGCGAGGGGCGTCGTCGTGATCCGCGGCATGACGGCGACCGCCGCTCCCGAGCGCACCACCTCGGCCGTCACCGAGAACTCGTTGATGCGGTGGGCGACGTCGAGGGGGCGGCCCACGTGCGCGGCGAGGTGGTCGAGCACTCCCGCGAGCGGGAAGCCGGCGTGCACCGACACCCACCTCTCGTCGGCGAGGTCGGATGCGCGCAGCTCCCCGCTTCGGGCGAGCGGGTGGTCGGCGGGAAGGGCGATGTCGAGCGGCTCTTCGAGCAGTGACACCGCCACGACCCGGTCCTCGGGCCAGGGCTCGTCGTGCGCGAGTCGGTGCGCCACGACGATGTCGTGGTCGGCGGTGAGACCGGGGAAGTCCCGGTGCGCGACGTCGGCGTCGGACAGGTGCAGGGGCGGGGCGCCGTCGAGCAGGCGCAATAGCGGGCCGAAAAGAGCGAGGCCGGCGCTGTGGAAGGCGGAGACGCGCACCGGGCGGTCGCTCGCGTCGAGGAACGCGCCCACGGCCTCCCGCGCCGCCACGATCGCCTCGTCCACCCGGGTGCCGGCCGCGGCCAGGGCCTCCCCGGCGGGCGTGAGCGCGAGGGTGCGTCCGCGACGCGTGGTGAGGGCGACGGGGGCATGCGCCTGCAGAGCCGCCAACTGCTGCGAGACGGCCGACGCCGAGACGTGCATCGCTTCGGCCACGGCGGCGACGCTTCCGCGGTCGCGCAGCTCGCGCAGAAGACGGAGGTGAGCGGCATCCATAAGTCCGAACTTACGGGACGGTGAAGAAGAATGCCGTTGTTCTTCTCTGTCCGTCCCGCGAAGGTGGACGCATGACCCGCCGCGCGCCCGAACTCGTCGTCGACGTCCTCCTCATCGCCGTCGCCGCGGTGTGGGGAGCGAGCTTCCTCGCCGCGAAGGAACTCGTCGCCGAGACGGGGGTCGCCTCCGGCGTGGCCCTCCGCTTCCTCGTCGCCGCGATCGCCCTCGGCATCCTGTGTCTTCTCCGGCGGGAACGGATGCCGCGCGGCCGGGGTCTCGCGATGGCCGCTCTGCTCGGCTGCTCGCAGGCGGCGGTGATCGGGCTCGAGACCGCGGGCGTGCACCTGACCTCGGCGACGAACGCGGGTCTGCTGATCAGTCTCGCCCTCGTCTTCACCCCCGTGCTCGAGAGCGTCGCGGCGCGCTCGTGGCTGCCGCGGTCGTACTTCGTCGCGGCCGTGGCGGCGGTGGTCGGGGTCGCCCTGCTCGTCTCGGGCGGGGGCCTTCGCGCACCGAACCCGGGAGATGCGCTCGTCATCGCCGCCGCGGTCGTCCGCGCCTTCCACGTCACCGCCAGCGGACACCTCACCCGCGGCCGGCGGGACAGCACCCTCGCCGTCGTCTTCATTCAGCTGCTCGTGTGCGCCCTGGCCTCGTCGGCCGTGGCCGGCGCCGACCTGCCCCGCGCGGTGGTGGGGCTCTCGGCATCCGGGTGGGTGGACGTGTTCTTCCTCGGGCTGCTGTGCTCGGTATTCGCTTTCGTGGTGCAGCTGTGGGCGGTGCGGCGCACGTCGGCGACCCGCGCGAGCATCCTCATGGGGACCGAGCCCGTGTGGGCGCTCGCCGTGGGGGTCGCGATCGGCGGCGAGGCCGTCGGCGCCCCCGGGCTGGTCGGCGCCGCGCTCATCATCGCCGCCTCGTACGCGGGTCAGGCGATCGAGCGTCGGCACCGCCGCGCGGTCGGGGCTCCCGTCCCCACCCCCGCGGCCCCGTCTCGCGCGGCCCCGTCTCCCGCCGCCGCGCGGCCGGCCTCGACCCCCGAGACTGCATCTCGCTGACATCCCCGCGTCACCCTGACTCCTCTTCGTCAGCACGATGCACTCTCGCGCTCCCACGTGCCGCGGCGCCCGCCCCCGCCCGGACGGCGACGCGCCCCGACCCGACGCCCCCGCCGCCGCGCGCGCCGCCGCGCGGCCGTAGGCTGGAGGCATGCACGGCGAGTACAAGGTCCCCGGCGGGAAGCTGGTCGTCGTCGACCTCGAAGAGCGCGAGGGGCGCATCCACGGGTTCCACCTCGCGGGCGACTTCTTCCTCGAGCCCGACGACGCCCTCGACGACATCGACGCGGCCGTGAACGGCCTGCCGGTGGAGTCCGACGTCCCGACCATCGCCGCGGCCATCCGCGCGGCTCTGCCCGAGGGGGCGCAACTGCTCGGCTTCACGCCCGAGTCGGTGGCGACCGCGATCCGCCGGGCGCTGGTCACCGCTCCGGGCTGGGCGGACTTCGAGTGGGAGGTCGTGCACGACGGCCCCGTCTCTCCCCGCATGAACCTCGCTCTCGACGAGGTGCTCACCACGCGCGTGGGCGCGGGGCTGCGAAAGCCCACGCTGCGACTGTGGGAGTGGGACGAGAGCGCGGTCGTGATCGGCTCGTTCCAGTCGCTGCGCAACGAGGTCGACCCGGCGGGTGCCGAGAAGCACGGCTTCGACGTCGTCCGCCGCATCTCGGGCGGGGGCGCCATGCTCATGGCCGCCAACTCGATCGTGACCTACTCGCTCTACGTCCCGGCATCCCTCGTCGCGGGAATGACCTTCGCCGACTCGTACGCCTTCCTCGACGACTGGGTGCTCCAGGCCCTGCGTTCGCTCGGCATCGACGCGGTGTACCAGCCGCTCAACGACATCGCCGGCCCCCACGGCAAGATCGGCGGGGCCGCGCAGAAGCGTCTCGCCAACGGTGGCGTGCTGCACCATGCCACCCTCAGCTACGACATGGACGGCCAGGTGCTCACCGAGGTCTTGCGCATCGGGCGGGAGAAGCTCAGCGACAAGGGCACCGTGTCGGCGGCGAAGCGCGTCGACCCCCTCCGCAGCCAGACGGGTCTGCCCCGCGCCGAGGTGATCGAGCGCTTCATCCAGACGTTCACGACGCTGTACGGCGCGACGCCCGGCCACATCACCGACGACGAGTACGCCGAGGCCCAGGCCCTCGTCGACTCGAAGTTCGCCACCGACGCGTGGCTGCAGCGCGTCCCGTGAGCGTCGAGGTCGTGACCTCCGCCCCCGAACCCGGCCGCGTCGAGATCCACCACGCCGACAATCTCCGCGTGACCCCGTCCTACCCCGACGGGTCGTTCGCGCTCGTCTACCTCGACCCGCCCTTCAACACCGGGCGCACCCGCTCGAAGGCCGTGGAGTCCGCGACGCGCAGAGCGCCGGTGGAAGAGGCACCGGATGCCGAGGAGCCCGAGGTCGCGGCATCCCTCGACGATCCGAACATGCTCGACTTCCCCGAGGAGGAGCCGCCTCCGCCGCCCGTGGTGCAGCGCGGGTTCCACGGTCGCGAGTACGCGCGCCTGCGCGGCGACCTGCGCACCTACGACGACCGTTTCGACGACTACTGGGGCTTTCTCGAACCGCGGCTGGTCGAGGCGTGGCGGCTGCTCGCCGACGACGGCACGCTCTATCTGCACCTCGATTACCGCGAGGTGCACTACGCCAAGGTCATGTGCGACGCGCTCTTCGGCCGCGACCACTTCTTGAACGAGCTGATCTGGGCCTACGACTACGGCGCCAAGACGAAGCGACGTTGGCCGACCAAGCACGAGACGATTCTCGTGTACGTCAAGAACCCGTCGTCGTACTTCTTCGACTCCGACGCCGTCGACCGCGAGCCCTACATGGCCCCGGGGCTGGTGACGGCCGAGAAGGCCGCGCGCGGCAAGATGCCCACCGACGTGTGGTGGCACACGATCGTGCCGACCACCGGGCGTGAGAAGACCGGCTACCCGACGCAGAAGCCCGAGGGGGTGCTGCGCCGCATGGTGCAGGCCTCGAGCCGGCCGGGTGACCGCGTGCTCGACATGTTCGCCGGAAGCGGCACGCTCGGGGCGGTGGCCGCCCCGCTCGGGCGGCATTCGGTGCTGATCGACGACAACGCCGACGCGGTGGCCGTCATGACCACCCGCTTGGAGCCCTTCGTCGGCTGACGCTCGTGGCGGCTCGCCCTCCGGGGCCCGACGTCAGACGCGCGAGGCCACGAGCGCGTCGACGAGCTGCGCGATCTCGGTCTCACCGACCGCGTACGGCGGCACCGGGCGCCCGCTCGTCGCGATGAGGACTGCGACCGGTCGCTCCGAGCCGATGTCGAGGGCCTGGGCGAGCTGTCCACCGAGGTCGAGTGCCGACGGGGTGCGCGGGCCGTCGGCCGTGCGCGCGGGAGCGTTCCAGTCGACGCCCGGGCCCACGGCGTAGACGACGCGGACATCGAGGAAGGCTCCGAGGGCGTCGGCGTTCTGGTCGAGCAGGTCGACCGCCCGTTCGCACCGTCCGCACAGGGGCTGTCCGAAGAGCAGCAACTGACCGCGCCCGCGCACGGCCTCGGTGACCACGTCGAAGACGAGGCCGTCTTCGCGGATGAGCGGCGGCCGACGGTGCAGGATGTCGGCCGCGGGCAGCGCGCCGCGGACCCCGGCTCGCGCCGCGAACGCACCAACTAGGAGCAGACCCCATCCGGTCGCGACGGCGAGGGCCACCTCGACGGGGTCGCTCACGAGCACGGCGACGGCGGCGGGCTCGTGAGCAGTCGACGACGCGGCGCTCGCCGTGGTGAGGATCAGCGCGCCGAGCGCGAGCAGGCTGTTGCGCCGCACCAGCGCCCCCGAGACGGGCGTGCGGTTCCACCGGCCGAAGCACCCGCACTCCTCGACCGAGCCGCGAGCGACGGCACGCGCGGTGAGGACGGTGAAGCCGGCGAGCAGCAGGGCGGTGGCGGTCGCGGCGAGCAGGCGCGCCTGGCCGTCGAGGGTGAGCAGGGCGAGGCCGAGAGCGATCTCGGTGAGCGAGACGGCTGCGACCACCGTCCGCGCCGGACGCACCGGAACCCGCAGGGCCGACAGGGTGCGCGGTGCATCGTCGAGCGCGACGAGCTTCGCGACGCCGCTCGAGACGAGGAAGGGGGCCGCGACGACCAGAAGGCAGAGAGTGAGGGGGTTCATAAGCAGAGGGGCGCGGGGGCGCGCCGAATCAGCATGCCGCGCGGTCTACCCGCCAGGCGCGCACGCCGGCCCGGTTTCACCCCGTTCGGGCCCCGACCTCGCCCGCACCCGGCCGCCGAGCGTCGCGGGTGCCGCTCCGGGCGTCTCGCCGTCTCGTGTTCCGTCCCTCGGCCCCGCGCGGGGCTCGACGCGCCTAGGGTGAGGCCATGGACTTCGGCATCTTCGTACCGCAGGGCTGGCGCTTCGACCTCGTGGGAATCGACCCCTCCGAGCACTGGCGGGTGATGAACTCCCTCGCCCAGAGCGCCGATGACGGGCCCTGGACCTCGATCTGGGTCTACGATCACTTCCACACCACCCCCGTGCCGAGCACCGAGGCCACCCACGAGGCGTGGACGCTCATGGCCGCTTTCGCCGCCGCGACCGATCGCGTGCGCCTCGGCCAGATGTGCACCTGCATGGGGTACCGCAACCCCGCGTATCTCGCCAAGGTCGCCGCCACGGTCGACGCGATCTCGGGCGGTCGCGCCGAGATGGGCATCGGCGGCGGCTGGTACGAGCACGAGTGGAAGGCCTACGGTTACGGCTTCCCTCCCATCGCCGAGCGCCTCGGGCGCCTGCGCGAGGGCGTCGAGATCATGCACCAGGCCTGGACGACCGGAGAGGCCACCCTCTCGGGCAAGTACTACGAGGTCGACGGTGCGATCGTGCAGCCGAAGCCGCTGCAGCCCGGCGGCATTCCGCTGTGGATCGCCGGCGGCGGCGAGAAGGTCACGCTCAAGATCGCGGCGAAGTACGCCTCGTACACGAACTTCGGCGGTTCACTCGAGGAGTTCGACCACAAGTCCGAGGTGCTGCGCGGGCACTGCGAGACCCTCGGCCGCGACGCGAGCGAGATCACCCGCTCGACGAACTTCAACACGATCGTCGCCGAGACCGAGGCCGAGGCGTCCGACCGCCTGGCCGCCGTGGTCGCGCGCCTTCGTCCGCACGTCGGCGACGAGCGGGCGGATGCCATCGAGGCCGACTACCGCTCCTCCGACGCGTTCGGCACCCCCGAGCAGATCGTCGAGCGCCTGCGCGAGCGCGCCGCCCACGGCCTCGGCTACGCGATCCACTACTTCCCCGAGGCCGCGTACGACACCTCCGGCATCTCCCTCTTCGAGCGCGAGGTCGTCCCGCACCTCTGATCGGCGGCGCGGCGGCCCCGCGCGCATCACGCGTGAGTCGCCAGGATGTGTCGCTTCTCCCGCTCGTGAAGCGACAATTCTTGGCGACTCACGCGAGCGCGTGCGCGTTCGCGGGCGTGCGCGGGCGCCGCAGGGCTCAGACCAGCGGGGCGACGTCGGCGTAGGCGTCCGATTCGACGACGGGGGCGGATGCCGCGGCGCCGAACACCCGCGCGTCTCGGGTCGTGGCATCCCACGTCGGCCATCCCGGGTCTTGATCCCGCGCGAAGGCGACCGCGGCGCCGTGCATCTGCGTCGCGAGGTCGAGCGACGGGGTGCCCGCGATCGCGGCCACCCCGTCGGCGTCGAGATGGTCGAACCAGAACGGCACGTCGAGGCAGTGGCAGGCCACGCCGATCGACGGCACGGGCGACTCCCACGCGAAGCGGTAGAGCCAGGTCGGGGCCGTGCCGCGCGCCCGGGCGGCTTTCAGCACGGTCGAGCGGATGACGCGGTCGGTCGCGTACCCGCCGAGCACCGCCGCAGCTCCTCGCCGGCGGGAGCGCTCGAGGTACGCCCGCCGGCGCGAGCGTCGCAGGCCCAGCACGGCCAGGGCGAGAGGCACCGGGACCGCGCGGAGCACGGCGGCGTACGGCGCGGTCAGCGCCGTGAACTCGTCGTCGGTCGACCCGATGATCAGCGGCACGTCGGCCGAGGCGCCGTCGGCGAGAGCGTCGAGCGGATGCCGCGGCAGCACGTCGCCGTCGATGACGGGCCCGAGGGGCAAGCCGTCGTCGAGCAGCGTCGCGAGCGACGACAGCGCCCGGACGAGATGCGGCGCGAGGGCGCTCCTCTGCGCGGCGAGCACGCGCTCCTCGGGGACGGACGCGAAGCCCTCTCGGTCGGAGCGCACGCCCGCCCGAGCGGCGACGCGATCGGCGAACGCCCGTGCAGCGTCGGGGGCGACCGCGCCGATCGCGGGCGAGATCGCCATCGCGGCGGAGAAGAGACCGGATGCCGCGGGGCTCGACATCAGTGCGAGCACCGACCCGCCGCCCGCCGACTGCCCCGCCACCGTCACCCGTGCGGGGTCCCCGCCGAAGGCGCGGATCTCGTCGCGCACCCACTCCAGGGCCGCGATCTGATCGCGCAGGCCCCGATTGTCCGGGGCCCCGTCGATGTGACCGAAACCATCGAAGCCGATCCGGTACGAGATCACCACGGTGATCACCCCGTCGCGCGCGAACGCATCGCCGTCGTACCAGCGGCTCGCGGGGGAGCCCGAGGTGAAACCGCCCCCGTGGATCCACACGAGCACCGGGAGGGCGGCATCCGGATCCGTATCCGCCGGGGCGAAGACGTTGACGTTCAGCGTGGCCCCGCCGGGCACGCTGGGCTCGGGGATGAGCGTGATGCCGGCATCGCCGCGCTGGGTCGTCGCGCCGTACGCCGTGGCCTCGCGCACGCCCTCCCACGCCTCGACCGGCACGGGGGAGGCGAAGCGCAGCGCCCCCACCGGCGCCTGAGCGAACGGGATGCCGAGGAACACGGCGGTCCCGCCGCGCCGGAACCCGCGGACGAAGCCCTTCGAGGTCACGGCGAGGGGAGCGGCATCCATCCCCTCATCCTGCCGCGCAACCCCGCGTGAGGGGGCTCATCCGGTGATAAACGCGCGCTGCACCGACAAACGCTCTCGGCGAGCGTTTCCCGGTGCAGCGGGCGTTTATCGGGGAAGAGCGGTCACGCGTCGCGGCGCGCGCCCTCGGACGGGGCCACCGTGAAGATGTTCGGAGCGCGGAATCCGGATGCCGCGAACGCGGCGCGCACGGCGGCGGTCGCTGCCGGCACGAGTCCGGTGGGGATCAGCGCGATGGCCGCCCCGCCGAAGCCTCCGCCGGTCATGCGCGCGCCCAGGGCGCCGTGCGCCAGGGTCGTCTCGACGGCCAGGTCGAGCTCGGGGACCGAGATCTCGAAGTCGTCGCGCATCGAGACGTGCGAGGCGACGAGCAGCTCGCCGATCGCGGAGGGGCCGTCGGCGTCGAGGGCGGACACGGTGTCGAGTACGCGCTGGTTCTCGGTGATCACGTGCCGGACGCGGCGGAAGGTCACGTCGTCGAGGATCTCCTCGGCGCGCGGCAGATCGTCGACGCCGAGGTCGCGCAGCGAGGAGACGCCGAACGCCGCGGCCCCGCGCTCGCACGCCTCGCGGCGCTCGCGGTATCCGCCGGTGGAGTGCGCGTGCTCGACGAGCGTGTCGGTGACGAGGATCGACAGGCCGGCGTCGGCGAAGCCGAGGGGCACCGCGCGCGTCTCGAGGGTGCGGCAGTCGAGGAAGGTCGCCGCATCCGCGACGCCCAGCATCGAGGCCATCTGGTCCATGATCCCGGTCGGGGCGCCCACGGCGTCGTTCTCGGCGGTGCGGCCGACCCGGGCGAGGGCGACCTTGTCGAGACCGGCGCTCCACACGTCGTTGAGGGCGGAGGCCACGGCCCCCTCGATCGCGGCCGACGACGACAGACCGGCACCCACCGGCACGTCCGAGGCCAGAGCGATGTCGACGCCTCGTGTCACGGCATCCGGAGCCGCCCGACGCAGCGCCCACGCCACGCCCAGCGGGTAGCCCGCCCAGTCGAGGCCCCCCGCGGCGATGCGGGCGTCGAGGTCGGCGAGCGACACCTCCACGGCGTCGGGGGAGAAGGTCGAGCGCACCCGGATCACGTCGTCGTCGCGCAGGGCCACGGCGGCGGCGGTGCGCTGCGCGATCGCGAAGGGGAAGACGAAGCCCTCGTTGTAGTCGGTGTGCTCGCCGATGAGGTTGGCACGGCCGGGGGCCGACCAGACTCCGACCTCGGGCGCGTCGGTCAGGGTGGCGAGTAGGGCGCGGGCGTCGTCGACGGCGGTCATGCCGTCACCTCCGGAACGGTGTCGAGGGCGGCGCGCAGGCGCTCGGCCTGCGACTCGGGGGTCACGTCGCCGATCCAGGCGCCCATGGCGGCCTCGGACCCGGCGAGGTACTTCAGCTTGTCGGCGGCGCGGCGCGGCGAGGTGATCTGCAGGTTGAGGCGTACCGCCTCGCGTCCGCGCCCGACCGGAGCCTGATGCCAGGCCGCGATGTAGGGCGTGGGAGTGTCATACAGCGCGTCGATCCCCCGCAGCAGGCGCAGGTAGAAGGGAGCGAGCTCGTCGCGCTCGGCGTCGGTCGTCTCGGCGAGGTCGGCGACGTGACGGTGCGGCAGCACGTGCACCTCGATGGGCCAGCGGGCGGCGAAGGGCACGAACGCCGTCCAGTGCTCGCCCCGCAGCACGACGCGGTCGCCGGCCTGCTCGAAGGCGAGGATGCGGGCGAACAGGTCGTCGGAGGTGCGCGAGATCGTGTCGAGCAGGCGGTGCGTGCGCGGCGTCACGTACGGGTAGGCGTAGATCTGGCCGTGCGGGTGGGGGAGGGTGACGCCGATCTCCTGCCCGCGGTTCTCGAAGGGGAACACCTGACGGATGCCGGGCAGAGCCGACAGCGCCGCGGTCCGGTCGGCCCACGCCTCGATGACGGTGCGCGCGCGCGTGCGCGAGAGCGACCCGAACGAGCCCTCGTGCTGGGGGCTGAAGCACACGACCTCGCAGCGGCCCACCGAGGTGCGCGTGCGGCCGAGGCCGAGGTGCTCGAGGTCGTCGTCGCCGCGGGGCGGATCGACGGCCGCGGGGGCGTCGCCGATCGCCGCGTCGAGGGCGGGGCCGAACGACGGTGACTTGTTCTCGAAGACGGCGACGTCGTAGAGCGAGGGGATCTCGGACGGGTTGGTCGGCGTCTGCGGCGAGAGCGGGTCGAGGTGCGCCGGCGGCAGGAACGCGCGGTTCTGCCGATTGGATGCCACGGTGATCCAGTCGCCGGTCAGCACGTCCTGACGCATGGTGGCGGTGGCCGGCCGGGGGTCGAGTGTGCGGGCGTCGACCGAGCGCTCGGCGCCGAGCGAGGTGTCGGGATCGTCGAAGTAGATGAGCTCGCGACCGTCGGCGAGGCGCGTCGGGCGCTTGACGACGCCGGCGCCCAGGGGCTGCGCGGAGGGGGTGTCCGTGTTCACGATAACACGGTACAACTGGCGCGTGCTATCGTCAACATGAGGGGGCGTGATGCGCGTATCGATGGCGGATGTGGCCGCGAAGGCCGGGGTCTCGGCGCAGACGGTGTCTCGCGTGGCCAACGGCAGCCCCCGGGTCGACCCCGCGACGCGGGTGCGCGTCGAGAAGGCCATGGCCGATCTCGGCTACCGCATGCACCGGGCCGCGCGTGCCCTGCGCACCGGCCAGACCTCCACGATCGGCCTGGTCGTGTCGACCCTCGCCTCGGTCGGCAATTCGCGCATGCTCCAGGCGATCTCCGAGGCCGCGGCCGCCCGCGACTACGCCCTGGCGGTCGTGACCGTCGGAGAGCGCGGCATCCGCGAGGCGTTCGCCCGGCTCCGCTCGCAGGGCGTCGACGGCGCCGTCGTGCTGAACGAGGCGACCGAGCTCGCGCGCGACGCCGAACCACCCGCCGACTTGCACCTCGTCGTGGTGGATTCCCCACCCGACGCGCGCTTCTCGATCGTGCAGACCGATCACGCCGGGGGCGCCCGCGCCGCGACGGAGCACCTCCTCTCGCGGGGGCATGCCACGGTGCATCACCTCGCCGGGCCCGTCCGCTCCTTCGCCGCCGCCGAGCGCGAGCGCGGCTGGCGCGCGGCTCTCGCCGACGCCGGTGCCGTCGTCCCGGAGCCTGTCCGGGGTGACTGGACCTCGGCATCCGGTCACTCGGCGGCCTCCGGCCTTGCGGACGCCACCGCGCTCTTCGTCGCCAACGACCAGATGGCTCTGGGTGCCCTGCGCGCCCTCGCCGACGCGGGTCGGCGGGTTCCCGAGGACGTCGCCGTGGTGGGTTTCGACGACATCGTGGATGCCGCGGAGTACCGCCCGCCGCTGACCACCGTGCGGCAGGACTTCGACGCCCTCGGTCGCCGAGTCGTCGCTGCCCTGGTCGCGGCGATCGAGGGTGGGGAGTCGGCCGCCGAGTCGGTGCCGGCCGCGCTGGTGGTGCGCGCGAGCAGCGGTGTGGCCTGACGAGTAGAGGTGTTGCACCGTACGAGTCGGGCCGAGACCCTGGTCGCCGCCGCGCGCGTCGGGCGCGAGGAGGAGCTGTGGGGCGCCCTCCGCGACCTCGGGGTGCAGGTCGCGGAGCTGGGTCCCGACGAGCCTCTGCTGCTCGGTCGGCTACGAGCCGCTGACGAGCTGGAAATGCCCGACACGTGCGTCCTCGCGGCGGCCGCGCATCTGCGCGCACCGGTCGCCACGTCCGACGCACGGCTTGCCGCCGCGGCCGGGCAGATGTCGCTCCGCCTCGCCGCTTCCGCCCCCGACTGACCGGCGTCACGACTCCCGCCCCGGTTACGCCAGGAGCGTCGAGCGGGTCCGGGGTGGTGGTCGTGCACCGGGGCGCTCGGCGCCCGCCCCGATGCGCGACGCGCCCCGAAACGCCGTGTGACTCCGGCCGCTCAGCCGTTCCAGGGGGCGATCACGTCGATGATCCAGACCACGCCGAAGCGGTCGACGAGCTTGCCGTACAGGGGCGAGAACGCCGACGGTCCGAAGGGCGCGAGGATCTCGGCATCCCGACTCAATCCGTCCCACGCGGCGCGCACCTCGTCGGCATCGTGTCCGCGCAGGGCGAGGTAGAAGGGGTTGGCTCCGCGGTCGTAAGCGAGCGAGCGCTGGATGTCGTACGCCATCACGTGCACGCCGCTGGGCGCGACCATCTCGCCCCACACGATCTGCTCGCGTTGCTCCGGCACCTCCGCGATGTCGCCGTAGGGGACGGCGGTGACGGTGCCGCCGAAGACCTCGGCGTAGAACGCGAGGGCGTCGGCCGCCTGGCCGTCGAAGTTGACGTGGAGAGTGGTGGTGAGGCTCATGTCGATTCCTGTCTGACGCCGGGAGGTTCCGGATGCCATGACTCTCTCGCCCATTGCGGTCAGGGATCGTCCGCAATGAAGCGCAGAATGGATGCCATGCCGGAGAGTTCCGCACCCTCGACGTCGCGTCGGCTGCTGTCGCTGCTGACCGTGCTGCAGTCGCGCCGCGACTGGTCGGCCGCTGCGCTCGCCGGGCGTCTCGCCGTCAGCGAGCGCACGGTCCGCCGCGACGTCGACCGCCTCCGAGAGCTCGGGTACGAGATCGACTCGACACGCGGACCCGCGGGCGGATATCGCCTGCGTGCCGGAGCTCAGCTACCACCCGTGGCCTTCGATGCGGAGCAGGCCGTGACGGTCGCCATCGCCCTCCGGCTCGCCGCGGCGATGGGCGGGCCGTTGGCGGATGCCGCCGACGAAGCGCTGAGCGTCCTTTCGCGTCTGCTGCCCGAGCCGCTCGGACGTCGGGCGCGGCGATTCGCCGTCCAGGCCGTGGCGCCGGCGGGGGCCGTGGGCGTGGATCCGGCCGTCCTCGGTGCGATCGAGGACGCCATCGACGCGGGCGAAGAGGTGCGCTTCGACTACTCCGGCTCGGAAGGGCCCGCGCGGGTGACCGCGCCGCATCATCTGCTGTGGTCCGGTGGACGGTGGTACCTGATCGGCTTCACCCCCGAGCGCGCGGACTGGCGCGTCTATCGCGTCGACCGGATGGCGCTCAAGAGTCACCGCGGGCGCGCCTTCACGCGGCGCGAGGTGCCCGGGGGCGATCCGGTGCGCTACCTCGAGGGGCGCTTCCGCGGAGGGGACGAGACGGGACGATGGCCGTGCCGCGGCGAGGTGGTCGTCGCTGCGTCGCTCGCCGAGCTCGAGCCGTACGTGGTCGACGGCATCCTCGCCGACACCGACGACGGCCGCACCCGCGTGTCGCTGGGGTCGTGGTCGTGGGGTGCTCTCGCTGCGGAATGCCTGCGGTTCGACCGGCCGATCGCCGACGCCCGACCTGCGGCTCTGCGTCAAGCGCTCGCCGAAGTCGCGCGGCGAGCCGCGGCCGCCGCGGCGGGCTGAGGGCCGCGCCGCCATCCGCGCCCCGCTTCTCCCGGTTTGGGGCGCATTCTGGCGTTCGGGGCGTGGAAATCCCGCCCCAAGCGACGAAATCCGCCCCAAACCCCGGGCACCGGACCCGCGGCCCCCAGACCGCGCGGGCCCCCAACCCCGCGGCCCAGAGACCCCGCGAGCCCCTGAGCCCGCGGCCGCCCAGCCCCCCCCCCGGCATCCGGAAACGAAGAACGCCCGCGGATGCTGGAGCATCCGCGGGCGCCTCTCGTGGGGAGAGTCTGTTACTTCTTCACGGGGATCGACTGCGACTCGAGCGCGCCGATCGTGGCATCCTGCCCCTTCTGGAGGGCGTCGGCGAGGGTGCCGCTGCCGCTGACCGCCGCCTTGAAGCCGTCGGAGACGTCCGCGTAGGTCTTGGTCATGGTCGGGCCCCATGTGAAGTCGGGGGTGACCTCGGTAGCCGCCTTCGCGAAGACGTCGTAGATCTTCTGGCCGCCGTAGAAGTCGACGCCCTTCGCGAGCGAGGGGAGCTTGAGGCCCTCGGTCGTGGCCGGGTAGATGTTGGCCTCTTCGTTCAGGGCGGTCAGGGCCTCCTGCGAGGTGTTCAGCCACAGGGCGAACTTCGTGGCTTCGTACGGGTGCTCGCTGCCCTTGAGGACGGCGATCGACGAGCCGCCCCAGTTACCCGAGACGGCGTCTCCGGCCTTCCACTGGGGCAGGTCGGCGACGGCCCACCCGCCGGTGGTGTCGGGAGCGCCGCTCGAGATCGAGTTGGCGCCCCAGACGGCGGAGTTCCACGTCCAGACCTTGCTGGAGTTGTAGGCGTTGTTCCACTCATCGGTCCAGGCCGGGTAGGTCGAGACGAGGTCCTGGTCGATGAGCGACTGCCAGTAGTCGGCGACCTTCTTCGAGGCGTCGTCGGTCAGCGAGACCGTCCAGCCCTCGGAGTCGTTGCCGAACCACTGTCCGCCGGCCTGCCAGACGAAGCCCGCGAACTGGTTGATGTCGGACTGCGAGAAGTTCGTGATGTACCCGCCGAGCGCGCGGATCTTCTTGGCCGCCTCGGTGTACTCGTCCCACGTCGTGGGGATCGCGATGCCGTTCTTCTCGAACAGGTCCTTGCGGTAGAACAGCGCCATCGGGCCGATGTCCTGGGGGATGCCGTAGAGGGCGTTCTCCTGGCCGAGGGTGGCCTGGTTCCAGGCCCAGCCGACGAACTGGTCCTTGGCGGCCATCACGTCGGCGCAGCCCGCGATGTTCTCGACGCCGTCCTGCACGAGGAAGTTGGGTAGGGCGTCGTACTCGATCTGACCGAGGTCGGGGGCGTTGCCGGCCGCGATCTGGTTGAAGAAGTTCTGGTAGGTGCCGTTGTTGCCGTTGGGGCCGGTCTGGACCTTGACCTGGATGTCGGGGTTCTCCGCGTTCCACATCTCGACGACCTTCTCGATGCCCGGGATCCACGAGGTGAACTCGAGCGTGACGGGGCCGTCGGAAGGGGCGCAGTCGGCGGCGGCCGCGGCTCCGGCGCTGTCGCCGGTTCCTCCGCCCGCGCAGCCGGCCAGCAGGAGAGCCGACAGGGCGACGCCCGCGGTCGCCGTGAGGATTCTGTTCTTCATGGAATGCCTTTCTCTGGGTGCCCGGGTGGGCCATTCCGCCCGGGGTGAGGGCGACCGGGGTCGCCGGAGGGTTTACTTCAGGGCGCCGGTGCCGAGACCGTTGCGCCAGAAGCGCTGGAGGAGCAGGAAGATGACGATGAGGGGGATGACCGACAGCAGCGCGCCGATCAGCACGAGCCCGCGGAGCTCCGGGATCTGGTTGAGCTGGTTGTTCCAGCCGTAGAGGCCGAACACGACGGGGAACAGCTCTTCGCTGCGCAGCATGATCAGCGGCAGGAAGAAGTTGTTCCAGATCGCGACGAACTGGAAGAGGAACATCGTCACCAGGGCGGGGCTCATCAAGCGCAGGCTCACGGTGAAGAAGGTGCGGATCTCGCCCGCGCCGTCCAGGCGGCTGGCCTCGAGCAGTTCGTCGGGCACCGACGACGCCGCGAAGATGCGCGCGAGATAGACGCCGAACGGGCTGACCAACGAGGGTAGGAACACCGCCCAGAAGGTGTTAGTGAGCTGCACCTGGCTGAAGATGAGGAAGAGCGGCAGGGCCAGGGCCGTGGCGGGCACCAGTACGCCGCCGAGGACCACGTCGAAGATGAGCTCCCGGCCGGGGAAGCGGTACTTGGCCAGCGCGTATCCCGCCATCGCGGCCAGGAGCGTCGCGACGGCGCCGCCGAGGCCGGCGTACAGCAGCGAGTTGCCGAGCCAGCGCAGGAAGATCCCGTCGCGATAGGCGAACAGGTCGCCGATGTTCGAGAAGAGGCGCATGTCGGCGAACCACAGCGGGTTCGTCGTGAGGATGTCGCCGGTGCTCTTGCTCGAGGCCACCAGCAGCCACCACAGCGGCAGCAGGAAGTACACCGTGAACACGGCCATCACGAGCATGGCCGAGGTGCGCGAGACCAGCGGTTCGCGGATGGCGCGCGAGCGGGTCGCGGCCGGGAGCGTCGAGCCCGAACGGGGGCTGCGAGCGGGGCGGGAGGTGGTGACGGCGCTCATGCGTTGCCCTTCTTCTGCATCCACTTCATGAAGCCGAAGGACAGCACGAAGGTGGTCACGGCGAGCACCACGGAGAAGGCCGCGGCGAGATTCGAGTTGGGGATGGATGCCGTGGCGTACACGGTCATGTTCGGGGTGAACGTGCTGGTGACCGCCGAGCTGAACGAGCGGAACACCTGGGGCTCGGCGAGCAGCTGGAGCGTGCCGATGATCGAGAAGATCGCGGTCATCACGATCGCGGGCCGCACGAGGGGGATCTTGATCGACCAGGCGATGCGGAACTGCCCGGCGCCGTCGAGGCGGGCCGCCTCGTAGATCTCGCTGGGGATCGACAGCAGCGACGAGTAGATGATCAGCATGTTGTAGCCGACGTAGACCCAGGTGACCACGTTGGCGATGGCCCACAGCACGAGGTCGGCGCCGAGGAAGTCGACGTTCTGGGTCAGAGCGGTGAACGGCGAGAGGTTCGGCGAGAAGAGCGAGCCCCACATGATCGCGGCGATGACGCCCGGAACGGCGTAGGGGACGAAGAAGGCGAGCCGGAAGAAGCGCTTGCCCTTGAGCAGCGGCGAGTCCAGCAGCAGAGCGAACAGCAGCGCGAGGCCCAGCATGATCGGCACCTGCACCACGCCGAAGGCGAGCATGCGCAGCATCGAGGTCCAGAACGCCTCGTTCTGGAACACGAGCGCGTACTGCGAGAGGCCGCCGAAGACGAGCTCGGCCTTGCCGAACGTCCCCTCGCGGCGCACGACGAGCAACGACTGCCCGATCGCGAAGACAATCGGCAGCACGTAGAAGAGCGCGAACAGGATGCCGAAGGGCGCGAGCAGGATCGCGATGGAGCCCTTGTGCAGCACACGCGAACGCCGAAGACGCGGAGCGTGCGGAGCCGTGGCGTGCGTGGTGCCCGACGGGGCGGGGGCGGTGGTGGTCACGAGGCCTCCTCGATGATGCGGACGGCACCGCCGGCGACGGCGACGGAGCCGTCGACGGGCTCGCCGCTGATCGCGTCGCGCCCATGCGCCGCGATCTCGACCGTGTCGGTGGTGTGGTTGATGACGAACAGGTACGAGCGCTCGTCGCCCGCGCGGCGGACGACCTCGACGCCGGGGAGGGCGTCGACGGTGCGGATGCCGGCACCCCGGGCGACCCGCGCGAGCAGGTCGCGGTAGGCCTCGGCGGCGGGGAGGGTGGCGAGGTACCAGGCGGATCCCGCGCCCACCGCGCGGCGGGTGCGGGCGGGAAGGCCCGCGGCGGGACCGTCGACGAAGCGGGCGTCGGTCTCGGCGTCGACCGTGCGCAGACGCTCCGACCACACGGTGCCCGTCGAGCCGTCGTCGAGGGTGACCGACTGACCCGGGCCGAGGGGCGCGAACTCCTCCGACACGATGCCGAGCAGGTCGCGGAAGGCCCCCGGGTACCCGCCGAGGCGCACGCGGTCGTCCTGATCGACGATGCCGCTGGCGAAGGTGATGACGGCCGTTCCGCCGTTCTCGACGAAGCGCTCCAGGGCCGCAGCGTCCTCGTCGCGCACCAGGTGCAGTGCCGGCACGACGACCAGGCGGTAGGCCGAGAGGTCGTCGCGGGCCGAGACCACGTCGGTCGAGACGCCGGCGGCGGCCAGGGCGGCGTGGGCGGCGTGCACCTGGTCGAGGTAGCGGAGGTCTTCGCTGGGACGACCCTCGTTCTCGAGCGACCACCAGCTCTCCCAGTCGAAGAGCACGGCGGCGTCCGAGGCCACCCGTGACCCCGCGATCGGCTGGAGCCGGCGCAGCGTACGGCCCACCTCGAGCACGCTGCGCCACTGCGCGGTGTCGGTTCCCGCGTGGGGGAGGAGCGCCGAGTGGAACTTCTCGGCGCCCTGGGTCGAGGCGCGCCACTGGAAGAAGCAGATGCCGTCGGCGCCGCGAGACACGTGGGAGACGACGTTGCGCAGCAGTTCGCCCTCGCCCTTGGCGAGGTTGTGCGGCTGCCAGTTGACCGCGCCGGTGGAGGTCTCCATGAGCAGCCAGGGTTTGCCGCCCGCGAGGCCGCGGGTGAGGTCCGCCGCGAACGAGAGCTCGGCGAGCGGCTCGGGGAGGCGCCGGTCGAGGTAGTGGTCGTTCGCGACGACGTCCATCTCGCTCGCCCACGAGAAGTAGTCGAGGGCGCGGATGTGGGCGGTGACCATGAAGTTCGTCGTCACCGGCGCCGTGCTCCGCTCGCGGATGACGCGAGCCTCGGCCCGATACAGCTCGAGCTGCTGGTCGGAGCTGAAGCGCTGGAAGTCGAGCAGCTGCGCGGGGTTGCGCAGCGACAGCGCGGCCATCGGCGGGAGGATCTGATCCCACGCGCTGTAGCGCTGGCTCCAGAACGAGGTGCCCCACGCGGTGTTCAGGGCGGCGACCGTGCCGTAGCGGGCCTCGAGCCACTCGCGGAACGCCGCGGCGCTGGCGTCGCAGTAGCAGAGGGCGTTGTGGCATCCGAGCTCGTTCGAGACGTGCCACATCGCCAGGGCCGGGTGGTCGGCGTAGCGCTCGACGACGCGACGGCTGACCTCGGCGGCGTACGCGCGGAACACCGGGGAGCTGGGGCAGTACGCCTGGCGCCCGCCCGGGAACCGGCGCGTTCCGTCCTCGGCGACGGGGAGGATCTCCGGATGCCGCGTGGTCACCCACGGCGCGGGCGAGGCCGTCGCGGTACCGAGGTTGACGCGGATGCCGTGCGCGTGGGCGAGGTCCATGACCTCGTCGAGCTCGTCGAAGGCCCAGACGCCGTGCGCGGGGTTGATCCACGACCAGCCGAAGATGTTGATCGCGACGAGGCCGACCCCGGCTTCGACCATGAGGCGCATGTCCTCGTCCCACACGGCGCGGTCCCACTGCTCGGGGTTGTAGTCGCAGCCGAAGACGAGACCCTCGCGAGTCAGGGCCGCCAGGGCGTCGCCCGTGGGGGTCGGATCGGCCGGTCGATCGCTCGAGCGATTCAGCGGGGCCAGATGGTCGACGGCAAGCATCCGGTGGGCGCTCCTTTGCGGGGTTCTGTGAACGTGCACACATTCAGCCGCCGAAATCGGGGTGCAGAATGTGTGAACGTGCACATACTGACACGGCCATGTGAGATCGTCAACTTCCGCGGGCCGATAGGGTGAGGGGCATGACGCCTCCTCCGCCCGGGCGCCGGCGCAGTACCGTGCACGATGTCGCCAAGGCCGCGGGGGTGTCTCGGGGGACCGTCAGCCGCGTTCTGAACGGCGGATACGTGTCCGAGCACGCGCGCGAGGCCATCCAGTCCGCGATCCGCGAGGTCGGCTACGTGCCCAACAACGCGGCCCGCACGCTCGTCCGCCAGCGCACGCAGGCCGTCGGCTTCATCGTGCACGAGCCGCACTCGCTCTTCCTCGAAGACCCCAACATCGGCGGCATCATGCTCGGGGCCAACACCGCCCTGTCGAACGCCGACTATCAGATGGTGTGCGTCGTGGTCGACACCGATCGCGACACCGACCGGGTCGCGCGCTACCTCAGCGGCGGCTTCGTCGACGGCGCGGTCATCGTCTCCGCGCGTCACCACGACCCGATCACCGACGTGGTCGAGCGCCTCGGACTCCCCGTCGCCTACGTTGGTCACCCTCCCGGCATCCGTCGCCCCTGGGTCGGCATCGACAACCTCGGCGCTGCGCGGGCGATCACCGCGCGCGTGCGCGAATCCGGGCGCCGTCGCATCGGCATGATCGCCGCGGCCCTCGATCGCGATTCGGGCAGCGACCGGCTCGCGGGCTTCCGCGAGGCGCTCGGCGAAGACTTCGACGAGTCCCTCGTCGAGCCCGTGCCGCTTTACGCCTTCGCCGACGGAGAGGCTGGCATGCGCCGCCTGCTCGAGCGCGCCCCCGACATCGACGCCGTCTTCGGAGCGTCGGATGCCGTTGCCGCCGGCGCCGTGCAGGCTCTGCGGGCCGCCGGTCGACGCGTGCCCGACGACGTCGGCGTGGTCGGCTTCGACGACAGCGCGTGGGCGGTGCGCACCGACCCCCCGCTCACCACGATCGACCAACCCGCCGAGGGGCTGGGCGCCGCCGCGGCCGAGGCCGTGCTGCTGCAGCTCTCGGGCGGGGTGGCCGATGCCGGCGGCATCCTGCTCGACGCCCCCATCGTCTGGCGCGCCTCGGTCTAGTCGCGGTCGCCGGCGGTCGCCGTCGTCAGGTTCGGGGCGCGATTGTCCGTTCGGGGCGCGGAATTCTCTGCCCCAAATGGAAGATCCCGCCCCAAACCGCCCTCCGGGCCCGGCGTCAGCCCGGGGCGCGACCGCCGGCATCGGCACGATGGTCGGCCCTGCCCTCGGCGGCACCCTCGCCGCGATCGGCATCCGGGATCGGGGGAGTCCCCGTGAGGGAGGGAATCGACCGGAGCCACGCAGCCATGGTCATGTCCCCGTCCTGCTCCTCCGACGGCCCTCCGCGTCCCGCGTGAGGCGCCAGGAATTGTCGCCTACGGGTGCCGCCAAGCGACACAATTTGGCGCCTCACGCGCGGGGAGGGCGGGGCGCGGGCGGGGTGAGGCCGGCGGGATGAGGCGGGCGCGCGGGGTCACCAGAACAGGGGATGCCACGAGAACAGGCCGATCCGCGCGGGACCGGCCTGTTCTCGGCGCACGCGCCTGTTCTCGTGACGCGTTACTCCTCGAGCTGCCCCAGCGACGGCTCGGCGACGAAGCGGGCCACGGGCTCGACCGCGTGCTCCAGCTCGAGCACCACGATCTCGTTCGCCCCCACGCGCGTCGCGGGGCCCGGGACGTACAGCGTGGTCTGCGGCACGTTGTTCCAGTACCGGCCGAGGAAGAACCCGTTGACGAAGGCGAAGCCCTTGCCCCACGACGCGGTGTCGAGGAACAGGTCGGCGGGTGCGTCGAGGTCGAACGACCCGCGCAGCAGCGAACGCCCGATCGAGCCGGTCCCCGTTCCCTCCGCGGCCTCGAGGGCGACGGGGGTCGCGGTCCAGCCGGTCAGGGGCTCGCCGTTCAGCGTCACCGCGCCCACCAGGCCCTTCGCCTCGCCGAGGCGATCGGCGTAATTCACCCGGCCCTGATCCTCCACGAGGACGGTCAAGCGCGAGCCGGCGGGAACCGTCAGGGCCCGCTCGTGCAGCGAGCGCGACAGCCGCCCCACCGGGGTGCCGTCCACGTGCACCCACGCCAGGTCCCGCACCTCGCCGAAGACCAGTGCGGCCGGGCCCGAGAAGGCGGGCAGCTCCACGTCGTACCGCACGAGGGGGCCGAGGTGGGCAATCTGCTCGAAGCTCGGCGGGTCATCGGCGATCGCGGCGGGCCGGGGTGCCGGCATCCAATCGCCCTCTCCCGACAGGGCCACCTCGAAAACGGGCGCGTCCGGGCGAGGGCCGGGGACGACGTCGGGCACGGGCGCGTACTTCGCGATGACCTCGCGGAACGCGTGGAACTTCGCCGTCGGATGCCCCGACTCGTCGATGGGTGCGTCGTAGTCGTACGAGGTCACGATGGGGTCGAAGCGGCCCTTGTCGTTCGCCCCGTTCGTCGTGCCGAAGTTCGTCCCGCCGTGCACCATGTAGATGTTCACCGAGGCGCCGGCGGCGAGCAGCACGTCGAGATCGTGGGCGGATGCCGCGGGGTCGGTCGTGTGGTGGATGCTGCCCCACCAGTCGAACCACCCGTCCCAGAACTCGCTGCACATGAGCGGTCCCGTGCTCTGGTGCTCGCGGAGGGTGGCGAGGCGCTCCTCGGACCGCGAGCCGAACGAGCCGGTGAGGTGGAGTTCGGGCAGGCTTCCGGCCTCGAGCATCCACGGCATCGGTTGATCGACGGTGGTCAGCGGCACGGTGATGCCGGCGTCCTTCGTCACCCGCACGAGCTCGCGCAAGTACTCCTTGTCGGAGCCGTAGGCGCCGTACTCGTTCTCGATCTGCACGAGCACCACGTTGCCGCCGCGGTCGATCTGCCGGGGCGCCACGATCTCGTAGACCCGGCGCAGGTACTCCGACACCGCGTCCACGAACTGCGGTTCCGATCGACGGATGCCGATGCCCGGCGTCGAGGTCAGCCACACGGGCAGTCCGCCGTTGTGCCATTCCGCGCAGATGTAGGGGCCGGGTCGAACGATCGCGTGCAGACCCTCGTCGGCGATGAGGTCGAGGAAGCGGCCGAGGTCGTTCCACCCCGTGGCATCCCACTCTCCGCGCACCGGCTCGTGGGCGTTCCACGCGACGTAGGTCTCGATGGTGTTCAGGCCCATGGCCTTGGCCGTGCGGATGCGGTCGGCCCAGTGCTCGGGGTGGATGCGGAAGTAGTGCAGGGTTCCGGAGATGACCTGGTGGGGTTTCCCGTCGAGCAGGAAGTCGGTCTCGCCGATGGAGAAGGTCGTCACGATGTCTTTCGGGTCAGTCGGTGAGGCGCGCGGTCAGGCGCACCCAGGCGAGGGCGGGAAGGGTGAAGCGCAGGATGCCGTCGGCCCCCACCTCGACGGGCAGGTCGACGGGGGCGACGGGCTCGCCGTCGGCGGAGTTGGTGGTGTGGCGGTCGCCACCCTCGGGAATCGTGATCACCACGGCCTCCACCTCGCTCACGCGGCCGAGGTCGAGCTCGACCGGGGTCGAGGTCTCGAGGTCGCGGTGCGCGAGGAACACCGACACGCTGTCGCCGTCGAGGGTGGCGACCGCGTCGACGGCGTCCACCGTTCCGAGGCGCGGGGTGTCGATGGTGGCACCGTCGACGCTCGGGAGCACCACGCGACCGGATGCCGCTTTCGCGGTGAGGGCGAAGGGATGGAAGGTGGTCTGCCGCCAGGCCGCCCCGCCGCCGGGCTCGGTGCGGATCGGGGCGATGACGTTCACGAGCTGCGCGAGGTTCGCCATCGACACGCGGTCGGAGCGGCGGATGAGCGTGATCAGCAGGGAGCCGACGACGACCGCGTCGGTGACGGTGTAATCGTCTTCGATGAGGCGCGGCGCGATCGGCCAGTCGCCCGTGAAGACGCGCGGCTTGTCGACCTCGTTCCAGCGAGTCTGATTCCACACGTTCCACTCGTCGACGCTGATGCCGATCGGCCGGCCGTCGGGGGTGGTCGCTCCGACCTCGTCGATGATGTCGGCGACCTCGCCGATGTAGCGGTCGAGGGCGACGCCGCTGGCGAGGAAGCTCGCAGGATCCGAGGGGTCCTCCTCGTAGTAGGCGTGCACGGAGATGTGGTCGATCAGGCCCGCGGTGTGGCGCAGCACGGTGCGCTCCCACTCGCCGAAGGTCGGCATCTCGTGGTTCGAGCTGCCCGCGGCCACCAGCTCGACCGTCGGGTCGATGAAGCGCATCATGCGCGCGGTCTCGGCCGACAGGCGGCCGTACTCGTCGGCGGTCTTGTGCCCGATCTGCCAGGGACCGTCCATCTCGTTGCCCAGGCACCACAGGCGGATGCCGAAGGGGTCTACCCGACCGTTCTCGCGGCGGCGGTCGCTCAGCGCGGTGCCGGACGGGTGGTTGGCGTACTCCAGCAGGTCGGCGGCTTCGGCCACGCCCCGGGTGCCGAGGTTCACCGCCTCCATGACCTCCAGGCCCGCGGCATCGGCCCACTCGGCGAACTCGTGCAGGCCCACCTGATTGGTCTCGGTGCTGTGCCACGCGGCATCCAGTCGAACCGGACGCTCCGCCCGGGGACCCACGCCGTCCTCCCAGCGGTAGCCCGAGACGAAGTTGCCCCCGGGGTAGCGCACGACCGTGGCGCCCAGCTCGCGCACGAGCTCGAGCACGTCGGCCCGGAAACCCTGGGCATCGGCGGTGTCGTGGCCGGGGGAGTGGATGCCGTCGTACACGCAACGGCCCATGTGCTCGACGAACGAGCCGAAGAGGCGGCGCGGCACGTCGGCTCCGAGAGCGGTGCGGTCGACGACGATGCGGGTGAGGGAGGTCATTCGGGTCTCTCCTGGCGGGGGAATGGGGAGGGGCGGGCCGCATGCGTGCACGCGGACCCGCCCCCCGGGGAACTGCTTACTTGTTGACCGAGAAGCCCTGGTCGTTGCCGTACTGGACCAGCTGGTCCTGCCACGTGGTGAGGCCGGCGTTCAGGTCGCTCTTGTTCGCGTAGGCCTGGCCCACGGTGTCGCTGTAGATGCTGTTCGCGTACACCTGGAAGGGCAGGTAGCTCCAACCCTCGCGCACCTCGCTCGAGGCCTGCGTGAGGATCTGGTTGATCTGCTGGCCGCCGAAGTAGTCCGACTTCTTGTCGACGAAGGCGGGGTCGCTCAGCTGAGCGGTGGTGGAGGGGAAGCCGCCCGACTCGGCGAAGATCTTCAGGCTCTCGTCGTCGTTGTTGAGCCACTTGAGGAACCCCGCCGCCAGAGCGGGGTTCTTGCTCTGCTTGGTCACGGCCTGGCCACCGCCGCCGTTCTCGGCCGTCACGGCCTTGCCGTCGTAGGTGGGGATGGGGGCCACGGCCCACTTGCCCGAGCCGTCCTTGACCGAGGACTCCAGCACGCCGGGCATCCACGCGCCGATGACGAGCGAGGCGATCGAGCCGTCACCGAGGCCCTTGAACCACTCGTCGCTCCAGCTCGGGGTGTCCGAGAGCAGGCCGCCCTCGATGAGGCGGTTCCAGTTGTCGGCGAACTTCTTCGAACCGCTGTCCTGGAGGTCGATGGTGACGTCGGTGCCCGAGGTCTTGAACGGGGTGCCGCCGGCCTGCCAGATCATGCTGGTGGTGAAGCCGGAGTCGCCGGTGTCGGCGGTGATGTACTTGGTCGGGTCTGCGGCGTGCAGCTTCTCGGCCGCGGCGACGTACTCGTCCCACGTGGTGGGGACGGCGATGCCGAACTGGTCGAAGACCGACTTGTTGTAGAACAGGGCCATGGGGCCCGAGTCCTGCGGCAGGCCGTAGAGCTTGCCGTCGAAGTTGACCGAGCCCCACGGGCCGGTGGCGTAGTCGTCCTTGAGGTCGGCGAAGCCGTACGACGACAGGTCGAGCAGCGAGTCCGAGAGCGCGAACTGCGGGAAGGCGTAGTACTCGATCTGAACGACGTCGGGGGCGCCCGAGCCCGCCTTGATGGCGTTCTGGAGCTTGGTGTACTCCTCGGTGTTGGTGCCCGCGTTGACGTAGTTGACCTTGACCTTGGGGTACTTCGCCTCGAACGCCTTGACCTGCGCCTCGGCCGAGGGGGTCCAGGACCAGTACGTGATCTCGCCGCCGGCCTCGAGGGCCTTCTCGATGTCGTCGGCCGACCCGCCGGCGGCACCGCCGGCGTTACCGCCCGAGCACGCGGTCAGCGCGCCGACCGTCAGGGCGGTGGCGGCGACGGCGAAGACGGCCCGCCGAGCGGCGGTGCTCTTGCGCATGAATGTCATCGGTTCCTTCACTTCGTTGTTGTGGAGTCGGGGCGGACCCCGGGTTGTTGTGGCTTCCGGGGCAGGACGCTCCGGCGGTGTGGTGTTGCGGGTTTCCGGGGCGATGCCCCGGTCAGGGGGAGCTCGGGCGGATCACTCCTTGACGCTGCCGGCGGTCAGACCCGACTGCCAGAAGCGCTGGAGCAGCAGGAAGGCGGCGACGATCGGGATGATCGAGAGCAGCGATCCGGTGATCACGAGGTTGTAGATGGGCTGCGCGGCGACGCCGGTCGCCTGAGCGTTCCACTGGTTGAGGCCGACCGTGAGCGGGTACCAGGTGGGGTCGCTCAGCATGATCAGCGGGAGGAAGTAGTTGTTCCAGGTCGCCACGACCGCGAACAGCAGCACGGTGACGATGCCCGGGGTCAGCAGACGGATCGAGATGGTGAAGAAGGTGCGGAACTCCCCCGCCCCGTCCATGCGGGCGGCCTCGAGCAGCTCGGTGGGGATGGCATCCGTCGCGTAGACCCAGATCAGGTACAGGCCGAAGGGGCTGATGAGCGAGGGGATGATGATCGCCCAGGGGGTGTTGGTGATGCCGAGCTGGCTGAACAGCAGGAACGTCGGAACCGCGAGGGCGGTACCCGGAACGGCGATCGCGCCGAGCACGACGGCGAAGACCGCCTTGCGACCGCGGAAGTTGTACTTCGCCAGGCCGTAACCGGCGAGGGTGGCGAGCAGGGTGGCCCCGCCGGCGCCGACGACGACGTACAGCAGGGTGTTGCCGAGCCAGCGCAGGAAGATCCCGTCGCGGTAGGTCAGGGTCTCGACGATGTTGTCGAACAGGGCGAAGCTAGTGCCCGGCCCCAGGCCGAAGGTGGTGAACAGGTCGGGCTGCGTCTTGGTGGCGTTGATGACCAGCCACGCCAGCGGTACGAGCGTGTACAGCAGGTACAGCGCCATGACGATGGTGAGGACCACCGACTTCTTGCTGTGCGTGGGGGAGGTGCGCGCGAGACGGCGGCGTGCGCCCGGTCGCTCGGTGGTCACGGCGACGGTGTCGGTACGGGGTGCGGTCGCGGTGGTCATCGCGCCTCCTGACGGGAGCCGCGCAGCTGCACGACGTATGCGATGACGGCGGTGATGACGCCCATGATGATGGCGATCGTGGCCGCGTAGTTGTACTGCTGGCCGGCGAACGAGAGGTTGTAGGCGTACATGTTCGGCGTGAAGAACGTCGAGATCACGTTGGGTGCCAGGGGCTTGAGGATGTTCGGCTCGTTGAAGAGCTGGAAGCTGCCGATGATCGAGAAGATCGTGGCGATCACGACGGCGCCGCGAACGGCGGGGATCTTGATCGAGAAGATGGTGCGCCAGGCTCCCGCTCCGTCGATGGATGCCGCTTCGTAGAGCTCGTTCGGGATCGTCTTCAACGAGGAGTAGAAGATGAGCATGTTGTAGCCGACGAACTGCCACGTGACGATGTTGCCGATCGACACCAGCATCCACTCCGGCAGGAACGGCTGCACGACCTGGCCGCCCAGCAGATCGTTCAGATTGCGGGTCAGGCCGAACTGGTCGCCGTAGATGTAGCCCCACATGAGCACGGCCACGACCGCGGGAACGGCGTAGGGGAGAAAGATCACCATGCGGTAGAAGCCGGCGGCGTGCAGCCGCGCACTGTCGATGGCGAGCGCCGCGCCGAGCGCCAGCAGCAGCATGATCGGCACCTGCACGACGAGGAAGAGCAGGACGCGTCCGAAGCCGTCCCAGAACTTCGAGTCGCCGAACGCCGCGACGTAGTTGTCGAGACCGACGAAAGCGTTGCCGCCGATGAGCTGGTCACGGAACAGGCTGAGGTACACCGAGTACGCCAGCGGCGCGAGGAAGACGAGCGCGAAGACGAGAGCGAACGGGAGGACGAACAGCCAACCGCGGTCGTCGATTCGGGCGCGCCGTTTGCGCCGGGGGGTGCGCAGGGCGGGCGGGGGTGCCGCGGTGGTCGTCATCGTCCAGAGCCTCTTCGTTGGTGCGCATTTCGGTCGGGTGGCCGAGATGTTGACGTAAACATAACTCGACCCCGCTAGTGTGTCAACGTCAACATCCCGAGGGGGCATGCATGAGCGAGACGACGACGACGTCGGCCGCGATCCCGACGCGCGAGCGGCGGCGCGAGGTGTCGATGGCCGACGTGGCCGCGGCCGCGGGGGTGTCGGGACAGACCGTCTCCCGCGTCGCCAATGGTCGCACGAACGTCGACCCCGACACGCGTCAACGGGTGCTCGACGCGATGTCGACGCTCGGGTATAGGCCGAACAGTGCCGCTCGTGCCCTTCGTTCGGGACGCTTCCGCAGCATCGGCGTGATCATGTTCTCGCTGAGCTCCTACGGCAACACGCGCACCCTCGATGCCCTCGCGTCGATGGCTGCGGCATCCGGATACTCCATCACCCTCATCACCGTGCAGTCGGCCTCGCAGTCCGACGTGTCGGGGGCGTTCCTTCGTCTGCGCGAGCACGCGGTCGACGGCATCGTCATCCTCATCGAGACCCACCGGCTCGGCGAGAACGAGCTCTCCCTGCCGACGGGCCTGCCGGTCGTGGTCGTCGATTCGAGTGCCGACTACCCCTACGCCGTCGTCGACAACGACCAGGCGCAGGGCGCGCGGCTGGCGACCGAGCACCTGCTCGACCTCGGGCACGAGACCGTGTGGCATGTGTCGGGTCCGCCGGAGTCCTTCGCCGCGGAGCGCCGACGCAACGCGTGGCGGTCGGCCCTCGAGGACCGCGGATGCCGAGTGCCCGAGGTGCAGATCGGTGACTGGACGGCCGACTCGGGGCACCGGATCGGGCAGGCGCTCGCCGAGGACCCGGGCGTCACCGCCGTCTTCGCCGCGAACGACCAGATGGCGCTGGGTGTGATTCGCGCCCTCCATGAGGCGGGGCGCGCGGTGCCGGGCGAGGTCAGCGTGGTCGGCTTCGACGACATGCCCGAGTCGGCGAACTTCTGGCCGCCCCTGACGACGGTGCGTCAGCGTTTCGAGCGCGTCGGCGAAGAGGCGATGAGCGCCCTGATCGCCGACATCGAGGGCGACGGGGGAGAGCACGCACGCACCCTCGTGCCCACCTCGCTGGTGGTGCGCGCCAGCTCGGGCCCGCGTCCCTGACGCCCCCGCGCCGGCCCGTCGAAGCCGACATTCCGGGCAACCGTTGCGGTGATCCATAGCGCTCCCTTAGGCTCGGTGTTGACGTCAACATGTTGACGTCAACATCCCCCATCCTCAGGTCGCACCGTTGCGGCCAGATCGGAATGACGATGAAGTCAGCTCGACTGTTGTCGATGACCTGTGCCGTGGCGCTGGCCGCCGGCGCGATCACCGCCACGGCCGCCGTGGCACCCCCGCCCGCCGAGGCGGCGGGCACCGCCGCGCCCGTGCGCATCACCCCCAACCCCGCCACCGCCTCTGAGAAGCCGTTCGAGGGCTGGGGCACGAGCTTGGTGTGGTTCGCCAACGCGACCGGCAACTACCCGGCCGACGTGCGCCAGAAGCTGTTCGACGCCGTCTTCGGTGACGACGGGCTGAACCTCAACATCGCGCGCTACAACATCGGCGGCGGCAACGCCTCCGACGTGCCGCCGTACCTGCGTCCCGGTGGCGCGGTGCCGGGATTCTGGAACCCCGACCTGAAGGCGACCGACGCGAACGGCGCCATCACCTCGAACTACGCTGACCGTGCCCGTTACAAGGCAGCCTGGAACCCCGACGACCCGAACGCGTACGACTTCTCACAGGACTCCGCTCAGCAGTGGTGGCTCGACGCCCTGAAGGGCAAGGTCACCCACTGGGAGGCCTTCAGCAACTCCCCGCCCTACTTCCTCACCCAGAGCGGATACGCCTCGGGCGGCATCAACAACGCCACGAGCGAGCAGCTCGCCCCCGCCGACATGGACAAGTTCGCCGGCTACCTCGTGAACGTCGTCGACGAGCTCGAGAAGAAGCACGGCATCACCTTCGACACCATCGACCCGTTCAACGAGCCGAACACCAACTACTGGCAGACCCAGATCCCCGGCGGGGCGACCTGGCCGACCGGCGGGCGCCAGGAGGGCGCCCACATCGGACCTCAGGCGCAGGATGCCATGGTCAAGGCGCTCGCGTCCCGCCTCGGGCAGTCGAGCACCACCACCGACGCCGTCATCTCGGCGATGGACGAGACCAACCCCGGCATCTTCGCGACCAACTGGAACACCTGGTCGGCCGAGTCCAAGAGCATGGTCGACCAGCTCAACGTGCACACCTACGGCACCGGCGGACGACAGGTCGTGCGCGACATCGCGAAGGCCGCCGACAAGCCGCTGTGGATGAGCGAGGTCGAGGGCAACTGGACCGATCAGAGCAAGGGCTTCGTGACCGACGACATCGAGAACGGTCTCGGCATGGCCCAGCACATCGTGGGCGATCTGCGCGAGCTCGAACCCGACGCCTGGGTGTTCTGGCAGCCGGTCGAGGACCTGTACAACATGGAGAAGGTCGAAAAGCTCAACTGGGGCAGCGTCTTCATCGACTTCGACTGCAACGCGCAGGGACAGTCCGAACGGCGCCTCAAGGACGGCGACGCCGACCCCTCATGCCAGGTGCTGACGAACGAGAAGTTCAACACCGTCCGCAACTTCACTCACTTCATCGCGCCCGGTGATCACCTCATGGCCACCGACAACGCGCAGTCGACCGCGGCGATCGACGCCGACGGACAGGGCGCGACCATCGTCCACGTCAACGCCGAGGCGGCAGAGCGCACCGTGCAGATCGACCTGCGCGATTTCGGTACCGTCGCGCCGGGTGCGACCGTGACCCCCATCGTCACGACCCAGTCGACGGCCGAGGCGCCGACGCTCAACGCGCTGAAGAAGGGGCAGCCGGTCGCGGTCGATGCGGCCTCCCGCACCGCGACGCTCACCATCCCGGCCAAGTCGGTCGTCACGTTCGAGATCGACGGGGTCTCGGGGGTCTCTCCCGACGCCGCCGCGTTCCGCGACGGACAGACGGTGCAGCTGACCGGTCTGCAGAGCGGGCTCGACCTCGACGGCGGCTCGACACTCGCCGTGCGCACCCCCGCGACCACCACCGACGCCGCTCGGGCGCAGTCGTGGACCGTGCGCACGATCGACGGAGCGGGCACCAACCGTCACCGTTTCACCCTCCAGAACGGGTCGGGCACCTTCCTCGCATCGAGCGGCACCAACACCGCCCTGGTGGATGCCGACCCGGCCGCGGCCGCGTCGAACCCGGCGCTGCAGTGGATGGCGTCGACGACCGACGGCACCTACTACTCCGTGCTGAACGTCGCCACCGAGCGCGTGCTCGACGTCAACAGCGGCAGCACGACCCCCGGTGCCGCCGTGGGGCTCTGGACCTCGAACGGGGGCGGTAACCAGCAGTGGCGCATCTCCGGCACCGCGGTCGTCGGTGCCGAGCCGGTGACGGTCGCGACGGCGGTGGGCGTGACCCCGACGATGCCGGGGACCGTCGCCCTCCGCTACGCCGGGCGCACGCTGCGCAGCGCCGCGGTGAATTGGCAGCTCGACGGGGTCGACTTCTCGCGCCTGGGCACCGTCCAGGTCCGCGGGACCGGTACCGATTTGTTCGGTGCGTCCTTCGAGGTCACCGCGACGGTCGAGGTCGGCCCGTACACCGCCACCCGTCCGGCATCCGTCACCGTTCCCGCCGGCAGTGCGCTCGACGTGGTCAAGGGCCAGGCCGACGGCAGCGTGCAGGCCGAGCTGAGCCCCTCGGGCTCGGGCTTCTGGGTGCCGGTCCAGTGGAGCTGGGACGGTCTGACCGACGCGGCGTTCGCCAAGACGGGAACCGTCACGGTGACGGGTATCGCCACCGGACCCAGCGGCGAGAAGCTCGACGCACGTCTGACGGTCATCGTCACCGCGGCGTCGGAGCGCAACGTCGCCCCGCAGAGCCGGCCGTCGGCGACCTTCACCGAGAGTTCGCAGTACGGCGTGGCCAACACCATCAATGGCAGCACGACCGACAAAGGCTGGTCGAACTGGAAGTCCGGCACGAAGAACGATCAGGACACGCTGAGCTACGTCCTGAGCCAGCGCGAGACGCTCACGCGCGTCGGCGTGCAGTTCTACCGCGACGGCAACACCCAGAGCTGGCCCGTGACCCTGCGCGTGGACCGTCGCGTCAGCGGTGGGGAGTGGATCCAGGGCGACCTGGTGACCGTGCCCACGCCCGCGACCGGCGCTCCGCGGGTCGACGTCCCCGTCACCGGGGCCGCCGACGAGGTCCGTGTCGTGATGAACGCCCGTTCGCAGACGCACATGATCGTCTCCGAGGTCGAGATCTTCGCGGCGGCACCGGCACCCGCGGGCGTCGCCGACCTCGCCCGGCTGACCGTCGGCGACCAGCCCGTCGAGGGATTCGCTCCCGACACGCTCGCCTACACGGTCTCGTCGACGGGCTCGACCTGGCCGACGCTGCACGCCTTGGCCGTCGATGAGGACGCGAGCGTCGTCATCACCCAGCCCGGTGCGTCCGAGTCGAACGACTCGGCACGGGTGGCCGCGCTCGCCGCCGCAGGCAACGTCGGAACCGTGCAGGTCACCGCCCCCGACGGCACCTCGCGCACCTACACGGTGACCGTGAACCGGGCCGTCGGCGTCACCAGCGTCGCGGTGACCGGCGAGCCCCGCGTGGGATCGGTCGTACGGGCAGCGGTCGTGACCGACCCGGCCGACGCGACCGCGGCCTATGTGTGGATGCGCGACGGCGTCGCCATCGCCGGTGCCACCGCCGACGACTACACGCTGACGGCGGCCGACGAGGGACGACAGATCACCGTCGAGGTGACCGCGACGGCGGCCGGCTTCGCGGCGGGCACCGCCCGCTCGGCGGCGGTCGTGCCCACGGCTGCGGTGTCCGACCCGGGAACCGGCGGCGGCACGGGCGGCGGCACCGGCTCGGGGACCCCGGGCACCGGTTCGGGCTCCGGCTCGACCGGATCGGGTGCCGGGGTGGGCAGCAGCTCGCCCGCGGGCTCCGTCCAGACCGGTGCCGGCTCCTCCGCGGCGAACGGTCGCGACCTGGCCACCACCGGTCAGAACACCGAAGGGGTGCTCGTCCTGAGCATCGGCGCGCTCGTCCTGCTCCTGCTCGGCGCCGGCGCGATCGTGCTGCGGCGTCGCCGCTCTCGCGCGTGACTCTCTGAACCCGAAGGCCGTGCCGATCGCGTCCCCGCGACCGGCACGGCCTTCGGCGTTCCGGTGGGGAAGGGATGCCAGCATCCCTTCCCCTTCCCGCACATCCGTGCAACCCCAGGCGTGCAGCGCGCGACCCGGGGGAGGATGGATGCATCCGCATCGACCCCCACTGAGGAGAACCATGCACGTCAACGCCTACGCGGCGTCGTCCGCGACCTCACCCCTCGAGCCCACGACCATCGAGCGTCGTGACGTCGGCCCGAAGGACGTCCTGATCGACATCGCCTACGCCGGCATCTGCCACTCCGACATCCACACCATCCGCGGCGAGTGGGGCGACGTGCCCTACCCCCTGACCGTCGGCCACGAGATCGTCGGCACGGTCGCCGAGGTCGGCTCCGAGGTCACCAGCCACAAGGTCGGCGACCGCGTCGGCGTCGGCTGCATGGTCAACTCGTGCCGCGAGTGCGAGAACTGCCTCGCCGGCGAGGAGCAGTACTGCGAGAAGGGCAACATCGGCACGTACGGCGCGAAGGACGTCGACGGCACGATCACCCAGGGCGGGTACAGCGAGAAGATCGTCGTCGACGAGCACTTCGTGCTGCGCGTTCCGGAGTCGATCCCCTACGACAAGGCCGCGCCGCTGCTGTGCGCCGGCATCACGACGTACTCGCCGCTGAACCACTGGAACGCCGGCCCCGGCAAGAAGGTCGCCGTCGTCGGTCTCGGCGGACTCGGCCACATGGCCGTCAAGATCGCCCACGCGATGGGCGCCGAGGTCACCGTGCTTTCGCAGACGCTCAGCAAGAAGGACGACGGCCTGAAGATGGGCGCCGACCACTATTACGCGACGAAGGACGAGGAGACGTTCGAGAAGCTCAAGAAGAGCTTCGACCTCATCATCAACACCGTCAGCGCTCCGCTCGAACTCAAGCAGTACCTGGGCCTGCTCGCCCTGAACGGCACGATGGTCAACGTCGGCGCCCCGCCGGAGCCCCTGCCCATCCAGGTCTTCACGCTGTTCACCAACCGCCGTTCCTTCGCGGGTTCGTCGATCGGTGGCATCCGCGAGACGCAGGAGATGCTCGACTTCTGCGCCGAGAAGGGCATCGCGCCCGAGACCGAGCTCATCTCGGCCGACCAGATCAACGAGGCGTACGAGCGCGTGCTGAAGAGCGACGTGCGCTACCGCTTCGTCATCGACGCGAAGACCTTCGCCCCCGCCTGATCCCGGCTCCGGATGCCACGGCCCCGACGTTCTCTCGAGCGTCGGGGCCGCGGCGTCCCACGCCCAGCCCGCTCGTGCGCCGTGGGGGTCACCCCCGCCGGTAATTGCTGTCCCACGTGAGAAACGCCGTGCGCCGTCGTGTCCCCCGCGGCAGGGCGTTTACTCCTGCGTTCCCGCCCTCCTCCGGTGCGGGACCCCGCGGCATCCCCCGCCCCCGTGATAAACGCTCGCTGCACGGATAAACGCTCGCAGAGGACGTTTCCCGGTGCAGCGAGCGTTTATCAGCGCTCGGGCGCCCCGGGGAGCGGGGCTGCGCCCGCCCCGCCCACGCGAAAGCGGCGCCGCCCCGAAGGACGACGCCGCTTCCGGTGGGTCTTACTGGCCGAGCGCGGCCGAGACGACCGCGCGGGCCTCTTCCTGCACCTCGCGCAGGTGGTCCTCGCCGCGCAGCGACTCGGCGTACAGCTTGTAGACGTCCTCGGTGCCCGAGGGGCGCGCGGCGAACCAGGCCGACTCGGTCTGCACCTTCAGCCCGCCGATCGCCGCACCGTTGCCCGGCGCGTGCGACAGCTTCGCGGTGATGGGCTCACCCGCGAGCTCCATCGCCGATACGGCATCCGGAGACAGCTTCGACAGCGCCGATTTCTGCGCGGGCGTGGCGGGGGCATCGACGCGCTGGTAGGCCGACGAGCCGAACTGCTGCTCGAGCTCGGCGTACCGCTGCGAGGGCGTCTTGCCCGTCACGGCGAGAATCTCGGCGGCGAGCAGACAGAGCAGGATGCCGTCCTTGTCGGTCGTCCACACGGTGCCGTCCTTGCGCAGGAACGACGCTCCGGCCGACTCCTCACCGCCGAACGCGACGGAGCCGTCGAGGAGCCCCGGGACGAACCACTTGAACCCGACGGGCACCTCGAGCAGCGTCTTGCCGAGGGCGTCGGCGACGCGGTCGATGATCATCGACGACACGAGCGTCTTGCCCACGGCAGCGTCGGCCGGCCAGTTCGGGCGGTGCGAGAACAGGTAGTCGATCGCGACGGCGAGGTAGTGGTTGGGGTTCATCAACCCCGCGTCGGGCGTGACGACGCCGTGGCGGTCGGCGTCGGCGTCGTTACCGGTGAGGATGTCGTACTCGTCGCGCGCCGCGACCAGCGAGGCCATGGCCGAGGGCGAGGAGGGATCCATGCGGATCTTCTCGTCCCAGTCGAGCGTCATGAACTTCCACGTCGGGTCGACCTCGGGGTTCACCACGGTCAGGTCGAGTCCGTAGACCTCGGCGATGAGTGCCCAGTACTCCACCGACGCCCCGCCCAGCGGGTCGGCGCCGATGCGGACACCGGCGTTCTTGATGGCGTCGATGTCGATGATGGATGCCAGGTCCCGCACGTACGCGTCGCGGAAGTCGTACTGGCCGAGGCCGTCCAGGTCGATGTCGGCGTGGCGGGTGCGCTTCACGCCTTCGAGTCCGGCCGTGATGAGCTCGTTCGCGCGGTCGGCGATCCAGCCCGTGGCGTCGGTGTCGGCGGGTCCGCCGTGCGGGGGGTTGTACTTGAAGCCGCCGTCGCGCGGCGGGTTGTGCGAGGGCGTCACGACGATGCCGTCGGCGCGGCCCGGATCGTCGGCCGCCAGGTCGCGGTTGTAGGTGAGGATCGCGTGGCTGAGCGCGGGGGTCGGCACCCACGCGTCGCGGGAATCCACCCGCACGTCGACGCCGTTGGCGACCAGCACCTCGATGGCGCTGCGCTCGGCCGGAAGCGACAGCCCGTGGGTGTCGCGGCCCAGGAACAGCGGACCGGTGATCCCCTGCGCGGCGCGGTAGTCGACGATCGCCTGGGTCGTGGCGAGGATGTGGTCCTCGTTGAAGCTCGTGCTCAGCGACGAACCGCGGTGACCGCTGGTGCCGAAGGCGACGCGCTGCTCGGGCACCGCGGCATCCGGCTTGCGGTCGTAATACGCGGCGATCAGTTCGTCGATGTCGATGAGATCGGATGCCTCTGCGGGCTGCCCTGCGCGACTGCTCATGCGCCCAGTCTGCCCGCTCCCTCCGACATGCGCACACGCTGTGACGCATTCTGGGACAATCCGTCATCGCGCCGTACGTGATCGCCCGGAGTCGGGGCCCCGCCGCTCCCCGGGGCCGGGGTCCGCGGCATCCGGAATCATCCCCCCGGTCTAGGCTGGACGCCGTGCTGCCCGACACAGAGACCGTGCCCGCCCGTCGTACCTACAGCTACCTGGGGCCCGCCGGCACGTTCACCGAGGCGGCCCTCGCGCAGGTGCCCGAGGCGCGCGATCAGACCTGGCGGCCGGTCCGCAACGTCGCCGAAGCGCTCGCCGACGTCGTGGAGGGGCGATCGGATGCCGCGATGATCGCGATCGAGAACTCGGTCGACGGCGGCGTCTCGACCGCGCAGGATGCTCTGGCCACGGTGCCCGGACTTCGCATCGTGGGCGAATACCTCGTCCCGGTGAACTTCGTGCTCGTCGGGCGTCCGGGAGCGACCCTCGCCGACGTCTCGCTCATCGCCGCCCACCCGGTCGCGTACGGACAGTGCCTCAAGTGGTTGAGTCGGAACGTTCCCGCGCACGCGCACCTGCCGGCCGAGAGCAACGTCGCGAGTGCGCTGGGCGTCCTCGACGGCACGAGCTCGGCCGACGCTGCGATCGCTGCCCCCGGCATCGTCGCCCACCACGACCTGACGGTGCTGGCCGAGAGCATCGGCGACAACCCCAATGCCGTGACGCGCTTCGTGCTGGTGAGCCGCACGGTCGCGCCCGCTCCGCCGACGGGGGCCGACAAGACCTCGCTCATCGTCGAGCTGCCCGAGGATCACCCCGGTGCCCTGCTCGAGCTGCTCGAGCAGTTCGCCACGCGCGGCATCAACCTGAGCCTGTTGGCATCCCGCCCCATCGGCGACGCGCTCGGCCGCTACCGATTCGTCATCGACGCCGACGGACACGTTCACGACGAGCGCATGGCCGACGCCCTCCTCGGGCTGCGGCGGTTCAGCCCCAAGGTCATCTTCCTCGGGTCGTACGCCCGCGCCGACCGTGCGATCGTGCGATATCCGCAGCGCTACAGCGACGACGTGTTCGTCGAGGCGCGCGATTGGCTGCGCGGCCTGCTGAGCGGCGAGCCCGAGGCCTGAGTGACGGGGTGGGGTTCCCCTTCGTCACGCGAGACGGCATCTCGCTGACGTAACCGCTGCATGTCGCTACAGACTCGTCAGCGAGTTGACCTCTCGCCACCCCGGCCCGCGACCAGCGACCCCGCGCCCGGGGACCCGCGCAACCCAGCCCCGCGAACCCGGCCGAGGCGTTAGGCCGCGATCGCCGCCGGCGCCGCGATCAGCTCCAGGGTCTGGATCCGACCCTCCGCCCCCTCGCCCTCGTACGCCCCGGCCACCGGCGAGACCATGATCTCGTCGACGCCGTGCTGAGCGGCGAACGCGGCGAGCTGCCCCTGCACCTCGGCGCCCGTGCCGACGAACCACTTCTGACGGCTCGAGGCCATGATCGACTGGGCCATCGCGTCGAACGGTTCGGCCTTGGCCTGCTCGATCGTCTCGAGCGGCACCATGGGGCGGTTCGTGCGCAGCCGCGCCATCATGCGCAGCTGCGGCAGGGCGCGCTCCTCCGCCTCTTCGGCGGTCGGAGCAGCGACGACGTTCGCGGTGACGAAGGTCCGCGGGCCCTCGCCCGACTCGTTGGGAACGAACTGGTCGCGGTAGACGCCCAGCGCGTGCGTGAGTCCTTCGCCCGAGAAGTGGTTGGCGAAGACGTAGGGCAGACCGAAGCTGGCCGCGAGTTGCGCCGAGTAGTCGCTGGAGCCCAACAGCCACACCTGGGGGGGTCCGGATGCCGCGGGCGTCGCCTTCACCTGATACTCGCTGCCCGAGGTGAACCGCACCGTCGCCCCGTCGGGCGAGGTGAGCGCCATGATGTCGGTCACGTGGTCGGGGAAGCGCGAGACGTCGCTCGTCGTGCCCGAGCGGTTCAGCAGCTGGGTAATGACCGGGTCGCTGCCCGGGGCGCGGCCGATGCCGAGGTCGATGCGGCCGGGAGCCAGTGCCTCGAGGGCGGCGAACTGCTCGGCGACGATCAGCGGGGAGTGGTTCGGCAGCATGACGCCGCCCGAGCCGACGCGGATGCGCGAGGTGCGCGCCGCCGCCGCAGCGATCAGGACCGGGGGAGTGGTCGACGCCACCGACGGCATGTTGTGATGCTCGGCGAACCAGTAGCGACGATATCCGAGGCGGTCCGCCCGCTCGACGAGGTCGAGGGCCGCGCTCACCGCCTGCGCGCTGTCCTGCCCGTGGCGTACGGGAACGAGATCGAGGACGGAGAGGGAGGGGATGACGTCGTTCACCCCTTCCACAACCGGCGAGGATGCGCGACTATTCCTCGATGCTCGCGGGCGCAACCCCCAGTCGCGACGCCGCGGGATCGCCCTAGCGTGCCGCGCATGAGCGACCCGCAGACCATGGTGCGCACCGAGATTGCCATCGACGACGCCTCGTACTACCTGGCGCAAGGGCAGGACATCGGCGACCTCGAGCACCGGATCCAAGACGCCGTCCGGACGGGAGGCCGGTTCGAAGCCTTCCTCGTCGTCGGCAACCGGGAGATACGCGTGCTCTTCACCGCGCGCTCCCGCGTCGTCTTCTCGGTCGAGACGGTGCAGCACGACGAGCGCGACACCGGCGACGGCGACGAGCCCCTCGGTGGCTTCTTCGACGCGTGAGACACCCAGCGTCCTCTCAGGAAGAATCCGTGACGAATCGCGCGCGGCCTCCGTCTTACCTATGACATCGCGGGACACACGGTCCCGGAACGACGGAAGGAAGCGAACATGGCCGAGAACACCACCACCGCCACGACCACCCCCGCCACGAAGGACGGCGGCTCGACCGTCATCGTCGACGCCGTCGTCGCCAAGGTCGCCGGCATCGCCGCAGCCGAGGTCCCCGGCGTCCACGCCCTCGGTGGCGGCGCCGCGCGTGTCATCGGCAACATCCGCCAGGCGGTCGGCGCGAAGGACCACGCCCAGGGCGTGAGCGTCGAGGTCGGCGAGACCGAGGTCGCCGCCGACATCTCGATCCAGGTCGACTACCCCGAGCAGCTTCAGCGCGTGGCCTCGAACGTCCGCTCTGCCGTGCACCAGGCCATCACCGAGCTCGTGGGCATGAAGGTCGCCGAGATCAACGTGACCGTGGTCGACGTCTTCATCCCCGGAGATGACGACGACGACGCCGACGAGCAGCGCGTCAACTGACATCCGTCGAGAGGGGCGTCACCGCGAGGTGGCGCCCCTTTCGCGTACCCGGATGCCGGAGACTTCACAACCCCCGCCGGCTCAGCCCCCGTGGCGCACGTGGGAGTACGCGTCGAGCGCGCGCTTGCGCGTCTCGCCGAGGTCGACCATCGGCTCGGGCGGGTTCTCATCGAGGTACTCCGGCGCCCACTCCTTGATGTAGGCGTCGTGCGGGTCGAACTTCTTGCGCTGCGTGTCGGGGTTGAACACGCGGAAGTAGGGGGCGGCATCCGCGCCCGACCCCGCCACCCACTGCCAGTTGAAGGGGTTGCTCGCGGCATCCGCGTCGACGAGGCAATCCCAGAACCACTGCTCGCCGTGGCGCCAGTCGATCAGCAGATTCTTGATGAGGAAGGATGCCGTGACCATCCGCACCCGGTTGTGCATGACGCCGGTGCGCCAGAGCTGTCGCATGCCGGCGTCGACCACGGCCACGCCCGTCTTGCCCTGCTGCCAGGTCTCGAGGTGTGATCGATTCAGCTTCGGCCACGGGAACGCGTCGAAGTTCCGGCGCCAGTTCACCGTGGCGATGTCGGGGGAGTGATAGGTCACGTGCCACGCGAATTCGCGCCAGACGAGCTCGGAGAGGAACCCGCCGGCGCTCTTCGCATGCTCTCCCGACCCCTTGTGCTCGAGGGTGTCGTGCCACACCTGGTACGGGCTCAGCTCGCCCCAGCGCAGGCGGGGCGACAGGTTCGAGGTGGCGCCGCCGGCGAATTCGTCGCGGTACTTCGAGTAGTCGCCGAGGTCGTCGTCGAGGAATTCCTTCAGCCGCGCCTTCGCCGCGGGTTCTCCGGGCTCCCACGTCTCGCGCAGACCCCCGGCCCAGTCGGGTTTCGTGGGCAGCAGGCTCCACGCGCCCAGGTCGTCGCCGTCGACGCGACCGTCGAGCCCGGGGATCTTTCGCGCCTCCGGCATCGGCGGACGCGGGGCCGCGAGCTTCTGTACCGCGCGCGAGAACGGGCTGTACACGCCGTAGGGCTTGTCCGACTGCGTACGCACCGTCCACGGTTCGTACAGCAGGTTGGCAGCGAAAGAAGCGACGGTCACGCCGTCGTCGCGCAACTTCTCCTTGATGCCCGCGTCGATCTCGCGCTCCACGCCCCCGTAGCGGCGGTTCCAGAACACCGCGCCCGCTCCGAGCTCGTCGACCACGGCCGGAACCACCTCGGCCGCCTTCCCCCGGCGCAGCACGAGTGACGAGCCCCGTTCCTCGAGGCGCTCGCCGAGGGATGCCAACGACCCGTGCAACCACCAGCGCGCCGCCCCGCCGATCTCGCGCACGCCGTCGGATTCCTCGTCCAGCACGTACAGCGCCACGATCGGCTCTTCGCGGTCGAGCGCCGCACGGAGGGCCGGGTTGTCCGTCAGGCGCAGGTCGTCGCGGAACCACACGATAGAGGGCGTTGCCATCCCCCGACGCTATCCACCGCGGCATCGGGCGCTCCGGGCTTGACACCCGCGCGCTCCCGCCCGCCGCAGGTTCGCCGAGATCACGCTGGCGCGCCGCGCCCGACGGGCCCGCCGAGATCACGTGACGTGGCCGACCCCGCACGACATGGCGTGGGCGCTCGCCCAGATCACGTAATCTGGCGCGCCCCGACCGACGGGCCCGCCGAAACCACGTGCTCCGGCACGCCCGGGCGTCAGAGTGTGGAGACGTCGTGGCCCTTCGGCAGCGCGACCGAGAGCCCGCCCGACACGATGCGGGTGTAGATGCGTGTGGCTTCGCCGAACTCGTCGCCGTCCAGCTCGATGGGCTGCGCGGGGCTCGTGGCCAGCTCGATGCCCGTGCCCCGGAGGTAGCGCACCGAGGTGTCCTTGCGGCGTTCGAGCACGCGGCGACCGGCGCGGAACTTACGCAGCACCGAGTTATCCCACACGATGCTGCGCCACACGCCCAGCCAGCCCAGCACTCCGCTCGGCTGGAGGACGGCCACATCGAGCCGCCCGTCCGTGATGGAGGCGTCGGGGACCAGTGCCACGCCGGCCTGCAGAGCGCCGCAGTTCGCGAAGAGCACGCTGTGCACTTTCGCCGAGTGCAGGCGGTGTCCGTTCAGCTGGTACATGACGCGGAAGGGTTTGGCCGAGACGAGCGATCGCGCGGCTCCGTCGACGTAGGCGACCCAGCCGACCTGCTTCTTCAGATCGTCACGCGTGTTCTGGATCATCGCGGCGTCCAGGCCCATGCCGGCCATGACCGAGAACCCGTGCTCTTCGACGTCGCCGTCGGCGCGCCGGATGCGCGCGATCCCGGTGTCGATGGAGAGGACGTCGCCCTCGAAGGTCGCGCGGATCATCGCGTCGGTGTCGGCCAGGGGAAGGTTGAGGTTGCGCGCGAGGAGGTTGCCCGTCCCGCTCGGCACGATCGTGAGGGGGACGCCCGTCGAAGTCAGCGCCTCGGCCACCGCGCGCACGGTGCCGTCACCGCCGGCCGCGAGGACGGCATCCACCTCTTCTTCCAGTGCGGCGCGCGTGGCGTCGTCGCCGAGGTCGTCGACGGTCGTCTCGTAGAAGAGGGGCTCGGCCCACCCCGCCGCGGCGGCGAGCTCGGCAACGCGGGCGCGCAGCTGCTCGGGCTCGACCTTGATGGGGTTGTAGATGAGAGCGGCCCGCTTCTTCGCGGTGGGCTCCGCGTCGAGGGGCGCCTCCTCCCCGTCCGCCGAAACGCGCTGCGTCTCCCCGGAGTTCTGTTCCGAGGTGTCCGCGGGAACGTCCTCGGGCTGGTGGATGACGTCGTCGGGCTCGGCCGCGTCCTTCGGATGGGGGACGTCCTTGCGCGGGTGGTCGGCGACGTCGTCACCGAGACGTGCGGAGTGGAAGTGTTCGCCCGACCCCTCGGCCGCAGCGGCGTCCGCCTTCACCTCGGAGGGGGCATCGGCGGGGACGTTCTCGGGGGACTCCGCGTCGTCACGCGGCTCGTCAGGGGCGGCCATGGCATCCACCATAGATCCGGGGCATGCCCCGTAACGCGGCGGACGGACGGGGTTGACGGAGGGATGCCGATGACCCATGCGCCGCGGGGACGAGCCCGTCGTTCCGCGGCCCGACGCGCGTCCGACGACTCGGCCACCTCGCGGGATCCGCCCCGGCGACGACCATAGGATGGACGCGTGATCGACCTGACCCTGCTGCGTGAAGATCCCGAGCTTGTGAAGCGCTCCCAGATCGCCCGCGGGGAGTCACCGGATTCGGTGGACGACGCCCTCGCCGCCGACCGCGACCGGCGCGCCGCCATCACCGCCTTCGAGGAGCTGCGCGCCGCGCAGAACGCCCACGGCAAGCGCGTCGCCCAGGCGCTCAAAGACGAGAAGGCCGCGCTCGTCGCCGAGGCGAAAGAGCTGAGCGAGAAGGTCAAGGCCGCCCAGCACGCCGTCGCCGAGGCCGAGGCTGCCGCCGACGCCGCTCTCGGTGTCATCGAGAACATCGTGCTCGAGGGCGTGCCCTCCGGCGGCGAAGAGAACTTCGTCACCCTCCGCACGCACGGCGAAATCCCCGAGTACGACTTCGAGCCCCTCGACCACCTCGCGCTGGGCGAGAAGCTCGGAGCGATCGACATGGAGCGCGGCACGAAGGTGTCGGGCAGCCGCTTCTACTTCCTCACCGGCATCGGCGCGCGCCTCGAGCTCGCGCTCATGACTCTGGCGCTGGACCGGGCGCTGCAGGCCGGCTTCACCCCGATGATCCCCCCGACGCTGGTGCGCCCCGAGGTCATGCGCGGCACCGGGTTCCTCGGTCAGCACGCCGACGAGGTGTACCACCTCGACAAGGAGGACCTCTACCTCGTGGGAACGAGCGAGGTCCCGCTCGCCGGCTACCACATGGACGAGATCCTCGACCTCGAGCGCGGCGCCAAGCGCTACGCCGGATGGTCGACCTGCTACCGCAGCGAGGCGGGCTCGTACGGCAAGGACACCCGCGGCATCATCCGCGTGCACCAATTCAACAAGCTGGAGATGTTCGTCTACACCGACCCGGCCGACGCCGAGGCCGAGCACGAGCGTCTGGTCGCGATGCAGGAGGGCATGCTGAAGGACCTCGGTCTGGCCTACCGCCTGATCGACGTGGCCGCGGGCGATCTGGGCTCGAGCGCCGCCCGCAAGTTCGACATCGAAGCCTGGGTTCCCACGCAGGGCGCCTATCGCGAGCTCACGAGCACGTCGAACTGCACCACCTACCAGGCGCGGCGCCTCGACACGCGCTTCCGCCCGGACGGCGGCAAGACGCAGCCGGTGGCGACCCTGAACGGCACGCTCGCCACGACCCGCTGGATCGTCGCTCTGCTCGAGACGCACCAGCGCGCCGACGGGTCGGTGACGGTGCCCGAGGTGCTGCGGCCGTACCTCGGCGGTCTCGAGGTCATGGAGCCGATCGCGTGACCGACGAGGCCGGTCTGCCCGACACCGGTGCCGTCGAGAGCGCGCCGAAGCAAGAGGCGGCCGACCTCGTCGCCGACCTCGCCGACGACGCCCCCGCGGAGCGGATGCTCATCGCGCTCGACATCGACGGGACCGTCCTGCTCGAAGACGACTCGCTCAGCCCGGGCGTCGCCGAGGCCACCACCGATGCGCAGACCGCCGGTCACGAGGTCATGCTCGCCACCGGCCGCAGCTGGGACAGCACCCATCCGATCATGGAGCGCCTCGGCATCCGTCCCGAGTACGCGGTGTGCTCGAACGGCGCGATGGTGATGAAGCGCGTCGGCGGAGACGAGTCCGCCGTCTACGAGCGCGCGCACGTCGAGACCTTCGACCCCACCGAGGTGCTGACCCTCCTGGGTGAGCACCTTCCCGGGGCCCACTTCCTCGTCGAGTTGCCCGACGGCACGCGTCGTTTCACCGATTACCTCGACGACTGGAACCTGAAGGGCGCCAACCAGGTGTCGTTCGCGCACCTGTCGGACGAGCCGGTGTGCCGCGTCGTGGTCGTCGCTCCCGAGCAGACCGATCAGGACTTCCTCCAGCTCGTCGAGCGCATCGGCCTCTCGCAGGTGTCGTACGCGATCGGCTGGACCGCGTGGCTCGACATCGCGCCGCAGGGCGTCGACAAGTCCACCGCGCTCGAACTCGTGCGCGGCTGGCTCGACATCGCGCCCGAGAACGTGCTCGTGATGGGCGACGGGCGCAACGACATCGAGATGATGCGGTGGGCGGTGCGCAACGGCGGCCGCGCGGTCGCGATGCACCAGGGTCCGCCCGAGGTGCACGCCGCCGCGGGCGAGGTGGGCCTGTCGGTCACCGAGGGTGGCGTGGCCGCGATCCTGCGCGCCCTCTGACGCGGGACCGACCGCCGGCAGGGCCGGCCCGCGCCTCGAGGGGTCAGACCCGCGCGGAACCGCCCGCGACGTGCGCGGCGCGGTCGGCCAGGTACGCGGTGCGATCGACGACGGTCACGGACCGGTGCGCCGCGCGGTGATCGGCGACGCGCGCCGCCTCCCATGCGACGAGGCCGACCGGCGGCAGCAGGAGCAGGGCGGTCGCCCAGGCGGCCTTGAGGCCGGGAGACGCCTGCGGGTCACGGACGGCGACGATCGCGGCGAAGACGGATGCCGCGTAGACGAGCGCGAAGACGGCGAGAACGATCTGCGCGGACAGGGTGGTGACGAGCATGATGACCTCCTCAACTCGAACGGCCCGACGGGTCGTGGGGTGGTGTTCTCGGTCTACGCCGATGCCCCCCTCGGTTCAAGGTGCTCGCGCGCGTGCGCAGCAACCCCATAGCCGCGACGTAAGCGGCGCTCAGACACCGAGCCGGCTCCACGCCTCGCGCGCGGCGTCGCGGAGGGTGCGGGCGTCGGAGCGGTCCAGCGCGCGGCGACTGCGCTCGAACGCCGCGCGGGCGGCATCCCGGAACACCGATGCCTGAGCGGGGGCGGATGCCGCGAGCGAGGCGAGGCACTTCTGCAGGCGCACCTGCACCTCGATATCGGCCGCGCCGTCGCGCGCCAACGGTCGGAACGCGTCGTCGATCAGATCGGCCAGACGCGGAGAGGGCACGAAGACCCGCTCGTGATCGACGGCGGCATCGGGATCGGCGGCGGAAGCGCGGGCGAACACCCGCTGCAGCGCGGCGATCACCTCGATCGCCGTTCCGGGGTCGTTCGTCGCGGCCGACAGGGCGCGGCTGCCGATCTCGGTGAGCGCGATGACACCGAAGCGCGGGTCCTGCTCGTAGGTGCGGTGATGCTCGACGCGGAAAGATCTCCGGATCGCCGACTCGAGGTCGCGGTCGACCCGGCCCGCGACAAGGGCGAGGGGGACCCGCGCGTCGGCGATCCGCCCGGGGGTGGCGTGCACATGGACGTCGACGTCGTACTGGCGCGCAAGGCGGTCGAGTCCGGCCACGTCGACATGGGTGACGTAGCCCACCTCGACGGCGTGCACCGCGGCGGCTCCCGGCGGGGGCACGGTCGCGGCGCGCCCGCCGAGCGTCGGCCGCTCGGCGTGCCGCTCCAGAGCGGCGGTGGCCGCCTTCTCGACCCGGTCGATGACATCGGCCATCCGCCCGAACGTCGACAGGTGCGAGATCCACCGCAGCAGCGTGAAGACGACGATGCCGATGACGACCAGCGTGCTGATGAAGAGGATGGCCCGGCCCTGTGGGCCGTAGTACCCCGTGGACAGCGCGACGATCCCCACGAGGGAGAAGGTGAAGGCGCCGACGAATGTCGACACGGCGTTCTGCGACGTGGGGTCGGCGATCAACAGGGGCGTCGAGCGCGGCGTCGCCGTGGTGGTCGCCGACGAGAAGGCCGTCACCATCGCGGTCACCGAGAACGTGCTCACCGTGAGCATCGCGGTCGCGATGATCTGCAGCAGCGAGCCCACGGCATCCTGCCCCAGTTCCAGGCCGAAGCGGAAGGGCAGGAGCGGTCCGAGGAAGCCCGCCGCCAGGGCGACGATCACGCCGATGACCGTGAACAGCGCGGCGCGCACCCACACCTGCCTCCCGAGCCGGAGGAAGAAGGATGCCAGCGGGCTGCGGGTCGTGAGGGCCATGCGATCGACGTTATCCGGCGGTCATCCGCGCGCCCGGGGGCTGGACGGGGATGGGCATCCGCCTGGAAACGCCATCTCATCCCGCTGTGGATATGCGATGGAAATAGACCGCAACTTGTCGGACATGCCGCCCTGGCAAGGTCGGGTCACCCGCACGACCGCCGGATGCCGAGAGGCCCACGCGGATCCCGGTCGTTCTCGTTCCATTACCCGAGGAGCCTGACCCGCGCATGACCGCACACCACCCCGCCCCCCGTCTCAGAGGAGCGCGCCGCCTCGGCTCCGCCCTCGTCGCAGCCCTGGCGCTGCTGGGGGCGATCGCCACCGCCCCCGCGGCCCACGCCGCGCCGCCCGCCGCCACCCTGTCGCTCGAGATCACCCCGGCGAGCGTCACCGCCGGAGACTCCCTCGTCGCCACCGTCACGGGGTCGGCGGTGACCGATCTCTATTCGTACGACCTCGAGCTCATCTTCGACCCGGCCCTCGTCGAACCCGCCGCTGACGAGCCCACCGGCCCCACCGGCGGCTTCACCTCGACCGTCACCGGCCCCGGCACCCTGACCGTCTCGCACACCCGCCTCGGCACCTCGCCCGGTCTCTCGGGCGCGAGCGGTGTGATGCTGGCATCCATTCCGCTCCGCTCTCTCGCGGCGGGGTCCACCCGCGTCGAGCTGTCGTCGGTGCGGCTCGTGTCGTCGACCGGCGAGGTCGTGACGGCGAGCGCCGTCGCATCCGGGACCGTCGTCATCGCGGCGCTGCCCGTTCCCGTCCCGCAGCCGTCGGTCTCGTCGTCGCCCTCCCCGTCCGTCTCGGCCTCGGCGACGGCCACCCCGATTCCGGCCGCTCAGGCTCCGGGCGGTCTGGCCACCACGGGTGTCGACGCGACCCCGTGGCTCATCTCCGGCGCCCTCGGCGTCGCCCTCCTCGCCGGAGGCGCGCTCATCGTCCTCCGCCGCCGTCAGGCGGTGCAGAAGTGACCGCGCCCCGCTCGTCCGTCCCGTCTCGCGAAGGATCCGTCATGACCCCCCTGACCCGCCGCGTTCTGGCCGTGTCCGCCTCGATCGGCGTCGTCGTCGCCGGGGCCGTCGTCGCCCCGACCGCGGCGCTCGCCGCGCCCGCGCCCGCGACCGCGGCCGCGGTCTTCCTCGCGCCGTACTACACCGAGCTCGACGTCACCGGCGATGCGCAGGTGACCACCGCCGACCTCGAGGCGCTGGCCCCGCACCTCGGAATGACCTCGAGCGATGCCGGATGGGCGGATGCCGCGGGCTTCGACCTCGATGACGACGGTGCCGTGACGGCATCCGACCTCGCCCTCCTCTCGGAGCGCATCATCTACGACGACGGTCCGTTCGAGATCGTCGAAGCCGATGCGGTGTCGATGCAGGCCGCGATGAACGCCGGAGTGATCACCTCGGTGTCGCTGACGCAGCAGTATCTCGACCGCATCGCGGCGTACGACAAGGTCGTCCGTCCCGGGGGAAGCCGACCGCTGAACTCGATCATCTCCACGAGCGAGGTCGCGCTCACGGCCGCCGCGGCCGCTGACGCCATTCGCGCCGAGAAGGGGATGACCGGAATGCTGCTCGGCATCCCGGTGGCACTCAAGGACAACTACAACACCGCCGACATGCCCACCACCGCTGGCTGCGGCTGCTGGAACGGGAACCAGACCACCGGTGACGCCACGATGGTGAAGGGTCTGCGTGCCGATGGAGCGGTCATCGTCGCGAAGGCGTCGATGGACGAGTTCGCCATCAACCTGTCGTCGCAGTGGTCGGCGTTCCAGCCCGACGGGACGGCCCGCACCGTATCCAGCCCCTACGACACCGCCCAGACCTCGGGCGGATCGAGCGGCGGGACCGGAGCCGCGATCGCGGCGAACCTCGCGGGCATCGGCTTCGGAACCGACACCGGTGGGTCGATCCGCATCCCCTCGACGTACAACCAGCTCGTGGGTGTGCGTCCGACGGTCGGCCTCGCCAGCCGCGACGGCATCGTGCCGCTCGCGCTCTCGCAGGACACCGGCGGTCCCATCGCCCGTTCCGTTCAGGATGCCGCGATCGCCCTCGACGCGGTCGTCGGCGAGGACGCGGGTGACCCCGTCACCGCGCGGCAGGCCGGCAAGGTCCCCGAAACCTACACGTCGTACCTCGACAGCGGGTCGCTGAAGGGCAAGAAGATCGGCTACGTGGCCTCGATGCTGGGCACGAACCCGACCACGCAGCGCCTCTTCGCCGAGGCGAAGGCGGCCATGGAGGCGCAGGGGGCGACGGTCGTCGCGGTCACGGCGCCCGAGGGCTTCTCGGCCATTGTGGGCGAGGGCAGTGGTAGCGGGCCGGAGTTCAACCACGACCTGCAGAACTACATCAACGCCTACCTGAACCCGGCGGTGAGCGCGCGCAGCCTGCTCGCCATCTCGCAGTCGCCGAACATCGTGCCCGGCCGCGCGAGCAACCCCTACGGCCAGCGCGCCGCCGTGACCGAGTCGACCTATCAGGCCTGGGCCGGGCCGCAGGGGTCGCACACCCTGCAGCTCGCCAAGGGCAAGCAGATCATGACCGCCCTCATGGATGATCAGAAGTTGGATGCCGTGGTCTACCCGACCGGCAACCCCTACGGAACCATCGGCACCAACATGCGGCTGAGCCCGAACACGGGTCTGCCGGCGGTCACGGTGCCCATGGGCCAGGGGCTGTCGACCGAGGCGTCGACCGGGGGAGTGAATCTCGAGTTCCTCGGACGCGACTTCGCCGAAGGCCCGCTCCTGGGTCTCGCCTACGGCTTCGAGCAGGCGACCCACGCCCGCACGACGCCGGCCCTGTACGGCCCGCTCGGCTGAGTCGGCGCGGCGGCTCCGAACCTCTTCGGGTTCGGGGCCGCCGCTCTTCGCACCGACGACCTGGCGGCGGGGCGCCCGCGGCTCGGTAGACTCGGTGCGTTCAGGAGGGTTGTCCGAGCGGCCGATGGACCTGGTCTTGAAAACCAGTGGGCAGCAATGTCCCGTGGGTTCGAATCCCACACCCTCCGCAACGACGAAGCGGGCCCCACAGGGGTCCGCTTCGTCGTTATCACCGGCTGAGCGGGATGAGAACGTCGTTGGGCCCACGCCGCCGGAGGCTCCGCGCGTCGCGTAGCGGCGCGGGGAGGGGCGGTGGGGAGAATCCCACACCCTCCGCAAAATCCCCTCCCCGGGGGTTCACATCATGAGTGACGCGCCCCCTGCAACCACCACGCTCTATTGGAGCGTGATCGCATGCGGCGCGGTCCTGAGCGTCGTGGTGGCCACGGCGGTCAGTGGTCTTTATTACGACGCGATGGGTGACGGGTTGACGGCGGATCTCTTCGTCGCTTCCGTCCGCGGCGGCATCGGCTTCGGATTGCCCACTGTAGCCTTCGTCATCCTCGGCACCGTGTGGTTCGCTCCGAAGCTCCACCTGCGAAAGGGATGGGCGATCCTCGGGAGCTTCGCGGCACCGGTTGTCGGCTGGACGCTATTCGGCGCTGTCGACTCGGGCTTCGGTCCCGCGTCGCTGTTCGCGTTCTATCCCGTCGTCGGTGTCGTCGCGGGTACCGCATCCGGGCTCGCCGCCGCGCTCGCGTCGTTCTTGGTTCCGGTCGCCGAGCCGGGCGGCGAAGCTGCGTCCGGCCACGCCCCTGACATCGCCGGGTCTTCGCCGGGGTGAGGCGCGACCGGAAGATCCGCGGGAGTGAACGCTTCGCGCTAGAATTCTGTACATGACCACACTGTCCCTCGCCGACGCCCGCGCGAATCTGTCGAAACTCGTGGAGTCGGCTGTCAGCACTCATGAGCGCTTCGACGTGACGCGCAACGGGGACCGCGTGGCCGTGCTCTTGAGCGCCGACGACTACGACGCCCTCCTCGAGACGGTCGACGTTCTCAGCAGGCCTGACGAAGTCGCAGCCGTCCGAGAGGGGCTCGCCGATCTGGCGACCGGCGACGTCTCGTCGACAGACGAGGTGCGCGCCGCGCTGATCGCACGCGGTCGCCTCGCCTCGTGACCGGGGCATTCGAGGTCGTCTTCACGCGCGCCGCGCGCCGCGCTCTCGAGGTCGATCTGCCCGAAAAGGTGGCGGCGGCCGCGTTCGAGTTCATCGTGGGACCCCTCGCCGAGAACCCGCGCCGGGTCGGGAAGCCTCTGAGAGAGCCCCTCACCCCGCTGTACTCCGCGCGGCGGGGTGAGTACCGGGTCCTGTACCGGATCGTCGACGATCGACTCGTCATCGAGGTCGTGACGATCACGCACCGCCGAGACGCCTACCGCAGCTGAACGCGGGTGAAACGCCCGATCCTCACGGCATTCTCAGACGCGGGTCCCTAGGATTGCTGCGACCTGCGGCCGTGCCTCGGGTCGACGTGCTGCCGGGCCGGTGGCATCCGTCTGGAAAGGACCCGAGTGAGCAAGACCTCCACCCCGCGCGGTCAGCGGACCGTCGCGCGCCACGGGCGGCTGACGTCGCCGGGCCCTCTGTCGCAGCTGTTCACCGGTGTCGCGATCGCCCTCGCCGTGCTCCTGGTCTCGGGCGGTGCGGTTCTGGCTTACGCCGCGGTGGACCTTACGCAGAGCTTCACCGCCGACGCCGTCGAGCTCAAGGGCCAGCCCGCGGTCCCGCCGGACCTCGGCGAGCTCAAGGGCGGCGTGAACCTGCTTCTCGTCGGTACCGACGAGTGCGAGCCCGACTTCGCGCAGCTGTTCGGCGACCGCTGCTCGGGCGACGACTCGGAGGGCAACCTCAACGACGTCAACATGCTCGTGCACATCTCCGACGCCCCGCGCCGGGTGACGGTCATCTCCTTCCCCCGCGACCTCATGGCGCCGATCCCCGCGTGCACCGACAAGGACGGCAAAGAGACCTCGGCGATGCGCAAGCAGCAGATCAACGTCGCGCACTCGTACGGCGGCCTGTCCTGCGTCGTGCAGACGATCTCCGATCTCAGCGGTCTCGAGATCCCCTTCGCCGCGAAGGTCAGCTTCGGCGGCGTCATCAACATCACCGACGCGATCGGTGGCGTCGACGTCTGCATCGCCAACGGCATCAAGGATCGTTACACCGGCATCGACTGGCCCGCTGGTATGCGCACGGTGAAGGGTCTGGACGCCCTGCAGTTCCTCCGCACGCGCCACGGCGTCGGTGACGGAGGAGACCTGGGGCGTATCTCGAACCAGCAGCAGTACATGTCGCGCCTGGCGAACAAGCTGAAGAGTCAGGACGTGCTGTCGAACCCGGCGACGCTGTACAAGCTCGCCTCGACGGCGCTGCGAAACGTCGACCCCTCGACCTCGCTCACCAACCCGCTGACCCTTGTCCAGATCGCCTCGGCGGTCAAGGACGTCCCGTTCAACGACATCGTGTTCATCCAGTACCCGACGTACACCGATCCTGAGAACGCCAACCGGGTCGTCCCCGACCACGACGACGCCGACACGCTCTGGGCGGCTCTCGCGGCGAACCAGCCGCTCGAGCTCTCGGGCAACCTCAGCGACGGCAACGGCGTGGTCGTCGATGACAAGGCCACCCCCGCGCCCACCGAGACCCCCGCGCCCACCGAGACTTCCGACCCGGCGGAGACCGCTGACCCGACGCCGACCGAGACCGCCCAGGCCTCGCCCGCGCCCACGTCCGACGCCATCCAGCTCCCCAGCGGCATCGCCGGACAGACCGCGGCGCAGTCCACCTGCTCGAACGGAAACGTCCGAGGCTGAGATCGACCGCCCGGCATTCGGACGTGGTTCGAATGCCGGGCGGCATCCGGTTAGTATGGACCGGTGTGCTCGCGCCGTCAGGCGTAGATCACCTGGAGACGTCGCATAGTCAGGCCTAGTGCACCACCCTGCTAAGGTGGAGTCCCCGTAAGGGGACCGAGGGTTCAAATCCCTCCGTCTCCGCAGAAGAAGCCCCGGTTCGCCGGGGCTTTTCTGCTGCCTGGCCCTACCGGTCGCGGCGGACCTCGAGGGCGTCGAGACCCGGCATCCCGACCCACCCGCGTCCGTCCGGGGCGTCGACGAGGGTGAGGAGCACCGCGTCGCATCCCGCGCACCGGGCGACCGACCCCATCGGGCTCGCGTAGACGACGACCGAGGCGAGCGCCCCGCGCGCGCCGCAGTGCGTGCAGCGGATGATGGATGCCGTGGCATCCCATCCGAGGAGTTCGACCAGGGGGCCGGCCAGGGCATTGCCGTCGAGAAGGGCCATCACGCGCCTCCGAACCTTTCCGTCCTCACCCGGCCAGGATCGTGGCCGGCGTCGATGAGCCATCCCGCCACCGCTTCGACGAACGGTGTCGGACCGCAGACGTAGACGCGCGGATGCTCGTGCGCAGGGAACGCCGCCTCGTGCAGGCGTTCGGGGGTCAGCCGGCCGGGCGGCACCGGCGACGTGTTCGGCGCGCGACGGGTGTAGACCAGGTCGAGGCGGAAACGGTCGTCGGCGAGGGCAGCCACGTCGGCCGCGAAGAACACGTCCTCGGGGGAACGTACCGAGTACAGCAGGCGGAAGGGGGCGGGGTCGATGCTCTTCGCGTGCGCCGACGCCATCGCGAAAAGCGGCACGACGCCCGATCCGCCCGCGATCAGCTGCACGGGAGAGGGGTCGTCGGAGGGCTTCCAGACGAAGAACGCGCCCAAGGGTCCATGCACCTCGATCTGATCCCCGGCGCGCAGATCGTGCACGAGGAAGGGCGAGACCTCCCCGTCGGGCACTTCGTCCACGGCCAGGACGAGTCGCGTGCCCCCTCCGGAGGATGCGAGGGAGTACGAGCGAGAGGCCTGATAGCCGTCGGGGGCGGTGAGGCGGACGTCGACGTGCGCGCCCGCGTCGTTACCGGGCCAAGTGGGAACCTCGAGAGCGATGCGGCGAGCCGTCGCGGTCTCGGGGCGGGATTCGACGACGGTCGCGACGTGCCAGGCGGGGGGACGGCGCGTCACCCGTAGCGCTCCTCACGCCACGGGTCGCCGTGCAGGTGATACCCGTTCTGCTCCCAGAAGCCCGGCTTGTCACCCGGCATGGTGATCAACCCCTGCACCCACTTGGCGCTCTTCCAGAAGTACAGGTGGGGGACCAACAGTCGCGCGGGCCCGCCGTGTTCGGGGGTGAGTGGCGCGCCGTCCGCTTCGAAGGCGATCCAGCTCTTGCCGCCGCGCAGATCGTCGAGGGCGATGTTGGTCGTGTAGCCGCCGAAGGAGTGCACCATCGCATACCGGTGCGCGGTCTCGACCTCGGCGAAGATGCGATCGAGCGAGACACCGCGCCACGGCATGTCGAGCTTCGTCCAGTGCGTGACGCAGTGGATATCGACGGTCACGTCCTCCATCCCGAGCGCCTCGAGTTCGGCGCGGCTCCAGCGGTGCACGCCGTTCTCGGTGCCGATCGCGAACTCCCAGTCGTCGTCGGCGATGACAGGGGTCGGGCCCGCCGAGAGCACGGGCCAGTCGCCGACCAGCGTCTGGCCGGGTGGCAGCCGCGGATCGCGCTCGCGTCGTCGGCCCGAGAATCCGCGTGTGATGAACGACATGAGACCCCCTGGTGATCGCGTTGGCCTCACCCTAGCCATCACGGCGCGCCGGGCACAGGGTCGAAAGGCGGGGAGGCGCGAGGCGGAAGCGGGGTGTCCTACGCGCGCAGGCGTTCTCCGCCGCGCGAAGCCGCCCCACCCGTCGCCCGCGCCACCCCCGTCGGTGCGCCGCGCCGGCCCGATAGGGTCATGCCTGCGGTGCGCGTGCGCCGCGCCCCTCGCACCCCCGGGAGAAGCGCATGTCCGTCGGACTCCTCGCCGTCGTCGATGACATCCTCAGTGCCGCGATGCGCGCGAGTGCCAAGACGGCCGGAGTCGTCATCGACGACGCCGCCGTGACCCCGCAGTACGTGCAGGGGCTCACCCCCGCGCGCGAGCTGCCGGTGGTCTGGAAGATCGCGCTCGGCAGCATCATCAACAAGTACGTGATCATCATCCCGATCGCGCTGCTGCTCACCGCGTTCGCGCCGTGGGTGCTGCCCTACCTGCTCATCATCGGCGGCGGCTTCCTCTGCTTCGAAGGAGCCGAGAAGGTTCTCGAGTGGTTCGGCGTCCACCACTCCGAGGGCGACGCCGACGAGCCGCGCGACGAGAAGAAGCTCGTCTTGGGGGCCGTCCGTACCGACCTCATCCTCAGCACCGAGATCATGCTGATCGCCCTCTCGAGCCTCGACCCCGATTTCGGCATCTGGATGACCCTCGGGGCGCTTTTGATCATCGGGTTGGCCATGACCGTGGTCGTCTACGGCGCGGTCGCGCTCCTCGTCAAGATCGACGACATCGGCCTGCGCTTCATGAAGAGCGAATCACGCGGCGTCCGTCGCTTCGGCGCGCGGATCGTGGCGTCCATGCCCGCCGTCTTCCGCGTGATCAGTGTCATCGGCACGGTCGCCATGCTGTGGGTCGGTGGGCACCTCGTGCTGCAGAACCTGGCTGACACGCTGTGGTCGGGCCCCTACGACCTCGTCCACGTCGTGACCCACGCGGTCGAGGCCGCGGGCCCGGTGGTGGAGTGGATCGTCGAGACGGCAATGTCCGCGGTGTTCGGGCTCGCTCTCGGCCTGGTCGTCGTCGGTGTGGTGACGGGCGTCACGCGGCTCACCGGTCGCAAAGCCGCCGCGCACTGAGGATCACGTCTCCGCGGGGAACCGCGCCCGGCGCGTGGCCGTGACGCCCCTCCTCGCCTCGAGCGAGGGAGGAACTCAGTCGATGCGCGAGTGATCTCCGAGACGGTGCCACGCGCGGTTGTGGTACACCAGCGCCGCGCCCGAGTCGCCCGGCTCGAGGTCGCGTTCCACGTCGACCTGCAGGGCTTGAGCTGCGATGACCGTCGAGCCGCCGGCATCCATTCTGCTGACGATCCGGCACCGCAGCCAGGCGCGCACGCCGTGATAGACGGGCTCACCCGTAGACAGGCGCGACCAGGTGGAGGTGTCGGCGAAGCGGTCGAGACCGCTGGTGGCACCCGCGCGGGCGAGGGAGATGTCTTCGGCGTCGAGCAGATGGACCACGATGGTGTCGGATGCGATGATCGTCGGGGTCGCCGACGACAGCGCCGACACCGAGAAGATCAACAGGGGCGGGTCGGCGCTCACCGATGACACCGACGAGGCGGTCAGGGCGACGGGACCGTTCTCGCCGTACGCGGTGATGACGGCGATGCCGCCGGGGTGACCGCGGAAGGCGCGCTTGAAGTCGTCCGCCGAGACCGAGGTGCCGATGGCGGGAGTGCCCTCGGGGGCGCTGTGCGGAAGCGAAGTCATGTCTACGACGCTAGGCCGTCCGGGGGTGCCCTGGCCCCGTCGGCGCAACACGGCGAAACGCTCCCCGCGCTGAGGAGAGTCATAGCCGACCCAGTGTGAGGCTTCACATTTATCAATCCGTGATCTTCCACCGTCCTGGATTACTTGACAGGACCAGTTCTGTGAGCGCTAACATTCACACACGGCTCACCCGAGGAGCTGCATCACATGACCGGCATGGGAGCCGGCGAAACGAGGAGGTTTCACCATGAAGGCGCACAAGATCATCGCGGGCATCGCGCTCGTCGGCGCGATCGCGTTCACGGCCACCGGCTGCGCCGGTGCAGGCGGCGGCGGCAACGCCGGTGGCGGCAGCGGCGACAAGATCACGGTCGGCTTCGCCCAGACCGGTTCCGAGAGCGGATGGCGCAGCGCCAACACCGAGTCGATGAAGGAGGCGTTCAGCGAGGCCAACGGCTTCAACCTCGTCTTCAACGCGGCCGACAACAAGCCCGAGGCGCAGATCGCCGCGGTCCGCAGCTTCATCAACCAGGGTGTCGACGCCATCGTGCTCGCCCCCATCGTGAGCGACGGCTGGGACGACGTCCTGAAGGAGGCGAAGGATGCCAACATCCCCGTGATCCTCGAAGACCGCACGGTCTCGGCATCCAAGGACCTCTACGCCAGCTGGATCGGCCTCGACTTCAAGAAGGAAGGCGAGACAGCCGGTAAGTGGGCTGCCGAGAACTTCGGCTCCACGCCCACCAACCTGGTCGTGCTCGAGGGCACCACCGGTTCGTCGGCTGCCACCGACCGCGCCACCGGCTTCAACGACGCGATCAAGGGCACCGACATCAAGGTTCTCGACTCGCAGACCGGTAACTTCACCCGCGCCGACGGCAAGACGGTCATGGAGGGCTTCCTCCAGAAGTACGGCTCGCAGATCAACCTGCTGTTCGCTCACAACGACGACATGGGCCTCGGTGCCCTCGAGGCGATCAAGGCCGCCGGCCTCAAGCCCGGTACCGACATCAAGATCGTCACCATCGACGCGGTGAAGGACGGCATGACCGCCCTCTCCAACGGCGAGTTCAACTACATCGTCGAGTGCAACCCGCTCCTCGGTGAGAAGACCGCCGAGGTCGTCAAGAAGGTCGTGGCCGGCGAGTCCGTCGACAAGAGCTACATCGTCGAGGACCAGGCGTTCGACCAGGAGCAGGCCAAGAAGGTCCTGGACAGCCGCCCCTACTGATCCAGGCTTTCTCTCCCCGCCGACGGCGCCTCACCCGACGTCCGACGCACCCTCCCCGGTGTGCGGGGCCGGTCTCCCCAACCGGCCCCGCACACCCCATGACTCACCAGAAAGCGGTCGGACATGACTTCCGAACGTGCTGCCGTCGTCGCCATGCGCGGCATCAGCATCCAATTCCCCGGAGTGAAGGCGCTCGACGGCGTGGACTTCACCCTCTACGCCGGCGAAGTCCACTCCCTCATGGGAGAGAACGGCGCCGGAAAGTCCACCCTCATCAAGGCCCTGACCGGCGTATACGGCATCGACGAAGGCGTCATCCGCGTCGAGGGGGCCGAACGGCAGTTCCGCGCCACCGCCGATGCCCAGGCCGCCGGCATCGCCACCGTCTACCAAGAGGTCAACCTCTGCCAGAACCTCACCGTCGGTGAGAACGTCATGCTCGGCAACGAGATCCGTCGTGCCGGCATGGTCGACTGGAAGGCGACGCACGCCGCGGCGGCGACTTATCTCGCCGAGCTGGGCGTGCACATCGACACCCGGTCGATCCTCGCCAGCCACTCCATCGCCGTGCAGCAGCTCGTCGCCATCAGCCGCGCGATGGTCGTCGACACGAAGGTGCTCGTGCTCGACGAGCCCACCTCGAGCCTCGATCGCGGCGAGGTCGAGCAGCTCTTCGGCGTCATCCGCGATCTGCGCGACCGCGGTGTGGCCATCCTCTTCGTGTCGCACTTCCTCGACCAGATCTACGAGATCTCCGACCGTCTCACGGTGCTGCGCAACGGCACCCTGGTGGGGGAGTACCCCGTCGCCGAGCTCGGCCGCGAGCAGCTCGTGGCGAAGATGATCGGCCGCGAGCTGGGTGAGCTGGACGCCATCTCGGCCAGCGCCGAGCGACCGATCGACCGCAGCGGCAGCCCGGTGCTGCGCACCCTCTCGCTGGGGCGCAAGAACGCTCTCGAGCCGGTCGACCTCGATGTCTACCCGGGCGAGGTCGTGGGCCTCGCCGGACTCCTCGGTTCCGGTCGCACCGAGCTCGCCCGTCTGATCGCCGGCGCCGATCGTCCCGACGACGGCACCGTGCAGGTGTCCGGAGCGGCAGCCCGCACCGGATCACCCCGTCACGCTCTCGACCGCGGTATCGCGTTCTCCTCCGAGGACCGCCGCGCCGAGGGCATCGTCGGCGACCTCACCGTCGCTGAGAACATCGTCCTCGGCATCCAGGCGCGCCGCGGGGCTCTGCGCAAGATCAGCGCGGCTGAGAAGCAGGCCGTCGTCGAGGAGTACATCACCGCCCTCGGCGTGCGGCCGGCCGACCCGAACGCCCTCATCCGCAACCTCTCGGGCGGGAATCAGCAAAAGGTCCTCCTCGCCCGCTGGCTCGCCACGGCCCCCGAGCTGCTCATCCTCGACGAACCCACCCGCGGTATCGACGTCGGCGCCAAGGCCGACATCCAGCGCAAGGTCGCCGAACTCGCCGAGAAGGGCCTCGCGGTCATCTTCATCTCGTCCGAGCTCGAAGAGGTCCTGCGTCTCGCGCAACGCGTGGCCGTTCTGCGCGACCGTCGTAAGATCGGCGAACTGGCCACCCGCGACGTCGACCTCGACGCTCTCGTGGCCTACATCGCCGAGGGGCAACCCGAGTCGGCGACCTCCGCAACGCCGCACACCGCACCCGAGACACTGTCGTCCGATCGGGAGAAGATCGCATGAAGAAATTCCTCACCCACCGCCTCGTGTGGCCGATCGCGGCACTGCTCGCGCTCATCGCCGTCAACACGATCTCGCGGCCGTCCTTCCTCAGCATCACCATGCAGAACGGTCAGTTCTACGGGTCTCTGATCGACATCCTGCGCAACAGTGCGCCGCTCATGCTCGTCGCCCTCGGCATGACGCTGGTCATCGCGACCCGCGGCATCGACCTCTCGGTGGGCGCGATCATGGCGGTCTCGGGCGCCGTCGCCCTGACCGTCATCGAGGCATCGCCCGACCCCGGCAACCTCGGGGTCGTCTTCACCGCGATCGCCGCCGCCGTGGGCGTCGCGCTGATCCTCGGAGTCTGGAACGGCTTCCTCGTCTCGGTCCTCGGCATCCAACCGATCATCGCGACGCTGGTGCTCATGCTCGCCGGACGCGGTGTGGCGCTGCTCATCACGGGCGGTTTCATCACCACGATCAACAGCGACCCGTACAAGTTCATCGCCGGCGGGTACGTCCTGGGTCTTCCCTTCGCGTTCTTCGTCGCGATCTTCGCGGTGATCGTCGTCGGCGTGCTCGAGCGGCGCACGGCCCTCGGCATGCTGACCGAGGCCGTGGGCATCAACCCCGAGGCCAGCCGTCTGGCGGGTGTCCGCTCCCGTGGCATCATCTGGGGCGCGTACATCGCCAGCGGCGCCCTCGCGGGTATCGCGGGCATCCTCTACAGCTCGAACATCATGGCCGCCGACGCCAACGCCGCCGGCCTCTACATCGAACTGGATGCCATCCTCGCGGTCGTTCTGGGCGGTACCTCGCTCGCGGGCGGGAAGTTCAGCCTCGCGGGAACCGTCGTGGGCGTCTTCACCATCCAGACGCTGAAGAGCACGATCACCTTCCTCGGTGTCCCGCCCGCTGTCAGCCCGGTGTTCATGGCCGCGGCCGTGCTCATCGTGGTGCTGCTGCAGTCGCGTCGATTCCGCGCGTACTTCCACACGGCCGGGCGCAGCGCGCTTCGACCGCTCACCCGACGTCCTGACGCAAAGGTGCTGTCCTGATGGCCACTCTCACCGAAGAACGACGCACGTCGTCGTCGTCCGCGGTCTCGTACCGCCGCTTTCTCAGCCGCCACATCTCGTGGGTGCCGGTGTTCGCCGCGGTCATCATCCTCGTCGTGATGATCGCGGGGGCCATGTGGTACTTCCCGAACTTCCAGCTGAACCGCATCCTCTCGTCGATCCTGCTCGACAACGCCTACCTCCTGGTGCTGGCGGTCGGCATGACCTTCGTCATCCTCACCGGGGGCATCGACCTCTCGGTCGGTGCCGTGATGGCCTTCACCGGAATCCTCTGCGCGAAGATGCTCGGCGACGGGGTCCCCGTCGCGGTGGCCATCCCCACGATGGTGATCATCGGTGCGGCGATCGGCCTGCTGATCGGCGTCCTGGTGCAGTTCTTCGACGTCCAGCCGTTCATCGCCTCGCTGATCGGCATGTTCCTCGCCCGCGGCCTGGCCTTCGTCGTCAGCCTCGAGTCGATCAAGGTCGACAACGAGGGGCTGCTGTGGTTGCAGTCGACGCGCTTCTCGTTCGCGGGGTGGTACATCACCCCGACGGGCATCATCGCGCTGCTGACCGTCGCACTGGCGGCCTTCGTCCTGCGCTACACGCGCTTCGGCCGCACGGTCTACGCGCTCGGCGGCAACGAGCAGTCGGCTCGCCTGATGGGTCTTCCCGTCGTCCGCGCCAAGTTGTCGGTGTACGTCATCAGCGGCGTGTGCGCGGGCCTGGCGGGGATCGTCCTGACGGCCTACTCCGGTGCCGGATACCCGCTGAACGGTGTGGGCACCGAGCTCGACACGATCGCCGCGGTCGTTATCGGCGGCACGCTCCTGACCGGTGGGAGCGGGTTCGTCCTCGGTTCGATGATCGGCGTCTTCGTCTACGGTCTGATCCGCACGATCATCTCCTTCTCGGGTGCCGAGCAGTCGTGGACGCGCATCACCGTCGGTGCTCTTCTGCTGCTCTTCGTGGTCGTCCAGCGGGTCATCGTGTCGCGCTCCGCCCTCAGTCGCTGAGGTTCGCATCCGCGTCGATGCGGAACACGCTCAACGCGGTGTTAGCGCTCCCGCTCCGACGCGGGCATGATTGACCCCATGCTCAGCGCCGTCGCCCCGCCCCTCCTCGAGGTGCGCGGGGCGTCGGTGCGTTTCGGGGTCGAATCGGCGCTCTCCGGCGTCGACTTCCGGTTGCGAGCGGGCGAAGTGCACTCGCTCATGGGCGAAAACGGCGCCGGCAAGTCGACGCTGATCAAGGCGATCACCGGCGCCCTCCGTCTCGACAGAGGCGAGATCCTGCTGGAGGGGTCTGCGGTGCGGCTGTCGTCTCCCGCCGAGGCGCAGGCGGCCGGCATCTCCACCGTCTACCAGGAGATCGACCTCCTGCCCAACCTCACCGTGGCCGAGAACATCTCGCTCGGCCGTGAGCCCCGGAAGTGGGGCATGATCGACCGCGCCGAGATGCGTCGCCGCGCGAGCTCCGCCCTGGAATCACTGGGCGTGGACGTCGACCCGGCCTCGATCCTGTCGTCGCACCCCCTCGCGATCCAGCAGCTCGTCGCTATCGCGCGCGCCGTCTCGGTCGATGTCAAGGTGCTCGTCCTCGACGAGCCGACATCGAGCCTCGACGCCGACGAAGTCGCCGAACTCTTCCGGGTCATCCGCGAGCTGAAGGATGCCGGCATCGCGGTGGTGTTCGTCTCGCACTTCCTCGACCAGGTGTACGAGATCTGCGATCGCGTCACGGTCCTTCGCGGGGGCCACCTCGTCGGCGAATACGCCACGCGCGAGCTGTTGCGCATCGATCTCGTCGAGAAGATGCTCGGTGCGGCGGCGGGCGCCCTCGCCCCCCTCGGCCAGCGCACTATCGACGACCACGAGGCCCCCGCCGTCGTCAGCGCGCGCGGCCTCACCGCGGGTCCCCGACTGCGCGAAGCCGACATCGATCTCGCCGAGGGTGAGGTGATCGGCGTTGCGGGGCTCCTCGGTTCCGGGCGCAGCGAGCTCGCCCGGGCCCTGACCGGGGTCGACCGGCCGGGATCGGGCGAGGTCTTCATCGACGGCGCCCCGGTGCGCCTCGGCTCGCCGCGTGACGCCATGAGCCGACGGATCGCCTACTCGTCCGAGAACCGGCGGACGGAGGGCGTCATCGGCGACCTCAGCGTGCTCGACAACATCAGCCTCGCGCTGCAGGCGCAACGCGGCGTCCTCCGTCGCATGAGCACGGCTCGCCGCCGGGAACTCGCTCACAGCTGGGTCGAAGCCCTGCACATCCGCCCCGCCGACATCGATCGCCCCGTCTCGACCCTGTCGGGCGGGAATCAGCAGAAGGTGCTGCTCGCGCGACTGCTCGCCCTCTCTCCTCGGGTGATCGTCCTCGACGAACCCACGCGCGGGATCGACGTCGGCGCCAAGGCCGAGATCCAGCGCCTCGTGGGCGAGTTGTCCGACAACGGGCTCTCGATCATCTACATCTCGGCCGAACTCGACGAGGTCCTCCGCGTGGCGCACCTGGTCGCGGTGATGCGCGACGGCGTCCTCGCGCAGATCGTCCCCGCCGTCGATCTGACGGCCGACGCCCTCCTGGCTCTCGTGGCCAAGCCCGAGAGTCCCGGTGAGGCGGCCCATGCCTGACGATAAAGCAGCGCGCACGGCGAACATCTTCGATGTGGCCCGACTGGCGGGCGTCTCGCACCAGACGGTCTCGCGCGTCCTGAACAACATGCCGAACGTGCGCCCGGCCACGCGCGCCCGGGTCGAGCAGGCCATCGCGCAGCTGCGCTACAGCCCGTCGCCGGCCGCCCGGGCGCTCGTCACGCGGCGCACCAGGACCATCGGCCTCGTCACACCGGGCAGCGTCGACTACGGCCCCTCGTCCATCGCGATGAACTTCAACTTCGCGGCTCGGGCCGCCCGGTACAACGTCGACGCCATCAGCTCCCCGCAGGGCGACGCCGTGGCGGCGCGAGCGGCCATCGACGGGCTGTTGAAGCAACGAGTGGATGCCATCGTGCTCATCGTGGTCGACACCGAGGTGCTGGCATCCGTACAGGCCCTCGAACTCGACATCCCGGTCGTGGCGTCGGCGACGACGAGTCGACCGCACCCGCGGCTCGTCGCGATCGATCAGTACCGCGCCGCCCGGAGTGCCGTCCGGCACCTGCGCGAGGCCGGGTACGGCCCGATCCGGCACATCGCCGGGCCCGCCCGCAATCCCGACGCCGTCGAGCGCATCCGCGGATGGCGTGAAGAGCTCGCCTCCTCGCGCAGTGAGCTGACCGCCCTCGTCCACGGGGATTGGTCGGCCGAGAGCGGATATCGCATCGCCAGCGAAGCCGACATCGCCCCCGGCGAGGGGATCTTCGTCGCGAACGACCACATGGCGATCGGCGTGCTCTCGGCTCTCCGTGAGCGCGGGCTGCGCGTCCCCGAGGACGTCGGCGTCGTCGGGATCGACGACGTTCCCGAGGCGGCGTTCCTCTACCCGTCTCTGACGACGGTGCGACAGGACTTCGCTGCTCTCGGCGAGATCCTCATGCAGAAGGTCCTGCTCGCCGTCGAAGAGCCCGACACCGTGAGCGAGAGCACACCGCTTCCCACGCGCCTCATCGTGCGGGACTCGGCTCCGGCCGAGCGTCCGACCGGGTCACGCCGCTCGCGCTGAGCCCGCGCCGTCATCTCGCATCGTCCCGGCCGGCTGGGATGGGGGAAGGCTCGCGAGCCGTGCCCGATGTGATGGCATTCGCTCTCACGCCCGTCGGAGGGGCTGTTGACGTAACCATGCTGGTCTCCGTGGCGTGTGAGCGCTAACATGAAAAAGACCGTCGAAGTCGCCGGTTCCTGCAATGATGCACCCCGAGAGGACCTCACCCCCGTGACCCTTCACAATCGATCGGCGCCACCGCGCCGCCGTACCCCGTGGACACTCGCCGTCCCGGTCATCGCCGCCCTGGTCGCGGCACCCCTCACCGCCCCCGTCATCTCCGGCGCGGTCGCCGCCGACGCGGGACTCGTCGTGTCGTACCCCCTCGACGAGACGTCTGGAACCGTCGCGCGCGACACCTCCGGAAACGGCCGTGACGCGATCTTCGAGGGCGGACCGACGCTCAACGGCGCAGACGGCGTCCGTCTCGACGGCGCCGACGACGACATCAAGCTGCCCGACGACATCCTCAAGGGGCTCGATTCGATCACGGTCAGCACCGACGTCATCGTGCGCGCGGAGCAGGACACCCCTTACTTCATCTGGGGGCTCGGCAACACGAAGGAGTGGTACGGCAACGGCTACCTCTTCGCCACGGGCAACCCCGCGCGCACGGGAATCGCGCTGGGCAACTGGGAGACCGAGCAGAAGGCCGAGAGCACCGCGCCTCTCGAGCGCGGTGTGTGGAAGAAGCTGACCTACACCCTCGATGCCGGCTCGAAGACCTCGCGCATGTACATCGACGGCGTTCAGATCGCCGAGAACACCAACACCACCACGCTCCCCAGCATGATCGGGGGCGGCACGACGACCGCGAACTACCTCGGTCGCTCCAACTACACCCCCGACAAGCGCTTGGCCGGGAGCCTTCGCGACTTCCGCATCTACGATCGGGCCCTCCCGGCCACCGAGGTGAAGGCACTGATCAAGACGCCCGAAGACAGCGCGGCGGTGCAGTCCGCGCTGAACGGGTTGACGGTGACCAACGTCGACGACGTCCGCGGCAACCTCACCCTGCCGGACTCGTCGCAGGGTCTCCCGGTCACCTGGACGACGTCCGACCCGAAGATCGTCACGGCCGACGGCGTCGTCACGCGGCCCGCAGCAGACGCGACCGTGACGCTCACGGCATCCGTCACCAAGAACGCCGTGACTCTGACACGCGACTTCTCGGCGACCGTCCGCAAGGCGGCGCAGATCGGGCCCTTCGAGGGCTACACCTTCGCCTACTTCACCGGGAACTCGGTGGCTGGCGAGAACATCTACTTCGCCGCGAGCAACGGCAACAACGCCCTGTCGTGGACCGAACTGAACAACGGACAACCGAAGCTCACCTCGACGTTCGGCGAGAAGGGTCTTCGCGACCCGTTCCTCATCCGCTCTCCCGAGGGCGACACCTTCTACCTCATCGCCACCGACCTCTCGATCGGCCGCAACGGCAATTGGGATCGCGCCCAGCGCTCCGGCTCGAAGTACCTCGAGGTGTGGGAGTCGCACGATCTGGTCACGTGGAGCGCGCAGCGTCACGTGAAGGTCTCGCCGGACACCGCGGGGAACACCTGGGCGCCCGAGGCGTACTGGGACGAGTCGCTGGGCGAGTACGTCGTGTTCTGGGCCTCGAAGATCTACCCCGACAACGACCCGAACCACACCTCGAACGTCGCCAACAGCATGCTCTACGCCACCACGCGCGACTTCGTGACCTTCAGCGACACGAAGGTCTGGCAGGGCGGCATGTCGCGCATCGACTCCACCGTCATCAAAGCGGACGGCGTCTACCAGCGCTTCACGAAGGACGAGGGCGCGGGCACCACCGGGTGCAGCGACATCATCCAGGAGAGCTCGCCCGTGCTGACGGCTCCTCTCGACAAGTGGAAGCTCGTCACCTCGTGCATCGGCAAGAACGCGGGCACGGGTGCCGTCGAGGGTCCGAGCATCTTCAAGTCGAACCCGGGTGACGTCAACGGCGACAAGTACTACCTGTTCGTCGACGAGTACGGCGGACGCGGATACATCCCGCTCGCGACCACCGACATCGCCAACCCCGACTGGAAGGTTCCGGCCTCGTACCGCCTCCCCGGCAGCCCGCGGCACGGAACGGTCATGCCCGTGACGCAGGCCGAGCTCGCGGCGCTGCGCGCGAACCTGCCGCAGCCCCTCGCGGCCAATGAGAATGGCGAGCTCCTGCGGTACGACTTCACCGACGGCTCGGGCTCGACCCTGCACGACCGCTCCGGTGCGGGGCGCGACGCGCAGATCAAGGGCAACGCCGTCTGGGGCGATAAGGCGTTGGTCTTCGACGGCGTCGATGACTACGTCGATCTGCCCGACGACGTGCTGGCGGGCACGACCGACATCACGGTCCAGGCCAAGATGCGGGTGGACGCGGCGCAGAGGAACCCCTACTTCCTCTACGGCTTCGGCAACACCGCGCAGGACGGCACCGGGAACGGCTACCTCTTCGCGACCGGCAACGACCGGTTCCGGGGAGCTCTCACGACGGGCAACTGGTCGGCGGAGCAGAACGCGCAGTCGGCGTCCGCTCTGCCGCGCGATCAATGGGTCGACGTCACCTACACCCTGAGCGGGTCGACGGCGCGGCTGTACCTCGACGGTCAGCAGGTCGCCGAGAACACGAACGTCACGGTGCGCCCCGGTGACATCGGCGGCGGTCGCACGCTCGCGAACTACATCGGAAAGTCGGTCTACAACGCCGACAACCTGTTCCGCGGACAGGTGCGCGAGTTCACGCTCTACAACCGTGCGCTCTCCGGCAGCGAGATCGTCGCCCAGTCGGGCAACGGGACGATTCTCGGAACGGTGAGTCTGCAGGATGCGAGCGCCCTCAAGGTCGCACCCCTCGTCGACGCGACCACCCGGACGGTGACGTTCCCGGTCAAGCCGGGCACCGACCTGACGAAGCTGCGGCCGACCTACACGACCGCTGCCGGCACGACGGCCACTCCGGCCTCCGGCATGCTGCGCAACCTCAGCGACCCGGTCACGGTGACGCTGAAGACGGCCGGTCAGGACGACGTCGTCTGGACGTTGACGGCGGTCGAGATGAAGAGCCCGGTGCTGCCCGGGCTGTACGCGGATCCGAACATCGCGGTGTTCGGCGACACGTACTACCTCTACGCCACCACCGACGGCACCCCGGGCTGGGGCGGCAACACCTTCTACGTCTGGAAGTCCAAGAACCTCGTGGACTGGACGCGGTCGGACAAACCGTTCCTCACCCTCGACGGAGCTCAGGGCAACGTCCCCTGGGCCACCGGCAACGCGTGGGCTCCCACGATCATCGAGAAGGGCGGAAAGTACTACTTCTACTTCAGCGGTCACGAGCCGAACGCCGATCGGAAGATGATCGGCGTTGCGGTCGCGGACAGCCCCGAGGGGCCGTTCACCGCCGAGGCGCAGCCGATGATCACCAACGGCGAGAGCGTCAACAGCGGCCAGGCGATCGACCCCGCGGCCTTCCGCGACCCGAAGACGGGGAAGTACTACCTGTTCTGGGGCAACGGCCGGCCGCTCTACGGCGAGCTGTCCGACGACATGAAGAGCATCAAGGCGGGCACGATCAAGCCGATCGATGGACTGCCCGACTTCCGTGAGGGGCTCTTCATGAACTTCCGCGACGGCACCTACCACCTGACGTACTCGATCGACGACACCGGATCGCCCGACTACCGCGTCGGCTACGCCACGTCGACGAGCATCGACGGGCCCTGGACCTACCGCGGCATCCTGCTGCAGAAGGACCCGTCGCAGGGCATCCTCGGGACGGCGCACAACTCGATCATCAACGTGCCCGGGACCGATGAGTGGTACATCGCGTATCATCGCTTCGCCATCCCCGGCGGCGGCGGAACGAACCGCGAGACGACGATCGACCGGATCACGATCGGTGCCGACGGACTCTTCCAGACCGTGAAGCCGACGCTCTCCAGCGTCGCTCCGCGCGAGGTGCCGACCGGGACGAACCCCGAGCCGAGCCCCTCGCCGTCGCCGAGCGGTTCTCCCAGCGGGAGCCCGTCGCCGTCGCCGAGCGACTCTCCCACCGGGACCCCGTCGCCCTCGCCGAGCACTTCGCCGAGCACTTCGCCGAGCGGAGGCTCGAGCGCTCAGCCCACGTCGGCCCCCGCAGGACCGTCGGTCTCGCTGTCGACCTCGACGGTCGAGCGCGGTGGCACGGTGCGGGTGACCGTGACGGGGCTGAAGGCCGGTGAGCAGGTGACCGCCGAGCTGCGCAGCACGCCGATCCGCATCGCCGGCATCCCGGTCGCCGATGCGGCCGGCCGGGTCGTCTTCGACGTCCGCATCCCCGCGGACATCGAGGCCGGGGCCCACGCGATCGTCGTCTACGCGGCGGATGGCTCGCTCATCCAGCGCGTGCCGATCATGGTCGTACCGAAGGGTCAGCTCGCCGCCACCGGTGCGCAGGGCCCGCTCGGTGCGGCGCTGCTCGCGGCCTTCCTGCTGGTCGCAGGTGCGGCCGTCTGGACGATGCGCCGACCGCGCCGCACGCTGTCGTGATCGGCAGAAGGTGAGAAGGGAGGGCCCGGGTGCCATGGCATCCGGGCCCTTTCCGCGTTCGGGGACGGAGGGGGGGGACGCCTCCTCCGTCATGTGACTCGATCGCACCGGCTCGCCATATCTCTTCGCGCGCGAGGCCCTGAGCCCGTATGTGCGCGAGGTCATGCGCGACGCGCACGACGACGGTCAGCCGGTTCTGCGGGGGCTGTTCCACGAATTTCCCGCCGACGCGCGGTCGTGGAGCGTGAAGGACCAGTGCCTGCTCGGCCCCGACCTGCTGGTGGCCCCCGTCCTCGACGCCGGCGCTCGCGCTCGCACCGTGGTCCTGCCGGCCGGCGCGGACTGGACCGATCTGTGGAGCGGCACCGTGCACCCCGGCGGGGGAGAGGTCGAGGTCGATGCGCCGCTCGAGCGCATCCCGCTGTTCGTCCGCGACGGCGCCATGCCAGAGGTGGTCGCGGCCGTCCGAGCGGCGTTGGGGCTTCCCGCCGCCGCGCTCCCGGCGTGAGACGCCTCGCGCCCCCCCCCCAACCGATAAACGCTTGCTGCACTGGGAAACGCCCTCGGAGAGCGTTCCTCAGTGCAGCGAGCGTTTATCGGCGTCGGCGCGACGCAGTGAAGCGGGTCAGCCGAGCAGCGGCACCGCGCCCACGAGCACGCCGACCGCGAGCATCACGAGCGAAACCACCGTCGCTCGCCACAGCACCTTCTTGTGGTGGTCGCCGAGGTTGACCCCGGCGAGCGAGACGAGCAGCAGGATCGCGGGCACCAGCGGGCTCTGCAGGTGCACCGGCTGGCCGGTGATCGAGGCGCGGGCCATCTCGACCGGGGCGATGCCGTAGTTCGCGGCGCTCTCGGCGAGCACCGGGAGGATGCCGAAGTAGAACGCGTCGTTCGACATGAAGAACGTGAACGGGATCGACAGCACGCCGGTGATGACGGCCAGGAACGGGCCCATCGACGAGGGGATGACCTGGGTGATCCACGCCGCCATCGCCGTGACCATGCCGGTGCCGTTCAGCACGCCGACCAGCACACCGGCGGCGAGCACCATCGACACGACCCCGACGATGGAGGGGGCATGCGCGACGATCTCGTCGGCCTGTCCGCGCAGCTTCGGGAAGTTCACGATGAGGGCGACGGCCGCGCCGACCATGAAGACGAACGCCAGCGGGAAGACGTCCATCACCAGCAGCACCATGACCGCGGCGGTGAGCGCGAGGTTGAACCAGAGGAGCTTCGGGCGGAGCGTCGCGCGGTTCGGGTCGAGCATCGTGTCGGCCATGGCGGTGTCGGCGGTGTCGACCAACTGCGCCGCGGCGACGGCGTCGCGTCCGCCGCGGACGGTGACGACGTTGCCGGTGCGCAGCGAGGCCACCGCGCCGGGCTTGGGCTCCGCTCCGCGGAAGATCTTCGGGGCACCCAGACGGCCGAAACCTCCGGGGCCGTCGATCTTGGCGGTGTCGATCGAGCCGGCGAGGCGCTTGCGCTCCGCCAGGCCGAGGAACCAGGCGAACGCGAGCGAGACGACCAGGCCCGCGAGCAGCGAGGGGATCATCGGGACGAAGACATCGGTGGGCTGAAGGCCCAGGGCGGTCGCGGCGCGCACGGTCGGGCCACCCCACGGAACGATGTTCATCGTGCCGTTCATGAGGCCCGCGACGCAGGTGAGCACCACGGGGCTCATGCCCAGACGCAGGTAGAGCGGAAGCATGGCCGAGGTCGTGATGATGAACGTGGTCGAGCCGTCTCCGTCGAGCGAGACGGCGCCGGCGAGGATGGCCGTGCCGAGCACGATCTTGGCCGGGTCGTTCCCGAGCACCCGCGTGATGACGCGGATCAGCGGGTCGAACAGGCCGACGTCGATCATGATGCCGAAGTACATGATCGCGAACATCAGCAGCGCCGCCGTCGGCGCCATCTTGCTGATGGCATCGATCACCATGTCGCCGAGGCCCAGGCCGGCGCCGGCGATCAAGCCGAAGACGGTGGGCACAACGATCAGCGCCACCATCGGGGTCAAGCGCCGCGTCATGATCAGGGCCATGAACGACAGGACCATGAGGAAGCCGAGGGCGACGAGCACTCCGTCGGCGGGCGTGTAGGCCACCGCGTACTCTTCGGCTTCGGCCGCAAGGATCAGGGGGGTCATCGCGACTCCTTTGTCGTGACGGGCGCGGCTTTCGCGCTCGATCCGGTGACACTACGGAGGCCGGGCCCCTCGACGCGCGCTTGCTCGCATTGCGGACGGTATTGCGCGTACCGTGTGTTCTGCGCATTTCGCGCACGAGGACGTGAGTCGAGGCGGGAGGCGCAAATGCGGTTCGCCACGCGCATGCTGGTCGTGCAGGTCGCCACGCAGGTGGCCGTCGTCGCCGTGTGCACCGCCGTGTTCGCCTGGCTCGGGGTGCAGCAGCTCAAAGCCGAGGCCGACTCGTCGGCCCTGAACATCGCCCGGTCCGTCGCCGAAGCGCCCGAGGTGCGCGACCTCGTCGAGGCCTACTCCGCCGATCCCGGGACTCCGGATGCCGCGACCCTGCGCGACGGTCTCCTGCAGCGGTACGCCACCGACGTCACCACCCGCACGGAAGGCCTCTTCGTCGTGATCACCGACGATCACGGCATCCGTCTGGCCCATCCCGATCTCGATCGGCTCGGGCAGGTGGTGAGCACGAGCTTCGCCGATGCGCTCGCCGGGCGCGAAGTGGTCACGTGGGAGACCGGAACCCTCGGCGAATCCGCGCGCGCGAAGGTGCCCGTCTACCCGCCCGCCGGCGGCTCCCCGGTGGGCGAGGTGAGCGTGGGCTTCGAGCGGGCGAGCGTCTTCGACGACCTGCCCGCCCTGATCACCGGGATCGGGGTCGCCGTCGCGCTCGCCGTGGCGATCGGCGCCGTCGTCGCCCTGCTCATGCGCCGCCGCCTCGAGCGGCTGACCCTGGGCGTCCAGCCCGAGGAGCTCGTGTCTCTCGTGCAGACGCAGACCGCCGTGCTCGAAAGCGCCGACGAAGGGGTCGTCGCCCTGGACGACGCCGGTGTCGTGCGAGTGTGCACGCCCTCCGCCGAACGACTTCTCGGAATCACGGATGCCGTGGGCCGCCGCCTCGACGAGCTCGACCTCCCGCCCGCCGTCGTCGGCGCCCTGTCGAGTTCGGGGGCGTCGAGCGGGCTCCCGCTGGGCGACCGCGTCGTCTTCGTGGACGTGCGACCGGTCCGTCGTGGAACACGCACGCTGGGGCGGGTGGCGACCCTGCGCGACCGCACCGACGTCATCGCCCTGTCGGGGCGCCTCGACAGCGTGCGCGCCATGGGCGATGCCCTGCGCGTGCAGCGCCACGAGAACGCCAACCGCCTGCACGCCGCGGTGGGACTGCTCGACGCCGGACGCACCGACGAAGCGCGAGCGTTCCTCGCCGATCTCGTCGATCGCGGATCGGTCGACTGGGCCGTGCCCGGCATCGAACTCGTCGGCGACCCCATGCTGCAGTCGTTCCTCGGCGCCAAGGCGCTGTCGGCGCGTGAACGCGGGGTCGCCCTGCGCGTGGCCGACGACACGTTCTCGACCGCCTCGATCGACGACGTCGAAGACGTGGTCGCCGTGCTCGGCAACCTCATCGACAATGCCGTGACGGCGGCGGCATCCGCTCCCGAACCCCGCGGGGTCGAGGTGAGCGTGCTCGACGACGCCGACGCGGTCGTGCTGACGGTGGCCGACACGGGCCCGGGTATCGCCGACGTCGAGGCGATCTTCGCGCCGCGCGAGCGCGGAGACGACTCCGAAGCCGTGCACGGACTCGGCATCGGACTCCCGCTCTCGCGCGAGTTCGCCCGGCGCCGGGGCGGCGAGGTGTGGGTGGTCGACGCGGGCGGCGGCGACCACGGAGCGGTGGTCGCGGCGCGCCTGCCGGGCGTGCGCGGCGGGACGAGTGAGCGGGAGGGGATGAGCGAGTGAACGGCATCCGGGTTCTGGTCGTCGACGACGACTTCCGCGTGGCGGGGCTGCACCGCGACGCGGTGGCGGCGCGGCCGGGCTTCGTCGCGCTCGAACCGGCGCGTTCGGTCGGCGAGGCACGCGCCGCCGTGGCCGCGCAGGCGCCCGACCTCGTGCTGGTCGACGTGTACCTCCCCGACGGCGACGGCATCGAGTTCGTGCGTTCGCTCGACGTCGACGCGTTCGTGCTGTCGGCGGCGACCGACGCCGCGACCGTGCGCCGCGCGTTCTCGGCGGGAGCGCTGGCCTATCTCGTCAAGCCGTTCGACACGCGCGTGCTCGCCGAACGCCTCGATCGTTTCGCGCGCTACCGCAACCTGCTTTCGAGCACGCGGCCCCTCACACAGGACGACATCGACCGCGCGGCATCCGTGATGCGTGGCGAGCGCGAGGGCGCCTCGCTGGCCCGGTCGGCGACCGAGCAGACGGTCCTCGCCGCCCTCGGAGCAGACGAGGCCTCGGCGACCGAGGTGGCCGAGCGCATCGGGGTGTCGCGCGCGACGGCGCAAAGGCACCTGACCGCCCTCGCCGAACGCGGGCTCGTGCAGGTGAGCCTGCGCTACGGCAGCACCGGCCGACCCGAGCACCGCTTCCGCGCCGGCGCCTGAGGCTCAGCCCTCCAGCACCACCCATCCGCGGGGGCCGAGGGCGATCCGCCCGTCGGTCAGGCTCCCGTCACCGGTGACCACCGCGCGCGCGTCGGCCGCGGGCAGTGACACCGGCTCGTCGCCGATGTTGAGCGCCACCACCACCGCATCTTCTCCGGTGGCGGTGCGCAGTACGATTGCGGCGTTCGCGATCTCGACGACGTCGGTGTGCGCGCGCCAGAGCCACGGCTTGCGGCGGCGCAGGGCGATGAGCGCCCGGTGCGCTTCGAGGATGCTCTCGTCGACGTCGTCGACCTCCGCGGCGGATGCCGGGAACGCGGGCCGCACCGCGTCGTCGCCGCCGAGGCGCTCCTCCTTCACCCCGGTCCAGCCGAACTCGTCGCCGGCGTACACCGACGGGGTTCCCGCGACCGTGAAGAGCACGGCGAGGGCGTGCGGCATGAGATCGGGCCCGATGGCCGAGGCGATGCGGGTGACGTCGTGGTTCCCCACGAACGTCTGCGGGGCGAAGGTGGCGAGCAGTTCGTCGTGCCGCTCGATCGCGTGGCTCAGCTCGAAGAGGTTGCTGTCGGCGATCCCGTGCCAGATGCCCTGCCACAGCTCGTACTGCGTCAGCGAATCCATCGTCGACGCGCGCACGATCGCGGGCCCGTCGCCGTGGATGACCTCGCCGACGAACCACGCCTCCGGGAACCTCTCGCGCACCCGCGGGAGCACCTCGGCCCAGAACTCCGGCGGCACCGCGTAGGCGGCATCCAGTCTCCAGCCGTCGATCCCGCGTTCGAGCCAGTGGCACATCACGTCGACGACGAGGTCGGCGACCGCGGGCGAGGAGTGATCGAGGGCGACGAGTGCTCCGTGCCCCTCGAAGACCTCGGCCTCGAATCGGCCGTCGACCCACTGCCCGCGGAACAGCTGCGGTCCGTCCTCCGTCATCGTCTGGAAGGCGGGGTGGGCCCTGCCGACGTGATTGAAGACCCCGTCGAGCAGGACCCGGATGCCGCGCTCCCGTGCCCCCGCGAGCAAGCGGTCGAAGTTTCCCTCGTCGCCGAGCCGCGGGTCGATGCGGAGGTGGTCGACGGTGTCGTAGCCGTGCGTCTCGGACGCGAACACCGGCCCGAGCAGCAGCCCGTTCAGGCCGAGCTCGATGACGTGGTCCAGCCACGGCTCGAGCCTGTCGAGGCGGTGTTCGATCTCGGCATCCGGCCCGTCTCCATCGCGAATCGGCGCACCGACGAAGCCGAGCGGGTAGACGTGCCACCACATGACGTGTTCGGGCCACGAGGGCATGAGAACTCCACCTGCCCGGGGCTCGGACCGGACCCCTCGACGCTATCCGTCCGCGCCATTCCTGCCGCGGGGGTTGTCCTGAGGTCCCGGATGCCGTGTCTCAGGCCCGCGCGCGATCCTCGGGCAGCGCGAAGACGGGCAGGTCGAGGGCGTTCTCGCGCGCGGCCTCGACGGCGGCGGCGACGGCGCCGATCGAGACGATGTCAGCGCCGAGACCCGACGCGACGATGTCGGGGGCGGGGAGGTCCAAAGCCCTCGGGAGGGCGGAGATCGCAGCATCGATGATGGGGCCCGCGCCCGCGGCGATCGCTCCCGAGACGATCACGCGGTCGACATCAAAGAGGCTGCCGAAGATGCCGACGACCCCCGCCAGCGCTCCGCCCACCCGACGGGCGACGGCGAGCGCCCCGGTGTCTCCCGCCGCGGCGAGGTCGAGCACGGTTTTGGCGTCGAGCGACTCGGGGGCCATCCCGCGCAGCGCGCTGTCGGCCGGAAGGCTGCCGTCGGCCTGCGCCGCCCGCGCCGCGTCGACGCAGCGAGGCGCGAGGCCCTCGGCGCTGCTGACGCCCTCCACGCGGTCGAATGCCACGGTCTCGCCCGCGCCGCCGTGCTTCCCGCGCAGGAGGTGACCGTCGAGGTGGATGCCAGCACCGAAGCGCTCCCCGGCGAGCAAAGCCACGAAGTCCTCGCAGCCGACGGCGGCTCCGCGCGCGCGTTCGGCGACGGCCGCGAGAGAGGCGTCGTTCTCGACGCGGACGACCGGTGACCACGCCTGGAAGGTGTCGATGAAACCGGGGTTCATGCGTTCCCAGAACCGGTCGTGGTGCACGGGCGAGCGTCCGTGGCGGTCGACGGGGGCCGGCACCCCGACGCACATCGAGACGATGTCCGCGCGTGCACGTCGCGCGCGCGTGAGGGTCGCCTCGACGATCGTCTCGGCCGCTCGCCGACGGCGGTCGGGGGAGTCGCGCTCGGGGTCGACGGCCAGGCGCGAGGTGGCCAGGGTCTCGCCGCGCAGGTCGGCGACCGTGGCGGTCACATGACCGCGCCCGGCGTCGACCCCGACGACCACGCCGATGCCGGGCTGGAAGGCGAAGCGCCGCGCGGGGCGGCCCTTCGAGTACTCCCCGACGGCGCGGGCGTTGGGCATCTCCGCGAGGAGGCGCCGGGCGGTGAGTTCGTCGAGAACGTCGATCGCCGTCGAACGGGTCACCCCGACGGCGGCGATCACGTCGCTCGCGGTGAAGGCGTCGGTCTCCCACGCGTGACGCAGGACGGCGTCGAGACTGTGTCGGCGGAGCGAGGGCGTGGCGGTCGTCGCATCCATCGGCATCCGCCCCTCCGTCATCTCGCGCCCCGGACCTCTTGACCGGTGTGCGCCCCGATGCAATACTGCCTGCACGACATTGATTTGGCGACTAGATTTAGTCGCTGGTACAACATATTCGCAGTGCGGCGGAGGAGGCAAAAGGTGTCGACGAAGACCAGGGCCGGGCGACGATGGTTCGCGGCGACCGCGGTGGGGGTGCTCGGGGCGAGTCTGCTCGCGGGCTGCTCGACCGACGGGCGCGAGACCATCCGCTTCACCTTCAGCAAGCGCGAGGCGCTGTCGTTCATGAACGACGTCGTCGCGCAGTACAACGCCTCGCAGGACAAGGTGCGCGTCGAGATGGACAGCTCGGGCGTCGACGTCGTCTCGGCGAGCTTCGTCCGCGGCAACCCGCCCGACATCATGCTCGCCAACTACAACTACGAGGTCGCGCGCTTCGTACAGCGCTGCGCGCTCAGCGACCTCAGCGGGACCGCGGCGGCCGCGAGCGTGCGCGAAGACCTGCAGCCGCTCATGGACCAGTACGGCTCGTGCGAAGGTCGCACCAGCGCCCTGCCGTACTCGGTGATGGCGGCATCCGTCATCTACAACAAGCAGATCTTCGATCAGCTCGGACTGCAGGTGCCCACCACCTACGACGAGCTCATCCAGGTCGCCGAGACCCTGAAGCAGAACGGGGTGACCCCCTTCTACGGCACCTTCAAAGACGACTGGACCGTCGCGCAGGGCTGGTACGACTACTCCATCGGCGGCTCGCTGAACGTCATCGACTTCTTCGACGGCCTCGCAGACGAGGGCGACCAGGTCGGACCCGACTCGGCCGTGTCGTTCGCCAAGGACTTCACCGCACCCATGGACCGCATGCTCGAGCTGGCGCAGAACTACACGAATCCGGATGCCGAGAGCCGGGCCTACGGCGACGGAAACCTCGCCTTCGCGCAGGGCGAGGCGGGCATGTACCTGCAGGGACCCTGGGCGCTCGGCGAGATCGCCAAGACGGCACCCGACCTGCCCGTCGGCACGTTCCCCTTGCCCATGACCGACGACCCGGCCGATCTCAAGGTGCGCGTCAACATGGACCTCGCGGCGATCATCCCCGAGGCCTCGCGTCACCAGGACGCCGCGCGCGACTTCCTCGAGTACCTCTACCAACCCGAGATCATCGAGGCCTACAACGAGTCGCAGCTCGGCTTCGCCCCCACGAAGGACGCCCCCTCGCCGAGCGACCCGCGCGTGGCCGGGATGATCCCGTACTACGACGAGGGCGCCATCTACCAGGGCGCCTCGGTGCTCGTGCCCAAGACCATCCCGACCTTCAACTACGCCCAGGCCATGATCTTCGGCGCCTCGCCCGAGTCCACCCTGCGCACCATGGACGAGGACTGGTCGCGCCTGGCGTTCCGCCAGCCCCCGGCCTCGACGAACGATGCCGCTGGCGAGGAGGCCGCGCGATGACCACTACCACCACGATCGTCACGGGAGGCAAGGCGACAGCGCGTCGCAGCACCCGTCGTGTCGAGCCGATCTACTACCTGTTCCTGCTGCCGACGCTCGCGCTCTTCACGCTCGCGATCACGGTTCCGGGCCTGATCGGCATCTTCTTCAGCTTCACCGACTCGATCGGGCTGGGGGAGTGGACCTTCACCGGCCTCACCAACTACATCGCGATCTTCAGCGACCCGGCCATCCTTCAGGCGTACCTGTTCACCTTCGGTTTCTCGGTCGCGACCGTGATCGTCGTGAACGTGGCCGCGTTCCTGCTCGCGGTCGGGCTGACGGCGCAGATCCGGTTCAAGAAGGCGCTGCGCACGGTCTTCGTGATCCCGATGGTGATCTCGGGCATCATCATCGCCTACGTCTTCAACTTCCTCTTCAGCAACTCGGTGCCCGAGGCGGGAGCCGCCCTCGGCATCCCGTGGCTCGAGACGAGCCTGCTCGCCAACCCCGACCTCGCGTGGGTCGCGATCGTGATCGTGACCGCGTGGCAGGCCATCCCCGGGACGCTCCTGATCTACATCGCGGGTCTGCTGGCGGTGCCCGGCGACGTCTACGAGGCCGCCGGCCTCGACGGGGCGAGCAAGACCCAGCAACTGCTGCGCATCACGCTGCCGCTGGTGGCCGGATACGTCGTCATCAACGTCATCCTCGGCTTCAAGGGCTTCTTGAACGCGTACGACATCATCGTCGGTCTCACCGGCGGTGGCCCCGGCACCGCGACGCGCAGCGTCGCGATGTCGATCATCTTGGGATTCAACGGAGGCGACTACGCCTACCAGATGGCCAACGCCGCGCTCTTCTTCGTGGTCGCCGTCGTCATCTCGCTCCTGCAGCTCTCGCTGACCCGGGGAAGGAACACCCTGTCATGACCGCCCTCAACCAGCCCGCCCTCGCCTTCGAGCAGGCCGAGCTCACCGTCCCCGAGCGTCAGGGCCCCGCCGGCACCGGGCCCGCGCGCCGCCGCTCCCGCCGCGTCGGCATGGAGCGCGTCAACTGGTCGACGACGACCATCCTCGTGCTCTGCGCCCTCACCGTGCTGCTCCCGCTGTACGTCACCGTCTCGATGGCGCTGAAGAGCGGCACCCAGGTCGTCGACGGCAACGCGTTCTCCCTCCCCTCGCCGATCAGCTTCGACGGATTCGTCCAGGCGTGGACGCTGACGAAGTTCCCGGTGGGCCTCGCGATCTCGCTGCTGGTCACCGCCGGCACCGTCGTCGCGACGATCATCCTCGCGGCCTTCGCCTCGTACGCGATCGCCCGCAACTGGGACCGCAAGCTCTTCCGCTACTCGTTCTTCTACCTGCTCGCGGCGATGTTCATCCCTTTCCCCGTCGTCGCGCTGCCGCAGATCCAGCTGACGGGCCGGGTCGGGCTCGACAACCCGCTGGGCGTCATCATCCTCGCCACGATGTTCCAGCTGAGCTTCAGCGTGCTGCTGTTCACGGCCTTCCTGCGCTCCATCCCCCTCGAGCTGGAGGAGAGCGCGCGCATCGACGGCGCGACCACCTGGCAGACGTTCTGGCAGCTGATCTTCCCGCTGCTCGCCCCGATGAGCGCGACGGTCGGCATCTTCGCCTTCCTCTACGCCTGGAACGACTTCATGATGCCCTCGCTCATCATCAGCGACCCGGCCCTGCAGACCCTGCCCGTGCGGCAGAACCTGTTCCAAACGCAGTTCTCCAACAACTACAACGTCGCCTTCGCCTCGTACCTCATGGCTATGGCCCCCGCGATCGTCGCCTACCTCTTCACCCAGCGATGGGTGATGGCGGGCGTCACGCAGGGCGCCGTCAAGGGCTGACCGACCATCCCCTCGAAAGGACAACCGTGACCACCGCCGCACCTTCCGCAGCGCCCGCCCGCCACCTCTCCGACGCCCCCGACTGGTGGCGCCAGGCCGTCGTCTACCAGGTCTATCCCCGCAGCTTCGCCGACACGAACGGCGACGGCCTGGGCGACATCCCCGGCATCACCTCGCGCGTTCCGTACCTCGCCGAGTTGGGGGTGGATGCCGTGTGGCTCAGCCCCTTCTACCCTTCGGCCCTCGCCGACGGCGGGTACGACGTCGCCGACTACCGGGACGTCGACCCGCGGTTGGGCACCCTGGCCGACATGGATGAGCTCATTTCGCAGCTGCATGCCCGCGGCATCCGCGTCGTCGTCGACATCGTGCCGAACCACACCTCGAATGATCACGCCTGGTTCCAGGAGGCCCTGGCCGCCGGCCGCGGGTCGGCCGCCCGCGAGCGGTACATCTTCCGCGAGGGCACCGGACCCGACGGCGCCGAGCCGCCCACCGACTGGGTGTCGGTGTTCGGGGGATCGGGGTGGGAGCGCGTCGCCGACGGCCAGTGGTACTTCCACAACTTCGACGTCTCGCAGCCCGACCTGAACTGGTCGAACCCCGAGGTGCGCGCCGACTTCGTGAAGACCCTGCGCTTCTGGAGCGACCGGGGCGTCGACGGGTTCCGTATCGACGTGGCGCACATGCTCACCAAGGACCTCAGCGAACCCCTGCCTTCGCAGGCCGAGCTCGACGCGATGCCCATCGACGGGAACCACCCGCTGCTCGACCGCGACGACGTGCACGAGGTCTACGCCGAGTGGCGCGCGGTGTTCAATTCGTACGACCCGCCGCGCACGGCCGTGGCTGAGGCGTGGGTGCACCCCTCGCGCGTGCCGCTGTACGCGAGCGCCGAGAGTCTCGGTCAGTCGTTCAACTTCGACCTGCTCGAGGCCGACTTCGACGCCGGGCAGTTCCGCCGGATCGTCGCCGACAACCTCACGCTCGCGGCGCAGTCGGGCTCGTCGACGACGTGGGTGCTCTCGAACCACGATGTCGTGCGTCACGCCACGCGGTACGGCCTTCCCGACGCCGAACGCGGCGAGGACGGTCGTCCGACGCTCAAGCACGGCAACGAGTGGCTGCTGTCGGGCGGGCAGTCGCCGACCCTCGACGCGGAGCGGGGCGAGCGCCGTGCTCGGGCGGCCGCGCTGTTCGTCCTGGGTCTGCCGGGTTCGGCGTACCTGTACCAGGGCGAGGAGCTCGGTCTGCACGAGGTCGCCGAGATCCCCGACGAGCAGCGTCAGGACCCGACGTTCTTCCGCAGCAGGGGGATCGATCAAGGGCGCGACGGATGCCGCGTGCCCCTGCCCTGGAGCGAGTCGGGCCCCGCGTTCGGCTTCGGCGACGCCGGCGCGCACCTTCCCCAGCCGGAGTGGTTCGCAACGTACGCCGTCGACCTGCAGGACGGCGACCCCGCGTCGACCCTGTCCCTGTACCGCCGAGCGCTCGATCTGCGCCACGAGCTGCAGACCGACGAGCAACTGGAGTGGGTCGAGAGCGCCGGTGACGACGTGGTGGCCTTCGCTCGGCCGAACGGCTGGACCGTCGTGACGAACTTCGGCGAGGAGCCCGTTCCGCTTCCCGCCGGCGAGGTGCTGGTGTCGAGCCGGCCGCTCGACGGCGAGACGCTGCCGGGCGAGACGACGGTCTGGCTGCGGCGCTCCTGACGCGCGCGGTTCTCTCGCAAGCGTCCAAGACACCCGGCCCCAATCCCCGGGGACTAAGGGTGTCTTGGACGCTCGACGGGCTTCAGCCCGTGCGCACCCACGCGTCATCACGGCGCTCGATCGCTCCGGCCGCCGCGAACGCCTCGAGCCAGCCACCCATCGGCCACACGCCCCACCGTGCGTGGAACGCGGCGCCGTTGCGGAGGATGTCGTCGAGGTGCTGCCACGGGGGAGAAGACACCGGATGCCACTGGTGGTAGGCGTCCGCCCCTCCCACCCAGTACATCTCGACGCCCTTCGCGCGAGCGGTCCACGCCAGGTCGGTGTCTTCGGCGCCGTAGCCCTCGTACCCGGGGTGGAAGCCCCCGATGCGCCCCCAGGTCGCCGCGGTGACGGCGAATGACAGCGACCAGAAGAGGTCGAACTCCTCCGGGGTGGCCCGACGGGTCGCGCCCGCGGCAAGAGCCGGGCGTGCCCGGTGCGGTCGGGTGAGGAAGGGCAGATCGGATGCCGTTTCCGGCCGCTGCACACTGCTCAGGTAGGTGACCGGCCCGGACAGGACGGCATCGCCGTGGCGCGCGGCCGCCGCCCGGTAGGCGGGGAGGAGGTCCGCTCCGGGGAGGCAGTCGACGTCGAGGAAGACGAGCAGCTCGGCCCCCGCCTCGATCGCCGCGTCGGCCGCCCGGTTGCGGCCCTCGCCGACGCGGAGTCCGCGGGGCCCGGGCGGGACGTGCAACGTGAGGGTGTCGGCATCCGGAGCCTCGATCGGCGGCGTCTCGTCGAGCCAGGTCTCGACCCGCACGATGTCGTCGGCCACCTCGGCGAGCACGCGCCGCTGGCGCTGGAGATGTTCCTCCCGCGCGCGCGAGGCGACGGTGACGACCGCGGTCCTCACCGCGCCACCGCCTCGATCGCCGCGGCCATGCGGTCGGCGGCCCCCTCGACCTGCCAGCGGGTCCAATCGGGGTCGTCGCCGGCGGCGCGCTCGATGATCTCCACCAGCTCCGCGGTGCTCGTGCGACTGTCGGCCCGGCGAGCGAGGCCCCAGCGCTCCAGCGCGTCGGCGGTGTCGTGCTGCTCGTCGAACGGACGATCCTGCGCGATGACCACGGCGCGGGCACCCGCGGCCGCGAGATCCGCCACGCTGTTCTGACCGGCGGCGCTCACCACGACGGTGCTGCGGGTGAGGAGCGGCCATGGATCGTCGACACGCGAGGCCGGGTCGTGTCCGGCCGAGGTGACGTCCCATCCGCGGGAGCGCAGGCGAGCGACCAGGTCTTCGCGGACGTGGTCATCGAGGACGCGGCCCAGCAACAGCACGGACCGCTGGTCGCGGGCGCCGGGCCGGTCCCGCCCTTCGAAACGCGAGATGCCGCCGGTCCAGACCACGCGGTCGACGTGGGGGCCCAGAGCCTCCGCCGCGACGGCGCCACGAGCCCACGGGGCCAGGATGCCGTCGGCGAGATCGTATGCGAGGGCGTGCGGCGCGTCGGTGCGTGCCCCGGGCTGCGTCATCGCGAGGGTGCGCAGGCCCAGCAACCGCGCGAACACGACGACCTCGACGCTGACGTCGACCACGAAAGCCGAGAGCGAGCGTTCGGCCGCGATCGAGGCGATCCGTGCGAGTCGGGCCCGGTGCCCCGGGTGATCGTGCGGTGCCCAGTGCAGGTGCCCGCGCACGGTGGGGTCGGCGTCTCGGGGGTCGACCGTCGAGCCGTCCGGTCGCGTGTACTCATCGGCATCCGGGGGCAGCTCGATCCAGTCCACCCCCGTCGGCAGGTCTGCGGGGCGGGGCATCGACGAGAACGCGACGACCGGCGTGCGCAGGTGCGGCGCCACGGCCAGGAACCGTGCGACATGACCGTACCCGTGGTGATGGACGTACCAGCCGATCACCACGACACCGCCGGCACGCGCCGGACGCCGGCGGGCTGGGCGACGTGCGCGAGGACGCGCTCGACCTCGCGGTATCGCTGTGCCAGGGAGTGCCTCTTCACCGCCGCGTGGCGCGTCCAGACACGGGTGAGCGGCTCGCGCACGCCCTCGGCGGCGAGGTGCGCGGCGGCCTTGGCGAGGGCGACGACATCCCCCGGCATGACGGTCGTCGAACCCGGCATCTCCGCGAGCACCTCGGAGACGCCGCCGATGTCGAAAGCCGCGACCGGGGTGCCGGTGGCGAGCGCTTCGGCGATCACGAGACCGAACGGCTCCTCCCACATCGGCGTCACCAGCGCGACGGCGGAGGAACCGACCAGGCGGCACAGATCCGGCTGGCGCAGCGGGCCGACGTAGCGGGCGTGCACGCCCAGGCGCGGGACGATCTCCTGCTCGAAGTAGTCCACATCGCCGATGCGTCCGGCGAGCACGATGTGCGCCCCGGCGTGCCGCGCGGCCTCGATCGCGAGGTGCGGAGCCTTCTCGGGCACGACGCGCCCCGACCACACCCACGACGGCCCCCCGGCCCCGCGGACCCACTGATCGGTGTCGATGCCGTTGGGGAAGACGAACGCGTCCACGCCCTCGACCGACCACGCACGCGCGGTCGCCTGGCTCACGGCCAGGAAGCGGTGCGCGGCACCGGCCACCTCGGCGGCGGCTTCGAGCAGGGGCTCGAGCGGGGGCGTGTGCAGGGTCGTGACCACGGGGATGTCCGCCTCCGCGCTCCAGCGGATCGGGGCCGGATGCAGGCTGTGATTGTCGACGACGTCGAACAGATGGCGGTCGGCGATGAGGCGCTCGCGAGCGGCGTCGAAGGCCGCGTCGACGGCGTCGGCGTAGCCCAGCGGGTACTCGGTGTCGGAGGCGTGCTCGGGGCGCGTCCACTCCGGCGTCGGCAGCTGGAACTCGGGCATGTCATCGAGGAAGTCGGAGCCCTCGGCCGCGCACAGCGTCACCTGGTGTCCGCGGGCGCGGAGCCAGCGCACCCGGTCCCACACGGTGGCTTCGAGGCCTCCCGCGTGCGGCTGGCGCAGGGGATAGCGCGACGGCGCGACCACGAGCACCCGCAGCGGCCGCTGCCCGCGGATCACGCGGCCACCTCCGTCGCCAGAACGCGGTGGTAGACGGCGAGATGCGCGGCCCGGACGGCCTCGAGTTCAATGGCGCGGTCCGCGCGACGGCGATCGACCTCCGCTTCGCGGCGGGCCGAGCCCGAACGCGACCACGCCGTGTCCGTGGCATCCACGATGGCCCGGGCGAGGGAGACCGGCTCACCCACCTCGAACGCGTGGAAATCCCGGGGATGCTGCGCCGCGATGTGCCCGATGCGCGTCCCGATCACCGGCACCGCCAGGTCGTAGCAGAGCTCCGCCCATCCCGACTGAGTGCCGTGGCGGTAGGGCAGCAGGCACGCGTCGAGGTCGGCGAGCCAGAGCGCGAGCGCGTCGTCGTCGAGGCGAGGGCCGCGCTCGACGCGCACGCCGTCCGTTCCCTCGGCGAGGAGAAGAATGGATGCCGCGGCCTCCTCGTCGCGGACGCGCTCATTCAACCGCACGACGGCCTCGACGCGTGCGCCCTGCGCGCGCAGGGCGGCGACGGCGCGCACGAGCGTCGCGGTGGTGCCGACGCCGTCGATGTTGGGCCGGACATCGCGCAGGTGTACGCCCACGCGGGTGACCTCGCGGGGCGACCCGGTCGGACGCGGAGCGTCGCCGAGGAGGGTGGGATGCGCGATCACGGTCGTGGCGCGGCCGGTGAGGCGTCGCACCTCGGCGTCCGCGGTGTCGGTGAGCGTGATCAGCGCGTCCGCCCCCGCCGCGAGCACCGCGAGAGACGCACGGTGCTCGTCCTGCGTGCTCAGCTGCGGGTTCTCCAGGTCGTGGACCGTGTAGACGAACGGCCGGCCCAGTCGCCGAAGTGTCGCGACCGTGTCTTCGAGTTCGGCAGCGCTGTATGACTCGATCCCGAAATGCACGTGGACCAGGTCGAAGTCATCGGCGTGCGTCTCGAGCCATGCCGGCAGCAGCACCTGCGGCGGCCACCACTGGCCGGCGGGAGCACCCGGCGGCGGAGGGTCGGCGAGCAACCGGACGCCGGCGGGATCCGCGACGGCGGCGACGTAGGGGTGTGCCGAGGGGACGGCGGCCACTCGAACCGGGGGGACGACGGTGACGACGATCTTCTCTCCTCCTCGTAATTGCGTGCATGACGGTGCGCGTACCGCATCGCCAGGCACATCGCAATGCAACGGGGCGGTTGGGACGACGATGACACCGACGGATACGTTCACATCATGGGCGGGGAGACGGAGCGGGTGCGAAGCCTTGCGGACCACGGCGACGCGGTGATAGCGCGCCGTACGCATTACGCCGAGTTCTTCGGCGAGATTCCGGCTCCCGGCGGTTACGGCGTCGTGGTCGGCAACTGCCAAGCGGAGTCGCTGCGCCTGGTGATCGCCTCCGAGAAGCTCCCCGCCATCCGCATCCCCGCGGTCCACGAGCTCGACGCCGATGACGCGGCACGACTGCACGCCCTGCTCGCGGGGGCCTCGTTCCTGGTGTCGCAGCCCATCCGCGACGACTACCGCGGACTCCCGCTCGGCACCTCGCAGCTGCGGGCCTCCCTTCCGCCCGGTGCGCGCACCGTGCTCGTCCCCGCCGTCCGCTTCTCGGGTCTGCACCCGTTCCAGGCCGTGCTCCGGCTGCCGGCGTTCCCCGAGGACCCGCCCCTCGTCGCCTACCACGACGTCCGCACCGTGGCCGAGGCCGCGGGGCTGAGCGTCCCCGCGCGGCTGCCCGCGTCGGTGGTGCACTCCCTCGCCGACGCCTCGATCTCCGAGCTGCGCCGCCGCGAGGCCCTCGGTCTCGACGTCGCGGCATCCGATCTCCTCACTCCCGTCGTCGAAGACCTCGCCCGCACCGTCAATCACCCCGGCAACGCGCTCTTCCTGCCGCTGGGTGAGCGCATCGTCGCCGCGCTCGGCTTCCCCGGGCACGTCGTCGACCCGGGTCGTCCGATCCTCGCCTCGGTGCGCGCGCCCCTCGAGTCCTGGGTCGTCGATGCCTGGGACCTCGACGCCGAACCGCGCCCCGATTGGATCGTCGCGGACGAGACGCTCCCCGCCGACGTCGTGCGCGAGGCCCACCTCGACTATTACGCGAAACGTCCCGCCCTCCTCGCCGCCGTGGTCGAGCGCATGACCCCCCTGCTGCGCACCTGGAGCACCGCCGCATGATTTCGAAGATCTCGATCCCGGATGCCACCCTCCCGGTGCTCCTGGTGCACCCCGGCCCGCACGGTGTCGCCGTCTACGCCCGGCAGATCGCGACCGACATCGCGGCGGCGGACGTCCGGGTGCGCGTCTCGACCGTCGACGCGGTCGCGTCCGTCCCCGAGGGAACGCCGGTGCACGCTCACGTCACCGACCGGCTGTGGGGGACCTCCCCGGAAGAGGCGACGCGGACGCTCACGGCGCTCGCCGCACGGCATCCGCTCACCGTGACCCTTCACGATGTGCCGCAGGAATCCGACGGGGAACGCAACCGCCCGCGTCGACGCGCGTTCTACCGATCCGTCGTCGAAGCGGCCCGAGGGGTCGCCGTCAACAGCGCGCATGAGCGCGAGTTGCTGCGCGAGGAGGGCGTCGCCGACGGGCCGATCGCCGTCGTTCCGCTGCCCGTGGTGTCCTCGCCCGCGCCGACGAAGGCGCCGGGAACCGACGATTCCGTCGGTGTCCTGGGCTATTTCTACCCCGGCAAGGGACACGACGAAGCGCTCGAGGCCGCCGTCGGGGCGGGGCTGGCACGCGTGACCGTGCTCGGGCGCGCCTCCGACGGGCACGCCGCCGACCTCGAAGCGTTCGTCCGTCGCGCTGATGCGCACGGGGTGTCCGTCGAGGTGACGGGCTGGCTCGACGACGCCGAGATGGCCGATCGCGTGCGCCGCGTCGCCGTCCCCGTCATCGCCCACCGGCATGTGTCGGCCTCGGGCTCGCTCGCGTCCTGGATCGGCTGGGGACGCCGCCCGCTCGCCGTGCGCAACCGCTACAACGACGAGATGGCGGCGCTTCGTCCCGGTACGGTGACCCTCGTGGAGCCGGCCGACCTCGCCGTCGCGGTCGCCGCAGCCCGCGCCGACGTTTCCTCCACGTGGCACGGACAACACCCGGTGCCGTTCGGCCCCGCCGACGCGGCTCGTGCCTATCTCCGCTGGTGGAGCGAGGTCGCCGCGTGAGCGCGGACGCCCCCTGGAGCGACCGGATGCCGTGGGTCCCCGGCAACCGCTGGGACCTCGTCGCGCACCTCGAGCCCGAACCCCCGCGCGTGAGCGTCATCGTCACGCACTACGCGCAGCCGGCTGAGCTCGCCAGAACGCTCGATGCGCTGCTCCGGCAGGACCACCCCCGCGATCGTCTGGAGATCATCGTTGCCGACGATGGTTCGCCCGAACCGCCCGTGGTCCCCGCGGGCGTCCGGCTCGTTCGGCAGGAGGACCGGGGTTTCCGCGCGGCCGCCGCCCGCAATCTGGGTGCCGCCGCGGCCACGGGCGACGTCCTCTGCTTCCTGGATGCCGACACCAGCCCCGAACCCGGTTATGTGCGGCGGATCTCCCGCCTCCCCGCTCTGCTGCCCGAGGCCATCACCGTCGGGCGCCGTCGGCACGCCGACTTCGCGGGCCTTCCCTCGGACGTCCCGGTCGAAGATCTCGGTCCGACCCGCGAGCTCCCCGAGCCGAGGTGGCTTCGCGATGCCTACCGGCAGAGCGGGAATCTGCTGCGCGCCGACGACCGCTCGTACCGGTACGTCATCAGCGCGGTCGCCGCGTGCTCCCGCGTGTTCTTCGAGGAGGTCGGAGGGTTCGACGAGAGCTTCTCTTCCTACGGCGGCGAGGACTGGGAGTGGGCTCACCGCTGCTGGCAGGCCGGCGGAGTCCTCGCCCATATCCCGGATGCCGTGGCCTGGCACGACGGCCCGGATTGGGCGGGTCGTGCGGCGGACGAGAGCGCCGCAGAGGGGAATCGTCAGACGATGAGCTTGGCAGCGAAGATCCCCGTCGACGGATCCGCCGGGAGGGGGTTACTCCCCTCGGTGGCCGATGTCGAGGTGTCGGTGCCCGTCACGACGACCGCCGCAGCATTCCTCAGCGCGGACTCCCTGCTCGCGGCCCTCCCGCGCGCGGCGGTCGTGCTGGACCCGATGCCCGACGAACCCATGCTCCATGCCGACCCGCGCGTCCGTGCCACGGCCGGTACCGATCCGCGCGTCGTCGTCGCGCTGGATCATCCGGTCGTCGTCCTCCGAGCCGAGGCGCTGCGAGATGCTCTGGGCGTCCTCGCCGGAGGAGAGATCGGCCGGGTTCATCTCCGGTCGCCGGAGGGGACGGCCCTCGGGTCGGCCATGAGTCGGCGCGCCCGGCGACGAGCCGCGCGGTGGGGCACGAAGGCCGGCTTCGCGGAGACAACGCTCATCGTCGACGGGATCCACGCCGTGCGAGACGAACCCCATCTGGAGTCGTGGGTCGGTGCGTGGGGCGAGGCCCCCCGATTCACCTGAGGATCGGCGCATCCGCGTGTTTCCGGGCTTCCGCGTCTGCGACACGCCCGGGATGAGGGGTCGATTCGACCGATCCTCGGGAGCGACGTAATGTTTTACCTGTTCGCCCCACAGGGGAGAGCGGAGCGGCCGAAAGGCCCCGCGTCCTCTCAAGCGGTGAACCACCCCCAACACGACACTTGAGAGTTTCGATTCTCTGGTCTACAGTTGGGATACTGCCACTCGGCACACATCCTCAGCGGTCACACTCTTTCGGGAGTTGCTTTGCGCTGATGTCCGTCGAGTCAGCAGGCAACTTGAAGTGAACTGCCTCACGGGTAGGTCGAGAGATCGTTTCTGTGGGTGCGTCCGTTCC
>NZ_VTQH01000004.1 GCF_008763945.1 Microbacterium testaceum StLB037
TGCGTGAGTCGCCAGGATGTGTCGCTTCGGGGGTGTCCGAAGCGACAGAATCTGGCGACTCGCGCGGGGGGAAAGAGAAGGGGGGGTGGATGCCGGGACCCGGGCGGGCGGCCCGGAGCCCGGCATCCGGGGGTGTCAGCAGGAGGACTTGTAGACCGCGTCCTTGCCGTCGCCGTTGATGTTGTCCTTCGTCAGGATGGTGAAGCCGGTCTGGATCTTGGCTTCGGTGGCTTCACCCTTCAGCGCGGCGATGGCCTGCTTGACGCCGTCTTCGCCGATGGTGGCGGGCTCCTGCGCGACGAGGGCCTGGACGGTGCCGGCTTCGAGGGCCTTGACCTGGGCGGGACCGGCGTCGAAACCGACGATGGTGACCTGACCTTGCTTGCCGGCCTGCTGGACACCGGTGGCGGAGCCTTCGGCGGCGAACAGGTTGGCGGCGAAGATGCCGACGATGTCGGGGTCCTTCTGCAGCGCCGCGGTCACGATCTCCGCGGCGGTGGAGGGTTCGTTGTGGGAGTACTGCACACCGACGGAGGTGAACTTCGAATCCTTCGCGACGGCGTCTTCGAAGCCCTGCGCGCGGGCGTCGGTGGTGGACACACCGGGGTCGGTGGACACGACGAGGACCTTGCCGCCGTTGGGGTTGGCCTTCTGGATCGCCTCGAACGCCGCAGCCCCGCCGCCTTCGTTGTCGCTGGAGATCTGCGACACCGCACCGGAGGGGTCTTCCAGCGTCGTGTCGACGAGGACGACCTTGATGCCGGCGGCCTCGGCCGCAGCGATCGGCGCCTGCATGGCGGAGACGTCGGTGGGGGCGATGAGCAGCGCGTCGGGCTTGGAGGCCACGACGGCGTCGACGATGGGCTTCTGCAGGGTGGGGTCGAACTTCTCCGGGCCCTGGGTGGTGACGGTGGCGCCTTCTTTTTCGGCTTCGGCCTGGATGCCGCACTGCATGGAGATGTAGAACTCATCTCCCGCGACGCCCTGCACGAACGCGATCTTGTACCCGCCGTCGGACCCGCCCGACGCGCCGCCGGATGCCGAGCCGCCCGAGCAGCCCGCGAGGACGAGGGTGGCTGCGGCGCCGAGGGTGGCGAACGCGAGAACCTTCTTGTTCCACTGCATTGTGATTGCCTGTTCTCTCTTGATGGGGATCGGATGCCGGGCCTCAGCCGCGGCGTCCTCCGCTGACGAACTTGCGCCAGAGGCTCTGGGTGTTGCCGCGGGTCGCGGCGGTGCGACGCACCTGGTCGACGTACACGGCGGTGATGAGCACCGCGCCCACGGCGACCTGCTGCCAGAAGGGCTGCACGCCGGTGATGACGAAGCCGTTCTGCAGAACGGCGGGGATGAACAGGCCGACCACGGTGCCGAAGATCGTGCCCACGCCCCCGAAGAGCGAGGTGCCACCGATGACGACGGCCGCGATGACGTTCAGGTTGGTCTGCGACTGGCCCGCGATCGCGGTGGTCGAGAACTGCGACAGGGCCAGGATGCCGGCAAGCCCCGCGAGCGCCCCCGACAGCGTGTAGACCGAGATGAGGTGGCGGTCGACCTTCACGCCGACGCGGCGAGCGGCGAGCTCGCTCGAGCCCACGGCGTAGGTGTACAGACCGAACTTCGTGAAGTGCAGCACGATCGCCCCGATCACGACGACCACGAGCGCGATGACGCTGATGATGGGCAGCGACCCGAACACGTTGCCGTAACCGATCGACACCGTGAGCACGGTCGGCACGTCGCGGATGTCGACGCCACCGGTGAGGATCTGCGCGAGACCCAGGGCCATGCCCAGCGAACCCAGGGTGACGATGAGCGGCGGGATCTTTGCCTTCGCGATCAGGAAGCCGTTCAGCAGCCCCCAGCACACGCCGCTGAGGATCGAGACCAGGATGCCGATCGTCGCCACTCCCCATCCCTCGCCGCCGAGCGCCCGCATCGTCAGGGCGGAGACGACGCCCGAGAACACCAGCACCGAACCGATCGACAGGTCGATACCGGAGGTGATGATGATGTAGGTCATGCCGACGCCGAGGACGGCGAGGATCGAGGCGTTCTGGATGATCAGGCGGAAGTTCGACCACTGCGCGAACGAGTCGGGGGCCAACGCGCTGAAGATCAGCACGATGACGATGAGGATCAGCAGGATCTGGAACGCCTGCGCCTTGAGCAACCCCATGAAGAAGTTGGGCTTGGTGTCCTCGAACGTGCCGATGGCCACCGTCTCGGTGGGAGGCGTCTTCGTGCTCACTTCTGGTCGTCCTTCGTCACGGCGCCGGTCATGAGCCCGACGAGTTCTTCCATGGAGGTGTTCTTCGCGTCGACGTTGGCAACGCGGGTGCCCAGCCGCAGCACCTGGATGCGGTCGCAGACCTCCATCACGTGCGGCATGGAGTGCGAGATGAGCACGACGGCGATGCCCTTGTCGCGCACACGGCGGATCGTCTCGAGCACGTTCTTGGTCTGCCGCACGCCGAGGGCGGCGGTGGGCTCGTCGAGGAAGACGAGACGCCCGGCCCAGTGCACGGCGCGGGCGATCGCGATCGCCTGGCGCTGGCCGCCCGACATCTCTCCCACCGGCGAGGTGAGGCTGCGGACGGTCGCGCCCAGTTCGTCGAAGGCGGCGCGCGAGGCCACGGCCATGTCCTTCGTCTTCATGAAGCCCAGCGCTCCGGCGAGGCCAGGGCGGCGGATCTCGCGCCCGAGGTACATGTTCTGCACCGGATCCAGGTGCGGCGCCAGGGCGAGGTCCTGATAGACCGTCTCGATCCCGAGCGACGACGCCACCTGCGGATTGCTCATCTCGATCGGCTTGCCGTCGAAGAGGATCTCGCCCTCGTCGACCGCGAGGTTGCCCGAAAGCGCCTTCACCAGGGTCGACTTCCCGGCGCCGTTGTCGCCGATGAGAGCGGTGACCTCACCCGGGTAGACCTCGAAGTCCACGTTGTTGAGGGCCCGGACGTGACCGAACTGACGGGAGAGCCCGCGCGCTTGCAGCACGGGGACGGCCGTTGTGACTGACGACATCGTCAGCTCCTTTCGTTGGTGAGGAGGAGGGAGGAAGCCGAGAAGGCCGAGGCGACCGCGTCGAAGGGTTCCGTCGAGGCGGCGAACGCGGCGAACAGCGCCGCTCCGTACGCCGTCGCCTCATCGTGGGTCGAGACGGTGACCTCGGGCAGCAGAGATGAGCGCGAGCGGACGACGGATGCCATGGTCGACCAGCCTCCGGTCAGCACCGTCGAGGTGGGCGGGGCGACTTCGCGGTTCATCGCCGCCATGCACTCGTCGAGCATGTCGTTGCCGTGGCGCAGCGACGCCGCGAACAGCTCGGCCGGGCTCAGCCCGTCGCTCTGCGCGACGATCTTGAGCACGCCGTCGTCGTTGCGCGCGCCCGAGACCTCCAGGCCTCCGTCGGCGAGCGTTCCGTCGACCGGAAGCGCGAGAGCGGCGTCGTCGATGACGGCCCGGCCCGTGGCATCCGTGATGCCGAGCAGCTGCAGCACGCGCCGCATGAGCAATCCCGACTTGGTCCCCGCGAGCAGCACGTACTTGCCCGGGATGACGTGGCGCACGCAGTTGATGCCGGCGTGGGCGAGGCGCTCGCGCGCGTCGAAGGGGAGGGTGTCGTCGAGCACGCGCACGAGGGCTTCGGCCGTGCCCATCGAGTCGTAGAGCTGACCGGTGTGCGTGGCACCGACGGCGACCGCGGAGACGAGGTGGTCGTGACCGGCAATGGTGAGGGCCGCGCCGCGGAACCCCGCGGGCATCGCATCGTCGGTCAGCACGCCGACGGCTTCGCCGGCGCTCACCCGCTCCCCGAGGATCGACTCGTCGGCCCCCAGGACGTCGAGGGCCGCCTGCCACGGCGTGCTGTCGTCCTGGTCGATGAGTCCGGTGCGCGAGACGAGTGAGTACTCCGCGACGCGCGGGCCGCCGAGGGCGTGCACGACGTACTCCGGGACGTTCAGGAACGTCGTCCCGGCGAGCGCGATGCCGGTGTCCCGCAGGTGCAGGAGTTTGGCGATGGATGCCAGGGGCCCCACCGGCAACCCGGTGCGACCGGGGAACTCGGCGCGGAAGGCCTCGGGGGTCGCCATGATCTGCTCTGCGCCCCGGGGGTCGAACCAGGCCATGATCGGTGCGAGCGCCCCGCCCGCGGAATCGAGCAGCACCCCCGCCTCCGCCATGCCCGAGACGCCCAGCGCGAGCACGCGGTAGCCCTCCTCGAGGCGCGCGTCGGCCTCGGCGGCGAGCTCGCGCACCACGGCGAGCGCCCGGTCGGCGGGCATCTCGGCCCGGCCGTGGTCGAGGTTGGTCCACGGCGAGGGGCGGCTCGCCACGAGCACCGGGCGCCCTTCGGGGGTGGCGACGAGCAGCTTCGTGCTCGTCGAGCCCATGTCGACGCCGACGACGTACGCGGTCATCGCACGTCACCGCCGCGGAGCGTACCGGGCCACCCGGCGCCGGGTGCGGCGACGAGGATCTCGGCCTCGCCCGTGAGACGCCAGGCACCGAAGGCGTGCGGCACGGCGAAGACCTGTCCGCGCTCGACGTCGATGCTTCCTTCATCCGCGACGAGAGCACCCGCTCCCTCGCGCACCAGGACGACCGAGAACCCGGCCTCGCGCGCCACCGTCTCGCCCGCGGCGTCGAAGAGGCGGAAGTAGGGGTCCGCGGCATCCGGAAGCAGAGAACGGAAGGCGGGTCCCGCCTGCTTCGCGCCGACGGTGCTGACCAGGGCGTCGAGGGCCGCGGCGTCGAGCTTCTCGGTCGACACGGCCGGCATGACGGCGTCGAATCCCAGGTCGAGGTGCGACTCCTCGCGCGTCGAGGTCGTGACCGACCACTCCAGCAGGATCGAGAAGTCGGTGGGCTCCTGCACCTCGGCGACGAAGATCCCCCCGTCGATCGCGTGCACGGTGCCGGCGGGCACGAGCACGCCCATGCCGGGGCGCACGACGACGCGGTTCATGTGGGCGAGCATCCACTCGCTGTCCTGCGCGTCGCGGCGACGGTCGAGCTCGTCGCGGTCGACGGCCTCGTTCCATCCGACGTGCACGGCGCAGTCGTCCTCGGTCTCGAGTACGTACCAGGCCTCGGTCTTGCCGTAGGGGCAGTCCAGGTGCGACGACGCGAACCCGCGGTCGGGGTGCACGTGGACAGGAAGGCGTTGCCGCGCGTCGAGGAGCTTGACCAGGATGCCGAGGTCCGCGGCATCCCGTCCGCTGCGCGCCCCCACCCACCCGGCGCGGTCTGCCGAGACGAGGTCGCGCAGGAACGAGCCGTCCTCTGTGACGGCGAGACCGATCTCGTCGGAGCCGAAGCGCGACACGGTCGAACCGAGCCATTCCTCGGGCTGACGGTCGGTCTCGGGCACGATCCCCCGCAGCGCCGCGATGCGGTCGCCGCCGAGGTAGAAGTGCTGCACGGGGTTGGGGGGCAGCAGCACGGGTTTCATCGCGTCGCTCCGATCGGGTCGAGGGCAGGGGCGGGGGCGACTTCGCCCGAACCGCGGGGAACGAGGCGCGTGGGCACGACGCTGCGGCTCGGGGCGTCGTCGGGGTGCGCAGCCAGGTGGCGCAGGCGCCGGAAGGCCGCGGCCCCGAGCAGGCGAGGGTCGTGGTCGACGTACGTGATGCCGGGCTCGAGCACCTCGGCCAGGGTGAAATCGCCGAACGAGATGAGCGCCGGCATCCGCAGCCCTCGCGCGCGGATCGCCTGGACGGTCGCGATCGCGGCGAGGCTCGTCGCGCACAGCAGGGCGGTGGGGGCGTCGGGGCGCTCGAGCAGTCGTGAGGCCTCGGCCGCCTCACCCGCCTGGAAGCGTTCGTGCGTGACGACGAGCGAGGCGTCGAACGGCACGCCCGCGGCCTCGAGAGCCGAGCGGTAGCCGGCCAGGCGGTCGCTCACGGTGGGGTAGGGAACGTCCTCACCCATGAAGGCGACGCGACGGTGCCCGTGCGAGAGCAGAGCGGCGGTGGCCTCGAACGCGGCGCCGAAGTCGTCGATCACGACCGCGTCGATCCCCGAGCGCACGCGGTCGACGGTCACCACGGGGCAGCGATGGCGCAGTCCCGCGAGCACCGCCGCGGGGACGGCGACCGGCGCAACGATGAGCCCGGCGAGGCGGTGGCCGGTCAGGCGGTCGAGCTGGGCCGTCTCGCGCGCGGCGTCGTACCCGGTGCTGGCGAAGATCACGCTGAGCCCCTCGGCCACCGCGAGCTCCTCGACGACGCTGACGAAGGCGGCGAAGAACGGGTCGCTGATCGCATCGATCAGGATGCCGATCGTGTCGGCCTCGCGACGCTTGAGCTCGCGGGCGCTGCGGTCGGGCACGAAGCCTAGATCGCGCACGGTCTGCAGCACGCGGTCGCGGGTTCCGGGTAGGACGCCCGCCTCGCCGTTGATGACGCGGGACACGGTCTTCGGGCTGACGCCGGCGGCCGTCGCGACGTCGATGAGCCGGGCGCGCGGCCGGGCCGTGGTGGCCTCGGCGACCGCGGTCGCGGCGGGTCGCTCGTCGTGCGTCATCGCATCTCCGACATCGTTGTCATTCGGGAGGAAACCCTCGGGCGGGCTTCGATGGAGACAGCATGAGCCCCACCGGACAACGTTGTCAAGTCACGAACGCGTCTCGATGACATCGATGTCGAGACCGAGCTGCCACGACGCGCCCGGCGCGAGCGGACGCAGCAGCCCGCGCTCGCGCGCGACACTTCGACCGAGGATCGTCGCCGCCGTCGCCGGCTCCACCCCGAGCACCACACCGTCGTCCTGGGCGACCCGCCACTGGAACATCCCCGGCAGCCGGGCGGTGTCGAACGAGATCCGGATGCCGAGCCCCGACGCCGCGATGACCTCGGCGCTCACGCGGCGACCGGTCGGCAGCCCGTGCGCGAAGACCTGCTCGGGATACCGCGCGGACGGTTCGGGGAACTCCGCCCACGACGACAGCCCCGCCTCGGCGTCGGCGTCGCGCGCGAGCACCCGCTCGGCAGGCGACCGCAGCACCGTGCCCGCATCCACCAGCGGCCACCCGAGATTCACGTGGTACAGCACCATGGGCTCGACCTCGCGCGCACCGCGATTGACGATCTCGTCGCGCAACTCGATGCGCCCCTCGCCCAGCGGCACGCGGAGGCGCCGCCGCAGCTCGAGGTGGGCGCCCAGCACCGTCGCCTCGACGACGCTCGCCTCGACCACCACGGCATCCGCCTGCACCTCCGCCCGGGTGACGGATGCCGACAGCCCGCTGTAGCGCCCGTGCTGCGGATGCTCCCCCTCGGCGTCGACTGACGGCGGGCCGAACGACAGCAGGCCGCACGTGGTCACGAGTCCCCCGCCGAACGACGCCCCGAACCCCGCGACCCCCGGCCGCGACCACCCGGTCGGCGACACCCACGCCAGAGGCACGCCGCGGTGCCGAACCTGCCCGAGATCGAGCCCCCGGTCGGGCAGCAGCTCGATGTCGAGGTCGCCCGCGATGAGCCGCAGGCGCCGGGTGCTGGCATCCGGTCCGTCGGTGCGCACCGAGGCCTCGATGGCCGCCAGTTGCTCGCGGGAGCCCGCGCGCCGGAACGCCTCGTCGATCGATCGTCCGTACAGCTCGCCCATGAGCCCCGCCTTCCTCGCCGTGACGTCGCCCACGCTAGCAGCGATTGACAACGTTGTCTTGTGCCCCGCATACTGACCGTCGAGCGCAGAGCCGCGCCCCGACACGACGCTTCGGAGACCCACACCCCATGTCGAAACCCCGCCTCAATCGCCTCTTCAACGCGCGGTCCGGCCGCGCTCTCGACGTCGCCGTCGACCATGGTGCCTTCCACGAGCACTCGTTCCTGACGGGCATCGAAGACATGGCCGCCACCGTCGCGACGCTCGTCGACGCCGGCCCCGACGCCGTCCAACTCACCCTCGGACAGGCGCCCCTGCTGCAGTCCGTCCCCGGCAAGCAGAAGCCCGGGCTCGTCCTGCGCACCGACATCGCCAACGTCTACGGCGATCCTCTCGAGTCCCCCCTGCATAGCATCCACGTCCCCGATGCCATCGAGGTCGCCGTCCGCCTCGACGCGGTCGCCGTGTGTGTGAACCTGCTCGACCTCCCGGGGGAGCCCCAGGTGCGCGAGCAGTGCATCCGCTCGATCCTGGCTCTGCGGACCGACGCCGAGAGGTACGGGATGCCGCTCATGATCGAGCCCCTCGTCATGCAGACCAAACCCGGCACCGGCGGCTACGGCGTCGACGGCGACACCGCCAAGGTCGTCACGCTCGTGCGCCAGGCCCGCGAGCTCGGCGCCGACCTCATCAAGGCCGACCCCACCGACGACATCACCGAGTACCACCGCGTCATCCAGGCCGCGGGTGACACCCCGCTGCTCGTCCGCGGTGGGGGCCGGGTCGACGACCGCACGCTGCTCGAGCGCACCCAGGCCGTGCTCTCCCAGGGGGCGCGCGGCATCGTCTACGGCCGCAACGTCATCCAGCACCACGACCCTGCCGGCATCACCGCAGCCCTCATGGCCGTCGTGCACGACGACGCCTCGGTCGACGAGGCCCTCGCCCTCATCGGCGCCCCCGCCGAAGGAGACCGCGCATGACCGGCAAGAAGATCGGCGTCGGCATCATCGGCGGCGGCCTCATGGGCCGTGAGATCGCCGCGGCGCTGCGACGCTGGCCCGCTCTCATCGACCACCCCGCCGAGCCCGAGCTCGTCGCGGTCTGCGACATCAACCCGGCGGCGCTGGAGTTCTTCGAACGCATCGACACGGTGCAGCTGACCACGACCGACCACCACGAGCTGCTCGCCGACCCCCGCGTCGACGTCGTCTACATCGCGGTGCGCCACGACCTGCACGAGCGTCTGTACATCGATACCGTCCGCGCCGGAAAGGCACTGCTGGCCGAGAAGCCGTTCGGCATCGACCGCGCCGCCGCGGACGCGGTCATCGCCGCGATCGACGAGAACCCGCAGTCTTTCGTCCGCGTCTCGAGCGAGATGCCGTTCTTCCCCGGCGCCCAGTGGGCCGTCGACTACGTGCGCGCGGGCGGTCTCGGCCGCATCGTCGAGGCGACCTGCACCTTCCTGCACTCCAGCGACATCGACGTGAACAAGCCCCTCAACTGGAAGCGGCAGAAGCAGTTCTGCGGCGACGCGGGCGTGCTCAACGACCTCGGCATGCACACCTGGCACGTGCCGTTGCGCCTGGGGTGGACGCCCGAGAAGGTCGTCGGCATTTTGCAGGACATCGTCACCGAGCGCCCCGGTCCCGACGGCTCGCCTCAGCCCTGCGACACCTGGGACAACGCCGTGATCCACTCCTGGTCGCGCCACGAGGGGGCGCCCTTCCCCCTCACGACCGAGACCAAGCGCATCGCGCCCGGCCAGAAGAACACGTGGGAGTTCGAAGCCATCGGCATGTCGGGCGGCGTGCGCTTCAGCACCAAGAACCCCAAGCAGGTCGAGGTCTTCGCTTTCGTCGACGTGCCGGGCGTCGGCCGCGAGCAGAGCTGGCAGAGCGTGGATGCCGGAAGCCAGTCGGTGTGGCCGACGGTGACCGGACCCAACTTCGAGTCGGGTTTCTCCGACGCCATCCTGCAGATGTGGGCGGCCTACCTCGCCGAGTACCTGGGCGAGCTCGGCGACGGCTTCGGGTGCGTGCGCCCCGACGAGGCCGCCCTGACGCATCGCCTCTTCGCTGCCGCGATCGCGTCGCACGAGACGGGTGCTCTGGTCTCACCCGAGGTGTGACGGCGCGTCGAGGGGTGTCCCGCCGAGCGCGGGCGCCCCTTCGGCGTTTTCGGGCGCGACCGGCGGTATCCGTATGCTCGGAGAACGCCGCCCCGCGCGGCACCTTCGAGGAGACGCATGCGCAAGACCGGCCGGCCCACCATGATCGACGTCGCCGCCGACGCCGGGGTGAGCCTCAAGACCGTCTCGCGCGTCGTCAACGCGGAGCCGAACGTCGACCCCGCCATGATCGAGCGTGTCCTCGCGTCGGTCGACAAGCTCGGCTACCACCGCAACGCGCTCGCGGCGAGCCTGCGCTCCGGCAACCGCGACACGATCGGCTTCGTCGCCGCCGACCTCTCGAACACCTTCTACATGGCCGTCGCCGCCGCCGTCTCGGCGATCGCCACGCGCGAGCGCATGCATCTGGTCATGGCATCCAGCGAAGAGGATGCCGATCTCGAACGCACCCTCGCCCTCGATCTGTGCCAGCGCCAGATCGGCGGCCTCATCGTCGTGCCCACCGCCGCCGATCACTCCTATCTGTCCCGCGAGGTCGAGCTGGGAACCCCCGTGGTCTTCCTGGACCGCCCCGGCAGCGGCGTGCCCGCCGACGCGATCCTCCTCGACAACCGGGGCGGGGCGCGCGCCGCCGTCGCGGAGCTCCTCGCCGCCGGGCACCGTCGCATCGCCGTCCTGCTCGACTCCCCCGAGATCTTCACGATGGTCGAGCGCCTCGCGGGAGCCCGCGAGGCCTTCGCCGCCGAGGGGCGGGCGCTCGACCCCGCCCTCGTCATCGACGGACTGCACACCCCGGCCACAGCCCGCGACGCGGTGCTGCGCCTGCTCGACGCGACCGACCCGCCCACCGCCGTCTTCTGCGCGAACAACCGCGTCACCATCGGCGCCCTCGAGGCGATCCTGCCCCGCGGGGCCGACGTCGCCATCGCCGGCTTCGACGATTTCGAGCTCTCGCGCCTGCTCCCCCGCCGCATCCGCATCGTCGACTACGACGTGACCGAGCTCGGCACGCGCGCCGCCGAGACGTTGCTCGCGCGCGGGGCGGACCCCGCGACGGGGTCGCACACGCACCTCGTCCCGACGCGGCTCGTCGACCGGGGCGGGGTGTCCTGAGCGCGGTTCGACGCCCGCAACCCCGGGTGAGGCGAAGCAGCTTCGTGGGTGAAGTCCGCGTCGTGTGCGAACGGAAAGCCGCCGCCCGGCCGCTATTCCCCCGCCGCTGCCGGTGACACTGGGAGGTCGATGACCGCCTGCCCGAGGAGCGCCGCATGTCACCTGCTCCCCCGCTCGACGAGCGTTGGATCCCCGTGGCGTTCGGCGCGCTCGATGTGAGAGACGCGGCGGCCTTCTCGCCCGAGGCCGAGATTCTGGTCCTCCCCGTCATCCCGGGCCCGGCCCTCTGCCTCGTCGGCGACGGCGCCGCCCTCTGGCGTGATCTCGTCGATCGGGGGCCCCTGTCTCCGCGCGCGCTGACCGTCGACCAGAACGATCTGCTCGAGCAGTTGCAGCACGAGGGCCTTGTCGCACTCGGAACGAGCCACACCGCAGCCGTGACCAGGCTCGACCGTGCGCTGCTGTCCTCCCCCCTGCATGAGCTCATCTACGCCCTGGTCCACCGGGTCGCTGACGCCGCCGGCATCCGGTGTCTTTTCGTCAAGGGCCCGGCCCTGCACCATCAGGGGCTCCGCGAGCGCGAGCACTCCGGTGACGTCGACGTCTGGTGCGACCCGGCGCGGTGGGACGACCTCGCCTCCGCCCTCGAACCGTGGGGATGGGCCCGGCAGCCCGACCCCTGGCGGGGTACCTCGGTCCATCACTCGACCACGCTGCTGCCCCGGGCCTGGGGGTGCGAGATCGACATCCATCGCCGCTTCCCCGGTCTCGCTCTCGACGACGAGCGCGCTTTCGACATCGTCATGACCCTGTCGACCACGATGGTCGCGGCCGGGACGGTCGTGCCCATCCCCCGACGCGATGCACACGCGGTGATCTCCGCTCTCCACGCCATCCGCCCGGCGGTGGGGAGGAAAGTCTCCGTGAACGACCATCTCATCGGGCAGCGGACCCTCGCGGCGGCCCCCGGCGCCATGGACGCAGCTCGCGCGCTCGGCGCGGTCGCCGCGCTTCGCGATGACCTCGCAGTCGCTTATCCGAATGCCGATCCCGGCCCCGACCTCGGCCCGCCGCGAGACTGGTTGCACCGCGCGCAACCCGACCGTCCCAGGGCCTATCTCGCCGCTCTGCGCTCGATTCCCGCGCGAGAGCGCATCCGCGCTCTGCGAAACCTCGTCTGGCCGGCGGACGACATCGCCCTTGCGTCCGCCGCTGACGCGGGCGACCCGACGACCGATGCGGGGCGTGCTCGGCGCCGCCGACTGATCCGGGCGATACGCACGTGGACGGCCGCCTTCTTTCGGAAAGGGCACCGATGACCGCGACCCGACCCCTCCCGTCCCCCGGTCTCCTCGTGCACGAGTGGATCGCCCCGGCCGGCGGCTCCGAGAACGTCCTCGAGGCCATGGCCCGCGCATTTCCCCGGGCCGACATACGGTGCCTCTGGAACGACGCGCCGGCCCGGCTCGCCGACCGTCGCCTGCGCGAGACGTGGTTGGCGAAGACGCCGGTGCGCCGGAGCAAGGCTCTCGCTGCGGCCTTCTGCCTCCCCACCTGGCGCCTGCTCCCCCGGGACGACTACGCGTGGATGCTGATCAGCTCGCACCTCTTCGCCCATCACGCGCGCATCCGTTCGAGCGCGGGAGACGTGCCGAAGTACGTCTACGTCCATACCCCGGCGCGTTACGTGTGGACTCCCGAGTACGACCCGCGCGGGCAGGGTGCCGCCGTGCGCGCGGTCGCGCCCGTGTTCCGAGCGATCGATCGGCACCGCGCGGCGGAGCCCGTCGCCCTCGCCGCCAACAGCGCCTTCGTGCGCGAGCGCATCGCACGCGCCTGGGGGCGGGAGGCCGTGGTCATCCCGCCTCCCGTCGACGTGCGCTCCATCGCCGACGCGACCGCATGGGAGGGGCTGCTGAGCGACGCCGACCGCCGTACGCTCGACGCTCTCCCCGGGATCTTCCTCCTCGGCGCCTCGCGATTCGCCTCGTACAAGCGTCTCGATCTCGTCATCGAGACCGCTGAACGCTTGGGCGTCCCGGCCGTCATCGCCGGTCGAGGACCCGACGAGGCAGCCCTGCGCGAACGTGCCACCGCCGCGCGCGTTCCCGTCACGCTCGTCGTGTCACCCTCCGACTCCCTCCTGCGCGGCCTGTACCGCGCGGCATCCGTCCTGGTGTTCCCGGCGATCGAGGACTTCGGCATCATCCCCGTCGAGGCGCAAGTTCTCGGCACCCCGATCGTCACCGGGCCGATCGGCGGGCAGCTCGAGACGTACGAGGCCGGGGTGACCGGGATCACCGCCGACGGGCTGAGCCCCGGAGACCTGGCCGCGGCGACATCGAGGGCGCTCTCCCTTCCGGTCTTCGACGGGGTCGAGGCGACGGCGCGGTTCTCGTCCGAGGTCTTCGAGCAGCGCATCCGCGGCTTCGTCACCGGGTGAAACGCACCACCTGCCCGGCATTCCTCCTTCCGTCAAGGCCGCGCACGGCGTCGACCATCCTGCCTACCGTCGAGGCATGACCTCCGATCGCGACCAGTTCACCTTCGACAACCCCGTCACCCGTTACGCCCGCGTCGAGCCGCCCGTGCAGCACCAGCCCGAGCCGGGTGTCCAGGCCGACATGACGCCGGTCCCCGACCTGGGCGAGAAGACCTACCGCGGACTCGGCCGCTTGACCGGCCGCAAGGCGCTGATCACGGGTGGCGACTCCGGTATCGGCGGAGCGGTGGCGATCGCCTTCGCGCGCGAGGGTGCTGATGTGGCCATCGTGCACCTGCCCGACGAGCAGCGCGACGCCGATCACATCCTGGAGCAGATCCGGGATGCCGGCCGCACCGGCGTCTCGATCGCGACCGACATCACCGATCCCGGCGCGTGCCGCGAGGTCGTGGCCCGCACCGCCGAGGCGCTCGGCGGTCTCGACATCGTGGTGAACAACGCCGGAAAGCAGGTGATGGTCGAGAAGGTCGACGACCTCTCCGACGAGCAGTTCGAGCAGACGTTCCGCACGAACGTCTTCGCGCCGTTCTGGATCACGAAGGCCGCGCTCGCGCACCTGCCCGAGGGCGGCACGATCATCAACACCGCCTCGCTCGAGGCCTACGTGCCCGCCCCCGACCGCCTCGACTACGCCGCGACCAAGGCGGCGATCAACAACCTGTCCAAGGGGCTCGCGCAGCAGCTCGCCTCGCGTGGCATCCGGGTCAACGTCGTCGCACCGGGGCCCACTTGGTCGGCGCTGCAGGTGAGCCAGGGCGTCTCCGACGACCAGATGGAGCACTTCGACGACGAGAGCACCTACCAGCGGGCCGGCCAGCCCGCCGAGATCGCGCCCGCGTTCGTCTTCCTCGCCTCCGCGGAGTCGAGCTACGTCTCGGGTGAGACGCTCAACGTCAACGGCGGCATGGTCACGCCGTAACCGACCACCTCGATCGCCCCGGCCCGCCGCGCGCGGACGGGGCGATCGTCGTGTCTGGCGACCGGCGATGGGGCGCGCGGGGCGGGGGCGCTTGCGCGGGGCCCTCACCTGCTCGTGGGGCGCGCTTCGTGGCCCCGGGGCGTGGGCCGTGGCCCCGGGGCCACCTGCACACCCACCCCGACGCGCGGCAATCCGCTGCCTCAGGACGCGGTGCGAACAAACCCACCTCCCGCCCGCCGGACCCGCCCGTCGCGGATGCTTGCGCAAAACGTCTCGTTCCGCAAGCGACCCTTTCCCGCCCCTGCCGTAAGCGAGCGTGAGTGCATGCCCACCGAAACCGCTCCCGCCGCCAGCGGGGCGCCCCTCACCCTGTACCTGCTGCACGCGCTGGGAGCGAGCTCCGGATCCTTCGACCGTCTCGCCGAGCGCCTCCCGGGCGATGTCCGCGTGCAGGGCATCGACCTTCCCGGCTTCGGTTCCGCGGCGAGCGCCCCCGACGCCACCCTCGGGGACACCGTCGACCACGTCATCCGGCGCCTCTCCGAGCACGAGAACGGTCCCTGGATGCTCGGTGGCCACAGCATGGGCGGCAAGATCGCGGCCCTGGTCGCGGCCCGCGTGCTGCGCGGCGACGCCCCGCTGTTCGGTTTGCGCGGGATGGTGCTGATGGCCCCGTCCCCTCCCCGTCCTGAGCCGATGGACGAGGAACGGCGCGAGCGGATGCTCTCGTGGGTCGACGGCGGAGCGATCTCGGAACAGAATGCCGAGACCTTCATCGACCAGAACACCGCCGAGCCCCTCGATGCCGGTGCGCACTCCCTCGCCCTCGCCGACCTCCGGCGCACCTCGCCCACCGCGTGGCGCGCGTGGCTCGAGACGGGCAGCCGGATCGACGTCACCGCCGAGGTCGCGACCCTCGACCTGCCCGTGCTCGTGCTCGCCGGCACCGACGACGCCGACCTCGGTGCCGCCGCCCAGCCGGGACTGCTCGCTTCGGTCTACCCGCGGGCACGTTTCTCGACCCTCCCCGACACGGGGCACATGATCCCGCTCGAGCGTCCGGCCGAAGCCGCCGACGCGATCTCGCGCTTCATCGCCGACGAAGTACGGGTCGGGCCCGTGGTTCCGGACGACTGGGCCCGCCTCATCGCCGGCGATCGCGTCGACGACCGAGTCCGCGGCATCCTGGCCCGCCGCTCCGTGCCCGACGACCGCGGCTACGCTCCCGAGGTGTTGAACCTGGCGCAGCTGACCCTGCTGCGCGAGATCGCCGATCTCGTCGTCCCGCAGGACGGGCCCGCGATCGACCTCGCCGGTCGCGTCGACGCCCAACTCGCGCGCGAGGAGGGGGACGGCTGGCGCAACGCCGACCTCCCCGTCGACGCCGAGGCCTACCGTGTGGGCCTCGACCAGCTGGCCGCCACGTGGCCCACCGATCCGGCCGAGCGGGCCGAGACCTTCCGCGCCGCCGTGGAGGGGGAAGCGGATGCCGACGGCCCCTTCGACGCCGCCCAGCTGAAGGCCTGGCTCGAAGACGTGCGCAACGACCTCATCCGCCAGTGGCTCGCCCACCCGGCGAGCATGGCGCGGGTCGGGTACGACGGCTTCGCCACCGGCGGCCGTCCCATCCGCGGATACGTCGAGCTGCGCCTGGGGCGCCGCGAAGACTGGGAGCCGTCGAGTGTCGGCGGCACGATCGCGACAGGAGACGCGGCATGAACCTCGAAGCGATGCGCACCTACACCGACGACGAGGTCGTCGACGTCGTCGTGATCGGAACCGGCGCCGGCGGCGCCCCGCTGACCGCGGAGCTCGCCCGGAAGGGCCTCACCGTCGTCGCGCTCGAGGCCGGGCGGCACTTCTCGCTCGACGACCTCACCCCCGATGAGACCGAGGCCGTCGAGATCAACTGGATGTCGGAGCGCCTCAGCGGCGGAGAAGACCCCACCGCCTTCGGCCCGAACAACAGCGGGCGCGGCGTGGGCGGCTCGATGCTGCACTGGGGCGCCTTCACCCCGCGCCCCGATCGCCGTGACCTCGCGCTGCGGACCGAGTCGGGCGTGGGCCGCGACTGGCCGATCGACCCCGACGAGCTGCTGTCCTACGTCGAGCGCGTCGAGGGCGACATCGGCGTCTCGGGTCCGTCCCCCTACCCGTGGGACCCCGCGCGTCGCTACGCGTACGCCCCGGCGAAGCGCAACGCGCCGGCGAACCTCGTGGCCAAGGGCTGCGACGCGCTCGGCGTGCGTTGGGCCGACGCCCCGGCCGCGGTGCTGACCCGGGCCCGTCTGCAGGATCACCACGGCGAGCGCGGAGCGTGCGTCAACTGCGGCGAGTGCCACCAGGGATGCCGGGTGGATGCCAAGGCCTCTACCTCCAACACGTACCTGCCCGCGGCGGTCGCCGCCGGCGCCGAGATCCGCAGCGAAGCGATGGTGCACGGGATCGAGCTCGACGCGCGCGGGCACGTCGAGGCCGTCGTGTACCGCAAGAACGGCGTCGATCGCCGCCAGCGCTGCCGCTCGCTCGTGCTGGCCGGCGGCGGTGTGGAGACGCCCCGTCTTCTGCTGCACACCGGCCTCGCGAACGACAACGGCCAGGTCGGCCGCAACTTCCTCGCCCATGGCGCGACGCAGGTGTGGGGACGGTTCGACGAGCCGGTGCGCGGACACCGCGGATACCCGTCGTCGCTGATCAGCGAAGACATGATGCGCCCGGCCGACGCCGACTTCGCCGGAGGGTACCTCGTGCAGAGCCTCGGGGTCATGCCGCTGACCTTCTCGACCACCCTCGTGCGCGGCGGCGGCCTCTGGGGGCCGCAGCTCATGCAGCGGCTCGACCAGGCACGGTTCATGGCGGGCATCGGCATCAACGCCGACTGCCTGCCCTCCGACGACAACAAGCTCGAGCTGGTCGACGAGCTCGACGAGTTCGGCATTCCGCGAGCGCGGGTGACGTTCACGGCCGGCGACAACGAGAAGGCGATCGACAAGCACGCGACCGCGTTCATGCTGCGCGTGATGGAGGCCGCCGGAGCGCGCGAGACGATGGTCCTCGCCCGCACCGCGCACACCATCGGCACCTGCCGCATGTCCGACGACCCGTCCGACGGCGTGGTCGATGCCGACGGCCGTTCGCACGAGATCCCGAACCTGTGGATCTGCGACAACTCGGTCTTCCCCTCGGCGATCGCCGCCAACCCCGCGCTGACGATCATGGCCCTGTCGCTGCGCACGGCCGACCGCTTCCTGGCCTCCGCCGCCTGACCCTCGTCGAGTGTCCACGACACGCCGTTCGCCGGGCCTGCGGCGCGGCGAGTCGTGGACGCTCAACGTGTCGCGGCTCGACACGGGAGAATGGATGCCATGAAGCTCGAGCACCTCGTCCGGTTCGCCGCCCTCGCTGAGGAGCTGCACTTCCCGCGCGCGGCCGAGAAGCTGCGCATCCCCCTCGCCTCGCTGTACACGACCGTCGACAAGCTTGAGGAAGAGGTGGGTCAGCCGCTCGTCTCGCGCACCCCGCCGACGCAGCTCACCCCGGCCGGTCGTCTGCTGCTTGAAGAGGCGCACCATCGCATCGCGGACGCGCCTCCCGCCGCACCCCGGCAGAAGGCCCCCGGCGGCGGCAAGGCGAAGGCCAACAAGGGCAAGGGCCGGGCCCCGATCGTCAAGGGCGAGCCGAAGCCCTACAAGAAGCGCCAGGGCCGCTGACTCCGTTCCGCGCCTCTCGGGCCCCGCACCCACCTCGATAAACGCTCGCTGCACGGGCAAACGCCCTCCGAGGGCGTTTCCCGGTGCAGCGGGCGTTTCTCGGTGATCCCCGGGCGCACGCCCCCTACAGCTCCGACAACCGCCCGGCCTCGACGCGCCAGCGGCGGTCGGTCTGCACCGCCTCGAGCATCCGCCGGTCGTGCGTGACGAGCAGCAGCGTGCCGGTGTACGACTCCAGCGCCTGCTCGAGCTGCTCGATCGCCGGCAGGTCGAGGTGGTTGGTCGGCTCGTCGAGGACGAGCACGTTGACACCTCGCGCCTGGAGCAGTGCCAGTCCTGCGCGCGTGCGCTCGCCCGGCGACAACCCGTCCACCGGCCGCATGACATGGTCGGCCTTCAGGCCGAACTTCGCCAGCAGCGTGCGCACCTCGCCCGCGTTCATCTCGGGGACGAAGCCCTCGAAGGTCTCGGCCAGCGGGCGCTCTCCGACGAGGAGCGACCGCGCCTGATCGATCTCGCCGATCGCGACACTGGACCCCAGCGAGGCCGACCCCTCGTCGGGCATCTGACGACCCAGGATGCCGCGCAGCAGCGTCGACTTCCCGGCACCGTTGGGCCCCGTGATGCCGATGCGCTCCCCCGCGTTCACCTGCAGCGAGACCGGACCGAGGGTGAAGTCCCCCTGGCGGAAGACCGCACCCGACAGCGTCGACACCACGGAGCTCGACCGTGGCGCCGAACCGATCGTGAACTCGAGCTGCCATTCCTTGCGCGGCTCCTCGACCTCCTCGAGTCGCGCGATACGGCTTTCCATCTGGCGCACCTTCTGCGCCTGCTTCTCGCTCGACTCCGTCGCAGCCTTTCGGCGGATCTTGTCGTTGTCGGGTGACTTCTTCATCGCGTTGCGCACGCCCTGGCTCGACCACTCGCGCTGCGTGCGAGCGCGCGAGACGAGATCGGCCTTCGTGTCGGCGTACTCCTCGTACTTCTCACGCGCCTGTCGACGCAGGGTCGCGCGCTCCTCGAGATAGGCGTCGTACCCGCCGCCGTAGACACGGTGGGAGTTCTGCGCGAGGTCGAGCTCCAGTACCCGGGTCACCGAGCGGGCGAGGAACTCCCGGTCGTGACTGACGAGAACGACCCCGCCGCGAAGTCCCTTCACGAACGTCTCCAGCCTCTCGAGCCCGTCCAGGTCGAGGTCGTTGGTCGGCTCGTCGAGCAGCGCGATGTCGAAGCGCGACAGCAGCAGCGCGGCCAGCCCCACGCGCGCCGCCTGCCCGCCGGACAGGCCGGTCATCTCGGCATCCGGTCCCACCTCCAAGCCCAGGTCGGCGAGCACGACCGGCATCCGTTCGTCGAGGTCGGCCGCGCCGCTGGCGAGCCAGCGCTCGAGGGCCGTGGCGTAGGCGTCGTCCGCCCCCACGATCGAGGCATCGCCCAGAGCCGCGGCCGTGGCATCCATCTCCCGCGTCGCCGCGGCGCAGCCCGTGCGGCGCGCGATGTACTCCGCCACGGTCTCTCCCGCGACGCGCTCGTGCTCCTGCGGCAGCCAGCCGACGAAGGCGTCGCTCGGCGCGAGGCTGATCGCCCCGCCCTGCGGCTCGTCGACGCCGGCGAGCAGGCGCAGCAGCGTCGATTTGCCCGCACCGTTCGCGCCGACCACGCCGATCACGTCTCCCGGCGCGACGGTGAGGTCGACGCCGTCGAAGAGCGTGCGGTGTCCGTGGCCCCCGGCGAGGCCCTGTGCGACGAGGGTGGCGGTCATCCCTCCAGTGTCTCAGGATGCCGCAGCCTCACCGCGCCCGCGGGTGCGAGGTCGCGTACACGTCGCGCAGCGCATCGACCGAGACGTGCGTGTAGATCTGCGTCGTCGCCACCGAGGCGTGTCCGAGCAGCTCCTGCACGACACGAACGTCGGCTCCGCCCTGTAGCAGGTGCGTCGCGAACGAGTGCCGCAGCGTATGCGGCGAGACGTGCGCGGTGAGCCCGGACTTCTCGGCGGCCGCCTGGATGATCAACCACGCGCTCTGACGCGACAGCGGCGCCCCGCGCACGCCCAGGAACAGCCGCGGCGTCGCCCGTCCCCTCGCGGCGAGCGCCGGCCGCACCCGCCTCAGGTAGGCCTCGACCGCGGCGCGGGCGTACGAACCGACGGGCACGATCCGCTCCTTGTCGCCCTTGCCGCGCACGCGCAGCAGATCGCCGTGGGCGGTGTCGTCGACATCGAGCTGCACGATCTCCGACACTCGCGCTCCCGTGGCGTACAGCAGCTCGAGCAGCGCCCGATCGCGCACGGCCGCGGGCTCCGCGGCCGAGGCGTCCGCCGAGCCGGGCGCGGGCCCCGCGGCGTTCAGAAGTAGGTCGACCTGGGCGATCGTGAGGGCCTTCGGCAGCCGACGCGGGGCCTTGGGCGGACGCAGGCGCCCGGACGGATCGGCATCCACCCGCCCTTCCCGCACGAGAAAGCGGTGCAGCCCCCGCACCGACGACTGCATCCGCGCCAACGACGACGACGCGGGGGGCGGCTCGGCCGAAGCGCGCTCGGCCGCGAAGTCCGCGATGAGAGCAGGCGTCACCGCCTCGACCTCGACGACGCGTCGCTCGCCCAGCCACGCCGTGTAGACCGCCAGGTCGCGGCGATACGCGGCGACGGTGTGATCGGAGAGCCCGCGCTCGAGCGCGACGTGCCGGAGATAGGTCTCGACCGCGCGCTCGAGCTCCACGTCAGCGGGCGGATGCCTCGCGGCGCAGCACCTCGGCCGCGGCCAGAGCGCCGGTGGCCAGGATGCCGTTGCGCAGGCGCCCCGCGAGCACGCCGTCGATCACCTCGGTCAGCGGCACGCGCTCGAGTCGCATGTCGGACTCCTCGTGCTCGCGCTCGAAGTCGGTCTCGACCGCCCGCAGACCGCGCGCGAGGAAGAGGTGCACGACCTCGTCGTTCCCGCCCGGGGTGGTGTGCATCGACACCAGGTGCTGCCAGCGGTCGGCGGCGAGGTCTGCCTCTTCCGTCAGCTCGCGTTTGGCGGTCTCGATCGGCGGCTCGCCCGCGACGTCGAGGAGCCCCGCGGGGATCTCCCAGTCGCGCTCCTTGATCGGGTGGCGGTACTGCTGGATGAGCACGACGCGCTCGTCGTCGTCGATCGCCACGACGGCCGCGGCCCCCGGGTGCTCGACGTACTGGCGGGTCATCTCACCGTCGCCGTAGCGGACGGTATCGGAGCGCACGTCCCAGACGGCGCCCTCGTAGACCAGGTCGGTCGAGACGAGCTCGAGCTCGACCTTCTCGTCGCGCACCTCCTCCACGTCAGTCCTCCTCGACGTCGAACAGCTCGCTCGAGCGGTGACGCTCGAGGGCGGCGCCGACGAGACCGCGGAACAGCGGATGCGGCTCGGTCGGGCGCGAGCGCAGTTCGGGGTGGGCCTGCGTCGCGATGTAGTACGGGTGCACGTCACGCGGCAGCTCGACGAACTCGACGAGGTCGAGATCGGGGTTGAGGCCCGAGAACACCAGGCCGGCGTCGCTCAGCTGCTGGCGGTAGGCGTTGTTGACCTCGTAGCGGTGGCGGTGACGCTCCGAGATGCTGTTCGACCCGTACAGGTCGGCGGCGAGCGAGCCCTCCGCGAGCGCGGCCGGGTACAGGCCCAGGCGCATCGTGCCGCCCAGGTCGCCGCTCTCGAGGATGTCGACCTGCTCGGCCATCGTGGCCACGACCGGGTGGGCGGTGTCGGGGTCGAACTCGCTCGACGAGGCACCCTCGAGGCCGGCGACGGTGCGCGCGTACTCGATCACCATGCACTGCAGGCCGAGGCAGATGCCGAGGGTGGGGATGCCCTGCTCGCGCGCGAACCGCAGCGCGCCGAGCTTTCCTTCGATACCCCGGATGCCGAACCCACCGGGGACGATGATGCCGTCGACCGCGCCGAGGGCCTTCGCCGCACCCTCCGGCGTCTCGCACAGGTCGGAGGGGATCCACGTGATCTTCACGTGGGTCTCCTGGCCGAATCCGCCGGCCTTGATGGCCTCGGTGACCGAGAGGTACGCGTCGGGCAGGTCGATGTACTTGCCGACCAGGCCGATCGTGACTTCGTGCTTGGGATTGTGGACGGCCTGCAGCACGCGGTTCCAGCGCGTCCAGTCGACGTCGGCGGCCTTCGAGATGTCCAGCGCGTCGACGATGTAGGCGTCGAGACCCTGGTCGTGCATCATCGACGGGATGTCGTAGATGCTCGGCACGTCGATCGCGTTGACGACCGCGTCCTCGTCGACGTCGCACATGAGCGCGATCTTGCGCTTGTTCGACTCGGTGACGGGGCGGTCGCTGCGGAGCACGAGGGCGTCGGGCTGAATGCCGATGGAGCGCAGCGTCGCGACGGAGTGCTGCGTCGGCTTGGTCTTCTGCTCGCCCGAGGCGCCCATGAACGGCACGAGCGAGACGTGCACGAAGAACACGTTCTTGCGGCCGAGCTCGTGACGGATCTGACGCGCCGACTCGATGAAGGGCTGCGACTCGATGTCGCCGACGGTTCCGCCGATCTCGGTGATGATGACGTCGGGCTGCGGCTGCTCGCTGGCCTGCAGACGCATGCGGCGCTTGATCTCGTCAGTGATGTGCGGGATGACCTGCACGGTGTCGCCGAGGTACTCGCCTCGGCGCTCACGGGCGATGACCTGCGAGTAGATCTGGCCCGTGGTGACGTTCGCCGCCTGGCTCAGCTCGATGTCGAGGAAGCGCTCGTAGTGGCCGATATCGAGGTCGGTCTCGGCCCCGTCGTCGGTCACGAAGACCTCGCCGTGCTGGAACGGGTTCATCGTTCCGGGATCGACGTTCAGGTACGGGTCGAGCTTCTGCATGACCACGCGCAGACCACGAGCCGTGAGGAGGTTGCCGAGGCTTGCCGCCGTCAGGCCCTTCCCGAGGGAGGAGACCACGCCTCCGGTGACGAAGATGTGCTTCGTCGTGAAAGTCGTGCCGTCTGAATGTCCCGCGTCCGAGTTCTGCATCACGGGCTTCGATCCTATCAGTCGCGTGTGGGGGTTCGCCCCTGAGTCTGGCACCCGCCTCCGACATCCGCGTCACGTTCGCGTGACGATGCCGCGTCGGCGGGTGCGCACGAGCGCGACGGTGGCGAACAGCACGACCCGGACGCTGATCAGGCGGGGCGGGAGCCCGAGAGGAACGCAGACAGCGGTGTATGCCGAGCAGGGTCGATCATGGTCGCGTCCGGCGGAGCTGATGGCTCGTCGTCGGACGCGCTCGTCATCGGAGTCGTCCGGTCTCCAGGAGCTCGCGCGCGTGGGTGAGAGCGGCATCCGAATCGCTGAGACCCGACAGCAGGCGAGCCATCTCGGCTTCGCGCTCCGCGCCGTCGAGGCGGCGGACACTGGATGCCGTGACCGCACCGTCGTTCCCCTTCACGACCGTCAGGTGGTTCCCGGCGAATGCCGCGACCTGGGCGAGGTGCGTGACGGCGATCACCTGAGACGATTCGGCGAGACGGGCCAGACGCCGACCGACCTCGATCGCCGCGGCACCGCCGATCCCCGCATCGACCTCGTCGAAGACGAACGTCGGGACCGGATCGACGGCCGCGATGACGACCTCGATCGCCAGCATGACGCGGCTGAGCTCGCCCCCGGACGCTCCCCGCGAGACGGGCCGGGGGTCGGCGCCCGGGTGCGGGGCGAGAAGGATCGAGACCTCGTCCCGGCCGTGACCGGCGGGGGGTGCCGGCGCCACGTCGACGGTCAGCCGGGCGTCGGGCAGTGCCAGCGCGTGCAGCTCCTCCGTCACGGCGGCGCCCAGCCGTTCGGCGGCCTCGCGGCGAGCAGCCGTCAGCGCCTCGGCCGCGGCGTCGAGGGCGGTCGCTGCGGCGTCGCGCTGGGTCTGCAACCGCTCGATGCGGTCACCGTCGTCGTCGAGCTCGACAAGGCGAGCCGAACCGGTTTCCAGGAGCGCGATCGCCGCATCGATCGAGCCGTGCGTGCGTGCGAGTCCCGCGAGGACGCCTCGGCGTTCATCCACGGCGGCGAGTTCGTGCGGCCCCGACTCGTCGAGATCAGCGAGGTAGCCCGACAGGGCGACGGACGCATCGGTGGCCCGGTACCCCAGGTCGGCGACGAGCTCGCCGATCGCGGCGAGGGCCTCGTCGCTGCCCGAGATCCGTTCCAGGGCTCGTCGGGCCTCCGCGAGGAGCGTCACCACGTCCGGCGAGCCGTCCTCGTTGGACAGGGCGGCGTGCGCCGTCACCGCCGCGATGCGCAGGTCTTCGGCGTTGGCGAGACGTTCGGCCCGGCGCGCGAGCTCTTCCTCTTCGCCGGCGACGGGCGCCGCGGCCTCGATCTCCGCGATCGCGGAACGCAACTGCTCGGCCTCGCGCGCGCGGTCGTCGCGATCGGCGGTCAGGGTGGTCAACTCGGCGTCGAGGGCGCGCCAGGTGTCCCAGGCGGCGCGGTACGCCGAGCGAGCGGTGACCACGGGCTCGCCGCCGAAGCGGTCGAGGGCGTCGCGCTGGGCCGACGAGGACTTCAGACGCAGCTGGTCGGACTGTCCGTGCACGACGACGAGGTCGTCGGCCAGATCGGCGAGGACGCCCGCCGGTGCCGTACGACCGCCCACGGTGGCGCGCCCGCGACCTTCGCTCGAGACCGTGCGGCCGAGGTAGAGCTCGGCCGACCCTCCGCCGACAGGCTCCACGTCGCCACCGGCTTCGCGCACGCGGGCGGCGACGGCCCCCTCTTCGGGGACGAGCCAGACGCCCTCGACGGCCGCCTGGGCGGCGCCCTTGCGCACAGCCCCCGAGTCCGCGCGCTGGCCGAGCAGCAGCCCGAGGCCGGTCACGACCATCGTCTTGCCCGCACCGGTCTCACCGGTGATAGCGGTGAACCCGCGACCGATGGGCAGGGTGGCGTCGGCGATCACGCCGAGGTCGCGCAGCCGCATCTCCTCGATCACGCCGCACCTCCCGGCATCCCGCGCCATCCCGTGACGGGGAGTCGGAACTTGCGGACGAGGCGGTCCGTGAAGGCGGCGGGGTGCAGTCGGGCCAGTCGCACGGGGCGGGACGAGCGGCGCACCATCACGCGGGCACCCGGAGGCAGCTCATGCGAGCGACGCCCGTCGCACCACAGGATGCCGCTGCCGCTGGTGCGCTCGAGTACCTCCACAGCGACCATGGCGTCGGGGCTCACGACGAGCGGGCGGGCGAAGAGCGCATGCGCCGACAGGGGCACCACGGCGATGGCCTCGACCGTCGGCCAGATGACGGGTCCGCCGGCGGAGAAGTTGTAGGCGGTCGAGCCGGTCGGTGAGGCCACGACGATGCCGTCGCACCCGAAGGACGACAGGGGGCGACCGTCCACCTCCATGACGACCTCGAGCATCCGCTCTCGGCTCGCCTTCTCGACGGTCGCCTCGTTGAGCGCCCACGTCTCGAAGATGACCTCGTCGTCGGAGTCGAGAACCCGCACGGCGAGGGCGAGGCGCTCCTCGACGACGTAGTCGCGGTCGATCACGCGGCGCACGGCGTCGTCCATGTCGTCCCGCTCGATCTCGGCGAGGAATCCGACGTGACCCATATTGATGCCGAGGATGGGCACGGTACCGCCGCGTACGACCTCGGCCGCCCGCAGGATCGTGCCGTCGCCGCCGAGAACGATGGCCAGCTCGATGTCGTCGATGTCGACGTCGACGCCCAGGGTCTGCACGCCCTCGAGCGCGAGCCGCTCCGCCAGTTCGGGCCGGTCCTCCGCGGACACCACCGGTGTGGCACCGGCCGACCGCACGGCGGTCAGGATGCGTTCGGCGGCGTGGACGGTGTCGTCACGGCGCGCGTGGACGACGAGGAGGATTCGGCGATCGCTGGGGGTCATCGGCTTCCGGTCAGTCGGGTCACGGTGCTCTCCCATTCTGAGGGGTCGCTGCCCCGGGTGGCCGAGAACCACGCGACGTACTCCTGGTTGCCATGCGTACCGACGATCGGCGAGGCGATGAGCCCGGCGGTCTTGAGCCCCGCGTCCCAGGCCGCCCAGAGCACGCCGTGGACGGCATCGGATCGCAGCGCGGGGTCGGTCACGAGCCCGCCCTTGACCGCGGTGCGTCCCACCTCGAACTGCGGCTTGATCAGCAGCACGACGTCGGCGTCCGACGCTGCCGTGGCGACCACGGCCGGCAGCACATGATGCAGGGAGATGAAGGAGAGATCGCCCGTCACCACCGTGGGCCGTTCGGCGATGCCGGTGGCGCTGGCGAGAGAGTCGGCGGTCATGAACCGCACGTTATACCCCTCGACCGACACCACGTCGAGGTCCGCCGCCACGACGGTGGATAACTGCCCGTGCCCCACGTCGACGGCCATCACCGGCTTCGCACCGTGTTCGCGCAGAACCTGGGTGAATCCGCCCGTCGACGCCCCCAGGTCGAGGGCGACGCGTCCGTGCACGTCGACGTCGAACGCGTCGAGCGCGGCCAGCAGCTTGTGGGCGCCACGGCTGACGTAGTGGTCCGCCCCGGCGACCTCGACCAGACTCGCCTCATCGACCTGCGCCGACGCTTTGACCACCGGCCGTCCGTCGACGGTCACGAGTCCGCCCGAGATCAGTTGGGCCGCGTGCGAGCGCGAGCGCGCCAACCCGCGCGCCGCGAGTTCGGCGTCGAGACGAGCGGTCACGACGCCGACGCGGAATCGTTCGGTGCGGACTCGAGGCGTCGGGCCAGCTCCTCGTGCACCGCGGCGTAGGCGGCGGCACGGGTCTCGAGGGGCTGCTCCTCGATGAGGCGCAACCGGTCGATGAGCCCGGCGGCGTCCGGGGCGGAGCTGTCGGACATGGATGCCATGCTACCGACGTCAGCGCACGCGGAACGGGTCCGCGTAGAGCTGCTCCGGAACCCGGAAACCGAAGATCGCCCGACCGCTGTTCCAGATGGCGGCCGCGCCCGCGCGGAGCAGGTCGATCTGTCGACCCCCGTCGTTGACGATCCGCAGATCGACTCCGTCGATTTCGACGATCGCGTCGCCCACACGGGTACGGGCGCCTTTGACGACCGTCGTGGGGTACGGCTCGAACAGCTGCCGCAGGTCTTCCACGATGTAGTCCGGACGCTGGGCCGGCGGTGCCGCGAGGATCTGCTTCGGGCGATCGATGCCCGTCAGCACCAGCAGAGAACGCATGTCCGCCGTACGCGCGCCCTGGATGTCGGTGTCGAGACGGTCGCCGATGAACAGCGGCGTCTGCGCGCCGGTGCGGGAGACAGCGACGTCGAAGATGGGCCGCTCGGGCTTGCCGGCGATCGTGGCCAGCCGTCCGACCGCGGTGTGCACCGCCGACACGAGCGTGCCGTTACCCGGCGCGATGCCCCGCGCCTGCGGAATGGTCCAGTCGGAGTTCGTCGCCACCCATGGGATGCCGCCCTCTTCCACCGGCGTCGCGAGCGCGTAGGCCGCCTCCGCCAGGTGAACCCATCCGACCTCCGGCGCGAAGCCCTGGACCACCGCAGCGGGATGATCGTCCGCACTGCGAGTCACGACGAACCCGGCCTTCTCGACCTCGACGACGAGCCCTTCGCCGCCGATGACGAGCAGGGTCGAGCCCGCGGGGACCAGGTCGCGCATCAGGCGCATCGCCGCCTGCGGGCTCGTGGTGACATCGTCCGGCGCGACGTGCAGCCCGAGCGAGGTGAGGTGCTCGGCCACTGACGCGTCGGTGCGCGACGCGTTGTTGGTGATGTACCCGAGTCGACGCCCCTCCTGCTGGGCGCGAATGAGGCTCTCGACGGCGTGCGGCAGAGCACCCGGTCCGGCGTAGACGACACCGTCGAGGTCCGCCAGCACCACATCGACGCCCTCGAGTGGCGTCGGCTCAGGAGCGCTGCGTCGGAAGATCACCGCTCGCCTTCCTCGCCGTTCAGCTCGACGTCGGCGCCGTCGACAGGCTCGTCGCCGGCCACGCCCTCGTCGCCCGCGGAACCGGCCGACTCGCCGTCCGCGTCTTCGAGGGGGATGACTCCGGATGCCACGTCCACTCCACCCTCGTCATCGATGAGCTCGATCTCCTCGACGACGATGACCTCGCGGTCCGCGACGCCGGCGGCGGCGTCGAGTGCGTCCGCCGCGATCTCCGCACGGCGCTCCCACTCCGCGGCCTCGTCCGCGCGACCCAGCTCTTCGAGCACCGCCGCGCGCGCGGAGAAGAGCGCGGGGCTCCACTCGAACGCACGGTCCGGGTCGGCCTCGGGGATCTCGAGCTCCTGCAGAGCGCGGTCGGTCTGACCGAGGTCGAGACGTGCTCCCGACATGGCGATCGCCAGTTGCACGCGCACCGGCACCGACAGCGTCGAGCGGTCGACGGCGCGCCCCTCCTCGAGCGCACGATCGGGACGACCGACGCCGCGCTCGCTGTCGACGATGAGCGGAAGCTGCTCATCGGAACCCGTGATGCGGCGGTGCGTACGCAACTCGCGAAGGGCCAGGGCGAAGTCACCGACCGCGTACGCGGTGATGGCGACCGTCTCCCGGACGACCCCGACACGTCCCGCACTCCGGGACGCCGCGAGGGCATGCTGGTGCGCGCGCGCGGGATCCTCGTCGATCAGGCGGGCGGCCATCGCGAGGTGACGAGCGACGTTGTCGGCGTTGTCTTTGCTCAGTGTCTTCAGCTCGTTACGAGCTGCCCCCGGGAGGTCGAATGCGGTGACGTCCTCGGGAATCTCGGGGCCGCGCTCGCGTCGATCCTGGGGCGGACGCGTGGCCCGCGAGTCTTCACGGTCGTACCGTCGCGGTGCTCCGGCCCCCGGGCGACGGTCACCACTCGGGCGCCGATCCGTCCCGGAGAATCCCCGGGAATCGCCATCGCGCCGGGCCGGACGGTCTCCATCCCGTCGCACGGGACGGTCGCCGTCCCGACGGAACGGACGATCCCCCTCTCGACGAGCAGGTCGGTCACCGTCGTTGCGGAACGGACGGTCACCGTCACGACGAACGGGGCGGTCCCCGTCACGACGGAAGGGACGGTCACCGTCGTTGCGGAACGGACGGTCACCGTCACGACGAACGGGGCGGTCCCCGTCACGACGGAAGGGACGGTCACCGTCGTTGCGGAACGGACGATCCCCGTCACGACGAACCGGACGCTCACCGCCCCGGTACGGGCGATCACCGTCGCGACGCACGGGCCGGTCGCCGTCGCGACGGACGGGACGGTCACCGTCGTTGCGGAACGGACGATCCCCGTCACGACGAACGGGGCGGTCCCCGTCACGACGGAAGGGACGGTCGCCGTCGTTACGGAACGGACGATCCCCGTCACGACGAACCGGACGCTCACCGCCCCGATACGGGCGATCACCGTCGCGACGCACGGGCCGGTCGCCGTCACGGGCGGGGCGACCCGCGCCACCCGGATCGCGTCCGTAGGAACGCGATCCGCCATCGCGCTCAGGACGACCTCCGGCATCGCCGCCGCGGCGGAATGGACGCTCGCCCCGAGGCGAAGAGTCATTGTTCCGAGAGGACTGATAGCGACCGGACGCGCGGTCGCCCGAGCGCCCTTCGTTGCTCCTGCGATCGTTCGCGTCGTCCGTCGACATGACTGTCCTTCCCGGGAATTGGGCCCGTAAATGCGAAATGGCCACCCAGCTTTGGGTGGCCATTTCGACTGAAAAGAAGTCCGGC
>NZ_VTQH01000005.1 GCF_008763945.1 Microbacterium testaceum StLB037
TGCTCCGAAAGGACCGCCGTGCCGCTGGCCGACATGCCCGAACTGCTCGCCGCGCATCGCGCGGTCGGGGCCTTCAACTTCATCACCCTCGAGGTCGCCGAGGCCATCGTCGCGGGGGCCGAGGCCGCCGAGGCAGGTGTGATCCTGCAGCTGTCGCAGAACGCCATCGCGTTCCACGGCGGGGTCGCCCCGGCCGCATCCGCCGCCCTCCGCCTGGCCGAGGCCGCGCGGGTCGACGTCGTCGTGCACCTCGACCATGCCACCGACGAGTCGCTCGTCGACGCCGCTCTGGCCGTCGGCATCCGCTCGGTCATGTTCGACGCCGCTCACCTGACGGATGCCGAGAACCTCGAGCGCACCGCCGCCGTCGCCGCGCGTGTGCACGCCGCGGGAGCCTGGGTCGAGGCCGAGCTCGGCGAGATCGGCGGCAAGGGCGCTCATGCCCCGGGCGTGCGGACCGATGTCGCCGAGGCCGCGCGCTTCGTCGAGGCCACGGGCGTCGATGCCCTGGCCGTCGCGGTCGGCAGCGAGCACGCGATGCGCGAGCGCAGCGCGACCCTCGACGAGGACCTCATCGCCCGACTCGCCGCGGAATTGCGCATTCCCCTCGTGCTGCACGGCTCGAGCGGCGTCGCCGATGCCGGTATCGATGGAGCCGTGCGCGCGGGCATGCGAAAGATCAACATCGGCACGCACCTCAACACCGTGCTGACCGCGGCGGTTCGCGACGAACTCGGACGGGACCCGGATGCCATCGACCCCCGCCGCTGGCTCGCCCCGGGCCGCGCGGCGGTCGCCGCGGAGGTGCATCGGTTGCTCGACGTCATCACCGGGCGGGGCGACGCGAACGGGCACGGCGTTGTCGCGGCGGGTACGAACGGAGCCCGCGCATGACCGGCGTCGTCACCCTGACCGCCGCGGGAGCGATCGACGCCACCTACCGCGTCGGAACTCTGCGCCGCGGCACCTTCGCGCGCGCCGACAGCTACACGCGCGAGGTCAGCGGCAAGGGCGTCAACGTCTCGGTCGCCCTCGCCGCGGGCGGGGCGTATACCGCCGCGGTCGTCGTCCTCGGCGCCGACGACGTGCGCTTCGCCCGCTGCGGACTCACCGCTCCTCTGCTGCGCATCGTCGAGGTCCCCGGGGCTACGCGCGTGAACACCTCGATCATCGACGCCGAGGGCACCACCACCAAGGTCAACGCCCCCACCCCGCCCCTGTCGTCGGAGGCGTGGGATGCCACCCTCGCGGCGCTGCGCGACGAGCTCGCGGCCCGCACCGCCCCCTGGCTCGTCATCTCCGGAAGCCTTCCGGAGCTCGCGGGCACCGGGGCCCTGGTCGACCTGACGGCCGTACGCGCGGTCGCGAGGGAGCACGGCGCGCGGGTGGCCGTCGACACGAGCGGGACGGCGCTCGACGCGCTGCTCGCCGACCCGAGCGGGATCGACCTGCTCACCCCGAACGCCGACGAGTTGTCCGCCGCGGTGGGACGCCCCCTCGCGACCCTCGGCGCGGTCGTCGACGCCGCCCGCGAGATCGTCGCGCGGGGCGTCGGCACGGTGCTCGCGAGCCTCGGCGCCGACGGGCTCGTCGCCGTGACGGCCGACCGCGCGGTCTTCGCGCGGGCCGAGGCCCCCTACGTCGCGAACACCGCCGGAGCGGGCGATGCCGCTCTCGCGGGCTTCCTCCTCGGCCTCACGCGCGAAGCCGCCGCCACCGCCGCCGGCGCCGACCCCCTCGCCGTGGCCGCCGCCTCCGCCGCGGAGTGGGGAGCGCACGCCGTCGCGCATGCCTCGACGCTCGTCGCGGGGCCGCCGCACGGCATCCGGGCCCTCGTCGACACCGCGCCGAACCTCGAGCGGCCCCTCACGCCGGAGGGGGAGGCATGACCCTCGTCGCGCCCGAGATCGCCGCGGCCGTGGCCGACGTCTCGCGCATCCGCACCCGCGCGATCGACCGCGTCGCCTATGCCAACGACGCCTCGCACTATCTGCTCACGCCCGACGCCGTCGTCGTCGCCGCCGACGCGGCCGAGGTCGGCGCGATCCTGCGCGGGGCCACGGCGTCGGGAACCCCCGTGACCTTCCGCTCCGGCGGCACGAGCTTGTCGGGACAGTCGTCGGGCGCGGGCATGCTCGTCGACGTGCGGCAGGGTTTCGGTCGCATCGACGTGCTCGACGACGGCCGGCGCGTGCGCTCCCAGCCCGGAGCGACCGTGCGTCAGGTGAACGCGCGCCTCCTGAGACACGGCCACCGGCTCGGACCCGACCCGGCGAGCGAGGCCGCGTGCACCATCGGCGGGGTCGTCGCGAACAACTCCAGCGGCATGGCGTGCGGCATCGTCGAGAACTCGTACCGCACCCTCGACGGACTCGTCCTCGTGCTGGCATCCGGGACCGTCGTCGACACCGCGGCCCCCGATGCCGACGCGTTGCTGCGCGATCGCGAACCCGCCCTCGTCGAGGGGCTGCTGCGGTTGCGCGAACGCGTCGTGAGCGACCCGGCGAGCGTCGCCCTCATCGAGCGGCAGTTCGCGATGAAGAACACGATGGGCTACGCCCTCAACGCCTTCCTCGACTTCGACACCCCGGCGGCCCTGCTCGCGCACCTCGTCGTGGGGTCGGAGGGGACCCTCGCCTTCGTCGCCGAGGCGACCTTCCGCACCGTGCCGATCCGCCCCGCGATCGCCACGACCCTCGCGGTGTTCCCGACGCTCGATGCGGCGACCCGCTCGCTGCCGGCGCTCGTGGCAACGGGGGCTGCGACGCTGGAGCTGATGGATGCCACGTCCTTGCGCGTTGGACAGCGTCTAGCGGGGACCCCCGCCGCGATCCACGGCTTCGAAGCGACGACCCAGGCGGCGCTGCTGGTGGAATATCACGCCGACGACCCCGACTCCCTGCGCGCGCTCGCGGAGGCGGGCTCCCGCGTGCTCGGCGGGCAACCGCTGCTCGACCCGGCCGTCTTCTCGAGCGATCCCGTGCAGCGGGGTGCGGCCTGGACCTTCCGCAAGGGCCTGTACGCCTCGGTCGCCGGGGCCCGGCCGAGCGGGACGACGGCGCTGCTCGAAGACGTCGTCGTGCCGGTCGAGCGCCTCGCCGACACCTGCGAGGGCCTGCAGGAGCTGTTCGCGCGATACGGCTACGACGACAGCGTCATCTTCGGCCACGCCAAGGACGGCAACATCCACTTCATGCTCACCGACCGGTTCGAGGGCGCGAAGGCGCTCGGCCGGTTCGAAGGGTTCACCGACGCGATGGTCGACCTCGTGCTGGGCGCCGGGGGCAACCTCAAGGCCGAGCACGGCACGGGTCGCGCGATGGCGCCGTACGTGCGCCGGCAGTACGGCGACGAGCTGTACGACGTGATGGTCGAGCTGAAGAGGTTGCTCGATCCGAGCGGCATCCTGAACCCGGGCGTCATCATCGACGACGACCCCGGGGCGCACATGCGCCACCTGAAGACCCCGGTGTCGATCGAGCCCGAGGCCGACCGGTGCGTCGAGTGCGGATACTGCGAGCCGGTGTGCCCGAGTCGATCGATCACCCTGACCCCGCGCCAGCGCATCGTCGTGCGGCGCGCCTCGACCGCCGCGCGCGAGCGGGGCGATGACGCGCTCGTCGCCGCGCTCGAGAAGGACTACGACTACGACGGCGTGCAGACGTGCGCGGTCGACGGCATGTGCCAGACCGCGTGCCCCGTGCTCATCAACACGGGGACGTTGATGAAGCGCTTCCGTCGCGAGGACGCCAACCCGGTGCTCGCTGCCGGGTGGTCGGCTGCGGCGACGGGCTGGAGCGCGGTGACGCGGGCGGGGTCGGTGGCGCTGACCCTGGCGTCGGCGGCGCCGACGCCGGTGGTGAGGACGGTGACGGATGCCGCCCGCGCGGTGCTCGGAACGGATACCGTGCCGCGGTATTCGGCGGAGCTTCCGGCGGGCGGAGCGTCGCGGAAGTCTTTGGGCCCCCGCGTGGGGGCTGCCGGGGTCGAGCCGGTCGCGGTGTTCCTCCCGGCCTGCGTCGGGAGCATGTTCGGCCCGGCGGACGGCATCGGAGCGACCGCGGCCTTCGTGCGGCTGCTCGAGCGCGCGGGGGTCTCGGCCCTCGTCCCCGAGGGGATCGATGCGCTCTGCTGCGGCACCCCGTGGTCGTCGAAGGGGTACGCGAAGGGGCACGCGACGATGACGGCTCGGGTGCGAGCGGCCGTGCGTGCGGCGTCGCGCGACGGAGCGCTCCCCGTGGTGTGCGACGCGTCGAGCTGCACCGAGGGCTTCGCCGCCACCCTGCGGGAGGAGGGCGTGGAGGTCCTGGATGCCGTGGCCTTCGCGGCGTCCGCTCTCCTTCCCCGCCTCACCCCGACGCCGGTGGCCGAGCTGCTGGCGCTGCACCCGACGTGCTCGTCGACGCAGCTGGGGATCGACCCGGCGCTGCGGGCGGTAGGCGAGGCCGTGGCCGCCGAGGTGCGCGTCCCCGACGCGTGGGGCTGCTGCGCCTACGCCGGCGACCGCGGGATGCTGCACCCGGAGCTGACCGAGGCCGCGACGGCCCCCGAGGCCGCGGAGGTCGCCGGGTGGGGTGCGGATGCCTTCGCCTCGTGCAATCGCACGTGCGAGCTGGGGATGACCAAGGCGACGGGGGAGCAGTACGTGCACGTGCTGGAGCTGCTGGAGCGGGCGACGCGCTGACCCCCCGCGTGAGGCGCCAAAATGTGTCGCCTGGAGGTGGCGTGAAGCGACAGATTCTGGCGCCTCGCGCGAGGGGCTCCCGCGGAGGGGTCAGGCCGGAGACAAGCGCAGCGCCCCGGATGCCGTGGCCTCGAGCCGCACGGCATCCAATCCGTCCACGACGAGGTCGGCCGCCAGCTCCTCCTCGGCCGTGGTGCCGGTCACCGCCACCACCGCGCACCCCGCAGCCCGCGCCGCGGCGATGCCGGCGGGGGCGTCCTCGACGACGAGGCAGCGTGAGGGGTCGAAGCCGAGGCGTTCGGCCGCGAGCAGGAACGGTTCGGGGTCCGGCTTGCCGTTGACCACGTCGTCGACGGTGACGAACACCGCGGGCCGCTCGTAACCGGCCGCCGCCAGGCGCGCGGTCGCGATCGGCACCGACCCCGACGTGACGATCGCCCGGCGCTCGGCGGGGACCGACGCGAAGAAGTCCGCAGCCCCGCGGATCGGCGCGAGGTCCACGGCATCCGCCACCTCGAGGTCGGTGACGTGGGCTATGGCCTCGGCCCCCCGCTCGGGGGGGAGCAGCAGGCTCACGAGCGTGCGCGCGGGCTGGCCGTGGTTGGCGTGCAGCGCCTCCATCGACACGCCGAAGTGCTCGGCGAAACGGCGCCACGAGCGGACGACGGATGCCGTGGAGTCGACGAGCGTCCCGTCCAGGTCGAACAGCACGGCGTCGAACTCCCGCGTGAACACCTGGGCGTCCACGTCGACCGGGCGTCGAATCCCCAGGGCCGGAAGCACGCGGGCGAGCTGCTGAGCCGTCGAGAGCTCGGCGTCGACGGCGGTCACGGACACCGCCGGGGCGACCGGCGGGGTGTCGGGACGGTGCGCGTCGCGCGATGCTCCCCGGGAGGAACGACGGGATGCCAGCACCGCGGGGTCTCCGTCGACGTGCACGACGTGCGGCTCGGCGGGGGCGAGGGCGGCGACCAGCGCCTCCCATTCGGCGCCCCCGGCGAGCTCGGCGGTGAAGGGCGCGACGAGCACGACGCGGCCCGCGGTCGACAGCGCGTCGGCGGCGGTGGCGCGCAGGGCCCCGTAACGCCCGGCGCGGATGGCCGGGGCGTGAGGGGAGGTGAGCCAGTGCCCGCCACCCAGGGCCTCGGCGGGGAGGGCGTCGAGCAGGGGCGTCGTGACGCTGTCGAGGTCGATGAGGGGCGCACGAAGGGTCTCGGCGATCGCCCGGCCGAGCGTGCTCTTGCCGCTGCCGGCGGTTCCGGCGACGACGACGGCGAGCGGATCGGGTATTTGACACGGTGACGGCATACCCCCACCATAGACGTAGCAAGTCACCGGTGTCATGCTTGGAATTCCGGGACTCGGGAAAGTTCCGGAGAGGACGGCCGCTTATGCGAGACACCGGTGACATGAATGCGGTGCCGACGCGCCTGCACGGCGGACTCGACCTCGGCAGCACCGCGATCAAGATGCTCGTCATCGACGACGAGGGCGTCGAGATCGCGGGCGCGCAGGTGCCGACCCCGTGGCGCGTCGGCGAAGGTGGAACGACCGACATCGACGCCGACGACCTCCTCCGTGCCGTCCAATCGCTGATCGACCTGATCGACGCAGACCTCACGTCGATCACCTCCGCCGCGCTGACCTCGCTCGCCGTCGCCGGCATGGGGGAGACCGGCATCCTCATCGACGCCGAGGGTCGCGCCGCCGCGCCCGGCTTCGCATGGTTCGACCCGCGCGGGCTCGAGCAGATCGCCGCCTTCCCGAGCGTGGTGCGCGAAGAGTTCGCCGGGCGCACGGGCCTCCCCCTCGGCGCGCAGGTGAGTGTCGCCAAGCTCGCCTGGCTCCGCGACCAGGGCACCGTCCTCACGGGGCTGCGGTGGCTCGACCTGCCCGAGTTCGTCGTCGCGGCCCTCGGTGGCGACATCGCCCTCGAGCTCTCCCTCGCCTCGCGCACCGGCCTCATCGACCAGGACTCCGGCGCCGCCTGGCCGGCGATGCTCGACGCCCTGGGCGTCACCGCCGAGCTCCTGCCGCCGCTGCGCGGGGGCGGATTGCCGTGGGGAACGGCATCCGGAGCCTTCGGTCCTCGCGTGGCGGGCGCCGCGCTCACCGTCGCGGGCCACGACCACCTCGTCGCCGCTCAAGCCAACGGAACGCTGGATGCCGACGGCTACCACGTCTCGCTCGGCACGGCCGAGGTGCTGCTGCGCGTGCTGGACGAGCCCCTGGGCTTCGCCGCGCGGCAGCGGCTCGCGGACGCCCTCATCAACGAGGTGCGCCACGTGGTGCCCGGCCAGCACGTGCTGGTCGCGGGCGTGAAGACGGGGCTGCTGCTGCGCCGCGTCTTGCACGCTGCCGGCATCAGCGACCGCGCCGGTCGTGACGCCCTCGACGCGGCGGTGATGGCCCTGCCCGTCGAGGGTGACCTACCCGCGGGGGCGATCGAGGTCTCCGGGGCGCGTAACGACGACGGGGTCCTGCGCCTGACCCTGCACGCCGAGGCATCGCCCGCCGAGATCTTCGGGGCGGCGCTGCGCCACAGCAACGCCGAGGTCGCCGAGCTCATCGCGGCGATGGACCGCGAGGTGGCTCCCGCCACCCACTCCACCCTCACCGGGGGGTGGGCGGGAATGGCCTCCGTCCGCCGCGCCCGCGCCGAGGTGCTCCCGAACCCGTCCCTGTCCACCCGCGAGCAGGACGTCGCGTGGGGGGCCGCCGACATGGCGCGGCGCCTCGTCTCGGCATCCGTCCCCTCCTGACGTCCACCCCGCCGCGCCCGTCCCGATCGGACGCGCGAACAGACCACCCGCGCCGACCGGCGTGAACAGACCCCAGAGAAGAGAGATCATGAACGAACTCACCACGCTCGAGCGCCGCGCGCTCCAGTCGATCAGCACCCCCGACGGCCACATGCTCATCGTCGCCGCCGACCAGCGCAACGGCATGAAGGCCGCCATCAAGGACGCCCCGAACGGCTCCGACGCGATCTCGCGCGACGAACTCGCCGAAGTGAAGGCCGACCTCGTCCGTCACCTCGCCAACCACGCGCCGGCGATCCTGCTCGACCCCGAGGTCGCGCTGCCGCAGATCGTCGACGACGGTGTGCTCGCTCGCGACACCGCCCTCGTCGTCGGCCTCGACGCCTCGGGTGCCGAGACCGTCGACGGCCTCAAGTACACGCGTTACGTTCCCGGAGCCACCCCGCACTCGATCCGCGAGCAGGGTGCCGATGTCGCCAAGATGCTCTGGTACACCCGCCCCGACAAGCAGGATGCCGACTCCCGCGTCGCCCACGAGATCCGCGACCTTGTGCAGGCGTGCGAGGCCGAGGGTCTGCTGCTGATCGTCGAACTGCTGACCTACCAGCTCGAAGACGAGAGCGACGAGGAGTACAAGGCGAAGTTCGCCGACCTCGTCGTCGACGGGGCCGCTCTCGCCGTCGCGTGCGGCGCCAAGATCCTGAAGCTGCAGTACCCCGGTTCCGCCGAGGCGAGCGCCCGCGTGACCGAGGTGGCTCAGGGTGTGCCGTGGGCCGTGCTGTCGGCCGGCGTCGACCACGAGACCTTCATCGAGCAGGTGCGCACGGCGGTCGCGAACGGCGCCTCGGGCGCGATGGCCGGTCGGTCGCTGTGGAAGGACAGCCTCTCGATCGACGCCGATCGCCGCGAAGAGCTGCTCTCGGGCCGCGCTCTGCCGCGTCTGCGCGAGCTCGCCGACGCCGTCGACGGTCGCTGACATGACCACGCCCGCCCGGGGCGGCGTGCGCTCGCCGCGGGTGCACGCGGGGAAGCGTCGTCGCCGCCCCGGGCGGGTGGGTTCGTCTCGTCGACGGATAGGGTTGCACGTCGAAGCCCCCACTCGCCCGCTCCTCGGAGGTGCCTCGTGACCACGATGCGCGATGTCGCCCTGCGCGCCGGGGTGAGCACGAAGACCGTGTCGCGCGTCTTCAACGACGACCCCCACGTGCTCCCGGATACGCGCGCGCTCGTCGAGGCCGCGATGCGCGAGCTCAACTACGTTCCCAACGCACTCGCGACGACCTTCCGCGCGGGACGCGCCTCGGTCATCGGTGTGGCCGTCCCCGACGTCGTCGACCCGTTCTTCGCGGCGATCGCGCGTTCGGTCGAGGACGCCGCCCGGCGTCGGGGCCTGTCCACCCTCGTCACCAGCCTCGGCGAAGACCCCGCCGACGAGCGCCCCGCCCTGGAGTCGCTCCTCGGCCGACAGCTCACCGGCCTCGTGATCGCGCCGGTCGGCACCGACCACTCGTGGCTCGAGCGCTGGCGCGGACACACGCCCATCGTCTTCGTCGACCGCGCCCCCGTGGGCCTGCTGACCGACACGTTCACCGAGAACGACGAGGCCGGGGCGCACCTGGCCACCACCCACCTTCTCTCCCACGGCCATCGCCGCATCGCCTACCTGGGCGACATGGTGCACCTCTCGACCGAGACCAAGCGCGTCGAGGGCTGGCGGCGGGCGCTGCGCGAGGCCGGGGTCGACGTCGATGGGCAGCTGATCGCCTCCCAGGTCTCGGACCGCGAGTCCGCGGCATCCGCCCTCGAACGCCTGCGCGCTCTCGCCGACCCGCCCACCGCCGTGTTCTCGGCCAACGCGCGCTCGTCGATGGCCCTCGCGCACGTGCTGCGGGGGCAGACCCTGCCCTTCGTCGGGTTCGGCGACTTCCCGATGGCCGACACCCTGACCCCCTCGGTCACGGTCGTCGACCAGGACCCGCGGCGTATCGGAGCGCTCGCGGCGGAACGGGTCTTCGCGCGCCTGCAGCCCGATGCCGGTCTGGGCCTCGACGAGCTGACCGTCATCGACGTCTCGCTCGTCGAGCGGGAGTCCTGCGGCCTCTGACCTCATCCGCGCGCGAGCCGCCGGACCGGGTCGCTACCGGCGGTGCCCCGGCGACGGACTCCGGCGACTCGCGCGAGAGCAGCACGGCGAGGCCAGCCGGGGCAAGAGGGCGCTCGCGATCAGGTGCGGACGGTAGGAAAGGGAGTCACCGACGCCACCGCTCCCGAGAAGAGGGCTCCGATGACGACCTTCCCCGACCTCCCCTGCCAGACGGACGCCCGGACGGGGGTGTCATCGTGAGGCTCACCGACACCAGCGATCTGTGGTGGAAGACCGCCGTCTTCTACAACCTCGACGTCAAGACCTACCTCGATGCCGACGGCGACGGTGTCGGCGATCTGCGCGGTCTCGCTCAGCGCCTCGATCATCTCGCCGAGCTCGGCGTCACGTGCCTCTGGCTCGCCCCGTTCTATCCCTCGCCGCAGCGCGACAACGGATACGACATCGAGGACTACTACGGCGTGGATCCGCGTTACGGCTCCCTCGGCGACATGGTCGAGGTGCTGCGCACCGCTCACGACCGCGGGATGCGCGTGATCGTCGACCTCGTGGTGAATCACACGTCGGATCAGCACCCGTGGTTCCAGGAGGCCCGCACGAGCCCCGACAGTCGCTACCGCCACTTCTACCAGTGGCGCGACGACGAGCCGGAGGACGCTCCCGCCAGCATGTTCCCCGACGTCGAGGACGGCGTCTGGTTCTTCGACGAGACCGCGGGGCAGTACTACAAGCACTCCTTCTATCGGCACCAACCGGATCTCGCGACCGATCACCCCGAGGTGCGGGAAGAGATCGCCAAGGCGATCGGGTTCTGGCTCGAGCTCGGAATCGACGGCTTCCGGGTGGATGCCGTGCCCTTCCTCATCGACGGCGACGACGGCCCCGAGCACGAGTTCCTCCGCGAACTGCGCGGGTACGTCTCGCGTCGCCGCGGCCACGCGATGCTGCTGGGCGAGGTCAACCTCCCCTACGACCAGCAGACGCGCTTCTTCGGCGATGCCGACGGCGATGAGCTCACGATGCAGTTCGACTTCGTCGCCAATCAGCGCCTCTACCTCGCCCTCGCGCGACAGGATGCCGCGCCCCTGCGCGAGGCGATCACCTCGCGGCCCGCGATCGCGCGGGGAAATCAGTGGGGCAATTTCGTCCGAAATCATGACGAACTGACCCTGGACCAACTCAGCGCATCCGAGCGCGAGGAGGTGTTCGCCGCGTTCGCCCCGGAGGAGGGCCAACGCATCCACGGCCGGGGGATCACCCGCCGCCTGCCGTCGATGCTCGAAGGCGACCCGCGGCGCATCCGCATGGTCTACAGCCTCATGTTCTCGCTGCCCGGAGCCCCCGTGCTCTACTACGGCGAGGAGATCGGGATGGGCGAGAACCCGCGGATCGAGGGGAGCCGCGCGGCCGTGCGCACGCCGATGCAGTGGACGGGCGCTGCCGACGCCGGGTTCTCGACGGCCGATGAGCTGGTCGCCGACATCGTGCCGGGAGGCTTCGGCCCCGAGCACGTGAACGTGGCGCAGCAGCGGCACGACCCCGACTCGATGCTCCGCTTCGTGCAGAACCTCGTGCGGCACTACCGCGCCTCGCCCGAGATCGGGTGGGGAGAGCTCGGCATCCTGGATCAACCCCACGCGTGCGTGCTGGCGCACTCGGTCACGAGCGAGCTGGGCATGCTCGTCGCCGCGCACAACTTGGCTCCGGACGGCCGGACGTTCCGTCTGCGCATCGAGGGGGCGGATGCCGAGGGCTGGAGCGTCGTGAATCTGCTCGACGACGCGAGCGGTGCCGAGACCCTCGACGGCGATTCTTTCGAGGTGTCGCTCGGCGGGTACGGGCACCGGTGGTGGCGGGTCATCCGGCCGGGGGAGCGGCGTATCGCCTGACCGCGGGGAGCGGACGGGCGCGGCGCCCCCCAATGGCGCCGCGCCCGCCGCCGGCGGCCCGGGAAGCCTCTCCCGGCCGCTCACGCACGGGGTTTCCCCCACGGATGCCCGCGCGCGGTCTCCACCCATACAAGCACACGCGCGCCGTAATTAGCACCCGGACTTCGCTCGTAAATACGGCCTTCTCCGATCGGCGCGGACGTCTACGATCGAGATGTGGGTCGCGGCGCTGTCGGACCACCCTCCCGGTACTCCCGGCGAGTGGTGGCGAATGTGGATCGCCTGCGTCGGGTGAAAGGCCTGACGGTGGGCGAGCTGCTCAGTCGCGCCGGAATGACGAAGAGCTACTACCAGTCGCGTGCCGGCTTCTCGTTGCCGTACAACACCAACGACATCGAGGCCCTCGCCGCAGCGCTCGGGGTCTCACCCGAAGAGGTCGCGAACCCCGAAGCGGCTCCCCGGATCGAGATGCGGGTTCCCGCCGCTCCCCTCGCCGCGCGCGTGCGTCGGTTGATCGAGAGCCAGGCGGCACGGGAGAGCGACCTCGTCGACCACCTCGACGGAATCGACCCCGCGGCCGCCGAGAGTGCGCGAGCCCTCCTGGCCGCGGCCACCAACACGGTCGTGCTCGACGAGGAGGTCCTCCGCTTGATCACCCACTGGGCCGACGTCCCCACCGAGTACCTCACCGACTACACCGACGACGCGGTGACCGATCGCACCGACGCCGAGCTCGAGTTGCGCGACGCGATGCGCGAGGCGGGCGCCAGCAGCATCCAGTTCCGGGCCCTCGGGGAGATGTCGCCCGACGCCCTGCGCGCTATCGCCCAGTCCCTGAGGGGCAGGCCACTCGCGACATGAGCAGCCGTAAGGGGGGACGGTGGTGACGGAGTCGGAAGAACTGCTCGCTCGCGTGCGAGCGCGCGCGGACCGCGCGTTCCAGCGCGCCGCCCTCGCACCGGGGGCGACGTTCGACGAGGTCGTCCACGCGGTCGAGAAGGCTCTGCGCATCCGCCTGCGGATCGTGCGCGAAGCCGACACCGCGGGCTGGGGGACGCTGACGGGGTTCCTCACCTACTTCGCCGACCGCCGCGAGGGGAGCATCCACGTGCGAGCCTCGGATGCCGCGGTCTACAGCCAGTTCGCCGCCTCCCACGAACTGGGACACCTTCTCGACGATGCGCACTGCTCGGGGGCTCTGCACCAGCGCTCATCGGTCTCGCCCCACGACAACCCGGAGCTGTCGACGCCCGAGTTCGAGGCCGAGCTCGTCGCCGAGCACGTCGCCCACCGGATCGCGCGCCTGCTGTACACCTCGCCGAGGGTGGCCGAGTCGTCGTGGTGACCGTCCTGCTGATCGACGCCGCCCTCGTGGGGCTGCTGCTCGTGGTGTTCCTGCGGGCGCGCGTCGCGGGGCGACACCCGCGGGCGCGCATCGCCTGGCTCGCCGCTCTCGTCGGCTCGATCGCCCTGTTGACCCAGGGAACGGTGATCCCCCTCGAGATGCTCGACGGCCTGCTCGGCGGGACGAACATCCTCAAGCTCGTCCAGAACGTGCTGACGATGACGGCGCTCTGGCTGGGCATCCAGGCGGGAACCGCTCCGGTCACTGCGCGCCTGCGCACGCTGCGCTGGTGGTTCCCCGCCTCTCTCGGCATCCTGTTCGCTGTCGTCTTCTTCCTCGCGATGCCCGAGCGCGGTCCCTCCTCGTTCCTCTTCCTCGAGGAGGCGGCGGTCACCTCCACGGGCGCGTGGGCGTACGGCGTGCTCCACATGGCGGGGATCGCCCTCGTGGGAGCCCTGCTGTTCCGCTCGGCCCGCGGGTCGCTGCCGGGGACGCGTGTGTTCTTCCGCGTCGGGGCCGTAGGCATCGTGCTCGGCTGCCTCAGCGAGATCCTCGATCTCACGCTGGCCCGGTTCTTCCAGCCCAGCGCCGTGGTCAGCGCCCTCTTCGATCCGCTGTTCTACCTGGGCGTGGTCTCGTTCGTGATCGGGATCTTCGTGGCGACCCGGACCAGCACGAGGATCCGGCGCCGCGGAGAGGCCCTGCTCGCTCGGCTCGAACCGGTCGCGACCGAACGCGGGGTGGACCCCTTCCCGGGACTGCCCGCGGATGCCGCTGCCGACACGCGCCTGCACGCGCTGCGCGTCGCCGTCGAAGACGACGCCATCGCCACCTCTTCCCCGCTGACTCCCGCGCAGCGCGCCCTGCTCGACGACGTCGACACCCATCTGACCCGCCGAATCACGGGAGCCCGTTCATGATCCGATCCTTCGTGGTGGGCGCAGGTGTCGCCGGCGCGACCGTCGCCGTCGCTCACACCGCCCTCGCCGGCTACGTCGCCCGCCGCCTGATCGCGCCGCGCGCGCCCAAGGTCTACGCCCCGATCACCGTCGCGGGCGAGACGGTGACGGTACCCGCCACGCTCGAGAGCCGCGAACCGGGGACCTACGGGCTGTGGCTCGACGACGGCCGGCACGTCATCGTGGGCGAGCCGCTCCGCATCGATAAGGACCGTGTCGTGCGCGAGCTCGCGTCGCGGCCGGCGGGACTCGAAGACGGGGATGCCGTGGCCACCTGGACCTCGCAGAGCATCGGCGCGCCCGAAGACGTCGGACCGACGCGCCACGTGTCCGTGCCCCTGCGCCGGGGCGGCGTCGCCGAGGCGTGGGAGATCGGCGACCGCGAGAGCGCGGACGGGCGGTGGACCATCCACGTGCACGGCCTGCGCTCGAGCCGCAACGGCTCCCTGCGCTCGACGCCCGCGACCGCGGACGCGGGCTGGATGTCGCTCGTCGTCTCGTACGCCGGAGACGAGGAGTGCGCCCCCGCCGACGCCCTGCCCTCGACCCTCGGCACGCGCGAATGGCGTGACGTCGATGACGCGATCACCTATGCCGTCGAGCAGGGCGCTCGCGAGATCGTGCTGGTGGCGTGGTCGATGGGCGGGACGATCGCCATGCTCGCCCTCGAGCAGTCGGCGCATCGCGACCGGGTCGCGGGCCTCGTGCTCATCGCCCCGGCCCTCGACTGGACGCGCGTCGTCGAGAACGCGGTCGCGGGCGCTCACCTGCCGCGCTCGGTGGCCGGAGCGTCGATGCGCATCCTGGGCAGCCGACTCGGCGCACGGGCGCTGGGGCTCATCGAGGCGGTGGACGCGCCGGCGCTCAACTGGGTCGACGGGCCGCGGCCCGCGCCCGAGGTGCCCACGGTGATCGTGCACAGCCTGCGCGACCCCGTGGTGCCGGTCAGCGGCTCGCTGGCGTACGTCAAGCGGCATCCGGAGGCCGAGCTCGTCGCTTTCGACGCGACCGGTCACTGCAACGAGGCGAACCAGGATCCCACGCGGTTCCACGACGCCATCGTCGGGTTCTTGCGGGGTCTTCCCCGCGCATGACCCCCAGCGGTAGCCGTGCTGGTCAGGCCGTGAGGGCGGCGATGGCTCCGCGGGCTCCGCGCTCGGCCAGCGACGCGCGCGCCGAGAGGTAGGCCTCGCGCAGACGCGCCTCTTGCCCGAGGTCGCCGAACACCGGCGTGTAGTCGAGCAGCGCGGCGGGGTCTTCGCGCACGATCGCGCGCAGGTCGTCGAGACGGCTGTCCACGGCGGGCGTTTCTTCGCCGGTCTCGGTGCGCCCCTCGAGGAAGACGCTCCATCCCGCGAGCACGAGGGCGGCGTGATCGATGCGGCCCCCCGACGCGAGCTGTTCGCGCACGACGGGCAGCAGGAACTTTGGCAGACGGTCCGAGCCGTCCACGACCTGACGTGCGAGGGTGTCGCGGATCGCTTCACTGCCGAAGCGGGCGATGAGCTGATCGCAGTAGGCGTCGAGGTCGATACCGGGGACGGGCCGGAGCGTCGGGATCGCCTCTTCGCGCATGTACCCCCGGAGGAAGCCCACGAAGAGCGGGTCGGTGCAGACCTCGTGCACGTACTGCGCGCCCGAGAGGATCCCGAGGTAGCTCATCGCCTGATGCGAGGCGTTGAGCAGGCGCAGCTTCATCAGCTCGTAGGGCTCGACGTCGTCGACCAACTGCACGCCGACCTCGTCGAACGGCGGGCGACCGACCGGAAAGACGTCTTCGAGCACCCACTGCTCGAACGACTCGCTGCGCACGGGCCAGCGATCCCGGATGCCGAACTCCTCGGCGACCGCGGCGCGTGTCTCGTCGGTGGTGACCGGGGTGATGCGATCGACCATCGAGTTCGGGAACGACACGTTCCGGGCGATCCACGTGGCGAGCTGCGGATCGACGCGCTGGGCGAACCCGACGAGGGCGGCGCGGGCGACGTGCCCGTTGCCCTGGATGTTGTCGCAGGACATCACCGTGAACGCCGGGATGCCGGCATCCCGCCGCCGTCGAAGACCCTCGGTGAGAAGGCCCATGACGCTGCGCGGGGGCACGGAGCCGTCGAGGTCGGCGAGGGTCGCGTCGTCGCGCGGGGCGTACTCACCGGTCGCGTCGTCGATGCCGTAGCCGCCCTCGGTGATCGTGAGCGAGACGATCGCGGTGTCGGGATCGGCGAGCTTGGCGATGACGGCTTCGGGATCGTCGGGGACGAAGAGGTACTCGACGATCGAGCCGATGACGCGGGCCGCGGAGGTGCCGTCGGGGGCGGTGGTGACGAGGGTGTAGAGGTCGTCCTGAGCCTCGAGGGTGTCGCGCATGGCGGCGTCGAACGGGAGGACCCCGACGCCGCACAGGCCCCACTCGGTGTGACCGGCCTCGAGCAGGCGGTCGAGGTACATCGCCTCGTGGGCCCGGTGGAAGCCGCCGACCCCGAAGTGCACGATGCGCGAGCGCACGGCCGACCTGTCGTACGTCGGAACGGAGACGTTCGCCGCGAGGGAGGGGAGGGCGGCGGCGGTGAGGTCGGTCATGCGGGGCTTTCGTGGTTCGTG
>NZ_VTQH01000002.1:0-95558 GCF_008763945.1 Microbacterium testaceum StLB037
AGCGCCGGTGCGCTCCCACCCCGAAACCACGGGTGAGAGCACACCGGCGCTTCGTCATACCCGTCAGTGTGTGGGTAGGGTCGGTGAGGTGAGCGACTTCGCGGGACATCTACCCGGGAGTCGGGAGTATCGACGACTGCTCGTCGGACTCTTCTTCGGCGGAGTGGCGACGTTCGCGCAGCTTTACGCCACTCAGGCCGTGCTCCCGGCGATCGCCGCGGACGTCGCCGCGGGTCCCGCCGGGGCGGCCCTGACCGTCTCGGCATCCACTCTCGGGCTGGCGGTAGCCGTCATCCCGTGGTCGATCGTCGCGGATCGCATCGGACGAGTGCCGGCCATGGCGATCGGTCTGGTGGCCGCCACCGTCCTGGGTGCGACGACACCGTTCGCCGAGGATCTCGGCATCCTGCTCACTCTCCGTCTTCTGGAGGGAGCGGCCCTGGGGGCCGTGCCGGCGGTCGCGCTCGCCTATCTCAGCGAAGAGATCTCACCGCGGTTCGTCGCCGCGGCGGCCGGTTCGTACATCGCGGGGACCACCGTGGGCGGTCTGTCCGGACGGGTGGCCTCCGGCTGGGTCGCGGAGCTGGCCGGGTGGCGGTGGGGGGTGGCATCCGTCGTTCTTCTGTGTGTCGTCGCGGCGGTGGTGTTCCTCACTCTGGTTCCGGCTGCCCGCGGGTTCGTGCCGCGACGATTGCGGTCCGTGCGGGGGCCGACGGTGCGGCGTCGTCTCGGGATCAACCTGCGGTCGCCGGTGCAGGTGGCGCTGTACGCGCAGGCGTTCCTGCTGATGGGGGCGTTCGTCGCCGTCTACAACTACCTCGGGTTCCACGTGGCCGATCCGCCTTTCTCGCTGCCTTCGGCGGTGGTCACGGTGCTGTTCCTCGCCTACCTCGCGGGGACCGTCTCGTCTCCTCGAGCGGGAGCGCTGGCCGTGCGGTACGGGCGACTGCCGGTGCTGCTGGCGAGCACCGCTGTCATGGGCGTCGGCGCGGCCGCGATGCTCGTGCCGTCGGTTGTGGCCGTGATCGCCGGTCTCATCGCCTTCACCGCGGGATTCTTCGGGGCGCACGCGGTGGCGTCGGGGTGGACACCCGTGGCGGCCGACCCCGAGGCGCGCGCCCAGGCATCGTCGCTGTACTACCTGGGGTACTACGGCGGGTCGAGTCTGTTCGGGTGGCTCCTGGGTCTGGTGTTCGCGTCGGTGGGATGGAACGCCTTCGTCGCGGCGGTCGTCGCGATGTGCGCCCTCGCGTTCGTCGTGGCCGCGGTGGCGCTGCGCACGGCACCGTCCACGCCCCGGTGAGGGGCGACGTATTCGTCGACACGCGGAGGGGCGAGGTCAATGCCCACATCCGATGTCGGGGGGAGCGACTAGCGTCGTTGGTGACGTGAGGGAGGTCGGGAGTGGACGACGCCGATGAGCGCACCGTGATGGACGACGCGATGGTCGACGTGACCCCGGGCGAAGAGGGTCCGGTCGACGCGGAGGCGATCGAGAACGCGACGGAGATCAGCTACGACGAGCAGCGCTATCCCGCGCGGCCACGGCGCCTGCGGCCTCGCGATCAGTTCCGCGGGGGGACGCTGCGCCGGTTCCTCACCGATCCACGCAACGCCAACGGCGGCAACCCGTCGTACGTCGAGTGGCTCGTTCGGCAGTCGATGCTGAAAGACGCCGACGTGCTGAGCCGGCAGCTGTCGGGGCAGCCGTCCATGTGGCGCAACCCCTACGCGCGTCCCGACGCGCGGCGGGCGATCGAGTCCACCGACGTCTGGTTCACGGCGTACCCGATCTCGCTGATCACGCGTCCGGGGGAGTCGTTCCTCGACGCTCTCGGAGACGAGGCGCTGTGGGAGGCCTTCGAGTGGGTGGGGATCAACGGCATCCACACCGGGCCCGTCAAGCGCGCGGGCGGCATTACCGGCTGGCAGGAGACCCCGAGCGTCGACGGCCACTTCGACCGGATCAGCACGCAGATCGACCCCGAATTCGGTGACGAGAACGCCTTCCGTCGGGTGGCCGACGTCGCCGAGTCGCACGGCGGCAGCGTGATCGACGACATCGTCCCCGGCCACACCGGCAAGGGCGCCGATTTCCGACTCGCGGAGATGGCGTACAAGGACTATCCCGGGATCTACCACATGGTCGAGATCCCGCGCGAAGACTGGGATCTACTGCCCGAGGTGCCCGCGGGAGGCGACTCGGTCAACCTCGACGCCGAGACGGAGCGCGAGCTCAGCGCGCGCGGCTACATCATCGGCGAGCTGCAGCGCGTCATCTTCTACACCCCCGGGGTGAAGGAGACGAACTGGAGCACCACGGCTCCCGTCGTCGGCACCGACGGGCTCGAGCGCCGCTGGGTGTATCTGCACTACTTCAAGGAGGGCCAGCCCTCGATCAACTGGCTCGACCCCACCTTCGCGGGAATGCGCCTCGTCATCGGAGACGCCCTGCACTCCCTCGGCGACCTCGGCACGAGCGCGCTGCGTCTCGACGCCAACGGTTTCCTCGGGGTCGAGAAGAGCGCGGAGGGCCTGCCGGCGTGGTCGGAGGGGCACCCGCTCTCGCACGCGGCGAACCACATCATCGCGGGCATGGTGCGCAAGGTCGGAGGCTTCACCTTCCAGGAGCTGAACCTCACGATGGAGGACATCCGCGACACCAGCGCGGTGGGCGCCGACCTGTCGTACGACTTCGTGACGCGTCCCGGTTATCATCACGCCCTGGCCACGGCGAACACCGAGTTCCTGCGTCTCGCGCTCACCACGGCGCTCGAGACCGGCGTCGAACCCGTGCAACTCGTGCACGGGATGCAGAACCACGACGAGCTGACCTACGAGCTGGTCCACTGGACGACCACGCACCGCGACACGGTCTACCCGTTCCGTCACGAGGAGCACACGGGCGGCGAGATCGCCGAGATGGTGCGGGCCGAACTGACGGAAAAGCTCACGGTCGACGCCGACTACAACCTCGTCTTCACGCAGAACGGGATTGCGTGCACGTCGGCATCCCTCATCGCCGCCACGCAGGGCAAAGCCACCCTCGAAGAGATTTCCGACGAGGACATCCCGGCGATCCGCGACGCGCACCTGCTGCTGGCGAAGTATAACTCCTGGCAGCCGGGAGTGTTCGCGCTCTCGGGGTGGGACCTGACGGGGTCGCTCACGCTGCCCCCCGACGACGTGCGGCACCTGATCGCGACGGGGGACACGCGGTGGATCGAGCGCGGAGCGCACGACCTGCTGGACGTGGCACCCGACGCGGCCTCGTCGATGTCGGGCGTGCCGCGCGCGCGTTCGCTGTACGGTTCGCTGGGCCGTCAGCAGGAGGACCCCGAGTCCTTCCTCTCGGGACTGCGCGAGATCCTGCGCATCCGCAGCGAGAACGGCATTGCCATCGCCTCGCAGGTCGACATCCCGCAGGTCGGACACCCGAGCATGCTCGTGATGGTGCACCGCCTCGACGGGGGAGACCGTCGCGACGAGTCGGCGCCGCTGCAGATCACAGTGCTGAACTTCTCGGGTGAGACCATCGAGGGCACCGTGCGCTCGGAGTGGCTCGTGCCGCAGAGCACCGCGATCGACGCCGCGACCGGCGAAGCCGTGGGGCGCGTGGATGAACTGCAGAGCTTCTCCTTGGAGCTGCGCCCGTACGCGGGTCTGTTCCTCGTGCTGGAGGCGCCGGTTCTCGAGGACTGAGACGATGTCGGGGGTCGGGCGTAGCGTGAGCGCATGCCCGCCCCCGATTCGTCCGAGCCGGATTGCGTTGCGCCCGCCGGCGCTGTGCCCGACGGCACTGCGCCCGCCGGCGCTGTGCCCGACGGCGCCCTGCCCGGTTGCCTGGTAAGGGACTGTCCGGAGCGAGCGGACCCGCTCGCTCCGGTGGCACTGTGCGCGTGGCATCTGGCGGTCAGCGCCGAGTGGGTCTCGGCGGGCGACGGGGTGACCGATCTTCTTCCGACCCCCTGTCGTCTGTGCGGGTCGCGACTGGGGGTGCGGTGGCCGAGCGGGTGGCTGTGCGCGGTGTGCGAGTGGCGTCACGGGGAGCCCGTCGACGGCGAGCTTCCTCCGCCGCGGGTCGACGTGGTGTACTACCTCCGTTTCGGCGACCGCGTCAAGATCGGCACCACGGCGAGCCCGCGCCAGCGGCTTTCGGCCATCTGGCACGACGAACTCCTCGCCTTCGAGCGGGGCGACCGCCTGGTCGAGCGCCGGCGCCACGGTCAGTTCGCCGATGAACGCTTCGGTCGGACGGAGTGGTTCCGCAGGAGTGCGGCGCTCGACGCGCACGTGGCGGAGCTCGCCGCGGGCGTCGACGATCCGTGGGCGCTGTACGCCCGGTGGACGAGTGCAGCGGTGGCGCGACGGGGATGAGCGCGGACGCGCGGGGACGTGTGCGGCGGGCGAGCCGTGCGCGCGGGTCACCGAGCGAGCACCGCTCGCTGCTCTGGCACGTCGCCGCCGTGTCGCACAACCCTCCGTCACCGCCCAGGCCCGAGGTCTAGCGTTCGGAGCACACGATCCGAGAGGCAAGGGCATGGGCTTTTTCGACCGACTGTTCGGCTCCGGTGACGACGCGTCACGGCGATCGGCGCAGACGCCGTCGCAGGCGCCCGCGAGCGGCTCTCGTGATGCTGACGGCCGTTACGCGCCCCCGCCGGCACCGGGTGCGGGGACTGCCCCCGCGGCATCCGGGTCCGAGGACGATCGCCAGGCGATCGAGCGATACCGGTACCTTCTGCGGACCGCTCCTCCTGAGACCGTCGAACAGGTGCACGCCGAGGCCTTCGGGCGCCTCACGCCGGCGCAGCGGCAGCAGGTCCTCGCCGAGTTGTCGTCGGGGCTGGCACCCTCGGAACGCCCCTCCAGCGACGACCCCGCCTCCCTGGCCCGGGCGGCCACGCGCGCCGAGTACTCCCAGCCCGGCTTCATGGAGCGCACCTTCGGTGGCCGGGGCTTCTCGAACGGACCGGGATTCGGTTCGATGCTCGGGGCGTCGATGCTCGGCACCATCGGCGGGTACGTGGTCGGCTCCGCTCTCGTGAGCGCGATGTTCGATCCGGGCTACGACGCCGGCTACGCCGATGGTGCGGCGTCGGACGGGCCCGCCGATGCAGGAGCCGCCGACCCCGGAGCGATGGATGCCGGGGGAGCGGACTTCGGCGGCGATTTCGGCGGCGACTTCGGCTTCTGACGTCGTCGAGGGGATCACCGGCGCGGACTGACCGGCGTGCCGGAGGCCGTCGGCGATGTCGGGCCGTGACGGAACGCTATCGTCGAGGCCATGGCGCCCCCGATCCCGAGCGAGAGCTTCGGTCTGCGCCGCAGCATCGTGGCGAGTCAGACTCTGCTCGCCGCCGCCACCCTGCTCGGTGTCATCGTGGCGATCGTCGTCGGCCAGGTCGTGCACGCGACCCTGTTCGTGGCCGGAAGTGCGCTCGTCTTCGGCGGGGCGATCGCCGCGGTTCTGGTGCCCTGGCAGCGGACTCCCCGGTGGGTGGTCGGGACGCTGCCGATCATCGACGTCATGGCCATCGCGGTGATGCGCGAGAGCGCGCCGGCGGCGGGCCTCGGTCTGCTGTGGACCTTCCCGGCCATCTGGATCGGCACCGTCTTCGGACTCCGCGGGGTGGTCGCCGTCTCGGTGACGGTGTCGGTCGTGCTGATCCACCAGGTCACCACGGACGACCTGCAGCGCTTCGCCGCCTCCACCCTGGTGCTGCCCTTCACGGTGGCGGCGCTGTCGTCGATGGCCGCGCTCACCGCGCGCCGCGGACGCGCTCAGCGCGCTCTTCTCGAGAAGCAGTCCGCCGAACTCCGCCGCGCCCTCGATCGCGCGCGTCGGCAGGAGGATCTCGTGACCGAGGTTCTGGATGCCGTCGACTTCGGCGTGACGCGCATCACGCCGACCGGGGACTTCGCCGTCACCAACACCGCCCACGGGCAGCTGCTGAACAGCACGGACGCCTTCGGGCGGGAGATCGCCGTCTTCGCCGCCGACGGGTCGACGGCGATCGCCCCCGAGGCGGCACCGCTCGCGCGAGCGCGCGCGGGCGAGGTGTTCGAGGGAGAGCTGGTCTGGTACGGACTGCCGGGTGAGGACCGGCGGGCGCTCAGCATCACCTCGCGCCGCCTCCCCGCCAGCGAGTCCGGAGACGGCGGGGGCGTGGTCGTCTCGCGCGACGTCACGGTCGAGGAGCAGGCGCGTCGCGCCCGGGAGGATCTCGTGGCCAGCGTCTCGCACGAACTGCGCACACCGCTGACCTCGATCATCGGCTACCTCGACCTGGCGCTCGACGACGATGCGCTCGGCCGTGGCACCCGCGAGAGGCTCGAGGTCGCCGAGCGCAACGCCTCGCGATTGCTCGAACTCGTCGCCGACATCCTCGCGGTGTCGTCGACCGCGCGGGAGGGATTCGGCGTCGAGCTCGAGCTGCGCCCGACCGACGTCTCGGCCATCGTGCGCTCGGCGATCGAGTCGATCGCCCCGCGGGCGCAGGATCACGGCATCCGGATCGTGTCCGACGACCTCGTGGCGTCGCAGGCGATGGTCGATGGGCGCCGCGTTCGTCAGGTCGTCGACAACCTGCTGTCGAACGCCGTCAAGTACAACCCGCGCGGGGGGTCGGTCACCGTCTCGGTGGGCGGCGATGCGCACGCGGTCACGATCGTGATCGCCGACGACGGTCCGGGCATCAGCGCGAGCGAACAGGCGCGTCTGTTCGAGAGGTTCTTCCGGGGGGACGCCGTCCGCAAATCCTCGACGCACGGCAGCGGGCTGGGCCTCGCGATCAGCCGAGACCTCATCCGCGCCCACGGCGGCGAGATCACCGTGCGCACGGCGGCCGGCGAGGGCGCGACCTTCACCGTGCGGCTGCCCCGCGATCCGAGGGAGACCCCGTGAACCTCGACGTTCTAACCCTGCAGGCCGCCGCGACGCTCGTCATCGTCGCCTCGACCGTGATGTACCTGCTCGACACCCTCATGCTGAAGGACGCGCTTCCGGGCCGGTTGTGGGCGAGCGCGTACCTGTCGGGAACGTTCGCGGCGACCTGCTATCTGGCCTGGCTGCTGCTGCCCGACGTGTACGTCGCGGTGGCCCTCGGCAACGGGGCCTTCGTCGCCGCGACGGGCTTCATCTGGTTGGGCTGCGTGGCCTTCAACGGCAGGTCGGTGCGCGGGCCCGCTCTCGTGATGGCGGCGACCGTTGTCGTCGTGATCGTGGCCGCGTTGGCGGCGGGCCCCGAGGGCGGGTCGTGGGCGGGAGCCGTGCCGTTCTTCCTCGGCAACGCGGTGTTCGCGGCGACCGGGGCCGTCGAGACGCGCCGCGGTGCCATCGCCCGACGGTGGAGCTCGTCGGGGCTGACCGTGGTGCTCGCGGTGGAGACGGTGTGGTTCGTCGCGCGGTCCGTGGTGTTCCTCTGGCTGGGGCCGGACAGCGAGCTGTTCCGCAACGCGTTCGACACGCGCGTGTCGGCATTCCTCACGATCTCGCTGCTCATCGCCGCGGTCGTGGTCACCTCGGCGCTCCGCGCGAACGAATCGGCCCTGAGGGGGACGTCCGAGAACCGGAGGCTCTCGGTGGACGCCCACGGGGTGCTCTTCCGCGAGTCGTTCGAGGCCACTCTCGCCATCGTCTGCGAGCGCGCCGAGCACGCCGGCGAGGGCGTCTGCGTGATCGGCATCCGGATCGACGACCTCAAGCGCGTCGCGGTCGCCTTCGGGCCCGACGACGCGGAGCGACTCGCTTCCGAGGTGCGGGCTTCCGTGCGTCGGCACGCGCCGACGATGGCCCTGGTGGGGGAGACGGATGCCGGCGGCCTCGCGGTCGCGTTCACCACGACGCCCACGACGGACGTGCGCCGGGCGGCGCGGATCCTGCACGAGCGGGTGGTCGCGGATCTGGCCCGACTGGGCGCGGCCGTCGTCCCCGCGGTGGGGGTCGGGATGGCGCTGAGCGCCGATCACGGATATCACTCGGAGGCGCTCACGAGCCGGGCCGATGAGGCGGCGGCGCACGCGGCCGCGACGGGGGAGCAGGCGTTCGGCCTCGCCTGACGACGGTCTCAGCCGGAGGCGGCGCGCGCCAGGTCGGTGACCCGCTGGCGCAGCTCGCGCGGGCGGAACGGCTTGGTGAGGTAGTCGTCGGCGCCGGCCTCGCGGCCCGCGCGCTGTTCGCTCTCGTCGGCGCGGGCGCTGACCATGATGATGCGGGTGTCGCTGAACGCGCGGATGCGCCGCGCAGTCTCGAAGCCGTCGATCCCCGGCATGCTGACGTCGAGCGTGGTCACCACGGGATCGTGCCGACGGACGAGTTCGATCCCGTCCAGACCCGTCGCGGCCGCGTGGACGGTGTACCCGGCCCCCTCGAGCACGGTCGTCACGAGCAGGCGGATGTCGAGGTCGTCCTCGATCACGACGGTGGTGTGGGCAGCGGTCATGGCGGAGCTTTCGTCGGCCGGATCGGGGGTGCGGCCTGGGGGAATGCTAGACGACCGCGCGACGAAACGCCTCCTCGCGAGCGCGGCGGACGAGGTGTGGCATCCTCGTCGGGTGCCTCTTCTCGCGCTGACGGGTGGGATCGCCTCCGGCAAGTCCACCATCGCCGCCCTGCTCGCCGACCACGGAGCCGTCATCGTCGATGCGGACGCGATCGTGCGGGAGGTGCAGTCACCGGGCTCCCCGGTTCTCGACGAGATCGCCGGGGCGTTCGGCGGCGACGTGCTCCGTTCCGACGGCTCCCTCGATCGCGCGGCGCTGGGGACGCTGGTCTTCGGGCACCCCGAGCGTCTCGCGCGACTGAACGCGCTCGTGCATCCGGCGGTGCGGGCGGAGTCGCAGCGCCGATTCGAGGCCGCTTTCGCCGCGGATCCGGCCGCGGTGGTCGTCTATGACGTCCCCCTGCTCGCGGAGGCGCGCGCCGGCGACGCATGGGACCTCGTCGTGGTGGCCGATTCCCCCACCGAGCTGCGCGTGCGTCGGCTGGTCGAGAACCGCGGCCTGACGGAGGCCGACGCCCGGGCGCGCATCGGCTCGCAGGCGAGCGACGAGGAGCGCAGAGCTCTGGCCGACGTCGTCATCGACACCGCGACGGACATGGATGCCACGCGCCGGCAGGTCGACGAGCTGTGGGAGCGTCTGACGCGAAGCGCCTGAACGGGGGTGGGACACCGCGCGCTCGCCCACGGCGAACGCAACCCGACCCCGATGTCGGAGGCCCCGCCTACGCTGGAACCATGCAGGCCACGCGTTCCGTCCGTCCCTTCGAGGTCATCAGCGAATACAGCCCGTCCGGCGATCAGCCACAGGCGATCGCCGAGCTCGCGGCGCGCATCAACGCGGGCGAGACCGACGTCGTCCTGCTGGGTGCGACCGGTACCGGCAAGTCGGCGACCACCGCCTGGCTCGTCGAGCAGGTGCAGCGGCCCACACTGGTGCTCGCCCACAACAAGACCCTGGCGGCGCAGCTGGCGAACGAGTTCCGCGAGCTCATGCCGAACAACGCCGTCGAGTACTTCGTCTCGTACTACGACTACTACCAGCCCGAGGCGTACGTGCCCCAGACGGACACCTTCATCGAGAAGGACAGCTCGATCAACGCCGAAGTAGAGCGTCTGCGGCACTCGACGACGAACTCCCTGCTGTCGCGGCGCGACGTCGTCGTGGTCTCGACGGTTTCGTGCATCTACGGTCTCGGCGCGCCCGAAGAGTACCTGCGCGCGATGGTCGCGCTGCAGGTGGGGGAGCGCTACGACCGAGACGCTTTGATCCGCAAGTTCATCTCGATGCAGTACAACCGCAACGACGTCGACTTCTCCCGCGGCAACTTCCGCGTGCGCGGCGACACGATCGAGATCATCCCCGTGTACGAGGAGTACGCGATCCGCATCGAGATGTTCGGCGACGAGATCGAGGCGCTGTACACGCTGCACCCGCTCACGGGCGATGTCATCGAGAAGATGGACTCCGTGCCGATCTTCCCGGCGTCGCACTACGTCGCGGGCACCGAGACGGTGCAGCGCGCGATCGGCACGATCGAGCACGAGCTCGAAGAGCGCCTGAAGGAGTTCGAGTCGCAGGGCAAGCTCCTCGAGGCGCAGCGGCTGCGGATGCGCACGACCTTCGACCTCGAGATGCTGCAGCAGCTCGGTTTCTGCTCCGGCATCGAGAACTACTCGCGTCACATGGACGGCCGCATGCCGGGCGACCCGCCGCACACCCTTCTCGACTTCTTCCCCGACGACTTCCTGCTCGTCATCGACGAGTCGCACGTGACGGTGCCGCAGATCGGCGCGATGTACGAGGGCGACGCGTCGCGCAAGCGCACCCTCGTCGAGCACGGCTTCCGCTTGCCGAGCGCGATGGACAACCGCCCGCTGCGGTGGGACGAATTCAAGGAGCGCGTCGGACAGACGGTGTACCTGTCGGCGACGCCGGGTCGCTACGAGATGGGCATCGCCGACGGGGTCGTCGAGCAGATCATCCGACCGACGGGGCTGGTCGATCCCGAGATCATCGTGAAGCCCTCGAAGGGGCAGATCGACGACCTCCTGGAAGAGATCCGCATCCGCGTCGAGAAGGACGAGCGCGTCCTCGTCACCACCCTGACCAAGAAGATGGCGGAGGAGCTCACCGACTTCCTCGGCGAGCACGGCGTGCGCGTGCGCTACCTCCACTCCGACGTCGACACCCTGCGCCGCGTGGAGTTGCTCACCGAGTTGCGCGCCGGCGTCTACGACGTGCTCGTCGGCATCAACCTCCTCCGTGAGGGCCTCGACCTTCCGGAGGTCTCTCTGGTGGCGATCCTGGATGCCGATAAGGAGGGCTTCCTCCGCAGCGGGACCTCTCTGATCCAGACGATCGGTCGCGCCGCCCGTAACGTCTCCGGACAGGTGCACATGTACGCCGACAAGATGACGGACTCGATGGCGAACGCCATCGAGGAGACCGAACGGCGTCGCGAGAAGCAGATCGCGTACAACCTCGAGAACGGCATTGACCCGCAGCCGCTGCGCAAGAAGATCGCCGACATCACCGAGGTTCTCAACCGCGAGGCATCCGACACGAAGAACCTGCTGTCGCGCAACGACAAGGCCGGCAAGGGCAAGTCGCCGACGCCGTCGTTGCGCCGCACCGGCATCGCGGCGGAGGGAGCGGATCAGCTCGAGTCGACGATTGCCGATCTGACGCAGCAGATGCTCGCGGCGGCGGCTGAGCTCAAGTTCGAGTTGGCCGGTCGCCTGCGCGATGAGGTCCAGGACATGAAGAAGGAGCTGCGCGCCATGGAGCGCGCGGGTCACGCCTGAGTCGGCGAGCGTCCGGGCTCGGGAGGTCGTCATGCAGCAGCGCGTCACGCTCGTCACCCTGGGGGTCGGCGAACTCGAGCGCGCGATCGCCTTCTACCGTGCGCTCGGCTGGACGGAGCATCCGTCCTCGGTCGCGGGCGAGGTGGCGTTCTTCGATGCCGGCGGGATGGTCGTCGCGCTCTGGGACCGCGCGAAACTCGCCGCGGACTCGGGCGTTCCCGACACCGGGGGATGGGGCGGGGTGACGCTGGCCCACAACGTCCGCGAGGTTGCGGAGGTCGACGCGATCCTGGCCGACGCCGAGGGGGCGGGAGCGCGGGTGGCGCGCGCCGGGGCGGAGACCGCCTGGGGCGGCTACTCGGGCGTCTTCGTCGACCCCGACGGTCATCCGTGGGAGGTCGCGGTCAATCCCGGGTGGCCGCTCGACGACGCGGGCAGACCGGTCCTGAGCTGACCGGTCATGAGCCGAGCGAACCGCGGTGCTCAGGGGCAGTGCAGCAGCGGCTTGGGGCCTGAGCGATCGACACCGTGCTCCGACATCGCGTGACCGCACAGGGGGCACGGGCGCTCGGTGCGCACGGGTTCGGGCGTGGTCTCGTAGGGGCCGACCGACGCCGGACCGGCGACCCGGATGAGGCGGGTGTTGAGGTACTGGTACCAGCCCCCGGCGTCGCGGACGCGCTCGCGCAAGCGCGGGCGGTCGGCATCTTTTCGTGTCATGATCATTAGTGTACTAATGAAATGAAAGGACGGCGCGTGGACGATCCGCTGAAGCTCGAGAACCAGGTGTGCTTCGCCCTGGTGACGGCAGCGCGCAACGTGGTGTCGATCTACCGCCCGGTCCTCGAACCACTCGGACTGACCCACCCGCAGTACCTCGTCATGCTGGCGCTGTGGGAACAGGCCCCACGTTCGCTGGGCGCTCTCGCGGCCGAGCTCGCGATGGAGCCCGCGACGCTGTCTCCGCTGGTCAAGCGACTCGAGGCGCAGGGGAGGGTCGCACGCTCTCGCCGCGCCGACGACGAGCGCGTCCTCGACATCGACCTCACCGACGAGGGGCGAGCGCTGCGCGCGCGAGCGCTCGAGGTGCCGGCGAAGATCATGGCGCGGGTCGGGGTCGACGAGGAGGCCCTCGCGGCTCTCCGCGACGGGCTCGCCCCCTTTGCGGGGTCGCCGCGCGACTAAGGCCCGGGCTCGCCCGAAAGGGGCGGCCGGAGGGACGTCGCACTCTCGCACATCCGTGCGCTCGGGGCGAACCCGGGGCCGATGTCGGAGGTCCGACCTAGACTTAACAGGTGCCCATCGTTCCTGTCGCCCAGCCCTCGTCGTCCGCGAATTCCGGTACCAGCGGAAAGCTGAGTGTCCGGGGCGCGCGCGTCCACAACCTGAAGAACGTCGACCTCGACATCCCCCGCGATTCGCTCGTCGTCTTCACCGGTCTGTCGGGTTCGGGCAAGTCGAGCCTGGCCTTCGACACCATCTTCGCCGAGGGACAGCGTCGGTACGTCGAGTCGCTCAGCGCCTACGCCCGTCAGTTCCTGGGACAGGTCGACCGGCCCGACGTCGACTTCATCGAGGGGCTGAGTCCCGCCGTCTCGATCGACCAGAAGTCGACCAACCGCAACCCCCGCTCGACGGTCGGCACGATCACCGAGATCCACGACTACATGCGTCTGCTCTGGGCCCGCGTCGGCGTGCCCCACTGCCCCGACTGCGGAGCGCGCATCCAGCGCCAGACGGTCCAGCAGATCGCCGACCAGCTCATGGAGCTTCCCGAGCGGACGCGGTACCAGATCGTCGCTCCGGTCGTCAGCCAGAAGAAGGGCGAGTTCGTCGACCTCTTCAAGGAGCTCAGCGCGAAGGGCTACGCCCGCGCGGTCGTCGACGGCGAGCTCGTCCAGCTGGCCGAGCCCCCGACGCTGAAGAAGAGCTACAAGCACGACATCGCGGTCGTGGTCGACCGACTCGTGGCATCCGGAGACAATCTCAGCCGGGTGACCGACTCCGTCGAGACGGCGATGGGCCTCGCCGGCGGCATCATGCAGGTCAACTACGTCGACGAAGAGGGCGACGACGCCTGGCAGTCGTTCTCCGAGAAGCTGGCGTGCCCCAACGGCCACCCGCTGCAGCTCACCGAGATCGAGCCCCGCACCTTCTCGTTCAACGCCCCCTTCGGCGCGTGTCCCGTGTGCTCGGGCCTCGGTACCCGCATGTCGGTGGACGTCGACCTCATGCTCGGCGACGAGGAGCTGTCGATCCGCGACGGTGCGATCCTCCCGTGGACCACTCAGGGCAAGGGACTCTTCCAGTACTACGAGCGTCTGCTCGAGGGCCTCGCCCGCGACCTGAAGTTCTCGCTCGACACCCCGTGGAAAGACCTCTCGCACGACGTGCAGCAGGCGGTGCTCCGCGGCGAGAACTACAAGGTCACGGTCAAGTGGAAGAACCGCTACGGCCGCGAGATGCGATACTCGTCGGGCTTCGAGGGCGTGGTGCCCTACATCGAGCGTCAGTACCTGCAGGCCGAGTCCGACACCCAGCGCCAGCGCTGGTCGGAGTACCTTCGCGAGGTCCCGTGCGCGGTCTGCGACGGTGACCGTTTGAAGCCCGAGGTGCTCTCCGTCCTCGTCGACGGCACCTCGATCGCGGCTGCCTCGCGCATGAGCCTGGCCGACGCGCGCGAGTTCTTCTCGCAGCTCACGCTGACCGAGCGCGAGGCGACGATCGCCGCGGCGGTGCTGCGCGAGATCCGCGCGCGCCTCGACTTCCTGCTGCAAGTGGGGCTGAACTACCTCAGCCTCGGCCGCGCGGCCGGCACTCTTTCGGGCGGCGAGGCGCAGCGCATCCGCCTCGCCACGCAGATCGGCTCGGGCCTGACCGGCGTTCTCTACGTGCTCGATGAGCCTTCGATCGGTCTGCACCAGCGCGACAACCGTCGACTCATCCAGACCCTGGAGACGCTCCGCGACCTCGGCAACACCCTCATCGTGGTCGAGCACGACGAAGAGACCATCCACGCGGCCGACTGGGTCGTCGACATCGGACCCCGCGCGGGCGTCGACGGGGGCAACGTCGTGCACTCCGGTCCGCTCGCCGAGCTCCTCGACGACGACCGTTCGCTCACGGGGGCCTACCTTTCGGGGCGCCGCTCGATCGAGGCGCCGAAGAAGCGCCGGAAGATCGACAAGAAGCGCCAGGTGACGGTGGTCGGCGCGCGCGAGAACAACCTGAAGAACGTCACCGCCGACTTCCCCCTCGGCGTGCTGACCTCGGTGACCGGCGTGAGCGGTTCGGGCAAATCGACGCTGGTGAACGGCATCCTGTACGAAGTCCTCGCCTCCAAGCTCAACGGGGCGCGACGCGTTCCGGGCAAGCACACGCGCGTGACCGGTCTCGACAACCTCGACAAGGTCGTGCACGTCGACCAGGCGCCCATCGGCCGCACCCCGCGCTCGAACCCGGCGACGTACACGGGCGTGTTCGACCGGATCCGCAGCCTCTTCGCCGAGACGCCCGAGGCGAAGGTCCGCGGCTATCAGGCCGGGCGTTTCAGCTTCAACGTCAAGGGCGGGCGCTGCGAGGCGTGCTCCGGCGACGGCACGCTGAAGATCGAGATGAACTTCCTGCCCGACGTGTACGTCGACTGCGAGGTGTGCCACGGCAAGCGGTACAACCGCGACACCCTGTCGGTGCACTACAAGGGCAAGAACATCGCCGAGGTGCTCGAGATGCCCATCTCGGAGGCGGCGGAGTTCTTCGAGCCCATCCAGGCGATCCACCGCTACCTCAAGACCCTCGTCGACGTGGGTCTCGGCTACGTGCGTCTCGGGCAGTCGGCGACCACGCTGTCGGGTGGCGAGGCGCAGCGCGTGAAGCTCGCGACCGAGCTCCAGCGGCGCAGCAACGGCCGCTCGATCTACGTGCTCGACGAGCCCACGACGGGTCTGCACTTCGAGGACGTCTCGCTGTTGCTCAAGGTGCTGAACGGCCTCGTCGACAAGGGCAACACGGTGATCGTGATCGAGCACAACCTCGACGTGATCAAGAGCTCGGACTGGGTCATCGACCTCGGTCCCGAGGGCGGCGCCGGCGGCGGCACGATCGTGGCCACCGGCACTCCCGAGCAGGTCGCGAAGGTGGAGGGCAGCCACACCGGTGCCTTCCTGGCGGAGCTCCTCGAGACCGGCCGTACCGGCACGCAGCGCAACACCGCCGCGGTCGCCACCGGTGACGCCGAGCGAGAGCTCGTGAGCGCGGCGGGCTGAGCGTGGCATCCCGAGAACGGGTGTCGCACCTCTCGTACCGCCCCAAGGCCGGCGAGATCCCCACCAACCCGGGGGTCTATCGCTTCCGCGACGCCGAGGGGCGCGTGCTGTACGTCGGCAAGGCGAAGAACCTCCGCGCACGCCTGTCGAACTATTTCGCGCCCCTGCACTCCCTGCACGAGCGCACGCGCCGGATGGTCACGACCGCGGCGAGCGTGGAGTGGACGGTCGTGCCCAGCGACATCGACTCTTTGCAGCTCGAGTACATGTGGATCAAGGAGTTCGACCCGCCCTTCAACGTTCGCTACAAAGACGACAAGTCGTATCCCTTCATGGCGATCACCCTCGCCGACGAGGCGCCCCGGGTGATCGTCACGCGCAATCCGAAGATCCGCGGAGCGAAGTACTTCGGGCCGTATCCCAAGGTGTGGGCGGTGCACGACACGATCGACCTGATGATCAAGGTCTTCCCGATCCGCACCTGCAGCGACTCGTCGTACAAGAAGGCGATGGCGTCCGGCCGGCCCTGCTTCCCGGGCCAGATCGGGCGCTGCGGCGGCCCCTGCTCGATGAAGGTGACGATCGAGGAGCACCGCGCGATCGTGAACGACTTCGTCGCTTTCATGTCGGGCGGTGACCAGCGCTTCGCGAAAGAGCTGACCTCCCGCATGAAAGAGGCCTCGGCGGCGATGGACTACGAGTCCGCCGCGCACTATCGCGACCGTCTGCAGGCGATCGACGCGGTGCTCGGCAAGAGCGCCCTGGTTCTCGCCGCCGACACGGACGCCGATCTGTTCGGCATCGCCGAGGACGAGCTCGCCGCGACCGTGCAGCACTTCGTCGTGCGCGGCGGTCGCGTGCGCGGTGTGCGGGCGACGACGATCGAGAAGGAGATCGACATCTCGGGCGCCGACCTCGTCGATCAGGTGCTGCAACGTACCTACGGCGACGCCGACGCGAGCGACATCCCGCGGCAGGTGCTCGTTCCCGAGCTGCCCGACGACGCCGAGCAGCTCGAGGACTGGTTGCGCGAGCGACGCGGTCGCCCCGTGACCCTGCAGGTGGCCCAGCGCGGCCGCAAGGCCGACCTGCTGAAGACCGCGACCCTGAACGCACAGCAGGCGCTCATGCTGCACAAGACCCGTCGCACGAGCGACTACGTCGCCCGGTCGCAGGCCCTCACCGACCTGCAGGAGGCGCTCGGCATGACCGAGGCGCCGCTGCGCATCGAGTGCTTCGACATCTCGCACCTCGCGGGCACCAACGTCGTCGCATCCATGGTGGTGTTCGAGGACGGGCTGCCGCGCAAGGACCAGTACCGCTCCTTCGGGGTGGCCGAGACGACCGACGACACCGACTCGATGTACCAGGTGCTCACGCGGCGCCTCGCCTATCTCGACCGACCCGACGAGATCGAGCCCGAGACGATCGACGGGGCGATCGTGGCCGCCCCCGACTCCGAAGAGGCGACGGCCGACGGCGAGGTGGTGACCGCCCGCAAGCGGCCGCGGTTCGCCTACCGGCCCCAGCTGCTCGTCGTGGACGGCGGCCAGCCCCAGGTCGCCGCCGCGGCCCGCGCCCTGGCCGACGCCGGGCACGAGGAGATCGCGTTGTGCGGCATCGCCAAGCGCCTCGAGGAGGTCTGGCTTCCGGGGGAGGAGTACCCCGTGATCCTGCCGCGCACCTCGGAGGCGCTGTACCTGCTGCAGCGCTTGCGCGACGAGGCCCACCGGTTCGCGATCGTGCACCAGCGCAAGCGCCGCAAGCGCGACATCACGAGCGTGCTCGCCGAGGTGCCCGGTCTGGGAGACGCGCGTATCAAGGCGCTGCTGCGTCATTTCGGGTCGGTCTCGGCACTGAAGAACGCCTCAGCCGACGAGATCACGGCGCTGCCCGGCATCGGTCCGACCCTGGCCGAGGCCATCCACACGCACCTGGCTCGGTAGGCTGGACGCAACGACGGGAGGCGATCGCCATGGAACCGGCACGCGACGACGAGCCAGGAGAGGTGCTGATCGTCACGGGCATGTCGGGGGCCGGGCGATCCACGGTCGCGAACGCCCTCGAAGACCTCGACTGGTACGTGGTCGACAACCTTCCGCCGCGCATGTTGCGCCCCCTGCTCGAGCTCACCGAGCTGGCCGGCGGGGCTGTCCCGCGGGTGGCGGTCGTGGTCGACGTGCGCGGTCGCTCGCTCTTCGGCGATCTGCCCGAGGCGATGCGGACCCTGCAGGCCAACCGGCAGGTGCGGGTGGTGTTCCTGGATGCCAGTGACGCGGTGCTCGTGAGACGGTTCGAGGCGGTGCGCCGGCCGCACCCCCTGCAGTACGACGGCACGATCCTCGACGGCATCCGGCGTGAGCGGGAGAGGCTCGCCCCCGTGCGCGAGGCCGCCGACGTCGTGATCGACACCTCGGCGCTCAACGTGCACCAGCTCTCGCTCCGCACGGTGTCGCTGTTCGGCGAGGAGGGCGCCGCGAGGCACACCGTGACGCTGATGAGCTTCGGATTCAAGTACGGGCTGCCGCCCGACGTCGACCTCGTCGCCGACATGCGGTTCCTCCCGAACCCCTTCTGGAACGACGAGCTGCGCGCCCTCACCGGAGAAGACCCGCGCGTGCGGGAATACGTGCTGGCTCAGGACGGCGCGGCCGACTTCCTCGACGCGTACGCGGCGGCATTGCGCCCCGTCATGGAGGGCTACCAGCGCGAGAACAAGCGGCATTCCGTCGTGGCGGTGGGCTGCACCGGGGGCAAGCACCGCTCGGTCGTGATGGCCCGGGAGTTGGCTGCACGTCTGTCCGATGTGCCCGGGGTGGCCGTCCGTGTGGCTCACCGCGACCTCGGTCGCGAGTAGGCTGTACCGTCGTCCCCGCCGCCCCCACCCGAGGAGAACCGTGCCGCTGACCGCCGACGTGAAGGCCGAACTCATCACCGTTCGCGACCCGCGCCCGACCGCGCGCGTCGCCGAGCTGACGGCCCTCCTGCGCTTCTCCGGCGGTCTGCACTCCATCGCCAACCGTGTCGCGGTGGAGGCCGAGCTCGACTCCGACATCCTCGCGCGCCGCGTGGCTCGCGACCTCATGGAGCTCTACGGCGTGCGTCCCGAACTGCACCACGTGCAGGGTTCCGGAGGGCGCACGGGCGGTCTGTTCGCGGTGCGGGTGATCGAGGCGGGCGAGACCCTCGCGCGGCAGACGGGGCTGCTCGACCAGCGCCGCCGCCCCGTGCGCGGTCTGCCGAACAAGCTCACGACGGGCTCGCGCCCCGACCTCAGCGCCATCTGGCGCGGGGCGTTTCTCGCCGCGGGCACGCTGAGCGACCCGGGCCGTTCCGCCGCCCTGGAGATCTCGTGCCCCTCCTCCGAGGCGGCCATGGCCCTCGTCGGTGCCGGTCACCGCATCGGCATCCCGGCCAAGGCCCGCGAGGTGCGCGGCGTCCCGCGCGTGGTCGTGCGCGACGGAGAAGCCATCCGCGGCGCTCTGTACGAGATGGGTGCGCGCCGCACCGCGGGCGAGTGGGACCAGATGCGCCAGCGCCGCGAGGTGCGCGCGGGTGTCAACCGCCTCGTCAACTTCGACGACGCGAACCTCCGCCGTTCGGCGCAGGCCGCGGTCGCCGCGTGCGCCCGCGTGGAGCGTGCCCTCGAGATCCTGGGCGACGACGTCCCCGACCACCTGCAGCAGGCGGGGGAGCTGCGCCTGGCGCACCGCGACGCGTCGCTCGACGAGCTCGGCCACCACGCCGACCCGCCCCTCACCAAGGACGCCGTCGCCGGCCGCATCCGCCGCCTCCTGGCGATGGCCGACAAGAAGGCCGAGGTCGAGGGCATCCCCGGCACCGAGGCCGCCGTTCCGGTGGGTGCCGAGGACTGAGCGCGAGACGGTGACCGTGGGCATCCCCGGCCCCGAGGCCGCGGTTCCGGTGGGTGCCGAGGACTGAGCGCGAGACGGTGACCGGATGCCGCAGGTCCCGGCATCCCGAGCCTGTTCCTGCCCGACGCGCCCGGGCGACTATCTTCCGTCATTCGGGGAAGCAACCCCGGTGCGCCGTGGTTGGCCCTCAGTAGGATGAAATCGTCACCCTCGCTGCTCGATCCCTCGGCACGTCGTCACGGCGAAGAGGTCTCGGCAGCGCCCGATTCGGAAGTTGAGATCATGGCGAAGTACACGCTGCCCGAACTGCCCTACGACTACTCGGCGCTGGAGCCGCACATCAGTGCGACCATCATGGAGCTGCACCACAGCAAGCACCACCAGACCTACGTCAACGGTGCGAACACCACTCTCGACCTCCTCGCCGAAGCGCGTGAGAAGGGCGATTTCGCGAACATCAACCGCCTGCAGAAGGACCTCGCGTTCAACCTCGGCGGCCACACGAACCACTCGATCTTCTGGACGAACCTCTCGCCCAACGGCGGCGACAAGCCCACCGGCGACCTGGAGTCGGCCATCGACGACCAGTTCGGGTCGTTCGACGCCTTCCGCGCGCAGTTCACCGCCGCCGCCCTCGGCGTGCAGGGCTCGGGCTGGGCGGGTCTGTTCTGGGACTCGATCGGCGAGAACCTCGTCATCCAGCAGTTCTTCGACCAGCAGGGTCAGATCGTCGCGGGCACCGTTCCGCTGCTCCTCCTCGACGTCTGGGAGCACGCCTACTACCTCGATTACAAGAATGTCCGCGCGGATTACGTGAAGGCGTTCTGGAACATTGCGAATTGGGACGACGCCCAGAAGCGCTTCGCGGCCGCCCGAGAGAAGACCACGGGTCTGCTGGTACTGTCGTAAACGGTGCGGCGTCCCGGTGGGACACCCACCGGGACGCCGTTGTCCGCCAGCGAAACACCGCAATCACGCGCTTATCGCGCACAACTGATTCAGGAGAAATTCCGTGACCGTCAAGATCGGAATCAACGGCTTCGGCCGTATCGGACGCAACTACCTCCGCGCGGCTCTCGCGCAGGGTGCCGACCTCGAAATCGTGGCGGTGAACGACCTCACCGACAACAAGTCGCTGGCGCACCTCCTCAAGTACGACTCCGTCGGCGGCGTGCTGACCGAGGACGTCTCGTACACCGCAGACTCCATCACCGTCGGCGACAAGACCATCAAGGTCTTCGAAGAGCGCGACCCGGCCAACCTCCCCTGGGGCGAGCTGGGTGTCGACATCGTCATCGAGTCCACCGGTCGCTTCACCAAGGCCGAAGACGCCAAGAAGCACATCACCGGTGGGGCCAAGAAGGTCCTCATCTCGGCGCCCGCCACGGGCGACGACGCGACCATCGTCATGGGCGTCAACGAAGAGACCTACAACCCCGAGACCGACGTCATCATCTCGAACGCGTCGTGCACCACGAACTGCCTGGCGCCCCTCGCCCAGGTGTTCAACGAGGCCTTCGGCATCGAGCGCGGCTTCATGATGACCGCTCACGCCTACACGGCCGACCAGAACCTGCAGGACGGCCCGCACAGCGACCTGCGTCGTGCGCGCGGCGCGGCGATCAACATCGTCCCCGCCTCGACCGGTGCCGCCAAGGCCATCGGCCTGGTGCTGCCCGAGCTCAACGGCAAGCTCAGCGGCTCGTCGTACCGCGTTCCGGTTCCCACCGGCTCGATCGTCGACCTCACGATCATCACGCCCACCGAGGGCCTGACCGTCGACCAGGTCAACGAGGCCTACAAGACGGCCGCCGCCGAGGGTCGCCTCAACGGCATCCTGCAGTACACCGAGGACCCGATCGTCTCGAGCGACATCCAGGGCAACCCGCACTCCTCGATCTTCGACGCGGAGCTGACCAACGTCAGCGGCAACCTCGTCAAGGTCTCGTCGTGGTACGACAACGAGTGGGGCTACTCCAACCGTCTCGTCGACCTGACCGAGTACGTCGCCGAGCGCCTGTAATCCTTCATGGCTCTGCGCACCCTCGATTCGCTGGGGTCGCTGGCCGGCACGCGCGTCATCGTCCGTTGTGATCTCAACGTTCCCCTCAAGGACGGGATCATCACGGACGATGGCCGCGTGCGCGCGTCGCTGCCGACCCTCAACGCACTGATCAACGCCGGCGCGCGTGTGGTCGTGTGCTCGCACCTGGGCCGCCCCGACGGGGCGCCCGACCCGAAGTACTCCCTCGAGCCGGTCGCGCAGCGCCTGTCCGAGCTGCTCGGCCAGCCGGTCGCGTTCGCTCGCGACACGGTGGGCGAATCGGCTCAGGATGCCGTGGCCTCGCTGGAGGACGGCGAGGTCGCCGTCATCGAGAACCTCCGCTTCAACGCGGGGGAGACCTCGAAGGACGAGTCCGAGCGTCAGGCCTTCGCGCGCGAGCTCGCCGGTCTCGGCGACGCCCTCGTCTCGGACGGCTTCGGCGTTGTGCACCGCAAGCAGGCGAGCGTCTACGACCTCGCCCAGCTGGTGCCCTCGGCCGCGGGCCTTCTCATCCAGAAGGAGCTCGAGGTCCTCGACCGGCTCACCGAGAACCCCGAGCGCCCCTACACGGTCGTGCTCGGCGGCTCGAAGGTCAGCGACAAGCTCGGTGTCATCGAGCACCTGCTCCCGCGCGTGGACAAGCTCCTCGTCGGCGGGGGCATGATGTTCACCTTCCTCGTCGCCGAGGGGCACAAGGTCGGCTCGAGCCTGCTCGAACAGGACCAGATCGACACCGTGAAGGGCTACCTCGCCACGGCGAAGGAGCGCGGCGTCGAGATCGTGCTCCCCGTCGACGCGGTCGTCGCGGCGTCGTTCTCGGCGGACGCCGAGCACGTGGTCGCCGACAGCGACGCCCTCGAGGACACCGCGTTCGGTGCCTCGGGTCTGGGCCTCGACATCGGCCCCCGCACCGCGGAGATCTTCGCGGACGCCATCCGCGGCTCGCGCACCGTCTTCTGGAACGGCCCCATGGGCGTGTTCGAGATGAAGGCGTTCGAGGCCGGCACCAAGACCGTCGCCCAGGCGCTCACCGAGGTCGACGGCCTCAGCGTCGTCGGCGGTGGCGACTCCGCCGCGGCCGTGCGTCAGCTCGGCTTCGCCGACGAGGCGTTCGGCCACATCTCCACGGGTGGCGGCGCCAGCCTGGAGTTCCTCGAAGGCAAGAAGCTCCCCGGACTGGAGGTCCTCGGATGGCAGTGACCAGAACCCCCCTCATCGCCGGCAACTGGAAGATGAACCTCGACCACCTGCAGGCGGTCGCGTTCGTCCAGAAGCTGCACTGGACGCTGAAGGAGGCCAAGCACGAGACCGGAAGCGTCGAGGTCGCGGTCTTCCCGCCGTTCACCGACCTCCGCACCGTGCAGACGCTGCTCGACGCCGACAAGATCGACTTCGCCCTCGGTGGCCAGGACCTCTCGGCCCACGACTCCGGCGCGTACACCGGCGAGATCTCGGGTCAGTTCCTGGCCAAGCTCGACGCTAAGTACGTGATCATCGGTCATTCCGAGCGTCGCCAGTTCCACCACGAGACCGACGAGGTCATCGCGGCGAAGACCCAGGCGGCCCTGCGCCACGGTCTCGTCCCGGTCATCTGCGTCGGCGAGACCTCGGAAGACCTCGAGAAGTTCGGTGCCAGCGCCGTTCCCGTCGGTCAGCTCGAGGTCGCTCTCGAGGGTGTCGCAGCGGATGCCGACATCGTCGTGGCGTACGAGCCGGTCTGGGCCATCGGCTCGGGCCAGGCGGCCACGCCCGATCAGGCCCAGGAGGTCTGTGCGAAGCTCCGCGCCGTCGTCGCCGACAAGCTCGGCGCCGACGCCGCAGCGCGCACCCGCGTGCTCTACGGCGGCTCGGTGAAGTCGGGCAACATCGCCGGCTTCATGCGCGAGCCCGATGTCGACGGTGCCCTGGTGGGTGGCGCGAGCCTCGTCGTCGACGAGTTCGCCGCGATCATCCGCTTCCAGAAGCACGTCGGCGTCTGACACCGACTCGGGTGCCCGCGGCTCTTCGCCGCGGGCATCCGTGCGTCTGGGGCGCCTCCCCGTATACTTGTCGCTTGTGCGGTCGACCCGATCGCTACGAAAGGCTTTCGACTGTGCAGATTCTCGAGTTCGTCCTGCAGGTGCTCCTGGGCATCACCAGCCTCCTGCTGACCCTCCTCATCCTGCTCCACAAGGGTCGCGGCGGCGGTCTGTCCGACATGTTCGGCGGCGGCATGAGCTCCGCCCTCGGTTCGTCGGGCCTCGCCGAACGCAACCTCAACCGTTTCACGATCGTGCTCGCGCTGGTGTGGTTCGTCACCATCGTCGGTCTCGGTCTGCTGACCAAATTCGCGGAGATCTGACATGGCCACTGGAGGCAATGCCATCCGTGGCTCGCGCGTCGGCGCGGGCCCCATGGGCGAGCAGGACCACGGCTTCCACGCCGATCGCGTCGCCGTGTCGTACTGGGACGCCCTGGGCAACGAGACCGTCCGCTACTTCGCGGCGGGCATCCCCGACGACGAGATCCCCGAGACGATCGACTCGCCGCACTCCGGTCTCCCGGCCGGTCGCGACAAGGCGAACCCCCCGGCCCTGGCCAAGGCGGAGCCCTACAAGACGCACCTCGCGTACGTGAAGGAGCGCCGCAGCGACGAAGAAGCCGCCTCGCTCCTCGACGACGCTCTCCAGCAGCTGCGCGAGCGTCGCGGACAGTAAGTCCCGCGCACGCGCACGACAAGAGGGCCGGATGCCATGGCATCCGGCCCTCTGCGTGTACGGCGTCCGCTCAGCGGACGGGGGAGTCCGTCACGAGCTTCGTCCACGGCCCGTCGGGGACGTCGGAGTCGTCGATGAACGCCCAGTCGACGCGGTCGTCGTCGCCGTTCAGCTCGGTGAAGCCCAGGCACCCGTTGAGGGCGGGCGAGACGTCGAGGCCCGCCCCGTTGTACCGGGAGTTGGCCGGTCGGCGATCATCGGTGCCGAAGACGTAGGCGGCGTCGCGGTACTCGCCGGGCCCGGCGTCTTCGATCTGGCCGTAGCAGGTGCGCCCGTCTTTGCGCAGGACGACCCAGCGGTTCTTCATCAGGCTCGCCGAAGGGTCGTCGACGAGCGAGGAGTAGGCGGGGTCCGCCGCCCACGGCACCACCTCGCCCCGCGTGGCGAAACCCTCGTCGTCGTTGACGTCATCGAAGGGCAGGTCGAGGTAGAAGGGGTTCTCGTGCGGCGTCATCGCGGTGGGGAAGTATCCGGAGTCGGCAGTGCGCGCTTCGGTCCGGCAGTCGTCTCCGTCGACGATGCCGTCGCACCCGCCGTACGAGCCGAGCCAGTCGGAGTCGTACGTCGAGATGCGCTGGCTGCCGTCGGAGGCGTTCGGGTCGAACACCTCGCCGACCCAGAACGTGGTGGCGACGATGTCGGTGTGCCACGGGTACCCGGTGTCGGGGCGGGGAACCTCGGGCGGGGCGCACGCCGACAGGCCGACGGCGGCGACCACCACGAGGGTGATCGCCGCCGCCGGCCGCAGCGTCCGCGTCATCCGGCGACGTCGCTCTCGGTGGGGTGGACCTTCTCCACCGGCCCCTGCGGGGCGGTCGCCTGCATCGTGGCGGACGAGGGAGCCGTCGTGGTGGCGGCGGCCAACGCCGGGGCTCCGGCGCTGTCGTAGAGCTGCAGGTCGTCGGTGCGGAGGGTTCCGTTGCCGAAGATCGTCAGCGCGAAGCTGATGCCGTTGTAGCCGGCGGGGATCGCCGCGGTCGTCCAGTCGGCCTGCGTCCAGTCTGTCGCCGAGCCGAACCACGGGCTCGACGTCCAGTAGGTCCACGTGCCGCTCGTCGAGCGGAGGTAGACGGCGAACTGCGTCACGCCACTGGACTGGTACCACTCGCGAAGTGTGTAGGTCTTGCCGGGCGTGACCGTGGGCGAGCATTGCCCGAGATCGAACTGCGGGAGGAGCTTGGCATCCCCGTCGACATAGTTCGACATGGTGATCCCGCTGGCGATGTTGCCCGTGTGAGCGGGCGAGCCCGTGCTGAAGGCGGGCGAGTTGTTTCCATACCCGCCCTTCATCCAGCAGTCCGGCGCCCCGGTCTCGAGGCTCGGGTTGACGATGCCGTTGGTCGAGCCCGTCACGGCCGGCACCGAGGGACCGTCGACGAGGGGCTTGGCGGCTCCCCCGATGACGTCGCCGATGGTCTTCACGACCGTCCCCGCCGCCTGCCGCGTCTTCAACCAGGACGCGAACTGAGAGAACAGCGAGGTGGTCACCGCCAGATCGCTGCAGGCGTTGTCGCAGATGTCGTGGAAGGTGTACTGGACCCACCCTCCGCCGTTGTTCTCGGCGTTGGTGACCCCGGCCTTCAGATCGTCGAGCGTCCAGGTCGCGTCGACCTGGTCGAGGGCCTTCAGTGCGTACTTGTCGGCGGGGCGGGTGGATTCGGCGTAGGCGCAGTCGGGGCAGCCGAAGCGGCTGCGGATGTCTCCGAGCAGACGCGCGCTGTTGTACCCGCAGTTCTGCGCGGCCTTCTCGACCGCGGGGTCGGCGGAGGCGAAGGGGTACGCGAAGCTGCGGACCGTGAAGCCCCACGACGTCAGGTTCTTGCGGTCGGTGCAGATCTGGCGGGTCGCCTCGTCACCGCTCACCTGCGTGAGATCGGGGTGGTTGACGGTGTGGCCGCCGATCTCGTGCCCCGCGTTCTTCAGGGTGGTGAGGTCGGCGCGGGTCATGTGGCCCGTCGCGCCGATGAACCCGGAGTTGATGTAGAACGTGCCTTTCATGCCGTTGGCTTTCAGGGCCGGCAACGCGTTGAGCTGGTCGGAGTTGCCGTCGTCGAAGGTGAGGCTGACGATCGTGCGGGTCGCGGCCTGGGCCGGGGCCGGAGGGGTGAGCGCGACGAGCCCGCCCGTTCCCACGGCGACGGCGGCGAGCACGGCCAGCGCCCGTAGTCGTCGCCGCGCGGGCGCGGCGTGGCGATTCATCATGGGGGAGTCCTTTCGGGGGAGGAGGGTCCGCCTGCGGACCGAGGAGGAGGTGGGGCCCGTACCGACGGACGCGACCGTGCAGGGCTTCACGAGACCGTCACCGACTTGGCGAGGTTGCGTGGCTTGTCGACGTTGCGACGCAGTCGCAGCGCGAGTTCGCGGGCGAACATCTGCAGCGGGACGACGGTTTCGAGGGGTCCCCACGAGGGTCCGGTCCGCGGCAGGTTCATCGACAGGCCGCCGACGTTCAGCATCCGCTCGCCCACGCGCAGCACGCGTCCACCGCGGGCCAGGACCTCGGCGATGTCGACGTCGAGGCGCGGATCGCCGTTGTCGACGACGAACACCGGGGTGCCCACGTCCACGAGCGCGAGGGGACCGTGCTTGAGTTCGCCCGCGGCCTGGTGCTCCGTCCAGCGGTACGACAGCTCCTTCAGCTTCAGCGCCCCCTCCGCCGCGTACACCAGACCGGAGCCGCGGCCGAGGAAGAGGAAGCCGGGCGCGTTGACGAACTCGGCGGCCAGCTGCGCCGCGCGCCCGCGCCAGGTGTCGAGGGCGGAGGCGAGGGCGTCGGGCGTGGCGGCGAGAGCGCGCAGGTCCGTCTCGAGTGCCACGGCATCGATCCGCGCCGAGGTCGACAGTCCCGACAGGGCGAGGCACGCCCCGGTGAGCACCTGCGCGACGAACGTCTTGGTGGCCGCGACGCCGATCTCGGGTCCCGCGAGGCAGTCGAGGGTGGCGTCGGCCCGTCGAGCCAGGGTCGACGAGGGGTTGTTGGTGAGGGCCAACAGGGTGCGACCGCGCTCGGGGAGGCCGTCGAGCGCCCGCAGGACGTCGGCGGTCTCGCCGGACTGGCTGAGCGCGATGACGAGCGTGCGCGGCTCCCAGACCTCGTGCGCCGCCTCGCTCGCGATCAGGGTGCGCGCGGGCAGACCCCCGAGGCGCGAGAAGATGCCGGCGACGGCCCTTCCCGCGTGCAGCGACGTGCCGCACCCGAGGATCGTCACGCGGTCGATGTCGTCGAGCGGGGGGAGGCCGACACCGCGCCAGAGCAGGCCGTCCGCGATGCCGGGGGTGAGTACCTCGAGCACCCGCCGCGCCACCGCGGGCTGCTCGTCGATCTCGTTGCCCATGTGGTCGCGATGGCGCCCCTTGCTCGTCAGGAAGGCCGTCTGGGGCACCGGCCACAGGCCCCGGGGGCGGCAGCTGCCACCGGTTCGGTGCCACCGCATGCCCTCGGTGTCGATCTCGACGACGTCGTCGTCTTCGAGCACCCGGAACGTCTCGACGACCGGGGTCACCGCGCCCACGTCGCTGGCGAAGTACGCCCCCTGCTCGCCTTCGGCGAAGATCAGCGGGGAGCCGTGCGCGGTCCCCGCGAGCGCCCCCGTGCGCGTGTCGAGGGCCACGATCGCCCACGACCCCTCGAGGCTCGTGACCGCGTCCGCGAGCGCGTCGCCCAGGCCGACCCCGGGTCGGTGCGCCTGCTCCAGCAGGTGCACGATCACCTCGGTGTCGACGTCGGTGGCGAAGCGGTGCCCGCCCGTGACCAGCTGGGCGCGCAGCAGATCGGCGTTCTCGATGATGCCGTTGTGGACCACGAAGAGACGACCGCTGCAATCCTCGATCGGATGCGCATTGCGTTCGCTGACACCGCCGTGGGTGGCCCAGCGAGTGTGTCCGATCGCGGCGGTCGTGGCATCCGTCCCCGACTCGCCCGAACGCACTGCGTCGGTGAGGGATGCCACGCCGTCGAGGGTGCGCACGTGCAGGGCCGTGCCGTCGGGCTGACGGGCGGCGATGCCGGCGGAGTCGTAGCCCCGGTACTCGAGGCGCTCCAGCGCGGAAAGCGCGCGCGAGGCGGCGGCGGTGGGCCCGCGGTACGCGGTGATCCCGCACATCAGATCACCCCGCGGAAGGCGCCGACGCCCGAGAGCGGCATGGCGTCGGAGCCCAGGCGCTCGCGCGAGAGCAGGTCGGCGGCGACGCGCATGATCGTGGAGGTGAGCGAGGTGTGCGGCTCGTAGCCCACCAGGTCGTGCGCCTTGGTGTTGTCGGGGACGCGACGGCGCATGTCCTCGAAACCGGGGGCGTAGGCCTGCTCGTAAGGGACCAGCTCGATCGTGCTGCGGCTGTCGAGGACGCGGATGATCTCGCTCGCGAGGTCGAGGATAGAGATCTCTCGCGCTCCGCCGAGGTTGTACGCCTGGCCGCGTGCGCGCGGATCGCGTTCGATGGCCACCATCGCGGGGACCACGTCTTCGACCGCCGAGAAGCACCGCGTCTGCTGGCCGTCCCCGAACACGGTGAGGGGCTGACCGCGCAGCGCCTGACCCACCAGATTCGGCAGGACCATGCCGTATCGGCCGGTCTGGCGGGGGCCGACGGTGTTGAACAGACGCACGATCGAGACGTCGAGACCCTCCTGGTCGGAGTAGGCCTTGGCGAAGGCCTCGTCGATGCCCTTCGCTCCGGCGTAGGTCCAGCGCGAGAGCAGCGGGTCGCCGAGGATGCGGTCGGAGTCCTCGCGCAGGCGGTCGGCGGTGTTCTTGCCGTACACCTCGCTGGTCGACACCATCAGAACCGACGCCTGGTGCTCGATGGCCGCGGTCAGCACGTTCTCGGTGCCGTGGATGTTGATGCGCAGACCCCGCAGCGGCTGCTCGACGATGAGCTTGACGCCCACGGCGGCGGCCAGGTGGAAGACGCGGTCGCAGTCCTTCATGGCAGCGCTGACGGTCTTGGTGTTCAGGATCGAGCCGTGGATCATCTCCAGCCGCGGGTTGTCGGCGACGCCGGCGAGGTTGCGCGCCGAGCCGGTGGAGAGGTCGTCGAGCACCACGACGTCGTCACCGAGGTCGAGCAGGTGCTCGACGAGGTGGCTGCCGACGAAACCCGCGCCGCCGGTGACCAGCGTCCGCATCCGCGCCTTCGCCGCGCCCGGGTAGATCTCGACGCCGCTCACAGGAGCACCCGCCCGGCGATGTCGTCGCTGCGGTAGGTGCCGTCGACCACGACGGAGTCCGCGTCGAGCCAGTCGAGGTCGCTGTCGTGATGCCGCGTGTGCACGAGCACGACGTCGGGGTGGAACGCGGCCGGGTCGGCCAGGGAGTCGCGTTCGCGTCCGGAATGCAGATGGATGTGCGGCGCGTGGGTGTCGACGTACTGCACCTCCGCGCCCACGTCGATGAGGAGGTCGATGATCTCCAGCGCGGGGGATTCGCGCAGGTCGGCGACGTCGGGCTTGTAGGTCACCCCGACCACGAGCACGCGCGCACCCAGGGTGCCCTTGCCCGCTCGGCCGAGCACGTCGCGGATTCGGTCGACCACGCGACGGGGGCGCGCGGCGATGCGGGTCATGGCCTCGGTGATGACGCCGGCGTCGACGTGCAGGGCCTTCAGCTGCCACAGCAGGTAGTGCGGGTCGCACGGGATGCAGTGTCCGCCCACGCCCGGGCCGGGGTAGAAGGCCATGAAGCCGTAGGGCTTGGTGCTGGCGGCCTCGATGACCTCGGTGACGGGCACGTCGAGCGCGCCGCAGATGTCGGCGAACTCGTTGGCGAGGGCGATGTTGACCGCGCGGAACGTGTTCTCGAGCAGCTTGGTCATCTCGGCGGTGGCCAGGCTCGACACCCGGTGCACGCGCGCGGCGTAGCGGGCGAGCAGCCGCGCTCCCTCTTCCTCGCACTGCGCGGTGGCTCCGCCGACCACGCGGGGGACGATCTCCTGAGCGAAGCCCACGTTGCCGGGGTCGATGCGCTCGGCGCTGAAGGTCACGAAAACGTCGCGACCGATCTGCATACCGCGCTCGCGGAGGGGCTCTTCGACCAGGTCGTGCGTGCACCCCACGTAGGTGGTCGAGGTGAGCATGATGAGCTGGCCGGGCCGGGCGGCGGCGACGACGGTGGCGCACGCCGCCCGGAGCGCGGTGAGGTCGGGCACCTGCTGGTCGTCGACGGGGGTGGGCACGCACACCACGATCGCGGCGGCACGGCTCAGTTCGCTGGTGTCGCTGGTGAGGCGGAATCCCGCGGGGGCGTGCAGGGCGGCCTCGAGGCGCTCCCGGTCGGATTCGATGAGGTCGGCACCGCGCGCGGCGATGGTGCGCAGGCGCCGAGGCGAGACGTCGAGGGCGAGCACCCGCGAGCCACTGGCGTGGTAGGCCAGGGCCGTCGGGAGCCCCACGTAGCCCAGCCCCACGATGGCGACGTCGAAGTCGAACGTGCGCGTCGGGGCGGGATCCGGGGTCAGCGGCGCGGCGATCACGTCGGCCCGGACATCGAGAGTGGACATCTTCATCCTCCAAGGCAGGGTCCGAGAGGGCGGCGGGGGAATGCACGCCCCCTCGGACGTTCGGGGTGGTGGGACGCGTCCGATCGGGTGTCGGCGTCGGTCCGGGGATCACACTGCGACCCGGCCCCGGCGGGGGTCAAGAACGCCGGGCGGATCATGCGGGTTGCCGCCGACCGCACCGGCGGAGTGCGGGAAACCGCACGCCGGTGTGCGGGGGCATTGCGGTCGGACGAGCGCCGGTCCGCCGTAGCGTCGGTACGAACCCCTCGACCCGAAGAGGAGGGATGCCATGACCCCTGCCGTCGTGATCCTCATCGCCGTCTGCACGATCGGCGTCTCGACCCTCGTGTGGGGCACGGCGGCGATGTGCCGCCTCGCCGCGCGGGGGCGCTCGGCGCGCGGGTTGCTCACGCCGTCGATGTTCTACCGTCCCGACGAGGTGGCGGTGCTGATCGCGGCGCACAACGAGGAACTCGTCATCGCCCACGCGGTCGCCGCGGCCCGGCGTCTCGTGCCCGCCCGCAACGTCTTCGTCGTCTCGGACGGCTCGAGCGATGCGACCGTGGAACGCGCCCGGGCCGAGGGCGCCACGGCGTGGGATCTCACCCCCAATTGCGGCAAGGCCGGGGCCATCCGCGCGGGCCTCGAGCATTTCGGCATCCCGTCGCGTTTTCCGCTCCTGCTGCTGCTCGACGCCGACTCCCGGCCGCGGCCCGACTACCTCCGCACGGCGCTGCCGCTGTTCACCGACGAGGGGGTGGTCGCCGTCGCCGGCCGGGCGACGACCGCCGCCGACGCGCCGCACACCCGCATGGGGCGCTTTCTCACGGCGTACCGCGAGCGCACCTACGTCTGCACGCAGTACCTGCACAAGTTCGGCCAGGCGGCGCGGGGAGCGGATGCCGTGGCGATCGTGCCGGGATTCGCGAGTCTCTACCGCACCGACGTGCTCGACCGCATCGACATCGACGCGCCGGGGTTGTCGATTGAGGACTTCAACATGACCTTCGAGGTGCACGCGAAGCGGCTGGGGCGCATCGCCTTCGACCCCGAGTGCGCGATCGCCGAGACCCAGGACCCCGCCGTTCTGCGCGACTACTCCGCCCAGGTGCGGCGGTGGAGCCTTGGGTTCTGGCAGACGGTGCGCCGGCACGGGGTTCGGCCCGGTCTGTTCTGGGCGGCGGTGGGCGTGTTCGCGCTCGAGACCGTGGTGTCGAGCCTCGTCCTCGCGGCGATCCTGCCGCTTCTCGTGGTGGCCGCGGCGGCGGCGCTGGTGGGACCGGTCCTGCCCGGCGAGGCCGGAGAGGTCGCGGCGACCGTGGCGGCCGCTCTCCCGGTGGGCCCGCTGGTGCTGGGCTTCGTGGTGGTGGATGCCGTGATGACGGCGTTCGCGTGCGCGATCTCGCGCGTGCGGCCCCGGGTGTGGATGCTGCTGTTCCCCCTTATGCGCGTCTGGGATGCCGTGCTGTGCCTGCGGGCGCTGACCGCTGCCCTGGGGCGCCCGTCCGACGGCCGGTGGCGCAGCCCCGACCGCCGCGCGGCCGCACCCGCGTTGCAGCCCGCCGCCTGAGTCGGCGCGTCCGTCTCCGGCCGGCGCGCCCCCGGCCCGTCCGTCCCCCGGCCGGCGTGTCCCCGGCCGCGCGACCGTGGAGCCGTCAGCGGGTTCGCCGAGCCCTCGGCATCCGTCCGCTCAACTCGCCGCGTTGTTCAGCGTCGCGATCAGGTGCGCGCGCGAGCTGACCCCGAGCTTGCGGTAGATCCCGGTGAGCCGCAGCTCGACGGTGCGGAGGGAGATGTAGAGGGATGCCGCGATCTCGCGGTTGCGCATGCCCTTCTCGACCAGGGCCACGACGTCGCGTTCCTGGGCGGTGAGGGAACGGCTGTGCGTCTGCGCCCGCGGCATGGGGCGCAGGGCGAACCGGTCGCCGGTCGTGCAGCGCTCGCGCGCCTGCATCAGCCGATGACGCTCGGCCGGGGCGTCGTCGGTGCGGTAGACGAGCTCGGCCGCGCGGAATGCGCCGCTCTGGTCCTGGTCCGAGGCGCAGACGGCGCGCGAGCGGGCGAGAGCGAGAGTCGTCCACCGGCGGGGGGAGCGCTGCGCGGTGTCTTCGAGCCCTCGCAGTTCCTGGCGGGCCTCGTCGCGATGCCCGGCCAGCCAGAGGGCTTCGATGAGGTCCGCCTCCACGCGCATCAGCGCGGGGTCGTCCGTCCCGACGACCTCGCGGGCCGCCCGCAGCGATGCAGCGGCGTCGTCGTACCGGCCCGCGGCGAGGGCGAGGCCACCCTCGATGATCGCGAACCAGGGCAGCAGCGTCGGCGTTCCCTCGCGGCGACACATCTCGCGCCCCCGGCGGACGAGGTCGCCCGCCTCGGGGTCGAGGGGATCGAGGGCCGCGGCCGCGGCCAGCACGAGGATCGTGGCGACGTCGACGGTGCGCCCGTCGGCCCACTCCCGACGCCACGCGGTGACGGCCTCCCGCGCACCGACGGGATCGCCCCCGCGCACCTCGGCCGTCACGAGCAGGCACAGCAGCCGATCCCTCCACAGCGGCGCCACGCGGGGGGCGCGGTCGAGCAGGCTGCGGATGCGACGGCGCACGGCGGCGTACTCCTCGCGCAGGATCGCGGCTCCGAGATCGAGCACCTCGTGCTCGATGGCGACCTCGGTCTCGGTCGACGCGCGGGCGACCCCGGTGTCGATGCTCACCTCGGTGAGAGTGTCGGCCCCGAACTCTTCGAGCAGTCGTGCCAGCAGCGCGGTCTGGGTCGCGGCGACGCCGAGCTCGACGGCCGTCTCCCTCAGTTCGCGCGCCCGCTCGGGCTCCCCGTGCCACAGGTGCATGAGGGCGCTCTCGCACAGGACCTGCTCGGTCATGTCCGGATCGTCGGCGTCGACCACGGCGGCCAGAGCGGTCTCGTCGACCACGTGCTCGATGGCGGCCGCGGCCCGCAGACGTGCCAGGGCGGCGCGGGCGCGCAGGTCGGGATCGCTCGCGCGGCCGGCGCGCCGCAGGTAGTGCCGCCCGTGCACGTGCTGACCCTGCAGGACGAGGGCGTCGGCGAGGTCGATGAGGTGACGAGAACGCGCGTCGGAATCGAGGTCTCCGGCCAGCGCCCTTTCGGCGAACTCGATCGCGCCGAGGTGGTCGCCGCCGCGGGCGAGGTCGACGGCCGCGACGAGCAGGCGCTCACGGTCTGCCTCCGGTTCGGCGAAGCTGGCGTGCCACAGGTAGGTGGCGGGGTACGCTTGCGCGTGGACCTCGGCCGCGCGCCCGTGGAGTCGTCGACGCTCGTCGGCCGACAGCGCCGCGTGGTGGCGCAGGCGGCGGGCGGGGTCGGCGATCCGGGCGAGCTCGCCGTGCACCGAGACGACCCCGTCGTCGATGAGGGCGTCGAGATCGACCCCCAGGCGCTCGGCCTCGACCATCAGCTTGTCGGTGCCGAACACCGGCCCGATGCAGAGCTGGTCCAGAAGCGACTTCACACGCGGGTCGGGGGTCTCCCGGCACTCGCGGCGCCGCAGGGGCCGGTTCTCCGTGAGGCGCAGGGGGAGAGGCAGCGAGCTATCGCCGGCGACCTCCGCTGCGGTCAACCGTACCCGGACGATGCTGCCGGGGTGACCGCCGGTGAATTCGGCGACCGTGTGCACGACAGCCCGCGAGGCCGACGGTCCGAGCACCGAGCGGGTGAGCTCCACCGACTCGTCGAACGACAGGCGCCGGATGCGCGTGTGGGCCATGCCGGTGAAGTCGAGGCGGCTGACCGCCGCGTCGGCGGTGGCGATCACGGTCAGGCCGGTGCCGCGCAGACGACCGAAGACGAACGACAAAACCGTCACGCTCGCGCTGTCCATGCCGTCGAGGTCGTCGATGACGAGAACGGCGGGTTCGTCGTGGACGAGGTGCAGGGTCCTGCTGAGCTCCTCGGCGAGGAGGTGCTCCGGCCAGTCGCGACCGCCGGTGAGCAGGCTGTCGATGGCCGTCCCGCGCGCGCCGCCGAGTGAGGCGGCGACCGCCGACAACCCCGAGTACGGCCACATGCGCTCGCTCGGGCTCGCCGACACGACGACCGTGTCGTTGCGCGCGGCGATCTCGCGGGCCAGGGAGGTCTTCCCGACTCCGGGTTCCCCGACGAACAGACGCGCCGAACCGTCACGTGCTGCGATGTTGCTCTCTGCGACCTGCGTCTCTCGGCCACGACCGAAAAATGGCATCCGAACGCTCCCTACTGCGTCGGCCGGTCGCCGTGATTCGACCCTTTCGGCTCGAGCCCCGTCGACCGGACCAGGATGCCCCCCACCGGAAAGGGTAAGACGGTGTCGCCCGGATGACAATGGGTGGGAATCCCCTAGAGACAGAGCCCCCGGAACGGAGAAGACCGGATGCCGCGGGGCATCCGGTCTTCTCGTGCGCGGAGAGGCGCGCGGGGTGGGCGTGCGCGGGGGTCAGTACTCGCGGTCGATGAGCTGGGGCGGCACCTGATCGGCCGCGACCTCGTCGACGAAGAACGCCGTACGGCGGCGTCCCTTGGCGCCGGCCGCGGGAACGCTCTGATAGCTCGCGCCGGCCAGGGCGAGCCCGAGGGCGGCGGCCTTGTCGACACCCGCCACGACCATCCACACGCGCTTCGACGAGTTGATGACCGGCCGCGTGAGCGACACCCGGTCGCTCGGCGGCTTGGGGGAGTTGCGCACCGGGACGGTGGCCCGATCGGTCACCGATATCTCGGGGCGGTCGGGGAACAGCGAGGCGATGTGCGCGTCGGGGCCTACCCCCAGGAAGCAGATGTCGAAGGCCGGCCAGGGCCCCGTCTCGCTGCGGTCCGAGGGGGCGAACTGGGCCAGCTCGTCGGCATAGGCGATGGCCGCGGCGTCCAGGTCGAGCCCGTCCTCGCTCGAGGCGACGGTGTGGACGTTCTCGGCCGGGATGTCGAGGTGGTCGAGGAACGCCTCGCGCGCCTGCTTCTCGTTGCGGTCGTCGGAGTCGCGCGGGACGAAGCGCTCGTCGCCGAACCAGAAGTGCACGAGCGACCAATCGATCTGCCCGATGCGCTCGTCGCGCGCGGCGGTGCGCAGGACCGCGCCGCCCATCGTCCCGCCCGTCAGGCACACGTGCATGCGCTTGCCCTCGGCGACGCGCTTGACGATGCGATTGACGAAACGCGTCGCGACGTAGGACGCCAGGGTGTCGGCATCCGGCTTGATGATGACCTGCTTGACCGAGCCGTTGTCGGTCATGACGCGTCCCGCTCGCTCGCGGCCACCAGCAGGTCGTGCCCCTCGGTGATGACGCGCCCGTACAGCAGGTCGGGGTCGAGACGTCGCAGCTCCTCGGCGAGGCACTCGCGCAGCGTCCGCCGGGGGAAGGCCAGGTCGTGCGTGGGCTGACCGGGCTGCGTCAGGACCGCGACCCCGGGCTCGGGGCGCTCGAGCAGCGTGTCGCCGCTCGGTCGCGTCAGACGAACCGACTTGATGCCGTTCGCCCACTCCTCGGCGGGGAGGTAGGCGTAGTCGACCGGGGCCTCGAGCTTCATCCCCAACCACGCCGCGAGCAGCGCCGTCGAGGGGGAGTCGGCGGCACCGCGGACCTCGATCGCCGTGACGGGCTCGTACGGCGGCTGGTCGAGGACGGCGGCCAGCTGCTCGCGCCAGCGCGTGACGCGCGTCCACGCGAAGTCGGTGTCGCCGGGGGCGTAGTGCTCACCGAGGTGGGCGACCCACGCGGCGGGGTCGGCCTGCGAGGAGGCGTCGGTGATGCGACGCTGGGCGATACGACCGATGGCCGAGCGCGAGGGGTCCTCGGGTGCGTCGGCCGGCCACCAGGCGACGACCGGGGCGTCCGGCAGCAGCAGGCCGGTGACCAGGCTCTCGGCGTTGGACCCCGCGGCACCGTGGGCGCGCAGCACCACGACCTCGCTCGCACCGGCGTCGCCGCCCACGCGGATCTGCGCGTCGAGTCGGGGCTCGTCGTCGTCGTCGCCGAACAGCACGGCGATGACGCGCATCGGGTGCTCGCGCGAGGCGTCGTTCGCGGCCTCGATGACCTCTTCCTCGGCGCCGTGGTGCGTGACGATGATGAGGGTCAGCACGCGCCCGAGGGCGACGGCGCCGCCCTCTTCGCGCACGCTCACGAGCTTCTTCGAGATGGCGCTGACGGTGGTGTCGGGCAGATCGATGATCACGGGCGTCTCCAGGTGCGACCGTCGCGGGCGAGGAGTTCGTCGGCGGATGCCGGACCCCACGAGCCGGGCGAATACTGTTCGAGCGGACCGCCCTGAGCGGCCCAGAACTCCTCGATCGGGTCGAGGATCTTCCAGCTGAGCTCGACCTCTTCGTGACGCGGGAACAGCGGCGGGTCTCCCAGCAGCACGTCGAGGATGAGGCGCTCGTAGGCTTCGGGGCTCGCCTCGGTGAAGGCGTGCCCGTACCCGAAGTCCATCGTGACGTCGCGCACCTGCGTGCCGTCACCGGGGACCTTCGAGCCGAAGCGGATCGTCACGCCCTCGTCGGGCTGCACGCGGATGACGAGCGCGTTCTGCCCCAGCTCCTGCGTCTGGCTCTGCGAGAACAACTGCTGCGGAGCGCGCTTGAACACGACGGCCACCTCGGTGACACGGCGACCGAGGCGCTTTCCGCTACGGACGTAGAACGGCACGCCCGACCAGCGGCGGGTGTTGATCTCGAGCTTGATGGCCGCGTACGTCTCGGTGACGGACTGCGGGTTCATGCCGTCTTCCTCGAGGAAGCCGAGCACCTGCTCGCCGCCCTGCCAACCGCCGGCGTACTGCCCGCGCGCGGTGGCCTCGGCGAGGTTCTCGGGCACGCGGACCGCGGCGAGCACCTTCTCCTTCTCGGCGCGGAGGTCGGCGGCGTTGAAGCTGATGGGCTCTTCCATCGCCGTGAGCGCGAGCAGTTGCAGCAGGTGGTTCTGGATGACGTCGCGTGCCGCGCCGATGCCGTCGTAGTAGCCTGCGCGGCCGCCCACGCCGATGTCTTCCGCCATCGTGATCTGCACGTGGTCGACGTAGTTGCGGTTCCAGATCGGCTCGTACAGCTCGTTGGCGAAGCGCAGCGCGAGGATGTTCTGCACCGTCTCTTTGCCGAGGTAGTGGTCGATGCGGAAGATCGAGTCGGCCGGGAAGGCGCTCTCGACGACCTCGTTCAGCTCGCGGGCGGAGGCGAGGTCGTGACCGAACGGCTTCTCGATGACGACGCGGCGCCACCCGGTGACACCGTCGGACTCGTCTCCGACCAGGCCCGAGGCCTTCAGCTGCGTGGTCACGAGCGGGAAGGCCTTGGGCGGGATCGACAGGTAGTAGGCGTGATTGCCCATCGTGCCGCGCTCGGTGTCGAGCTTGTCGACCGTCGCACGCAGACGCTGGAACGCCTCGGGGTCGTCGAACTCACCCTGCACGAAGCGGATGCCCTCGAGGAGCTCCTTCCAGGTCTCCTCGCGGAACTCGGTGCGCGCGTACTGCTTCACCGACTCGTAGACGACCTTCGCGAAGTCCTGGTCCTCCCAGTCGCGGCGCGCGAAGCCCACGAGCGCGAAGCCCGGGGGCAGCAGGCCGCGGTTGGCGAGGTCGTAGACCGCGGGCATGAGTTTCTTGCGCGAGAGGTCGCCGGTGACGCCGAAGATCACCAGGGCGCTGGGCCCGGCGATCCGACTCAGACGGCGATCCTCGGGATCGCGCAACGGATTGTGACCCGGAGTGATCTCTACGACCATGCTTACTGCGCCGCCTCGAAGAGTGAGAGCACCTCGACCTGCGGGTCGGTCAGCGTCAGCGTGACGACGGGACGGCCGTGGCCCTCCGCCAACACGCTCGCGTCGCCCGCGGCCTGTGCCTGGATGAGTTGTCCGAACGTGAACGGACGACCGGGGATCTCCAGGTCGACGTCGGTGCGTTCGAGGATCTGGAGGAACACGCCGGTAGCGGGACCCCCCTTGTGGTATTGCCCGGTGGAGTGCAGGAATCGCGGTCCCCACCCGAACGTCGTGGGGCGACCGGAGTCGGCGGCCACGAGTTCGCGCAGACCCGCGAGCTGGGCGAGCTCGAGCCGGTTCACGTAGGCCTGCACACTGACGTACCCGTCGGCCGGCACCGTCCGCCAGAGAGCCGCGAGGACTCCCGCGACCGTCCCGCCGGCGGCGAGGGCCGGGTCGGAGACGCGTACCTCGACACCGCCGTCGACGAAGGCCGGGGCGGTGGGGGCGGGCTGCGCGTCGAGAAGACCGCGCGTGGCCTCCTTGGCCGACTCCACGTCGGGCTGATCGAAGGGGTCGATGCCCAGCAGGCGTCCGGCGATGGCGGTGGCGTACTCCCACACGACGAACTGCGCACCGAGCGAGCCGCTCACCAGCACCTCGCCGGTGTGACGCTCGAACAGGTGGAACGCGTCGGCGTCGTCGACGAAACGCACGACCTGCAGGTCGTCGGGTTTCGCCTCGAGCTCGGGCGAGACCGGGAGCAGGACGACGGGCAGGATGCCGGTGCCGTCCTTCCCCGTCGATTCAGCGACGAGCTGCTCGATCCAGTCGGGCAGCCCGATGATGTGGCTGCCGTCGGTGACCAGTCCGAGCTTGTCGCGGCGCAGTTCGCCGCCTCCGGCGATGGCCGCCGCCAGGACGAGGGCCGGGTTCTCCGGCGAGTCGATCGCGACCTCGAGGAGCGTGGCATCCGCCTCGTCGAGGAGGTCTTCGATGTCGACACCCGCGAGGCCGGTCGGCACCAGGCCGAACGCAGTCAATGCGGAGTAGCGGCCGCCCACGGTGGGGTCGGCGGTGAAGACGCGGTAGCCGTCGGCGCGAGCGGACTGCTCGAGCGGGGAGCCGGGGTCGGTGACGACCACGATCCGACCGGCCGGGTCGATGCCGAGGTCGCGGAACGCGGCTTCGAACGCCCGCTTGGCCGAGTCGGTCTCGATGGTCGATCCGGACTTGCTCGACACGACGAGCACCGTCTGCGCGAGCCCGCCGGACTCGGCGTCGCCGTCGATCGCCGCGAGCACCTGGCCCGGAGCGGTCGAGTCGAGGATGACGAGCGGAACGCCCGCCGACTGCGCGATGACCTCGGGGGCGAGCGAGGAACCGCCCATCCCGGCGAGGACGACGCGGGTCACGCCCTGCGCGACGAGTTCGTCGCGCAGGGCCGTGATCTCGGGGACGAGCGGGCGCGAGACGGAGACCGCCCGCACCCACCCGAGCCGACGCGAGGCCTCGTCCTCGGCGGCGACGCCCCACAGGGAGGCGTCGCCGGCGGTGATCCCCGATGCGATGAGCGAGCCCGTCAGGCCCGGCAACTCCGCGTCGACGACCGACTTGACGTGGCCGGTGACCTTGACGGCGAGAGTCACTGTGCGGCCTGGGCGCTTCCGGCCTGCAGAGCGGTCTTCACGGTGTCCTGCAGCTCGTGCCACGAGGCGATGAACTTCTCGACGCCCTCGTCCTCGAGCACCTGCGTGGCGTCGGTGACGTCGACGCCGGCCGCGGCGAGGCGGTCGAAGACCTCGTGCGCCTCGGCGTAGGCACCGGTGACGGTGTCGCCCGTGATCACACCGTGGTCGAACGTGGCCTCGAGCGTCTTCTCGGGCATCGTGTTGACCGTGCCGGGAGCGACCAGCTCGGTGACGTAGAGCGTGTCGGGCAGGGCCGGGTCCTTGACACCGGTCGATGCCCAGAGCGGACGCTGCACCGTGGCACCGGCATCCAGGAGCTCCTTCGCGCGGGGCTCGGCGAACTTCTTCTCGAAGAGCTCGTAGGCCAGACGCGCGTTGGCGATGCCCGCCTTGCCCTTGAGGGCTGCGGCCTCGTCGGTGCCGATCGCGGCGAGACGCTTGTCGATCTCGGTGTCGACGCGCGACACGAAGAACGAGGCGACCGACTGCAGGGTCGAGATGTCGTGGCCGGCGTCGCGCGCCTTCTCGACGCCCGCGAGGTAGGCGTCGATGACCTCTTCGTAGCGCTCGAGGCTGAAGATCAGCGTGACGTTGACCGAGATGCCCGCACCGATGACCTCGGTGATGGCCGGGAGGCCGGCCTTGGTCGCGGGGATCTTGATGAGGACGTTCTTGCGGTCCACGCGCGCCGAGAGGTCCTTCGCCTGCGCGACGGTGCCCTCGGTGTCGTGGGCGAGGTCGGGGGAGACCTCGATCGAGACGCGCCCGTCGACGCCGTTCGTGGCCTCGAAGACCGGCAGGAAGATGTCGCACGCGTCGCGCACGTCGTCGGTGGTGATCGAGAAGATCGCCTCGTCGACGCTCGCGTTCTGAGCGGCGAGCTCCTTGACCTGGCCCTCGTACGCCTCGCCCTTCGACAGCGCGCCGGCGAAGATCGTCGGGTTCGTGGTGACGCCCGAGACGTCGCGCTTCTCGATGAGCTCGGCGAGGTTGCCGGACTGGATGCGCTGACGCGACAGGTCGTCGAGCCAGATGCTGACGCCGGCGGCGGCGAGGTCTGCGGTGGGAGTGCTCATTGTCGTGGTTCTCCTCTGATTACTTCTTCGCGGCGGCCAGCGACTCGCGCGCGGCCTCGACGACGTGCTCGGTGGTGATGCCGAACTTCTGGAAAAGGGTCTTGTAATCGGCCGATGCACCGAAGTGCTCGATCGCGACCGAGCGGCCGGCGTCGCCGACGATGCCCGCCCAGCTGAGCGCGGAGCCGGCCTCGACCGACACGCGGGCCTTCACCGACGACGGCAGCACCGACTCGCGGTACGCCTCGTCCTGCTCGGCGAACCACTCGAGCGAGGGGGCCGACACGACGCGGGCGTGGACGCCCTCGGCGGCGAGCTTCTCGCGCGCCTCGACGGCCAGCTGCACCTCGGAGCCGGTGGCGATGAGGATCACGTCGGGCTCGCCGTTCGCGGCCTCGGCCAGGACGTAGGCGCCCTTGACCGCGCCTTCGGCGGAAGCGAGCTCGTCACCGGATGCCGCGCCCTCGCCGCGGGCGAAGACGGGGATGTTCTGGCGGGTCAGGGCGATACCGGCGGGGCCGGCGGTGCGGCGCAGCATCTCGAGCCAGACCACGGAGGTCTCGTTGGCATCCGCGGGACGCACGAGGGCGAAGTTCGGGATGGCGCGGAGCGTGGCGAGCTGCTCGATCGGCTGGTGCGTGGGGCCGTCCTCACCGAGGGCGACGGAGTCGTGCGTCCAGACGAAGATCGTGGGGATGTTCATCAGCGCGGCCAGACGCACCGGCGGGCGCATGTAGTCGCTGAAGATGAGGAAGGTGCCGCCGAAGGGGCGCGTGGGCCCGTGCAGCACGATGCCGTTGAGGATCGCGCCCATCGCGTGCTCGCGGATGCCGAAGTGCAGCACGCGGCCGTAGGGGTCGCCCGACCACTCGTGCGTCGACCACGACGCGGGGATGAAGGACTTTGCATCCTTGATCGTCGTCAGGTTCGACTCGGCGAGGTCGGCCGAACCGCCCCAGAGCTCGGGGAGCTCGGCGGCCAGGGCGTTGATGACCGTGCCGCTGGCGGCGCGGGTCGAGACGTCCTTGCCCGCTTCGAAGGCGGGGAGCGCGTCGGCGATGCCCTCGGGCAGTTCGCGGGCCTGCAGGCGGTCCCACAGCTGCTTGCGCTCGGGGTGGGCCTCGGCCCACGCGTCGAACTTCTGCTGCCAGGCGGCCTTCTCGGCCTCGCCGCGCTCGACCAGCTTGCGCGTGTGGGCGAGGACGTCGTCGGCGACGGCGAAGTGCTGCTCGGGGTCGAAGCCGAGCACCTCCTTCGTGGCCTTCAGCTCGTCGGCGCCGAGGGCCGAGCCGTGGATCTTGCCGGAGTTCTGCTTGCCGGGGGAGGGCCAGCCGATGATCGTCTTGAGGATGATGAGCGAGGGCTTGCTCGTCTCGCCCTTCGCGGCCTCGATGGCGCGGTGCAGCTCGGCGACGTCTTCGACGTACTCGCCGGTCTTCTTCCAGTCGACGGTCTGGACGTGCCAGCCGTAGGACTCGTAGCGCTTCTGGACGTCCTCGGTGAAGGCGACGTTGGTGTCGTCCTCGATGGAGATCTGGTTGGAGTCGTAGATGGCGATGAGGTTGCCGAGCTCCTGGTGGCCGGCGAGAGAGGAGGCCTCGCTGGTCACGCCCTCCTGCAGGTCGCCGTCACCGGCGATGACGTACACGTAGTGGTCGAAGGGGCTCTCGCCGGCGGGGGTCTCGGGGTCGAAGAGACCGCGCTCGTACCGGGCGGCGTAGGCGAAGCCCACCGATGAGGCGAGGCCCTGGCCGAGGGGGCCGGTGGTGATCTCGACGCCGTCGGTGTGGCCGTACTCGGGGTGGCCGGGGGTCAGCGAGCCCCAGGTGCGCAGGGCCTCGAGGTCCTTCTTCTCGAGGCCGAAGCCGCCGAGGTACAGCTGCACGTACTGCGTGAGCGAGGAGTGACCGACCGACAGGATGAAGCGGTCGCGACCCGGCCAGTGGGTGTCCGCGGGGTCGTGGCGCATGACGCGCTGGTAGAGCAGGTAGGCGGCGGGTGCGAGCGACATCGCGGTTCCGGGGTGGCCGTTGCCCACCTTCTCGACGGCATCCGCCGCGAGGATGCGGGCGGTGTCCACCGCGCGCCGATCGATGTCATCCCATTCGAAGTCCGACAACAGGGTCGCCTTTCTCGATACTGAGCGCCCGGGTTCACTTCCGACGCCGCACTCACCACCGTAGGAGTGGGAGAGGGGTGGGGTGTCGGCGCGGGGCGCGCGTTCATCGCCAGCATAGCGAGATCGCCGCCGCAGGTTGCGGCGCGTGACGGGGGTCGACAGACGGCCGAGCGTGTGGTGGCGATGGCATAGAATCGTGGAGGTTCTATACGCGCTACCCCGGGGGACGATGGACATCTCGACGACGTCGCACGTCATTGCGACGACCGATCGCCGCTCCGTCGGACGCACCCTCCGGGCCTACGTCGCACTGACGAAGCCCCGCGTCCTCGAGCTTCTTCTCGTGACCACCGTGCCGGTGATGATCCTGGCACAGGGTGGTCTGCCGAACCTGTGGCTGATTCTCGCCACCGTGATCGGCGGCTCGCTCAGCGCGGGCTCGGCGGCGGCGTTCAACATGTACCTCGACCGCGATATCGACGCGCACATGCAGCGCACCGAGAACCGTCCGCTGGTCACCGGCGAGGTCTCGCCGCGCGGTGCGCTGACCTTCGCGTGGACGCTCGCCGTCGTCTCGACGGTGTGGCTGTGGGCGTTCACGAACCCGCTCGCGGCCGGTCTGTCGGCCGCGGCGATCTTCTTCTACGTCGTGATCTACACGATGATTCTCAAGCGCCGCACCGAGCAGAACATCGTCTGGGGCGGCATCGCGGGATGCTTCCCGGTGCTGATCGGCTGGTCGGCGGTCACCGGTTCGCTGTCTCTCGCGCCGTTCATCCTCTTCGCGCTGGTGTTCCTCTGGACGCCGCCGCACTACTGGCCGCTGTCGATGAAGTACGCCGCGCAGTACGACGAGGTCGACGTGCCGATGCTGGGTGCGACCCGCAGTGGTTCGCAGGTGGGCCTGCAGGTCATCCTGTACGCGTGGGCCACCGTGGCGTGCTCGCTGCTGCTCATCCCCGTCGCGCCCATGGGCCTGGTGTACACCGTCTCGGCCCTCGTCTTCGGCGGCTGGTTCATCTACGAGTCGCACCGCCTGTACTCGCGCGCCGTGCGCGGGGGCGAGCCCCGGCCGATGCGCGTGTTCCACGCCTCGATCACGTACCTCACGCTGCTGTTCGTCGCGATCGCCGTCGACCCGCTGCTGCCTTTCTGAGCTGATTCGACGAGCGCCCGTCCCCGTCGCGGGCGGGCGCTTTCGTTCCCGGATGCCGGCTCCCCGGCCTCGCCGGAACGTTCGCGGAACCGTCGAAAGACGCGTTCGGACTCGGGCGTTCGCGATGCGCGATGTCGCTGGTCGCCGTGTCCGAACCACCCGGCCTCACGACAGGGGGCGGAGCCTCCCGCCGCGGCAAACCTATTGCCCACCCACCCGGGACGGGCCCCGACGCCTGCGCCGGCATCGCTATCGCCGCATGCGAAAGCGCCCGCCCCTGACGGGAACGGGCGCTTTCGGCTCGCTATCGCCGCATGCGAAAGCGCCCGCCCCCTGACGGGAACGGGCGCTTTCGACTCGCGGGGTCAGCGACGCGTGATGTCGTCGCCCGTGTCGAGCTTCGGCGCGTCGTGATTGGCGGACGCGGCGGCCTGCGGGGGAGCGGTCGCGGTCGAGGGCGTCTCGACGTCGGCGTCCTCCACCGCGAGGGGCGTGGCGGTCGTCGCCGGTGCGAACGCGGCGGCCGGGGCGGCGGCCTCGGGGGCCGTCTCGTCGTCGTTGTTCCAGTCGATGGTCTCGATCGCGACGTCGGGGCGGCGGGTGAGCGCGGAGGCGGCGGCGAGGGCCAGCCACAGAGCGATGCCGATCGCGCCCGCGCCGAGGACGGCGGCGCCGACGACGACCCACGACTGGCCGACGTAGACCTGCACGACGGTGGCGTTGGGGTCGTTGAGCACCTGCTCCATCGCGTCGATCCCGTTCAGGACGATCGCGAGACCGCCGACGATGGCGGCGATGGACGCGACCACGAGCACCCAGAACGGGATGCTGGTCAGCAGGCGGGGACGAGTCTTCATGGGGAGTGCTCCTTGTCGTTCCGACAGGGGGTGTCGGGCGGCGGGTCTCGACGCGGGGGCGTTGAGACGATGGGCACGGAAGTGCCACGGTCAACCATGACCCATGCGTCGGTGCGCCGTGTAGGGGTCGCCGATGAATCGCCTATGAGCGTATAAGGGGGTCGGCGAGCACCCCGCCGAGCGTCAGCCGCGCGCGGACGCCGTCTCGCGAGCGGCATCCTGACGTCCTGCGACCACGGGCTCCTTCAACCGGAGCACGACGACGGTCATCGTCGCGGCGGCGAGAGCTGCGAGCACCATGTGCGTACCGACGGCGAACTCGGGCAGGCCGTTGCGCGCCTGGTACAGGCCGACGGCGATCTGGACGAGCTCGACGGCGAGAAGGGCGACGGCCCAACGGCGCACGTGCAGGCGCAGGCGCCACGCGGCGACGACCACGACGAGCGTGAGCGCGAACAGCGCGTACCCGGGCCACGAGTGCACGTGCTCGAGCACCTCGGCGTCGAAGCCGTTGCGCACGGAAGCCGCGTCGCCCGAGTGCGGACCCGCACCCGTGGTCAGCACGCCGAACACGATCGTGAGGGCGAGGACGCCGGTCGTCGCGTGGACGAGCCCGGCGAACCAGCCGGGCACCGCACGCCGGCGGGGGCCGGCGGGCTGGTTCATCCGCACGAGGAAGGCGGCGCACACTGCGACGAGCGACACCGAGGCGACGTAGTGGAACCCGACGATGAAGGGGTTGAGGCCGGTCAGCACCGTGATGCCGCCGACGACGGCCTGGGCGACGATCCCGACGAGCACGATGAGCGAGAGCACGAACAGCACGCGGCGCTCGTGCCGCATGCGCCACACCAGCACGACCACGGCGATGGCCAGGATGCCGACGAGTCCCGTGAGCGTCCGGTTGCCGAACTCGATCACACCGTGGATGCCCATCTCCTGCGTGTTGACGAGGGAGTCGGGCGTGCACTTGGGCCAGGTCGGGCAACCGAGGCCGGAGCCCGTGAGCCGCACGGCGCCTCCGGTGCCGATGATGAGGACTTCGGCGATGAACGACAGCCAGGCGAACACGCGCACGCGGCGGTCGACGTCGGTCGGGAGCCAGGCGACGACGCGCCGGAGCGGCGCGGGGACGCGGGACGAGGCGGGCGAGGTCGAGGCGGGGGACATGCGTCTGGCTTCCTGGCATCCATTCGCTCGAGGCTGTCGGGCCGACGGGAGTGCCGTGCCGGGAGCGGGTCTTGCCTGTAGAATCAAAGGGTCCGGGTGCAGCGCTCACGCGTTCGGCACCAGAGACAGTCTAGGCGCGCAGCCAGCGCCTTCGAGCGGGCCCACCAGCGACCTTCCTGAGACTTCGACCGGAGTCCGGAATGTCGGGGCGGATGACACCGTTGTGGCCCGAGAAGGAGAGTGATCACCATGTCCGATGTCCTCATCGACCGACCCGAGCTCGAAAGCCTGGGGCAATACGAATTCGGCTGGCACGACACCGATGCCGCCGGCGCGATTGCGCAGCGTGGAATCAACGAGGACGTGGTGCGCGGGATCTCCGCCCTCAAGTCCGAGCCCGAATGGATGCTGAAGACGCGCCTGAAGGGCTACCAGCTGTTCGGCCGCAAGCCCATGCCCACGTGGGGTGCGGACCTGTCGGAGATCGACTTCGACAACATCAAGTACTTCGTGCGCTCGACCGAGAAGCAGGCCCAGACCTGGGAAGACCTGCCGGAAGAGATCCGCAACACCTACGAGAAGCTCGGCATCCCCGAGGCCGAGCGTCAGCGCCTGGTCGCCGGCGTCGCCGCCCAGTACGAGTCCGAGGTGGTCTACCACCAGATCCGTGAGGACCTCGAGCAGCAGGGTGTCATCTTCATGGACACCGACACCGCCCTGCGCGAGCACCCGGAGTTCTTCGAGGAGTACTTCGGCACGGTCATCCCCGCCGGCGACAACAAGTTCGCCGCCCTGAACACGGCCGTCTGGTCGGGCGGCTCGTTCGTCTACGTCCCCAAGGGCGTGCACGTCGAGATCCCGCTGCAGGCCTACTTCCGCATCAACACCGAGAACATGGGTCAGTTCGAGCGGACGCTGATCATCGCCGACGAGGACAGCTACGTCCACTACATCGAGGGCTGCACGGCTCCGATCTACAAGAGCGACTCGCTGCACTCGGCCGTGGTCGAGATCATCGTGAAGAAGAACGCACGCGTTCGCTACACGACGATCCAGAACTGGTCGAACAACGTCTACAACCTCGTCACCAAGCGCGCCGTCGCCCACGAGGGCGCGACAATGGAGTGGGTCGACGGCAACATCGGCTCCAAGGTGACGATGAAGTACCCCTCCATCTACCTGATGGGCGAGCACGCCAAGGGCGAGACCCTGTCGGTCGCCTTCGCCGGTCCCGGTCAGCACCAGGACGCCGGCGCGAAGATGATCCACATGGCGCCGTACACGCAGTCGTCGATCGTCTCGAAGTCGATCGCCCGCGGCGGCGGTCGTGCCGGGTACCGCGGCGAGGTGCGGGTGGACGCCAACGCGCACCACTCCGCCAACACCGTGCGCTGCGACGCCCTGCTGGTCGACACGATCTCGCGCAGCGACACGTACCCCGCGATCGACATCCGCGTCGACGACGTGCAGCTCGGCCACGAGGCCACGGTCTCGAAGGTCAGCGAAGAGCAGCTGTTCTACCTGCAGTCGCGCGGTATGCCCGAAGACGAGGCCATGGCCATGATCGTGCGCGGGTTCATCGAGCCCATCGCCCGCGAGCTGCCCATGGAATACGCGCTCGAACTCAACAAGCTCATCGAAATGGGCATGGAAGGATCCGTAGGCTAAATGACGACTGCGACCGAATCTCCCGCAGCCGCCGAGGGTCACATCGACCCGGCAGCCCTCGTGGCATCCGTCGTTCCGGTGCAGACGCGCTCGGAGCGTCTCACCTCGTTCGACCCGGCCGACTTCGGCGTCCCCACGGGGCGCGAGGTCAACTGGAAGCTCACGCCCCTCGACCGGCTCAAGCCGCTCTTCGTCGACGAGGCGGGGCCCTCGGGCGCCGTCTCCGTCGAGGTCAGCGCTCCCGCCGCGGTCGAGCAGCTGCGCCTCGCGGCCGGCGACGCCCCGCGCGGTGAGCACTTCCGGCCCGAAGACCTGCCCGCGGCCCTCGCCTGGACGCACGAGACCGAGGCGCCGCTCCTGCGGATCCCCGCGAACGTCGAGCTCGACGAGCCCGTCGTCGTGCGCCTGACCGGCACCGGCGGCCTCGCGCACGCCCACGTCGTCATCGAGGCGCAGCCTAACTCGCGCGGCACGATCGTGCTGCGGCACGAAGGCACCGCGAACCACGCGCAGAACGTCGAGATCCTCGTGCGCGACGGCGCCGACCTCACGGTCGTGTCCGTGCAGCGTTGGAACGACGACGCCGTGCACGCGGCATCCCACCAGGCCCGCGTCGACCGCGACGCCAAGCTCACGCACGTCGTGGTGAGCTTCGGCGGCGGCGTCGTGCGCGTGAACCCCTCGGTGGAGCTTTCGGGCCCCGGCGCCGAGGGGCGCTTGTACGGCCTGTCGTTCTCGGACGCCGGTCAGCACCTCGAGTCGCAGGTCTACCTGCACCACAAGGGCCCGCACACCGTCGGCGACGTGCTCTACAAGGGCGCCCTGCAGGGCGAGAGCGCGCGCAGCGTCTGGATCGGCGACGTCCTCATCGGACCGGATGCCACGGGCACCGACTCCTACGAGGCCAACCGCAACCTCGTGCTCACCGACGGCGCCCGCGCCGACTCGATCCCGAACCTCGAGATCGAGACCGGTGACATCCAGGGCGCCGGCCACGCCAGCGCCACGGGTCGCTTCGACGACGAGCAGCTGTTCTACCTGCAGGCGCGCGGCATCGCCGAGGACGAGGCGCGCCGCCTGGTCGTGCTCGGCTTCCTCAGCGAGATCGTCCAGCGCATCGGCATCCCCGAGCTCGAGATCGAGCTCATCGAGGCCATCGAGAACGAGCTGGCCGCGGGAGCCGAGGCGTGAGCGCCTCGCGCGCCTGCGCCCTCAGCGACCTCACGCAAGACGAGGCGCACCGCGTCGAGATCGACGGCGTCGCCATCGCGGTCGTCCTCGACGGCAACGGCGAGGTCCACGCGATCGGTGATGTCTGCACGCACGGTGACATCTCGCTCTCCGACGGGTTCGTCGAGGGCGAGACCCTGGAGTGCTGGGCCCACGGCTCGGCGTTCTCGCTGAAGACCGGTCGCCCGCTGAACCTCCCGGCCTTCGAGCCGGTGCCCGTGTACGAGGTCGTGATCGACGGAGACGACGTGCTCATCGATCCGTCCGTCACCAAGGCGACGGCCTGAGCCGCGCCCACGACCCCCAGAATTTACGAGTAAGGAACACCATGTCTGTCCTCGAGATCCGCGACCTCCACGTGACGGTCGAGACGGAGAACGGTACGACCCCGATCCTCAACGGCGTGACGCTGACCATGCGCACCGGTGAGACCCACGCGATCATGGGCCCCAACGGCTCGGGCAAGTCGACCCTGGCCTACACGATCGCCGGTCACCCCAAGTACACCGTCACGAGCGGCTCCATCACCCTCGACGGCGAAGACGTGCTGGAGATGAGCGTCGACGAGCGCGCCCGTGCCGGCCTCTTCCTCGCGATGCAGTACCCGGTGGAGATCCCCGGCGTCACCGTCACCAACTTCCTCCGCACCGCCAAGACGGCCATCGACGGCGAGGCTCCGGCCATTCGCTCGTGGACGAAGGACGTCAAGGGCGCCATGGAGAACCTCCGCATGGACCCCAAGTTCGCGCAGCGCAACGTCAACGAGGGCTTCTCGGGCGGCGAGAAGAAGCGCCACGAGATCCTCCAGCTCGAGCTGCTCAAGCCGAAGATCGCCGTGCTCGACGAGACCGACTCCGGCCTCGACGTCGACGCGCTGAAGATCGTGTCGGAGGGCGTGAACCGCGCCAAGGAGCAGACCGACCTGGGTGTGCTGCTCATCACGCACTACACGCGCATCCTGCGCTACATCCGCCCCGACTTCGTGCACGTCGTCGTCAAGGGACGCATCGTCGAAGAGGGCGGGCCCGAGCTCGCCGACCGGCTCGAAGAAGAGGGTTACGACCGTTTCCTCGAGGCCGGGACCCCGATCGACGCGTAGGATCGTTACATGACCGCAACCCTCGCTCCCGAGAAGTACGACGAGGTCACCGAGGCTCTCAAAGACGTCATGGACCCCGAACTGGGGATCAACGTCGTCGACCTCGGCCTCATCTACGATCTCGCGTGGGACGACGAGAACGACGCGCTCGTCATCCACATGACCCTCACCTCGGCCGGCTGCCCGCTGACCGACGTGCTCGAAGAGCAGACCGCCCAGGCCCTCGACAACGTCGTGGAACGCTTCCGCATCAACTGGGTGTGGATGCCGCCGTGGGGCCCCGAACGGATCACCGACGACGGCCGCGACATGATGCGCGCCCTCGGTTTCGCGATCTGAGCCAGAACATCCGCGAACGCCCACCCCTCACGGGTGGGCGTTCGTTGTTTCCGGATGCCGGGACCCCACCGACCCGAAGGCGTCGCGCGCCCGAAGGCAGCGCCCATCCCGCCGTGTGTCCTCCTCTGACGCGCCGGGTGCTCGGCATCCGGTGCTCTCATTAGGCTTTTCGCATGAGCGTTTCCCCTCTTCAGGCCCTGCCGCTCGACCTTCTCCGCCAGCGCAGCAGCACCAAGTGGCGCTCGTACGGCGACGACGTGATCCCGATGTTCGTGGCCGAGACCGACTTCCCGCTGGCGCCCGCGATCACGACCGCCCTGCACCGCGCCGTCGAGATCGGCGACACCGGGTACACGCCGCCGCGGCCGGGGATCGACCTCGACTTCGCCGACTTCGCCGAGCGGCAGTGGGGGTGGCGGCCCGACCCGGCGCGCATCCGGTGGACCGGCGACGTGATGATGGGCGTGGTCGAGGTGCTGCGCGCGGTGACCTCGCCGGGCGATCGGGTGGTGGTCACGCCTCCGGTGTATCCGCCGTTCTACGACACCGTCGAAGAGGCGGGGGCCGTGGTGGAGCGCGTTCCGCTGATCGACGACGGAGAGCGGTGGAGTCTCGACCTCGACGGCATCGAGAAGGCGCTGGCCGACGGCGCTCGGGCCGTGCTGTTGTGCAACCCGCACAATCCCACCGGCACCGTGCACAGGCGTGACTCGCTCGCGGCCCTCGCGCGGCTCGCGCGCCGCTACGGCGCGAGCGTGGTCAGCGACGAGATCCACGCGCCGCTCACGCACGCTCCCGAGGTGTTCACCCCGTTCCTGGATGCCGGCGACGAGGCCGCCGCGGTCGGCTACATCGTGACGAGCGCGAGCAAGACGTACAACCTGGCCGGTCTGAAGTGCGCGGTGATCGTGACCGGCTCCGAGGACACCGCCGCTGTCGTGCGGGGCCTGCCGTGGGAGGTGGAGTGGCGCGCGGGACTGTTCGGCGTCCTCGCCAACCGCGCCGCGTTCTCGGCCGACAGCGACGACTGGCTCGCCTCGCTGCTCGTGGCTCTGGACGACAATCGCCGTCTGCTCGCCGAACTGCTGGTTGAGCACCTGCCCCTCGCGCACTACCGCATTCCCGAGGCGGGATTCCTCGCGTGGGTCGATGTCTCGGCGTACGGCTGGGGCGACAACCCGGCGCCGTTCATCCGGCGCGAGGCGCAGGTGGCCCTGCACCACGGACCCCTGTTCGGGGTCGAGGGGGTGGGGCACGTGCGCATCAACGTCGGCTGCGCGCCCGAGGTGCTGCGCGAGGCGATCGAGCGGATCGGGAAGCTCGTCGACCGCGCCTAGCCCGGCGCGGTAGCTCGCTGTCGAGGCAGCGGCGTGGCGTTTCGAGGGAAGGTAAGGATATCCTTATCTCGTGATCACTGCCACGCGTCCCGCCTACCGCCCGTACGTCGCTGTGGTGAAGGACGCCCGGCGCCTCTCGCCGCACTTCGTGCGCGTGACGTTCACCTCGCCCGACTTCGACGTCTTCGGCACCGACCGGCGCGACCAGCGCGTGAAGCTCGTGCTGCCCGGTCCCGACGGCACGGTCTGCGACATCGGACAGGATGATCCGGATGCCATCGCCGGCGGCGAGTGGTACACCCGCTGGCGCGACCTGCCCGACGAGGAGCGCATGCCGTTCCGTACCTACACCGTGCGCCGGATCGACCCCGAGGCGCTCGAGCTCGACATCGACTTCGTCGTGCACCACGACGCCGGCCCCGCGGGCTCGTGGGCCGAGGCCGCGGCGGCGGGGGACCACCTCGTGGTCGTCGGCCCCGACGCGCGCAGCCTCGAGTCGGCGCAGGGCATCGACTTCCACCCCGGCACGGCTCGCCGGATCGTGCTGGCGGGGGATGAGACCGCCGCTCCCGCGATCTGCGCGGTGCTGGAGGGTCTCGAACCCGGGCTCGAGGTCGACGCGTTCATCGAAGTGCCCGATGTGGACGACGCCCTCCCGGTGCGGAGCGGGAATGCGCGCGTGCACTGGCTCCCGCGCGGCGAACGGCCCCACGGCGAGGCGCTGATCGAGGCCATGGAGGCGTGGACCGCGGCATCCGGAGACGTTCTGGCCCGCGCGGCCGCACCGCGGCCGCAGATCCTCGAGGACATCGACCTCGACGTCGATCTGCTGTGGGACAGCCCGGCCGACGCCGAGGGCGAGTTCTATGCGTGGATCGCGGGGGAGTCGTCGACCGTGAAGCTGCTGCGCCGCATGCTGGTCTCGGGGTGCGGTGTCGACCGCGGCCGGGTCGCGTTCATGGGCTACTGGCGCGCCGGGCAGGTCGAGCGCACGGCGTAGGCGCCCGGCATCACGACGACGAAGCCCCGGCCGAGGCCGGGGCTTCTGCCGTTCTCTGGGCCGGTCAGGCGGTCTGCGCCTGCTCCGGCTCGGCCACGGTGTGGTGCCGGCCGATCGGGATGACCATCGGGCGTCCGGTCAGCGGGTCGGGGACGACGCGGCTGTCGAGGCCGAAGACGCGGCGCACGGTGTCTTCGGTGAGGACGTCACCGGGGTCTCCCGCGGCGATGATCTGGCCCTGGGCCATGGCCACGAGGTGGTCCGCGTAGCGCGCGGCGAGGTTGAGGTCGTGCAAGACCATCGCCACGGTGGTGCCGCGATCGTGGTTGAGGTCGGCGAGCAGGTCGAGGACGTCGATCTGGTGGCTGATGTCGAGGAAGGTGGTGGGCTCGTCGAGCAGGAGCACGTCGGTCTCCTGCGCGAGGGCCATCGCGATCCACACGCGCTGACGCTGGCCACCGCTCAACTCGTCGACGGGGCGATCGGCGAGGTGCGCGACGTCGGTGGCGTCGAGCGCGCGGGCGACCGCGGCGTCGTCGGCGCTGGTCCAGCGCGACAGCGCGCCCTGGTGCGGGTGGCGGCCGCGGCTGACGAGGTCGGACACCGCGATGCCGTCGGGGGCGATGGGTGACTGGGGGAGGAGGCCGAGCACGCGGGCCACCTGCTTGGTGGGCTGGCGGTGGATCGACTTGCCGTCGAGCAGCACCTGACCCGCGGACGGGGTGAGCAGGCGCGCCATGGCCTTGAGCAGTGTCGACTTGCCGCAGGCGTTCGCGCCGACGATCGTGGTCACCTTGCCCGGCGGGATCTGCAGGTCGAGGGTGTCGACGATGGTCCGGTCTCCGTAGCCGAGGGTGACGCCCTCGGCGACCAGGGAGCGCTCGACGGTCATAGCGTGGTTCCTCCGGATCGGCTGCTGCGAACGAGCAGGTAGATGAGATACGGCGCGCCGAGCACGCCGGTGATGACGCCCACGGGCAGGCGCGTCCCGAACGCGTACTGGGCGCAGAAGTCGGCGACGAGCACCAGCAGGGCGCCGACGAGGCCCGCCGGCAGCACGGGGGAGCCCACCGGGCCGAGGAGCCGGACGGCGATGGGACCCGCCAGGAACGACACGAACGCGATCGGTCCTGCGGCGGCGGTGCCGAAGGCGAGAAGGCCCACCGCGGCGACGATGAGCAGCAGGCGGCTGCGCTCGACGGGGAGTCCCACGGCCGCGGCGGTCTCGTCGCCCATCCGCAGGATCTCGAGGCGGCCCGAGAGGGCGAGGAGCAGGGGGCCGAGCACGATGACGGCTCCCGCCACGGGCAGGGCGCGATCCCACGTGGCGTCGTTGAGGTTGCCGGTGATCCAGCGCATCGCGGCGGGGAGGTCGTACTCCGCGGCGCGCGAGATGACGTACGACACGAGCGCCTGGCACATCGCGGCGACGCCGATGCCGATGAGGATCAGCCGCGCGCCCGACCCGCCCTTGCGGTACGCGAGCAGGTAGATGGAGAGCGCGACGATGAGGGCCGCGGCCATGGCGACGATCGACACGGCGGTCTCGCCCCAGCCCAGCACGACGATGCCGAAGACCGCGGCGGCGCTCGCCCCGGTGTTGATGCCGATCACATCGGGACTCGCGAGGGCATTGCGCAGCATCGACTGGAAGACGACCCCGCCCATGCCGAAGCACAGGCCGGTCAGCAGGCCGGTGAGGGCACGGGGGAGGCGCAGCTCGCCGACGGTGAACGACGCGCCCGAAACGCGTTGTCCGGTGAGCACGCCCCAGACCTCGGCGGGCGAGTAGAAGGTCTGGCCGAGCATGAGGGACAGCGCGAACGCGGCGATGACGGCGACGGCGAGGATGGCCGTGACCAGCGTCCAGCGCTGGCGGCGACGACGGCGGCCGGCGACGACGGATGCCAGGGAGGCGGGCGTGGCGCCCGTGACGGCGACCCGGGGGGAGGCGTGAACGCTCACAGGGCCCTCATCTTCTGACGGCGGACGAGGGCGATGAAGAAGGGGGCGCCGATCAGGGCGGTGACGATGCCGACCTCGATCTCTTCGGGGCGGGCGATGACGCGGCCCACGATGTCGGACACGGTCAGCAGGATCGCACCGCCGGCGGCGGAGACGGGGAGGAGCCACCGGTGGTCGACGCCGACGAGGAGGCGGCAGATGTGCGGGACGACCAGGCCGATGAAGCCGATGGGTCCGGCCACGGCCGTCGCGGCACCGCACAGGATGACGGCTCCGGCCGACGCGAACAGGCGCGCGGTGCGCACGCGCGCACCGAGCCCGGCGGCGAGCTCGTCACCGAGGGCGAGGGTGTTGAGCGCGGACGCGCTCGCGAGGCAGATCACGAGGCCCACCAGCAGGAACGGCAGTACCTGCACGATCGTCTCGGGGGTGGCCCCGCCGACGCCGCCGATTTGCCAGAAGCGGAAGACGTTCATGACGTTGATGCGCGGCAGCAGGATCGCGCTGACCAGCGAGCTGAAGGCGACGGCGGTGACGGCTCCGGCGAGGGCGAGGCGCAGGGGGGTGGCCCCGCCGCGGCCGAGCGAGCCGATCGCGTAGACGAAGACGGCGGCGCCGGCGGCGCCGATCATGCCGATCCAGATGTAGTCGGATGCCGAGCTGAGGCCGAAGAACGCGATGCCCGACACGATTGCGAGCGACGCTCCGCCGTTGATCCCGAGGATCTGCGGGTCGGCGAGGGGGTTGCGCGTGGCACCCTGAAGGACGGCCCCGGCGACGGCGAGAGCGGCGCCGACGATCATCGCGAGGATCGTGCGCGGCACCCGCTTGCCGACCGCGGCGGCCGAGGCGGTGTCGGTCGAGCCGGTGAGGCCGGCCCAGATGTCGGCGGGAGCGACGTCGCGGGCGCCGAACGTGACCGAGAGCACCGCGACGACCGCCAGGGCCACGAGGAACAGCACGACCCAGAGCACGCGCCGCCGCCCCCGTCGACGCGGGGATGCGTCGACGGGGGCGGTCGATGCCGGACCGAGACGGGTCATCGCACCGAGGCGGGGGAGGAGGCGATCACTGACCGGCCTTCTCGGCGGCGGCGCCCACCAGGGCGATGTACTCGTCGCCGAAGGAGGTGCCGATCGACAGCGGGCTCGGGTTCGCAGCCGCGGCGATCGTGGTGTTGTCGGTCAGGGCGGCGAACGCGCCGTTCTTGATTGCGGGGATGCGCGACCACAGGGGGTCGCTCTGCAGCTGGGCGAGCAGCTCGGGGGTTCCGTAGCCGACCATCACGTCGACGTCGGAGAACGACTCGATGTTCTCGGTGCTCTGCGTGAACCAGAACGTCTCGCTGTCTTTGCTGGAGGTCTCGACGGCCGACGAAGGCGTCATGCCGAGCTCCGAGAGGTACAGCGCGCGCGGGTCCTTCAGCGAGTAGTAGCCGAGGGTGCTCAGGTCGGTGGGGTCGAGGTAGGTGAAGAGGGTCTTCTTCCCGGCGAGGGCCGGGTACTTCGCCGACTCGTCGGTCACGTGCTTCTCGAGGTCGCCGACGAGCTGCTGCGCCTGGTCTTCGCGGCCGAGGGCCTTGGCATCCGTCAGCGTCATCTGCTGCCACGAGGTGCCCCACGCGATCTCGGGGTACGCCACAACGGGGGCGATCTTGCTGAGCGTGTCGTACTGCTCCTGCGTCATGCCCGAGTAGGCGCCGAGGATGACGTCGGGCTTCGCGTCGGCGATCGCCTCGTAGTCGAAACCGTCGGTCTCGTCCATGAGCGTGGGCGTCTCGGCGCCGAGCTCGTCGAGCTTGTCTTTGACCCAGGGGAGCATTCCGTCCCCGTCCTCGTCGCCCCAGGTGACCTTGGGCATGGCGACCGGGACGACGCCCAGCGCGAGAGCGGCTTCTTGGTTGCCCCAGCTGACCGTGACGACGCGCTTCGGCTCCGCCTCGATCGTGGTCTCGCCGAAAGCGTGGTCGATCGTGACCGGGAACGACCCCGTTGCCGACGTCGACGACCCTTCCTGCGCGCCCGGGGCGGCTGAGGTGCCGGCGCAGCCGGTGAGGACGAGGGCGGTACCGACGGCGAGTGCCGCCAGAGCGCGGAATCGGGACACGAAGAGCCTCCTGCGTGTTAGGTAAGGATAGGCTTAGTTTAGTTCAGGGGTCGGGTGAGAACGCAAACCCGGATGCCGAGGGGGCGGGCGAATCGTCTCGGCGTCGAGGTAGCGGCATCCGGGGTCCGGCGGCTTGCTTTCGCGTCGAGAGGCGGGCTGTCGGCGGGCATCCACGGGCGCGTCATATACTGGGTGGCTGGCCATGTCGGCCTGCTTCCCCATCCCCGAAGAACGGACGTTCGCTGTGCTCGCCGTGCACGACCTCGAGATCCGCGTGGGTGCCCGCGTGCTCATGTCCGACGTGGCGTTCCGCGTCTCCGACGGCGACAAGATCGGCCTCGTCGGGCGCAACGGTGCCGGAAAGACCACCCTCACCAAGGTGCTCGCCGGCGACCTGCTGCCCTCCAACGGCGGCGTCGACCGCTCGGGTGAACTCGGCTACCTTCCGCAGGACCCCCGCTCGGGAGACCCCGAGATGCTCGCGCGCACGCGCATCCTCGACGCCCGCGGGCTCGGATCCCTCGCCCTCGGCATGCACGAGGCGTCGATGGCGATGGGCGACGACGACCCCGCCGTGGCCGCGAAGGCCATGAAGAAGTACGCGAACCTCACGGAGCGCTTCGAGGCGGCCGGTGGGTATGCGGCCGAGGCCGAGGCGGCATCCATCGCTCACAACCTCTCTCTTCCCGACCGCATCCTCGATCAGCCGCTGAAGACCCTCTCGGGCGGTCAGCGTCGGCGCATCGAGCTCGCGCGCATCCTGTTCTCGGACGCGCAGACGATGATCCTCGACGAGCCGACCAACCACCTCGACGCCGACAGCGTCGTGTGGCTGCGCGAGTTCCTCAAGGGATACAAGGGCGGGCTCATCGTGATCTCGCACGACGTCGAGCTCGTCGGCGAGACCGTCAACCGCGTCTTCTACCTGGATGCCAATCGCCAGGTCATCGATGTCTACAACATGAACTGGAAGAACTACCTGCGCCAGCGGGTGGCCGACGAGGAGCGCCGCAAGAAGGAGCGCGTCAACGTCGAGAAGAAGGCCACGGCCCTGCAGCTGCAGGCCGCGCGCTTCGGTGCGAAGGCCTCGAAGGCGGCGGCGGCGCACCAGATGGTCGCGCGCGCCGAGAAGATGCTGTCGGGCCTCGACGAGGTGCGTGCGGAGGAGCGCGTCGCCAAGCTCCGCTTCCCGAAGCCCGCACCGTGCGGCAAGACCCCGCTCATGGCATCCGGTCTGTCGAAGTCGTACGGGTCGCTGGAGATCTTCACCGACGTCGACCTCGCGATCGACCGCGGTTCACGCGTGGTCATCCTGGGACTGAACGGTGCCGGAAAGACGACGCTGCTGCGCATCCTCGCCGGCGTCGACCAGCCCGACACCGGGCAGCTCGAGCCCGGCCACGGCCTGAAGATCGGGTACTACGCGCAGGAGCACGAGAACCTCGACGTGAACCGTTCGGTGCTCGAGAACATGATGTCGTCAGCGCCGCACATCACGGCGACCGAGGCGCGCAAGGTGCTGGGATCGTTCCTGTTCGTCGGGGATGACGTGCTCAAGCCCGCGGGCGTGCTCTCGGGTGGAGAGAAGACGCGTCTGTCGCTCGCGACGCTCGTGGTGTCGTCGGCGAACATGCTGCTTTTGGATGAGCCCACGAACAACCTCGACCCCGCCTCGCGCGAGGAGATCCTCGGCGCGCTGTCGCACTACGAGGGAGCTGTCGTGCTCGTCTCGCACGACGAGGGAGCGGTCGAGGCGCTCAACCCCGAGCGCGTGCTGATCCTGCCCGACGGCGTCGAAGACATCTGGGGTCGCGATTACGCGGATCTGATCACGCTGGCGTAATCACCGTCGGCGCTTCGCGCGGATGTCCCGGATGCCGCGGGTGCGGCGCACCCGACCGACTTAGGGGCCCGCGGGCGAACTCCAGCGCATCCACACCGCGTCGGTGCCGGGCCACGGCGCGGGATCGTCGACGAATCCCTCGCGGAGATAGAACCCTCGCACCACGGCGTTGCCGTTGTCGTATTCGGTGACCAGGTCTCCGTCTATCGCGCGCGCCCGGCTCTTCGCCGCATCGACGAGTCGGCGACCGATACCCCGGTGCTGATGCTCCGGAATGACGTACACCTTCCAGAGCACGACGTCGTCGTCGAGGCGGTCGATCTCGGCCATCCCGACGACCTCGCCCTCGTGGCAGGCGACATCGATGCGTCCCTCGTGGATTGCGGCGCCGATGGCCTCGTCGCTCCAGTACCGGTCCAACCCGGCGACGACGAAGCCGGCTCCGCGCGAGGGGCCGTACGTGGGCGGCCAGCTGAGGATGCCGACCAGTCGCACGGCGGCGAGGTCGTCGGCGGTGGCAGGACGGACGGTCGAGGGCATGCCGCCATCCTGTCGGACGTGTCAGCGCGCGTCGAGCAGAGCGTCCTCGTCGTCGGCGTCGCGGTCCTTCGGGCGCTTGCGCGAGCGGTGCAGGGCGACGGGGTCGACGCGGCGGCGCTCTCCCGTCGGCTTCTCGGGCGCCGGGGCGGGGGCGGGGAGTTCCTCCTCGTCGTCCTCGTCTTCTTCGCGGCGGAGCTTGCGCTCGTTGATGATCACGTAGGTGAGGAAGCCGAAGCCCATGACGGCGAACAGGATCCACTGCACCGCGTACGAGAGGTAGGGGCCCGGGTCGTTGCTGGGCGGGTCGACCGGGGCGGGCGCGGTGGCGGGGGCTGGGTCTTCCGACAGGAGCAGGCCGTAAGCGCCCTGTTCGATCGGGCCGGTCTGCTCCTCGACGAGCCCGAGGTTGATGGTCGGAACCTGGCCGGCCTCGGCGGTTCGACCCGAGGTCGGGGCCGCCTCTTCGGGGCGCAGGCGCACCTCGACGGTGACCTGTCCGGTGGGCGGCGCGGGAATCTCGTCCGGTTCGGACTGCTGATTACCCGGGGCGAGCCACCCGCGGTCGACGAGGAAGGTGCGGCCATCGTCGAGTCGGAACGGGACGAGCTGCTCGAACGCGGCCGAGCCGCCGTGCGCGCGGTTGCGCACGAGCAGTTGCTCGTCGGCGAGGTACTGCCCCCGCATGCGGACGGGGCGCCACTCGTCGGCGGGGTTCATCTCGGCGCCGGGGGCGAGCAGGTCGCCGAGGGGTACGGGGGTGGCGTCGTAGTTGTCGGCGACGAGCTGCAGCTGCTCGCTGCGGTCGGCGTTGCGGGAGAACTGCCAGTTCGACAGGAATCCGCAGGCGATCGCGAACAGGATCGCGACGCCGACGTAGATCGCCCAGCGGCCGGCGGCGGGCATCTCTCGCGCGCTCATGACGCGCACCATCCGATGCTCGCGCTCATCTCGACCGACTCGACCACATCTTCCAGGGTACGTCGGACGGCGCGGCACTCACGCGCGGTCGCTCGAGAGCGCGGCAACCTCGACGGGGAAGTCGCGGGCGGCGAGGAATTCGCGGAGGTAGGCCACGTGGTCGTCGCACGCGACCCAGGTCTTCCGGCGGTCGACCGCGTGGATCCGGGGGTTGCGCCACCGGATCGCCCAGACGGCGAGATCACGGCATCCGGCCCGCGAACATTCGGCGGGCTCGTCGGTCACGGGCGGTCGTCGCGCGGCGGGTCGAGGCGCGGAGTCTCGGCGATGCGGATGACGATGGGACCGTCGGCGGCGGGGGCGGCGGCGGGTGAGGCCGTGGGAGCCTCGATGGCCCGCTCGGGGCTGATCGCCTCGGTGGATCCCTGGTCGGCGCCCACGTTGGCGACGATGACGGCGAGATAGGGGAGGAAGATCGCGCCCGCGGCGAAGACGAAGGTGTACCAGCCGTAGGGAGTGATCACGGCCATCGCGATGAAACACGCGATGCGGATCCCCATCATCACCATGTACTTGGTGAAACGGGAGTCGGCGTCCTCCCGCGGTGCCTTGGGGAGCGACGTCGCGGACTGGGCGTTGTGCGATGTCTTCACAGTGGTATCAGGGTACGCCCGTGGGGAAGTCACAGGGCGCGCCTGTGCAGGGACTCTTCGACGTCGTGACAAGCCGCCGGACGCCCTCGCGCCCGGCGGCTCGCTCGCGGAGTCAGGCGCCGTAGCGCGTGCCGCTGCTGTTCGCGGCGGTGGCGATGAGGATCGAGATGCCGATCACGAACAGGATGACGAACGCGAGGGTCACGTAGCCCACGATCACGCCGGCCAGCGCCATACCGCGGCCGCGCTCGCCCCGCTCCTTGATCTGCTTGAGCGAGATGTGCCCCATGATCACACCGGCGATCGATCCGACGACGGGCAGGATCATCACGAAGCCGACGAGGGATGCCACGAGCGAGATGATCGCGAGCACGTTCGTGCGTGCCTGGGCAGCGTAGGCGCCGCCGTATCCGTACGCCGCGTTCGGGGTGCCGTACGCGGGCTGACCGTAGGTCGAGGTGGTCGACTGACCGTACGCGGGAGCGCCGTAGGCCGGGGCGCCGTAGGCAGGAGCCTCGGGCGCGGAGGCGCCGTAGGCCGGGGGAGTGGGGGTGCCGTAGGCGGGAGCCTCGGGCGTGGAGGCGCCGTAGGCCGGGGGAGTGGGGGTGCCGTAGGCGGGCGCCTCCGTGGGCTCGACCGACTCGTACGGGGGCGTGGGGGTCGTCTCGCCCTTCGGGGCGTACGGCGAGGCCGGCTGGTCAGTGCCGTGCGTGTCTCCGGCCCCGGCGTGGTCGGGGTGCTGCGGGTCGGTGGTGCGGTCGTCGCTCACGGGAGTCCCTTTCGTCGCGCGTCGTCCCAGCGTTCCAGCGGCGCTGACCCCGTGTCAAACCTCGGAGGGCGGGCAAGACGGGCGGCCTCGGTAGGCTGGGTCGGTTCCGTCATCGCAAGCGCAGGAGTCTCACCATGTCCCAGGACCGCGTCGTCGTCGTCACCGGAGGAAACCGGGGCATCGGTCGTGCCATCGCCGAGCGCTTCGTCGCCGAGGGGTGGAAGGTCGCCGTGACCGCGCGTTCGGGCGAGGGGCCCGAGGGGACGCTCACCGTTCGCGCCGACGTGACCGACGGGGCGGCCGTCGACGCCGCCTTCTCGCAGGTCGAGGCGGAGCTCGGTCCGATCGCGGTGGTCGTGGCGAACGCCGGCGTGACCAAGGACACCCTGCTGCTGCGCATGAGCGAGGAGGACTTCGACAGCGTCGTGAACACGAACCTCGGTGGCACCTTCCGCGTGGTCAAGCGCGCCTCGAAGGGCATGCTCCGCGCCCGTTGGGGGCGCGTGATCCTCATCTCGAGCGTCGTCGGCCTCTACGGCTCGGCCGGTCAGATCAACTACGCCGCGTCGAAGAGCGCCCTCGTCGGATTCGCACGTTCGCTCACGCGCGAGCTCGGCGGTCGCGGCATCACGGCGAACGTCGTGGCCCCGGGCTTCATCGAGACGGACATGACGGCCGAGTTGGCCGCCGACACCCAGGCCGAGTACAAGAAGAGCATCCCCGCCGGACGTTTCGCCACGCCCGACGAGGTCGCGGGTGTCGTCACCTGGCTCGCCGGTGACGACGCCGCCTACATCTCGGGCGCGGTGATCCCGGTCGACGGCGGCCTGGGCATGGGGCACTGACGACGGCATATCCGATCCGGTGGGGGAGAACTCCTCACCGCACGGCGGCGACGAGCTTTTCGGCGAAGCGCTCCGGCTGGGAGAACTGCGGCCAGTGGCCGGAGTCGAGCTTCACGACCTCGAGCTCGTCGATGCGGTCGACCTCTTCGGCGTAGGCACCCCACTCGGCGAGCACGCGCGGGAGGGAGTCGCTGTCGAGCTGCCCCGACAGGATGGTCACCGGCACGTGGAACCGGTGGTCGTCGGTCAGCGTGATCGGAGAGCTCGGCACGCGGCCGGGGACGTCGACGACGTGCTGCGCGGTGCGCTGACGGGTCTCGTCGTCGATGTCGGCGACGTCCTCGTCGTCGAAGAAGTCCCACCCGGGGAAGTGCACGACGCCGTCTTCGACGGGGAATTCCGAGATCATGGCCCCCGGGTGCGGCACGATCGTGTCGACCAGGACGACGCGCGCCACCCGGTCGGGCCGCCGGTCGGCCGCGCCCCAGACGACATTGCCGCCGCCCGAGTGCCCGACCAGGACGACGCGGTCGTCGAGGCGGTCGACCTCGCCGACGACGGCATCGACCCAGTCGTCGACGACCAGGTCGCCCACGGCCGGACCGGGCAGGGTCAGCGGGTGCGGGCGATGCCCGGCCGCTTCGAGGGCGGGGATGATGTCGTCCCACGACGACGCGTCGAGCCAGAGACCGGGAACCAAGATGACGTCCATGCGGCGAGGGTAGAACGAACCTCCGACATCGGGAAAGGGGTCGTCGCGGCCCGGCGGCCTGGAGTCAGCGCGGCAGCAGCGCGATGACCTCGGCCAGGTCGACGGGTCCGATCACCAGATCCGCGCGCTCGCGCACCGCGGGCTTGGCGTTGAACGCGAGACCGAGCCCCGCGGTCGCCATCATCTCGAGGTCGTTGGCCCCGTCGCCGATCGCGAACGTGAGGGGGAGGGCGACGCCGAGCTCGTCGGCCCAGCGCCGGAGCGTGTCGGCCTTGGCCCTGGCATCCACGATCTCTCCGTCGACCGCTCCCGTGAGCGCGCCGTCGACGGTCCGGAGCCGGTTCGCGCGCCAGAGGTCGACGCCGAGGTCGGGGGCGACCGTGTCGAGCACCTCGTGGAACCCGCCCGAGACCACGCCGACGACCCCGCCGCGCTCGTGCACGGCGGTGATCAGCTCGCGCACACCGGGAGTGGGCTCGATGCGCGCGATGGCGCGTGCGAAAGCCTCAGTGGGCACGCCGGCGAGGGCCTGGACGCGCGACCGCAGGCTGGTCGCGAAGTCGACCTCTCCGCGCATCGCGGCCTCGGTGGCGGCGGCCACTTCGGCGCCGCGTCCGGCTTCGTCGGCGAGCAGTTCTATGACCTCGTTGCGGATCAGCGTGGAATCGGCGTCGAGAACGACGAGGAAGCGGGCGGTCTCAGGCACGCGCACAACGCTAGCGGCAATCGCGGACCGGTCCGGTCCGTCGCGGAGCGTCACGCGCCCGCCGATGTCCGTGCCCCCGCGTAGGCTTCTGCGGTACCCCCGCTTCCTCAGAAGGGATCCCTCCATGGCCGACGTCGAAAGCTTCACCCTGGATCACACCGCCGTGCTCGCGCCCTACGTGCGACTGATCGGCACCGAGTCGGGGCCGCGCGGCGACGTCATCTCGAACTTCGACCTGCGCCTCGTGCAGCCGAACGAGCAGGAGATCCCCACCGCCGGGCTCCACACGATCGAGCACCTGCTCGCGAGCCTCGTGCGCGACCGCATCGACGGTCTCATCGACATCTCGCCGTTCGGTTGCCGCACGGGCTTCCACGTGATCATGTGGGGAGAGCCCGAGGTCGCCGCGCTCGTCGACGCCATCTCCGACTCTCTGCGCGCGATCGCCGACGACGTCGAGTGGGACGACGTGCCCGGCACCGACGCCTTCAGCTGCGGCAACTACCGCGACCACAGCCTGCACACCGCGAAGGAGTGGTCCAAGGCCGTGCTCGCCAAGGGCATTTCCCGTGACGCCTTCGAGCGCGTCGGGGTCTAGAACCTCGGATCCCGGATGCCGAGGGGGCGGTGACCATCTCGGTCGCCGCCCCTTCTGGCATCCGGAGTTCCCGGCATCCGGGATCAGGCGTGGACGTGCACGTCCTTGCCGACGACGGTGATGCCCGTCTCGGTGACCGTGAAGCCGCGCGCGAGGTCGCGCTCGCGATCGACGCCGATGGTGGCGCCGGGCTCGAGGACGACGTTCTTGTCGAGGATCGCGCGGTGGATCCGCGCCCCCGCGCCGACCTGCACGCTGTCGAAGAGCACCGAGTCGGTGATCGTCGAGCCGCCTCCGGCGAGGGCCCACGGGCCGACGACACTGCGTTCGAGGTGGGTTCCCGACAGGACCGAGCCCAGCGAGACGATCGAGTCGATCGCGTTGCCGATGCGTCCGACCGAGTCGCGGACGAACTTCGCCGGCGGGGCGTTGAAGGTCTGCGAGTAGATCGGCCAGTCGTTGTTGTAGAGGTTGAACACGGGCAGGGTCGAGATGAGATCCATGTGCGCGTCGTAGAACGACTCGATCGTGCCCACGTCGCGCCAGTACGACTGATCGCGCGGCGTCGAGCCGGGAACGTCGTTGCGGTTGAAGTCGTACACGGCGGCCTCGCCGCGGTCGACGAAATAGGGGACGATGTCGCCGCCCATGTCGTGCGCCGAGGTCGGCAGCTCGCCGTCGTGGGTGACGGCGTCGACGAGCGCGTCGGCGTCGAAGATGTAGTTGCCCATCGAGGCGAGCACCTCGTGAGGCGCGTCGGCCAGACCGGTCGGGTTCTGCGGCTTCTCGAGGAAGGCGCGGATCTTCGTCGGGTCGGTCGGGTCGGTGTCGATGACGCCGAACTGGTTCGCGAGCGAGATCGGCTGACGGATGCCGGCGACCGTCGCCCGCGCGTCGGAGGCGATGTGGGCGTCGAGCATCTGTTTGAAGTCCATGCGGTACACGTGATCGGCACCGATGACCACGACGATGTCGGGCTTCTCGTCTCGGATGAGGTTCATCGACTGCAGGATGGCGTCGGCGGAGCCGGAGAACCAGCGCTTGCCGAGTCGCTGCTGCGCCGGGACCGAGGCGACGTACGCGCCGAGCATGGGCGACATGCGCCACGTCTGCGAGATGTGGCGGTCGAGGCTGTGCGACTTGTACTGCGTGAGCACGACGAGCTGACGCAGGCCCGAATTGATGAGATTCGAGATCGCGAAGTCGATCAGGCGGTATTGACCGCCGAAGGGGACGGCGGGTTTGGCGCGATCCGCCGTCAGGGGCATGAGTCGCTTTCCCTCGCCGCCGGCGAGGATGATTCCGAAGACCTTCGGCGCTGCAGGCATGGCACCACCCTAGGGCTCCCGCAACCGCGCGGGAACACGTTCACGGCGCGTCTCGCGCTGTACTACGGTTCGTCTCATGCGCGTCGACATCGTGACCAAGGAATACCCGCCGGAGATCTACGGCGGGGCCGGGGTCCACGCCACCGAACTCGTCAAGGCGCTGCGTGCCGAGGGCACCGAGGTGCAGGTGCGCGCGTTCGGCGCGTCGCGCGAGGAGGCGGACACGACGTCGTACGGCGTGCCGGCCGAACTCGCGTCGGCGAACGGCGCGATCCAGACCCTCGGAACCGATCTCGCGATCGTGTCGGACATCGCGGGCGCCGACGTCGTGCACTCCCACACCTGGTACGCGAACTTCGCGGGGCACCTGGCATCCCTTCTCCACGGCATCCCGCACGTGGTGACGGCGCACAGCCTCGAGCCGCTGCGGCCGTGGAAGGCCGAGCAGCTCGGCGGCGGGTACGCGGTGTCGAGCTACATCGAGAAGACCGCGTACGAGGGCGCCGCGGCGGTCGTCGCGGTGAGTTCGGGCATGCGCGACGACATCTTGCGCAGCTACCCCTCGCTCGATCCCGACAAAGTGCGGGTCATCTACAACGGCATCGACACCGAGTCGTGGCATCCGGTGTCGGATGACGACTTCCTGCGGTCGCAGGGCATCGACCCCGCGCGCCCGTCGGTCGTGTTCGTCGGACGCATCACGCGGCAGAAGGGGCTGCCCTATCTGCTGCGCGCGGCGGAGCAGCTGCCGCCCGAGGTGCAGCTCATCCTGTGCGCGGGAGCGCCCGACACCCCGCAGATCATGGCAGAGGTGCAGGAGCTCGTCCGCGGCCTGCAGGCGACCCGCGACGGCGTCGTGTGGATCGAGCGGCTACTGCCCCGCCACGAGCTGTGCGCGATCCTCACCGCGGCGACGACGTTCGTCTGCCCCTCGGTGTACGAGCCGCTGGGCATCGTGAACCTCGAGGCCATGGCGTGCGGCGCGGCGGTCGTCGGGACGGCGACGGGCGGTATTCCGGAGGTCGTCGTGGACGGCGTCACCGGGCGCCTCGTGCCGATCGAGCAGGTGCAGGACGGCACCGGCACGCCCGTGGATCCCGAGCGTTTCGTCGACGACCTCGCCCGCGTGCTGACGGAGGTGGCGATGGATGCCGGGAAGGCCCGGGCCTACGGAGAGGCCGGGCGTCAGCGCGCGGTCGACGACTTCAGCTGGGCGGCGATCGCGGAGACGACGGCGGCGCTGTACGCGGAGGTCGCGGGGAAGTAGGGCGGGGTTCGCGGGGTCCTCGCGGGCCTGCACGTGCTGTCCACAGGGGCCGCGTGGCATCCGGTGCTCTGCCTGCCGGACAGTAGGCTGGGGGCATGCCCCAGGTTCTCGAGTTCTCCGACGTCGTCGTTCGCCGGAACGGGCGGGACATCGTGTCCCACCTCGACTGGATGGTGTCGGATGACCAGCGCTGGGTCGTGCTCGGCCCCAATGGCGCGGGGAAGACGACGGTCCTCCAGCTCGCCGACACGCTGCTGCACCCCACCGCGGGTGCGGTGACGATCCTCGGCGAGCGTCTCGGTCGCACGGACGTGTTCGAGTTGCGTCCGCGCATCGGGTTCGCTTCGTCGGCGATGGCGCGTCGGGTTCCGGCGGAGGAGACCGTGCTCGACGTCGTGCTGACGGCGGCTTTCTCGGTCGTCGGGCGCTGGCGCGAAGACTACGACGACATCGACGAGCGTCGCGCGCTGCGGGTGCTCGCCGAGTGGAAGCTCGACCACCTCGCCGACCGCACCTTCGGCACGCTCAGCGACGGCGAGCAGAAGCGTGTGCAGATCGCTCGTGCCGTCATGACCGACCCCGAGCTGCTGCTGCTCGACGAGCCCACCGCGAGCCTCGACCTCGGTGCGCGCGAAGAGCTGCTCGCGCTGCTGTCGGGGTACGCGCAAGCGCCCACGACGCCGGCGATGGTCATGGTGACGCATCACGTCGAGGAGATCCCCGTCGGCTTCACGCACGTCTTGCTGCTGCGGGACGGTGAGGTCGTGGCATCCGGTCCTCTCGACGAGGCCCTCACGGCGGACAACCTCTCCAAGACGTTCGGGCTCGACATCACGCTCACGCACGAGGCCGGTCGCTGGGCGGCTCGCGCGTCCTGACCTGGTGCGGTATCGCCGGTGACCACGGCTCGGAGCTGGGCCTGGTAGACTCTCCCGTTGGTGCCATCGGCGCCGCAGACTTTGACGTCCTGGCAGAATCCAGGACACCACTTCTCAAAGGACCTCCCATGAAGACTGACATCCACCCCACGTACAAGGCCGTCGTGTTCCGCGACCTCGGTTCGGGCGACACGTTCCTCACCCGTTCGACCGTCTCGAGCGACAAGACGATCGAGCTCGACGGCGTGGAGTACCCCGTCATCGACGTGGAAATCTCGTCGGCTTCGCACCCCTTCTACACGGGCAAGCAGCGCATCATGGACTCCGCCGGTCGTGTCGAGAAGTTCAACCAGCGCTTCAAGAACTTCGGCGGTCGTTGATTCGCAGCGGTTCCCGCAGCGAAAGCCCCTCGTCCTTCGGGACGGGGGGCTTTCGCGTTGTGTGGGGACGTGGGGTGGGGGCGGGGCTGGTGGGGCGTCTGGGAGCGGGGGGCGGCGAGGGTTGCGGGCGGTGTGAGCGCAGGGGCGGCCGATGGGTGGCGTGAGCGCGGGGACGACGTGGGGTTGCGGGCGCCTGTGGGCGGGCTGAGTGCGAGGACGGCATGGTGAGACCGGCAGGGGGTCGGGTCGGGAGACCCGGGGTTCAATTCGGGGGTGGGCGCGTGGTCGTGCGCACGAGGGGTGGCGTCGGGGCTACGGGATCACCTCAGCGGCGTGACGCGATGTCGGTTTGCAACAGGAGCAGTCCGAGCCGGTCGAAACCGCCCAGATCCTGTCGGCGGTCCGCCCACATGCGCTGATCTCGTCGGACGTCGTGCACGAGGGCGGGATCGATGTCGGCGATGGCGAGTCCCTCGCGCTCGTCGACGGCCGCGATCCGGCGTCCGAGAGGGTCGAAGACGCCAGAGCCGCCGATGAAGTCGCTCGGGGCTCCGACAAGGCCGCTGTAGACGACGTAGATCCCGTTGTCGAGAGCGCGTGCGGCCAGATGGAGGTCGCGACGGCGCTCACCGCCCGGGAAATACGCGCCGCTGTTGAGGTAGACGGTGGCTCCGGCCGATGCGGCGGCGGACGCATGCTCGGGGAAGTTCGCGTCGTAACAGACCGAGAGCGCGAACTCGACGTCGGCGATCCGGAACGAGAACCCCCGTGCGCCCGGCGTGAAGATGGCGCGCTCGGGTGCGTGCAGGTGCTGCTTGGAGTACGCCGCGTGCAGAGGTGCGCCGGGAACGACGAGGAGGTCGGTCAGGGTGCGGTGGCTGTCGTGTTGCAGCGCTGTGTTCACCACGGCGACCACACCGGTTGTGTCGACGGCATTCTGCAGAGGGCCGAGCCAGGCGAGGTCGTCGAGCCCCGGCAGTGCGCCTGCGAACGCGGTTTCGTCGTAGCCGGTGACGAACGCTTCGGGAAAGAGGATGAGCTCCGCGCCGGCCGCGGCGCTTTCGACGACGAACTGTGCGGCGCGGGTGACGTTGAGCTCCACGGCGCCGGGAACGGCTTCGGCTTGGACAGTGGCGATGCGGACGGGCACGGGGACAGTCTGGCAGGGGCAGGGGCGGGGGTCAGCGCGGGGCAGGGGGCGGCGAGGGTGGAGGTGAACGCCCAGGCGCGGGTGGGGCGGGGGTCCTGCGCGGCGCTCGTGCCCAGGCCCGTGGCGACGCGGGCTCAGGGAGGGTCGGTCCCGCGCGCGGCCCGTCCGATGCCGACCTCAGAAGGGTGGTGGGTCGGTGTCGTAGGTGCCGCCGAGGGGTGAGACCCAGGTGGTGGGGGCGTCGGGTGGGTGGTCGATGTCCCAGCGGGTTTCGTGGCGGAGGCGGTGGTGATGGCGGCATTTGGGGTCGAGGTTGTCGTCGTCGGTGGTGCCGCCGTCGGCCCAGGCGGTGAGGTGGTCGATGTCGCAGTCGCGTGCGGCGCGGTTGCACCCCGGGAACACGCAGGTGGGTGAGGTGATCCCCAGCCACCGGCGCAGCGCGACGGGCACCCGGTAGGTCTTGCGGTCGAGCACGAGGGGTGCGCCGGTGACGGGGTGGGTGAGCAGGCGGATCCACGAGGTGGCGGTGCCGGCGAGGCGTCGTGCGGTGTCGAGGTCGATGGGTCCGTAGCCCTCGAGGGTGGCGGGTTCGGTGTCGGCGCCGAGGAGCGTGAGCGCGGGGACGGTGAAGATGATCGTCGCCGGTGGGGCGGAGCGGAACGTGCGCGGTGAGGCAGGCGCGACAGGCGCGGGCGGGTCGTCGCGTGTTGCGGGCGGGTCGTCGTGCGGTGCGGGCGGGCCATCTGGCGGCGCCGTCAAGCCGCCGTGCGGTGCGGGTGAGCCGTCGTGCGGTGCGGGTGAGCCGTCGTGCGGTACGGGCGAGGCGCCGTGCGACGCGGGCGACGGTGTGGAGCGGGTAGTGCTGTTCGCGCCGGGCGCGGTAACGGAAGCGTTGGGGAACACGGGTGGGGCCGTCGTCGCAGCCTTCGGGGCATCCGTCATCGTCACGAGGTCGGCGAACGCGTCGGCGCGCAGCTGCGCGAGGGTGCGTTCTTCGTCGGGCGCAGCACGCACGTGCCGGGCGGCTTTGTCGAGGCGGGACATGACAGCGTGCGCCCGGTCAGCGGGGAGCAGCGCGTGCAGGGAGGCCATGCCATCCAGCTCCGCCCGCATCCACACCCCGCGGTCCTCCGCGGCGCGGCGATGACGGGCCTCGATCGACTCCGCGTGCACGCGTTCACGAATCGCGCGGGCTGCGACGGCGAACTTCGCCGGGGTCAACACCAGCGCGGGCGGGCACGCTTCGTCGTCGAAACGCGCGAACGCGTCGGCGTCACCGGCGGGCAGGGTCGACGCCAACCGCGCCGCATCGACCGCGTGCCTCTCGGACAGACGTCCCTCACCGAACGCGGCCCACAGCTTCGGGCACCCCACCGCCAGCGTCCGCGCGTGCGCGGCCCGCGTGCGAACGGTCTGCTCGGATAGGTGCAGACGCACCGCGATCTCCGCCACCGCCGCGCGCTCGGCGAGATCGACGCGGTCACGCCGCACGGCCCTAGGGGTGCGGCCCCGGGGATCCTGCCACGCACGATCGAGCGTCGGGTCGGGGCCGACCCACGGTGTCGGATCGAACGCGGCGTCGTCGAGGATCGCCAGGATCAGGCGGTACTCCTCCGCCGTCGCCCGCTGCCGCTCGGCGACCACGTTCTCCAGGTGGCCCACCCGCCCATCGACATCCGACACCGCCAGAAACGCGCTATCGAGCGGGTGCGCGAGGGCGTCCCCCTCCCACGCATCGACGCCACCGAGACCATCACACGGAAACACCTGCCCCGCAAGCACAGACACCTCACCGGGCGCCGGGCTGTCGGCATCCGTCCACCACTCGACATCGCCGCTTTCCCGGAAAGCCGCCCACTCCGCTTCGAACTCGAGCTCGTCATCACTCGGCCACGGCGCACCATCGCACTCCCGAAACACCGGCGTCGGCCGGTCTGCGGAGCGTGGGCTGCGGGTCATGGCAGAACGCTATCGCCGACCTCCGACATCGGATCGGGGCGGGGGTTGCCGCAGGTGGAGGGCCCGTTCGCAGGGGAAAGGTCACGAGTCCGGGTGCCACCCGTGCCGCCGTCTGCAGGCGTGCGGAGCCAGCGCATGCGGGGAGTTCGCGTGGGGTTTGCGCGACGACCCGCCGATGGTCGGAGCACCTCGCACACGGGAGTGAGGGCCCGCCGTGGCCCGCGGACGACTGTGGGGATCGCGACCTGTGGCGGGGCGAAGGTCGTCGAGCCCGGCGGGCGCGCGGCGAACGAGGCTCACATCCGCGCACTCATGCCGGCTCTCCGCTGATGACGCGATCGCAGCCTTGTCCCGGCTGCCGGACCGACACGCAGGAGGAGGCGCCCTCGCCCGGCCCCGGGCGTCTTCGCCGCGCTGAGCTCGAAAAGACGCCCCCGCCCCCGGTCGACCCGGGAGCGGGAGCGTCTACCGCGCGACGATCAGATCGCGTCGGACGCTCGAGTCACCCGCCGACGTCGCACCGCCATGACCGACAGCGCCGCGCCGCCGATGACAGCCGCAAGAGCCCACATCATCGCCGCGATCGGCGCTTCCGAGCCGGTCGCGCCGAGCTGACCGGGCCCGGCAGGCGGAACGGCCGCAGCGGACACCGACGGCGAGGCCGACGGCGAGGGAACGACCGCGGCAACGACCGGCCCGACGGGCGCGCTCGTGCGCGACTGAGTGAGATAGTCGGTGAGGTTGCCCGTCACGGTCACCGTCACCGTTCGTCCCTCGGCGGTGGGCGGGATCACATAGGTGGGGGTCGTGGCATCCGGGATCGGAGTCCCGTCGACGGCCCAGGAATACGCGAACGAGGTGCCCTCGGTCCACCCGGGGGTGGTCGCCGTGAGCATCGAACCGACCGCGGTCTCGCCCACGATGACCGGCGCCTGTGCGTCGACGGGATACTCCCGCACCGCGAGTGTGCTCGCACACACCGCGCACGTTCCGCCGAGGCTTGTGACGGCCTCGGCGGTGAGGACGCCACCGGAGGCGTCGTCGGCGATCGTCACCTCGAACGTCGTCGTGGCGGTGCGTCCGGGGTCGGTCGCAGGAATGGTCCAGACCAACTCGTCACCGGACAGCGTCACACCGACGGGCAGGGTGGCCTCGTTGATCGAGGCGCGATCCAGGATGCCGCTGACATCCAGCGTCGCGGTCGAGGAGGCGAGCGGGACGAGCCCGGTGTTGTCGGCCGTGAGCGTATAGCTCGTGGAAGCTTCGCGATCGAGTGGAGCGGTCGCCGCCGTGGTCAGCGCGAGTGTGAACTGGTCGGGCCACGCGGGCTTGTCGGCATCCAGGATCCAGTCCGTGTAGAACGCCTCCAGGTCGCGGCCGGAAATCTCCTCGGCGAGGGCGAGGAGGTCGGCTCCGGTCGTGCTGGTCCCGCTGTTGCGTAGCTGCCACTGCTTCACGACGTCGAAGAACGCGTCGTCGCCAATCGCCACGCGAAGCGCCGCCCAGAACTGCGCCGACCGGTCGTAGGTCTGATAGTCGTACAGGGAGGCGGAGTCGGTCTGGGCTCCGGGGGCGATGGTCCAGTCGGCTTCTTCCGCCGGCGTGCTGTTCCACGCGTCGAACTGCGCCTCGCGAGAGGCGGTGCCGGCGCCGAACCCGTCGCTGCCGGCGTAGTAGCTCTCGGACCAGGTGGCCATGCCCTCGGCGACCCAGATGTCGGTCCACGTCGTGGGGGACACGTTGTTGCCGTACCACTGGTGGGCGAGCTCGTGCACGAGGGTGCTGGTGTTGATCCGCGTCGGGAAGAACGAGCGGTCCTGCGTCTCGAGCGCGTAATTGATTCCGCGCGGGACGCGATCGACGACAACGCCCGCGCTGCGGCCCGGGTAGGGACCGTAGAGGGACTCGAGGTTGCGGATGATCGGCCCGAGCTGGCTCACCGCCGTGGTCACGGTCGCCTTGTTCGCCGTGGTCGATGTTGAGTCGACGAACGACCACGCCGGGATCGTGCTGCCGTCGGTGAGGGTCACCGACGATTCGATGACGTCGTAGCGTCCGATCGAGATGAGGAGCAACTCGGATGCCATCTGCTTCGTCTGCTGCCAGGCCCAGGTCGTGCGGGTTCCATCCGCCGAGGGCGTCTTCGACAGCAGTTCGCCGTTGCTGACGGCGGCGGCCGGGGCCGCTCCCGCACCGGTGGCGTCGGTCAGGGTCGTCGGAACGTCGAGGGAGATCGAGTAGGTGGCCTTGTCGCCCGGCGTGTTGTTGTGAGGGAATCCGGTCATGTTGCCGACCGGTTGACCGAGCATCGTCGCCCCGTCGGTGGTGGCGTTCCACCCCTCGTACGAGCCGTCGGCGTCGACGTGGGCCTGTGGGACCCCGTGATAGGCGATCGTGACCCGGAACTCGCCCGTGACCGGGGTGGCGGGGGTCACGACGAGCTTGTGCCGGATCGCGCCGGCGTCGATGTCGCGCTGCCACGCGGCGGGCGTGCCGTCCACCGTCACGGAGTCGACCACGAGCCCTTCGAAGTCGAGCGAGAAGCTGCGCAGCGGCGCGGAGGCGCGAGCGGTCATCGTCGAGGTCGCGACGATGGAGCCCGCGACGACCGAGCCGGTCTGCACCGCATCGGGGGTCCACGCGAGGTCGATGTCGTAGTTGAGGGCGTCGTAGCCGCCGTTGCCGACATTCGGGAACATCGCGTCGCCCGAGGTGCGCGCGCCGTCCACCGGGTCGGCCGCGACCGCCGGCGCGACGGACGACGAGACGAGCCCCGCCACGAGTGCGGCCGTTCCCAGTGTCAGGAGTGAGCGGCGGAAGAGGGGAGGGTGCGAGGGAGGGGCTGCCGTAGCCTGGCGCATGTGTTCTGTCGTCCGTTCAGAAGATGCGGCGGCACACGTGAAAGGGAGCCGCCGAGGTGGTTGTCGCCACCGTAGGGGCGGCAGGTTTCGGCCGCGTGTCGAACGAGGGCGGGATCCGTCACAGGGGACGCATAGGCGCCATCGTGAACGTGCGCGTCCCGATGCACTCGCTCCGCACGGCTTCGACCTCCTGCCGGGAGGCGGTGCCTGTCGCGGCAGGCGTCCGTCCTCACCTCAGCGGATCGGCCACGCCCCGTCGATCGCGGGAGCCGTGGCATCCAGCCGACCGATCTTCACGAAGTACTCCGTCAGGCTCGCCGCCTGCGCGCGGGCCCAGGCGATCTGCCGGGTGTGCAGCTCGTCGAGCGTCGAGGGCAGCCAGGGGCCGAACTTCTCGGCGAGGGCCAGGGCGAGCCGACCAGCGGCGACGGCGTCGGCGCAGGCCTGGTGGGCGGATTCGAGGGGAACGGAGTAGTGCTCGGCGACGACCGAGAGCGTGCGCTTGCCGCGGCGATACCGGTCGAAGGTCTTGTCGACCACGAGCGGATCGATGACGGGGGAGGGAGCGGCGATGGGAGCCACCCCGTGGCGCACGGCTTCGTTCTTCAGCATCGAGAAGTCGAAGGGCGCGTTGTAGGCGACGACCGGGATGCCGGCGGCGAACAGCGCCCCGAGCGCCTCGACGACCTCGGCCACGACGCGCGGCGCCGGAGCGCCCTCGGCGCGAGCGCGCTCGGTGGAGATGCCGTGGATGGCCGCGGCCCCGGCCGGGATCTCGACGCCCGGGTCGGCGAGCCAGTCGCGCGCATCGACGACGTGACCGTCGGCATCGAGCACGCCCACGTGCGCGGTCACGATGCGATCGTTCTCGACATCGATCCCGGTCGTCTCGAGATCGAACACGCCGACGAGGCGCGCCCACTCGGGCGTCTGGAAGAGGGGGAGCGGCTCGGCCTGCCACGTGGTCATGCGCTCACGGTAGAGCGGAGCTCCGACATCGCCGTCGAGGCGCGCAGAAGCGGGGCGGATGCCGGGGAGCCGGGGATCGCGAGGGTGTAGCGGAGACGGGGGACCGGCCCTGCTGGAGGCCCCCGGCACGGGCGATGTCGGACCCCCCTCGTAGACTCGACCCATGCCGAACCCCTACGCCGAACGCCTCGCTCAGATCCCCGTCGTGCGGCGCGAGGCGAGCGTTCTCGGGGGGACGACGGCGTACTGGGTCTACGGCGACGACGACGCCGAGACGACCATTGTCGCGGTGCACGGCTTCCGCGGCGAGCACCACGGGCTCGATCCGGTGGTGGCGCATCTTCCCGGCATCCGGGTCATTTCTCCCGATCTTCCCGGGTTCGGTGAGACTGCGCCGTTCCGCGGCCGACCCCACGATCTCGACACCTACGCCGCGTGGCTGCGCGCGTTCGTCGAGGAGGTCGCTCCGGATGCCGTGGTGCTCGGCCACTCGTTCGGCTCGATCGTCGCGTCGGCGGCGGTGGCGGGTGGGCTGTCGACGCCGAGGCTCATCCTCGTCAACCCGATCGGGGCGCCCGCGCTCGAGGGCCCGCGCGGGATCCTCACCCGCCTCGCCGTCTTCTACTACCTCGCCGGGGCCAAGCTGCCGCGCGCCCTCGGCGACGCCCTGCTGCGCAACGGCCTCATCGTGCGCGTGATGAGCAACGCCATGGCCAAGACGCGCGACCCCGAGCTGCGCCGCTTCGTGCACGAGCAGCACGACGAGTACTTCTCGCGCTTCGCCGACCGCGACGTGCTGCACGAGGCTTTCGTGACGAGCGTCTCGCACGACGTGCGGGAGTTCGCCCCGCGCATCGCCCAGCCGACGTTGCTCATCGCGGCCGAGAAAGACGACATCACTCCGATCGAGGCCGAGCGCCACCTCGCCACGCTCTTCCCCGACGCGCGGCTCGTCGAGATCCCCGAGGTCGGGCACCTGATCCATTACGAGACGCCCGGGGCCGCGGCATCCGCGATCGTCGAATTCCTCGGTTAGGCCCCGGCACGGCGCTTGCGGTACGCGTTCACGTTCATGCGGTTGCCGCAGTTGCCGGCGTCGCAGTACCGCTTCGAGCCGTTCTTCGAGAAGTCGACGTAGACGCCGTTGCAATCGTCGGCATCGCAGACGCGCACCCGGTCGTATTCGTCGGCGCGGATGACATCGACGAAGGCGAGCGCCGTCTCGACGAGGATGCGGGTGGCCAGGGGATCCGCGGGGTCGCTCGCGTGGATGTGCCAGTCCAGGCCGTCGTGCCGCACGAGCTGGGGGAGCGCGCGTCCGTCGGCGAGCATCGCGTTCACGAGCGGAACCGCCCCGTCGCGGTCGGCGCTCCACAGCTGCAGAATGCGGGACCGGATGCCGCGGACGGCGGCGAGCTCGCGAGCGTCGCGCGTGCGCGAGCCGGTGTAGCCGTGGGTCTCGGTGAAGGCCTCGAGATCGGACACCTCGACGAGGGTGTCGACCCCGCTCACGTCGGTGTGGGGCAGGGTGTTCACGAGTTCGACGGCGGCGCGCAGCACGAGTTCGGTGTCACGAATGAAGACCACGTTGACTCCTGACAGGTAGAGGCCGTACTGTCACGAGTGTAAACCCCCTTCACTCGTGACAGCAGGCCCGCATGACCACGTCTTCCGTGACCCTCCCGCGTCCCACCCACCGCGGATCGAGCGCCGTCACCGGCCTCGCGATCGCCGTCGCCTCAGCCCTCGCGTTCTCGTCGAGCGGTCCGTTCGTCAAACCCCTGCTCGACGGCGGCTGGTCTCTCGGCGCGGTGCTGCTCGTGCGCATGGGGCTCGCGGCCCTGCTGCTGTCGCCGGCGCTCATCCTGGCGATCCGCCGACAGCGCGGGTTCCTGAGGCGGCACGGACTGCTCATCGTCTCGTTCGGTCTCACCGCCGTGGCCGGATGCCAGCTGTTCTATTTCGCCGCCATGCAGCGGATGCCGGTCGCCGTCGCCTTGCTCATCCAGTACATCGCGCCGGTGCTCATCGTCATCGCCGTGTGGGTGCGAACGCGGCGTTCACCCTCGAAGCTCGTGCTGATCGGGTCGGTCGTCGCGATGGCCGGTCTCGTGCTCGTCGTCGACATCAGCGGTGCGCGCTTCGACCTGCTGGGCACGATCTTCGCGCTGTGCGCGGCGGTGTGCGCCGCGGCGTACTTCGTCATCGCCGGGCGCGCGGGCGACGACCTGCCGCCCCTCGCCCTGGCCGCCGGAGGCCTGCTCACCGGGACGCTGCTCATGGGAGTGCTGGTACTCACCGGGGCGCTGCCCTTCGCCGCCCCCTCGATCACCGTGTCGCTCGCGGGGCTCGAGCTGCCCGGCATCCTGCCCCTGCTCTGGGTGGGCGGCGTCGCGACCACCGTGGGCTACGCGCTGGGCGTGATCGCGGTGCCGCTGATCGGTTCGCGGCTCGCGTCGTTCGTGGGCCTCAGCGAGGTGCTCTTCGCGCTCGGTTTCGCGTGGCTGCTGCTCGGCGAGACGCCCGCGCCGGTCCAGTTCGTGGGCGGCGCGCTGATCCTCGCGGGCGTGGTGCTCGTGCGGATGGATGCCGGGAGCCCGGTGGAGCAGAAGACCGAGACGGCGAGCATCCCGGTGGTGCCGGCGCCGTAGAGAGTCAGATCTCTTCGCGTGCCAGCTGCATCAGCGGGCCGACGCGGTAGCCGATGACCTCGCCCATGACGAGGGAGGTCTCGGTGCGCTCGACGCCCTCGATCGCAAGGATGCGCGCGTCGGTGTCGAACAGGTGCTGGGTGTCGCGGCACGCCACGCGCACGAGCAGATCGACCTGACCGCTGAGTCCGTGCGCCTGCAGCACCTCGGGCACCTTGGCGAGCTCGGCGCGGATCGCCGGCAGCTCGGCCTGCCGCACCGTCACCTGCAGGAACGCTTCGATGGGGAAGCCCAGTGCCTCGGCTGACAGCGTGCGTTCGTACGAGAGGAAGACGCCCCCGCGCTCCAGGCGGCTCATGCGCGCCTGGACGGTGTTGCGGGACAGTCCGAGTTTCTCGGCGAGCGCGACGACGGTGGCGCGCGGATCGGCGGACAGGGCGCGGAGGAGGTCGAGGTCGACCGCGTCGAGCTTGCTCATGGTGCGAAACATTAGCAGCGCGAAGGTCGGTTGCGGTGGGCACGATGCTCAATATGACGGCGAGGTCTTGAGCGGGCTGCATTCCGCGCGTACGGTCGGCCTCGTCGGCGGTGCTGCCGGCATCCGTACGCCCCGGCTCTCACGAGGAGCCCGGGCCGCACTGGAGGGATGACGATGACGTACACCCAGACGCGGGACTCCTCGACAGGAAGCGCCGACGATCCCGGCGCCCTCGACGACGTGCTCCGCCTTCTCGAGCCCGACGGTTCTCGGATCGCCGACGACACCCTCGACCCCTGGGTCGCCGACTTGTCGCCGCACGAGCTGCGCGCCCTGCATCGCGACATGGTCCTCACCCGCCGACTGGACGCCGAGGGCGTCGCCCTGCAGCGCCAGGGTCAGCTGGCGCTGTGGGCACCGTGCCGCGGCCAGGAGGCCACGCAGGTCGGAACCGCCCACGCGCTCGCCCCCGGCGACTTCGTCTTCCCCAGCTACCGCGAGCACGGCGTGCTGCTCGCCCGCGGCGCTCAGCCCGCCGACTACGTGCTCGCGTGGCGCGGCGAGGAGCACTCGGCCTACGACCACACCACCATCAACGCCGCTCCTCCCCAGATCATCATCGGCGCGCAGTCGCTGCACGCCACCGGCTGGGCGATGGGCGCCCAGCGCGACGGATCGACCGACGTCGCCGTCGCCTATTACGGCGACGGGGCCACCAGCCAGGGTGACGTCAACGAGGCGATGGTGTTCGCCTCGTCGTTCCGCGCTCCCGTGGTGTTCGTGTGCTCGAACAACCAGTGGGCCATCTCGGAGCCCGTCACCGTCCAGGCCAAGTACCCCATCGCGGGTCGGGCGCCGGGGTTCGGCATCCCGAGTGTTCGAATCGACGGAAACGACGCCCTCGCCTGCGTCGCCGCGATGCGGTGGGCGCTCGATCGGGCTCGTCGGGGGGAGGGTCCCTCGTTCATCGAGGCCGTGACGTACCGCATGGGACCGCACACCACGAGCGACGACCCCACCCGCTACCGTGACGCCGCCGAGGTCGAGCAATGGGCGCAGCGCGACCCGATCGCGCGGCTCGAGGCGTACCTGCGCGCCGAGGGGATGCTCGACGACTCCGGCATGGCCGAGGTCGCCCGCGCCGCCGACGCGCTCGCGGCCGAGGTGCGCGCGGCGTGCATCGGGGCGACGACCCGGGCCCCCGAGACGATGTTCGACCACGTGTACGCGGAGCCCCATGCCGGGGTCGAGCGGCAGAAGGCGGAGTACGTCGAGTACCTCGCGGGGTTCGAGAAGTGACCGCCATGACCCTGGGGTCCGCGATCAACGCGGGCCTGGCCAAGGCACTCGAGAACGACGACAAGGTCCTGCTCATGGGCGAGGACATCGGCAAGCTCGGCGGCGTCTTCCGCGTCACCGACGGTCTGCAGCACCGCTTCGGCGCGCAGCGCGTCGTCGACACCCCGCTCGCCGAGGCCGGCATCGTCGGCACCGCGGTCGGCCTCGCCCTGCGCGGCTACCGCCCCGTCGTCGAGATCCAGTTCGACGGGTTCGTCTACCCCGCGTTCGACCAGATCGTCTGCCAGGTCGCGAAGCTGCACTACCGCAGTAACGGGCGGATCCGGATGCCGCTGGTCATCCGCATCCCGTGGGCCGGGGGCGTGGGCGCGGCGGAGCACCACTCCGAGTCTCCCGAGGCGTACTTCGTGCACACCGCCGGGCTCCGCGTGGTCGCCGCATCGAACCCGCAGGACGCCTACGTCATGTTGCAGCAGGCGGTCGCCTCCGACGACCCGGTCATCTTCTTCGAGCCCAAGCGCCTGTACCACTCCAAGGGAGAGGTCGATCTGGATGCCGACCTCGCCGACGCCCCGCCGATGCACCTGGCCCGCGTGGCCCGCGAGGGCACCGACGCGACCATCGTCACCTACGGCGCCCAGGTGCGCACGGCGCTCGACGCCGCGCTCGCCGCGGAGGACGAGGGGCTCTCGCTCGAGGTCATCGACCTGCGTTCGCTGTCGCCGATCGACATGAACACGGTCGCGGCATCTGTCCGCAAGACCGGACGGATCGTCGTCACCCACGAGGCCGCGCGCGAAGCGGGGGTGGGGGCCGAGCTCGTCGCGAGCATCACCGAGCAGTGCTTCCACTACCTCGAGACGCCGCCGCAGCGCGTCACTGGACACGACATCCCGTACCCGCCGTCGAAGCTCGAGAAGCATCACGTGCCCGACCTGGATCGGATCCTGCATGCGGTGGACCGGGTGCTGGAGCGCGGGGCGGGCTCGGAGGTGATGTCGTGATCGCGGAGTTTTTGCTTCCCGACCTCGGCGAAGGGCTTCCCGAGGCCGAGATCGTGCAGTGGCACGTGGCCGAGGGCGACACCGTCACCCTCAACCAGACGATCGCCGAAGTCGAGACCGCCAAGGCGATCGTCGAGATCCCCTCGCCGTACGCGGGCACCGTGCAGGGTCTGCACGCCGCCGCGGGCGACGTCGTCGAGGTCGGTTCACCACTCGTGTCGTTCGCGGTGGAGGGGGCGGATGCCGGCACCCCGGCGCCCGCGTCCAGCGAGCCCACGTCTGCCCCGGCCGCCGTGTCCCCGGCCGCCGTGTCCCCGGCCGCCGCGGCGGAGGGTCGCGCCGTGGAGGAGGTCGTCGACGCACCCGTCGAGGTCCCCGCCGACGACATCGCCGCGCGGGCGACCCCGAACCTCGTCGGATACGGCGCGGCCCCGACCTCGGGCACCCGGCCGCGGCGCCGGGCGCGCGGGGCGGGGACCGTCACCCTCGACACCGACCGCGCCGTGCGCGAGGCGGCCCCGCACGACGTCGTGCGGACCGGCCCCATCGACCTGCCGCTCGAGCGTCCGCGGTCCACGCCGCCGGTGCGCAAGTTCGCGAAGGACCACGGCATCGACCTCGTGCTCGTCGCCGCCGCCCACCCGGGCGAGATGGTCACGCGCGCTCACGTCGAGGAGTACGCCGCGAGGATCGCACCCCCGTCCACCGCCGCGACGCAGGCCCCCACCCGCGCGGAGTCGCGCTCCGACACGTCGTCCGAGGGCTCGGTGGTTCCCTCGGGCTCGGCCGTTCGAGCGAGCGACCCCCGCGTCACGCGCACACCGATCCGCGGAGTGCGCAAGCACACGGCGGCGGCGATGGTGCAGAGTGCGTTCACCGCTCCGCACGCGACGACCTTCCTCACGCTGGATGTGACCGCGACGACCGAGCTGCTGGCATCCCTCAAGACCGACCGTGCCCTCGACGGGCACAAGATCGGGCTGCTGGCGATCGTCGCGAAGGCGGTGTGCCTGGCGCTCGGGCGCACGCCCGCGCTCAACGCGAGGTGGGATGAGGCGGCGGGTGAGATCGTCGAGCACCACTACGTGAATCTCGGGATCGCCGCCGCGACCGACCGCGGTCTCGTGGTTCCGGTGATTCCGGATGCCGATGCCCTCGCCCTCGTCGACCTCGCCGACGCGATCGCCGAGCTCGCCGCCACGGCCCGCGCCGGACGCACGGCTCCTGCCGCGATGACCGGCGGGACGTTCTCGATCACCAACGTGGGCGTGTTCGGAGTGGATGCCGGGACCCCGATCCTCAACCCGGGTGAGGCCGGAATCCTCGCGGTCGGCGCGCTCCGGCGCACCCCGTGGGAGCACCACGGCGAGATCGCCCTGCGCGACGTGCTGACCCTCAGCCTCTCGTTCGACCACCGCCTGGTCGACGGGGCCGAGGCGGCGCGGTTCCTTACCGACGTCGCCGGCGTGATGCGCGAACCCGGGAGGGCGATGCTGCTGCGCTGAGCGGACCCGCGGCGGCGCACTCGTCGTCGCGCGGTACACCGACGGGGTGCCGGGGGAGTGATCGCCCTCGGCACCTTCTGATCGCCGTGGCATCCGGCGTGCGACGCCGGGGCGGCGGCGAGGTGCCCGGATGCCGGGATCAGGCCGTCAGCGCCGCGAGCGCCATGCGGGTAAGGGTCGGGCGCACGCGAGCCGCGGGCACGCCGCGCACGCTGTGCGGTGTCGAGTTGATCAGGCCGAAGCACGCGAGGGCTCGCACGCGCCGTTCGGCCGGGTTCTCGGCATCCGGATTCGCAGCGGCGAGAGCCTCCGTCCACATGGCGACGTACGCGTTCTGCAGGCGGCGCACCGTGCGGCGGTCGTCGGGGGAGAGGCGGTCGAGGTCGCGGTCCTGCACGCGGATCACGTCGGCCTCGGCGAGCGCGAACTCGACGTGGAAGTCGACGAGCGCGCGGAGCACGGCGTCGGGGGTTCCGGGTGACCCGGGGGTGGATGCCGTGTGAGCTGGGCTGCGGGGGGATTCGGCGACACGCCGGTCGGGGGCGGCGGATGCCGGCTGTGCACGGCTGCGGGGGGATTCGGCGACACGCGGGACGGGGGTGGCCGAGCGCGGCATGTCGGCTCGGAGCTCCGCGGTTGTGTCCGCGGCGGCGAGCTCGGCGACCCGGCGCACGCCCTCGAGCAGCCGTTCGCTGACGTCGACGAGGATCGCGCCCAGCAGCGCCTGCTTGCCCGAGACGTGGCGATAGACGGCGGGCCCGCTCACGCCGGCGGCCTCGCCGATGTCCCCGAGAGTCACACCGTCGAAGCCCCGCTCGGCGAACAGGCGCGCGGCGGCGGCGAGCAGGGCGGCGCGGCGGTCGGCCTTCGCACGGTCGCGGGCGGTGCCGGCGGGCCGCGGACCCACGGCCTCGGCGCGCGGCTCGTCGGTGGCCGCACGGGGCTCGTCGTTCGCTCTTGTCATCGGCATCCGCTCGGGCTAGCCTGGAATCTCAGTTAGCCAACATTAACTGAAATTCCCCGGCGGGAACGACCCGACCGGAACGACGGTGCCGTCGACGACGCGGCGCCGAGACGGAGCCGCCATGAGCACAGCACCGGTCACCCCACCAGCGCCCGACGCCACCGCCGCGCCCACCCAGCGCGACCTCGCCGAAGAGCTCCGCGCCGTCCTCGCCCGCACCGCCCGCGGCGGATCCGACGCCGCGCGAGAGCGCCACACCGCGCGCGGCAAGCTCCTCGCCCGCGACCGCATCGACCGGTTGCTCGACGAGGGCAGTCCCTTCCTCGAGGTCGCGCCCCTCGCCGCCCACGGTCTCTACGACGGCGGGGCTCCCGGCGCGGGAGTCGTCGCCGGCATCGGCCTCGTGCACGGACGCCACGTCATGGTCGTCGCCAACGATGCCACGGTGAAGGGCGGGGCGTACTTCCCCCTGACGGTGAAGAAGCACCTGCGCGCGCAGGAGATCGCCCTCGACAACCGGCTGCCGTGCGTCTACCTCGTCGACTCTGGAGGAGCGTTCCTGCCGATGCAGGACGAGGTGTTCCCCGACCGCGACCACTTCGGCCGCATCTTCCGCAATCAGGCGCAGCTGTCTGCCCGCGGCATCCCGCAGATCGCCGCCGTCCTGGGCTCGTGCACCGCGGGAGGGGCCTACGTCCCCGCGATGAGCGACGAGAGCGTGATCGTGCGGAACCAGGGCACGGTGTTCCTCGGCGGACCGCCCCTGGTGAAGGCCGCGATCGGCGAAGACGTCACCGCGGAACAGCTCGGTGGTGGCGATCTGCACGCCCGCCGCTCGGGAGTGGTCGATCACCTCGCCGACGACGACGAGCACGCGCTCGAGATCGTCCGCGACATCGTCGCCACCCTCCCGCAGACCCCCGCGCCGGTCTGGCCCGTCGAAGACGCGAAGGCCCCCGCGCGCGACCCGCAGGAGCTCTACGGCATCGTCCCCGCCGACGTCAGTCAGCCCGTCGACGTGCGCGCGATCATCGACACCCTCGTCGACGCGGGCACCCTGCACGAGTTCAAAGCCCTGTACGGCGAGAGCGTCATCACGACCTTCGCGCGTCTGCAGGGGCACCCGGTGGGGATCATCGCGAACGACGGCGTGCTCTTCAGCGAGTCGGCACTCAAGGCCGCGCACTTCATCGAGCTCGCCGACCAGCGCGGCATCCCCCTGCTCTTCCTGCAGAACATCACCGGGTTCATGGTGGGGCGGGATGCCGAGGCCGGAGGCATCGCGAAAGACGGCGCCAAGATGGTCACCGCCGTCGCGACGACCCGCGTCCCCAAGCTCACGGTCCTCGTCGGGGGGTCGTACGGCGCCGGCAACTACGCCATGTGCGGTCGCGCGTACGACCCCCGGTTCCTCTGGACCTGGCCCTCGAGTCGCATCTCGGTCATGGGCGGGGCGCAAGCGGCATCCGTTCTCTCGACCGTCACGCGCGACCAGCGCGCCGCGCGCGGGCAAGAGTGGACGGATGCCGACGACCAGGCCTTCCAGCAGCCCATTCGCGACCGCTACGAAGAGCAGGGCAGCCCGTACTACGCCACCGCCCGGCTCTGGGACGACGGCGTGATCGACCCCGCCGACACCCGCACGATGCTCGGGCTCGCGCTCGACGTCGTCAGCCGCGTGCCGCTCGCCGACCGGGGCTTCGGCCTCTTCCGGATGTGATCATGAACCGTCCCCCGTTCTCCTCCGTTCTCGTCGCCAACCGAGGCGAGATCGCGCGCCGGGTGTTCCGGACGCTCCGGCGTCTCGGCATCCGCTCGATCGCTGTCTTCACCGACGCGGATGCCGACGCTCCCCACGCCCGCGAGGCCGATCACGCCGTGCGCGTGCCCTCGTACCTCGACGTCGACGCGGTGATCGCCGCCGCGGTGTCGTCGGGGGCGGATGCCGTGCACCCGGGATACGGCTTCCTCAGCGAGAACGCCGGCTTCGCCCGCGCGTGCGCCGTGGCCGGGATCGTGTTCGTCGGCCCCGGCGTCGAAGCGCTCGAGGTGATGGGCGACAAGATCCGCGCCAAGGAGCACGTCGCCGCGCACGACGTGCCGACCGTGCCGGGCTTCTCGGCCACGGGGCTCTCCGACGCCGAGATCGCCGTCGAGGCCGACCGCGCCGGATACCCCCTGCTCGTCAAGCCCTCCGCCGGCGGGGGCGGCAAGGGCATGACCGTCGCCACCGGTCCCGCCGACCTCGCCGACGCGCTCGCGACGGCCCGCCGGGTCGCCGCCGCGGCTTTCGGCGACGACACCCTGCTGCTCGAGCGGCTGCTCGAGCGCCCGCGTCACATCGAGGTGCAGGTGCTCGCCGATGCGCACGGCACGACCCTCTCGCTCGGCGAGCGCGAGTGCACCCTGCAGCGGCGGCACCAGAAGGTGATCGAAGAGGCTCCCTCTCCCGTCGTGGACGCAGGGACCCGCGCCCGCCTGGGCGAGGCCGCCGTCGCCGCCGCCCGCAGTGTCGGCTACCTGGGCGCGGGAACGGTTGAGTTCCTCGTCGCCGGCGACCGGCTCGACGAGCCGTTCTTCATCGAGATGAACACGCGCCTGCAGGTCGAGCATCCCGTGACCGAGATGGTCACCGGCATCGACCTCGTCGAGCAGCAGCTGCGGGTCGCGGCAGGTTTCGCGCTCGAGCTCGGCGAGATCCGCCTCGACGGACACGCGATCGAGGCGCGCGTGTACGCCGAGACCCCGGCGCGCGGATACCTTCCCGCAACCGGGACCGTGAGCCTGTGGCATCCGGGATCCGCCCGCGTCGACAGCGCCGTCGAAACCGGCAGCGTCATCAGCTCGCTGTACGACCCGATGATCGCCAAGGTCATCGCGCACGGACCCGACCGCGAGACGGCCCTCGCCCGGCTCGACGCGGCGCTGGCCGACACGGTCGTGCTCGGCGTCGACACGAACATCGCCGATCTGCGGGCCCTGCTCGCCGAACCCGCCGTGCGGGCGGGCGATCTCGACACGGGGCTGCTGGATCGGCGGGGGATTCCCGAGGCTCCGGAACCGTCCCCGGTCGCGCTCGCCGCAGTCGCCGAGAGAGCGGTGGCGGATGCCGGGACCCCGGCCGACGGCTCGGTCTGGGGTCGTGTGGGGGCCTGGCGTGCCGGGGGAGCGGCGGCTGCTCGCACGGTGGCGCTGGAGGACGACGCGGGACAGGTGCACGTGGTCGAGCCGGGCACGGCGGAAGAGGCCGTGGTGACGGGCGGGCCGGTCGAGTACTGGGTGCACGCCGACGGCGGGGCTCACCGCCTGCGGGTGGTGTCGCGCCGGGACGCCGCCGCGCGTCGCCGCGCCGCCGCGAGCCGTGCGCCCGGAGCCGTGGACCCCGACCTGGTCGCGCCGCTGCCCGGAACCGTGGTCGCGGTGCACGTCGCCGACGGGACCGCGGTCGAGGTCGGAGCGCGGCTCGTCACGATCGAGGCGATGAAGATGGAGCACACCGTCATGGCCCCGCATGCCGGAACGGTGCGGCTGCGCACGTCGGCGGGCGCGCAGGTCGCCCGCGACGCGGTGGTCGCGACGGTGACCCCCGAGATTCCCCCCTCCCATGATCCCGCCGGCATCCCGGCATCCGCCCCCTCTTCATCCCACAAGGAGACCCACTCGTGAGCATCGACAGCCAGCAGGGATTCACCGACGACGAGCGCGAATTGAGCGCGATGGTGCGCGAGTTCGCCGACGAGGTGATCGCCCCGCGCTCGTACGAAGCCGACCGCGCCCACCAGCTGCCCCTCGACCTCGTCGAGCAGATGGGCGAGCTGGGGCTGTTCGGGCTGCCGTTCCCCGAGGAAGTCGGCGGGCAGGGCGGCGACTATGCCAGCCTGTGCGTCGCGATCGAGGGCATCGCGCGCGTCGATCAGTCCCTGGCCATCACCCTCGAAGCCGGCGTGGGCCTGGGCGCCATGCCGATCTACCGTTACGGCACCGACGCGCAGAAGGCGGAGTACCTGCCCGACCTCGTCGCCGGTCGCGCCCTCGCCGGATTCGGGCTCACCGAGGCCGAGGCCGGAAGCGATGCCGGCGCCACCCGCACGACCGCGAAGCTCGAGGGCGGCGAGTGGGTGATCGACGGGACGAAGCAGTTCATCACCAACTCCGGCACCGACATCACCCGCTTCGTGACCGTCACCGCGGTGACCGGCCGCACCGACGCGGGCCGCCCCGAGATCTCGACGATCATCGTGCCCAACGGCACGCCGGGCTTCACCGTGGGTCCCGCGTACGACAAGGTCGGCTGGAACGCCTCCGACACGCATCCGCTGACGTTCGACGGCGTGCGGGTTCCCGAGGCGAACCTTCTGGGCCAGCGCGGGCACGGGTTCAAGAACTTCCTCCGCACGCTGGACGAGGGCCGCGTCGCGATCGCCGCCCTCGCCACGGGCGCTGCCGAGGGATGCCTCGAAGCCGCCGTCGACTACGCCCGCAGCCGCACCGTCTTCGGCGAGCGCCTGTCGACGCGCCAGAACATGCAGTTCCTGCTCGCGCGCATGCACGCCCGCGTGCACACCGCCCGTCTCGCGTGGGTGCACGCCGCGCGCCTGTGCGACGCCGGCAAGCCCTTCTCGGTCGACGCGGCGGTGGCGAAGATGACCGCGAGCGACGCCGCGATGGCGAACGCCCGCGATGCGACACAGGTGTTCGGCGGCAACGGGTTCATCAACGAGTACCCCGTAGCTCGGCATTACCGCGACTCGAAGATCCTCGAGATCGGCGAGGGCACGACCGAGGTGCAGCTCATGGTGATCTCGCGCGCGCTGGGGCTCACGGGTACCGTGGCGGCATGATCGAGCAGCGCGGCCTGTATCTGGAGGAATTCGTCGTCGGGGAGACCTACGCGCACCGCCCCGGAAGGACGGTGACGGATGCCGACAACGTGGTCTTCACGACCCTCACGATGAACCCGCAAGCCCTGCACCTCGATGCCGCGTACGCGGCGACCCAGCCGTTCGGGCGCCCGCTGGTGAACTCGATGTGGACCTTGTCGACCCTCGTGGGACTCTCGGTGGCCCAGCTCACCCAGGGGACGCTCGTCGCGCAGCTCGGGCTGACCGACGTGAGCTTCCCGGCTCCGCTGTTCGTCGGCGACACCCTGACCGCCGAGACCGAGATCGTCTCGGTGCGCCCCTCGGCCTCGCGCCCGGGGCAGGGGATCGTCGTCATGGAGCACACCGGCCGCTCGCAGAACGACGAGGTGGTCGCCACCGCGACCCGCACGGTGCTGGTGTGGGCGCAGGAGGCGGCGGCGTGAGCGGGTCCCTCCCCGAGCCGCGCGGCGCGTTCGACGGGGGTTCCGCGTGAGCGCGTCGTTCTCGCTCGGCCCCGCGCTCCTGTTCGTGCCCGGCGACCGACCGGAGCGGCTGTCGAAGGCCCTCGAGAGGGCGGATGCCGCGATCCTCGACCTCGAAGACGCCGTCGCCCCGGATGCCAAGGCGCACGCCCGCGCGGAGTTGATCGCCGCCGACCCCGACCCCGAGCGCGTCATCGTGCGGGTCAACGGACCCGAGACGCCCGACTTCGCGCTCGACCTCGTCGCTATCGCGCAGACCCGCGTGCGGCGCGTGATGGTGGCGAAGGCCGAGGACCCGGCAGCGCTCACCCCGCTCGAGGGGTACGAGGTGATCGTGCTGTGCGAGACGGCCCGCGGGGTGGTCGCCGCCGAGCATCTCGCCGCGCTTGCGCAGGTCGTCGCGCTGATGTGGGGTGCCGAGGACCTCGTGGCGAGCCTGGGCGGCACCTCGAGTCGCCGCGACGACGGCTCGTACCGCGACATCGCACGCCTCGCGCGGGCCCGGGTGTTGCTCGCCGCTGGAGCCTTCGGCAAGAAGGCCATCGACGCCGTGCACGTCGACATCGCGGATCTGGACGGGCTCTCGGATGAGGCGCGTGATGCCGTGGCATCCGGATTCACGGCCACCGCGTGCATCCACCCCGGGCAGGTCGCCACCATCCGCGAGGCGTACGCGCCGCCCCCCGAGCAGGTGGAGTGGGCGCGCGGAGTGCTCGCCGCGGCCGAGGGCGAGCGGGGAGTGTTCCGTTTCGAGGGGCGGATGATCGACGAGCCCATCCTGCGCCACGCCCGGTCGCTGGTGGCGCGGGCGGGGATTCTCTAGCTCGCGACGCCGGCGTAGGCCAGCATCTCCCAGTGATCGCCGTCGAGGCGGAACGTCGTCGCCGAGCAGTTCGGCAGGCGCTCGCCCTCGCGGGGGAACTCCCCGTCGGTGGCGAACATGATGACCTCGCGGATGAGCGCCCCGTGCGCGACGGCGATCACGTCGACGCCATCGGGGGCGGATGCCACGGCCTCGGCGAGCGCGGCCAGCGCACGCTCGCGCACGACCGGCCAGGTCTCAGCACCGGGCACATCGGCCGCGTGCCAGGGTCCGTAGGTGTCGTAGAAGGTGGGTGCGTCCATGCCCTCGGCCTCGCCGTACGAGCGCTCCTGCAGGCCCGGGAAGCGACGCGAGACCTCGGTGCCGAGAGCTGCGGCGATGATGTCGGCCGTCTCGGCGGCACGACCCAGGTCGCTCGAGACGACGACGACCTCACGACCGGCGTACTCCGCGGCGAGGGTCTCGGCGATGCCGCGCGCCTGCACACGACCCGTGTCGTTCAGGGGGATGTCGGTCGACCCCTGGATGCGTCCCTCGTAGTTCCACGCCGTCTCGCCATGCCGCACCAGAGTAAGAATCGTCACGCCTCGAGCCTAACCGGCGCGGAGGGAGCGGATGCCGGGAGGCGGACGAACCGTCAGAGCAGTCCGGCAGCCGATCGGCGGAGGCTTTCAGCACGTCGCTCGTGCCGCCGCGGGTGTCGTCGGCGTCAGAGCAGTCCGGGCAGCCGATCCGCGAACGCCCGCAGCACGTGCGTCGTGCCGCCGTCGATCTTGACCGCCGCGCGCTGGTCGGCGCGGGTCTCGCCGCGGTTGACGATCACCACGGGGAGGCGCTTGCGACGCGCCCGCTCGACGAGCCGGATGCCGGAGTTGACCACGAGCGACGAACCGGCGATGACGAGAGCCTCGCTGGTGTGGACCAGCTGCTCGGCCTCGCGGAACTTCTCGACCGGGATGTACTCGCCGAAGAACACGACGTCGGGCTTGAGCGTTCCCCCGCACACGGAGCACACCGGCACGACGAAGCCGTCGGCGCTCGCCGGGGTGACATCGCCGTCGGGACCGAGCTCGACGTTTTCGGGGAGCGAGATCCACGGGTTGTCGGCCTCGACCCGCTCGGCCAGATCACGGCGGTCGAACACCTGCCCGCACTGCAGACACCCGACCCGGCGCATCGTGCCGTGCAGCTCGACGACCCGGCCGCTGCCGGCGCGCACGTGCAGACCGTCGACGTTCTGCGTGATCACCCCGTTCGCCACCCCCGCGGCCTCGAGGTCGGCGAGCGCGCGGTGGCCGTCGTTCGGCTGCGCGGCGGCGAACACCTTCCACCCCAGGTGGCTGCCCACCCAGTAGCGGCGGCGCGCGTCGGCGCTGGAGAGGAACTGCTGCGCGGTCATGGGCGTCCGCGTGGGAGCACCCTTTCCGCGGTAGTCGGGGATCCCGGAGTCGGTCGACACACCGGCGCCCGTGAGGACGGCGATCCTGCGCCCGGCGAGGACGTCGACGGCGCGATCGATGGATGCCGAGAACCCGGCATCCTGCGTCGTGTCGGTCATGCACACCTCCGTCTCATCGAGTCTATGGCGGGGCACCGACACCGGCTCGCGCGTGCAGCGGGTTCCGCCTCGGCGGGCCCGTGTCACTCGGTGGCGCGCTCGAAAGGGAGACTGGGGGGATGAGCTCCTTCCCCCGGCCCGCCATGCTCGACGTCACCTCGCTCCGCCGCGTGCGGCCCTGGGGCGGCGACCCCGTCGACATCGCCATCGACGAGGGGCGGATCACCACGATCACCCCCGCCGCCGCCGATCCCATCGGCATCCGGGAATTCGACGGGCGCGGGCTCCTCGCCCTGCCGGGCATCGTGAACGCCCACGCGCACGTCGACAAGTCGTGGTGGGGGCTGCCGTGGCAGTCGTACGGCGGCGAGAGCTCGACCGAGGGACGCATCCGCCACGAGCGGGAGCAGCGCGACGCGCTCGGCATCCCCTCCCTCGAGCGCTCGGCGTTCGTGCTGCGCGAGCTCGTGCGCCACGGCACCACCGCGATCCGCACGCACGTCGACGTCGACACCAGCGTGGGACTGCGCGGGATCGAGGCGGTCGAAGAGGCGGTGGCGGCGTACGGCGGCGCCCTCGACGTGCAGATCGTCGCGTTCCCGCAGGACGGCGTGCTCCGACGCCCCGGGGTGCTCGAGCTGCTGCGCGAGGCCGCGGCCCGCGACAGCGTCACGGGGATCGGGGGACTCGACCCCGCCTCGATCGACCGCGACCCGGTGGGCCAGATCGACGCCCTCACCGCGCTCGCCGCCGAGACCGGCGTCGGCCTCGACATCCACCTGCACGACCCGGCCGAGCTCGGGGCGTTCCAGATCGAGCTGATCGTCGACCGCACGCAGCGCCTCGGCCTCGGAGGTCGGGTCACCATCGCCCACGGGTTCGCCGTCGCACAGCTCGACCCCGCCCGCCGCCGCGACCTGCTCGCCGCGATGGGCGAGGCGGGCGTCTCGATGACCACCGTCGCCCCGCTACGGCTCGCCCAGCTGCCCCTCGCCGAGCTCGACGCGGCCGGAGTCCGGCTGGGGCTCGGCACCGACGGCATCCGGGATCTGTGGAGCCCGTTCGGAACCGGCGACACGCTCGGCATCGCCTGGCAGTACGCCCGCGCCGGCGGCCTCATGCACGACGACGAGCTGCTGCGCGTGGTGCAGCTCGCGACGAGCGCCGGCGCGTGGGCCGTGGGGCGCGATGTGCACGACCTCGTCGAGGGCGCGCGCGCCGACATCGTGCTCGTGGATGCCGAGAACCCCCTGGACGCGCTCGTCCGCCAGCCCGAGCGGGCCCTGGTGATCGCCGGGGGTCGCGCGCTGCACGTGGCATGAGGTCGGGGTTCCGCGCGGGGTGAGGCCCCCCTTCGTCGAGTGTCCAGGACACCCGGACGGTTTCGGGATTCGTCCGGGTGTCGGGGACAGTCACCGCGGGGTGGCGCGTTGGACGCTCACCGTGCGGACCGGACGTGCTGGGAGGATGGGGGAATGCCCGTCATCCCGCTCGACTCCGCCGACGACCCGCGCCTCGCGGACTACCGAGACCTGACCGACGTGTCCCTGCGACGCGTGTCGGAGCCCGCGGGCGGGCTGTACATCGCCGAGTCGTCGAAGGTGCTCGACCGCGCCCTGCGCGCGGGGCACCGGCCGCGCTCGGTCCTCGTGCAGGAGAAGTTCCTCGCCGATGCCCTCGCGCTGGTGGGGGAGGACGCCGAGGTCTACGTCGTCCCGGCGGAGATCGCCGAGCAGGTCACCGGCTACACCGTGCACCGGGGCCTGCTGGCGTCGATGCATCGCCCGGCCCTGGCATCCGTCGACGAGGTCGTCCGCGACGCGAGGCTCGTCGTCGTGCTCGAAGACATCGTGGACCACACCAATATCGGCGCGGCCTTCCGTTCCGCGGCGGCTCTCGGAGCGGATGCCGTGCTCATCACGCCCCGGTGCGCCGATCCGCTGTACCGCCGCAGTGTTCGCGTGAGCATGGGCACGGTGTTCCAGGTGCCGTGGACGCGCCTGCCCGAGTGGGCCGAGGCGAAGCCGCTGCTGCACGACGCCGGGTTCCATCTCGCCGCGATGGCCCTGTCGGACGACGCGGTGAGCCTGGATGCGTTCTCGGCCGCGGGGCACGAGCGCGTCGCCCTGCTGATGGGTTCGGAGGGCGACGGCCTGAGCCGCGGCGCGCTCGCCGCCGCCGACACGGTCGTGACCATTCCGATGGCCGGGGGAGTGGACTCGCTCAACGTCGCCGCGGCGAGCGCGGTGGCGCTGTGGGAACTGACGCGAGGTCGCCGGGGCTGACGCCCGGCGCGGGCCCACGCCGCCGCGCCGACGTCACTCCGCCGGCGGAGGCCCGCTGAACGAGCGCTCGCGAATCCAGCGTTCCGACTCGGCCGCGGCGCGCACGCGCGGATCGGGGTCGTTCTCGAGCGCCTCGATCACCTCGGCGGGAAGGTCGCGCTCGCCGGCGAGATACCACCTGTCGACGACGGAGCCCTCGCGCAGCACGCGCCGCGCGCGGTCATCGTCGCGGGGGAGACCCTCGGAAGGGGTGTCACCGCGCTCGATCGCGAGCTGCAGGTGTGCCGGGAGCGTTCCGGGACCCGCGGGGGTCTCGCCGGCGGTGAACAGTGTCACGATGACATCCGCCCCCTCCCACACGAGCCAGTCGATGTCGTCGGTGCCCCAACGCTCGTCGTCGACGGGCCACGTGGACCAGTCCGGTCCCTCGGAGTCGAAGGTCCACCGGTGCGGCTCGGCCTTCAGGGCCGCGGCGACCGCCAGGGCGGCCTCGCGGACCGACCGCTCCGACCCGTCGAAGAACACCGAGACGTTCGGCGCCCATGCGGACGACAGCAGATCCCAGCCGTCGGCTCCGAAGCGCCCGCTCTCGACCTCGGGTGTCCAGCCCGCGGCGTCGAGCCCTTCGGCGAGGTGCTCGGCGTCACGCAGCAGCGTGTCGGAATCGGCCGCGCGCAACAGCGCGGTCACTGCGTCGGGAAGCGGGGCCACGGTCGTCAGACCTGCGTCTCGCGGGAGGCCGCCGCGTCCTGACCCGGGGCGAGCGTCACCACGGGCAGCGGCTCGGGGCGCTTGGGCAGGATGTGATCGCCCGACGATTGGTGACGCAGACGCCGCAGCACCCACGGCACGAGGTACGACCGCGCCCAGACCAGGTCTTTCTCGCGCGCGGCGCGCCACGTCGTGATCGCCTGGGTGCCCGCCTGCATCGGCTCCAGGTCGTTCGGCACGTTGAGCGCGCGAAGCACCATGCGGGCGATCTCGTGGTGGCCCAGGGAGTTGTAGTGCAGGCGGTCGTCGTCGAAGAAGCGCATGTCCTGCACCTCTTTCAAGCCCCACTGATCGGCGACGACGCAGTCGTAGCGGTCGGCGATCGAGCGGATGTTCTCGTTGTAGATGGCGACCTTGCCCCGGATGCCGCGGAACACCGGAGTGAAGTCGGTATCGACGCCCGTGAAGACCACGACGGTGGCGCCGTCGCGTCGAAGGCGTCGGACGGCGTCTTCGAACTGCTGCGACACGACGTCGGGGTCCGTCCCGGGGCGGATGACGTCGTTGCCGCCCGCCGAGAGGGTGATGAGGTCGGGCTTGAGCGCGAGTGCCGGTTCGATCTGGTCGGCGACGATCTGGGCGATGAGCTTCCCGCGCACGGCGAGGTTGGCGTACGCGAAGTCGTCGACCTGCGCGCCGAGCACCTCGGCGACACGGTCGGCCCAGCCGCGATGGCCGCCGTCGGGCAGGGGATCGCCGATGCCCTCGGTGAACGAATCCCCCAGGGCGACGAAGCGCCGCCAGGGGTGGGGGCCGGCGTTGTCGGGCGCGGCTGAGGACGCGGACGAGGTGCGGGGCGAGTGCGGATCGAGAGTCATCGAAACCTCCGTCCTCCACGGTACCCCCGGCCTCCGACATCGCCAGGGCCCGGCGCTCGGGCCGCCCCCGGGATGCTCCGTCGCCGGCCCGCCCGGCGGCGCGCGGGCCGCGCGGACGTGCACGACGCAGGAGATCCGGCGCGCCCGGCGAGGCCGTGCCCGGGAACTCGGGGGAACGCGGGGGCGGGATGCCGGGAGTCCTGCGTCGTGCCCGCTCGGCCGGCGGCGACCGACGTGCGGGCGGCGGCCGGCTGTCCACACCCCGCATCGGAGGGCGCGCGAGTGACCTATCGTGGATGTTCGCGCTCGCGAAGGATGGAGGTTCGATGCTGGAAGAAGAAGCCCGCACCCCGAACCTCCCTCAGGCAGGCGCGGCGCCGGTCGACGGAGCGCCGCGCATCGCGAGCCCCGGCCCGGTC
>NZ_VTQH01000002.1:95656-364479 GCF_008763945.1 Microbacterium testaceum StLB037
TCGCGAGCCCCGGTCCGGTCGCGAGCCCCGGTCCGGTCGCGAGCCCCGGTCCGGTCGCGAGCCCCGGTCCGGTCGCGAGCCCCGGTCCCGTCGCGAGCCCCGGCACCGTCGCGAGCCCCGACCGCATCGCCACCCCCGGCCCCGGCTCCGCCGCCCTCGCCAGCCCCGGCCCGGTCGCCACCCCCGGCCTCGCCACCGCACCCGAGGCGCACTCCACGCCCGCCGTCCCGGCATCCGCCCTCGCCCAGCCGGCCCCCCTCGCCGACCCGTCCCACGCCACCGCCCCCGTCGCCGACGAGCCCGCGTCCGGGGCGGTCCCCGAATCCGCCCTCGACGGCGTCGAGCCCCACTTCGGCTCCTTCGCCGCCGAGCACCTCTCGCCCTCGTTCCCGCAACGTGCGCCGTGGGGAACCGCCCAGCGCCTGCGCGCGTGGCAGGCCGAGGCGCTCGACCTGTACTTCGGCCTCGACGGACCCGACGGCGTCGGCAAGGGTCCCCGCGACTTCCTCGCGGCGGCCACCCCCGGCGCCGGAAAGACGACCTTCGCCCTCCGCCTCGCCTCCGAGCTCATGAGGCGCCGCGTCGTCGACCGCATCGTCGTCGTGGCCCCCACCGAGCACCTCAAGACCCAGTGGGCCGAGGCGGCCGCGCGTGTCGGCATCCGTCTCGATCCCTTCTTCTCCAACCGGCACGCCACGCCCTCGCGGCAGTACCACGGCGTCGCCGTCACCTACGCACAGGTCGCGGTCAAGGCCGAGGTGCACCAGCGGCTGACGATGGATGCCAGGACCCTGGTCATCCTCGACGAGGTGCACCACGGCGGAGACGCCCTCAGCTGGGGCGACGCCCTGCGCGAGGCCTACAACCGGGCGACTCGGCGCCTGCTGCTGTCGGGAACGCCGTTCCGCAGCGATACCGCGCCCATCCCGTTCGTGGAGTACCACCCCAACGCGAAGGGCATCCGCCTCTCACGCACCGACTACGCCTACGGGTACAAGCGCGCACTCGAAGACGGTGTCGTGCGCCCGGTCTTCTTCCTCGTCTACGCCGGTCAGATGCGCTGGCGAACCAAAGCCGGCGAAGAGATGGAAGCCCAGCTCGGGCAGGACAACACCAAAGACATCACCTCGCAGGCCTGGCGCACCGCGCTCGACCCGAACGGCGACTGGATCCCCGCGGTCCTCCGCTCCGCGGATCGTCGCCTCACCGAGGTACGGGAGACGGTCCCGGATGCCGGTGGCCTGGTCATCGCGACGGACCAGACCGCCGCGCGGGCGTACGCGGCCATCCTCGAGGACATCAGCGGCGAGAAGGTCACCGTCGTCCTTTCCGACGAGGCGGAGGCCTCGGGGCGCATCGAGACGTTCTCGAAGGGCACGACCCGCTGGATGGTCGCGGTGCGCATGGTGTCCGAGGGCGTGGATGTCCCGCGCCTCGCCGTCGGCGTGTACGCCACGAGCGCCTCGACCCCCCTGTTCTTCGCCCAGGCCATCGGGCGTTTCGTGCGCGCCCGCCGCCGCGGTGAGACCGCGAGCGTGTTCCTGCCCAACGTCCCGCAACTGCTGGCTCTGGCCGGCGAGATGGAGGCGCAGCGCGAACACGCCCTCGACCGCGACAGCGACGCGGAAGACCAGTGGAACGCCGAAGAAGACATGATGGATGCCGCCGAGCGCGAGGACAAAGCCTCTGACGCGCTCGAGCAGGAATTCGAGTACCAGGCGCTCGGCTCGCTCGCGCACTTCGATCGCGTGATGTTCGACGGGCAGGAGTTCGGCCAGCTGGCGGTTCCGGGAACCATCGAGGAGGAGGAGTTCCTCGGCATCCCGGGCCTTCTCGAACCCGAGCAGGTGCACGAGGTGCTCATGTCGAGGGCCACGCGACAGTCGCGCCACCGCTCGACCCGCGAGGCGACCGAGAAGGAGAGCGGCGTCGAGCCGGCGTCGGTCGACGAGGGCGGGCTTCCGGCGCCGCTGCACCGGACGCTGAAGGAGCAGCGCCAACTGCTCAACACGATGGTCGGCCTGTACGCGCGCCAAAGCGGCGAGCCGCACGGCCTCGTGCACGCCGAGCTGCGGCGCATCTGCGGGGGTCCCGCCGTCTCGCACGCGACGGTGGCGCAGTTGCAGGCGCGCATCGACGTGCTGCGCAAGCGCGTGCATTCCTGAGCCGGCGCTGCGGGGCGTTCGCGTGAGTCGCCGCCGAGCGGAGCGCTCGCGCGAACGCCGCCCGCCCCGCTGCGCGAACGCGCGCCACGGTTTCGCGGCGCCGAAATGCTGGCATCCACCCCGCAGCATCCGCGGTATTCCGCTCTTCGGAGCCCCGAAATGCTGTCAGTGTGGGCGACGCGCCCGAGGGCGGGATTCCGCCTCACTACGGTGGGGGACGACCCGAAGGAGCCCCGTGACGACCCCCGCCACACCCACCGCCCGCGACCGCCGCCGTTGGGCGCGCTATCTCGTCGACGAACGCGCCGAGGCGCGCGTGTATCGCGAGCTCGCCTCGCGCCGCACGGGCGAGGAACGCGACATCCTCCTCGCCCTCGCCGACGCCGAGGGCCGCCACGAGCAGCACTGGATCGACCTGCTCGGCGAGCATCCGCAGCGTCTGCCGCAGCCCGGCATCGGCACCCGCGTGCTCGCCTGGATGGCGCGGCGGTTCGGCTCGATCTTCGTGCTCGCCCTGGCTCAGAACGCCGAGGCGCGCTCGCCCTACGCCGACGAGCCCTACGCCACCCCCGCGATGGCGGCCGATGAGCGCGTGCACCACGAGGTCGTGCGCGGTCTCGCCGCTCGCGGGCGCAGGCGCCTCTCGGGCACCTTCCGCGCCGCCGTCTTCGGCGCTAACGACGGTCTCGTCTCGAACCTCGCGCTGGTGATGGGCGTCGGCGCGACCGGCGTCGCCCCGAGCTTCGTGCTGTTCAGCGGCATCGCGGGACTGCTCGCCGGTGCGCTGTCGATGGGCGCTGGAGAGTTCGTGTCGGTGCGGTCGCAGCGCGAACTTCTCGAGGCGACCGAAGAGAGCGACTTCGCCGACTCTGCCCTTCCCCATCTCGACCTGGATGCCAACGAGCTCGCGCTCGTCTACCGCACCCGCGGGATGGACCCCGACGCCGCCCTCGACAAGGCGCGCGAGGTCGTCACCGCGGCCCGGGCGGGAACCGCGCCCGCGGCGGCGGCACCGGGCGAGTCGTCGCACGACGTCGTCGGGAGCGCGTGGGGTGCGGCCCTGTCGAGCTTCCTGTTCTTCGCCTCGGGCGCGATCATCCCGGTGCTGCCGTGGATCTTCGGCATGTCGGGCTTCGCGGCCGTCGCCCTCGCGCTCGGCCTGGTCGGCATCGCGCTGCTCGGCACGGGCGCGATGGTCGGCCTGCTGTCCGGTGCCTCGCCGCTCAAGCGGGGCCTGCGTCAGCTCGCGATCGGCTTCGGCGCCGCGGCTGTCACCTACGTGCTGGGTCTGCTGTTCGGGGTGTCGGCGGCCTGACCCGAGGCGCGCCTGCCGCGCGAGCGCGGCGCTCAGCCCCGCGTCGCAGCCGCCACCCGCGCCGCCTCGCGCTCGGCGCCGACGTTCTTGCGCCCGGCGCGCGACCCCGCGAGCTTCGCCGCGATGTGCTCGCGCACCGTCACCGGGTCGTACAGCGCGGGGGCCTCGGGCGAGACGAAATGCGGCAGCGGGGCGATCACCGCGTCGGCGTTGCCGTCGTGGAAGAACGCCGCCGAGCGTCGGCGCTCGATCGTGCCGTTGACGACGGGCGGCTTCACCCGGTGCAGGGTCGACATCCAGCGGTCGTTCGTCAGGCGCGCGGCGACATCGCCCAGGTTGACGAGCAGCGCACCGCGGGCGGGGGAGACGTCGTTCCACGAGCCGTCCTGCCCGAGCACCTGCAGCCCCGCGACCTGGTCGGCCCACAGCACCGTGACGAGTCCGAAGTCGGTGTGCTCGCCCATGCCGGTCAGCTCCGCGCCCAGCTCGATCTCCCCGGGCGGCAGGGCGTAGTTGTTCATGCGCAGCACGTCGATCGAGTGGTCGGTGACGTCGTCGAAGAAGTCGACCGGCACCCGCAGCGCCGCCGCGAAGATCCGCGTGAGGGTGCGCGCGACGCGACGCGCCTCGTCGTAGTACTCCCGCACCGCGGGCTCGAAGATCCGCGTCTCGGCGGGCCAGGTGCTCTCGGCGTAGTCCGCGGAGGTCGCGGTGCTGCCGGGATACTCCGCCGCAGAGGTACCGACGTTGAACGCCTCGAAGAAATCGTTCATGCGCGTGACTGGATCCACGCCCAGGCTGTAACTCAGCGACTCGCTCTTCGGCGGGCTGTACCCGCGATTCTCGGCCGCGGGCCGCACGTACGCCTTCTTCGTCTCCAACGGCAGCGCGAAGAACTCGTCGAGTCCCTCGGTCAGCTCCGAGATGACGGCATCCGGGATGCCATGACCCACCACCTGCATGAAGCCCACGGTGCGACACGCGTGGTCGACGGCGGCGACGACCGCGGCTCGGGCATCGGGGGAGCCCGGGCCGACCCAGGCGGAGATGTCGATCGTCGGGACGGAGAAGGCGGGCATGCCCCGACGCTAAGCGGCCCATGTCACACGGGTGTTTCTGCGGGGTCACGGCGATCGTGAACCACGGCGAGCGCGGTCCACGGCGAGCGGACCACCGCGACCGCGGCCCCCGCCGACCGCGGACCACCGCGACCGCGGCCCCCGCCGACCGCGATGCACGCGCCGGGGTCCCGGCATCCGGAATCATCCGACCCGACGGCCACGCACGCGCGTCCACACCCGCGCCCCCGCGTACATCAGTGCCCCGATCGCCGTGGCGAAGAACCCGATCGGCAGGTCGGTGGTCACCGCAAGCGCGATCGACGCCCACACCGTGACGAGCGTGAGCGCCACCGACAGCGCGAGGCCTCCACCGGGAGTCCGCGCGAGCATCTGCGCGGCGGCCGGCGGCCCGATGAGCAACGCGAACATCAGCAGGGCCCCCACCATCGGCACGCTCACCGTCGTGGCGGCGGCCACCACGAGCGCGAACACGAGGTCCACGCCTCGCACGCGCACGCCGCGCGAGGCGGCGAGGGCGGGGGAGAGGGATGCCAGCAGCAGCGGCCGCACGATGAGCGCGACCAGCGCGAGACACATCAGGGCCAGCAGACCCATGGTGAGCAGTTCGTCGGGGGAGACCCCCAGGATCTGGCCGAACAGCAGGGCGAACACCTGCGCCGAGTACTCGCGCGAGCGGCTGAGGAAGAGCGCGCCCAGGGCGAGCATCGTCACGAGCGTCAGGGCGGTGACCACGTCGTGTCGCGCCCGGCGTCCCAGCAGCACGATGCCCACCGCCCCACCCGCGGCGAAGACGCCGAGGCCCACGAGGGGGTTCACCCCGATCAGCACGGCCCCGGCGGCTCCGGCGAACGCCCCGTGCGGAACGGCGTGGGCGAAGAAGGCATTGCCGCGCAGCACGACGAAGAAGCCGACGACGCCCGCGACCACGGCCACGATCGTCCCTCCCGCCCACGCGGTCATGAGGTACGGAGCGAACATCACGCCACCGCCCCTCGACGCGGCGCCGGGCGCAGGGCAGTGACGGCGCGGGCCGAAAGGTAGGTCAGGAACACCGCCGCCACGATGGTGAAGCTCACCGGCCAGCTGCTCCCTCCGAACCAGTCGAAGCTCGCGAACGACACCAGGCACCCGACGAAGACCTGGGCCACGGCGAGGGTCGCGGCCAGCACCGCAGCGGTTCCCAGCCGCCGGGTGAACAGCAGCGCGGTCGCCGGCGGTCCGATCAGCAGAGCCGTCGAGAGGATCGCGCCGATCGACAGCGACGACAGCTGCACGGCGAGGGCGAGCGCGACCAGGAACAGCGAGCTCGCCCACCGGGTCGGCACTCCGCGGGCGGCGGCGAGGTCGCTGTCGAGCGTCTCGAGGCTCACCCACCGCCAGATGAGGGCGACGACGGCCACGGCGACGACGCCCAGTCCGACGATGACCGGGACCAGGCGTGAATCGATCGAGAAGAGGGAGCCGAACAGCACCGAGATCGCGGCGTTGCTCGAGCCGCCGATCAGGGTGTCGAGGGTGAGGAACAGGGCGGTGAGCCCCGTCCCCGCGCCGAAGACGACGCCGGTGGCGACGTCGCGCCCGGCCAGCCGCCGAGTCCCGATCGCCTCCATCACCACCGCGGAGAGCACCCCCGCGGCGACGAAGCCCCAGAGCTGGCTCACTCCCAACAGGAACGCACCCGAGCCGCCGACGGCTCCGAGGTCGGCCAGCGCGTGACCGGCGAACGACTGGCCCCGCGTGATGGTGAACACCCCGACGATGCCCGACAGCACCGCGACCACCGTGCCGACCACGAGCGCGGTATGCACCGTCGGGCTCGCGAGAAACGCCGACAGCACGCCGCTCATGCCGTCGTCACCGCCTCGTCGGCGACGACGAACGTGCGACCGGCCGCCTCGATCACCCGCATGGGGCGCCCGTACAGCGCGCTGAGGACGTCGTCGCGCACCACCTCGGCCGGCGTCCCCACCGCCGCGCGCCCCGACGCGAGATACGCGACGCGGTCGAGCACGGGCAGCAGCAGGGTGAGGTCGTGAGCGGTCACCACGATCGCCACGCCGCTTCGCCGCCGCACCTCGTCCAGGAGCGCGACGACATCGCGAGCGCTGACCGGATCGAGGCTCGCGAGCGGCTCGTCGAGCAGAAGCAGGGCCGGTCGACGAACGATCGCGTGCGCGAGCAGCACCCGCTGCTGCTGTCCTCCCGAGAGCTCGCCCACCCGGGCGTCGGCGAACGCGGTGGCCCCCACCTGGGCGAGAGCGTCGTCGACCGCCCCGCGCAGCCGTCGCCGTGCGAGCGGGATGCCGAGCCGGGCTCCGTCCAGCCCCAGCATCACCACGTCGCGGGCGCGCAGCGGCGCGTGCGGGTCGAGGCTGATCTTCTGTGGGACGTACCCGATGCCTGCGCGACGGTCCGGGCGCTGCACCCGCCCGGCCTGAGGGCTCAGGATGCCGAGCAGTACCCGCAGCAGCGTGGTCTTGCCCGCGCCGTTCGCTCCGATCAACCCGACGATCGCGCCCGGGGGCACGTCGAGATCGACGCCGTCGAGCACGAGAGCACCGCCCAGACTCACCGCGACCCCCCGTGCCCGAAGGACGGCGTCGGGATCGCTCCGCGCGGAGGCCTCGTTCACAGGTGCTCGGTCGAGGTGCCCTGGGTGACGGCGGTCTCGAGTGCTTTCACCTCGGCCAGCATCCAGTCCTGGTAGTGGTAGTTCGCGGGCATCGTCTCGTAGACACCGACGACGGGGATGCCGTTGTCCTTCGCGAGCTGCAGATACTTGTCGGTCGTGTCGTCGGTGACCTGCTGGTTGTACAGGAACACCTTCACCTGCTTGCCGGTGAAGAGGGCGTCCTGCGTCGCGGTGTCCTGGGCCGAGGGGTCGGTGTCGTTCATGATCGCCGCCTGCAGGTTCCACGGTGTCTTGATATCGGCATCCGCGGCTTGGAGCATGAAGTCGGCGACGGGCTCGGTCACCGCCACGGGCGTTTTCGGGTCATCTTTGCGAACGAGGCGAGAGCGTCGGTCCAGCCGCTCAGAGACGCGGTGAAGGTCGCGAGGTTGGCGCGGAAGGTGTCAGCGCTGGCCGGGTCGAGCGCGCTCAGCTTGTCGGCCACCGAGCTCGCGACCGCGGGCATGGTCTTCGGGTCGTACCAGAGGTGAGGGTTCTCGGTACTGTCGGGCAGTCCCAGGACGTCCTGCGCGACGATCACCGAGCGATTCGCGTCAGGGGAGGCCTTCTCGAGATCGGTCATGAAGTCGTCGTAACCGAGACCGTTCTGCACGATGAGCTGCGCCCCCGCGACCGCCTTGGCCACGCTCGCGCTGGCTTCGAAGGTGTGCGGGTCGGTGTTGGGGTCGCTCATGATCGCCGACACGTCCACGCGGTCGCCGCCGATCTGCTGGACGACGTCGGCGTACTCGTTCTCGGCGGCGACGACGGTGATCTTCGGACCCGTGTCGGACGTGGCGGCGGGGGCGGCGGATGACGCCGCGGTGGAGCACCCGGCGAGCACCAGGGTCAGCAGGGAGGCGGTGGCGACGACGACGGAGCGCGCTGTCTTCATGGAGGTCGATGTCCCTTCGACGATCGGCTCCTCGGGAATGAGAACCGTTATCAGGAGGGAAGCTAGAGACGAGGGCTATGGTCGGCGAAAGTCAGGGCTGTGCGTTGGCTGAACAGGCCGGCTTTCACCCGGACGAGTTCGAAGCCCTCCCGCTCCCGGACAAAGCGAAGAAGGCCCCGGATGAATCCGGGGCCTTCTTCGTTCTGTGCGCGAGGGGGGACTTGAACCCCCACGCCCGTTAAAGGGCACTAGCACCTCAAGCTAGCGCGTCTACCTATTCCGCCACCCGCGCATCTGGGTGTTTCGCTGCTTTCGCAACGAGGAACGACATTACCACGCTCCCGACCCCGCCCCGAATCGGTTCCGCCGCCCGGGCGCGTCTCGCGGCGACACAGGGCGGGAGGGCGACTCGGCCCCCGGTACCGTAGTGCGCATGCCCGAGCTCGAAACCGACGTCCCCGAGGTCGCCCGCGTGGCGCGCGACCTCATCCGGTTCGACACGTCGAACTACGGCGGGGGTCGTGCCGAGGGTGAGCGAGAGGCTGCCGAATACGTCGGCGCGTACCTCGAAGACCTCGGCCTGCAGGTGGAGTACTACGAGCCGATCGAGCGCCGCACGAACGTCTGCGCCCGCATCCCCGGCCGCAACCACGACAAGCCCGCCCTGATCCTGCACGGCCACCTCGATGTCGTGCCCGCCGTCGCAGAAGACTGGAGCGTCGACCCCTTCGCCGGCGAGATCCGCGACGGCGTCCTCTGGGGCCGCGGGGCGGTCGACATGAAGGACATGGATGCCATGATCCTCACCGCCGTGGCCGAGGTTCTGCGCGCGGGGGAGCAACCCGAGCGCGACATCATCGTCACGTTCTTCGCCGACGAGGAGAACGGCGGCGTCGAGGGCTCGGCGCTCGTGGTGAAGAACCGTCCCGAGTGGTTCGCCGGCGCCACCGAGGCCATCAGCGAGGTCGGCGGCTACTCGATCGCCGTGGGCGACCGCCGCGCCTATCTGCTGCAGGTGGGCGAGAAGGCCCTCGTGTGGATCAAGCTCATCGCGCGCGGTCGCGCGGGTCACGGCAGCGGACTGCACGCCGACAACGCCGTGACGAAGCTCGCCGAGGCCGTCGCCGCCCTCGGGCGCACCGAGTGGCCGATCCGCCTCACCGACACCACCTCTCAGTTGCTCGAGGGCCTTGCCGAGATCACCGGCGACGACGCGGGCGACCCCGACGCGCTCGCTCTGCGCGCCGGCGCGGCATCCAGCTTCATCCGCTCCACCCTGCGGACGACGACGAACCCGACCGGGCTCACCGCGGGCTACAAGCACAACGTCATCCCCGATCGTGCCGAGGCGCTCATCGACGTGCGGGTGCTGCCCGGCACCGAGGAGGCGGCCCTCGCCGACATCCGTCGCATCGTCGGGCCTGACATCGAGATCGAGATCGTGCACCAGGACATCGGTCTCGAGGTGCCGTTCTCGGGCGACCTGGTCGACGCGATGATCGCGCAGCTGGGCCGACACGATCCCGGAGTGCCGGTCGTGCCGTACCTGATGGGCGGCGGCACCGACAACAAAGCCCTCGCCGGTCTCGGCATCGCCGGCTACGGGTTCGCGCCGCTGCGCCTTCCGGCCGACCTCGACTTCACCGGGATGTTCCACGGTGTCGACGAGCGCGTCCCCGTCGACGCGCTCCAGTTCGGTCAGCGGGTTCTCGCCGACCTCATCCGCACGTACTGAAGGACCGCATGCATATCTTCGAGGTCATCGTCCTCGGGCTCGTCCAGGGCCTCACCGAGTTCCTCCCCATCTCCTCGAGCGCCCACCTGCGCATCGTGGGGGAGTTCCTCCCGTCGAAGACCGATCCCGGCGCGACGTTCACCGCCATCACCCAGATCGGCACCGAGCTCGCGGTGTTGATCTACTTCCGCAAGAAGATCGCCCGGGTCATCTCCCGCTGGTTCGGCTCGCTCACCGGCAAGGTGCCCCGCACCGATCCCGACGCGCGCATGGGCTGGCTCGTGATCATCGGCACGCTGCCGATCGCTCTGCTGGGCGTGCTGCTGCAGAGTCTCATCCGCGACAACTTCCGGAGCCTGTGGATCACCGCGGTGGTGCTGATCGTCTTCGGCATCCTGTTGGGGCTCGCCGACCACTACGGGAAGCGCCGTCGCGAGCTCGACGACCTGACCTACCCGCACGGCGTCGCCTTCGGTTTCGCGCAGGCCCTCGCCCTCGTCCCCGGCGTTTCGCGCTCGGGTGCCACCACGACCCTCGGCCGCGCGCTGGGGTACAAGCGCACCGCCGCCGCCGAGTATTCGTTCCTGCTCGCGGTCCCCGCGGTCTTCGCCAGTGGGTTCTTCGAGCTGTACAAGAGCTTCGACGAGGGCACCGGCCCCTACAACCTCGGCGAGACGGCGCTGGCGACCGTGATCGCGTTCGTCGTCGGCTACATCGTGATCGCCTTCCTCATGCAGTACCTCAAGCGCGGCAGCTTCCTGCCGTTCGTGATCTACCGCGTCGCCCTCGGCGTGCTGATCATGGTGCTGCTGACGCTCGGCGTGCTGCCCGCGTACTCCGCCATCACCGGCTGATCCCGGATGCCACGAAGGCTCCGTCCCATCCGGAGGCGGCGCCTTCGTCGTGTCGGTGGCGGGGTGGTCCCTGAGTCCGTCGAAGAGGCTCGGACCGCAGCGTCAGCGTCGGGGCGGATCGTCGCGACCGGGCTTGGTGGGCCCGTCGCCGCCGCGGCGCAGGTAGCGCTCGAACTCCTGCGCGATCGCGTCTCCCGACGCCTCGGGGGAGTCCCACGTGTCGCGCGTCTGCTCGAGCTGACGGATGTACTCGCTCATCTCCTCGTCGTCGGCCGCGGCGGCGTCGATCGAGGCCTCCCACTGACGCGACTCGGTCTCGAGGTCTCCGCGCGGCACCGTGATCCCCGTGATCGCCTCGAGCTTGTCGAGCAGGGCGAGCGTGGCCTTGGGCGAGGGCGTGTGCCCCGCGACGTAGTGTGGAACGCTCGCCCAGAGGCTCGCGGTCGGGATGCCCACGGTCTCCGAGACATGACCGATGGCGCTCAGGATGCCGACCGGCCCCTCGTACAGGCTCCGCTCGAGCCCCAGCGACTGTCGCACGGCCTCGTTGTCGCTGCCGGCGAAGACCGAGATGGGGCGGGTGTGCGGCACGTCGGACATCATCGAGCCGAGCGCGACGAAGCCGGTGACGTCCTCGCGCAGCGCGACGTCGATGAACTCGGCGGCGAAGGCCTGCCAGGCGCGGGCGGGCTCCACGCCCACGAGCAGCCAGATCTCGGCGTCGTCGGAACGCTCGACCGGGCGCAGCAGTGTGGCCTCGGGCCAGGTCAGGGTGCGACGGCCCTCGGCATCCAGTCCGACCTGGGGGCGCGTGTACTGGTAGTCGAAGTAGAGCTCGGGGTCCACCGTATGGACGACCTCGTACGCGGCATCCGCCCGCAGCATCGCGGCGGCGGCCGACGCGGCTTCTCCGGCGTCGTTCCACCCGTCGAATGCGGCCACGATGATCCGGCGACCCAGTGCGTCCACGCAACCTCCTCTGCCCCGTCGGGGCTGGCTTCCAGGATAGGCGTACGGGCGAGCACGCGGCCGGAGGGGCCGCGGCTGTGCGCAGCGGGGCCCGTGAGGGCGCGACGCCGACGCTCGATACGATGGAACGATGACTTCTCCCGCCCTCGCCGCGGTCCTGTGGGACATGGACGGCACGCTCGTCGATACCGAGCCGTACTGGATGGCCGCGGAGACCCCGCTCGTGGAGCGCTTCGGCGGCACCTGGTCGCACGAGCAGGCGCTCGGCATGGTCGGCCTCGCGCTCGAGGACTCGGCCGCCCTGCTGCAGAACGCCGGCGTGCCGTGGAGCGTCGACGAGATCATCGCGCACCTGACCGACGAGGTGCTGCGCCAGCTCGCCACCATCGGCGTGCCGTTCCGTCCGGGCGCCTACGAACTGCTCGCCGACCTGCGCGCGGCGGGCATCAAGACCGGCTTGGTCACGATGTCGATGCGCCGCATGGCGCTGTCGGTGGCCGACCTCATCGACTTCCCCGCCTTCGACGTCGTGGTCGCCGGCGACGACGTCGAACGCCCCAAGCCGTTCCCCGACCCGTACCTGCAGGCGGCCGCGGCCCTCGGCGTCGACATCGCCGACACCGTCGCGATCGAGGACTCGCCCAACGGGTTGCGCTCGGCCGTCGCCAGCGGCGCGGTCAGCCTGGGCGTGCCGCACATGGTGTCGCTCGACGGGGTGGGGGCCGCTCAGCTGTGGCCCACGCTCGCGGGCCGCACCGCCTCCGACCTGCGCGCGCTGCACGTCGCGCACACCCCCTCCCGCCCCGAAGAGACACGAGCCCCCCGATGAGCGAGACCCCCCACCTGAGCGGCCCCTTCCGGGTCGGCGACCGGGTGCAGCTGACCGGCCCCAAGGGCCGCATGCACACCATCACCCTGCGCGAGGCGGGCGAGCTGCACACCCACAACGGCGTGCTCAAGCACGAGCTCCTCGTCGGCCAGCCCGACGGCAGCGTCGTCACCAACAGCTCCGGCCACGACTACCTCGCCGTGCGCCCGCTCCTGCGCGACTTCGTGATGTCGATGCCGCGCGGGGCCGCCATCGTCTACCCGAAGGACGCCGCGCAGATCCTCGCGCAGGCCGACATCTTCCCCGGGGCCACCGTCGTCGAGGCCGGCGTCGGCTCGGGTGCGCTCTCGCTGTGGCTGTTGCGCGCGATCGGCCCCGCGGGGCGACTGCTGTCGTTCGAGCGTCGCGAGGAGTTCGCCGAGGTCGCCCGCGCGAACGTCGAGACCTTCCACGGTGAGCTGCCCGCGACGTGGGAGGTCGTCGTCGGCGATCTGGTCGAGAGCCTCCCGGATGCCGTGGCCCCCGCCTCCGTCGACCGCATCGTGCTCGACATGCTCGCGCCCTGGGAGTGCATCGACGCCGCCGCCGACGCCCTGACTCCCGGCGGCGTCGTGCTCTGCTACATCGCCACCGCCACGCAGCTCAGCCGTGTGGCCGAGTACATCCGCGCCACGGGGCTGTTCACCGAGCCGGATGCCAGCGAGACCATGGTCCGCGGGTGGCACGTCGAGGGTCTCGCCGTCCGCCCCGACCACCGCATGGTCGCGCACACGGGCTTCCTCATCACCGCGCGACGTCTGGCGCCAGGAGCCGTTCCGCCCGAGGTCAAGCGGCGCGCGTCGAAGTCGAGCTATGGCGACGAGGACGTGGAACTGTGGACCCCCGGTGCCGTCGGCGACCGCGAGATCACCGACAAGAACCTGCGCAAGCGCGTGCGCGAGGCGCAGAAGTCGGCCGAGGGCGTCCGCCAGTCCGTCGCGGGGGCCGCGTCGGAAGACGCGGGTTCGACCGCCTAAACTGTTCCGGTGCGTAGACTCCCCGCTCTCGTGGCCGTGACCGCTCTGGCCGGATTCGGCCTCGTCGGGTGCTCGGCATCCGCCGCCTCGTCGTGCCCGACGCCCACCGACAGCGCGGTCGCGTCCGTGGTCGACGCGAGCGGCGACTTCGGCACCGCACCGACGGTGTCGGTGCGCTCGCCCTTCGTCCCCGAGTCGGCGGGCACGCAGACGCTCATCGAGGGCGACGGCCAGCGCATCACGCGCGACGGTCAGCTCGCGCTCGTCGACGTGACGGTGCTCGACGCCGCCACCGGCACGCAGCTGGTCGCGACCACCTACGCCTCCGACGTGAAGTCGGCGACCCCCCTTCCGCGCCTGACCCAGGCGATCCCGGCCATCGGGCCGCTGCTGAACTGCGTGGCCGAGGGCTCGCGCGTCGCCGTGGCCATCCCCGGTTCCGACCTCGGTGCCCAGGGTGCGCAGGCGCTCGGGGTCAACGAGGGCGACGGAGCGATCTTCGTCTTCGACGTGCGCAAGGTCTTCCTCCCCAAGGCCGACGGCGCCGACCAGTACAACGCCGACTCGGGCATGCCCTCGGTCGTCCGCGCCCCCGACGGCACCCCCGGCGTGATCATCCCCGCCGGCGACGCGCCCACCCAGGAGCGCTCCCAGACCATCAAGAAGGGCGACGGCGACGTGCTCGCCGCCGACTCGTCCGTCGTGATCCACATCCAGGGCGTCGCGTGGGGTGCGAAGAGCACCTTCGCCTCGACCTGGAAGAACGGCGCGCCCGGGCAGGCGACCGTGTCGCAGCTGCCGCCGGCCCTGGCCTCGGCGCTCGAGGGACAGACCGTCGGCTCGCAGGTGCTCGTCGTCGTGCCCGCCGACCAGACGCAGCAGGACCAGCAGATCCTCCAGGCTCCGGCGAACGCGGCTCTCGTCTACGTCGTCGACATCCTCGGAACCGTCAGCTGAGCGGCATCCGCTGATCCGACGCGCTCAGGCGCGGTCGGGGAACGCACGGCGACCTCCCCGCGCAGCGCTCGACGCCTAGGATGGGCGGGTGCCCGCCACCGTGTCCCGCAGCGCCCCCGAGGAGCGCCTGGTGAACCTCGTCGTCGCCCTCATGGCGACCGAGCAGGGCCTGACGAAGGACACGATCCTGTCGTCGGTGGCCGGTTACCGCGAGCAGCTCGAGGCGGGCGCGTCGAAGGACGCGCTCGAGAAGATGTTCGAGCGCGACAAAGAGAGCCTGCGCGGGCTCGGGGTGCCGATCGAGACGATCGGCAACCGCACCGATCCCGACGATCTCCGCGAGGCGCGGTACCGCGTTCCGACCGCCGAGTACGCGCTGCCGGAGGACATCACGTTCAGTCCGGCCGAGGTGGCTCTGCTCAACATCGCCGGGGGCGTTTGGGGGAGCGAGTCGCTCTCGGCCGACGCCCGCAGCGGCCTGCGCAAGATCCGGGCACTCGGCATCGCGGTCGACGAGCCCATCATCGGGTACGCCCCACGCATCCGCGTGCGCGACGCGTCGTTCGCCGCGCTGCAGCGCGCCATCGAGCAGTGCCGCGTCGTCACCTTCACCTACCTCCGCCCGGGAGAGGCCCGCCCGCGCGAGCGTCGGGTGCAGCCCCTCGCGCTCGTCGAGTACGAGGCTCGGTGGCACGTCTACGGCAACGACCTCACCGTCGAAGCCGACCGCACCTTCCTGCTGTCGCGGATCGTCGGCGAGGTCACGCTGACGCGCTCGAGCTTCCCGGCCGAGCTGCGCGAGGGAGCCGGAGAGCGCGCCCTCGAGGGCCTCCGCGCCGTCGCCGCCCGCCAGCGGGCTCTGCTCGAGGTGCACCCCGGCACCGAGGCGGCTCTGCGCCTCGACCGTCGCGCCGAGAAGGCGCCGCAGGGGATCTTCGTGCCGTACGTCGACCTGCACGTCTTCGCCGACGAGCTCGCCTCGTACGGACCCGAGGTGCGCGTGGTCGAACCGGCCGACCTGCGCACCGAGGTCATCCGCCGGCTCGAGGCCACCCTCGCCCTGCACGGGGGTGCCGCGTGAGCACCGATCGTCCCGTCGCGGCCCTCGACCGCGCCGCCCTCCTGCTGCAGCTCGTGCCCTACCTGCTGGGCAAGGGCGAGGTCTCCGTGGCCGAGGCCGCGGCCGAGTTCGAGGTCGCGCCCGACCAGATGCGCGCGATGGTCGAGCGTCTCACCGTGATCGGGCTGCCGGGCGAGCGCGGGTATTGGCAGCTCCCGCACGACCTGTTCGACATCGACTGGGACCTCCTCGACCGCGAGGACGTCATCGCCATCACGAACACCGTGGGGCTGGAGCGCTCTCCGCGTCTGACCGCCCGAGAGGCGGCCGCGCTGCTGGCGGGGCTGCAGCTGGCGCGGAGTCTGCCCGGCTTCGGTGACAGCGAGCTCGTCACGGGCCTGCTGTCGAAGCTCGCCCGGGGAGCGGCGGCGGCGCCCGCGGCGGTGATCGTCGCACCCGGGCCCGTCGACGGCGTGCGCGACGTGGTGGATTCGGCCCTGCGCGCACGCGTCGCCGTGTCGTTCACGTATCGCGCCCCCGGTGCCGACCCCATCCGCCGCACGGTCGATCCGATCAAGGTGCACATCGCGAACGGGCAGTGGTACCTGCAGGGCTGGGATCACCTGCGTCAGGCCGTCCGGACCTTCCACCTCGATCGCGTGAGCGACGCCGCGGTCACCGAGATCCCGGCCGCGCACGGTGCCGATCCGGTACCCGAGCTGTTCGCCCCGTCCGACGACGAGGTCGTCGCCCGGTTCCGCTTCCCGCGCGCCGTGGCCCCGCTGCTCGCGGACTACCTCGAGCGCGCCGAGATCGAGGATGCCGAGGACGGCAGCGCCGTGGCATCCCTCCGCCTGGCCGACGAGCAGAGCCTCAAGCGCCTCGCGGCGCGGCGCGGGGGAGAGGTCGAGCTCCTCGAACCCGCCGGCGCCCGGCGCGCCGCCGCGGACTGGGCGGCCGCGGGACTCGCGCAGTACGCGCACGAATCCTGACCGATCCCGCAGGGTTGCCGCGCGTCGGAGCAGCGCGCGAGAGCCCGGGTTAGACTGAAGTACCGCCCGAACGAGACGAGGAGTCCTCATGTTCCAGGGTTTGACCGGATGGCACCTGCTGATCGTTCTCGCTGTCATCCTCCTTCTTTTCGGTGCCGCCAAGCTCCCCGCTCTCGCCAAGAGCATGGGTCAGTCGGCACGTGTGTTCAAGAGTGAGATGAAGGAGATGAAGCGCGACGACGAGGTCGCCGCCGCATCCGAAGCCCCGCGCGCCACCGACGTCGGCACGACTCCGACCGTCGCTCCCGAGCCGCGCAGGTCGACCGACCCCACCGTCTGACCCGTGGCGACGGCAGGACCGCCGCGGATCGACGTGCCCGAGGGGCCGCGGCGCGACAAGCGCATGTCGATCGGCGCGCACCTGGTCGAGCTGCGCAAGCGGCTCATGATCGCGGCGCTCGCGCTCGTGGTCGGCATGGTGGTGGCCTTCCTCATCACCGACCCGATCATCCACCTCATCACCGAGCCCATCCGGGCCATCGCCGAACGGCGCGGTGACGACTTCTCGGCGCTGAACTTCACCTCGGTGACCTCGGCGTTCGATCTGCGCATGCGGATCGCATTCTCGATCGGCATCTTCCTCTCGGCGCCGGTGTGGCTGTGGCAGATCTGGGCGTTCATCATGCCCGGGCTCACGCGCAAAGAGATCCGCTACACGGTCGGGTTCGTGGCATCCGCCGTCCCGCTCTTCTTCGTGGGCTGCTGGGTCGGGCTGCTGATCGTCCCGCACGTGATCGAGCTCATGTGGGGCTTCACCCCCGAGGGTGGGACGAACTTCTACAACGCCGTCGACTACTACGACTTCGTCTTCAAGCTCCTCATCGTCGTCGGGGTGGCGTTCGTGCTGCCGGTGTTCCTGGTCGCCCTGAACGTCGCGGGCATCATGAGCGGCAAGGCGATCCTCAAGGGCTGGCGCATCGCGATCCTCATCGCCACGCTGTTCTCGGCCCTCGCCACCCCCGCGGCCGACATCATCAGCATGCTGATGCTGGCCGGCATCCTGACCGTCCTCTTCTTCGCGGCGGCCGGTGTCTCGATGCTGTTCGACCGGCGCAAGGCGCGTCGCCTCGCCGCGGCCGAGATGCCATCGGGGCCCATCGCGTGAGTTCTCCCAGTCCGGCCGAGCGGTTCGCTCGCGCCGCCGCCCGTTCCACGCACCCGCACACGGCGGACTTCGCCGAGATGCAGCGGTTCGAGCTCGACGATTTCCAGATCGCGGGATGCCATGCCCTCGAGGACGGCCGGAGCGTGCTGGTGGCCGCTCCCACCGGTGCCGGAAAGACCATCGTCGGTGAGTTCGCGATCCACCTCGCGATGCTCGAGCCCGGAGACAAGGCGTTCTACACCACGCCGATCAAGGCGCTGTCGAACCAGAAGTTCCACGAGCTGCAAGAGGTGTACGGCGACGACGAGGTCGGTCTGCTGACGGGCGACACCAACATCAACGCCTCGGCGCGCATCGTCGTGATGACCACCGAAGTGTTGCGCAACATGCTGTACGCCGACTCACCGGCACTCCGGGGTCTGCGCTTCGTCGTCATGGACGAGGTGCATTACCTCGCCGACCGTTTCCGTGGGGCGGTGTGGGAGGAAGTGATCATCCACCTCCCGCCGTCGGTCAAGCTCGTGTCGCTGTCGGCGACGGTGTCGAACGCCGAGGAGTTCGGCGACTGGCTCGACACCGTGCGCGGCGACACCGAGGTGATCGTGTCGGAGACGCGGCCCGTGCCCCTCGAGCAGCACGTGCTCGTGCGGGGCGACCTGCTGCCGCTCTTCGACGACCGCGCCGGGGTCGCCACCGCCCAGGTGAATCAAGAGCTGCTGCGCATCCGCGGCGGCAACGCCGGCGGGTACGAGAACAACCGGCGCGCGCAGGAGTACCGTTCGCAGCGGCACGCGGGCGGCCCCCGCCACGCGCACCAGCGCCGCGGCGGGCACAAGCCACTGCGCGCTCAGCAGGGCCCCCGCATCGAGCGCATCGACCGGCCCGAGGTCGTCGAGTTGCTGCAGCGCAATCACCTGCTGCCGGCGATCTTCTTCATCTTCAGTCGCGCCGGGTGCGATGCCGCCGTGCAGCAGCTGCGCCGCGCGAACGTGCGGCTCACCTCGGCCGAGGAGCGCGTCGAGATCCGCCAGATCGTCGACGAGCTGACCCTCACCCTCAAGGACGAGGATCTCGCCGTCCTCCACTTCTGGGAGTGGCGCGACAACCTCGAACGCGGAATGGCTTCGCACCACGCGGGTCTGCTGCCGGCGTTCAAAGAGGTCGTCGAGGAGCTCTTCCGCCGCAAGCTCGTCAAGGTCGTCTTCGCCACCGAGACGCTCGCCCTGGGCATCAACATGCCCGCGCGTACGGTCGTGCTCGAGAAGCTCGAGAAGTTCAACGGCGAGGCGCGCGTCGCCATCACCTCGGGGGAGTACACGCAGCTGACCGGTCGCGCCGGCCGCCGCGGCATCGATGTCGAGGGTCACGCGGTGGTGCAGTTCACCGAGGGGCTCGATCCGCAGTCGGTCGCCGCCCTCGCCTCGCGCCGCACGTACCCGCTCAACTCGAGCTTCCGGCCCACGTACAACATGGCCGTCAACCTCATCGACCAGTTCGGTCGGGCGCGCGCCCGCGAGATCCTCGAGTCGTCGTTCGCGCAGTTTCAGGCCGACCGGTCGGTCGTGGGCCTGGCCCGCCAGGTGAAAGAGGCCGAGGAGTCGCTCGACGGCTACGAGAAGGCGATGACGTGCGATCGCGGCGACTTCCGCGAGTACTCCACCATCCGGCGCGAGCTGAGCGATCTCGAGAAGATCAACAGACGGGATGCCACGGCCCCCCGCCGTCTGCGCGACGAACGTCAGCAGCAGATCCAGTCGCTGCGCAAGCGCATGCAGCGGCACCCGTGCCACTCCTGCCCCGACCGCGAGGCGCACGCCCGCTGGGCGGAGCGGTATTGGAAGCTCAAGCGCACGACCGACAAGACCCGCCAGCAGATCGACCAGCGCACCGGAACCGTCGCGCGCGTCTTCGACCGTGTGGTCGAGGTGCTCGCCGCCCTCGAGTACGTCGCGATCGAGGACGACGGGGCGACCGTGCTGACCCGTGCCGGGCGGACGATGCGCCGCATCTACGGCGAGCGCGACCTGCTCGTGGCCGAGTCGCTGCGGCAGGGACTGTGGGAGGGGCTCGACGCCCCCTCGCTCGCCGCCCTGGCGTGCTGCCTCGTGTACGAGCCGCGCCGCGATGAGGCGGGGCCGGGGGAGCGGGGTCTGCCCCGTGGTGCCTTCCGGGGTGCCTTGGATGCCACGCAGACGCTGTGGCAAGAGCTCGACGACCTCGAGCGCGACCACCGTCTGCCGGGCTCCGAGTCGCCCGCCTCGGGTCTTGCTCCGGCGATGCACGCGTGGGCGAAGGGGCTCCCGCTCGACAGCGTGCTGACCCTCGCCGACATGGCCGCGGGAGACTTCGTCCGCTGGGCGAAGCAGACCATCGATCTGCTCGATCAGATCTCGCTCGTGGCCGAGCCCAAGCTCGCGAAGACCGCCCGCACCGCGCTCGACTCGGTGCGGCGCGGCATCGTGGCCTACACCTCGGCATGAGCGGGACCGCGACGTCGGCCTCGCGCCGAGCCCCGCTCTTGCGCCTCGCCTTCGCCGCGCCCCTGGCCGTGGTGGCGGGTCTGCTGCTCGTCACCGCCTACCCCTCGCTGGCGTGGTGGCCGATGGCGTTCCCCGCCGTCGCCCTCGCCCTGGTGACGCTGATCGGACGCCGGTTCTGGTCGGCGGTGCTGATCGGCTTCCTGTTCGGGGTGGCGTTCTTCTCGGTCAACCTGCTCTTCACCGCCCGCTACCTCGGACCGGTCCCGTGGGCGGCCCTGTTCGTGCTCGAGGCGCTGATGACGGCCGTTCTGGCGGCTCCGATCTCCCTGGCGTACCGCTGGATGCCCCGCGTTGCGCCGGGGCGTGTGGGGCGCCTTCTGCCACTTCCGGCGCTGGTGGCGGGCCTGTGGACCCTGCGCGAGCAGATCGTGGGCTCCTGGCCGTACGGCGGCTTCCCCTGGGGGCGCATCGGCGTCTCGCAGGTGAACGGCCCCTTCGCCGAGGTGGCGTCATGGGTGGGCATGTCGGGGTTGTCGTTCCTCGTCGTGCTGTTCTGCGCCATGGCGATCGAGTTCGTCCGCGCAGGGCGGGTACGCCGCGTGGTCGGCGCCGTGCCCGCGACGGCGGTGCTCGTGGTGCTGGTGGCGCTTCCGGCGTTCCCCACCAGCGACGCGGGCACGATCCGCGTGGGCGCGGTGCAGGGGAACGGCCCGGCGGGCTACTTCGACCAGCGTTCGCGCAACGCCGTGTTGAACGCGCAGCTCGCGGCATCCGCTCCGCTGTTCGGTCAGCAGATGGACGTGCTGCTGTGGCCTGAGGGGGGCGTCGACTCCGACCCGACCTCGAACCCGGCGACGGCGGCGACCCTGTCGGAGCTGTCTCGGCGCCTGGACGCCCCCCTGCTGGTGTCGGCGGTGACGGAGCGGGGCTCGGAGCTGTTCAACTCGTCGCTGCTGTGGACGGCCACGGGGCAGGAGGGGTCGATCTACGACAAGCGGCATCCGGTGCCCTTCGGCGAATACGTTCCCGACCGCTCGTTCTGGGAGCCGTTCGCCCCCGATCTGATCGGGCTCATCGGTCGCGAGTACACCCCGGGCACGGCCGCGCCGCTGATCGACCTGAACGGCGTCGGCGTGGGACTCGCGATCTGCTTCGACGTCATCTACGACGACGTCGTGTGGGACGGCGCGAACGAGGGCGCCGAGGTCTACATGTTCCAGACGAACAACGCCGACTTCCGCGGCACCGACGAGAACCTCCAGCAGCTCGCGTTCGCGCAGATGCGGGCGATCGAGACGGGGCGCTCCGTGGTCAACCTCTCGACGGTGGGGACGAGCCAGGTCATCGCTCCCGACGGCTCGGTGCTCGACTCCCTGCCGCCCGACACCGCGGGGCACATGCTCACCGACGTGCCGCTGCGCACCGGGCTGACCCCGGCGGTCGTGATCGGGCCGGCCGTGAAGCTGATCCTCGGGTGGGGGAGCCTCGCGGGGCTGCTCGCCGCCGGGCTCGTACTCGCGATCCGCTCGCGGCGCACGAAGAAGACGCCGACCCCCGAAGGGGCCGGCGTCTGAATCAGCGGGTCAGCGTCAGGCGCTGAGCTTCTCGTTGCCCGCGCCGCGACGAGCGCGGACGAACGCGAGGCGCTCCTCGAGCAGCTCTTCGAGCTCGGGGATGGTGCGACGCTCCAGGAGCATGTCCCAGTGCGTACGGGCGGCCTTGTCGGCGCTGTGGTCGACGGTCGCCGTGCCCTCTCCGATGCGAAGAAGCGCCTCGGCACCGCAGGTGCGGCACTCCCAGGCGTCGGGAACTTCAGCGTCGGCAGCGAAGGTCAGGACGGTGTCGCGTCCGCAGGTGCTGCAGGAGTAGGTGTGTTGTGCACGGTCGTGGAACACGACGCCGTCTTCGCTCTGGAGGCTTTGGGCGCCGAGTCGGATGCCGCGGAGACTGCGGTCTGCCATTGTGTGGTCCTCTCGTCGGTCCCCATGTATAACGTCCGCACCTGTGCGCTTTATTCGAACTGCGCGCGTCCTGACGGGTTTCACAGTGGATGCTCAGACAGGCGCCGTTCCCCGTCTGTTCACCAACGCGAGGGCCACGTCGGCGCGGTCGGTGACGAGGCCGTCGACGCCGAGGTCGAGCAGGCGCGCCATGTCGTCTTCGTCGTTCACCGTCCACACGTGGACCTCGACCCCGGCGGCGTGCGCGGCGCGGACGAGGCCGCGCGTGAGCACCCGGATCGGCCCCTGGCGCTCGGGGATCTGCAGGGCGTCGACCTCGCCCAGCAGAGAGCGGACCAGGGCGGTCCGGTGCAGCGCCCGCGCCGCGAGGAGACGGGCGATGGTGCCCGAACCCGGGGAGGTCGCCGGACGGACCCGCGCCCCCGCGGTTTCGGCGGCCGCGAGGGCAGCGCGCCGGCGCTCGTCGGAGAAGCTCGTGACGAGCACGCGCTCGGCGTGCGGGGCGACGAGCCGGCCGACCCCCTCTGCCGCGGCCGCCGCCTTGACGTCGAGGTTGAAGCGCACCTCGGGGAAGGCGTCGAGGGCCTGGACCAGCGTGATCAGACCCCCGCGGTCGGCCATCAGCTCCTCGATCTCGTGCAGGCGCACGTCGGCGATCGCCCGCGGGTCGCCGGCGACGCGCTGCAGGTCGTCGTCGTGGAAGAGAACGACCTCTCCGTCCGCGGTCAGGTGGCAGTCCGACTCGACGTAGTCGGCCCCGGCCGCGTGCGCCTCGGCCACTGCGGCGAAGGAGTTCTCGACCACCCCGAGCGCATCGGCATCCCGGGTCACCAGTCCTCGGTGGGCGAGCACGCGCGGAGAGGAGCGGGACAGATACGGATGCAGCGTCATCGGGCGTCTGAGCCGTCTGGGGCGGGCCGCGGTGGTTCGTCGTCGCCCCCGGTGCGCGCGGCGAACGCGCCGGAGATGCCCTTGAGGGCTTCGGTGAACTCGCTCGGGATGATCCAGAGTTTGCTCGAGGAACTGTCGCTGATCTTCGGCAGCGTCTGCAGGTACTGGTAGGCGAGGAGCTTGTCGTCGGGGCGGCCGTCGTGGATGGCGGTGAAGACGGAGTGGATCGCCTCGGCCTCACCCTGGGCGCGCAGGACCGCCGCCTGCTTGTCTCCCTCGGCCTCGAGGATCGCCGCCTGACGGCGCCCCTCGGCCTCGAGGATCTGCGACTGCTTCGAGCCCTCGGCCGTGAGGATCGCGGCGCGGCGGTCGCGTTCGGCCCGCATCTGCTTCTCCATCGAATCCTGGATCGACAGGGGAGGATCGATCGCCTTGAGCTCGACGCGTCCCACCCGGATGCCCCATTTTCCCGTGGCCTCGTCGAGGACGACGCGCAACTGGCCGTTGATGTTGTCACGGCTGGTGAGCGCTTGCTCGAGGTTGAGCCCGCCCACGACGTTGCGCAGCGTCGTGGTGGTCAGCTGCTCGACCGCGCCGAGGTAATTGGCGATCTCGTAGGTCGCCGCCCGCGCGTCGGTGACCTGGAAGTAGACGACGGTGTCGATCGAGACGACGAGGTTGTCCTCGGTGATGACGGGCTGGGGCGGGAACGACACCACCTGCTCGCGCATGTCGATCAGCGGGCGCACGCGGTCGACGAGGGGCACGACGAGGTTCAGACCGGGGGAGAGGGTCTTGTGGTACCTGCCGAGTCTCTCGACCACGCCGGCCCGCGCCTGCGGGATGATGCGGATCGCGCGGAACAGCACGACGATGACGAAGACCGCCACCACCGCCGCGAGGATCCACCCGATCGTCACGGGGATCAGATCGTTCATGAGGTCTCCTCCTTCTCTCGCGCGCGGACGACGGCGGTCGCGCCGTCGATGCGGACGACCTCGACGCGCGTGGCGGGGTCGATCCGGGCGTCGGTGTCGGCGCGGGCGGTCCACACGTCGCCGTTCGCCAGCTTGACCTGCCCGGGGACCGACGCCGACATCCGCGACAGGACGAGCCCCTCGAGGCCCAACAGGGCCTCGATGTTGGACGGTCGAGGGTCGGCGCCGCGGTGCAGGCGTTGCAGCAGGGGCGGACGCACGAAGAGCAGCAGTGCGACCGAGGCCACGGCCGCGACGATGATCTGCAGCCAGAGCGGTGCGCCCAGCACGTCGGCGACGAGCCCCGCGAGGCTCCCGACCGAGACCATGAGGAACGTGAGCTCGCCGGTGAGCATCTCGCACACGAGGAACACGAGGATGAGCAGGATCCAGCCGATCCAGGCCCACGTCTCGAGGGTGGAGAGAACGTCCATTTCGTGCCTCCTGGCCCGAACGTATCACCGGGTACCGACACCGGGGCCGGTTCTCACCCTCCCCACAGCAGTCCGCACCATCCGCGGCATCCGGGATGCGGCATCCGGGCTCGATAGGCTGGGGGCTGATCTTCGAATCGTCAGGAGAACCCCCGTGTCCCAGACCCTCCCGTCCGGATCCCTGAGCGGCAAGACCGCCCTCGTCACCGGCTCGTCGCGCGGTATCGGCGCCGACACCGTCCGCTACTTCGCCGAGGCCGGCGCGAACGTCGTCATCAACTTCCGCAACAAGGCCCCCCGTGCCGAGAAGCTCGCCACGCAGCTGCGCGAGCTCGGCGTCGAGGCCCTCGTCGTCGGGGCGGATCTGACCGACCCCGAGTCGGTGAAGGTGATGTTCGACGAGGTCGAGCGCACCTTCGGCGGTCTCGACATCCTCGTGCTCAACGCCTCGGGCGGCATGGAGTCGGGCATGGCCGAGGACTACGCGCTCCTGCTCAACCGCGACGCGCAGGTGAACGTGCTCGAGACGGCGCTTCCGCTGCTGAAGGACGACGCCCGCGTCGTCTTCGTCACCAGCCACCAGGCGCACTTCATCCGCACCACCCCGACCATGCCCGAGTACGAGCCGGTCGCCCTGTCCAAGCGCGCCGGCGAAGACGCTCTGCGCGAGAAGATCCCCGCTCTCGAGGAGCGCGGCATCGGCTTCACCGTCGTCTCGGGCGACATGATCGAGGGCACCATCACGGCGACCCTGCTCGAACGCGCCAACCCCGGCGCGATCTCGGCCCGCCGCGAGGATGCCGGAAAGCTCTACAACGTGTCGGAGTTCGCCGCCGAGGTCGCCCAGGCCGCGGTCGACCCGGTGCCCGCCGACAACACCCGCCTCGTCGGAGACACGGGTTCGTTCGGAGGCGAGTGAGCATGCGGCCGACCGACATCCAGACACTGATCGGGGTCGGTCGGCCTGCGATCTCCGCCTCGGGCGCGTTCGCGGTCTTCGCGACCTCGCGCCCCGACCTCGACGCCGATCGGGCGGTCGGCCAGCTGTGGCGGGTCGACCTGCCCGCGGGTGCGCCCCGGCGCATCACACGCGGGACGGCCGACCGCTCGCCGCGCCTGTCGCCCGACGACAGCACCGTCGCGTTCCTCCGCTCCGACGCGAGGGGCCGCGCGCAGGTGTTCGTCGTCGCCGCGCACGGCGGCGAGCCGGTGCAGGTCACCGACCAGCCCGGAGGAGTGACCGATCTGGCCTGGTCGCCGGACGGATCGCGCCTCGCCTTCACCGCGCGCGTTCCCGAGCCCGGGCGGTACGGCACCGTCGAGGGGCGGGATGCCGCGGCCGAACCGCCGCGCCGGATCACCGGTATCCGCTGGCACGCGAACGGTCTGGGCTACCTCGATCGACCCGCCCAGGTGTTCGTGGTGGACGCCCCCGCCACGGATGCCGAGCCGTTCTACGACCCCGCGCCCGCCCTCGAGACGCCGGAGAAGAAGGTCGTCGCCGAACCCGCCGCGCAACTCACGCACGGCGAGACGAGTTGGAGCGGCGTGGCGTGGACGCGCGACGGCGCCGAACTGCTCAGCGTGCCCGACGTGATCGAGACCGCCCGCCGCGACCTGCGCGATCGCGTCGTCGCGATCGCCGTCGACAGCGGCGAGCAGCGCGAGGTGCTGGGCCGGGCCGAGAACCTCTCCATCGCAGCGGTCGATGTCGCACCCGACGGGGCGGTCTTCGTGCTGGCGAACGACGTGGGAGATGAGGGGACCGACTTCGTCGCTCCCGGTGTCGCGCTGTTCGCCCTCGAGTCCGCTGGGCCGCGCCTTCTCACCGACCCCGAGACGACCGATCTCGGCGAGGTGGGCAGCCACCTGTCGTTCGACGGCGACGACGTCCTCGTCCAAGACCGCACGCGCGGTCGTCTGCGGCTCCTGCGTGTGACGCGCGACGGGCGGGTGGAGCAGGTGCTCGGCGGCGACCTCGAGGTGAACGGCCATGCCGTCGCGCGGGGCCGGGTCGTGGCGTCCGTCGCCTCTCCCGAATCCTTCGGCGAGCTCGTCGTGATCGAGGGGCCCGAGGTGCGGGCGGTCACCGCGTTCGGAGCCGCCGCGCGCGAGGCGGGCATCGTCGTGCCGGTCGAGCACGAGATCACCGGCCGCGACGGCTACCCGGTGCACGGCTGGGTCGCCACTCCCGAGGGGGAGGGGCCGTTCCCGGTCATCCTGCAGATCCACGGCGGGCCGTACGCGTCGTATGGCGTGCACCTGTTCGACGAGACGCAGGTGCTCGTCGACGCCGGATACGCCGTCGTCTACAGCAACCCGCGGGGGAGCGCCGGTTACGGCCGGGCGCACGGGCGGTCGATCCGCCGCCGCATGGGCACGCTCGACTTCTTCGACGTGATGGATTTCTTCGACGGCGTCGTCGCGGCCGACCCGCGGCTCGACGCGGAGCGGGTCGGGGTGATGGGCGGCTCGTACGGCGGGTATATGACCGCCTGGGTCATCGCCCACGACCACCGCTTCGCCGGCGCGATCGTGGAGCGCGGATTCCTCGACCCCGCCGCGTTCCCGGGCTCGAGCGACATCGGCTCGTTCTTCGGCGACGAGTACGTCGGCACCGACCCGCTGCTGGTGGCCGCGCAGAGCCCGATGGTCGTCGTCGACCAGGTCGCCACGCCCACGCTCGTGCTGCACTCCGAGCTCGACTACCGCTGTCCGCTCGAGCAGGCCACGCGGTACTACGCGGCGCTGAAGCGCAACGGCGTCGACGCCGAGATGCTCGTCTTCCCCGGCGAAGACCATGAGCTCACCCGCGCCGGTCGCCCGCAGCACCGCGTGCAGCGCTTCGACGCGGTCCTCGAGTGGTGGAGCCGCTACCTCCCGGTGACGTGACAGGGAACGGGCCCGGATGCCATGGCATCCGGGCCCTGTTCGTTCGAGATCACACGGCTTTGCCGAACTGGATCGCGCGCACGATCTGGAAGACGCCGAGAATCACCAGCGAGATGCCGATGAGCAGGAACAGCGTCACCGCGCCCAGCAGCGGCGAGAACAGCAGCACGATGCCGGCGACGATGCTGACGATCGCGAAGAAGATCGTCCAGGCCCGCGCCTTCGACTGGTGACCGGCCGTGGTGAGCGAGACGACGCCCTCGATGATCCACAGGATGCCGACCAGGGTGCCGATGAAGACGCCGAACCACGCGGTCGTCGCCGACAGGTTGGCGAACGAGAAGATGCCGGCGACGATGAACAGCACGCCGAGCACGAGGTAGCCGATGCGGGCCCATCCGGACCGCCAGAACAGGCCGATGCCGATGTTCACGAGGCCGGCGATGATCACGTAGACCGAGATGATGCCGACGGCGACCTCGGCGGTGCGGCCGGGCCAGATGAGGATGAGCAGACCGATGACGAGCGAGAGGGCTCCGCTGACGCCGAGCGCGGTGCGTACGGCGCCGACGGCGGGGTTGGTCGTGGTGGGCGACATGGCGAGCCTTTCTGAGTGAAAGCTGAGAACAACTCTCACCCTAGACCCGAGGGTTGCCCGGCGCGACGAGTGCTACGCGGGGGAGTGCTCGAGCAGCAGCGCCACCGTGAACAGCACCGGGAGGCAGCCGAGGGTCGAGATGAACACGACGTCGCGCGACAGGATCTCGCCCACGCCGTAGCGCTGGGCGAAGTTGAACACGTTCTGCGCCGTCGGCAGGGCCGCGAGCACGACGACGATGAACACCTGGTCGGCGGGCAGGGCGAACAGCGTCGCGACGAGCCACGCCAGCGCGGGCATCGCGAAGAGCTTGAGGATCGAGGCGATCACGATGTCGACGCGGCGGCCGGGCTCGGTCAGCACGCGCTGGCCGTACAGCGACATTCCGTACGACATCAGCAGGACGGGCACGCACGCGCCGGCGATCAGGTGCAGCGGATCGAAGACGATGGGCGGCAGGTCGATGCCCAGCAGCGCCACGAGCACACCCAGGGCGGAGCCGATGAGCATCGGGTTCTTCGCCGTCTGCAACAGGATGCGCCCGATGTTCCGAGACCCCGAGGTCGCGGCATCCAGGATCGAGAGGGCGATCGGCATGAGGATCAGCAACTGGAACAGGATCACCGGGGCCGAGTACGCCGCGTTTCCGAGCATGTAGAGCGAGATCGGGATGCCGATGTTGTTGCTGTTCACCTGACCGGCCGACAGCGCGCCGATCACCGTCTCGCCCACGCGGCGCCGCAGGATCAGGGCCGACACGAGCGCGTACACGCCGATGATGACCGCGGCGGTGATCATCGAGACCGGCAGGAGAGCGGAGAACAGCGTCGCGACATCCGCCTTCGCGAGCACCGTGAACAGCAGGAACGGCGACAGGACGAAGAACGTCAGACGGCTGAGGACGTGCCGCGCGTGCGGACCGAGCAGGTCGATGCGGGCGATGACGTAGCCCACCACCACGGCGAGGCCGACGACCGCGAATCCGGTGAAGACGCCGCTCATGCGACGGGGGTCCGTACCGGCGCGCCTGGGGGAGTCATCAGTTCGAGCGTAGCGGGGGTCTTGGTCCGGCCCGTGACGGCGTGGTGGGATGAGGTGCATGTACTCCGGATTCGCGCGCTTCTACGACGCCCTGCAGGGCGGGACCCCCGAGCCCTTCGCCGCCTGGATCGAGAGACGCGCGGTCGAGCTCGGGCGCGAGGTGGAGTCGATCCTCGAGCTCGGGTGCGGCACCGGGGCCGTGCTCGATCTCCTGCCCGCCGCGTGGGCCAAGGTGGGCATCGACGTGTCACCCGACATGCTCGAGATCGCCCGGATCAAGGGGGTGGATGCCGACCTGATCGAGGCGGACATTCGCGACGTCGCGCTGGATCGGCGGTTCGACGTCGTCGCGTGCGTCTACGACACCGTCAACCATGTGCCGGTCTCGGACTGGCCGCGGGTGTTCGCCGTCGCAGTCGGCCATCTCGAACCCGACGGGATGTTCCTCTTCGACATGAACACGCTCGGGCGCCTCCGCGACGGCGCGGGGCGGTCCGAGACGACGGTCGCCGGGGGAGCGACGGTCACGATCTCGATTAGCGACGAGGGCGACGACCGCTACGACTGGCACGTGCGCATCGAGGGCGACCACGATCCGATCGACGAGACGATCGCCGAGTACGGTGCCGCGTTGACCGACGTCCGCCGCATGCTGGCGGAGGCGGGATTCACCCGGGTCGAGGTGAGCGGCGGCCGCGATCGTCCCGTCGACGACGAGGCACCGCGACTGTTCTTCGCGTGCCGCCGCTGACGCGTGCCCCGCGGGAGCGGTCAGTGCTGCGGCTGCGGCCGGCGCAGGACCCAATCCAGCGTCGAATGCCAGGTCTGGCGCAGGGGTCGGCCGCGCCGCCACTCGCGCCAGGTGAGCAGCAGGATGATCAGGTCGAACACCGTGAGCAGCACGAGACCGATGCTCGGTGAGACGAACATCTCGTACACCTGGTAGACGAGGAAGGCACCGATCGCGACGATCGCCCACGGGTACACCCGTCGGGTGCCGAGCATCAGGGCGATGACGATCGCGAGCTTCACAACGCCGTGCAGCAGGAGGTACACGGCGAGGAACACGACAGTGCCCGATCCGAGCTGTTCGATGCTGTGCAGCAGCGCGTTCGCGAGGAAGTCGTTCGGCTCCCGCGCCAGCTCGTGCGCCGTCAGCCGCTGGGCGACGTGCAGCAACTGGCCGGGCGTCGTCACCAGCAGCACGACCGCGCCGACCAGCTCGACCAGGCCGTCGAGGCCCTTCAAGGCGACACCGATCAGGAAGACGAGATCCATCACCCGTTCGCGCATCTGGCGCTCCTCTCCGGCCGACGTCGACGGCGGCCGTCGTCGGGGCCGAGTGTAGGCCGTGAGGCATCGACACCTCGTCCACAAGACCCGGCTGGTCCGTAGGCAGGAGGTCTACCGTCGCGGGAATGAACACCTACGACCCGAACCTCACCGAGATCCTCGCTCGCGAACCCCTCCCGGCATCCGGAATCGAATCGGGCGACGTCGACTACGAAGCCGACGGTGTCGCTTACCGCGGATACCTGGCCCGCCCGGCAGGGGAGGGGCGCCACCCGGGGATCATGGTCGTGCATGACTGGCTCGGGGTGACCGACTACGTGCGCATGCGCTGCGACATGCTGGCACGCCTCGGGTACACGGCCTTCGCGGCGGATGTGTACGGCGCCGATGTGCGTCCATCGCCCGAAGAGGCGGCCGGAGTGGCCGGCGGTTTCTACCAGGACCGTCCGCTGTGGAGGAAACGTTTGACCGAGGCTTTCGCCTACCTGCGCGAGCAGCCGTCGGTCGCCGCCGACCGCACCGCGGCGATCGGATACTGCTTCGGCGGGTCGTCGGTGCTCGAGCTCGCGCGCACGGGCGCGGACGTGGACGCGGTCGTCAGCTTCCACGGCGGCCTGCTCACCGGCCCCGAGGGCGAGGCCGAGCGGATCACCGCGAAGCTGCTCGTGCTGCACGGTGCCGCCGACCCGGTCGCACCCGACGACGCGATGCTCGCCTTCGAGAACGACCTGCGCACGGCACCGTCGGTCGACTGGCAGCTGGTGTCGTACGCGAACGCGATGCACGCCTTCACACTCCCGGATGCCGATGCCCCCGAGCAGGGCGCGCAGTTCCAGGCGACCGCCGAGCGGCGCAGTTGGGCGGCGATGAAGGCGTTCCTCGCGGAAGTGTTCGAAGCGCGGGCGTGACAGGATTCGCCCGCCACGGGTTCGCATTGCGGTCCGTGGCGGGCGAATCTGGTGTTGCGGGCGTCAGGCGTCGCGGGACGCGGCGAGGGTGCGTCCGGCGGTGACCGAGGCCACGGGAGACGGCGACCGTGCGGGAACATGAGCTCCAGAGAGGGCCGCGGGATGTTAGCGAACGCCGCCCGATTCCTGAAATCTGATCAAAGCAGCCCGAGCTGCAACTGCTTCGGACCGCGACCCTTCCACCTTGGCTGCGTCTTCGACAAGTTTTCGAGCCGTTGCCTGGTATTCGCGAATTTCCTCAGTGATGTGGGCCAAGTAGTCTGCCAGGAAAGTAGCAAGTCCCATTTCGAGCTGCTCGAGAGTGGTGTCGCGAATTTCGAGGCGGCGGTCAGAAACCCGCAGGGTGACGTCGGGATATCCAGCGGCCACGAGAGCTTTTTTCGTTGCGGCGGAATGGATCGCAATGACTTCCTCTGACGTCGGGCGGCGAGTGAATACTGCGTCGACCTGGTACTTGTCGGGTGCGTCCAAGGTTCCGAGCGTTGGGGGAAGTGAGCCCGACAGCACGGTCGTGAGACCGAGCATGTCTGAGAAGTTGGCGCTGGCGGAAATGGGTTCGCTCATGCGAGACGTCTTTTCTGGTGGAGCGCTACAGGGTGACTGCGCGCGTGATCGGGTACCGGGATGCCGCGTGACGATTGATCAGGGATGCGCCATGTTTGCGACACTACGCTGAATATATTTTCCCCGTCGGTTTTCTTTTTTCATCGTCGCGCATCTCTTGCTTCGGCCAAAAATGGGGGTCAGTCCAGCACAATTCCTCCCAGAACCGTGATGCACTTTCTCGGGTCTTTGTCAATGCTTGCCGCGCGAGTGGTGTTCGGGTGTGCAGGTAGGCGTAATCTGCGTCAGATGGAGACGTTTACAATCCCCGGTGTCGGTGATGTCAATGTCGAATTCGAGGTTCGTCGTTTCGGTCTGGGCGATGACACGATGAAGAGTGTCCGACGAGTTTCATGGCGGGACGGTCGGGAGGTCAGCTGCGAGGCACATGAACGGACCGCGCTGCACCTCGAGGAGCTCGGGGTGACGTACTGAGATGCCGGCGGCTGCCCTGGCGTTCAGAGACCGTAATAGTCATCCCACTGGTTAGCAGAAGCGTCACCCTCAGCACTCGGACCCTGAATCCACGTGGTTGCGGCGCGCGGATACAGGTCATGCATCTGCATCATGGTCGCTTGTCCCGAGAAGTCTGGTTCCGCGCCGCTCCAGTCGCAGGGCATGCTGAGGATTGACGACCCCAGACCCACCATCAGCCACGCGACGCCGTGCGCATCATGGCCGCGAGTAATGGGGACCTCCACTTGCTCAGATGTGCCAACCCTCGCAAGTCCTACGGCGAGCTTGAGCAGCGCGTCTGCCACTTCGTCGGTGGTCGTGAAATGCCCACCCGCATAGCTAATCTCGCGCATCTACCTCAGTGTGCGCGCAGGCAGATGCAAACGGCGTTTTTCAGGGGTGGGTTGCTTTTGGCGGCGTCGTACCGCACCGTGCAGCGAGTGGCGGTGCCATGAGCATGAACGGCTCTTGTCGACGCAGCTTGTTCACGATGACGACGCGCAGATGGGACAGCAGCCGATCCTCAACGGCGAGGACGTGGCGCTCCTGGGAAAAAGTCGGCCCAACGGGGCTTCTTGTTTGCTCGGGTGGATCTGAAATCGTTCGGCAACGCGTGGCGCTGCAGCGTGTTCTCTGCTGGCGCGGTTCCACTCCGGCGACTTCGACAGCAGAAAGGTGCACAGCTCTCTCCGCGACGACGAGCTCGGGTGCCCGCGGGACGCTCAGTCGGCGTCCCCTCGCCGCCGGTGGCCGGCGTCAATCAGGTTTCCAGCGTGGTGACTGGCAATCGCCTGAGTACCTCGAGCCAAGCTCGCACCGAAACACCGTCAAACCGGGGTTTCGCACCGACGAACATGCATTAGAACGCATACGCCCCACGTAGCGTCACGAAGAAGTCCTCGGCATCCGCCTTCGGCTACGGGCCGGTACGGTCACCCAACCCAAGGAGCACGCAATGCCTGCACCCGCCATCGGATCCCGGATGGGACCGATCCGCCAGACCTATAAGGGGACAACCGACTTTCCACCGATCGCGAAGGCTTACACCGAGCTCTCGCACGTCGTCCGCGAAACGGGTCTGCTCGTTCGTGCCAGCCGCTTCTATGCCTTTGTCGGCGCGGCGCTCGCACTCGGCTTCGGCGGCGCGGTCACCGGCTTCATCCTTCTCGGCGACAGCTGGTTCCAGCTGCTCATCGCCGCGGCTCTCGGCATCCTGTTCACCCAGGTCGCCTTCCTCGCTCACGAGGCCGCGCATAAGCAGATCTTCGCCTCGGGCAAGGCCAACGACCGACTCGCGCTATGGCTCGCCGCCGGCGTCGTGGGAATGAGCCTGTCGTGGTGGACCTCAAAGCACACCCGCCACCACGCCAACCCCAACCGCGTGGGCAAAGACCCCGACATCGAGATCGACACCATCTCGTTCATCGAGGTCGACGCGGCGAAGGCGCGCGGCGTGCAGCGTTGGATCACCCAGCGTCAAGGGTGGGCGTTCTTCCCCCTGCTGACCCTTGAAGGCGCGAACCTGCACGTCATCGGCCTCCGCCACTTGATCTCGAAGGAACCGGTCAAGGGCCGTTGGACCGAGCTAGGTCTCATCGCCTCGCGCTTCGCGCTCTTCGTGGGACCCGTGTTCGTCTTCCTGCCGCTCGGCATGGCCTTCGCCTTCCTCGGCGTGCAACTCGCCGTGTTCGGGGTCTACATGGGCGCGTCATTCGCCCCGAACCACAAAGGCATGGCCGTCATCGCCCCTGACGCGAAGCTCGACTTCTTCAGCAAGCAAGTGCGCACCTCGCGCAACATCACCGGCGGCTGGTGGGCCACCTGGCTCATGGGCGGCCTCAACTACCAGATCGAGCACCACCTCTTCCCGAACATGCCGCGCCCGCACCTCAGCAAAGCCCGCGCCATCGTCAAAGAACACAGCCGGACACTCAACGTCCCCTACGTCGAGACCACGCTGCTGCAGTCGTACGGCATCGTCATTCGCTACCTCAACCGAGTGGGGCTCGCCGCTCGCGACCCGTTCGAGTGTCCGATGACGTCACCCTCGGCTCGACTTGCGCCGTAATCACGAGCATGCATGACAGAGGTCGAAGACGGCTGAAAGACCGCATGCAGGAAAGCCGATAATGCACATTATGTCAGTTTGAGTCGCGCCGGGTGTCCTGCGAGCTCGTCGACGCGCGGCGGGTCAGCGGCGCCGAAGCGGCACCGCGAAGACGCCCGATTCGGCACGGCGCTCCCGTGCGCGACGCGGCCCGGCCACGTAGCGTCGAAGACGACGAAAGGCGGAAACCGGAATGACCAGCACCATCACCATCGACCTCGCTGGCAAGACAGCGGCCGTGACCGGATCGACGCAGGGAATCGGCCTGGCGATCGCCCGACGCCTCCGCGACGCCGGCGCCGACGTCGTCGTCAACGGGCGCAACCCCGACCGGGTCGAGCGCGTCGCCGCCGAGCTCGGCGAAGGCGCCCGCGGCATTGCCGCCGACGTCACCACGGCGGAGGGCGCTGCGCAGCTGATCGAGGCCGCCGGCGACGTCGACATCCTCGTCAACAACCTCGGCATCTTCGGCTCCACCCCGGCGCTCGAGATCGACGACGAGCAATGGACTCGCTTCCTCGACACCAACGTCGTGTCCGCGGCCCGGCTCATCCGCCTCACGCTCCCCGCGATGATGCAGCGCGGCTGGGGCCGGGTGCTGAACATCGCGAGCGACTCCGCCGTCGTCATCCCCGAGGAGATGATCCATTACGGCGCCTCGAAGAGCGCCCTACTCGCCGTGTCCCGCGGTTTCGCGAAGGCGGCGGCGGGAACGGGCGTCACGGTCAACTCCGTCATCGCCGGGCCCACGCACACCGAGGGCGTCGAGGACTTCGTCTACGAAATGGTCGACAAGGACCTCCCCTGGGACGACGCGCAGCGCGAGTTCATGAAGACCGCTCGTCCGCAGTCCCTCATCCAACGGCTCATCGAGCCGGAGGAGATCGCGAACATGGTCACCTACCTCGCCTCTCCCCTGGCTTCGGCGACCACCGGCGGTGCCCTGCGCGTCGACGGCGGGTACGTCGACAGCATCCTGCCCTGACGGAAGGGCCGCGAGATGGGTCCCTCCCGCGTGCACATCCTGGGCGCGAGCGGCAGCGGAACCACCACGCTGGGTCACGCGCTGGCCGCGCGCTGGGCGGTTCCGCACGCCGACGCCGACGACTACTTCTGGATGCCGACCACTCCCCCGTTCTCCCGGAAACGAGACGAGACGCGCAGGGTGGCGCTCATGCGCGAGATCTTCGCCGCGCGCCCCGCGTGGGTGCTCTCGGGGTCGATGCTCGGATGGGGAGAGTCGATCGTCGCCGAGTGCGATGCGATCGTCTTCCTCGCGCTGGATCCCTCCGAGAGGCTCCGCCGGCTCGAGGCCCGCGAGACCATACGACGCGGCGGCCTGTCCCCCGACGACGAAGCCTGGCGCGCGTTCCGGACGTGGGCCGAGGGCTACGACGATCCCGCCTTCGACGGTCGCAATCGCGCCGAGCACGACCGGTGGCTGGCCACGATCGGCAAGCCCGTCCTGCGCCTCGACAGTCGGTCGGCGGTGAGCGAAATGGTGGATGACGTGTGCTCGTGGGAGCCCGCGGCGACGCCGTCCTAGAGGTCGGTCTCGTCGACGTCGACGAGCCACCCCCTGCGCACGCGCCGACGCTGTTCGGCGGGCTCGGGCCCGTCGAGGTCGTCGTCCGAGACCACCTCGCCCGACTCCGGCCGCTCCCCCGGGACCGTGTCGCTGGGCACCAGCTCGACCGCCCCCGGCACGGGCTCCGACACGAGCACCCATCGCGAGGGGCGCGTTCCGATCAAGAACCCGTTCCCGAGGTCTCGGCCCGAGAACGGCCAGGGCTCCCCTTCGGCCGGCATCTCGGCATCCGCAGGCGCACCGTGCCCGGGGCGCCGAAGGTCGAACCGGTCGATGCTCTCCTGCACGACGATGCGCACGTTCGTGACCCGTCCCCGCACGCGATCGTCGGTAGGGCCTTCGGGATGCCGCGCCTCGAAGGCGTCGACCGTCGCGGACAGCTCGGCGCCGAGGCTTCGGACGAATCCTGCGGACGGCGTCCATCGATCGATCACGAAGTCGACGTCATCGCCGACGCTGAACGGATCACCGCAACACGCCCACTCCGTCGCATCCAGCCAGACCCGCGTCATGCCTCCCACGCTAACCGAGGCGTGCGCGCAGCGGTTCAGTCGCGCCGCACCCACCCCGACGTCATCCCCAGCACCCGTGACCCGTCGAGATCGGCCAGCGACAGGCCGGCGAAGCGGGTTGCGGCATCCGAGGTCTGCCACCGGAAACGCGGCGCGGACGTCGTGGCGGCTTCGACGATGGTCTTCGCGGCATCCTCCGCCGACTGCGCCGAGGCGAACGAGGTCGCCGCGCGGTCCAGGTACGCCTGCTGCAGCTCGGCGTAGGGCCCCGGAGCCGCCCGGTGCACCGAGTCGACGAACGACGACGCGACGGCGGCGGGCTCGACGATCGACACGTCGATGCCGAAGGGCGCGACGACCGGGGCGAGCGACTGCATGAGACCCTCCACCGCGAATTTGGCGGCGCAGTACGCGTCGGAGAACGGCTGGCCCACCGCTCCCCCGACGCTGGTGACCGCGACGATGCGTCCACTCCCCCGCTCGCGCATGCCGGGGAGGACGAGACGGGTCAGGCGCGCGACCGAGAGGTAGTTCGTCTCGAGCTGCTCCTGCAGGTCGTCGTCGCTCATCTGCTCGAGAGTGCCCACGGCGCCGCGCCCGGCGTTGTTGACGAGGATGTCCACGGGTCCCGCGGCTTCGATCAGGGCGCGTGCGGCCTCGGCATCCGTCACGTCCAAGGCCCGGATGTCGAGCTCGACACCCGCTCCGGATGCCGCGGAGCGCAGGGCGTCTGCGCGTTCGGTGTCGCGGACCGTGGCGATGACCGTCACCCCCTGCTGTGCGAGCTGGATGGCGGTGTGCAGGCCTATGCCGCTGGTGGTGCCGGTGACGATCGCGAGAGTCATGTGCTCAGTCTGCTCCTCGAACCCATGGGCGCGGTGTGCGGGGGTTGTCCAGGCAGCGCTGCCAGGGTGGCGATGTGACAGTGGACGTGGGGGCGCCGGCCGCCGAGCGGGGTGTGAGCGCGGGGCGCCGCCGGACAGCGGTCGTGGCGAGCCTGGCGTACCTGGTGTTCGCGGGGGTGATCCTCGTGGTCATGCCCATTTCGGTGGACAGTACGGGCGGGCGCGAGGTGGTCGTCGGGCCGTGGACGGGCGGCGTGCTTGTCGCTGCGTGCCTCATGGCATCCACGGTGACGCTGAGCGTGATCGTCTTCGCCGTGCCCGCGCGCAGGTGGTGGTGGGTGCTGCTCGGGCCGCTCCGGGCGATCGTCGCGGCGGCGGCAGTGGTGGCCGCTGTCGGCTTCACTCTCACGGACGAGTCGGTGACCCCCATCGTGGCGAACGGATGCGAAACCGGTTACGTCGTGACCGAGCGCAGCTTTCTCTTCCTCGCCGCGGGCGAGGTGCGCCGCGTGGACGGGGTGATCGGCACATCCGTCGGCCGCACATCGGTCGATGACGGGCACAAGCCGTTCCAACAGCAGTCCTACCTCGCCGTGACCGACGGCGACACGCTGCGGGTCTGGAACACCTTCGACAACGTGCAGGAGCGCCTCAGCACCTCGACCGAACCGGCTTTCGTCCTCCCTCGGCTGGTCTCTGAAACCGAGTGCGGCGTCGCCGGCGGCGTGGTGGCCGCTCCCCCGTCCCCATCCCCTCCCCCGGTCGCCACGGTCGACGAGGGCCCCGCGCCAGCCCCCGCATCCGACTCGCGCGACGAGATCGCACGCATGGTGCAGCTGACCATCGACGCGGCAGGGACGCCGATGACGGATGCCGAGGGGGTGCCGGTGACCGCGCCCGCGGCATCCGACCTGCCGTGTGACGGAACGACCAGCCACGATATGACCGTCCGCACAGACGACAACGCCGCCTCCTACGCGGCGATCCTCGATGCGTGGAGCGCCGAGGGCTACGCGAAGGACCGCGCCATGCAGGAAGACCTGCGGGACAACGGGGTCGTCCGTCTATCGGCCCGCGATCGCTCGAGCATCGACGGACTGCTGCACTTCTCGCTGACGGCGGACTGCCGCGCACCCTGATGAGAGCCGATGCCGTCACTTCAGGGGCGCGGCTGTTCGCGACTCACTGCGCGGGCAGACACCCACCGTCGAGGATGTAGCCGCCGACCTCGACCGACACGGACGTTCCGGCCACCTCACCGAAGAGGCAGCCGCCCTTCGGCCCGGCGACGGCGAAGAGCACCGTCCGTGCTTCCGCACGAACCTGGGGCGAGAGCGCTCCGGCCTCGACCAGCAGCGCGGCGACCTCGTCCGCAGACAGCTGCGTCTCGGCCGCGGCCGCCCGGAGGACGGCGACGATGTCAGGCGAGGCCTCCTCGGCAGCCGCGCGCGCCTCGTCGTCGATGCCCATCCGGTCGCGGTATCGCTCGTTCGCCGCCATCGCGGCATCCGGATCGTAGGGAGCGCACTCGGGTGGCAGTTTCACGCCCTCCATCGTCGGGCACGCGTACGACGCGGACACGCTCGGCGTCGGCGTCGGCTCGGCGGCCCCCGTCGTGTTCGACGCGCACCCCGTGACGGCGGCGAGCGACAGAGCGACGGTGAGAGCGAAAGCAGATCTCTTCATGTGTTCCCCCCGCGCACAGTCTCACAGAGGGCGTATCCCGCGGGGGGAATCCGAGATCAGCTGGGACTGCCGAGATCGGCCGTGGTCCGCGTTGCCGGGCACCTCACGGACCAGCATCGCCTCGACCGACCTCAGCCGCGTGGGGCGAGCTCCACCCAGCCGCCGCCGAACTTCGCCTGACGGTTGTCGCCTGAGGAGGTTCCGGTGAGTCGACGCCGCACCCACGGGGCGACGTGCTCGCGGTAGTAGGCGGTGCCCTTCAGGCGCTGGGTCTCTGGAATCTCACGCAGATGCCACCACTCGGCGGGCGGTGTGAGCCCGACCGACTCGATCACCCGTGCGGCCACGCGATGGTGGCCGCGCGCGTTCATGTGCAGGCGGTCGACCGACCAGAACTCTCCGCCCGCGAGCTCGCGATCGAACCAGTTGTAGGCCGTGATGACGTCGGGTCGGGCCTCGAGGCGCTTCTCGACCGCGTGCGACAGGCGGTCGCCGCGCGCTTCGATGACCTTGCCGAGCGGCAGCCCCGCCGACGGGTTCGCGCCCGAGAGCACGATGAGCTGCACCCCCTCTTCGTCGCAGCGGCGCAGAACGTGGTCGAAGAGGTCGACGATGCGATCGATTCCCGTGCGCGGGCGCAGCATGTCGTTGCCGCCGCCGTTGAACGACAGGTGGGTCGGCTTGAGCGCGAGCGCCGGCTCGAGTTGCTGCGCGACGATCGGCTCGATGAGTTTGCCGCGGATCGCGAGGTTCGCGTACGCGATCGGCTCGCCCGCGGCATCCGCCCATCCCTGCGCGGCCAGATCGGCCCACCCTCGGACGGTTCCGTCGGGCAGCTCATCGCCGACGCCTTCGGTGAACGAGTCGCCGATCGCGACGTAGCGGACGGATGCCATGGCACGAGCCTACGCGGGAGCGCAGCCCGGGCCGTCGCCCGCCACACACACGCGTTCGGGGCGCATCCCGTCCTCCGGGCGGAGAATTCACGCCCCACCGGCGAAACCCGCCTCGAAGCCGGAGACGGGCCTAGGCCAGTGCCCGCCCGCGCTGCTCGCGCAGGAAGAGCGCCGCCCCCACGGCGACGGCGAAGAACGCGGCGAACACGACGAACAGCAGCGGCGCTCCCCCGAGGCCGAGCAGCGGCGGCACGGCGAGCGGCGCCAGGATCGACGCGATCCGCCCGACCCCCGCGGCCCACCCGGCGCCCGTCGCGCGCAGCGCGGTGGGATAGGTCTCGGGCGTCGCGGCGTACAGCGCGCCCCACGCGCCGAGGTTGAAGAACGACAGCGCCATGCCCGCCGCGATCACGGCGACCTCACCGGATGCCGTACCGAAGAGCACCGCGGCGACCGCAGAACCGGCGAGGAATGTCGCGAGCGTCGCACGCCGCCCCCACGCCTCGATGAGCCACGCGGCCACGGCGTACCCGGGTAGCTGTGCGAGCGTGATGATGAGCGTGAATCCGAACGAGCGCACGAGGTCGTAGCCCTGGGCGACGAGGATCGTGGGGATCCAGATGAACGCCCCGTAGTAGGAGAAGTTCACGCAGAACCACAGCACCCACAGGGCCGCCGTACGAGCCCGCAGTGCCGGCGCCCACAGTGCGCCCACGCGCGGACGAGGAGCGGGAGCGGATGCCGTGACCCCCTCGGTCGACGCCTCGAGAGCGATGCGACCGGCCGCGGCCTCCAGGTCGCGCACGATGACGACCGCCTCGGCGTTGCGCCCGCGCGAGGCGAGCCATCGCGGCGACTCGGGCAGACCCCACCGCACGATCAGCGCGTACACCGCGGGGATCGCGCCGAGGGCGAACGCCCAGCGCCAGCCGTCGGCCGACGAGGGCACCACGAGGTAGCCGATGAGCGCGGCGGCCGTCCAGCCGACGGCCCAGAACGCCTCGAGGAGGACGATGAGGCGCCCCCGCATGCGAGCGGGTGCGAACTCGCTCACGTAGGTCGAGGCGACCGGCAGCTCCGCCCCGAGCCCCAGGCCCACGACGAAGCGCAGGACCAGGAGTGCGGCGAGGCCGCCCACCAGGGCGCTCGCCCCGGTGGCCACGCCGTACACCAGCAGCGTCAGTGCGAAGACGTGACGGCGTCCGAACCGGTCGGCCAGCAGCCCGCCCACGCTCGCCCCGATCGCCATGCCGGCGAAGCCGACCGAGGCGATCCACGAGGCTTGCGTCGGTGCCAGCTGCCACTGCGCGCTGAGGGCCGCGATGACGAACGAGATGAGGCCCACGTCCATGGCATCCAGGGCCCAGCCCAGGCCCGACCCGCCCAGGATCCGCCCGTGACGACGGGTGAACGGCAGCGCGTCGAGGCGTTCGGACACCCGGATGGTGTCGGTGGTCGTGGTCACCGGATGCCGGGAGCGTCGACCGAGGCGGGCGTCTCGGCGAGCATCTCCTCGACGAGGGGCCGCACCTTGGTGCCGTACAGCTCGATGCTCGATAGGAGCCGGTCGTGCGAGATCGATCCGCTCGCGATCTTCATCTGGAAGCGAGAGTTGCCCAGCGCTCGCACGGTCGCGGCGATCTTGCGCGCGACGGTCTCGGGCGAGCCGACGTACATCGAGCCCTCGGGGCTCACGTCGTGCTGAAAGCGCATGCGGTTGTACTCGGGCCAGCCGCGCTCGCGACCGATCGTGTTGTTGAGCTCGGCGACGCCCTCGAACGCCTCGTCCCACGCCTGCTCGTCGGTTTCAGCCACGTGGCCGGGAGAGTGCACCGAGATGGGCATCTGCGGCTTGCCGAGCTCGGCCAGCGAGCGGCGATACAGGTCGGCGTAGGGGCGGAAGCGCGCCGCCGACCCGCCGATGATCGCGAGGACCAGGCCGTAGCCGTAGCGCGCGGTGCGGACCACCGACTCGGGAGAACCGCCGACGCCGACCCACGCGGTCAGCCCGGTCTCGGTCTTCGGGTACACATCGGCATCCTGGAGCGACGCGCGCGTGCGGCCCGACCAGGTGACGGGCTTCTCGGTCAGCAGGTGCGAGAACAGCTCGAGCTTCTCCTCGAAGAGCTGCTCGTAGTCGGCGAGGTCGTAGCCGAAGAGGGGGAAGGACTCGATGAACGACCCCCGCCCGAGGATGACCTCGGCGCGGCCGTTCGAGATGGCATCCAGCGTCGCGAAGCGCTCGTACACACGAACGGGGTCGTCGCTCGAGAGCACGGTCACCGCGGTGCCGAGGTGGATCTCCTTCGTGCGGGCGGCCGCAGCGGCCAGCACGATCTCGGGGCTCGTGACCGCGAAGTCCTTACGGTGGTGCTCCCCCACGCCGAAGAACGACAGGCCGACCTCGTCGGCCAGGACCGCCTGATCCACGACGTTGCGGATGGTCTGCGCGTCGGACAGCAGCGACCCGTCTGGGGCGCGAGAGATGTCTCCGAAGGTGTCGAGGCCGAACTCGAGGGAACGGGCGTCCATGGGGTCTCCTTGCATTCGGATGAATGAACTTTACGCGACCGCGGGGTATTCCCCCGCATCGCCGAGGGGCGCCGCCGCAGCGACGCCCCTCGGGAGGATCATGCGGATGCCAGGGCCGCACGCAGCGTGTCGAGACCGACGCCGCCGATGTCGAGGGCGCGGGTGTGGAACTGCTTCATCGAGAAGTCGGCGCCGCGGCGCTCCTGCTCCTCGTCGCGCACCTGCTCCCAGATGCGCTGGCCGACCTTGTACGACGGAGCCTGCCCCGGCCACCCGAGGTAGCGGTTGACCTCGAAGCGCACGAACTCCTCGCTCATGTTGACGTTCTTCAGCATGAACGCGAGGGCGTAGTCGTGGTCCCACGTGCCGGTGCCGTCCAGGCGCGGCTTCTGCAGGTGCACGCCGATGTCGAGCACCACGCGGGCGGCGCGCATGCGCTGGCCGTCCAGCATGCCGAGGCGGTCGGCGGGGTCGTCGAGGTAGCCGAGCTGCTCCATCAAGCGCTCGGCGTACAGCGCCCAGCCCTCGGCGTGGCCGCTCGTGCCGGCGAGCAGACGTCGCCACGAGTTGAGCTCGCCGCGGTTGTGCACGGCCTGGGCGATCTGCAGGTGGTGACCGGGAACGCCCTCGTGATACACCGTCGTCAGCTCGCGCCAGGTGTCGAACGTGTCGACGCCCTCGGGCACCGACCACCACATGCGTCCCGGCCGCGAGAAGTCGTCGGTCGGGCCGGTGTAATAGATCCCGCCCTCGTTGGTGGGGGCGATCATGCACTCGAGGTGGCGGATGGGCTCGGCGATGTCGAAGTGCGTGCGGCCCAGCTCTTCGACGGCCTTGTCGCTCGTGCGCTGCATCCACTCCTGCAGTGCCGTGGTTCCGCGCAGCTTGCGCGACTCGTCCTTCTCGAGGAACGCCACGGCCTCTTCGACGCTCGCGCCGGGGAGGATCTCGTTCGCGATGGCCTCCTGCTCGGCGACCATGCGCGCGAGCTCTTCGACGCCCCAGTCGTAGGTCTCGTCGAGGTCGATCTCGGCGCCCAGGAAGTGCCGCGAGTGCAGCGCATACATTTCGCGCCCGACCGCATCGGTTTCACCCGCGGCGGGAGCCAGCTCCGACGACAGGAACGTCGCGAGCGCGTCGTACGCGACGCGCGCGGCGTTGGAGTGCGTGGAGAGATCTCGAGCGAGGGATGCCGGCAGCTGGCCCTCCTCGGGAGCGGCGTCGCCGACGAACTCGGCGAAGAACCCCGTGTCGTAGGTGTACCGCGCGATCTGGATGACGACCTCGGTGACCTGACGGCGGGCCGGGACGATGCCCTCGCTGATGCCGTGGCGGAGGGTGGCGATGTAACCGTCGATCGCCGCGGGCAGAGCCTTGAGCCGCTGGGAGATCGTCGACCAGTCGTCGGTGGTCGCCGTCGGCATGAGGTCGAAGGTCGAGCGGATGTCCTGCGCGGGCGATGCGATGACGTTCAGGTCGCGCAGGTGCGTCTTCGCTTCGTGCTGCTCGATCATGAGGTCGAGCTCGCGGCCCAGGTCCATCTTCGTGACGGTGTCGATGGCGTCGACCGGCTCGGCTGCGTCGAGGGCCGCCTTGGTCGCGCGCGCGTCGGCGATGAGCGCCTCGGCGCCCTCGGGGCTGTAGTCGCCGAAACGCCCGTTGTGCTCGAAGCGTCCGATGTAGGTCGCGAGCGTCGGCTCACGCTGGGCCAGGGTGTCGACCCACACGTCCGCGATCGTGTCGATCGACGTGGGGGTGCGTTGTGCGTCTGTCATTCTCCGAGCCTAGGGAAGCGGTCGCGGGTGCGCACACCCCGGTTCGTCCCGGATGCCGGCGCTACGCGCCACGACGCGCACGAGCACGACGCGCGATCGAAGGTTCCGGATGCCGCGCCGTCGGCCTCAGTGCCCCGCCTCGTCCCAGTCGCCGCCGCGTCCGATCTGCACGTCGAGCGGAACCGACAGGTCGGCGGCGTCGGCCATGCGCGCGCGGACGATCTGTTCCACGGCATCCCACTCCCCCGCCGCCACCTCGACGACGAGCTCGTCGTGGATCTGCAGCAGCACGCGCGAGCTGAGCCCTGCCTCGGCGAGCTCGCGCTGGATGCGGAACAGAGCGACCTTCATGATGTCGGCGGCGCTGCCCTGGATGGGCGCGTTCAAGGCGGCCCGCTCGGCGTTCTCGCGGAGCACGCGGTTCATGCTCGTGAGGTCGGGGAACGGGCGGCGCCGGCCGAAGATCGTCTCGGTGTAGCCGTCTTGACGGGCCTGCTCGACCGAGCCGCGCAGGTAGTCGCGCACCGCACCGAAGCGGGCGAAGTACTCGAGCATGAGCTTCTTGGCCTCGGACTGCTCGATGCGCAGCTGCTTCGACAGCCCGAATGCCGACAGGCCGTAGACGAGGCCGTACGACATCGCCTTGACCTTCGTGCGCATGGCGGGGGTGACGTCGGCGGGCTCGACGCCGAAAACGCGGGCGCCGACGAAGCGGTGCAGGTCTTCGCCGGAGTTGAAGGCCTCGATGAGCCCCGGGTCGCCCGACAGGTGGGCCATGATGCGCATCTCGATCTGCGAGTAGTCCGCGGTGAGAAGGGTCTCGTAGCCCTCGCCCACGACGAACGCCGCGCGGATGCGGCGGCTCTCCTCGGTGCGGATCGGGATGTTCTGCAGGTTCGGGTCGGTGCTCGACAGGCGCCCCGTCTGGCTGCCGGTCTGCACGTACGTGGTGTGGATGCGGCCATCGGGCCCGGTCGCGGTGTCGAGCGCGTCGATGATCTGCTTCAGCTTCGTCGCCTCGCGGTGGCGCAGCAGCAGGTCGAGGAAGGGGTGCGGCGCGCTCTCTTGCAGGTCGGCGAGGGCCGCGGCATCCGTGGTGTATCCGCTCTTCGTCTTGCGGGTCTTCGGCAGCTGCAGCTCGTCGAACAGCACCTCTTGCAACTGCTTGGGCGAGCCGAGGTTCACCTCGTGACCGATCGCGGCGTAGGCGTCGCGCGCGAGGGCGTCGGCGCGGGATCCGAGCTCGGCCGAGAAACCCGACAGCTTCTCGTGCGAGACGGCGACGCCCGCGAGCTCCATGTCGGCAAGCGCCGTGAGCGTGGGCAGCTCGATATCGTCGAGCACCTCGGCGACGCGACCGGGAAGCTCGGCCCGCTGGGCCTCCGCCACGCGCCGCGTGAACCACGACAGCTGGCCAGGGGTCGCGCCCTCGGTCTCGGGGACGAGCTGGGTGGGGTCGGCGACGGGGAGCTTCTCGTCGAGCACGCGCTCCACGAGGTCGCCGAGCGTCTTGTCGGGGAAGCTCGGGCGCACGAGCCACCCGGCCAGCACGACGTCGAAGGCGAGCCCGCCGACGGTCAGGCCCCGCCGCGCGAGCGCCTTGATCTGCGGCTTCGCATCGGCGAACACCTTGGGGGCATCGGATGCCAGCCACGACGCGAGCGCCTCGCCCACGGCATCCGTCCACTCGGCCTCGACCGCCGCGTCGGCGGAGGCGAGACCGACGGACGTGGGCTGCGAGCCCTCGAGCGTGACGGTCACCCCGACCGAGCCTTCGGCCGCCTCGGCCCAGGATGCCAGGGCGTCGGCGTCGAGACGCGTGGGCGTCGGGGCGGTCGCGGTGGGCCGCTGCTCCTCCACCTCGCCGGCGTCGCCGCCGAGGGCGTCGAACACGCGCGGGAGCAGCGTGCGGAACTCGAGGCGGGCGAAGATGTCGCGCACCGCCTGGGCGTCGAGGGGGTGCATCTTCAGGTCGCCGGGGCCGACGGGCAGCTCGACGTCGCGGAGCAGGCGGTTGAGGGTGCGGTTGCGGCGTACGCCGTCGAGGTGCTCGCGGAGGTTGTTGCCGACGACGCCGGTGACCTTGTCGGCGTTCTCGAGCAGGGCGTCGAGCGAGCCCCACTGCGTCAGCCACTTCACCGCGGTCTTCTCGCCCACCTTGGGCACCCCGGGCAGGTTGTCGCTGGTCTCGCCCACGAGGGCGGCGATGTCGGGGTACTGCTCGGGTGGCAGGCCGTACTTCTCTATGACCGCCGCGGTGTCGTAGCGCTTGAGCTGCGACACGCCCTGCACATTGGGGTACAGCAGCGTGACGTCGTCGGTGACGAGCTGGATCGTGTCGCGGTCGCCCGAGCACACGAGCACCTCGAAGCCCTGCTCCGCCCCCTGCGTGGCCAGGGTGGCGAGGATGTCGTCGGCCTCGAAGTCCTCTTTCTTCAGCACGGGTACACCCATGGCCTCGAGGCAGTCCTGAAGGAGCGGGATCTGCCCCTTGAACTCGGCCGGCGACTCGCTGCGGTTCGCCTTGTACTCGGCGTACTCGCGCGTGCGGAACGACTGCCGCGAGGTGTCGAAGGCGACGGCGAGGTGCGTGGGCTTCTCGGCCTTGACGAGGTTCACGAACATCGACAGGAAGCCGTAGATGCCGTTGGTGTGCTGGCCGTCCTTCGTCGAGAAGTTGTCGACCGGCAGGGCGTAGAACGCCCGGTACGCCAGCGAATGGCCGTCGACGACGAGGAGAGTAGGCTTTTCGGCATCCGTCACCCCTCCAGCGTAACGAGAACCACGGACACTCCCCCGGCCCCGGCCCGATCGAAGGCGATGATGAGCTCCACGACCCCCGACACGACCTCCGGCCTCGACTGGGCGAAGCAGCGCGGAATGGGCGCCCTCGCCGAGAAGATGGGCATCGAGTGGGTCGAGTTCTCGGTCGAGCGCAGCGTCGCGACCATGCCGGTCGAGGGCAACACGCAACCGGTCGGCCTGATGCACGGCGGGGCCTACGTCGTGCTCGGCGAGTCGCTCGGATCGATGGCGGCCAACCTCTACGCCGGCTCCGGCAAGCTCGCGGTCGGCATCGACATCAACGCCACGCACACGCGCTCCGCCACCTCGGGGATCGTCACGGGCGTCTGCACGCCCGTGCACCTCGGCCGCTCGCTGACCGTGCACGAGATCGCCGTGTCCGATGAGCAGGGTCGCCGCTGCTCGACCATTCGCATCACGAACATGATCAAGGACGCCCCCGCGCGCTGAGCGCCCCTGACGCTCGCGACAGAAACGAGAAATGGATGCCACTGACGTGGCATCCATCTCGCGAAGAGTCTCGCTCAGCCCTTCTTGGGGGCCAGCTGCTCGATGATCGCCTTGGCGACGTCCTGCATGGTGAGGCGGCGGTCCATCGACGCCTTCTGGATCCAGCGGAAGGCCTCGGGCTCGGACAGGCCCATCTTCTCGTTGAGCAGGCCCTTGGCGCGGTCGACGAGCTTGCGCGTCTCGAACCGCTCGACCATGTCGGCGACCTCGGCTTCGAGCGTGATGATCTGCTCGTAGCGGGCCAGGGCGATCTCGATCGCGGGCAGCAGGTCGTTCGGGGTGAAGGGCTTGACGACGTAGGCCAGGGCGCCGGCCTCGCTGGCGCGCTCGACGAGCTCCTTCTGGCTGAAGGCGGTGAGCAGCACCACGGGGGCGATGTGGTTCTTGCTGAGCTTTTCGGCGGCGCTGATGCCGTCGAGCTGCGGCATCTTGACGTCCATGATCACGAGATCGGGACGCAGCTCGGTGGCCAGCTGCACGGCGGTCTCGCCGTCGCCGGCCTCGCCCACGACGTCGAAGCCGTTGTCGCGGAGGATCTCGACGATGTCGAGGCGGATGAGCGACTCGTCTTCCGCGACGACGACGCGTCGGGGGGCGGCCGGAGCGCTGGCCGGAACGGCTTCTTGATCAGTCACGGAACCATCCTAAGTCTGCGGGGGCTCGAAGCCCCGGATCGCAGCCCCCATCGCTCGGGTGCTGTTACGGGTACCGGTGGTGGGACTCGAACCCACACGTCTTTCGACAGAGCATTTTGAGTGCCCCGCGTCTGCCATTCCGCCACACCGGCAGGTGTTACGTTCCCAACCTACCGGCGGTGGGGCCGGAGCGGGAACGCGAAGACGCGCGCCGGGCGAACCCGGCGCGCGTCATCGAGGATCAGACCTCTTTGTAGACCGGGGCCGCGCCGTGGACGGCGTCGCCGACGCGGTGCACGCGCAGGTCGTTCGTCGAGCCCGCGATTCCGGGAGGGGAACCCGAGATCACGACGACCTTGTCACCCACCTCGGCCAGCTTGTTCGTGAGCAGGTAGTCGTCGACCTGCAGGAACATCTTGTCGGTGTGCGACACGTGCTCGACCAGGGTCGAACGCACGCCCCAGGTCAGCGCCAGGCGGCGGCGGATGCCGGGCTCGGGCGTGAACGCGATCATCGGGATGGTCGAGCGCAGACGCGACATGCGGCGAGCCGAGTCGCCCGATTCGGTGAAGACGCAGAGGTACTTCGCCTCGACGAAGTCGGCCACCTCGACGGCGGCGAGGGTGATGGCGCCACCCTGCGTGCGGGGCTTGTTGGTCAGGGGTGCGATGCGCTCCAGTCCGTGCTCCTCGGTCGAGGCGACGATGCGGGCCATGGTCTCGACGACCACGACCGGGTAGTCGCCGACGCTCGTCTCGCCCGAGAGCATGACGGCGTCCGCGCCGTCGAGGACGGCGTTGGCGACGTCGCTGGTCTCGGCGCGGGTGGGCACCGGGCTGTTGATCATCGACTCGAGCATCTGCGTCGCGACGATGACGGGCTTCGCCATGCGGCGGGCCAGCTCCACGGCGCGCTTCTGCACGATCGGCACGGCCTCGAGCGGCAGCTCGACGCCGAGGTCGCCACGGGCGACCATGATGCCGTCGAAGGCGTCGATGATCTCCTCGAGGTTGTCGACCGCCTGCGGCTTCTCGATCTTGGCGATGACGGGGATGTAGCGTCCCTCCTCGGCCATGATCTCGTGCACGCGCTCGATGTCCTTGGCGTCGCGGACGAACGAGAGGGCGATGAGGTCGGCGCCGGCGTTCAGGCCCCAGCGGAGGTCCGCCTCGTCCTTCTCGCTCAGGGCGGGGACGTTCACGGCCACGCCGGGCAGGTTGATGCCCTTGTTGTTCGAGACCGGGCCGCCGACGACGACCTTGGTGGTGACGACGGTGCCGTCGGTCTCGACGACCTCGACGCGCACCTTGCCGTCGTCGATGAGCAGGAAGTCGCCGGGGCGGACGTCCTGGGGCAGACCCTTGAAGGTCGTGCCGACGATCTCCTTGGTGCCGAGGATGTCCTCGACGGTGATCTTGAAGATGTCGCCGGGGAGCAGGTCGTGGGGACCGTTCTCGAACTTGCCGAGGCGGATCTTCGGGCCCTGCAAGTCGACGAGGGCGGCGACCGGGCGGCCGGCGTCCTCTGCGGCCTTTCGCACGTTGGCGAAGTTGGCGTCGTGCACGGAGTAGTCTCCGTGGCTCAGGTTCAGGCGGGCGACGTCCACCCCGGCGTCGATGATGGCGCGAACCATCTCATACGACGACGTGGCGGGCCCGAGTGTTGCGACGATCTTGGCGCGTCTCATCCGTTTTCAAGCTCCGTGAGGATTTTCGGGAAGTGGCCGATCGGCCCTTGCCAGCTTAGGCGGGCAGGAGGCCGATGGCGACATCGGTCGGGCGCACCGGTGCGGGCAGCACCGTCTCGCCCATGAGGAACGTGTCGACCTCGGCGGCGGCCGCGCGGCCCTCGGCGATGGCCCACACGATGAGGGACTGTCCACGACCGGCGTCTCCGGCGACGAACACCCCCGGGGTGCTGGTGGCGTAGGTCGCGTCGCGCTCCACGTTGCCGCGGCCCGTGAACTGCGTGCCCAGCTGGCTCTCGAGGTGCTCGCGCTCGGGGCCGGTGAAGCCCATCGCGATGAGCACCAGGTCGGCCGGGATCTCGCGCTCGGTGCCGCTCTTGGGCACCCGGCGGCCGTCGACGTACTCGGTCTCGGCCACGCGCAGCGCGCGCACCTCGCCCGCGGCGTTGCCGAGGAACTCCACGGTCGAGGCGAGGAAGGAGCGCTCCCCGCCCTCTTCGTGGGCGGATGCCATCTCGAACAGGTTCGGCATCATCGGCCACGGCTGCTCGGCCGGGCGCTCGGACGGAGGCTGCTTGCCGATCGCGAGGTTGGTCACGCTCAGCGCACCCTGGCGGTGCGCGGTGCCGATGCAGTCGGCTCCGGTGTCGCCACCACCGATGACGACGACGTGCTTGCCTTCGGCGGTGATCTGGTGCGGCACCTGGTCGCCGGCGACGGCCTTGTTGCCCTCGATGAGGTACTCCATGGCGTAGTGCACGCCGTCGAGGTCGCGGCCGGGGATCGCGAGGTCGCGCGGCACCGTGGCGCCGGTGGCCACCACGACGGCGTCGTAGCGCGCCCGCAGGTCGCTCCACGAGACGTCCTTGCCGATCTCGACGCCGGCGCGGAAGCGCGTGCCCTCGGCCTGCATCTGGCGCAGGCGCAGCTCGAGGTGGCGCTTCTCCATCTTGAAGTCGGGGATGCCGTAACGCAGCAGACCGCCGATGCGGTCGTCGCGCTCGAACACCGCGACCGTGTGCCCGGCGCGCGTGAGCTGCTGGGCGGCGGCGAGGCCGGCGGGGCCGGAGCCCACGACGGCGACCGTCTTGCCGGTCAGGCGCTCCGGCGGCTCGGGCTCGACCCAGCCGTTGCCGAACGCCTCGTCGATGATCGAGACCTCGACCTGCTTGATCGTCACCGCCGGCTGGTTGATGCCGAGCACGCACGAGCTCTCGCACGGCGCGGGGCACAACCGACCGGTGAACTCCGGGAAGTTGTTGGTCGCGTGCAGGCGCTCGATGGCCGCGCGGCCCTCGCCGCGCCACGTGAGGTCGTTCCACTCGGGAATGAGGTTCCCGAGCGGGCAGCCCTTGTGGCAGAACGGGATGCCGCAGTCCATGCAGCGACCGGCCTGGCGCTTGATGACGGCCGAATCCCCCGGCTCGTACACCTCTTTCCAGTCCATGATGCGCACCGGCACGGGCCGGCGCTTGGGGAGCTCGCGCTCCGTGACCTTGAGAAAGCCCTTCGGGTCAGCCACCCGTCACCTCCAGAATGCGCTTCCAGACGACGTCGCCGTCGGGGTCGAGCCCCTCGGTGACCGCCTCCTGGCGGGTCTGCAGCACAGCGGCGTAGTCGCGCGGCAGCACCCGGACGAAGTTGTCCACCTCGGTCTCGAAGTCGTCGAGCAGACGACGTGCGAGCGTGGAATCGGTCTCTGCGACGTGCTTTTCGAGCAGGTCGCGGAGGATCTCGGCATCCCCCGATCCGAGGGAACCGAGCACGAGTTCACCGGATGCCATGGCCTCACGGTTCACCAGATCGCGGTCGAGCTTGTAGACGTAGGCCTGACCGCCCGACATACCGGCGCCGAGGTTGCGGCCCGTGGCGCCGAGGATCACGGCGAGACCGCCCGTCATGTACTCGAGCGCGTGGTCGCCCACGCCTTCGACCACCGCGGTGGCGCCCGAGTTGCGCACGAGGAAGCGCTCGCCCACGACGCCGTTGAGGAACATCTGTCCCTGGGTGGCGCCGTAGCCGATGACGTTTCCGGCGATGACGTTCTCGGACGCGGCGAAGCTCGAGCCGCGCGGCGGGCGCACGACGATCGTTCCGCCCGAGAGACCCTTGCCGACGTAGTCGTTCGAGTCGCCCTCGAGACGCAGCGTGATGCCCGCGGGCATGAACGCGCCGAACGACTGTCCGGCCGAACCCGTCAGGCGCACGTCGATCGAGTTCTCCGGCAGACCGTGCTCGCCCCGCGCCTTGGTGACGTGGTGGCCGAGCATGGTCCCCACCGCGCGGGCGGTGTTGCGGATCGGCAGGTCGATCGTGAGCTGACCGCCGCCGGCGATGACGTCCTGCGCGCGCTCGATGAGCTGCACGTCGAAGTGGTCCTCGAGTTCGTGGTCCTGGTTGCGCGCGTGGCGACGGGGCTCGTCCTCGGCGAAGCGGGGTCCCTCGAGGATCGGCGCGAGGTCGAGGCCCCGAGCCTTCCAGTGCTGGATCGCCTCGTTGGCATCCAGCAGCTCCGAACGACCCACGATCTCGTCGATCGAGCGGTAGCCCATCGCGGCGAGGTACTCGCGCACTTCTTGAGCGATGAACTCCATGAAGTTGACGATGTACTCGGCCTTGCCGGTGAAGCGCTCGCGCAGGACGGGGTTCTGCGTCGCGACCCCCACGGGGCAGGTGTCGAGGTGGCACACGCGCATCATGATGCAGCCCGAGACCACGAGCGGAGCCGTGGCGAAACCGAACTCCTCCGCCCCCAGGAGGGCGCCGATGATCACGTCGCGACCGGTCTTCATCTGTCCGTCGACCTGTACGACCACGCGGTCGCGCATGCCGTTGAGCATGAGCGTCTGCTGCGTCTCGGCCAGGCCCAGCTCCCACGGCGTGCCCGCGTGCTTGAGCGAGTTCATCGGGCTCGCGCCCGTGCCGCCGTCCTGGCCCGAGACCAGGATGACGTCGCTCAGCGCCTTGGCGACACCCGCGGCGACCGCACCGATACCCGACTGGCTCACCAGCTTGGTGTGGATGCGGGCCGAGGGGTTGGCGCGCTTGAGGTCGAAGATGAGCTGCTTGAGGTCTTCGATCGAGTAGATGTCGTGGTGCGGCGGCGGCGAGATGAGACCCACACCCGCGGTCGCGTGACGCGTGCGCGCCACCCACGGGTACACCTTCGTCGGCGGCAGCTGACCGCCTTCGCCGGGCTTGGCGCCCTGGGCGAGCTTGATCTGGATGTCGTCGGCCTGGGTCAGGTACAGGCTCGTCACACCGAAGCGACCGGATGCCACCTGCTTGATCGCACTGCGACGCTCGGGGTCGAGAAGCCGGTCGACGTCTTCTCCGCCCTCGCCGGTGTTCGACTTGCCGCCGATGCGGTTCATCGCCACCGCGAGCACCTCGTGCGCCTCCTTCGAGATCGAGCCGTAGCTCATGGCGCCGGTCGAGAAGCGCTTGACGATCGCCGAGACGGGCTCGACCTCGTCGATCGGCACGGCGGGGCGGGTGCCCGTGCGCAGGCCGAACAGACCGCGGAGCGTCTTGAGCTCGTGCGCCTGGTCGTCGATGAGCTGCGTGTACTCGCGGAAGATGTCGTACCGGCGCTCGCGCGTGGCGTGCTGCAGGCGGAACACCGTGTCGGGATTGAACAGGTGCGGGGCGCCGTCGCGGCGCCACTGGTACTCGCCGCCGGTCCACAGGCGCTCGTGCGCGCGGGCCGCCGCGTCCTGCGGGTAGGCGTACTCGTGGCGCGCGGCGTTCTCGGCCGCGATGACGTCGAGGCCCACGCCGCCGAGCTTGGTCTCGGTCCCGGTGAAGTAGGCGTCGATGAAGTCGCGCGACAGGCCAACCGCTTCGAACACCTGGGCGCCGGCGTACGACGACACGGTGGAGATGCCCATCTTCGACATGATCTTCAGCACGCCCTTGCCGAGCGCGTAGATCAGGTTCTTGACGGCCTTCTCGGGCGTGACGTTCGTGATGAAGCCGGCGCGCACGAGGTACTCGACGGTCTCCATCGCCAGGTACGGGTTGACCGCCGAGGCGCCGTAGCCGATGAGCGTCGCCACGTGGTGCACCTCGCGGACGTCGCCCGCCTCGACCACGAGACCGACCTTCATGCGGGTCTCTCTGCGGATGAGGTGGTGGTGCACGGCCGCGAGCATGAGCAGCGACGGGATCGGAGCCAGGTCTTTGTTCGAGTCACGGTCGCTGAGCACGATGAACTCGGCGCCGTCCTCGATGGCCTGGTCGACCTCGGAGCACATCTGCGTGAGGCGCTTCTGCAGCCCCTTGTGCCCGGCCTCGACGCGGTAGAGGCCGCGGATCGTCACCGACGAACGGCCCGGCAGGGCCGTGTCGATGTGTTGGATCTTGGCCAGCTCGTCGTTGTCTATCACGGGGAAGTCGAGCGTCACCGTGCGGGTGTGATCCGGACCCCAGTCGAGCAGGTTGCGCTCGGGGCCGAGGCCCAGGGAGAGCGAGGTCACGACCTCTTCGCGGATCGAGTCCAGGGGCGGGTTGGTGACCTGCGCGAACTGCTGCGAGAAGTAGTCGAACAGCAGGCGCGGGCGGTCGCTGAGCACGGCGACGGGAGCGTCGCTGCCCATGGCGCCCAGCGGCTCGGCGCCGCCCTGGCCCATCGGGGTGAGCAGGATGCGCACTTCTTCTTCGGTGTAGCCGAAGGTGCGCTGACGACGCGTGATCGAGGCGATGGGGTGCACGATGTGCTCGCGCTCGGGCAGCTCGCTGAGCTTGACCCGGCCCTTGTCGACCCATTCCCCCCACGGGTGGAGGGCGGCCAGGTCGGCCTTGATCTCCTCGTCTTCGACGATGCGGCGCTGGGCCGTGTCCACGAGGAACATGCGACCGGGCTGCAGCCGGCCGCGGCGCTTGATGCGCTCGGGCGCGAAGTCGAGCACGCCGGTCTCGGAGCCGATGACGACGAGGCCATCGGTGGTCTCGGTCCAACGCCCCGGGCGCAGGCCGTTGCGGTCGAGCGTCGCGCCGACGAGCGTGCCGTCGGTGAAGATCAGCGCGGCGGGTCCGTCCCACGGCTCCATCTGCATGGAGTGGAAGTCGTAGAAGGCGCGCAGGGCGGGGTCGATCGTCGCCTGCTTCTCGTACGCCTCGGGGACCATCATCATGATCGCGTGGGGCAGGCTTCGGCCGGTCAGGGTGAGCAGCTCGAGGACCTCGTCGAAGGATGCCGAGTCGCTGGCGCCGTCGGTGCAGATGGGAAGCAGCGGGCGGATGTCGCCGATCAGCTCGGACTCGAGCTGCGACTGGCGCGCGCGCATCCAGTTGCGGTTGCCCTTGACGGTGTTGATCTCGCCGTTGTGCGCGAGCATGCGCAGCGGCTGCGCGAGCGGCCACGACGGGAACGTGTTCGTCGAGTAGCGCGAGTGCACGACGGCGAGCTCGGATGCGAAGCGCTCGTCCTGCAGGTCGGGGTAGAACGGCTCGAGCTGGAGCGTGGTGACCATGCCCTTGTAGCCGAGCGTGCGGCTGGACAGCGACACGAAGTAGGCCTCGAGCTCGTGACGCGCGCGCTTGCGCAGACGGTAGACGCGGCGGTCGAGGGCGATCCCCGACAGGGTCGGCTGGTCGCCGGTCGCCGGACGCGAGACGAAGAGCTGCTCGAACGCGGGCCGTGCCTCGTAGGCGAGCTTGCCGAGGTTCTCGGGCTCGACGGGCACCTCGCGCCACCCGAGCACCTCGAGGTTCTCGTGACGGGCGATCTCTTCGATTCCCGCCTTCATCGCGGCGCGCTCGTCGTGACCGAGAGGCAGGAACACCATGCCCGCGGCGTACTCCCCCACCGGCGGCAGGTCGAAGTCGACCACCGCGCGCAGGAACGCGTCGGGCATCTGGGTCAGGATGCCGGCACCGTCACCGGTACCCGCATCCGAACCGATGGCGCCGCGGTGCTCGAGGTTGCGCAGCGCGGTCAGCGCCAGATCGATGATGTCGTGTCCGGCTTCGCCGCGGAGAGTGGCGACCATGGCGAGGCCACAGGCGTCTTTCTCGAACGACGGGTCGTACATTCCCTGGCGGGCGGGGAATGCGCCTCCGACGGTGTCGGAACGCAGGCTGGAAGCCATATCAACCGTCCTCACGTTGATGCTTCGAATGGGACGACGTCGGCCCAGAGTTTATTTCGTGGCGGGGCTGCTTGTGGCGCTGGTGCCGACGGTGTCGCTCGTCGCGGGCGGCTCGCTCACGTCGACGAAGTCAGAGGGGTCGCCTGAGTCTACAGCCCCCGGCGCCTTCGATTCGCGCCCGGGTGCGTACGGCGACGGCTCGAGACCGTGGTGACGACGCGACTGCACGACGAAGATCACGATGCCGAGGACGACGCCGAAGATGGCGGCCCAGACGTTGGTGCGAAGGCCCAGGATGATGTCGCTGGGGTCGATGCGGATGGATTCCCAGACGATTCGGCCCGCGGAGTACCAGACGAGGTAGATCGCGAACTGCTTGCCCCACTGCAGGGTGAAGCGCTTTCCGACGAAGAGGATGACCGCCGCGCCGAGCAGGTTCCAGATGACCTCGTAGAGGAAAGTCGGCTGGAAAAGCGTGCCCGATGGCAGTCCGACCGGGATCGCGGGATTGCCCGAGGCGATCTCCAGACCCCACGGCAGGTCGGTGGGCTGGCCGAAGAGCTCCTGGTTGAACCAGTTGCCGAAGCGGCCCATCGCCTGGGCGATGATGAGGCCCGGGGCCAGCGCGTCGGCGAAGGTCCAGAAGCGGATGCCGGTCCACTTGCATCCGAGGATGGCGCCGATCGCGCCGCCGATGAGGGCGCCGTAGATGGCGATGCCGCCCTCCCAGATGGCCCACACCGATCCGGGCTGGGTGATGTTCCACGGGTTCGACCCGGGGCCGAAGTAGAAGCCCAGGTGCGTGACGACGTGGTAGATGCGCGCCACGACGATCGCGAGCGGAACCGCCAGCAGGCAGATGTCGATGACGACCCACTTCTCGGCACCGCGACGCGTCAGGCGCGCGTTGGTGAGGAAGATCGCAACGATGATGCCCGCGATGATGCACAGGGCATAGAAGTGGATGCGGAGGGGACCGAGATCGACGTACGAGATGGTCGGGCTCGGGATGCTGGCGAGCACGCCGGAGGCGGCGCTCGAGAGGGCGAACGTCATGGCTTCGAGTCTAGGCGCGCTGCGCGGTGCCCGCAGACAGCTCGCGCGCCAGGGCCGACAGGCCCTCGACGCCTCCGTCGCGGAGCGCCTTGACGAGCGCGGTACCCACGATCGCCCCGTCGGCGTACTCGACGACCCCGGCGACCTGCTCGGCGTTCGAGATGCCGATACCCACGCACGCGTGCTCGGCCCCGAACGAGCGCAGGCGCTCCACGAGGCCGCGGGCGGCGGCGTCGAGCTGTGCCCGCTCTCCCGTGATGCCCATGGTCGAGACGGTGTAGACGAAGCCGGTGGACGCCTGGACGATCATCCGGAGGCGCTCGTCCGACGAGGTGGGGGCGGCGAGGAAGACGCGGTCGAGACCCGTGCGCTCGCTCGCGGCGATCCACGCGGCGCCGGCGTCGGGGGTGATGTCGGGCGTGATGAGCCCGGCGCCGCCCGCCGCGATGAGCTCGTCGGCGTAGCGATCGACCCCGTACTGCTCGACGAGGTTCCAGTACGTCATGACGAGGATGGGCACGTCGGTGCGCGCGTTCACCTCGCGGATGATCGTGAACAGATCGGCCATGCGGAAGCCGTTGGCCAGGGCCGTCTGCGTCGCCTCCTGGATGACGAGGCCGTCCATCACCGGGTCGCTGTAGGGCGGGCCGAGTTCGATGACGTCGGCGCCGGCCTCGGCCAATGCGACCGCCGCCTCGATGCTCGTCGCCACGTCGGGGAAGCCCGCGGGCAGGTAACCGACGAACGCCCCGCGGCCTTCGGCGTGGGCGGCGTCGATGGCCGCGGACACGCGCGAGGTCACAGTTCGACCCCCGCGCCGCTCGCGGCATCCGGGGCCGGGGTCACGTCGACGGGAGAACCCGGGGCGGATGCCACGGCCTCGGCCGCCCTCGTCTGCGGAGCGCCCTCGGGGCCCTCCGGTGCGTGCTCGGCGTCGTACAGGTCGAAGTACCGCGCGGCGGTGTCCATGTCTTTGTCGCCGCGACCCGACAGGTTGACGGCGATCACGGCATCCGGGCCCAGCTCACGACCGACCCGAAGAGCGCCGGCGAGGGCGTGGGCGGATTCGATCGCGGGGATGATGCCCTCGGTGCGCGACAGCAGACGCAGGGCCTGCATCGCCTCGTCGTCGGTCGCGGGGATGTACTGCGCGCGACCGATGTCGGCGAGCCACGCGTGCTCGGGGCCGACGCCCGGGTAGTCGAGCCCGGCCGAGATCGAGTGCGACTCGGTGGTCTGGCCGTCTTCGTCCTGCAGCACGTAGGTGCGCGCGCCGTGCAGGACGCCGGGGCGACCCCGCTCGATCGAAGCCGCGTGCTGGGGGGTGTCGACGCCGTCACCGGCCGCCTCGACCCCGTAGAGGGCGACGCCCTCGTCGTCGAGGAAGGCCTCGAACATGCCGATCGCATTGGATCCACCGCCGACGCACGCGAACACGGCGTCGGGCAGGCGACCGAGGCGCTCGAGGAACTCGGCGCGGGTCTCTTCGCCGATGATCTTCTGGAAGTCGCGCACCATAGCCGGGAACGGGTGCGGGCCCGCGGCGGTGCCGAAGATGTAGTTGGTCGTCTCGACCGAGGCGACCCAGTCGCGGTACGCCTCGTTGATCGCGTCCTTCAGGGTGCGTGAGCCGGTCGTCACGGGGATCACCTCGGCACCGAGCAGACGCATGCGAGCGACGTTGAGGGCCTGACGCTCGGTGTCGACCTCACCCATGTACACGACGCACTCGAGGCCGAACAGAGCGGCGGCGGTCGCGGTGGCCACGCCGTGCTGGCCCGCGCCGGTCTCGGCGATCACGCGGGTCTTGCCCAGGCGCTTGGTCAGCAGCGCCTGGCCGAGCACGTTGTTGATCTTGTGCGAGCCGGTGTGGTTGAGGTCCTCGCGCTTGAGGAAGACGCGTGCGCCTCCCGCGTGCTCGGCGAAGCGCGGCACCTCGGTGAGCACCGAGGGGCGACCCGCGTAGTCGTGCAGCAGCGCGCGCAGCTCGGTGTGGAACTCGGGATCGGCCATCGCTGACTCGTAGACCTCGGTGAGCTCGTCGATCGCCGCGATGAGCGACTCGGGCATGAACCGGCCACCGAAGTCGCCGAAGAACGGCCCCCTCTGGTCGCGCAGGTTCGAAGGGACAGCGGTGGTCATGTCGTCTCCTGGAGGAACGCGCGCAGAGTGGCGACGGGGTCACCGGTGACGAGGGCCTCGCCCACGAGCACCACGTCGGCTCCGGCGGCGCGGTAGTGCGCGACGTCGGCGGGGGCGAGCACCGCGGACTCGGCGATCTTGATCGCATCGGCCGGGAACCGGTCGGCGAGGGAGCCGAACAGGTCGCGGTCGAGCTCGAAGGTCGAGAGGTTGCGGGCGTTGACGCCGATGAGTTTCGCGCCCAGGTCGGAGGCGCGCTCGAGCTCTTCGGCCGAGTGCGTCTCGACGAGAGCGGTCATGCCCAGGTCGGTGACGAGGCTGTAGAGCTCGGTGAGCGTCTTCTGGTCGAGGGCCGCGACGATCAGCAGCACGAGATCGGCGCCGGACGCGCGGGCCTCGAGCACCTGGTAGGGCGTGGCGATGAAGTCTTTGCGCAGGACGGGGACGCTCACGGCCGAGCGCACCGCCTCGAGATCGGCGAGGCTCCCCTTGAATTTGCGGCGCTCGGTGAGCACCGAGATCGCCGAGGCTCCACCCTCTTCGTACAGGCGGGCCTGACGCGCGGGGTCGGGAATGGCCGCGAGATCGCCGCGCGAGGGACTCGCGCGCTTGACCTCGGCGATGATCTTCACGCGGTCGGCGGGAGCGAGCATGGCCAGCGCGTCGCGCGCGGGCGTCTGCGCGAGGGCCTCGCGCTCTACCGCGGCGAGGGGACGCGCCTGAGCGCGCTCCTCGGCGTCTTCTACCGCTCCGGCCGTGAGATCGGCCAGTGCCATCAGTGGGCCTTCGGGTTGGACTTCGCGCCGTTCGCGCCGTAACCGGCCTTGGTCATGGCCCAGCCGACGATCGCACCGACGACGAGCAGACCCACCGAGGCCCACACCAGGACGGGCATGTCGAGCCAGAAGAACAGCGTGCCGAGCGTGAACGCGACGAGCATGATGATCACGGCCGTCCAGGCGGCGGGCGAGTGTCCGTGGCCGGGGTCGCCGATGGGGTTGCTCATGGGGCTCCTTACAGTCGCGCGCGAGCGCGGGGGAAAGCGTTCGTCCAGTCTACCGAAGCGGGGGTGCCGTCCCGGCGCCGACGTCTCGATGTCGCGAGGTCGGGCTCAGGCCGTGGGGTCGTCGCCGCGCGAGAGGTCGTCCCACGAGTCGATGGCGTCGTGCGGGCGACCGGTCTCGGCCCCCGCCTCGGTCGCGGTGCGGTACTTCCGGCTCGCCCCCGACGCCCACCGGCGAGCGGTGACGAGGGTGAAGAGGGATGCCGCGAGCAGGACGACCTGCGCGAGCAGCGTCACCGCCGGCCACGGCGTCAGCGACAGGCCCGAGACGAGGGAGGCCACGGCATCCGTTCCGGAGATCCCCGTCGCGTCGGTGACGGTGGCCGCGGTGGCCGAGACCGGGGTCGCGAAGAGGATCTGCGCGGTGCCGAAGCCGACGAAGGCGGCGATCAGCACGCCGAGCGCGCCGAAGACGTACCGCAGCACGGGGCCGACGATCGACATCGCGGCCCCGAGGGCGAGGGCCGCCAGGCTCAGCGGGGTCAGAACGGGCAGGGCCTCGGCGCCCGGAACGGCCAGCGTCTGCTGCGCGCCGTCGTCGAGAGTGACGTCGATCCAGGTCTGCGTCGAGGCGATCACGCCGATCGCTCCGGCCAGGAGCATCGCGAGCACCGCCGTCGAGCGGGCGCGACGCATCAGCGCTCCCCCACGACCGGGTGCAGGTCGTCGGCGTCGAAGCAGGTGTGGTCGCCCGTGTGGCAGGCGGCGCCGATCTGGTCGACCTCGATGAGCAGCGTGTCGCCGTCGCAGTCCAGGCGCGCGCCCTTGACGAGCTGGATGTGGCCCGACGTGTCGCCCTTGCGCCAGTACTCCTGGCGGGAGCGCGACCAGAACGTCACGCGGCCGGTGGTGAGCGTGCGGTTCAGGGCCTCGGCATCCATCCACCCGACCATCAGCACCTCGCGCGAGTCGAACTGCTGGATCACCGCGGCCACCAGGCCGTCGGCGTCGTACTTCACGCGGTCGACGCTCATCGGCGCACCTCGATCCCGTCGGCGGCCATCGCGTCTTTGACCTGCCCCACGGTCAGCTGGCCGGAGTGGAACACGGACGCCGCGAGCACGGCGTCGGCGCCGGCCTGGATCGCGGGGGCGAAGTGCTCGAGCTCGCCCGCGCCACCGGAGGCGACGACCGGAACCGCGGCCACCTGGCGCATGAGGCGCACGAGCTCGAGGTCGAAGCCCTGCTTGGTGCCGTCGGCGTCGATGGAGTTGACCAGCAGCTCGCCGGCTCCGCGCTCGACGGCCTCGCGCGCCCATTCGAGGGCGTCGAGGGTGGTCTCGGCGCGGCCGCCGTGGGTGGTCACGACGAAACCGGAGGGGGTGGATGCCGAGCGCTTCACGTCGAGCGAGAGCACCACGACCTGTGCGCCGAAGCGGTCCGCGATCTCGCCGATCAGGTCGGGCCGCGCGATCGCGGCGGAGTTGACGCCGATCTTGTCAGCACCGACGGAGAGGAGACGGGCGACGTCGTCGGCGGAGCGGACTCCCCCGCCGACGGTCAGCGGGATGAAGACCTGCTCGGCCGTGCGGCGGACGACGTCGTACGTCGTCGAGCGCTCGTCGACGGTCGCGGTGACGTCGAGGAAGGTGACCTCGTCGGCTCCCTGCTCGAAGTAGAGCTTGGCGAGCTCGACCGGGTCGCCCATGTCGCGCAGGTCGAGGAAGTTCACGCCCTTGACGACGCGGCCCGCGGCGACGTCGAGGCACGGGATGACGCGACGCGCGAGGGTCATCAGAGCCTCGCGGCGAGGATCTCGGTGACGAGGATCGCGCGCGCACCGATCGCGTAGAGCTCGTCCATGACGCGGTTGACGTCGCGGCGCGGGCTCATCACGCGCACCGCCACCCACTCGGGGTCGCGCAACGGCGAGATGGTCGGCGACTCCAGGCCCGGGGCGACGGCGATGGCCTGCTCGACGAGGTGCGCGGGCAGGTCGTAGTCGACGAGGACGTACTTGCGCGCGGCGAGGACGCCGCGCAGGCGTCGCAGCAGCGTCTCGGTGCCCTCGACCTCGTTCGGACCCGAGATCAGAACGGCGTCGCTCTCGAGGAGCACCGGACCGAAGATCTCGAGCCCCGCCTGACGCAGCGTCGTTCCGGTCGAGACGACGTCGGCCACGGCATCCGCCACTCCGAGCTGGACGGCGGATTCGACGGCTCCGTCGAGCGGGACGATGTCGACCGCGATGCCGCGCTCGTCGAGGAAGGCGTCGACCAGGCCCGGGTAGGCGGTGGCCACGCGCAGGCCCTCGAGGTCCTGGACGTCGGTGAAGCGGCCGGGGCGACCGGCGAAGCGGAAAGTGGAGCCGGCGAAGCCGAGCGACTCGACCTCGCGAGCACCGGGCATGCGGGCATCGAGCAGGAGGTCGCGGCCGGTGATGCCGACATCGAGCGCGCCGGAGCCGACGTAGGTCGCGATGTCACGCGGACGGAGGTAGAAGAACTCGACCTCGTTCACGGGGTCGACGGTGTACAGGTCTTTCGAGTCGCGTCGTCCGGTGTACCCGGCCTCCGAGAGCATCTCGGCGGCGGTTTCGGCGAGCGACCCCTTGTTCGGCACGGCGATTCGCAGCATGACGGGGGCTTTCGTGTGGGGTGAGCTGTGGGAGGAGGGGCGCGGCTCAGAGATGTCGGTAGACGTCCTCGAGCGACAGGCCCTTCGCGAGCATGAGCGTCTGCAGGTGGTAGAGCAGCTGCGAGATCTCTTCGGCCGCGGCCTCGTCGGACTCGTACTCGGCGGCCATCCACACCTCGGCGGCCTCTTCGACGATCTTCTTGCCGATCGCGTGGACGCCGGCATCCAGCTGAGCGACGGTGCCGGAGCCGGCGGGTCGCTCGACGGCCTTGGCGCTGAGTTCCGCGAACAGGTCGTCGAAGGTCTTCACGGTTCCAGGGTATCGGGTCGGCGGGGGTGGGGTTGCCCGCGGGGCGGTGTGGGCGGCGTGGGGCGCGGGGCGCGGCGGGGCGGGCGGGGGTGCGGGACGGGCGGCGGGCGCGTGCGGGTGCGCCGGCGGCGACGGGCGCTGGCGGTGGCGCAGGGCGCGGCGGGGCGGGCGGCGGGTCGTGATAAACGCCCGCTGCACCGAGAAACGCCCGCAGCGAGCGTTTCCCCGTGCAGCGAGCGTTTATCAGCGGTGGGGCAGTGAACCTCCCCGCGCCGGGCCGTCAGTGGCGGTGGCGGGCTGCCGAGGCGCGCAGCGACTGGATCGCACGGTCGGGGTCATCGGCGCCGAACACCGCGGAACCGGCGACGAACGTGTCGGCCCCGGCCTCGGCTGCCTGGGCGATCGTGGACTCGCCGATGCCGCCGTCGACTTGCAGCCACACGCTCGCACCCCGGCGCTTCGCCTCGTCGGCGAGGGCGCGGAGCTTCGGCATGGTCTCGGGCATGAACGACTGCCCGCCGAAGCCGGGCTCGACGGTCATCACGAGGATCTGGTCGAACTCGTTGAGCGCCTCGAAGAGGTTCTCGACGGGGGTGCCGGGCTTCACGGCGACGCCCGCGCGTGCTCCGATCGAGCGCAGCCGACGAGCGAGGGTGATCGGGGATGCCGCGGCCTCGAGGTGGAAGGTGACGGATGCCGCCCCGAGCTCGGCGTACGCCGGAGCCCAGCGGTCGGGGTCGTCGATCATCAGGTGCACATCGAGCGGGACGGGGCTCGTCTCCTGGATGCGGCCCACCATCTGCGGCCCGAACGTGAGATTCGGCACGAAGTGGTTGTCCATCACGTCGACGTGGACGAAGTCGGCCCCCGCGATGCGCGCGAGCTCGGCCTCCATGTTCACGAAGTCGGCGGCGAGGATGCTCGGGTTGATGCGCGGGGCGTCGGTAGGCACCCGACCATTATGGGCGCGTCCAGCGGCCGCGCCGCGCTCGCCCGGCGGCGTGAGGGGTCAGAACCCGTCGCCGGGAACGCGCCCAGGCGACGAGAAGTGACCCCTCACGCGAGGATACGCGGACGAGAGGGGCGCGCGCGGGGCTCAGCGCTTGCGCAGCAGCGCGATCGACATCGCGTCGGTGCCGTGCCTGTGCGGCCAGAGCTGTGCGCGGAGCGATCCGTCGGCCTGGTCGGGCAGGTCGATGTCGTCCAGGGCGATCGAGCGGACCACGGCGCGGGCGTCGAGTTCTTCGGCGGTCTCGCCCAGCGTGCGCTTGACCTCGGCCAGCACGCCCGAGGTCTCGGCCAGGTGCGGCGAGCACGTGACGTAGGCCACCACTCCCCCGGGTTTCAGGGCCTCGAACGCCGCGAGCACGAGCTCCTGCTGCAGCGCGGTGAGATCCGGCACGTCGGCCGGCGTCTTGCGCCAGCGCGCCTCGGGTCGGCGTCGCAGTGCGCCGATCCCGGTGCACGGGGCGTCGACGAGGATGCGGTCGTACTCCCCCGGCGTCCGGGCCGCGCGCTCGCGCCCGTCCTCTTCGCTCACCTCGACGTCGAGGGGGACGGATGCCACGGCCTGGCGCACCAATCCCGCTCGGGCCGGGGCGATCTCGTTGGCATCCAGCGTCGCCCCGTGCGCGAGGGCTTCGGCGGCGAGCAGCGCGGTCTTGCCTCCCGGGCCCGCGCACAGGTCGAGCCAGCGCTCGCCCTCGCGGACGGGCAGGACGCGGCTGAGGGCCAGGGCCGCGAGCTGCGAACCCTCGTCCTGCACGCGGATCCGTCCGTCGGACGAACGAATGAGCCCCTCGGGGTCTCCCCCGCGGGTGGTGAACGCCGTCGGGGCGTAGCGCGTGGGCGTCGCTTCGTCGGGCACCTCGGCAAGGCCCGGCAGGGCGATCATCGCGACGTGCGGGGCGACGTTGTCCGCCTCGAGCAAACCGTCGAGCTCGTCGGCGCGGCCCTCGGCGGTCAGGGCCCGACGAAGCGCCCGCACGATCCACACCGGGTGCGAGGTGGTCAGGCCGATGCGCTCGTCGTCGCTGCGGGCGCCGGCGGCGATGCGCTGCATCCACTGACCGGGGTTGTCGCGCGAGACCCGGCGCAGCACGGCGTTGGCGAAGCCCGCCGCGCCCTTGCCGCCTCCGTGGCGACGCGCGAGCTCGACGGACTCGTTGACCGCGGCGTGCGAGGCCACCCGGGTCGACAGGAGCTGGTGGACGCCGAGCCGCAGGGCGTCGAGGACGGCGGGGTCGATCCGATCGATCGTGCGGTCCGCGGCGGCGGCGATGATCGCGTCGTAGGTGCCGCGTCGACGGAGGGTGCCGTACGTCAGCTCGGTCGCGAGCCCGGCGTCTTTGGCATCCAGTCGCTGTCGCGCGATCGCGTGCGGCAGCAGGAGGTTGGCGTAGGCCTCGTCCCCCGACACCGCCCGCAACACCTCGTACGCGACGGCGCGTGCTCCCTGCACGCTCATGCGCCCAGCACCGGTTCGCTCGAGCGCAGACCCCGGAACCAGTCGCCCGCGGCCATCGCGCCCTTGCCGGCCGGCTGGACCGTCTCGAGGCGGAGGGGCGTGCTCCCCGTGCCGACGACGACGTCTTTTCCGGATGCCGTGACCCGGCCGGGCGGTAACGGCGGGGCCTCGGCGGGGGCGGCGCGCAGGATCTTGAACCGGGCCCCCTCGAGCGTAGTGTGCGCACCGGGCTCGGGCGTGACCCCGGCGATCTGGTGCAGGAGGCTCTCGGCATCCCGGGTCAGATCGAGGGCACCGTCGTCGAGGGTGAGCTTGGGGGCGAGGGTCGGTTCGCCCTGCTGCGCGACGGCGACGGCGGTGCCGTCGGCGATGTCGTCGACCACGCGGGCGAGCAGCGGCGCGCCGATCTCGGCGAGGTCGTCGAGCACCGTGGCCGAGGTGGCCCCGGCGGGCACCTCGTAGCGCTCCTCGGCGAACACGTCGCCGGCGTCGAGGGCGGCGACCAGCTGGAAGACGCTCGCGCCCGTGACCGCATCGCCCGCCATGAGCGCGCGCTGCACGGGAGCCGCACCGCGCCAGCGCGGGAGTAGTGAGAAGTGCAGGTTGATCCAGCCGTGCGCGGGCGTCGACAGCAGCGGCTCGCGCACGAGTCCGCCGTACGCGACGATCACCCCGAGATCGGGCTCGAGTTCCGCGATGCGGGCGGTCACCTCGGCGTCGAGACGGTCGGCCTTGATGACAGGGATACCGAGCTCTTCGGCGACCTGTGCAACCGGCGAGGGGGTGAGGACGCGCTTGCGTCCCAGGGGCGCGTCGCTTCGGGTGATGACGGCGGCGATCTCGTGCGGACCTGCCGCCAGAGCGCGGAGCGACGGGACGGCGACGGCGGGTGTGCCGGCGAAGACGAGGCGCATGGGTCTCCTCAGACTCTCGGGAACGGGCGGACGGGGTGGGGCGCCCCCGCTCAGAGGTCGGGCTCGGGGATGTCGAGGCGGACTCTGAGCGTACTGCGCGGCTGGGGGCCGCGATCTTTGCGGGACTTGCGCGCGCGCAGGGCGTCGGCGATGACCGCGGCGCGGAGGGCTTCGGCCACGGCGCGGCCGTGGGCGTAGTCGAAACGCACCAGGGCGCGCGAGGTCGAGGTGTCGGGGCCGGGCGAGGTGTCGACCGGACCGAGGACCGCCATCGGGTCGAGATCGGGCACGGCCTCGCGCAGCGACTCGAGCAGCACGTCGACGCTTCGGGCGTGTCCGTCGACGCTGGCCACGCGCACCGCCGGGGGCATGCGCAGCGGCAGGCGGTCGAGGAGCTCGGCGCGGGCGTACGCGGGTTGCGTCCACGTGGCGAGCGCTCGGGCGACGGGACCGGCGACCCCGACGAGATGAACGGGAGCCCCCGGGGCGGCCAGCGCCGCGGCGTTCGACCACCACCGCAGGCAGTGCTCGCCGATGCGCAGGGCTTCGTTCTGCAGCATGCGGTCGCCGTCGAGCAGGATGACGGCGCGGTATCCGCCCCGGGCGAGGGGCTCGGCGCCCCGCGTGGCGATCACGAGCGCGGGCGCGGCGTCGACCTCGGCGACGGGATGCGCGCCGTCGGCGACGATCACGCGGGTGTTCGGGAACGCTCGGCCGAGCTCGTCGGCGGTGCGCTCGCTGCCCGAAGAGGCCATGCGCAGCTTGGCGGAGCCGCAGTGTCCGCACGCCCAGGCGTGGGCGCTGCGCCCGCACCAGGCGCACACGGGGGTCGCCCCGGGGCGCGCGGCGCGCAGGGGCCCCGCGCAGTGCGGACAGCGGGCCGGGCGCCGGCAGTCGGCGCAGACGAGAGACGGCGCGTAGCCGGGGCGGGCGACCTGCACGAGCACCGGGCCGTGCTGCAGGGCCTCGCGCGCCGCGGCGAACGCGGACGACGGCACGCGCGCTTGGCGTTGCTCGCCCTCGCGCGTGGCGCTGAGCACCACGCGGGGGGTCGACTTGCGCGTCGGGGGGATGTCGCGGACGTACCCCACCTCGACCAGACGCTGCACGTCGGTGGTGCGGGTGTGTCCGGCGAACAGCAGGGCCGAGTCCTCGAGCTCCTGACGAACGAGGGCCGCGTCGCGCGCGTGGACCCCGGGGGCGAGGGGCTCGGCCAGGAGCGTATCGCCGTCGTCCCAGATCGCCACCAGACCCGTGTCGTGCGCGGGGGCGTAGACGCCGGAGCGGCGGCCGACGACGATGCACGGCACCGGGGCGAGGGTGCGCAGGTACTGCGCGTAGCGCGCGGGGCCGGACTGATCGGAGTCGTCGCGGACGATGGCATCCGGGCTCACCAGCTCGCCCAGCGCGGCCAGCAGCTGTGCCTGGTCGCGATAGTCGGGGACCACGAGCACGGCGCTGCGGCCACGCGCGAGGGTGTGCACCGCGGCGGCGGCGAGGAGGTCGGCCCACGCTCCGCGCGGCAGCTCGGCGTGCGGGTGGGGAGGTGCGTCGACGGCGATCCGCTCCCCCGCGTCGAGGGCGGCGGAGAGCCCGCCGTACGGGGCGAGGATCGCGGTGGCGCGCTCGAGGGCGGCCGGGACGACCTCGGTCACCGAGGGAGCGGGGGCGGCGGCCCACGCCTTCTCGGCGCGGACCATACGCTTGGGGATGGCCAGCCGCAGGATGTCGCTGACCGAGCCCGCCGCACGATCGGCCACACGGCGCGCCAGCGTGTACAGGCGCTCGGGCAGCACCGGCATGGGCGAGACGACGGCCTCGACCGCCGACAGCGGCCGCTCGGAGCCGTCGTCGGCCACCACGTCGATGACGAAGGCGTCCATCATGCGCCCCGCCGAACGCAGAGGCACCTTGACTCGCACCCCCGGCGCGATGTCGGCGACGAGCGGGTGCGGGACGGCGTAGTCGAACAGCCGGTCGAGCTGCGGGACGGGCGACTCGAGCTGCACGCGCGCCACGCGCCGCTCGCTCACGAGCTCACTCCCCCGGTGCGGCGGCGGTCGTCGATGCCGGGGCGCACTCCCCCACGCACTCTCAGAGTCCGGCGGCGGTACGCAGCTCGTCGACGCGGTCGGTGCGCTCCCACGTGAAGTCGGGCAGCTCGCGGCCGAAGTGACCGTACGTCGCGGTCTGGGCGTAGATGGGGCGCAGCAGGTCGAGCTGTTCGACGATCGCGGCCGGGCGCAGGTCGAACACCTCGCGGATCGCGCGCACGATCGCCTCGTCGGACACGTGCGCGGTGCCGAACGACTCCACGTAGAGGCCCACCGGGTTGGCCTTGCCGATCGCGTACGCGATCTGCACCTCGAGTCGGTCGGCGAGGCCCGCGGCCACGGCGTTCTTGGCGACCCACCGCATGGCGTACGCGGCCGAGCGGTCGACCTTGGAGGGGTCCTTGCCGCTGAACGCGCCACCGCCGTGACGCGAAGCGCCGCCGTAGGTGTCGATGATGATCTTGCGGCCGGTGAGGCCCGCGTCGCCCTTCGGTCCGCCGATGACGAAGGGACCCGCCGGGTTGATGTAGTACTTCACGTCGGGCAGCTCGAGGCCGGTCTCGGCCAGGACGGGATCGATGACGGCGGCCTGCACCTCGGCGCGCAGGTCTTCCTGCGAGATGTCGGGGTGGTGCTGGGTCGACAGCACGACCGAGTCGACCGTGCGCGGAACCAGGCCGTCGTAGCCGAGCGTGACCTGGGTCTTGCCGTCGGGACGCAGGAACGGCAGCGAGCCGTCTTTGCGGACGGATGCCAGGCGCTCGGCGATGCGGTGCGCGGTCCAGGCGGCCATGGGCATGAGCTGGGGCGTCTCGTTGGTCGCGAAACCGAACATGATGCCCTGGTCGCCCGCACCCTGGAGGTCGCGCGGGTCGACGGAGCCTCGCTCGCGCTGTTCGAACGCCTTGTTGACGCCCGCGGCGATGTCGGAGGACTGCGCGCCGATCGAAACCGAGACGCCGCACGACTCGCCGTCGAAGCCGGTGTCGCTGGAGGTGTACCCGATGCGGTTGACGACGTCGCGCACGATCGCCGGGATCTCGACGTAGGCGCTCGTGGAGACCTCGCCCGCGACGTGGACGAGACCGGTGGTCACGAGGGTCTCGACGGCCACGCGGCCGGCGGGGTCTTCGGTGAGGATGGCGTCGAGGATGCTGTCGGAGATCTGGTCGCAGATCTTGTCGGGGTGTCCCTCGGTGACGGACTCGGACGTGAACAGGCGCAGGTCGGTCAAAGCGACTCCGGAGAAGTGTGGGGCGGGGATGGGCACAAGTATGCCCCGGGCGGCGGTGAGCCGCCCGGGGCATCGTCACATCTGTGAACAGATCACGACATGCGTCGGCTGTGGATCACTCCGCAGCGCGCAGGCGCAGCTTGTCTTCGTGGATCTCGTGCAAAGCGATCGTGAGGGGCTTGTCTTCGACGGTGGAGTCGACCAGCGGTCCCACGTTGTCGAAGAGGTTTCCCTCGTGCAGGTCGGAGTAGTAGTCGTTGATCTGACGCGCGCGCTTGGATGCGTAGATGACGAGCTGGTACTTCGAGTCGACCTTGTCGAGCAGAGCGTCGATGGGCGGGTCGATGATGCCCTTGTCACGTCCGGCCATGGGGAACCTCCTGGTTCGGCGGGATGGGGTGGATGCGGCGCCGGGAGCGCCGAAGCATCCTCTTATTCTAGCCGACGTCGGCTCGGGCTGTGCCGAGGGGCATCGGGTGGGTCGGATCAGTGCTGCGCAGCGGCCAGCGCCACGACCTGGACGGCGGCGTGAGCCACCTCGTCGTTCACGACGCGATAGTCGAACTCGTTCTGAGCCGCGAGCTCGACGCGGGCCGTGCGCAGGCGTCGGGCCCGCTCCTCGGCATCCTCGGTCCCTCGCCCGACCAGCCGCTGGACGAGCTCGTCCCAGCTCGGGGGCAGCAGGAACACCAGGGTCGCCGACGGGTCGGCAGCGCGCACCTGGCGCGCGCCCTGGAGGTCGATCTCGAGCAGGGCCGTGCCGCCCTCGGCGAGCACGCGCTCGATCGGCGCGCGCGGGGTGCCGTAGCGGTTCTTGTTGTGCACCACGGCCCACTCCAGCAGCTCCCCCGAGGCGACCAGACGGTCGAACTCGGCGTCGTCGACGAAGTAGTAGTGCTCGCCCTCGACCTCTCCCGGCCGCGCGGTGCGCGTCGTCGCTGAGACCGAGAGGTGGATCTCGGGGTAGTTCTCCTTGATGTGCGCGGCGACCGTGCCCTTACCGACCGCGGTGGGCCCGGCGAGCACGATCAGCCGGCTGCGGCCCTCGCGCGGGCCGGGCTCCGGCCAGCGGGTGTCGAGGTAGCGGCGCAGCGCATCGCGCTGGCGCGTGCCGAGGCCGCCCAGCCGCTTGACCGGCGAGATCGACAGCGAGGTGAGGATGCGGTCGCGCTTGCTCTCGCCGATCGCGGGGATCGCCGTGAGGAACTCGGTCACACGCATCGCCCCGGCCGCCGACAGCGGGTCGGCGAGCCCGCGGCGCAGCAGCTCCTGCGGGGAGATGACGCGGGTCGACACGTCGCGTTTGAGCGCGGCGCGCTCGCGGCGGGCCTCGACGGCGCGGCGCGACGCGGCGGCGCGGTCGACCTCGGGTGGGCGGCGGGTATCAGCCATGCAGGGACTCCCGGTAGAGCGCGGCGCGCTCATCGATACGGGCGGCGAGACGGTCGGGTCCGACCGCGAGGATGCTCCGGCTCTCGTTGGCGACGACGGCGGATGCCACGTAGCCGAACAGGCGTCGCAGGTCGGCGGGGGCGGCCCCCTGCGCTCCGAAGCCGGGGGCGAGGATGGGCATGCCGGCCAGGGCCACATCTCCCAGGCCGAAGGCCGGACGGTCGACGGTCGCACCGACCACGACGCCTACGGGACCGAGGGCGCCGGGCGCCCCGATGTTCGCCTGGTTGACGTCGTGCGCGACGCGGGCGGCGACGTGCTCGTGGTCGCCCACGGCCTGCGCGTCGTCGACGATCGCGCTCTGCAGCGCGCGCGCCTCGGGGTTGCTCGTCGCGGTCAGCACGAACGCGCCCTTGCCGTGGCCGACGGCGAGCGACAGCGTGTCGCGCAGCGAGTCGGCGCCCATGTAGGGCGACAGGGTCACGGCATCCGCCTCGAGAGGCGAACCGGGTTCGAGCCACGCGTGGGCGTAGCCCTCCATGGTCGTTCCGATGTCTCCGCGCTTGGCGTCGGCGATCACGAGGAGGCCCGCGTCACGCGCCGCGGCGAGGACGTCCTCGAGCGCGGCGAAACCGCGAGAGCCGTAGCGCTCGTAGAACGCGACCTGAGGCTTGACCACACCGACCCGGCCCTGGGCCGCCTCGACCGTGCGCAGGCCGAACTCGCGCGCGCCCTCGGCCGTGGCATCCAGCCCCCACGCCGACAGCAGGGCGGCGTGGGGGTCGATGCCGACGCACAGGGCGCCGTGACGGCTGAGGGCGGCGCTGAGTCGCTGCCCGAAAGTGTCGCTCACAGGCGTCCCGCGCGATCCGAGGCGTGCTCCTGCAGGCTGCGCACCTCGAAGCCGTTCTTCATCGCACCGAGGGCGCTGACCGCGGCGCCGAGCACGGCCATCGTGGTGAACAGAGCCTTGTCGGCGGCCACCGCGGCGGCACGGATCTCGTAGCCGTCGGCGCGGGCCGTGCCACCCGAGGGCGTGTTGACGATCATGTCGATCTCGCCGGCGTTGATGAGGTCGACCACGTTCTGCTGGTCGGAGCCTTGCGTCTCGGAGTACTTCTCGACGACCTTCACCCGGATGCCGTTGCGCGCCAGGATCTCCGCGGTGCCCTCCGTCGCGAGCAGAGAGAACCCGAGCTCCTGCAGCCGGTGGGCGGGCAGGATGACGGCGCGCTTGTCGGCGTCGGCGACCGAGATGAAGACGGTACCGGAGGTCGGCATCCCGCCGTACGCGGCTTCCTGCGACTTCGCGAACGCCGTCGGGAAGTCGCGGTCGATGCCCATGACCTCGCCCGTCGAGCGCATCTCGGGGCCGAGGACGCTGTCGACGGTCGCGCCGTCGGCGGTACGGAACCGCTTGAACGGCAGCACGGCCTCCTTCACGGCGACGGGGGCGTCGAGCGGCACACGCGAGCCGTCCTGCTCGGGCAGCAGCCCCTCGGTGATGAGCTCGGCGATCGTGTTACCTGCCATGATGCGGCTGGCGGCCTTGGCGAGCGGAATGCCCAGGGCCTTCGACACGAACGGCACCGTGCGGCTGGCGCGCGGGTTCGCCTCGATGACGTAGAGCACGCCCGCCGAGATCGCGAACTGCACGTTCAGCAGGCCGCGCACGCCGACGCCCTTCGCGATGGCGAGGGTCGCTTCTCGCACGCGGTCGACCTCGGTGCGACCGAGCGAGACCGGCGGGAGCGTGCACGAGGAGTCACCGGAGTGGATGCCGGCTTCCTCGAGGTGCTCCATGACGCCACCGATGTACAGGTCGGTGCCGTCGAACAGCGCGTCGACGTCGAGCTCGATCGCGTCATCGAGGAAGCGGTCGACCAGAAGCGGCAGACCGGGGCCGATGATCGCCTGGTCGGCGACGCGCACGAAGTAGTCGCGCAGCGCCTCGGTCGAGTAGACGATCTCCATGCCACGGCCGCCGAGCACGAAGCTCGGGCGCACCAGCACGGGGTACCCGATCTCCTCGGCCACTTGCGCGGCGCCCTCGACGTCGATCGCGGTGCCGTTGCGGGGCGCCACGAGACCGGCGTCGTCGAGCAGGCGCGAGAACAGCTCGCGCTCCTCGGCGAGGTCGATCGCCTCGGGGCTCGTGCCGAGGATCGTGTAGCCCGCGGCCTCGATGCCCTTGGCGAGGCCGAGCGGGGTCTGACCGCCCAGCTGGCAGACGACACCGAGGATCGTGCCCGACTGGCTCTCGGCGTGCAGCACCTCGAGCACGTCCTCGAGCGTCAGCGGCTCGAAGTACAGGCGGTCGCTGGTGTCGTAGTCGGTCGACACGGTCTCGGGGTTGCAGTTGACCATGACGGTCTCGTAGCCGGCGTCCGACAGGGCGAACGAGGCGTGCACGCACGAGTAGTCGAACTCGACGCCCTGGCCGATGCGGTTGGGGCCCGAGCCGATGATGACGACCTTGGTGCGGTCGGAGGGCGTGACCTCGGTCTCGGCGTCGTACGAGGAGTAGTGGTACGGCGTGAGGGCCGGGAACTCCCCCGCGCAGGTGTCGACGGTCTTGTAGACGGGGCGCACGTCGAGGGCGTAGCGCGCCTCGCGCACCTCGGCCTCGTCGAGCCCGCGGATCTCGGCGATCTGGGCGTCGCCGAAACCGTGCTCTTTCGCGACGCGGAGGGTGTCGGCATCCAACTCCGAAGCCTCGCCGATGAAGGCGGCGACTTCGTTGATGAGCACCATCTGGTCGATGAACCAGGGGTCGATCGCCGTGGCGTCGAACGCCTGCTCGGGCGTCGCGCCCTTGCGCAGCGCCTGCTGCAGCACGACGATGCGGCCGTCGGTCGGGGTCTTCGCGATCTCGAGCAGCTCCTCGACCGAGCGCGACTCCTCGCCCCAGTGGAAGCTCGATCCGCGCTTCTCGAGCGAACGCAGCGCCTTCTGCAGGGCCGTGGTGTAGTTGCGACCGATCGCCATCGCCTCGCCCACCGACTTCATGGTGGTGGTGAGGGTGGTGTCGGCGGCCGGGAACTTCTCGAAGTTGAAGCGCGGAACCTTCACCACGACGTAGTCGAGCGTGGGCTCGAAGCTCGCCGGGGTCACCTTGGTGATGTCGTTCGGGATCTCGTCGAGGCGATAGCCGATCGCGAGCTTCGCGGCGATCTTGGCGATCGGGAAGCCCGTGGCCTTCGACGCCAGCGCCGAGGAGCGCGAGACGCGGGGGTTCATCTCGATCACGATGATGCGGCCCGTCTTCGGGTCCACCGCGAACTGGATGTTGCAGCCACCGGTGTCGACGCCGACGGCGCGGATGATGTCGATGCCGATGTCGCGCAGCTTCTGGTACTCGCGATCGGTGAGGGTCAGCGCGGGCGCCACCGTGATCGAGTCGCCGGTGTGCACGCCGACCGGGTCGACGTTCTCGATCGAGCAGACGACCACCGTGTTGTCGGCGGTGTCGCGCATGAGCTCGAGCTCGTACTCCTTCCACCCGAGGATCGACTCCTCGAGCAGCACCTCGTTGGTGGGCGAGTCGTGCAGGCCCGCACCGCCGATGCGGCGCAGGTCGGCCTCGTCGTACGCGAAGCCCGAGCCCAGGCCGCCCATGGTGAACGACGGGCGCACGACCAGCGGGTAGCCGAGCTTCTCGGCGCCGGCGAGCAGCTCGTCCATGGAGTGGCAGATGACGGATGCCGCGACATCGGCGCCCGCCTCGAGGACGAGCTCCTTGAAGATCTGGCGGTCCTCTCCGCGATTGATCGCGTCGAAGTCGGCGCCGATGAGCTCGACGTCGTACTTCTCGAGGATGCCGCGCTTGTGCAGCTGGATCGCCGCGTTCAGCGCGGTCTGTCCGCCGAGCGTGGGGAGAACGGCATCCGGCTTCTCTTTGGCGATGATCGACTCGATGACCTCGGGGGTGATCGGCTCGATGTAGGTCGCGTCGGCGAAGTCGGGGTCGGTCATGATCGTCGCCGGGTTGGAGTTGACGAGGATGACGCGCACGCCCTCCTCGCGCAGCACGCGGCACGCCTGGGTGCCGGAGTAGTCGAACTCGCAGGCCTGACCGATGACGATCGGGCCGGAGCCGATGACGAGGACGGAGGTGATGTCGTCGCGCTTAGGCATTCTTCTTCTCCTGGGTGGCGAGGACCATCTCGCGGAAGCGGTCGAACAGGTAGTTGGCGTCGTGCGGGCCGGAGGCGGCCTCGGGGTGGTACTGGACGCTGAACGCGGGGATGTCGAGGGCTCGCAGGCCCTCCACGACGTTGTCGTTGAGGCCGATGTGGCTGACCTCGACGCGGCCGAAGCCGGCGGGGCTGTCGACGATCTCATCGAGCGGCGCCTCGACGGCGAAGCCGTGGTTCTGCGAGGTGATCTCGACGCGGCCGGTGGTCTTGTCGAGCACGGGCTGGTTGATGCCGCGGTGACCGAAGGGCAGCTTGTAGGTGCCGAAGCCGAGGGCGCGGCCCAGCAGCTGGTTGCCGAAGCAGATGCCGAAGAAGGGCAGGCCGTCGCCGAGCACGGCGCGCAGCAGTTCGACGTGCTGGTCGGATGCCGCGGGGTCGCCCGGGCCGTTCGAGTAGAACGCCGCGACCGGCTCGATCGCGCGGATCTCGTCGATCGTCGCGGACTGCGGGAACACGTGCACGTCGAACCCGCGGGCGGCGAGGTTGACGATCGTGGACTGCTTCACGCCGAGATCGAGCACGGCGAGGTTGCCGATGCGCTCGGCGGTCGCGGGGGTCACCTCGACCTCGCTGACCGAGACCTCGGCCGACAGGTTGCGGCCTGCCATGCCCGGTGCTTCGAGCACGCGACGCAGCTGCTCCTCGGCGTCCAGGTTCGCGGCTTCGCCCGAGAAGACGCCGCCGCGCATGCTGCCCTCGGAGCGGATGCGGCGGGTGACGGCGCGGGTGTCGATGCCGGAGATGCCGACGATCCCGTCTTCGACGAGCGCGTCGTCGAGCGAGCGATTCGCGCGCCAGTTCGACACCATGCGCGAGGGGTCGCGTACGACGTAGCCGGCGACCCAGATGCGACGCGACTCGGGGTCTTCGTCGTTCACGCCGGTGTTGCCGATGTGCGGCGCGGTCTGCAGGACGATCTGGCCGGCGTACGAGGGGTCGGTGATCGTCTCCTGGTAGCCGGTCATGCCGGTGGCGAAGACGACCTCGCCGAGGGTCTCGCCGCGTGCACCGTACGCGCGGCCGGTGTAACGGGTGCCGTCTTCGAGCACGAGGACGGCGGGATCGCGCGAGAGGCGCGAGGACGGGATCAGGGCGGTCATGCGTCGCTTCCTGTCGGGGTGATGAGGGGACGGATGGCGTCGGCGAGGGCTTTCGCCGAGGCATCCTGGGGTCGGAGGTAGGTGTCGACGATCGTGTCGTCGTCGATGCGCCAGCTGACGCGCGTCAAGCCGTCGCGCTCGACCACGCGGTCGATGGCGACCGTGGCCTGAGCGGCGTCGACGAGGCGGTCGCGGGTGAGAGCGATGCGGGGCTGGCCCTGCAGGTCGAGGGCGACGCCGGCCGAGGTGACGGTGACGTCGACGCGGGAGCGGAAGCCGAGACCCTTGATGGCGAGACGTTCGAGCGGCTCGTCGTGTCGGGTCGTGGCGACGTAGAAGCCCGAGAAAGAGGCCGTCTCGACGGCGCCTTCGGGCAGCTCCCCCACCGGGGCGGAGTAGCGCGCATCGCGCCGCGTTCGTCGCACCCAGGCCCACGCGAGCAGCGCGAGCAGGACGAGGGCCACGCCGATCATCACGACGAGGGCGCCCTCGCGGCTCACGCGAGCACTCCGGGAGCGTCGAGCACGGCACCGTCGACGACGGTCGGGATGCCGGCGCGCACGGTCCAGCGCACCTCGCCGGGCAGCTCCCGGCCGAGGTAGGGCGAGTTGGTGCTGCGGCCCGCGAGGTCGTTCAGGGCGAAGGCACGCGAGGGACGCGGGTCGTAGAGCGTGAACGTCGCGGGCTGCCCCGCGGCCACGGGCGTGCCGTGGCCGTCGAGGCGACCGATGCGCGCGGGCGTCTTCGACAGGACGCGCGCGACGTCGGTCCACTCGAGAAGCCCCGTGTCGACCATGGCCTGCTGTACGACGCGCAGGGCGCTCTCGAGTCCCACCATGCCGTTCGCGGCGGCCGCCCACTCGCAGGCCTTCGCCTCGGTGGGGTGGGGCGCGTGGTCGGTGGCGACGATGTCGATCGTGCCGTCGGCCAGGCCCTCGCGCACGGCGAGGACGTCTTCTTCGCGGCGAAGTGGAGGGTTGACCTTGAACCGCGCGTCGTAGTCGCGCACGAGCTCGTCGGTCAGCAGCAGGTGGTGCGGGGTGACCTCGGCGGTGACGTCGACGCCGCGCTTCTTGGCCCAACGGATGATGTCGACCGAACCCGCGGTGCTCAGGTGGCACACGTGCAGGCGTGAGCCGACGTGTTCGGCCAGCAGCACGTCACGGGCGATGATCGACTCCTCGGCGACGGCCGGCCAGCCGGTCAGGCCGAGCTCGGCCGAGACGGCACCCTCGTTCATCTGGGCGCCCTCGGTGAGTCGCGGGTCTTGCGCGTGCTGGGCGATCACGCCGTCGAACGCCTTCACGTACTCCAGCGCCCGGCGCATGATGAGCGGGTCGAAGACGCAGAAGCCGTCGTCGCTGAACACGCGGACCCGGGCGCGCGAGTCGGCCATCGCGCCGAGTTCGGCGAGGCGCTCGCCCTTCTGTCCCACGGTCACGGCACCGATCGGTTGGACGTGCACGTAGCCGGCGGCCTCGCCCAGGGCGAGCTCCTGCTCGACCACGCCCGCCGTGTCGGCGACGGGTGAGGTGTTCGGCATGGCGAAGACGGTGGTGAACCCGCCCGCCGCCGCGGCGCGGGAGCCGGTGAGGATCGTCTCGGAGGCCTCGTACCCGGGCTCGCGCAGGTGCACGTGCAGGTCGACCAGGCCGGGGAGGGCGACGAGCCCGTCGGCGTCGACGACCGTGGCCCCCGCGTGCGACAGGCCGGAACCGGTCTCGGCGATGATCCCGTCGCGGACGAGGAGGTCGGTGGCATCCCGGCCCTCGATGCGCGCGCCGCGCACCAGAAGCGTCTGGGGGGTGGCGTGGCTCATCGGAGGTCCTCTTTCTCGGTGTGGGGCCGCTCGCCCGCCAGTAGCAGGTACAGCACGGCCATCCGCACGGAGACGCCGTTCGTGACCTGCTCGAGCACCGTCGAGCGAGGCGAATCGGCGGCTTCGGCGGAGATCTCCAGACCCCGGTTCATCGGACCGGGGTGCAGGACAATGCTACCGTCCGGCAAAGCCTGCAGACGCCGCGCGTCGAGACCGTAGCGTCGGGAATACTCCCGTTCAGTCGGGAAATACGCGGCGCTCATGCGCTCGAGCTGGATCCGGAGCATCATGAGAGCGTCCGGACCCGCGGCGATCGCGCGGTCGAGGTCGTAGTCGATCTCGACGGGCCAGCCGCTGACGTCCTGCGGAACGAGCGTCGGCGGAGCCACCAGCGTGACGTGGGCGCCCAGGGTGTGCAGCAGCCACACGTTCGAGCGCGCGACGCGCGAGTGCAGCACGTCGCCCACGATCGTGACCCGGATGCCGCCGAGGTCGCGGCCGCGGCTGTCGTCGGCGAACAGCCGCTTGCGGATGGTGAACGCGTCCAGCAGCGCCTGCGTGGGGTGCTCGTGCGTGCCGTCGCCGGCGTTGACCACCCCCGCGCTGATCCAGCCGGAGGTGGCGAGGGTGCGCGGGGCGCCGGACGCGCCGTGGCGGATGACCACGGCATCGGCCCCCATCGCCTGGAGGGTCTGCGCGGTGTCCTGCAGGGATTCGCCCTTGCTGACGCTCGAGCCCTTCGCCGAGAAGTTGATGACGTCGGCGGAGAGGCGCTTGGCCGCGGCTTCGAACGAGATGCGCGTGCGGGTGGAGTCCTCGAAGAAGAGGTTGACCACGGTCTTGCCGCGCAGCGTCGGGAGCTTCTTGACCTCGCGACGCTGTGTGTCGGCCATGTCCTCGGCGACGTCGAGGATCTCGAGGGCGTCCGCGCGCGAGAGGTGCTGGGTGTCGAGGAGGTGCCTCATGACTCGATCGTCACCTCCTCGATGCCGTCGATCTCGGCGAGGCGCACGTTGACGCGCTCGTCGCGGGCGCTGGGGAGGTTCTTGCCCACGAAGTCGGGGCGGATCGGGAGCTCGCGGTGACCGCGGTCGATGAGCGTCGCCAGACGCACGGCGGCGGGGCGGCCGATGTCCTGCAGCGCGTCGAGAGCGGCGCGGATGCTGCGGCCCGAGAACAGCACGTCGTCGATCAGCACGACGGTCTTGCCGTCGATGCCGCCCGCGGGGATCTCGGTCTTGCGCGGGGCCCGCGTGGGATTGCGGTGCAGATCGTCGCGGTACATCGTCACGTCGAGCGAGCCCACCGGGACGGGTGCGCCGCCGAAGTCGCCGACCAGGGGGCCGATCCTGTTCGCGAGTGTCACACCGCGGGTCGGGATGCCGAGGAGGACGAGTCCTTGCGGTCCCTTGTTGGACTCCAGGATCTCGTGCGAGATGCGCGTCAAAGCGCGGGCGATATCGGCATCGTGCATGACGGTGCGCGTATTCATCCGCCGCTCCCTTCTCCGCCTCACGGGACGGGGTTAAAGGTTGCTGTGGTTCGGCGTCGAGTCTAGCGGGTGGGGGCGGGTGAATCCTGAGCGCGATCGGGTGGTGTCGTGGTTCCGCCCTGGCGATCTGGTCTTCGCGTTCGTACATTTGTTCTATGGAACTGCGCGCGACGACCGACCGGCTTCGGGCGGCGAGCGAGCGCGTCGCCGCGCTGATCGCGGCGCGGGATGTCGAGGCGCTGGACGATCGCGAGGTCGTGGGCTTGATGGCCGAGGTCGCCGCGGCGCGGAATGCCCTCGACGTACTGGCCGCATGCGCGGCGCGGGTGATCGAGGCGCGCTCGGTGCGCGAGCGGGGTGGGGCGGGCTTGGCCCAGAGCCGGGGGCACCGCAACGCGACGGAGCTGTTGCAGACGCTGACCGGGCAGAGTCGAAGCGAAGTGGTCCGGTCGATGAAGACCGGGAGGGATCTATTGCCGGCGATTCCTCCCGCGGTCGGGCCCGACGGCGATCGTTCTGAGCCCGTGCCCATCGCTGTGTCCGAGGACTCCGGCGGGGAGTGGCTCGGCCGGATGAGCGGCGCGCTTCGAGATGGGGCGCTCAGCCACGCGCAGTTCCAAGCGATCCGGGTGGGGTTGGGTGAGCCGCCCGTCGAGAGGTATCCAGACCTCGATCCGGAATTCCTGCCGCGCGCCTGGGAGGCCGCCGTGGAGAGGCTCGTCGCGGAGGCTCCGCACCTGCCCGTCGAAGAGCTGCGCGCGTCGGCGCGGATCGCTCGGGATCGCCTCGACCCGGTCGGTGTGACGCTGCGGTTCGAGGAGCGCTTCGCCGCGCGATCCTTTCGCTCGTGGATCGACGAGCACGGACAGCGGCACGGGCGTTTCGTGTTCGATGACGACGCCGCGGCGTGGGTCGACGGGATCCTGCAGGCGGCGTTGCGTCCGCGGCGTGGCCCTCGGTTCGTGGATCCGGATGCCGCTATCGCCGACGCCCCCGACGATCGGTCGGGGGAGCAGATCGCGTACGACACGCTGATCGCCGTCCTGCGCACCGGCGCGGCCGCCGATCCGGCGCAGGCGTTCGGCGATCGGCAGCCCGGGGGGAGGATCGTGCTCGAGGCGTCGGCTCTGGTTTCGGGCGAGGCGGATCGTGTCGAGCGATCGCGCGTGGGAACCGAGGTGGGATCTGGGGTGGGGACCGAGGTGCGGTCGGGCCTAGGAACGAAGTGCCGTCAGGGGTGGGGGCTGCCGTGCGCGGGGTCGGGCATCTCGAAGACGGCGGAGGAGCCCTCCCCGGCGGGGTCGTCGAGAGCTATCTCTGCGATGCGGGTGCCGTGCCGGTCTCTTTCGGTACCGATGGGAGGCCGCTCGACGTCGGCCGACATCAGCGACTGTTCACCCGCGCCCAGCGGATCGCGATCGCGGTGCGCGACGGCGGGTGCATCGGTATCGGATGCCGTGCCCCCATCTCGCAGTGCGAGATGCACCACATCGACCATTGGGCGGCGGATCGGGGTAGGACCGACGTCGACGACGGCGTCCCCCTCTGCCGGAACCACCACCTGGGTCTCCACAATCGGGGCGAGAGGATCGTGCGCGAGCGGGATCCCGTCACCGGTCGAGACACCTACTGGTTGCACGGACCTCCGGATCCGCACACGGGCGAGGTTCGGCCACCGACGCTGCTGCGCTCGAGATCCCCGCGCCGTTTCGGCGCGGCGTGACAGAACGCGACTCACGTGACTGCGCGCGTTGCTTGTGAATGCGGGCGTTGCTTGAGACCGTGCGCGATGCGGTGTGACTGTGCGCGATGCGGCGTGACTGTGCGCGGCGCTCGTGGCCGAGCGAGAAGCTCGCGGCCGAGCGCGAAGCGGGTCGCCGAGTGCGACGCTCGTGACCGAGCACGACGCGCGTGCTCGGGTCACTCCTCGTCGGCGACGATCTCCGCCTTGAAACCCGCGGAGTTCTCCAGCCACCCGGCGTAGTGCGAGGGACCGCCGGCGAACGGGTACCGCTCCTGGTACAGCGGGCGCCACCCATGCGCGCTCGCCGCGGACATGATGGCATCCACCTGCGCCCGAGTGCCGCCGAGGAACGCCAGGTGGTTCACGCCGGGAGCGCGCCGGTCGTGGTCCGGCCCCGATAGGTTCGGCGAAGTCGTCAGAGTCAGGTACGGACCGTAACCCGCACTTCACGTCTCGCCGTCAGCCCACTGCCCGGTTCGCTCGAAACCTACCGCACGACGCAGCCAGCCCCACTCGGCCTGCGCCGCGCGCAGGTCGGCCACCCACACCTCGACGTGATGAAAGCCCGGCACGAGACAGCTCTCAGCTCGCGGCGACCTCGGCACGCTCGGCGGCTGCGCGCTCGCCGCTGGGCGTCGAACGGATGGGCGTCGAACGGATCGGGTGCCCGGTGGTCGTCAAGCACCGACCGGTGGCCAGGTCCCACTTCCAGTCGTGCAGCGAACACGTCAGCACGCCGTCCTCGATCTTGCCGGTCTTGGTCAGGTCGGCGCGCAGGTGCGGGCAGCGACGCTGAACGGTCCAGCCGTCGATCTCGGCATCCTCGGTCTGATCCGACTGCTCGGCGTACCAGTTCTCGACATACTCGATCCGGTCGCGCGACAGGCACTTCAGGAACGTCGTCAGGAACTCGTTGAACTTGCCCGAACGACCCACCTCGAACTGCATCGACAGGAAGATCGAGTTCGACCAGTCGATCTCGTGATCGCGGATGTTCGTCGAGACGAGATCGGCGGGGATCGTGTACCAGTAGATGCACTCCTCGCCGGCGTATTCGCGAAGCTTCGCCTTCGGGAAGTCCACGACCATGTCGAGCTCTCCGATGCGGAAACGCACCATGCCACCCACGCCATTGCGGATCGTGCGGGCGCGACGCAGCAGCGGCTCCCACCACTCTTTCAGGGCAGCGAGCATCTCGGCTGGCGGGATGACCTCGGCACGCGTGGCCTCCTCGGCGCGGACCTCGGCCTGACGGCTGTCGCGCTGCTCGGCCAGGTAGTTCCACTTGTCGCCGAAGACGCGTTCGATCTCGGCATCCGTGTACAGGGTCTGGGCGACCGTGACATCCGATCCCCGAACCTCGACCTCCGTGCCGGGCAGGAACAGGTAGCCCTTCTGGTCGGGCCGCTGCTCCTTCATATGCGCCAGGAATTCGCGCTGGTCGGTGAAGATCGAGTCGTTCTCGAGCCCGGTGCCGTTGTAGCGGAAGAGTTCCTCGCGCAGGAACATCGGCGGACCCGCCATGGGGAACACGTGCTCGGCGTCGACCTTGTCGATGTAGTACATCGCGCGCTTGTTCTGCGCGTCGCGCTTGAGCTGGGCGAAGTTCTGCTTGGCGTCCTGGGGCAGGTCGTAGACCATGGGCCACCAGATCGCACCGGAGACCTGAGTGAAGTACGCGTCGGGCTTGCCGAAGTCGAACAGCTTCTCGAGATCGAGCGGGTGCGAGTCGTTCTGGTTGAGGATCGACGCGGTGCCGTCGTCGAGCGACAGCGACGAATCGCCGATCGGTCCGTCCGAGGGCGCGCGCAGCGGCGTGACCATGAGCTTCAGGTCACCGAACTGCAGGGGCACGCCGGCCTCGGTGCGAATGAGATTCGTGTAGCCGAGGGCGATGAGGTCTTGCTCGAGGTCGTCGGTCGGATACTCCGGGAGCAGGACCTTGATGTCCTTCGACACGTACCGCTCGAGCATCGCCGGGTCGAAGTGGTCGCGGTGGCGGTGCGAAATGTAGAGGAAGTCCGCCTTGCCGAAGCGCTCCCAGTCGAGAGCGCGGTTGTCGGGGAACGGGAACCACGAGCCGAAGAAGCTCGGACCGATGACGGGGTCGCAGATGATGCTGCCGCCGCGCGTCTCGATGAACATTCCCGCGTGGCCGAGGCCGGTGATCTTCATGCCGCTCCTGTGTCGTTGGCGAACCCGAAGAGTCTACGCGCGCACGGCTGCGAGCGTCCGGGGAGCGCCGGGTGTCGACATCACGCGGTCACTCCCCGTGCGGCATCGGCGGCAACGTTCCGTAGGCGTGCGCGGTGAAGGGATTCGCGACGTAGGTATCGGCGCTGCGCGGGTCGACCCGCCGCAGCGCGACGGCGACGCGGGAGGCGACGGCCACCGCCCACATGCCGTGGCGGCAGCAGGTGGCGACGACCCCCTGAGAAACCGTTGCAGAGCCCTGCCGCGCGTGCCCGCCCACGTGCACCCGCGTCTCGGTCCACGAGGAGTCGTCCTGGGCGAGCGCCAACAGCGCCTCGGTCGAGGGGCGTTCCCGCGCAGGAGACAACGCCCCGGCGAGGAGGCACGCCGCCACACGGGCATCGAGCTCCGACGTCCACGTCGACGAGGTCACGAGCGCGACCTCGTCGGCAGACCGCGCGGCGAGCGTCACGTCGGTCGCCGGCTCCGTGACCAGCCCGCTCCACCCGGCGAGCCAGCGCTGCGGCTCCGTCACGCCGTCGCCGAAGACCGCTTCGAAGAGGGGAAACGTCGGCGGATGGTACCCGGACTCCCGGGGTGATCTCGGACCGTCCATCGCTCAACCCCTCGCTTCGTCGGTTCGTCCACCCTGGCACGCTTCACACGACGGAGAGGCGCTCACGGCGCCAGCAACCCCCGGATATCGTCCGCGTCGAGCGAAGCGGCGAACGCGTCGTCGTCATCGATCACCGCATCGAACAGAGCCGCCTTCCGGTGCTGCAGCGCTCGCACCTTCTCCTCCACCGTGCCGGCCGCAATCAGGCGGTAGACGAACACGCTCTTGGTCTGCCCGATCCGATGGGCCCGGTCGATGGCCTGGGATTCCGCGGCGGGATTCCACCACGGATCGAGCACGAAGACGTACTCGGCCTCCGTCAGGGTGAGCCCGAACCCACCCGCCTTCAGGCTGATGAGGAAGACCGGTGCATCTCCCCCGCGGAATCCGTCGACCACCTCTCCCCGCCGAGCGGTGGAACCGTCGAGGTGCGCATACGACATGCCCGCGGCATCCAATCTCTCCGCGGCGAGACCGAGGAACGACGTGAACTGACTGAACACCAACGCACGGTGCCCCTCGGCCGCCACCTCGACGAGACGCTCGAGCAGTACATCGAGCTTCGCCGACCCCAGATGGGCGTCTCGCTCATCCACCAGCCCCGGGGCGAGAGCGAGCATGCGCAACAGCGTGAGGGAGCGGAACACGATGAACCGCTGCCGATCGAGATCGTCGAGCAACCCCAGAACCTTCTGCCGCTCGCGCTGCAGCACCCGGTCGTACAGCTCCTGGTGGGCGGGCCCGAGGGGCACGGCGATCTCCTGCTCCTGCTTGGGAGGGAGATCGGATGCCACGACGTCCTTCGTACGCCGCAACAGGAAGGGCCGCACGCGCCGACGTAGACGATCAAGCGTCTTCTCGCGATGCGCGCTCGCCGCGGCGGCCGCGAGAGCGGTGGGGGCATCCGTCGGCAGCTGTTCGATCGCGCGGGTGTAGTCCTCGCGGAACTGGCGGATCGAGGGGAACAGTCCCGGGGCGGTGAGCGCCAGCAACGCCCAGAGGTCGTCGAGGCCGTTCTCGATCGGCGTCCCCGTCGCCGCGAACACGGCATCCGTCTCGAGGGATGCGATCGCCCGATGGATCCGCGTCGCCGGGTTCTTCACGAACTGCGCCTCATCCAGCACGACGCCCGCCCAGTGCGGAGCGCCGAATTCCTCGGCATCCGTCCGCACCACCCCGTAGGGGGCGACCACGAGATCCATCCCCGCGGCGATCTCGGCGATCGATCGCGAGCGACGCACCGCCGTGGCCTCGACGACCGCGACCCGCAGATCGGGAGCGAACCGCGCCGCCTCGTCCCTCCACGTGGGCAGTACCGAGGTGGGAGCCACCACGAGCCACGGCCGTTGCTCCCTCGAGGACTTCGCGTGGGCGACGAGGGCGAGCAGCTGCAGCGTCTTGCCGAGCCCCATGTCGTCGGCCAGGATGCCGCCGAGCCGGTGCGCGTGCAACAACGCGAGCCACGACAGCCCCTCGCGTTGGTACGGGCGCAACTCCGCACGGAACCCCGGCGGCGTCGGCACCTGCGGCACCTCCGCCACGTCGCGCAGAGCGCGGGCCAATCCGCGCCACTCGACGGCCGCCTCCGACTGATCGGCGAGATCCTCGAACTCGGCCCACAGCGCCAGGTGCGTGCGGGGCAGGCGCGGACCCGTCTCCCACTCGTCGAGCGCCGCCGCCTCCTCCAGCAGCTCGCGCAGTCGCTGCAGAGCCGGGTGGGCGAGGGAGAACCACGCGCCGTCCGAGAGCTTGATGCGCGTCCGCCCCCGTGACAGCGCCGAGAACAGCATCCCGAACGGGATCATGCGCCCCTCGATGGTGACGACGATCCCGAGGTCGAACCAGTCGCGGTCGAGCGACTCCACCGCCGTGATCCGCAGCGAGGGGTCTCCCCTCAGCTCGCGGAACGTCGGCGCCGTCCCCGTCGTGCGCACGCGCACCTCGTCGACCACGTCGACCGCGGGGAGCACCCGCGTGACGAACACCGCGGCGTCGGCGTCGCGCAGAACAGCCAGAGGCGTGATGGGCAGGTCGGATGCCGCCATCCACGCCGTCTCGAACCGCTCGCCGATCTGCGCCTCGACGCGCAGGTCACGCTCGGTGTCGCGTCCGGCATCGTCGTACGGAAGGCGCCGAGCCCCCGGATAGACCCACTCGAGGCGATACGAGACGTCGTCGTCGGCGTAGCCCACGGCCACTTCGAGCGTCGGACGACCCGGAGGAGGAGGCGGAACCCCCGCCCCCACCGACAGCGGTGCGCGTCGCGCGAGTCGGGGGTACACCTCGGCGACGAACTCGTCCGCTTCCCCGCGGGGCACGTCGACGCCGGCGGTCCCGACCAGGGCCGGAAGGGGGTCGGGCAGATGCACAGCCGCGAGCACGATCGGCACCGGATCCACCTCGACGGCGTAGGCGAACAGCCCTGAACCGCCGATTGCGCGGACGTGCGCGGCATCCATCGCCCGTCCCTCGATGTCAACGGCCGCCGACACGCGCAGCGCTCCCCCACCCACCGCGTCGAGCGCCACCCGTGCCGTCGCCTCGCGCGCGAGACGCACCTGTTGCTGGGCGTGCATCGACACGAGAGGGATGCCGAGCCCCTCGGCCGCAGCCAGGTGCGGCCACAGCAGCGGTGAGTCGACGGTGTCGAGGGCCACGGTGTCGCCGGAGGGCGCGAACGGTCCCGCCGTGCGCAGGGCCTGGGCGAGGGCGTGCAGTTCGGCGAACCACCGCACGTGCGCCGGGTCGAAGGTGCCGGAGGATCGACGCACGGCATCCCACGTGGCATCCGCCTTGATCCACGCATCGCGCGCTCCCCGGACGAGGGGGCGGGCGACGAGCTGCAGGTCGTCCTGCCGCCGCGCGAGCATGCGCGGAGTCACCGGCACGACGGCCCGGGCCTCCCACCGCGCCGGGTCGTAGGCCTCGCGCTGGCGCAGTTCGATCCCGAGTGCGAGCCCCGCGTACGACGGCGCCGCGCCGCCGGGGATCAGCTCACGCCACGACGTCATGCCGCGATCCTCCCCCGAACCTCCGATATGCCCGCGGACGCGGCATCCGTCCCCCTCCGGAAACGACGCGACGCGACCGCCGACCGGGGGTCGGGGCCGCGTCGGAACACGTCGATCCGGGTCAGGACGAACGCGCGATCCGCGCCAGAACGCCGTGCACGAACGACCCCGAGTCGTCGGTCGAGAACTCCTTGGCGAGCTCCACGGCCTCGTCGATCGCGACGGCCGTGGGTACCTCGTCGTTGTAGAGGATCTCCCACGTTCCCATGCGCAGCAGGGCACGGTCGACGGCGGGCATGCGCTGCAGGGACCAGTCCTTCGAGAACGTGGTGATCTGCTCGTCGATCGCATCGCGATTGTCGATCACGCCGTCGACGATGTCGCGGGCGTAGAGCCACGACGCCTGGCGGTCGGGCTCTGATGCCGCGCGCTTGGCCTCGGTGGCGAGCATGACGGGAAGGTCCTCGCCGCGCACGTCGGCCTGGAAGAGGATGTCGAGGGCGCGCTTTCGCGCTTTGGTACGGGCGCTCAAGGTCAGCTGATGCGGCCGAGGTACTCGCCCGTGCGAGTGTCGACCTTGATCTTGGTGCCGGTCTCGAGGAACAGGGGAACCTGCATCTCGTAGCCGGTCTCGACGGTGGCGGGCTTGGTGCCGGCCGACGAGCGGTCGCCCTGCAGGCCCGGCTCGGTGTAGGTCACCTCGAGGATCACCGACGGCGGCATCTCGACGTAGAGCGGGTTGCCGTTATTGAGCGCGATCTGCACCTGCTGGTTCTCGAGCAGGAAGTTCGCGGCGTCGCCGACGGTGGCGGCGCCGACCGTGATCTGGTCGTAGTCGGCGACGTCCATGAAGACGAAGCCGTCACCATCGTTGTAGAGGTAGGTGAAGTCGCGGCGGTCGACGTTCTCGGTCTCGATCTTGGCGCCGGCGTTGAAGGTCTTGTCGACGACCTTGCCGCTCATGACGTTCTTCAGCTTCGTGCGGACGAACGCGCCGCCCTTTCCGGGCTTGACGTGCTGGAACTCCACGACGCTCCAGAGCTGACCGTCGATGTTCAGGACGATGCCGTTCTTGATGTCTGCGGTGGATGCCATGAGTGCCGATATTCCGTTTCGTGAGTCGAAGTGGGCGAGAGCCCGACGTCAGAGTCTACGCGATCCGCGCCGTCAGCCGTCGGCCCGACCCGAGACGACCTCGACGAGAAGATCGACCGCGCGGGCGTACCCGGGCACGCCCTCTCCGATGACGTGCACGACCGCGACGTCTTCGATGTACGAGAAGTGGCGGAACTCCTCGCGCTCCTTGATGTTCGAGATGTGCACCTCGGCGACGGGAAGGTGGACGGATGCCAGGGCATCGCGCAGTGCGACGGAGGTGTGCGTCAGCCCGCCGGCGTTGATCACGATCCCGGCGCAGTCGAGACGGGCGGCGTGGATCGCATCGATCAGCACGCCCTCGTGATTGCTTTGGATCGCCCGCACCTCGAGACCGTGGCGCTCGGCCGCCTCGGTGGTCACGCGCTCGACGTCGGCCAGGGTGTCGCGGCCGTAGATCTCGGGCTGCCTGGTGCCGAGCAGGTTGAGGTTCGGACCGTTGACGAGCAGGAGGCGGCGGGGCGTGGTCATGCCTGGCACGCTATCAGCGCCGACCTTGCGCGCTCAGGCGGACCGGAGCGGTCCCCGCGCCGTATCCGGCGTAGTCGTCCACGCGCTCGACGAACTCGAGGAAGACCTCGCCGATCGTGCGCGTGTAGAAGTGCAGGTACTCCCCCGCGGCGTCGCGGTCGTAGCCGAGGTGGAGCTCACGCAGCTCATCGATCGCGGCATCCGTCATCTCGAACCGTGCCGCGAGGTCGTCGTAATAGTTGCGAGGCATCGCGAGGGGAGCGAAGCCCCGGCCTCGTGCGGCGCGGGCCAGGGCGCGCACGTCGGTGCACGTGAACGCGACGTGCTGGGGCAGGGCGGCGCCGGCGCGCTCGCCCGCCAGAATCGGCGGTGCGACGTTGAGGGGCAGTCGCACTCCACCGCCGGGGGCGCCGAGTACGCGGCTCGCGACGAGCCCCTGCGGCCCCGGTACCTCGGTACTGCTGTCGACCCGTAGGGCGAACCCGGCGGTGTAGAAGAGGGTCGCTTCTTCGATCGCTTGCCAGGGCTGCGAGAGGCTCACGTGGTCGACACCGATCACCTCACTCGGGCGCTCGGGTTCGCCGTGCTCGAACTCCGCGACCCACGCCGGCTCACCCTCGTCTGCGGCCTGGGCCCAATACACCTCGGTGCCGTCGGGAGCGACGGCACCGTCGAGTCGCTCTTCGCTCGCGTAGGTGCGACGCCAGGCGCGCGGAACGCGAAGTTCGTCCATGCGCAGGTCGACCGCTTCGGCGTCGTCGACCTCGAGGCCGATGGCCGCGAGTCGCGGCTTCCATCCCCGCGCGTGCTGTTCGTTCAGCACGACGCGCGCGTTCCCGGCGGTCCACAGGGTCACGGGCTTCGTGCGGTGGCGTCCGCGAGAGGTGAAGCCGAGCTGTCCCAGGAGCTCCTCGACGGCGGAGGTGTCCTCCGCCTTGATCTCGACGAAGTCCACCCCCGAGGGGGCCGCAGAGTCGGGGAGCATGCGCAGCGCGGCCGGCGCTGTGGGCCGAGCGCGCGCCACCGCGTCTTCGAGCCAGCGCAGCGACCGCCGCGCATGGCGGGCCGTGCGCAGCGCGTCGGTCTGGCGGAAGGTGTCGTTGAACACCTCGAGCGAGCAGGGCCCCGAGTAGCCGGCATCCACGACCCTCGCCGTGAAGTCCACGAGGTCGAAGTCCCCTTCGCCGGGGAAGAGGCGGTGGTGGCGACTCCATGAGAGCACGTCCATGCTCAGGCGCGGGGCGTCGGCGAGCTGGACGAAGAAGATCTTCTCGGCGGGGATCCGGGCGATGTCGGCCGGGTCGTGCCCGCGAGAGAGGATGTGGAACGAATCGAGGCAGACCCCGACCGCGGGGTGCGCGGCGAGCTCGACGATGTGCCAGGCCCGGCGGTAGTCGTCGACGAAGCGGCCCCACGCGAGCGCTTCGAAGGCGATCCGGATGTCGTACCTCTGTGCGAGGTCTCCGAGTCGGCGCAACTGCCCGGCCGACACCTCGTCGTCGTCGATCGTCGCGGTCGCGACATTGCTGCAGCACAGCACGAGGTCGATGCCGAGGCGGTTCATGAGCCGGAATTTGGCCTCGGCGCGGCGGAGGACGGCGGAGAACGCGACCTCGTCGACGCCCTCCACGTCGCGCATCGGTTGGTAGAGGTCGAGGGTGAGGTTCAGGCGCACCGCGAGCGCGGCGATCTCCTCGGGGCTCTCGGGGGCCGCAAGCAGGTCGGGTTCGAAGATCTCGACGCCGTCGAAGCCGGCGTCGGCGCACGCGTGGAGTTTGTCGGCCAGGGTGCCGCTGATGCAGACGGTCGCCATCGAGGTCCTCATGGCGGCCGAATGTACCAGTTAGTACAAACGGGGTCCACTCCCCCGTCCAGTAGGTTGAAGCCATGGCCGAGGCACGTCGAGACGCCGAACGCACGCGTTCCGAACTGCTCGCGGTGGCGACGGAGGTGTTCGCCGAGGACGGCTTCTCGGGCGCCCGCGTCGATGAGATCGCCGCCCGCACGCGCACCACGAAGCGGATGATCTACTACTACTTCGGCAGCAAAGAGGGGCTCTACCGGGCCGTCCTCGAAGAGGCCTACCGCGGGATCCGCGAGGCCGAGCGGGCGATCGACGTCGACCACGCCGACCCGGTCGACGCGATCCGCGCCCTGGCCGAACTGACCTACGACCACCACGTCGGGCACGACGCCTTCATCCGGCTGGTCGCGATCGAGAACATCCACCGCGGCGCCTTCATCCGGCAGATCGAAGGGCTGCGCACCCTGTCGCAGCCGGCCAAGGGCCTGCTCGACGAGATCCTCGAGCGCGGTCGCGCCGACGGCATCTTCCGCGCCGACGTCGACGCGATCGACGTGCACCTGGTGATCAGCTCGTACTGCGTGTTCCAGGTCGCCAACCAGTACACGTTCGGGCACCTGTTCGACGTCGACCTCGCCGCCCCCGACCGACGCTCCCACCTGCGCGCGGTGATCGGCGATGTCGTCGTCGGCTGGCTCACAGCTCCCGCGCGCTGATCGCACGGGCGGCGCCGGCCCTCGAGGGGCGAGTCTGCCGGAGATCGGCGTGTTCTCTGCGGTCGGGAGTTCCGTCCGCGGCAGAGCGGGCGGGCCGGGCGCCGCGCCGGCGCGGTGGCCCGGGCACTCGGCATCCGGATTCCGTCGTTGACAGCACGGAGCGACCGTGGTTTCCTCTGAACGTACCGGTTAGTACATACGCCGGTGTCGCGGAGACGAAGGAGTACCGTGATCGACTCGCACCCCTACCTCGTGGGCCTCATCGGCACGGGCGTGCTCCCGTCGCTGACGCCGCCCATGCACATGGCCGAGGCGCGTGCGCTCGGACTCACCTACGTGTACCGCCCGCTCGACCTCACCGCTCTCGGCATCGACCCCGACCGTATCGGCGACGTGCTCTCCTGGGCCGAACGTCTCGGCTACGACGCCGTCAACGTCACCCACCCCTGCAAGCAGAGCGTGCTCGCCCACCTCGATCGCATCGACCCGGTCGCCGCGGCCCTCGGAGCGGTCAACACCGTGCTCTTCACCCCCACCGGGCGCGTCGGCCACAACACCGACACGACCGGTTTCGCCGCCGCGTTCACCGATGGGCTTCCGGATGCCGAGACCCGGCATGTCATCCAGCTCGGCGCCGGTGGGGCGGGGTCGGCCGTCGCCGACGCGCTGCTGCGCCTGGGCGCCGCCAGGCTGAGCATCGTCGACCTCGATCCGGCGCGAGCGCGGGGCCTGGCGGACGACCTCGGGGCGCGGCATCCGCTCGCCGTCGTCGACACCGCCTCCCCCGCCGACCTGCCCGCCGTGCTCGCCGACGCCGATGGCCTCGTGCACTGCACCCCCGTCGGCATGGCGGAGCACCCCGGACTCCCCCTCGACGCCGACCTGCTGCGGTCCGAGCTGTGGGTCGCCGACATCGTCTACCGACCCCTCGACACCGAACTCCTCGTCGCCGCGCGCGAGCGCGGATGCCGCACCCTCAGCGGCGGACGCATGGCGGTCCACCAGGCCGTCGACGCCTTCGCCCTCATCACCGGGACGCGACCCGATCCCGACCGCATGACCGCCCACTTCCTCGACCTCGTCTCTTCCGATCAGCCTGTCGACCTGATCGTCGACCCGGCCCTCGCCCGCTAAGGAGCACTCGTCCATGACCACCACCGCAACGACGCGGAAGACTCCCGTGAAGGCGGCCACCGCCAGCTTCATGGGAAGCGCCGTGGAGTACTACGACTTCTTCCTGTTCGGCTCGGCCGCCGCCCTCATCTTCCCGACGGTGTTCTTCCCGTCGGGAGACCAGGCCGCACTCGTGATGTCGTTCGCGACCTTCGGGTTCGCCTACATCGCGCGTCCCGTCGGTGCCGTGATCCTCGGCCACTTCGGAGACCGCATCGGTCGCCAGAAGGTGCTGATGTTCACCCTGCTGCTGATGGGGCTCTCGACCTTCATCATCGGCTGCCTCCCCGGCTTCGCGCAGATCGGCTGGTTCGCTCCGGCCCTGCTCGTTCTCTGCCGCCTCGCCCAGGGGCTCTCGGCCGCCGGCGAGCAGGCGGGCGCGTCGTCGCTCACCCTGGAGCACGCCCCCGACTCGCGCCGCTCGTTCTTCACCTCGTGGACGCTCACCGGCACCCAGGGCGGACAGATCCTCGCGGCCCTCATCTTCATCCCGGTCGTCGCCCTGCCCGATGAGATCAAGTTCTCGTGGGGCTGGCGCGTGCCGTTCTGGCTGAGCGCGGTCGTCGTGGTCGTGGCGTTCTTCATCCGCCGGAGCCTGCACGAGACGCCCGAGTTCGAGCAGGCGAAGGCCGACGGACAGATCGCCCGCATGCCGCTCGTGCCGCTTCTGAGGAACCACTGGCGCGACGTGCTGCGCGTCATCTGCTGCGCGTTCATCGCCGCCGTGTCGACCGTGTTCGGCACGCTCGCCATCGCGTACGGCAAGGAGCAGGGACTCGATGCCAGCGTCACCCTGTGGCTCGTCGTCGTGGCCAATGTCGTCGCCCTGCTCACCCAGCCCCTGTTCGGCAAGCTCGCCGACCGGATCGGCCGCAAGCCCGTCTTCGTCTACGGGGCGCTGTCGTCGGCGGTGTTCATGCCGTTCTACATGCTGTCGATGGGGGCGGGGAACACCCTCGTCACCTTCGGTCTCGCGATCCTCACCTTCTCGTGCGGGTACGCGGCCGCCAACGCCGTGTGGCCCTCGTTCTACGGCGAGATGTTCAGTGTTCGCGTGCGCTTCTCGGGAATGGCGATCGGCACGCAGCTCGGCTTCCTCATGGCCGGGTTCGCTCCGAGCATCGTCGCGGCGCTCGGCGGAGGCTCTGCCGGCGGCTGGGTCGTGATCAGCGTCTTCACCGCGGTCATCGCGGTGATCGCCTCGGTGAGCGCTCTGACAGCTCGCGAGACCAAGGACGTGCCCACCGATCAGCTGGGTCTCGCGGCCGAGCGTCGCGTCCCGGCCACGGTCTGACCCCTCGCGCGCGGCCTCGTCTCCTCCGGGAGGCGGGGCCGCGCGTGGGTCGATCTCGCCGTCGGGCGGTGCGCGTCAGAGCGTGCGCAACGACCGGCTCATCGCGAGCTCGGCGCCGATCGGGCCCGTGAACTCCTCGCCCGTCGGTACGAAGCCAGCGCGACGATAGACGGCCTGGGCTCGCAGGTTGTCGACGTGCACATCGAGCGACAGCGTCTCGAAGCCCTGCGCGGCCGTCCACCGCGCGGCGGCGTCGAGCAGCGCGTCGATCGCACCGGTCCCCCGCGCCTCGGGCGCGACGTACACGCCCACGACGTCGGCGCGTCCGACGCTGAGCCGCCGACCCGTGTGGTCGACCTCTCCCGCGTGACGCACCAGCACGGTCACGGAGCCGACCCACGCCTCGGCGTCCTCGGCCACCAACATCGCCGCCGAACCCCCGGTCGCCCCGGCTGCGGCGCGATCCTCCCAGAACGACGGGTCGCGCTCGAGTTCCTCCTCAGCGGTGGTGAGGAAGGCGATGGATGCCACCGGGTCGCTCACCGCGCGCAGTCGCAGCGCGCGCACGCGATCGCCCTCGCCCGCGCGCACGCGGCGCACGGTGATGCTCATGCCCGCGGCGCCCCGCTCACGCCCCGACCTCCTGGTACGCCGCGAACAGCAGCGACTCATCGGGTGCCTGCAGCACGGTCGGCCGGGCCAGGTCGTCGAGCACGATGAAGCGCAGCATGCTGCCGCGGCTCTTCTTGTCGCGTTGCATCGTGGCCTTGAGCGTCTGGAACGCCCCCGCGCGGTACGTCGTGGGAAGCCCCAGCGACTCCAGCACGGTGCGGTGACGCTGAGCCACGTCGTCGGACAGGCGACCCGCGAGACGCGACAGCTCGGCGGCGAACACCATGCCGACCGAGATCGCCGCGCCGTGACGCCAGCGGTAGCGCTCGGCGTGCTCGATCGCGTGGCCCAGGGTGTGTCCGTAGTTGAGCACCTCGCGCAGCCCCGCCTCGCGCAGGTCTTCACCGACGACACGCGCCTTCATGTCGATCGCGAGTTCGACGCACCGGCGGAAAGCGTCGCCGCGCGGGTTCACGATCCCCTCCGGGTCGGCCTCGATGAGATCGAGGATCTCCGGATGCCAGATGAAGCCCGCCTTGACCACCTCGGCGAACCCGGCGGTCGCCTCGTTCTTCGACAGCGTGTCGAGCAGGTCGAGGTCGCACACCACGGCGACCGGCGGCCAGAACGCGCCGACGAGGTTCTTGCCCTCGGCGGTGTTGATCCCGGTCTTGCCCCCGACGGCGGCATCCACCATTCCGAGAACGGTCGTGGGCACCTGGACGAGCGCGACCCCGCGCAGCCAGGTCGCCGCGACGAAGCCCGCGAGGTCGGTCACCGCTCCCCCGCCGAACCCGACCACGACGTCGGTGCGCGTGAAGTCGGCCTGACCCATGACCTGCCAGCAGAACGCCGCGACCTCGACGCGTTTGCCGGCCTCGGCATCCGGGATCTCGGCGAGCAGCACCTGGCGATCGCCCATGAGCTGGGCGCGGAGCTCTTCGGCCTGCTTCGCCAGCGTCGGCGGGTGGACCACGAGCACCTTCTGCGCCCCCGCCGGGAGCGTCTCGCCGAGCGAGGCGAGCAGGCCCCGTCCGATCGTGATGTCGTAGCCGGAATCGCCGGCGACGCTGATGGTGGTGGTGTCGGTCATGCCGTCTCTCCGGCCGGCACACGGCGTGCCCAGGCCACGATGTCGTCGACGACCCGCGCGAGCGGGCCCGACGAGGTGTCGAATGCGATGTCGGCGGTCTGCTCGTACACGGGCCGCCGTTCGTCGAAGATGCGCTGCCAGCGGTCGACGGGGTCTTCTCCGCCGAGCAACGGGCGGTCGTCGCCGTGGATCCGGGATGCCACCACATGCGGCGCCACCGTCAGCAGCACGACGTGATGCTCGCGCAGGCGTTCGCGCGTCAGCGGGTCGAGCACCGCTCCCCCGCCGAGCGCCACGACACCGCCGCGGGCCAGGGCCTCGACGACCGCCTCGCGCTCCAGGGCGCGGAAGTGCGGTTCGCCGTGGGCGACGAACAGAGCCGGGATCGGACCGTGGTCGCGCACGACGAGCTTGTCGGTGTCGGTGAACGGGGTGCCGAGCGCGCGCGCCACGCGGCGGCCCACGCTCGTCTTTCCCGCCCCCATCGGCCCGATGAGCACGACGGCGGGACCCGCGGACGCGGTCTTCGAAGCGGCGTCAGGCGAGGTCATGCGCGAGGAGCGCCGCGTCGGACGCGTCGGTCGTGCGCAGCGTCTCGGGCAGGTTCGCGAGGTAGGTCTCGACGTTGCGACGGGTCTCGACGATGTTGTCGCCGCCGAACTTCTCGAGCACGGCGTCGGCGAGGGTGATCGCGACCATGGCCTCGGCGACGACACCGGCGGCGGGCACCGCGCAGACGTCGGAGCGCTGGTGGTGGGCCGCGGCGGTGTCGCCCGTGGCGACGTCGACCGTGCGCAGGGCCTTGGGGATCGTGGCGATCGGCTTCATGCCCGCACGCACGCGCAGCACGGTGCCGGTGGACATGCCGCCCTCGGTGCCGCCCGCGCGGTCGGACGAACGCGTGATCCCGTCACCGGTGGCGAAGAGCTCGTCGTGCGCCTGCGAGCCGCGGCGGGTGGTGGTGAGGAAGCCGTCGCCGACCTCGACCCCCTTGATCGCCTGGATGCTCATGAGGGCCTGAGCGAGCTTGGCATCCAGTCGACGATCCCACTGCACGTGGGAGCCGAGTCCGGGCGGCAGACCGTAGGCGAGGACCTCGACGACACCGCCGAGGGTGTCGCCCGCCTTCTTCGCGTCGTCGACCTCGGCGACCATCGCGGCGCTCGTGTCGGCGTGGAAGCACCGCAGCGGATCGGCGTCCAGGCGGTCGACGTCATCGGGCGTCGGGAACTCCGCGTCGTCGGGGACGCGCACGGGACCGATCGAGAGCGTGTGGCTGACGAGGCGGATGCCGAGTTCGTTCAGGAACGAACGGGCGACGGCGCCGAGGGCGACGCGCGCGGCGGTCTCTCGAGCGGAGGCGCGCTCGAGGATGGGGCGGGCCTCGTCGAAGCCGTACTTCTGCATGCCGACCAGATCGGCGTGACCGGGGCGGGGGCGGGTGAGGGCGGCGCCGCGGCCGCGTGAGCGGTCGGAGAGCTCGACCGGCTCGGGGCTCATGACCTCGGTCCACTTCGGCCACTCGGTGTTGCCGATGCGCAGCGCGATGGGGCTGCCGATCGTGAAGCCGTGCACGATGCCGGTCGACAGCGACAGCTCGTCTTCCTCGAACTTCATGCGCGAACCCCGGCCATAGCCCAGGCGACGACGCGCCAGCTCGGCGCGGATCTGCGCCGAAGAGATGGGGACGCCGGCCGGCATCCCTTCCATGAGGGCGATCAGCTCGGGGCCGTGGGACTCGCCGGCGGTGAGAACGCGAAGCATGGTCCTAGTCTCCCATGAGCGCGGTGCGCATTGCGGACAGCACCGCGTCCTCGCGGTCGAGCGCGAGCGCGGGATCCCCTCCGACGAACACGCGCACCTGCAGCAGCGCCTGGTGCAGGAGCATCGCGAGACCGTCGTGCGCGGCAACGCCGGCGCGCTGCCACGCCCGCGCGAGCGGGGTCGGCCAGCCGCCGTAGACCACGTCGACCAGCGGACCGGAGACGGATGCCAGGTCATCGGCGACACGGCCGAGGTCGGTGCCCCCGGGCAGAGCCGCGATGGTGGCGTCGACGGGCTCGAGCGCGGCGTCGTCGAGGGCAGCGACGTGGAGGTCGATGTCGAGCTCGTCCGCGAGAGCGGCGATCGGTGCGGCCGCCTCGGGGCGGCGGGCACGCACCTCGACCCGTCCCGCTCCCGCACGGGCGGCGGCGACGACCGCGGAGGTCGCCGTCGCGCCGGCGCCCAGCACGCGGATGCTCGCGGGCTCCCGCACCCCGAACTCGTCGAGGGCGCGCGCGAGACCGCCCACGTCGGTGTTGAACCCCCGGGGTCCGTCCGCCGACAGCAGGAGGGTGTTGACCGCGCCGGTGCGGCGCGCATCGTCGTCGAGCGAGACGGCGGCGCGAGCGGCGGCGTGCTTGAGCGGCATGGTCAGGGAGAGGCCGCGCCAGTCGGCATCCAATCCGTCCATCGCAGCGGTGAAGCCCGCCTCGTCGACCTGACGACGCCCGTACTCCCAGTCAAGGCCCAGCACGCCGTACGCCGCCGAGTGCAGCCGGGGCGACCGCGAGTGCGCGATCGGGTCGCCCCAGACGGCGAGGCGGCGAGGGCCGGTCAGCATCCGCCGTTCGGGTTCTCGCGGCACCACTGCTGGAACTGCGCGACGGCCTTGAGCTGGTCGTCGTAGCTGGTCGAGAACACCGTCTCCCCCGTCGACAGGTTCACAGTCGTGAAGTAGTACCAGGGGCCGTCGACCGGATGCATCGCCGCGTCGATCGCGAGATCTCCGGCGTTGGCGATGGGTCCGACGGGCAGCCCGGGGTACTTGTACGTGTTGTACGGGTTGTCGCTCTCGAGGGCGTTCGCGCTCGACGACGACGCACCGGCGTCGAGCTCGTTCGCGCCGTACTGCGCGGTGGAGTCCATCTGCAGCAGACCGTGCGTCTCGGTGTTGTCGGGCTGCAGGCGGTTCTCGATGACGCGGGAGACCTTGTAGAAGTCCTCGCTGCTGCGGGCTTCGCGCTCGATGATCGAGGCGATGGTGAGCACGCGCTCCCGGTCGTCGGGGGCGACCCCGGCCTTGTCGAGTGACTCGATCGTGCGCTTGACCATCCGGTCGATGACCTGCTGAGCGCTGACCCCGTCGTCGAAGTCGTACGTCGCCGGGAAGATCCAGCCCTCGAGCGTCGAGGCCGACACCCCGTAGGCCGCCGGGTTGGCGACCGCGGCGTCGAGGTCGGCGCGGGCGATACCCGTCTGCTCCGAGATGATGTCGAGCGACTGCTTCATGGTCAGGCCCTCGCGCAGCTGCACCGAGTTGTCGAGGCGGCTGGCGGGGTCCCGCAGGGCCGCCAGGACCGCCTCCGAGGTCATCTGCTGCTGGAGCTTGTAGACGCCGGGCTGGAACGTGAACGCGACCGCGTTGTCGACCATGTACTTGTAGAGCGAATTGGAGGCCTTCGTCACTCCCGCCTCGAACAGCTTGGGCGAGACCGACGCGCCCGTGTCGCCGGAGACGATCGTCACGCGCGCCTCGCCGGTGGCCTGGCCGGCTTCGTAGTCGAGGGACTCCCCGTTGCCGAGGAAGGCCTGGATCCGCTCGCCGTAGGTGTTCCACAGGGCGAAGCCACCGCCGGCGACACCGCCCACGAGCAGCAGCACCACTGCGAGGGCGATCCACCGACCGACCCCGCGGCGACGCTTCGGGGGCTTCTGCGGAGCCCAGCCGATCTGCTGCGTGGTCGTCTGGCCCGTGAAGAGATCTTCCAGGGATCCGGATGCCGCGGAGCCGGGCGTCGCGGAGGCGGCGGCGGCCGTGCCGGCACCGGCGCCGACGAGGACGGGCTCGCGATCGCGCGCGGGCTCGGCGCTGCGCGCGGGCTCGCTGCGGCGGGGCTCGGAGGCGGGACGGGAGTCGGCGGCGGAACGTGCGGCGGGGGCATCGGCGCGGCGGGCCGCTGCCTGCCACGCGGCGGACTGCGTGTCGCGGGTCGGCTGCGGCGCGGATGAACGCGAGCCCGAGGCATTCTGGCGGGACGCCGGGGCGGCCGAGCCGGCGTCGACGGCTGCGGAAGTGGCCGCGGTGCTCCCCGTGCGGCGGGGGCCCGGGACGTCATCGTCAACGCGGCGGGCCGCGGGGGCCGGGCGCTCGCCCGTGCGGCGCGGTCCGGGAGTCTCGTCGCTCCGGCGGGCGGATGCCGGGCCCTGGGGCGCCTCGGCGTCAGCGCGGCGGAGTGGTTCGGCTGCCCGCGGCGTGGACGGGGCGGTGGCGGCACGGGGGGCGGCCTGCGCGGGGCGCTCGGCGGGCGCGTCGGCCCTCCGGCCGAGGTCGACGCCTTCGTCGGACGTCTGCGGGGTCACGGCGCCGCGAGGGGCAGCGGTACCGGGCTCCGTCGGCATCGCCGCCGAGGACTGCTCCGACGAGACGATCGGCGTGGCCTCGGTCGCGGCGCGTCGGGCTTCGCGGGCCGCCCGACGCGACGGCGGCGTCGCCTGCTTGTCGCCCGAGGAACGCGGGGAAGAGCGCGCACCGGTGCGCGGGTCGGGAAGACGACCGTAGAGATCCGCGAACGGATCGTTGTCGGGGGGCTGATTCTCGGGCATGTCAGGCGGGCTCCTGTCCCGGGGTGACGGTGGGTCCGGCCGGCTCGCCAGACTGTCGCTCCACGTCGAGCGCCTGCTGCAGAAGGACCACAGCGGCGACTTGGTCCACAATGCTACGAGAATCCCGCTGGGAACGCCCTGCTTCTCTCAACACGCCATGCGCGGAGACCGTACTCAGTCGTTCGTCGACCAGCCGCACGGGCATGGGGAGCGCGTCCGCCAGGGCAGCCGCGAAGGTCCGGGCGTCGGTGGTCGATGCCGTGTCCTCCCCGCGCAGGTTGAGCGGAAGCCCGACCAGGATCTCGAAGGCATCGTACTCCGTCGCGAGAGCCGCGATCCGGCGGATCGGCTCCCCCTTGCGGGGCACGGTCTCGACCGGAACGGCCAGCACCCCGTCCGGATCCGACCGTGCCACGCCCACGCGGGCACGCCCGACGTCGATACCGAACCGGATGCCGCGCCGGAACGCCGTCACGCGGTGGTCGCCTGCACGTCCGCGACGATGCCGTCGAGCGCCTGCGGCAGAGCCGTGGCATCCGTCCCGCCACCCTGGGCGACGTCGGGACGACCCCCGCCGCCGCCGCCGAGCACGCCCGCGGCGTTCTTCGCCAGGGCTCCTGCGGCGAGACCCCGCTCGCGCGCGGCGTCGTTGGTGACGACGACGACCGTGGCACGACCACCCGCGACGCTCGCGAGCGCGACGACCGCGGGGTCATTGCCCAGGCGGTCGCGCACCTGCAGGGCGAGCGAGCGCACGTCGTCGGCCGACGCGCCCTCGCCTAGGCTCTGCGCGACGACGCGCACAGTACCGACGGCGACGGCCGACTCGACGAGCTGCGGAAGGCGACCGGTCAGGGCCTGCGCCTCGAAGGCGGCGATCTTCTTCTCGGCGGCCTTGAGGTTGGCGGCCAGCTCCGCGATGCGCGTGGGCAGCTGCTCGCGCGGGGTCTTCAGGCTCGTGCTCAGCTGCGAGACGATCGCGCGCTCGGCGGCGAGGTCGCGGAAGGCGTCGAGGCCGACCAGGGCCTCCACACGGCGGTTGGACGCGCCGACCGACTGCTCCCCGACGAGGTTGACCAGGCCGATCTCGGCGCTGCGGGCGACGTGGGTGCCACCGCACAGCTCGCGCGACCAGGGGCCGCCGATGTCGACCATGCGCACGGTGTCGCCATACTTCTCGCCGAACAGCGCCATGGCGCCGGCGGCCTTCGCCTCGTCGAGCGACATCACGCGCGTGGTGACCTCGAGGTTGTCGCGCACGGCGTTGTTGGCGATGTCTTCGATCTCGGTGCGGGTCTCGGGCGACAGTGCCGAGCCCCAGCTGAAGTCGAAGCGCATGTATCCGGCGCGGTTGAGCGAACCGGTCTGCGTCGCGGTCTTGCCGAGCGTGTCGCGGATCGCCGCGTGCACGAGGTGCGTGGCGGTGTGCGCCTGCTGGGCGGCGTGGCGGTTGAGCGCGTCGACGACCGTGGTCGCCGGGGCGCCGACCGACACCTCGCCGGTGGTCACCTCGACGGTGTGGCTCACCAGGCCCGGAACCGGGCGCTGAACGTCGAGCACTTCGAGCTCGTAGCCCGGGCCGACGATGACGCCCTTGTCGGCGACCTGGCCGCCCGACTCGGCGTACAGGGCGGTCTCGGCGAGGATGACCTCGGCGATCTGGCCCTCCGACGCGCGGTCGGCGCCCTGACCCTGCACGAGGATGCCGAGCACCTTCGACTCCGTCTGCATCTCGGTGTAGCCGGTGAAGACGGTCTCACCCTGCGCGCGGAACTCGCGGTACGCGCTCTGGTCGGCGATCGCCCCCTTGCGGGCCCGGGCGTCGGTCTTGGCGCGCGTGCGCTGCTCCTGCATGAGGGTGTCGAACGCGGCGCGGTCGACCGACAGCCCCGCCTCTTCGGCGATCTCGAGGGTGAGGTCGATCGGGAAGCCGTAGGTGTCGTGCAGCAGGAACGCCTCGGAGCCCGACAGGGTGGTGCCGCCGCCGTTCTTGGCCTCGACGACCGACTGGTCGAGGATCGCGGACCCGGCCGCGAGGGTGCGGAGGAACGTCTGCTCCTCGGCGATCGCGTAGGCCGAGAGGCGCGCATAGTCGGCCTCGACCTCCGGGTACGACTCCTTCATCGCATCGCGCGAGGCGGCGAAGAGCTCGGGGAAGGTGGCACCCTCGACGCCGAGCAGGCGCATCGAGCGGATGGCGCGGCGCATGATGCGGCGCAGGATGTAGCCGCGGCCCTCGTTCGAGGGGGTGACGCCGTCGGCGAGCAGCATGAGCGAGGAACGCACGTGGTCGGCGACGATGCGCAGGCGCACGTCATCTTCGTGCGACTCCTGGCCGTACGACTTGCCGGCCAGCTTGGCGGCCAGATCGAGCACGGGGCGCACCTGGTCGGTCTCGTACATGTTGTCGACGCCCTGCTTGATGAACGCGATGCGCTCGAGGCCCATGCCGGTGTCGATGTTCTTGGCGGGGAGCTCGCCGACGATGTCGAAGTCGTACTTCGAGCGCACGTTGGTGATCTCGTACTGCATGAAGACGAGGTTCCAGATCTCGACGTAGCGGTCGTCGTCGGTGGCGGGACCGCCGTCGATGCCGTAGTCGGGGCCGCGATCGAAGAAGATCTCCGAGCAGGGTCCGGCGGGCCCCGGGAGGCCCGTCGACCAGTAGTTCGTGTCCTTGCCCAGGCGCTGGATGCGCTCGTCGGGCAGGGTGCTGAGCTTCAGCCAGAGCTCGCGCGCCTCGTCGTCCTCTTCGTAGACGGTGACCCAGAGGTCCTTCGGGTCGAAGCCGAGGCCGCCCTCCGCCTCGGGAGCGGTGAGCAGCTCCCAGGCGAAGCGGATCGCGTCTTCCTTGAAGTAGTCGCCGAACGACCAGTTGCCGAGCATCTGGAAGAAGGTGCCGTGACGCGGCGTCTTGCCGACCTCTTCGATGTCGTTGGTGCGGATGCACTTCTGCACGTCGGCCGCGCGCGGGTACGGCGGCGGTACGACTCCGCTGAGGTACGGGATGAAGGGCACCATGCCCGCCACGGTGAACAGCAGGGCCGGGTCGTCGGTGACGAGCGAGGCCGAGGGGACGATCGTGTGGTTCTTCTTCTCGAAGAAGTCGAGGAAGCGCTGGGCGATCTCGGCGGTTTTCATGGCGGGTCTTTCCGTACGCATGCGGATCCGCCCCGCGGGTGGGGGCGGGAGGCCGGAGGGGGTCAGTCGGAGGGGGAAACGGCCTTCTTGGCGGCGCTGGTGGCGTCGTCGACGGCGTCGGCGGTCTTCTCGACCGCGGAGGAGGCGACGCTCTTCGCGTCGTCGATGATCTCGGAGAGGCGGGTCTCCTGCGCGTGATAGGCGTCGCTCATGCGATCGGTGAACTCGCCGATGCGCGAGTCGAGCTGCGCGAGCACCTCCTGCCCGCGGGGGTCCTTGTTGACGAGGTGGGCGGCGACGAACCCGCCGATGATGCCCAACGCGAACCAGACGAGGCTTCTCACGATCACCACTTCTTCCTCGATACGACGCCGCGGACGCGGCATCCCCCATCGTAGGCGAGCGCTTCCGCCGAACGCGCGTCGAGCGACGGGATGCCGTGCCTTCCGGCATCCATTCTCCGCTTTCGCCCCGCGGACCCGACGGGGAAGCTCGGCGCGGTGATGTGCCCGCCCGGTGCGCCCGCCGCGGGGACACGACGCCGCTCTGCGCGGTGGCTGCCCGCCCGGCGCGCCCGCCGCGGGGACACGGCGCAGGAGTTCCGGCGGGCCCGGCGCGCGTGCGCGGTACACGCGGAGGTGTGGTCGGGAAAAGTCTTGCGTCGTGTCGCGGGAGCGGCGCGCGCGGAACCGGGAACGACGAAGGGCGCCGGGAGAACCCGACGCCCTGCGTGTGCTCGCTGGGATCAGCGGGCGGCGTAGTACTCGACGACGAGCTGCACGTCACACGTGACGGGCACCTCGGCGCGCTTGGGGCGACGCACGAGCTTCGCCTGGAGCGTTGCGAGGTCGACCTCGAGGTAGCCCGGAACGGGGGGCAGCACCTCGGCGTGCCCACCGGCGGCGGCGACCTGGAAGGGCTCGAGGCCCTCGCTCTTCGGCTTGACGTGGATCTGCTGACCCGGCTTCACGCGGAACGACGGGCGGTCCACGAGCTGGCCGTCGACCAGGATGTGGCGGTGCACGACGAGCTGGCGAGCCTGCGCGGTGGTGCGGGCGAAGCCCGAACGCACGACGAGGGCGTCGAGACGCATCTCGAGCAGCTCGACCAGGTTCTCACCGGTCAGGCCCTCGGTGCGGCGGGCCTCGTTGAACGCGATGCGCAGCTGCTTCTCGCGGATGCCGTACTGCTCGCGCAGACGCTGCTTCTCGCGCAGACGGACGGCGTAGTCGCTGTCGGCCTTGCGCTTGGTGCGGCCGTGCTCGCCGGGAGCGTAGGGACGCTTCTCGAGGTAGCGGGCGGCCTTGGGGGTGAGTGCGACGCCGAGGGCGCGCGACAGACGCACCTTGCGGCGGTCCTGAGACTTCGTGGTCACGAAGTGCTCCTTCCGATGACGCGGCCGCGCCTTTCGCGGCTCGCGGGCGTATCGCCCCCTTCCGCCCGATCCGGAGCGCACGCCGGGGCGCACCGGAAGGTGATCACAGGAAGGAGGGGATGCCCGAAAACCCTGTTTCGAGCCGGTTCATGTTATCAGAGCGGGCCGGGCGCATTCCGGATGCCGTGTCAGCGCCCCTCGAGGATGCGGCGGATCTTCTCGAGGCGCGCCGACACGTCGCGTTCGGCGCCGTGGCTGGTGGGCTGGTAGTACCGCCTGCCGACGAGCTCGTCTGGCAGATACTGCTGCGTGACGATGCCGATCTCGCTGTCGTGCGCGTACTTGTACCCCTTGCCGTGCCCGAGGCGCTTGGCCCCGGGATAGTGGGCGTCGCGCAGATGCATCGGCACACGTCCGAAGCCGCCCGCGCGCACGTCGGCGATCGCGGCGTTGATGGCGTTGTAGGCGGCGTTCGATTTGGCCGTGGTGGCGAGGTACACCGTGGCCTCGGCGAGGGGGATGCGCCCCTCGGGCATGCCGATGAAGGCGACGGCGTCGGCCGCGGCCACCGCGATCTGCAGAGCCTGCGGGTCGGCCATCCCGATGTCTTCCGCGGCCGAGATGACCAGGCGCCGCGCGATGAAGCGGGGGTCCTCCCCCGCCTCGATCATCCGCGCGAGGTAGTGGATCGCGGCATCCGGATCCGAACCGCGTACCGACTTGATGAACGCGCTGATGACGTCGTAGTGCTCGTCGCCCTGGCGGTCGTAGCGCAGCAGGGCGCGGTCGACGGCCTGCGCGATGTGGTCGGCGGTGATGACGGGGAGCTCGTCGCCCGCGCCGGTGAACGGGCCCGGATCGTCTTCGTCTTCTTCGTCGTCTTCCGCGGGCGCGGGGAGCCCCGCGTCGTCGCCGGCGACCGAGGCCGCGGCCTCGAGGGCCGTCAGGGCGCGGCGCGCGTCTCCGGATGCCAGACGCACCAGGGCGGCTCGGGCCTCGTCGTCGAGCACCACCCGACCGGCCAGACCGCGCGGGTCGGTCACGGCCCGATCGACCAGCGCGCCGAGGTCGTCGTCGCCGAGGGGGCGCAGGGTGAGAAGGAGCGAGCGGGAGAGCAACGGCGAGATCACCGAGAACGAGGGGTTCTCGGTGGTCGCGGCGATCAGCACGACCCAGCCGTTCTCGACACCGGGGAGAAGCGCGTCCTGCTGGGCCTTGGTGAAGCGGTGGATCTCGTCGAGGAAGAGGATGGTCGACTGCCCGTACAGATCGCGCTGCGAGAGGGCCTCTTGCATGACCTCGCGCACGTCTTTCACGCCCGCCGTGATCGCCGACAGCTCGACGAAGCGGCGCCCCGACGATCGCGCGATCGCCTGCGCGAGGGTCGTCTTGCCTGTGCCGGGCGGCCCCCACAGGATGACCGAGACGGCCGATCCGGATGCCGAGGAGTCGGTCGTGGCGAGCGTGACCAGCGGAGACCCCGGTCGCAGCAGATGCCCCTGGCCGGCGACCTCGTCGAGGCTCACGGGCCGCATGCGCACCGCGAGCGGCGTCTGGCCCTGGAACAACGCGGAGGAAGGGGTCACCCCTCCAGGCTAACCGCGGCCTCCGACACCGCGTCCGCGCGAGGTGTTCGCGCGCGGGGAACCGGGGCGCCGGGCGCCTCTTTGTAGGATCGACGTGCCCGGACGGGCGGAGGAGGTCGATGTGGCGGCGCGCGGAAAAGACCGGCAGACACGCGAGCAGCGCGAGCGCGCTCGCGCCTACCGGGCACGGGTGGAGCTCCACGAGCGTCAGGGTCGGCGACGTCGGCGCGACAACCTGGTCGGTCTCGCTGTCGGACTCATCGTGATCGCCGGAGCGATCGGCGTGCAGACCGCGTACTTCGTCGCGGGCCCGGGGGCTCCGGAGCCGACGCCGTCGTCCACCGAGACCCCCGCGACGCCCGCGCCGACCGGGACCCCGGCGCCGCAGCCGTCGGAATCGACGACCCCCTGACCTCTCGGGCGACACCCACCGACCGATCGGGAGACGGGACGCGGCCCTCGATCCTGTGTCGGAGCGGCCGCGCGTACTAGGCTCGGAGGGTCCTTCTCCCCCAGGCGGTCCTGCCGCGATGAGGTGCTATCCGTGACTTCCGTCCCCACTCCCGAGACCTCCGACCCGCGCGACGACGCGAGCGCCGCCGAGGTCGATCCCACCGCTGCGACCTCGGTCGAGGCGGAGACCGACGCCCCCGTGGTCGAGGGGTCCTCCCCCGAAGACGTCGCCGCCCCCGCCGAGGAGGGTGCGGCCGACGACGCGCCGCTCGCAGATCCGTCGACGGATGCCGCTGAGCCCGAGGCCGACGCCGCCGCTACCGACGCCGCGCCCGCCGACGTCGACGCGCCCTCCGAACAAGCACCCACGGGCGACGACGCACCCGCCGAGGAAGCCCCGGCCGAGACCGTCGCCGAGGCGCCCACCGCCCAGCCCGCCGCCCCGCGTCCCGGCGCCCGCATCCCCGGACCGCCCCCGGGCAAGACCGCCTCCACGACGACCACGCAGCCCTGGGGCCGGGTCGACGACGAGGGCACCGTCTCGGTGCGCGAGGGCGAGGAGTGGCGCGTCGTGGGTCAGTACCCCGACGGCACCCCCGCCGAGGCGCTCGCCTACTACCAGCGCAAGTTCTCCGACCTCGCCGGCGAGGTCTCGCTGATCGAGACGCGTCACCGTCGCGGTGGTGCCTCGGCATCCGATCTGCGTTCGACCGCCAAGACCCTCCGTGCCAAGCTCGACGGTGCCGCCGCGGTGGGCGACCTCGCGGCCCTGATCGCCCGCGTCGACGCGCTGACCGCCGAGCTCGCCGAGGCGAGCGAGACCGAGGCCGTCGCTGCCAAGCAGGCCACCGAAGAAGCCGTGCGCGAGCGCACCGCCATTGTCGAAGAGGCCGAGGCCCTCGCCGCCCGCGACCCACAGACGGTGCAGTGGAAGCAGATGACGGCCGACATGACGGCCTTGTTCGACCGGTGGCAGGCCCACCAGCAGAACGGTCCGCGCCTGTCGAAGTCGACCGCGCAGCAGCTGTGGCGCCGCTTCCGCGACGCCCGCGCCACGGTCGACCGCCACCGTCGCGAGTTCTTCTCGTCGCTGGATGAGACGCACAAGGCGGCTCGTGAGGCGAAGACGCGTCTCGTCGAGCGCGCCGAGGCCCTCGCCCCGCGCGGCGAGGACGGCATCGGCGCCTACCGCGACCTGCTCGACGCCTGGAAGGCGTCGGGGCGTGCCGGCCGCAAGGTCGACGACGCGCTGTGGGCCCGCTTCAAGGCCGCCGGTGACGCGCTGTACGGTGCCCGCATCGAGCGCGAGTCCGCCGACGCCGAAGCCTCGAAGGAGAAGATCGAGCAGAAGCGCGTCCTCCTCGAGCAGGCGGCCCCCATCGTCGACGAGAAGAACCTCGCGACCGCTCGCCAGAAGCTCACGGCCATCCAGCGTCAGTGGGACGAGATCGGGCGCATCTTCCCGCGCGACAAGGAACGCGCTCTCGACGACGAGCTCCGCAAGATCGAGCAGAGCGTGCGCACGCGCGAGGATGCCGACTGGAAGCGCAACGACCCCGAGCAGAAGGCGCGCGCGAACGACATGACGCGCCAGCTGACCGACGCGATCGACAAGCTCGAGGCCGAGCTGGCCGACGCCGAGTCCCGCGGCGACAAGCGCGCCGCCGCTCAGGCATCGGAGGCCCTCGAAGCGCGTCGCACCTGGCTGCGCGCCCTCGGCGGCTGATCGGTTCTCCACAGGTCGACGGTTACGGCCGACACGGGCGACACCGCCCCGCCACACTGGCGGGATGGTGTCGCCCTTTCTGTACTTCCCCGGTGAGCGTCTCGCCCTGAGCGAGCTGCGGGCCGCGTGCCTCGACGGATTGCTCGTCCCCCTCGGCGAGGGCTTCATACCCGCCGACGCGGTCGAGACGGCGTGGATGCGGGCCCGCAGCCTCGCCCCACTCCTGGGCGACCGCTGGGTCGGGGCCCGGCTGACCGCCGCGTGGATCCATGGAGGGATGCCGACCGAGCCGAGGCGGCATCATCTGCAGCGCCTCGACGACACCCGTCGGCGCCCCCCGGGCGAGTGCGGCACGGTCTTCCACGACGTCCGGCTCCCGGCGGTCGACACGGTGTCCCTCGCGGGCGTACACCTCAGTACGGTGGGGCGTACGCTCGCCGATCTCGCCCGTTCCGATGAGGAGAGTCAGCGATCCGTCGCGCTCGCATGGGCCGCGGCCGACCCGGCGGCGCGCCGTGAGGCGGAGGCCTGGCTCGAGCGGCATCCGCGCTTCCCGTTCAGGCGTCGAGGCGATGCGCTGTTGGCGGACGCCCGCTCGGAAGGAGGCGGGATGCCGCTGGCGCGATGAGGCCGCGAGGGGTCAGGACGAGGTGACGCGGTACACGTCGTAGACCGCGTCGATGCGCCGCACGGCGTTGAGCACCCGGTCGAGGTGTACGGTGTCGCCCATCTCGAAGACGAACTTGCTCAGGGCGAGGCGGTCGTTCGTCGTCGATACCGTCGCCGAGAGGATGTTGACGTGGTGCTCGCTGAGCACACGGGTCACATCGCTCAATAGGCCTGAGCGATCGAGGGCCTCGACCTGGATCTGCACGAGGAAGACGCTCTTGGTGGTGGGCGCCCACTCCACGTCGATGAGACGGTCGGGCTCCTCCTTCAGCGCCTTGACGTTCGTGCAGTCGCCGCGGTGGACCGAGACGCCGCTGCCGCGCGTGACGAAGCCGACGATCTCGTCGCCCGGCACGGGCGTGCAGCACTTGGCGAGCTTCACGAGGATGTCGGGGGCACCGCGCACGAGCACGCCCGAGTCGCCCCCGCGCGGGGCGCGGCTGCGACCGACGGGGATGTCGATCGGCCCGGTGTTGGTCTCTTCGACGTTGACGAGAGCGGTTACCTTCTCGATCACCGACTGCGTGGACACGTGCCCCTCGCCGACGGCGGCGTACAGGGCGGACACGTCTTCGTAGTGGAAGAGGCGGGCGACCTCGGTGAAGGAGTCCTGGTTCATCAGGCGCTGCAGCGGCAGGTTCTGCCGACGCATGGCGCGGGCGATCGAGTCCTTGCCCTGCTCGATGGCCTCTTCGCGGCGCTCCTTCGTGAACCACCCGCGGATCTTGTTGCGCGCGCGGGTGCTCTTGACGAAGCCGAGCCAGTCCTGGCTGGGGCCGGCGTCGGGGTTCTTCGAGGTGAAGACCTCGACGACGTCGCCGCTCTGCAGCGTCGACTCCAGCGGCACCAGGCGGCCGTTGACCTTGGCCCCCATCGTGCGGTGGCCGATCTCGGTGTGCACGGCGTACGCGAAGTCGACGGGCGTCGCTCCGGTGGGAAGGCCCACCACGCGGCCCTTCGGCGTGAAGACGTAGACCTCTTTCGCGCCGATCTCGAAGCGCAGCGAGTCGAGGAACTCCCCCGGGTCGGCGGTCTCGGCCTGCCAGTCCGAGATGTGCGCGATCCACGCCATGTCGGCGTCGACGGCCTTGGCATCGGCCTTGCCGCCCGCCATGCGCTCCTTGTACTTCCAGTGCGCCGCGACACCGAACTCCGCCTGCTGGTGCATCTCGTTCGTGCGGATCTGGATCTCGACCGTGCGACCGCCCGGGCCGATCACCGTCGTGTGCAGCGACTGGTACAGGTTGAACTTGGGCGTGGCGATGTAGTCCTTGAAGCGCCCCGGCAGCGGCGTCCACCGCGCGTGGATCGCGCCGAGCACCGCGTAGCAGTCGCGCACGGTGCCGACGAGGATCCGGATGCCGATGAGGTCGTAGATGTCGTCGAACTCGCGACCGCGCACGACCATCTTCTGGTACACGGAATACAGCTGCTTGGGTCGGCCCATGACCCGCCCGCGCACGCGGAGTTCACGCAGGTCGGCGTCGACGGCGTCGATGACGTTCTGCACGTACTGCTCGCGCTGCGGGGTGCGCTGCTTGACCAGGCTGTCAATCTCGGCGTAGAGCTTCGGGTGCATGACCGCGAACGAGAGGTCTTCAAGCTCGCTCTTGATCGCCTGGATTCCGAGGCGGTGCGCGAGGGGCGCGTAGATCTCGAGGGTCTCGGTCGCTTTCTTCGCGGCCTTGTGCGGGGGCACGAAGCCCCAGGTTCGCGCATTGTGCAGGCGATCAGCGAGCTTGATCAGCAGCACGCGGATGTCTTTCGACATCGCCACGATCATCTTGCGGACCGTCTCGGCCTGCGCGCTGTCGCCGTACTTGACCTTGTCGAGCTTGGTCACGCCGTCGACGAGCATGGCGACCTCGTCGCCGAAGTCGGCGGCGAGCTCGTCGAGGGGGTAGCCCGTGTCTTCGACGGTGTCGTGGAGCAGCGCCGCGGCGATGGCCTTGGGGCCGAGGCCCAGCTCGGCGAGGATCTGCGCGACGGCGAGCGGGTGTGTGATGTACGGCTCGCCGCTCTGACGCTTCTGCCCGTCGTGCGCCTTGTCGGCGACGGCGTAGGCGCGCTCGATGATCGCGAGATCGCCCTTGGGGTGGTGCGTGCGCACCGTGCGCAGGAGCTTGTCGACGTCGTCGCGGCGAGCCGCGCGCGAGAAGATGCGCGGGACCAGACGTCGCAGAGAGGACGGCGGCGGCGCGGAGGACGTGGTCTCAGCCATCACCACCCCTTCCGTTCGGCCAGTCGATCAAGTCTATGCCCCGCGGCAGGGGTCCGAGTCGGAGCCCCGGGGTCGGAATCCCGGGGTCAGAGTCCCGAGGGCGGAATCCCGGGTTCGGACCCGAGGGGCGGGGCCCCGGCCTCAGGCCGGGACGCCCGCCTTCTCGCGAGCCGCCACCACGCGCGCGTCGCGCTGGGCGATCGGCTTCTCCTTCTCACGCAGCAGCGCGTACATCGGGACGGCGACGAACAGGGTCGAGTACGCGGCGACGATCGTTCCCACGAAGATCGACAGCGAGATGTCGCTCAGCGTGCGTGCGCCGAGCGGCACACCGATGAAGAGGATCGCGCCGACGGGGAGGATCGCGACGACCGTGGTGTTGATCGAGCGGATCAGCGTCTGGTTCGCGGCGAGGTTGACCGACTCCGCGAACGTGCGACCGGAGATCTCCCCGTCTTCCCGGGTGTTCTCTCTCACCTTGTCGAAGACGACAGTGGTGTCGTACAGCGCGTACGAGAGGATCGTGAGGAACCCGATGACCGCGGCCGGCGAGATCTCGAAACCGAAGACCGCGTAGACGCCGATCGTGATGACGAGGACGTCGACGAGGCCGATGATCGCGGCAACCGACATCTTCCAGGTGCGGAAGTACAGCGCCAGGATCAGGAACGTCAAAGCGAGGAAGATCGACAGACCCCAGAGCGACTGACGCGTGACGTCATTACCCCAGGTGGGGCCGATGAAGGAGTTCGTGATCTCCGAGGCCGGCACGTCGTACGCCGTCGCGAGGGCGGCCGAGACCGCCTGCGTCTGGTCGTTGTCGAGCTGGTCGGTCTGCACGCGCACCGACTGGTCGCTGATCGTGGTGACGCGAGTCGTGGCGTCGGGGACGACCGAGGTCACCGCCTGCGTGGCGAGGGCCTGGTCGAAGGTCGCCGGGTTCGAAACCGTGAACTGCGAACCGCCGGTGAACTCGATCGAGAACTGCACGGGGCGGATGAAGGGCACGAGGGCCGCACCGATCACCAGTACCGCGGCGATGATGAACCACAGGCGACGACGCTGCACGAACGGGAACGAGGTCTTGCCCGTGTAGAGGTCGTTGCCGAGCTGAGACATGGAGCGCATCAGTCGTCTCCCTCCTTCGTGGAGCGGCCATCGCCGCGGCTCGCGGCGGCCAGCTCGGCCTGCTTGCGCTCGGCGATCGTCTGGCGGCGCTGCGCCTCTCCGCGCGACTTCTTCGCGCGACCGGCGTCGACCACCGGCGCGCGGAACTCCGCACGACCGCGGTACACGGCGCCGAGAGCGTTGGGGTCCATGCCCGACAGCGGGTGACCGGAGCCGAAGAACCGCGTGCGGGCCAGCAGCTGCATGACCGGGTGGGTGAACAGGATGAAGATGAGGATGTCGATCGCGGTCGTGAGGCCGAGCGTGAACGCGAAGCCCTTCACCGTGGCGTCCGCGAGGATGTACAGCACGACGGCCGCGAGGATGTTGATCGACTTCGAGATGTAGATCGTGCGCTTGGCGCGCGACCAGCCGTCCTCGACGGCGGCGGTGATCGACTTGCCGTCGCGCAACTCGTCTCGTATTCGTTCGAAGTAGACGATGAACGAGTCGGCGGTGAAGCCGATGGTCACGATGAGGCCGGCCACACCGGCCAGCGACAGGCGGAATCCGGCGCGCCAAGCGAGGATGCACAGGGCCAGATAGGTCAGGACCGCCATCACGCCGAGGGAGGCGATGATCACCGTCCCGAGCGCTCGGTACACGATCAGCGAGTAGATCGCGACGAGCCCGAGGCCGATGAGACCGGCGATGAAGCCGACCTGCAGTTGCTGCGATCCGAGCGTCGCCGACACGGTGTCGGAGCTGACGACCTGGAAGCTCAGCGGCAGCGCGCCGTACTTGAGCTGGTCGGCGAGGGCCTTCGACGACTCCTGCGTGAACGAGCCGGTGATGCTGGGGCGACCGTCTACGATGATGCCGTTCATCGACGGGGCCGACAGCACCGAGCCGTCGAGCACGAACGCGAACTGGTTCAGCGGCGGCTGCGCGCCGTAGAGGCGCTGACTGATCTCGGCGAACTTCTGCGTGCCCTGGTCGTTGAAGACGAGGTTGACCGCCCACTGCCCTGTGTTCTGCTCCTGGCCGTTGGTCGCGTTCGAGATGTCGGTGCCGTCGAGCTCGACGGGGCCGAGGATGTACTTCTGCCCGTCGTTCGTCCCGCACGTGATCATCGGCTGGTCGGCCGGGGCCTGCGCGGGGTTGCTCGGCGGGTTCGCGCAGTCGTACGCGAGGAACTGCGCCTGCAGGGCCGGGGTGATGTACGCCGGGTCGCTCGCGTTGGTCGGCGAGGCGGTGGGCGTCGACGGCAGGTTCGGGTCGGGCGTCGGGTACGGCGTGGTCACGCCGTCCTGCCCCACGAACGTGGTCGCCGGCGAACCGGTGAAGAGCACCGGGCGCAGTTGAAGCTGAGCCGAGCTCTGGATGCGCTGACGCGTGGCCTCGTCGGCCTGGCCGGGGATCTGCACGACGATGTTGCGGCCACCCTCGGTGGCGACGTCGGCTTCACCCACGCCCGACGCGTCGACGCGCTGGCGGATGATCGTGACGGCCTGCGCCAGCTGTTCGCCGTCGGGCGCGGCGCCGTCGGTGGTCTGGGCTTGCAGGATGATCTGCGTACCGCCCTGGAGGTCGAGCGCGAGCTCGGGGGTCCAGGAACTGGCGTTGAACACGTACACGCCCAGCGCGTTGATGCCGAAGAGCACGCCGGTGATGGCGAGCAATCCGGTCAAAACGCGCCAGGCGTGACGGACGGGAGTCGAGGGCGCCACGGAGTCGGCTTTCTGTGCGGCGGTGAACGAAAAGGCGGGTGAGGGCGATCAGACCGCGGGGCGGTCCTTGTCGTCGCGCTCGGCGTCGGCGGCGTGCTGGCGGGCAGCGCGCTGGTCGTCGCTGATCGAGGTGATGTCGCCGTCGGCGACACCGGCGACGTACTCGGCCTCGGTCTCTTCGGCTTCGATGTACTCGTCCTCGGTCACGGTGCCCGCAGCGGAGTCGACGATGCGGAGGATCGCCTGGCTGTGCACCTTGATGACCACGCCGGGCGCGATCTCGACGTGCGCGGGCTTGTCGAGGTCTTCACCGTCGTACTCGACGATGGTGCCGTAGAGCCCGCCCTGCAGCAGCACCTCGGCGCCGGGGACCGTCTCGCGGGCCTTCTGCTCGAGCTCGGCCTTCTGCTTCTTCATGCGACGGCGGGAGCTCAGGAACATGAAGACGAGCAGGCCCGCGAACAGAATGAGCAGGAGGAAACTGGAGTCCATGGAGGCGGTGCACCTTTCAGATCAGGCGCGCCGTGCGGCACTGCCTAGCGTGGGTCGGGGAATCCCCCGCCGAGTATAGGTCATGACCCCTGGCTGAACCGGAGCATGCCGTCGGGATGGGGGGCGCCGAGGTGGTCGTACGCCTCGGGAGTGGCCACGCGTCCGCGGGGCGTGCGGCCCATGAATCCGATGCGCACGAGGTAGGGCTCGACGACGGATTCGATGGTCTCGGGCTCTTCTCCCACCGCCACGGCGAGGGTGCTGAGCCCCACCGGTCCCCCGCGGAACCGGCGAACGAGGGCGTCGAGGACGGCTCGGTCGAGGCGGTCGAGCCCGATGGCATCCACGTCGTACAGATCGAGGGCGGCGCCGACCGTCCGCACATCGGCGTGCCCCTCGTCGGTACCGGTCGAGGGTCCGTTGACGACGAGGTAGTCGCGCACGCGCCGGAGCAGTCGGTTCGCGATACGCGGCGTCCCCCGCGAGCGACGGGCGATCTCGGAGCGCGCGTTGCCCGGAAGACCGACGTCGAGCATGGATGCCGAGCGCGACACGACCCGCTCCAGCTCTTCCGGCTCGTAATACTCGAGGTGGGCGGTGAAACCGAACCGATCCCGGAGGGGATTCGGCAGCAGCCCCGCGCGTGTCGTGGCCCCCACCAGGGTGAACGGGGCGAGGTCGAGGGGGATGCTGGTCGCACCCGCGCCCTTTCCGACCATGATGTCGATGCGGAAGTCCTCCATCGCGAGGTACAGCATCTCTTCGGCCGAGCGTGCCATGCGGTGGATCTCGTCGATGAAGAGCACCTCCCCCGGCGTGAGCGACGACAGCAGGGCCGCGAGGTCGCCCGCGTGCTGGATCGCGGGACCGCTCGACAAGCGCAGCGGCCGCCCGCTCTCGTGGGCGACGATCATCGCGAGGGTGGTCTTGCCGAGCCCCGGAGGACCCGAGAGCAGGATGTGGTCGGGCGAGCGCTGTTGGATCCGCGCGGCGTCGAGCAGCAGCTGCAGCTGTCCGCGCACCTTCTGCTGGCCGACGAACTCCGCGAGCGAGGTGGGACGCAGCGCGCCCTCGATCGCGAGTTCGACCTCGTCGTCGGGGGTACCGGCGTCTCGGACGTCAGCCACTCACGCTCTCCTTGCGGGCGGGGCCCAGCAGGGCGAGCGTGAGTCGGAGCAACGACTGGACCGAGGCGCGGTCGGCTTCGGAGGCGATTTCGGCGACGGATGCCACGGCCTCGGCCGCCGTCCGTTCCGTCCAACCCAGGCCCACGAGGGCCTGCGTGACCTGTACGGGCACCTGGCCGTGCGGTGAGGTGGCTGCGGGAGCCGCGGACGGCGCGACCTGCAGCTTGCCGGCGAGCTGCACGACGATGAGCTTCGCGGTCTTCGGGCCGATGCCCGAGACCCGGCGGAACGGGGCGTCGTCGTCGTCGGCCACCGCCTGGGCGATCTGCGGCACGGTGAGCGACGACAGCACCCCGAGGGCAGACTTCGGGCCGACGCCGGTGACGCTGATCAGCTGCGTGAAGACGGTGAGCTCTTCGCGGGTTTCGAAGCCGAAGAGCGACAGGGCGTCCTCGCGCACGATGAGGTTCGTGTGCAGGTGGACGTCGTCGCCGACGTGCACCGTGCGCGCGAGCTGAGCGGTGACCGAGACGGAGAAGCCGACTCCTCCGACCACGATGATCAACGAGTCGTCGGCGACGTGAGCCGCCGTTCCGTGCAGCGAGGAGATCATCCCGACAGCCTACGCGCCGGTTCGTACATGTGTTCGAGCGACACGCGTCGGCGGGGTGCGCTTCTTCTCGGCATCCCTCCACGCCTTCTGTGCGGGGGTCAGCGCATCCTCGCCCGAGGCGGCGACCGCTCCCCCGCGCCAGGCGTGGCACAGGGCGATGGCCAGGGCATCGGCGGCGTCCGCGGGCTGGGGAAGCGCATCGAGCCGCAGCACTCGAGCCACCATCGTCTGCACCTGCAGCTTGTCGGCGGAGCCGTATCCGGTGATAGCGGCCTTCACCTCGCTGGGGGTGTGGGTCGCGGCGGTCAGGCCGTGCTCGGCGGCGAGCAGCAGCGCGATGCCGCTGGCCTGGGCCGTGCCCATCACCGAGTGCCGGTTGTTCTGGGCGAAGACCCGCTCGACGGCGACGACGTGCGGCTGGTGGGTGACGAGGACCTCGCGGATGCCGGCGGCGATCGCCGCGAGACGCTTCTCGATCGGATCGCCCGGCGCGGAACGCGCGACACCCACGTGCACGAGGGATGCCGTGCGGTTGGGCGAGACGTCGACGACCCCGATGCCGCAGCGGGTCAGGCCGGGGTCTATTCCGAGGACGCGGAGGGAACGAGACACGGCCCCCACGCTAAGCGCAGGGGCCGTGTCGCGATCGAGGGCGCGCCCTTACTCGTCGTTCTCGAGCTCGGCCTGCACCTCGGCGCTCATGTCGAAGTTCGTGTAGACGTTCTGCACGTCGTCGCTGTCTTCGAGGGCGTCGATGAGGCGGAACACCTTGCGGGCGGTGTCGGCGTCGACCTCCACCTTGAGCGAGGGGACGAACTCGACGTCGGCGGAGTCGTACTCGATGCCGGCATCCTGCAGCGCGCTGCGCACCGACACGAGGTCGGAGGCCTCGGTGATGACGCCGAAGCCGTCGCCGTGCGGCTCGACCTCTTCGGCGCCCGCCTCGAGGACGGCGAGCATGACGTCGTCTTCGGTCGTGCCCTCGGAGGGGACCACGATGACGCCCTTGCGGCTGAAGTTGTAGGCGACGCTGCCCGGGTCGGCGAGGGTGCCGCCGTTACGGCTGAGGGCGGTGCGCACCTCGGCCGCGGCGCGGTTCTTGTTGTCGGTCAGACACTCGATGAGGAAGGCCACACCGTTGGGTCCGTAGCCCTCGTACATGATCGAGGAGTACTCGACGGCTTCGCCGCCGATACCGGCACCGCGCTTGATGGCGCGGTCGATGTTGTCTTTGGGGACCGAGGTCTTCTTCGCCTTGAGGACGGCGTCGAAGAGGGTGGGGTTGCCCTGGAGGTCGGCTCCACCGAGCTTCGCCGCGACCTCGATGTTCTTGATGAGCTTGGCCCACGACTTGGCGCGACGGGAGTCGATGACCGCCTTCTTGTGTTTGGTCGTGGCCCATTTGGAGTGTCCGGACATAGCTTCCAGTCTAGAGCGCGGGGGCACGGATGCCGCGTCTGGCGGCGACGTGGTCGAGGAAGCGGCGGTGAAACCGTGTCTCCCCCGTCGATTCGGGGTGGAACGCGGTGCCGAGCAGTGCACCCTGCTCGATCGCCACGACGCGCCCGTCGGCGAGGGTCGCCAGGGGCGTGGCATCCGGACCCCACTCCACCACGGCGGGCGCACGGATGAAGACGGCGTGGACCGGCGGGTCGCCCAGGGCGGGGACGTCGAGGTCGGTCTCGAACGAGGCGGTCTGGCTGCCGAAGACGTTGCGGGCGACGCGCGCGTCGATGCCGCCGAAGGTGCGCTGACCGGTGATCGCGCCGTCGATGCGGTCGGCGAGCAGGATGAGTCCCGCGCACGTGCCGTACATGGGCATCCCGTCGGCGATCGCCGCACGGATCGGGTCGAACAGGGCGAAGGCGCGTGCGAGCTTGTCGATCACGCTCGACTCGCCGCCGGGAAGGACCAGGCCCTCCACGGCGGCGAGCTCCTCGGGCCGACGCACGGGTCGCGCGTCGGCGCCGAGGGCGGTCAACACCGCGAGGTGCTCGCGCACATCGCCCTGGAGGGCGAGAACGCCGACGCGCGGGGTGTTACCAGCCACGCTCGGCCAGGCGGTGCGGGGCGGGGAGGTCGGCGACGTTGATGCCGACCATCGCCTCGCCGAGCCCACGCGAGGCGTCGGCCACGACCTTGGGGTCATCGTGGAAGGTGGTGGCCTTCACGATCGCCGCCGCGCGCTGAGCCGGGTTGCCCGACTTGAAGATGCCCGAGCCGACGAACACGCCGTCGGCGCCGAGCTGCATCATCATGGCGGCGTCGGCCGGAGTGGCCACTCCCCCGGCGGTGAAGAGCACGACGGGGAGCTCGCCGGTCTCGGCGATCTCGGCGACGAGGTCGTAGGGGGCCTGCAGCTCCTTGGCCGCGACGTAGAGCTCGTCCTTCGTCTTGGCGCGGAAGGCGTTGATCTCGCTGCGGATCGTGCGGATGTGCTTGGTGGCCTCGGACACGTCTCCGGTGCCCGCCTCGCCCTTGGAGCGGATCATCGCCGCGCCCTCGGTGATGCGACGCAGGGCCTCGCCGAGGTTCGTCGCGCCGCAGACGAAGGGGACGGTGAAGTTCCACTTGTCGATGTGGTTGACGTAGTCGGCGGGCGAGAGAACCTCGGACTCGTCGATGTAGTCGACGCCGAGCTCCTGCAGGATCTGCGCCTCGACGAAGTGGCCGATGCGGGCCTTCGCCATGACGGGGATCGAGACCGACGCGATGATGTCGTCGATCAGGTCGGGGTCGCTCATGCGGGCGACGCCGCCCTGGGCGCGGATGTCTGCGGGCACGCGCTCGAGCGCCATGACGGCGACGGCGCCGGCGTCTTCGGCGATGCGGGCCTGCTCGGCGGTGACGACGTCCATGATGACGCCGCCCTTGAGCATCTCGGCGAGACCGCGCTTGACGCGGGAGGTTCCGGTGTCGGTCATGTCCACTCCGTTCCGCACCGTGGGTGCGCGTTCCGCGCTTCGGGGCGCGATTCATTGGCTTAGGCCAAACCGTAGCATGGCGCAGGACATAGGCTGGACGACGACCCAGGGGGGCCTATGACCATCGACATGACCGGCCGTTCGGCATCCGGTATCGCCGCCGATCTGCGAGAGCGTATCGAGCGCGGAGAACTCGCTCCGGGCACGCTGCTGCCCTCGGTGCGGGCCGTGGCCGCCGACCTCGGCGTCAACCGCAACACGGTGGTCGCCGCCTACCGTCAGCTCGCTCAGGCCGGGCTCGTCGAGGCCCGCGGCCGCAGCGGCACGCGCGTGGCCGATCGCACCGCGGTCGCCCAGGAGGGATACGCCCCCGGCACGGTGCTGCGCGACGTCGGCACGGGCAACCCCGACCCCGCCCTGATCCCCGACCCCACCGCCGCGCTCGCGCGCTCGACCCGACCCGTGCTCTACGGCGAGCCGGTCATCGACCCGGGCCTCGAGGCCTGGGCCCGCGGATGGATGGCCGACCAGCTCCCCCACGACGACCTGCTCATCACCGTCACGAGCGGTGCGAGCGACGCGATCGAGCGTCTGCTCGCCCAGGCCCTGCAGCGCGACGACGCCGTGGCGCTGGAGGACCCGTGCTTCCTGTCGGCCCTGCACACGGTCCGTACCGGCGGATATCGGGCGGTGCCGGTGGCGGTGGATGCCGAGGGCATGACCGTCGAGGGACTGCGCGCGGCCCTGGACGCCGGCGTTCGCGCCGTGATCTGCACGCCCCGCGCGCACAACCCCACGGGGGCGAGCCTGAGCGCCGATCGCGCCGCGGCCCTGCGCGAGGTGCTGGCCGGGCACCCCTACGTCCTCGTGATCGAGGACGACCATTTCTCCCTGCTGTCGCGTGCTCCCCTGCACTCCGTCATCGGTCCGGCGCAGCGGCGCTGGGCGCGCATCCGCTCGATGTCGAAGTTCCTCGGACCCGACACGTGCCTCGCCGTCACGGCATCCGATCCCGATACCGCCGACGGCCTCGCCGTGCGCCTCACGCCCGGCACGACATGGGTGAGCCACATCCTGCAGCGCATGACCCTCGCCCTCGTCACCGACGACGCCGTGCGCGCCGGCATCGAGGCGGCCGCCGAGCATTACGCCGCGCGCAACGCGGCGTTCGCGGCGGCGCTCACCGGACGCGGGCTCCCCGTGACCCCCGGCGACGGGTTGAACCTCTGGGTGCCCCTTCCGGTGCCCGCGGCCCGTGTGCGGGAGGAGCTCATGCGTCGCGGCTGGCTGGTGCGTGAGGGCGACCCCTTCTTCCTCTCCCCCGACCCCGCGGGGGCGTTCCTCCGCCTCACCGTGCACGATCTCGACGAGGCCTCGGCCGCCGCCCTCGCCGACGACCTCGCCGCCGCGGCGGGCGCGCTCCGCCCGGGTGGCCGAGGTGGGAGGATCGAGGCATGAAGGTTCTCTCGATCCAGTCCGCCGTCGCGTTCGGGCACGTCGGCAACTCCGCCGCCGTCTTCCCCCTCCAGCGCATCGGCGTCGAGGTTCTACCCGTCTACACGGTCAACTTCTCGAACCACACCGGCTACGGCGCGTGGCGCGGACCGCTGATCTCGCCCTCCGACGTCGCCGATGTGCTCGCGGGAATCGAAGATCGCGGCGTCTTCCCCGAGATCGACGTCGTTCTCTCCGGCTATCAGGGCGGCGAGGGTATCGCCGACGTCATCATCGACGCCGTCGCGCGGGTCAAGAAGGCGAATCCGGATGCCGTCTACGCCTGCGACCCCGTGATGGGCAACGCCAAGTCGGGCTGCTTCGTGGCGCCCGCGATCCCCGACCTTCTGCGCGAGCGCGTCGTGCCGGTGGCCGACATCCTCACCCCGAACCAGTTCGAGCTCGGCTTCCTCACCGGCACTGAGCCCGACACTATCGACTCGACCCTCGCGTCGGCCGACCTCGTGCGCGAGCGCGGCCCGCGCACGATCCTCGTCACGAGCGTCGAACGCCCCGACCGTGAGCCCGACACCATCGAGATGATGGTCATCGACGACTCCGGCGCCTGGATCGTGCAGACGCCGCTCATCCCGATGAAGGCGAACGGCTCGGGCGATGTCACCGCAGCTCTCTTCACCGCACACTATCGCCGCAGCGGCGACGCGGCCGATGCGCTGGCCCGCACGGCATCCAGTGTGTTCGACCTGCTCTCGAACACGTTCGAGTCGGGCTCGCGCGAACTGCGCCTCGTGGAGTCGCAAGAGGCCTACGCCCACCCGCGCCTGCAGTTCGCCGTCCGTCAGGTGCGCTGACCCGCCTCGACGGGGTGTGGCGGTTCAGCCCCCGTAGACCTCTCGGTACGCCGCGACCCAGGCGTCTCCGTCTTCGGGGCACATGAAGGTCGCGCCGAAGACCATGACGCTCGCGATCGGCTTCTCGGCCTGCATGCGAGCGGCTCCCTGCAGATCGCTCGGTACGAGCTGGGCGAACAGCGGCGAGGTGGCGACGTGCGTGTTCAGGGTCGTGGCGTCGACCTGGTGGCGGTTGAGGATCGCCGTCTCGCACGCGTCCCCGGCGAGGGCGAGGGCGAGGTTCTCGTCGGCAGAGGTCCAGGTCGACCCCTGCTGCTCGACGTAGGCCCGCTGTTCCGCGATGAACTCCTTCTGCGCGGGCGTCACGGCGACCAGGGGCGAGCCGTCCATCGGCAGCTGCTGCTCGCGGAAGTACTCCTCGCGCTCCGCGAACACGTCGCCGACGTCGTCGGGCTCGACCGTGGTCGACTCCTCGGGCGCGGGACTCTGCGCGGCGTCGGAAGCCGAGGCCGCGGCGTCGGGCGGGAGAGGACTCGGGAGCGGGATGCAGGCTGTGGTCGCGAGCAGCACGGCGGTGAGGATCGCGGAGAGAAGCAGGGGGCGAGTCCGAGCGTTCATGCCGTCACGTTAGCGAGAGCGCGCTCCCCGTGGGCGGGGGTTGTGGATAACCCCGTTCACGCACCCCAGGCCTCGGAGACCGTGCGTCGCACGTCTCCGAGCAGCTGCGGCAGGGCCTTCGTCTTCGCGATGATCGGGAAGAAATTGGCATCCGACGCCCACCGGGGAACGATGTGCTGGTGCAGGTGCGCGTCGACGCCGGCCCCCGCGATCGCTCCCTGGTTCATGCCGAGGTTGAAGCCGTCGCAGTTCGACACCGCGCGCAGCACCCGCATTCCGCGCTGGGTGAGGGCGCCGATCTCGGCGACCTCCTCATCGGTGGCCTGGTCGTAGGTCGCGATGTGGCGATACGGGCACACCAGCAGGTGTCCGGAGTTGTACGGGAACAGGTTGAGCAGCACGTAGGCGGTCTTGCCGCGCGCGACGATCAGGCCGTCCTCGTCCGATTTCTCGGGGGCGGCGCAGAACGGACAGTTCTGCTCCATCGGCTCGCGCCCGGCGGAGATGTAGGCCATCCGGTGAGGCGTCCAGAGGCGCTGGAACTCGTCGGGCACGCCCGGCAGGGTCATGGCGTCGACGAGTTCGGCGTCGGTCGTCGGTGATCCGGACCCGCCGACGGCGGGCGTCGGACCGGTCATCGGCGACGAGCCCGCCGCAGCGGCATCCGGATCGCTCGTCACGCGAGGTCCTCGGCGGTGTTGACGAGGGTGCGGGCGGTGATCGCGCCGGTGATGCGCGCGACCGCCTCGTCGACCGGGATGCCGTTGAGCTGCGTGCCGTCGCGGAAGCGGAATGAGACCGTCCCGTTCGAGCGGTCCTGCTCTCCAGCGATCAGCATGAGCGGCACCTTCTGCGTGGTGTGCGTGCGGATCTTCTTCTGCATGCGGTCGTCGCTGTGGTCGGCCTCGGCCCGGACGCCCTTCGACTTCAAGTCGGCGACGATGCCCTGGAGGTAGTCGCCGTACTCGGCGGCGACGGGAACGGCCACGACCTGCACGGGGGCGAGCCACACCGGGAAGGCGCCGGCGTAGTGCTCGAGCAGGATCGCGAAGAAGCGCTCGACCGAGCCGAACAGGGCGCGGTGGATCATCACCGGGCGATGCTTCTCGCCGTCGGGGCCGGTGTACTCGAGCTCAAAGCGCTCGGGCTGGTTGAAGTCGAGCTGGATGGTCGACATCTGCCAGGTGCGCCCGATCGCATCGCGCGCCTGCACCGAGATCTTGGGGCCGTAGAACGCCGCCCCGCCCGGGTCGGGCACGAGCTCCAGGCCCGAAGCCTCGGCGACCTCGCGCAGCGTCTCGGTCGCCTCGGTCCAGAGGGTGTCGTCGCCGATGAACTTCGGGTTGCCCTCCTCCTTCGTCGACAGCTCGAGGTAGAAGTCGTTGAGGCCGTAGTCCCGCAGGGTCTGCAGCACGAAGTCGAGGCTGTGGGTCAGCTCGCCCTTCACCTGGTCGGCGGTGACGTAGATGTGCGTGTCGTCCTGGGTCATGCCGCGCACGCGCGTCAGGCCCGCGAGGGTTCCGCTCTTCTCGTAGCGGTAGACCGACCCGAACTCGCTGAGGCGCAGGGGCAGCTCGCGATAGCTGCGACCGCGCGAGCGGAAGATCAGGTTGTGGAACGGGCAGTTCATGGGCTTCAGGTAGTACTCCTGGCCCTCGCGCGAGACGTGCCCGTCGGCGTCCACGACCTCGTCGAGCACCATCGGGGGGTACATGCCGTCGGCGTACCACTGCAGGTGACCGCTCGTCATGAACAGGTCGCCCTTGGTGATGTGCGGGGTGTTCACGACCTCGTAGCCGCTCGCGAGCAGCCGCTCGCGCATGTAGCGCTCGATCTCGTAGCGGATGATGCCGCCCTTGGGGTGGAACACCGAGAGCCCGGGCCCGATCTCGTCGGGGAACGAGAACAGGTCGAGCTCCTTGCCGAGCTTGCGGTGGTCGCGCTTGGCGGCCTCCTCGAGACGGTGCTGGTAGGCGCGCAACTCGTCCTTCGTGGGCCACGCGGTGCCGTAGATGCGCTGCAGCTGCGGGTTCTTCTCGCTGCCGCGCCAGTAGGCGCCCGCGATGCGGGTGAGGTCCCAGCCGTTGCCGAGCAGGCGCGTGCCGGGCACGTGGGGTCCGCGGCAGAGGTCTTTCCACGCGGTCTCGCCGTCGCGGGTGACGTTGTCGTAGATCGTCAGCTCGCCGGCGCCGACCTCGACGGAGGCGCCCTCTGCCGCCTCGGCCGATCCGCCCTTGAGGCCGATCAGCTCGAGCTTGAACGGCTCGCCGGCGAGCTCGGCGCGGGCCTCCTCGTCGGTGACGACGCGGCGCACGAACCGCTGGTTCTCGCGGACGATGCGCTCCATCTCCTTCTTGATGACCTTGAGGTCGTCGGGGGTGAAGGGATCGTCGACCTGGAAGTCGTAGTAGAACCCGTCGGTGACCGGCGGACCGATACCGAGGTTGGCCTGGGGCTTGACACGCTGCACGGCCTGCGCGAGCACGTGCGCGGTCGAGTGGCGCAGGATCGACAGGCCGTCGGCGCTGTCGATGGTGACCGGCTCCACCTGGTCGGCGGCCGTCACGGTCGTGGCCAGGTCTTTCAACTCCCCGTTCACGCGCAGAGCGACGACCGAACGGTCGGGGAAGAGGGCGAAGCCATCGGCGGGGAAATCAGTCACAGAACATCTCCTGAAGGGTCCTTTCCAGGCTACCGGGCGGTCGTGGTCTCGGCGGCACGCGGCGTGCCTCATAGTGGAGCGGTGACTTTGGCCATCATCGGCGGCGTGCTCTGGGTCCTCGGGATCATCGCGCTGCTCACCGGCGTCTTCCCCGCCGACGCCGCTCTCGCCGTCGCCGACCGCGTCTGGCCCATCCTGCTGTTCGTCGTGGCGGTGACGATCGTCGCCGAACTGGCGTCGAAGGCGGGGCTGTTCGACGTCGTGGCCGCGCGCCTGGCGAGGCTCGCGCGCGGGCGCACGGCGTTGCTGTGGGTGCTCGTGGTGGCCCTGGCCACCGTGGCGACGGCGTTTCTCTCGCTCGACACCACCGCGGTCCTGTTGACGCCGGTGGTCGTGGCGATGGCCGTCGCCCGCAAACTGAACCCCCTTCCCTTCGCGTTCGTCACCGTCGTGCTCGCCAACACCGCGTCGCTGGTGCTGCCGGTGTCGAATCTCACCAACCTGCTGGCATCCGAGGCTCTGGGCGGCGGGCACGACCCGATCGCCTTCCTCGCGCTGCTGGGCCCCTCGGCGCTCATAGCGATCGCGGTGTCGGTCATCGTGCTGACGGTGGTGTTCCTGCGGCGCCTTCCGAAGACGTATCCGGATGCCGCCGCCCCCGAGGTCTCGGATCGGCTCCTGCTGCGCGTCTCGGCGATCGTGACCGTCGCGCTCCTGCCGCTGCTGGTCGTCGGACTCGAACCCTGGATGCCGGCCACCGGCGCCGCGGTCGTGCTCATCGCCGCGTTCGCCTGGCGCGCGCCCAGGGCTCTCGGCATCCGTCTGGTGCCGTGGTCGCTCCTGGTGTTCGCGGGCGGCCTCTTCCTCGCCGTCGGTGCCCTCGAGGCGCTCGGCATCGGTCGGATCACCGCCGTCCTCGCCGGTTCGGGCGACGATCTCGTCTCGCTCTGGCAGGTGGCGGGCGTCGGCGCTCTCGCGGCGAACGGCATCAACAACCTGCCCGCCTACCTCGCCCTCGAGTCGGTGGCGGGCTCGCCCGCGCGCCTCGCGGCGCTGCTGATCGGCGTGAACGCCGGCCCCATCGTCACGCCGTGGGCGTCGCTGGCGACCCTTCTGTGGCACGACCGGCTCGTGGCCGCGGGTGTCGAGGTGCGCTGGAGCCGTTTCGTCCTGCTGGGAGCGGTGATCGCCCCGCTGATCCTGTTCCTGGGTGTCCTGCCGCTGGTGTGGTGAGCGCTCAGTCCTCGTAGGAGCGCGACCACGCCTTGCGCGGCTCGATGAACCAGACGGCGAGCCCCTCGCGCAGGCCGTAGTCCTCGCCGGTGTACAGCCGCGCGATGCGGTCGACGTAGGGTAGGGCGGCGTCTCCGTCGATCCGCTCGACGGCCACCCCGCGCACGAAGGCCATCGAGTAGGCGTTGTCGGCGGCGGTGACCGAGATGGCCACGCGCGGGTCGCGCGTGAGGTTGCGGTCCTTGAGGGTGTCGACCTCGGTGAAGAGCATGAGCCGCTCGCCGTCGACCCCGACCCACAGCGGGATGGAGTGCGGGGAGCCGTCGCGCATCAGCGTCGCGAGGTGGGCGACGGCGTCGGTCTCGAAGTACGGCTTGGCGGTGGTCCAGTCGCTCATGACCGGTGCAACCGCCGGGGTGTCGGCATCCATTCCCCGCTCAGCTGTGGACGGAGTGCGGAGCCTGGTCGTTCGGAACCTCGCTGAACACCATCTCCTCGCGCCGCGCGCCGTCGCGCGGGGTGAACTCGTCGGGTTCGGTCACTACGTACAGCCCGCGGCCGGAGTTGGCGTTGTAGGTCAGCGCGTGCAGCCACGGGGTGCTGAGCTGCGGCGTGCGGCTGCCGTGGAACTTGAACACCAGCGAGACGTACGGGTGGATGTAGACGGTGGTTCGACCGCCGCCCGTGCTCATGTCGTCTTTCCACGTGAACGGGAAGCTCTCGCCGCGGCGGACCTTCGCCATGATCACGGCTTGCAGATGCGCGAGCAGCCGATCCTCGAAATCGACCTTGATGTTGCCGTCGTAGATGAACTTGCCCATGTCGACCCCCGTCACCGCCGCCACGGACCCGGCGCCTCTCGGCGAGAAGTGGAACACGGAGGTCGGGGGGCGGCAACCGTTCTCTCTTCGTGCACCGTCTCCCGAAACACCCGGGAACGCAAACCCCCTTGCGCGATGTTGCGGTTCGAGGATAACGAGGCGCGCGCAGCGGACGGAGGGATGCCGCGGATCAGGCGCCGCGCGAGATGCGCAGGATCACGCGGTCACCGGGCTTGCGCTGGACCCGTCGCACCAAGGCCTCGAAGCCGAGGATCGCGCGGTACTGGAGGCCGTATTTGCGCTTGAGGGCGGCATCCGCGCGGGTGTCGTCGGTCGCGGGTCCGGCGATGCGGGCCTGGGCCTCGACCCGGATGGCATCCGGCTCCACCTTCCCCATCCGGCTGCAGGGCTGCAGGGTCACGCGAGGGTCGTTGCGAAGGCGCTTGACCTTGCCCGTGGCACGCTCGCTCGTGACGACCAGCTCATCGCCGTCGCGCGCGATCCACACCGGAACGGCGACGCGCGCACCGTTGCGGCGGTATGTGCCGAGCGAGACGAACGGCGACGCGGCGATCTCACGCCACTGCGTGTCGGGAACGGTCATGCTGTCACCGTAGCGCGCCGGCGGATCGGCCATGACCGGTTGTGCCGAGGGCCCGCCTCGCTGTCCGTAGAGGTCGAGAACCCCCGGGACGGATGCCATCTCACCGAGGCGCCCGTGCGCGAAGCCGCCCCACAGGGCGCGGATGCGTCGGCCCACCTCGGCGAGATCGTCGGGGCGCGCTCCGGCGTACGGGGCGAGATGCGTGCCGATCGTCTCGGTGCCGAACACGAAGGGCACCTCGATCGCGTGGGACGCGCGGTACATCTCGTTCGCCCGCCACCGGAAGACGTAGCGCAGCACGGTCCCTCCGGCGCGGCGGTAGGCGCGAGCGAGGCGACGGGCGGGCCGGCCGTACACGAAGGCGTTCATGGCGGTGTCGAGAGCCGTCGAGGCGAGCGCGTGCAGGCGCGGCACGGCGCGGAGGCGCTCCAGCGCGGGGACCCGCGGCAGGAACAGACGCGTCTCCTCCGCGGTCACGCCGATGAGCAGAGGGATGCCGGCGGCCCGCTCGAACCACCGGTCGGCGATCTCGTCCTCGGGCGGGAGCGGGTCGAAGCCCGGCTGCGGTGCGAACGGCATCAGCGAGAAACGCCCGAAGCCGCGAGCGGCTCCGAGGGCCTTCGCCTGCACGGTCATCAGGTCGCCCTCCGGGGTGTCCCGGGTGAGGCGCGCGGAGGCGGTGCTCATCGTCGCCGCGAGCTTCGTGCGCGCGCCCATGGTCGCCAGCGGCGCGCTCTGCACGATCGCGCGAGAGAAGAGTCCGCGGGCGCGGTCGATCGCCATGAGGTGCAGGACGGCATCGGCACCCGCGGACTGACCGAAGGCTGTCACACGGCCGGGATCTCCCCCGAACGCCGAGATGTTCCGCTGCACCCACTCGAAGGCGGCGAGCTGGTCGAGCAGGCCGAGATTGGCGGGGCGATCCGCTCCGTCGCCGAGGTACCCCAACACGCCGAGGCGGTAGGTCACGGTGACGACGACGACGTTCTGCTCGGTCACGAGCACCGCCGGGTCGTACACGGGGAGGTCGCCGGCGCCGCTCGTATAGCCCCCGCCGTGCACCCACACCATCACCGGCAGAAGCTCCGCGTCGTCGGCTCGGTCGGACGGGAGCGTGATCGACAGGTGCTGGCAGTGTTCGTCGATCGGGAGCCCGCCGGTCTGATCGCCCAGGGCGTCGATGAGTTCGGTGGGGGCCTGCGGCGAGGCGGGCGCGGGGTCCACCGCATCGAGGACGTCGCCCTCGGGTCGGTCCGCCACGGGCTGCGGCTTCTCGAAGCGCTCCGCACGGGCATAGGGGATGCCGGTGGCCCGCACCACCGAGCCGTCGCGACGACCGCGGATGAGTCCAGACGGGGTGGAGAAGAGGGGGGCTTCGCTCATCGCGTGGTCTCGCTTCCTGATCCGCCCGGTGCGGAACCGGGCATCTGCGCGGGGACGGCAGACGTGCCGGTCACGATACTGAGAGCCGTCGATGCGTCCACTGTGCGCGGTCGCCCCAAGCTCAAAGCGAGCGCAAGATCAGCGCAAGGAGACCGCAAGAGTCTCCCGATCGTGTCCCCCATACGGTGGACACGTCATAGTGTCGTCTCGTTCCCGCCGCCAGGCACTCCGCAGCCCCCCTTTCTGGCGGCGGGAACGATCACCCCGCCCCCTCGTCGCCGTCGCGGCCCGCGCGGGGTTCGACACCCGGTCCTTCTTCGGCGCACATCGTGCAGACGACGCAGTCCGGGAAGGATGAAGGACCACAAACGACGAAACCCCCGGCGAACCGGGGGCTTCTCAGGTGGTGCGCGATACTGGGATCGAACCAGTGACCTCTTCCGTGTCAGGGAAGCGCGCTACCGCTGCGCCAATCGCGCCTGTACAGGCTGTTCTCTTGTGAGTTGAGGTGGCGACGGGATTCGAACCCGTGTAAACGGCTTTGCAGGCCGGTGCCTAGCCGCTCGGCCACGCCACCGTGATGTGGTTCGACCCACGTGTCGTGATTCTCCGCCGGTTTCCCAGACGGAGATCCCTCCACTCGAGCGGATGACGAGACTCGAACTCGCGACCCCAACCTTGGCAAGGTTGTGCGCTACCAACTGCGCTACATCCGCATTTCGTTCCCGGGGCTTGCCCCGAGCACTCGTAAGACATTACCCGATCTCAGCGCGGGCGCAAAACGGGGCGCGGCCCGCGCGTGTCTTCGCGGACTGGTTCGAAGCACCTCTCGGCATCCGGTACGATCGATGAGTCCCGTTCGGGATGAGGGCGATTGGCGCAGTTGGTAGCGCGCTTCCTTCACACGGAAGAGGTCGTCGGTTCGAGTCCGGCATCGCCCACAGTCAGACCCCCGGTTCTCCGGGGGTTTTCTGCTTTCCGAATGCCGCGGGGTGCTCGGCGCGCTTTCGCGCGGCTCGTGCTCCTGCGATCCGTCCGGAGCGTGCCACGCCACGACGAATCGCCCCGGCACCCGGCCGTCGTGAGCCGGACGCCGGGGCGTCGTCGAACCGCGGGTCAGTCGTCTTCGATGACCACGCGCAGATCGCGGCGGCGCTGACCGAGCTTCTGACGGCTCCCCGCTCCTGCTCCCTGTGAGGTGCCGGCCCCGGCCATCGGCGGGCGCAGGCCACCGGGACCCGTGCCGGAAGCGGACGACACCGAGGTCGCAGCCAGGGCGGCTCCCCCGGCGGTCCCGCCGATGAGCGCTCCGGTACTTCCGCTGTGGACGCCGGAGACGGACTTCGCATCGAGCGCGGACACTCCCCCGAGTGCACCGCCCGCACTGCCGGCCCCGCCGGAGGCCTGACCCATCACGGCGCCATCCGGCGTCGGGGCGCCGGAGAGCGCCCCCGAGCCGCTGAGGGAGAAATCCCCCGAGGCGTGCTCGCCCGAGACGGCGAAGGGGCGGTAGGCGACCCCGTCGGCGCGCTGACCCTTGACGGTGAGGTCGTGTGCGGCGATGTTTCCGTAGCGGGTGGCATCCGATGCATCGACGACGGCCCCGGAGTCGATCCGGATGGTCTGGGCGCTCTTCTGCAGGGCCGCGGCGGTCGTGGTCGACGTCCGGTCGAAGACGCCGCGCAACTGCTGCACGAGACCGGTCAGGGCCTTCACCGAGCCGAGGACGGCGCGCAGGGGCCGGACGACCTTGTTGACCATCTCGTTGACCTTCATCACGACGCGCGCGATGGCGTAGCCCATGCCGAGACCGAACGAGGCCGCGACCACCGCCATCGCCTCGATCGCGGTCGCGATGACCTTCGAGATCGCCGACTTCACGACGCCCTGCATCTTCGCCACCAGGGTCGAGGCGGAAGTCAGGCCGCTCGCGGCGGCCTCGGCCCACTCCCCCGAGGCTCCGAGGTGAGCCGCGGCGTCGGTGGCGAAGCGTACGTACGCGGCGATGCTGCCGCCGCTCATCCCGTCGAGATCGCTCAGGCGGCGGGTGAGGTCGGCACCGGCCTGACGCATCGACGATCCGGCGGAGACCCACTGCGACGCCACGGACGCGACGTTCGAGGCGCTGCCGGCGAGCTGCTCGAGCCAGGTGCTCAGGGGCTTGAGATGCTCCATGACCCAGCCGAGACCACACGAGGTCAGAGTGCCGATGGGATCGCTCAGCGCGGCAGCCGCATCTCCCAGGGTGTCGAGAAAGGCCATACCTCCCTCGAGCCAGTGGCCGCTCTTCAGAGCCTCGGCCAAAGCGCGGCCCGATTCGATCACGCGGGTGCCCGAGAAGGTGGTGCCGGGGGCGACGGTGGTCATCACGCCCCCATCGCCGACTCGAGCGACCGGATCGTCGCGATGGTGTCGCTCTCGAACTGCTCCCACTGGTCGGCGGTCTGACGCAGCTCTCCGGCGGTGCGCAGGAGGAGGGATTGGTCCTCGCCCAGCAGCCCCGTGGCGGCCGCCGACAGAGCGAGCCCGGGGGGCACCAGGAAGGCGCACAGCAGACCGAACGCCTCGGGGAGCAGATCGCCGCCGCGGAGGACGGAGAGGGCCGATCCGACATCGCCCACGAGGGAGTCGACGAAAGCGGCGTGCTGGCGGAGTCGATCGAAGTCGACGGCGATGTCATCGGCCATGAAGAGTCCTCTCGGGCGAGGCGGGTTCGGCATCGCGCAACTGCGCGACGATGGGGTCGTCGGCGCCGAGCAGGTCGGCCACAGCCGTGAGCGTGCTCTCGCGGGCATCGGCCTCGGCCTGGCGGATGGTCGCGAGGATCTCGGCGCTCAGGCGCTGCGCCCCTCGGGCGAGGGCGGCTTCGCTCAGCCGCAGGTCGACGACGCGGCCCGCGGAATCCACCTGCGCGACGACGTCTCGGCCGCGCGAGCGGCCCGTTCCGCGGATGCTTGCCACGGTCGCCTCGAAGGCCGGCATCTGCGCGGCGCGCACCTCGGCACGCCGAACGTCGGCTTCGACCTGTGCGAACGACTCATCGGGATCCAACGGCACGGCAGAAATGTACCGAGAGCCTGCCCGAGAACGAACGCCCGGCCGTGACGAATTCCGCCAGATGAGAGAACTCTCACGTTGCTCTCACGAAGGGCTCCGCGCCGGCCCGGGCGGGAGGAGCGGTGGCGTCAGCGGCGCGACCACCCGTATCGCGCCGCGAGGGCGGAGGCGACGGCGTCGAAGCGCGTGCGGTCCAGGGCGGCCGCCTCGCGCCGCATGCCCGCGTCATGTACCAGATAGAGCTGCTCGATGTCGACCCACGAGGGGCGGCGCTGGGGGTCCCACTCCCCCGTTCCCAGGGACAGGTACTGTCGGTCGCCGTCGTGCGGCTTGCTCGTCAGTCGTACGGCGTACGAGCGGGTGGCATCCGCTCGACCGATGACGAGGACGGGTCGGTCCTTGCCGCGCCCGTCGCGCTCTTCGTACGGAACCCACGTCCACACGATCTCGCCGCCGTCGGGGGCGTTGTCGCGTTCGGGTGCGTACGACAGCGTCAGGCGCTTCGGCGGGGCGATCTCCACCGTCTCGGTCGCTGGGGGCGCACTCGGCCGCGACGCGGGACGCGCGGGGGCGGAGCGGCGCGCGGGCGGGGCCGTCGGTGTGGAACGGAACATGCCCAGGACGGTGGACAGCAGACGAGACGCGGTACCCATACCCACACCCTAGGCACGCGGAACGGGGCGCCGCCGACGAATCGGCGACGCCCCGTTCGGGGTGAGGCGGGTGTCAGCCGCGGACGTCGGAGAGGACGTAGCCCTCTTCGCCGTGCACGACGGTGTCGATGCCCGCGATCTCGTCCTCGTTCTTGACGCGGAAGCCGATGGTCTTCTCGATCGCGAAGCCGATGGCGAAGGCGAGCACGAACGAGTACGCCAGCACCGCGAAGGCCGCGATCGCCTGGACGATCAGCTGGTTCAGCGAACCGCTGTAGATGAGGCCCGAGCCGTTGGCGAAGAAGCCGAGGTACAGCGTTCCGATCAGACCACCCACGAGGTGGATGCCGACGACGTCCAGCGAGTCGTCGAAGCCGAGCTTGAACTTCAGCTCGATGGCCAGCGCGCAGACGGCTCCGGCGACGAGGCCGAGGACGATCGCCCAGAAGGGCGTGAGGGCGGCGCAGGCCGGGGTGATGGCGACCAGACCCGCGACCGCACCGGAGGCGGCGCCGACCGAGGTGGGCTTGCCGTCCTTGACCTTCTCGACGATCAGCCAGGCGAGCAGGGCTGCGGCGGGAGCGGCGATGGTGTTGACGAACGCGAGAGCGGCGGTGCCGTCGGCGGCGAGCTCGGAGCCGGCGTTGAAGCCGAACCAGCCGAACCACAGCAGGCCCGCGCCGAGCAGGACGAACGGCGGGTTGTGGGGGACGTGGGCGCCCTTCTGGAAGCCGACGCGCTTGCCCAGGACCAGGGCCAGGGCGAGAGCGGCCGCACCGGCGTTGATGTGGACCGCCGTACCACCGGCGAAGTCGATCGCGCCGACGCCGAAGACGTCCTGCAGACCGTGGGTGATCCAACCGCCGTAGCTGAAGGTGCCGTCCTCGGCGAGGCCGAAGTTGAAGACCCAGCTCGCGACCGGGAAGTAGACCACCGTCGCCCAGATGCCGGCGAAGATCATCCACGCGCCGAACTTGGCGCGGTCGGCGATGGCGCCGGAGACGAGGGCGACCGTGATGATCGCGAAGGTGGCCTGGAAGGCGACGAAGGCGAGCGGCGGGTAAGCGGCGCCCTCCGGCGTCTCGAGGACACCCGAGAGGCTCAGCTCGTTGAAGTCGATCAGCCAGGGGACGTTGGTGGTGCCGGCCTCGGTCGCGGGGAACGCGATCGCGTAGCCGTAGAGCACCCACAGGACGCCCATCAGACCCATCGCGCCGAAGCTCATCATCATCATGCTGATGACGCTCTTGGCCTTGACGAGTCCGCCGTAGAAGAACGCGAGTCCTGGCGTCATCAGCAGCACGAGGGCGGCTGCTATCAGGATGAATGCGGTGTTGCCTTGATCCATCTCGGAGGGAACCTCTCTGCAGGGACGCAGGTAAAGCGTCGGGTCCCCTCAGTGTTCCCAGCCCCGGTTCCGTCGTCGTTCGCCCCGTGTTTCGGACGTGTTACAGGCGGCCCGTTCCGGTAAACATCGCGTTTCGTGCGCCCGCGAACCGGTGATGAAGGCCGCTCAGGAATGCGTCAGGGCGACCAGTCGCGACACTGCGCGCAGGTACTTCTTGCGGTAGCCCCCGCCCAGCATCTCGTCGCTGAACACGGTGTTCAGCGGCACGCCGGTCGCGCGGATCGGGATCTGCGCGTCGTAGGCGCGGTCGACGAACGCCACCAGGCGCAGGGCGGCCGACTGGTCGTGCAGCACCTGCACGTCGCGCAGGCCGATCACGTCGACCCCGTCGATCAGACGGATGAAGCGGGACGGGTGCACGCGTGCCAGGTGGCCGACGAGGTCGGAGAAGGCGTCGTCGGATGCCACGGAGCCCGAGGCCGCGGCATCCATCGCCTCTCGATATCCCTCGTCGGACAGCACCTTCGCCTCGCCGTCGATCGCGCGCTGGCGGAAGTCGGTGCCGTCGATGCGGATCGTGCGGAAGCTGTCGGACATCGACTGGATCTCGCGCAGGAAGTCCTGGGCGGCGAAGCGCCCCTCGCCCAGCGCGTTCGGCGGGGTGTTCGAGGTCGCGGCGAGCCGGGTTCCGGATGCCACGAGCTCGCCGAGCAGGCGCGTCATGACCATCGTGTCGCCCGGGTCGTCGAGTTCGAACTCGTCGATGCAGAGCAGATCGGAGCCGCGGAAGAGCTCGACGGCCTTGGCGTAGCCGAGCACGCCGACGAGGGCGGTGTACTCGATGAACGAACCGAAGTACTTCCGGCGGGCGGGCATGGCGTGGTAGATAGAGGCCAGGAGGTGGGTCTTCCCGACGCCGAAGCCGCCGTCGAGGTACACGCCGGGCTTGACGGGGGCGACCTTCTCGGCGCGGCGGAAGAAGCCGCCCTTCTTGGCGGGGGCGGACTGCTTCCCCGCGAACTGCTGCAGCAGTTCTTTCGCCTCCTGCTGCGAGGGGTAGGCGTCGTCGGCGCGGTACGACTCGAACGTCGCGCCATTGAACTGCGGCGGCGGAACGAGGGCGTTCACCATCTCGGCACCCGAGACCGCGGGATCGCGCTCGGTGAGGTGGATGAGGCCGGTCGTGGCGGGAGTGGAGGTCATGGCCGTCCTGTGTCCAAGTCTTACGGGGAGGGTGCGTGCCCCATGCCGCGGATCTAGGGTCGATGGTGCGGTGTCCACCCTATGCCGCGCCATCCACCGCCTTGACCGAGGAGCATCCGTGACCGTCGAGTTCGACACCACGTCCCCCAAGTTCGCCGACTACGCCGAGCCCGGCCGGCTCGTCACGGGTGAATGGCTGCAGCAGCGTCTCGGTCAGCCCGGCCTCGTGGTCGTGGAATCCGACGAAGACGTGCTGCTCTACGAGACGGGCCACATCCCCGGCGCCGTGAAGGTCGACTGGCACACCGAGTTGAACGACCCGGTCGTGCGCGACTACGTCGACGGCGAGGGCTTCGCGAAGCTGCTGAGCAGCAAGGGCATCTCGCGCGACGACACCGTGGTGATCTACGGCGACAAGAACAACTGGTGGGCCGCGTACGCCCTGTGGGTCTTCTCGCTCTTCGGTCACGACGACGTGCGTCTGCTCGACGGCGGCCGTGACAAGTGGATCGCCGAGGGCCGCCCGATCACCACCGACAAGACGGTCGTCGAGGCCACGGACTACCCGGTCGTCGAGCGCGACGACTCGGTGCTGCGCGCGTACAAGGACGACGTGCTCGCTCACCTCGGCAACCCCCTCATCGACGTGCGCTCCCCCGAGGAGTATTCGGGCGAGCGGACCACCGCCCCCGCCTACCCCGAGGAGGGCGCCCTGCGCGCCGGCCACATCCCGAGCGCGCAGAGCGTGCCGTGGGGCAAGGCGGTCGCCGAGGACGGCGGCTTCAAGTCGCGCGCGGAGCTCGACGCGATCTACCGCGACGGCGCGGGTCTGGCCGACGGTGACAAGATCGTCGCGTATTGCCGCATCGGCGAGCGTTCGAGCCACACCTGGTTCGTGCTGAAGCACCTGCTCGGTTTCGACGACGTGCGCAACTACGACGGCTCGTGGACCGAGTGGGGCAGCGCGGTGCGCGTGCCGATCGTCTCGGGTTCCGAGCCCGGCGAGGTCCCCGGACGCTGAGCCGGCTCGTCGCGGGCGTGGGAGGATGACGGTGATGACCGACAACGCCCTCCCCGCCCGCCTCGCCGAGATCCGCGACGAGTTCCTCGAGCTCGACGAGCCCGACCGCTTGCAGCTGCTGCTGGAGTTCTCGCAGGAGCTGCCCGAGGTGCCGGCCGACCTGGCCGATCACCCCGAGCTGCGTGAGCGCGTCGTGGAGTGCCAGTCCCCCGTCTTCATCATCGTCACGGTCGACGATGACGATCGAGTCGCGATGCACGCCACGGCCCCGGCCGAGGCACCGACCACTCGCGGCTTCGCCAGCATCCTCGCGCAGGGACTCACCGGCCTCGGCGCCGACGAGGTGCTCGCCGTGCCCGACGACTTCCCGCAGAGCATCGGCCTCACCCGCGCCGTGAGCCCGCTGCGCATCGCCGGCATGACCGGCATGCTCATGCGCGCCAAGCGCCAGGTGCGCGCGAAGCGCGAGGCCTGAGCCTTCCGCTCCGCCGGGGCTCGGCATCCCGGATCAACTTCGGGCGAGTCCCTGGCGTCGTACCCAATCCTGGATCGCGGTGCTCCAGCGCGTCTCGTCGTAGTTCCAGAGCTTCGTGTGGCGGGCGATCGAGAACGTCTCCATCGTCACCAGATCGGGGCGTGCGTCCGCGAGCGCGTGCGAGGCGTCCGAGGGGACGAACCCGTCGTCGTCGCTGTGGAGGATGAGCACCGGATGCCGCAGCTCGGCGGACCGCGCGACGCCGTCGAGGCGGTCGAGGGGTATCGGTTCGCCGCTGCGCAACGCGGCGGCTCCCCAGGTGGAGCCGAGCGTGCGTTGGGCCAGAGCGATCACCGGTTGCGGCAGGCGCATGGCGCGGCCCTGGAACCGCAGTACCGTGCGCCAGTCGACCACGGGCGAGTCGAGCACGAGCCCGGCGATGACGTCGGCGTGCGGCGACTCGAGGGCGGCCTGCAGCGACAGCGCTCCGCCCATCGACCAGCCCATCAGGAGCACGCGGCGAGCCCCGTGGCGACGGGCATAGCCGATCGCGGCGTCGACGTCGCGCCACTCGGTCGCGCCCAGGGCGTAGGTGCCCGAGGGGCTGCGGGGAGCGTCGCCGTCGTTGCGGTACGACACCACCAGGCTCGTGATGCCGAGCGCGTGGAAGGCCGGAACCGCGCGCAGGGTCTCGGACCGGGTCGTGCCGCGCCCGTGCACCTGCACGACCCACACGTCGGTGTCGACGTCCGCCGGGAATTCCCACGCCGGGCAGGCCCCGACGCCGGTGTCGATGTCGAGCGCGTGGAACGGGAGCAGGAGGTCTTCGGGTCGGTCGAAGTACCAGCCGCTGAAGGCGGCCTCGGCGGCGAGGTCTCCGTCGGCGGGCACGTGCGTGAGGAGCTTGCGGGTGACGGTTTCCGCGTCTTCGCTCACGATGGAGCCGAGGCGCAGATAGTCGGTCGACCCGACGGTGAACAGGCCGTACCGACCGGGCAGCGCGGTATCGGGGGTGCGCTCCAGGGTGATGGTCTGCGCGGCGGCGTCGAGCCGCACGATGCGCGTGTCGGGGCGACGCCCCGCGGGCTGGACGACCGTGCGCGCCACGCGGAGCGAGACGGCCCCGAGAGCGGTGCCCGAGGCGGCGAGGGCGAGGCCGAGAGCCGACAGGGTGAGGCGCAGGGCGGCGGTCGTGCGCTGCGATGCGCGAGGACCCGCGGCGCGCCTGGGAGCGTTCATCGAGGCCTCACTCTAGTCTGTGGCCGTGAGTGACCAGCGCCCGGCGGAGGCCGACAGCCCCTTCGCGCGAGCCGTCGCCGAGGTGCGCGACACGGCGTTCCGCGACGATCTCGTCGTCCGTCAGATCCCGTCGCCCTCCGGCCTCGCCCCGTTCTCTCTCGCTCTCGCGGGAGACGTGCGGCCCGAGGAGCACGCCACCGATTCCCCCTTCGGGACCGGGCGCTTCATCCTGCTGCACGATCCCGAAGAGCCCGAGCCCTGGGGCGGCGCGTGGCGCATCGTGTGCTTCGCGCAGGCTCCGCTCGAGCCCGAGATCGGCGTCGATCCCCTGCTGGCCGAGGTCGCCTGGTCGTGGCTGATCGACGCGCTGGACTCGCGCGGGGCGCAGCGGCACTCGGAGTCGGGCACCGCCACCAAGACCCTCTCCACCGGCTTCGGGGCCCTGGCCGCCCAGGGCGAGGGGTCGCAGATCGAACTTCGCGCGTCGTGGTCGCCGCGCGGTCCCTTCCGCCCGCACCTCGAGGCGTGGGCGGAGCTCGTGTGCATGCTCGCCGGCCTCCCCCCGGGGTCGGAGGGCGTCGCTGTTCTCGGAGCCCGGAGGCCCACGCGTGGTTGAGTACATCGTCATCGAGGATGCCGAGAGCTTCCTCGCCGCTTGCGAGACCCTGGCCGCGGGGAGCGGTCCCGTCGCGGTCGACGTCGAGCGCGCCTCGGGCTTCCGCTACTCGCAGCGCGCCTACCTGATCCAGGTGTTCCGCCGCGAGGCCGGGGTGTTCCTGTTCGACCCCTCGACGATCGAGGATTTTTCGCCGCTGCAGGCCGCCATCGGCGACGTCGAGTGGGTCTTCCACGCCGCGAGCCAGGACCTGCCGTCGCTGCGCGAGCGGGGCCTCGAGCCCCCGCGCATCTTCGACACCGAGCTGGGCTCGCGCCTTCTCGGTCACGAGCGCGTGGGCCTGGGCGCCGTCGTCGAGCAGACGCTCGGCATCACCCTGGCCAAGGCCCACTCGGCCGCGGACTGGTCGACGCGCCCGCTGCCGGCATCCTGGCTCGAGTACGCCGCTCTCGACGTCGAGCACCTCGTCGACGTCCGCGACGTGCTCGACGCGGAGCTGACCGAGCAGGGCAAGACCGAGATCGCCCGCCAGGAGTTCCAGGCCGTCCTCGACCGCGAGCCCAAGCCGCCGCGCGATGACCCGTGGCGACGGCTCAGCGGCCTGCACAGCGTGCGCGGCCGCCGCTCCCTGGCCGTCGCGCGGTCGCTCTGGCAGGCGCGCGAGGACTACGCCCGCGAGCAGGACATCGCTCCGGGCCGGCTCGTTCCCGACCGTGCCCTCGTGGCCGCGGTGCTCGCCGACCCGCAGACCAAGCAGGCGCTCGCGGGCGTGAAGGAGTTCAACGGTCGAGCGAGCCGCACGCAGCTCGACCGGTGGTGGAACGCGATCGTCGCCGGTCGCGAGTCGACCGATCTGCCCGCCGACCGCGTACCCAGCGACACCCTTCCCCCGCCGCGAGCGTGGGCGGACCGCAACCCCGAGGCCGACCGGCGGCTGAAGAAAGCCCGGCCCGCCGTCGAAGCGCGCGCGGAAGAGCTGCGGATGCCGACCGAGAACCTCCTCACCCCCGAGACGCTGCGCCGCGTGGCGTGGGCGCCGCCGGCGGAGACGACGGTCGAGGCGGTCGGCGCGGCTCTCGCAGAGCTCGGCGCTCGCCCCTGGCAGATTGACCAGACTGCACAGGTGATCGTCGATAGCTTTGTAGCTTCCCTCAACGCGGACGACGACGGGTCTGCCACGGATTCGTAGGTTCGGACAACCGATTTATTCCGTCGAATCCGCCTTCCTAGGCTGGGGTCATCCCAAACAATGGAGGCAGAGTGGCCGAGATGACGGACGTCTTCTTCGTCGATGGAATGCGCACCCCGTTCGGGCGCGCCGGCGAAAAGGGCATGTACTGGAATACGCGCGCCGACGATCTGGTGGTCAAGGCGATCATCGGTCTGATGGAGCGCAACGGCGACGTGCCGAAGGACCGGATCGACGACGTGGCGATCGCCGCGACGTCGCAGACCGGTGACCAGGGGCTCACCCTGGGGCGCACGGCGGCGATCCTCGCGGGGCTCCCGATGACCGTGCCGGGCCTGGCGATCGAGCGCATGTGCGCCGGCGCGATGACGAGCGTCACCACGATGGGCGCCTCGATCGGCGTCGGCATGTACGACCTCGCCCTCGCCGGTGGTGTCGAGCACATGGGCCGCCACCCCATCGGCGGGAACGTCGACCCCAACCCCCGCTTCGTGGCCGAGAAGCTCGTCGACCCGGGCGCGTTGAACATGGGTGTCACCGCCGAGCGCATCCACGACCGTTTCCCGCACCTCACGAAGGAGCGCGCGGACCGCTTCGGTGTCGCCAGCCAGCACAAGGTGCAGGCCGCGTACGACGCGAGCAAGATCCAGCCCGACCTCGTGCCCGTGGCCGTGAAGAACGCCGAGGGCGCCTGGGGCCTCGCCACCGAGGACGAGGGGCGCCGCCCCGAGACCACGCTCGAGGGTCTCGCGACGCTCAAGACCCCGTTCCGTCCCCACGGACGCGTCACGGCCGGCACGTCGTCGCCCCTCACGGACGGTGCGACCATCAGCCTGCTCGCGGGCGGCGACGCCGTGAAGGAGTTCGGTCTGGCGCCCAAGATGCGCATGGTCTCGTTCGCGTTCGCCGGCGTCGAGCCCGAGATCATGGGCATCGGCCCCATCCCCTCGACCGAGAAGGCCCTCAAGAAGGCCGGACTCACGATCGACGACATCGGCCTGTTCGAGCTCAACGAGGCGTTCGCCATCCAGGTGATCTCGCTGCTCGATCACTTCGGCATCGCCGACGACGACCCGCGCGTGAATCCCTGGGGCGGCGCCATCGCCCTGGGCCACCCGCTCGCGGCATCCGGAGTCCGTCTCATGATCCAGCTGGCGGCGCAGTTCGCCGAGCGTCCCGACGTGCGCTACGGCCTGACGGCCATGTGCGTGGGGCTGGGCCAGGGCGGCTCGGTCATCTGGGAGAACCCGTTCTTCGACGGAAAGAAGAAGCGCAAGTGACCGACTACGCATCCATCGACTTCACGCCCCTCGACGCCCTCACCGGCGACGAGGTGGTGACCCACTCCCCCGTCCGCGACGTTCGGCTGCCCTCGGGCAACGTGCTTGCGCTGATCACGCTCGACAACGGCCGCGACCACACCCGGCCCAATACGCTGGGGCCCGCGACCCTCGCCGAGCTCGGGCAGACGCTCGAGTCTCTGAAGAAGCGCGCGGCCGCCGGCGAGATCCACGCCGTCGCGATCACCGGCAAGCAGTACATCCTCGCCGCCGGCGCCGACCTGTCGGACGTGGCGAAGCTGCCCTCGAAAGAGGTCGCTCGCCTCATCGCGCAGCGCGGACACCAGATCATCGGCTCGCTGTCGGAGCTCGGCGTCCCCTCGTTCGCGTTCGTGAACGGCCTCGCCCTCGGCGGCGGTCTCGAGATCGCGCTGAACTCGACGTATCGCACGGTAGACGCCTCCGCCGCGGCGATCGCGCTGCCCGAGGTGTTCCTCGGCATCATCCCGGGCTGGGGCGGTGCCTACCTGTTGCCGAACCTCATCGGCATCGAGAACGCGCTCGAGGTCATCATTTCGAACCCGCTCAAGCAGAACCGCATGCTCAAGCCGCAGCAGGCGTTCGATCTCGGGATCATGGATGCCATCTTCCCCGCGGCCAGCTACCTCGAGGACTCGCTGCGCTGGGCCGATGGCGTGCTCACCGGTCGGGTCCGCGTCGAGCGCAAGAACGAGCCGGGCAAGCTCGAGCGCCTGACCAAGTGGCCCATCGCGATCAAGATGGCCCGCGGCATGCTCGAGTCGAAGATCGGCACCGTGCCCCGCTCCCCCTACGTCGCGCTCGACCTGCTCGACAAGGCCAAGAGCGGCACGAAGGCAGAGGGCTTCGCGCGCGAGGACGAGGCACTGGCCGAGCTCATCACGGGCGATCAGTTCGCGGCATCCATGTATGCCTTCGACCTCGTGCAGAAGCGCGCCAAGCGTCCGGTCGGTGCCCCCGATAAGGCGCTCGCGAAGAAGGTCACCAAGGTCGGCGTCATCGGCGCGGGGCTCATGGCCTCGCAGTTCGCGCTGCTGTTCGTGCGCAAGCTCCGGGTGCCCGTGATCATCACCGACCTCGATCAGGGCCGGGTCGACAAGGGCGTGGCATCCATTCGGGAAGAGATCGGCAAGCTCGAGGCCAAGGGGCGCCTCGACGGCGACACGGCGAACCAGCTGCGCGCGCTCGTGCACGGCACCACCGACCGCTCGGAGTTCGCCGACTGCGACTTCGTCATCGAGGCCGTGTTCGAAGAGGTGGGCGTGAAGCAGGAGGTGTTCTCGGCCATCGAGAAGATCGTCGCCGACGACGCGATCCTCGCGACCAACACCTCGTCGCTCTCGGTCGCCGAGATCGGCTCGGTGCTGCAGAACCCCGAGCGGCTGGTGGGCTTCCACTTCTTCAACCCCGTCGCGGTCATGCCGCTCATCGAGGTCGTGAAGACGGATGCCACCTCCGACGCCGCGCTGTCGACCGCTTTCGTGGTGGCCAAGGGCCTGGGCAAGAATGCGGTGCTCACCGCCGACGCGCCGGGCTTCGTCGTGAACCGCCTGCTGGCGAAGGTCATGGGCGAGGCAGCGCGCGCCGTGTACGAGGGCACACCCATCACGGTGGTCGAGAAGGCGTTCGCGCCGCTCGGGCTGCCGATGGGGCCGTTCCAGCTGATCGACCTCGTCGGCTGGAAGGTCGCCGCTCACGTGCAGGACACGATGGCCCATGCCTTCCCCGAGCGGTTCTTCTCGTCGGAGAACTTCCACGAGCTCGCGGCCCTGCCCGAGGTCGTCGAGAAGGACAAGGGCGGCCGCGTGACCGGTTGGACCAAGGCCGCGCAGAAGGTGCTCGTCACCGGTAAGACGCCCGTCGCGCCCGAGACGATCCTCGGCCGCGTGCAGGACGGCCTCGCGCAGGAGATCAAGATCATGCTGGATGAGGGCGTCGTCCCCGAGGTGCAGGACATCGACCTGTGCCTCATCCTCGGCGCGGGCTGGCCGTTCATCGACGGCGGGGCGTCGCCCTACCTCGACCGCGAGGGGGCCTCGGAGCGCGCCTTCGGCGACACGTTCCACCACCCGCCGATCCGCGGCATCGGGGCCTGAGCTCCGGATACGACAGCGGCGCCGTCCCCCGAGGAGCGGCGCCGCTGGCGTTGGTGCGGGGCGCGGGGCGGCACCGTGGTGTCGGGCGTCACGAGAACAGGGGGCGCGGCGGGGACAGGCCATTCGCGCCGGTTTCGGCCTGTTCTCGGTGTATCGCCCTGTTCTCGTGACGGCGGGGAAGCGCGGGGACGGTGTGACGAGAACAGGGGCGGCGCCGCTGGCGTTCGCGCGGGGCGCGGGGCGGCACCGTGGTGCGGAGCGTCACGAGAACAGGGGGCGCGGCGGGGACAGGCCGTTCGCGCCGGTTTCGGCCTGTTCTCGGTGCATCGTCCTGTTCTGGTGACAGAGCGCGGCGGCGCCGGACATGCGGAACGGGCCGGGATATGGCATCCCGACCCGTCCTCTTCGCCCTGATCGACTAGGGCCGCGACTTCTCCCACTGCTCGATCGTGGGGATCGAGCCGGTCGGGGTCTGACGCGCCATGGGGATGCGGGTGCCCAGGACCTGGGCCACGACGTCGTGGGCGATCTTCGAGGCCGTGAGACCGGCGTCTTCGAGGATCTGCTCGCGCGTGGCGTGGTCGATGAACTCGTCGGGGATGCCGAGCTCGTCGACCGCCGTGTCGACGCCGGCCTCGCGCAGCACCTGGCGGACGCGGGTGCCGACACCGCCGACGCGAATGCCGTCTTCGATCGTGATGACCAGGCGGTGCTCGCGCGCGAGTTCGACGATCGAGGGCTGCACGGGGATCGCCCAGCGCGGATCGATGACGGTGGCGCCGATGCCCTGCGCCTTCAGCCGCTCGGCGACCTCGAGGGCGAGGTGCACCATCGGGCCGATACCGACCAGCAGCACGTCTTCGCCCGCTCCCCGGCTCAGCACGTCGACACCGTCGTGGAGACGCTCGATCGCCTCGACGTCGTCGTTGACCTTGCCCTTGGGATAGCGCACCACGGTGGGCGCGTCTTCGACCGCCGCGGCCTCGCGGAAGACCTCGCGCAGGCGCGCCGCGTCACGCGGAGCGGCGATCCGGATGCCGGGAACGAGCTGCAGCATCGCCAGGTCCCAGATGCCGTGGTGGCTCGGGCCGTCGGGGCCGGTGACCCCGGCGCGGTCGAGCACGAAGGTCACGCCCGCCTTGTGCAGGGCGACGTCCATCATGACCTGGTCGAACGCGCGGTTCATGAAGGTGGCGTAGATCGCCACGACCGGGTGAAGCCCGCCGAAAGCGAGACCGGCGGCGGATGCCACGGCGTGCTGTTCGGCGATGCCGACGTCGTACACCCGCTCGGGGAAGCGCTCGGCGAACTGCTGCAGACCCGTGGGGCGCAGCATCGCGGCGGTCATGGCGATGATGTCCTGACGCTCGGTGCCGATCTTGACGAGCTCCTCGGCGAAGACGTCGGTCCACTGCAGACCGCCGCCCGAGCCGAGCGCCTCGCCGGTGATCGGATCGATCTTGCCGACGGCGTGGAACTGATCGGCCTCGTCGCTCATCGCCGGGGCGTAGCCGCTGCCCTTGTCGGTGATGGCGTGCACGATCACCGGGGCGCCGTACGACTTGGCGAGCTCGAGGGTCTCGATCAGCGACTCGAAGTCGTGCCCGTCGATGGGGCCGAGGTACTTGATGTCGAGGTTGCTGTAGAGCGCCTCGTTGTTGGTGAAGCGCGAGAGGAAGCCGTGCGTGCCGCCGCGGACCCCGCGGTAGACCGCGCGAGCGGCGGGTCCGAGCCGGCGGAAGAGGGTGTCGGAGCCGCGGTGCAGGGTGCGGTAGGCGTCGTTCGTGCGCACGCGGTTCAGGTAGCGCGCCATGCCGCCGATGGTCGGGGCGTAGGAGCGGCCGTTGTCGTTGACGACGATGACGAGGTTGCGGTCGTTGTCGTCGCTGATGTTGTTCAGCGCCTCCCAGGTCATGCCGCCCGTCAGGGCGCCGTCGCCGACGACCGCGACGACGTGCCGGTCGCGGCGACCAGTGCGGCTGAAGGCGCGCGAGACGCCGTCGGCCCAGCTGAGGGAGCTCGAGGCGTGCGAGGACTCCACGACGTCGTGCTCGCTCTCGGACCGCTGCGGGTAGCCGGCGAGACCGCCCCGGGAGCGCAGGGCCGAGAAGTCCTGGCGCCCGGTGAGCATCTTATGCACGTACGACTGGTGCCCGGTGTCGAAGATGATCGGGTCGGACGGGGAGTCGAAGACCTTGTGCAGGGCGATCGTCAGCTCGACGACGCCGAGGTTCGGACCGAGGTGCCCGCCGGTGCGGGCGACGTTCTCGACGAGGAAGGAACGGACTTCGGCGGCCAGCTGTCGCAACTGGTCGGGGGTCAGCCCGTCGAGGTCACGGGGGCCGTGAATGCCGGGTAGGAGAGCCATATGACTCCTCTCGTGCTGTGCGCGCGGGGACGTGCGTACTGGTCGATTCTAGTCTCGGGGGCCGGTCCGGGCCCGGCAACGGCTTGCGGGGTGGGGCGATCGGTGGTCTCGATCGGACCCGGCGCCCCCGCGCCACGCGGCGCCCCCGGTCATTGCGCGATAAACGCTCGCTGCACCGGGAAACGCCCTCGGACGGCGTTTCTCCGCGCAGCGAGCGTTTATCAGAGGGATGCCGTGCCCCGACGCCGCGCCTCGGGGAGGGATGCCGTACCCCGGCGAACGCGACGAGCGCCCGCCCCGACGGATCGGGGCAGGCGCTCGGAACGCGGGTGCGTCAGACCAGCGAACGCAGCACGTACTGCAGGATGCCGCCGTTGCGGTAGTAGTCGGCCTCACCGGGGGTGTCGATGCGGACCACGGCGTCGAAGGTGATGGTCTGCTTTCCCTCGGGCGAGAACTCGCTCGGCTCGGCGGTGACCTTCACCGTCTTGGGCGTGACGCCCTCGTTGAGCTGCTCGAGGCCCTCGATCGAGACGATCTCGGTGCCGTCGAGGCCCAGCGACTTCCAGCTCTCGCCGGCGGGGAACTGCAGCGGGACGACGCCCATACCGATGAGGTTCGAGCGGTGGATGCGCTCGAAGCTCTCGGTGATGACCGCCTTGACGCCGAGCAGGTTCGTGCCCTTGGCCGCCCAGTCGCGCGACGAGCCGGAGCCGTACTCCTTGCCGCCGAAGATGACCAGCGGGGTGCCCTGCGCCTGGTAGTTCTGGCTCGCGTCGAAGATGTACGACTGCGGGCCGCCCTCCTGCGTGAAGTCGCGCGTGTAGCCACCCTCGACCACGGTGCCGTCGTTGACCGCCGCGGTGAGCTCGTTCTTCAGGCGGATGTTCGCGAACGTGCCGCGGATCATGACCTCGTGGTTTCCGCGGCGCGAGCCGTAGGAGTTGAAGTCCTTCTGCGCGACGCCGTGCTCCGTGAGGTACTGCGCGGCCGGGGTGCCGGCCTTGATGTTGCCCGCGGGGCTGATGTGGTCGGTGGTGACCGAGTCACCCAGCGTCGCCATCACGCGCGCACCGGTGATGTCGCGCACGGCATCCGGCTGCATGGTCATGCCGTCGAAGTAGGGAGCCTTGCGCACGTAGGTGGAGTCGGCATCCCATTCGAAGACCGGTCCGGTCGGGGTGGGCAGGTTCTTCCAGCGCTCGTCGCCCTCGAAGACGGTGGCGTACTGCTGGATGAACTGCTCACGCGAGATCGACGCGTCGATGATCGTCTGCACCTGGTCGGGAGCCGGCCAGATGTCCTTGAGGAAGACGTCGTCGCCGTTCTGGTCGGTGCCCAGGGCGTCGGTCTCGAAGTCGAAGTTCATCGACCCGGCGAGGGCGTAGGCGACGACCAGCGGCGGGGATGCCAGGTAGTTCATCTTCACGTCGGGGCTGATGCGACCCTCGAAGTTGCGGTTGCCCGAGAGGACGGCCGTGACGGCGAGGTCGTTCTCGTTGATGGCCTCGGACACCTCTTCGATCAGCGGACCGGAGTTACCGATGCAGATCGTGCAGCCGTAGCCCACGGTGTAGAAGTCGAGGCCCTCGAGCGCCTTGTCGAGACCGGACTTCTCGTAGTAGTCGGTGACGACCTTCGAGCCGGGTCCGAGCGTCGTCTTGACCCACGGCTTGCGCTTGAGGCCCTTATCGACGGCGTTCTTGGCGAGCAGACCCGCCGCGATCATGACCGAGGGGTTCGAGGTGTTGGTGCACGAGGTGATGGCCGCGAGCGTCACGGCACCGTTGTCGAGCAGGTACGACTGGCCGTCGGGCGTGGTGACCTTGACCGGGTTCGAGGCGTTCGCGGGGTGTCCCGACGAGATCAGCACCTCGCTCTCGGTGACCTCCTCGTGCTCCTCGCCGGGGACCGAGCCCGGGTCGGATGCCGGGAACGTGCCGTCGACCTCGAGGTCGACGATCGAGTCGGAGACCGACGCACCGGCGTAGTTGAGGATGTCCTTCTCGAACTGGTTCTTCGCCTCGGACAGCAGGATGCGGTCCTGCGGGCGCTTCGGACCGGCGATCGAGGGGACGACCGTCGAGAGGTCGAGCTCCATGTACTCGCTGAAGACCAGTTCGCGGTCGGCGTCGTGCCAGAGCTTCTGCTCCTTGGCGTACGCCTCGACGAGGGCCACGGTCTGCTCGTCGCGGCCGGTCAGGCGCAGGTAGTCGAGCGTGACGTCGTCGATGGGGAACATCGCGGCGGTCGAGCCGAACTCGGGGCTCATGTTGCCGATGGTGGCGCGGTTTGCGAGCGGGACGGATGCGACGCCCTCGCCGTAGAACTCGACGAACTTGCCGACCACGCCGTGCTTGCGCAGCATGTCGGTGATGGTGAGCACGACGTCGGTCGCGGTCACACCCGCGGGGATCTCGCCCGAGAGCTTGAAGCCGACGACGCGCGGGATGAGCATCGACACGGGCTGACCGAGCATGGCCGCTTCGGCCTCGATGCCGCCGACGCCCCAGCCGAGCACGCCCAGGCCGTTGACCATCGTGGTGTGCGAGTCGGTGCCGACGCAGGTGTCGGGGTAGGCGCGGAGCACGCCGTCGACCGTGCGGTCGTAGATGACCTTGGCGAGGTGCTCGATGTTGACCTGGTGCACGATGCCGGTTCCCGGGGGGACGACCTTGAAGTCGTCGAAGGCCGTCTGGCCCCAGCGGAGGAACTGGTACCGCTCGCCGTTGCGCTCGTACTCGATCTCGACGTTGCGCTCGAGGGCGTTCTCGCTGCCGAACAGGTCGGCGATGACCGAGTGGTCGATGACCATCTCGGCGGGCGAGAGCGGGTTGATCTTGTTGGGGTCGCCGCCGAGGGCGGTCACGGCCTCGCGCATGGTGGCGAGGTCGACGATGCAGGGCACGCCGGTGAAGTCCTGCATGACCACGCGGGCCGGGGTGAACTGGATCTCGGTGTCGGGGTCGGCCGTGGGGACCCACGAGCCGAGGGCCTCGATCTGCTCCTTGGTGACGTTGGCGCCGTCCTCGGTGCGCAGAAGGTTCTCGAGCAGCACCTTGAGGCTGAACGGGAGCTTCTCGTGACCGGCGACCGTGTCGATGCGGAAGATCTCGTAGTCGGTGCTGCCGACCGTCAGGGTGCTCTTGGCACCGAAGCTGTCAACCGTGGACACGATCGTCTCCTTCGTCGGCGAATGCGCAGGCGTCAGCCCGCATTTCTCCATCTTCCCCGCGTGGAGCGGTCGATTCCAGGAAGGCCGACCTAACCGCTCGAGGCGACGGATTTATCTTGATGTCAAGATATTATCAGGACTCGCGCCGAGGGTGGAGAGCACGGACCACGAGCCACGTCACGGCGAGCATCGGGGCGAACAGCGGCAGGCCCATCACGATCTTCAACGTGCCGAGCGCGGTCACGTCTCCCGCGAAATACAGCGGCAGCTGGACGGCCAATCGCGCGGCGAACAGCGCAGCCCAGGCGATCGACAGCCAGGTGTAGGCGCGGCGCTTGCGCTTGTCGGCACGCCACCGCGTCCCCTCGCCGAGCAGATAGCCCGCGGCGAGGCCGATGAGCGGCCAGCCCACCAGCGCCGACACGAGGAACGCCGTCCCGTACGCGCCGTTCGTGAAGAACCCGAGGACGAAGTTGTCCTGACCGCGCCCGGTCACCAGCGAGAGCACCGCCGCTCCGGCCGTCGCCAGCAGGCCGCCGATGGCGGCGCTCGGCGGCGACTTCGCGATCAGACGCGCGAGGGTGAACACGACCGCGAGCCCGACCGACACCCCCAGGCTCAGCCAGAGGTTCCCCTGGCGCGTCTCGGGGTCGATCGTCAGCGTGAAGAGCACGACGAAGGCGAGCGAGGGAAGGACGGATTCCAGGATGCCGCGCACCCCGCCCATCGCCGACCACACCGCAGCGCCGGTCGAGGTGTGCTTGGCGGGGTCGAGGCCCGCGCGGCGCGCGGCGTTTCCGAGAGCCGCGCTCACGCTCTCCGCCGCGGACGGCGGGTCGAGGGGGACGCGGTCGTCTTCTCGCGCCGGACGGGTGGAGTCGTCGCTCATGCGGTTCCGGGGCTCGACGGCATCCGGAGGGGGATGAGATCACGCGGCGGCATCGGCGACGATCCGCGGACCACGACGATCGAGCGGAAGAGGTCTTCGACCGCGGCGGCGGCCTCGACGTCGCTCGTGGCCGCTCCCCCGACGACGCCGCGGAGGAACCAGCGGGGTCCGTCCACGCCCACGAACCGGGCGAGGCGCTTGCTCGCTCCGTCCGCGCCGGCGACGGGGACCTCGGCGAGCAGCTCGGGGCCGAGCGGGCCCTCGCGCTCCTCGACGCGGCCGCCCTGCTGCTTGACCTGCTGGCGGATCTGGTCGCGGGTCTCTTCCCACAGGCCGCTCGAGCGCGGAGCGGCGAAGGGCTGCACCTGCAGGGTGGACTCGGCGTAGTCGAGGCCGACGGCCACGATGCGCTTGGTCTGCTCCTCGACCTCGAGGCGGAGGTTGAGGCCCTCGCGCGGGAGGATCTTGATCCCGCCCAGGTCGATGTAGGGGCGGACCGGGTTGGCCTCGGCCTCGTCGAACGGGCCCGCGGTGTCGCGGTCGGCCGGGCCGCTCTTGCCCGCCTGGACGGTTTCGGTCCCCGGCGTCTCGGTCTCGGCCTCGGCGGTGTCGGGCGTGGTCTGCGACTCGTCGTCGGTCATCGGGTGCTCCCTTGCAGAGTCTGATATCCGCTCGATCCGAAGCCGCCTTGGCCGCGCACGCTGTCGGGCAGTTCGTCGACGGGGACGAAGCGCACGGCCGGGACGGGCATCACGATGAGCTGGGCGATGCGGTCTCCGACCGCGATGTCATAGGCCTCGTCGAGGTCGGTGTTGAGGAGGGCGACCTTGATCTCGCCGCGGTAGCCGGCGTCGATGGTTCCCGGCGCGTTCACGATCGTGATGCCGTGCTTGGCGGCCAGGCCGCTGCGCGGAACGACGAAGGCGGCGTACCCCTCGGGGAGGGCGATGCGCACCCCCGTGGAGACGAGAGCGCGGCGCCCGGGCTCCAGGCGCACCGCCTCGGCGGCGGTCAGGTCGGCTCCGGCGTCGCCGGGGTGGGCGAAGACCGGAGGCTCGGATGCGACAATGAGGACGTCCACCGTTTCGGTCACCCCACGAGGGTAATGCAGAAGAGGGGGTGCGGCATCCGCACCGCAGCCGAGTATCGAGAGCGTCTCAGCCCGTCGCTGTGGGCGCTGGTCGCCGCAGCCGTGTGCGGTCCGATGGCCGCCGTCGTCTTCTCGCCGCTCGACACGACGCTGGCCCTGTTCGTCGGGCTGCTCGTGTCGGTGGGCATCGTGTCGGGCCTGCTGGCGATCGCGCCGGTCATCGAGGTCCGTGACGGAGAGCTGCGCGCGGGGCGTGCGCACATCCCGGTCGATCTTCTCGGGCAGCCCACCGGCGTCGTCGCCGAAGAGGCCCGCACCGCCCGTGGGAGTGGTTTCGACCACCGGGCGTGGCATGTGATCCGGGGAGGTATCGACGGCATCGTCACGGTCCCCGTGATCGATCCCGACGACCCGACCCCGTCGTGGGTGGTGTCCACCCGCACGCCGGATCGCCTGGTGGCGGCGATCCAGCGTGCTCAGGTCAGGCTGCGCACTCCAGGCAGATGAAGCCGGGGCCGCTCTCCTCCGCGATCTGCGAACGGTGCTTCACGAGGAAGCAGTTCATGCAGGTGAACTCGTCTTCCTGAGCGGGGAGGACGACGACATCGAGCTCGATGTCGGAGAGGTCGGCGCCGGGCAGTTCGAAGCCCGAGGGGTTGTCGGCATCCTCGTTGTCGATCGACCCCGACGCCTTGTCGGGCACGCGCTCCTTGAGGGCCTCGATCGACTCGCTGTCGTCCTCGGTCTTGCGCGGTGCGTCGTAATCGGTTGCCATGCGTGCAGGTCTCTACTTCCGGATTTCGTGGTGCTGTGCCCCATCGGGTGCCCGATCGGGCGGCCATAGTTTGCATGACCCGTCCTCGATAAGCAAATGCTCCGGGAGGGGTGAGCGTGTCAGGCCTGACGGGAAACTCGCGGCGCGCCCGCGATATTCCCGGAAGCGGGCCTCGCGCGTGACAGCATGAACGCTGACCGCAGATCGGAGGGGTGTTTCGTATGGAACAGCTCAAAGTCATCGGAACCGAAGATGACGTCCTCGTCGTGGCGACGCAGGCGGGCGAACGCTTCGCCCTCGCGCTCGATGAGGTGCTGCGCGCCGAGGCGCGCCGCGCGCGTCGGGACCGTGAGGACGACGACCGCGCCCCGCGCCCGAGCCCTCGCGATATCCAGGCGCACATCCGCGCCGGTCTGTCGGCGCGCGAAGTGGCGACGTTGCTGAGCGCGCGCGTCGAAGACGTCGAGCGCTTCGAAGGCCCGGTGCTCGCCGAGCGCGAACACGTGGTGGCTCAGGCCCTCGCCGTGCCGGTGCTGCTGGGCGGTACCCTCGAGCACGACTCCCCCATCACCTTCGGCGCGGCCGTGCGTGCCAAGCTCGCCGAAGCCGGCGCCTCGGCCGAGCGCTGGACGAGCTGGAAAGAGAGCGCGGGCTGGTTCGTCAAGCTCGAGTTCACCGCCAACGGCATCGATCACGACGCGCGCTGGAGCTTCGATCCGCGCCGCAGCATCCTCTCGCCGCAGAACGCCGACGCGATCCAGCTCTCTCGCCAGGGCTCCCTCCCCGAGGGGCTCATCCCCCGCCTGCGGGCCCTCGACAACGTATCGAAGGACGACTCGCGCTTCGACAGCGGGGCGTTCGGACCGCGTCGCATCGACATCGACGACGAGCCGGGCGTCGAGGCCACCGGCCCCGTCGCCACCGCCGTCCAGGCCGCCGCGATCAAGCGCGCGCCCGACGCCCCCGTGACCTCGGCCGAGACCGCCGACCTCCTCGAGGCCCTCCGCCGTCGCCGCGGGCAGCGCGAGCCGCTGCCGGGCGCCTCCGAGGTCGCCGACCCGGAGCCGCGTCCGTCGAGCCCGCCGGTCGCGTTGTTCGACGCCGTCGAGCCGGGGTACGCCGACACCGATGACGACAAGCCGAGCGAGCCGGAGCGTCCCGCGGCCGACAACGCCCGCCGCACCAAGGGACGCCCCTCGATGCCGTCGTGGGACGAGATCGTCTTCGGCGCCCGATCCGACGAGAGCTGACGCGCCCGACGCATCCCCGGTCGGAGCTCGCCTCGGACCGGTCGCCTCGGGATGGAGCGGGAACGGTGGATACCGGCATCCCGGCGCCCCTCTCCGACTCAGGCGAACGCGCCGAGGCGCAATAGGGGCACCGTGCGCTCCTCGTCGGTGAGCGAGCCGTGCTGGCCCACCATCCGCTGCGGGCGTTTGTCGGCCTCGCGGTCGTCGTAGTACGCGAAGCGTCCGCGCGCGGCGACGAGCACGTCTCCGATGCGCGGGCGCACCTCGTCGTCGACGGTGCCGAACAGACCCGCCGCGATGGCCTCGTCGCGGGTGAGAACCCAGGCCCGCGCGGCCTCGGACTCGCGCCACAGCGCGGCCACGGCATCCGTTCGACCGTCCTGCGTGTACAGGTGGAGCATGCGGGGCTCGCCGCCGATCAGTGTGACGCCACTGAGCAGAGAATCGCCGTCGCGCAGCAGCACGTGCTTGTGGGCGGGGACGTCGACCATGCCGTGGTCGGCCGTGACGACGACGCCGGTACGGGGGTCGATGGTCTCGGCGAGGCGTCGGGCGGCGGCATCCACCCGCTCGAGGGCGTCGGTCCACCGGTCGGATTCCCACCCGTCCCGGTGCCCGGCGGTGTCGAGCTCGGGCGCGTAGAGGTAGGTGAGGGATCCCGGATGCCGCGCGGCCAGATCGGCCGCCAGGCGCACCCGCTCGTCGAGGTCGTCGGACGAGGCGAACTCGGCTCCCCGCAGCGTGGCCTCGGTGAAGCCGGTGCCGGTGTACGACGGGCGCGACACGACGAAGCTGGGCAGGCCCGCCTCGGCCCGCGCGGCGAAGAGGGGCGTGCGCCGCTGCCAGGTGAGCGGGTCGAGACCGTCGGTCTCCCAGCCGTGCAGCTGATTCGACGCGATGGCCGTACCCGGGATGCGCGTGCGGTAACCGACGATGCCGTGGCTGCCGGGATCGGTGCCGGTCAGCAGGCTCGTGAGCGCCGCCGCCGTGGTCGAGGGGAAGACGGTGCGAGCCACGTCTTTGCGGCCGCCGACCGAGCTGAGGAAGCGTGCGTGACCGCGACGGGCCGCGAGGTTGTGAGAGCCCAGACCGTCGACGAGCATGACGATGGCGCTGCGGGCCGGCGCGAACCACTCCGACTCGCCCGTCAGGGCGGCGATCGACTGCGTCACCACACCGGTGAGGCTGCGGGAGCGCGGCGGGTCCGCCGGTAGGCTGAGTGACATCGGGCCCAGTCTTCCACAGGAGCCCCGATCCCCGTCGAGACGCGACGCCCGCCCGACCCGAGGCCGTACCTATGCCCGATTCCCGTTCCTCTTCTTCCGCGACGTCATCCGTCGTCGAGCGCATCGAAGACGTCGATGTCTCGACCGAGATGCAGGGGTCGTTCCTCGAATACGCCTACTCGGTCATCTACTCGCGCGCTCTGCCCGACGCCCGCGACGGCCTCAAACCCGTGCAGCGGCGCATCCTGTACCAGATGGCCGAGATGGGCCTTCGACCCGACCGCGGGCACGTCAAGAGCGCCCGCGTCGTCGGCGAGGTCATGGGAAAGCTCCACCCCCACGGCGACGCGCCCATCTACGACGCCCTCGTGCGCCTCGCCCAGCACTTCTCGCTGCGCGTGCCCCTGGTCGACGGGCACGGCAACTTCGGCTCGCTCGACGACGGTCCGGCAGCTCCCCGCTACACCGAGGCGCGCCTGGCGGCCGCCGCCCTCGCGCTGACCGAGAACCTCGACGAGGACGTCGTCGACTTCATCCCCAACTACGACGGGCAGTTCCAGCAGCCCGAGGTGCTGCCGGCGGCCTTCCCGAACCTCCTCGTCAACGGGGCGACGGGCATCGCGGTCGGCATGGCCACGAACATGGCGCCCCACAACCTCATCGAGGTCGTCGCCGCCGCCATCCACCTCCTCCAGCACCCGGATGCCACGGTGGACGAGCTCATGGAGTTCGTGCCCGGCCCCGATCTGCCCTCGGGCGGCATCATCGTCGGGCTCGACGGCATCAAGGACGCCTACACGAACGGCCGCGGCACCTTCCGCACGCGAGCGAAGGCCTCGATCGAGTCGCTCGGCCCGCGCCGCACCGGCATCGTCATCACCGAGCTGCCCTACCTCGTCGGACCCGAGCGCGTGATCGAGAAGATCAAAGACGCCGTGCAGGCGAAGAAGCTCACCGGCATCGCCGATGTCACCGACCTCACCGACCGCAACAACGGTCTGCGCCTGGTCATCGGCATCAAGACCGGGTTCGACCCGAAGGCCGTTCTCGAGCAGCTGTATCGCCTCACCCCGCTCGAGGACTCGTTCGGCATCAACAACGTCGCCCTCGTCGACGGCCAGCCCCAGACCCTGGGGCTGCGCGAGATGCTGCGCGTCTACATCGACCATCGCATCCGCGTCGTCACGCGCCGCAGCGAGTACCGCTTGGCCCGCAAGCGCGAGCGTCTGCACCTCGTCGAGGGTCTGCTCATCGCGATCCTCGACATCGACGAGGTCATCCAGGTCATCCGCTCCTCCGACGACGGCGAGCAGGCCCGCACGAAGCTGCAGGAGGTCTTCGACCTCTCGCACCCGCAGGCCGAGTACATCCTCGAGTTGCGCCTGCGCCGCCTGACGAAGTTCTCGCGCATCGAGCTCGAGGCCGAGCGCGACCAATTGAACGCCGAGATCGCCCAGTTGGTCGAGCTCCTCGGCAGCGAGACGCTGCTGCGCCAGCAGGTGGCTCGCGAGTTGGACGCCGCGGCCGAGGCGTACGGCACCCCGCGGCGCACGATGCTGCTCAACGGCGGTCCCGTGCAGCCGCGCTCGGCGAAGGCCGCTGCGGCGGCCGATCTGCAGATCGCCGACGCCCCGTGTCGCGTGTACCTCTCGGCAACGGGTCGCATGATCCGGGCCGAGCTCGTCGCCGACGCGCCGGCCGGTGGGGTGGTGCCGCCCGCGCGCCGGTCGAAGCACGATGCGATCCGCTCGTCGGTCGACACCACGACGCGCGGCGACATCGGCGCGGTCACCTCGACGGGCCGCCTCGTTCGGTTCTCGCCGGTCGACCTGCCCTCGGTGCCGGCGAACTCGGTCCAGGTCGCCGCGGGCACCAAGGTCGAGCAGTACCTGGCGTTGGCGAAGGGCGAGAAGGTCGTGTCCCTCGTGCCGCTGGTCGACTCCCCCACGATCGCGCTCGGCACCGAGCAGGGTGTGGTCAAGCGCGTCGCGGCCACCGAGCTGGGCACGAAGGACGAGATCGAGATCATCTCACTCCGAGACGGAGACCGGGTCGTGGGCGCGGCTCCCGCGAGCGACAACGCCGAGCTCGTGTTCATCGCGAGCGACGCCCAGCTGCTGCGCTTCGAGGCGTCATCCGTGCGGCCCCAGGGGCGATCCGCGGGCGGGATGGCCGGCATCCGTCTCTCCGATGGCGCACGGGTGATCGCGTTCGCCGTCGTCGGGGCCTCGGCCTTCGACGCGGTCGTGGTCACGGTCGCCGGGTCGTCGGCGGCGCTTCCCGGTACCGATGCAGGCAGTGCGAAAGTGTCGGCGTTCACGGAGTTCCCGGCGAAGGGCCGTGCCACCGGCGGTGTGCGCGCCCAGCGCCTGCTGCGCGGTGAAGACGCCCTCGTGCTCGCGTGGGTGGGCACGGATCCGCGCGCGGTCGGCCCCGACGGTTCGGTGCGGGCCCTTCCCGAGTCGGGCGCCAAGCGCGATGCGTCGGGGCAGCCCCTCGAGGCCGTCGTCGGCGCCATCGGCACCGTCGTCCGCTAGCCCGCGCCGCGGCTGCGCTGCCGCGGCGTGCACATCGGCGGGCGCTTCCGGCGACACTCCGGTCGTCGGGGTGTCAGCGCGGCGTGTCGGTGATGGCATCCGCCGTTGTGCTCGCCGGCGCGGCCGGCCCGTCACGACCCCCCGGTGAGGGGGGTCAGACGTCGATGCGCTCGCGCGCGAGCCGGTCGCTCGAGTCGATGATGAACTCGCGGCGTGGGGCGACGTCGCTGCCCATGAGCAGGTCGAACACGGATGCCGCGGCCTCCATGTCCTGCACGCGTACGCGGCGCAGCATGCGGCCGGCGCGGTCCATCGTCGTGGTCGCGAGCTGATCGGCATCCATCTCGCCGAGGCCCTTGTACCGCTGCACGGGCTCCTGCCAGCGCTTGTTCGAGCGCTTGAGCTTCGTCAGCAGGGCGTGCAACTCCTGCTCGCTGTAGGTGTAGATGGTCTCGTTCGGCTTGGAGCCCGGGTTCATGACGATCACGCGGTGCAGCGGCGGCACCGCGGCGAAGACGCGGCCCTCTTCGACGAGCGGTCGCATGTACCGGAAGAACAGCGTCAGCAGGAGCGTGCGGATGTGCGCGCCGTCGACGTCGGCGTCGCTCATGAGGATGATCTTGCCGTAGCGGGCGGCCTCGAGGTCGAACGAGCGGCCCGAGCCCGCGCCGATCACCTGGATGATCGAGGCGCATTCGGCGTTCGACAGCATGTCGCTGATCGAGGCCTTCTGCGTGTTGAGGATCTTGCCGCGGATCGGCAGCAGCGCCTGGAACTCGCTGTTGCGTGCGAGCTTGGCCGTGCCGAGCGCCGAGTCGCCCTCGACGATGAACAGCTCGGAGTCGTTCACGTCGTTCGAGCGGCAGTCGACGAGCTTGGCGGGCAGCGACGACGACTCCAGCGCGTTCTTGCGGCGCTGCGTCTCTTTGTGCGTGCGCGCCGAGATGCGCGCCTTCATCTCGGAGACGACCTTCTCGAGCAGCTGGGCGGTCTGCGCCTTGTCATCGCGCTTGGGCGAGGCGAACCGTGCCGCGAGTTCTTTCTGAACGACGGATGCCACGATCTGCCGCACCGCGGGGGTGCCCAGCACCTCTTTGGTCTGGCCCTCGAACTGCGGCTCGGGAAGGCGCACGGTGAGCACCGTGGTGAGGCCGGCGAGCAGATCGTCTTTCTCGATCTTGTCGTTGCCCACCTTGAGCTTGCGCGCATTCTGCTCGACCTGCGCGCGCAGGACCTTCATGAGGCCCTGCTCGAAGCCCTGCTGGTGGGTGCCGCCCTTGGGCGTGGCGATGATGTTGACGAAGGAGCGGGTCGTGGTGTCGTAGCCGGTGCCCCAGCGCACCGCGATGTCGACCTCGCACTCGCGGGAGACCTCGGTGGGGATCATCGATCCGCCGGGCTGCAGCACCGGAACCGTCTCGGTGAAAGTGCCCGTGCCGCTGAGCCGCCAGGTATCGGTGACGGGCGCGTCGGGGGCCAGGAAGTCGGCGAACTCCGAGATGCCGCCGTCGAAGCGGTAGCTGGTCTCGACGCGCTCGTCGCCCCGTTCGTCTTGCACGACGATCTCGAGGCCGGGCACCAGGAACGCCGTCTGGCGCACGCGCTGCACGAGCTCGTCGAGCCCGAAGGTCGCGTCTTTCGTGAAGATCTGGCGATCGGCCCAGTAGCGGATCCGTGTGCCGGTGATCCCGCGCGGCGCCTTGCCGATGACGCGGAGTTCGCTGCTGCGCTCGAAGGGCGTGAAGGCCGAGTCGGGGCTGTCACCGGCGAACAGACCGGGCTCGCCGCGGTGGAACGACATGGCGTAGGTCTTGCCGCCGCGATCGACCTCGACGTCGAGGCGCTCCGACAGCGCGTTGACGACCGAGGCGCCCACGCCGTGCAGACCACCGGAGGCCGCGTACGAGCCGCCGCCGAACTTGCCGCCGGCGTGCAGCTTGGTGAACACGACCTCGACGCCCGTGAGACCCGTACGGGGCTCGACGTCGACCGGGATGCCGCGGGCGCGGTCGCGCACCTCGACGCTGCCGTCGGCGTGCAGCACGATGTCGATGCGCGAGCCGAAGCCGCCGAGGGCTTCGTCGACCGAGTTGTCGATGATCTCCCAGAGGCAGTGCATGAGACCGCGGGAGTCGGTCGACCCGATGTACATGCCCGGGCGCTTGCGCACGGCTTCGAGGCCCTCGAGGACCTGCAGATGATGGGCGGAGTACTCGGACGTCACGATCTCCCAGCGTAATCGGGGCCACCGACATCGACTGCCAGACACACAGGACGGTCGGGTCACCGTACGCGCACAGCGAAATGTGATCAAGCCGCGGCATAGGGGAAACATCCGCGTGGTTGTATATGGAGACTCGCCCACGACCACCTGAGGAGGGCACCCGACATGACCACCACGACTGCACCCGACGCGTCAGCCGTCCTCGATCACCGCCTGACGGCGGCCGATCGTTGCGACTCCTGCGGCGCGCAGGCCTACATCGCCGCGACGGTCAACGGCAGCGAACTGCTGTTCTGCGCGCACCACGGCCGCAAGTACGAAGAGAAGCTCCGCAGCGTCGCCACGTCGTGGCACGATGAGACGGCGCGACTGAACGCCGCCGAATAAGACCTCACCGCCAGAACGGGCCCCGCGCACTCGATGCGTCGGGGCCCGTTCTGCGTGTCAGGCGTCGGAGTCGATGTAGGCCCGCGCGACCGTGGGTGAGACGCGGAGGGCGATCTCCTCGCCGATCGTGTCGACGAGTTCGGCCAGGTCGGTGGCTGTGTGGAGCGCGTCACGACCGAACACCGCGATCTCGTCCCCGGTGCGAGCCCCTGCCCACGGTGCCAGGACCGTCTCGACCGGTGTGATCGTCTCGACGCGGCGCGGACCCTCGGGCGTCCGCACGTCGAAGCGGCCGCTCAGAGTGCTCGGCACCCCGTGCAGGCTGCCCACGTCGAGGTGGACGCCCGCGGCATCCACCGCGGTCACCGTGGCTCGCAGCGTCGCGATGGGCTCGATCCCCAGCTCCTGCTCCCCCGGCCCGCCGGCGGGACGGATGCCGTACGAGAAGGCCCCGACCCGCACGAGGTCCTCGCGGAACTCGCCGCGGGCGAAGCCGGCCGCGCTGGCCGCCAGGTGCGAGAACGTCGGCTCCAGACCCGCCGCCCGTGCCGCATCGCGCGCGGTCAGGAAGACCTCGCGAGCGTCGTCGTCATCGGCATCCGACGCCTCGGAGATGTGCGACCAGATGCCCTCGAAGCTCGCGCGGCCCGCGCCGATCAGCGCGGAGGTCTGCGCGAGGGCGGCCTCCCACCGTTCGGGACGGATGCCGTTGCGGTGCAGGCCCGTGTCGATCTTGAGGTGCACGCGGGCCGGTCGACCGGCGTCCAGCCCGGCGAGGTCGTCGAGCAGGGCTTCATCGCCGATGCCGAGGTCGAGATCGGCCGCGACCCCCGCCGCGAGATCGTCGGCGCCGCCGATCAGCCACACGAAGATCCGCACGTCGGGCCCGGCGACACGGCGGACGGCCGCGCCGGTGATCACGTCGAAGGCCCCGATCCAGCGGACGCCCTCCGCGACGGCGCGGGTCACGATCGGCTCCAGCCCGTGCGCGTAGGCGTCGTCCTTGGCCACGAGCATGTGCGCGGCGGGCTCGACGGCTTCGCGCACCCGGTGGAGGTTGCGGGCGAAGGCGTCGAGATCGACGCGGTAGACGGCGCTCACACGGCCACCCGTCGATCGGCCCGGGCTCCCACCACGGCGACGATCTCGGCGGCCGTCAGGCCCGTGGCATCCGTCCACTCCGAGAGCGACGGATGGCCCTCGGCCGGGTCGCCGAAGAAGACGACCTCGGTGCCGCGCGGAACGCTCGCGTCTTCGACGTCGACGACGCACACGTCCATTGCCACGCGCCCCACGATGCGATGGCGGCGGCCCGCGATCCCGACCGTAGCCGCGTTGCCGAGCGCGCGGACGACGCCCTGGGCGTAGCCGCCGGTCACGAGGGCCACGGTGGTGTCGTGGGGGGCGCGGTGCGTGTAGCCGTACGAGACGCCCTCTCCGCGCAGCAGCGGCTTGGTGCCGAGCGCTTTCCCGCGCAGCGACAGCACGGGCTGCGCGTGTGATCCGGGCAGCCCGAACAAGACCGCGGCGTCGAGGGGCGCGGCATCCATCCCGAGATCCGAGAGAACGGATGCCACCCACTCGGCGCCGTGCCCCCATGCATCGGCCGCGAGGACGTCGTCGGCGCCCGAACCGGACCCGGCGGCGAGGGCGAGGGGGGCGTTGCGGCGCAGGGCGGACTCCGAGACGAGCGCCACGGGTGCCACTCCCCCGGCCTCGAGCGAGCGGGCAGGGAGCGTGGAGGTCACCCCTCTAGACTAACGAGGTCCGTGATCCCCGACCCCGGAGCCACATGCCTCAGCAGGGTTTCTCCCCCGTCACGCGCCTGCGCTACCTCGCCGGCCGCGCCCGCCGCATCGACGTCGGATCCGTCGTCGAACGAGCCAGAGAGGCCTCGGCCCAGCACGGCAAGTCGCTGCCGCTCGTCGTCGCCGACATGCTCTTCCAGGCCGGCGTGAAGAACGTCGGCTTCCAGGACTACATCGACTACGACTTCGCGATCCTCACCCCCGCCGAGCGTGCCACGTACATGACGCACCCGGTGTCGAACCAGATCTCGCAGAAGTACGACCACCCCGACTACCGCGGCCTGTTCCAGGACAAGGTCGAGTTCGACCGGAAATTCAGTGAGTTCCTCCGCCGCGACTGGATGGTGGTGGATGCCGACAACGCCGACGAGCTGCGCGCCTTCACCGAGCGCCTCGGCACGGTCGTCACGAAAGAGCCGGTCGGCCAGGCCGGCACCGGCGTGCACCGCTACTACGCGGCCGAGGTCGAGGACTGGAGCGCCTTCCACCGCGGCCTGCTCGAGCGCGGCGAGATCCTCGTCGAAGAGGTCATCCGCCAGCACGACGACCTCGCGGCCGTCTGCCCCGGAACCGTCAACACCACGCGCGTGACGGCGTTCTTCGACGGCGAGAAGACCCACATCCTCGCGATGGCGCAGAAGTTCGGCCGGGGCGCGGTCAGCGACCAGATGACCTTCGGCGGCTTCTACACGATGCTCGACGAGAACGGCCACGCCCTCGGCGCCGGCTACGACTCGCACGGCCACGTGCACGAGCGGCACCCCGACTCGGGCGTGCGCATCGCGGACTTCCAGTTGCCGATGATCGACGAGGTCAAGGCCTTCGTCGATCAGGTCGCGCGCGTCGTGCCCCAGGTGCAGTACGTCGGCTGGGACATCGTCGTCGGCCCTGACGGCCCCGTGCTCGTCGAGGGCAACTGGGGCGCCGGCGTCTACGAGAACAAGCCGAGCGTCACCGGGATCCGCACCGGACACAAGCCGCGCTATCAGGCCGCCATCGGATTCTGATCCCGGATGCCGAGAGGCCCGTCCCCCGCGCGGGGACGGGCCTCTCGTCGTGGTGACCGTCCGAGCGTGACGACGGGGCCGTCGTGGGGTGCGATGGCGTCGATGGGCTCGGCCACCGCGGTTCGCCGGGGTGCCGGCATCCGGAAACGCGAAAGACCCGCCCCGAGAACGGGGCGGGCCTTTCGACGAGCTGTGTCAGCTGTGGCGCACGATGCCGAGCGGCGTCGACTCGTGGCCCTGACCGAGCGGGTTGTCCTTGAGGATCGCGACGAGGCGCTTTTCGCCGGCCTTGTCCATCGTGGAGCCGAGGATGTTGCCACCCAGGTCGTTGATGTCGACCACGGCCACCTGCAGGTCACCGCCGAGCAGCGACTTCAGGCGTACGGCCACCTCGCGGGGACGCTCCGGGCCCAGCACGACGGCCTGGTTGTACGGCGGGATCGTGCCCTTGGTGGGGCCGTCGATCGCGCGCGCCTTGTCGCCGGCGATGCGGTAGAAGTCGCCCTTGCGGCCCATCGCCTTGGTCACGGCCGAGACGGCCGCGGCGAACAGGATGCGGGGCGTTCCGCACTCGCGCAGCGCCATCTCCATCGTCTCGGGCATGCCGAGACCGATGCCGTACGGCGTGCGGGTGACGTACTTCGACAGGAACAGCGCGAGCTTGCGCGGCTTGATCGAGTCGAGCTTGTACGACCGGCCCTGCGTGATCGCGACGATCTTCTCGGTGACGAACAGCAGGTCGCCCGGCTGCACGGCATCCTTCGCGTACTCGAGGATGAACGCGTCGAGGTCGTCGCCCGGCATGACGACCCGCGTGCGGATCGGGATGCGGGCGTATGACGTGCCCTCGACGGTGACGGTGAGCGCTTTGCCGGCGTTGGCCTCCGCGCTCATTCGAGGTAGTCCCGCAGCGACTGCGAACGCGACGGGTGACGCAGCTTCGCCATGGTCTTCGACTCGATCTGGCGGATGCGCTCGCGGGTGACGCCGAACGTGTCGCCGATCTGGTCGAGGGTCTTGGGCTGACCGTCGCCGAGGCCGAAGCGCATGCGGATCACGCCCGCCTCGCGCTCGCTGAGCGAGTCGAGGAGCGACTCGAGCTGGCGCTGCAGCATGGTGAAGCCCACCGCGTCGGCGGGGACGACCGCCTCGGTGTCCTCGATGAGGTCACCGAACTCGCTGTCTCCGTCTTCACCGAGGGGCGTGTGCAGCGAGATCGGCTCGCGGCCGTACTTCTGCACCTCGATGACCTTCTCGGGGGTCATGTCGAGCTCGCGGCTGAGCTCCTCGGGCGTGGGTTCGCGACCGAGATCCTGCAGCATCTGGCGCTGGACGCGCGCGAGCTTGTTGATGACCTCGACCATGTGCACCGGGATGCGGATGGTGCGGGCCTGGTCGGCCATGGCGCGCGTGATGGCCTGACGGATCCACCACGTGGCGTAGGTCGAGAACTTGAAGCCCTTGGTGTAGTCGAACTTCTCGACCGCACGGATCAGGCCCAGGTTGCCCTCCTGGATGAGGTCGAGGAACTGCATGCCGCGACCGGTGTAGCGCTTGGCGAGCGAGACCACGAGGCGGAGGTTGGCGCCGAGCAGGTGGCTCTTGGCACGCTGGCCGTCACGGGCGACCCACTGCAGGTCGAGTCCGAGCTGGCTCGTCTTCTCGGCCGCCGACATGTTCGACAGCTTCTCTTCGGCGAACAGACCGGCCTCGATGCGCATCGCGAGCTCGACCTCTTCGGCCGCGTTCAGGAGCGGAACCTTACCGATCTGCTTCAGGTAGTCCTTGACCGGGTCGGCGGTGGCACCGGTGATCTGCGCCGAGTAGACGGGGACGTCGTCCTCATCGCTCGACGAGATGACGATCGCGCCGGTGGGCAGGGCCTCGGCGGGCGCCGCCGGAGTCTCGTCCTCGTCGTCGTCGTCGCTCTTCTTCGCGTCGGTCTTGCCGGCGTCGTCGGAGTCGTCGCTGTCATCGGCGTCGTCGATCTCGATGTCGCCCTCTTCGACGTCTTCCTCGTCTTCGTCGAGGTCGTCGTCCTTCTTGGCCTTGGTCTTCGCCTTGGCGGGAGCAGCCTTGGACTTGGCCGGGGCCTTCTTCGCGGGGGCCTTCTTGGCGGTCGTCGTCTTCGACGCCGTCACGGTCTCCTCGGAGTTCTCGAGCTCGGTGTCCTTCGCACTCCGGGAGCGGGTCTTGGTTGTCGTGTCTGCCACGTTTCGCCTTTCACCGGGAACGTACGCTGCACGGCCACCGGTCGTTCTCGGACACTAGTAAGACCCTTGTCAAGTCCCGAACCGAGGAGCGGGGGCTCCTGGTCCGGTTGACAACGGGTCAGGTTCTTCATTGTCTCACATTCCCGGACCGGGACTTGACGTAGGCCGGGTGTTTATGCGTAGACAACGCCTTTCGAGGAGGAGACATTCCCGGATGCCGACTCCTCGGCATCCCATCGAGCGCGGGGCGAGCGGGCTCAGCCGAGCTTGCCGCGGCGGTCGTCGTCGCCGGGACGACTGGCGAGGAAGCGCTCGAGCTCAGCGGCGAGCTCGTCGGCGCTGGGGAGGTCGCCGGTGTGGATGATCGGCGTCGCCTGCGTCGAGCCCGCCATGTAGGCGTCGTAGCGCTCCTCGAGGTTCTCGAGCATGCGGGTCAGTTCGTCGCTGCCCTCGACCTGCTCGGTGACCTTGCCGAGGAAGTCGCGGTTCTCTTCGCGCAGCACGTCGCCCGCGAACACGAGGCCGGTGGCGACCGTGAGGCTGTCGAGGGCGGCGAGGGCGGCCGCGGGGTACTCGGTGTCTCCGAGGTAGTGCGGCACGAGCAGGGCGAAGCCGGCGACCTTGGCCCCGGCCTCGGCGAAGCGGTACTCGAGCAGGTGACCGGCGGTCGAGGGGACCTGCGTGTGCGGGCGCCACACCGAGTGGGCCTCGGCCAGGTCGGGGCGCGTACCGCTCACCGTCGTACCGATGGGACGGGTGTGCGGGACGGGCATGGGGATCGCGTGCACCCACGTGATCGAGGTGATCTGCAGACCGGCGGACAGCTCGAGCACCGTCTCGGCGAACGCCTCCCAGAGGAAGTCGGGCTCGTACCCGGCGAGCAGGAGGAAGGGCTGGCCGAGGGAGTCGTGCGCGAGCGAGAGCTCGAGACGCGCCGGGCGGTAGTCGGTCAGGTGGTCTTCGACGAACGTGATGGCGGGGCGTCGCGCCCGGTAATCGAGAAGGGCGTCATTGTCGAAGACGAACACCGGGTTGGGCTGAACGTCGTCGCGGAAGTACTGGACCAGGCGGGACACGGCACCCCCGGCGTCGGTGAAACCGGTGAGGGCGATCACGAGCGGCAGGCCCGACGGCACGGGCGGCGCCGCGGGGGCGCGGTCGTACAGCGGGGCGGAGGAACGCATACCTCCACTCTACGAGCGTGCCGAGTGCGACGGTCGCGGTGCGTCCCGCTCCTAGCGAACACGCTCGAACCTAGGATGGATGCCATGCCGTTTCCCTCTGTGGCGTACACCCACGCCCCCGCTCTCGAGTCCGACGCCGATGCGATCCTTCTGATCGTCCCCACCCTCTCGGAGGGAGCGCCGGATCCGGATGGCTGGGACGGACTGTCGGCGGCGGTGACAGCGGTCGGCTTCACCGGAGCCGCCGGGTCGTTCCAGCGCGTGCATGTTCCGGGTGTCACGACCCCCGTCGCCGTGGCCGGTGCGGGCGCGAACCCCACCGACGCCGCGCTCCGCGATGCCGCGGGCGCGGGCCTGCGTCAGCTGACCGGCTTCGAGCACGTCGCGGTGCAGTCCCTCGCACCGGGCACCTGGCGCCCGCTCGCCGAGGGTGCGGCCCTGGGCGGGTACCGCTTCGCCGACTACAAGAAGAAGGCCGCGAAGGTGCGGGCGACCCGCGTCACCGTCGTCGCCGACGAGGCGCCGTCCGACGCCGACACCACCGCGGTGTCCGCCGTCGCGGGTGCCGTGGCCCTCGTGAAGGACCTCGTGACGACCCCGGCCGAGTGGCTCGGACCCGCCGATTTCGCCGACGCCGCCGTGAAGGCCGTCGAAGGACTGCCCGTCGAGGTCGAGGTGCTCGATGAGAACGCTCTGCGCGAGGGCGGCTACGGCGGCATCCTCGGCGTGGGCCAGGGGTCGGACCGGCCTCCGCGCCTGGTGCGTCTGGACTACTCCCCCGCCGGTGCCGAGCGTCACGTCGCCCTCGTCGGCAAGGGCATCACCTTCGACACCGGCGGCCTGTCGCTGAAGCCCCCGGCATCGATGGTCGGCATGAAGTACGACATGTGCGGCGCCGCGACCGTGCTGGCGGTGCTGAAGGCGGCCGCCGAGATGCAGCTTCCCGTTCGCGTGAGCGCGTGGCTCTGCATCGCCGACAACATGCCCTCCGGTCGTGCAACGCGCCCGGGCGACGTGCTGCGCACCCTCGACGGGACCACCGTCGAAGTGCTCAACACCGACGCCGAGGGACGCCTCGTGCTCGCGGACGGCCTCGCCGCGGCCAGTCGCGAGAACCCCGACCTGATCGTGGACGTGGCGACGCTGACGGGGGCGATCACGGTCGCTCTCGGCAACCGCCACACCGGCGTCATGGGCGACGACGCCGCCGTGGCGACGTACCTCGCCGCGTCGGCCCGCACCGCGGAGCTCGCGTGGCAGCTGCCGCTGCCCGACCACATGGTCGACGACCTCGACTCCCCCATCGCCGACCTGCAGAACGCGAAGATCGGCGATCCCGCCGGTGGTTCGCTATTCGCCGGTCTCTTCCTGCGCCACTTCGTCGGACGCGTCTCGACCGAGGCCGACGCGCCCCGCATCCCGTGGGTGCACCTCGACATCGCGGGCGTGGGCATGAACAAGGCGGCGCCGTTCGGATACACCGACAAGGGTGTGACGGGTGCGACGGTCCGCTCGCTCGTGGAGATGCTGGCCACGGACGGCGCCCGGTGACCGAGTACTCCGCCGACGTCGTCGTGCTCGGGGGCGGCAGCGGCGGATACGCCGCCGCTCTCCGCCTCGCCGAGCTGGGCAAGGATGTCGTGCTCGTCGAGAAGGACAAGCTCGGCGGCACGTGCCTGCACCGCGGGTGCATCCCCACCAAGGCGCTGCTGCACGCCGGCGAGGTCGCCGACGCCGCTCGCGGCGCGTCGGAGATCGGCGTCGACGTGACGTTCTCGGGGATCGACCCGGCGCGGGTGCGTTCGTACCGCGAGGGAATCGTCGCGAAGAAGTTCAAGGGGCTCGAGGGACTGATCTCCGCCCGGGGCATCCGTGTCGTCCGCGGCCAGGGCGCCCTCGAGGCCGGGCCCGCGGTGCGCGTCGGTGACGACCTCTATCGCGGAACCGACGTCATCCTCGCCACCGGCTCCTACAGCCGGAGCCTGCCGGGTCTCGAGATCGGCGGCCGGGTGCTCACCAGCGAGCAGGCGCTCGACCTCGACGTGATCCCCGAGCGGGTGGTCGTGCTCGGCGGCGGCGTGATCGGCGTCGAGTTCGCGAGCGTCTGGCGCTCGTTCGGCGTCGAGGTCACGATCGTCGAGGCCCTGCCGCACCTGCTCCCGGCCGAGGACGCGGCATCCAGCAAGGCTCTCGAGCGCGCGTTCCGCAAGCGAGGCATCGCGTTCCAGCTCGGGCGTCGTTTCTCGTCTCTGACCCAGTCGGCCGATTCCGCGACGGTCACCCTCGATGACGGTTCCGAACTCGTCGCGGACTACGTCCTCGTGGCGGTCGGCCGCGGACCCGTCACCGCGGGCCTCGGCTACGACGAGGCCGGGGTCGTGCTCGACCGCGGCTTCGTGCAGACGGACGATCGCCTTCGAACGGCCGCCGCCCACGTGTGGGCCGTGGGCGACATCGTGCCCGGGCTGCAGCTGGCCCATCGCGGATTCCAGCAGGGGATCTTCGTCGCCGAGGAGATCGCGGGCCTTTCGCCCGTACTCGTCCCCGATGTCGACGTGCCCCGCGTGGCGTACTCCCACCCCGAAGTCGCGTCCGTGGGACTCACCGAGGCTCAGGCGCAGGATCGTTACGGATCCGATGCCGTGAGGGCCTACGAGTACAACCTGGCCGGAAACGGCCGCAGCGAGATCATCGGCACCTCGGGCATCGTGAAGATCGTCCGACGTGTCGACGGACCCGTCGTCGGCGCTCACCTCGTGGGTGATCGCGTCGGCGAACTGATCTCGGAAGCGCAGCTCGCGGTGGGCTGGGAAGCGCACCCCGAAGACATCGCACCGTTCGTCCACGCACACCCCACCCAGAGCGAGGCGCTCGGCGAAGCCTTCCTGGCACTCGCCGGCAAGCCCCTGCACGCACTCTGACCGCGAACCGGTCACTAAGCTAGGTACCGCATCCGGTACGAAGGAGACATATCCATGAGCACTTCCGTCGTCCTCCCCGCTCTCGGCGAGAGCGTCACCGAGGGAACGGTCACCCGATGGCTCAAGCAGGTCGGTGACACCGTCCAGGAGGACGAGGGTCTGCTGGAGATCTCGACCGACAAGGTCGACACCGAGATCCCCTCGCCCGTCTCGGGCGTGATCGAGGAGATCCTGGTCCAGGAAGACGAGACCGTCGAGGTCGGAGCCGTCCTCGCCAAGATCGGCGACGGCTCGGGCGCTGCGTCGTCCGACGACGCCCCGCAGGCCGCCCCCGCCGAGGAAGAGGCCGCTCCCGCCGAGCAGGCCGCCCCCGCGGAGTCGGCCCCCGCCGAGCAGGCCGCCCCCGCGGAGTCGGCCCCCGCCGAGCAGCCCGCGCCGGCGGAGTCGGCGCCCGCCGAGCGGCCCGCGCCCGCCGCGGGCGGCGACTCGACCGAGGTGAAGCTCCCGGAGCTGGGCGAGAGCGTGACCGAGGGCACCGTGACCCGCTGGCTGAAGGCCGTGGGCGACGACGTCGCCGTCGACGAGCCCCTCCTTGAGATCTCGACCGACAAGGTCGACACCGAGATCCCCTCGCCGGTCGCCGGCACGCTGCAGGAGATCCTGGTCCAGGAAGACGAGACGGTCAACGTCGGTGCGGCACTCGCGCGCATCGGCAGCGGCGCGGCCACGGCCGCCCAGCCCGAGGCTCCCGCGCCGGCCCCCGCCGCCGAGGAGAAGCCGGCTGAGCAGCCCGCTCCCGCCGCCGAAGAGAAGCCCGCCGAGCAGAAGCCGGCCGAGCAGCCCGCTCCCGCCGCGGACGACAAGCCGGCTGCTCCCGCTCCCGCCGCCGAGAAGCCCGCCGAGCCGGCTCCCGCCGCCTCGTCGAACGACGACGTCACCTACGTGACCCCGCTCGTGCGCCGTCTCGCTCAGCAGCAGGGTGTCGACCTGGCCTCGGTCAAGGGCAGCGGCGTCGGTGGACGCATCCGCAAGGAAGACGTCCTCAAGGCCGCCGAAGCCGCCAAGGCGGCTCCGGCCGCGGCGTCGGCTCCGGCTGCGTCCGCTCCCGCCGCCCCCGCCCCCGTCGAGGTCTCGCCCCTGCGCGGCACGACGCAGAAGATGTCGCGTCTGCGCAAGGTCATCGCCGAGCGCGCCGTGGCCTCGATGCAGGCGACGGCCCAGCTGACCACGGTCGTCGAAGTCGACGTGACGAAGCTCGCCGCCCTGCGCGACCGTATGAAGGGCGAGTTCCAGCAGAAGACCGGCGACAAGCTGTCGTTCCTGCCGTTCTTCGCCATCGCGGCCATCGAGGGTCTCAAGGCCTACCCGATCATCAACTCGACGGTCGAGGGTGACGAGATCGTCTACCCGGCCCACGAGAACGTGTCGATCGCCGTCGACACCGAGCGCGGCCTGCTGACCCCGGTGGTCAAGGACGCCGGTGACAAGAACATCGCCCAGCTCGCGCGCGAGATCGCCGATCTCGCCGCCCGCACGCGCGACAACAAGCTGAAGCCCGACGAGCTCGCCGGCGGCACCTTCACGCTGACCAACACCGGTTCGCGTGGGGCGCTGTTCGACACGCCCATCGTGTTCCTGCCCCAGTCGGCGATCCTCGGCCTCGGTGCCGTGGTGAAGAAGCCGGGCATCGTCTCGGTCGACGGGAAGGACGCCATCTCGGTGCGCTCGTACGTGTACCTGGCGCTGTCGTACGATCACCGCATCATCGACGGTGCCGACGCCGCCCGCTTCCTCGGCACGGTCAAGGCCCGCCTCGAGGCGGCGCAGTTCGAGGGTGACCTCGGCATCTGATCCCACCGGGCACCGGCTCATGATGGCTGGTCCGCGACCGTTCTCACGGCGCGGACCAGCCATCGGTCTTTCTGCCGGACGAGGGTGACGTACTGCGTCGCACCGCCCGCGTCGAGGCGCACCACGGTCACTCCCCCGAAGTCGTCGACCACCGTGACGGTTCCTTCAGCCGCGTCGGCAAGCACCGGTTCCCGGGGGAAGACCGAGTCTTCTTCGTAAGCCGAGGCGCACACGGCGTCTCCGCGGCATCCGTCGATGTCGGTGAAGAGGTCGCGCGCGATCTGCACGACATCGTCGGACAAGGGCCGGCGCTCGTCGACCGGCGGCGGATCCGACAGCCACGGCGTGGTCGAGGTCGGTGCCGGGTCCGCGATCGCCACCGCGGAGGCGACCGGTGCGGGGGCGCGCGGGTCGGGGATCAGCGAGAGGCCGATCGCGACGACGGCGGCGACCCCCGCGCCGACGCTGGCCAGCCGCAGCGCGCGTGATGCGCGCCAGCGTTCGCGCAGACCGCCCAGGGCGGAGCGCGCCGTTTCGGCGAGATCGGCGTCGACCAGCTCGAGCACGCGCACCATCGCGCCGTCGCGCTCGGCGGTCGGCGCGGCCGTCGCCGTCCGGGCGGCGGGCGTGAGCGGTCCGAGCACGAGCGGGACAGGGGCTGCGTGCGAGAACAACCGTCTCTCGTCGGCCTCCCAGTCTCGAGGGGGCCGGGTCAACACGCTCTCCCGCGCCCGCCCGACGATCTCCCGCGTGGGTGCGTCGTCGGCGATCTCGGCGAGGTGGGCGAGGCCCTCGGCCGTCGCCGCCACGGCATCGAGGCCTTCGTCGTCATCCACCGCGATCGGGCACCCGGTGGCGGTGAGCCACCACGTCATCCCACCTCGCGCACTCCCTCCCCCGCGGCATCCGCGAAGCAGTCCGACGGCGGCGGTCACCGCCTCTCCCGCCGTCAGAGGGAGTGTGCTGTGCGCTCGACGCCGGAGGTAGGCGTGCAGGGGCTCGGCCAGGACGGGTGCCGCGGGACTGCTCATGCCGAGATGGTGGCGGAAGCGCCGTCCGCGAAGATGGCCGCACGAGCGCGAATGGGGAGGAGTCGGGAGAACGGCGCACTGGGGAGGAAGGTCCGACGACGAAGATAGAATCGTTCTCATGGCCGCTCGCACCACCACGCCCGAGAAGCGTCCGGGCTTCTTCTCGCAGCTCAAGACCCTCTACACCTTCACCCAGAAGGAGTACCGGTGGCTGCCGTTCCTGCTGGCCGGCATCGTGCTGGTCGGCATCGCCCTCGGCGTGCTCGTCGGGTTCCTCATCCCGCCGCTGGCGGCGTGGAGCGTCATCCTGTGGGGTGTGACGGGCCTGCTGGCCGGCATCCTGGCCTCGATGATCACCATGACGCGGCTGTCCACCACGGCCATGTACAAGAAGATCGACGGCATGCCCGGAGCGACCGGCCACGTGCTCTCGTCGTCGCTGGGCCGCAACTGGCAGGCGTCCGAGGCTCCCATCGGCGTCAACCCCCGCACCCAGGAGGCCGTCTACCGCGCCATCGGCCGCGGCGGCGTCGTCCTCATCGGCGAGGGCAACCGCAGTCGCCTCTCGCGCCTGGTCGGTGAGGAGCGCTCGCGCGTGACGCGCGTCGCGGCCGGCGTGCCCGTCACCGTCCTCTACGTCGGACACGGTGACGACGAGGTACCGATCGCCAAGCTCGCGTCGACCATCAAAGCCCTGCCGAAGAAGGTCGACCGCGCCACCATGGCGGCCGTGATCAAGCGCGTCTCGTCGGTGTCGCAGGGGCTGTCGTCGCTGCCCATCCCGAAGGGTGTCGACCCGACCAAGATGCGCGCCCCGCGTCCTCGCTGATCCCTGTTACGACGACGGCCCCCGCTTCCGCGGGGGCCGTTTCCGTGTCAGCTGCGGACGAGGATCGTCCCGACGGCTTTGTCGTGCAGGCCGCGCTGATCCGCGTCCCACACCACCGCGGGAATGACGAGGGCGAGAAGAACGGTTCTCACGATCGGGCGCCACAGACCTACCCAGCCCCCGGATGCCAGCTCCAGACGCATTCCCATCAGCCGGTGCCCCGGGCTTCCGCCCAGGAGCGGGATGAAGAGGATCTGCACGGCGAAGAAGATGAGATTGGTGGCGATCGGGTTGGCGAACGGCACCCCCGTGACCGGATCGGGCGTGGAGAAGAAGGCGTATCCGATCAGGCCGGCACTGGCGGTGTCGATCAGCAGCGCCGCGATGCGGCGTCCTGGGCGGGCGATGGAGCCGCGACCCTCGCGGGGAAGGCCGAGCCGCTGGCCCGGATACTCGTTCTCGGCGGGGACGCTCACGGCATCCAGCGTAATCGGCGCTCCGTAACATCCCGGAAACATGCGAGATATGACCGGGACACCGGTTCTGGGTAGGGTCGAGGAGGCTGGCCGAGGCCGGCATGATCCCGAATGTTCTACCTCTGGAGTCTTCATGTTCAAAGATTCGTCCGAGGTGCTGAAGTTCATCCAGGACGAGGACGTCAAGTTCCTCGACATCCGTTTCACGGATCTTCCTGGTGTGCAGCAGCACTTCAACATCCCCGCTTCGACCGTCGACGAGGAGTTCTTCACCGTCGGACAGCTGTTCGATGGCTCGTCGATCCGCGGGTTCGCGAACATCCACGAGTCGGACATGCAGCTGATCCCCGACGTGACGACGGCGTACGTCGACCAGTTCCGCGAGGCCAAGACCCTCGTCATGGTCTTCGACATCTACAACCCGCGCAACGGTGAGATCTACGGCAAGGACCCCCGCCAGGTCGCCAAGAAGGCCGAGAAGTACCTCGCCTCGACCGGCATCGCCGACACCGCGTTCTTCGCCCCCGAGGCCGAGTTCTACATCTTCGACGACGTGCGTTACGAAGTGAAGCAGAACTCGAGCTTCTACTCGGTCGACTCCGAGGAAGGCGCGTGGAACACCGGCCGCGAAGAAGAGGGCGGGAACCTCGCCAACAAGACCCCGTACAAGGGTGGCTACTTCCCCGTCTCCCCCGTCGACAAGACGGCGGACCTCCGCGACGACATCACCCTCAAGCTGATCGAGGCGGGCTTCGCCCTCGAGCGCTCGCACCACGAGGTCGGCACCGGTGGTCAGCAGGAGATCAACTACCGCTTCGACACGATGCTGCACGCGGCGGACGACATCCTGAAGTTCAAGTACATCGTCAAGAACACCTGCGAGCAGTGGGGCAAGGTCGCGACCTTCATGCCCAAGCCGCTCTTCGGTGACAACGGCTCGGGTATGCACACCCACCAGTCGCTGTGGAACGACGGCAAGCCGCTCTTCTACGACGAGACCGGCTACGGCGGACTCTCCGACATCGCCCGCTGGTACATCGGCGGTCTGCTGGCCCACGCGCCCGCCGTCCTCGCCTTCACCAACCCGACCCTCAACAGCTACCACCGTCTGGTGAAGGGCTTTGAGGCGCCGGTCAACCTGGTGTACTCGGCCGGTAACCGCTCCGCGGCCATCCGTATCCCGATCACGGGCACCAACCCCAAGGCCAAGCGCATCGAGTTCCGCGCCCCCGACGCCTCGGGCAACCCGTACCTCGCGTTCGCGGCCCAGCTGATGGCCGGCATCGACGGCATCAAGAACCGCATCGAGCCGCACGAGCCCGTCGACAAGGACCTCTACGAGCTCCCCGCCGAAGAGGCCAAGAACATCCCGCAGGTTCCGAACTCGCTGCTCGACTCGCTCGAGGCCCTGCGCGCCGACCACGAGTTCCTGCTCGCCGGTGGCGTCTTCACGCAGGAGCTCATCGACACCTGGATCGAGTACAAGATCGAGAACGAGATCCAGCCGATCGGCCAGCGCCCGCACCCCTTCGAGTACGAGCTGTACTTCGGGGTCTGATCGCCCGATCATCCACGTCGACGCCCGTCCCCGCCGTTTCGCGGGGGCGGGCGTCGACGTTCGTGGCGGCAGAGGCGGGGCGGATGCCGGAGGGCCTGGCATCCGGGACCGTCCGACGCCTCCCTAGACGGCGCGTGATGCGCGCTTCTGCTCTTGGAACACACGGATCGCCTCGTAGCGTTCGGCCGATCGCGCCTGCCGTTTCGCCGCCTCGACCTCGCGTACCTTCGGCGGCGCGTTCGTGACGAGGTCGTCGAGCAGATCGCGGACGGATGCCGAGATCTCGGCCACGGCGCGATCGAAGACGTCTCGGTTGGCCCGGGACGGCGTCGTCGTGCCCACGATCTTGCGCACGAACTGCAGCGCGGCGTCGTGGCACTCGGCATCCGTCGCCGGGGGCGTGAAGTTGTGCAGGGGAACGATGTTGCGGCACATGCCCGACAGGCTAGGCCGATGAACTGCTGATCGCGAGGGGGCGGATCAGGACGCGGGGATCTCGACGAGACGGAACCAGCGTCCACTGGGTCGCAGGCGCGAGAGGGCCGGGAGGAAGTGCGGGTCGCTCACGTGTCCGTCGAAGTCGACCACGCTCAGGCCGCGGTGGGCGAGGATGGCCATCGCGCGGCGGATGCATCCTTCGACCAGGTGCTCCCCCTCGGGTTCGTCGCGCGCGACCGTCTCGGCGACGATCAGCGCCGGGTCGGTGTCTCGATACGTCATGGCCAGGGCCTGAATGCGACCGGAGGCGTCGACGGCCACGGCGGAGGCGTCGACGTCGAGTTCATCCCACAGCCCCTCGAGGAGCGCGGTCTCGAAGGCGTCTCGCACGGGACTCCAGTGCTCGTGCGTCCAGCGATAGAGCTCCGCGAACGCCGCTTCGACGCGGGACCGATCGGCGCCCGCCAGCGGCTGCACCGCGGCATGCGAGCGCAGCGCCGTGCGCGCGCCGAGGTCCGCGCGTGCGGGCGGGACGGTCTGTATGGTGCGGGCGCCGAGGGCCTCGGCGAAGCGCAGGGACTCGTCGTCGACGTACCCGCGCGCCATGAACGGCAGATCGCGCGACCTGAGGGTGGCCAGGTGTCGAGCCAGGGCCGTGCCGATTCCTTGCCGGCGCCGCTCGGGATGCACGACCACCTCGAGCCAGAACCGGTCGTCGTGCACGCGGGAGAGCCAGATCGCCCCCGCGGCGACGATCTGCTCACCGTCGACGGCCACCGCCGACCGCGTTTCGTCGTTGCGCCAGCCGTCCGCCGCGAGGGAGCGATCCTCCCACCACGGCGGCGAGGTGGCGAGGTCGTCGTCGGTCAGGGGTCGGAAGCGCACTCCCCCATCGAAACACGTCCTCGGCTTCCCGGCATCCGCTCAGGTCAACCTCCGCCGCGATGTCGGAGGGGCGGGGAAGGATGGAGGTATGCCGGAGTCTCCCTACGCCTCGCGTCCGTGGTCGTCCTCCTACGCCGAGGGCGTGCCCCTCGACATCGAGGAGCCCTCGCAGACTCTGCCCGAGATGTTGGCGGCGTCGGTCGCCCGGTACGGCAAGAAGACGGCGCTCGAGTTCTTCGGAGCGCCCACGACCTATCGCGAGCTGGGTGAGCAGGTGTCCCGAGCGGCCGAGGGGCTTCGGCGCCTGGGCGTACGAGCCGGGGACCGTGTCGCCCTCGTGCTGCCCAACTCCCCGCAGCACGTCGTCGCCTTCTACGCCGCGCTCCGCCTCGGCGCGATCGTCATCGAGCACAATCCGATCTACACGCCGCGCGAACTGCGCCACCAGTTCGAGGACCACGGCGCCCGGTTCGCGATCGTGTGGGACAAGCTGGCCGACACAGTCGCCGACTTCCCGTCCGACCTCGCGCTCGAGCACATCGTCAGCGTCGACATCACGGCCGCGCTCCCGCTCGCCAAGCGGATCGCGCTGCGCCTGCCCCTCGCGAAGGCGAAGGCCGCGCGCGCGCAGCTGACGAGCACTCCGCGGTCGAAGCGTCCTCTCGCGTGGGAGAAGTTGCTCACGCACGGCGCGCTCTCGCGCAAGCACGAGGGGCCGCTGCTCGACGACATCGCCCTCCTGCAGTACACCAGCGGCACCACGGGCACGCCCAAGGGCGCGATCCTCACGCACGCCAACCTCCGCGCGAACGCGATGCAGGGGCGCGCGTGGGTTCCCGGGCTCCGCGACGGCGAAGAGACCTTCTACGGCGTGCTGCCCCTGTTCCACGCCTACGGGCTTACGCTGTGCCTCACGTTCGCGATGAGCATCGGCGCGAAGCTCGTGCTGTTCCCGAAGTACGACCTCGAACTGGTGTCGGCGGCGGCGAAGAAGAGCCCGCCGACGTTCCTGCCGGCGGTACCGCCGATCTACGACCAGCTCGCCCGCGCCGCAGCCCGGGGCACCGTCGACCTCGGCACCGTGCGCTTCGCCATCTCGGGGGCGATGAGCCTGCCCGTCGCCACCGTCGATCGCTGGGAGGCCGCCACCGGCGGGCTGCTGGTCGAGGGGTACGGCATGACGGAGTCCTCGCCCGTGGCGCTCGGCAACCCCATCGGCCCCTCGCGTCGTCCGGGCACGGTGGGCGTGCCGTTCCCGAGCACCGACATCCGCGTCGTCGACCCCGACGACCCCGCCGTCGACCGGCCGCTGGGCGAACCCGGTGAGCTGCTGCTGCGCGGCCCGCAGGTGTTCCAGGGGTACTGGAACCGCCCGTCCGACACCGCGGCGACGCTGCTCGAGGGCGGCTGGTTGCGCACCGGCGACATCGCCTCGGTCTCCCCCGACGGGTTCGTCACCATCGTCGACCGGCTGAAAGAGATCATCATCACCGGTGGCTTCAATGTCTCGCCCAGCGAGGTCGAGGACGTGCTGACCTCGCATCCCGACATCGCGGGTGCGGCTGTCGTCGCTCTGCCGAAGTCGAGCGGCGGCGAAGACGTCGCCGCGGCGATCGTGCTGCGCGACGGCGTCCACGTCGAGCCCGACGCGATCCGCGACTTCTGCAAGGCTCGCCTCGCCGCCTACAAGGTGCCGCGCCGGGTCGTCGTGGTCGACGACCTCCCCCGTTCGCTGATCGGCAAGGTGCAGCGACGAGAGGTGCGCGAACGCCTGATGTCGTGACGCCGGCGAGAAGGGATGCCGCGGGGTCCCGGCATCCCTTCTCTCGAGAACTCAGCCGTAGAACAGCTTGTCGAAGACGCGGCGTGCGCGACGGGTGGCGCCGAGGTAGTCCTCTTCGACCTGCGTCGCCGAGCGCGGCGCGTACTCCAGGATGCGGCCGATGCCGTCGAGCTTCGCCCGGTCCACGGGGAGGACATCGCTCGTCTGGCCCGACAGCAACGTGTTCGCCGACCGCAGGCGACTCGCCAGGTGCCACGCCGCGGCGAGCTTCTGCGCCGCGTCGGCGTCGATGTAGCCCGCGTCCACGGCGCCTTCCAACGCCCCGAGGGTCGAGGTCGTGCGCATCGCGGGTGTCGCCCGGGCGTGCTGGAGCTGCAACAGCTGCACGAGCCACTCGACGTCGCTGATCGAGCCGGGGCCGAGTTTGAGGTGACGTGCCGGGTCGGCGCCCTGCGGCAGACGTTCGTTCTCGACCCTTGCCTTGATGCGGCGGATCTCGCGCAGGCCGTTCTGGTCGGCCGCGACCGGGTAGCGCACCTCATCGGCGAGCTCGAGGAACGCCGCGATGAGCTTCACGCTGCCGGCGACGCCGCGCGCCCGCAGCAGGGCCTGAGCCTCCCACGACAGAGACCAGCGGCGGTAGTACTCGGCATACGCGTCGAGGGAGCGCGCGAGCGGACCACTGCGTCCCTCGGGCCGGAGCTCGGCGTCGAGGTCGAGCGGCAGACGGTGGTCCTCCGAGTGCTCGCGCAGGCCCGCCACGAGTTTCAGCGCGAGTTGACTCGCGCGCTGCGGGTCGACGCCGTTCGCGCGATAGACGTACATCACGTCGGCATCCGACCCGAAACCGATCTCGCGCCCGCCGAAACGTCCCATCGCGATGACCGCGAAGTCGAGATCGTCGTCCTCGGGCGGAACGACCACGCGGCGGACGGCCCGCAGGGTGGCCTGGATCGTCACCTCGGTGATCGTCGTGAGGGCGTCGGAGAGCTCTTCCAGCGACACCGTGCCGAGCACCGCCGCCATCGCCACGCGCAACATCTCACGCCGACGCAGCGCCCGCACCGAGCGCATCGCGTCGTCGATGTTCTGCCACCGCGTCTGGATGGCGCGCGCCTCCTCTTCGAGCGCCTTGCCCGATCGAGGGCGCAGCAGCGCGTCGTCGTCGAGCCAGGCGACCGACTCGGGAATCCACTCCATGAGCTCGCCGATGTAGCGCGAACCCGAGAGCACGCGCGTGAGGCTCTCGGCGGCTCCGGCCGAGTCGCGCAGCATGCGCAGGAACCACGGTGTGTTGCCGAGCCGCTCGCTGATGCGGCGGAACACGAGCAGGCCGTAGTCGGGATCGACGCCGTCGGCGAACCACCGGATCATGATGGGCATGAGGTGCCGCTGAATGGTCGCCTTGCGGCTCAAGCCGCTGGTCAACGCGGCGATGTGGCGCAGGGCTCCGGCGGGGTCGCGGAAGCCGATCGCGGCCAGGCGGTCACGCGCCTGCTCGGTCGAGAGCGTGCGCTCCCCCTCGGGGAGGGCGGCGACGGCCGACAGCAGGGGACGGTAGAACAGGCGCACGTGGATGTCGCGCACCTCGCGCTTGATGCCCTCCCACACGGCTTGGACTCCGGATGCCGAGTCGGCCAGGCGCGACGCGCGTGCGAGCACCCGCAGATCGTCGTCCTTCTCGGGCACGAGGGCCGTGCGACGGAGCCCGCGGAGCTGGAGACGGTGCTCGAGCAGCCGCAGCAGGCGATAGTCGCGGCCGAAGGCCTCGGCCTCGGACCGGCCGATGTAGCCCTCGGCGACAAGCGCGTCGAGCGCGTCGAGCGTGCCGCGCTGGCGGATGCGCTCGTCGGTCAGACCGTGGACGAGCTGCAGCAGCTGGACGGTGAACTCGACGTCGCGGATGCCGCCCGGCCCGAGCTTGAGCTGGCGGTTGACCTCGGCCGCGGGAATGTGGTCGGTCACGCGCTCGCGCATGCGCTGCACGCCCTCGACGAAGTTCTCGCGCTCGGCGCTGTGCCAGACCAGCGGCTGCACGGCCGCGACGTAGTCGGCGCCGAGGGTCGCATCCCCCGCGATCGCCCGCGCCTTCAGCAGGGCCTGGAACTCCCAGCTCTTCGCCCACCGCGCGTAGTACTGCTCGTGCGAGGCGAGGCTGCGCACGAGAGCGCCCTGCTTGCCCTCGGGGCGCAGGTTCGGGTCGACCTCCCACAGGGGCGGCTCGATCTCGGGACCCGAGATGCCGCGCATAGTCTGCACCGCCAGGCGCGTGCCGATGTCGATCGCCCGCGCCTCGGAGACCACCTCTTCGTCGGCCGAGCCGCCGACGAAGATCACGTCGACGTCGCTGACGTAGTTCAGCTCGCGCGCGCCGGTCTTGCCCATCGCGATGATCGCGAAGCGTGTCGCCTCGACCTGCTCGCGGGGGAACGACCCCGGCCCGGGGCTCGACACCCGAGCCCGCGCGACGCTGAGCGCGGCCTCGAGAGCCGCACCCGCGAGATCGGCGAGCGAGGCGGAGACCACCGGGATGGCCTCGGCCGGCTCGTCCTGCCCCAGGTCGTAGGCGGCGATGCGGGCCAGCAGGCGCCGGTAGCGCACTCGCAGCGCGACCCACGCGGCATCCGAGGCATCGGCCGCGAAGCCCTCGACATCGCCGACGGATGCCAGGAGCTCGGCGCGCATGGTGGGCTCGTCGGGCAGCGTGAGCCCGGCGCCCGACAGGTGCACGAGTTCGTCGGGGTGGCGCAGGTAGAACTCGGCGAAGCCGTCGGAGGCGCCCACGACGTCCCACAGCGCACGCCAGGCGCCGGCATCGGCGGCCGTCCGGCGGACCGCCTCGCGGTCGCGGCGCGCCACCTGCAGGATCGACAGGAGCGCACGGTCGGGGTCCGCCACGCGCTGCGCGAGCTGCATGGCATCCGCCCGCTCCACCCCCACCGACTCCTCGAGCTCGCCGAGCAGGGTGTCTGCCTCAGCGAGCCGCGAGAAGCCGGTGCGGGCGAGGGCGGTGAGCGCGGTGGAACGATCGCCCGAGGTCATGGGCCGACCGTCAGAGTGCTTCGAGGTTGCTCGCGAGCTCGAACGGCGTCACCTGGGCGCGGTACTGCTGCCACTCGCGGCGCTTGTTGAGCAGCACGTACTTGAAGACCGTCTCGCCCAGCGTCTCGGCGACGAGCTCGGACTCCTCGAGATACTCCAGGGCGTGGTCGAGGCTCGCGGGCAGCGGCGCGTAGCCGAGAGCGCGGCGCTCGGCATCGCTGAGCGACCACACGTTGTCTTCGGCCTCGGCGGGGAGTTCGTACTCCTCTTCGATGCCCTTCAGGCCCGCCGCGAGCATGAGCGCGTACGACAGGTACGGGTTCGCTGCGGAGTCGAGCGCGCGGTACTCCACGCGGGTCGACTGGCCCTTGTTGGGCTTGTACAGCGGCACGCGCACGAGGGCCGAGCGGTTGTTGTGGCCCCAGCAGATGAAGCTCGGGGCCTCGTCGCCGCCCCAGAGGCGCTTGTACGAGTTGACGAACTGGTTGGTCACGGCCGAGATCTCGTTCGCGTGGCGCAGGAGCCCCGCGATGAAGTGGCGACCGACCTTCGACAGCTGGTACTGGGCGCCCTCTTCGTAGAAGGCGTTCATGTCGCCCTCGAAGAGCGACAGGTGCGTGTGCATGCCGCTTCCGGGTTGACCGCTGATCGGCTTCGGCATGAAGGTGGCGTACACACCTTGCTCGATCGCGACCTCTTTGACCACCGTGCGGAAGGTCATGATGTTGTCGGCCGTGGTGAGCGCGTCGGCGTACCGCAGGTCGATCTCGTTCTGGCCGGGACCACCCTCGTGGTGACTGAACTCGACCGAGATGCCGAGGTCTTCGAGCATGCGTACCGAACGGCGGCGGAAGTCGTGCGCCGTTCCGCCGGGGACGTTGTCGAAGTAGCCCGCGGAGTCGACCGGCTGCGGTCGTCCGTCGGTACCGAGCTGCGACGACTTCAGGAGGTAGAACTCGATCTCGGGGTGCGTGTAGAACGTGAACCCGGCGTCGGCGGCCTTGGCCAGCGTGCGCTTGAGCACGTGACGGGGATCGGCCACGGCGGGCTGGCCGTCGGGCGTGGTGATGTCGCAGAACATCCGGGCCGTCGGGTCGATCTCACCGCGCCAGGGAAGCACCTGGAACGTCGTAGGGTCGGGGTGCGCGAGCAGGTCCGACTCGTAGGAGCGCGTGAGCCCCTCGATCGCCGACCCATCGAAGCCGAGCCCCTCGGTGAAGGCGCCCTCGACCTCGGCCGGGGCGATCGCCACCGACTTCAGCGTGCCGACCACGTCGGTGAACCAGAGGCGGACGAACTTGACGCCGCGCTCCTCGATCGTGCGCAGGACGAAATCGCGCTGTTTGTCCATCGTCATCCCTCGTCTCGGTGGGCGTTCAGCGGGCGGAGCCGGAGCCCCAGTCGTCGCGGGCGTCTTCTTCGGCCCATTGCTGCGAACGCTTCTTCAGCAGCTCCGGAGCCTGAGCCGCCTCCTCGGCGGTGGCGAAGGGGCCGGCGCGGTCCACTGCGGGCGACTCGTATCCCTGCTCGACCTTGCCGGTCTCGAGGTTGTACCAGTACTTCTTGTCTTCGTCGCTCACGATCGCTCCTCACGTGGATCTCGCGTCTCGGCGCGAACCGCCGGTGCTCCCCCGATCCTACTGATCCCGACCGCCCGGCTGGATAGGCTGAGGGGTATGGCAACGAATGCGTCTCGTGCGGTCGGAGTGGACATCGGCGGAACCGGTATCAAGGCCGGAATCGTCGATCTGGATGCCGGGGAGCTCGTCAGCGACCGCGTCAAGGTCGCGACCCCTCAGGGCGCCGAGCCGGCCGACGTTCTCGCGGCGGTGCGCCAGGTGCTCGAGACCCTCGAGGCGCCCGCGGATCTGCCGCTCGGGGTGGCCTTCCCGGCGATCGTGAAGGGCGGGCGCACGCTGTCGGCGGCGAACGTGTCGAGCTCATGGATCGGGTTCGAGGCCGAGAAGTTCTTCGAGCACGGCCTGTCCCGCGACATCCACTTCGCCAACGACGCCGACGTGGCCGGCATCGCCGAGGTGCGCTACGGCGCCGCGAAAGACGTGGACGGGCTCGTGATCCTCACCACGCTCGGCACCGGGATCGGCTCGGCGATGATCTACGACGGCGTACTCGTGCCCAACAGCGAGCTCGGTCACCTGCAGCGCGCCGGACACAAGAAGGACGCCGAGCACTTCGCGGCCTACTCCGCGCTCGAGCGCGAAGAACTGTCGTGGGAGAAGTGGGCGAAGCGCCTGCAGTGGTACTACGACTACGTCGAGTTCCTCTTCAGCCCCGACCTCATCGTCGTGGGCGGCGGCGTGTCGAAGCACTCCGAGCACTTTCTGCCGCTGCTGAAGCTGCGCGCCCCCATCGTGCCCGCCAAGCATCGCAACAACGCGGGCATCATCGGCGCGGCCTCTCTCGCCGTGCCGGTGGTCGAGGCGCTCCCCGCGGTGAAGTGACGCTCACGCGGCCTTCTCGATCCGCCGCACGCTGACGGCGTTGCGCCAGACGACCGGGGCCCAGTGCCCTCCCTCGCACGGCACCTCGAGCATGACGACGCGGTCGTTCCCGCCCGTCGCCCACGCGGGCTCGCGCGTCGCGGCGCGGTTGGGCCAGGTCACCCACGCCCACACCGGGCGCTTCTGCTCGTACCACTCGATCGCCCGCGCGCCCCACGTCTCGGGCTGAAGCGTGCACGGAGCGATGGATGCCAGCACCCGCGCGACCATCTCGTCGCTGACTCTCGTCGAACCCATCCACCGGACCCCTTCCCCGGCCGTGGTCGATGTTAGAACATATCTCCGACATTCACAGGGGGTGGACGCGACGCGAGCGACCCCCCTGAGTGCAGGGGGCACGCAGGAGGGTCTGCAGGGTATTCGGCGCGCGCCGCCGATCGGGTTGGATCTCTACGCCCCGAGAAGCAGGTGCACCCGCTCGCGCAGCGCATCGACGGCCTGCTCGCGAGTCCGGCCCTCGCTCGGTGCCTGCAGCAGCTCGGCCGCGACCTCGACGAGGATCGCGGTGCCGAGGAAGAGGTCGGCAGCGCCCACCTTCCGCGCGTCGGCGTCGGGGTGTTTCGACGTCTTCAGCGCCGCGACGGGGGTGCCGTAGCGGGCGCGCACGAGGGCGCGCTCGTCGGCCGTCGCGTCCCAGAAAGGTCGTCCGGTGGCATCGGCCCGATCGATCAGGTTGAGGAGGAAGTCGCGCGCGTCGTTTCGAGTCACGTCGGCTCTTCGGAGCTCGGGAGCGCGCGGATTCCGCGCCGGACTACTGGTTTCTTCAGCGTGACGTGTGCGCGAGCAGGGTGCCGGTGGCGCGGCGGAGGGGTGCGAATGGGCCGGCCTGTACGCCGGGTTCTGTCCGGGGGTCGAAACCCCGTGGACGGTCATCTCTCTCGGCGACACGTTGCCGTGCCGCTCCAGCGGCCTACCCGGGGACTCGGCGAGCCGCGTCGTCATCCCCTGTCTGGCCTTGCTCCGGACGAGGTTTACCTCGCGGGTCGTGTCACCACGACCCCGGTGGTCTCTTACACCACCCTTTCACCCTTGCCCCGCACCCCGAGGGGTCGAGGCGGTCTGCTCTCTGTGGCACTGTCTCGCGGATTGCTCCGGGTGGGCGTTACCCACCGTCCTGCCCTGTGGAGCCCGGACGTTCCTCGGCACGGGCGATCCCGTGACGCGACCGTCCAGCCGACCCATTCGCATCCGCCAGTCTACGCGGGTGGATCACCCCTTTTCGGCGGTCTCGCCGATGCGCAGGTCGAGGGGGAAGTCGATCGGGAACGTTCCGAAGAGCAGGCGCCCCGCTGACGCCGCGGACGCGCGCACGGCGTCCGCCACGGCCTCGGCGTGCTCGATCGGGGTGTGCACGACGATCTCGTCGTGCAGGAAGAACGCGAGGTGCGCGGAGCGCGCGAACACCGGACCCGAGGCGGGCGCCGCGCGGGCGGCGTCCACCTCGTCGAGGCCCGCGAGACGGGATCGGAGGTCAGCGAGCCACGCCAGGGCCCACTCGGCCGCCGTGCCCTGCACGACGAAGTTGCGGGTGAATCGCCCCCGGTCGCGGGCCGAGCGGCGGGCGCGCGTCTCGTCGATCCCGGATGCCGCGGCCTCGCTCGCCCGAGACTGCAGGTCGCGCCATGAGTCGCCCGCCGCGGGAGAGGTGCGCCCCAGCCAGGTGTGGACGACTCCCCCGTCCTCGCCCGTGCGCGCCGCCTCGTCGACCAGCCCCATCGCGCGGGGGAAGGTGCGACGCAGCCGCGGCAGCAGGCGCCCGCTCTCGCCCGTCGTGGCGCCGTACATGGCCCCGAGCATGGCGAGCTTCGCTTCGCCGCGGCTGGCGACGGCGCCGCGTTCGACGATGCCGGCGTAGAGATCGCGACCGGATGCCGCTTCGGCCAACACCGTGTCGCGCGCCATCGCCGCGAGCACTCGGGGCTCGAGCTGCGCGACGTCGGCGGTCACGAGCGTCCAGCCCGGGTCGGCGCGCACGGCGGTGCGCAGGGTGCGCGGGATCTGCAGCGCTCCCCCGCCCGACGACGCCCAGCGGCCCGTGACGACGCCCGCGGGAACGTAGACGGGGCGGAACCGCCCCTCGCTCACCCACTCGTTGAGCCATGCCCAGCCGTTCGCCGTGTACAGCCGCATGAGCTTCTTGTACGCGATCAGCGGGGCGACCACGGGGTGATCGTGCTCGGCCAGCTCCCACCGACTCGTGGACTGCACGAGCAGGCCCGCGCGGTGCAACGACCTCAGCAGTCGCGGCTGCGAGTCGAGCGAGGCGGCGGGGTCGCCGAGGGCTGCGCGCACGGCCGCCGCGGTCCGTTCGATGTTCGCGGGCAGGCCGCCGCCGCGCCGAGGGCCGAGTTCGCTCTCGAGCAGCCGCTCGTGCGCGGCGGCGCTCCACGGCACGCCCACCGCGTGCAGCTCGACGGCGATGAGCGATCCCGCCGACTCGGCGGCGCACAGCAGCCAGAGCGCCCCGGGGTTCGTCGACGACGCGATCGCCGCCACCTGCCTGCGGTACTCGGAGACGGCCGCGTCCGCGCTTTCGGGGACTCCGGATGCCGACTCCCCCAGGTCGAAGAGCGTGTCGCCGTCCGCGGGCGCCGTGGTGGCCGCGTCCCACGAGACGGCGTCCCGCAGGCCGTGGTCGTCGCTCACGGCGGAGGCATCGCGGAGGATGGCGTGGACGAGGCGGAGATCCCACGCCCGTGCGACGCGCACGCCGGCTTTCAGCAGGCCCGGATAGACGACCGAGGAGTCGGCCCACACCCACCGGACGTCGCCCTCCGCCTCGCGCGCCATGACGAGGGCCGCGAAGCGGTCGTCGTCGACCTCGATCGCGCGCGACGGCGAGGCGTCGGCATCCAGATCGATCAGGGCGTATCGGCCGGCGGCCGACCTGCCGACGACGACCGTGTCAGAGGGCACGGTCGTCTCGGGTCATCGGGATTCTTCGGTGCGGACCAGGATCGCGCCGCACTCGGGGCAGAACACGACCTCGTCGGTCTGTGCCCTGCGTACGGTCGCGAGGTCGCTAGGTGGGAGCACCATGCGGCACGCTTCGCACGCGCCGGCGCGCAGGAGCCCCGCCCCGTTGCCGCGCGAGGCGAGACGCTCGTAGAGCCCGAGCAGATCGGCGGGGACGGAGGCGGCCACCGCGTCACGGTCTCGCCGGGAACCTTCGAGGCGGGTGGTGGCGTCGGAGACGGTGGTCTTCGCCTCGGCGCTCAGCTGCGCGCCCTGGGCATTGGTCTCGGCGATCAGGGCTTCCTGCTCGGACACCGCGGCATCCGCCCTCTCGAGTCGCTCCATAAGCGCGATCTCGAGGTCTTCGAGGTCGCTCTTGCGGCGCGTGAGCGAGGCGAGCTCGCTCTCGAAGCCCTGTGCCTGCTTGGGGTTCGACGACGCGGCGAGGCGCTCGGTGTCGCGGGCGATGCGGGCCTCGACGACGGCGACGTCGGACTCGAGGCGCTTCAGCTCGGCGGTGATGTCGTCGCGCGCGTTGGCGCGGGTCGACAGCTCTTGCGTGAGGGTCGCCCGCTGCGCGATGAGCTCGCGCACCCGCTCGGCCTGCGGCGGGTTGGCCGAGACCTTCTCGTCGCGGCGGATACGCGCGTCGAGGTCGGCGAGGTCGAGCAGTTTGCGCTGGTCGGCGGGATCGGCATTCACGGGTTCCACGCTACCCCGGGCCTCCGACATCCGCGGTACGCAGTCGCCGCCTCACGCGTCGGGGCCCGGGCGGGGCGGCGGGACCGCGCGAGATCACGTGACGTCGCCGAGGACACGCGCCGTGACGGGTGCTCTCGGCGAGATCACGTGACGTGGGCTGTGGAGGCCAGAGGCCCGCGCCGCTGCGCGACGGCACCGGGCGATGCGCCCCGCTAGACTCGTGGCATCCAGGGCCTTTAGCTCAGCTGGTAGAGCGCCACGTTTACACCGTGGATGTCGTCGGTTCGATCCCGGCAGGGCCCACCTTCAGCTCAGGATGTTCACGCTGCGCGAGATCACGAGCGCCAGCAGGATGAATCCCGAGATCGCCTGCACCATCATGAAGAGCTTCGCTCGGGTGCTGAGCGGCATCACGTCTGTGGGGCTGAACGCCATGGCGTTGGATGCCGAGAAGTACAGGTAGTCGACGTAGCCGGGCGCCCAGTCCTCGGTGTCGGACGAGCGGCGGGCCACTTCGCTCACCGCGTCGCGGTCGGAGTCCTGGGGGAACTGGAAGTCGGCGGGCGGCAACTGGTCGCGCGCGTCGCGGCGACGGGCGATCGGTCCTCCCCGATCCATCTCCCAGTACACGACGGCGTAGCCGATGACGTTGATGGCCCAGACCTGCGCGGCGCCGAGCAGGGTCCCGGCTCCGCTGCCCTCTCCGCGCAGCAACTGCTGGATGAGCAGGAAGAAGGCGACCTGGTTCGCCAGCAGCAGCACCGCGGTGAAGGCCAGGGCGAAGCCGCGCCCGACGGCGGACTCGCGCGACAGGCGCGAGGGGTTGGTGACGATCATGGGGATGGCGCACAGCACCCCCGCCACGACGACGACATAGCGCAGGACGCCGGACGCCTCATTCGGCAGCACCGCGTACAGCCCCGTCCCGACGGCCAGGGCGATCAGGACCGGCCAGCGATGCTCCGGTCGGGTGCGGAAGCCCTCGCGCTCGTGCGTGCTCACGCGCTCAGGCTAGACCCGCCCTCGCGCGCGGCCTCTCGACGGCGGCCGTCTCTGATGATCTTGAAAGAGCCGGGCTCGTCTCGACATCGAGGGGTCTGCCCGGCGCTACCCCGATCCGCCGGGCCGCGCGCATCCGATGTCGCCGCGACTCGCTAGGCTGGACGCTGGTTGATTGTGCGGAGCGAACAAGGGTTGCCGCACTCGTATGGCGATTCTCTGGCATGACCTGCCAGACGACGAAAGGTCTTCCGTGACTGTTCACGACCAGGATCCGTATTCGCAGGGGCCGCAGGACAGCGACCCGGAAGAGACCGGGGAGTGGCAGGAATCCCTGCGCCAGCTGGTCCAGGCGAAGGGTCCGGCTCGCGCTCGCGAGATCATGCTGAGCCTGCTCAAGGGCTCGAAGGAACTGCACCTGAACGTGCCGATGGTTCCGACCACCGACTACATCAACACGATCTCGCAGAAGAACGAGCCCGAGTTCCCCGGTGACGAGGAGCTCGAGCGCCGTTACCGCAAGTGGATCCGCTGGAACGCCGCGGTCACCGTGCACCGCGCTCAGCGTCCCGGCATCGGCGTCGGCGGCCACATCTCGACCTACGCGTCGTCGGCCGCCCTCTACGAGGTGGGCTTCAACCACTTCTTCCGCGGCCTCGACGACCCCTCGGGCGGCGACCAGATCTTCATCCAGGGCCACGCCTCCCCCGGCGCCTATGCCCGCGCGTACCTCGAGGGCCGCCTCACCGAGGCCCAGCTCGACGGCTTCCGCCAGGAGAAGTCGCAGGCGCCCCACGGCATCCCGTCGTACCCGCACCCGCGCCTCATGCCGGAGTTCTGGCAGTTCCCGACCGTGTCGATGGGTCTGGGACCGATCAACGCGATCTACCAGGCGATGTCGAACAAGTACCTATCGAACCGCGGCATCAAGGACGTCGGCGACTCGCACGTCTGGGCCTACCTCGGCGACGGCGAGATGGACGAGGTCGAGAGCCGCGGTCAGCTGCAGGTCGCGGCCAACGAGGGTCTCGACAACCTGACCTTCATCGTCAACTGCAACCTCCAGCGTCTCGACGGACCCGTCCGCGGTAACGGCAAGATCATCCAGGAGCTCGAGAGCTTCTTCCGCGGTGCCGGCTGGAACGTCATCAAGGTCGTCTGGGGCCGCGAGTGGGACGACCTGCTCGCCCGCGACACCGAGGGCGCGCTGCTCAACCTCATGAACAGCACCCCCGACGGCGATTACCAGACCTACAAGGCCGAGAACGGCGCCTACGTCCGCGAGAACTTCTTCGGTCGCGACCCCCGCGCCCTCGAGCTCGTCAAGGACTACACCGACGAGCAGGTCTGGGGCCTCAAGCGCGGTGGCCACGACTACCGCAAGGTGTTCGCGGCGTTCAAGGCGGCCAAGGAGCACAAGGGTCAGCCGACCGTCATCCTGGCGAAGACGATCAAGGGCTACGGCCTCGGTCCGCACTTCGAGGGCCGCAACGCGACCCACCAGATGAAGAAGCTGACGCTCGACGACCTCAAGGCGTTCCGCGACGCGATGGACATCCCCGTCACCGACGCGCAGCTCGACGAGAACCCGTACCAGCCGCCGTACTACAACCCCGGCGAGCAGGACGAGACGATCAAGTACATGCTCGAGCGTCGCCGCTCGCTCGGCGGGTTCCTGCCCGAGCGTCGCACCACCCACGTCGGTCTCGAATTGCCGGGGGATGCCGCGTACGCGCTGCCCAAGAAGGGTTCGGGCACGCAAGAGATCGCCACGACCATGGCATTCGTGCGTCTGCTGAAGGACCTGCTGCGGGTCAAGGACTTCGGTCACCGCATCGTGCCGATCATCCCCGACGAGGCGCGCACGTTCGGTATGGACGCGTACTTCCCGACGGCGAAGATCTACAACCCCAAGGGACAGCACTACACCTCGGTCGACCGCGAGCTGCTGCTGGCCTACAAGGAGAGCCCGCAGGGCCAGATCGTGCACGTCGGCATCAACGAGGCGGGCGCCCTCGCGGCGTTCACCGCGGCGGGCACGGCGTACTCGACCCATGGCGAGCCGCTCATCCCCGTCTACGTCTTCTACTCGATGTTCGGCTTCCAGCGCACGGGCGACGCCCAGTGGGCGGCCGGCGACCAGATGGCCCGCGGGTTCATCATCGGCGCCACCGCCGGTCGCACCACGCTGACCGGTGAGGGACTGCAGCACGCCGACGGCCACTCGCAGCTGCTCGCATCGACCAACCCGGCGACCGTGTCGTACGACCCGGCCTACGGGTACGAGATCTCGCACATCGTCCGCTCGGGCCTCGAGCGCATGTACGGCGGCAACCACCCCGACCCGAATGTCATGTACTACATGACGGTCTACAACGAGCCGTACGTGCAGCCGGCGGAGCCCGAGGGTGTCGACGTCGACGGCATCGTCCGCGGCATCCACCACGTCTCCTCGGGTGAAGGCGACGGACCCCGCGCCCAGCTGCTCGCCTCGGGCGTCGGTGTGCCGTGGGCGTTCGAGGCCCAGCGTCTGCTCAAGGACGACTGGGGCGTGGTCGCCGATGTGTGGTCGGTCACCTCGTGGAGCGAGCTGCGCCGCGACGGCCTCGCCGCCGACGAGCACAACTTCCTGCACCCCGAGGAAGAGCGTCGCGTGCCCTACGTCACCGACAAGCTGAAGGAAGCCCAGGGCCCGGTCATCGCGGTCAGCGACTGGATGCACGCCGTTCAGGACCAGATCCGCCAGTGGGTCCCGCAGAACTACTGGACGCTCGGCGCCGACGGCTTCGGCTTCTCGGACACGCGCGCCGCCGCCCGTCGCTTCTTCAAGATCGACGGTCCGTCCATGGTGGTCCGCACTCTCCAGGCCCTGGCAGAAGAGGGCGCCCTCGACCGCGCGGTCGTCGGTCAGGCGATCGAGAAGTACCGCCTGCACGACGTCAACGCCGGCACCACCGGCAACGCGGGTGGCGAGGCCTGATCGCGTGACGAGCACCGCCGACGGGTCCGGTTCCGCCTCCACGGGCGGGGCCGGACCCGACCGGTCTGCGGTCTCGATCGCCGCCGCTCAGGAGAAGGCCGACACCCTCACCTGGCTCCGGCGCATCTCGGGCGATCTGGCCACGGCGACCATCCAGCGCCTCGAGGAGACGTTGCCGTGGTACGCCGAGATGCCCCCCGCGCGGCGCTCGGCCGTCGGGCTCGTCGCCCAGGCGGGCATCACCTCGTTCCTGCAGTGGTTCGAGGAGCCGGCATCCACCCCCGCCATCGCGGCGGACATCTTCGCCGCCGCCCCTCGTGAGCTGCTGCGCAGCGTCAGCCTCACCCAGACGCTGCAGCTCGTGCGCGTCACCGTCGAGGTGATGGAGGAGCGCGTCGCCGGCCGCAGCGAGAAGGTGCGCGAGGCGATGCTGTCGTACTCGCGCGAGGTCGCCTTCGCCGCAGCCGACGTCTATGCCCGAGCGGCCGAGGCCCGCGGTCTGTGGGACGCGCGGCTCGAGGCCCTCGTGGTCGACTCGATCCTCACGGGCGAGGCCGACGACGAGCTTCCCAGCCGTATCGCCGCCCTCGGGTGGCACGGCCACGGCGAGGTCGCCGTGCTCGTGGGGACCACTCCCCCGCAGCTCGACGTCGACCAGCTGCGCCGCACCGCGCGCAAGCTCGGTGTCGACGTGCTCATCGGCGTCCAAGGCTCGCGCCTCGTTCTGGTCGTGGGGCGCGCCGACCTGCCCGCGCGGGGCGGAGAAGACAACGCCGAGTTGCCTTTCCCCGAGATCGCCAAGCGCCTCGAGCCGGGCTTCGGCACCGGCCACCTCGTGTTGGGCCCCGCCGTGCCCGCGCTCGTCGACGCCGGTCAGAGCGCCCGCGCGGCCCTCGCCGGGTTCGCGGTCGCTCGCGCCTGGCGTCACGCGCCGCGTCCGGTCGAGGCCGACGACCTGCTGCCCGAGCGCGCCCTCGCCGGCGACGCCGTGGCGAAGCAGACGCTGGTCGACCGCGTCTACCAACCGCTGCAGGCGCACAGCGCCGACCTCGTGGCGACCCTGTGGAGCTACCTCGACAACGGCCGCTCCCTCGAGGCGACGGCCCGCGAACTGTACGTGCACCCCAACACCGTCCGCTACCGCCTCAAGCGCGTGTCGGAGGTCATCGGATGGGATGCCACGGGCCCGCGCGAAGCCCTCATCCTGCAGACCGCGCTGATCCTGGGTTCGATCGGAACGGATGCCACGCGCCGCCGCGGTCCGGCGGGTCGCCGGGCCCCGCTGACCCGTTGATGCACGGCGCGCACAAAGACACGCCGCATTTCTGTGTCGATATCTCCAGAAGCGCGTGCCCGATCCTTGGCAGGATGGAACGGTGATCATCGCCGTCTTCCCCGGGCAGGGCTCTCAGACCCCCGGGTTCCTCTCGCCGTGGCTCGAACTCGACGGGGCGCGTGAGCGACTCGCCGCCTACTCCGAGCGGGCGGGCGTCGACCTCGTCGCCGCGGGAACCGAGTGGGACGCCGACCAGATCCGCGACACGAGCGTGGCGCAACCGCTCATCGTGGCCGCGAGCCTGCTGTCGTGGGCGGCCCTGAACGACCGCGCCGGCACGCCGGTCGCCGGCGTTGCGGGGCACTCCGTCGGCGAGATCGCCGCGCTGGCGGCATCCGGTGTCCTCTCCGACGACGACGCGCTGCGCCTGGTCGGTCTGCGCGGCCGCGCGATGGCCGAGGCCGCTGCAGCCGCCCAGACCGGCATGAGCGCCGTCGTGGGCGGTGACGAGACCGCCGTGCTCGAGCGCCTCGACGCTCTCGGCCTCACCCCCGCCAACTACAACGGCGGCGGCCAGATCGTCGCTGCCGGTGAGCTGCCGGCCCTGGCCGAGCTCGCCGCCGAGGCGCTGCGCGGAACCCGCGTCATCCCGCTGCAGGTCGCCGGGGCCTTCCACACCCGGTTCATGGAGCCCGCCGTCGAGACGCTGCGCGCCGCCGCCGCAGACGTGACGGTGTCCGAGCCGAACACGACGCTCTGGACCAACTCCGACGGCTCCGTCGTCGCCGAGGGCCGCCGCGCCCTCGACCTCGTCGTCGCCCAGGTCGCCTCCCCCGTCCGCTGGGATCGCTGCATGGCCTCGTTCGCCGAGCACGGCGTGACCGGCATCATCGAACTCTCTCCCGCGGGCGCCCTCACGGGGCTCGCCAAGCGCGCTCTGCGCGGCACGCCGACCGTGGCGGTGAAGACCCCCGACGACCTCGACGCGGCCGTCTCACTCCTGAAAGAAGACCAGGCATGAGTACCCCCACCCTTCGTCAGCTGCAGGGCCCGGCCCACACGCGCATCTACTCCTACGGCGCGGCGCGCGGCGAGAACTTCGTGCCCAACGACGACCTCGTCGGGCCCATCGACTCCAGCGACGAGTGGATCCGCCAGCGCACCGGCATCGTCACGCGCGTGCGCGCGAACAAAGAGACGGATGCCATCGACCTGGCCTCCGAGGCCGCGCGCGAGGCCGTCGAGAAGTCGGGCGTGGCGCCCGAGGACATCGACGCCGTGATCGTGGCGACCATCAGCAACCCGAAGCAGACGCCGTCCGCCTCGGCCATCGTCGCCGACCGCATCGGGGCGAACCCCGCCGCCGCGTACGACGTCAACGCCGCGTGCGCGGGCTTCGCATACGGTGTGGGCCAGGCCGACGCCCTGGTGCGGGCGGGCCTCGCGAAGCACGTCGTCGTGGTCGGTGCCGAGAAGCTCAGCGACATCGTCGACCCCACCGACCGCAGCATCTCGTTCCTGCTCGGCGACGGCGCGGGCGCCGTGGTCGTGGGCCCCAGTGACACCCCCGGCATCGGGCCCACCGTGTGGGGCTCGGACGGATCGAAGGCGGATGCCGTCGGCATGAACGCCACGCTGAACGAATTCCGCGACGGCACGGCACCGTGGCCGACCCTCCGGCAGGAGGGCCCCACCGTGTTCCGCTGGGCCGTGTGGGAGATGGTCAAGGTCGCCCGTCAGGCGATCGAGGCCGCGGGCATCGAGCCCGCCGACCTCGCCGCCTTCGTCCCGCACCAGGCGAACATGCGCATCATCGACGAGTTCGCCAAGCAGCTGGGGCTGCCCGAGACCGTCGTCATCGGTCGCGACATCGAGACCACGGGCAACACGTCCGCGGCATCCATCCCCCTCGCCACCCACCGACTGCTCGAGGAACACCCCGAGCTCAGCGGCGGCCTCGCGCTCCAGATCGGCTTCGGCGCCGGACTGGTGTTCGGCGCGCAGGTCGTCGTGCTGCCCTGACGCAGCGAGACCGAACCCTAGACTGATCGGGGCCCGACAGGCCCGCCCCCAAGAAACAGGAGACATCATGGCATTCACCAACGACGAGGTTCTCGCCGGCCTTGCCGAGCTCATCACCGACGAGACCGGGATCTCGGCCGACGAGGTCGCCCTCGAGAAGTCGTTCACCGACGACCTCGACATCGACTCCATCTCGATGATGACGATCGTCGTCAACGCCGAGGAGAAGTTCGGCGTCACCATCCCCGACGACGAGGTCAAGAACCTCAAGACCGTCGGCGACGCCGTGACCTTCATCACGTCGAACCAGTCCTGACACCTCCCGGTGGGGGCTCCGGCCCCCACCGGTCACGACCTGTCGGCCGCACCAAGGATTTCTCGCTCATGAGCACACCCCGCATAGTCGTCACCGGCATCGGAGCCACCTCGCCCATCGGCGGCACGGCGCCCGAAAGCTGGTCCGCCCTGCTCGCCGGCACCTCCGGCGCCCGTTCCCTCGAGCACGAGTGGGTCGAGCAGTACAACCTGCCCGTCACCTTCGCCGCCGAGGCGCTCGTGCGTCCCGAGACCGTGCTCGAGCGACCCGTCGCCAAGCGCCTCGACCCCTCGTCGCAGCTCGCCATGGTCGCCGCCAAAGAGGCGTGGGAAGACGCGGGTTCGCCCGATATCGACCCCGACCGCCTCGGCGTCGACTTCGCCACCGGCATCGGCGGCGTCTGGACGCTGCTCGACGCGTGGGACACCCTGCGCGAGAAGGGGCCGCGCCGCGTCATGCCGATGACGGTCCCGATGCTCATGCCGAACGCGGCGGCCGGAAACCTCTCCCTGCACTTCAACGCCCGCGCGTTCGCCCGCACGGTCGCCTCGGCCTGCGCGTCGAGCACCGAGTCGATCGTCAACGCCGTGCAGCACATCCGCGACGGCCTCGCCGACGTGGTCATCGCCGGAGGCACCGAGTCGGCGATCCACCCGATCACGATTGCCTCGTTCGCGTCGATGCAGGCGCTGTCCAAGCGCAACGACTCCCCCGAGACGGCGTCGCGTCCGGCGAGCATCGACCGCGACGGCTTCGTCATGGGCGAGGGTGCCGGCGTGCTGATCCTCGAGACCGAGGAGCACGCGAAGGCGCGCGGGGCGAAGATCTACGCCTCGATCGTGGGCGGCGGCGTCACCGCCGACTCGTACCACATCACCGCCAACGACCCCGAGGGCCTCGGCGCCGCTCGCGCCGTGCACATGGCGCTCGAGATGGCGGGGGCATCGGTCGACGACGTCACCCACATCAACGCGCACGCCACCTCGACCCCCGTCGGCGACCCGAACGAATACAAGGCGCTGCGCGCGGTGTTCGGCGATCGCGTCGACGAGATCCCAGTCTCGGCCACGAAGGCTTCGACCGGTCACCTGCTCGGCGGAACGGGTGCCCTCGAGGCGATCTTCACCGTCCTGGCGCTGCAGAATCGTGTGGCGCCGCCCACGATCAACCTGACCGAGCAGGACCCCGAGGTCCCGTTCGCGCTCTCCGGCTCGCCCGTCGAGCTGGGCGCGGGCGACCAGCTCGCGATTAGCAACTCTTTCGGCTTCGGCGGTCACAACGCCGTCGTCGCCATCGCCTCGGTCTGAGCGCGGTCTTCCGACGAAAGCCCCCTGGCATCCCCCCGACTGCGATCGGGGATGCCAGGGGGCTTTCGTTTCGTCAGGCGAGGGATACGCGGTCCCGGTGCCGGGTGTGGTCACCGACCTCCGGTAGTGGCGCCTCCCCCACCCGACGCGTTCATCCGACCTTGTGCAGCCACACGATCTGCTGGTCGTCGCCGGCGTGGCGGAAGGGTTCGAGCTCCTCGTCCCACGCGGAACCGAGCGCGACATCGAGCTCGCGCTGCAATTCGAAGGGATCGCCCGCGGCGACCTCCATCGCGTAACGCACGCGGTCCTCGGCGACGACGACGTTGCCGGCCGAGTCGGTTTGAGCGAAATGGATGCCGAGCCCCGGCGTGTGCATCCAGCGGCCGCCGTCGCTGCGGGGCGTGGGATCTTCACTCACCTCGAAGCGCAGGTGCTCCCAACCGCGGATGGCACTGGCGAGAGCCGCACCGGAACCCACCGGGCCCTCCCAGTAGAACTCCGCACGGCGGCTACCCGTCAGCACGGGTTGGTCGGCCCAGTCGAAGTTGACGGCGCGGCCGAGAGCGCGTCCCACCGCCCACTCGAGGTGGGGGCACAACGCGCGGGGCGCGGAGTGGATCAGGATCACTCCGCGCGAAGACGTGATCGCCATGGTTTCTCCTTCGTCAGGTACGTCTTCCCCTACGACCTGTGACGGAGTGTGGCGAGTGTTCGGTTGTCCGGCAATTATCGCCCGTGCATAACGAAATCACAACACTGTGATTCCGCCGCGTGTCCCGCGTGTCGGCGGCGGCTGTGCGAAGCGACCGCTCAGCCGAACCAGAGCGCCCAATACAGCGCGAAATTGCGGTTGCCGTAGGCCGAGCAGGAGTCGCCGGTGCCCCAGCGGGCTGCGAGAGCGGCGGGGTTCGGTTGGTAGGGGGTGTAGTTGTACAGGGCGGCGGTGGCGGCGTTCGCGATCGTGACGTCGGAGCCCCCGCACGAGGGGTCGGGCGAGTAGGCGAGGTAGTGGGTGCCGGGCTGGCGCATGAAGTCGGAGGCGCTGTACGACTTCAGGTCGGTCGCCGCCTGGGCGACCTGCTCACCGAAGCCGGCCGCTCCGGCATCGCACGGGGAGGTGTCGGGGCAGCGCGCTCCCATCGCGGCACCGAGCTGCTCGGGCGAGGGGGCCCGGGCGGTGCGGCCCGAGACGAGGCTCTGCTCCTTCTGCAGGGTGACGAGGAGGACCTTCGCCGAGATGCCGCACGCGCGCTGGAGGCGGTCGATGATCTGAGCGGCGGTGAGCTCTCCCCCGTCGTATCCCTCGCAGATGGTGCGGCCCGTGGCATCCGAGACGATCGGTCCCCGCGCCGGCAGGTCGGAGCGCAGGACGGAGAGGCACGAATCGTTGCGGCACTGCCCGATCTGGTCGTCGAGGAAGGCCTGGATCTGGTCGGCCGTGAGCGCGTCGCCGTCGTAGAACTGCTCGTCGTCGATGAGGTGGCCCGGGTCGAACGCGGTGAGGTCGATGGCCGCGCGGCGCGCCTCGGTGTTCCACGCTTTGGTGAGGGAGACGAGCGGGACGATCGCGAGGACGACCAGACCGACGAGCACGGCCGCGATCGCGCCGAAGGTGAGGCGGCGCCGGCGGATAAGCCGGTCGCGGGCCGTGCGGCGGCGCCGCGTGCGTGTTCTCGCCACCCCTCGATCGTGCCCCACCGCGCTGACCGCGCGCTGCACGCGAAGGGCGTGGCGCGGCGGTCAGCGCGGGGCGCGCCTCAACTGCCCGGCGTGGCGGGAGGCGTCGGCGCGGTGCCGTCGGCGGGCGGGGTCGGAGCCGTGCCGTCGGCGGGCGGGGTCGGGGCCGTGCCGTCGGCCGGAGGCGCGGGAGGCGTGGGCTTCTGTCCGTCGGCGGGCGGGGTGGGTGCAATGCCGTCGGCGGGCGGGGCGGGCTTGGCCGCATCACCCTTCGGCGCGCCGGGACCCCCGGGGCCGCACTCACCCGGTCCCTTCCCGCCGCCCGGGGCGGCGGGGGCGGTGCCGTCGGCGGGAGGCGTCGGGGCCGTGCCGTCGGCGGGCGCGGTGGGGGTCGCACCCGGGGTGGGAGCGGTGGCGGGGCCGGTCGAGCCGCCGTCGGCACTCGGGGCCGAGGTCGACGAGGCGGCCAGGGGGCCGGTGCCGTTGCTCTGCGCAGCGAGGGCGGCGGTTCCTCCGGTGAGGCCCGCGGCCACGATCACGGCGCCGGCGATCAGCGCCGGTCCGCGCCGCGAGCGGCGGCGGGGTTCGGGGGTCTCGTCCTGACGCGGCAGCGGCAGGGTGGGGTTGTCGTCGTTCATGATTCTCTTCCCGTCCGGTGTCGATCACCGGTTCTGAGACCAGACTTCGAGCCGGGACTGAAGCGAACCTGAAGCCCGCGAGGCGGACCGTTTCGCATATGCAAGCCATACCTCGCGTTCAGCCTGCGACCGTATCGTCGCGCGGATGCCCCATTCCGCCCGCGTGCTCGTCCTCGACGACGACGAGACGATCCGCGTCGCCGTCACCACGGCCCTCCGCGCCGACGGCTTCGTCGCCGAAGCGGCACCCGACGGCACAGACCTCGGTGAACGACTGGCGTCTTTCCGCCCCGATCTCGTGATCATCGACTGGATGATGCCCGGACCCAGCGGCATCCGGTTGCTGCCGACGGTGCGGGCCGCGGGTGACACCGCGGTGATCATGCTGACCGCGCGCGACGAGGTCGACGACCGCCTGCGCGGATTCGCGGAAGGGGCCGACGACTACGTTGTGAAGCCGTTCACGATGGCGGAGCTCGTCGCGCGCAGCGGGGCGGTGCTGCGCCGCCGCGGCCGCCTTCCCCAGACGATCTCGGTGGGCGATCTCGTCGTGGATCCGGATGCCGCCACGGCCCATCGCGGAGGGGTGTCGCTGGAGCTGACCGCCACCGAGTTCCGCCTGTTGCAGCTTCTCGCGGAGAGTCGCGGACGGACGCTGTCGAAGGCGCAGATCCTCACCCAGGTGTGGGGGTACGAGGACTACGACCCCAACCTGGTCGAGGTGCACCTCAGCGCGCTACGGCGCAAGATGGAGCAGCGCGGACCGCGCCTCATCCACACCGTGCGCGGGCTCGGCTACCGCCTGAGCGAGGAGCGGTGAGCGGCTCATCGCCTCTGAAGTCGGGCTCGCTGCGGCGCCGCACGATCGTGGCGGTGGTCGCCCTGGTGGCGCTGCTGCTGGTGGTGCTCGCGGTCGTCGTCGACGTGGCTCTGGGGGCCCGACTGCGCGGGCAGATCGAGGAGCGGCTGCGCGATCGCGCCGCCGCGGCCGCGTCCCTCGTGGGCACGGTCGACGACGCCGACCTGGCCGAGCGACTCTCCGACCAGGGGCTGGCGGTGCGCATCGACAGCGCGGGCGGCTCGTCGGTCGTCGCGGGTCCCAGCCCCGAGCAACTGCGCGAGGGGCCTCCGGGCGGCCCCGGCGCGCCCGGAGCCGGCCCCGGAGCGCGGTCCACCCCGCAACCCACCTCCTCGAGCGACGTCAGCGTCGTCGCCTCGGAGGTCACGGGCGATGACGACCTGGTGACGCTGCGCTCGACCCTCAGCGACGGCTCCACCCTGACACTGACGGCGTCGGCGGCCGGCATCGGCGACACCCTCGCGCAGGTGCGCTGGATCATGGCGCTGTCCTCGGTCGGGGTGCTGGTGCTCGCCGCCGGGGCCGTGACCCTCGTCGTCCGCCGGAGCCTGCGCCCTCTCGACCAGGTGTCCCGCGTCGCCCGGGCGATCGGGGCGGGAGAGAGGGAGCGGCGCCTTCATCCCACGCGCTCCGACACCGAGATCGGACGGGTCGCGACCGCCCTCGACGACATGCTCGACGACGTCGTGGGCGCCGAGCAGGCGGCCCTCGACGCCGAGCAGCGCCTGCGCGCGTTCCTCTCCGACGCCGCGCACGAATTGCGCACGCCGGTCGCCGGCATCCGGGCCGCAGCAGACACCCTCGTGCGCGCCGATCTCGATGGCCCCGAGCGCGAGCTGCTCGCCGCGCACGTCGCCCGCGAGGCGGCGCGGGCCTCGCGCCTGGTCGACGACCTGCTGACGATGGCCCGCGTCGACCGCGGCCTCGAGCTCTCGCGCACCGACCTCGACCTCCGCGTGCTCGTCGAGGCGGAGGGAGCCCGCGTCCCGCTCGTGCACCCCTCGGTGCGGCTCGACGTGCAGACACCGGATGCCGCGGTGCCGGTGCACGCCGACCCCGACCGTCTCGCTCAGGTGCTGTCGAACCTGATCGGGAACGCGGCACGGGCGACCGGGGGAACCGGGACCGTCACCGTGGTCCTCTCCACACGGGGGGGCACCGCCGTGGTCTCCGTCACGGACGACGGACCGGGGGTCGCGGAGGCCGACCGCGAGCGCATCTTCGAGCGCCTCGTCCGTCTGGACGCCGCGCGCGCGGCATCCGGTGGCGTGGGTCTGGGGCTGCCGATCGCGCGAGGGATCGCGCGTGCGCACGGCGGCGACGTGCGATGCGTCGACAGCCCGCGGGGCGCGCGATTCGAGGTCACGCTGCCGCTGAGAGGCTGAGGTCTCCGGTGCTCAGGCCGAGCGACCGCCGACCGCATGTCGGGGCGGCGAGGTGGTCGCCGGGGCGATGCCCGCCGCGGTCAGGGTGAGTCCGTCGGCGCCGCTGGCGTCGTGCATCATCTGATCGACGAGTGCGCGGTCGATGACCGGTTCGCGACCGCCGTAGAACTGCATGACGAGGGCGTTCGAAGCGTGGATCCACAGGCTGGCCTGGCGCACGCCTTCGTTGACGGGCAGTTGCAGCATGAAGCCCTCGTTGCGTCGGAGCTTGTTCATCACGACGATGCGGAGGTGGGCGAGGATGCGGTCGTCGATGTCGAACGACGCGCGGTCACGATAGATGAGGCGTCCCATCACAGGTCCTTTTCTGGCTCGACGAATCGAACCGTGTTTCGTGGGGACCGCGCTGGGGCGCAGCAATGGGGGCCCCTTCATTGTGTCATTCGGAGCGCACCGGCGGGCGGTTTGCGAACGAATGTGCAACGGAGATCACTCCGGTCGCGTCGAGGCCACGGCATCCCCCGTCACCGAGGCGACGACGCCGAAGGCGGAGCGCGAGAGGAAGGCGACGATCTCCGCCGCGGGCCTGTCAGTGCCGAGGGCGAGTTCGACGAGGACCTCTTCGGTGAAGTTCACCCACGAGCGCAGGGCGACCCGCAGGAGCGGCGAGTCGCCGACACCGAGTTCGAGGAAGCCCTCGGTGACCCATCCGGCCGTCACGTCGCGCGCGCGGTCCACCTCTCGGCGCACCTCGGGGTCGCCCGAGGCGACGCCCCGCACGAGGGAGAAGAAGGTGCCGCGGTGCTCGCGGACGAACGCGACGATCCGGGCGAGAGTGTCGTCGAGGCGCTCGCTCGCGGCAAGGTCTTCGCGCGGGGTGGAGGCTTCGAGCAGAGCCGCCGCGGCGGTGCCGACGACGTCGCGATGCAGGCCCTGTCGCGAACCGAAGTAGTGGAAGAGCAGCCCGCGTGAGACGCCGACGCGCTCCGACAGCACCTCCATGGTCAGGTCGTCGAGCGGCCTCTCGGCCAGGAAAGCGACCCCGGATGCCACGAGCTGAGCGCGCCGCTGATCGGGCGTGAGACGCGTGCGGCGGTCGCTCGACATGAGGAAACTCTAACGAAGCGATGTCTGCACGAACTATTGACACTCTGTCAACGAGGCGTAGCCTGGCTTCGCTCGGCGCCGCCGTCGGGCCTGTTTCCGCAGGAGGATCGATGAAGTTCCGTGACCTGACCCGCTCCCGCACCGGCCGGGTGGCCCTCGCCACCGTTCCCGTCGCCGCCGTCGCGAGCCTTCTTCTCACCGGCGTCGCCCAGGGCGCGGTGCCGGTCTCGTTCGCCGTTTCGGGCAGCCAGTTCCAGATCAGCGCCTCGCAGCTCGAGGGCACCGGGTTCTCGCAATACGCCGGGGTCACCGACGACACCGCGGGCGGCCAGCACAACGTCGCGATCGCCAACATCCGATCGGCGACCCTCGCCGACCTCTGCCAGTCGGTGGTCAGCGACACTCCCCTGGGCAAGGTGGGCGTCCTCATCACCGCGGGCGGCGACGGCTCCCCGGCGTCGGCCTCCGACCTGCAGATCGGGATGACGGGGCTGAAGGGCGACTCCTCGTTCGGCAACATCCGCATCGGCGTCGACGCGTCGACGGTCAACACCGCGGCGAAGGGCACCGCGGGGGACTTCGCTCAGGATGCCGACACCATCTCGATCACGAAGCTCCAACAGACCGCCTGGAGCACGCAGGCCTCGGTGTTCACCCTCACGGGCATGAAGCTCGAGCTCACCGACGGCTCGAAGACCTGCTTCTGACCGGAGCCGCCATGACGACCTCCGATCTCTCCCCGCGGGCGCGGTTGCGCGCCTGGCGCCGCACCCGCCCGCTGGTGGGCGGCCTCCTCGTCGTGCTCGGCGGCGTCGAGATGTTCTTCTCGGGGCAGCTCGACATCGGTCAGCTGCACATCCAGCTCGGGATCGAGGGGCTGCAGGCCACGGTGATCCCGGTAATTCTGGTGCTGCTCGGCATCCTGCTCATCTCGATGCCGGCGCACCGCATCTTCTACGGGGTCATCGCCCTGGCGGTGGCGGTGTACTCCCTCGTCGGGGTGAACCTCGGCGGCTTCCTGCTCGGAATGGTGCTGAGCACCGTGGGCGGGATCGTCGCGGTGTCGTGGGCTCCTCCTCTCTCTCGGCGACCGGCCACTCCTTCGCACGTCGAGGAGGCGGCGAGCGCGATCACCGGGGCCGAGCGGTGAGGCGGGTGCGGGCGGCGGCGGCCCTGACCGCGGCGGTCCTCCTCCTCGGCGGCGCGACGGGAGCCGTGGCGGCTCAGGCGGACGACGGCCTGCGCCCGGCGCGGTTGTGCATCCCGCTGCTGTTGCCGTGCAGCGACCCCGCGCCCTCCCCGACGCCGACGTCTTCCGCGACGCCGACCCCGACAGTGACGCCGGGACGCACGTCGCCGGGTCTGCCCGAGGTGGCCGCCCCGGGAGCCGTCGTCCCGACGGCGCCGTCGACGGAAACGACCACGCCGCCGGCTCAGGGCGCGGTGTCCGACGAGGGCGCGCCGGTGTTCACGCAGCCATCGGCCCAGCTCGCGGCGCAGTCGCTGTCGTTCCGGGGCGTCCCCCTCGTCAGCGTGGTCACCGTGCCGCTGGCCGACGGCTCGAGGACCACCGCTGTGAAGCTGACCGCGGAAGAGATCACGATCGACGGGTTCGCTCTCACCGTGCGTCGCGCGACCGGTCCGGCGTTGGTCACGACCGCTGACCGGATGACCCTGTCGGGGCACGTCTCGGTCTACGTGAACTCGCTGTCGGCGACCACCGCCGACGGCAGGACGCTCACGCTCGGAGCCGATACTCCCCCGTCGGCCGACGGGATCGCTCCGGGGCTCGTCCGGCTCACTCTGGGCCTTGTCGGCACCACGGCCGACTCGATCGCCTACACGAACACCGATCAGAACATCATCGAACCCGGGTGAGCGCGCAATCGCGGTGAATCCACAGTCAGAGCGGGACGTCGCTCGTTACAGTCGAAGTGATCAGCGATCACCGACCCACGAGAGAGAAAACCCGTGAGCCATCACCGCACCTCCACCGACCAGGAGGGCCGATCTTCGAGCCCCCTCTTTTCGAGAGGGGGTGAGATCTGATGCTGGCTGCGATCCTGACGCTTCTTCTGGGGATCATCGTGACCCTGGCGATCATCGTGGCCTGCGGATTCTTCGTCGCGCAGGAGTTCGCCTATATGTCGGTGGACCGCTCCCGCATGGCGGCGCAAGCCGAGAAGGGCGACGCGCAGGCCAAGCGAGTGCTCGCTATCACCAAGCGCACCTCGTTCATGTTGTCGGGCGCACAGCTGGGCATCACCGTCACCGGTCTGCTGATCGGCTACGTCGCCGAACCCCTGATCGGTGAGTCGCTCGGGACGCTCCTGGGCGGCGTCGGCATCGACCCGGCCGTCTCGGTGCTCATCGGCACCGTCGGCGCCCTGCTGCTGGCGACCATCGTGACGATGATCTTCGGCGAGCTGTACCCGAAGAACCTGGCCATCGCGAGCCCCGAGCCGCTCGCCCGCGCCCTCGCGGTGCCGACTCGCATCTACCTGTTGCTCTTCGGGTGGCTCATCACCGTCTTCGACGTGGCCGCCAACGCGTTGCTGCGGCTGCTGCGCATCGAGCCGCTCGAGGACGTCGATGAAAGCGCCACGGCTCGCGACCTCGAGGCGATCATCGAGGAGTCGCGCGTGAGCGGCGACCTGCCCGACGACCTGTCGATGATCATCGACCGCATCCTCGACTTCCCGCAGCGCGACGTCGAGCACGCGATGGTGCCCCGCTCCCAGGTCGGTTCGGTGGCCCCCGACACGACCGTCGGCGAGGTCCGTGCGCTCATGGCCACCGGCCACACCCGCTACCCCGTGATCGGCGACGAGGACTCCCCCGTCGGCGTCGTCGAGTTGATCGACGTGCTGCGCGAGCAGCCCGCGGACGATGCCCCGGTGGCATCCGTCATGCGCGCAGCCGTCGTCATCCCGACCTCGATGCTGCTGCCGGTGGCTCTGGACCGCATGCGGCGCTCTCGCAACGAGCTCGCGTGCGTGGTCGACGAGTACGGCAACTTCGACGGCATCCTGACCATCGAGGACCTGACCGAGGAGGTCATCGGCGAGCTCTCCGACGAACACGACGTCGAGGTCGCCGAGGTCTCGGCCGCCGGTGACGACGCGTGGAGCGTCCCCGGCGATCTGCACCTCGACGAACTGGAGCGCCTGATCGGGTACGACCTCGCCGGGAGCGACGTCGAGACCGTGGCAGGGCTCGTCATCGAGACCCACGGCGATCTGCCCGCCGTCGGCACCGTCGTGCGCATCGATCTGCCCGAGCGGGCGTCCGAGACGGTGCAGGGGCTCGACATCGAGCGCTGGCTCGTCGTCGAGGTGGTCGAGGTCGACCGGCACGTCCCCTCTCAGCTCAGGGTGCACCTCAACGAGATGGATCGGGATGCCGAGCCCGCCGACGAAGCGCCCGCGATCGACGAGGAGGTGGCCCGATGAACGGCTGGACCGTCGCCCTCGTCACGACCGCGCTGATCATCGCGAGCGCGTTCTTCGTCATCGTGGAGTTCGCCCTCCTCGCCGCCCGTCGTCACCGACTCGAAGAAGAGGCCGCCACGAGCGCCTCGGCGCGCGCCGCCCTGCGGGGCGTCAACGAGCTGACCGTCATGCTCGCCTTCGCCCAGCTCGGCATCACGGCGTGCACCTTCCTGCTCGGCGCCATCACCAAACCCGCGATCGACTACGCGCTCGCGCCGGTGTTCGAGGCGTGGGGACTGCCCTACGTGCTGGCCGACATCATCGCGTTCATGCTCGCGCTGGTCGTCGTGACCTTCCTGCACCTCGTCATCGGAGAGATGGCGCCGAAGTCGTGGGCGATCGCGCATCCCGAGACGGCGGCGAAGGCCACCGGCATCCTGGCTCGTACTCTCACCTGGCCGTTGCGACCGTTCCTGCTGTGGATCAACCACATCGCGAACCGCCTCGTGAAGGCCTCGGGCGTCGAGCCGGTCGAGAAGGCCGCCGCGGGTGGGCAGGACGCCGACACGATCCGCGAGCTCGTGGCGCACTCGCGCCAGGCGGGAACGCTCGAGGAGCAGTACTCGGAGCCGATCGCCCAGGCCATCGCCCTCGGCACGCTCACGGTGGGAGACATCGTCCGCACCGACCGCTCCCCCACCGCGGTGCCGACGGATGCCACGGTGGCCGACATCCAGACCGTCGCCGCCTCGTCGACGCACCTGCGCATCCTCGTGGGTTCGGGCGCGTCGTCGCGCGTCGCCCACGTGCGGGACACGTTGGCCGTCGACCCGTCGACCCCGGCGCTCGAGATCGCCCGCGAACCGCTGGTGCTCGAGCCCACGGCATCCGCGTACGACGCCCTCGCGCGCATGCGGCGCGGTCGTGTGCAGCTGGCGACCGTGGTCGAGGGCGAGCGACTGCTCGGGGTCGTGACGCTCGACGACCTGTTGCGCGAAATACTGCCCGGGCCCGGCGAGCTCGCGGAGGTCGCGGCGCGATAGGCGCACGGTTCGGGGCGGGGTCTGGTGCTCGGGGCGCGAGATTCTCGCCCCGGCGTGCGGATCCCGCCCCGACGTGCGGATCCCGCCCCGAACGGGTCGGGGACGTGCCCGAGCGCGACCGCCCGCGCCCGACTGTCAAGCCGTCCGAAGTGCTGGAGAACGCGGCGTACCGTCGCTCGCGTTCACCCCCACATCTTTTCGGAGGACACCCATGAGCAAGACATGGTTCATCACCGGCGCATCCAAGGGCTTCGGCCGCGAGTGGGCCGAGGCGGCCCTCGAACGCGGCGACAACGTCGCGGGCACCGCTCGAAACCTCGACGACGTGAAAGAGCTCGTCGACCAGTACCCCGACGCCTTCCTGCCCCTGCAGCTCGACGTGACCGACCGGTCGGCCGACATCGAGGCCGTGAAGAAGGCGCACGAGAGATTCGGTCGTCTCGACGTCGTCATCAACAACGCCGGATACGGGCACTTCGGCATGGTCGAGGAGCTGAGCGAAGACGAGGTGCGTGCGCAGCTCGAGACCAACTTCTTCGGTGCCCTGTGGGTCACGCAGGCGGCTCTCCCGATCCTGCGCGAGCAGGGCTCGGGCCACATCATCCAGGTGTCGAGCATCGGCGGGATCAGCGCGTTCCCGACCGTCGGCGCCTACCACGCCTCGAAGTGGGCTCTCGAGGGACTGTCCCAGTCGCTCTCTCAGGAAGTCGCGGGCTTCGGCATCCACGTCACTCTCATCGAGCCCGGTGGCTACTCGACCGACTGGTCGGGGCCCTCGGCACAGCGCAGCGACGAGATCGAGGCGTACTCCGCGGTGCGTGAAGAGGCGGCGAAACGCCCGTCGGCCTCCGACCCCGGCAAGCCCGAGGCGACCCGCGCCGCGATCCTGAAGGTGGTGGATGCCGAGAACCCCCCGCTGCGCATCTTCTTCGGCAAGGCGCCCCTCGGCATCGCCGAGCGCGACTACGAGTCGCGTCTGAAGACGTGGCGCGAGTGGCAGCCCGTGTCAGAGGAGGCGCACGGCTCGTAAACCGGGCAGGGTCGCGTCCATGCGGGGCGCGGCCCGTGCAGTGGGGCGTTCGCCGGCCACCCCGCCGCACGGATCGCGCCGCGTCATCGAGGCGGCCAGTATCGATCCTTATCGCAGGTAGGCGTCCACGAGCAACGGACCGCGGATGCCGCGGAAGACGTCGACCAGTCGATTCAGGGCCGCGTCGTTCCAGGCCGGGAGCTGCAGGTCGTGCGGACCGAGGGGTTCGAGCTTGCCGGTGCGCAGGCGAACGACCTCCCATCCGACGGACCGCAGGGCTCGGTCCTTGCGGCGATCGGCCGCCTCGCGCTTTCCGACGTGTTCGAGGCCGTGCCGGCCGATCGAGTCGTATTCGACGGCGATGCGTAGTTCGGGCAAGACGAGGTCGGGCCACACCTCGAGGTGGTGGAAGAACGGTTTCGCGACCCGCACCGCGTTCAGGCCGGGTGTCAGGGCGAGCCGTTGATTCAGATCGGCGCGCAGTCGTTCCTCGACAGCCGAGGCGGGCTTCGGTGCGCATGGCGACGTGAAAGCCTCGCCCGCCGGGATTCTCGGGGTCTTGTCGCACACGGGCGGCACCTTTCGCGCACGGCGCGGGCGCAACACGGCGTTCTCTGTGATCGCCGGCGCGGCGACCGATTCGCGCATGGGCAGCGCGACCGTACGGGTCGGGTTGGCCTGCTCGCTGCACTCCGGACACCACGCGCTTCGGCGGCGCTCACGACCAGGTCGAAGCCGCTGCTCCGCCGGGGTCGCGGCGAAACGGTGGCCCACGTCGCACTGCCATAGCAGCAGCACGTCGGCGGCGGGCGGCACCTGGCTCAGCGCGATGCCGGCGTTGAGATCCGGGTGGTATTGCCGGACGAGAGCGGGGAACGCCGCCCATGCGTCGCGGTAGGCGCCGACGTCGTAGGGCACTTCTCGCCCCTTCGACCACTGTCGTCGGGCCCACCATGCCTGCACTCTCTCCGCCACGCCAGCGACCGTAGAGGAGACCTCCGACATTGGCATCCCATGGGCTTTCGGACAAGCGTCGTGCCGTTAGGGTCGGGGGCATGACGATGCCCGCCGTGCCGCCGCACCAGCCGCCGTTCGCTCCGCCGTCGCCGCCGCGGGTGGACCCGACCACCAACGGCACGGCGATCGCCTCGGTGATCGTGGGACCGATCGCGCTCTTGAACGCGGCCTTCGTGCCGGTGCCGTTCATCGGCTTCATCGCGGTGTTCGTCGCCTTCCCTCTCACGGTGTCGGCGATCATCCTCGGGCACCTCGGACTGCGCACCGCCCAGCGTTACAGCGCCGGTCGCGTGATGGCTGTGCTCGGACTGGTCTTCGGGTACCTCGCACTCGGAGTGATCCTCGCGACCGTGACCCTGTTCTTCTCGCAGTTCCTGTTCATCCGGACGCCGATAACGGGCTGAGCCGGCCCGCAGCAGGCAGAAGACCCCCGACCAGGCGAAGCCGGTCGGGGGTCTCGCGTAGGGCGGGTGGGACTTGAACCCACGATCGTCGGGTTATGAGCCCGCTGCCTTGACCAGCTTGGCCACCGCCCCCCAGCGACATCGAGCCTACCGGCATCCGGTTATCCACAGTTCCCCGTTGGCGCCCACGCGGCACCGGACGGTTTCGCTATGGTGTTGGCGAAGTTGACACGAGCGGGGGCCACGTGGCGGGAAGAACGCGCATCATCATGGACACCGACGTCCTGGCGCAACAGGCGTCCACGCTGAGTCGCGCCGGCGAATCCCTGGATGCCGCGGCTGCCGCCGCCGGCGCACCCCTGCCGGGATCGGCGTTCGGCGTACTGGCGTCGGGAATCGTCGTCGGATCCGCCAACGGCCTCGCCAGCTCGACCGCGCAGCTGCTCTCGACCGCACGAGAACTCGTCGCCACGATGCAGAAGGGCGTGCAGGTTGCGCGCGAGTCTTTCGACGAGGTCGAGGAGCAGGCCGTCGCCGTGATGCGGGACTTCGAGTCGTGAGCGGCGCTGCTGCCGTCGCGGCGAAATTGCGCAGCGAGTCGTGGGCCGCGGGGGCGGCGCGCTCTTCGGGCGGTGGGTGCGATGGGATCCCCGGATTCGCCGGCTGGTTGATCACCTACGTGCAGCCGCTACCCCAGTGGATGGACGAGCTGCAGGGCGATCCGGGCGCCATCGCGATGCGTTCGTCGGAGTGGCGCACTGTCGAGTCATCGGTGTCGGAGGTGACGCTCGACCTCGCGTCCGCCGCGCGGGCTCTCGACGACCTCGATGGCCGGACGGTGCGCGCCCTTCGCCAGCGTCATGAAGACGTCTCGAGGGTGTTGACGGACGTGCAGGACTGGGCGGGGGCCGCGTCGTCCGCGCTGGCCCTCGCGTCGACTCTCGTCACCGCCTGCCGCGACGCGATCTGCGGCCTGCTGAACGCCTTGGCGCGTCTATCCGATTCGTTGACGAGCTTCACGCTCAACCCCTTCGACAAGCTCGACGCCATCCGCGAGTTCGCGGACGCGGCGTGGGACATCATTGTCTTGGCGCGGGACCTTGTGCAGCAGCTTGTGACCGCATTGGGTCAGCTCGCTCGACTGCTGGCGGAGCTCGGGCCGATCGTTCAAGACAGGTTGACAGTCTTTCAGGATCTTCTCGGCCGGATGCTCCCGGGAATCGCGATGATGACAGGCGGCGCGCTGGGCTACCTTCTGGGCACGGGGTTGGGAGACATGCTGCGGTCGGACCCCCGGGTCAGCGAGCTGTTCCCCGAGGATGCGGCGGATAGTCAGTCGTACGTCGACCTGATGAATCGCAGCGAGATCGCTTCCCCCGCTGATCTTCTGCAGGGGAATGAACTGATCGATGGTCTTGGTAGAGATCAGCAAACGGCGATCAGTGTGACCACCGTCCGTCGCCCCGATGGGTCGACGTACACGTTGGTCAATCTGCCCTCGACGCAGGACTGGGGCGTTTTGAAGGGACTCATGGGCGGCGAATGGGCGGAGACGTTCCGTGATGCCGGACCGATGAACGATCTCGACAGCAACATTGCCCTCATGATCATGGACAATCCCGTGTTGCGGACCCAATACGAGCGCGCGGTGATGCAGGCCATGCAGGACGCGGGGGTTCCACCCGGATCGGATGTGGTCTGGTCGGGATTCAGCCAGGGCGGAATCATGGCAGGTAACCTCGCTGCCGATGACTCGGTGCCCTACAACACCATCGGTGTCGTCACCAACGGCTCCCCGATCGACGGATTCAAGATCCCGGACAATATCCCGGTCATGCAGGTTGAGCACGTCTCAGATCCGGTGGCGAAGCTCGACCTCCAGACGCCACTTGTCCCGCAACCCCACGTCGTCAACGGACCGATGGGACCGTCCGTCACAGTCACGCCGCATCTTCCTGACAATGTGGACTGGGTTGTCCTGGGTGATCCCGACGGCTCCATGAGCCCTGACCAGACGCACAATGCGCGGAACTACACAGACGACCTCAAGAACTACATGAGCAACGGCGGCGGCTTCCGCAATGACTGGAGCTTCCTCAATGGTTCGGTTGACGAGGTCTACGTGGCGCGGACAGGAGAGTGATGATGTTTGATGACATCGACGAGCGCGTGGAGGCAGCGCGAGCGCGCCTTGATGCTCAGGTGGCGGCCGCCCGGGCCGCCCATGCGAATCTGGAAGTCGATCTAAAGGAGCTGCGGAACGTGTCGGTCACGGTCCGCAGTCCCCGCAACGACTGCGAGGTTACCGCCACGGCCGAGGGCTCCGTCACGCACGTTCGCGTGTCCCCGGGGGCGGAGCTCGGCGCCGGACTCGACGCCGTCCTCACCCGCACCATCGAGGCCGCGCAGTCGGCCGCTCGCGAGGCCGCCGCCGACCGCGCAGCTGTCCTCCTCGGCGAGGGGTCCTCCCTTGTCACCGACCTCCGCGCCCGGCGCACCCCGGCGCGGTGATGGCGGTGCCAGCTCACCTCGATATCCGTCTGGGTCCTCTCCTGGACCAGGCCTCCAGGCTGGAGGCCCAGGCGGAAGAACTGAGGCAGACCTCAGCCGACCTGAAGAAGGCGATTGATTCACTGCACGCCACGACAAGTGGCGAGGCTTCGGAGGCAGCAATTGCCTCCAGCGCCCGAGCCCTCGCCGAGACAGAGACGAGGAGAGAGCGACTGGCTCGCAATGCCGCAGTGATTCGAAAGCTCGCCGACGTCTACGACACCTGTGACCTCGCAGGTGCGAGGGCTCTCGGATCATGAGCATGAGATTCATCCAGCGTGTCATCTCCATGACGGCAGTCGCGACGGCGGCAGTGACGCTGGCGGGCTGTTTCTCCGTGGGCGGCCCCACTCAAGACGAACGGGCGGCGCAACTGGCCGCTGAGCTCGAGGGCGGCGGGCTCGGGGTGTCCCAGGCGGAGGTGTCCTATCAGGATTCGTTCTCGGGTGATCTGACCGTGACGGTGACCCTCGAAGACGGTGTCATCGAGCCGGGGCTCAGTGTGTCCGCTCAGACGCTCGGCCCCATCCTCGGAGTGATGGCGCGAGGTGCGGAGAATATGCGCGTCGGGGCTGCGGGTTTCTATGCGCAGGATGACGAGGGTGTCGATGTCTCGATGGTGACGGCCGCTAACGACCTCGGAATCGGTGACGCTATCCGTGGACGCTCCCTCTCTCTGTCGGGGGCGAAGCTCGAGCAATTGGCGAAGCAGTGAGCCCATCGCACGGCGGTCACGCCCTGAGGAAAGGCGGTCTCGGTCTCGTTGCCGCGACGGTTGCCCTCGGGTTCGATCGATTACGCCGGAATCCGGCTGCCGAGCTCGGGCTCCGAAAAGCCCCCGACGAGGATTCCCTGACGCCGGTGGCGGAGGAATGTACCTCCTACGCCAAGAAGTGAGTCGCTCAAGGGCCTGAGCACCCGGCGGTACGGCGTCCTCCACGACGAGCTCTATCGACGACGGGCCCTCGTCAAACCCTCGAGAAAAACGGCCTACTTCACCCGAGGCTTCGCCGGCTTCCCGTCCGCCGTGACTTCGGGGTGGTGCTTGGTCAGCTGGATCACGCCCCAGGTGGCGATCGCGCCGGCGATGACGAACCCGATCAGCGCCCACGCGGGGGCCGTCGACGCCTCGCCGAGCACCAGAAGGCCGATCAGCACGGCGACGATCGGGTCGATGACGGTGAGCCCGGCGATCACCAGGTCGGGCGGGCCGACCGAGTACGCCGTCTGCACGAAGTAGGCGCCGACGGCGACCGCGGCGAGCAGCGCCACGAGGCACAGCAGGGTCAGCCACTCGAAGTTGCCGGCCTGAGCGCGGCTGATGACGACCTTGGCGAGCGTCGCGACGAAGCCGTAGATGACGCCCGCGGCCATGATGTAGAACAGCGCCTGCGCGCGGCGGCGCACGAGCACCCAGAACACGCCGAAGACGATGACGACGACGGCCAGGATGCCGAGGATGATTCCGAGCTCGCGTTCGGTGACGACGTGCTCGGTGGCGAAGAACGCCGCGATCGTCACGAAGATGAAGATGCCGCCCACGCACAGCGCGATCGCGATGAGCGACTGCCGGGTGGGTTTCTGCCCGGACACCCGCGCGTTCAGCACGGTCGTGATGACGAGTGCGATGGCGCCGAGCGGCTGCACGAGGATCAGCGGGGCCACCGACAGAGCCGAGAGCTGGCATACGATCGCGAGTCCGAGCATGACGGTCCCTGCGACCCACGAAGGCCTCGTGAGAAGCGAGGTGAGCTGCTTGCGCGAGAGGCCACCGCTGGTCTTGCCTGAGAGGCGTTCGACCTTCTGCACGCCCCGGTGCTGGTACTGCGCACCGAACGACATGAACACCGCGCCGAGAAGGGCCAGCGGGATGCCGAGCAGGATACGGGGATCGCGGAAGACACCGACGAGTTGGTCGATTCCGTCGCTGAGGGTGGCATCGAGCGGGATCACCCTCCGACGATAGCCCGCCGCCCGCTGGATAGGCTGGAGACGTGGCCGTACTCCCGATTCGCATCATGGGCGATCCCGTGCTGCATGCTCCCGCTGCCCGCGTCGACGAGATCACCGACGAGGTGCGCACGCTCGTCGCCGACATGTTCGAGACGATGGATGCCGCGCCCGGCGTGGGCCTGGCGGCTCCGCAGGTGGGGGTGGGCCTGCGCATCTTCACCTACACCTACGAGGACGACGAGGGTCAGCCCTGGCGCGGGGTCGTCATCAACCCCGAGCTGTGGATCCGTCCCCTCGAGCCCGGCTACCCCGACCCCGACGAGGAGAGTGAGGGGTGCCTGTCGTTCCCCGGCGAGCGCTTCCCCCTGCGCCGTTCCGAGTCGGCGCTCCTCACCGGCACCGATCTCGAGGGCCACGCGGTGCGTATCGAGGTCTCGGGATGGCGGGCGCGGATCCTGCAGCACGAGTTCGATCACCTCGACGGCATCCTGTATGTGGATCGCCTCGACGAGGACGACAGCCGGGTGGCGGCCAAGATCGCGAAGAAGCGCAAGTGGGGCAAGCCCGGCGCCTCGTGGATGCCGGGTGTCGACGACATCGACGCGTGATCGGCGCCCCGCGGGGCGGCGTCAGCTTTCGATGATGTTCGGGGCGAAGCGGCAGTAGTAGTCGGTGATGGGTCCGTCGGATTCGCGGATCCCGACCCCGTACGCTTCCTGGTCGATCACCCAGGATCCAAGGACGGGGTGGTTGCTGCCGTTCGACCCCGGGAAGTCGGGTAGCTCGTGGTATTGCTGCCAGACGCGCTCCCGGCCCGCGCCCTCGCGGCGGTACTCCTGCCCGTTCGAGGTGACACTGCCGTCGCGGCGATGCACCCGGATGCCGTCGCCTTCTCGGCCGAAGACCGGTTTGACGACGAAGTCGGTCATACCGTTCGGCCCGTCGGCGTAGGCCGGCAGCAGGTTGGGGTGTCCGGGGAACAGTCGCCAGAGGGCTACGAGCAGGAGCTTGTTCGACAGGAACATCTTCCAGGCGGGTTCGTACCACCGGCCGAAGAGTCCGCGGCCCGCGATGAGCAGGGCGCCGAACTCCTGGTCGCCGACGACGCGGTCCTCGCCCGAGACGAGGTCCTCCCAGGGGTAGAGCTTGAAGAGGTTCCGGATGACGGGGTACTGGGTGCCCGGGGTGTCGCCGGGCAGCGCCGCGATGCTGCGGGAGGAGCCCCACGGCTCGGGCACGCCGACGAACTGCCGCGCGCCGTGGTGCCAGCCGATCTCCTTCATCTCGATGCCGGTGTGCTCCCACCCGGCCTCCCCCGCGAGATCACGCATGTAGGCGACGGTGTCCCAGTCCTCGCCGTAGGTGTCGGCATCCGAGTGCGCGACGAACAGCCGCCCGCCCTCGCCCTCTTCGAGGGAGCGGTGGAGCAGGGTGCGCCAGCGCGCGACGAGGGCTTCGTGCAGACCGTTCCACTGATCGCTATCGGCGGGCAGGTCGCCGCTCTTGATCCGGTCCTGCAGCCAGAACCACTGGGTGACCGAGGCCTCGATCAGTCCGGTCGGCGTATCGCCGTTGTACTCGAGCATCTTCGCGGGCGAGCCGTCGCCGGCGTAGGCGAGGTCGAAGCGGGCGTAGACGTCGGGTTCGTCCTGCTCGAGCGACCACTGCGCGAGCTCGAACGCCTTCGGGCTGAGCCCGAGATGACCGAGTGCCCCGGATGCCATGTACCTGGCCGCCTCCAGGCACATGCGATGCAGCTCTTCGGTCTGCTTCTCGAGTGCTTCGACCTCGGGCAGGGTGAAGACGTAGGCGGCGCCGTCGTTCCAATACTCCACGGCCGTGCCGTCGTCGCGCAGCGAACGCGAGTAGATCAGTCCGGACTGCTTGATCGTCCGCTCCCAGTCGGGGCGCGGGTCGAGCTCGATGCGCCGCATCAGCCGCCGTGGCTTCCGTCGGAGCCCGAGCCACCGAAGCCGCCGCGTGAGACGCTCGCCCCGTCGCTGGAGATCCCGCGAGCCGCGGTCTTGCCCGAGGGGAGGGTGTCCGCCCCTCCGGTCGCGGGCTGACCCACCGCGGGAACCGTGCGGCTGCTCGATCCGAGCGGCAGGTAGTACCAGTGGGCGCTACCGCCGTGGTTGTTGCAGTCGTCGTCGGGCAGCCGCTTCTCGGTGGAGTTGTCGCGGCAGATCTGGGCGTAGTCCTCCGAGACGTTGGCGCCTTGACCGCAGCCGGTGAGGGTCGCGGCGATCGCGGCGACGACGCCGACGGTGACGGTGCGCGAGGCGCGGCGACGCACGACGGGCTGCATGGGGGGACTCCTTCGGAGAGACCGGTTCGGCGTGAGGGCGCCGTCATTCTCGCACCCGTGATCGGGTGGTGTCATGTGCGGCGTTCGTGGCGCCGAGGGAAGACGTGCGACGGGGCGCCGGAGGCCGGCATCCATTCGCAGGAAAAGCTGCCGCGGTAGCCGAAGAGGAAGCCGAAGCGGTCGTTGTCGACCCGCATGTCGACCTGGAACCGGCCGTCGGTGTCGTCGAAACGTTCGCGCAGGGTGGCGCGGCCGCTGAAGAGCATCGGGAAACGGAAGGCGATCGGACCCTCGTAGAAACGCTGTCCTCCCGAACGCAGGAGCAGTCCGCCGTCGTCGTCCACCGCCAGGTCGAGGTCGACGGCGAGGTGCTGGTGGGTGCCGAGGTAGTCGACGACGCGGCCGTCATGGAGGATCATCGTCGCGTCGAAGCGGGCGGGGCGCCCGCCCACCTCGTACTCGCGGACGAACGTGACCGTCTCGCGCCCGAACGGGTCGAGGTAGGGGCTGTTCCAGATGGTGAAGGGGACGTTCTCGCCCACCGTCGGCACGAGGATGTTCCGCAGCGTGCCGAACTGGAGGAACGGGACGGTCCACCACGGTCCGCGACGGATCTCGCTCATGACGCCGCGTCCGACGCACGCCTGTCCGTCGTCGAGGCCGACGCCGAAGCGGCGTTGCATCATCGGGTGCAGGCGGTCGAAGTCCGCGCCCATCGCCCGGGCGAAGATCGAGGTCATCGGTGGCCTCCCGGCGCAGGCAGGGCCGCGAGCGTCGCGGGCGCGTCGTCGAGCGCGCGGCGTCGGTGCGGGGGGATCCGCTCGCAGCGCGAGGCCCGAGGGCGGTCTTTCCGCCAGAACGCGGCGGCATGCGCGAGCGACCAGCGCTCGGGCTCGACACCGATTTCGAGCCACAGGCGCAGGCGGTCGAAGCTCCACGCGGTCGCCCACCCCACGAGCGGACGGACGATCACATCGAGCGGGCCCCACCCCGCCGCGTAGTCGTAGCCGGTGGAGAAGCGGATGCCGTCGTCCACCGGCTCGTAGCGCCAGTATCCGCGACCGTCGCGTAGGGGTGACAGCCGGTCGGCGGTGGTGAACCGCAGAGCGGAGGTGCGGCTGCCGTCGGGGCGGGAGCTCTCGCCGATGCTGATGCCGTCGCCGCGGACGGTGTGCAGGGGCGTTCGCCTTTCGTAGACGAAGCGTGCGGCGCCGTCCGGGGTGCTGTCGGTGGGCGTGATCTTCGAGAAGCGGACATCCCAGCGCACGTGGTGCGACGGGTCCTGCGTGGCCGTCCACACCTCGTCGAGCGTCGCGCGGATGGTCGTCGCGACGTAGATCCCCCGTGCCCCCATGGCGCCAGCCTAGGCGTCTCGAGGAGGCGCTCCGTTCATCCCGTGGCGGGCGTCGTCAGCGCGACGCGAAGGAGTGCAGGGCGAGGTCGTCGCTGAGGGCCTCGCTCGCGAGGCGCCCGCGTACGCTCGTCCCCTGCGCGTCGAGGGGCGGGCTCACCACCGCGGCGCCGAGGCGACCGGGTGCGGCCAGCACGAGGGCACCCGACACGCTGGATTTCGCCGGGATGCCGACCGCGCGCATCCAGCGCCCCGAGCCGTCGTACACCCCGCAGGTGGCCATGACCGAGACGACATCGCGCGCCACCCGTTCGGGCACGACCCGTTTCCCCGTGCGGGGGTTCACGCCGCCGAGCGCGAGTGTGGCGCCCATGACGGCGAGGGTCCCGGCATCCACCTGCGTCGCGCACGCGCGGGCGTACACGGCGACGGTGTCGTCGGCGGAGGGCTCGAGGGTGCCCTCCGCGCGCATCAGGTGCGCCAGGGCGTGGTTGCGGTCGCCGAGGAGGTGCTCGTTGTGGGCGACGTCCTCGTCGACATCGAGCTCTCGCCCGGCGAAGGCCGCGAGGCCGCGCGCGATGCGGGCGCTTCGCGCCTCGGCGCCGGCGCCGTCGACGAGCGAGGCGGTCAGCAGTGCCCCCGCGTTGACCATGGGGTTCGGCGGTCGTCCCGTGCCGCTTTCGAGCTTGATGGCGTCGAACGACTCCCCCGTCGGTTCGATGCCCACACGGTCCAGGGCCGTCCCGCCGGTGTCGAGCAGGGCGAGGGCGAACAGGAACGGCTTGACGGCGGACTGCACGCTGAACGGGATGTCCGCCTGCTTGCTCGATCGCACCGTCCCGTCGGGCAAAGCGAGGGCGAGAGCGCAGAGGTCGGGGTCGGCGTCGGCGAGCTGCGGGATGCTGTCGTCGACCTCTCCCCCGCGTTCGGGCACCAGGCGGGTTCGCAGGGCGTCGAGGTCGTAGGAGCGGGCGTCGGGAGGCGAGGTCACTCCCCCAGCCTCGCAGTCGCGCCGGGGGGTCGGGGCCGGAGCGGTCAGAACAGGCCTCGCGCCGCGAGCTCGCCGCGAAGGATCGGCGTGAGTCGTTCCGCGAACGCCGGCGTGATGTGGGTGTCGTCGTAGCGCACCGGGGTGTCGCCCGCGAAGGCGGGGCACACGCCCTGCCAGCAGCTGAACGGCAGCGAAGTGATCGCCGCGTCGCCGGTCTCGGCGGCCCGGGCCTCGGTCGCCGTCTCCATCTGCGTCCACACGTCGTCGATGCCCGCCAGACACGCCGACGGCCCGGTCAGCGGCGAGACGCAACGCCCCAGGTCGACACCGTGCGGCGGAGGCGCGAGGTACACCGTGCGGCCGGAGGGTGCCCACCCGGTGACCTCGGAGGCGATGGCGGATGCCAGCTCCCCGGCGCCCAGATCCTGCCCGTCGACCGAGCGGCCCAGGGTGAACGCGTTCGACACGACGAGCAGGTCGGCGGGAGAGGCGCCGATCATCGCCGCGACATCGGTCTTGCGGGCCGTGCACGCGGCCATGACCGCCGGGTCGCGGCTCTCGATGAGGACGTCGGTGAAGCGGCATCCGTACATCCCCACCGTGGTCACCCGCCAGGCTCCCCCGCTGTCTTCGGCGAGCTTCGCGAACGCCGGTGCGTAGGCCATCGCGCTCGAGTCGCCCACGAGGTAGAGGTGCCGCGGGGCGTCGGCCGAGCCCCAGGTGCAGCGTGCGGCGTCGAGGGCGACGTCGGGGGTGAAACAGTCTCGCGCACGGTTCGCCGACGACGACGAGCGCTGCACGTCGTCGAGCGAGGGGTGCAGCTCGGGCCAGGCGGTCGCCGTGGTCGCGGCGGCGAGCTCGGCCTGCAGCGTGGAGAGCGCGTCTCCGGCGTCGGCGGCGACGTCGGCCGCGGACGGTGCGGCAGCGGGGAGCCCCGGCAGCGTGGGAGCGCCGAACGCGAGCATGACGGCGAGCGCCGTGGCGCCCGCGCCGATTGCGAGGGTGACCCCGGCCATCGCCACGCGCGGGGCGAAGCGCGCCCGCCAGGCGGCCCACGCGGCGGAGGCGTCGGGGGTGACGGATGCCGGGGGTCGTGGCATCCGTTCCGCTTCCGGCTGTGGTGCGGGCTCCGGCTCGACGACGACCGCCCGCTCCGGCGGGGTGGGGGTCGCACCGCGAGAGCCCGGGTAGTAGCGCTGGCCGGGGACGTACCCAGCGGGCCGTGAGGCGAGTGCGCTCGGTCGTCGCGGGGCGGGCTCCGGGGCGACGGGGGCCTCGGCTACCTCGAGTTGCGGGCGTGACGCGGAGGGGGTCGCCGCCCAGGGCGAGCGGTGGAGCGGCTGCTCGACACCGAGGAAGGTCGCGACCGTGAGCACGACCATCGCGAGCACCGTGATGCCCGTCGCCGCGGGGCCGGGCGCGAGCAGCACTCCGGCGAACACGATCACCGGCAGGTGCCAGAGGTACAGCGAATACGACAGGTCGCCGATCGTCACGGCCAGGGGGTTGGTGAGGACGAAGAGGTGCCGCTGGCGAGGGTCGCCGCCGATGCCTCCCGCGATCGTGAGAGCGGCGCCGAGCACGGGGAGGACGGCCCCGGGAGCCGGGAACGGGTCGGCCGGGTCGATGACGAAGAACGCGGCGACGATCAGCCCCGCACCGACCCAGGCGAGGGGGACCCGCAGCGCCGTCGGCATCCGGGCGAGGATGGGGGCGGCAGCGGCGATGACGGCTCCGGTGGCGAGCTCGCCCGCCCGCGTCAGCGTGGAGAAGTACGCCAGGCGCGCATCGACCGGTGTCTGCACGACGGCGAAGATCCCGGATGCCACGACCACCGCTCCCGCGAGCACCCCGACGCCCACTCGGCCGCCCCGTGCGCGGCGCGCCGAGACCGAGACGGCGGCAACCGCGAGCAGGACGAGCACCGGCCACGCGAGCGAGAACTGCTCCTCGACCGAGAGCGACCAGAAGTGCTGGAGCGGCGAGACGTCGGTGGTGGCGAAGTAGTCTCGGCCCTCGAATCCGAAACGCCAGTTCGAGACGAGACCGACCGCCGAGAGGGCGTCGCCCAGCGTTCTCTCGGCGCGCACGGGGGTGAAGACGACGAACGCCGCGCCCACGACGGCCGCCAGCACCACGAGGGCGGCGGGCAGCAGGCGCTTCACGCGACGCGCGAAGAAGGCACCCAGGCGCACGGTCCCGTGGCCGCGGAGGTCGGCGAGCAGGATGCCGGTGACCAGGAACCCCGAAAGGACGAAGAAGACGTCGACACCGACGAAACCGCCCCGGGGCCAGCCGGTCAGATGCGTGGCGACGACGGCGACGACCGCGAGAGCGCGGAGCCCCTGCAGATCGCGACGTACGCGGGAGGCGGGGGCGGGCACGTCGGATCCTCTCGGGCCGGCGTCGGCGGCCGGAGCGAGCTTAGTGGAACCGCTCCCATGCCCGCAGGGGCCGTCCCTCCCGCGCAGACGCGGTGGACGAGGAACGAAGGAGCGGGGGTGGCATTATGCGCACTCGGTGGGGGCCCCGCTACCCCCGGCCTCCGGAGGCCGCGCGGGCATAGTCTCCGACGCAACGGATGCGTCCCGGCATCCGCTCTCCTCGCCGACAGGCGGACCCGCTCGAAGGATGCGATGAGTCACGCGCCCGACCACTCGATGCCCCACGCGGGTGACATCCTCGGCGGCCGCTACATCCTGCGCGAGCGTATCGGCGCCGGAGGCATGGGGCGCGTCTTCCGCGCGCGCGACGAGGTCCTCGCCCGCGACGTCGCCATCAAGATCTTCTTCGCCGATGCCACCGACGAGCCCGAGCCCATCCGCCGCATGTCGGAGGCGCGGGCTCTCGCCGCCCTCGATCACCCCTCGCTCGTGACGCTGTACGACGCCCGCCTCACCGGAGACGACCACGTCTACCTCGTGATGGAGCTCGTGAACGGCCCCTCGCTGCAGCGACGGATCGAAGAGGGGCCGCTGTCGTCGGCGGAGGTGGCGGGAATCGTCACCGACCTCGCGGGGGCGCTGGCCGTGGTCCACGACGCGGGGATCGTGCACCGCGACATCAAGCCGTCGAATGTCCTGCTGCGGCCGGTGCGGGGCGGTGCACGCGCGGTCGAGGCGGTGCTCGCCGACTTCGGTGTCGCGCGGTTGATCGGCGCGACGCGTCTGACCACGCCGGGAACGGTCATCGGCACGGCCGCCTACCTCGCGCCGGAACAGGTGCGCGGGGAGGCGCCGCGGGCGGAGTCCGACGTGTACGCCCTGGGACTCCTCGCCATCGAGGCGCTGACCCGTCTTCACCCCTTCGGACAGGGCACCCTCCAAGAGACGCTTCTGGCCCGGCTCGCCCGTCAACCCGAGGTGCCCGACGACTTCGGTGGCGAGTGGCAGTCGCTGCTGACCGCGATGACCGCGTTCGACCCCGACGATCGACCGACCGCGGCGAGCGTGGTGGAGCGGGCGGAGTCCCTCGCGCGTGAGGCCGCGGTCACCGCCGAGGGCGCGCCGGAGGCGCCCGCGTCGTGGATGCTGCCCACCGCCCTCATGGCGGCACCTCCCGCCCCGGCCGTCCCCTCGGCGGCGGCCCCTGCCACGGCGCGCGTCGCCCTCGTGGGCGACACGGCTCCGGTGGCCGCCGCGTCGTCGGTCGGAGTCGGTGCGGGAAGCTCGTTCGTCCCCACGGAGCGGACACGGCGAGCCCCTCGACGCCGGTGGCTGTGGTTCGGACTCGCTGCGAGCATGGCCCTCATCGTCGGGGGTCACGTCATGGCCTTCTCCCTGAGCGCTGTGCCCGACATGACCACGGACCGCGTCTCCACCCCCGCACCCTCGGGGGCGCCGTCGTCGACGCCGGCCCCTCTCGTGGCCGAGAACGCGCCCTCGAAGGTCGAGCCCGTTTCGAGCACGGATGCCGGGACCCCCACGCCCTCGCAGCCGCCGGCCACCCCGCAGCCCGTGCAGCCCGCTCCCGCGCAGCCCGTCGCCGAGGTGCCGGGCGGCGGCGTCTCGCAGACCTCCCCCGGTGGCGGCGGAGCCGCCGTCGTCGAGCCGGCGCCCAGCGCCACGGCTCCCGGGACGGGCGGCGCGGCCGTTCCGACCCCGGGCGCCTCGTCGACACCCGAGGCGACGCCCGGAGGTGCCGTACCCGCGCCCGGGCCCGGGAAGGGCGCCGGCAACGGGAACGGGAACGGCAAGGGCTCGAGCAACGGCAAGGGCCCGGGCGCGGGACACAACGGCGACGCGGCCGCCGGCTGACGGTCTTGTCAACGGGTTCGACCCGCGTCCCGCGGCGGTGATTCGCTCGCCGCATGAGTGATCCCGACCGTCTCCCCGTCCCCGACCCCGCCGCCCAGAAGACCGATCGCGACGACACCTCGATCGTCCCCGACATGGAGCAGAGCCCCGCCGAGAGGGAGGAGCAGCGGGTCGATCCCGACGCCGAGTGAGTTCCGGATCCGATCCGGGGTGTCGCAACGACGAAGGCCCGACGCTGACGCGTCGGGCCTTCTGTGGCTCCCCGGCTTGGACTCGAACCAAGAACCTATCGGTTAACAGCCGATTGCTCTGCCAATTGAGCTACCGAGGATCATGCTCACCTTGCGGCGGGCAACCCCACGATACTAACAGCACGCGGGGGCGCCGGAAAAATCAACCGGCCGAAATGCGCCTCTCGGGCGTGCCGTCGGGCGTCCACCGCACGGCCTGATCGCCGTGACCGAGCCCCACGGCGTGACCGGCGTGCAGCACGAGCACGTCGGCATCCAGATCTCTCGGGGCTTCGGCGTCGTTCGTGACGATCAACGAGGCCATCCCGCGCTCGTCCCGACGCCGCGTGATCGACGCGCGAGCGGCGGCGCGCACCTCGAGGTCGAGGTTGGCGTACAGATCGTCGGCGACGAACAGGCGCGGCTCCAGAACGAGGGCCCGGGCCAGGGCGACGCGCTGGCGCATACCGGCGCTGAGTTCGTAGGGATACTTCGGGGCCGTGCCCAGCGGAAGCTCCATCTCGTCGAGGAGCGTCGCCACGCGCACGGCGAGGGCCCGCGTGTTCACCTTGCGGTCGCGGCTGGTGATGGGCTCGGCGATCACGTCCTGCACCGTCAACCGCGAGGGCAGCGCCGCACCCGCCCCCTGCGGCAGGTAGCCGGTGTGGAAGACCCATTCGCGGCGGGCGCGCCCCGGACGCCGGGCCGAGATGCCGTGCACGCGCGCGTCTCCCCCGACCACCGTCAGGCCGTCGTCGGGATGACCGGCCAGCAGAGACACGAGCGAGGTCTTGCCCGATCCCGTCGCCCCCTGGACGACCAGGGTGCGTCCCGCGGGAAGCGTGACGGTGATCCCGTCGATCACGCGCACGCCGCTGCGCGCCAGGGACAGGTCGTCGGTGCGCAGGGCGACGTCGGTGTCGAGGGTCCGGGCCATTCCCTCATCCTCCCCGACGAGAACGACGGATGCCAGCCCGGGCGCCCGCACGACGCTCGGGGCCGCCCCTAGGCTGACGTCATGCGCGATGCCACCCCGGGCCGGCCAGGCCCCGCGGAGCGGCCGGCCGAGGTTCTGCGTGTCCCGGCGTTCGCGCTCTTCTGGAGTGCGACGACGCTGCGCGCCTTCGGCGGGGCCGTGGCCGGTGTCGCGTTCCAGGTGCTCGTCGTCTCGGTCGTCCAGGCAACCCCGCTCCAGGTCAGCGTGCTCAGCGCTCTGGGGGTCGTGCCCTACCTCTTCCTCGGGCTCATCATCGGCGCGTTCATGGATCGGTGGCGGCGCCAGCCCACCCTCGTGATCACCAGCATCGGTCGTGCGCTCACGCTGGCATCGCTTCCTGTGTTGATCCTCTCCGACGCGCTGACCTTCTGGTCGCTGGCGGCGGTGGTGCTGATCTTGGGGATCCTCACGCTCTTCGGCGACTCGGCCGCTCAGCCGCTGCTGCCCCACCTCGTCGATCGGCGGTCGTTGGTCTCGGCGAACGCGCGGCTCGGTCAGAGCGCGACCGTCGCGAGCACGGCCGGCCCCGCGATCGGCGGGGCTCTGCTCACCCTGGTCGGTGCCTCGCTGCTCTTCGTGTTCGAGGCGGTCGTCCTCGCGGTGGCGGCGGTGCTGCAATCGCGAATCCGCGTCGACGAGCAGCGCGCCGGCGTGCGCACACCGGGCCGCCATCTCGGACACGAGATCGTCGACGGGGTGCGCTACACGTATCGGCACGAGACTCTTCGACCGCTCGCCCTGTCGGTTCACGTGTGGTTCCTCGCCAACAGCGTCGTCGTGACCCTGTTCGGCCTCTACACCCTGCGCGAGCTGCAGGTTCCGGAATGGGCGTTCGGCCTCATCCTCGGGTCCGCGGGTGTCGGCGGTTTCTTCGGTGCGGTGATCGCCCCCCGCGTCGGCGCCCGGCTGGGTGCGGGACGTGCGATCCTCCTCGGGCGCGTCCTCGCCGTGGTGCCGTGGGCGACGCTCGCCCTGCTGCCCCTCGCGGCGAGCACCTCGCTCGCGGTGCTCGTGCCCGTGCTGGCAGCCGCCCAGTTCGTCTACGCGCTGTCGATGGGGATCGAAGATGCCAACGAGATGGGCTACCGGCAGGCCGTCGCACCCGACGTGCTGCAGGGGCGGATGAACTCGACCATTCGCACGACCAATCGGGTCGTCTTCTTCTTCGGAGCCCTCTCAGCGGGGCTGTTCGTCACAGTGCTGGGATTTCCGCTGACCCTCGGTCTGGCCGCGGCGGTATTCGCGGTGGCCGCCCTGATCATCGCCTTCTCGCCCGTGCGCTCGGCGCGCCACGACGACGATCCCTCATCCGCCGGGTGAGGGCCGGAACGCGGATGCCGCAGCGCGCGATCAGGAGGCGATCAGCCGCTGACGGTCGGCGTCGAGCTCGCGCAGCTGGAGGCCCAGGTTGCGGCCCTCTTCCGACCCCGGGGGCACGCGCTGGATTCCGCGCACCAGCTCGGCCTTCTGCCGCTCGATCTCGCGCAGCAGCACGCCGCGCGCGAGGTCGTTGGCCGCAGCCACCGCTCCCTCTTCGGTGCGCGCGGGGAAGGCTGCCGTGAGCAACTCGACCGCGAGCGTGCGGAACGGCTCGCGCACCGCCTCGACGGCGGTGACGGCCCAGCCGGGTTGGGAGAGATCGGTGGATGCCAGCGCGGCGCGCACAGCCTCGAGGGCCGGGTGCCCGAACGGCGTCTGCAGCGCACGCAGGAAGAGATCGGCCTCGATGCGGTGCCCGTACTGCAGAAACGCCATCATGGCTCCCCGCTCGAGGGCGACGTCGCGATTGTTCGGCAGCGACGCCATGGTGACCGACACCGCGACGGGAGCGGCGACTTCTCCCCCACGCTGCGCGTCGCGCTTCTCGGCGCGATCGGCTCCGCGGGCCGCGCGCTCCACGGCCGCCTGCACCTCGGGGATGTCGAGGCCCAGGCGACGCGCGAGTACGCGGACGTAGCCCGGGCGCAGCGCGGGATCGCGGATGTCCGCCACGATCGGAGCGGCCGCACGCAGGGCGCCGGCACGGCCCTCGACGCTCGAGAGATCGAAGTCCCTGAGGCGCTGGTCGATGACGAACTCGAACATCGGCGCCTTGTTCTCCATCAGGGCGCGCACGGCCCCGTCACCGCGCTGCAGGCGCAGGTCGCACGGGTCGAGCCCCTCGGGGGCGACGGCGACGTACGTCTGGGCCGCGAAACGCTTCTCATCGGCGAAGGCGCGCAGCGCCGCCTTCTGCCCCGCGGCATCCGGATCGAATGTGAACACCACTTCACCCGACGAGCTGTCGTCGCCCATCACGCGGCGCAGTACCGTGATGTGGTCGCTGCCGAAGGCCGTGCCGCACGAGGCGATCGCGGTGGTGATGCCGGCGAGGTGACACGCCATGACGTCGGTGTAACCCTCGACCACCACGACCCGATGCGAGCGCGAGATGTCGCGCTTGGCGAGGTCGAGGCCGTAGAGCACCTGCGCCTTCTTGTAGATCGGGGTCTCGGGGGTGTTGAGGTACTTGGGGCCCTGATCGTCGTCGGAGAGCTTGCGCGCTCCGAAGCCGATCACCTGCCCGGTGACGTCGCGGATCGGCCAGACGAGCCGCCCGCGAAAGCGGTCGTAGACGCCGCGCTGACCCTGAGACACAAGACCCGCCTGCAGCAGCTCGTCGCGGGTGAACTTCTGCGCGAGCAGGTGGTCCATGAGGTGCGACCAGCCCTTCGGGGCGTAGCCGACGCCGAAGTGGGCGGCGGCCCCGGCGTCGAAGCCGCGATCGCCGAGGAAGCGCCGACCGGTGTCGGCCTCGGGCGTCATGAGCTGGGCGCGGAAATACTCCGCGGCCGCGGCGTTCGCGGCGTACAGGCGTGAGCGGCCGGTCGTCTCGGGGGCGGGCCCGCCGTCTTCGTAGTGCAGGGTGTAGCCGACGCGCGCGGCCATGCGCTCGACGGCCTCGGTGAACGAGACGTGGTCCATCGCGCGCAGGAACGAGTACACGTCCCCCGACTCGCCGCAGCCGAAGCAGTGGTAGTAGCCGACCTGCGGGCGCACGTGGAAGCTCGGGCTCCGCTCGTCGTGGAAGGGACAGAGCCCCTTCATCGAGCCCACGCCGGCCGACTTCAGCGCGACGCGCTCACCGACCACGTCGGCGATGTTGACCCGCGCCTTGACCTCGTCGACGTCGGACTGGCGGATGCGGGGCATCAGGCATCCGCTCCCCGGGCTGCGCGCGCGCCGGGGGCCCACACGCCGAGCTCGGCGGCATCCACTTCTCCGACGAGTCGTCCGTGCCACGCGATCGCGAGCTGGTCGGTCAGGCTCGCGACCTGGTCGACGACGACGCGGCGTCGCGCGGCGTCGTCGTCCGCCGCGGCGAAGTCGGGCGCGTGCAGCGCGTCGAGGGCGCCGGGGTTCTCCCAGAGGGCGGATGCCAGGCGCTTCAGCACGTTGCGCTGCTCGCGGTACAGCACCTTGCGGCCGTCGATCGAGACGACCGTCGCACCGATGATGCCCTTGAGCACCGCCATCTCGACCTCGACCTCGGCGGGCACGATCACGTGCGCGCGGTAGCGGGTGAGCTGGTCGGCCGGATACGCCTCGCGCGTCGCGGCGGTCGCGGCGCGGGCGAAGCGCCCGATGAGGTCGGAGGTGAGGTTCTTCAACCGCGCGAGCGCGGGTCGGGTGCCGTCGAAGGAGTGGATCCACTCCGGCATCGCCATGAGGCGCTCGAGGCCCGCGGCGAGGTCGTCGCGCACGAAGTCGTAGCCGACCCACCGCTGGATCGCGTCGAGCAGTCCCTCGCGGCCGACGCGCGACGCCAGGCGCGCGGGGTCGACGTAGCGGTTGACCACCGCGTCTTCGAAGTCGTGCACCGAGTAGGCGATGTCGTCGGAGAGGTCCATGACCTCGGCCTCGATGCAGCGCTGGCGCGCGGGGGCTCCCCCGCGCATCCAGTGGAAGACGGGCTCGTCGTCGGGGTAGACGCCGAATTTCAGTCGTCCCCCCGGGTCGGGCACGGGCTCGTCGATCGTCCACGGGTACTTGCAGGTGGCGTCGAGGCTCGACCGGGTGAGGTTGAGGCCGAACGGCTCGCCGTCGGCGCCGAAGGTCTTCGGCTCGAGGCGGGTGAGGATGCGCAGCGTCTGCGCATTGCCCTCGAAACCGCCGATGTCGGCCGCCCAGTCGTTGAGCGCACGCTCGCCGTTGTGCCCGAACGGCGGGTGGCCGAGGTCGTGGCTCAGGCACGCGGTGTCGACGACGTCGGGCGACAGCTGCAGGGCGGTGGCCAGCTCGCGGCCGACCTGCGCCACCTCGAGCGAGTGCGTGAGGCGGTTGCGGGCGAAGTCGGCGGGGCTCGCCGGACTCAGCACCTGGGTCTTCGCAGCGAGACGGCGAAGAGCCGCGGAGTGCAGCACGCGGGCACGGTCGCGCGCGAAGTCGTCGCGCTGGGAGCGGTGGTTCTCGACGTGGAAGCGCGCCGCATCGTCGTCGTCGTAGCCGACCGGCCGGGCGACGGCCGGCGAGACCTCAACCGCCACTGTGGTGCAGTTCCGCTGCGGCGAGCTCACGGCCGGCGTCGTGGCCGATCTCGCGGGAATCGAGCCACCCGTCGGGAAGGGCCGGGCGCTTCGGGGTGCCGGCACGACCGCGCTGCCCCTCGGCTGCGGCGCCCGGGTAGGGGGCGTCGAGCTCCATCGTGGCGAGCAGCTCGTCGATCTCGTCGAGGGTCGACGCGGTCGCGAGGCTGGCGCGCAGCTCGCCGCCGACGGGGTACCCCTTGAAGTACCAGGCCACGTGCTTGCGGATGTCACGGCATCCGCGCCCCTCGTCTTCGAAGAACTCCACGAGCAGTTCCGCGTGACGGCGGAAAGCCTGGGCGACGAAGCCGAGCGTGGCGTCGACGGGCTCGCCGTGTGCGGCACCGGGGCCGCCGAGCGCGCGCGCCAGGTCGCCGAACAGCCACGGCCGGCCGAGGCAGCCGCGACCGACGACGACGCCGTCGCACCCGGTCTCGTGCATCATGCGTACCGCGTCGTCGGCCGACCAGATGTCACCGTTGCCGAGCACCGGAACGCTCGTGACCGTCTCTTTGAGCTTCGTTATCGCGGCCCAGTCGGCGTGACCCGAATAGAACTCGGATGCCGTGCGGGCGTGCAACGCGATCGAGGCGACGCCCGCGCCCTCGGCGATGCGCCCGGCCTCGAGGTAGGTGAGGTGATCGGCGTCGATGCCCTTGCGCATCTTGATGGTCAGCGGGATGTCGCCGGCGGCGCCCACGGCGCGCTCGACGATGTCGCGGAAGAGCGAGGTCTTCCACGGCAGAGCCGCTCCCCCGCCGCGACGCGTGACCTTGGGCACGGGGCAGCCGAAGTTGAGGTCGATGTGGTCGGCGTGGTCTTCGTCGACGATCATCTTCACGGCGGCCTCGACGGTCGCGGGGTCGACGCCGTAGAGCTGGATCGACCGCGGGGTCTCGGACTCGTGATGGCGGATGAGACGCATCGTGGTGTCGTTGCGCTCCACGAGCGCTCGCGTCGTGATCATCTCGCTCACGTAGAGCCCGGCACCGTACTCGCGACACAGGCGCCGGAACGCCGTGTTCGTGATGCCGGCCATCGGAGCAAGCACGACGGGAGCGTCGAGTTCGATGTTGCCGATGCGGAGCGACCGCGTCGGAGCCATTGCCGTATTCACTCGTCCATTCTCCCAGACGTCGTATGACAGCGGTGCCCGCGGTGAACAGAACCGTGCGCGGACACCGCTGTGGAGGAGGGTCAGGCGTTGGCGGTCTCGGATGCCTCGCGACGCTCGCCCCACACCTGGCGGGCGATCTGCGTGAACGCCTCGATCGGCTGAGCCCCGCTCACGCCGTACTTGCCGTCGATGACGAAGAAGGGGACGCCCGTGATGCCGTACTGCTGCGCCTGAGCCTGGTCTGCGCGCACCGCGGGGCGGTAGCGCTGCGACGAGAGCGCCTCGCGGGCGGCATCCTGATCCAGTCCCACCTCTCCGGCGAGGGTGACGAGGTCCTCGTCGCGACCGACGTGGCGTCCCTCGAGGAAGTAGGCCGACATGAGGAGCTCGGCGAGCTCGAGCTGCTTGCCGTTCTCCTTCGCGAAGTGCAGCAGTTCGTGCGCCTTCACGGTGTTGGTGTGCTGGAGGATGTCGAAGCGGTACGCCAGGCCCGCATCGGCGGCGACGCCGGTGACGCGGTCGAGCATCTCGCGCGCCTGATCGGGCGAGATGCCCTTGTGCTGCGAGAGGTAGTCGACCTCACCGCCGTGGAAGTCCTCGGGGGTGTCGGGTGAGAGCTCGAACGAGTGGTACTCGATCTCGACGACGGGGGCGTCGTCATCGGCGGCCGTGGCGGCCAGGCCGTTCTCGAGGTTCCGCTTGCCGATGTAGCACCAGGGGCAGGCGATGTCACTCCACACGTCGATCTTGATGGCATCCGTCATATCGCGTGCAACCTCCCGCGTGAGCGATCTATTCCGTGAACGGCATCCATTCTCGCGCTCCGGATGCCGCGGCGCTACGGCACCGCCGGACCGGTGTAGTCGGCGAGCAGCGGCGGGGGCAGGGGGCCCTTGATGCGCCGACCCGACCCGGTCTCCTCCCACGCGTGGGCGAGGATGCCGACGGATCGCGCGAGCACGAAGAGGCCCCGCGCGAGCTCGGGCTCGACGCCCAGCTCTCCGTAGACGATCGCCGAGATGCCGTCGATGTTCATCGGCACACCGCGCGACGCCAGCGCCTGCTCGATCGCGAGGCCCGCGCGCAAGTGGTCGCCGGTGACGGCTTCGGATGCGACGGCGTCCTGCACCAGGGCGAGGAGGGGGTCGCGGCGCGGATCGACAGGATGGAAGCGGTGCCCGAACCCCGGCACGAAGGCTTTCCGCGCGCGGTGCTGCGCGAGTTCGTCGGCGGCGAGGTCGTCGAGGGCGCGCCCCTCGTCGAGATGTGCCCGGACCATGCGGTTCAGCATCGCCACGCACTGCTGACCGGCACCCCCATGGGTGTCGCCGAGCACGTTGATGCCGTTCGCCATGGCCGAGTTGATGCCGACGCCGCAGGTGGCGGCCATGCGGGCGCTCGCGATCGACGGGGCCTGGGGTCCGTGGTCGACGCTCGCGACCAGCGTCGCCTCGAGCAGACGCCCCCGCGCGGGATCGAGCGTCTCTCCCGTGACCATGAGCCAGATGGTCTCGACGAACCCCGCGGTGCCGATGAGGTCTTGCACGGGTCGACCGCGGAATGCGATCTCACCCGGCTGGATGCGGGTGATGGCGGTCGCCCACCACGCGGTGACGGGGGCGAGCTGATCGTCGCTCATGCGGCGCCTTCCTCGTGCAGGGCGGCGATGTCGTCGGCGCTGTAGCCGAGGCCCGCCAGGATCTCGTCGGTGTGCTCCCCCAGCAGGGGCGGGGCGGTGCGGGGCGCGGAGGGGGCACCGTCGATCCGGATGCCGTTGCCCAGCACGCGCAGTGGTTCGTCGCCGCCGCCCGGGAACGGTAGCTCGTGCACGAGCCCGCGTTCGCGGATCTGGGGGCTGCGCAGCATCTCGTCGACGCGGAGGACGGCCGCCGCGGGCACGCCCGCCGAGCTCAGCACGTCTTCCCACTCTGCGGCCGGTCGCGCCGCCAGCGCCGTCTCGAGCTCGGCGGTGAGCGCGGCCCGGTGGGTCTTGCGGCTCTCGCGCTCGGCGAAGCGGCCGTCGGCGACGAGGTCGGGCCGACCGACGAGAGCGCACAGCAGCTGGAACTGCTCCTGCTTGTTGGCGGCGATGTTGAGCATGCCGTCTCCGGTCGCGAAGGCCCCCGAGGGCGCGGCCGTGCCGTTGTCGTTGCCCAGCGGACGCGGCTCGTGGCCGTCGACGAGCAGGTTCGATACGACCCACCCCATCGCGGTGACGGCGGTCTCGAGCATCGAGACGTCGATGACCGTGCCGACCCCCGTGCGGGCCCGACCGGCGAGCGCGCTCGAGATCGCGAACGCCGCCGCGAGCCCGCCGATCGTGTCGGCGAGCGGAAAGCCCGCGCGCAGCGGCCCGGTCTCGTCGGTGCCGGTGACGCTCATCATCCCCGAGTAGCCCTGGATGATCTGGTCGTACGCGGGCTTGGTGCGCATGGGACCGGTCTGGCCGAATCCCGACACCTGGCACAGGATGAGGCGGGAGTTCAGCGCGCGCAGGGCGTCCCACCCGAACCCCAGCCGCTCGAGCACGCCGGGGCGGAAGTTCTCGACGAGCACGTCGGCCGTCGCGATCAAGCGCCGCAGCGCCTCGGCCCCGCCCGGCGTCTTCAGATTGAGCGTGATCGAGCGCTTCTGGGCGTTCTGCGCCAGGAATGAGATGCCCAGCAGCTGCGCGTTCAGCTCGGCCGACGTCCCGAGGCGACGGGCCAGATCGCCGCCGTCCGGGGTCTCCACCTTGATGACGTCAGCCCCCATCAGCGCCAGCTGGTAGGCCGCATAGGGACCGGCCAGCACGTTGGTCAGGTCGAGCACGGTCACACCGGTGAGGGGGCCCGACACCGTGGCATCCGTCATGCGGCGACCTTTTGCTTCCGCGCCGCGCGCACCTTCGTGAAGACGACGCCCACGATCGCGAGGGCGAGCACCGCGTACAGCGTGATCGAGATCGGACTCGACACCAGGATGCCGGCGTCGCCCTCGCTGACCGCCATGGCACGGCGGTACTCGGTCTCGGCGAGCGGGCCGAGGATGATCGCGATGAGCATCGGGGCGACCGGAAGACCGTAGCGGCGCATCAGGAAGCCGAGCAGGCCCACGGCGAGCACGAGCACCAGGTCGAGGATCTTGCTGCTCGTGGCGTACACGCCCAGCATTGCGAACACCGTGATCCCGGCGTAGAGGTAGTGCTTGGGCACCTTGAGCAGCTTCGCCCACAGGGGTGCGAACGGCAGGTTCAGGATGAGCAGCACGACCATGCCGACGAAGAAGCTCGCGAGCAGTGCCCAGACCAGATCGGGCGCGCGCTCGAACAGCAGCGGTCCGGGCTGCAGGCCGTACTGGCGGAAGGCGGCCAGCAGGATCGCGGCCGTCGCCGAGGTGGGCAGGCCCAGAGCGAGGAGGGCGCCCATGGCCGTGCCGGCGGTGGCGTTTCCGGCGGCCTCGGGCCCGGCGACGCCCTGGATCGCGCCGCGACCGAACATGGGCTTCTTGCGGCGGCCGTCGAGCTTGCGCTCGGTGCCGTAGGCCAGGAACGTCGGCACCTCCGAGCCGCCGACGGGGATGATGCCGAACGGTACGCCGATCGCCGTGCCGCGCAGCCAGGCGGGCAGGGCCTGGCGCAGCTCCCGGAACGACAGCCACAGGCGCCCGCTGGAGGCGAGCAGCTTCGTGTCGTCGGGCGTGCCGCGGCGACCGGCGACGCTGAAGACCTCGCCGAGCGCGAGAAGGCCGACCGTGATCACGACGATGTCGATGCCGTCGAACAGCTCCGGGAGGCCGAACGTGAAACGCGAGGCGCCGGACGCTCCATCGATGCCCACGACCGAGATGGCAAGGCCGATCGCGAGGGCCGCGAGGCCCCGCACCACCGAGTCGGTGACGACGGCCGAGATCGCCACGAACGCGAAGACCGCGAGGGCGAGGTATTCGGCGGGGCCGAAGAGGGTGGCGAGCTCCGCGAGACGCGGCGCGAAGAACACCACGAGGATCGAGGCGATGATGCCGCCGATGAAGGCGCCGATCGCGGAGGTGGCGAGAGCCTGCGCTGCGCGCCCGCTCTTGGCCATGCGATGGCCCTCGATGGAGCCGGCGATCGCGGTGCTGTTGCCGGGGGTGTTCATCAGGATGCCGGCGATGGAGTCACCGAAGAGTCCACCGAACAGCACGCCGGCGAACATGATGAACGCGCCGATCGGGTCGAGCGAGAACGTGACGGGGAGCAGAAGGGCGACCGCCATCGCCGAGCCGAGGCCCGGGAGGACGCCGACCGCGGTGCCGAGGACGGCGCCGATGAGCACCCACAGCATGTTGATGGGGGTGAGGACGACGGCGAAGCCCTCCCCCAGGTTGACCAGCGCATCCATCAGAAGAGGCCCTCCAGGATTCCAGGCGGCAGGTTGAGTCCGAGACCGCCCGAGAAGGCGATCTGCACGATGGCGGAAATGGCCAGCGAGAGGAGGACGTCGAAGATCGGGCGGCGGCTGCCGAGCGATCGGGCGATGCCCCAGAACAGGAAGGCGCCCGAGAGCAGCCATCCGAGCGGGGTGAGGGCGGCGATGAACACGACGACGGTGCCGACGGCTCCGGCCAGAGCCCACAGGTTGCTGCGCGGACGCACCGTGGGTGTCTCCGGCTCGCGCCCCTCGACGGCCGCGATGAGCGCTTCGTCGTCGATGTCGGTGTCGTTCTCGGCGGCGACGCCGTCGGCGACCTCGACCGGCTCGGGTCGGCGGAGCACGTCGATCGCGAGGAGCACGGCCAGAACGATCACCGCGGCGGCGACGATCGCGGGGAAGAGCTGCGGTCCCGGGGGCGCGGTGTTGGCCGGCACGGTCATGGTGAGGGTGCCGACGACGAGACCGATGCCGACCAGCAGCATGATCGCCGGGACGATGAGTCCGGTGCGACGGCGCCAGAACCCGTCGGAGGCGCGGGCGCGGTGAGTGCGCGGAATGGTGGGGATGACGCCGCTCACAGGCCCAGCTCCTCGATGATGGCGTCGACGCGCGCTTGGTCCTCTTCGATGAAGGTCGCGAACTCGGTGCCGGTCAGCAGTGCGTCGCGCCACCGATTGCGCTCGAGCACCTCTTGCCATTCGGGAGTGGCGGCCATCTGCTCGACGATGGCGACGAGCTCGTCGCGCTGGTCGTCGGAGAGGCCGGGAGGGGCGACCAGCCCACGCCAGTTCGGCAAGTTGACGTCGACGCCCTGCTCGATGAAGGTCGGGATGTCGATGCCGGGCACCGGCTCTTCGGCCGACACGGCGAGCGCCCGGAGGCGCCCCGCCTCGATCTGGTCGCTGAAATCGTTGTAGCCGCTCACCCCGACTGCGACCGTATTCGACAGCAGGGCGGTGAGCACCTCGCCGCCACCGGCGTACGAGACGTAGTTGAGCTCGGCCGGGTCGATGCCGGCGGCCTTCGCCGTCAGCCCCGTGAGTAGGTGGTCGGTGCCGCCGATGCCACCGCCGCCGACGGCCTGGCCGTGCGGGTTCTCGCGCCACGCCTGCACGAAGTCGTCGAGCGTCTGGAAAGGCGAGTCCGCGGGGACGATGAAGACGATGTAGTCTTCCGCGAGCCGCGCGATCGGGGTGGTGTCGGCGAGGCTCGCGGCCGAGCCGTTCGCGGTGATCGCGCCCTCCATGACGGTGCCGGTCATCATGAGGTTCGTCGGGTCGGCCCCGAGCTGCACGAACTGGCCGAGGCCGATCGTGCCGCCGGCTCCGGGCACGTTCACGACCTGCACGTTGTTGACGACCGAGGTCGAGCGCAAGACCTGCTGCGATTCGCGCGAGGCGAGGTCCCACCCGCCACCGGGTGCGGCCGGGGCCATGATGGTCAGTTTGGTCCGGGGGTCGGCACCGGCGGTCGAGCCGCTGGCATTCACCGCCGCCACGCCGACGAGGGCGGCGGTGGCGGCGATCCCGAGCGCGTTCCATAGGACGCGTCTGGTTCTCACGTCGTCACTCCTTCGTGATCAGGTGGCATTGGGTGTCCATCTAGTGGACTCCAATGTCCACCTGACGGTACACTCGACCTCGGAGCGGACGCAACCGGTGCGACGCGAGAGGGATGACGATGTCGGTGATCAGCGAGAGTGGCGATGCCGTGGCCGCAGAGGGCGGTGGGGTGCGCGCCGTGACCCGCGCGTTTCAGGTGCTGCAGAGCTTCACCGCCGATCGTCCGGTGCTGTCGGTCGCCGAGATCGTGCGCGACAGCGCCCTCCCCCGCACCACGGTGCTCCGCATGATCGAGACCCTCGTCGGCGAGCGCATGCTGCGGCACGCGGCCGACGGCCGCATCACCGTCGGCGCGCGCCTGATCCGTCTCGCGGCCTTCGCCGAGGCGGCGTGGGCCGTGCCCGAAGAGACCGCGGAGCGCATGACGCGCCTCGCGCAGGAGACCGGCGAGACCGCGAGCCTCTACGTGCGCAGCGGCATGCGCCGCGTCGCCGTCGCGCAGTCGCCTAGCCCGCACTCGCTCCGCCACGTGGTGCAGGTCGGCGACGAGATGCCTCTCCTCGCCGGCGCCTCGTCCACCCTCTTGGTCGCCGCGAGCGGTCCGGATGCCGTGGACCAGATGCTCGCATCCCTCCCGGCCGATCGACTCTCCGGCGTCGAGGCCGCCGCCTTCCGCCAGGCCGTCGCCGCGGCCGCCCGCGATCGTCACGCCGTATCCCACGGAGCCCGCGAACCCGGCAACAGCGGCGTGGCCGTGGTCGTGCGCGACGGCGACGACCGCCGCCCCGCGGTGGTGCTCGGCCTCGGCGGGCCCACGGCCCGCTTCACCGAGGACCGCGTCGATGTCTTCCTCGCGGCGCTCGAGGCCGCGGCATCCGATCTGCGGCACACCGGCCTGCCGCCCGCGCTCGACTGAATCCACCCCGACGAGAGGACCGCCCCACGATGAGCACTCTTTCCGAGACCGCGGAGTATCCCCCGCCCGGCGCGTACGCCGCCGCCACGATCGGCGACGCCATGGAGCGCTTCGGCGTTGCGCGCGGCATCTCGCCGCTGTGGACAGGAGCCGTCGTCTCGGGTCCCGCGGCCACCGTCCTCACCCGGCCCGGTGACAACAAGGGCGTGCACGCGGCGTTCGAGGGCATCCGGGCGGGCGAGATCCTCGTCGTCGACGGCGGCTCCGACGACACGCGCGCGCTGATCGGAGAGCTCGTCGCCGAGAAGGCGAAGGCGCTCGGGGTGGCGGGCATCGTGCTCGACGGCGCCGCCCGCGACGCGGTCGAGCTGCGCGAGGTGGGCGTTCCCGTGTTCGCGCGGGCCGTGACGCCCGCGGGTCCCTGGAAGACCGGGCCGTACCGGTTGGGCCAGACGGTCGCCCTCGGCGGCGTTCCCGTCGCGCCGGGCGACTGGATCGTCGGCGACGCCGATGGTGTCGCGGTCGTCCCGCGCGAGCGCATCGCCGAGGTCACCGCCGCCGCCGACGAGCTCGTGCGCGGCGAGGCCGACCGCCGGGCCGCGAACCGCGCCCTGACGCCCCGTGGCTGAGACGGGGGCGGACCGACCGGTCATCTGGGTCCCGCGAGAGGTGCACGGCGACGCGGTGGCCGATCTCGAGACGTGGGCCGACGTCCGCCGCGGTTGGGGTGCGCAGGCCACGGCCGAAGACGAGATCGCCCCGCACGTGCAGGGCGTCCTCCTCCGCACGGCACGCCTCGACGCCCCGCAGTTGAGCCGCATGCCGCGGCTGAGGATCGTGGCTCGCCACGGTGTCGGAACCGACACCGTCGACACCGCGTTCGCCCGGGAGCACGGCATCCGGATCACGACCACGCCCGAGGCGAACGTGCTCTCGGTCGCCGAGCACGCCATCGCGCTTCTGCTGGCGGTGCGGCGGGGCATCGGCGCCGCCGTAAGCGGACGGGGCGAACGCGCCGACCTGATCGGCGGTGAGCTCAGCGGCTCGACGCTGGGTCTCATCGGTTTCGGACGCATCGCGCGACACGTCGCGCGGATCGGACAGGGCGGGTTCTCGATGCGCGTGCTCGCCTCCGACCCGGGTCTCAGCGACGACGAGGTGCGGGCGGCCGGAGCCGAGCCCCGATCACTCGACGAACTGCTGGAGCAGTCCGATGCGGTGAGCGTGCACGTCCCGCTCGTCCCTGCGACGCGCGGCCTGCTCTCCACCGCGCAGTTCCGCAGGATGCCGTCGCACGCCGTCGTGATCAACACCTCGCGCGGCGGGGTCGTCGACGAGCAGGCGCTGTTCGCGGCACTCGACGCCGGCGAGGTGGGCGGAGCGGGCCTCGACGTCTCGGAGGTCGAGCCGATGCCTGCGGATCATCCGTTGCGCGGTCGCCCCGATGTCGTGGTGACCCCGCACATCGGCGGCCAGACGCGCGAGGCGATGCGACGTGTCGCGATGGAGGCGGCGGCCGCGCTGCGCACGGAACTCGCCCCCTAGGAGCTCACGCCGTCGGCTTGTCGACAGCACCGCCGAACCGGCGATCGCGGGACTGGTAGTGCCCGATCGCGTCCCACAGGTGCGTGCGGCGGAAGTCCGGCCACAGCGTGTCGAGGAACACCATCTCGGCGTAGGCGGACTCCCACAGCAGGAAGTTCGAGGTGCGCTGCTCGCCGCTCGAACGCACGAACAGATCGACGTCGGGCATGTCGGGCTGATACAGGTTTCTGCGGATGAGCTTCTCGGTCACGGCGGAGGGCTTCAGCTTGCCGGCGGCGATGTCGTCGCCGATGCGGCGCATGGCATCCACGATCTCCACGCGTCCGCCGTAGTTGACGCACATCGTGAGGGTCAAAGTGGAGTTGCCCTCGGTGAGGCGCTCAGCGTGCTGCAGCTCTTTGATCACCGAGCCCCACAGGCGCGGCTTGCGGCCCGACCAACGGATGCGCACGCCCCACTCGTTGAGCTGATCGCGGCGGCGGTGCAGCACCTCGCGGTTGAACCCCATGAGGAAGCGCACCTCGTCGGGTGAGCGCGACCAGTTCTCCGTGGAGAAGGCGTAGACCGACAGGTGCTTCACACCCGCCTGAATGGCGCCTGCGACGACGTCGAGCAGAGCCGCTTCACCCGCACGGTGGCCTTCGACGCGGGTCAGGCCCTGGCGATTCGCCCACCGTCCGTTGCCGTCCATCACGATCGCGACGTGCTCGGGGACCGAGCCCTTCGGGAAGGCCGGCGGATACTCCCCGGTCCAGTCGAGGGGGCGGTACGGCACCGCGTCGCGGTGGGTGAACGGCTTGGGTGTCATCGATGCGACTCCAGGTGCGAGAGGGAACGGATGCCACGTTCGAGGTGGAACTGCGCGTACGCCGCCACGAGGCCCGAGGCCGCCGCCACGGTGCGCCCGGGGGCATGGTCGATCGTCTCCCACTCCCCCGCCATGAGCGCGCGGAGCATGTCGACCGTGTCGCGCGCGACGCGCGGCGAGCCCGCGGGGGCGCACGTCGAGCAGACGACGCCGCCGAGCTGGGGCAGGAAGTAGTCGTGGTCGCCGATGGTGCCGCAGCGCGCGCACTCGGTGAGTCCGGGGGCCCAGCCCGAGAGGGCCATGGCCCGCAGCAGGTAGGAGTCGAGCACGCTGCGCTCGGAGTGCTCACCGCGAGCGAGCGACCGCAGCCCGCCGACCAGCAGCAGGTACTGCTGGGGCGTCGCCTCGGCCTCGTTCAGGCGGTCGGCGGTCTCGACCATCGCGCTGGCGGTGGTGTACACGTCGTAGTTCGCCACGATCTCGGCCCCGTAGGCGCCAAGGGATTCGGCCTGCTGCACGATGTCGAGGTTGCGCCCCTTGAACAGCTGCACGTCCGCGACCATGAACGGCTCGAGCCGCGAGCCGAACTTCGACGAGGTGCGGCGCACACCCTTCGCAACGGCGCGGATCTTGCCGTTGCGCCGGCTGAGGAGGGTGAGGATGCGGTCCGCCTCCCCGAGCTTGTGGGTACGCAGGACCACGACTTCGTCGCGGTAGGTGGGCACAATCCATTATCGGCCCGGCCACCCGTGAGCGGCCTGCGCGGCGCGCCTGGCCGAGCGCCCTCGGGACGGGAGAATGGATGCCGTGAACGCCTCGGTCTTCGTCATCCCGCTGTGGGCGGATCTCACCGCCGTCGCCCTGGGTGGTGTGCAGGGCGCGCTGTTCGCCTCCGGCTTCCAGGGCCAGCGGCGCCTCGACCTGCTCGGGGTGGCGATCATCGGCATCCTGCTCGGCATGGGCGGCGGCCTCATCCGCGACCTGCTGCTGGGCCTCACCCCCGCGACCCTGCAGAGCAACTGGTACCTCATCACCGCGACCCTTGCCTCGATCGTGGGGATGTTGCTGTCGGGGATCTTCCAGCGCCTCAACCGCGCGATCGTCATGCTCGACGCCGTGGTGATCGGCCTGTTCGGCGCCTTCGGCACGTCGAAGGCCCTCGCCCTCGGGATGCCGGCGGTGCCCGCGGTCTTCGTCGGCGTGCTCGCCGCGGCCGGGGGCAGCGTGCTGCGCGACGTGCTCATGGGCCTGCCGGTCGCGATCATGCACGTCGGTTCGCTGTACGCCGTCGCCGCCGGTGGCGGGTGCGTCGTGTTGGCGACCACCGCGGCGTTCGGGGTGCCGCTTCCGATCGCGGCGGTGATCGGCGTGATCGTGACGACGATCATCCGCGTCCTCGCGGTGCTGTTCGACCTGTCGCTCCCGGAGCAGCGCAAGCTCTACCGCCGCAAGGTCGCGGTCGAGACCACCGGCATCCCGATCATCCGCCCCGACGGCGCCGAGTGAGCCGGTCCCCCGGCGCGTGAGGGGTCACTCCGTGTCGCCTGGGGCGGGCGGAGGCGACAGTTCTCGACCCCTCACGCGCGATCGGCGGGGCCCGCGGGCGCGGTCAGCCCAGGGGCGCGACCTCGTCGCCCACGCGGATCGTGCCGCCGGCGGCGACCGGCAGCAGCAGAATGCCCAGCGTCGGCTCGTCCTGACCGAACTCCGTGGTCAGCACCCGCAGCAGCCGCGCGTCGCGCACTCCGGTGTCGGGGTTCGCGGTGATCGCGGCGCAGCGCTCGATCGGCTTCTGCACCTCGAATTCCACGTCGCCGATGCGGACGCGGGCTCGCCACTCGAGCTCGGCCCACGGCGCGGTGCCGCCGACGACGATGTTCGAGCGGAAGCGGCGATCATCGACGGACGCCGGAACCGCGGCATCCAGGTCTTCGACCGAGGCGGCGCCGTGCAGAGAGATGAATCCGCGCGGGCGGTCCTGGAAACGTGCGGTCCGCCCGTCTCCGAGAAGACCGAGGGGCAGGATGCCGTCGGCCTCGAGCAGCTTCGCATCGCCGGTGGTGCGCAGGTAGTCGGTGACGGCCTCGCTGAGCCGGGCGCGACCCTCGTCGCTGAGGTCGGCGGTGATGTCGATGTCGTCGACCCGGAGCCGCAGCGTCTGCGACGCGTCGTCGAGGGTGAGTTCCACGCGCGCCAACGTCGGGAACGTCATGAGCGCGAGTCCGCGGCTCTTGGGGAACGTGGCATCCGCCGGCTCGAGCGCATCGGCGAAGCGGAACACGAGCGAGCGATCGCCCTGCACACGGCCGTCGTCCTGGATGACGAGGCTGTCGCGCTTCTCGGGCGTGAAGCCCTTCACGGGGTAGCGGTAAAGGGCGTCGACGCGGATCACGGTCTCATCCTCGCATCGACGCCCCCTGCCGCTCACCAGCGGGCGAGCACCTCGCCGTGCGGCAGCAGGATCCACCCGTCGGGGTGCTCGGCCCATTCGCGCCATGCGTCCGAGATGCGCTGCAGCTGCGCGTCGTCGGCCAGGCCGAGCCGCTTCGCGTGCCCCGCGAACGCCGAGGCGAGCACGCGGTCGGCCCACATGCCGCCCCACCACGCGCGCTTCTCGGGCGTGTCGAACACCCACACGCTCGCGCTCGCGTCGATCCGGGTGAACCCGGCCTCGCGCGCCCACGCCTTGAGGCGTCGACCCGCGTCGGGCTCCCCCGATGACCCGCGGTGTACGCCGTGGTAGATCTCGAGCCAGTCGTCGAGGGCGGGGATGAGCGGATGCCAGATCACACCGCCGTAGTCGACGTCGCGCACCGCGACCAGGCCGTCGGGCCCGGCGACGCGGCGGAACTCCCGCAGGGCGTCGACGGGACGCTCGAGATGCTGCAGCACCTGGTGGGAGTGCACGATGTCGAAAGAGCCGTCGGGAACGTCGAGGGCGTAGGCGTCGCCGATGCGGAAGGTCACGTTCGTGCGCTCCCCCGCGGCGGCGCGGGCCACCTCGACGACGTCGGAGGAGGCATCCACCCCGACGACCTCTCCCGGGAAGACCCGGTCGGCGAGGTCGACGGTGATGGAGCCGGGGCCGGCACCCACATCGAGGATGCGGGTGCCGGCCGACAACGAAGACACCAGGTACGCCGCCGAGTCGGCGACGGTGCGCACGGCGTGGGAACGCAGCACGCTCTCGTGGTGTCCGTGGGCGTAGGCCACGGTCGTCTTCTCGTCTGAGCGGGTCAGACGCCGGCCAGGGCGCCCGAGGCCTGACGGGTGCGGATCGCGCGGTTCACGCCCGACACGATCGCCTTGAGCGACGCGGTCGAGATGTCGCCGTCGATGCCCACGCCCCACAGGCGCTGGTCGTCGACCTGCAGCTCGACGTAGGCCGCTGCCTGCGCGTCGCCGCCCGAGCTGAGAGCGTGCTCGACGTAGTCGTACAGGGTCACGTCGAAGCCCTGAGACCGGACGATCTCGAGAAACGCGGCGACCGGACCGTTGCCCACTGCCGAGGCCGGGTGGCTCTCGTCGCCGTCGCGCAGAGTGACGTCGAGGTGCACGGCCCCCGACATGTCGCTCGACGAGCGCGTCGACAGCAGCTCGAAGCGACCCCAGCGCTGATCGTCGTCCTGCGACGGGAGGTACTCGTCCGTGAAGATGTCCCAGATCTGGCTGCTCGAGACCTCGCCGCCCTCGGCATCCGTCCGGGTCTGCACGACGCCCGAGAACTCGATCTGCAGCTTGCGGGGCAGATCGATGGCGTGATCGGCCTTCAGCAGATACGCGACGCCGCCCTTGCCCGACTGCGAGTTCACGCGGATGACCGCCTCGTACGACCGGCCCAGGTCTTTCGGGTCGATCGGCAGGTAGGGAACCGCCCACTCGATGTCGTCGACGGTCTTGCCCTCGGCGGCCGCGCGGGCCTCCATCGCCTCGAAGCCCTTCTTGATGGCATCCTGATGCGAACCGCTGAACGCGGTGAAGACGAGGACTCCCGCCCAGGGGCTGCGCTCGGGGACGGGCAGCTGGTTGCAGTACTCGACGGTGCGCTTGACCTGGTCGATGTCGCTGAAGTCGATCTGGGGGTCGATGCCCTGCGTCAGCAGGTTGACGCCCAGGGCGACCAGGTCGACGTTGCCGGTGCGCTCACCGTTGCCGAACAGGCATCCCTCGATGCGGTCGGCGCCGGCCAGGTATCCCAGCTCCGCCGCGGCCACGGCGGTGCCGCGGTCGTTGTGCGGGTGCAGCGACAGGATGACGTTCTCGCGGTGGTTCAGGTGTCGCGACATCCACTCGATCGAGTCGGCGTAGACGTTGGGGGTGGCCATCTCGACCGTGGCGGGCAGGTTCAGGATGACCTTGCGCTCGGCCGTCGGCTGGAAGACCTCGAGCACCTCGTTGCAGATGCGCAGGGCGAACTCGAGCTCGGTACCGGTGTAGCTCTCGGGCGAGTACTCGTAGTAGACCTCGGTCTGCGGGATCGTCGCCTCGTACTTCTTGCACAGGCGCGCACCCTCGAGCGCGATGTCGACGATGCCCTGCTCGTCGGTGCGGAACACGACCTCGCGCTGCAGAACGCTCGTGGAGTTGTACAGGTGCACGATGGCCTGCTTCGCGCCGGCGATCGCCTCGTACGTCCGGGCGATCAGGTGCTCGCGCGCCTGGGTCAGCACCTGGATGGTGACGTCATCGGGGATCAGGTTCTCGTCGATGAGCTGACGGACGAAGTCGAAGTCGGTCTGGCTGGCGCTCGGGAACCCGACCTCGATCTCCTTGTAGCCCATCTTCACCAGCAGGTCGAACATGACGCGCTTGCGCTCGGGGCTCATCGGATCGATCAGCGCCTGGTTGCCGTCGCGCAGGTCGACGGCGCACCAGCGGGGGGCGGTCTCGATGCGCTTCGACGGCCACGTGCGATCGGGCAGGTCGACCCGGATCTGCTCGTGGAAGGGACGGTACTTGTGCACCGGAGCGGAGGTGGGCTTCTGGGTGTTCTTCATGATCTGTCGCTTCTTTAGATTCGTTCGGTGGGGCCGACGACGATCTCCGCGACGAGGAAGGCCCTTAGATCGAGGACTCGTCGCGGCAACTAAGAAGAAGCTGGCCACCGAAGCGCATGGAGCGATCGTAGCAGTCCTTCACGGCGCGGTCCGATCGGCGGCCGTCCACTCGCGGTCGAGCACGGCGTAGACGAGCAGGTCGCCCCATCGCCCCTTGAACCACTCGTTCTCGACGAAGTGCGCTTCGCGGCGCAGGCCGAGCCGTTCGGCGAGAGCGGCCGAGCGGATGTTATCGGCGTCGATCTGGGCGACGAGCCGACGCAGGCCGTACACCTCGAATGCCGTGTCGATGAGCGCGCGCACCGCTTCGGTGGCGAGCCCTCGACCGGATGCCGCGGGGCTCACGACCCACCCGATCTCGGCCGAGCCCGCCTCGGGGTCGAGGTGGAAGAGCACGAGGTCGCCGATGACGGCGCCGTCGCTCTCAATGACGAGGACGATGCCGCCGCGCTCGCCCTCGAGGCTCGTGCGGCCGAACAGGTGGCCGATCCGGCCGCGGATGTCGTCGGGCGTCTGGGGCTCGAACGGGAGGAATCGGCACACCTCGGCATCGCCGCGGTAGGCGGCCATCGCCTCGAGGTCGCCCTGGTCGAAGGGGCGCAGGCGCACGCGCTCGCGGATCACCTCGAGGGTGTCGGGCGCCGGAGGCAGCACGAAGGGCGACACGCTCACGGCAGCAGGGCGACCTTGCCGCCCGGGTGCCCGTCCATGACGAAGCGCACGGCTTCGACGGCCTCGGCCAGCGGGTACGTTCGCGAGAGCGGGACCTCGAGAGCTCCGGATGCCGCGAGCTCGAGCACCCGGGCGCGCGCGATCTCGCGGAAGCGGGCGCTCTCGGGCCGCGAACCGGCGATCCACAGCACGCCGTCCTTCTTCGCGCGTTCGGGGTCGACGATCGTGACGATGCGGTCGCGCTCGGAGACGAGGGCGAGCGAGACCTCGAACGCCTCATCGGTTCCGACGGCGTCCCACGCCGCGGCGATCGGCGCCCCGCCGGCCGCTGCTTCGACGCGCTCTCGCAGACCGTCGCCGTAGGCCACCGGGATGCCGCCGTAGCGACGGACACGCTCGGCCGAGTCCTCGGCATCCGGGCCCACCGTCCCGATGACGCGGACGCCCAGCTCGCGCGCCTGCTGGAGCAGGCTGACGCCCACCGCGCCGGAGGCGGCGTGCAGGAGTACCGTCTCGCCCTCGGTCACCCGCGTGACCTGGATCATCTCGGCCGCGGTGGTGCCGGCGAGCAGGAGGTTCGCGGCCTCGGGGTGCGAGAGGTTCGCGGGCTTGGCGAAGACGTCGCGCGCGGGGACCGTGAGTTCTGTGGCGTAGGCGCCCTGCACTCGGAAGGCGACGACCTCATCGCCGACCTGCAGCTCACCCGAGCCGCCGAGCGCGTCGGGGCCGACGGCGGTGACCTCGCCCGAGAGCTCGTACCCGATGGGCACCGGGAACACGGCGCCGGGGCGAGCGGCCGCGACGTGCTTGGCATCCGCGGGGTTGATTCCGGCCGCGCGGATGCGGACGGTCACCTCGCCCGGTCCGGGAGGCGCGACCTCGACCTCGTCGAAGATCCACGTGTCGATCGGGCCCGGGGCCGGAGCCGTCCACCTCATCGCCATGGTCACGCCTTTCGTTTGCGGGTCGTCGCCGCCGAGCGTAGCCCCGGCGGGAGCGGATCGGAGGGGGCTGGTCAGAAGCCGAGGCGACCGAGCTGCTTCGGGTCGCGCTGCCACTCCTTGGCCACGCGCACGTGCAGCGAGAGGTAGACGCGGCCCCCGACGAGCGGCTCGATGCCCGCGCGGGCGCGGGCCCCGACGTCGGCCAGGCGCGAGCCCTTCTTGCCGATGATGATGGCCTTCTGGCTGTCGCGCTCGACGACGATGTTGGCCCACACGTCGGTGAGGTCGCTGTCTTCGCGCGGGGCCACGTCGTCGACCGTCACCGCGATCGAGTGCGGCAGCTCGTCGCGCACGCCGTGGAGGGCGGCCTCGCGGATGATCTCGGCGATGCGATCCTCGAGGGCTTCGTCGGTGACGACGTCGTCCTCGTAGAGGGCGGGCCCGACGGGCATGAGGGCGAGGAGCTCGTCGCTCAGCACGTCGAGCTGGTCGTTGGTCACGGCCGAGAGCGGGATGACCGCCGCCCAGTCCTCGCGCAGCGCGTCGACCTCGACGAGGCGTTCGGTGATCTGGTCGCGTGTGGCGGCGTCGGTCTTGGTGACCAGGGCCACCTTCTTTGCCCGCGGGTAGCCGGACAGCGACTCGGCGATGCGGCGGTCGCCGGGGCCGACCTTCTCGGTCGCCGGAGCGCAGAACGCGATGACGTCGACGTCGCCGAGCACCTGCTCGACGAGGTCGTTCAGCCGCTGTCCCAGCAGAGTGCGGGGGCGATGGATGCCGGGGGTGTCGACGACCACGAGCTGACCGCCGGGGCGGTTGACGATGCCGCGGATGGCGCGGCGGGTGGTCTGCGGCTTGTCGCTGGTGATGGCGACCTTCTCGCCCACGAGGGCGTTGGTCAGCGTGGACTTGCCGACGTTCGGCCGGCCCACGAAGGTCACGAAGCCGGATCGGGTGTCGGTCATCTGTCGTTCCTCTCACGCTGCGAGGCCTCTGCCTCGGCGTCTTCGTCGTCCATCGTCTCAGCCCGCTCCACGATCACCGTCGCGATGCCGCGGTTGCGCCCGCGCGAGGCGCCGCCGGTCATGACGAGCCCGGAGTGCTCGGCCGTCGCCCCGGGTTGCGGGATGCGACCCAGGGCCTTGCCCAGCAGGCCGCCGATCGAGTCGACGTCTTCGTCGTCGAGCTCGAGGCCGAAGAGGTCGCCGACCTCGTCGAGACCGAGGCGGGCGTTCACCCGGTAGCGCCCGTCGGGCAGCTCCACGATCTCGGTGGACGGGGCGTCGTACTCGTCGGCGATCTCACCCACCAGCTCCTCGATGAGGTCTTCGAGGGTCACCAGACCCGCGACTCCGCCGTACTCGTCGACGACGAGGCACACGTGCACGGCGTCTTTCTTCATCTGCTGCAGCAGCGTTTCGGCCTTCATCGACTCGGGGACGAAGACGGCCGGGCGGGCGATCCGGCGGATCGGCGCGTCACGCCAGCCGGCCTCGTCGCGGAATCCGAACTGGACCAGATCCTTCAGGTAGAGCACGCCCACGACGTCGTCGGCATCGTCGTCGGCGAGCGGGATGCGGGAGACGCCCTTGTCGAGGAACAGGGCGAGCGCCTCGCGGGAGGTGGCCGCGGCATCCACGCTCACCATGTCGGTGCGCGGGACCATGACCTCGCGCACGTAGCGGTCGGTGAAGTCGAAGACCGAGTGGATGAGCTCGCGGTCGTCTTCTTCGATGAGTTCGTTCTCGGCCGCTTCGTCGATGATGCTGAGCAGTTGCTCTTCCGAGGCGAACGAGGTCGAGTGCGAGACGCCCGGGGTGACGCGATTGCCCACGGCGACGAGGCCGTGAGCGAGAGGCCCCAGCAGTACCCGCATACCGCGGATCACCGGCGCTCCCCCGCGCAGGAGTCCGCGGGCGTGCTGCCGACCCACGGAGCGGGGGCTCGCGCCCACGGCGACGAACGAGATGCCCGTCATGAGCACGGCCGCTGCGAGCACCGCGAGCAGGATGTTGTCGAAGATCAGCATGAACGCCGCGGCGACGAGCACCGCCGCCGTGGTCTCGGCGAGGACGCGGATGAACGAGACGGCGGTGACGTGGGCGTTGGTGTCGTCGGCGATCCGCCGCAGAGACGCCGCGTTGCGGCCGCTCGCGCCGAGCTCGAGCAGGTCGGCACGCGAGGTGACGCCCAGGGCCGCCTCGAACGCCGCCATCAGGCCGCCGAAGGCGACGAGCAGGAAGGCCGCGACGAGGAGGAGGGCCTCGGTCATGCGCGGCGCTGGCGCTCGACGGCCTGGAAGCCGGCGATGAGCTCGCGCTGCAGACCGAACATCTCGCGCTCCTCGTCGGGCTCGGCGTGGTCGAAGCCGAGCAGGTGCAGCAGACCGTGGGTCGTGAGGAGGATCAGCTCGTCCTGCGTGGAGTGCTTCGCGGCGACGGCCTGGGTCTCGGCCACGGCCGGGCAGAGCACGATGTCGCCGAGCAGGCCGGCCGGGGTGGGAGCGTCTTCCGAACCGGGACGCAGTTCGTCCATCGGGAAGCTGAGCACGTCGGTGGGGCCGGGCTCGTCCATCCACTGCACGTGCAGCGACTCCATGGCCCCCTCGTCGACGAGCACGATCGCCACGTCGGCGTCGGCGCTGACGTGCAGCTCCGCCAGGTTGTACTCCATGAGACGCAGCAGGACCTGCTCGTCGATCTGGTGGTCGGACTCGTTGTTGATCTCGATCGTCATGAGCGGTTTCGTCTCGGGAGGTGATCGCGGGGACCGGCGGCACCGGGACCGCGTCGCTCCGCACGGGTGGCGAATTCAGAGGCCTCGTCGCGCTCGCGACGAGCCGCCAGGCGCTTCTCGTCGTACTCGCTGTACGCGTCGACGATGCGGCCCACGAGGTTGTGGCGGACCACGTCGTCGCTGGTGAGGCGGGAGAAGTGGATGTCGTCGATGTCGTCGAGCACCCGCGTGACGAGCCGCAGGCCGGAGGCCCCCTGGGGAAGGTCGACCTGTGTGATGTCACCGGTCACGACCATACGGGTGCCGAAGCCGAGACGCGTGAGGAACATCTTCATCTGCTCGGGCGTGGTGTTCTGCGCCTCGTCGAGCACGACGAACGAGTCGTTCAGCGTACGGCCGCGCATGTAGGCAAGAGGTGCCACCTCGATCGTGCCCGTCGCCATGAGCTTGGGGACGATGTCGGGGTCCATCATCTCGTTGAGCGCGTCGTAGAGCGGCCGCAGGTACGGGTCGATCTTGTCGGTGAGCGTGCCGGGGAGGAAGCCGAGCCGCTCGCCCGCCTCGACGGCCGGACGCGTCAGGATGATGCGGTTGACCTCTTTGCGCTGCAGCGCCTGCACGGCTTTCGCCATCGCGAGGTAGGTCTTGCCGGTACCGGCGGGGCCGATGCCGAAGACGATGGTGTTCTCGTCGATCGCGTCGACGTACTCCTTCTGCCCCGCGGTCTTGGGTCGGATGGTCTTCCCGCGCGACGACAGGATCGCCTCGCCCATGACCTCGGAGGGGCGCGGGCCGCCGTCGGAGCGCAGCATGCGGTTGGAACTCGACACGTCGGCCGGGTCGAGACCGTGACCCGAGCGGGTCATGCTGAGCAGTTCGTCGACGAGGCCCCGGGCGGCGCGTACCGCCGCGGGGGCACCCGAGAGCGTGATCTCGTTGCCGCGCACGAGGACGTCGACGTCGGGGTGCTCCTTCTCGACGACGCGCAGGAGGCGATCCTGCGGACCGAGGAGCTGCACCATGGCCACGCCGTCGACCTCGATGCGGTCGGAGACGGTTTCTTCGGGGGAATCAGCCACCCAGGCTCTTTTCGTTCAGGCCACCCGCGAGGACGTGGGCGTGCACATGGAAGACGGTCTGACCGGCGCCCTCGCCGGTGTTGAAGATGAGACGGAAGTCGCCGTCGGCGTGCTCCGCGGCGACGGAGTTCGCGAGGCCGATGACCTCGGTGAGCAGATCGGGGTCGCCCGCGGCGAGCTCGACGACGTTGCGGTACTGCTGCGTCTTGGGGATGACGAGCAGATGCACCGGCGCCTGCGGTGCGATGTCGCGGATCGCGAAGGCGTTCTCGGTCTCGGCGACGATCTCGGCGGGGATCTCGCCCTGCAGGATGCGCGTGAAGATCGACGGTTCGCTCATGGCATCCAGTCTAGTGACGGCCTCCGACACCGGGGTGGGGACGGCCGGGCTCACCAGCGGCCGTGCGCCGCCGACAGCACCGAGATGGCCGCGGCCCCCGCGGTGGAGGTGCGCAGCACCGTCTCGCCCAGGCGCACGGGCCGCGCGCCCGCGTCCTCGAGCGCCGACAGCTCCTCGGGCGCGATTCCGCCCTCGGGACCGACCACGAGCACCACGTCGCGTCCGTCGGAGGTTTCCGTGGCGAGGGAGGTGAGACGAGTGGATGCCGAGGGCTCCAGCACCAACACCAGGGCGCTGCCCGCGAGGGCGACGAGGTCGGCCGTCCGCGCGACCCCCTCGACCTCGGGGATCCACGCCCGGTGCGCCTGCTTCGCCGCCTCGCGGACGATGGTGCGCCAGCGCGCGAGACCCTTCTCGGCCTTGGCATCCCACCGCGACACGCTGCGGGAAGCCTGCCAGGGCACGATCGCGTCGACGCCGAGCTCGGTCGCCGCCTGGACGGCGAGCTCGTCGCGGTCGCCCTTGGCGAGAGCCTGCACGAGCACGAAGCGCGGCGAGGGGGCGGGCACGACCTCGCGACCGGTCACCCGCACCTCGACCTGCTTCGGCGACGCTGCGGTCACGACGCCCGAGAGCCACGTTCCCCGCCCGTCGCCCAGCGTTACGGCCTCGTCGACGCGCACGCGGCGCACGGCCGCGGCGTGATGCGCCTCCGGGCCGGTCAGCTCGACGGTGTCGCCCGGCTGCGCGGCGGCGGCGTCGTCGGTGACGAAGTGCAGGGCCACGATCAGTGCCGGAAGCGGTCGCGGAACTTGCTGAACATGCCCTGCTGGTGCTCGGCCAGACGCGGCTTGGGGGCCTTGGTGCGCTTGGCGAACTCCTCGATGAGGGCCCGCTCCTTGTGGTCGAGACGCGTCGGGGTCACCACGTGCACGCCGACCCGGAGGTCGCCGCGCTGGCTCCCGCGCAGGGGCGTGATGCCGCGGCCCTTGATGGTCAGGACGTCGCCCGACTGCACGCCGGGGCGCACCTCGAGGTCGACGCTGCCGTCGAGGGACTCGATCGTGGTGGTCGCGCCGAGAATGGCATCCGGCATCGAGACCTCGAGGGTGGCGACGAGGTCGTCGCCCTCGCGGCTGAACGCGTCGTGCGCCTCGACGGTGATCTCGAGGTAGAGGTCGCCGTTGGGGCCGCCCGCGGGTCCGACTTCGCCCGAGCCCGGCAGCTGCAGGCGCAGGCCCGACTCGACGCCGGCGGGGATGTCGACCGACACGGTGCGGCGCGCGCGCACGCGGCCCTGGCCCTGACACGTTCCGCAGGGGTAGGGGATGGTCGTGCCGTGTCCCTGGCACACGGTGCAGGGGGCGCTGGTGACGACGTTGCCGAGGAGGCTGCGGACGGTGCGCTGCACGTGGCCCGAGCCGTGGCAGATGTCGCAGGTGACCTCGCTCGTGCCGGGCTGCGTGCACGCGCCCTGGCAGGTCTCGCACAGCACCGCGGTGTCGACCTCGAGGTCGCGGTGGGTGCCGAACACGACATCGGCGAGGTCGAGGGTGACGCGCACGAGGGCGTCCTGTCCGCGCTCCCGACGCGAACGCGGGCGGGGTCCACGACCGCCGCCGCCCTGACCGCCCCCACCGAAGAAGGTCTCGAAGATGTCGCTGAAGCCGCCGAAGCCGGCCGCTCCCCCGCCTCCGAAGGGGCTCTGGTCGCCGCCCATGTCGTACCGGCGACGCTGCTCGGGGTCGCTCAGCACGTCGTAGGCGTGGGTGACGAGCTTGAACCGCTCGGACGCGTCGTCTCCCGGGTTCACGTCGGGGTGCAACTGGCGCGCCAGGCGACGGTACGCCTTCTTGATGTCTTCGGGGCTGGCGTCGCGTTCGACACCCAGGACCTCGTAGTGGTCAGCCACAATCGCCTTCCTGTCCGCTCGCGCGGGGTCGTTCTCGGGTGGGGTGCTCGATGAAGCCGTCGTCAGCGCGACGAGTCGTCGTCTTCGAGCATCCGGGTCAGATAGTGCGCGACGGCACGGACCGCCGCGAGGTTGGAGGAGTAGTCCATGCGGGTGGGACCGAGCAGGCCCACGCGGGCTCCGCCGGTCGAGCCGTCGTAGCGGCTGGCGAGCACCGAGGCCTCGACGAGACCGAAGGGCTCGTTCTCGCGGCCGATGCTGGCCGACAGGCCCTTCTCGTCGGCGACCATCTCGCTCATAAGACGCAGGAGCGTCACCTGTTCTTCGATGGCTTCCAGCAGCGGGTAGATGCTGCCCCGGAAGTCCTGCTCGCGCTTGGCGAGGGTCGCCGCACCGGCCATGACGAGGCGGTCCTGGCGGAACTCCTCGAGCTCCTCCCCCACGATCCGCAGCACCGCGTCGGCGATGAGGTCGAGGGCGACGCCCGGTCGGGGCCCTTCGGCGAGCACCGCCTGCACCTGCTGCGAGCTGTCGGCGACACTGCGACCGACCAGCACCGCACCCACGCGGGCGCGCAGCTGCACGATGTCGGACTCGGTCGGCTCGGCGGGCACGAGCGCGATGCGCTGCGAGACCCGCCCGGTGTCGGTGACGAGGATGACGAGCACCCGCGGGCCGCCCAGGGCCACGAGCTCGACGTGCGTGACGTTGGCCCGCGCGAACGACGGGTACTGCACGATCGCGACCTGGCCGGTCAGCTGCGTGAGAGCGCGGACGGTGCGGGCGAGAAGGTCGTCGAGATCGCCCGCCTCGTCGAGGAACGAGGTGATCGCGCTGCGCTGAGCGCCCGAGAGCGGGCGGAGCTCGGCGAGGTGGTCCACGAAGACGCGGTACCCCTTGTCAGTGGGGACGCGCCCCGACGACGTATGCGGGGCGACGATGAGGTCTTCGTCTTCGAGCAGGGCCATGTCGTTGCGGATGGTCGCCGCAGAGACCCCGAACGCGTGACGGTCGACGATCGCTTTACTGCCGACGGGCTCGCGCGTATCGACGTAGTCCTGGACGATCGCGCGGAGCACCTGCAGGCCTCGTTCCGACACCATGAGCTGCTCCTCCCGTCTGGCACTCGCATCTGCGGAGTGCCAATTCTACGGGATAGCCCCGACAGTGCGCCGGGCGGCTCGCGGATCAGACCGTCAGCGCCCGCACCACGGCATCCGCCAGCAGTCGACCGCGCAGCGTCAGCACGATGCGCCCCCGCACGGCATCCCGACCCTCGATGAGACCGTCGGCGATGAGGGATGCCACGGCCTTCCGGCCCTCGCCGAGGATCTCCGACACGGCCAGACCCTCGCGGATGCGGCTGCGCAGCAGCACCGACTCGAGCCGGCGCGCGGTGTCGTCCGGACGCTCGCGAGCGGCCGCGGGCGACTCGGCGGCGGCGAGGCGCTGCGCGTACGCGGCGGGGTGCTTCACGTTCCACCAGCGGAGCCCCGCGACGTGACTGTGGGCGCCGGGACCGAAGCCCCACCAGTCGGTGCCGCGCCAGTAGGCGAGGTTGTGGCGCGATCGGTGCGAGACACCGCGCGACCAGTTCGACACCTCGTACCAGTCGAAGCCGGCGGCGCCGAGCAGCTCGTCGGCCAGCTCGTACATTTCGGCCTGCAGGTCGTCGTCCGGCATGTCGACCACGCCCGAGCGGATCTGCCGCGCGAGCTTGGTGCCGTCTTCGACGATGAGCGCGTACGCCGAGATGTGGTCGGGTTCAAACGCGATCGCCGCCTCGAGCGACGCGCGCCAGTCGTCGAGCGACTCCCCCGGCGCGCCGTAGATGAGGTCGACCGATACATCGAGCCCGGCCCGGCGGGCGGACGCCACGGCCGTGGCGACGTTGAGCGGGTCGTGCGTGCGGTCGAGGGCGGCGAGCACGTGCGGACGCGCCGACTGCATCCCGATCGACAGCCGGGTGACGCCCGCCTCGGCGAGGGTGCGCGCCACGGCGTCGTCGACGGTGTCGGGGTTGGCCTCGACCGTGACCTCGGCTCCGTCCGCGATCCCGAACTCCTCCCGCACCGCATCGAGCATCCGCGCGAGATCCCCCGGCGGAAGGAGCGTCGGAGTACCTCCCCCGAAGAAGACGGTGGATGCCATGCGGCGGGCGCCCGCGGCATCCATCACCGTTCCCGCCAGACGCACCTCGGCGGCGAGCGTGTCGGCGAAGTCGTCTTGCCGGGCGCCGCGCAGCTCGCTGGCGGTGTAGGTGTTGAAGTCGCAGTATCCGCAGCGCACCCGGCAGAAGGGGACGTGGAGGTAGACGCCGAAGTCGGCCGCGGTGTCGATGTCGAGGTCTGCGGGCAGGCGACCGTCGGCGGGGGCCGGGTCTCCGAGCGGGAGCGGACCGCCCATCAGGACGAGTACAGCGGCGAGATCGCGCGCAGATAGCGGGCGAACAGCGCCTTGCGACGGCGGCGCACGCGGCTCGTGAACAGGCGGTACGACGGGGCCGTCGGGCGGTCGAAGGCGCGCACGACGAACCACACCTCGTCGTTGTCGCGCCACTCCACGGCGAACAGCTCCTCACCGCTCACGATTGAGTGCCCGACGGTGCCGAGGATGAAGCCCACGCGACGGGGCTCTTCGAAGACCGAGATGACGCGCAGCTCGGCGTCGGCGCGGTGGCCGTCGACCTTGCCGTGCAGGCGCACGCCCGCGCCGGGGCTGACGAACGGCGTGCCGTCTTCGGTGAAGCGCTGCTCGGCCTCGAGGCTCGAGGGGGCCACGGGGGCGCCGTCGGCGTCGAAGCCCACGCCGGAGTAGCCGGCGTTGGCGGCCGGCCGCACGTCGGTGATGCTCAGTTCTCCCGTGCGCAGCGGCGCCCACGACAGCAGCAGTTCGCCGGCGGCGGCGAAGCGCTCCTCACCGCTGCCGATGCGCCACGCATCCTCTGCGGGCACGGAGTTCTCGGGCGGGTACTGCATCAGATCGTGCGCCTGGGTGGCGCCGACAGCCGCGTAGTCGACCGTGTCATCGGTGAAGTTCTGCCTGCGCATGGTTCACCCCTCTCGGTGTGGTGCGTTACTTCTTGGTCTCGACGTCTCCCGACAGGGCGGCGATGAACGCCTCCTGCGGAACCTCGACGCGGCCCACCATCTTCATGCGCTTCTTGCCCTCTTTCTGCTTTTCGAGGAGCTTGCGCTTTCGGGTGATGTCACCGCCGTAGCACTTGGCGAGCACGTCCTTGCGGATGGCGCGGATGGTCTCGCGCGCGATGATGCGCGCGCCGATCGCGGCCTGGATGGGCACTTCGAACTGCTGGCGCGGAATGAGCTTGCGCAGGCGCTCGGCCATGAGCGTGCCGTAGGCGTACGCCTTCTCGCGGTGCACGATCGAGCTGAACGCGTCGACCTTGTCGCCCTGCAGCAGGATGTCGACCTTGACGAGGTCGGCGGTCTGCTGGCCGGCGGGTTCGTAGTCGAGGCTCGCGTAGCCCTGGGTGCGCGACTTCAAGTGGTCGAAGAAGTCGAAGACGATCTCGCCGAGGGGCATGTGATAGCGCAGCTCGACGCGGTCTTCGCTGAGGTACTCCATGCCGAGCAGGGTGCCGCGGCGCGACTGGCAGAGCTCCATGACGGTGCCGACGTAGTCCTTCGGCAGCAGGATGCCGACCTTGACGATCGGCTCCGACACCGAGGCGACGCGCCCGTCGGGGTACTCGCTGGGGTTCGTGACCGAGACGGTCTCACCGGTGTCGGTGGTGACCTCGTACGTCACCGACGGGGCGGTGGTGATGAGGTCGAGGTCGAATTCGCGCGACAGGCGCTCGGTGATGATCTCGAGGTGCAGCAGGCCGAGGAAGCCGCAGCGGAAGCCGAAGCCCAACGCGACCGAAGTCTCGGGCTCGTACTGCAGCGAGGCGTCGGAGAGCTTGAGCTTGTCGAGGGCCTCGCGCAGTTCGGCGTAGTCGCTGCCGTCGATCGGGTAGATGCCCGAGAAGACCATGGGTTTCGGGTCGGTGTACCCGGGCAGCGCGTCGGTGGCGGGTTTGCGGTGCGTGGTGATCGTGTCGCCGACCTTCGACTGGCGCACGTCTTTCACGCCCGTGATGAGGTAGCCGACCTCGCCGACGCCGAGGCCCTTGGTGGGCACGGGCTCGGGGCTGGACACGCCGATCTCGAGGGCCTCGTGCGTGGCGCCGGTCGACATCATCTGCAGACGCTCGCGCGGCTGCAGCGACCCGTCGATCATGCGGACGTAGGTGACCACGCCGCGGTAGGCGTCGTAGACCGAGTCGAAGATCATCGCGCGCGCCGGGGCGTCGGCCTGGCCGACGGGGGCGGGGATCTTCTCGACGATGAGGTCGAGCAGCTCTTCGACGCCCATGCCGGTCTTGCCGCTCACGCGCAGCACGTCTTCGGGGTTCCCGCCGATGAGACCGGCGAGTTCGGCGGCGTACTTGTCGGGGTCGGCGGCCGGGAGGTCGATCTTGTTCAGCACCGGGATGATCTGCAGATCGTTCTCGAGCGCCAGGTAGAGGTTGGCGAGCGTCTGCGCCTCGATGCCTTGAGCGGCGTCGACGAGCAGGATCGCGCCCTCGCACGCGGCGAGCGAGCGGCTGACCTCGTAGGTGAAGTCGACGTGACCGGGCGTGTCGATCATGTTGAGGGCGAACGTGCCGTCGGCCGTGGACCACGGCATGCGGACGGCCTGCGACTTGATCGTGATGCCGCGCTCGCGCTCGATGTCCATGCGATCGAGGTACTGCGCCCGCATATCGCGGTCGCTGACGACGCCGGTGATCTGCAGCATGCGGTCGGCCAACGTCGACTTGCCGTGGTCGATGTGGGCGATGATGCAGAAGTTGCGGATCTGCTCCGGCGGGGTGGCAGACGGCTCGAGGGGCTTCAGGGCGCGCGGTGACATGTTCCGTCGATTCTACGGTGGTGCGCCGACATCGCCGTCCCCGGATGCTCAGGGTCCCGGCATCCGTCGTCCGACCGCCCTGGGTTTCCGCGCGAGATCACGTGACGTGGGCGAGACCACGTGGCACGGCGTGTGACCGCGACGAGGTCGCGTGTTCTCGACGCGGCGGGGCCCGGGCGCCCGTGGGTTCTCGCGCTTCTACGATGGATGCCATGGCGGTCCAGGTCGTGCTCGTGCACGGCATCCGCACATCGGCGACCATGTGGCGGGCGCAGGTCGCCTCCCTGCGGGAGCGGGGCACGACCGTCACCGCGGTCGACCTGCCGGGGCACGGCACGCGCCGCGGCGAGGCGTTCTCGCTCGAGGGGGCGTTCGCGACGATCGACGGAGCGGTCCAGGATGCCGCGACCCGAGGCCCCGTCCTGTTGGTGGGGCACTCGATGGGCGGGCTGTTGTCGATCGAGTACGTCGGCCGCCCGGAGCGACCCCCGGTCGCAGGACTCGTCGCGGCGTCGTGCACGTCCATCCCCCGCGGGATCGGGTTGGCGGCGTACCGCTTCTTCACGCGACGGTTCGACCGCCTGCCCGACCGGGGCCTGGGGTTGACCAACCGCGTGCTCGACCGCACCCTGCCGGCCGAGACCCGGCCCGACTTCGGGGCGGGCGGCTACGCCTTCGACGCGCAGGACACGGCCCTCGCCTCGCTCTCGATGCTCGATCTGCTGGCATCCCTCCGCCGTATCGACGTGCCCCTCTGGTTCGTCAATGGGCAGTGGGATCAGCTGCGGATGAACGAGAAGCTGTTCCTCACGGTCGCCCGTCACGCGGAGTTGATCGTCGTCCCGCGCACGACGCACCTGGTGACGGCCATGCGCCCGCGGGTGTTCAACGCGCTGTTGGAGGTCGCGCTCACCACGATCGAGGCATCCACCTGATAGACTCGGCGCTTGGCTTGCGTGTGGGGTTTTTCCCGACCTCCACGACCGCCGGTGCAGCGCCCCTCTACCGCTCGCCCGGCACTTCCAACACTCACTCAAACGAAAGACCGTCGACGTGGCGAACATCAAGTCGCAGATCAAGCGCAACAAGACCAACGAGAAGGCGCGCGAGCGCAACAAGGCCGTCAAGAGCGAGCTCAAGACGCACGTGCGTCGCACCAAGGAGGCCGTCGTGGCCGGTGACAAGGAAGCGGCCCTCAAGGCGCTCGCCACCGCGACCAAGAAGCTCGACAAGGCCGTGAGCAAGGGTGTCATCCACCAGAACCAGGCCGCGAACCGCAAGTCGGCCATCGCGAAGTCGGTCGCCGCTCTCTGAGCCACAGCTCTTCTTCGACAGCCCGTCCCGCATCGCGGGGCGGGCTTCGTCGTTTTCGAGAGGCGGTCGCGTCTGTGCGCGACGGCGGGTCGGGCTTCGTTGTCCCCGGGCGGACCTTTCTGCGCACGACGGCGGGGCGATCTTCGACACGCCTTCGCGAGGCGGTAACCACCCGGCGCGTCGCCGAACGCCCCGCCGTTGTGCACGCGGCGATGCGGACGGCGACTGCGCGACACCTCGTGCGCGGGTGAGCGGATTGTCGTGAGCGCGCCTCTGCCCCGAGCCCGAGTGCGCGCACGGTACGGGAGGACGAGCATGGACGGATGCCGGATTCCTCACGACCCGCCGATCACTTCTCCGCCGACCTCGCCGCCGTCCATGTCGACGTCGACCCGCGGGTGACGCCGCTCACCCTCGACCATCGCGGACGCACGCTTCGCGGCTGGCGGTGGGACGACGGCTCGGACGCCGGGAACGCTCCGCGCGTGCTGTTCGTGCACGGGTTCAGCAGCACCTCCGCCGGGTCGCGCCAGCTCTTCGTGCAGGCCGCGCGCCATCTCGTTTCGCGCGGTGCCGTCGCCAGCTCGTACGACCGGCTCGGCCAGGGGGTCAGCGACGGGGACTTCTCCGACATCACGGTGCGCGACGAGGTCGAGCAGGTCCGCGAGATGATCCGCGAGACGGCCGGTGACGCCACGGTGCATGTCGTCGGCCACAGCCTCGGAGCGGTCGAGTCGGCGCTGGCCGCCGCATGGGAGGGCGAGCGCGTCGCTTCGGTCACCCTCTGGTCGCCCGCCGGGGTGATCGTCGACGACATGACCGTGCACGATCGCGTGATGGGCGAGCCGCTGTCGGCGATGCGGGAGAGAGGCTTCGTCGACTTGCAGGGCATGGCCGTGGGCCCGGCGATCGTCGACGACGTGCGCGACGGTCTCGATGTCTACGGCCCTGCGGCGGCGTACGGCGGTCCGGTCGACGTGCTGCACGGCTCGGCCGACGAGGTTGTGCCGCTCGAGTACGGGCGGCGTTTCGCTGAGGTCATGCCGGGCGGAGCGCTCACCGTCGTCGAGGGCGCCGATCACGGGTGGTCGTCGCTGCCGTGGCGACGTCGGCTGTTCGACGCGCTGGACCGACGTATCGACTCGTCGCGCTGAGCTCTGGCTCAGCCGCCGTACGGGGCGCGCGTCGAGATGATCGTGATCATGCGCTCGAGGGCGAAGACGGGGTCGCGCGACGCCCCCTTGACCTCGGCGTCGGCGCGCGCGGTCGCGTGGATCGCCATGCCGAGTGTGTTGCCGGTCCAGCCGACGAGGTCGCGTCGGGCCCGGTCGACCTGCCAGTCCTTCATGCCGAGCCTCTGGGCGAGCATGGACGACGACTCGCGCGAACCCGCGACCCGTGCCATGGTGCGCAGCTTCATCGCGACGGCCGCGACGAGGGGGACGGGATCGGCTCCGGATGCCAGAGCGTGCCGCAGCGCGAGAAGAGCGGGGCCGTACTGCCCGGCGATGGCGGTGTCGGCGACGGTGAAGGCAGAGGTCTCGACGCGACCGCCGTAGTAGCGCTCGACGGTGCGTTCGTCGATGTCACCGGGCACGTCGGAGATGAGCTGCTGGCACGCGGCGGCCAGCTCGGTGAGGTCGTCGGCGAACGCCGACACCAATGATCGCAGGGCGACGGGGGCGATCCGCTTCTGCGCGGCCTTGAACTCGCCGACCGCGAAATCGAACCGGTCGGAGTCGCGCTTGACCGCGGGGCAGGCGATCTCGACGCCGCTCCCCTGCCCGGCGCGGATACCGTCGAGGAGCTTCTTGCCGCGCACGCTCGCGCCCGTGTGCCGCAGGACGACCGTGGCGCCGTCCTGCGGGTGGGCGAGGTACGACACCGCCTCGGTGAGGAAGGTGTCGCTGCACTTCTCGACGCCGCTGACGCGGACGAGGCGGGGTTCGCCGAACAGCGAGGGCGAGGTGACGCTGAGGAGGGTGCCGGCGGCGTAGTCGTCGGCGCGGATGTCGGTGACCTCGAGGCTGGGGTCTTCGCCCTTCAACATCGCCCGGATGCCCGCGATGGCGCGCTCGGCGCAGACCTCTTCGGGACCGGAGACCAGCACGATCGGCGCCGGCTGCGGCGACCGCCACGACACCTGCGGAATGGCCGACTTCGCCTTCGCGGGGGTCGAGCGTCGGGGAGCCGGAGTCACTCCCCCAGCCTACCGATCGGTTCGGACAGCGCCCGTCGACGCCGGAGCGCGGGTGCCTGTGCCAGCCGCGCTCCGGCGCCGGCTCCAAAACCCGATTCTGCCCCTTCTTGCGCCCCCGCCCATCGCAGCGCGTGGCCTTGCCCGTGCTCGCGCCCCGCCCATCCCGGCACCGGCCCCGGCCCCGCGTTCGTGCTCGCGCTCCGCCGCCAACTGCGGCGCCCATCCCCGCCCCGGCCCCCGCTCGCGTTCGCTCTCCCGCTCCGCCGCCAACACCGGCACCCGCCCCCGCTCCCGCTCCGCCGCCAACACCGGCACCCGCCCCCGCCCCCGCCCGCTCCCGCCACAGCGTCAACCGCCCCTCGTCGAGCCAGACCGCGAGGGCGCCGTCGCGATCGGTGCGCGCGGCGGTGGTGCCGAGGGCGTTCAGCAGGTCGAGGAGCTTCGCCGTGGGATGCCCGTAGTCGTTGTCGGCGCCCACCCCGATGAGACCGATCGCGGGGTGCAGAGCGCGGTACAGCTCGGCATCCTGATCGGCGCTTCCGTGGTGCGAGACCTTGACGATCTGCACGCGGGGGACGGCGACGCGCCGGCGCAACGCCGCCTGCGCCTGTTCGCCGAGGTCGCCGAGCAGGATCGTGCGCGGGAAGCCCGCTCCGACGACGTCGAGGGCGACGGAGGCATCGTTGCCGGGTTCCGCCGTCGGCGGTGGACCGAGCGCCTGCCATCGGGTGTCGCCGATGGTCCCGGTCATCCCGATCCCGGCGGACCGGAGACGTGCCCCCGCCGCCGAGAACCGCTCGAGCAGGCGCTCGTCGGCCGTCTCGTCGGGCGGCCCGTGGACGAGGAGGTCGACCCGTCCCACGACCGCGGCTGATCCTCCGACGTGATCGAGGTCGAAGTGGGTGAGGACCACGAGATTCAGGTGGTCGACGCCGAAGGTCTGCAGGCATCGCGTGAGCGCCTCGGGCTCGGGCCCGGTGTCGACGAGCGCCACGGCGTCCCCCGATCGCCAGAGCGTCGCGTCGCCTTGGCCGACATCGCACATCGCGACCTGCCACGCGGAGGGCACGGTCAGCGGCCCCGCCACTGTCCGTACCGTCGTCTGGCCCAGCACGAGACCCAGGATCACGGCGACGGCGGCAGAGGCGAGCGCGGTGGTTCGGGGCAGCCGGCGCGGCCGGACGACGGCGACGCCGATCGCCGCTCCCACCACCGCCAGCAGCCCCGCGCCGGGAAGCCCGTCGGGCCACGGCAGGTTCTGCGCCGACACAGCGGCCGTCGTGTGCGCGACGGCGGCGATCCAGGCTGCGGGCACCCAGGCGAGGGCTGTCAGCCCGTCGCGCAGCCACGGGAACGGGGCGATGCATGCGAGGGCTCCCGCGATCGTCGCCGGGGCGGCCGCGGGGTCGGCGACGAGGTTGGCCGCGACGCCGAGCAGGGGCACGTGCGGGTCGATCAGCACGATCAGCGGACCGCAGACGAGCTGCGCTGAGGTCGGTACCGCGAGCGCGAGGGCGAGGGCACGTGGCATCCATCGCTCCAATCCGCCCGCGAGCGGACGCGCGAGGACGAGCAGGGCCCCGGTGGCGGCGGCCGAGAGGGCGAAGCCGAGGGACCGGGACAGCCACGGGTCGACGACCAGCAGAACCGTCACAGCGAGCGACAGCACGGCGATACCGATGGCAGGACGCCCGAGCGCGAGCGCGAGCATCGCCACACCGGCCATCGCGGCCGCGCGGATGACGCTCGGCTCGGGAGTGACGAGGGCCACGAACGCCGTCAGCACGAGCATCGCACCCACCACCCGCCCGCCGCGGGACGCTCCGCACAGCGCGAGCAGGGCGAACGCCGCGCCGACGACGATCGCGCAATTCGCACCGGAAACCGCCGTGAGGTGCGAGAGCGACGACGCGTTCATCGCGGCTTCGGTGGCGGGGTCGAGGCTCGAGGTGTCGCCCACCGCGAGCCCGGGGACGAGACCGGCACCGGGTTGAGGCAGACCGCGGGTCGACGCGACGAGGCCGTCGCGCAGCCCCTCGAAGAAGGCCCACACCCCTGCCGGGGACGACGCCGACTCGATTGAGTCGGCCCGCACGATGAGTGCGGCGCGCTCCCCCGGTTCCGAGGGTACGGCGCGGCCCGCCAGCTCGACCTCGCTGCCCATGCTCGCCTCGGCCAGCGCGGACCGGCCATCCGCATCGACGAGGATGCGCGCGGGGATCAAGCCGGTCACGCCGAGCTTTCCCGCGCGGACGCCCGTGGCGACCGCGTCGAACCAGGCCCCGCCGTCCGGCGACCCGTCGATGCGCCCCGTGACGGTCACCTCGAGCTCGAGTCGTCGTCCTCCGTCCGCTTCGAGGGCGGCGACCTGGGCGCGCATCGGAGCCACAGATGCCACGGCCCCCGTCGCCGCGGCCGAGCACGCGAGCGTGACGGCGAGGACCGCGAGCAGCGCGGAACGTCGCCAGAAGAACAGCGCCGTGGTCGCGCCGGCAGCGACAGCGAGGACCACCGCGAGAGCGGCGGCATCCGGGATCACCGTCGCTGCCCCCGCCGCGGCCCAGGTCGCCGCGGCGACAGTGACCGCGCGCAGAGAACGTCGGCGTGCGCCGGGACGGCCCCTCACACCCGCACCAGGTCTCGGAGGCCGGCGAGCATCTTCTCGCCGATACCGGGCACCGAGAGGAGGTCGTCGACGCTCGTGAATCGGCCGTTCGTCTCGCGCCACTCGAGGATGCGGTCGGCCATCGCGGGTCCGACGCGCGGGAGTTCGTCGAGCTGTTCGCGGGTCGCGGTGTTGAGGTCGAGGGTTCCACTCGCCCCGCCGCCGGTACCGGAGGCGGGCGCGGCGGTCTGCGCTCCGACGATGGGAACGACGATCTGCTCTCCGTCGGCCACGGCCCGCGCGAGGTTCACCCCGTCGCGTTGCGCATCGTCGGCGAAGCCGCCCGCTCGAGCGACGGCATCGGCGACGCGATCGCCCGGGTCCAAACGGTACAGACCCGGTTCGCGCACGGCGCCGGCGATATGGACGTAGACCCCGGCCTCGGCGGCGAGCGACAGCGTCGCGGCGGTCGAGGGAGCCGGGTCGATCACCTCGGCTCCGGTCGCACCCCGCAGCATCCCGATGCCGATCGTGACAGCGAAGGCCAGCAGGACGAGCACGATGACCGCTCCGATGCCGAGTCGGGTGCGCGCGGGCAGGCTGCCGGTGAGGGATGCACCCGCCCCCGGTGCCGCCGCGACCCCGGATCCGGGCGTTTCCGGTTCCGCGGCGCGGGGGGCCAGCGCGGTCGGGGCGAGCGGCGGATCAGTCACGCGCCAACGGTAGGCACACACCGCCGTGCCGAACCGCGACGAGAGGCAGATCGGTGGACAGCATGCCGGATTCGTGCGCTGTGCAGGACCCGCGCGTACCCTGAGTCGATGTCCCCCAACGCCTGGCGCGCTCTGGTCTCCGCCCTCGCCGACGACAGCGTGCGCGAGGTCTACGCGCGGATCGTGCTCGGCGAACCCGTCGAGCCGGCGCTCGGGGCGTTGTCGCCCGGTAGACGCCGGCGCGTCCTCGACACCCTGCTCTCGTCGGGCCTCGTCTCAGCGGACGGCGAGGGATGGCGCGTCGAGCCCGATGCGTTCCGTCAGGCTCTTCGCTCCGCGCCCGCGACTCCCCGACCCACCGGCGTCGACCGCTTCTTCGTCGACGGGAGACTCACGACGTACCCGTCGCGCGCCGCCGATCGCGACGCTGTCCTCGCGCACCTCGCCGAGCGACTGGCGAAGCCCGACGAGACGCTCAGCGAGAAAGACGTCAACGACCGGCTCGCGGACATGGTCGACGATGTCGCCTCGATACGCCGCTATCTGGTCGACGCGGGTCTGCTCGAGCGCGCTCGCGACGGGGCGGCTTATTCCCGCGCTCGGTGACGCCGCCGCGGGGGCCTTCCGCTCGCAGATCGGCGCGTTCCTCGCAGATTTCGCGCGGGAATTCGCGAGTTTCGCGCCCAACTGCGAGCTTCGCGCCCGCACACCCCGCGTCCGCACACCCCGCGCCTACGCACCCCGCGCCCCGCCCGCGCCGCACGGCCCGCACGCCCGCCCCGCACCCCACAAACCCCGAATGCCACGCCCCCCGCACTCCGCAGAGCGCCGGGGACGTGGCATCCGGAATCAGAACCTACTTCGTCGAGAAGCTGACCACCTTCGGCGGGCGCACGACCGCGCGCACGATCTCGCGGTCGCCGAGGGCGCGGAGCACCTTCTCGTCAGCGCGGGCCAGAGCCTCGAGCTCGTCGGCGCCGATCTTGGCCGAGACCTCGAGGGTTCCGCGGACCTTGCCGTCGATCTGCACGACCGCGGTGACGGTGTCTTCGACCAGCAACGTCGGGTCGGCCTGGCGCCAGGTCGCGAGCCCCACGAAGCCGTCGTAGCCGAGGGTCTGCCACATCTCTTCGGCGGTGTGCGGGGCGAACAGGTCGAGGGTCATCGCGATGACCTCCGCGGCCTCGCGCACGGCGGGGTCGCTCGCCCCGGCCTTTCCGTCGATCGCCTTGCGGGTGGCGTTGACCAGCTCCATCAGACGCGCCACGACGACGTTGAACTTCGTCTGCTCGACGAGGTTGGCGGCATCGGCCAGCAGGCGGTGCGTCACGCGGCGCAGCGAGGCGTCGCCCTCGGCCCAGACCACGTCGGTCTCGCTGTCGACGTCGTGCGCGATGCGCAGCGCGCGAGCGAGGAACTTCGCCGCCCCGGTCGTCGAGACGTCGTTCCAGTCCTTGTCGTCTTCCACGGGACCGGCGAAGGCGAGGGCGACGCGCAGTGCATCGGCGCCGTGGGCGTCGAGCTCCTCCTGGAACAGCACCAGGTTGCCCTTGCTCTTCGACATCTTCGCGCCGTCGAGAATGACCATGCCCTGGTTGATGAGGCTCGAGAAGGGCTCGGTGAACTCCACCAGCCCCATGTCGAACAGCGCCTTGGTGATGAAGCGCGCGTACAGCAGGTGCAGGATCGCGTGCTCGACGCCGCCGATGTAGAAGTCGACGGGGCCCCACTTGTTGGCCTCGCGACCCGAGAACGCCTGCGTCTCGTCTCCCGGCGAGAGGAAGCGCAGGTAGTACCACGAGCTGTCGACGAAGGTGTCCATCGTGTCGGGGTCGCGCAGCAGCGTCTGGCCCGTCTCGGGGTCGGTGACCTCGACCCACTCGGTCGCGGCGCCCAGCGGCGAGGTGCCCTTGGGCTTGAGGTCGAGACCCTCGACCGAGGGCAGCGTGACCGGCAGCTGGTCGGCGGGGACCGGGGTGATCGAGCCGTCCTCGCCGTGGAGCATCGGGATGGGCGTGCCCCAGTAGCGCTGGCGCGAGATCAGCCAGTCGCGCAGGCGGTACGTCTTGGCGGCGCGGCCGACGCCCTTCGCCTCGAGCTCCTCGATCATGCGGGCGATCGCGTGACGCTTCGAGAGCCCGTTGATCGAGCCCGAGTTCATCATGCGACCGTCTCCGGTGAGCGCGATGCCGGTCTTGACGGGATCCAGGTCGTCGATGTCGCCGAGCGGGTCGATCGGCACGCCCTCGTCGTCGAGCTCGATCACCGGGATCGCGCCGGTGATCGGCGCGGTCGTGTCGACGACGACCTTCACGGGCAGGTCGAAGGCGCGGGCGAAGTCGAGGTCGCGCTGGTCGTGCGCGGGCACGGCCATGACCGCGCCGTGACCGTAGTCGGCCAGCACGTAGTCGGCGGCCCAGATCGGCAGCTTCTCGCCGTTGATCGGGTTGATCGCGTAGTGGCCGAGGAACACGCCGGTCTTCGGGCGGTCGGTCGCCTGACGCTCGATGTCGGTCGCGCGCTGCACCTGAGCGAGGTAGGCCTCGAAGCTCTCGCGCACGCCCTGATCCGCGGATGCCGCCAACTCGGCCGCCAGGTCGGATTCGGGCGCCACGACGAAGAAGGTGGCGCCGTGCAGGGTGTCGGGGCGCGTGGAGAAGACCGTGATCTTCTCGTCGCGGCCCTCGATCTCGAAGGCGATGTCGGCGCCGACCGAGCGGCCGATCCAGTTGCGCTGCATCTGGATGACCTTGCTCGGCCAGAAGCCCTCGAGCTGGTTGAGGTCGTCGAGCAGGCGGTCGGCGTAATCGGTGATGCGCAGGAACCACTGCGTCAACTTCTTCTTGACCACGACGGCGCCGCTGCGCTCGCTCGTTCCGTCGGGCAGCACCTGCTCATTGGCGAGCACGGTCTGATCCACCGGATCCCAGTTGACCAGCGCGTCCTTGCGGTAGGCCAGGCCCTTCTCGTACAGCTTCTGGAACAGCCACTGGTTCCAGCGGTAGTACTCGGGGTCGCTGGTGTGCAGGACGCGGCTCCAGTCGAACGAGACGCCGTAGTCCTTCAGGCTCGCCTTCTGCTGCGCGATGTTGGCGTAGGTCCACTCGACGGGGTCGGCGCCACGCTTGATCGCGGCGTTCTCGGCGGGCAGGCCGAACGAGTCCCACCCGATGGGGTTGAGCACGTTGTACCCGCGGTGGCGCCAGAAGCGCGCCACGATGTCGGAGTAGAGGTAGTTCTCGGCGTGGCCCATGTGCAGGTCGCCCGAGGGGTACGGGAACATCGCGAGCACGTACTTGCGCGGGCGCGTGTCGTCGTCGCCTCCGGCGCGGAACGGGTCTTTCTCGGCCCAAGCCTGCTGCCACTTCGCCTGGATGGCGTGGGTGTCGAAGCCCCCCTCGCGGGGGTCTGGTGCGGTGTTCTGAGACACGGGTGAAGCCAATCGTGAGGTCGGGAGGCCGCGGGGCCAACCTCCAGGCTATCGGACGCGCGGGTCACCACCCCGGCGGTACCCGAGCCCCCAGGGCGGCGAGGGGCGCGCGCGCTTTGATGCCCACCTCGGCCACCTCGGATGCCGCGACCGAGCGCCACGTGATGCCTCCGCCGGCGCCGACCCAGGCGGCATCCTGTTCCACGACGACGCTGCGGATGACCATGGCGAGATCCGCCGCCCCGTCGTCGCCGATCCACCCGAAGGCGCCCGAGTAGACACCCCGCTCGGCCCCCTCGAGGCCCGCGAGGATCTGCATCGCGGACTGCTTGGGAGCGCCGGTCATGCTCCCCGCCGGGAAGGCCGCCTCGAGCAGCCCGCCGATGGTCGTGCCGGGCACGAGCCGGCCCGAGACCTCGCTGACCAACTGGTGCACTGTGGGGTACGTCTCGACCTCGAGCAGCCGGTCGACACCGACCGACGAGGGTTCGCACACTCGCGAGAGGTCGTTGCGCATCAGATCGACGATCATGACGTTCTCGGCCTGCTCCTTGGCATCCGTCGTCAACTCCTCGGCGAGGGCGCGGTCGTGAGCGGGATCAATGGAGCGCGGACGCGTCCCCTTGATGGGGTGGGTGTGCACGCGGCCGCCGCGCACCTCGAGGAAGCGTTCGGGAGACGCGCTGACCAGCGTCGCCCCGCCGATGCGGACGAACCCCGCGTGGTGCGAGGCCGAAGCCTGCCGCAAGCGCCGGAACACCGCGACCGCATCGTGCGCGCCGGGAACCGTGAAGCGGGTGGTGAGGCACAGCTGGTAGGCGTCGCCCTCGCGGATCCGCTCCCGGCACGCCTCGATCAGCTCGGCATAGCGTTCGGGGTTCACCCGGGCGGATGCCGTGCCCCGAGGCTCCGCCGCGCTCACGGCCGCGGGGGTGGGCGCGGCGGCCGCACGCTCGGCGAGGTCGTCCTCCCCGAACACGTGCACGCGGCGTCGAGCGTGGTCGAACGCGACGAAGGCGTCGACGCGCAGCCATGAGTCCCGACCCTCGTACGAGCGCCACCCGACCCAACCCCCGCGGAACGCACCGGCGTGACTTGGCGCGTCGCCCGAGGCCGCGGCATCCCTCTGCAGAACTTCCGAACCCGTGTCGAGGCGTCCCGTGCCCATCCAGCTCCAGCCGGTGTCGGCGTGGCGGCCCGCATCGAGCCAGAAGACGTCGTCCGCGCCCGCGAACAGGTGCAGGAACACCGCCTCGGGGTCGACCCACCGCGGCAGGGTGAGCGGGTGGTCGAGGTGGGGCACGCTCCCAGGCTAGAGCGAGGCCGCCGCCCTAGGCTGACGGGGGTGAACGAGATTCTCACGTGGCTGCTCGATCTGGTGCAGAACGTCGACCCGGTGGTGCGCACCGTCGTCGCGGGCGTGGCCATGATGCTCGAGACCAGCGTGCTCGTGGGCCTCATCGTCCCGGGCGACACGATGGTCATCGTCGCGGGCACCGCCGTCGCCTCTCCCCTCGAGGGCGTGGTGCTCGCCGCCGCGATCGTGGTGGGCGCGCTGCTGGGTGAGAGTTTCGGATTCTGGCTCGGCCGGTACTTCGGGCCCCGCATCCGCGCGTCGCGACTCGGGCAGAAGCTCGGCGACCGCAACTGGGAACGAGCCGACCTCTACCTGCGCCGACGCGGCGGGCCCGCGATCTTCCTGTCGCGCTTCCTGCCGGTGCTGCACTCGCTCGTGCCGCTGACGGTCGGGATGAGCGGGTACAGCTATCGCCGGTTCCTGGCGTGGACGACGCCGGCGTGCATCGTGTGGGCGGGCCTGTACGTCACGGTCGCCGCTTCGGCTGCCGGAACGTACCGCGAGCTCTCGGACCGCATCCACGGTGCGGGGTACATCTTCGTCGGCATCCTGGTGGCGTTCATCGTGCTGGTGTTCGTGGGCAAGAAGATCATCGAGCGCATGGAGCGCCGTCACCTCGCGGACGAAGCGGCTCCCCTCGAACCGGCGGACGGTGACGTGAAAGACTGAGGGGGATGCCTCGCTCTCCTCGCGCCAAAGTGCTCTGGTTCGCCCGACTCGAGCGCCGTTTTCACCGCTGGCGCGAACGTCGCGCGCGCGCACGGGGCCTGCGCCCCGCCGTCACCGGCTTTCCGGGTTACGGCACCGAGGAGTGGGTGCGCGTCCTCGGCCGGGTGCTCATCGCCCCGCCGCTCAAGCGGACGTCGACGGGTGAATTCGCGAGCCTGCGCGGGTGGCGTAGCTTCGCCGCCGTCCCCGTCGGTTTCGGTCAGGTCGACGTCGTCATCGACGGGGTCACCCACCGTGTCGTCGCCGACCGCGGCGGAGTGATCGACGCCAAGCTGCCCGCCACGCTCTCGCCCGGGTGGCAGACGATCACCATGTCGGTCGAGGGCGGCGAGCCGACCGAGACGCGCGTGTTCATCGTCGGCTCCGAGGTGCGGTTCGGCGTCGTCAGCGACATCGACGACACCGTGATGGTCACGCTTCTCCCCCGCCCCCTGCTCGCCGCGTGGAACTCCTTCGTCGTCGACGAGCACGCGCGCCAGCCCGTGCCCGGCATGGCCGTGATGCTCGAACGCCTCACCCGCGAGCACCCGGGCACCCCGGTCATCTACCTCTCGACCGGTGCCTGGAACGTCGCGCCGACCCTCACGCGCTTCATGCGCCGCCACCTCTTCCCCGCGGGCTCGTTCCTGCTCACCGACTGGGGCCCCACGCACGATCGCTGGTTCCGCAGCGGCCGGGAGCACAAGGAGCAGAACCTCCGCCGCCTCGCCGCTGAGTTCCCACAGGTGAAGTGGCTCCTGGTCGGCGACGACGGCCAGCACGACGACGCGATCTACACCGGCTTCGCGATCGAGCACCCGCAGAACGTCGCCGCCGTGGCGATCCGCAAGCTCCTGCCCGCCGAAGCAGTGCTCGCCGGTGGCCGCACGGTCGTCGACGACCACTCCGCCGCCGAGGTGCCGTGGGTGACCGAGTCCGATGGCGCGGGCCTTCTCGACCGCCTGCGCAGTACCGGGGTCATCTCGAACGACGCCTGACCCGGGTGGAATGGGACCGGGGCTGAGGTGGCGCGGATCGCTGAGGTGGTGCGGGGCGCGGGATGCCGAGCCGCCCGGCGGTGTGCGTAACGTCAGCGATGTGCGCGAAGTCAGTGGCATCCCGTGTGTTTCGGCTGAGGTTGTGCGGATGACTGAGGTTGTGTCGCGGCGCGGGATGCCGCGACCCCCGGCGCCGCGCAACCTCAGCGATTCGCCCTCAGTCAGTGGCATCCCGCGTCTTCCGGCTGAGGATGTGCAGATCGCTGAGGGTGCGCAGCTGGGTCGGGATGCCGTGCCCCGGTGCCGCGCGCAACCTCAGCGAACCGCGCAAAGTCAGTGGCATCCCACGTCTTCCGGCTGAGGATGTGCAGATCGCTGAGGGTGCGCAGCTGGGTCGGGATGCCGTGCCCC
>NZ_VTQH01000002.1:364573-754716 GCF_008763945.1 Microbacterium testaceum StLB037
TGCNCCGGCGCGGCGCGCAACCTCAGCGATCCGTGCAAAGTCAGTGGCATCCCGTGCCTTCCGGCTGAGGATATGCGAATCACTGACGCAGAGCGCAAGGAGGGCCGGACGGGCGGCCCGATGTCGGAGGTGGCGCGTACGGTGGAGGCATGTGCGGTCGATTCGTCGTAGCCAATGTGGCCAGTGAGCTCGTGGGGGTGCTGCGCGTCGATGTCGAGGCCGACGAGCTGCCGAAGCCCTCGTACAACATCGCGCCCACGTCGCAGGTGGGGATCGTGCTCGATTCGATCAAGAGCGAGCCCCCGGTGCGGCGCCTCGAGGTCGCGCGGTGGGGCCTGATCCCGGGCTGGGCCAAAGACGTCAAGATCGGCGCGCGGGCGTTCAACGCACGCAGTGAAGAGGTCGAAGACAAGCCGATGTTCCGCAACGCCCTGATCAAGCGGCGCGCGGTGATCCCGGCCTCCGGCTATTACGAATGGAAGACCACCGACGAGGGGAAGACGCCGCACTACATCCACCCCGCCGACGGCTCGCCGCTGTTCTTCGCGGGACTGTACGAGTGGTGGAAGAATCCCGCGCTCGCCGACGATGATCCGGCTCGCTGGGTGCTGAGCTGCACCATCCTCACGCGCGACGCGATCGGGCGCCTCGGGTCGATCCACGACCGCATGCCGCTGTTCATGGACCCCGATTTCGCCGACGCCTGGCTCGACCCCACGACGGAGAACGTCGGAGACATTCTCGACGCGGCGATCGACGCCGCCCCCGACATGGCCGAGACCCTTGACGACCACGTCGTGTCGTCCGCGGTGGGGAACGTGCGCAACGACTCCCCCGAGCTCATCGAGCCGGTCGAGTGACGTCGCTGCTCACCCGGCCCGTCCTCGCTCGCGAGGAATGGGCAGCCCTCGCTGAAGAGCACGCCGCGCGCGCCGACGTGCTCACCGCTGACCACCGCGCTCGCGCGAGTCGCGCGCAGAAGCACCCGGTCGAGGACTTCCTCTTCACGTACTACTCGTACAAGCCGGCGATTCTTCGGCGCTGGCATCCGGGCCCGGGCGTGTTGCTCGAGCAGGCCGACGAGCGCGTCGGGTGGCGCTGGTACCGGGCAGAGGGCGATCGTGTCGAGGTGGATGCCGAGCGCTTCCGCACCGAGAAGGGATCGATGTACCGCGGAATCGTCAACCTGCTGAGGGCGACCGCCGACCGGCCGGCGCAGTTCGGCTGCTTCGGCCTGCACGAGTGGGCGATGGCGTACCGCGCCGACGAGGTTCGCCACGCCGTTCCGCTGCGTCTGGGTCGTGACGGCACCGACGCGGTGGTCGACGCGCACGACCTGAGGTGTACGCACTTCGACGCTTTCCGGTTCTTCACTCCCGAGGCGGTGCCCCTCAACCGCACGCCGCTCAGCCGCGACGACCGGGTCGCGAGAGAGCAGCCGGGCTGCCTGCACGCGGGGATGGACGTCTACAAGTGGGCCGTGAAGCTCGGGCCGCTGGTTCCGGGCTCGTTGCTGCTCGACGCCTTCGAGCTGGCGCGAGACATCCGCACGCTCGACATGCAGGCCTCCCCCTATGACCTGACCGCCTGGGGGTACACCCCCGTCGCGATCGAGACCCCCGAGGGCAAGGCCGAGTACGTGACGCGCCAGCGCATGGTGAGCGAGCGCGGACAAGCCCTCCGACGGGCCGTCCTCGCGGCCGCTGCGGGGCTCGACGACACGCCCGGCGGCGCCGATTTCTTGCCGTCGCGATCTGTGTTGTAAGCTCATGGAGTTGCCTCAAACGGGGCGGAAAACAAAACAAACGGGCCTGTGGCGCAGCTGGTAGCGCACCTGCATGGCATGCAGGGGGTCAGGGGTTCGAGTCCCCTCAGGTCCACCACAAGAGAAAGCCTCCGCTTCGGCGGGGGCTTTCGTCGTTTCGCCTCCGGCTCGTCCTCGGGTCGGCGGGGGCGACGGCATCCCGAGCCGGGCGCATAGACTCAGCGATCCGCATAACTTCAGCCCCGAGGCAGGGGATGTTACTGACTCTGCGCGAATCGCTGAACCTACGCGGGGCGCCGGCACCACGGCATCCGGGGTTCTCGGCACACACTCAGCGATCCGCATAACTTCAGCCCCGAGGCGCGAAATGCCACTGAGTTTGTGCGAATCGCGGAGGTTGTGCGAAGCGATAGGCACCGCGGCATCCGGGGCCCCGGCACCAACTCAGCGATCCGCACAACTTCAGCCCTGAGGCGCGGGATGCCACTGACTTTGTGCGGATTGCTGAGGAAAAGAGTGACACCGGCGCCCGCGGCATCCCGTGCCCCCGCACAAAGTCAGCGATCCGCACAGCCTCAGCCCGAGACCGCCGGAGAGAATGACTCCGCGCGAATCGCGGAGCGTAGCCGCCCCGCCCCACCCATCAACCACAAGGGGCGCCTCCCCCGAAGGAGAGGCGCCCCTCGCGCGGCGGGGTCAGCGGGCCGAGACCGTCTCGCGGCTCTTCTTCACGTGCGCTTCGCGCATCACGAGCTCGTCGTCGAGCCAGTTCGGCGCCTTGTTGCGCAGGGCGAAGATGTACACCGCGAGCGAGGCCGCGATGATGACCGTGACGTACACGATGAACAACGGCACCTGCGAGGTCGACTGCGCTCCGGCGTACAGCAGGGGCGCGGTGCCGCCGAAGAGCGAGTTGGCGAGGGCGTAGCCGAGGCCGACGCCGAGCGCCCGCACGTGCGTCGGGAACAGCTGGGCCTTCACGAGCGCGTTGATCGAGGTGTATCCGGTCAGGATGACGAAGCCGCCGAGCAGGATCGCGAAGGCGGCGAACTCGTTGGTCTGCTGCGGGAGCATCGTGATGAGGAACCACGTGTAGAGCACTCCGCCGACGCCGAAGAACACCAGGAGCGTCTTGCGGCCGACCTTGTCGCTCAGCCAGCCGCCGAGGGGCTGCATCAGCATGAGGGCGGTCAGCGCGATGAGGTTGATCACGGTGCCGGTGACGACGTCGCCGCCCGAGAAGGCCGTCTTGACGATGTTCGGTCCGGTGACCGAGTACGTGTAGAACGCGACGGTGCCGCCCGCGGTCACCGCGAAGCACAGCAGCAGCGGGCGCCAGTTGTTCACGAGCAGGTCGCGCATCGAACCGGAGTCCTTCGCCCGGCCCGCCTTGGTGTCGTCGAGCACGTGCTTCTCGAGCGACTCGTCCATCGTGCGGCGCATCCAGAACACGGCCACCGCCGCGACGCCGCCGATGGCGAACGCCACGCGCCAGCCCCATGTCGTGATGGCTTCCTCGTCGAGCGTCAGCACCATGATGAGCAGGGTGGTCTGCGCCAGCACGTGCCCGCCGACGAGCGTGACGTAGTGGAAGGACGAGAGGAACCCGCGGCGACCGGGCATCGCGGCCTCGGACATGTAGGTGGCGCTCGTGCCGTACTCGCCGCCGGTGGCGAAGCCCTGCAGGAGTCGGGCCAAGACGAGGATGACGACGGCGCCGACTCCGATCGCCTCGGCGGTCGGAGCGAAGGCGATGATGAGCGAGCAGAAGGCCATGAGCGACACCGACACCGTCAGCGACAGGCGGCGGCCGTAGCGGTCGGCGAAGCGACCGAAGAACCACGAGCCGATCGGTCGCATGAGGAAAGTGACGGCGAAGATCGCCCACACGTAGATGGTGGAGTTCTTGTCGTCGGCGCTGAAGAACTGCGACTCGAAGTACACCGCGAACACGGAGTAGACGTAGACGTCGTACCACTCCACGAGGTTGCCGGCCGAGCCTTTGAGGGTGTTCGAGATCGAACGCCGCAGACTCGTGGGGATCGTCGTCGTCGTTGACATGAGGAAACCGTTCGGTCGAGGGACGCTGGTCGTCTCGTCACCGCCGAGAGGGGGCCTCCGGCAGCGGTGACGAGGCTTATCGGCCATCGTGTCGGGCCGCGGCACCGCCGAGCGAGATCCTTACAGTGGCCTTACATTCGAGGGCCGCGGAGCCGCCGAGCCTGTGCCTACGATGGAGCATGCACGTACTCGTCGCCGAGGACGACGGCTCCGTCGCCGCGGCTCTCGTCTCGGCCCTGAGCCGCGCCGGTCACACGTGCACCCGGGTCTCTCGGGGCAGCGACGTGCTCCTGCGCCACCGCGACGCCCAGGCGGTCCTGCTGGATCTCGGCCTCGAAGACCGCGACGGCCTCGACGTCTTGCGGGATCTCCGTGAGCTCAGCCAGATCCCGGTGATCGTGGTGACCGCGCGGGGCGACGAGCGGTCGACCGTGCGGGCGCTGTCGCTCGGTGCCGACGACTACCTCGTCAAGCCCGTGCGCCTGCACGAGCTCCTCGCGCGACTGATCGCCGTCACGCGCCGGTACAGCCCGCCCGAGGAGCCGACCCGTGTGGAGACTTCCCGGCTGTCGATCGACATCGACTCCCGACGCGTCAGCGCCGCGGGCCGTGACGTGTCGCTCACGCCCAACGAGTTCGGCATCCTGTTGTCTCTCGCCCGCCGCGCGGGGACGGTCGTGAGCCGCCGAGTCATCCTCGACGAGGTGTGGGGCGACGCCTACGCGGCGTCGTCGCGGTCGTTCGACGTGCACATGGGCCAGGTGCGACAGAAGCTCCCCGAGGTCACAATCACCACGGTCCGCGGCTACGGGTACCGCCTCGAGGATGCCGCGTGAAGCTGCGGGTCCTGCTTCCGCTGCTGGTCTTCGGGCTCATCGCGGTCATCGCGGTGCTCATCCCCGTCGCGCAGTCGATCGCGGACTCGCGCACGCAACAGGTCGCCCTGCAGCGCCAGGCGGCGCTCGACCAGGTCGTGCAGCGGGCCCGAACGGCGCTCGTCCAGGGCGGCACGTCGAGCCTGCAGACCTACGTCGACCGGTTCTACGCGGTGTACGGCGAGGCCGTGCTCGTGCTCGATGAGAGCGGCGGCGCGGTTGCCTCGGCCGGGGGCCTCTCCCCCGACGTCGACGTGCGTTCGATAGCCGGAGCGGCCTCGCGGGCGATCCCCCAGGTGTCGCTGCCGAGCGTCACGCCGTGGGCCCCCGACACCGCGCTGGTCGCCGTCCCCGTCATCGCGGCGGGCGATCTGTCGACCGGAGTGGTGGTGCTCGAGGTCGATCTCGTCCGCGCGAAGACCGAGGTCGCGGCGGCGTGGACGGTCGTGGTCCTCATCGGCTTGCTGATGCTCGCCGCCCTCATGGGGGCCTCCCTGCTCTGGACACGCTGGATCCTGCGCCCGGTGCGCGCGCTCGATGCCGCCGTCGCCGCGCTCACAGCCCATCGCGAGCCGGTCCCCCTGCGTCCGACCGGACCACCCGAGCTTCGCCGTCTCAGCCGCGCCTTCACCACCATGACCGACGAGGTCGAGAACACCCTCGAGCAGCAGCGCGGCTTCGTGGCCGACGCCTCGCACCAGCTGCGCACTCCCCTGGCCGCCATCCGCCTCCGCGTGGACTCGCTCCCTCGGAATCCGGATGCCGCGGACGACCTCGCCGCGGTCGACCACGACCTCGACCGGCTCGAGCACACCGTCGAACGGATGCTGACCCTGGCCAACGCCGAGCATCGCGCCTCCGCCTCGCGGCAGGGCTACGACGCCGCGCGGGACGAGGGGGCGGAGCGCGAATGCCGGGTGTCGGCATCCGAGCTCGGGCATCTGCACCGCTGGCGACTCGACGAGGCGGGCGTGATCCTCGAAGCCTCGGACGACACCGCGGTCGTCGTGCCGTGCGGCCGAGCGGATCTCGAGGAGATGGTCCAGGTGCTGCTCGACAACGCAGCCAACTACGCCGGTCGCGGCGCTCTGGTACGGCTGGCCCTGACCGACGACGGAGGCGGCGTCACGCTGCGCGTCGACGACTCGGGTGCCCACCTCGCCGACGCCGACCTCGAGAGCATGGGCACACGCTTCTGGCGCGCGAGCGCTCACCGTTCGATGCCGGGCACCGGCCTGGGGCTCGCGATCGTGGCCGAGCTTATGCGGGCAGCCGGAGGCACCCTGTACCTCGAGCGGTCGCCCCTGGGCGGACTCGGCGCACGACTCGAGTGGAGACGCTCGTGACCCCGCTGACCCGCCGCGCGTTCTTCTCGATCGTGGCGGGCGCCGGGGCGCTGTCGCTCGCGGCCTGTTCCGCTCCCTCGTCGACCCCTCTCGTCCTCGGCTGCGGGGAACCGGGCGGCAGCTACCTCGAGTTCGGCCAACTTCTGGCGGCCGCGACGGCGTCATCGGCGGCGGTGTCCGTCTCGCCACGGGCCAGCGAGGGCAGCATCGACAACCTCCGCCTGCTGCGGGAGCGCCGCGTGGACCTCGGACTCTCTCTGGTGGATTCGGCAACGGATGCCGCTGACGACATCGTCGCGATCGGGCGCGTCTACCAGAACTACCTTCAGTGCATCGTGCGCGCGGGCGCCGGGATCTCGCAGCTCGCCGACCTGGCGGGGCGCACGGTGTCTCTGGGTGCCCCGGGATCGGGCGCGGCTCAGACGGCGAGACGGGTGCTCGACGCGTCCGGACTCGACTCGACGGGCACCGCGAGGCCGCGGACGGTGGAACGCACGTTCCGCGGCGCCGTCGACGATCTCGCCGCGGGACGCATCGACGCCTTCTTCTGGTCGGGTGGGGTCCCCACCCCGCAGATCGCGGCACTCGCCGAGCAAGTACCGGTGTCGGTGATCGACACGACCCCCGCTCTGCCGGCGCTCAGTGCGCGGTTCCCCGACGTGTACGCCGCCACCACGATCCCCGCCGGCGTCTACGGCGCCACGCGATCGGTGCCCACGATCGGCGTCGCGAACCTCCTGCTCGCTCGCGCCGACCTCGCCGACGACCTGGCGCGCGCGCTCGTCGACGCCCTCATCGACGACGCCCCGGCCCTCGTGCCGCCGGACGCCCTCGGCATCCAGTATCTGACCCCGGCGAGTCTCATCGACACCTCGCCGATCGCCCTGCACCCCGCCGCCGAGCGCCGGTATCGCGAGCGGTACGGCTGAGCGGTTCAGTTCACGCAGGGCACCGACCCCGAGCGCATCGGCTGCTGCGAGTCGGTGTACACCGATGACGTCGGGCTGGGAGACGCCGAGGGGGCCGCGGTCTCGGAAGCCGTGGCCGCGGGCTCCTCGGACGGGGCCGAGGACGCCTCCGTCGTCGACGCGGGCTCCGGATGCAGCAGGGCGCTGACCTGCGCCGCGATCGCCTTCTGGTCGACGATGTTTACGCTCTCGCCGTCGATCGTGCCGAAGCGCTCGACGGGAAGGGTCTGGAACGTCACGTCTCCCCCGGCGAGGCGCTGCGCGGTGGAGGCGAGGCTCAGCAGGTCGAAGCCCTTGTCGACGGCCACGTACTGCTTGGCGGTATCGAGGAGGTCCTGCATGCGTCCGAAGTCGGTGAACGTCTGCGCATCGCGCAGCTTGAGCGCGAGCGACACCATGAACGCCTGCTGGCGGCGCGTGCGGTCGAGGTCGGTGAGGAAGACGTTGCGGTACTCGGTGTCGCGGCGCTGACGAACGAACGCCATCGCCTGCGACGCGTCGATCTGCTGCTCGCCGGCGGCGAAGTTCGCGCCCGAGTACGTGTCGGCCGTGGCCTGGTTCAGGCACACCGAGATCGGCTGCACGGCCTGCGCGACCCGGTAGAACGCCGCCATCGTGACCTCGACGAAGTGGTCGATGGGCACCCCTCCCAGGAACTGCGAGACGGTCTGCATCTCCTCGGTACGGGCGGCGTCACGGGCCTGCTGGTACGCGTCGTCCTCGGCCACGCCCGCGGCGCGCAGCTCGTCGTTCTTCGCGGCGAAGGCTCGACCATAAGCCTCTTTGATCTTCCCCTTCTTCGTCCCGCCGGGAGCGCCCGCGTAGTCGACGTAGTCGTCGCGTGGGATCGAGACGGCCACCGCCTGCCCGCCGCCGGCCGGGATGTGCACGTACATCAGCACGTTGGTGTTGTACCCGCCGACCGAGGCGTCTTCGGCGTGAATGGCGTCGTAGATCTCCTGCGGGTAGGGCTTGCCGTCCTCGTCGACGCGGCTGTCGAGACCCATGATGAGGATGTTCTGCTCGCCCTCGTCCTGCGCGACGCCGGGAGCGGCGGTGGGCAGCTCGGCATCGGAATGACGGATGCCATTGGCCGCCCCCGCGAGGTTCACGGCGACGAAGGCCACGGTGCCCACCACCGCCGTGGTGACGACGGCGGCGACGATGAGCAGGAGTCGGCGCCGGTTGCGGCGCACGCGGGGCGAGGTGGGTGACACCGACCCAGCTTGCGCCCCCGCGGCTATGAATCCGGCGAACGAACGCGAACGCCCCCTGCCGCGGTGGCAGAGGGCGTCGACGGGGAGGGCGTCAGTCGGCGGCGTTGGCCGGGGTCGGCAGCTCGATCGGGACGACCGGGCAGTCCTTCCACAGGCGCTCGAGGCCGTAATAGACGCGCTCCTCTTCGTGGAAGACGTGCACGACCAGGTCGCCGAAGTCGAGCAGCACCCAGCGGGACTCCTGCCGGCCCTCGCGACGCACGCGCTTGTGGCCGTGCTCGAGCAGCTTCTCTTCGACCTCGTCGGCGATCGCGGCGACGTTGCGCTCGTTGCGACCGGTGACGAGGAGGAAGATGTCGACCAGCGGAAGGGGCTCGGAGACGTCGAGGGCGACGATGTCGTCGCCGCCCTTCGCGTCGGCGGCGAGGGCGGCGATCTGCGCCATCTCGCGACCGTTGTCGGTGGCGGTCATCGGAAGACTCCTGTCGTGAAGGCGAGGCCGAGGGTGACGGCCACCGCCAGGAAGAGAGCACCGGTCGTGATGATGAGCCCGATGAGGAGCTTGCTGCCCTTCTCGGGTGCCGGCGGTCGGATGATCTCACCGGGCTGCTTGACGGTGCTGATCGCGGCGCTGGCCGCGATCGGGGTGGGAGACGAGGCGGGCGGCAGCTCGCCGTCGAGGAGCACCGCGTCGGCGTCACGGCCGTCGGTGGTGCCGGGTGCGTGACCGATCGAGCCCAGACCCTCGGGCAGTTCGAAGGTGCCGGTGATCATGACCTCGCCCGTCGCGGTGACGGGGCCGACCAGGGGGACGCCCGCGGGAGTCTGCGACAGGATCAGCGCGTTCGGGGTCGACACCGCGCCGCTCGCGGCGGTGTTGCGCGAGATCAGCTGGTCGAACGAGGCCGGGAGGGTGACCTCGGGGGTCGCGCCGTCGAGCAGCTCGGAGCCGAGGGCGGGGTTCACCACCGATGACCCGGGAGCGTCGGCCGCGGCCTCCTCGAGGGCGGCCGGTCGGAAGATCGCCGGCTGAGCGGGCTCGTCGTCGACCTGCGGGGCCGCGGCCGGGGCGTTCTGGCGGGGCAGCGACGACTCGAGGTCGGAGCTGATCACCGGCACGGCCGCGGTGCGGATCTTCTCCTGCGCCCGCACCTGGCGGCGGGTGAGGCCGGTGACGCCGAAGTCGCCGTCGCCGAACGGGCCGTCGAACGAGTCGGGGCGGAGGGCGGGAGCGAACGGCTCGTCACGCGGGACGACGGGTGCGGGCTCCTCCGATACGGCCGGCTCGTGCGTCGAGGGCGCCCCAGCGCCGGCGGGGGCCCCGAGCACAGCGTGCTCGTCCGAGACCGCGGGCTCGCTCGAGACGGCGGGCTCCTCGGCGACGCCGGGCTCGGGGACGCGATCCACGACGGGCGCCTCGGGTGCCTCGACCGCGGGGGCCGGGGTGCCGGCATCCGGAGTCTCGCCCTCGGGCTGCGGAGTGATGATGGGCGTCGCGCCGGTCTGGCGGAGCTCGCGCAGCTGCCGACGGGTCAGCGCGGGAGTCTCGGAATTCTCGGGAGTGCTCATGCTGTGCTCCGGTAGAGGTGGTGCTTCGCGATGTACTGCACGACGCCGTCGGGCACGAGGTACCACACGGGGTGGCCCCGGCGCACGCGGGCGCGGCAGTCTGTGGACGAGATCGACAGGGCGGGGATCTCCAGCTGGCTCACGTTCTCGGACGGGAGGCCCTCGGTGGTCAGGACGTGACCCGGTCGCGAGACCGCGACGAAGTGCGCGAGGTCCCACAGCTCTTGATGGTTGCGCCAGCTGAGGATCTGCGCGACCGCGTCGGCGCCCGTGATGAAGAACAGCTCTGCACCGGGGCGCTGATCCTGCAGGTCGCGCAGGGTGTCGATCGTGTACGTGGGCCCCGCGCGATCGACGTCGACGCGGCTCACGGTGAACTGCGGATTGGATGCCGTGGCGATCACCGTCATGAGGTAGCGGTGCTCGCTCTCGGTGACGTCGTCTTTCTGCCACGGGCGGCCCGTGGGCACGAAGACGACCTCGTCGAGGTCCAACGATTGGGCGACCTCGCTGGCGGCGACCAGGTGACCGTGATGGATGGGATCGAACGTCCCACCCATGACCCCGATGCGAGGGGCGCGCGTCACCGACATACGGTGGGCCTCAGTGGCCGTGCGCCTCGGGGGTGGGCGTCCCGTGCTTCTGGGTGTACGCCGCCGCCTTGTGCGCGTGACGGTTCGACACGTTGCGGTACGACAGCGTCACGAGGCTCAGGGCGACGAAGGTCACGAACGCCACGGCGCCGTACCAGAAGGTCTGGGCCTGGACGTTGCCGCCGTGGTGGGCGCCTTCTTCTGCGGCGTGGGCCAGAAGTGCGACGAAAGTCATCAGTGCTCCGATCAGAGGTCTGCGCGAGGCGCGCATCTCATTTTAGGCGGTCAGGCGCGTACCTGGCCGTCGCCGCGCCCGAGCCACTTCGTGCTCGTGAGCTCGGCGAGGCCCATGGGTCCGCGGGCGTGGAGTTTCTGGGTGGAGATGCCGACCTCGGCCCCGAAGCCGAACTCGCCTCCATCGGTGAAACGCGTGGAGGCGTTCACCAGCACCACCGCGGAGTCGACCTCGGCGAGGAAGCGCTCGGCCGCCTCGGGGTCGGCGGTGATGATCGACTCGGTGTGGTGCGTCGAGTAGCGGCGGATGTGCGCGAGCGCCTCGTCGAGACCGTCGACCACGCGCACGGCGAGATCGAGCGTGCCGTACTCCGTCGACCAGTCGTCGTCGGTGGCCGAGACGACCCGCGCATCTAGCGCGCGCGTCGCCTCGTCGCCGTGCACGGTCACGCCGGCTTCGTCGAGGGATGCCAGCAGCTCCGGCAGCAGGCGATCGGCCGCCGCGCGGTGCACGAGCACCGTCTCGACGGCGTTGCACACGCTCGGGCGCTGGGTCTTGGCGTTCAGCACGATGTCGCGGGCCCAGTCCTCGCGCGCGGTGGCGTCGAGGAAGACGTGCACGACGCCGGCCCCGGTCTCGATGACGGGGACGGTCGACTCGGTGACGACGGTCTCGATGAGTCCGGCGCTGCCGCGCGGGACGAGCACGTCGACGAGGCCGCGGGCGTTCATGAGGGCCTTCGCGCCGTCACGACCGAAGTCGTCGACGCTCTGGATCGCCTCGGGGCTCACACCCTGATCGGCCAGCGCATCGCGCATGACGCGCACGAGCGTGGCGTTGCTGCTCTGCGCCGCCGACCCCCCGCGCAGCACCACGGCATTGCCCGAGCGCAGGGCCAGAGAGGCGATGTCGACGGTCACGTTGGGTCGTGCCTCGTATATCGAGCCGACCACGCCGAAGGGCACGGCCACCTTCTCGAGGGAGAGGCCGTTCGGCAGGGTGCGGGTGTCGAGGACGCGCCCGACCGGGTCGGGGAGCTCGGCGACATCGCGCACCGCCGCGGCGAGGGCCGACACGCGCGTGTCATCGAGACGCAGGCGGTCCAGTAGCGCCTCGCCGATGGCATCCTGCCGCCCTCTCTCGAGGTCGTCGGCGTTGGCCGCGACGATCTCGGTCGATGCGGCCTCGAGCGCGTCGGCGACGGCGTGCAGCAGCGCGCTCTTGCGGGCCGAATCGAGCAGACCGATCTCGCGCGCGGCGTCTTTGGCCAGACGCAGGCGCTCGTCGACGGAGGTGGCGATGGCGGTCATGCGCTCAGTGTACCGGCGGGGGTGATGGCGCCCACGGGGCCGGTGGAGAGGGTCACGGGGTCGGGATGAGGGGCGAACCATGTGCCCACCGACTCCCCCGAGAGGGCGGATGCCACGAGGTCGGCGCTCGTGACGAGCACGCCCACCCCCGCGGTCGAGGCGAGCTTGGCCGCCGAGGCCTTGGTGGCCGCTCCCCCGGTGCCCACTCCGTTCACGACGCCCGCGCCGAACTCAAACTCCGACAGGTCGTCGCCCCATGCCACGTCAGTGATGGGGCGGGCTCCGGGTTCGCTGGGCGGACGGGTGAAGAGCGTCTCGATGTCGCTGAGCAGCACGAGCACGTCGGCGCCGATCAGCTGCGCCACGAGGGCGGCGAGCCGGTCGTTGTCGCCGAAGCGGATCTCGTGAGTGGCGACGGTGTCGTTCTCGTTCACGATGGGCAGGATGCCGAGCCCCAGCAGTCTCTCCATGGCGCGACGCGCGTTGGAGCGGTGCGTGGCGTTCTCGAGGTCGCCGGCCGTGAGGAGGACCTGTCCCGCGAGCAGACCGAAGCGGTCGAGCGAGGTCTGGTACCGCCACATGAGGACGTTCTGACCGACCGCGGCTGCGGCCTGCTGGGTGGCGAGGTCGTTCGGGCGGCCCTCGAGGTCGAGCAGCGGAAGTGCCGTGGCGATGGCGCCCGATGACACGAGGACGACCTCGGTTCCGGCGCCGTGGGCGCGCGAGAGCGCCTCGACGATCGTGTCGATGCGGTGGGCTCCGTCGCCGCTGATCGACGACGAACCGACCTTCACCACGACGCGGGCGGCGCCGGGGATGTCGGCGCGCGTCGTCGCGGTCACCGCTCCTCGTCCTCGAACGCGAGCTGGGAGGAGTCGCCGTCGGGCGAGATGCCGGCGGCACGCGCCGCGCGGCGCTCGGCCTCGAGCTCGGCGCGGGCGTCGGCCTTGGCATCCATCCGCTCGTGATACTGCTCGCGGCGCTCCGACGAGGTACGGCGGGAGTTCTGCACGAGACGCGGGTCGGTGCCGCGGGGGGCCGTCATGAGCTCGGCCGCCGAGGTGAGGGTGGGCTCCCAGTCGAAGACGATGCCGTCGCCGGGGCCGATGACCACGGTCGCGCCCGCGACCGCGCCGGCGCGGAACAGCCCGTCTTCGACGCCGAGGCGCGCGAGACGGTCGGCGAGGTAGCCCACGGCCTCTTCGTTCTGGAAGTCGGTCTGCTGCACCCACTTGACCGGCTTGTCGCCGAGGATGCGGTAGACGGGGCCGTACGTTCCGCCCTCGACCTTGATCTCGAAGTCCTTGGCGGCGCCCTTCGGGCGGATGACCACGCGCTCGGCCGGCGTCTGGTCGATCGTCGCGAGACGGTGCTCCTCGACGATGTCGCCGAGGGCGAAAGTGAGCTCGCGCAGACCCGCGCGGCTGACGGTGGAGATCTCGAAGACGCGGAAGCCGCGGGCCTCGAGGTCGGGGCGCACGAAGTCGGCGAGCTCGTGCGCCTCGGGGACGTCGACCTTATTCAAGGCGACGATCTGCGGGCGGTCGAGCAGGGGGATCTGACCTTCGGGCACCGGGTAGGCAGCGAGCTCGGCGAGGATGATGTCGAGGTCGCTGAGCGGGTCGCGACCCGGGTCGAGCGTGGCGCAGTCCAGCACGTGCACGAGGGCCGTGCAGCGCTCGACGTGGCGGAGGAACTCCAGGCCCAGGCCCTTCCCCTCGCTCGCGCCCTCGATGAGGCCCGGCACGTCGGCGATCGTGTAGCGAGCGTCGCCCGCCTGCACGACGCCGAGGTTCGGGTGCAGCGTGGTGAACGGGTAGTCGGCGATCTTGGGGCGAGCGGCCGATACCGCGGCGATCAGGCTCGACTTGCCCGCCGAGGGGAAGCCGACCAGGGCGACGTCGGCGACGGTCTTGAGCTCGAGGACGACGTCGCCCTCGTAACCGGGGGTTCCGAGCAGCGCGAAGCCGGGGGCTTTGCGCTTGGGCGAGGCGAGAGCGGCGTTGCCGAGACCGCCCAGACCGCCAGGGGCGGCGACGAAGCGCATTCCCGGGGTGAGCATGTCGACGAGCACGTTTCCGTCGGTGTCTTTGACGACGGTGCCGAGCGGCACGGGGAGCTCTTGATCCTCACCCAGCGCGCCCGAGCGGTGGTCGCCCATGCCGAACCCGCCGTTGCCCGCGGAGCGGTGCGGCGAGTGGTGGTACGACAGCAGGGTCGTGGTCTGCGGGTCGGCGACGAGCACGACGTCGCCGCCGCTGCCTCCGTTGCCGCCGTCGGGACCGGCCAGCGGCTTGAACTTCTCACGGCGCACCGAGACGCAGCCGTTGCCGCCCTTTCCTGCACGCAGGTGCAGGGTCACGCGGTCGACGAAGGTGACCATGGCGGGTCCTTCCGGGTGTGGCCGGCGGTGCCGACTCGAAAACAGAAGAGGGGGTGGGCAGCGCCCACCCCCTCGTGCGCCGAAGCGCGGGAATTACTCCGCTGCTGCGGTGACGATGTTGACGACCTTCCGGCCGCCCTTCGCGCCGAACTGGACCGCACCGGGTGCCAGGGCGAACAGCGTGTCGTCGCCGCCACGGCCGACGTTGGCGCCGGGGTGGAAGTGCGTGCCGCGCTGGCGGACGATGATCTCGCCGGCGAGGACGACCTGGCCGCCGAAGCGCTTCACGCCGAGGCGCTGTGCGTTGGAATCACGACCGTTACGGGTGGAGCTTGCGCCCTTTTTGTGTGCCATCTCTGCGTCTCCTGGCTCTTACTTGATGCCGGTGATCTTGACGCGCGTGAGGTCCTGACGGTGGCCCTGGCGCTTCTTGTAGCCGGTCTTGTTCTTGAACTTCTGGATCACGATCTTCGGACCGCGCTCCTCGCCGAGCACCTCGGCCGTGACCGAGACCTTCGCGAGCTTGTCGGCGTCGGTCGTGACCGCGTCGCCGTCGACGAACAGGACGGCGGGCAGCTGGATGCTCTCGCCGATCTTCGCCTTCTGGCGGTCGAGCACGACGACCGTGCCGACCTGGACCTTCTCCTGGCGGCCGCCGGCGCGCACAACTGCGTAAACCACTTCACACCTGTTTTCGTTCGGGAGCGCGGAGCTCCGGTTGTCTGATGACGTCGGGAGGGTCTGACGACCCAAGTCTCGGTGCGATCCGGCGGGCTGAACCCGCGGGGTCCTGCTCCTGTCAGGAGTGGACGCGACGCACCAAGGGTCAAGTTTAGCTCACGTCACGGCATCCGGCAAAAGCATCCGACCCGCGTGTCGACCGTAGGATTTCCGAATGGCGATCCTGATCGACGACCCGCAGTGGCCCGCGCACGGACGGCTGTGGGCTCACCTGGTCAGCGACAGCGACCTCGCCGAGCTGCATGCCTTCGCCGCCGCGGCCGGTATCCCGCGTCGCGCCTTCGACCTCGACCACTACGACGTGCCCGACGAGCGGCACGCCGACCTCGTCCGCGCGGGGGCCGAGCACTTGGGCGGCAAAGAGCTGGTGCGGCGCCTGCGCGCCTCGGGCCTGCGGATCACGGCGCGGGAGCGGCGTACGCGCGGCTGAGGCCCCACCCCGTCGGTAGCGGACCGTGCGCGGGTCCCGGGGCTCCCGGCATCCACCCCGCCCGCTCCCACGCGTGAGGGGCCACGTCCTGTCGCCTGGCGCGATGCGCGGCGACGAGAACTGGCCCCTCACGCGTAAGGGAACCGGCTCAGGACTCCGTGGTCGGCTGGGCGTTGACCGGGGTGCCCGTCAGCGCCGCGGTGGTCACGCGGCGGCGCGAGCGCCCCTGACCCGGCGCCTTGGGCTCGGGGAGGGCCTCGAGGACCGACTCGAGCAGGGCGTTCTTCTCGGTACGCGGTGCCTTGGGCTCGCGCTTCTTGCGCGGACGCTTCTCGCGGGCGGGGGCCGGCGCCTCGGCGGCCGACTCGCTCTTGGCCTCGAGCACGGCTTCGACGGATGCCACGACCGCAGCCTCCACGACGGCGGGGTCGTCGATGGTGGGCTTGACGGTCGAGGCCGCGATCTGCGCGAGGGCCGACTTCACACCCTCGGTGATGACGTGGGTGCCGCCGGCCGGGGCCGCCGCTCCCCCACCGTTGCCGCCGCCGTTGCCCTGACCGGCGTTGCCGCCGCCGTTTGCGCCGCCCGACTGCGCGTTGCTGTTCGAGCCGTTGTTGCCCCCGCGACCGCGACGGTTCGACGAACCGTTGCCGCTTCCGTTGCCGTTCGACGAACCCGCGGGACGGTGCTTGACGACGGGGTCGTGGTGCACGATCACGCCGCGGCCGGCGCACACCTCGCACGCCTCGCTGAAGGTCTCGAGCAGGCCCAGGCCCAGCTTCTTGCGGGTCATCTGCACGAGGCCGAGCGAGGTGACCTCGGCCACCTGGTGCTTCGTGCGGTCGCGGCTCAGGCACTCGATGAGGCGGCGCAGCACGAGGTCGCGGTTGGACTCGAGCACCATGTCGATGAAGTCGACGACGATGATGCCGCCGATGTCGCGCAGGCGCAGCTGGCGCACGATCTCTTCGGCCGCCTCGAGGTTGTTCTTGGTGACGGTCTCTTCGAGGTTGCCGCCCGAGCCGACGAACTTGCCGGTGTTGACGTCGACGACGGTCATGGCCTCGGTGCGGTCGATGACCAGCGAGCCACCCGAGGGCAGCCATACCTTGCGGTCGAGCGCCTTCTCGATCTGCTCGGTCACGCGGAACGCGTCGAACGGGTCCTGCTCGCCCTGGTACTTCTCGACGCGCTCGAGCAGGTCGGGGGCAACGCCCTGCAGGTACGACGAGATCGTCTGCAGCGCCTCGTCGCCCTGGATGAGCATGCGCGTGAAGTCCTCGTTGAAGACGTCGCGCACGATCTTGACCAGGAGGTCGGGCTCGGAGTGCAGCAGGGCCGGGGCCTGGATGGTCTTGACCTGGCTCGAGACGTGCTCCCACTGCGAGGTGAGGCGCTGGACGTCGAGGGTCAGCTGCTCTTCGGTGGCGCCCTCGGCGGCCGTGCGCACGATCACGCCGGACGACTCGGGGAGCACCTCCTTGAGGATCTTCTTCAGGCGAGCACGCTCGGTGTCGGGCAGCTTGCGCGAGATGCCGTTCATCGTGCCATTGGGCACGTAGACGAGGTAGCGGCCGGGCAGCGAGATCTGGCTCGTCAGGCGCGCGCCCTTGTGGCCCACGGGGTCCTTGGTGACCTGCACGAGCACGCGGTCGCCCGACTTGAGGGCGAGCTCGATGCGGCGCGGCTGGTTGTTGGTCTCGACGCCGTCCCAGTCGACCTCGCCGGAGTACAGCACGGCGTTTCGCCCGCGGCCGATGTCGACGAAGGCGGCCTCCATGCTCGGCAGCACGTTCTGCACGCGACCGAGGTAGACGTTGCCGATCAGCGAGGCGTCCTGGTTGCGCGCGACGTAGTGCTCGACGAGCACGTTGTCTTCGAGCACGGCGATCTGGATGCGCCCTGCCTTGGAACGCACGACCATCACGCGATCGACGGCCTCGCGGCGCGCGAGGAATTCGGCCTCGGTGACCACGGGGCGGCGACGCCCGGCCTCGCGGCCGTCACGACGACGCTGCTTCTTGGCCTCGAGACGCGTCGACCCCTTGATGCGCTGCGGCTCGGTGATGACCTCGACCGCGCGCTGGCGCACGGGAGGGGCGGCCGGGGCCTCGGGGGCCTCGTCGCGGGTGTCGTTCGCGCCGCCGCGGCGGCGGTTGCGGCGACGGGCGTTCGCCGAGAGGCGGTCGGAACCCTCGTCGTCACGCTCGTCGACGTCGTCGCGGATGATGACGGGCGGCAGCTCGGGCGCGTAGAAGTGCAGGGCCGTCGACACCGCCGACACGAAGTTCTCCGGAAGCAGACCCAGCGACACGGCCGTCGGGCGGGCGGGCTTCTCGGGCTCGGCGGGGGTCTCGGGCTGGGCGGGGGTCTCCGACCCTTCCGCCGGGTTCCTGGTCTTCTCGCTCGCGTCGTCCGTGGCGTCGACGGAAACGGTTCCGGATGCCGGGGCCTCGGCGTCACCGGCGGACTCTTCGACCTGCGCGGCGGGGCTCGCCTCGTCTGCGTTCGTCGCGTCCGCAGCAGGCTGCTCTGTTGCGGGCTGCTCTACCGCAGGCTCCTCGCCGGCGGGCTCGTCCGACGCGGACTCGTCCGACGCGGGGATGTCCTCCACATCGAGCACCGCGGGCGCCTCGGTGTCGTCGGCGGCCGCGTCCTCGGCATCCTGAACCGCTGCCTCTTCTTCGTCGACCGCGGGGGCCGTCTCGGAAGGAGCTGCGGTCTCGGGCGAGATCGGCGCCTCGTCGGTGGGGTTCTGTTCGTCTGTCACATCGGCCATGTCGGGGTACTCCCTGGCGGACGACACCGCGCGTCGTCCGACGAAATCTCATGCGGCGCCGCACCCGGCGGGGCCGCGAACTCACTCGGTCTGCAGCCGGCCTGCGGCTCGGGCTGCGAAGGGCGGTCATCGCCCGAAGTCTTCAGGGTGATGTTCCTGCGGCGCGGCCGCGGTCACATCAGCCTTCATTATCGCACGAAGTGCCCGGAACACCCACGAGGCATCTCCGAACCGGCCCGTCGGCCCGATGAACGGGCGCCTCTCCGGCGGCGCCTCGTCGTCGAGACGTTCAAAGCCGCCGCATAGCGGGTCGATGGAAGAATCTCCGCATGAGCGAAACCGTCACCCCCCGTCGTCCGGTCGTCGTTGCGATCTGGCTGATCTTCGCGGGGGTCGTGGGATGGTGGGCGGCGTTCTCGCTCACCATGGAACGCTTCCACCAGCTCGAGAACCCCGGGGCCGCGGCATCCTGTGACTTCAGCGTGCTGGTCCAGTGCTCGACGAATCTGCAGTCGGCGCAGGGCAGCGTGTTCGGCTTCCCCAACCCGATCATCGGCCTCGCGGCCTGGATCGCCCCCATCGTCGTCGGCGCGGCGCTGCTCGCCGGTGCGCGGTTCGCCCGGTGGTTCTGGACCCTGTTCTGGCTCGGTTTCGTCTTCGCCCTGGGCTTCGTCATCTGGCTCATCGGGCAGAGCCTGTTCGTGCTCGCGACCCTGTGCCCGTGGTGCATGGTGACGTGGTCGGTCGTGATCCCCTCGTTCTTCGTCGTGACGCTGCACGTGCTGCGCGAGGGGGTCATCCCGCGCCCGCGCGTGCAGGAGGTCGCCGACCGCCTGATGGCGTGGGTGCCGCTCATGACCATCGTGGCGTTCGCCGTCGTCGCCGTGCTGGCGCAGGTGCGCCTCGACGTGCTGTCGCAGTTCTGAGCCGAGCGGGGTCTGCCGGGGTGCGGCCGGCGGCTGCGTCGCCTCAGCGATTCGCACATGTTCAGCTGGAATGGCCCGGATGTCACTGAGTCTGTGCGGATCACTGAGCGTGTGTCAGCGCGGGGTCGGCGGTTGCGTATCCTCACTGATTTGCGCAACCTCAGCTGGAATGCCCCGGATGCCGCTGAACGAGTGCGGATCGCTGAGCGGTGGCGGCGCACGGGGTCGGCGCGGGACGGGCGGCTGCGCAAGCTCGGCGATTCGTACAACCTCAGGTGGGGTGCCCCGGATGCCACTGAGCGTGCGCGGATTGCTGAGCGTGCGGCGGCGCGCGGGGTCGGCGCGCGAGCGGCGGCGGCGCACCCTCAGGGATTCGCGCAGCCTCAGCCGGATTGCCCCGGATGCCACTGAGATCGTGCGAATCGCTGAGCGTGCGGCGGCGCGCGGGGTCGGCGCGCGAGCGGCGGCGGCGCACCCTCAGCGATTCGCGCAGCCTCAGCCGGGAAGCCACGGAAGCGACTGAGGATGTGCGGATCACCGAGCTGGCGAACGGCCCCCGGCCCGCCCGCGCGAACCCCGCCCCGAACAACGAAGGCCGCCACCCTCGCGGGGCGGCGGCCTTCGTGGCATCCGGGATCAGGAGAACCAGATCGCGAGCTCGCGCTCGGCGGATTCGACGCTGTCGGACCCGTGGACGAGGTTCTGCTGCACCTTGAGGCCCCAGTCGCGGCCGAAGTCGCCGCGGATCGTGCCGGGGGCGGCGGTGGTGGGGTCGGTCGTGCCCGCGAGCGAGCGGAAGCCCTCGATGACGCGGTTGCCGGCGAGGCGGATCGCGACGGAGGGGCCCGACATCATGAACTCGAGCAGCGGCTCGTAGAACGGCTTCCCCTCGTGCTCGGCGTAGTGCTGGGCGAGGGTCTCGCGGTCGGGCTCGACGAGGCGGATGTCGACGAGGGCGTAGCCCTTCGCCTCGATACGGGCGAGGATCGCGCCGGTCAGGCCGCGGGCGACGCCGTCGGGCTTCACCAGGACGAGGGTCTCTTCGGTGGCCATGGGTCATTCTCCGTTCGAGAGGTCGGGGGATGCGGCGCGTCGGGCGTTCTGCCGATCGAGCGCCGCTCCCTTGATGGTCGCATACGCCCACATGCCGCCGAAAATGACGGCGACCACGGCGAGAGCCGGAACCAGGAAACCGGCGAGCAGCAGCACAACCTGCAGGCCCCACCCGGCGAAGAGCGCCCAGCGGTGTCGGAGCAGACCCGACACAGCGACCATCGCGATCGCCATCACGACACCGCCGACGATCCCCCACCACGGCTCGATGCCCGCGGGCAGCACCTTGAGGCCGTAAACGACGAGCCCGCCGAGGAAGACGATGATCGACTCGAAGCCGAGCACGACGGCGCCGAGGGACTCCTGGGCCCCGCGCTGACGGCGGGGGCGAGGGGCGCGCGGCTCGCGCGGGCTCACTCCTGCCACCCCGACTTCCAGTCCTCGAGCTCGGACAGGCGCAGGGCTTCACCGGCGAGCACGACGGATCCGGCGATCACCACGGCGCGGCGGTCGGACTCCGCGGCCCACGCGCGCGCCGCGTCGGCGGCGTCTTCGAGGGTCGGGTGCACCGTCACCGGCAGATCGGCGGCCTCGGCCACATCGGCGATCGCGTCGGGGTCGGTCGCGCGGTCGCTGTCGGGGGCGGTGGCGAACACGCGGGCGACGGCCGGAACGAGCGCCGACATGATGCCCGCGGCATCCTTCCCCTCGAGGATGCCGACCACGGCCCCCCACTCGTCGATGTCGAACGACTCGTCGAGGGCGGCGACCAGCGCGCGGGCGCCGTGCGGATTGTGCGCGGCGTCGACGAACACGGTGGGGGCGGTGCCGATGAGCTGCAGGCGCCCGGGCGAGGTGGCGTTGCCGAGGCCGTCGGCCACGACGTCAGCGGCGAGGGGCTGCGTGCCTCCGCCGACCAGCGATTCGACCGCGGCGACGGCGAGGGCCGCGTTCGCGCCCTGGTGCGCGCCGTAGAGCGGCAGGTAGAGCTCGCGGTACGTGCCGGCGACCCCGCGGATGTCGAGCTGCTGCCCGCCGACCGCGAGCGTCTGACCCTCGAGCGCGAACCCGTCTCCGGCCACGGCGACCGTCGCCCCCTCCTTCTCGGCGCGGGCACGGATGACGCGCAGCGCCTCCGCGGGCTGCGCGGCCGAGACGACCGCCGCGCCGGGCTTGATGATCCCGGCCTTGACGGTGGCGATCTCGGTGATCGTCGAGCCGAGACGGTCGGTGTGGTCGATGTCGATGGGGGCGAAGACCGCGACGTCGCCGTCGGCGGTATTCGTGGAGTCCCACTCCCCGCCCATGCCGACCTCGAGCACGAGGACGTCGATGGGCGCGTCGGCGCACGCGACGAAGGCGAGCACCGTGAGCAGCTCGAAGAACGTCAGCGGAGCGTCTCCGGCGGCTTCGAGCTCGGCGTCGACCATGCCGACGAAGGGCTGGATCTCGTCCCACGCGTCGGCGATCGCGGCGTCGGCCACGGGTTCTCCGTCGATGAGGATCCGCTCGGTGAAGCGCTCGAGGTGGGGGCTGGTGAACAGGCCCGTCCGAAGCCCCATCGCGCGCAGCAGGCTCTCGATCATGCGGCTGGTCGAGGTCTTGCCGTTCGTGCCAGTCACGTGGATGACGCGGTACGTGCGCTGAGGGTCGTCGAGCAGCTCGAGCACGCGGCGCGTGCGCTCGACGCGCGGCTGCACCCACTGCTCGCCCTGTCGCTCCAGTAGCGCCGCGTACACGGCATCCGCTCTGCTGCGATCACTCATGCGGGTGCTCCGATCCGCGCGACGGCCACCGTGACGGCGCCGACGTTCGCGTAAATCTTGGCCGTGAGGACGTTCTCGAACTCGGGCTCGCCCACGTTCCCGCGCTCGATGAGTCGCTCGGTGCGGCTGGCCAGCACGACGCCTTCGGCGAGGGTCTCGGATGCCACGCCCGCAACGTCGAACGCCTGAGCCACGGCCGCGGCATCGCCGGCGTCGTCGAACGTGAGGGTCAGGGAGATCCTGTCGCTCACGTCGAAGCCGGCGGCCTTACGGGTGTCCTGGATGCCGCGGATCATGTCGCGCGCCAGGCCCTCGGCCTCGAGCTCAGGCGTGGTGACGGTGTCGAGCAGCACGAAGCCGCCGCCCGCGAGCACGGCCAGCGCCTCGCCCTCGGGGCGACCCGCGGTCTCGACGACGAGGTCGTACTCGGCGGGCTCGAGGGCGATGCCGCCCGCGACGACCTGCCCGTCGACCTCGCTCCAGTCACCCTCGCGGGCGGCCTTGATCGCCTGCTGCACCTGCTTGCCGAGGCGGGGGCCGGCGGCACGGGCGTTGACCGACAGGCGGTGCGTGATGCCGTACTCCGCGGCGGTTCCGTCCTGCAAGGCGACCTGCTCGACGGTCTTGACGTTGAGCTCCTCGCGCAGGATGTCGTCGAACTGCGCCAGGCCCGTGGCATCCGGAGTCACCACCGTCAGCCGCGGAAGCGGCAGGCGCACGCGCTTGCCCTCGCGCTTGCGCAGCGCGTTGGCGACGCTCGAGACCTCGCGCACGGTGTCCATCGCGGTGCGGATGTCCGCCGCCGCCGGGAAAGCCGAGGCGTCGGGCCAGTCGGTCAGGTGGACGCTGCGCCCACCCGTCAGGCCCTGCCACACGCGCTCGGAGACGAGCGGGATGAGCGGGGCAGCGACACGCGTCAGCGTCTCGAGCACGGTGTAGAGCGTGTCGAACGCCTCTCGGCTCGTCGGGTCGTCGGTCACGCCCACCCAGAAGCGGTCGCGCGAGCGGCGGATGTACCAGTTGGTCAGCACCTCGGCGAAGTCGCGCAGGCGCTCGGCCGCGGTCGTGGAGTCGAGGCCCTCGAGGTCGGCGGCCACGTCGCGGACGAGGTCGCCGGTGAGGGCGAGGATGTACCGGTCGAGCACGTCGGTGGAGTCGGTGCGCCACTCGGCGGTGTAGCCGTCGGGGCCCGAGGCGTTGGCGTAGGTCGCGAAGAAGTACCACGCGTTCCACAGCGGCAGCAGGAACTCGCGCACGCCCGAGCGGATGCCCTCCTCGGTCACCACGAGGTTGCCGCCGCGCAGCACGCTCGACGACATGAGGAACCACCGCATGGCATCCGACCCGTCGCGGTCGAACACCTCGCGCACGTCGGGGTAGTTGCGCAGCGACTTCGACATCTTCTGCCCGTCGTTGCCGAGCACGATGCCGTGGCACGACACCCCGGTGTAGGCCGGGCGGTCGAACAGCGCGGTCGAGAGCACGTGCATGACGTAGAACCAGCCGCGGGTCTGCCCGATGTACTCGACGATGAAGTCGGCGGGGGCGTGCTCGTCGAACCACTCGTGGTTCTCGAACGGGTAGTGCACCTGTGCGAACGGCATCGAGCCCGAGTCGAACCACACGTCGAGCACGTCTTCGATGCGGCGCATCGTCGACTGCCCCGTCGGGTCGTCGGGGTTCGGGCGCGTGAGGTCGTCGATGTAGGGGCGGTGCAGGTCGACCTCGCCGTCGGCGTTCACCGGCAGTCGGCCGAAGTCGGCCTCCATGTCGGCGAGCGAGCCGTAGACGTCGACGCGCGGGTAGTCGGGGTTGTCGCTCTTCCACACCGGGATCGGCGAGCCCCAGTAGCGGTTGCGGCTGATCGACCAGTCGCGCGCGCCCTCGAGCCACTTGCCGAACTGGCCCTCCTTGACGTTCTCGGGCACCCAGGTGATCTGCTGATTGTTCGCCAGCAGGTCGTCCTTGATGTCGGTCACGCGCACGAACCAGCTCGACACGGCCTTATAGATCAGGGGGTTCCGGCAGCGCCAGCAGTGCGGGTACGAGTGCTCGTACGAGGCCTCGCGCAGCAGGCGTCCGCCCTGCTTCAGCAGACGGATCAGCGGACGGTTCGCGTCGAGCCACAACTCGCCCGCCACGTCGGTGACGGCGGAGAGGAACCGGCCACCGTCGTCGAGCGAGATGATCGTGGGCAGACCCGCGGCATCCGCGAGGCGCTTGTCGTCCTCACCGTAGGCCGGGGCCTGGTGCACGATGCCCGTGCCGTCGCTGACGGTGACGTAATCGTCGACGAGGATCTTCCAGGCGTTCTCGGTGCCCCACACCGAGGCGTCGGCGTAGTAGTCGAAGAGGCGGTCGTACGACACGCCCTCGAGCTCGGAGCCCAGGACCGTGGTCTGCACGGCCGCGCGGGCGGCATCCGGGCTCTCGTACCCGAGGTCCTTGGCGTAGCCGGGCAACAGGTCTTCGGCCAGCAGATAGCGGTGGGCGACGGCCTCGAACGCCTCGTCGGGCGTGCCGTCGGGAGCGCGGTGCACGTCGGCTGCGCCGTTCGGCCCGCCCTCGATGACGGCATAACGGATTCCGGGACCCACGGCCAGCGCGAGGTTCGTCGGAAGCGTCCACGGCGTCGTCGTCCACGCCAGTGCGCGCACGCCCGTGAGCCCCAGCGCCTCGGCCTTCGCCCCGACCAGCGGGAATGTCACAGTGACGGAGGGATCCTGACGCATCTTGTAGACGTCGTCGTCCATGCGCAGCTCGTGTGTCGACAGGGGCGTCTCGTCGCGCCAGCAGTACGGCAGCACGCGGTAGCCCTCGTAGGCGAGGCCCTTGTCGTGGAGCGTCTTGAACGCCCACAGCACGCTCTCCATGTAGGTGGTGTCGAGCGTCTTGTAGCCGCGCTCGAAGTCGACCCAGCGGGCCTGGCGCGTGACGTAGTCCTGCCAGTCGCGCGTGTACTCGAGCACCGACTCGCGGGCCTTGGCGTTGAAGGTCGCCACGCCCATCGCCTCGATCTCGTCCTTCTCGGTGATCCCGAGCTGTTTCATCGCCTCGAGCTCGGCCGGAAGACCGTGGGTGTCCCACCCGAAGACGCGGTCGACCTTCTTGCCGCGCATCGTCTGGAAGCGCGGGAAGACGTCCTTGGCGTACCCGGTGAGCAGGTGGCCGTAGTGCGGCAGGCCGTTGGCGAAGGGCGGGCCGTCGTAGAAGACCCACTCCTCGGCGCCCTCGCGGTTCGCGATCGAAGCGCGGAAGGTGTCGTCCTGCGCCCAGAAGGCGAGGGTGTCGTTCTCGATCGCCGGGAAGCGGGGGCTCGGGACGACGGATGCCGCGGCGGCGGCGCCCTGCGCGGACGCGAGGGTCGCGGCATCCGGGGTCGGCGTGTCCGGGGTCGACGCGTCGGCTGCCGGGCCGAAGGATGAGGGGCGTGGGTAGGTCATGTCTCTCCGCAGGTTGGGATCCACCTGCGGGGACGATCCGTGCGGACCGCGGTACCACCCCGCGTTGCGCCGCCCCCGTTCGGGACCGGTGCCTCTCTCACTGCGGCTGTGACGGGCCTGCCCCGCGCGGTTCTACTGCGGGCCTGGACCCGTTTCTTCCGCGAGCTCCCCGGTGATGGCCGGATCGATGCTGATCGCTCCAGTCTACGCGAGCCGGGCGGCGTGCGCTGCGGCGCAGGCGCGTCCGTGGCACTCGAGGGAGAGGGGAACGGACGCGCCAGACACGACCCCGGCATCACGCGCCAGGCGTGCCCAGGCCGGCGGACGCCAGCAGCTCGCGCGTGAAGGCGTGGCCGGGAGCGGCGAACACGCACGACACGGCGCCCGAGTCCACGACGCGTCCGTCCTTCATGACGATCACGTCGTCGGCGATCGCGGCCACGACATCGAGGTCGTGGGTGACGAAGATCATCGCAAGGTCGCGCTCGCGTTGCAGGGCGAGGAGTCGGTCGAGGATCTTCGCGCGCACCGAGGCGTCGAGCGCCGAGACGGGTTCGTCGAGCACGAGCAGATCCGGTGACACGGCCAGGGCGCGGGCGATCGCGACGCGCTGACGCTGCCCGCCCGAGAGCTGTGCGGGGCGGCGGCGCACGAACGCCGGCGACAGCCCCACCTCCTCGAGCAGAGCGACCACGGCGCGCCGTCGGCCGGACCGCGGCACTCCCCCCGCGGCGACCGCCTCGCCGAGCGTGCGACCCACGCTCCAGCGCGGATCGAGCGCACCCCACGGGTTCTGCTGCACGAGCTGAACGCGTCGTCGGTCCGTGCCGCGGGCGACGGCGGGCGTCCAGGGGCGGTCGTCGAAGCGCAGCTCCCCCGCATCGGGCGCGGTCACCCCGACCGCGAGCCGCGCCAGCGTCGTCTTCCCCGACCCCGACTCCCCCACGACCGCGAGCGTGCGTCCGCGTCGGACCTCGAACGAGACGTCGTCGACGGCGACACGCTCACCGAATCTCTTGGTCACGCCCCGCGCGGTGAACAGCGGCGCGTCGGTGCGCGGGGCCCGGCCCAGGGGCTCGTGCGAGACGGCGGCGACCAGCTCTCTCGTGACGGGATCGCGGGGGGATGCCAGTACCTCGGCGGTGACGCCGGTCTCGACGACCCGTCCCTCGTGCATCACGACGACCCAGTCGGCCACCCGCGCGACGGCTCCGAGGTCGTGGCTGATGAACACCACGGCCACGCCCTCGTCGGCGATGCGGCGGAGGAGCTCGAGCACGCGCGCCTGCACCGTGGCATCCAGTGCTGTCGTCGGCTCGTCGGCCACTAGGACGGCGGGCTTCGCCGACAGGGCCGAGGCGATCAGGGCGCGCTGGCGCAGACCGCCGGAGAGTTCGTGCGGGTACTGGCGGGCGCGTTCGTCGGGGTCGGGCATCGAGACGCGCTCGAGGCTCTCGTGGACGCGGTCGGCGAGGGTTCGTCCTCGCACCGCGGGCTCGTGGATGCGGACGGGCTCGGCCACCTCGGCGCCGACCCGGCGCAGGGGGTCGAGCGAGACGAGTGCGTCCTGCGAGACGAGGGCGATGCGCCGCCCGCGCAAGGCCCGCCATTGCCGCTCGGTCAGCGACTGCGCTGGAGTGCCGTCGATCTCGAGCGCCTCGGCCGACCACGACAGTCCCGCGGGAACGAGTCCGAGCAGGGCGCGCGCGCTCAGCGACTTGCCCGCGCCCGATTCGCCGACGATCGCGACGCACTCCCCCGGGGGGACATCGAGGTCGAGGCCGCGGACGATCGCTCCCTCGCGACCGTCGACGCGCAGGCCCCGCAGGTGGACGCCCCTCACGCGTCCCGCTCCTCGGAGCGCGCCCGCAGGATGCGGCCGATGACGCTGACGCTCACCACGGTCGCGGTGATCGCCAGGCCCGGGAAGACGGCGACCCACGGCGCCTGCACGAGGAGGTTGCGTCCCGCGGAGAGCATGAGCCCCCACTCCGGCGTCGGCTCGGTGGGCCCGAGACCCAGGAAGCTCAGGCCCGCCGCCGCGAGGATGCTCGTGCCGATACCGATCGTGGCCAGCACGCTCACCGCGCCCAGCACGCCCGGCAGCACGTGCCGTAGGTGCACCACCACGGCGGGGACGCCGATGATGCGCGCGGCCTCGACGTGCTCGGCCGCCGCGAGAGAGCGGGTCTGCGCGCGAGCGAGCCGGATGTACACGGGAACCGCGGCGATCGTCACGGCCACGGCGATGTTCGTGGCCCCCGGCCCGAGGACCGCGACCACGAGCAGCGCCACCAGGAACTCGGGGAAGGCCAGCAGCACGTCGACGACCCGCATCGCGGCGGCATCCACTGCGAGCGGGGCGACGGCTGCGAGCGAACCCGCGATCACACCGAGCACCAGGGCGAGGCCGGTCGCCAGCAGACCCGTGCCCACCGATCGGCCGGCGCCGAAGACGACGCGAGAGTACACGTCGCGCCCGCTCTGATCGGTGCCGAACCAGTGCGCGACGCTGGGCGGCTGGAGGGCCGCGCGGACCTCGGTCACCAGCGGGTCGTGCGTGGCGAGCAGCCCCGGTGCGACGGCGGCGAGGGCGACGACGGCGAGGACGAGGCCCGCGACCGACAGGGCGATCACGCGGCCGCGGCGGGTGCGGCGTCGCGGCGGAGCGACGGCGGTCACGCGGGAACCCCCGCGCGCACGCGCAGGGCCGCGGTGCCGGATCGCAGCCGCGGGTCGAGCAGGGGCACGACGAGGTCGACGACGGTGTTGACCACGACGAAGACGAGGGCGCTCAGCACGATGACCCCGGTGATGACGGGCAGGTCGCGGTCGGTGATCGCCGCGAGCGTGACGCGTCCGATCCCGGGCCGCGCGAACACGGTCTCCACCAGCACGGCACCGCCCAGCAGCGAGCCGACGAGGTAGGCGGCGAGGGTCACGCCCCCGACTCCGGCGTGCCGCAGCGTGTGGTGCAGGGTCTCGCGCCGAGGCGCGGCGCCGCGGGCGCGGACGGTGAGCAGGAACGGCTCGCGCTCGGCGGCCTCGATCCCATCCCGCAGCACCTGGGACAGCAGAGCGGCGACCGGCAAGGCCAGGGTCACGGCGGGCAGCACGAGCGACGCGGCATCCCGCCCGCCCGATACCGGGAACCACCCGAGCTGGAACGAGAAGACGCTCAGCAGCACGAGTCCCGTCCAGAACACCGGCGACGACAGCACGACGAGTTCGATTCCGGATGCCACGGCCCGCCCGGTCCGTCCGCGCACGAGAAGGGCCGTCGCGAGCGCCAGGAGCACGGCGATCACGAGCGCCAGGGCCGACAGCTGCAAAGTGGGTCCGAGCTGGCGACCGATCACCTCGGCCACGGGGAGGCGCAGTTGGTACGACTCCCCCAGATCACCGCGGACGAGCCGCCCGAGGAATGCGGCGTACTGCTCGATCACCGGCCGGTCGAGACCGAGGTCGCTGCGGATTCCCGCCTTCACGGCCTCGCTCACCTGAGCCTGCGGGCCGAGCATGACCTCGACCGGGTCGCCCGGGATGATCCGGAACGCCACGAACGCGAGCGTCGCGGCGCCCCAGAGCACGAGGACGACGGATGCCACGATCCCCCCGAGGCGCCGGAGAAGGGCGCGGGAGCGAGAACGTGGCATCCGACCAGTGTGTCCGAAACGCGCGGACTCAGCCGACCGACGCGGTCGCGAACAGCGGACGACCGTAGAGGTCGAACGTCAGCCCCGAGACCTTCGGGGTCACGGCGCTGATGAGCGCCGGGCTGTACAGCGGCACGATCGCGGACTGCTGGGCGTTCCACTGCTGGACCTGGGCGTAGATCGCGTTGCGGGCGGCGGGGTCGGTCGTCGACGCAGCCTGCTCGAGGAGCGCGTCCATCGACGGGTCGCTCACCTGCGAGGCGTTCTGGAACCCGTCGGTCGCCAGGTGGCTGCGCAGCAGATCGGCGTCGACACCCGAGAAGCCCCAGTCGGTGACGTCGTAGGTCTTGGGTCCGTACTGCTCGTTGTAGGCGCCCGGCTCGAGCACCTCGCGCTGGAGGTCGAAGCCGACGGCCTTGAGGTCGCTCTGCACCGCGTTCGCGAGCGCCGCGCGGTCGTCGGGCACCGGGGTCCACGCGATCCAGCGGGCCGTGAGGCGCTGACCGTTCTTGGTCCGGATGCCATCGGCATCCCGACCCGTCCAGCCCGCCTCGTTGAGAAGGGCGTTGGCGGCCGCCTGGTCGAAAGGCCACGTCTTCTCGAGGCTCGCGTCGTAGCCGGGGGTGGTGGCGCCGAGGATGCTCCAGGCGCGCGGGTACTGGCCGTAGAAGATCTCCTGCACGGCGGTGTCGACGTCGATGGCCTTCGAGAACGCCTGGCGCACCTTCTGGTCGGCGAAGACGCCGTACTTCTCGTTGAGGAACAGCGAGTAGGGCAGGCCCGGGTAGGCGATCGACTTGACCTCGTCGTCGGCGGGGACCTGCGCGACCAGGTTCGGCGGGAGGTTCGTGACGACGTCGGCCTGACCGCTCGACAGGGCGCCGACGCGCACAGACGCCTCGGGGAGGATGTCGACGCGCAGCGTCTTGAAGCTCGGCTTGCCGCCGCCGTCGGGGCCCCAGGTGTAGTCGTCGTTGCGGGTGTACACGATGTCCTGGTCGGGCGTGTACTCGGTGAGCTCGAACGGGCCGGTGCCCACGGTGACGTCGGGTCCACCCGCCTTGAGCTGGTCGGCCTTGGTCTCGAGCACCTGCGGCGAGTAGAAGCCCAGCAGCGCGGTGCTGGCCGCCTGCAGGAACGGGGCGTAGGGCTGCGTGAAGCGCACGCGCACGGTGTGCTCGTCGACCACGTCGGTACCGGCGTACAGGTCGCCGCCGAGCATGCTCGCGGCTTGGGCCGACGCGGTCTCGGGATCGGCGATGCGATCGAAGTTGGCCTTGACCGCCGCGGCGTCGAACGCGGTGCCGTCGTGGAAGGTCACGTCGGAGCGCAGGCGGAAGAGGTAGCTCGCGCCGCCGTCCTCGACGTCCCACGACTCGGCGAGCCACGGCGAGAACGTGCCGTCGGTCTCCTGGTAGACGAGCGAGTCGAGCACGGCGCGCTGCACCATGGCCGAGACGTCGAGCTGGCTGGTCTGCGGATCCATGTGCCCGGCGGAGAGGTTCGCGCCCTCGATCGCCCAGACGATCTCGCCGTCGCCCTCGGCGGCGGGGTCCGACCCGGCGCAGGCGGAGAGCGAAAGGGCGGCGACCGCGGCCACGGCGACCGCCGAGAGCACGCGACGCGAAAGCGGAGAAGGCATGAAGAAACCTCGGAATCTCTGATGGGAAGGCTTTCAGCTTACCGGGGTTCCTGGACCGGGTGCGGAAACCCGGGGGTGCCCGCGCTCGCTGGCCGAGGCTCCGCGATTCGCGCAACCTCAGTCGGGATGCCGGGTTTCGGGCTGATCCTGTGCGGATCGCTGATTCTGCGCGGCCGGTGCGTGGCCCGCGCGGGCCCAAGCTCCGCGATTCGCGCACGCTCAATCGGCATCCGCCCCTTCGGGCTGACTCTGTGCGGATCGCTGTGTCTGCGCGGCAGGCGCGAGCCCCCTAGGGCGCATGCTCCACGATCCGCAGAACCTCAGTTGGCATCCGCCCCTTCGGGCTGATTTTGTGCGAATTGCTGCGTCTGCGCCAACGCCGCCGTCCGGCTCAGGCCCTGTGCAGCCCCTGCGCCACGGCGTGCATGATGCGCTCCTGCACCTCGGGCCAGTGGTGCATGACCTGGTCGTATCCGACGCGGATGACGTGATAGCCGAGCAGCATCAGCTCGGCGTCGTGCCGGATGTCCTCGGTGCGCTGCGCGCCGACGTGGTGTCCGCCGTCGACCTGCAGGACGAGCCGCTCGCCGATGAGGAAGTCGACGCGGTGGCCGGCGATCCAGATCTGCGTCCGGATCGGCAGGCCCAGCCACCGCAACCGGACGATGACGAGGGTCTCGAGGCCGGAGTCGGCCCACGGAGACACCTCGTGCACGAGACGTCGCGCGGCGCCATTCCACGGGAGTCGCCGCAGATGAGAGAGGTCCACGGCCTTCTTGTTCAGCGCGGACTCCCACAACGCCCGCGCCTTCTCGTACGGCTGACACGCGGCGACCGTCAGGAGCACATTCTCGATCTCGTCTTCGAGCAGGTCCGGATGCCGCGGAACGATCGGCCGATGCCAGTGCACGACAGCCGCTGGCTCGCGGACCCTCCCCCGGCCGGGGTAGGCGACGTGAGGTCTGTCCGGTCGTTCGGCAACCCACAGTCCCAGCCGTTCGGCGGCCGTGACGCAGGACAACACGACCCCCGTTCGAGCCGCGGCGACGAGGTGTGCGTCGGCGTCCGGCACGGCGATCCATCCCCGCACGACACGTACGACGAGGCCGCGGTCCAGTGCCTGGGTGATCCGGTGCCGGCTGTGCCCCTCGAGGACGAGGCGGGTGGGGCGCACGACGCCTCCGAGGGAGGCCACGCGGGTGGCGACGGCGCGGGCGGGGGTGTCATCCATGGGGACATGGTCGTAGGGGCGAGCGGTCCGTGACGGGCGGTCGTGAAAGCTGTGGACAGAATTCGGCCTGTGGAGGAGCCTCGACACCTCGATCGCGGTCGCGCTGCCTCAGCGATCCGCGCAGGTTCACACGGCATCCGCCCCTCCGGGCTGAAGATGTGCGAATCGCTGAGCCTGCGCCGCGGCCCGCCCCACCCCGCCGCACAACCTCAGAAATCCGCGCAAGCTCACACGGCATCCGCCCCTCGGGGCTGAGGATGCGCGAATCGCTGAGCCTGCGCGCCACGACGCGCGCTCGCGCGCGACCCCCGGTATCGTGGGATGCAGAACCCATCAGGCACGCTCACACGGTGCCGCCCATATCGCTCGAGGAGTCCCCCTATGGCCACCATTCCCGACAAGCCCGCCCTGGAAGGCCTCGAGCAGAAGTGGGACGCCGCGTGGCGCGAACGCGGCACGTACGTCTTCGACCGTCTGCGCGCCGCCGAGCTCGGCCGCCAGGGCGTGTACTCCGTTGACACGCCGCCGCCGACGGCATCCGGAAGCCTGCACATCGGTCACGTGTTCTCGTTCACGCACACCGATGTGAAGGTGCGCTTCGAGCGCATGCGCGGCAAGACCGTGTTCTACCCGATGGGCTGGGACGACAACGGCCTGCCCACCGAGCGCCGCGTGCAGAACTACTACGGCGTGCGCTGCGACCCGTCGCTCCCCTACGACGCCGACTTCACCCCGCCGTTCGCGGGTGGCGACAACAAGAGCAGCAAGGCCGCCGACCAGGTGCCCATCAGCCGCCGCAACTTCATCGAGCTGTGCGAGCAGCTGACCGTCGAAGACGAGAAGCAGTTCGAGGACCTGTTCCGCGAGCTGGGTCTGAGCGTGGACTGGACCCAGACCTACCGCACGATCTCCGACGACTCCATCCGCACGAGCCAGCTGGCGTTCCTGCGCAACATCGAGCGCGGCGAGGCGTACCAGGCGCTCGCCCCGACGCTGTGGGACGTGGACTTCCGTTCCGCAATCGCCCAGGCCGAGCTCGAAGACCGCGACCAGCCCGCCGCGTACCACCGCGTGGGCTTCGCCAAGACCGACGGCTCGGGCGACGTGTTCATCGAGACCACCCGCCCCGAGCTGCTGCCCGCCTGCGTGGCGCTGGTGGCCAACCCCGACGACGAGCGCTACCAGCCGCTGTTCGGCACGACGGTGCGCACCCCGCTGTTCGACGTCGAGGTGCCGGTGCTCGCGCACCCCCTCGCGCAGAAGGACAAGGGGTCGGGCATCGCCATGATCTGCACCTTCGGCGACGTGACCGACATCATCTGGTGGCGCGAGCTCGACCTGCCCAACCGCACGATCATCGGCAAGGACGGCCGCATCGTCGCCGAGGCCCCCGATGTGATCGTGACGGATGCCGCGAAGGCGGCGTACGGCGAGCTCTCTGGCAAGACCGTGTTCAGCGCCAAGAAGCGCATCGTCGAGCTCCTGCAGGAATCCGGTGCGATGGAGGGTGCTCCCAAGCCCTTCACCCACCCCGTGAAGTTCTTCGAGAAGGGCGACCGCCCGCTCGAGATCGTGTCGACGCGCCAGTGGTACATCCGCAACGGTGCGCGCGACGCCGAGCTGCGCGAGCGCCTCATCTCGCTCGGTCGCGAGATGTCGTGGCATCCCGACTTCATGCGCGTGCGCTTCGAGAACTGGACCAGCGGCCTGACCGGCGACTGGCTCGTGTCGCGTCAGCGCTTCTTCGGCGTGCCGATCCCGGTCTGGTACGGCCTCGACGAGAACGGCGAACGCGACTACGCGCGCGTACTGACGCCCGATCTCGCGTCGCTGCCGGTCGACCCGACCACCGACGTGCCCCCGGGCTACAGCGAAGACCAGCGCGGCGTCGCCGGCGGATTCGACGCCGAGCGCGACATCCTCGACACGTGGGCGACGTCGTCGCTCACCCCGCAGCTCGCCGGTGGCTGGCAGCGCGACGAGGAGCTGTGGAACCTCGTGTCGCCGTTCGACCTGCGCCCGCAGGGTCAGGACATCATCCGCACCTGGCTCTTCTCGACCATGCTGCGCAGCGCCCTCGAAGACGACCGGAGCCCGTGGACGGATGCCGCGATCTCGGGCTTCATCGTCGACCCCGACCGCAAGAAGATGTCGAAGTCGAAGGGCAACGTGGTTACGCCCGCCGACATCCTGAAGCAGCACGGCTCCGACGCCGTGCGGTACTGGTCGGCGTCGAGCCGCCTCGGCACCGACGCGGCGTTCGACCCGCAGAATCCGACGCAGGTGAAGATCGGCCGCCGCCTCGCGATCAAGCTCCTCAACGCCGCGAAGTTCGTGCTGTCGTTCCCCGTGCCCGAGGGCGCCGAGGTGACGCACGCGCTCGACGCGTCGATGCTCGCGACCCTGGATGCCGTCGTGCGCGACGCCACCGCCGCCTTCGAGGCGTACGACCATGCGCGGGCGCTCGAGATCACCGAGTCGTTCTTCTGGACGTTCTGCGACGACTACCTCGAGCTGGTGAAGGAGCGCGCGTACGACCAGACCGACGCGGGACAGGCCTCGGCCGCCCTCGCGCTGCGCACGGCCCTGTCGACGCTCGTGCGCCTGTTCGCGCCCGTGCTGTCGTTCGCGTCCGAAGAGGTGTGGTCGTGGTTCGAAGAGGGCTCGGTGCACACCGCGGCCTGGCCCGAGCCGCTGGGCGTGGAGGGCGACCCGGCCGTGCTCACGGCCGTGAGTGCCGCGCTCATCGGCATCCGTCGCGCCAAGACCGAGGCCAAGGCTTCGCAGAAGACGCCCGTGACCTCGCTCACCGTGTCGGGCCCGCACGTCGAGGCCCTGCGCCTCGCCGAGGGCGACCTGCGCGCCGTGGGCCGCATCGAGACGATCTCGTTCGCCGAGGCCGACACCACCACCGTCACCGACATCGTGTTCGCACCCCAGGAGGCCTGATGCAACTCGGAACCCGCTGGACCGCCCGCGAGCAGCCGCCCAAGGCTGTTCCCGAGGTGCTCCACGCCCAGATCGCCGCCGTCGAAGCCGCGCTGAACCCCGACGGGCTCAGCGCACCCGCGCCGAAGTGGACGCTGACCTTCCTCGAAGGACGCCCCGTCGCCGAGCTCGACACCGGCGTCATCGTGAGCCAGGATGCCGCGGGCGAGGTCGTCGTGCGCTACGACGACGACGCCGAGTTCGCCTGAGCCGGCTTCCGCTCGAGATCGAAGAGCCCGTCGATGCTTACGCGCGTCGGCGGGCTCTCCGCATTGCGGCTGCTGATCCCCGGAGCGGGGGACGGAATCACGCCCCGCGACCCCCTCCGCAAGATGCGTCTCTCCCCGTCATCGGGGTGCCCGCCGCTGAGCGCGCGTCCTACCGAGGCAGGAGGTAGCGCGCCACATCGTCGGACATCGCCCGGGACGCCGCCAGCCCGGCGCGGCGAGCAGGCTCCGCCTCCAGGCGGGCGGCGCGTCGGCGCATACGCCGCTCGGCCACCGTCGACATGGCGCGAGCCCCCGCGAGCAGCGCGTTCTCGATGAGAGTGGGACGGGCGGCGACGGCGATGGTCTGCGTGACGGCACTCATGCGGAGCCCCTTTCGGTCGGTAGCGGGAAGATGTCGGCGCGCATGGTGATGGGGCGAACGCCCTCTCCGGACTGGTCGCGGTAGCGGGCCACGGTCTCGTCGATCACCGCCTGGATCCGCTGCACCAGCTCGCGGGTCTGGGTCGCGGTGAGACGGGCACTCGCCGTCGCGATGAGGGCGGCGTCTCGCCACTCCTCCGTCTCGTTCCACCCGTGGGTCGCGAACTGCATGAGCTGTTGGTGGCGGAGCGTGAGCGTCTCGGAGTGGACCGCCTCGAGCACGGCGCGGCCCGACGGGGTGTTCTCCATCTCGGGGTTCGACAGCGTCACCGCGCCGGCCGGGCGCTCCCACCAGCGTTCGCGGGCAGTGCCGCGGTCGGCGACCTCGCGGATGAGGTCGTGCTGCGCGAGGGCGCGCAGGTGGTAGCTCGTCGATCCGGTCGACTCCCCCGTGAGCTCGGCGAGGCTGCTGGCCGTCTGCGGGCCGTACTGGCTGAGGATGTCGTACAGCCGCACCCGGAGCGGGTGCGCCAGCGCGCGAAGGGCCCCTGCGTCGAGGACGCGTTCCGTCCGGGGGGTTGACTGCTCGTTCATATCCCCAAAGATACCTTTGCAAAGATTTCTTTGCAAGCAAATCTCTGCATGATCAAGATGACTGCGCCTAGGCTGGAGCGATGACGGATGCCGTGAACAATCCCCTCCTCGCGCCGCCCTCGCTCCCCTACGACCTGCCGCCCTACGGCAGCATCGACGTCGAGCACTACCTCCCCGCGTTCCGCTCCGGTTTCGCCGCGCAGCGGGCGGAGGTCGACGCGATCACCGCGCAGAGCGCCGCGCCGACGTTCGAGAACACGCTGATTCCCCTCGAACGCAGCGGCGAACTGCTCGACCGTGTCGCACGCACTTTCTACACCGTGGCATCCGCCGACGGCACCCTCGCGATCCAGGCCGTCGAAGAGGAGCTCGCTCCCCTCATGTCGGCGCACCGCGACGCGATCCAGCTCGACACCGAGCTGTTCGCGCGAATCGCCGCCGTGCACGCGCAGCTCGACGACCTCGACCTCGACGCCGAGAGCCGCTACCTCGTCGAGCGGTACCACCGCGAGATGTCGCTGGCCGGCGCCGGCCTCGAGGACGCGCAGAAGCAGAAGCTCACCGAGCTCAACCAGCGCCTCTCGGTGCTGACGACCACGTTCGAGAAGAACCTGCTCGCCGACACCAACGACCTCGCGGTGGTGTTCGACACGGCGGACGAGCTGGACGGACTCAGCGACGGCGAGCTCTCCGCCGCCGCGCAGGCAGCTACGAGCCGCGGCCTCGACGGACGCTACGTCGTCACCCTCACGCTGTACACCGGCCACCCCCTGCTCGCTTCGCTGACGAACCGCGAGAGCCGCCGCCGTCTGCTCGAGGCCTCGCGCTCGCGCGCGACGCGCGGCAACGACAACGACAACCGCGACGTCCTCCGCGAGATCGTGCGCCTGCGCGCCGAGCGCGCCGCCCTCCTCGGCTACCCCTCGCACGCGGCCGCGGTGCTCGCGGATCAGACGGCCGGATCTCCGGATGCCGCGTGCGACCTCCTCCGCCGACTCGCCGTCCCCGCCGCAGCCAACGCGCGCTCCGAGCAGGAGGCGCTGCAGAAGATCGCCGACGCCGACGGCATCCGCATCGAGGCGCAGGACTGGGCGTTCTACACCGAGAAGGTGCGCGCGGAGCGCTACGACCTCGACCGCGCGGCCCTGCGCCCTTGGTTCGAGGCAGAGCGCGTGCTGCGCGACGGCGTGTTCTTCGCGGCCGAGAACCTCTACGGCATCCGGATCTCCGAACGGCACGACCTGCAGGGCTATCACCCCGACGTGCGCGTCTTCGAGGTGCACAACGCCGACGGCAGCGAGCTCGGGCTGTTCCTGCTCGACCTGTACACGCGCGACAGCAAGCGCGGCGGCGCCTGGATGAACTCGATCGTCACGCAGTCGGACCTCCGCGGCACGGCGCCGGTCGTCGTCAACAACCTGAACGTCAACAAGCCCGCGCCCGGAACCCCGACGCTGCTGACACTGGATGAGGTCACCACCCTCTTCCACGAGTTCGGTCACGCCCTGCACGGACTCTTCGCCACCGTCACCTACCCGCACTTCGGCGGCACCGCGGTGTACCGCGACTTCGTCGAGTTCCCCAGCCAGGTGAACGAGATGTGGATCATGTGGCCCGAGATCCTCTCGAACTACGCCCGCCACATCGACACCGGGGAACCCCTCCCGGCCGACGTCGTCGAGCGCCTGCACGCGTCCGAGGCGTTCAACCAGGGCTTCGCCACGAGCGAGTACCTCGCGGCATCCTGGATCGATCAGGCGTGGCACGGCCTCTCGGTCGACGAGGCCTCGGCCCACATCGACGTCGCCGCCTTCGAAGCGGCCGCCCTCGCCGACATCGGGCTCGACAACCCCGCCGTTCCGACCCGCTACGCCTCGACGTACTTCGCCCACGTGTTCTCGGGCGGCTACAGCGCCGGGTACTACTCCTACATCTGGAGCGAGGTGCTCGACGCCGACACCGTGGAGTGGTTCCGCGAGAACGGCGGCCTCACGCGCGAGAACGGTGACCGGTTCCGCCAGCGGCTGCTGGGCGTCGGTGGGTCCGGCGATCCTCTGGCCGCGTACCGGGATTTCCGGGGCCGGGATGCCGAGATCCAGCCGCTTCTCGAACGCCGCGGTCTCGCCGGCTGAGGCGTCGACGGGCCCGGGTGCGTGGTGCGCTCGGGCCCTGAGCCGTCAGAGCGAGTACTTGAATCCGACGTGCGAGGCGACGAAGCCCAGCCGCGTGTAGAACCGGTGGGCGTCGACGCGCGCGGCGTCGGAGGTCAGCTGGACGAGCGTCGCCCCCGTCGCGCGTGCCGCCACGTGCACGACCCACTGCATCAGGGCGGTGCCGATTCCGCCCGACCGCTCGCTCGACGACACCCGCACGGCCTCGACGAGCAGGCGGGTGGCCCCGCGGCGGGCCATGCCCGGGATGACGGTGAGCTGCAGGGTGCCCACGAGGCGGCCCTGCGCGTCGTCGACGACGAGGAGGTCGTTCAGGGGGGCATCCAGCACGCTCCGGAGGGCGGCAGCGTATGCGCCCTCGTCGGCCCCGTCGGACCGGTCGCCCCGGGCGGCGCTGATCGGGTCATCCGACAGCAGAGCCATCAGCCCCGGCAGGTCGTCGGGAACGGCGCGCCGCAGCTGCACCTCCCCGGCTCGGCTCGACAGGGCGACGGGGAGGGAGAGAGCGGACAGCATCCCTCCATCCTGCCCGCTCGGGTCGGTCGCCGCGGGCTGCTTCCGCTCGCGGAGCGTGCCTGGGCACCTCCCGCGCGGGCGGCTCTCGCGGCGCTGGCGGGCAGGTGATCCCGGGTCAGCGCCAGCCCAGCTCGTCCCGCACGAACGCCTGGGAGGTGGGAGCACCGTCGTTCGGAATCCCCCACAGCGCCTCGCGCGCGACCAGCCGCCCCGCGGGCGCGTACTGCGCCTCGACGCGGTCGAGGGCCGCCGCGAGGAGGGGTGCGGCGTCGTTCGAGATGGCCCAGCCGACCAGCGTCGGATGCGAGAACACGACGAGCTCCGCGCCGTCGTCGTGCGCACGGGCGCTGGCGACGACGACGGTCGGTGTGGCTCGCCGGCGGAGTCCGGGCACGAAAGCGAGCGGCGTGTGCTGCAACGCCGCGTCCACGATGCCCGACGACCACGTCGGCGCGGGCGCTCCGATGAACAGGTCCTGCGCGATCCACTCCGAGCCTCGCGCCGACAGGGTCCTCGACACGCGGTCATCGCCGACGTCGAACCGTTCGGCGCGCAACGCCTCGACGAGCGCCGAGAGCGCGGCATCCGGTCTCTCTCGTACGACCAGCCGCGCCCCGCGGGTCATCCCCCCGACGGAGAGGGGACTCACCCGCAGGTGCTCGCCGCGCCCGTGCAACGCGACGGGACGACTCAGGCGCTGCGACGCTTCTGCGCCAGCACGATCGTCGGCTGGGCGCGGTCCTCGACGGAGGCGCGGGTGATGACGACCTTGGCGATGTCGTCGGCCGACGGCACGTCGAACATGATCGGGCCGAGGACGTCTTCGAGGATCGCGCGCAGGCCGCGGGCACCGGTCTTGCGCGCCACCGCGAGGTCGGCGATCGCGCGCAGGGCGTCTTCGTCGAACTCGAGCTGCACGCCGTCGAGCTCGAACATCCGCTGGTACTGCTTGACGAGCGCGTTGCGCGGCGCCGTAAGGATCTCCATCAGCGCGTCCTGATCGAGGGGCGAGACGGATGCCACGACGGGCAGGCGACCGATGAACTCCGGGATCAGGCCGAACTTGTGCAGGTCTTCGGGGAGGGCCTCGCTGAAGAGGTCGGGCGCGTCTTCCTTGCGCTGCAGCGGGGCGCCGAAACCGACGCCGTGCTTGCCGACGCGAGACGAGATGATCTCTTCGAGACCCGCGAAGGCGCCGGCCACGATGAACAGGACGTTCGTCGTGTCGATCTGGATGAACTCCTGGTGCGGGTGCTTACGGCCGCCCTGCGGCGGAACCGAGGCGACCGTTCCCTCGAGGATCTTCAGCAGCGCCTGCTGCACGCCCTCGCCCGACACGTCGCGCGTGATCGACGGGTTCTCGGCCTTGCGGGCGATCTTGTCGACCTCGTCGATGTAGATGATGCCGGTCTCCGCGCGCTTGACGTCGAAGTCGGCGGCCTGCAGGAGCTTGAGAAGGATGTTCTCGACGTCTTCACCGACGTAACCGGCCTCGGTGAGAGCCGTGGCATCCGCCACCGCGAAGGGGACGTTGAGGCGCTTCGCGAGCGTCTGGGCCAGGTAGGTCTTGCCGCACCCGGTGGGGCCGAGGAGCAGGATGTTGCTCTTGGCGATGTCGATCTCTTCGGCGCGCGCCTCGGCCGGCTGCAGCGTGCCGTGCGAACGCACGCGCTTGTAGTGGTTGTAGACGGCGACGGCGAGGGCGCGCTTTGCGGACTCCTGACCGACGACGTATTCCTCGAGGAACGAGAAGATCTCGCGCGGCTTGGGAAGGTCGAACTCGGCGACCTCGCCGGCCGACGACTCGGCCATGCGCTCTTCGATGATTTCGTTGCACAGCTCGACGCATTCGTCGCAGATGTACACGCCGGGACCGGCGATCAGCTGCTGTACCTGCTTCTGGCTCTTGCCGCAGAAGGAGCACTTGAACAGGTCGGCGCTCTCACCGATGCGTGCCATGGCCGGATCCTCCCGTCACCCGGCCCCCGCCGGTGTGTTACCCGAGCCTAACCCGAGCCCGCGCGATCCGAGGGCATTTGCGCGCGCGGCCCGGTCATGATCGCCCATGGCGGACTACCGGCATCCGGGTTGTGTGGCGTGGCCGCTGGCTCGGCGCGCCGCGCACAACCTCCGCGATCCGCACAACCTCAGTCGCGAACTCCCCCCCTGCGGCCTGAGGTTGCGCGAATCGCTGACCCGGCGCGGAGACGCCCGTGCTGCGGCGCACAATCTCTGCGATCCGCACAACCTCAGTCGGCATCTGCCCCCGCGAACTGAGGTTGCGCGAATCCCTGACCGTGCGCAGAAACAGCCCCGCGCCCCGCACACCCTCAGCGATCCGCACAACCTCAGTCGGCATCCGCCCCTCCGAACTGACCCTGCGCGAATCCCCCACCCGGCGCAGAATCCGCCCCGCGCCCCGCACACCCTCAGCGATCCGCACAACCTCAGTCGGCATCCGCCCCTCCCAACTGACCCTGCGCGAATCCCCCACCCGGCGCGAGAACCGCCAGCACGCAAACCCCTGCACACGACGAAGCCCCGCAGACCGAAACGGGTCTGCGGGGCTGGTCGTGGCGCGAGCGCGTCAGGCCGTGAGGGCCGCGGGAGTGCGCTTGCGGGTCGTGAGCACCTGGTCGACGATGCCGTACTCCATCGCCTCGGCGGCGGAGAGGATCTTGTCGCGGTCGATGTCCTTGTTGACCTTCGCGACGTCCTGACCGGTGTGGCGCGCCATGGTCTCTTCGAGCCAGGTGCGCATGCGGAGGATCTCCTGCGCCTGGATCTCGATGTCGGACGCCTGCCCGTGACCGGCCTCACCCATGGCGGGCTGGTGGATCAGGATGCGGGCGTTCGGCAGGGCGAGACGCTTGCCGGGGGCGCCGGCGGCGAGCAGAACGGATGCCGCGGAGGCGGCCTGACCGAGCACGACCGTCTGGATCTGCGGCGAGACGTACTGCATCGTGTCGTAGATCGCCGTCATGGCCGTGAACGAGCCACCGGGCGAGTTGATGTACATGATGATGTCGCGGTCGGGGTCCTGCGACTCGAGCACGAGCAGCTGGGCCATGACGTCATCGGCCGACGCGTCGTCGACCTGCACGCCGAGGAAGATCACGCGGTCTTCGAACAGCTTGTTGTAGGGGTCCTGGCGCTTGTAGCCGTAGGCCGTGCGCTCCTCGAACTGAGGAAGGACGTAGCGGCTCGAAGGCATGTGCGCTGCGGCGCCGCCGAAAGTGGGGATGTTCATGTCGGTGTCCTTTTCCTCTCGACTCAGGCCGCGGTTCCGCCGCCGCCGGTGACGTCGGTGGCGTGCTCGCGCATGTGGTCGACGAAGCCGTACTCGAGGGCTTCCTGAGCGGTGAACCAGCGGTCGCGGTCACCGTCGGCGTTGATCTGCTCGACGCTCTTGCCGGTCTGGTTCGCGGTGATCTCGGCCAGGCGGCGCTTCATGTCGAGGATGAGCTGCGCCTGGGTCTGAATGTCGCTCGACGTTCCGCCGAAGCCGCCGTGGGGCTGGTGCAGGAGCACGCGGGCGTTGGGCGTGATGTAGCGCTTGCCCTTGGTGCCGCTGGTCAGCAGCAGCTGGCCCATCGAGGCCGCCATGCCGATGCCGACGGTGACGATGTCGTTGGGCACGAACTGCATCGTGTCGTAAATCGCCATGCCGGCCGTGATCGAGCCACCGGGCGAGTTGATGTAGAGGTAGATGTCCTTCTGCGGGTCTTCTGCGGCAAGCAGCAGGATCTTGGCGCAGATCTCGTTGGCGTTCTCGTCGCGCACCTCGGAACCGAGCCAGATGATGCGGTCCTTGAGCAGTCTGTCGAAGACGCTCGTTGCCATAAGGGGTTCGGGCATGTGTGCTCCTCTTCCGTGATCTGCAATGAATCTACCGGCGGGGTACGACACCGGATGCCGTGTTCGCCGCGGGCGGATCAGCCCGCTCGTTCGGCGATTTCTCGCGCGTATCCGGTCACCGACCGGGTATAGAGCGGCAGGTGCGGGGCGAGGGCGTGAAGGGCGATGGATGCCGCCCGCTCCGGCTGTCCGCTCGACACCAGCGCGAGGGAGTAGAAGGCGGCGGCCGCGTCGTGCAGCGGTCCGCGCGGCTCGCGGTCGTACTCCGCCTGCAGCATCGCGAGCGACTCCTCGGTCTTGCCGAGGTTGCGGATCGTGCTCGCCAGTTGGATCGTCGCCCGCGTGCGCCGTTCGTCGTCGAGGCCGATCTCGAGGGCCCGGCGGTACAGCACCTCGGCCTCGTCCTCGATGCCCGCCGAGTCCCGCGCACCCGCCCGTTCGAACAGTGCGATCGCGTCATCGGCGGGTCGCTCGGCGGCGATTTCGTCGATGCGCGAGACCACATCCTCCGGGCTGAGCGCCTCGTCGGCCCAGACGGCATCCACCCTGCTTTGCCAGTCGTCCACGTGTGTTCTTCTTCCTCGTCCTCGTTCTGACCGCGCGCTCGCGCGCTGAGTGTCCACAACACCCGGACGCTTCGAGATGCGGGCCGAGTGTTCGGGACACGCACCGGGGTCGTCCCCGGACGGCGCCCGGAAACGAAGAAGGGGGCGGACGCCGTGGCATCCACCCCCTCCGTCACGACTTACTCGCTGTCGGCGGCGTCGGCCTTCTTCTTGGCCGGGGCGCGCTTCTTGGCGGGAGCCTTCGCGGGGGCCTCCTCCGCGGCAGGCGCGTCGTCAGCGTCGGCCTTCTTCTTGGCCGGGGCGCGCTTCTTGGCGGGAGCCTTGGCGGGGGCCTCCTCGGCGGCAGCTTCCTCGGCGGGAGCGTCGGCGGTGGCCTCGTCGGCGTCGTCGTCAGCCTCGGCGGGCTCTTCGCCCTCGACGGCGACGAAACCGGTGAGGTCGACGGGCTTGCCGTCGGTGTCGACGACCTTCACCTTGCCGAGCGCGATCGCGAGGGCCTTGTTGCGGGCGACCTCGCCGACGAGCGCGGGGAGCTGGTTGCCCTGCTGCAGCGCGTTGACGAAGTCCTGCGGCGCCATGTTGTACTGCGCGGCCGACTGGATGAGGTACTGGGTCAGCTCGTCCTGCGACACCTGGACGTTGGCGTCTTCGGCGATCTTGTCGAGCACCATCTGCGTGCGGAACTGCTTCTCGCTCGCCTCGGTGACCTCGGCGCGGTGCTCGTCGTCTTCGAGGCGGTTCTCGCCCTCGAGGTGCTGGTGCACCTCGTCTTCGATGAGCTGCGGGGGAACCGGGATCTCGACGGCGTCGAGGAGCGCCTCGATGAACTTGTCGCGCGCGGCGGAGCCCTGCGTGAACACGGACTGCTGCGAGACGCGCTCGCTGAGCGACTCGCGCAGCTCGGCGATGGTGTCGAACTCCGACGCCATCTGCGCGAAGTCGTCGTCGGCCTCGGGGAGCTCGCGCTCCTTGACGGCGGTGATGGTGACCGAGACCTCGGCCTCTTCACCGGCGTGCTCGCCGCCGACCAGCTTGGAGCGGAACGTGGTCTGCTCGTCGGCCGTGAGCGACTCGATGGCCTCGTCGATGCCCTCGAGCAGCTCGCCCGAACCGATCTCGTACGACACGCCCTCGGCGCGGTCGATCTCGTTGCCGTCGATGGTGGCGACCAGGTCGAGCTCGACGAAGTCACCCGTCTTGGCGGGGCGGTCGACCGTGATGAGCGTGCCGAAGCGGGCGCGCAGGCGGTCGAGCTCGGCGTCGATGCCGGCCTCGTCGACCTCGGCGGCGTCGACCGTCACCGTGATCGAGTCGTAGGCGGGCAGGTCGAACTCGGGGCGGACGTCGACCTCGACGTCGACGACCAGGTCGCCGGAGAAGTCCTTGAGCTCGGGGAGCTCGACGATCTCGGCGTTCGGACGGCCGATGACGCGCAGCTCGTTGGCCTCGACGGCCTCGCGGTAGAAGCCGTCCAGGCCCTCGTTGACGGCGTGCTCGATGACGGCGCCGCGGCCCATGCGCTGGTCGATGATCGGCGCGGGCACCTTGCCCTTGCGGAAGCCGGGGATCTGCACGTCGCGCGCGATGTGCTCGTAGGCGTGGGCGATGCTCGGCTTGAGCTCGTCGGGCGAAACCGTGATGTGCAGCTTGACCCGGGTGGGGCTGAGCTTCTCGACGGTGCTGTTGACCATGCGGTTCGTTCTCCTCGTGTGGCCCGCGCGCACGCGGGGGCCGGTTGGGCCTGTGGTCTGTGGGGCCGTTCGTCGGGGCGACAGGATTTGAACCTGCGGCCTCCCGCTCCCAAAGCGGGCGCTCTACCAAGCTGAGCTACGCCCCGGGACGGCGCGCGGAACGCGCCGACGAAACGACCGCTGAAAGTCTAGTCGATAGCCCTGCCAGGGCCCATTTCACCGGTCGCCGTGCACGAGATGATCGAGGGATGCCGATCCCCCGGCGTTCGCGAGGGGCTTCGAGGTGTCGTAGAGTGGGTGTCGTCCGACTTCGCGGTTCGTCACAGAGCTGCGGAAATCCGGGGCTGTAGCTTAGTGGTAAAGCCTCTGTCTTCCAAACAGATGATGCGAGTTCGATTCTCGTCAGCCCCTCCATCTTTTCAGGCGCGTTCCTCTCGGAGTTCGCGCGTGAACGACTCCGGCAGCACGACATTGTCGCCCGCCCCCACGAAGAACCGCGCCACGTGAGCGGGCCGATAGCCCGCGATGCCGCAACCCACCTCGGTCACCAGGAACCGCAACTCGGGGTGTTCCGCCGCGAACGCGATGAAGCGTCGCGCCTGCTCCTCGAGGGTGCCGAGTCCCGACATCGTGTCGATGCCGTACGACTGGCCCTGCAGGCCCTCGGACTGCCCCCAGACGGCGCCGAAGCGGTCCATCGCGAAGCGCGCCGCCCCTCCGCCGTGCGCACCCGAGGCATTCGAGCCGAAGACGAACACCTCGTGCGGTTCGAGCGATGTGATCTGCATGCGCGCGAGGTTACGCGCCTGCACCTTCACCGGCGGCCGGGGTTGCGGCATCCGGAATCTGCTCGGCCGACGCATGACGCGCCACGTGGGCGAGGTAGGTCTGCGCGTTGCGCAGGATGCCGGCGCGCTCGTCGTCGGTGAGAACGCGACGCACCTTCGCGGGGACGCCGGCGACCAGCGACCCCGCGGGGATGACGGTGCCCTCGAGCACGACCGCTCCCCCGGCGATGAGACACCCCGGCCCGATCTCGGCGCCCGAGAGGATGACGCTACCCATGCCGACGAGTGAGCCGTCGCCGATCGTGCAGCCGTGGACCACGGCGTTGTGCCCCACCGAGACGTCGGCGCCGATGACGACCGGGCGGCCCCGATCGACGTGCACCGAGACGTTGTCCTGGAGATTGCTGCGCGGGCCGATCGCGATCGTCGCGCTGTCGGCGCGCAGGACGGCGTTGTACCAGACGCTCGCGCCCTCGGCGAGGCTCACGGCCCCGACGATACGGGCACCGGATGCCACGAAAGCGCTGTCGTGCAGGACCGGGGCCGCGTCGGGAAGGGTGAGGACGGAGGCGTCTGGGGCGATCGGCATGGGCCGAGGCTAGCGCGCCCGCGTGTGGCATCCGCACTACCGAGCCGCCCTACCGCGGACTACTGACGTTCGGTGGGTCGGGTACTGCAACCGCGCGGATAGGTAGCTCGTGACTCACGGGAAACTCTTAGGTTCGGATCGAACTCGCCCGAGAACCCAGGAGAACCCATGTCGATCACCGACCCCGCCGCTCCGTCCACCCGCCGCCGCACCACCCGCCGACACCGTCGCGGCAAGGCCATCGTGGCGGTCGCCGCGGGCACGGCGCTGATGCTCGGCGGGGCGGGGACGTACGCGTTCTGGAGCACCTCGGAGGCGCTGCAGGCCACCGCCGTCAGCTCCGGAAATCTCGACCTCGCTCTCCAGCCCGGATCATGGGAGCTCGAGGGTGTCCTCGGAGGGGTCACCAACGTCGCGAACGTGGCGGACGTCCGCATCGTTCCGGGGGACGTCCTCACCCTCACCCAGCCGATCGACGTGACGCTCGTCGGGGACACGATCGTCGCGGATCTGTCCGCCGAGCTGGGCGGATCTTTCTCTGGGGGGCTGGGCGCATATCTCGACGTGGCCCTCGATCTCGATGGCGTCGGAACCGCGAACGACGCGACCTCGTATCGTTTGACGGCCGCCGACATCGCGGACGAAGACGGCACGCAGACCGTCGAAGCGACGTTGACGATCACGTTCCGCGGGACCACGGGCGGTCAGCTCGGTGCCGCGAGCTCGGTCAACCTCGACGATGTCGAGTTCATGCTCTCGCAGGTCGGCGACAACTGACCCGCCGATCCAAGGTGCACCACGGCATGTCGAAGCGCGACAACGGCGTCTCGCGACGGCTGCGGTGGGGTGCGGGGGTCGCGGCGGTCCTGGTACTCGGAACCGGGACCGCCGCCGCTCATGCGGTGTGGCAGAGTCGCGTCGCGCTGCCGGCGGAGACGGTGTCGTCGGGGTCGCTCGCGTTGTCGGCGGAGTGGGTCGGTAGCTGGGACGAGTGGAAGCCGCTGTTCCCCGGGCAGTCGAGCGATACCGCGACGCTTCACGTGACGGAGACGGGGCAGGGCACCACCTTGCGATGGCGAGTTGCGGCAGAACCCGAGGTGGCCGCCGGGCTCGCGGAGTGGGTGAAGACGGAGGTCTTCGTCGGCGAGTGCGGCCGCGGCCAGCTCATTCCCGCGGGCGGTTCGTATGCACCCCCGGGCGGTTACGCGAGCGGGGCGTCCGTCGACCTCTGCTTGCGCGTCATGCTTCTCCCCGGAGCCCCCGACGAACAGTCCGTGCCGATCGAACCCCGTCTGAAGGTGCGGGCGCAGCAGGTGACCGAATGAAGCGCGTGCTCGGGGCGCGGGCTTTGTCCGCCTGCGCGCTGGCGGCGCTCGTGGTCGTGGCGGGCGGGGCGGCTCCCGCGTCTGCCGGATGGGAAGCGACGGCGTCCGCGCCGTCGTTCGAGCTGTCGACCGGGAGCCTTGGCTCGCCCGGGCCCGTGGTCTGCCAGAATCGCGGGGGCCCGCTCCTCGACCTCCACGTGCGTCTCAGCTGGAGTGCCGTTTCAGACGCCACGGCGTACGACGTCGTCCTGGTGACACCCCCCGGCACTCCTGCTCCGGTCCTTCTCACCGTGAGCGCATCCGATGCGCAGAACGGCATCATCGCCGCCGACGTCCGAGCGGGTCTGTTGAACAACGTCATCCGATTGATCACGGGCAACCCCACCGTGGCGGTCGTCGCTCGCCACGGTGACTGGACGTCCCCAGCGAGCGCGGGGAAGACGCTCATTCCATCGGGGCTCGTCAGCGGACTGCTCGGGGGCCTGCGATGCCCGAACTGAGCCTCCGCCGCGACCACCGCGCCTCCCCCGACGCCGCCCCGCCCCGCTCGGCCTGGTCCCGCGCCCGCTCGATCGCCACGACCGTCCTCCTCGTCGCGGTGTCGGCGTTCGCGTTCGTGACGGTCGTGCTCCCCCTGCTCCTCGGCGGGCAGACCTACTCCGTCCTCACCGGCAGCATGCAGCCCGGCATGCCCCCGGGCACGATGATCGCGGTTCGGCCCACCCCGATCGAGGAGGTCCGCATCGGCGACGTCGTCACCTTCCAGATGCGTTCCGGCGAACCCGCGGTGGCCACCCACCGCGTCGTGGGGACGACCAGCAGCACGGGCGGCGGCCGCCTCCTGATCACCCGCGGCGACGCGAACGATGTCGACGACCCCCCGGTGCAGAGCGAACAGCTCCGCGGTGTGGTGGTGCTGGCCGTCCCCTTCCTGGGCTACCCCGCGATGCTCTTCGGCGGCGAGGAACGCGGGGCGGTCGTCGCGGCGATCGGTGTGGTGGTCGTCGGCTACGGGCTCGGACTCCTCGCGATCGACGCCATCCGCACGCAGCGGCGGCGGGCCAGGGAGCGACGGGTGCCGACGGTGTTCCTGGCCGCCTCCTTCGTCGCCGCGACGGCGATCGCGACGGCCTCGCTCCCGGTCGAGGCGCACGCGGACACCGGGGCGGCTTCCCTCGAGCGGCTCCTGGTGAGCGGCGACGGCGCGCGCTTCGTCGCCGACGGATCCGTCTCGCTCTTCCCTCGCACGAGTCCGTACGTGCCCGGCGCGACCACTCCATCGACGCTGTGGGTGCGCAACGCCAGCGGCGACCCCGCTCGGGCCGGGCTGCGTCTGGACAGCGTGCCGACGACGGACGACGACCGTGCCTTCGCCGCGGCTCTGCACCTGGTCGTCGGCGACGCGGTCATCCCCAGCGGAGGTCAGTGGGTGAGCGGTGTGATCCCGCCGGGCGAAACCGTGCGCCTCGATGTCGCCCTGCGGATGGACCCCGCCGCCGGCAACGAGACCCGCCTCGCCGAGGCGGTTCTCACCCCCACCGTGCGTCTCACCGAGTCGGTTCCCGACCCATCCGCTGACGACAACGCGCACCCGTCGGCACAGGAGGGCGGCACGCTGCCCTGGACGGGACTGCGCTCCACGCCGTTCGGGGGCGTCGTGGTCGCGGCGGCGATCCTTGCGACCCTGGGCTTGGCCTTACGCGCCCGGGCCGACGAACGTAGGTGAGGATTGCCTATTCACCAGGTATTTAGCCGAGCCTCATCTTGCTTGCGGAATGCTCCCACGTGAGTAGCGTTGCATCCATCAAGACTTCGAACGTCGCCTAAGGAGCAGAAGATGAGCACCGTTCAGACCCCCGCCGCCACCACCGTCGACCCGACCATGGCCGCCGGCACCGCCCAGTTCCTCTCCCCCGTCGTGATCGGCCTCGAGGCCCTCGTCGTCAACGGCAAGCAGGCCCACTGGCACGTTCGCGGCTCCAACTTCATCGGTGTGCACGAGCTGCTCGACACCGTCGTCGCCCACGCGCAGGACTGGGCCGACCTCGCCGCCGAGCGCATCGTCGCCCTGGGGCTGCCCATCGACTCGCGCCTGTCGACGGTGGCCGCCAAAGCGAAGGCCACCGAGGTGCCCGCCGGCTTCGCGCAGTCCGACGTCGTCATCCGCGCCGTGATCGCCGACATCGACGCCGTGCTCGTCGACATCGAGGCCGCCATCGAGGGCCTCGACGAGATCGACATGTCGAGCCAGGACGTCGCGATCGAGATCAAGCGCGGCCTCGACAAGGACCGCTGGTTCCTCTTCGCGCACCTCGCCGCGTAAGACGTTCACTCACGAGGGGGCGGTGCTTCGGCGCCGCCCCCTCCGTCGTGTCCGGGACGTCGATCTGTCGCGTCGCGCGCTCCGTTTCACGCTCCCCCGCCCCGCCGCTGCGCGCGCGTGCACAGCCCGCGCGAGGGGTCAGTTTCGGTCGCCGGGAGCCGCTCCAGGCGACAACTTTCGACCCCTCACGCGGAATGGGCCCGGAGCACGCGTTCCGCAGTGCGCGTGAGGGGTCAATTGCTGTCGCCGAGAGCCGCTCCAGGCGACAGTTTTCGACCCCTCACGCGGAAAGGGCCCGGAAACGCGTCCGCAGCGCGCGGAGAAGAACTACCGCGCGTCAGGCGCCGTGCGTCACGCGACCCGCGAGCAGGGTCGTCCGCACGGGCATGGAGCGCAGGCCGCGTTCGTCCGCCGTCAGCGGGTCGGCGCCGACGATGATGAGATCGGCCACCGCACCGGGTGAAATCTCCGCGGCCGCGGTCGAGCCGCCGGCGGTGGATGCCGCGATGGCGGTGTCGATGTCGACCCGCTGGTGCGGCTGCCAGGCGTCCCGGCCATCGCGCGTGCGGAAGACCGCCGACGCCATCGCGGCCCAGGGATCGAGGGGCGCCACCGGCGCGTCGGAACCGAACCGCAGGTTGGCCCCGCTGTCGGCCAGGGCCCGCAGGGGGTAGGGCTGGGCGGATTGCTCGGCCCAGATGGCATCCGTCATGTCCCGATCATCGAGCGCGTGCTCGGGCTGCACGCTCGCGGCAACGCCCAGACGGGCGAACCGGGGAATGTCGGCGTGCGCGACGAGCTGGGCGTGCTCGATCGTGCCCACCGCGCCCGTGAGGGCGTACGCGTCGAGGGCGTGGGCGTTGGCAACGTCGCCGATCGCGTGGATCGCGCACTCGATTCCCGCGGCTGTGGCGCGCGTCATCATGTCGACGAGCTCGTCGGGCGGCACGGTGAGCAGGCCGTGGTTGCCGACGTCTCCCGGGTAGTGGTGAGCGCACGCGGCCGTGCGGGTGCCGAGCGAGCCGTCGGTGATGGCCTTCAGTGGCCCCACGCGCACGAGGCCGTTCGTCGATCCGCGCACGGGGTCGCCGGTGCGCAGCCCCTCGGCGATGGCGCGGTCGAGATCCTGCGGGTAGGTCCCGTACGACACCCGCAGGGCGTCGAATCCCCGCGCGGCGCGCCGTTGCCAGGGCTCGTCGTTCCACGTCATGTCGAGGTCGACGAGGCCGACCAGCCCCCGCGCAGCGGCGGCGTTCGCCATCCGCTCGACCGCGGCATCCGCCACCTCCGGGGCGACAGCGTTGAGTCGCCGCGAGATCTCGAACGCGTCCTCTTCGACGAGCATCCCGGATGCCGCGGGCTCGAAGCCCTCACGACGGAAGGCCGCCGTGTTCATCCAGACGCTGTGCACGTCGGCGTTGATCAGGTACGTCGGGACGCCGCCGGTGGTGGCATCCAGCAGGTCGAGGCTGGGGGTGTCGGGCCAGAGCCCGTCGCGGAATCCGGACCCGACGCGGCGTCCGTCGGTCTCGGGAGCGAGCGCCATGATGTCGGCCGCATCGTGTGCGCTGGCGACCTCGCCGAGGGGGACGCGGTCAGCGGCCAGGGCCCACTGCAGCACGTGCACGTGGTGGTCCCAGAGCCCCGGGAGCAGCCAGCCGCCCTCCCCGTCGACGACGAATCCCCGCGGGCGCAGGTTGCCGGTCGGCGCGATGTCGGCGATCAAGCCATCGGCGATGACGATGTCGACGGGCTCGGTGGTCGGAAGGAACTCCCGACCGGGCCCGGCCACGCGGACGGCGCGGAGGAACCCCGCCTCTTCGCCGATCACGGCCGCACCCGCGCGTCGGCGGCGCGACGCATCTCGGAGGCGAGCTCGTGACGCCCTTCGGCGCTGAGACCGTCGATGATCGTCTCGACCACCTCGGGCGACCGGTTCTGGCTGAGCTTGCGCTTCGCGGTCACGTGCGTCGGGGTGAGGCGGAAGCCCACCGTCCCCCGTTCGAGGCGCTCGACGAAGGCCGCGTCGTTCGGCAGCGTGTAGAGCCCCCGGGCGTCGTCTGCGCCCCCCTCGAAGCGGTCGACCAGACGATCGAGCACGCGCAGATTCTCCTCGGGAGAGAGAAGTTCCGGGATGCCACGCAGGTGCGCCGACACGAAGTTCCACGTCGGCACGGCCGGCACGTCGCCGTACCAGCGCGGAGTGATGTACCCGTGCGGGCCCTGCACGACGACGAGCAACTCGCCCTCGCCGAGGCCGAGGATGGCGTCATCGGGCTTGCCGACGTGACCCACGATGGTGAGGTCGTCGCGCTCGTCGTCGAGCATGACGGCGTAGTGCGAGGCGACGAGACCGTCGTCGCCGTGACTGATGAGGGTGACCCACGGATTGAGGTCGATGAGACGGCGGATCTCACCGACGTCGGTCATCGCGAAGCTCGGGTTCTGACGCACCGGATCAGCCTAGAACGCGCGGCGAGGCGCCTTCGACAGGTGAAGCCGCCTCGCCACCGATCCCCCGTGTTCACGCCTGGCAGCGCGGGCACCAGTAGAGCTTGCGCCCCGCGGCCTCTTCCATCAGCACGGTCGTCCCGCACACCCGGCACGGCAGACCCGCGCGGTGATAGACCCAGTGGCGGTCGTCGCGGTGGGCCATCGCCCGCCGGTAGGCCTCGGGATCGAGGTCGTCCATGGTCATCATCTGACCCGTCTCGACGCCGATCGGCAGCAACCGAGCCCAGTCGCGCCAGATCTCACGCACGACCTCTTCCGGCACCTCGCGACCGGGCGTGTGCGGGTTCTGCCGCGCGCGGAAGAGCAGCTCGGCGCGGTAGACGTTGCCGATCCCGCTCACGACGGATTGGTCCATGAGTAGCAGACCGATGGCGGTGGGCTTCTTGCGCACGGTCGCCGTGAACTGCTCCTCGCCCTCGGCGAGATCGTCCACGAGTGGGTCGGGGCCGAGCTTGGCGATCGTCGCCGCCACCTCGTCGGGTGTCTGCAGCACGCACGCGGTCGGTCCGCGCAGGTCGGCGCAGGTCGTCTCGGTCAGCAGGCGCAGGCGCACCGCGCCGACGACGGGCGGGGGCCACTCGGTCTGCTCTTCGAGCCCGGTGGTCTGTTCCGACATGCGGACGCGGGTGCGCCGCGGGGCGCCGATCGAGGTCAGGGAGTTCTCGCCGGCGGAATCGAGGATGGGCTCGTCGTCGAGCACGGTGCCGCGCTGGTTGGTCTGCCCCATGCGCCCGTTGGCCGAGGCGATCGTGGCATCGACCACCACCTCGCCCGAGAAGTCCCACGCCCCGTACATGCCGAGGTGCACGCGCAGCCACACGTCGCCGTCGAAGCGCAGGAACATCTGCTTCGCGACGGCCCGCACCTCGGTCGCCTCGCGGCCGTCGAGAACGGCGGCCCCCTCGACGAAACGTCCCTGAGGACTGGATGCCGACACCGTGCGGCCGACGATGTTCCGCTCGAACTGCCGGGCGATGCGATGGACGGAATGCCCTTCGGGCATCAGCCTGCCTCGGGGTCGAACGAGTCGCTGGCGTCGGTCATCGTGTTCGGCTTCTGGCCCGCGCGCGGGTCGGGCAGCAGCACGCCGTCCTGCTCGTACGCGGCGAGCTGTCCGATGCGGCGCGCGTGACGCTCTTCGCCCGAGAACGGGGTGGCGATGAAGCGGTCGATGAACGACGCTGCTTCGTCGAAGGTGTGCTGACGCGCACCGATCGAGATGACGTTGGCGTCGTTGTGCTCGCGAGCGAGCTCGGCCGTGGAGGTGTTCCACACGAGCGCGGCGCGCACCCCGAGGACCTTGTTCGCGGCGATCTGCTCGCCGTTGCCCGACCCGCCGAAGACGACTCCGAGGGCCTCGACGCCCGCGGCCTGGTCGCGGACGACGGCCTGGGCCGCGCGGATGCAGAACGCGGGGTAGTCGTCGAGGGCGTCGTACTCGATGGGACCGTGGTCGATGACCTCGTGGCCCTGCGAGGCGAGGTGGTGCTGGATCTGGGTGGAGAACTCGAGACCGGCGTGATCGGTGCCGATGTGGATGCGCATGTCGTCAGTCTATTGAGAGCGTCCGACATCGCGGGCGGACATGACGACGCCGCCCGCTCCGGGAAGGGAACGGGCGGCGTCGGATGGTGTCAGGGGCGCAGGCCCGCGGCGACCGGCTTGAAGCCGGCGCGGATGTTCTCGCAGCACCCGGGTCGGCAGACGTCGTACCAGGGGCCCAGGTCGGTGAGGTGCGGGCGCTCCGCTTTCGGGGTGCCCTTCAAGCGCTCCTCGACCAGGTCGATCAGCCCCGACACGTACGCGGGGTCGATGCCCGGGGTCGGGGTGCGCACCGCGCGGATGCCGGCCTCTTCGGCGGCCTCCATGGCCTCGGTGTCGAGGTCCCAGAGCACCTCCATGTGGTCGCTGACGAAGCCGAGGGGAACGATCACGACGGCCTCGGCGCCGCGCCCCGGAAGCTCCGCGATCACGTCGTTGACGTCGGGCTCGAGCCAGGGCTGGGTGGGCGGGCCGGAGCGCGACTGGTAGACGAGTTCCCACTCGACATCGGCAACGGCAGCGGCGACCTCGGCCATGACGAAGGCCGCGACGGCCTTGTGCTGGGCTTCGTAGGCCCCGCCCTCACCGAAGTCGACGTCGCGGGGGCCGGAACGCTGGGCGTCGGCGGTCGGGATGGAGTGCGTGGAGAAGAGCACGCGGATCTTCTCGGGCGCGATCCCGTCGGCGACGTAGGCCGAAACGGCATCCGTCACTCCGCGGACGAACGTCGTCACGAAGCCGGGGTGGTCGAAGAACTGGCGGACCTTGTCGATGGTCACGGTCTCGCCGAGACCGGTCGCCTCGAGCACGCGCGCGTAGTCCTCGCGGTACTGGCGGCAGCTCGAGAACGAGCTGTAGGCGCTGGTCGCGATCGCCAGAAGGGTGGTGTCTCCGGCTTCGGCCGCCTCGGTCACGGCCTCTTCGAGGTAGGGCGACCAGTTGCGATTGCCCCAGTAGACCGGCAAGCCCAGTCCGCGCTTGGCGATCTCGGCCTCGAGCGCCGCCTTGAGTTCGCGGTTGTGCTGGTTGATCGGGCTCACCCCGCCGAAGTGGCGGTAGTGGTGGGCGACCTCTTCGAGGCGCTCGTCGGGGATGCCGCGCCCGCGCGTGACATTGCGCAGGAACGGAATGACGTCGTCCTGCCCCTCGGGCCCGCCGAAACCGGCGAGGAGGATGCCGTCGTACGCCACCGGCGTCTCGACCCATTTGGGCCCGGACGCCGCGGCGGGCGACGCGTAGAGGACGGTCTCAGGGCTGGTGTCCGTGTCGGTCGTGCTCACGATCACATCTTCCCACCTGCGCACGAGGCCCGGACCCGGGATATCTCGCTACTAGGCTTATACGGTTGTCAGCGACGTCAACCGCGTCACCCGCGACAATTCCACCCAGATCCCCGGGAGTACGCCAGTGCCAGGAGAGAACCTCACCCGAATCGAAGCGCAGGAGCGTCGCGCGATCGTCGACACGCACTCCTACGATGTGCAGCTCGACCTCACGCGCGGAGACGAGGTCTTCTCCTCGCGAACCGTCGTGGCGTTCGCCGCCACCGAGGGCTCGTCGACCTTCATCGACCTCATCGCGCGCACCGTGCACTCCGTGACGCTGAACGGCCGCTCGCTCGACCCCGCCACCGTCTTCTCCGACTCGCGCATCGCGCTCGAGGGCCTCGCGGCCGAGAACGAGCTCGTCGTCGAGGCCGACTGCGAGTACACCAACACCGGTGAGGGCCTGCACCGCTTCGTCGACCCCGTCGACGGCGAGGTCTACCTCTACTCGCAGTTCGAGGTGCCCGACTCGCGCCGCATGTACACGGTCTTCGAGCAGCCCGACCTGAAGGCCGCCTTCACCTTCTCGGTCACCGCGCCCGCGCGCTGGAAGGTCGTCTCCAACTCCCCCACGCCCGAGCCGGTCGCCGTCTCGGACGACACCGCCCGCTGGGACTTCCCCGCCACCCCGCGCATCTCGTCGTACATCACCGCGCTCGTGGCCGGCCCCTACGAGGCCACCTACAGCGAGCTCACCAGCGCCGACGGCCGCGTCATCCCCCTCGGCGTGTTCGCGCGCAAGAGCCTGTGGCAGTACCTCGACGCCGACTACGTCTTCGACAAGACCCGGCAGGGCTTCGCCTATTTCGAGGAGAAGTTCGGCTTCCCCTATCCCTTCGCCAAGTACGACCAGCTCTTCGTCCCCGAGTTCAACGCGGGCGCCATGGAGAACGCCGGGGCGGTCACCTTCACCGAGACCTACGTCTTCCGCAGCAAGGTGACGGATGCCGTGAAGGAACGTCGCGTCGTGACGATCCTGCACGAGCTCGCCCACATGTGGTTCGGCGACCTCGTGACCATGAAGTGGTGGAACGACCTGTGGCTGAACGAGTCGTTCGCCGAGTGGGCTTCGACCATCGCCACCGCCGAGGCCACCGAGTGGGAGGCCGCCTGGACGACCTTCAACGCCATGGAGAAGACCTGGGCCTACCGCCAGGACCAGCTGCCCTCGACCCATCCCGTCGTCGCCGAGATCAACGACCTCGAAGACGTGCAGGTCAACTTCGACGGCATCACCTACGCCAAGGGCGGGTCGGTGCTCAAGCAGCTCGCCGCGTGGGTGGGCATCGAGCAGTTCTTCGCCGGGGTCGCCGCGTACTTCCAGAAGCACCAGTGGTCGAACACCGAGGTGGGCGACCTGCTCGTCGAGCTCGAGGCCACCAGCGGCCGCGACCTGGGCGACTGGGCCAAGAAGTGGCTCGAGACGGCGGGCGTGAACACCCTGACCCCGCTCATCGAAGAGGGCTCCGATGGCACGATCTCGCGCTTCGCCATCGTGCAGACCGCACCGAGCGACTACCCGACCATCCGCCCCCACCGCCTCGGTGTCGGCTTCTACTCCCTCACCGAGGGCGGCGCCCTCGAGCGCGTGCACCACATCGAGATCGACGTGGACGGCGACCGGACCGAGGTCGCCGAGCTGCGCGGCATCCGTCGTCCCGATCTCGTCCTGCTCAACGACGACGACCTCGCCTACGCGAAGATCCGCCTCGACGAGCGTTCGCTGTCCACCGCCATCGCGCACCTCAAGGACATCTCCGACCCGCTCGCGCGCTCGCTCGTGTGGGGTGCGGCGTGGGATCAGACTCGGGATGCCGAGTCCTCGGCGACCGACTACCTCGACCTCGTCCTGCAGAACATCGGCTCCGAGACCGAGTCGACCACCGTGCGCACGACCCTCGGGCAGCTGCAGCTCGCCGCGAACTCGTACGTCGCGCCGTCGACCCGCGCCGCCGCGCGCGCGCGCGTGGCCGACGGGCTGTGGGAGCTCGCGCAGAAGGCCGAGGCCGGTAGCGACAGCCAGCTGCAGTTCGTCACCGCGTTCGCTTCGGCCGCCGCCACTCCGGCGCACGCCGAGACGGTGAAGGCCCTGCGCGACGGCACGACGACCCTCGAGGGCCTCGAGATCGACACCGACCTGTCATGGCAGCTGCTGGTCTCGCTCGCCTCTGCGGGTGCGGTCACTGCGGCCGACATCGACGAGGCGCGCGCCGCCGACAACACGGCCAAGGGCGGTGAGTTCGCTGCCATGGCCAAGGCGTCGCTGCCCTCGCACGAGGCGAAGCAGGAGGCCTGGGACTCGCTCATCGAGCGCACCGACGCCCCCAACACCATCGTGCGGTCGACGGCCGCCGGCTTCACGAACCCCGCGACGGTCGACGTGCTCGCCGACTTCGTCGAGCCGTACTTCGCGATGCTGCTGCCCATCTGGGAGTCGCGCAGCTACCAGATCGCGAACTACCTCATCGTGGGGCTCTACCCGGCCGCTCTGGCGAACACCGCCCTGCGGGATGCGACGCGCGCGTGGCTGGCGCAGAACGCCGACGCCGCGCCCGCCCTTCGCCGCCTCGTCGGCGAGAACCTCGCCGGTGTCGAGCGCGCCCTGGCCGTGCAGGAGCGCGACGCGCAGTAATCCGTCCCGCTCGATCGGATGCCCTCTCCCCCTCGGGAGGGGGCATCCGTCGTTTCCGGTCATCCTCGCGGCAGGCCGGGTCATCCTTTCGAGGGACGCGGCGCACGGAGGCCCCTCCGTAGCGTGGAAGCCATGATCGTTGCAGAGAACCTCACCAAGCGATACGGCGACAAGACCGCCGTCGACGGCGTTTCGTTCACGGTGGCCCCCGGCCGGGTGACCGGTTTCCTCGGCCCCAACGGTGCGGGCAAGTCGACGACGATGCGCATGATCGTCGGGCTCGACCGCCCCACCGCGGGACACGTCACTGTGGGCGGTCAGGACTACCGGCACCTGCGCTCCCCCCTCACCGAGGTGGGCGTGCTGCTGGATGCCAAGGCCATCCACACCGGTCGATCGGCGCGGAACCACCTGCGCGCGATGGCCGCCACGCACGGCATCGGCACCCAGCGCGTCGACGAGGTCATCGAGCTCACCGGGATCGGCGCCGTCGCGGGCAAGCGCGCCGGCGGCTTCTCCCTCGGCATGGGGCAGCGACTCGGGATCGCGGCGGCCCTGCTCGGCGACCCGCACACGCTCATCCTCGACGAACCGGTCAACGGGCTCGACCCCGAGGGCGTGCGGTGGGTGCGCCAGTTCGTGCGGCACCTCGCCGCCGAGGGTCGCACGGTGCTGCTGTCGAGTCATCTCATGAGCGAGATGTCGCAGACCGCCGACCACGTCATCGTCCTCGGCCGCGGCCGAGTCCTGGCCGACGCCCCGCTCGCCGAGCTCGTGCGCACCTGGACCACGACCACGCTCGTCGTGCGCTCCCCCCGTCTGAGCGAGCTCGTGGCCGCCCTCGAGATCCCGGATGCCACCATCTCGGCCGTCGAGCCGGGTGCGGCGCAGATCACCGGGATCACGCCCGAGACCGTCGGCGACACCGCCGCCGCTCACGGCATCCCCCTCTATGAACTCAGCCCGCGGGTCGGCTCGCTCGAAGACGCCTACCTCGCGCTGACCGACGACTCCGTCGAGTACAAGACCAAGGAGATCGCATGACCGCCCTCGCCGCCGCGCCCCGCCGGGCGACGCACACAGGCACCCACCGCCTCAGCTTCGCGCACCTCCTCAAGAGCGAGGCGATCAAGATCCTCACGCTCCGCTCGACCTGGTGGTCGCTCGGCGTCACGGCCGCGCTGTCGGTGGGGATCTCGCTGCTCATCGCGCTCGCCACGAGCGGATTCGAAGGGGGCATGGCGCCGACGAACGTCATTCTGGCGCCCACCCAGTTCACGATGCTCGTGGCCGGCATCCTCGGCGCGATCGTGGTGACCGGGGAGTACTCCACCGGCATGATCCGCTCGACGCTGACCGCTGAACCGCGCCGGGGCGCGGTGCTCCTGGCGAAGGCGATCATCGTCGCGCTCACCATGATGGCGACCACGGTTGTCATCTACGCCGTCGCGATCGCGGCCACCGCACCCCTGCTCGGCACGAGCATCGACTGGACGTCGCCGGCCGATTCGGTCGTTCCGCTGGCCCTCGGCGTGCTGTCGATGGCCTGCTTCACCCTGATGGGGGTCGGCTTCGGCTTCCTGCTGCGCAGCGGCGCGGGGGCCATCGCCGTGACGGTCGGTGTGCTGTTCGTGCTGCCGATCATGCTCAGCCTCTTCTCCATCGCGGGCCCGGACTGGATGTGGGTGGTCGAGTCGGGCACGTACCTCCCCGTCAGCGCGGCAGGTTCCCTGACGCAGCCCGGGGCCGAGGACCTGCTCGAACCCGCCCTCACGATGGCCGGGTGGGTCGTCGGTCCGCTGCTGGTGGGGTGGGTCGCCCTGCGCTCGCGCGACGCCTGACGACCGCTGTGGCGGATGCCTCGACGCTCAGCCGGCGCCGAGGCATCCGTCGTTAGGCTGAATCCGATGTTCGTTCTCGCCGAAACCCCCGAACCGAGCCCCACGCCCACCTTCACCTCGCCCGCCGATCTGGTGAATTCCGACAACCTGAGTTGGATCGGCGGCCAGCTGCTGAGCTTCGGCAGCACGCTGCTGCAAATCCTGGGCATCATAGTCGGTGTCGCCGTCGCCGCCTGGATCCTCCGCGTCATCATCCGCCGCGTGGTCGACCGCATCGTCAACGGCGCCAAGAGCAAAGCGCGCGTCGACGATACGCAGGCGCTCGACCGCTCACCGCTCAGTGCGGTGCGACTGGTGCAGCGCACCCGCACGCTCGGCACGATCCTGCAGAACATCGTCAACGTGATCCTCGTGATCGTCGCCCTGGTGTGGATCGCCGGGATCGTCGCTCCTAATGCCCTCGCCTCACTGACGCTGTTGACCGCCGCGATCGGCGCCGGCCTCGGCTTCGGCGCGCAGAACATCGTCAAAGACGTGCTGAACGGCATCTTCATCGTGGCCGAGGACCAGATCGGCATCGGCGACGTCGTCGACCTCGGGCTCGCGACCGGAATCGTCGAGTTCGTCAGCGTCCGCATCACCCACGTCCGCGACGTCAACGGCACGCTCTGGTACGTGCGCAACGGCGAGATCACGCGCATCGGCAACATGTCGCAGGGCTGGTCGCGCGTCATCATCGACCTCGCCGTGCCGGTCGACGCCGACATCGACGACGTCGAGAAGGCCATGCTCACCGCGGCGAAGACGATGGCGAAAGAGACCAAGTGGCGCTCGCGCATCATCGAGCAGCCCGAGATCTGGGGCCTGGAGTCCATCAGTGGCGACGCCCTCGTCATCCGGCTCGTCATGAAGACGCGCTCGAGTGCGAAGGACGACGTCGCCCGCGAGTTGCGCGCGCGTCTGAAGAGGGCGATCGACGCGATGGGCATCGCGCTGCCGCAGCTGAACTCGATCGTGCTGACCGGCGCCGAGGGCGCTCAGAGCGTCCGCGGAGCGCACCCGCCGAAGACGAAGGAGACCCAGGTCCCCGTCGCGGCAAGCCGCCCGATCTGGCGCCCCCGCCGCAGCAAGCTCGACGTGTCGGAGACCGTCGAGGATCACACGGCCGACGCCCCCGCACCGAAGGTGAAGAAGAAGGCCGTGCGAGACGACACCCCCACAGCGATCGTCGATCTGCCGCCCGCGCCCGGTGCCGGCCAGCCCAAACCCACGCCCCCGGCCGTGCGCGCCGACGAGAAGGACGAGTCGTGACCGAGCCCGTCAGCTTCTACGACCAGGTCGGCGGCATGGATACCTTCCGCCGCCTCGTCGATGCGTTCTACCGCGGGGTCGCCTCCGACGAGGTGCTCAAGCCCATGTACCCCGAGGAAGACCTCGGCCCGGCCGCCGAGCGCCTCACGCTGTTCCTCGCGCAGTACTGGGGCGGACCGACGACGTACGGTGAGACCCGCGGGCACCCGCGCCTGCGCATGCGCCACATGCCGTTCCACGTCGACCCCGACGCGCGGGACCGGTGGCTGCGCCACATGCGCGCGGCCGTCGATGAGATCTCGCTGCCGCCCGCGTTCGAAGCGCCCCTGTGGGACTACCTCGAACGGGCGGCGTACGCGATGGTCAACACGTTCGAGCCGCGCGGCATCGGCCCTCAGCAGGGCGGGCGCCCCGACACGGGGCTCCCGATCCGCGCGAGCGATTGACCGCCGCCGGACTCACCGCCCGAGGAAGTCGCCGAACCCGGGGATGTCGAGGTTCGACAGCCCCTCGCCGAACCCGCTGATCTGCTCGCCGGCGCCCGACCAGGCATCCTGAGCGCCACCCGCCCACTCGCCGATGCCGGTGTCCTCCGCGAGCGAGGCGAGATCGACGCCGGATGCCATCGCCTCGAGGTCGACCCCCTCTGCGAGCCCCGCGAAGTCGACGCCCATCTGTCCGGCGTGCGCGAGCAGCGGGCCCGCGACGGCGCTGACGATCGCTCCGCCGGCCACCGCGGCCAACAGCCCTCCGGCCCCGACGACGCCTGCGCCGATCAGACCCCCGCGGCCGGCTTTCGCCAGCAGCCCCGACATGCGCCCCGGGCGCGCGGCCTCCGCACGCGCAGCGGTGCGTGCGAGGTCGTCCGCGGCGTCGGTCCGAGGACGCTCGTGCGGGGCGAGATCGGCATCCATCCGCTCCTTCACGTGCGCGCGCTGCGCCGGGGTGAGACGGGCGAACGCCTCGCGGTGCATCTGCTCGACCCGATCGGGGTCGGCGGTGCGCAGCAGGTAGTCGTAGCGGGCGATCGCCGCGCGGTCGTCGGCCGACAGGGCCGAGGACGAACCGGATGCCGCGGGCGGGGCGTACCGACCGGTCGCGGCGTGCGTGGTGCTCCAGGGCGGCGCTGCCGGCGGCGCGTCCGCGCGGCGGTCGCCCGTGACGGCGTCGGCGGCGGAGCGCACCATATCGCGCCAGTCCTTGCCGCCGGCAGCCCCCGGCGTCCGCGGCGACGACGCGGCCTTACCGGCGGCCTTGGAGGCGAGATCGAACAGACGGGAGAACGAGACCATGGGGGAAACCTCTCGACGGGCGGCATGCTGCCGCGACGTCAAGGTCTCCTCCGCCCTTTCGGACCGACGCACCCGGAACCCAACCGTGGGCTCGTGATGACGGATACGCCGCGTCGGGAGTACTCCCCTTGCTGTGTTCAGCGTAAAGAGGCCACCTGTGCGCTTGCTGGATCAGCTGCCGGTGGAGCGGACCGCGGTGAGACCCGACCGCACCGGGCCCCGCACGAGCACGTGCCCGCGCGCGAGGCTCACTCGCGTCCAGGCCCCGCTGCGGCGCACGGGCGCCTCTTCGGACCCGGCGATGAAGCCCAGGGCGAAAGCTGCGAACGCCGTTCCCAGCGGCAGACCGCCCAGGGCGTCGTCGGGCGGGCCCCACACCTGCGCCCGGACCAGTCGCACCACGTCTTCGCCGGCGTCGGCAGGAAGCGCGTCGGCGACGGCCGCGACCCCGTACTGAGCGCGGGAGGCCAGAACGGCCGCGTCGATGGCATCCGTCTGCTCCCATCCTCCGCGCGGGGGCGAGATGCCGGCCCAGGCGGGAGAGGTCGCGGTCTCGGGCAGCACGACGGCCGTGGCGTCGTCGGGGGCCGGGAGCAGGGCAGACGCCTCCACCACCAGATCGCACTCGAGTTCGGGGTCGATCGCCGAGACGCGCAGCCCCAGCACCGTGGGAGTCGCGTCGAGCAGTCCCCGCGGAGCGAGAGGGGCGGCGGTGGCGACGAGCACGCCCGCCTCGGCGCGCAGCCGGACGGTTCCGTCACCCAGACGGATCGTTCGGGCGGCGAAGGTGAGCAGGTCGGCTGCCGCCTGCGGGTCGGGGAACAACAGGCGCGCGGACACCCGCCCTAAACTATCAAGCGGTGCGGCTCCATCGCGCCGGAACGGGAGACAGAGTGACCGAGGCCCACGATCCCGTCGCGTCTCTGCTCGCCGTGCTCGATCTGCGCGACGCGGGCGCGCGCACGACGGAGGACATCTTCACGGGCGTGTCGCAGCCGATGCCGACCGGTCGCGTCTACGGCGGCCAGGTGCTCGCGCAGACCATCGTCGCGGCCTCGCGCACGCTCCCCCCGGAGCGTTCCGTGCACTCGATGCACGGATACTTCCTGCGTCCGGGAGACCCGGACGACGGAATCACCTTCTCGGTCGACCGCATCCACGACGGCCGCTCGTTCTCGACGCGTCGGACGCAGGCATTCCAGTCCGGGGTGCCGATCTTCTCGATGATCTCGTCGTTCCAGGACGAGGATCCCGGTCTCGAGCACTTCGAGCCGATGCCCGAGGGCATCCCGCAGCCCGACGACTCCCCCGCCCTCGACATCGAGGCCCTGCACCCGATGAGCCGTCGGATCTTCTCCGAGAGCCCCGTCGACGTACGGCACGTGACCTCGCCGCTGTACTCGGCCGTCGAGGGAGAGCACGTGCCGCGCCAGGCGGTGTGGATGCGACTTCGACGCCCGATCGGCGACGACCCGGCGGTGCACCGAGCCGCCCTCGCGTATCTCAGCGATCTCACGATCCAGGAATCGATCATGCGGGCCCACGGCGTGGCGTGGAACGCCCCCGGACTCCGGGTCGCGAGCCTCGACCACGCCATGTGGTGGCACCGCCCCGGCCGGGTCGACGACTGGCTGCTGTACGTGCAGGAGTCGCCCAACGCCCGCGGCGGTCGCGGCCTGTCGACGGGCCGCATCTACACGCGCGACGGCGTTCTCCTCGCGAGCGTCGCGCAGGAGGTCATGGTGCGCGTCCCGCGCGAGTGATCCCGGATGCCGGAAACCCGGCGATCCGCGGGGGTTCGCGCGCTGGTCCGGTCGGTGTGCGAGCGCCCGGGCCCCTCGAGGGGGCGCCGCGGTGGCACGCTCATAGGACTCAGCCGCGCGAGGGGCGCCGGCGGTACTCGATCGGGTCGCCGATGTAGGGCGCCCACGCGGAGCGCTCGGCGTCGGTCCAGCGGGTGGGCCGACCGGTCGAGGTGTCGACGAGCACCGTGACGGCGGTGGCCCGGGCGTAGAGCACGGGTTCGGCCTCGCCGACGGGACTGTAGACCTCGTAGCAGATGTCCGCGCTGGAGCCGCCCATCGCGCCGATCCACATGTGCACGTCGAGAGGGCGCTGCGTGTACGGCACGGGCCGGAGGTACTCGATCTCCTGCCGGGCGATGAGTGTCGCGCGGGCACCGCCGTTCTCGAGCACGTCCATGTCGAAGATGGCCGTGGGAAGCGGCTCGCCCTCGTCGTCGCTGTGCCAGAAGGCGCGCAACCGTGCCTCTTCGAGCAGCTTCAGCATCGAGGTGTTGTTCACGTGACCGAGCGCGTCGAGGTCGCCCCACCGGAGGTGGATGGGCACGTGCACCCGCGAGGGCCCGGCGTCGGCCGGACCCTCGTCGGGGATCGTCGAACGATCGTCAGTCACGCGTGAGCTTGCGGTAGGTCGAGCGCGACGGGTTGGCGGCGTCGGCGCCGAGACGCTCGATCTTGTTCGCCTCGTAGGCCTCGAAGTTGCCCTCGAACCAGTGCCACTGGTCGGGGTTCTCCTCGGTGCCCTCGTAGGCCAGGATGTGCGTCGCGATGCGATCGAGGAACCACCGGTCGTGCGTGATGACCACGGCGCAGCCGGGGAACTCGAGCAGGGCGTTCTCGAGCGAGCTCAACGTCTCGACGTCGAGGTCGTTCGTCGGCTCGTCGAGGAGCAGCAGGTTGCCGCCCTCTTTCAGCGTCAGGGCCAGGTTGAGACGGTTGCGCTCACCACCGGAGAGCACGCCTGCCTTCTTCTGCTGGTCGGGCCCCTTGAAGCCGAACTTCGACACGTAGGCGCGCGAGGGGATCTCGGTCTTGCCCACGGTGATGATGTCGAGCCCGTCCGACACGACCTCCCACAGCGTCTTCTCGGGGTCGATGTTGGCGCGCGACTGGTCGACGTAGCTGATCTTCACGGTCTCACCGATCTTCAGCGTGCCGCCGTCGAGGGGCTCGAGTCCGACGATCGTCTTGAACAGAGTGGTCTTACCCACACCGTTCGGGCCGATGACGCCGACGATGCCGTTCGGGGGCAGGTTGAAGCTCAGGTTGCTGATGAGCGATCGGTCGCCGAAGCTCTTCTCGAGCTTCTTGGCATCGATGACGATGCTGCCCAGGCGCGGGCCAGCGGGGATCTGGATCTCGTCGAAGTCCAACTTGCGCGTGCGCTCGGCCTCGGCCGCCATCTCCTCGTAACGGGCGAGGCGCGCCTTGGACTTGACCTGACGGCCCTTGGCGTTCGAGCGGACCCACTCGAGCTCTTCCTTCAAGCGCTTGGCGAGCTTGGCGTCCTTCTTGCCCTGGACGTCGAGACGCTGCCCCTTCTTCTCGAGGTAGGTCGAGTAGTTGCCCTCGTAGGGGTACAGGTGCCCGCGGTCGACCTCGGCGATCCACTCCGCGACGTTGTCGAGGAAGTACCGGTCGTGCGTGATGGCGATGACGGCGCCCTTGTAGGCCTTGAGGTGCTGCTCGAGCCAGAGCACGCTCTCGGCGTCGAGGTGGTTGGTGGGCTCGTCGAGGAGCAGGAGATCAGGCTTCTGCAGCAGCAGCTTCGCCAGGGCCACGCGGCGACGCTCACCACCCGAGAGGGGCACGACCGACGCGTCCGCGGGCGGGGTGCGCAGGGCGTCCATCGCCTGCTCGAGCTGCGAGTCGAGGTCCCAGCCGTCGGCGGCGTCGATCTCCTCCTGCAGGGTGCCCATCTCGGCGAGCAGGGCGTCGAAGTCGGCGTCGGGGTCGGCCATGAGGGCCGAGATCTCGTTGAACCGGTCGAGCTTCGGCTTGATCGCGACGCCGTCCTGGATGTTCTCCAGCACCGTCTTGCTGTCGTCGAGCTCGGGCTCCTGCATGAGGATGCCCACGGTGAAGCCCGGGCTGAGCCGCGCCTCGCCGTTGGAGGGGTTGTCAAGCCCCGCCATGATCTTCAGGATCGTCGACTTACCCGCACCGTTCGGCCCGACCATGCCGATCTTGGCACCGGGGAGGAACGACATGGTGACGTCGTCGAGGATCAGCTTGTCGCCCACAGCCTTGCGGGCGCGGACCATGGAGTAGATGTATTCCGCCATAACCCATCCAGTCTAGGGGCGATGAGACCTCTCGCCGACGGGGGACGGCGCGATGTCACCAGTCGATCGTGCGCGTCTGCCCGATCAGGCACCCGCCCGACGAGAGCCCCGGAAGCACCGACGTGACGGGGTTGCCGATCGAGGGCCCGACCTGCCCGACGAGGCACTCGTCGCCGCTGCGCACCGAGAACTCGATGCTCTCGGCGGGGTTGCCGATCGTGGACTGATCGGCGGTCACCTGCATCGCCGCCTTGTCGAAGCCCGCCGCCGTCAGGGCGTCGATGTAGGCGCGACCTTTCGCCTGATCGGGCCCCGACCACACGCCCGACACGACCTGTGCGAAGAACGGCAGGTTCTGCGCCGCCGTCCCACCCGCGACGAAGGTGGGCGCCGCGGCGGTCGGGACGGTGGAGGCGGACGCGTCCGCCGAGGGGGTCTGGGCGGCGGACGTCTCGGCCGCCGAGGCCGACGCATCCGCCGTGCCGACGGAACCCGGGTCGGGGGTCTGGCCGGTGCACCCGGCCAGGCCGAGCACCGCGACGACGGTCAGGGCGGCGAGGGGACGACCGAAGAGACGAGACACGCGTCCGAGTCTACGGACCCGGCCGCCGTGATCCGGGCCGCGGGTGAGTCGGCTCCGCGACCCGACCACGGCCCGGCACCCGGACTCAGAACGGCCCGTCCTCTCGCGCTCCCGCCGAAGGCGCGCCCTCCACTCCGGCACCCACGCCGATCACGTCGAGGCCGTTCGTGCTCTCGTCGACGCCCGGAGCCGCCCACGCCTCCTCGGCCGCCGCAGCCACCGCCTCTGCGCCGCCCGCGAGCGCGTCGGCCGACGGCTTGCCCGCTCGCTCGAACGTCGAGGTCCCCCAGCGCAGGTCGTGTCCGATCGCGTCGACGGTCACATCGGCGCTGACGCCGCGTTTACTCTCGTTCTCCCACTCGCGCAGTCGGAGCCGGCCGGTCAGCACGACCCGCTGCCCCTTGCGCAGCGACGTCAGCGCGTGCGCGCCGAGATCGCCGAAGACCGAGGCGTTGTAGTAGTTCGTGTGGCCGTCCACCCACTCCCCCCGCTCCCGATCGAGTCGACGTTCGCCGACGGCGAGCCGGAAGGCTGCGATCGGACCTCCGTTCCGCGTGGAGCGCTGCTCCAGTTCGCCGACGATGTTGCCCACCAGGGTGATGTGATCGCTCATGTCCTTGCTTCCTCTCGACGGGGTGTGCGCTCCGGCATCCGTGTGCCCGACGGATGCCGGAGCCACGCTCAGGATGGCCGGATCCGCACCCGCACGAACGGCTCCTCTCCCCGTTCCGTGGAGAACTCGCCCACCTCGCCGCCTGGGGAGGGAGGGGCGCGGCAAACGGCCGGGGCAATGTCGGAGGTTGGTTCTACCGTCATCGCATGAGCACCGCACTGTGGAACGACCTCGCCCCGGCCCCGCGTCCGGCCGGGTGGGGAGCGGCGACGCACGTCGCCGCGGGCCTGTGGCGCATCGCCGACCCGCGCGGGGTGGTCGTGGGCCACGTCCGCGCCATCGCGGCCGAGGGGGGTTGGCGTTACGCCGCCGAGCGGTTCCACACCGCCACCGGCAGCTTCCGTCGCCTGGGCGAGTTCTGGTCGTCCACCGACGCGCTCGAGTGTCTGCGCTACCTGCGGTGAGGCGGCGCGGCCGCGCCGATCGGGGCCGCCCCGAGCGATCGGGGCCGTCGGCGCCGCACCGCTCAGACCACGGTCGCGAAGTCGGTGCGTGTCGGAACGTCGCTCCCGCCTCGCACGTCGTCCCACGCGGCGCGAAGGATGCCGACGGCTCGCCGCAACGTCGGCGGCGATGCCGTGAACGGCACGCGCAGCCGGCGATCGTGGCCACCCTCGACCGCGAACCGCGACCCCGCCGAGAGGGCAAGCCCCCGGGCGCGGGCCGACATGACCAGCGGCGTGCTCAGCGGCTCTCCGATCCCCACCCACAGCGAGACTCCGCCGGTGACGTCGGGAATCTCCCACTCGGGCAGGAGCCGGCGCAGCTCCTCGACCACGCTGTCACGTCCGGCCCGCAGAAGGGTGCCGCGCTGCGCGGCGATCTCACCGAGGCGGGGAATCAGACGAGCCGCGATGGCCTGCTCGAGTTCGGGCGTTCCCAGATCGTGCACGGGGCGACCGCTCGCCAGCCGGCGGACGATGTCGGGAGCGGCCCTCACCCACCCCACCCGCAACCCACCCCACACGGTCTTGCCCAGCGACCCCACCCGGATGACGCGGTCGTCGTCGGGGAACCGTGCCGGGCCGGTGGGGCGGTCGATGTCGAGCTGCGCGGTGGTCTCGTCGAGCACCAGCAGGGTGCCCGCAGAGCGCGCGCCGGCGAGGAAGGCCTCCGTGTCGGCCTCCGACATCGTGCGTCCGGTGGGGTTGTGGAAGTCCGGCATGAGGTAGGCGAGCGACGGGAGCGTCCGGGCGAACGTCTGCTCCGCGCGGTCGAGGTCCCACCCGTCCCTGGAGTCGACGGGCACGCCCACCAGACGCGCTCCGACCCGCCGGAAGGCGTCGGCCGCGTGCGGGTAAGTGGGTGTCTCGATCAAGACGCGGTCCGCGCGGTGCAGCAGGACGGACGCGATGAGATGGATCGCGCTCTGCGCTCCAGTCGTCACGAGGATCTGGTCGGCGGTGGTCGCCAGGCCGCGTTCGCGGTAGTGCTCGGCGATCGCCGTGCGCAGGCCCGGGTCGCCCACGACGTCGTAGCCGATGCGCGCGACGAGTGCGGGGGCGTCCTGGACCACCTCGGCCATGACCCCGGGAAGTCCCGGCCACGCCGCGGGACTCGCCTGCTGCAGGTCGATCGTCTCGGCGTCGAGCTCGTGTCGCCCCGGATCGGTGCGACGCAGCGGCAGAGTCACGCTTCCGCTGCCGCGCAGACTCTCGATGTGACCGGTGTCGCGCAGGCTCTGATAGGCGGCGGCCACCGTGGTGCGGCTCACCCCGAGGGCGGCCGCCAGCTCGCGTTCCGCCGGCAGAGCGGTGGCGGGCGCCAGTCGGTTGTCGAGGCAGAGCAGGCGCACACCGTCGGCGAGGGACTCGTAGGCCGGACCGCTCCCCCGCCACCCGCCCAGCGCCGATGCCAGGGTTCGAGCCGATACGCGAGAGTCCATGCGGCCACGGTAGTCGAATTGGCATCCTTGCACGTAGCCAATCCCGTGATTGGATTCCCCCATGCCTTCTCGGATCGTGCGCCTCTTCGTCGGACTCGTGCTCTACGGCTTCGGGTGCGCCGTCACCGTCGCCGCCGGGCTCGGCGTCGACCCGTGGACCGTCTTCGCACAGGGGCTGTCGCGGGTGTCGGGGATCGGCATCGGCTGGATCACGAACATCGTCGGACTGGGCGTTCTGCTCCTGTGGATCCCCCTCCGGCAGAAGCCCGGTGTGGGAACCGTCGCGAACATCCTCCTCGTCGGAACGAGTCTGCAGCTCTCGCTCGGCGTCCTCCCCCACCCCGACACGTTCTGGCTCCAGGCCCTCATGCTCGTCGCGGGTGTGGTGCTGGTGGCCGTGGCATCCGGTCTCTACATCGGAGCCCACTTCGGGCCCGGGCCGCGCGACGGACTGATGACGGGGATGAATGCGCGCTTCGGGTGGCCGATCTGGGCGTGCCGGCTGAGCGTCGAGGGCTCGGTCCTGCTGCTGGGCTGGCTGCTCGGAGGAACCGTCGGCATCGGTACGGTCGTGTTCGCCCTCGGGATCGGACCCCTCGTGCACCTGGCCCTCCCGCTACTCGCCGCACCGACGCACGCCGCTCCCCCGCGCTCGGTGGCGCGAGCGTGAAGGTGGCGCGAGCGTGAAAAGGGCGCGAGCGCGAGAAGGGCGCGAGCGTGAAAAGGGCGCGAGCGTGAAAAGGGCGCGAGGGTGAAGAGGGCGCCGGAGACGAATCCCCGGCGCCCGCGGCTCAGGCCGCGCTCAGTGCTCCCGGAACTCAGGCCTCTCGCTGCCGGGCTTGAGGTGGGAGTGCACGGCGTTCTTGGCGATCTCCATCGTGGGGTAGACGCCGAGCGGCTCGTCCTTGCCCGCCATGTGCACGCGGTAGCCGTCGGCATCCTTCTGGATCTTCCCGACCACACCGTTCGGGCCGTAGGCCACCCAGATGCGTCGTGTCACCGTCTCGGACATGAGTGCTCCTTTGCTCTCTTTCGCCGGAATGTACCCCCGCCGCGGCGGACGCGCCAGGGGCTGGTGCGGCGCGCCGGAGTCGGGCGATATCCTGATCACGACCCCCAGTAGCTCAGTGGATAGAGCAGCGGCCTTCTAATCCGCCGGTCACACGTTCGAATCGTGTCTGGGGGACCGAAGCCGGTGTCGGGACCCCTCACTAGAATGTGGGGATGGTAAACGCCTCCGAGAACGACCGGCTCGTCTGGATCGACTGCGAGATGACCGGGCTCGACCTGGGCGTCGACGAACTGGTCGAGATCGCCGTCGTCATCACCGATTTCGAGCTCAACGTGCTCGACCCCGGCTTCCAGATCGTCATCAAACCCGACGACTCCGCACTCGCCAACATGGGCGATTTCGTCACCGAGATGCACCGCTCCTCGGGCCTGCTCGAGGAGATCCCGAACGGGGTGAGCCTGGCGGATGCCGAGTTCCAGACGCTCGAGTACATCCAGCGGTTCGCGCCGGTCGAGGGGAAGGCGCCGCTCGCCGGCAACACCATCGGCACCGACCGCATGTTCCTGGCGAAGTACATGCCCCGCGTCGACCGCTGGCTGCACTACCGCAACGTCGACGTGTCCAGCATCAAAGAGCTCTCGCGCCGCTGGTACCCCCGCGCGTACTTCCAGGCGCCCACCAAGAACGGCGGGCACCGCGCCCTGGCCGACATCCGCGAGTCCATCCGCGAGCTCGCGTACTACCGCGCCGCGGTCTTCGTTCCCCAGCCGGGGCCCACGAGCGACGAGGCCAAGGCCGTCTCGGCGTCGGCCGTGTCGTCGTTCGCGCTCGACGTATGACATAATTGTTCAGTTGTCTGCTGCGGCAGACACATGGTGGCTATAGCTCAGTTGGTAGAGCACCGCGTTGTGGTCGCGGGGGCCGCGGGTTCAAGTCCCGTTAGCCACCCCATCCCCTCGAAGGCCCGGAGAGCATCGCTCCCGGGCCTTCGTCGTTCGAGACCCTCTCTCCCCCGCGCCGTAGAATCGGTTCGGGATGCCAGGGAGCGGTGCCCGCATCCGTGAGACGGCTCGACAACCCCGGGAGGCCCGCCGTGACCGACGACGTCGACGCGCGCCCGGCGCTCCAGATGGACGCCGAGGCATTCGAACGTCTCGTGATCGATGAGCTGGACCGCCTGCCCGACGACATGGTCGACGGACTCGACAACGTCATCTTCGTCGTCGAGGACCGCCCCGAAGACGGCTCTCTCGATCCGCTCGGGCTCTACGACGGGTGGGCGCTCACGGAGCGTGAGCGTTACGGCGTCGGAGAGCTCCCCGACCGCATCATCGTGTACCGGGAGCCGCACCTCGCCGCGTGCGAGGACGAGGCCGAACTGCGTGATGAGATCCACACCACGCTCGTCCACGAGATCGCCCACTTCTACGGGATCGACGACGAGCGGCTGCACGAACTGGGGTGGGCGTGATGACGGGGCTGGCCACTCCCGATCTCGATGTCGACCTCGATACCGAGCTCACCGCGGCGCCGCCGTCGTCGTGGCAGACCGTGGTGTGGAACGACCCGGTCAACCTCATGAGCTACGTCACGCACGTCTTCCGCACCTACTTCGGGTACGACGCCCCCACTGCGAACAGGCTGATGCTCGCGGTGCACCACGACGGCCACGCCGTCGTCGCCCGCGGCCCGCGCGAGGTCATGGAGGCCCACGTGCAGGCCATGCACGATTACAGCCTCTGGGCCACCGTCAGAAAGGACCCCGCGTGAGCGAGCGCATCGTCGTGCTGGAGATCAGCGGACTCGAGGCCCTGCATCTCGCGGGCATCGTGGGGCAGTTCCGCGACCTGCTGGCCGAGTCGCGCCCCGGCGACGACCCGGCGATCGAGCGACTGCAACCCGACGCCTACCCCGACGATGCCGCCGCGAGCCGCGAGTTCCGCCGTCTCACGGGCGGTGACCTTCTCGAGCGTCGCTCGCAGGACGCCGCGACGGTTCTGCACACCCTCGGTCTTGACGGCGCTGATCTCGACCCCGAGAGCGACCCCGACGCGACGATCGCCGTCGCCCTCGGCGAGACCGAAGCTCTCGCGTGGATGCGAACCCTCTCGGCGCTGCGCCTGGTGATGGCGACGCGTCTCGGTATCCAATCCGATGACGATCACGACCCGCAGGATCCCCGGTACGGCGTGTACGACTGGATCGGCTACCGCCTCGACGGCCTCGTCGCGGCCCTCGACCGCGCGTAGGACCGCGGGACGGCCCCGTCAGGGAACCGACACGACGAGGTCGGCGAGGCGTGCGGGGTCGTGCGCGGCGAGGTGTCGCTCCTCCTGCTCCGCCCACCGGTCCCAGTGCGGGCGATAGGTGTCGCCGTCGCGGCCCAGGGCACGCGCCTTGCGCGACGGCAGCGGCGCGTCGACCCAGACCGACACGTCGGCGAGGCGGGCGATGTCGGGGGTGAGAAGACCGGAGCCCTCCACGACGAGCGGGAGGGAGGGGTCGACGGCGTATGCCTCGGCGCGCGCGCCGGACTCCCAGTCCCACCTCTCCCACACCCCGACGAGACCGCGGGCGTGCGGCGAGAGGATCGTCTGCCGCACGTACTCGACGCCGTCGGCCAAGCCGTCCCACCCGGGGTACAGGTCGTCAAGGGCGACGAGCTGCACGCGTCCGCGCCCGGGCCAGGCCGCGACGAGGCGTCGGGCTAGAGAGCTCTTTCCTGCCCCGCTGCGCCCGTCCACGGCCACGACCGGGTTCGCCGCTCCGACCGCGGCGATGCGCGCCGTCACCGCGGCGAGGGCCGCGGCGAGGGCGTGGTCGACCGGGTCCGCGTTACTTCTTGAGGGCGCGGATGACACGGCTGAGGGCGCGACCGGCGACCCACACGAACGGGATGCCGACGGCCAGAAGCGAGACGAGGTTCGGATCGAACCGCAGGTCGTCGCCGCGTCGGATGTAGGCGCCGAGCGGGAGCGTGTACCCGCCGCCGCCACCGCCGCCGTTCCCCTGCTCGTCCGAGCCGCCACCGTACCCGGCCCAGACCAGGGCGACGGGGACGATGCGCACGCCGTCGACGTCCTGCTGCTCGCCGTAGGCGGAGGTGACGCCGAGACTGGTGGCCTGCTTGCCGAGTTCCAATGCGATGTTGGGCATGCCCCCCACCGTACCGGCCCGACCCGGCACCTCCCAGGGGCGTTGCGCGGTGGGGAGCCGCGTGTCAGTGATCGTACGACGGCCGCGGATTGGTCGGCAGCGCTCCCCCGCCGCGCGAGGGGCCGAGCAGCGAACCGCGCGTCACCGCGCCGCGGCCGAAACGGGCGATGGCGCCGTCGAGCGCCCCCTCGACCCGACGCCATTCGGCATCGTCGTCCCAGAGCGTCGCGGCCATCGCCGCGGGCCTCAGCTTCTCGCCGCGAACGCCGACGAGGCGGACGGCCTGGCGCCGGTCGATGGAGTCGAAGAGCTCGATCGCCGCGTCGCCGATGCGCTGGCCGACGGAGGTGGGCTCTTTCAGGGTCCGCGAGCGGCTGAGCGTCGCGAAGTCGGAGAAGCGCACCTTGATGGAGATCGTCGAGGCCTCGTAGTGCTGCCCGCGCAGGCGCGCACCGACGCGGTCGGCGAGCCGCCGCAGCTCGACGTGGAGCAACCGGGTGTCGGAGAGGTCGGTGTGGAAGGTCTCTTCGTGTCCGACGCTCTTCTCGCTGCGTCCCGTGTGAACCTCGCGGGCGTCGATGCCCCGTGACAGGTGCCAGATCCGCTCCCCCATCGCCGCACCCAGGACCTGGTCGAGCGAGTGCCGCGGGGTGTCGAGGATGTCGGAGATGAGCCGGATGCCGCGGGACTCGAGCGCCTCGGCCGCCTTGGGTCCCACGCCCCACAGCGCCCGCACCGAGCGAGGGCGAAGGAACGCCTCGGTGTCGGCCTCGGCGACCACGAGCAGTCCGTCGGGCTTGGAGATGGTGGACGCCATCTTGGCGACGTGCTTGGTCGCGGCGACCCCGATGCTGCAGGTGAGGCCGGTCTCGGCCTTCACCCGGGCCCTCAGGTCGCGGGCGATCGTGCCCGGGCTCCCCCACAGTCGCCGGGCGCCGCGGACGTCGAGGAAGGCCTCGTCGATCGACAGGGGCTCCACGAGCGGGGTGACGTCGTGGAAGATCGCCATGACCTGCCGCGACATCTCGGTGTAGCGGTGGTACGGAGGGTTCACCACGATCGCGGTGGGACACAGGCGCAGCGCGATCGAGACGGGCATCGCCGACTTCACGCCGTAGCGGCGGGCCTCGTATGAGGCGCTCGAGACCACGCCGCGCCCCTCGGACCCGCCGATGATGAGGGGCTTGCCCGCGAGCGAGGGGTCGTCGAGCACGGCGACCGAGGCGAAGAAGGCGTCCATGTCCACGTGCAGGATGCCCGTGCCCGTGTCGTCGGCGTCGGGGCGCGAGACGATGCGCCCCGTTCCGTCACCTCGTCCCATGGCATCCATTCTCCCCCGGACCTCCGACATCGGACCGCGGGCGATCGCGGTAGCTCAGCGATCCGCACATCCTCAGCCGCCATCGCCCCGTCGCCACTGACCCTGCGCAGATGACCGAGGGTGTGCGGAAACGAACGCGCGCACCTGCCCGAAAACGCCGGATGCCACGGCCCCACCCCTCGCGGGGCGCGGTGCCGTGGCATCCGGTGTCGACTACTGCGCGGCGGCGCGCTCCAGCACGAGCTCGCGCACGCGCGCGGCGTCGGCCTGGCCCTTCATCGCCTTCATCACCGCGCCGATGACGGCGCCGGCGGCCTGCACCTTGCCGTCGCGGATCTTCGCGAGCACGTCGGGCTGGGCGGCCAGGGCCTCGTCGATCGCGGCGATGAGCGCTCCGTCGTCCGAGACCACGGCGAGACCGCGGGCGTCGACGACCTCTTGCGGGGTGCCCTCGCCGGCGATGACGCCCTCGAGCACCTGGCGGGCCAGCTTGTCGGTGAGCGTCCCCTCGTCGACGAGCTTCTGCAGGGCGGCGACGTTCTCGGGCGAGACGAGGTCGGCGGCATCCCGCTCCTGCGCGTTGGCGACGCGGGTGATCTCACCCGTCCACCACTTGCGCGCCGAGGCGGGCGCGGCACCGGCGGCGATCGTGTCGGCCACCGCGTCGAGCAGTCCGCCGTTCGCGACGTCCTGGAACTCGAGGTCCGTGAAGCCCCACTCGCTCTTGAGGCGGCGGCGACGAGCCGCGGGCGGCTCGGGGAGGGCGGCGCGCAGCTCCTCGATCAGCTCGGGGGCGGGCACGACGGGCAGCAGGTCGGGCTCGGGGAAGTACCGGTAGTCGTCGGCATCCGACTTCGGGCGCCCCGGGGAGGTGCGACCGGTGTCCTCGTGCCAGTGACGCGTCTCCTGCGTGATCGTCCCACCCTTGGCGAGGATCGCGGCCTGACGCTGGATCTCGTAGCGCACCGCACGCTCGACCGAACGCATGGAGTTGACATTCTTCGTCTCGGTGCGCGTGCCCAGCTTCTCCTGGCCGCGGGGGCGCAACGACACGTTCGCGTCGCAGCGGAGGTTTCCGCGCTCGAGCCGCGCCTCGGAGATGCCGAGGCCGCGCACGATGTCGCGGATCGTCGCGACGTAGGCCTTCGCCAGCGCGGGGGCGGAGTGCTCTGCGCCGAAGATCGGCTTCGTGACGATCTCGACGAGCGGCACGCCGGCGCGGTTGTAGTCGACGAGCGAGTACTCGGCACCCTGGATACGCCCGGTCGAGCCGCCCATATGGGTGAGCTTGCCGGCGTCTTCTTCCATGTGCGCGCGCTCGATCGGCACGGTCACGATCGTGCCGTCCTCGAGCTCGACCTCGACCGAGCCCTCGAAGGCGATCGGCTCGTCGTACTGCGAGATCTGGTAGTTCTTGCCGAGGTCGGGATAGAAGTAGTTCTTCCGCGCGAAACGGCTCGACGGCGCGATCGAGCACCCCAGCGCCAGTCCGAGGCTGATCGACGAGCGGATGGCCTCGGCGTTGACCACCGGCAGGGCGCCGGGCAGACCCATGTCGACGGGGGCGACGAGCGTGTTCGGCTCGGCGCCGTGGTGGGCCTCGTTGGCCGGGTTGGGCGCGGCCGAGAACATCTTGGTCGCCGTGTTGAGCTCGACGTGCACCTCGAAACCGAGGACCGGCTCGAACATCTCGAGCGCCTCGTCGAAGTCCATCAGGGCATCTTTCGCCATCAGAGGGACGCTCCGTTCGTGAGAGTGGGGGCCTTGTCGAGCAGCGGGGCGCCCCACTGGTCGACGAGCAGCGCCTCGAGGGCGGCACCGACGCGGTACAGCCGGGCGTCCTCACGGGCGGGGGCGAGGAATTGGATGCCGACGGGCAGGCCGTCCTCTGCGGCGAGACCGCTCGGCACCGAGATGCCGGGTACGCCCGCGAGGTTCGCGGGAATCGTGGTCACGTCGTTGAGGTACATCTGCAGCGGGTCGTCGATCTTCTCGCCGAGGCGGAAGGCCGTGGTCGGCGCCGACGGCGTTGCGATGACGTCGACCTGCGCGAACGCGGCGTCGAAGTCGTGCTGGATGAGCGTGCGCACCTTCTGGGCGCTGCCGTAGTAGGCGTCGTAGTAGCCGGCCGACAGGGCGTACGTGCCGAGGATGATGCGGCGCTTGACCTCGGGACCGAAGCCCGCGTCGCGCGTCGCGGCCATGACGTTCTCGACGGTGGGGGTCCCCTGCGGGGTGACCCGCAGGCCGAAGCGCACCGAGTCGAACTTCGCCAGGTTGCTGGAGGCCTCGGCGGGGAGGATCAGGTAGTACGCGGCGACGCCGTACTCGAAGTGCGGGGCGCTGATCTCGACGATCTCGGCGCCCTGCGCCTCCATGGCGGCCAGCGACGCGCGGAACGAGTCCGACACGCCCTTCTGGAAGCCGCGGTCGTCGAGCTCGCGGATCACGCCGACCTTGAGTCCCTTCAGAACCTCTCCCGTCGCGCCCTCGCGGGCGGCGGCGGCGAACGAGGGCCACGCGTCCGACAGCGAGGTCGAGTCGTTGACGTCGTGCCCGCCGATGACGTCGTGCAGCAGACCGGCATCGAGAACGGTGCGGGTGACGGGACCGACCTGATCGAGGCTGGACGCCAGGGCGATCGCGCCGTAGCGGCTCACACCGCCGTAGGTGGGCTTCACGCCGACCGTGCCGGTGACGTGCGCGGGCTGGCGGATCGAGCCGCCCGTGTCGGAGCCGAGGGCCAACGGGGCTTCGAAGGCGGCGACGGCCGCGGCCGAGCCTCCACCGGAGCCGCCGGGGATGCGGTCGAGGTCCCACGGGTTGCGGGTGGGGCCGTACGCCGAGAACTCGGTCGAGGAGCCCATCGCGAACTCGTCCATGTTGGTCTTGCCGAGCGGCACGAGGCCCGCGGCGCGCGAGCGCGCGACGACCGTGGCGTCGTAGGGCGACATGTAGCCCTCGAGGATCTTCGATCCGCTCGTGGAGGGCATGTCGGTGGTGACGAGCACGTCCTTCACCGCGAGCGGGACTCCCGCGAGCTCGTGCAGCTGCTCGCCCGCCGCGCGGCGACGGTCGATGTCGGCCGCGACCTCGAGGGCGTGGTCGCTGACGTGCAGGAAGGCGTGGACGTCGCCGTCGACGGCGGCGATGCGGTCGAGGTGGGCCTGCGTGGCCTCGACGCTCGACACCTCTTTGCTCGAGAGCGCGGATGCCAGGTCGGCGGCGGTGAGGCGGGTCAGATCGGTCACTGCTCTTCTCCCAGGATCGCGGTCACCCGGAACCGGCCGTCGGCCTGGTCGGGCGCGTTCTGCAGCACCTGCTCGCGCGTGAGCTGCTGCTGCACGACGTCGGGGCGGAAGACGTTCTCGAGCGGGATCGGGTGGCTCGTCGCGACGACCTCGGGGGTTGCCACCTCGGACACCTTCGCGATGTTGTCGACGATGGCATCCAGCTGGCCGGTGAGGCTCTGGACCTCCTCGTCGCTCAACTGGATCCGGGCGAGCACACCGAGATGGCGCACGAGATCAGGAGTGATTTCAGACACCCGGCAAGTCTAGTTCGCACACGGTGCGGTCCCCGCCTCGCCCCCGCCGCGCACCGGCCCCTAGGCTGGCCGGGTGACGAGCTTCGATCCGCCGCGCCCCTGGACCTCGAGCTATGCCGCCGGGGTCCCCGAAGACCTGGAGCCGCAGAGCGGGTCGCTCGTCGACATCGTCGACGCCTCGGTGCGGGACTACCCCGACGCCCCCGCCCTGCAGTTCTTCGGCCGCGAGACGACCTACGCCGAGATGGCCCGCGAGATCGCGCGGGTCGCCGCAGCCCTCGCCGAGCGCGGGGTGAAGGCGGGAGACCCCGTCGCGATCGTGCTGCCGAACTGTCCGCAGCACATCGTGGCGTTCTACGCCGTGCTGCGCCTGGGCGCCGTCGTCGTCGAGCACAACCCGCTCTACACGCCGCGCGAGCTGCGCAAGCAGTTCGAGGACCACGGCGCGAAGCACGCCATCGTGTGGAGCAAGGTCGTCGCCACGGTCCAGGACTTCCCCGCCGACCTGAGGGTCGACACCCTCGTCTCGGTCGACGTGACCGAGGCCATGCCGCTGCGCACCCGCCTCGCGCTGCGTCTGCCCATCGCGAAGGCGCGCGAGGCCCGCTCCGCTCTGACGACGACGGTTCGGGATGCCGACACCTGGGCCGACCTGCTCCGGCATGCGCCCCTGCCCGAGACGCATCCCCGGCCGGCCGCGACGGATCTCGCCATCATCCAGTACACCAGCGGTACGACCGGATCCCCCAAGGGCGCGATGCTCACGCACGCCAATCTCCTCGCCAACGCCGCGCAGGCCCGCGCCTGGGTGCCGCAGATCGTGCGCGGCGAAGGATGCGTCGTGTATGCCGTGCTGCCGATGTTCCATGCCTACGGGCTCACGCTCTGCCTGACCTTCGCGATGTCGATGGGGGCGCGCCTGGTGCTCTTCCCCAAGTTCGACCCCGACCTCGTGCTGGCGGTGACGAAGAAGCACCCCGCGACGTTCCTGCCGCTGGTCCCCCCGATCGCCGAGCGCCTCCTCGCCGCGGCGAACGAGAAGGGCGTGGCGCTCACCGGCACCGACGTCGCGATCTCGGGCGCGATGGCCCTGCCTCATTCTCTCGTCGTGCCGTTCGAAGAGGCGACCGGCGGGTTCCTCGTCGAGGGCTACGGCTTGAGCGAGTGCTCCCCGGTCCTGATGGCCAACCCTGTCGCCGACAATCGCGTCGCGGGGACGGTCGGTCTGCCGCTGCCGGGAACCGAATGCCGTGTCGTCGATCCCGACGACCCGCGCGTCGACGTCGAACGCGGTGAGCTGCTCGTCCGGGGGCCGCAGGTGTTCTCGGGCTACTACGGCAAGCCCGAAGAGACCGCGCGGGTCTTCGTCGACGGGTGGTTCCGCACCGGCGACATCGTGACGATCGACGAGGCCGGATTCGTCCGCATCGTCGATCGCATCAAGGAGCTCATCATCACCGGCGGCTTCAACGTCGCCCCCACGGAGGTCGAGAACGTGCTCCGTCAGCACCCCTCGGTGGCCGACGTCGCCGTCGTCGGTCTTCCCGACCCGCACTCGGGCGAGGAGGTCGTCGCCGCCGTCGTCGCTTCGACGCCGGGTGAGGTCGACGTCGAGGCGGTGCGGGCCTTCGCCCGCGGCATCCTGACCCCCTACAAAGTCCCGAAGCGCATCGTCGTCGTCGACGAGCTCCCCCGCTCGCTCATCGGCAAGGTGCTGCGCCGTCAGGTGCGCGATCGGCTCCTCGCCGGCTGAAGGCCGTCGACCCCTGCCGCAAGGGGGGCCGATCGCGCAAGGGTCGAACCGAACTGGTCAGCGCGCCGGTCGGATCGGTACCGTGGGCGCATCGCGGGCCGACTCGCGCCCGGATGTGACCTTGGGGGGAATCACATGACCACGACGCGTGCTCCGTTCGCACTCATCGCCGCCTCGGCCCTGCTCCTGCTCACCGGTTGTGCCGGCGGGTCGTCGGGCGACTCCGAGTCGAGCGACGAGAGCCTGAACGACGCCGGGACCACCACGACGCAGGAGAGCGCCGCCCCCGCGGCCGGCGGCGGGGATCAGTCGAAGCAGGAAGCCTGCGACATCATCCGCACGCAGCTCGAGGAGGTCAGCAGCGCCGGATCGACGGTGAACACCTCCGACCCGCAGGCGACGCTGGCGCAGTTCACCCAGCTCGCCTCCGACGTCAGCACGGAGTTCTCCAGCATCACCAACGAAGAGATCGCCCCCGTCGCGCAGAAGGCGAGCGGAGCCCTGCAGGACTACGCGGCCTTCCTCGAGAAGGTCGTGGCCGATCCTTCCCAGGCGAGCGGGATCGGCGAGCAGGTGAACACGCTGCAGACCAGCTTCACCGAGGCCGCGTCGGCCTGCGCAAGCTGATCACCACGGTTCGGGACGCGACGGGCGGGGGCTACGGCCCTCGTCCGTCGCGCTTCCGTCCGCGGCTACGTCACCTCACCGGCGTCGTCAGCCTCCGTCGCTCCGCCATCACCGAGCGCCCCGTCGAGCGCCGCCGGGCCCTGCTCGACCAGGATGCGGAACTGCGCCGCGTCGAGGATCCGCAGGCCCAACTCCTCCGCCTTCGCGAGCTTGGAACCGGCGCCCGGACCCGCGGCGACGAAGTCGGTCTTCTTGGACACGCTGGAGGCGGCCTTGCCGCCCGCGGCGAGGATCGCCTCTTGAGCCCCCTCGCGCGTGTACCCCTCGAGCGATCCGGTCGCCACGACGGTCAGTCCCGCGAGCACGCCGCCCGCGGCCGCCGCCGCCCCCGGCCCGGGGTGCCCCGGAATCGCGAATCGCACCCCGGCGGCCACCCACCGCTCGACGATCTCGCGGTGCCAGTCGACCTCGAACCAGTCGATCACCGCGTCGGCGATGATGCCGCCCACCCCCTCGACCGCGGCGAGCTCTTCGCGCGACGCCGCGCGGATGGCATCCAGTGATCCGAACCACTGCGCGAGCGCGCGGGCGGCGACCGGCCCGACATGACGGATGTTGAGCGACACGAGGAGCCGCCAGAGGTCTTTGGTCTTGGCCTTGTCGAGCTCGGCGAGGAGCTTCGTCGCCTGCTCGGAGGGACGGACCTCGCGGTAGTCCTTCCGGATGCCGCGGCGGCGGCGCTCCGCCGGATCGAGGTCTTCGGTGCCGGGAGGATAGGTCGCGGGCGACAGCTTCTGGAACGGCAGGCGCCGCACGAGTTCGCCGGTGTCGGGGTCGACCTTGCGCTCCCCCGTCTCGGAGTCGCGGACGACGACCTCGATCGGGACGAGCTGGTCGACGGTCAGCTCGAACAGTCCCGCCTCGGTGTCGAGCGGCGGCTGGTCGGGGACCTCGGGCTGCGTGAGGGCCGCGGCCGTGACCTCGCCGAGGGCTTCGATGTCGAGCGCCCCACGGGAACCGATGTGCTCGACGCGCCCGCGCACCTGGGCCGGGCACGAGCGGGCGTTCGGGCACCGCAGGTCGATGTCGCCCTCTTTCGCGGGGCGCAGCGGCGTGCCGCACTCGGGGCAGTCCGCGGGCATGACGAACGCGCGTTCGCTGCCGTCGCGCAGTTCGACCACCGGGCCGAGGACCTCGGGGATCACGTCGCCGGCCTTGCGGAGGACGACCGTGTCGCCGATGAGGACGCCCTTGACCTTCACGACGTCCTGATTGTGCAGCGTAGCCTGGCGGACGACGCTGCCGGCGACCTTGGCCGGCTCCATGACCGCGAAGGGCGTCGCGCGACCGGTGCGTCCGACCGAGACGACGATGTCGAGCAGCTTCGTGTTCACCTGCTCGGGCGGGTACTTGTACGCGATCGCCCAGCGCGGGGCGCGGCTGGTGGCGCCGAGCTCGTCGTGCAGGGCGAGCTCGTCGACCTTGACGACGACGCCGTCGATCTCGTGCTCGACGTCGTGCCGGTGCTCGCCGTGATGCGCCACGAAGGCGAGCACGCCGTCGATGGACGACTCGACGCGGCTGTAGGGCGAGGTCGGCAGGCCCCAGGATGCCAGGAGGTCGTAGATCTCGCTCTGCGCGGCGACCGGAGGGTTCTGCCACGCACCGATGCCGTGAACGTAGAGCTGGAGGGAGTCGATGCGCGCGAGGCCTGCTTCGAGCTCGAGGCCGGTCTTCTTCTCGATCTGCTGGCGCAGGCCGCCGCTGGCCGCGTTGCGGGGGTTGGCGAACGCCGGGAAGCGGCGCGCGGCGGCGATCTCGGCCTTCTCCTCGTCGAACGCGCGGCCCCCGCGACGGCCGGCGGCACGCTCGCGCGCCTCGGCCAGCGCGCGTTCGCGGAACTCCCCCTGCAGACGGTTGAGGTTCTCGAACTTCGCGACGGGGATGAACACCTCGCCGCGCACCTCGACGATCGCGGGGTGGCCCTCGCCCGACAGCTCGCGGGGGATGTCGGCGAGACGCAGCGCGTTCTCGGTGACGATCTCGCCCACCCGGCCGTCGCCGCGCGTCGCGGCCGAGGTGAGCACCCCGTTCTCGTAGCGCAGGCTGATCGCGAGGCCGTCGATCTTGAGCTCGCTCAACCAGTGCACGGCGCGGCCCGCCGCGGCCTCGGTCTTGACCGCCCAGTCACGAAGCTCTTCGGGAGAGAAGACATTGTCGAGGCTGAGCATGCGCTCGGCGTGCTCGATCGTCGCGAGATCGGTGGCCTCGGCCGCGCCAACCGAGAGGGTCGGGCTGTCCTGCCCCTGCAGTTCGGGGTGGAGGCGCTCGAGCGCCTCGAGCCGGTGCATCCACCCGTCATAGGTCGCGTCGTCGACGACCTCGGCGTCGCGCCCGTAGTAGGCGTCGCGCGCCGCGACAATGCGCTGGGTGAGGTCGGCGGCCTCGGCGCGGGCCTCGTCGAGGCTGAGGTCGGGAAGCTGATCGTGCTCGGTCACGCATCCAGCTTAGGGAGGGGTTCCGACATCGCCGGAGGGCCTTGCACGCCCCACCCCGGCGCGGCTCAGGCCTCGACCGGGACCGCCGACACCGTCCGGTCGATCGTGAACTGCCCGAGCACGCGCGTGCCGTCGTAGAGCACGGCGGTCTGCCCGGGGGCCACACCGTCGAACGGCGTCTCGGGGCGCACTGTCAGCAGACCGTCGGTCATCGACGCGAATGCCGGCACCGGGTCGGCGTGCGCGCGGATCTGCACGTCGCACGCGAAGGAGTCGGCATCCGGAGCCCGTCCCGCCCAGGTGAAGCGTTCTCCCGCGATCTCGGAGCACGCGAGCGCCTCCTTGGGCCCCACCACGACGGTGTTGTTGATCGGGCGCACCTCGAGAACGAAGCGGGGCTTGCCGTCGGCGGCGGGCACACCCAGCTGCAGGCCCCGGCGCTGCCCCACGGTGAAGGCGTGCGCGCCCTCGTGCGTGCCGACCACGGCACCGCTGCGGTCGAGGATCTCGCCGCGCTCGGCGCCCACCTTGTCGGCGAGCCACCCGCGCGTGTCGCCGTCGGGGATGAAGCAGATGTCGTGGCTGTCGGGCTTCTGCGCCACCGACAGCCCGCGCTCCTCGGCCTCGGCGCGCACGAGCGCCTTCGACGGGGTCGACCCGAGCGGGAAGTAGGTGTGCGCGAGCTGCTCCGCCGTGAGCACGCCCAGCACGTACGACTGGTCCTTCGCGTTGTCGGACGCCCGGTGCAGCTCGCGCCCGTCGGGCGTGTCGACGAGCGTGGCGTAGTGCCCGGTGCAGACGGCGTCGAAGCCGAGCTCGAGAGCGCGCTCGAGCAGGGCGGCGAACTTGATCTTCTCGTTGCAGCGCATGCAGGGGTTGGGGGTGCGCCCCGCGCGGTACTCCGACACGAAGTCATCGATGACGTCGTCGCGGAAGCGCTCCGAGAAGTCCCACACGTAGAACGGCATCCCGAGCTTGTCGGCGGCCCGCCGCGCGTCCATCGCGTCTTCGATCGTGCAGCAGCCGCGGCTGCCGGCGCGCAGCGTCCCGCCCGCGCGCGAGAGCGCCAGGTGCACGCCGACCACGTCGTGACCCGCCTCCACCGCGCGGGCCGCAGCCACCGCGGAGTCGACCCCACCGCTCATCGCCGCCAGAACTCGCATCGTCCCAGTCTACGAACGTCGGTCTGAACGGGCGCCGGATGCCACCGCGCGGGCGTACGCGTCCGGAAGCCGGGTGAGCACCGCGTCGACGTCGTCGGCCGTAGAGGTGTAGCCGAGGGTGAATCTCAGCACCGAGCGAGCCGCGCGATCGTCGAGCCCGAGCGCGAGCACCACATGCGACGGCTCCGCGACGCCGGCCTGGCACGCCGACCCCGTCGACACCGCGATCTGCTGCATGTCGAGCAGGAACAGCAGCGTCTCGCCCGCGGCATCCGGGAACAGCACGTGCGCATTGCCGGGCAGACGCTCGGTCGGGTGCCCGAGCAGCCGGGCGGAGGGAATGGACGACAGGATGCCGGCCACCAGGCGCTCCCGGAGGGCTTCGAGCCGCGCCGTCTCGGCGTGTCGCTCGCGCTCGGCCGCCGTGAGGGCGGCGGCGAAGGCGGCGGCGCCCGGGACGTCCTGCGTGCCGGCGCGCAGGCTGCGCTGCTGGCCTCCGCCGTGGACGAGCGGGGTGAGTCGGGCGTGTCGCGAGACCACGGCCGCGCCGACCCCGACGGGACCGCCGACCTTGTGCGCCGACACCGACATCGCCACGAGTCCGAACGCGTCGCTCCCCGCCCCGCGCCAGGCGGCGAAATCGACCGGGATCTGGCCGAGCGCCGAGACGGCGTCGAGGTGCAGGGGCACTCCGGCGTCGCGTGCGCGGGCCGTGAGGTCGGCGGCATCCTGGACCGTTCCGACCTCGTTGCTCGCGACCAGCGCCGTGGCGAGGGCGGAGCCGGGCAGGGCGATCGAGAACGCCTCGGGATCGATGCGGCCGAGCGGATCGAGGGGCACCGGACGCACCCGGGCCTCGTGCGTGGAGGCGAGCCAGCCCACGGCGTCGAGGGTCGCGTGGTGCTCTCCGTCGGGCAGGACGATCGCCTCGGTGTCGGCGGGGCGCGACCACCACAGCCCCTTCAGGGCGAGGTTGGCGGCCTCGGTCCCGCCCGAGGTGAACACCACCTCGATGGGCTGGCAGCCGAGCACCGCGGCGACGGCCTCGCGGGCGTCCTCGAGCAGGCGACGGGCGTCCTGGCCCGCGCCGTGGATCGACGAGGGGTTGCCGAGCACGTCGTGGGCGGCGAGCCACGCCGCGCGCGCCTCGGGACGCAACGGGGTGGTCGCCGCGTGATCGAGGTATACCCGCATCCTCGCCCTTCCGGTAACGCCAGCGCCGTTCACTACCCTAAGACGCATGGTCCGACCCGAGACTGTCCTGCCCACCCGTCCCGCCCTGCTCGATCCGTCGCTCGACGATCTGGGCGTGCGGCTCGGTCCCGACGGCGGGACGCTGCGCGTGTGGTCGGGCTCGGCCGACGCGATGCAGGTGCTGGTGTTCGACGAGGTCGATCTCGACTGGGCCACCGAGACCATCACCATGACCCCCGTCGGCGGCGGCGTGTTCGAGGCGACCACTCCCCTGCTGCGCCCGGGTGCGCGCTACGCGATCCGCGTCGGCGGACCGCAGGGCCCGGGGCACACCTTCAACCCGCAGTCGCTGCTGATCGAGCCGTACTCGCGCGGACTGGTCTCGGGCAACTACGGCGACTGGCGCTCGGTGGTCGTCGACGGCTCCTTCGACTGGGGCGCCTCGCAGAAGCCGCGCGTGCCCCTGGATCGCACGGTCATCTACGAGGGGCACGTGAAGGGGCTGACGAAGCGGCATCCGTTCATCCCTCCCGCCCTGCACGGCACCTACGCCGGACTCGCGCACCCCGCGATGATCGAGCACCTGCTCTCTCTCGGTGTGACCAGCGTCGAGCTGCTGCCGGTGCACGCCTTCGCCACCGAGCCGCGGCTCTTGCAGCTCGGTCTGTCGAACTACTGGGGCTACAACTCGCTGAACTTCTTCACCCCGCACGCGCCGTACGCCACCGCCGCGAGCCGTGCCGAGGGGCCCGAGGCCGTGCTGCGCGAGTTCAAGGGGATGGTCAAGCTGCTGCACGAGGCGGGGCTCGAGGTGCTGCTCGACGTCGTCTACAACCACACCGCGGAAGAGGGCATCGGCGGCCCCCGCACGAGCCTGCGCGGCATCGACAACAGGGCGTACTACCGTCAGACCGTCGAGGGCGCGTACATCGACGAGACCGGCTGCGGCAATGCGGTGAACACCTCGACGGATGCCGCTGCGCGCCTGATTCTGGACTCGTTGCGGTACTGGAGCGACGAGGTGCAGATCGACGGGTTCCGGTTCGATCTCGCGGTGACGCTGGGTCGCGACGAGCGTCACTCCTTCACCCCCGATCACCCGCTGCTGCGGGCGATCCGCGACGACGCCGTGCTGTCCGGGACGAAGCTGATCGCCGAGCCGTGGGACGTCGGCATGGGCGGCTGGCAGACCGGCAACTTCGGCGAGGGCTGGTTGGAGTGGAACGACCGCTACCGCGACCGCGTCCGCAACTTCTGGTTGAGCGACATCGACTACGCCCGGCGCGCCGACACGGCCCCGGTGGGCGTCGGCGGCTTCGCCACGCGCCTGGCCGGGTCGTCGAACACGTTCAGCGACGAGCGGGGGCCGCTGGCGAGCGTCAACTTCGTCACCGCGCACGACGGGTTCACGCTGCGCGACCTCGTCTCGTACGACGTCAAGCACAACCTCGGCAACGGCGAGCAGAACCGCGACGGCGCCGACACGAACCGCTCCTTCAACCATGGCGCCGAGGGGCGCACCGACGACGAGCGCGTGCTCGCGACCAGGCGCAAGGCCATGCGCAACCTCATGGGGACGCTGCTGCTGTCGGCGGGGGTGCCCATGATCACCGCGGGCGACGAGATGGGGCGCACGCAGCGCGGCAACAACAACGCCTACTGCCACGACTCCGCCCTGACGTGGCTCTCGTGGGACCTCGCGGAGTGGCAGCGCGACCTCTTCGCGCACACGCGACGGCTCACCCAGCTGCGACGCGAGAACCCGGCGCTGCGCCCGAAGCGCTTCGCGCGGCTCGGCGAGGTCATCCCCTCGGCCTCGGTCATGGAGTGGTTCGACGAGCGCGGCGCGACGATGTCGAGCGAGCGATGGAACGACCCCGCTCACCGCACGCTCCAATACCTGGCGACCTCGACTCCCGAGGACGAAGCCCCCAACCGGGTGCTGCTGGTCGTCCACGGCACCGAGGTCGACACCGAGATCACGCTGCCCGACATCGACGACGCTGTCTACGTCCCGCTCTGGTCCAGCGCGGACGAGACACCGGTCGAGACCGCGGAGCGTTTCGTCCCGGGCGAGGTGGTACCGGTCGCGGGGGCGTCGATGCGGCTGTTCCGCGTCGACTGATCCGGGCCCGCTGTCAAGGCCGGGCGAAACCGTACGGCGATGTCGGCGCCCCGCGATAGGTTCGGACCGTGGCCACCACGACGACTCCCTCGCCCGAGCTGCCCTGGCGCAGCGCCGCTTCGATTCCGGTGCGTCCGGTCAAGCCGACGCCCACCTCGCGCAGCGTGGTCACCCCGCGCATCCCGATGGCGCTGCCGCATCCGAGCGTGCCGGGGGGCCGCTTCCGCCCCTCCGCCTACGTCGGCGAGGCCGTTCCGTTCACCGTCACCGCCTTCCGCGAGGGGCACGACCGTATCGGCGTCCAGGTGCGCCTGTTCTCGCCCTCGGGCGACGAGTCGCTGCACCGTTTGCGCCCGCTGAACGACGGCTTCGACCGCTGGTCGACCCTGGTGGCCCCGCTCGAGCAGGGCGTGTGGCGCTTCCGGTTCGAGTCGTTCGCCGATGACTTCGCCACCTGGGAGCACGCCGCCGAGCTGAAGATCGCCGCGGGCGTCGACGTCGCGCTCATGCGCGAGATGGGCGCGCAACTCTTCGACCGCGCGCGCGGTGAGAAGAAGCGCCCCGGCAGCGACAAAGACCGGCTCTACGACGCCGCCCGCGCCCTCCGCGACCCCGACGTGCACGACGACACCGCCTTGCAGATCGTTCGCGACCCCGAGATCGCCGCGCTGTTCGAGGTGCGTCCGATGATGGGACTGGTGTCGGTCGGCAAAGATGCCGAGCTGCTCGTCGAGCGCGAGCGCGCCGGGGTGGGTGCCTGGTACGAGTTCTTCCCGCGGTCCGAGGGCGCGCGTCGCGCCGACGACGGCACGGTGATCAGCGGAACCTTCCGCACCGCCGCCGAGCGTCTCCCCGCCGTCGCCGACCTCGGCTTCGACGTGCTCTACCTCCCCCCGATCCACCCGATCGGCCAGACGAACCGCAAGGGGCCGAACAACACCCTCGTCACCGAGCCGGGCGACCCCGGGTCGCCGTGGGCCATCGGCGGCGCCGCCGGCGGTCATGACACCGTCCACCCCGACCTCGGCACGCTCGAAGACTTCCGGGCCTTCGTGGGCACCGCGCGCGACAACGGCATCGAGGTCGCCCTCGACCTGGCCCTGCAGGCCTCTCCCGACCACCCCTGGGTCGCCGAGCACCCCGAGTGGTTCACGACGCTCCCCGACGGCTCGATCGCCTTCGCCGAGAACCCGCCGAAGAAGTACCAGGACATCTACCCGGTGAACTTCGACAACGACCCCGACGGCATCCGCGCCGAGGTGCTGCGCATCGTCCGCCACTGGATCGCACAGGGCGTCACGATCTTCCGCGTCGACAACCCGCACACCAAGCCCCTTCAGTTCTGGGAGTGGCTCATCGCCACCGTCAGCGCCGAAGAGCCCGGTGCGGTCTTCCTCGCTGAGGCGTTCACGCGCCCGGCTCCGCTGCAGGGACTCGCGATGGCCGGGTTCCAGCAGAGCTACACCTATTTCACGTGGCGCAACACCAAGGAGGAGCTGGAGGAGTTCCTCTCGGGCCTCGCGCACGAGACCGACGACTTCCTGCGTCCGAACCTCTTCGTGAACACGCCCGACATCCTCACCGAGTACCTGCAGTTCGGTGGTCGACCAGCGTACAAGATCCGCGCCGCGATCGCCGCGACCGCGGCACCCACCTACGGCGTCTACGCCGGATACGAGCTCTTCGAGAACGTCGCGCGTCCGGGCTCGGAAGAGAACATCGACAACGAGAAGTACGAGTACAAGTTCCGCGATTGGGCCGGCGCCGAGGCCGCGGGCGACTCCCTCGCTCCGTACCTGCGCATGCTGAACGGCGCTCGTCGCGCACACCCCGCGCTGCGGCAGCTGCGCAACCTCAGCGTGCACTGGAGCGACGACGACTTGATCCTCGTGTACTCAAAGCACCTCGCGGCTGAGCTCTCCCCGACCGGCGAGAGCGACACGATCCTCGTGGTCGCCAACGTCGACCCGCACTCCGCGCGCGAGACGACGGTGCACCTCGACACCACGGTGTTCGGCGTCGAGCCCGGCACGCCCTTCGAGGTCGAGGACCTCGTGACCGGTCAGGTGTGGACCTGGGCCGACCACAACTTCGTGCGCCTCGACGCCTTCGTCGAGCCGGTGCACATCCTGCATGTCAAGGAGAACCGATGACCTCCCTTTCCCCCGAGATCCTGGACGCCGTCGCCCACGGCGCGCACCACGACCCGCACAGCGTGCTCGGTGCGCACGAGACCGGCGACGGGTGGGTCATCCGCTCGCGACGCCCGCTCGCGCGCGAGGTCGTCGCCCAGCTGGCCGACGGCTCGACGGTGACCCTCGAGCACGTGCGCGGGGGCATCTGGGAGGCGCCCGTCGAGGGCTACCCCGGCGCCTACACCGTGCGCGCGTCGTACGACGGCTCCGAACACGTCGCCGACGACGGCTACCGCCACGCCCCGTCCGTGGGCGAGCTCGACCTGCACCTCATCACCGAGGGACGTCACGAAGAGCTCTGGCGCGTCCTCGGCGCGCACGTGCGCGAGCTCGACGGCTCCTCGGGAACCGCCTTCACGGTGTGGGCGCCCAACGCGCGCGCCCTGCGGGTGATCGGCGACTTCAACGGGTGGGACGGCTCCGGCCACGCGATGCGCTCCATGGGCGGCAGCGGCGTCTGGGAACTGTTCGTCCCCGGCATCGGCGTCGGCACCCGCTACAAGTTCGAGATCCTCACCCGGGGCGGCCAGTGGATCGAGAAGGCAGACCCGATGGCGCGTCTCGCCGAGGTTCCTCCGGCCACGGCATCCGTGGTGACCGACTCCGCGTACGAATGGGCCGACGACGCCTGGGTCGAGGAGCGGTCGCGCACCGCGCCGATCGACCGTCCCATGTCGATCTACGAACTCCACCTCGGCTCGTGGAAGCAGGGACTGTCGTACCGCCAGGCGGCCGACGAGATCATCGACTACGTCGGCGCTCAGGGCTTCACGCACGTCGAGTTCCTCCCCTTGGCCGAGCACCCCTTCGGCGGCTCGTGGGGCTATCAGGTGTCGGGGTACTACTCCCCCACCAGCCGCTTCGGCTCGCCCGACGATCTGCGCTACCTGATCGACCGCCTGCACCAGGCCGGCATCGGCGTGATCATGGACTGGGTCCCCGGACACTTCCCGAAGGACGAATTCGCCCTCGCCCGTTTCGACGGCGAGGCCCTGTACGAGCACCCCGACCCCCGCCGCGGAGAGCACAAGGACTGGGGCACGCTCATCTTCGACTACGGCCGCAACGAGGTGCGCAACTTCCTCGTCGCCAACGCCCTGTACTGGTTCGAGGAGTTCCACGTCGACGGATTGAGAGTGGATGCCGTGGCCTCCATGCTCTACCTCGACTACTCCCGCAACGACGGGGAGTGGGCGCCCAACCAGTTCGGCGGCCGCGAGAACCTCGAGGCGATCCGCTTCCTGCAGGAGGTCAACGCGACCTCCTACAAGCGCTATCCCGGCATCGCGATGATCGCCGAGGAATCGACCAGCTTCCCGGGCGTCACCGCCCCCACCTCGCACGCGGGCCTCGGCTTCGGGTTCAAGTGGAACATGGGCTGGATGAACGACTCGCTGCAGTACATCGCGCGCGACCCGATGTACCGTTCGCACCACGAGGGCGAGCTGTCGTTCTCGTTCGTCTACTCCTTCAGCGAGAACTTCGTCCTTCCGATCAGCCACGACGAGGTCGTGCACGGCAAGGGCAGCCTCTTCGGACGGATGCCGGGAGATCACTGGCAGAAGCTCGCGAACATGCGCGCGTTCCTGGCGTACATGTGGGGCCACCCGGGCAAGCAGCTGCTGTTCATGGGCCAGGAGTTCGGCCAGATGTCGGAGTGGTCGGAGTCGCGCAGCATCGACTGGTGGATGCTCGATCAGCCCTCGCACGCGCAGCTGCACTCCTTCGTCGCGGAGCTCAACCGCGTCTACAAGGATCAGGCGGCCCTGTGGTCGCGCGACCACGACGGAGCCGCGTTCTCGCGCCTCGGCGCTCCCGCGTGGAACACCAACGTGCTCGCGTTCGCCCGCCGGGACCACCACGGCAACACGATCGCGGTCGTCTGCAACTTCTCCGGAGTCCCGTTGACCGACTTCCCGCTCGACCTGCCCGAGTCGGGCACGTGGACCGAGATCCTCAACAGCGACGCCGAGGCCTTCGGCGGTTCGGGTCAGGGTAATCTCGGCGCCGTCGAGACCGACGGCCGCGGCAGCGCGACGCTCACGCTTCCGCCGCTCGGCGTGCTTTGGCTGCACCACCGATCCGCAAGCTGACACGGAGTCATCAGACCCCGGATGCCGTGCGGATCCCTCCGCTCGGCACCCGGGGTCTCGCCGTTCGTGTTCAAGAACAAGAGGGGCCCCGCCCTCCCGAAGGAGAGCGGGGCCCAGTCGGCTCCGCGATCAGAACAGCAGCGAGGCCAGGCGCGACCGCGCCCGGATGACGCGCGCGTCCTCGTCACCGACGAGACCGAACAGCTCCAGCAGTCGCTCACGGACGGGAGCGCGCTCGTCCGCCGGCAGGGCCGCGAAAAGGTCGAGCAGTCGGCCGAAAGCATCGTCGACGTGGCCGCCCACGACATCGAGGTCGGCCACGAGGAACTGCGCCTCGAGCCCGGTGGGCTCGGCGGCCGCCGCAGCGCGGGCCGCCTGCAGGTCGGCCCCCTGGACGCGGTCGAGCAGGCGCACCTGACCGAGTCCGGCACGCGCGTCGGCATCCCGGGGGTTCTCGGCCAGAGCCTGCTCGTACGCGCTGATCGCGCGGGCGTAGTCGCCCTCCTCGATCGCGGCGAACGCCTCGGCGTGCAGCGGGGGCAGCTCGGGCTCGGCCGCGGAGGCCTCGGCGTCGGGGGCCCCGTCGACCGGAACCGTCCCGGTCACCCCGTGCTGCGCGGCGAGCTGCAGGAGCTGCGCGAAGACGTCGCGCACCTGCTGCTCGGGCACGGCCCCCGTGAACAGGGGGACGGGCTGGCCGGCCACGAGGGCGAGCACCATGGGGATCGACTGCGCACGGAAACCCTGCGCGAGCTGCGGGTTGGCGTCGACGTCGACCTTGGCCAGCACGAGGCGACCGGCCAGTTCGGTCACGACCTTCTCGAGCACGGGGCTGAGCTGCTTGCACGGTCCGCACCACTCGGCCCAGAGGTCGATGACGACGGGGACCGTGCGCGAGAGTTCGAGCACCTCGCCGAACGTGTCGTCGGTCACGTCGAACACCAGCGGGAGCGACCCGGCCGGACGAGCGGGCGCGGCGGAGGCGCCGGCCGGGCCCGCTGCGCCTGCTGCGGGTGCAGCGGGAGGCTGGGGGCGGTTGCGCAGCGACGAGAGGTCGACGGCACCGCGCATCACGGAACCGGGGGCGGGAATGCTCACGGGGACACCTTCGCTTCGAGGAGACTGGATCGGTAGCCGAGCAGACGGATCTGATCGTCGGAGCCCTGGCTGGGCACGTAGAAGAAGACCTGGTCGGAGTAGGTGGTGGTGAAGCCTGTCGCCGACTGGTCGACCCCGGTCAGGGCCTTGACCGCCGGGTTGTTGTCGAGCTTGATCACGGCGTCCTTGTTGGTCGGCTTGGCCGTGTCGCTCTCGTAGACGTTGACCGCGACGATCGCGCCCGTGTCGAGGGTGGCCAGGGCGATGGGCGTCGCCGCTCCCGCCGAGGCCGAGAAGCTGATCTCGGCCGTGCCCGCACCGGTCTGATTGAGCTCGTCCGTGCGCTTGGTCTTGTTGTCCTGGATGGCGGCGAGCAGCAGGTCGTTCGCGGTGTCGAACTTCGCGTACGACGCGCTGTTCTGGCCGTTGTTGATCACGTCGGCGTAGGCCGCGGCCACCTTCTCGGGAGCCATCACGAGAAACGACGAGTCCGGCGGCACCTGCGTCGCGCCCACGTACGCCGCGGCGAGTTCGGGCAGGTTGGTCGACGCCTCGAGGTTGCCCACGTACGAGGCCTTGTACTCCTCCCACGGCGTCTGCTGCGTCATCATCATGATCGTGGTCGTGGGGGTCGCGGCATCCGCCGATTCCACCACCGTCATCAGGGTGCGCGGCCACGTTCCCGTGGTCTGCGGCAGGACGATCTGCACCGGCTCGGCGGGGATCGCCGGCAGCGCCGGGCGATCCGAGATCGCGGCGCGCAGCTTGTAGTTGGTCTCGCGCTCCGCCAGGGCGGGGCCCGCGAGGCGTTCCGCGGCGGCGGTCGCGTCGAGGGAGGCATCGGCCTGGGCGACAGTCGACGAGACCTTCGCGACGATCCGCTGGGCCTGCGCCTCGGTGACCGCCGGCGGGAACTGCCCCTCCGGCACGATCACGGTCGGGGTGGGGCTCGGCGACTCGGTCGCGGCGAACTGCGGCCACGCGTCGGCGGAGCAGCCTGCGAGAAGAGCCGCTGAGATACCTAGGGCCGGCACGGCGATCAGCGCGCGACGCCCGCCCAGGGCACGGGCCGCACCGCGTCGTCCGGGGGTCGTGCTCACGACGCCCTTGCTCTCGGCATCCGCGTCGACGGTCGAGATCGGCTCGGTGACGGGCAGGGGCAGACCCTTGCGGCGGGGGCGTCGCTGCCGACGCACGTGGCGGATGCCGAGCAGGTACAGCACGAGCCCGACGAGCAGGACGATACCGCCGCCGACGATGAGCGGGCCGGCCCAGGGCGTCGAGTCGTCGATGGGCCAGGTGACGCTGATGTTCGCCGGGGCCGGGGCGGTGCCGTCGGAGGCGACGAGCACGCTCATGTCGCTCGGGAGCTGGAGGGTGGTCGACAGCGATCCCGTCTGCTCGAACTCGTCGAGCCAGAGGTCGGAGTCCACGGGGGAACGCCCGGTGGTCGCGGCGCCCGAGGCGGGAGCCACCGTCGGGTCGACCTCGGCGGTCTGCACGGTGCCCTCGCCGTCGACGGTCACCGCCGTGTACGGGACGTCGGCGAGCCAGGCGGTGACGTCGGCCGTGCGCCCGTACGAGACGAACACCGCGCCGTCACCCTGCACGCGCAACGTCTGGGCGCCCGGGACGCTGTTCAGGACGGCTCCGTCGATCAGCGTGAACGCCGTCGAGCCCTCGGTCTGCACGTTCGCCGAGGTCTCGGACGGACCGTGGAACACGGTCCGTTGAGCGATACCGGCACCGATCATGGCCGCAGCGATGACGAATGCCACCACGGCCCAGACGAATCTCACGCTTCACACCATCCCCACCGGTGGCTCGGGCGCCACCGAATCGACATTTCAGACTATCCGAGGGCGCCTGAAAGTTCGCGGCGAGGCCCGCCGCGCACTCGCGACGGCGACCGGCTCAGTATCCTGACGACACGGGCGCGCTTGCCCGGCTGATGCGGGAGTCGTTCGGCATGAAGATCCACAACCCCTTCCGGGTCGCTCTGCTCGCCACACTGGGCGTGGGAGTGGGCCTGCTGCTCATCGGCAGTGTGCAGAACCTGTCGACCATCCTGCTCTACGTCGGCACCGCGCTGTTCCTGTCTCTCGGTCTCGACCCCGTGGTCTCATTCCTCGAGCGGCGCGGCCTGCCGCGCTGGGCGGCGGTGCTCGTGACGATCCTGGCGGTGCTCGGCGTCTTCGCGGGCATCATCTTCATGGTCGTCCCGATCATCGTGAACCAGATCGGCCAGCTCGTGACCCAGATCGAGCAGCTGCTGCAACCCGGTCGCTGGAACGAGATCGTCACCGACGTGCAGAGGTGGGTCTCGCAGACGCTCCCGTGGTTGAAGATCGACGACGTCTGGGGCGGCATCCAGCACTGGTTCTCGACGCTCGATGTCGGGAGCATCTCGACGATGATCGGCAACAGCCTGCTGACCGTGGGCGGCGCGGTGGCCGCGGGACTGGGGGGCGCGTTCATCGTGCTTATCCTCACGATCTACTTCACGGCATCCACCCCCTCGCTGAAGTCGGCCGTCTACCAGCTCGTGCCGGCCTCGAAGCGCGCCCGCTTCATCGAGCTCGCCGAGAAGATCACCGACTCGGTCGGGTATTACGTCATGGGGCAGGTCAGCCTCGGCGTCATCAACGGCGTGCTGAGCGCGATCTTCCTCTCGATCATCAATGCGCCCTTCCCGGCGGTGCTCGCCGTGATCGCGTTCTTCTTCTCGCTCATCCCGCTCGTCGGAACGCTCACCGGCTCGACGATCATCGTGCTGACGTGCCTGATCCCGGGGCTGGGGACGCCGACCTGGGCGATCCTCGCCGCGGCGATCTACTACCTCGTCTACATGCAGGTGGAGGCGTACGTGATCTCGCCGCGCATCATGAACCGTGCCGTGTCGGTGCCGGGCTCGGTCGTGGTGATCTCGGCGCTCGCGGGCGGCGCGCTGTTGAACCTGCTGGGGGCGCTCATCGCGATCCCGGTCGCCGCGAGCATCCTCATCATCTACCGCGAGGTCATCATCCCGCGGCAGAACGAGCGCTGACGCCGCGCGAACGCTCGGGGCCGACGCCGGAGCACCGGCCCGCGGGTTCAGCCCGCGACGTCGCCGTCCCACTCCACGGGCAGCGGCAGCGCGTCGGGGTTGACCGCGGCGACGATCTCCGTGAGCACGCGGCGCGTCTGCGTCTCGCCGACCCACAGGTGCTTGCCACCCTCGACCGCGATGAGCGTGGCATCCGGGACCGAAGAGAACCGCTCGCGGGCCTCGTCGGGACGCAGGTAGTCGTCGAACTCGGGCACCAGCACGACCATGCGGCGCGTATCGCCCGCCCAGGCGGCGACCTCGTCGGCCGTCGCACGGTGCAGCGGGGGTGAGAGCAGGATGACGCCCTCGATGTCGTGATCGCGCCCGTACTTCAGCGCGAGTTCGGTACCGAACGACCAGCCCACGAGCCAGGGACGCGGAAGACCGCGTTCACGCACCAAGTCGACGGCCGCGGCGACGTCGAAGCACTCCTTCGCTCCCCCGTCGAACGACCCCTCGCTGGTTCCCCGCGTCGACGTGGTGCCGCGGGTGTTGAAGCGCAGCACGGCCAGATCGGCCAGCGCCGGAAGGCGGCCGGCGGCCTTGCGCAGGATGTGGGAGTCCATGAACCCGCCGGCCGTGGGCAGCGGATGCAGCGTGACGAGCGTTCCCACCGGTTCGCGGTCCTCGGGCAGGGCCAGCTCGCCGACGAGGGTCAGCTCGTCGACCGTGCGCAGCTCGATGTCTTCACGACGGGCGGGAAGCAGAACGGGTCCGCGGATCTCCATCAGGCAATCCTCCAACAGTGCGTGTGCCAGTGGCGACGGGCGGCGAGGTCGGCGGCGTCGCCCAGGACGCCGTCGGCGCGCCAGACGACGACGTGTGCGGTGCCCGCCTCGACCGTGCGGCCGCACCCCGGGCACAGGTAGTCCTTGACCGCCTGCGGAGCCGAGATCGGCTGCACGGTCCACTCGCCGCCGCGTTTGACCTCGGTGCGCTTCCACCCCGCGATGAGGCGGTCGAGCGACTCGTCCGCGCGCGATGAATCGGAGCGTCGTCTACGGGAGCGGGGCATGGATGCCGCTCACCACCAGTGGTTGGCGGTCCAGAACGCGTAGGCGCCGGCCCATCCGCCGTACCGGCCGGTGGCGTAGCCGGTCCCCCAGCGCAGGTTGTCGACCGGGTCGTAGCCGTTGCCGGGGACCTTGCTGCACGGCAGAGCCTGCACCAGCCCGCACGCGCCCGAGGAGCGGTTCGTCGCGTTCGGGTTCCAGCCGCTCTCGCGGCTCACGATGTAGTCGACGTAGCCCATGTCGGCCTCGGAGATGCCGGCCGCGGCCATCCACTCGGCGGGTGCGCCGCCGCCGGAGTACAGCACCGGCCCGGAGCCGCCCGAGGACGAGCCGGATCCCGAGTCCTGCGAGCGAGACGCGGTCGGGGTGGGCGTCGGGGTCGGCTTGGGCTTGACGTAGACGTTGTAACTCGCGCGGTCCAGCTGCGGCGCCTGCTTCTCGCCCGACGTCGACACGGCCTGGGTGTCGCCGAGTCCCTCGGCGTAGAGAGTGACGGTGTGCGGCTCATCGGCCTGGGCCGGAAGGAGCGACGCCCCCATCGGGCCGACGTAGGCTCCCGCGAAGAGCACGGCTGCGGCGGCGCCGAAGACGCCGACCACCCCGCGCCGACGCGACCACCGCGGGCCCGAGCGGCGAGGAAGGGCGGGCGGAACGACATCGACCGACGCGCCCCGGCGGGCGAGCCGGGAGGCGGATGCGCGGGAGAGTTCCGAACCAGAAGTCACAGTGCGCTCGATTCTACCGACGCCCGGCGGCGGTTTCCACGGGACGGCGTCATCCGACGGCGAGCATCACTTCGACGACCGCGTCGAGCACCGCATCGACCTGGGTCTCGCGGTACCCCCCGCGCTGCATCCGGAACGCGACCGATCGCACCTGCTCCGGGGTCACCGGGTCGCCGGCCGCCAGGTAGCGGGCGACGCGATCGGCCACGACGTCGACCTCGTCGACGCGGTAGCCGTATCGCAGGAACCCCACGCGATCGAAGCGCGACCCCCGGGGGCGGCGGAGTCGGTCGAGGACGACCTGCGCCGTGTCGCGCGTCTCGGCGACCCAGGCGCGGGCGCCGAGACGAGACAGCGCGTACTCGCGCTCGCGCGCGGCGAAGGCGTCTTCGACGCGGCCGAGGGCGGCATCGACCGCATCGATCCGGTAGCCGCCCTTCACGAGCGGGAAGGCGGCCGCGCGTACTTCGGTGGAGCGAAGGGCACCCACCTCGTCGGCTTCGAACGCCTCGCGCGCACGGGCGAGGAACACGTCGACGGCGCGCTTCTCATACCCCTTGGTGCGACCGGAGGTCGTCGGGAACGGCGTCGCGGCCACGGTGTCGTGGATCGGCGTCTCGGTCATGACACTCCCAACGGGGCGAGCAGGTAGAACATCACGAGGGCGGCGGTGGCGGACGGCAGGATCGAGTCCAGGCGGTCGAGCACTCCCCCGTGCCCGGGCAGCCACGAGCTCATGTCCTTGATGCCGAGATCGCGCTTGAGCATCGACTCCCCCAGGTCGCCGACGGTGGCCGTCGCCAGCACCACGGCGCCGAAGATCAGTCCGGCCCACCAGGGAACCTGCAGCATGAAGGCCGCGAGGAGCGCCCCCGCCACGAGCGCCGCGACGCACGCGCCGGCGAATCCCTCCCACGTCTTCTTCGGGCTGATCCGAGGGGCCATCGGATGCCGTCCGCCCCGGCCGAACGTGAGGCCCGAGACGTACGCGCCGGTGTCGGCGGCCACCGCGAGGATAAGGAACGCGAGCACCCACCACTCCCCGCGCGGCTGCGCGAGGAGGATCATCGCGACGCTGGTGAGGAAGGGCACGTACAGCTGGACGAAGCTCGCGACGAGCACGTCGCCGATGACCTCGATGTGCGCGCGACCGTCGGAGGCGAACATCTGCGCGACCAGACGCCAGACGATCACCACGACGACGGCGACGAGGGTGGTGATCCAATGCACCCACGGGCCGAGGAAGAACCCGCTGAGAAGCAGCAGGAACCCCATGATCAACTGCGGTACGACGTCGACGCGGCGGCCCGACACCTGCAGGGCGCGCGAGAACTCGAGCACGCCCAGCACCATGGCGGCCGCCGCGAACAGCACGAACAGCCACTTGATGAAGATGAGCGAGGCGATGACGATCACGCCGATCCCCACCCCGATGAGGGTGGCGACGATGAGGTCTCGGCCGGTGCGCTGCTTGATGCGCTCGTTGGCCTGATCGAACTCGGCGCGCGCGTGCGCGATGCGCTGATCGGCATCCGACCGCATCGCGCGCAGCTGCGATTCGATCGCGGTCACGCCCTCGCCGGTGATCGGCGATCGGCGCGCCGCGTCAGTCCGGCGCGTCGGGCCGGTCGGATCGACGGGCTCGCTCTCACCGGTCTCGGGGGCGTCGGACATCGGGGTCAGACCTCGAGGAGCTCTGCCTCTTTGCGCTTGAGAGCCTCGTCGATCAGGTCGACGTGCGTGCGCGTGACCGTGTCGAGCTCCTTCTCGGCGCGGACGAGTTCGTCTTCGCCGACATCGCTCTTCAGCGCGTCGAGGTCGTCCTTGGCCTTGCGGCGGAGGTTGCGCACCTGCACCTTGGCGTCCTCGCCCTTGCCGCGCACGATCTTGACGTACTCCTTGCGGCGGTCCTGGGTGAGCTCGGGCATGGTGACGCGCACGATGTTGCCGTCGTTGGTCGGGTTGACCCCGAGGTTCGGCATGTCGCGGATGGCCTGCTCGATCGCCTTCAGCGCCGACTTGTCGTACGGGTTGATGACGAGAGTGCGAGCCTCGGGGTTGTTCAGCGAGGCGAGCTGAGCCAGCGGGGTGGGCGAACCGTAGTAGTCGACCAGCACCTTCTGGAACATCTGCGGGTTCGCGCGCCCGGTACGGACCGTCGCGAAGTCTTCCTTGGCGGCCTCCACGGCGCGATCCATGCGCGCTCCGGCATCGGCGAGGACATCGGAAATCACGGTGACTCCATTCGTTGGGACTGACTGTTCAGTCTAGTCGCGCGCGGGCCCGGCTCCCCCGGGCCCGCGCGGCGCGTCATGCGGTGACGAGGGTTCCGATCGTCTCGCCGAGCAACGCCTTGGTGACGTTCCCCGCGGGTTCCATCCCGAACACGCGCATGTCCATGCCGTTGTCCATGCAGAGGCTGAAGGCGGTGGAGTCCACGACCTTGAGTCCCTTCTGGAGGGCGTCGCCGTAGGTGACGTGGTCGAGCTTGGTCGCGGAGGAATCGACTCTCGGGTCGGCGGTGTAGACGCCGTCGACGCCGTTCTTGGCGACGAGCACCTCGGTCGCGCCGATCTCGAGCGCGCGCTGGGCGGCGACGGTGTCGGTCGAGAAGTACGGCAGGCCGGCTCCCGCGCCGAAGATCACGACGCGACCCTTCTCGAGGTGGCGGACGGCGCGGCGCGGGATGTAGGGCTCCGCCACCTGGGTCATCGAGATGGCGGACTGCACGCGCGTGGCGGCGCCGGCCTGCTCGAGGAAGTCCTGCAGCGCGAGGGAGTTCATCACGGTGCCGAGCATGCCCATGTAGTCGGCGCGTCCCCGGTCCATGCCGCGCTGGCTGAGCTCGGCGCCGCGGAAGAAGTTCCCACCTCCGACGACGATGGCGATGTCGACGCGGTCGACCGCCTCGGCGATCTCACGGGCGATCTGCCCCACGACGTCGGGGTTCACGCCCAATTGGCCTCCGCCGAACGCCTCCCCCGACAGCTTCAGCAGAACGCGGCGGCGCTTGGTGGATTCATCGATCACGTGTGATGTCCTCTCGTCTTGAACAAACTATCCCCCCGCCCGCTCGACCGATACGCAGGAAGCCTTCTCGATCGCGGGCAGGGAAAAGGCCCGGGATGCCGTGGCATCCCGGGCCTCATGACGGGCCGTGAGCCTGTCGAAGGGTTACGCGCCGACCTTGAAGCGCGCGAAGTCGGTCAGCGTGAGACCGGCGTCGGACGCGACCTTGGCGACGGACAGCTTGTTGTCCTTCGCGTAGTCCTGGTCGAGCAGCGAGACCTGCTTGAAGAACGCGTTCACGCGACCCTCGACGATCTTCGGGAGCGCCGCCTCGGGCTTGCCCTCGTTGCGGGAGATCTCGGTGACGATCTCGCGCTCCTTCTCGACGTCGGCCTCGGGCACGGCGTCGCGGGTGAGGTACGAGGGGTTCGCGAACGAGATGTGCTGCGCGATGGAGCGAGCGGTCTCGGCGTCATCGCCCGAGTAGGCCAGGACCACGCCGACCTGCGGGGGCAGGTCCTTGCTGGTCTTGTGCAGGTAGACCTCGAACTTGTCGCCCGAGATGGTGCGCACGCGACGGAGCTCGACCTTCTCGCCGATGATCGCGGCCTCGTCCGAGATGAGCTGCTCGACGGTCTTGCCGTCGGCGTCGGCGGCCAGGGCGGCCTCGACCGAGTCGGCACCGGCGGCGGCCGCGGCGTCGACGACCTTGTCGGCCAGCGCGATGAAGCGCTCGTTCTTGGCGACGAAGTCGGTCTCGCAAGCGAGCTCGAGCAGCGTCACGGAACCGTCGTTCTCGCGAGCGGTGACGAGACCCTCGCTGGTCGAACGGTCGGCGCGCTTGGCGTTGCCCTTGGCACCCTTGAGGCGCAGGATCTCGACGGCCTTCTCGACGTCGCCGTCCGCCTCTTCGAGCGCCTTCTTGGTGTCGACCATGCCCGTGCCGAGCTGCTCGCGCAGCGCCTTGATGTCGGCGATCGTGAAGTTTGCCATGGTGTGGCGTCTCCTTGTCGTTGGTTCTGAATGTGAGCCCGGCGGGGCCGTGTCGCTTCCTCCGAGGAGGGAGCTGTCACGACCCCGCCGGATCGTAGCCTGTGCGGGTGGCGCGCCGTTCACGCGGAGGCGAACGGAGTGCCTCGCGGCTTACTTGCTGTCGGTGGCCTCGGCGTCAGCGGCCTCGGTCTCGGCGGCCTCGGTCGACGCGGCGTCGGTCGACTCGGCGGCCGGAGCCTCGGTCTCGGTCGACTCGGCGGCCGCGGCCTCGGTCGACTCCGCGGGGGCCTCGAGCAGCTCGCGCTCCCACTCGGCGAGGGGCTCGGCGGCCTCTTCCTCACCGGCGGGCTGGTGGCGCTGGATCAGGCCCTCGGCGGCGGCGTCGGCGATGATGCGCGTGAGCAGGCTCACCGAGCGGATCGCGTCGTCGTTACCGGGGATCGGGTACTGGAACTCGTCGGGGTCGGCGTTGGTGTCGAGGATGCCGATCACGGGGATGCCGAGCTTCTTGGCCTCGTCGACCGCGAGGTGCTCGCGCTTGGCGTCGACGACCCAGATCGCCGAGGGGGTCTTCTGCAGGTTGCGGATACCACCGAGCGACTTGTGCAGCTTGTCGAGCTCACGCTTCTTGAGAAGGAGCTCCTTCTTGGTGAAGCCGCTCTCGGCGGGGTTCTCGTAGTCGAGCTCCTCGAGCTCCTTCATGCGGGCGAGGCGCTTCGACACCGTCTGGAAGTTGGTGAGGAGGCCACCGAGCCAGCGCTGGTTGACGTAAGGCTGGCCCACGCGGGTCGCCTGCTCGGCGAGGACTTCCTGCGCCTGCTTCTTGGTGCCGACGAAGAGGATGGTGCCGCCGTGCGCGACGGTCTCCTTGACGAACTCGTACGCCTTGTCGATGTACCCGAGCGACTGCTGCAGGTCGATGATGTGGATGCCGCTGCGCTCGGTCAGGATGAAGCGCTTGACTTTCGGGTTCCACCGGCGGGTCTGGTGTCCGAAGTGAACGCCGCTGTCGAGCAGCTGGCGGATGGTGACGACGGCCATGGTCGTACTCCTGTTTCTGGGCGCTCTCGCGCCGTGGTTGTGGTTGTGTCGCGCCAGACGGAGGTCTGGCGAGCCTGGTACCCGGCGCACACCCGCCACTCGCCGGAGCGAGGGACCAAGGGGTGTGGATGCCGCGCGGTGCGCTGCCCCGAGGGGCGGCACGGTGCGCTGTGGGCACGCGGAGTCATCCCGACATACGAGATGCGTCCTCCAGCATACAGGACCACTCCTCCCCAACCGCATCCGAGCGACCGTTTCCCCCCGATCACGCGATCGCACCGGATCAGGCTGAGCCGCGCGCGGCAGACTGCCCGCATGAGATCGGCATCCCTCCGCTGTGTGGCTGTGATTCTGCTGGTCGGCGCCCTTCTCGCGGCCCCGCCCGTCGCGGCCGTCGACGTCGATCCCCTCGCGAATCGCGGATGGGTGTGGCCGGTGACTCCCCCCGAGGTGCTCCGGCCGTTCGTCGCCCCCGCACACGCCTACGGGCCGGGTCACCGGGGCGTGGATCTGCGCGCCGAGGCGGTCCGCTCCCCTGCCGCCGGGCGGGTCGCCTTCGCCGGGAGGGTAGCCGGCCGCTCGCTCATCACGATTGACCACGGCGACGGCCTCGTGACGACCTTGGAACCGGTCGACACCGATCTCACGGTCGGTACGGCCGTGGCGCGAGCGGGCCCGGTGGGACGCGTGTCGGTCGAGGGTCACGCGGGACCGGGGGTCGTCCACTTCGGCGTCCGGTGGAACGGCGAATACGTCAATCCCCTGCGTCTGCTGGGCGGTGTTCCGCGAGCCGTCCTTCTGCCGTGCTGCCGGCCCGTGTCGGGGTCGGGTCAGCCGATCTGGTTGCCGCGCCCTTCGACCGTCACCGCGCCGACGCCACCCGTCGCTCGCACGACGTTGTCCTGGCCGCGGACCGTCACGGCGGAGATTGCGCCGCCCGCCGTGATGGACGCACGGTCGCCGCTGACGTCGGCGCTTCCGATCGCTCCGGCTGAGGTCACCGAGCCGTCGTTGCCCTGCAGGACGAGCGTGTCGATCGCGGTGGCATCCACTCGGGCTCGATCTCCCGAGATACGCAGCGTCCCGATGCGCGCGGAGGACGCGTCGACGGTCAGGGCGGAGCCCGACACCGCGAGTTCCGCGCACGTCCCCGTGACGCGGAACGTCTGCTCGGCGCCGGACACGGTCTGACTGCCGCCGTCACCGCAGGAGAAGGCGCCGTCATCCGCGCCGGTCGCGGGCGCCGAGGGCGTGGCCGAGGTCACGGGTGCGGGAGATACGGTGACGATCGACGGGGACGGTGCAGCCGCGGTCGGCGGAGCGCTCGACGCAGAGAGTCCGGGAGGCAGTCGGGTCTCGACGGGCTCGGGGGTCGGAGCGCACGCGCTGAGCACAGCCACGAGGGCGATGACGCCGGTGGCGGCGGGGAACGGGCGGCGGATGGGCACGTCCCCACGCTAGGGGGTGGCGGCGGTGTTCGCACCTAGAAGGTCGCGAGGGCGGCTGCGCGGACGGTGTGTGTGTGTGTGTGGGTGGAACCGCGGGTACGCGGTTGTTCACAATCAGGACGGCCCATGGACGGCGGGCGCCGGCCTGCGGACGGTTGGGGCGGGGCCGGGGTGTACGAGCGTGCTCGGAGTTGGAGTGGCGGTCGGCCGGCACGCGTGAGGCTGAGGTCGGAGTTTACGGGCGTGCTCGAGATGGCACGGGGTTGGCCCATATTCACGAACGTGCTCGAAGTTGGGGTGGCGGTCGGCCCGCATCCGTGGGCGTGCCCGCGGACCGGGACGAAATACCTCGTATGCGCCGGACGTGAGGCTTCCGGTGCCGGCAGGAATCGGACCGGTGCGCTGCCACCTGCGGTCAAGGCGGGCGGCCTCACTCGTACCGATGTCACGCGAGCACGGGGAGCGCCGGTCTGGGACGCGGCTTCCCTCCCGGTGCTGGGTTCGCACGGTTGGTCGTGCCGGCCCGTCCGATGCCGACCTCAGAAGGGTGGTGGGTCGGTGTCGTAGGTGCCGCCGAGGGGTGAGGTCCAGGTGGTGGGGGCGTCGGGTGGGTGGTTGATGTTCCAGTGGGTGTCGTGGCGGAGGCGGTGGTGGTGGCGGCATTTCGGGTCGAGGTTGTCGTCGTCGGTGGTGCCGCCGTCGGCCCAGGCGGTGAGGTGGTCGATGTCGCAGTCGCGTGCGGCGCGGTTGCAGCCGGGGAACACGCAGGTGGGTGAGGTGATCCCGAGCCACCGGCGAAGCGCGACGGGTACCCGGTAGGTCTTGCGGTCGAGCACGAGGGGTGCGCCGGTGACGGGGTGGGTGAGCAGTCGGATCCACGAGGTCGCGGTGCCGGCCAGGCGCCGGGCGGTGTCGAGGTCGATGGGTCCGTACCCCTCGAGGGTGGCCGGTTCGGTGTCGTGACCGAGGAGCGTGAGCGCGGGGACGGTGACGATGATCGTCGCCGGTGGGGCGGAGCGGAACGTGCGCGGTGAGGCAGGCGCGACAGGCGCGGGCGGGTCGTCGCGTGTTGCGGGCGGGTCGTCGTGCGGTGCGGGCGGGTCGTCGTGCGGTCCGGGCGGGCCATCTGGCGGCGCCGTCAAGCCGCCGTGCGGTGCAGATAAGCCGTCGAGCGGTGCGGGTGAGCCGTCGTGCGGTACGGGCGAGCCGCCGTGCGGTGCGGGCGAGTCGTCTTGCAGTACGGGCGAGGCGCCGTGCGACGCGGGCGACGGTGCGGAGCGGGTAGCGGAGTGCGCGCCGCGCGCGGTACCGGAAGCGTTGGGGAACACGGGTGGGGCCGTCGTCGCCTCTGCCGGGGCGTCCGTCATCGTGATGAGGTCGGCGAAGGCGTCGGCGCGCAGCTGCGCGAGGGTGCGTTCTTCGTCGTTCGCAGCACGCAAGTGCCGGGCAGCCTTGTCGAGACGCGACATGACGGCCCGAGCCCGGTCAGCGGGCAGCAGTGCGTGCAGGGAGGCCATGCCATCCAGCTCGGCTCTCATCCACACCCCGCGGTCCTCCGCGGCGCGGCGGTGACGGGCCTCGATCGATTCAGCGTGCACGCGTTCACGGATCGCGCGGGCTGCGACGGCGAACTTCGCCGGGGTCAGCACCAGCGCGGGCGGGCACGCCTCGTCATCGAAACGCGCGAACGCGTCGGCGTCACCGGCGGGCAGAGTCGACGCCAACCGCGCCGCATCCACCGCGTGCCTCTCGGACAGGCGCCCCTCACCGAACGCCTCCCACAGCTTCGGGCACCCCACCGCCAACGTCCGCGCATGCGCCGCCCGCATGCGAACGGTCTGCTCGGACAAGTGCAGACGCACCGCGATCTCCGCCACCGCCGCGCGCTCGGCGAGATCGACACGGTCACGCCGCACGGCCCTAGGGGTGCGGCCCCGGGGATCCTGCCACGCACGATCGAGCGTCGGGTCGGGCCCGACCCACGGTGTCGGATCGAACGCGGCGTCGTCGAGGATCGCCAGGATCAGGCGGTACTCCTCCGCCGTCGCCCGCTGCCGCTCCGCGACCACATTCTCCAGGTGGCCCACCCGCCCATCGACATCCGACACCGCCAGAAACACGCTATCGAGCGGGTGCGTGAGGGCGTCCCGCTCCCACGAATCGACGTCACCGAGACCGTCACACGGAAACACCTGCCCCGCAGGCACAGACACCTCACCGGGCACCGGGGCCTCGGCATCCGTCCACCACTCGACATCGCCGCTTTCCCGGAAAGCCGCCCTCTCGGCTTCGAACTCGAGCTCGTCATCGCTCGGCCACGGCGCACCATCGCACTCCCGAAACACCGGCGTCGGCCGGTCGGCGGAGGGTGCGGGGCGGGTCATGGCAGAAAGCTATCGCCAACCTCCGACATTGAGACGGGAGCTACGCGTCGACGGTCCGGGGGCTGTAGAGGTACATCTCACGACCCGACTCGTGACGTACCGCTCCGGGTCCTTCAGGCCCGGGGGTGCGCGAGACGGTAGGCCTCGCGGAGGCGCTCCGCGGAGACGTGCGTGTAGATCTGGGTCGTGCCGAGGCTGGCGTGTCCGAGGATCTCCTGGACCGCTCGGAGATCCGCTCCGCCGTCGAGCAGGTGCGTCGCCGCAGAGTGACGCAGGGCATGCGGACCGAGCACCTCGGAACCCACGCTCGGAGCCACGGTGCGCGACACCAGGGCGTGCACGGCGCGTGGCCCGAGCCGTGAACCCTTCGCCCCGAGGAAGACGGCGCGATCAGGCACTCGGCCGTCGGAGCGGGCGATCGGCGCGGTCGCCCCCGCACGACGCACCCCTTCCCCGCCGCCCGCACCCGACGCTCCCCTTTCGAGCGCCCGAGCGCGCAGCACCGGCCGGGCCCGCACGAGATACGCCTCCAGTGCGCGTGCGGCCGGGGCGCCGAACGGAACGACTCGTTCCTTGTCGCCCTTGCCGCGCAGCAGAAGGGTCCGGCGGTCGTGATCGATGTCGTCCAGATCGAGGCCGCATACCTCGGACACGCGCGCTCCCGAACCGTAGAGGACCTCGAGAAGTGCGTGGTCTCGCAGCGCGATCGGGTCACCGCTCGCGGCAAGCTCGGCGGCGTGCGACAGAACCTCATCCAGCGCGTCCGCCGTCGCGACGGAGGGCAGCGTCCTCCCGCGCTTCGGGGAGACGAGCCGTCGCGCGGGGTCGACCGCGACGATCTCCTCCTCGACGGCCCACGCGAACAGCCCGCGGACCGTCGAGGCACGGCGGGCCGCCGTCGCCTTGGAGAGTCCCGACTGCGCCGACTGCCACTGCCACTCCCGCAGGTCTTCGACGACGACCTCCTCGAAGGGGCGGTCGCCCAGGAACGTCAGCAGATCGGCCAGATCCGAACGGTAGGCCCGAACGGTGGCCGACGAGAGCCTCCGCACCACGGACAGATGGGTGACGTACCCCTCGACGACCGCTGACAGCTGCACACCTCCAGAGTGCCCGGCTGCGCGCGGGTCGGGGGCGACGACGCGCGCCGTTCGCCGTTTCGCTCACCCCCTCGCACTGCCCCGCTCCGACCGCACCGACAACCACGACCCCGCTTCATCTCGACGGGCACGCCCCTCGAGCTCGGCGAAGCCCAGGAGCACCCCGGCCTCGTCGGAACTCAGACCGCTGCGGCGAGCGACCTCGGCGGTGGAGCGCGCGGACCGCGCGGACAGCGCGTCGAAGACCCTCGTGGTGTCGTCGGTGCGGTCCCCCGGCTCGTGCGCCGTCCGCCCGACCGCCCCGATCATCTCGAGCACATCCGCGGCCGACGTCACGCACACCCCGTCGTATTCGCGGAGGATGCGATGGCACCCCGCCGACGCCGCGCTGGTGACCGGGCCCGGCACCGCTCCAAGAGCCCGTCCGAGGCTCGCCGCGTGAGCCGCCGTATTGAGGGACCCGCTCCGCCACCCCGCTTCGACGACCACGACGGCGTCGGCGATCGCGGCGATGAGTCTGTTGCGCGAGAGGAACCGCCATTTGGTGGGCGCGGCCCCGCACGGCGTCTCGCTCCACACCGCACCCGAGGCCGCGATCTGCGCGAGGAGCCTCTCGTGCCCGCGAGGGTACGCGCGATCGACGCCCCCGGCCAGGAAGGCGAGGGTCGTGCCGCCCGTGGACAGCGCCGCGCGGTGCGCCGCCCCGTCGATGCCGTAGGCGGCCCCCGACACCACGGTGACACCCGCCGTGGACAGTTCGGCCGCGAGGTCGGCGGCCACTCCCTCGCCGTACGCCGTCGACGCGCGCGCGCCGACCAGTGCCACCATCGGCCGGTCTCCCGGGCAGTACTCCCCGCGCCGCCAGAGTGCGACAGGGGTGTGCACACCGAGGTCGTCCATCCGCGGGGGCCAGCACGGGTCGCCCGGGACGACGAGCGACGCGCCCGCCCGGCGCGCAGCGTCCAGCACGGCATCGATCTCGTCGGGTCGATAACGGGGAAGCCAGCGGGCCCGGGCCGACTGCAACTCCTCATCGTCGCCCGACAGGGCCACCCGCAGCGCCTCGACCGCACCGCGTTCGAGGATCAGCGCGCCCGCCGCTCCGTCGCCCGGCTCCGCCAGAACGCTCCAGACCGCCCTCGCGTATGCGTCCGCGAGCTCCTCATCGTCGCCCCGACCCCGCAGTCCCCGCAAAGCCCGCTCCCACTCGGGCGCGCGTTCCCCGACCGACATCACGCCCCCGCTCCTCGGCGGAGGTACAGCGCGCGCCCCACGTCGTCGCTGCGGAGGTCGTCGTGGCCCGCGATGTCGGCGACCGTCCACGCCACTCGCAAGAGCCGGTCGTATCCGCGCAACGTCAGGGCCCCGCGCCGCAGCGCGGTGTCGAGGGGACCCAGCACCTCGGGTGCGGGCGCCGCCGGCCCGCGCAACCATGTGCCCGGCACGTCGGCATTGCGTCGCCAGGGCGTCTCGGCCCACCTCCGCGCCGCCCGGGCGCGCGCCTCCGCCACGACGGCCCGCGCCTCTGCCGACGACACCGACCGCGCGCTCCCCTCGTGTCGCGCCCGCGCCACACGCTGCATCCGGAGGTCGATGTCGATGCGGTCGAGCAGCGGTCCTGACAACCGCCGGGTGTACCGGCGGATCGCCTGCGGAGCGCACTCGCACGACCCTCCGGCCACGCCGTACTGCCCGCACGGGCACGGGTTGGTCGCCACGACGAGCTGGAACCTCGCGGGATAGGTGGCCGACACCCCCGACCGATGCACCTGGATCACCCCGTTCTCGAGCGGCTGACGCAGGGCGTCGAGAACGGATGCCGGAAATTCGCCGCCCTCATCGAGGAACAGCACCCCTTCGCTCGCGCGGGCGATGGCTCCGGGCCGCACCACGCCGGAGCCCCCGCCGATCAGCGCAGCCGCGGTCGCCCCGTGGTGCGGGCTCTCGAACGGCGGCGTCCGCGACAGCCGCGTCACCGCCTCGCCCGACAGCGAACGGACGGAAGCCACCGCCAACGCCGCCTCGTCGTCGAGGGGCGGCAGGATGCCGGGCAGCCGGCGCGCCAGCATCGTCTTGCCCGCACCCGGCGGCCCGCTCATCAGCAGGTGGTGCCCGCCCGCCGCGGCGACGACGAGAGCGTCCACGGCGTCGCCCTGCCCGACGACATCGGCGAGCTCGAGCGGTTCGTCGTCACCGGCCGGCACGGTCGGCGCCTCGACGGGGGCGAGAACCGGCGCATCGCTCGTGCCGCCGTGCCACCGCACCACCTCGGCCAAGCACGTAGCCGCGAACACTTCGATCCCTCCGATCAGACCGGCCTCGGCCGCGTTGGCGGCCGGAACCACCACGCGACGGTGCCCGGCGCGCTGAGCGGCGACGACGGCGGGAAGCACGCCGGGGACCGGCCGCAGCCGCCCATCGAGCCCCAGTTCGCCGATGTGCACGGTCTGCGCCACGCGGGCGGCATCCATTCGTATGGACGTCGCGAGGGCGGCCACCGCGATCGCCACATCGAACCCCGACCCCCGCTTCGGCAGGCTCGCCGGCGAGAGATTGACGGTGATCCGGCGTTTCGGCAGGTCGAGGCCGCGGTTCGTGCAGGCTCCGCGCACGCGACGCCCGGCTTCACCGAGCGCCTTGTCTGCGAGGCCGATGATCGAGAACTCGGGCGTCTGCGACGACACGTCGGCCTCGACCTCGACGAGGTCGCCGTGCAACCCCGACAGGGCTACCGCCCACGTGCGCGCCAGGGTCACAGGGCGTCCTCGAGGTGCTCGAGGCGAGCGTGCGCGGGGTCGGATCCGATCAACCCGATCGCGTCGAGACGCAGCCGGCGGCCGCGCGCCTCGTCGGGATGCGCCGCGAGCCACGCCATCGCCACGCACCACAGACGGCGGGCCTTGCGGGCGTCGATGGCCTCGAACGGGTGCCCGTAGTCCTCACTGCGACGTGTCTTGACCTCCACCACGACCAGCGTGTCGTCGCGCACGGCGACGATGTCGATCTCGCCCTGGGCGCACCGCCAGTTGCGGGTGAGGATGCGGTAGCCGTCGTCCGTCAGGTACGCGACGGCGCGGTCTTCGCCGGCTCTGCCGAATTCGTCTTTCGCTGCCATGCCCGAGAGCGTGGCATCCGTCCCACTCCGCCTGCCGAGGCGAGGGCACTATCCGGGGACAGTCGCGAGAATCGACCGGCTGTGGAGGAGCCTCAGTTGTCGAGCGAGAGTTCGTCCGGCAACTGGAAGTCGTGCCGCGACAGCTCTTCGACATTGACGTCTTTGAACGTCAGCACGCGCACGGACTTCACGAACCGGTCGGCGCGGTAGATGTCCCACACCCACACGTCGGTCATCGAGATCTCGAAGTAGAAGTCGTGCTCGGTGTCGCGGCGCACGACGTTGACGTCGTTCGCGAGATAGAACCGGCGCTCGGTCTCGATCACGTAGGTGAACTGGCGCACGACATCGCGGTACTCCCGGTACAGGGCCAGCTCGAGTTCGCGGTCGTAATCCTCGAAGACGTCGTCATCCATGGTTCTTCCATCCTAGGCGCGCACCGCCCCGCCGGCCGCACGCGTCAGCCGCTCGGGCGCGTTCGCCGGCCGTCACCGCAGAGGAGATCAGAAAAGCGTCGGAGCGGCCGCGATCGCCCAGGAGTGCCGGTGATGCACGCTCATTCCGTGCGCACTGATGGCGTCGCGGTGGTCGAGGCTCGCGTACCCCTTGTTGCGCGCCCACCCGTAGGCGGGAAGATCGTCGTGCAGCCCGGTCATGAGGGTGTCACGGGCGACTTTGGCGATGACGGATGCCGCGGCCGCACTGGCGCAATCACGGTCGGCCTTGATGATCGGGCGCACGGTCAGACCGGACTCCCCCGCGGGGGTGATGTAGTCGTGGTTGCCGTCCAGGATGACGAGTGCCTCCTCGGGAACCACACCGTGCGCGCGCAGGTCGGCGATGGCGCGGACGGCGGCGAGACCCAGAGCCCGGATGATCCCGATCTCGTCGACCTCGACCGAGCTCGCCCACCCCACGGCGCTGTGCTGCACGAACGCGGCGGCGCGGGCCGCGACCTCGGGCCGGCGCGCCTCGGGCACGAGTTTCGAGTCGCGCAGACCCTGCGGAACCCGTTTGCGCGACCGCGCCGGGTCGATGACCGCCGCGCCCACCGCCACGGGGCCGGCGAGAGCCCCGCGCCCCACCTCATCGCACGCGATGACGATCGCGTGCTCTTTGAGCAGGCGACGCTCGAGGGTCAGGGTCGGTTCGATCACTGCGCTCCCGGCGCGGGAACCCCCGCGAACACCTCGTGGTGGAAGTCGATGAGACCGAACCGATCGAACGGCCACGTGATCAGGAACGCGCGCCCCACGACGTTGTCGACGGGGACGAACCCGCGGCCGGGCTGATCCTGGTTGTACCGCGAGTCGCGGGAGCTGTTGCGGTTGTCGCCCAGAACCCACAGCGAGCCGTCGGGGACGGTGATGTCGTAGGGCACGGGCTCCGGAGCCGTCGCGCCGGGAGCGAGGCGCACGTAGGACTCATCGAGCGGCACCCCGTTCACCGTCGTCTGACCGAGCGCGTTGCAGCAGACGACGTGATCGCCGGCGGTGCCGATGACGCGCTTGATGAGGTGGTCGTCGCTGTCGGGCGCCGCCAGGCCGACGAGGGAGAGGACCCACTCCGCCCCCTCGACGATCGGCGACCGCTCCGGCGCGGGGGTCTGGTCGAGCCACCCGCCCGGGTCGCGGAACACGACCACGTCGCCGCGCGAGTACTCGCCGAAGCGGGGCGTGAGCTCGTCGACGAGGATGCGGTCCTTGACCATCAGCGTGTTCTCCATCGACGCCGACGGGATGTAGAACGAGCGCACCACGAACGTCTTGACCAGGAACGACACCACGAGCGCGATCAGCACGATCACGAGGAGGTCGCGGAAGAACGTCCCCCATCCGCGTCGTCGCCGTCCGGCGGGGCGGGATGCCGTGGCATCCGGGGTCGAGGCGGTCTGGTCGCTCATGTGTTCCTTCACCGGGTTCGTCGCACACCGACCGAACCGCAGCATCCAGGGTCGCACATCGCAGACCCGCCCCGTGACCGCCGACACGGGTGAAACGACGAACGCCCCGTGGGAGGATCCACGGGGCGTTCGAGAGAGACGACTCAGCGGTCGCGCTTCTCCTTGATCTTCGCCTTCTTGCCGCGGAGGCTGCGCAGGTAGTACAGCTTGGCGCGACGCACGTCACCGCGCGTGACGACCTCGATGTGGTCGATCACGGGGCTGTGGACGGGGAAGGTGCGCTCCACGCCGACCTGGAAGCTGACCTTGCGGACGCAGAAGGTCTCGCGAACGCCGTCGCCCGAGCGGCCGATGACGACGCCCTGGAACACCTGGATACGCGAGCGGTTGCCTTCGGTGATGTTGACGTGCACCTTGACGGTGTCGCCGGGGGCGAAGGCGGGGATGTCGGAGCGGAGCGAAGCCGCGTCGACGGAGTCGAGGATCTGCATGATCATCACTTCCTGCGACCGCCACAGGTCGATCGCACGATAAAAGGGAAAAAGGTGAGGCGTGCCCGAGGCCGCGGGACGCGGCGGACTCCCCTGAGGCAGAGCCGGTCAGGGCACAAGCCTCTATTGTGCCATGCCGGGGCGGACCGGCCAAACCGCCTCCCCTCGCGGCCCGCTCCCCCGCGGCGGCCGCACGGGAGCGACGCCGACTCAGTCGGGACGCCGCGTCTCGGGAACGACGATGACCTCGGCATCCCGCGCCGGTGTCGATCGCTCTCGCGGAGCCGGGATGTACGCCGTGCCATCGGCGGTGTGCAAAAGCGTCACCGCACCGCGCGCCTCGTTCCACAGCTGCGAGAGCGACGACCAGAACAGCACGAGCGCACCGACGATCGACAGCACGAGCAACGGGAAGAAGACGCGCGAGTCGAACAGGCCGAGCGCCACGATCACCAGGTGCCACAGGCTGAGACCCGCGACGTCGCGCCACGACACGGCGCGGTTCTCGCGCACGCTCCCCCGGGCGCGGATGATCAGCGCCAGGACGAGCTCGGACACGAACACCGCGGGCACGGCGACGAACAGCCACAGCAGCCCCCAGCCGCTCCCGCCCGAGAAGACGATCCAGCCGACGAAGAGCCAGAGCGGCAGGACGAACGCCGCCGGGAACAGCCAGTGGAGGAACAGTCGTCGCAGCGCCATGGACCGATGCTAGGTCGCGACGATGTGCGTCACCTCTGAGGAACCTATGGCGCATGCCCGTCGGACGCCCGGCCGGGGTTTCGGGGACAATGGAGGTTCGACGCGAGAGGAACCACCCATGATCGAACTGCGCACTCCGGCCGAGATCGACGCGATGCGCCCCGCTGGACGCTTCGTCGCGGAGGTGCTGGCCACGCTGCGCGCCGAGACGAAGGTGGGTACCAACCTCCTCCAGCTGGACCGTCGGGCGCACGACATGATCCGTTCCGCGGGCGCGGAGTCGTGCTACATCGACTACCACCCCTCGTTCGGCGCGAGTCCCTTCGGCAAGGTGCTGTGCACCTCGATCAACGACGCCGTGCTGCACGGGCTCCCCCACGACTACACGCTGCGCGACGGCGACCTCGTCTCGCTCGATTTCGCGGCCTCCGTCGATGGCTGGGTCGCCGACTCGGCCGTCTCCTTCGTCGTCGGCACCGCCCGCGACGAGGACCTCGCCCTCATCGACACCACGAAGCGCGCCCTGGCTGCAGCGATCGACGCCGCCACCGTCGGCCACAAGATCGGCGACATCTCCGCCGCCATCGGCTCGGTCGCCCGCGCGGACAACCTTCGCGTCAACCTCGACTTCGGCGGCCACGGCGTCGGCCGCACGATGCACGGCGACCCGCACGTCGCCAACGACGGCAAGGCCGGGCGCGGCTACCCCCTGCGCGCGGGCCTCGTGCTCGCGCTCGAGCCGTGGTTCCTGCAGAGCACCGATGAACTCGTCACCGACCCCGACGGCTGGACGCTGCGCAGCGCCGACGGCTCGCGCGGCGCGCACTCCGAGCACACCGTCGCGATCACGGCCGAGGGCCCCATCGTCCTGACCGATCGCTCGTTCCTCGGCGTCGACTGAAGAACGGTTCCGGATGCCGCGGCCTCAGGGTCGCGGCATCCGTCGTCCCACCCGCCGGCCGGCGGTGTCGCGAGCTCGCAGAATGACGCGTTCCTCGCAGAATCCGCCGCGAAACCTGCGAGGAACCAGCGTTTCTGCCAGCTCGACGGCGCGCGAGCGCCGACGCGCCGGCGCACAGCGCGCCACAAACCGGCGCGCGCGAAAGTCAGTCCGCGAGCAGGTCGGGCCGGCGCTGTCGCGTGCGCTCGAGCTGCTGCTCGCGCCGCCAGGTCGCCACGGCGCCGTGGTTGCCGCTCAGCAGCACCGGAGGCACCTCGCGCTCGCGCCACACGGCGGGCTTGGTGAACGACGGGTACTCGAGCAGGCCGTCTTCGTGCGATTCCTCGACGAGGCTCTCGGGGTTGCCGACGACGCCGGGGATGAGCCGTCCGATCGCCTCGATCATGGCCATCACGGCGACCTCACCGCCGTTCAGGACGTAGTCGCCCAGCGAGAGCAGGCGCACCTCGCCGAGCCCGGCGGCGTAGTCGAACACGCGCTCGTCGATGCCTTCGTAGCGCCCGCACCCGAAGACGAGGTGCGACGCCTGCGACAGCTCGCGCGCCGTCGCCTGGGTGAAGCGCTCCCCCGCGGGGGACGGGAAGACGATCACCGGCCGTGGGTCGGCTCCCCCGGCGATGTCGTCGAGCGCGAGACCCCAGGGCTCGGGCTTCATGACCATGCCGGCGCCACCGCCGTAGGGGGTGTCGTCGACCGTGCGGTGGCGATCGTGCGTGTACGTGCGGAGGTCGTGCACGCGCACGTCGAGCAGACCGGTCTGTCGGGCTTTTCCGAGCAGCGAGACCTCGAGAGCGTCGAAGATCGTCGGGAAGATCGAGACGACGTCGATGCGCACGTCAGTCCTTCGCGGTGTCGGGGCTCTCGCCCTCGGTGTCGTCCGACACCGACGCGGGTTCGGGCTCGTCGTCGGCTTCGGACGGGAGCTCCTCGAACAGGCCCGCGGGGGGCGTCACAACGACGCGACCGCCCGCGATGTCGACCTCGGGGACGATGGCGCTGACGAAGGGCACGAGCACCTCGCGGTCGTCGCCAGTCGGCTTGACGATCAGCAGGTCCTGGGCGGGGAAGTGATCGACCCGCACGACGCGACCGATCACCGCGCCGTCGCGCACCACGTCGAGCCCCACCAGCTGGTGGTCGTACCAGGCGTCATCCTCGGCGGGAGCCGCCTCGGAGTCCTGGTCGATCCAGAGGATGGCCTTGACCAGCTCTTCGGCCGCGTTACGGTCGTCGACGCCCTCGAAGAAGGCGACCGGGTGCGAATTCATCCAGCGGAACTCGCGGACCGTCAGCTCACGGCCGTGCCACGGCGAGGACTCCGGAACCTGCAGGGTGAACGTGCTGCCGGGTGTGAACCGACCGTCGGGATCGTCGGTGTAGAGCTCCAGCTTGAAGGCGCCCTTCAGGCCGTGGGCCTTGACGAGGCGCCCCACGCGGAGCTGGGTCTTGGCGGGCTGGGCGCCCGCGGTGTCGCCGTTCGCCATCAGTCGTCGGCGACGTCGACGCGCACGCGGCGTCCGTCGGCGAGAGCCGACACGAGCGTGCGCAGTGCCTTGGCGGTGCGTCCGCCGCGCCCGATCACGCGACCCCGGTCATCGGGGTGCACGCGAACCTCCAGCACGTCGCCGCGGGGCGAGGAGCTGGAACGGATGGTCACGGCCTCGGGGTGATCGACGATCCCCTTGACGACGTGTTCGAGCGCGGCAGACAGCACGGGAATTACTCGGCCGAGGTCTCGGCGGCGTCCTCAGCGGGCGCCTCGGCGGGAGCGTCGACCTTCTTCTCGGCCTTGGGCTTGACGACCGACTTCTTCGAGGCGTCGGCCTCGAACGCGGCCTTGGGCTCGCGAACCTTGACGGTGGACTTCGCGTCCTTATCGCCCTTGAAGATGCCCCAGTCGCCCGTGAGCTTGAGGATGGCGGCGACCTGCTCGGTGGGCTGGGCGCCCACGGAGAGCCAGTACTGCGCGCGCTCCGAGTCGACCTCGATGAACGAGGGCTCCTCGGTCGGGTGATACTTGCCGATCTCCTCGATGACACGACCGTCGCGCTTGGTGCGCGAGTCGGCGACGACGATGCGGTAATAGGGCGCGCGGATCTTTCCGAGGCGCTTGAGACGGATCTTGACAGCCACGATGACTCCAAATGATGAAAAACGAACGAACCGAACGCCTGGAGAGTGGGGTGCACACCCGGCGGAAGCTCAAAAGGGTGGACCGATACTGGATAGAGGGTCGAGTAGCGGGTCCAGCCCTCTATTCTGCCAGATACCCGGGCGTCACGGTGACAGCCGACGCACCGCGACACGCTGCGTCTCGGAGGGTAGCGGAGCATCCCGGCATCCGGCCCCCGTGTCAGACTGAGCCGCATGAGGCTGCCGTTCGCTGCATCGACGCGTTCGTCCGTGGGTTTGGAGTGGGAGCTCATGCTCGCCGACCGCGAGACGGGCGACCTGGTCCCCCGCGCGCCGGAGATCCTCGACCAGCTCGAAGAGGAGACCGCCCTCGAGCGCTTCACCGTCACCGGTGAGCTCCTCACCAACACCGTCGAGGTCACCAGCGGGGTCGGACACACCGTCGCCGAGGCGGTCGACGACATCGCCGACGCCATCTGCGCCCTGCGGGAGGAGACCGAGCCGCGCGGGGTCGAGATCCTGTGCGCCGGCAGCCACCCCTTCGCGCAGTGGTTCGACCAAGAGGTCACCGACAAGACGCGCTACCACTCCCTCATCGAGCGCACCCAGTGGTGGGGCCGCAACATGATGATCTGGGGCATTCACGTGCACGTCGGCGTCGACGACGTCGAGAAGGTCATTCCGATCGTCAACGCCTTGAACGTCTACCTCCCCCACCTCCAGGCCCTGTCGGCATCCAGCCCCTTCTGGGCGGGCGAGCGCACCGGCTACGCCTCCAACCGCGCCCTCGTCTTCCAGCAGCTGCCCACCGCGGGGCTGCCCTGGCAGCTCGACTCGTGGGGCGACTTCGAGAGCTACCTCGACGACATGGTTCGGACGGGAGTGATGGCGGATGCCAGCGAGGTGCGCTGGGACATCCGTCCGGCGCCCAAGTGGGGCACGGTCGAGATCCGCGCCTGCGACGGTATGTCGACCCTCCCCGAGCTCGCCGCGGTGGCGGCGCTCGCGCAGACCCTCGTGGAGCACTTCTCGCGGCTGCTCGACCAGGGGCGCGAGCTTCCCGGCATCCCGCCCTGGTATGCGCGCGAGAACAAATGGCGTGCGGCGCGGTACGGCCTCGAGGCCCGCGTGATCGTCGACCGCGAGGGAACACAGCGGCCCGTCGTCGAGCACCTGCGCGAGACGATGGAGGAGCTCGCCGACGTCGCCCTCGAGCTGCACTGCGCCAAAGAGTTCGCGAGCCTCGAGACGATCCTCGCCACCGGCGGGAGTTCGGCGCGGCAGATCGCGGTGGCGGAGGCGGCCGACGGCGACCTGCGCGCGGTCGTGCAGCACCTCATCCGGGAGTTCCGCGGCGGCCCCACCCTGCGCGAGCACCTGGCGGCGTTGCGCGTCTAGAGCGGGATCTCCGCACTCGTTCCCCGGTGGGCACACCTCGCCGGAGCACGCCGCGACGCTCATTGTCCAGAGCGGGATTCCGCGCTCGTTCATAGGCGAACCCTTCTAGGATCACGTCATGACCTGGGCTCGCCGCGCCGCCGTGGCTTCGCTGACCGCGCTCTCGGCGGGTGCGATCGCGCTGCTCTCGGGGTGCGCCGCCGGTCCCGCCGCCCCCGCCGCGCTGCCCACCTTCGCCGCACCCGCCCTGCAGGCGAGCCCGTCGCCGACCTCGACCTCGTCGGCCCCGCTGCGCGTGGTCACCCTCGGCGATTCGCTCATGTCGGGTTTCAACCTCGAGCCCGACCAGGCGTGGCCGGTCCTCCTGGCCGCGCGGGCGCACGTGTCGCTCACCAATCTCGCGTGCCCGGGCATGGGATTCGTCGTGCAGGGCGACTGCGGCACGGCCTACGCGGGCTTCGTCCCCGCGGTGGCGGCCCTGCAACCGCAGCTGCTCATCGTGGAGTCCTCGAGCAACGACTTCTGGGAAGACGAGGACGAGATCCGCGCCGACACCGCCAACACGCTCGACGCTCTGCATTCCGCGGCGCCCGACGCGCGCATCGTCGGCCTCAGCACGATCTGGAACGACGACGCCGACGTGCCCCCCGACACCAAGCTCACCTCCGACGCCCTGAAGGACGCCGTCAACAATGTCGGCGGGACCTTCATCGACGTGGGGCAGCCGCTCGCGGGCCACCCGGAGTGGATGCAGGACGACGACGTGCACCCCACCCCGCGCGGGCAGCGCGCGATCGAGCAGACGGTGATGTCGGCGCTGCAGGACGCGGACGTCCTGCCCTGAACGAGCCGGGTGTCAGCCCCGCCCGAACGGTTCGCCCCGGCGGAACGGGTCTTCCCGGCGGAACGGGCTAGCCCCGGCGGACCCGGTCAGCCCCGGCCGAGCATCTTCTGCAGCTCGGCGAGATCGGCCTCGCTCGGCGTCTTCTGGCCGCCCAGGCCGAAGCCCGAACCGGTGGCGGGCGCGGATGCCGCGATGCCGGCGTTCTCGGCTGCACGCTTGGCCGGGTTTCCCGACCGCGAACCCTTGGCCTTCTGCTGCTTGCCGCGCTTCGACGACGCACTCGGCTTGCCGCCGATCGGTCCCATGCCGGGAATGTTGGGCACTCCGCCGCGCGCGACCGTCTTCATCATCTTCGCGGCCTGATCGAAGCGCTGCACGAGCTGGTTGACGTCGGTGACGGTCATGCCCGAACCGCGGGCGATGCGCAGGCGACGCGAGCCGTTCAGCATCTTCGGGTTGCGACGCTCGGCCACCGTCATGGAACGGATGATCGCCTCGGTGCGGTCGATCTCGCGCTCGTCGAAGTCGTCGAGCTGCTGCTTCATGTTCCCCATGCCCGGGAGCATCCCGAGCATCTTCTTCATGGAGCCCATCTTCTTCATCTGCTGCATCTGCTCGAGGAAGTCCTCGAGGGTGAAGGTCTCGGTCGCGAGCTTCTCGGCGACCTTCATCGCCTCGGCCTCGTCGAACGCCGACTGGGCCTGCTCGATCAGGGTGAGGATGTCACCGAGGTCGAGGATGCGGGATGCCATGCGGTCGGGGTGGAAGGGCTCGACGTCGTCGAGGCCTTCTCCGGTCGAGGCGAAGATGATGGGGCGACCGGTGACCGAGGCGACCGACAGCGCGGCTCCACCGCGGGCGTCGCCGTCGAGCTTCGACAGCACGACGCCGGTGAAGTCGACGCCGTCTTGGAAGGCCTTCGCCGTGTTGACGGCATCCTGACCGATCATCGCGTCGATGACGAACAGCACCTCGTCGGGCTGCGTCGCCTTGCGGATGTCGGCGGCCTGCTTCATCAGCTCGGCGTCGACGCCGAGGCGACCGGCGGTGTCGATGATGACGATGTCGTACTGCTGACGCGTGGCGTAGGCGACGCCGTCGCGGGCCACCTTGACGGGGTCGCCCACTCCGTTGCCGGGCTCGGGCGCGAAGATGGTGGCCCCGGCGCGCTCGGCGACGACCTGGAGCTGGTTGACGGCGTTGGGGCGCTGGAGGTCGCACGCGACCAGGAGCGGCGTGTGGCCGTCCTTCTCGAGCATCTTGGCGAGCTTGCCGGCGAAAGTGGTCTTACCGGAGCCCTGGAGGCCGGCGAGCATGATGACCGTGGGCGGGTTCTTCGCGAACTGCAGGCGTCGCTGCTGACCGCCCAGGATGCCGATGAGCTCGTCGTTGACGATCTGCACGACCTGCTGCGCGGGGTTCAGCGCCCGGTTGACCTCGTCGCCGAGGGCGCGCTCGCGTACCGCGGCGGTGAACTCCTTGACCACGGGCAGGGCCACGTCGGCGTCGAGGAGGGCGCGACGGATCTCGCGCACCGTCCCGTCGACGTCGGCGGGCGTGAGCTGGCCCTTCTTCCGGAGGTTGCGGAAGGTCTCTGTGAGCCGGTCGGAGAGGGTGCCGAAAGTCGCCATGATGCAACGAGTTTACGCGGGACGCGGTCCCTCCGCCGCCGTCCTCGTCGTCGCGGGCGCGGCGCTTCGGGCACAGCCTCGGTGATTCGCGTATCCTCAGCCCGATTCGGCCGGATGCCACGGAGCCTGCGCAGATCTCGGAGCGTGTGCCGCACTCCCCACCGCCGTCACGCCAGGGCGAGCGCCGCCTCGAGGACCTCGACGAGCGGACGCCCCGATGCGGTGCGGTCAGCCCAGGCCCAGACGGCCGCCAGAACCGCGGCCGCGAGGGCGCCCGCGCGGACGTGAGCGGCGAGTTCCGGCATCCCGTCTCGCACGCACCGCGCCGCGAGCTCGCGCTGGAGGCGGAACTGACGCACGGCACGGTCGCGGTCGAGCTCGGCGGAGATGCCCATGGCGTCCGCGTTGGTGATCGCGAGGGCGAGCGCGTCGGGGGCGAGACCCTCGCCGATGCCCGCCAGACTCTCGTCGACCGCCTCCCCCTCGCGCAGCCGCGCGATCGCGGCATCCGCCTGCTCGTCGAAACCCGACCACAGCACGTCGCTCTTCGCGGAGAAGTAGTTGAAGAAGCTCGATCGGCTCACGCCCGCGCGCCGCGTGATGTCGGACACGCTGGTCGCGTCGTACCCCTGCTCGAGGAACAGTTCGCACGCGGCCTCGGACAGGACTTCGCGCGACGAGGCGCGGGGTCGTCCGCTTCGAGGCTCGGGGGTCACGGCTCCAGCCTACGGGCGCACCCCACGTGTATTCTTGGACGCAATTCAACATCGGAGGCGGTCGATGATCGACATCCACCACGTGGGCCTGTCCCCGCACTACGTCCCGTACCTCGACGGGTGGGCGCACCAGCGCCGCATCCACGCCGACGTCGTCGCGGGGACCCGGGCCGACACCCTGCTGCTGCTCGAGCACGAGGCGGTCTACACCGCCGGCAAACGCACCGAGGCGCACGAGCGTCCCGACGACGGCACCCCGGTGATCGACGTCGACCGCGGCGGCAAGATCACCTGGCACGGTCCGGGCCAGCTCGTGGGCTACCCGATCGTGCGGTTGCGCGAGCCGATCGACGTCGTCGCGCACGTGCGCCGGTTGGAGGGCCTGCTCATCCAGGCGCTCTCCGCTCACGGTGTCGACGGCTTCCGCGTCGAAGGGCGCAGCGGCGTCTGGGTCCGTCGCCCCCTCGGCGTCGACAAGGTCGCGGCGATCGGGGTCCGCGTCGAAAAAGGAGTGACGATGCACGGCTTCGCCGTCAACTGCGACAACACCCTCGCCGGCTTCCGGCACATCGTGCCGTGCGGGATCACGGATGCCGGGGTGACCACGGTGAGCGAGGTGCTCGGCGCCGACGTCTCCCCCGCCGACCTCGTCCCGGCGATCGAGCGCGTGTTCCGCGCCGAGTACGCGGCGGTGGCGGCGTGAGCGCCTGCGGGACCGGGAACGCCGGGGCCCCGGCATCCACCGCTCCGAACGGTCGGAAGCTTCTGCGACTCGAGGTGCGCAACGCCGAGACGCCGATCGAGCGCAAACCCGAGTGGATCAAGACCAAGGCCAAGATGGGGCCCGAGTACACGGCGCTGCAGAACCTCGTGAAGACGGAGGAGCTGCACACGGTCTGCCAGGAGGCCGGCTGCCCCAACATCTTCGAGTGCTGGGAGGACCGCGAGGCCACCTTCCTCATCGGCGGATCGCAGTGCACGCGCCGCTGCGACTTCTGCCAGATCGACACCGGCAAGCCCGCTGATTACGACCGCGACGAGCCCCGCCGCGTCGCCGAGAGCGTGACGCGCATGCAGTTGCGCTACGCCACGGTGACCGGCGTCGCCCGCGACGACCTGCCCGACGAGGGCGCGTGGCTGCACGCCGAGACCGTGCGGCGCATCCACGCCGAGAACCCGGGTACGGGCGTCGAGATCCTCGCTACGGACTTCTCGGGCAACCCGGCGCACCTCGAGGAGGTCTTCTCGTCGCGGCCCGAGGTCTTCGCGCACAACGTCGAGACGGTCCCCCGTATCTTCAAGCGGATCCGCCCGGCCTTCCGGTACGAGCGCTCGCTCGGGGTGCTGAGCGCGGCGCGCGACGCCGGACTCATCACGAAGTCGAACCTCATCCTCGGCATGGGCGAGGAGCCCGAAGAGGTCGTGCAGGCCCTCGAAGACCTGCACGCCGCGGGCACCGACATCATCACGATCACGCAGTACCTCCGGCCCACCCCGCGCCACCTCCCCGTGCAGCGCTGGGTCAAGCCGGCGGAGTTCGTCGAGTTCAAGGAAGAGGCTGAGCGCATCGGCTTCCTGGGCGTGCTCGCGGGTCCCCTCGTGCGCTCCTCCTACCGCGCCGGACGCCTCTGGGCGCAGTCGATGGTGTCGAAGGGCCGCGAGATCCCGCCGCACCTCTCGCACCTCGCGAAGGACATCGCGGCAGCGGACGCCGGCTTCGCTCAGGCGGTGTGAGCGCGGGTCAGACCGGCCAGATGTAGGGCAGGTCGTCGGGAACGTCCCCGAACCGGGGCACGTAGAACTCGGCGTCCTTGCGGACGAGGTTGGACCGGTGAGCGAGGTGGAACGCCTCGTCGCCGAGCCACGGCGGCAGGTCGAGCTCGCTCTGCGAGAGACCGTCGACCTCGGGCGCGAAGACGCGGATCTTCTCGCGCACCGTGTCGGCGCGCCCCTGCGCGATCCACTCGTCGGTCATGACGAGCCCGTACGACACGAGGGCGGGAAGATGCCCGTCCCACATCTTCGCGGCGGGGTGGTGTCGCCAGCCGTGGTCGGGCACCGTGAGAGCCCGCAGCAGCTGGAAGGTCTCGACGCGCTGCTTGCCGAGGCGCTTGAGGTCGAGCACGCGGGCCGAGTCGACGAACGAGGGGTACGGCAGGAAGGTCTGCACGCGCTCAGTCGGCGCTCGTGACCGACTGCACGCTGCCGTCGGAGGCGAGGTTGACCAGCAGGACGTCGTCCGTCGCGTCGGGGTCGAGGGCGTACTCGAGCACCGCGAACGGGTCGGCTCCTCCGTGCTCGTCGGCCAGGATCGTCATGCTCATCAGCTGCAGCGCCTTGATGACGTCGATGTGCGTATCGCCCGTGACGTCGGTGAGCAGGTCTTCCAGCTCGTCGCCGAGCAGCGTCTGCTGCTGGAGGATGTACTCGGTCACCTCGCTGGTGCGCGAGTCGAGCTCGTTGACCATCGCGTTGCGCGCTGCGAAGTCGATGGCTTCGAGCGACGAGACCATGGATGCCGCGACATCGAGCGCCTCGACCGACACGTCGTCCTGATCGGGTGCCGTGAGGTCCACCGTGACGCTCTGGTCGCCGAACTCGACGTTCTCACTCCAGAAGATCGACCCGTCGGGCCCCGACTCGAGGAGTCCGAAGAAGTCGTGCTCGATGGCCATGACTCCATGTAAGCATTCCGTTCGGTCTTCGGGAAGACGACCCGCCACGGTCGGCGCATGCGATAGAGGCGTGCGGTGAGGGCTAGTCGACGAGCGAGGCCGCGAACACGTGCGGGGTGAAACCGGTGAGGTCGTTGATGCCCTCGCCCTGACCGAGGAGCTTGACCGGGATGCCGGTGCGCTCCTGCACCGCGAGGACGAAGCCGCCCTTCGCCGAGCCGTCGAGCTTGGTCAGCACGAGGCCGGTGACTCCCGCGCTGTCGAGGAACGCCTGCGCCTGCATCAGGCCGTTCTGACCCGTGGTGGCATCCAGCACGAGGAGGACCTCGGCGATCGGCGCCTGCTTCTCGATAACGCGCTTGATCTTGCCGAGCTCATCCATGAGCCCGCCCTTGGTGTGCAGACGCCCGGCTGTGTCGACGAGGACGATCTCGGTCCCGGTCTCTTTCGCGTGCGCGACGGTCTGGAAGGCGACGGATGCCGGATCCTGACCCTCGTGCTGGGGGCGGACGATGGTCGCTCCCCCGCGCTCTGCCCAGGTGGCGAGCTGGTCGACGGCCGCCGCGCGGAAGGTGTCGGCCGCCCCGACGGTGACGGTGCGGCCGTACCGCTGGAGGAACTTGGCGAACTTGCCGATGGTGGTGGTCTTGCCGACGCCGTTCACACCGACGACGAGCACGACCGCCGGACGCTCGGTGAGCCGGAGCGTGGTGTCGAACTTCGCGAAGTGCTCTTCGAGCGTCTCCTTCAGCATGCGCTGCAGGTCGCGGGGGTCGGTCGTGCGGAACCGGTCGACCTTCTCACGCAGCTCGTCGATGAGGCGCTCGGTCACATCGGGGCCGAAGTCGGCCGTCAACAGCGCCGTCTCGAGGTCGTCCCACGTGGTCTCGTCGATCGTGGGTTTGACGAACAACCCGCGCAGCGCGCGGCCCAGCGACCAGGAGTTCTCAGCCATTGCTTCAGCTTACGGGGGCGGTCTCGTCGCGGGGCTCCGCGGCGGGCTCCTGCGCCGCGCGCGCGGCCGGACGGTCGCCGACCCGCTGGCCGACCACGGCCGAGACTCCGTCTTGGCGCATCGACACCCCGTACAGCGCGTCGGCGATCTCCATCGTGCGCTTCTGGTGCGTGATGACGATGAGCTGGCTGCTCGCGCGGAGCTTCTCGAACACCCCCAGCAGTCGGCCGAGGTTGGCGTCGTCGAGCGCCGCCTCCACCTCGTCGAGGATGTAGAACGGGCTCGGTCGCGCCGTGAAGATCGAGGTGAGGAACGCCACCGCCGCCAGCGACCGCTCCCCACCCGACAGAAGCGACAGACGCTCGATCTTCTTGCCGACCGGTCGCACCGCGACCTCGATGCCGGTGGTCAGCGGGTGATCGGGGTCGGTGAGCGAGATGCTGCCCGCGCCGCCCGGGAAGAGGATCGGGAAGATCTCGGTGAACGCCGCCCGGGTGTCTTCGAAGGCGGCGACGAAGATCGTCTGCATGCGCTCGTCGAGGTCGGCGATGATCGTCTGCAGATCGGTGCGCGTCTGCTGGAGGTCGGCGAGCTGCTCGGTGAGGAAGGCGTGGCGCTGCTCGAGGGCCGCGAACTCCTCGAGGGCCAGGGGGTTCACGCGACCGAGCTGCGAGAGTTTGCGTTCGGCATCCTGGAGTCTGCGCTTCTGGGCGGAGCGCTCGAAACGGACGCCCTCTTCGGCGCCGTCGACGGGAATCAACTGGTCGGGGCCGTATTCCGAAACGAGAATGTTTTCGTCGAGCGCCAGCTCGGACTGCACGCGTTCGAGCAGCCCCGTGACGTGGAGCTTCTTCTCGTGCATCTGCAGCTCGAGCCCGTGGACGCTCTCGGTCAGGCGCGCGAGCCGCTCGCGCACGAGGGCCTCGTCGGCTCGAGCACGCGAGAGTTCCTCGGTGATCGCGGTGCGGGCGGACTCCGCCGCGGCGAGCTCGACGCGGGCCTGACTGACCGACCGGTCGACCGAGTCGAGGAGCGCGGGGAGCTGCCCCGCGACCTCGGCGGCGATCTCGCGCTGGGCCCGACGCAGCACCGCGCGCCGGGCGGCCTCGGCGGCGGCGGCTCGCTCGCGCTCCCGCTGCTGCTCGAGCTGAACGATGCGCGCTTCGCCCGCGCGGACGCGCTCTTTCAGCGTCTCGATGTCGAGGCGAGCGCGCATCTCGGACTCCCGCGCGGCATCGACCTCGGCCGCCATCGGCTCGCGCGCCGACGCGTCCAGCAGGGGACGCGGGGTCTCGAGGGCCCGGCCGAGGGCCTCTTCGGCACGCCGCGCCGCATCTTCCGCTTCGGCGACGGCGCTCTCGGTCTGCGCGAGGCCCGCGGCCAGTCGATCGCACTCGGCCACCGCTGCCTCGTGACGCACGGTCACCCGGTTGATCTTCTCGGCGTGGGCGGCGAGGGCGGCGTCGTGAGCCCGGAGAGTGGAGAGGGCGTCCTTCGTGCGCTGGCGCGCGTCGACCTGGGCCCGCTGCTCGTCCGCGAGAGCTTCACGCAGCGAATCCGCGATCACGATGATCTCGTCGAGACGCTCGGCGGCGGCATCCCGCTCGGCGGCGAGTTCGAGGCGCGATCGCCCCGATCCCGAGCCGGCGCGAACCGTGCGCGCGGTCACGACCTCGCCGGCGCGAGTGACGACGGTGACGTCGTCGGCGAGATCGGGCTGCGCGGAGCGCGCGGCGTCGAGATCGTCGACGATGACGACGCGTGCCAGGATGCCGAGCACCCCGGGCGGCGCCGTGACGACTTCCGCGGCCGCGACGGCACCTTCGAGCAAGGGAAGGGACGCCCGCGGCCCGGGCGCATCCGCCAGCGCGATCTCGACTCGACCGAGATCGGCCTCGGCCGCCGTGCGCGCCGCGGTGAAGGCCGAGGCCGCGTCATCGACGAGCAGGCCCTCCGCGAGGGTTCCGAGCACCGCGGCCACCGCCGCCTCGAACCCGGCTTTCACCTTGACGTCGTCGCCCACCAGACCCCGGATGCCAGGCCCCCCGGCCGCGATGAGATCGGCGGCCGCATTGCGCACGTCCAACGCTCGCCCGAGTGCCGTGGTCTGCGCGGTGAGAGCGTCGCGCTCGCGTTCCGCGGCGTGCAGGCGTTCGCGAAGCCCGGCGACCCGCGCCTCGACGTCGTTCGCGTCGCGCTGGGCACGTTCGTAGGCGGCCGCGTGCTCGGCGGTCGACGCCTCGGGCACGATGTCGGGATCGAGTTCGGCACGCGCCTGTTCGGCCTCGGCCCGACGCTCGAGAGCGGCGTCGAGCGCGCGCTGCTGGCGGTCGACGCCGGCCCGCACCGCGGCGAGGGCGGAGTTCGCCGCGTCCGCCGCGCCCCGCAGGCTCGTGATCTTCATGTCGTGCTCCGACACCAGGGCGCTCTGCGCGGCGATCTCGACGTCGAGCGCGTCGAGGTCGGCGCGGGCGCGGGTCACCGCTCGGGCCGCCTCGGCCGCGGCATCCTGAGCATCTCCCATCCCGCCCGCGATGTCGTCGATCTCGGCGCGGACGTCGTCGATCATCGACTGCGTCACGGTGGGGCTGAAGCCCGAGGCGTCGTTCTCGTCATCACCGAGGAGCGTCAGGCGCTGGCCGGCCAGCGTGTAGAGCCCGCGGAGCCGCTCCTGGACCTGCTCGAGCGCGAAGGCGACCCCGCGCGCGCGGTCGACGGCCTCGGAGCGCTGGTCGTGTTCGAGGCGCTCGACCCGACCGCGCAAGCCCTCGGACTGCTCCTGGAGGCCCAGCCGTTCGGTGTGCCGCTCGCTCTCGGCCCGCGCCGCATCGGCGAGCTCGCCGCGCAGTCGCACGAGCTCGTCGGCGTACAGACGCGCCTTGGCGTCACGGACGACGGCGGCGATCGTGGCCGCCTCGCGAGCGATCTCGGCCTGCTTGCCGAGGGGCTTGAGCTGGCGGCGCAGTTCGCCGGCGAGGTCGCTCAGGCGCGTGAGGTTGGTCTCCATCGCCTCGAGCTTGCGCACGGTCTTCTCTTTGCGGCGACGGTGCTTCAAGATGCCGGCGGCTTCTTCGATGAATCCGCGTCGATCCTCCGCCGACGCCTGCAGCACCGTGTCGAGGCGCCCCTGCCCGATGATCACGTGCATCTCGCGGCCGAGGCCGGAGTCGCTCAGCAGCTCCTGGACGTCGAGCAGGCGGCACGTCTGGCCGTTGATGGCGTATTCGCTCGCGCCGGTGCGGAACAGCGTGCGGCTGATCGTCACCTCGCTGTAGTCGATCGGCAGATCCCCGTCGGCGTTGTCGATGGTGAGCTGCACTTCGGCGCGACCCAGGGGACCGCGCGTCGAGGTGCCGGCGAAGATGACGTCCTCCATCTTGCCGCCGCGGAGGGTCTTCGCCCCCTGCTCCCCCATCACCCAGGCCAGGGCGTCGACGACGTTGGATTTGCCCGAGCCGTTCGGACCGACGATGCACGTCACCCCCGGTTCGAGCGCGAAGGTGGTCGACTGGGCGAACGACTTGAAGCCCTTGAGCGTCACGCTCTTCAGGTGCATGTCACCCGCCCTTCACCCGGTCAGACGCCCGTCACGGGCCTTGCCTCACGGTAGTCGAAAAGCCCCGGGATTCCGCGGCGGCGAGCCGGATACGGGCGCGCGACGCGCCCGGTATCCCGCCGAATCTGAGCGAGAGCTTGACATTCGCTGACAGCCTTCGCTAGCGTCTGAGGTCGCAACCGACGTCGAAAGGAGGTTACTTCCATGATTCGCACCACGACCGGCTTCATCGCCGCAGGCTTCACCGCCGTCCCCGTGCTCTCCGCATACGCCACGGGAGTGACCGCCGCCGTCGGCATGCCCCCTCGTCAGGGCTAGTTCCGTCGCGTCGAGACGCCCTGCGTCTCCGCTTCTTCGTGCGCCCGTCTTCTCGACGTCGGCCACCCGGACCCTCTGCGTCCGCCCCCGCGTGAGCTGTCTGCTCCACGCTCTCCCTCCTCGCATGACCTTCTTACGGAGCCTCCGCATGAACGCCCTGTTCACGCGCGCGCCGCAGCACTCCTCGGCCGCGCCTTCCACCCCTCCCACGCCCTCCACGATCACGTTCGACACCACGGCGTACCGGCCCCTAGGTCTGCTCGACCGGCTGTCGCTGCGTCTCGGGCTCTGGCTGCTGAACCGGCACGCCAACCGCGCCCGCGCCCTCGACCACCGCACGATCGAAGCCCTCCGGGCTCGAGACGCCGCCGCCGAGCGCGACCGCCGCGAGCGTGCCTGGCAGAGCGCCGCGGCGTTCAGCCGTCCGCCGTTCTGATCCCGGTGGGGTCGGCCTCCGCGTCGGCCCCACCTCCACCCTCTTCTCCTCCGACGAAAGACCTTCGAATGACTTCCCTTCTCGCCGGCCTCGAGCTGCGCCCGCTCCACATCCCCTCCCACATCGACGATCCGGATGCCGCGGACTTCCGCGAGATGGTGCGCTTGCGCAACCTGATCTACGCCGAGATCTCGGGGCACGACGATTCGTCCATGCCCGCCGACGAGCTCCTCCCCCTGTACCAGCCGCAGCCCGAGATGAAACGGTTCGCGTGGCTGGCCGTCTTCCACGGCGAGGTCGTCGGCCGCGTCGGCCTCGACTTCCCGCAGGAGGAGGGCGCCCGCACCGGGTTCTGGCTCATCGAACTGCGTCGCTCCGCGTGGGGCTACGGCATCGGCCGCGCCGCCTACGCGCTCGTCGAGCGGACCGCGCGCGAGCACGGCCGCAGCGTCCTGCAGTCGTGGGCCGAGCACCCCGCCGCCGACGGACCGCGCCTCGCGGCGCCGACGGGGTTCGGCTCGATCCCTCGAGATCACGCGGCGCGTTTCCTTCTGGCATCCGGATTCTCGCTCGAACAGATCGTGCGGGTGAGCGCCCTCGATCTCGGCGGGGCTCGACCGCGCCTCGAGGAATTGCTCGCAAACGCCGAGCGGGCCGCCTCGGGCTACCGGATCGTGCAGTGGACGCTGCCCACACCCGACGAGTTCGTCGACGCCTTCGCGTGGATGAAGTCGCGCATGGTGACGGACGCCCCCTCGGCGGACCTCGAGTTCGACGAGGAGGTGTGGGATGCCGCCCGCGTGCGCCGCTACGAAGCCGGCTACACCGATGCGGGACGTCACATGCTCGTCACAGCCGCCCAGCACGTCGACACCGGTGAGCTCGCTGCCTTCAACGAGTTGGTCATCGGCAAGGACCGCACCGCGGCGACCAGCCAGGAGGACACGCTCGTCGTCGCGGCCCACCGCGGCCACCGCCTCGGCATGCTCGTGAAGTGCGCGGGGCTTCTGGCCTGGAACGACGTCGCGCCGTCATCACCCCGTGTGCTGACATACAACGCCGAGGAGAATCGCCCCATGCTCTCGATCAACGAGGCCATCGGCTTCGCGCCGATCTCGTACGAGGGGGTGTGGAAGAAGGTGCTGTGACGCGGTGGAGGGTCGTGGTTCTCGTTCCCCCGCCGCGCTGTCATCGCGCGGCGGTGACCCCGGTCGGGACGGCCGGCACCTCGCCCGGCCAATCGCCCAACCGTACGCGGGCAGGCGATCCCTCGACCGTGTCGACGTTGGCCACGGTGAAGCCGTCCGAGTCCGGAACAGGGTCTCTCGGTTCGATCCACTCCGCCGCAGCCGCCGCCTTCGCGACGTCGAAACCGTTCGCGGGGTCGTCCGTCACCGTCAGTGAGATCTGGGCGTTGGGCAGGTATCCGTCTCGCACCGACCAGGCCGATTCGGTCAGGAAGGTGACGAGCGCGGGACCATCGACGATCCGATAACCAGGATCGACCGTGACCGCGATGTCGTAGCCGGTGTTCCCCTTGATGTTGGGGCCCTCACCGCCCTGGAAGTCGATGGTCAGACCCGGGATCATCGCGACGGCCGACCGCGCCTCGCTAAGGGTCTGACCACCGCTGGGCGCGTCGTGCGGAATGCCATCGGCTTTCGACGGTCCGCAGCTCGTCAGGCCGAGCGTGGCACCGACGACGACGACCGCGAGAATTCCCCGCCTGGGCCACGACATAGCTCTTCCTCTCCCGAACTCGATCGGCTCTCAGCGCCGCTTCTGGCAGTGCGGGCAGAAGTGGCTCGACCGGTTCATGAACGACACCCGCACGATGGGGCGCCCGCACCGCGGGCAGGGCTGACCCGTGCGCCCATAGGCGTTGAGCGAATGCGCGAAGTAGCCGGCCTGGCCGTTGACGTTGACGTACTGGGCGTCGAAGCTCGTCCCGCCCTCGGCCAGGGCCTTCTCGAGCACCGCCTGCACCTCAGCGAGCAGGCGGTTGACCGCGCGCGTCGACAGAGTGGATGCCGCCGTCTCGGGGTGGATGCGCGCGGCCCACAGCGACTCGTCGGCGTAGATGTTGCCGATGCCGCTGGCCACGGTCTGATCCAGGAGCAAGCGCTTGATCCCCGAGGAGGTGCGCCCCAGGCGCGCGCGGAACCGTGCCGCGTCGAACGCGGGGTCGAGGGGGTCGCGACCGATGTGCGCGACCTGCGTCGGGACCCGCGCGAGGGCGGACCCCCGCCCGCCCGCGGCGCCGTCGGGCGTGTCGACCAGGGCGTCGATCGCGAGTGAGCCGAAGGTGCGCTGGTCGGCGAACACCACCGACAGCGACCCGTGCACGGGGTGCTCCAGCTCGATACGGATGCGCTCGTGCCGCTCTTCCGGCGCGCCGGGGGAACGCAGGAGCATCTGCCCGCTCATGCCGAGGTGGCTGACGATCGCTTCGTCGTCGGCCACGGGCATCCACAGGAACTTGCCCCTGCGCACGGCGGACGCGATGCGTCGGCCGGTCAGCTCCGCCTCGAAGTGCGCCGCTCCCCCGGTGTGGCGGGTGAGCGCGCGTTCGTCGCGGACGTCGACCGACGAGATGAGGGCCCCGGTGACCGCGGGCTCGAGGCCCGCTCGGACGACCTCGACCTCGGGAAGCTCAGGCACGAGCGTCGAGCTCGCGCCACGCAGTCAGCGCCGCGGCCATCTCCGCGTGCTTCTTGCTCGACCCGGCGCCCGTGGTGACGACGTCGCCGGTGGTGACCGTGGCCGTGAAGCGACGATCGTGGTCGGGCCCGGTCGCCTCGACGGCGTAGACCGGGGCGGCAAGGCCCAGCCGCGCGGCGATCTCCTGCAGGCTCGTCTTCGGGTCCATCGCGGCGCCGTAGCGTTCCGGATCGGCCAAGAGGGGTTCGACCAGGCGCAGCACCATCGCGGTCGCGGCGTCGGGGCCTGCCGACAGGAAGGTCGCGCCGATCAGCGCCTCCATGGTGTCGGCGAGGATCGAGTCCTTGTCGCGGCCTCCGGTGAGGATCTCGCCGCGCCCGAGGCGGATGTGCTCGCCGAGGCCGATGGTGCGGGCGACCTCGGCCAGCGCCACCGTCGACACGACGCTCGCGCGCCGCTTGGCGAGGCTTCCCTCGTCGAGATCGGGATGCCGGGTGAACAGCCGCACAGTGACGGCCTGGCCCAGCACGGAGTCGCCGAGGAACTCGAGCCGCTCGTTGTGCGGGATGCCGCCGTTCTCGTAGGCGAACGAGCGGTGGGTCAGAGCAAGAGAAAGAAGCTCGGGGTCGATCTCGACCCCGAGCTTCTCGGTGAGCGCTCTGCGCTCGACGTTCTTACGCGTCACGAATCGCCGATCAGACGTCGGCGACCTTGCGGCCCTTGTACTCGAGGAAGAGCTCGGTACCCTGCGAGTCGGTGACGACCTTCGCCTGGTGGGGGCGGCTGTAGACGACCTTGCCGTTCTCGACGGTCTTGACCAGCGCGGGGGCTTCAGCCTTCCACTGCGCACGACGCGAGCGGGTGTTGGAGCGGGAGACCTTCCGCTTCGGGGGGTTACCTGCCATGACTAGCTCTTCTCTGTCTTGGGGGCGGCGCGGAGCGCATCGCCGTCGTCTGGGGTGTACTGCTGGAGCGCAGCCCATCGAGGATCGACAGGCTTCTGCTCCGTGGTGCCGGGGCTTTCCGTCAGCCTCTCGCCCGTGATCGGGTCGAGCCCGGGGCAGTCCGGCTGACACACCGGCTGGAACGGAAGCGACAGGACAATGGCATCCCGGACCAGATTTTCAAGATCCACGTGGTCGTCTTGAACGTCGAAGTCACTCGCTTCATCCCCAGGATACGCGAAAAGTTCCTGGAACTCGACTTCGACAGGCTCGGTGATGTCGATCAGGCATCGACCGCACACGCCCGTGGCGGTGGTGTCGACGGTGCCCGAGACGAGAATGCCCTCGTGCACGGACTCGAGACGGACGTCGAGCTCGAGGATCTCGCCTTCGGAGACGGAGACCAAGCCCTCGCCCCACTTCTCGGGGGTCGGGAGGTCGAGGGTGTGTTCGCGCATCTCGCCGGGGTGGCGCTCGATGTCGCGGACGGGGAGCTGGAAAGGTCCGGGTCGGCGGGTTCTCACGGTCGTCAATGCTACCCGTGCGCTCCTGGGCAGGGGCCGGGTGGCCCGCGCCGTGTCGGCCCGGGGCCGGCTGTGTCAGATGCCGCGGGCGCCGGTGTCGAGGAAGCGCGCGACGGCGGGCGGGACGTACGGCGAGACGTCGCCGCCGAGTCCCGCCACCTGGCGCACGAGAGAGCTCGAGACGAGCGCGTGCGAGGGGTCGGGCAGGAGGAAGACCGTCTCGACGTGGGCGAGGTCGCGGTTCACGATCGCCATCGGCGTCTCGTAGGCCACGTCGACCTGCGAGCGGATCCCCTTCACGAGCACCTTCGCGCCCACCTCGGTGCAGTAATCCACCAGCAGACCCATGCTCCAGGCGGCGACGGTCACGTCGCCCTCGACCCCCGCCTCGGCGATCGACTGCTCGAGCAGGCTCTGCCGCTGCGCGATCGGGAGCATCGCCTCTTTGCCCGGGTTGTGTACCACGAGCACGTGCAGCTGGTCGAAGAGACCGGCCGCGCGACGGATGACGTCGAGGTGACCGAGGGTGGGCGGGTCGAATGAGCCGGGAACGACGGCGATCCGGGGGTCCATGCCGCCAGCCTACCGATCCCGTCCCCGCGGGGACCCGACGGTCAGGACTTCGCCAGGGCGGCGCGCTCCTCGACTCCCACGCGGCGCTCCAGGGCTGCGGCGAGACCCGGATGCCGCAGCAGAGCCGGGTCGTCGGCGAGAAGCCGCTCCCCCTCGGCGCGGGCCTCGGTGATCAGGTCGGCGTCGGTGACCACCCGCAGGAGGCGCAGGGACGAGCGTGCCCCGGACTGCGCCCCGCCGAGCACGTCTCCCTCGCCGCGCAGGTCGAGGTCGACCTCGGCGAGGGCGAAGCCGTCGAGGGTGGCGGCGACGGCCTCGACGCGGGCGCGCGCCGACGTCCCGGGCGAGGCCTCGGTGACGAGCAGGCACAGACCGGGCAGTCCCCCTCGACCGACGCGCCCGCGCAGCTGGTGCAGCTGCGAGACGCCGAAGCGGTCGGCCTCGAGGATCACCATGGTCGACGCGTTCGGCACATCGACACCGACCTCGATCACGGTGGTGGCCACGAGCACGTCGATGTCGCCGCCGGCGAAGGCCTGCATCACGGCATCCTTCTCGTCGGAGGGCATCTTGCCGTGCAGGATCTGCACCCGGATGTTCTCGAACGTGGGCAGCCGGGTCAGAAGCGCCTCGACCTGCACGACGCCCCACCGGGTGCGTGCGCCCTCGGCCGCCGCGGCGGGGGCGTCGGCTGGTTCGTCGGTCTTCTCGTCGGCGGGGAGCTGGTCGGAGTCGATCGCGGCGCACACGACGAACGCCTGACGACCCAGGGCGACCTCTTCCGCGACGCGGTCCCACACGCGGGCGAACCACGCGGGCTTCTCGGCGAGGGGCGCGACGAAGGACTGGATGCCGGCGCGACCGGCCGGCATGGTGCGGATCGTCGAGACGTCGAGGTCGCCGAACACGGTCATCGCGACCGTCCGCGGGATCGGGGTAGCGGTCAGCACGAGCGTGTGCGGGGAACTGCCCTTGGCCCGCAGCGCCTCGCGCTGGTCGACGCCGAAGCGGTGTTGCTCGTCGACGACGACGAAGCCGAGGTCGGCGAACGTCGTGGTCGCGCTCAGCAGCGCGTGGGTTCCCACCACGATGCGCGCCTGCCCCGAAGCGACGCGCAACGCGGCCCGGCGGCGTTCGGCCGCGGGCATCTGCCCGGTGAGCAGGGTCGGCATGACCTCGGGAGCGAGGTCGGGGCCGAGCATGCGGGCGATCGAGCGCAGGTGCTGACCGGCCAGGACCTCGGTCGGGGCGATGAGGGCGGACTGCCCGCCCGACTCGGCGACCTGGAGCATCGCGCGCAGCGCGACCAGCGTCTTGCCCGATCCGACCTCGCCCTGCACGAGGCGGTTCATCGGCCAGTCCGCGACGAGGTCGGCTTCGAGTTGCGCACCGACGCTCTGCTGGTCGGCCGTGAGCTCGAACGGGAGGATCGCGTCGAAGCGTTCGAGCAGTCCCCCGGGGGATGCCGGGCGCTTGGTCGCGGAGAGGGCGCGTACGAACTGCCGCTGTTGCAGCAGTGCCGTCTGCAGCACTAAAGCCTCGTGCATGCGCAGCGTCGCGATGGCGGGAGGGATGTCGTCGTCGGTCTCGGGGCGGTGAATCTTTTCGAACGCCGCCCGCGCGGGGAGGAGTCCGCGGCGGGCTCGCAGGTCGTCGGGGAGTGGGTCGTCGACCGCGCCGAGCCCGTCGAGCACGAAGGCGATCGTCTTCTGAACGAGCGTGCTCGGGACCGAGCTCGTCGCGGGATAGATGGGGATCGGTCGCCTCGCGGTGACCTCGGCTTCGGCCCGGGCCTCGGCGATGTCGTCGAACAGCTCGTAGTCGGGGTTCGTCAGCTGCGTCTGGCGCCGATACTCGCCGACCTTGCCCGAGAAGATGCCCCGCCGCCCCGGCGAAAGCTCTTTCAGGCGCCACGGCTGATTGAAGAACGTCAGCGACATGCGGCCGTCACCGTCGCTGATGACGACCTCGAGGAGCGAGCCGCGGCGGTTCTGCATGCGGCGCTCGTTGGCGCTCACCACCTCGGCGACGATCGTGACCGGCTCGCCGAGCGGGAGGGAGTCGATGGGGGTCAGCTCGCCGCGACGCGCGTAGCGGCGGGGGTAGTGCTCGAGCAACTCACCGACCGTTCTCACCCCGAACGCCTTCTCGAACGCGGTCGCCGTCTTGCCGCCCACGGCGCCGTCCAGGCGCGACGAGAGCGAAAAACCGGGCATGCCTGAAGTCTAGGCAGACCCTCCGACATCGCCGTGCGGGGCGCACCTCGACGGAGCGAGCCGGGACCCTAGGCTGGAGAGGTGACGCGCATCATCTCGGGCCGCGCCGGAGGCACCGTCCTCGACGTCCCACCTCACGGCACCCGCCCCACGAGCGATCGCGTCCGGGAGTCGCTGTTCGGGGCCCTCGAGTCCGCCGGCATCCTGGACGACGCCCGCGTGGCCGACCTCTTCGCCGGCTCCGGAGCCCTCGGGCTCGAAAGCCTCAGCCGCGGCGCCGCCTCGGCCGACCTCGTCGAGCTGTCGGCCCCCGCCGCCTCCCTCATCCGCAAGAACGCCGAACGCGTGCGGACCGCGGGCGTCGCCGCCCCCGCGCGCGTGCACCGCGCGAACGTCACGACGTTCCTCGCGGCATCCGCCCTCGAATGGGACCTCGTGTTCCTCGATCCTCCCTACGACCTGCCCGACGCGGAGCTCACGAAGGCCCTCGTCGCGCTCGCTCCGCGCCTGAGCCCCGACGCCACGGTGATCGTGGAGCGGGCGAAGCGCTCGGCCGCCCCCGACTGGGCCGCCGCGGGGCTGGAGGCCGAGCGCGACCGCGCCTACGGCGACACGACCATGTGGTGGGGGCGACCGCTCGAGGCGTGAGCGTCAGCCGCGACCGGCGTCCCAGTCCCGATAGGGATCCCATCCCGACCGCCCGGACCACGGCCGACCGTCCACGGTCAGCGATTCCGCTCCGCGCGCCACGACCGTGCCCACGCGACGGCCGAGCGGGTCGGCATCCGCCGGGAAGGTCACGAGGAAGCCGTGGTCCTCTCCCCCACCGAGAGCGCGCTCGGGATCCTCGCCGAGCGTCGCTGAATCCAGCGCGATCGTCACAACCGACGCGTCCGCCATGCGCGTCGCGTCGAGCACCAGACCGTCCGAGATGTCCATCATCGCGGTGGCCCCCGCGTACGCCGCGCGCAGGGCGTCAGCGATCGGCGGGCGGGGTTGCAATTGCCGCGCCAGCCCGCGCGCGTCGTCGGCACCGAGGGCTTCGCGCGCCTCGGGCGTGACGGGGACGGGGGTGCCCTCGGCATCCGTGAACCGTCCGAAGAGCACCTCGAGACCCCGCGCCGCCTCGCCCAGCTCGCCGATCACATACACGCCGTCGCCCTCGCGCGCACCGGAACGGCGGACCGGGGCGCGGCCGTCGAGGCTGCCGAGGGCCGTGACGGCGATCGTGAGGGTGTCCGAGACGGTGAGGTCGCCGCCCTCCACCGCGCAGTCGGGGGCGAGGTCGGCGCACGCGGCGGCGAGACCGTCCGCGAATCCGCGGACGAATGCCACGGGCGTGTCGTCGGGCATCGCGAGGGCCACGAGCAGGGCGATCGGTCGCGCGCCCATCGCGGCGACGTCGGCGAGGTTGACCGCCGCCGCCTTGAAACCGAGATCGAACGGCGACGACCACGCCAACCGGAAATCGGGGCCGTGCACGAGCGTGTCGGTCGTGGCGACCACCCGCCCGTCGGGGACGGCGAGCACCGCGGCGTCGTCGCCGGGACCGACCGGGGCGGTCGAGGGCGGAAGTCGATCCAGGATGCCGCGCAGGATCTGCCCCTCGGACAGCTCGCCCACAGTGGTTGCACGGGTGGTCTCGGCGTCGGTCACTCCCCCACGCTATTAGCCTGGAGGGGTGTCCCGCTCCTCCCGCCTCCTCGCGATCCTCGCCGCCGCCACCCTGCTCCCGGGGCTCGCGGCGTGCAGCACCACCGTCGCGATGCAGCCGGCGAAAGAGGCCAACGACCCCGCGTGCGCCGAGATCACCTCGCGTCTACCGAAGACGATCTCGGGGCAGGACCGCCGCTGGACCGATGCGCAGTCGACCGGCGCGTGGGGCGATCCCGCGGCCATCCTCGTGACCTGCGGGCTCGAGACGCCCGGGCCCTCGACCCTGCCGTGCCGCTCGTTCGACGGCGTGGACTGGCTGGTCGACGAGTCGCAGGCCGCCGATAACCGGTACACGCTCACGACCTTCGGTCGCAGCCCGGCGCTTCAGGTGTACCTGAACTACGAGGCGGCGAGCAGCGGCGACGTCGGTCAGGCCCTCGGGCCCCTGATCCGCTCGTACCTGCCCGCGACCGGCGCCGTGTGCACGTCGCTCTCCGACGCCACGGCGTCCCCGAGCCCGAGCCCGACGCCGTAGCCCGGGCCCCGCGCCCGCGTGCACGACCGCAGGGCCATTCGCGACACGCCGGCGAATCCGGCCCCCGCGTCGGCGCGTCGCCCACCCGGCCCGCCGTTGTGCACGGCGGGCCGGGGCGGGACTCACGCCTTCTCGAGCGCTGCGTCCAACAGGTCGCTGATGAGGTCGGGGTACGACAGGCCCGAGGCGATCCAGCACGTGGGGAACATCGAGATCGGCGTGAAGCCGGGCATGGTGTTCACCTCGTTCACATAGAACTCGGTGCCGGTGTAGAAGAAGTCCACGCGGGCCAGCCCCTGACCACCGATGGCCTCGAACGCCCGGGCGGCGATGCGCTGCATCTCGGCGAGCTCGCCGTCGCGGAGGTCGGCGGGGCAGACGAGGTCGACCCCCGGCGCGTCGAGGTACTTCGCCTCGAAGTCGTAGAACTCCCGCCCCGTCACGACGATTTCGCCGGCGACGCTCACGCGCACCGGTCCCCCGTCGCGCCCGGGCAGCACGCCGCACTCGACCTCGCGCCCGACGACCGCCTTCTCGACCAGCACGAGGCCGTCCTCGGCGAAGGCGGTGTCGAACGCGGCATCCAGGTCTTCCCAGCGCGAGACCTTCGTGACGCCTACGCTGGATCCGGCCTCGTTCGGCTTGACGAACACGGGCAGATCGAGCGCGCGGATGCGGCGCTCCCACAGCGTGCGGTCGCGCGCGAGATCGGCGCGGGTCACCGCGACCCAGGGCACCACGGGCACGTTCGCCGCGCGCAGCACCTGCTTGGTCACGTGCTTGTTCATGCCGATCGCCGACATGAGCACTCCCCCGCCGGCGTACGGGATGCCGAGCAGCTCGAGCAGCCCCTGCACGGTGCCGTCCTCACCGAAGCGGCCGTGCAGGATCGGTAGCACGACGTCGACGTCTCCGAGCGAGCGGGTGCCCTCGGCATCCGTCACCGTCCACTCGCGCGAGAGCGTCGAGTCGGGCAGACGCACGCGCGTGCCGTTGTCGCGCACCTCGGGAAGCGCGTCGGGGATCAGCGCGAACTTGTCGGGGTCGTCGTCTTCGAGGACGAAGGCGCCGTCGCGGGTGATGCCCACCGGGAGGACCCGGAAGCGCTCACGGTCGATCGCCCGCAGCACCCCGCCCGCCGTGGCGGAACTGATCGAATGCTCGCTGGAGCGCCCGCCGAAGAGCACCACCACCACCGGTTTGGTCATTCTGCGTCCTCTCGCCCTGCGGCTGGTCGTCGTCTGTCGTCAGGTGCGGCGCGATGTCGCGCGGGTCCATGGTCCCGTCGAGCACCATCTTGACCTGCTGCACGATGGGCATGTCGACGCCGACCTGCTTCGCGAGCTGAAGAACGGGAGCCACGGATGCCAGACCCTCCGCGGTCTGCTGCATCTGGGTCACGACCTCTTTGTAGCCGTACCCCTGGCCGAGCAGTCGTCCGGCGGTGTTGTTGCGGCTCAGCGGCGACTGGCACGTCGCGATGAGGTCGCCGAGGCCCGCGAGCCCCTGCAGCGTTTCGGGCTGAGCGCCCTGCGCCACGGCGAAGTCGGTCATCTCTACGAGCCCGCGCGTGATGATCGAGGCCTTCGTGTTCTCGCCGTAGCCGACGCCGTCGACGATGCCGATCGCGACGGCGATGAGGTTCTTCAGCACGCCGCCGAACTCGGTGCCGATCACGTCGGTGTTCACGAACGAGCGGAAGTACCTGTTGCGTGCCCGGCGGGCGACGGCCTCGGCGGTCTCGGGGCTCAGCGAGCTGATGACGGCCGCGGTGGGCTGCTCGCGCGCGATCTCGAGGGCGAGATTGGGGCCGGATGCCACGGCGATGCGCGCCGGGTCGCACTCCAGCACCTGCTCGATGACCTGGCTCATGCGCAGGCCCGTCGACTTCTCGACGCCCTTCATGAGCGAGACGAGCGGGACGTCCGTGCGCTCGACGAGCGGCCGGATCGCGGCGAGGTTCTCGCGCAGCGACTGGCTCGGAACCGAGAGGTAGATCTGCTCGGCGCCGTTCAGAGCCTCGGCCAGGTCGGTCGTCGCGGTCATCGTGCGCGGCAGGTTGATCCCCGAGAGGTAGCGGCTGTTGCGCTTGGACTCGGTGATCTCGGCCGCGAGCTCGGGCCGGCGCGCCCACATGACGACCGAGGCGCCGCCGTCGGCGAGGATCTTGCCGAACGTCGTGCCCCAGCTCCCGGCACCCACGACGGCGACCTTCGGGCCGGCCACGGGCAGGGCGTTCTTACGCGTCAAGGCGTCCCGTTTCGTTCTGGCCGTGCTGCGACGGGTTCCAGCGCTCCGCGGGGGCGGGAATGCCCCGGATGCCGGAGAGCATGGCCGTGACCTCGTTCATCATCGCGTCGGTCGCCTTCGTCAGCGCGGACGGCTGCAGGGGGGTCGCGGCGTAGGCGCTGAGGTCCATCGCGGGACCGAACTCGACGATCACGCGCGAGCGGCGCGGGAACTTCAGCTTCCCGTAGCGCGGGAGGATCTCCTGCACGCCCCACTGCGCCATCGGGATGAGCGGCAGGTCGCCGGCGAGGGCCAGGCGCACCGCGCCGGTCTTGCCGCGCATGGGCCAGAGCTCCGGGTCTCGCGTCAGGGTGCCCTCGGCGTAGACGATGACGCCGCGGCCGTCGCGCGCGATCTGCTCGGCCGCCTTCATCGACTGGTTCGCGCTCGTCGAGGCCCGCGGAACCGGGACCATGCCCGTCGCGCGCAGGGCGGCTCCGAGTACGGGCACCTTGAACAGGCTCTCCTTCGCCATGAAGCGCGGCGCGCGCCCCAGCCGCCACACGGCGACCGCGATGATCACGGGGTCGAACTCCGAGTTGTGGTTCGGAGCCAGCACGTACGCCCCCTCGCGGGGAAGGTTCTCGGCGCCGCGGATCTCGATCCGGGCGAACAGCCCCGTGACGGGGACGACGATGGCTGCGAGCGGCCAGAAGGCGCTCGGCCGGCTCTTCTCGGGAGTCGCGGCCACCGGCGTCAGCCCACGACGTCGAAGTCGGCGTCGAGAGCGGTGAGCTTCTCGAGGAACTTCTCGTACCCGCGGCGGATGATGCCGATGTTGCGCACCGTCGACTCGCCCTCGGCCGCCAGGGCCGCGATCACGTAGCTGTAGCCGCCGCGCAGGTCGGGCACCTCGACGTCGGCGCCGTGCAGCGGCGTCGGGCCGTTGATGACGGCGGCCTGCTCGAGGTCGCGACGGGGCACCCGGCGCTCGGGGCTGTCGATGCCCTTGGGGTGCACGACGATGTCGGCGCCCATCTTGTTGAGCGCCTCGGTGAAGCCCAGACGGTTCTCGTACACGGTTTCGTGGACGGTCGAGGTGCCCGGAGCCTGCGTGAGGGCGACGATGAGCGGCTGCTGCCAGTCGGTCATGAAGCCGGGGTGCACGTCGGTCTCGACCATGACGGGCTTCAGCGACTCTCCGCGACGGAACAGGATGCCGTCCTCGCGGACGTCGAACCAGCCGCCGGCCTTGCGGAAGACGTTGAGGAAGGTCAGCATGTCCTGCTGGCGCGCACCCTTGGCGAAGATCTCGCCGTCGGTGGCCAGGGCGGCGCACGCCCAGGACGCGGCCTCGTTGCGGTCGAAGATCGCGCGGTGGTCGTAGCCGACGAGCTTGTCGACGCCCTCGATGAATATGACGCGGTTGGGCTCGTACGAGATGATCGCGCCCATCTTCTGCAGCACCGCGATGAGGTCCATGATCTCGGGCTCGATCGCGGCGTTGCGCAACTCGGTCACGCCCTTCGCACGGACGGCGGTGAGCAGCACCTGCTCGGTCGCGCCGACGCTCGGGTAGGGCAGCGTGATGTTCGCGCCGTGCAGGCCGTTGGGGGCCGTGATGCGGATGCCCTCGTAGCTCTTGTCGACGACGGCACCGAACGCGCGCAGGGCGTCCATGTGGAAGTTGATGGGCCGGTCGCCGATGCGGCATCCGCCGAGGTCGGGGATGAGCGCCTCGCCGAGGAGGTGCAGCAGCGGGCCGCAGAACAGGATCGGGATGCGCGAGGCCCCCGCGTGCGCGTCGATCTCCTCGAAGTGCGCGGCGACCGCGCCCGAGGGGTCGAGGTGGAGCGTGCCCTCCTCGTCGCCCTCGGTCACGGTGACGCCGTGCACCTCGAGGAGCGAGCGGACGACCTTCACGTCGCTGATCATCGGGACGTCCCGCAGCGTGCTGGTGGTCTCACCCAGCAGCGCCGCCACCATGGCCTTGGTCACGAGGTTCTTCGCGCCCTTGACCTCGACGGTCCCCCGCAGAGGTCGACCGCCACGGATGGACAGGGTCTCCGCGGCCTCCCAATCCGGCTGCCCGATGGGGTGTTCTCCGGTGTCGGAAACGAGTGTGCTCATAGGGGGGTGGACCTCACTTCGTGGACGAGGGGCGGCAGATCGACCCGATCGGGTCGATCGGGCTCAGCGGACCGGAAGGGTCTGCGGCCGCCATGCCTCGCGGCGCGCCTCGAACTGCGTGATCTTGTCTTCGTCACGCAGCGTGAGCCCGATGTCGTCGAGCCCTTCGAGAAGCCGCCACCTAGTGTAATCGTCGATCTCGAACGACACCTGGACCTCGCCGACCGTGGCGGTCTTGGCGGTAAGGTCGACGGTCATCTCGATGCCCGGGTTCGCCTCGAGGACGGCCCAGATCTGCTCGACCTCGTCTTCGGTGATCACGCCCGTGACCAGGCCCTGCTTGCCTGAGTTGCCGCGGAAGATGTCGGCGAACTTGGGGCTCAGCACCACCTGGAAGCCGTAGTCGCGCAGCGCCCACACGGCGTGCTCGCGGCTGGATCCCGTTCCGAAGTCGGGACCGGCGACGAGGACGGATGCCGAGCGGTAGGCGTCCTGGTTGAGGATGAACTCCGGGTCCTGGCGCCAATTGGCGAACAGCGCGTCGTCGAAGCCCGTCTTGGTGACGCGCTTGAGGTAGACGGCGGGGATGATCTGGTCGGTGTCGACCGCCGAGCGCTTCAGCGGAGCTGCGATTCCGGTGTGCGTGGTGAACTTCTCCATGTCAGGCCTCCGCCCCGGTCGAAACGGTCTCACTGGGCACGGGGTCGAGGTCGGCGGGGCTCGACAGCGTTCCGCGCACGGCGGTGGCCGCGGCGACCAGCGGCGACACGAGGTGCGTGCGCCCGCCCTTGCCCTGGCGCCCCTCGAAGTTGCGGTTCGAGGTCGACGCGCAGCGCTCCCCGGGGGCCAGCTGGTCGGGGTTCATCCCCAGGCACATCGAGCACCCGGCGAAGCGCCACTCGGCGCCGAAGTCGGTGAAGACCTTGTCGAGGCCTTCGGCCTCGGCTTCGAGGCGCACGCGCGCCGATCCCGGCACGACCATGACGCGGACGTTCTCGGCTTTGGTGCGGCCCTGGATCACGGAGGCGAAGGCCCGCAGGTCTTCGATGCGGCTGTTCGTGCACGAGCCCATGAACACGGCATCCACGGGGATGTCCTTCATCGGGGTGCCGGCCTCGAGATCCATGTATTCGAGGGCCCGCTCGGCGGCGGCGCGCTCGTTGGGGTCGGCGATGTCGGCCGGGGTGGGCACGACGTCGCTGAGCGAGACGCCCTGGCCGGGGTTCGTGCCCCAGGTGACGAAGGGTTCGAGCTCGTTCGCGTCGAGGAACACCTCGGCGTCGTAGACGGCGCCCTCGTCGCTCGGCAGGGTGCGCCAGTAGGCAACGGCGTCGTCCCAGTCCTGACCCTGCGGGGCGTGCGGCTTGTCCTTGACGTACGCGAAGGTCGTCTCGTCGGGAGCGATCATGCCCGCACGGGCGCCGGCCTCGATCGACATGTTGCACATCGTCATGCGCCCCTCCATCGAGAGGGAGCGGATCGCGCTGCCGCGGAACTCGAGCACGTAGCCCTGTCCGCCGTTCGCGCCGATCTTGGCGATGATCGCGAGGATGATGTCCTTCGCGGTCACGCCGGGCTTGAGGTCGCCCTCCACCGTGATCGCCATCGTCTTGAAGGGCTTGAGCGGAAGCGTCTGCGTGGCGAGCACGTGCTCGACCTCGCTGGTGCCGATGCCGAACGCCATCGCACCGAACGCGCCGTGGGTCGAGGTGTGCGAGTCGCCACACACGACCGTGATGCCCGGCATGGTGAGCCCGAGCTGCGGGCCGACCACGTGGACGATGCCCTGCTCTTTGTCGCCCAGCGAGTGGATGCGCACGCCGAACTCCTCGGCGTTGCGCCGCAGGGTGTCGATCTGCGTGCGGCTGGTGAGGTCGGCGATCGGCTTGTCGATGTCGAGCGTCGGGGTGTTGTGGTCTTCGGTGGCGATCGTCAGATCGAGCCGGCGCACGGGGCGGCCCTCGGCGCGCAGGCCGTCGAAGGCCTGGGGGCTGGTGACCTCGTGCACGAGGTGCAGGTCGATGTAGATGAGGTCGGGCTGACCGTTCTCGCCCTTGACCACGAGGTGGTCGTCCCAGACCTTCTCGGCCAGGGTGCGGGGATTCTCGGGAATCGTGCTCATGTTTGCGTTTCTCCTCGGAAGGGGTGTGAGGCCCGCGACGAACTCCGCGACGAGAAAGGCCTAGAACAAGGTCTCGTCGCGGCCGCTAAGGAGGAGGCGAGCGATCCGCACCCGGTCACGATACCACCGGGCTCCCTCGCTTCGCCCGCGCGGCGACTCCCCCGGCCGCCGCGCCGCACGGCCGCCCGCGCGTAACAGAGCGCCGCACACTTCGTCTTCTCGGGCCGGGGCGTGCGAGCCTGGGCCGATCCCGAACCCCGTCGGGATCGGGCCCGACCCGAGGGCCCGCACCGATCTCGCAGAGTGGAGCGTGACCCATGGCCGCGAACGCCGACACCGGATTCTCGACCCGCCAGGTGCACGCGGGCTCGACCGCCGCGCACGCCTCTCCGCGGGCCACGCCGATCTACCTCACGGCGGGCTTCACCTTCGACGACCTCGACGCTTCCGCCGCGCACTTCGGCACCGGTGCCGGCTTCGGCTACACCCGCACCGGCAATCCCACCATTCAGGCCGTCGAGGAGCGCCTCGCCTCTCTCGAGGGCGGCGACCAGGCCGTCCTCGTCTCGAGCGGTCAGGCGGCGGTCACGGTCGCGCTGCTCGCGCTGGCGGGCGCGGGCGACCACATCGTCGTCTCCGAGCACATCTACGAGGGGACCCGCGGCCTGCTCCTCGACAACCTCGCGCGCCTGGGCATCGAGACGACCTTCGTCCCCACGGGCGATCTGGCCGCGTGGCGGGGGGCCATCACCCCGCGCACCCGCGCCCTCTTCGCCGAGACCCTCTCGAACGCGCGCAACGACGTGCTCGACATCGCCGCCGTCTCGGCGATCGGCCGAGAGCGCGGCATCCCTCTCGTCGTCGACAGCACCTTCACGACGCCCTATCTGCTGCGCCCCATCGAGCACGGTGCCGCCGTCGTCGTGCACTCGGCGAGCAAGTTCCTCGCGGGGCAGGGTGCGGTGCTCGGCGGGGTCATCGTCGACGACGGTCGCTTCGACGCCGCGGCATCCGGTCATCTCTTCCCGCACCTCGTGCAGACCGATCGCCTCGGCGGGGCGAGCCTCGCCGAGAAGCACGGGCCGCGCGCCCGCGGCGCCTACATCCGCGAGAGCGCCGCCCCGCGCTTCGGCCCGTCGCCGTCGCCGCTGAACGCCTTCCTCATCGGGCAGGGCATCGAGACCCTGAGCCTGCGGGTCGAGCGGCAGTCGCAGAACGCCCTCGCCGTCGCCCGCTGGCTCGAGCAGCGGCCCGAGGTCGAGCGCGTCGACCACGTGGGCCTCGAGTCGCACCCCGACTTCACCCTCGGTCGGCAGTACCTCACGCGCGGCACCGGGTCGGTGTTCACGGTGACCCTGCGCGGCGGCCTCGAGGCGGCGCGCCACGTCGTGCAGTCGGTCGAGCTCATCACGCACATGACCCACCTGGGCGATGTGCGCTCCCTGGTGCTGCACCCGCAGAGCACCTCGCACGCGGCCCGGACCGTCGAGGAGCGCGAGCGTGCCGGCGTGTTCCCGGGGACCATCCGCCTGTCGATCGGGATCGAGGACATCGACGACATCCTGGCCGACCTCGAGCAGGCGCTCGTCGGCGTTCCCGTGATCGAGCGCGAGACGGTCGTGCTGTGAGCCGGCTGCAGCACTTCGGCTGGTTCCTCGCGCGCGGCTTCGGCCCGCACGGGTGGGGGCATCCGTACCTGCGCTGGAACCACCGCTGGACCGAGCCCGGCCTCTACCAGGACTCCGCCCGCACGCTCGAGCAGGCCGGTTTCGACCTGCTCATCATCGAGGACGCTCCCTCGCTCGGCAGCGCCGAGACGATCGACCTGCGCGTGCGCCACGCCTTCGGCGGACCCAAGCACGACCCGCTCCTGCTCGCGCCGTACCTGTTCGCGGCGACGCGGCACCTGGGCGTCGTGCCGACGGTCAACCCGGCGGCGTACCTGCCGTACACCGCCGCGCGGCAGTTCGCGACGCTCCAGCACCTGAGCGGCCATCGTCTGGGACTGAACGTCGTGACCGACACCGGCAGCGCGCGCCACTTCTCGCCCGCGCCGCAGCTCGGGCACGACGCGGCCTACGATCGGGCCGAGGAGTGGCTCGACGGCATCCGTCAGCTCTGGCGCAGCTGGGGCGAGGGCGCCCTGGTCGTCGACGAGGAGTCGGGCGTCTACGCCGACGGGACGCGGCTCGACGCCACACGCCACCGCGGCGAGCACTTCGGCTTCGACGGGCCGTTGAACGCCGTTCCGTTCACCGACGGCGAGCCCGCCATCGTCTCCCCCGGCGGCTCGGGGCGGGGTCTGTCGTTCGCCGGGCACAACTCCGACGTGCAGCTCGCGCTCGCGCCCCTCGACGAGCAGAGCATCCGGGCGTATCGCGGACGCATCCACGCCGCAGCCGAAGCCGCGGGGCGATCCGCCTCCGACATCAAGATCCTCTTCGCGATCCAGCCGGTGCTCGTGTCGTCGCCGGAGGAGGCCGATCGCCTGGTCGCGGCATCCGCAGACCCGTCCGAAGAGGCGCTCATCGCGATCGCGCGCAAGCAGTCGAGCGACCTCGAAACCGACCTGACGGGACTCGACCTCGACGCGCCGCTCGACCGGTCGATCTTCGGCGAGCATGTGTCGGAGGGCAGCATCACGCGACTCGTCGGAAAGCACGACGATGATGCTCCCCTGCGCACGATCCTCGCCGCGCACGCGCGCCTGGGGCGTCTGAACGACGGATCCGGCTTCGTGGGCACCGCCGACGAGTTCGCCGACCGCATCGAGGAGCTCGGCGAGTGGGGCAACGACGGCGTCCTGCTGTGGGGCGATCTGCACCCGGTCACCGTGCACCGCGTGCTCGACGACCTCGTCCCGATCCTGCGCCGACGCGGCATCCTCCGCGAGGAGTACGTCGACGGCGGCCTGCAGGCCAACCTGAGGGCGTTCTAGGTTCCGGATGCCGGGACCCCCGCGTCACGGTGCGCGGTCAGTCGCGCTCGGGCTGCTCCACCGTCGAGGGCGTTCCCTTTTCGTGGGCGACGTCGGCAGCGGCATCCTGAGCCTCTCCGGCGGGAGCCGGCTCGCGGCGCGCGGCGATCAGGCTCGCAACCGTCGCGACGGCCATCGACAGCACGATCACCGCCAGCGAGACCCACGTCGAGATCTCGGGTGCCCACTCGATGGGTTCGCCGCCGTTGACGAACGACAGCTCGTTGACGTGCATGGCGTGCAGGATCAGTTTCACGCCGATGAAGGCGAGGATGAACGCGATGCCGTAGTGCAGGAACTTCAGGCGATCGAGCAGATCGCCAAGAAGGAAGTAGAGCTGACGAAGGCCCATCAGCGCGAAGAGGTTCGCCGTGAAGACGATGAACGGGCTCTGCGTGATGCCGAAGATCGCGGGGATCGAGTCGATCGCGAACAGCAGGTCCGTCACGCCGATCGCCACGAACACGATGATCATCGGCGTGAAGAGCTTCTTGCCGTTCACCCGCGTGATGACCTTCTTGCCGTCGTACGAGTCGCTCATCGGCAGCACGCGGCGAAGCGTCCGCACGATGAGGTTCTCTTTCTGCGAGTCGTCGTCGTGGTCGTCGCCGGGGAAGGCCTGCCGGATCGCCGTGTAGATGAGGAACGCCCCGAACAGGTAGAAGATCGGGCTGAAGTTCTCGATGATCGTGGCGCCCACGAGGATGAACGCGCCGCGCAGGATCAGCGCGATGATGATGCCCACCATCAGCACCTCCTGCTGGTACCGGCGCGGCACCGAGAACTGCCCCATGATCAGCACGAAGACGAACAGGTTGTCGATCGAGAGGCTGTACTCGGTCAGCCAGCCGGCGACGAACTGCCCCGCGACCTCGCCCCCGCCCACGATCCACAGCACGCCCGCGAAGAGCAGCGCGAGGGTGACGTAGAACACGACCCACAGCGTCGATTCCTTCGGCGCCGGGATGTGGGGCCGCTTCAGGATGATCAGCAGGTCGGCGACCAGGATCAGCACGAGCACGACGAGCGTGATCGTCTGGAAGAGCGGGTCGAGCTGCAGCTCCATCGCGGGGCCTTTCATCGGGGGAAACGCTCGAGTTTATCCGCCGGTCTCGCTCCGTCACCGGGCTTGTGCACGTAGTGCTCATTGCGCGCGTACATCCGTGAGACGATCCGACGCGACCGGACACCTCTGAGTGAGAGAGTGCTCCCGGGCTCACCCGGAGAGCGGAGCGGATGCCATGACCGACGACGTCATCGACGACAGGGTCCTCGTGGCGCGCGCCGCCGGGGGCTCGGAGGTCGCGTATCGCGAGCTGTACCGGGCGTATGCGCGGCCGGTGTACTGGATCGCCATCGGCCTGGTGGGTGATGCGGCGGACGCGGAGGACGTCGTGCAGGAGACCTTCGTCGTCGCCTGGCGGAAGATCCCCTCGCTGCGGCTGGAGGGCGAGTCGCTACTCCCCTGGCTCGCGACCGTCTGTCGGCTGCAGGCGCAGAACCGTCTACGTGCCCGACGTCGGCACGGCTCGCACGCCGCACTCGACGACGAGATCCCCTCGCTCGTCGACGTCGAGGCCCAGGTCGTGCGGGCGCAGACGGTGTCCGCGATCCTCGCCGCGGTCGACCGTCTCAGCGACCTCGATCGCGAGATCTTCCGCCTGTGCGCCGCCGAGGGCTACGGCTACGAAGCCGCCGCCGTCTCGCTGGGCGTCTCGCACGGCACGGTCCGCAATCGGCTCTCCCGCATCCGTTCCCGGGTGCGCGCCACCGCGATGGAGACGGAGACCCCATGACCACGCCGACGCTGCCCCCGTTCCCGGACGAGCGGAGGGATGCCATCGAGACAGCCGTCTTCGGACGGATCGCCGATGAGCGCGACCGCCGCCGTCGGCGCCGGCGCGGTCTATGGACGGGCGTCGGGGCGGCCGCAGCCGTCGTCGTGGTCGCCGCGTTCGCGGGCGCGTCACTGACGGCGACCTCCGGCTCGGGCGGGTCGACGGTCGTGGGCGCCAGCGGCGAGGGGCTGACCGACCAGTACTCGGGGAGTTCCGGGAGCGAGCCGATCGTCCCCGTCGTCCCGGATCAGGATGCCGCGGGGTCGTCGTCCTCGTCGTCCGAGGCCGCCGCGGGCGATGCGGCGGCGCGCGACACGGCGATGCGCGACATCGTCGCCACCGGCTCCAGCACCGTCGAGGTCGACGACATCGCCGCGGCGATCGACGCGATCGGCGCCTCCGCGACCGCGGCGGGCGGATACGTGGAGTCCTCGCAGCTGGGCGGCGCGATCGGCGCGGTGCCGTATGAGGGCTCGGCCACGGGACCTGCGGCATCCTCGGGCTGGATCACCGTACGTGTTCCGGCCGCCGTCCTCACGAGCTCGATGGACGGGCTGCGCCAGGTCGGCGAGGTCACCGCCACGACCGTCAGCCGTTCCGACGTCACCGAGCAGACCGTCGACCTGCGCGCACGCGTCGCCGCGGGTGAGGCCTCCGTCGCGCGCCTGACCGAGCTGCTGGCGCAAGCCGGGTCGGTCTCCGACCTCATCACCGCCGAGTCCGCCCTCGCCGAGCGGCAGGCGCAGCTCGACTCCGACCGGCAGGTGCTGCAGTCGGTCGAGTCGCAGGTCGCGATGTCGTCGCTCAGCGTCCAACTCGTCGAGCACTCCCCCGCGGTCGCCGCCGACCCCGCCGGCTTCGGCGACGGACTCGGCGCCGGCTGGAACGGCCTGGTCGCCACGCTCAACGGGATCGTGATCGGGCTCGGGTTCCTGCTGCCGTGGCTCGCGGTGGCCGGCGTGGTCTTCGCGGTGGTGTGGGGCGTGCGCCGGGTGCTGCGGCATCGGCGGGAGGCGCGCGAGGGCTGAGCGGAACCGTCGCCTGCGATCGGCGAGGGTCGCGACAGCGGAGGCGGATGCCGGGAGCCCTGGCATCCGCTCTGCTCGGGGAGCCGGGGGCCGACGACAAGAGCGAGGAACACGGATACCGGTCGTCCCGGTGTCCGCGTCGGCCCGAGGTGTCCGGGGCCGGCGTGCAACTCCGCGGGCGGGGTCCTGCGAACTCCTTCACACCGCTACAACGAAAAGAGCTCCGACCGATCGGTCGGAGCTCTTTTCGTGTTGGTGACCCCAGCGGGATTCGAACCCGCGTTACCGCCGTGAGAGGGCGGCGTACTAGGCCGCTATACGATGGGGCCGCGTCGTCAACCATTCAAGTATGCACGACAGTTGACGCCCACGCAAAATCGAGGCCGAGCCTTCGACTTCTCGGGCGTGTCCGGCCACGGTACCGCGAGATGGCCCCGCACGGAAGAGCCGTTAGACGCTGTTCACCCTTCACGCCAGCGCTTGCCTCGCTCCCGCGGTCGGGAGTTGACTCGTCGCATGCGACTCACGAAGCACGAACACGCCGCCCTCGTCCTCGTCGAATCCGGTCACTCGCTCGTGATCGATCCGGGCAGCTTCACCTCTCCCCTCGAAGACCTGACGAACCTCGGCGGCATCGTCATCACCCACGAGCACGCCGACCACTGGACGCCCGAGCACCTCACGCGCCTGCAGAAGGCCCACCCCGGTGTGCCGATCTACGGCCCCGAGGGCGTGCGAGAGGCTGCCGCGGGCTTCGAGGTCACCGTGGTCCACCCGGGCGACACCCTCGACCTCGGCCCCTTCCACCTCGAGTTCTTCGGTGGGAAGCACGCGGTCATCCACTCCTCGATCCCGGTCGTCGACAACGTCGGCGTCCTGGTGAACGACGCGGTGTACTACCCCGGCGACTCTTACGCGGTGCCCAAGCACAAGAAGATCACCCTGCTCGCAGCTCCGGTCGGCGCCCCCTGGCTGAAGATCGGCGAGGTGATCGACTACGTCCTCGACGTGAAGCCCGAACGGGTCTTCGCCACGCATGACATGACCCTCTCGGTCGCCGGCAAGCAGATGGGCGACGCGCGCCTCACGTGGGCCGTCGAGCAGAACGGCGGTTCGTTCGTCGACCTCGAGCCGGGCGACTCGGTCGAGGTCTGACGACCATCGCGTCCCGGGCTCCGGAACGTGCGGCGCCGGCCGGCCCGCTACAGCTTCCCGCGAGGCTGCGGGGCGGATTCTTCCGGAGCCCGGCACACCGGCGCGCGGTGCGCGCGGCGCGGGACGCAGCCGCCCCCGGCACACCGCCCCGCAGCCCGGCCGGTCCCGGTCAACCGAAACGCACGAAAACACCGGATGCCACGAGCCCTCTGGCCCGTGGCATCCGGTGTTTTATGCCGAAGCGCTTACTGCGCGTCGAGATCGGTCTCGAGAAGGGCGACGAGCTCGTCGAGCGCCTGCTCGGCGCCCTCGCCCTCGGCCTTCAGCGTCACGACGGTGCCGTGACCGGCGCCGAGGCCCATGAGCGAGAGGATGCTGCCGGCGTTGAGGTCGGCACCGCCCTCGGCGGCGATCGTGACGGGGATCTTCTTCTCCTGCACGGCCTGCACGAAGAGCTTCGCGGGGCGGGCGTGGAGGCCCGAGGCGCTCGCGATGGTGGCCTGACGTTCTGCCATGGTGAATCCTTCCGATTCGACGGGGTGTTACGCGGCGACCGTGGCTGCGGGAGCAGCCTCGGTGACGGCGGCGTCCTTCGTGCTGCGGCCGATGCCCTTGAGGGCGACGACGATCAGCGCAGTCACGACGGTACCCGCCGCGATCGCGAGGGCGAAACCCCAGAAGGGGTTGATCGCGAAGAACACGAAGATGCCGCCGTGGGGGGCGAACGACTGCACCGAGAGCAGCATGCTCAGACCACCCGTGATCGCACCGCCCACCATCGAGGCGGGGATGACGCGCAGCGGGTCGGCCGCGGCGAACGGGATCGCGCCCTCGGAGATGAACGAGGCGCCCAGCAGCCAGGCCGCCGCGCCGTTCTCGCGCTCGACCGGGGTGAACTTCTTGCGGGAGAGCACGGTCGAGGCAAGGGCCATCGCGAGCGGGGGCACCATACCGGCGGCCATGACCGCGGCCATGATCAGGTAGGGCGTGGTGTTGGTCTGCGTCGCGGCGGCGAGCCCGGTCGTGGCGAAGACGTAGGCGACCTTGTTGACGGGACCACCGAGGTCGAAGCACATCATGAGGCCGAGGATGACGCCGAGCACGACGGCTCCGGCACCGCTGGAGGCGAGACCGGTCAGACCCTCGGTGAGGGCGGCCATGAGGGCGGCGATCGGGCGACCGAGGAACAGGATCATCAGGCCCGAGGCGAAGATCGACCCGAGGAACGGCACGATCACGACGGGCATGAGTCCGCGCAGCCAGCGCGGGGCGTCGAACCGGCCGAGCCACCAGGCGATGAAACCGGCGAGCAGACCGCCGATGATGCCGCCGATGAAGCCGGCGTTCATGAGCACGGCCACGGCACCGGCGACGAAACCGGGAGCGATACCGGGGCGGTCGGCGATGGCGTAGGCGATGAAGCCGGCGAGCACGGCGACGATGAAGCCCATCGACGTCGCACCGATCATGAACGCGACCGAGCCGAGGTACTGCCCGATCGGGCCGAGCGGCGAGGTGATGCCCTCGGTCGGGAGGTCCCACAGCGAGTTCTGAATGATGACGTTCGACGCGTTCGCGGTCACCTGGTAGCCGCCGAGCAGGAAGCCCAGGGCGATGAGCAGACCGCCACCGGCGACGAACGGGATCATGTAGCTGACACCCGTCAACAGCCACCGCTGGATGCGGCGCCCCACCGACTGCTGAGCCGCCGGAGCGTCGGACGCGGATGCCGCGGCGGCACCGCCCTGGACGCGTGCGGCGTTCGGGTTCTCGCTGGCGGCGAGGGCCTCGGCGATGAGCTGCTTGGGCTGCTCGATGCCGCGCTTGACGCCCGCGCGGACGACGGGCTTGCCCGCGAAGCGCTGCGGGTCGCGCACGTCCACGTCGACCGCGAAGATCACGGCGTCGGCGTCGTCGATCACGCTCTGCGGGAGCGCCTTGTAGCCGCTGGAGCCCTGGGGCTCGACGATGAGCTCGACACCGTCGGTCTCGGCCCCGGCGGTGGTGAGCGCGTCGGCGGCCATGAAGGTGTGAGCGATACCGGTCGCACACGCGGTGACGGCGACGATCTTCTTCGTCTTCGTCGCGGTGCGAGCCTCGGCGCGGGTGCCCGCGGGTGCGGCTGCGGCTACGGCGGGAGCCGCGGCGGCGACCGGGGTCTCGGCCGGGGCGATGGCATCCGTGATGATCCGGACGGCCTCGGCGGGGGTCTGGGCCGAACGCAGGCCGGTCATGAAGTCGTTGTTCATGAGGCTGCGGGCCAGCTGCGACAGCACCGAGAGGTGGGCCTCGTCGGCACCCTCGGGGGCCGCGATGAGGAACACGATGTCGGCGGGGCCGTCGGGGGCGCCGAAGTCGACACCGGGGGTCAGGCGGGCGAAGGCGAGGGTGGGCTCGGTGACCGACGCGCTGCGCGCGTGCGGGATGCCGATGCCGCCGGGCAGGCCGGTCTCGTCCTTCTGCTCGCGCGCCCAGGCGTCGTCGAACAGCTCTTGAGCGCTGCGTGCGCGGCCCTGCGCGACGACGCGCTCGGCGAGAGCACGGATCACCGACTGCTTGTCGGTGCCCAGGGGCACGTCGAGAGTGACGAGCTCCGGAGTGATGATGTCGGACATTGTCAGTGACCTCCGTGGTCAGGATGTTGCGATGGGGGTGGGGAATTCGGTGACGGCGATCGCACCCGGGGGCAGATCGTCGGGAGTCGGCGCCTGCGTGCCGGGCAGAGTGGCGGCGGCCGCTCCGTAGGCGATGCTGCGCGCGAGGCGATCGGGGGCCGCGGCCCCCTCGAGATCGGCGAGCAGGTAACCGGCGAGGGAGCTGTCTCCCGCGCCGACGGTGCTGGCGACCTGGATCCGGGGGGCGCGTCCGCGCCACGTGCCCTCGGCCGTGAAGAGGAGTGCTCCGTCGGCGCCGAGGGTCACGAGGGCGGATGCCACGCGGCCCGGCACCAGAGACTGAGCACGGCGTGAGGCGGACGCGAGCACGTCGTCGTCGGACGCCGGGTCCTCTCCGACCAGTTCGGCGAGTTCTTCGTGGTTGGGTTTGATGAGGTCGGGGCGGGCGGTGTCGACCACCGCGGCGAGGGCCGGGCCCGACGCATCGACCGCGATGAGCGGGGACGCGCTCCCCCACCGCTCGCGCACGGCGGAGATGAGGTCGGCGTAGAAGGTGACCGGAACTCCGGGAGGAAGCGACCCCGCGAGCACCAGCCAGGTTGCCCCCTCGGACGCGGCGACGACACCCGCCACGAGCGCCTCGGCCTCGGACGCGGACAGCTCGGCCCCGGGGAGGTTCAGCTTGGTGGTCTCACCCTTGGGATCGGTGATGGTGAGATTCGCCCGGGCACGGCCGGCCACCTCGATCACGTCGAGATCGACGCCGGTGTCTTCGAGCAGCAGGCGGTACGGGTCGTGGGCGTTGACCGGCACCACAGCGCGGGCGGGGGCTCCGGCGGCCGTGACGACACGGGCGACGTTCACGCCCTTGCCCCCGGCATCTTCGCGCGACGACAGGGCTCGCTGGACCTCTCCGGGCTGCAGCGCCTCGGAGAGCACGACGGCGCGGTCTGCGGAGGGATTGGCGGTCAGAGTGACGATCATGCGACGCGCACCTCGATGTCGGCGGCCTCGAGGGCCTCGGAGAGCGCCGCGGGAGGGGCGGCGTCGGTGACGAGCACGTCGAGCTCGTCGAGTCGGGCGAAGCGCACGAGCAGTTCTTCACCGAACTTCGCCGCGTCGGCGAGGAGCACCACGCGACGGGCGGACTGGATGATGGCGGCCTTGACGGCGGCCTCGTCGGGGTCGGGGGTACTCAGGCCGAAGTCGGCGCTCAGTCCGTTCGTGCCGACGAAGGCGATGTCGGGGCGGAGCTGACCGATGGTGCGCACGGTGTGCGCCCCGACCGCGGCGGCGGTGACCCCGCGCACGCGCCCCCCGATGGTGGTGAGCGACAGGCGCTCCTCGCCGGCGAGCAGGTGCGCGGCCTCGAGGGAGTGCGTCACGACCTCGACCCCGCTGATCCCCGCGCCCAGAGCGGCCGGAAGGAGCGAGGCCACGGCCGCGGGAGTCGTACCCGCGTCGAGGAAGATCGATCCGCGGAAGTCGGAGCCGAGCAGGGCCACGGCCTCGGCGGCGATAGCGCGCTTCGCGTCGCGGTGACGCTCACGACGCTCGGTGAGGGGCGACTCCGCGGTGCTGGCCCGACCGATGTCGACGGCGCCGCCGTGCACACGGCGCAGGGATCCGAGCCCTTCCAGGCGGTCGAGGTCGCGGCGAACGGTCTCCGTGGTCACGTCGAAGCGACGGGCGAGGTCGACGACGCTGACGCGTCCGATCTCGCGCAGTTCGCGCTCGATGAGCTGCTGGCGCTCCATTGCGTACACGGGGATCCCCTTCGAAGATTCCCACACGATACAACACGAAACCACACAGGGCAACAGATTTCTGCGGGATCCGCCCCTGACAGCCCACGGGTGGATTCCCACACGAACGAAGAACCGGTCCCGCATGCGCAACAAGTGAGGCTATCCTTACCCGTGGTCCACCGTCGGGCCGTACGTTCCACGATCCCTACGGAGTTCCCGGATGCCACGCGCCCGCGCCCTCGCCTTCCCCCTCGTTCTGCTGACCGCCGCAGCCGTCTTGACCGGCTGCGGGGCGTCGGAGGTCGTTCCCGAAGCCACCGCCACGACGGCCGGAGAGGGTGCCACCGTCTACCCCCTGACGCTGGAGAACTGCGGCCGCGAGATCACGGTCGACCGGGCGCCCTCCCGAGTGGTCTCGCTCGACCAGGACTCCACCGAGATCCTGCTGTCCCTGGGCCTTCAGGACCGGATGGTCGGCACGGCATTCTGGACCGACCCGGTGCTCGACACGCTCGCCGACGCCAACGCGGCGGTCCCGCGTCTGTCCGACAACGCCCCCTCGTACGAGGTCGTGCTCGGCACCGATCCCGACTTCGTCACCGCGTCCTTCGGCCGCCACTACGCCCAGGGCGGCGTCGCCACGCGCGACCGGTTCGCCGAGACCGGCATCGCCTCGTACCTCTCCCCCACCGACTGCGACGGCGACGTCAGCTTCAACGCCGGCGGAAAGCGCACCGCGCCGCTCACGGTCGACACGCTCTACGGCGAGATCCGCGACCTGGCGCGCATCTTCGACGTGTCCGACCGCGGCGAAGACCTGGTTCGATCGCTGCAGCAGCGCGCCGCGGCGGCGACCGAGGGCATCGACTTCGAGGGCCACACCGTGGCCTTCTGGTTCGCCGACACCAAGACCCCCTACGTCGCCGGCGGCTTCTCGAACGCCGCTCTGCTGGCATCCACCACCAAGATGACCAACGTCTTCGCGACGCAGACGGACGACTGGCCCGCGGTGGGCTGGGAGAGCCTGGTCTCGGCCGATCCCGACGTGCTCGTGCTGGGCGATCTGCAGCGGGACCGCTTCCCCGGCGACCGCCTCGCCGACAAGATCGCCTTCCTCGAAAGCGATCCGCTCACCAGCACCATGACGGCGGTGAAGAACAAGCACTACATCGCGCTGCACGGCGCCGAGCTCAACCCCTCGATCCGCTTCGTGGACGCGCTCGACAAGATCCGCGCCTGGTGGGACGAGAACGGGAGCGCGCTCTGAGCGCGAGCCTCGTCTCGCGCGCCCGGCTCGGTCGGGGTTCCGCGGGACTCGGGGTGGTGCTCGCCCTCGTCGGGCTCGTGGTGCTGGTGGTCTCCGTGGGCGTGGCCGTGACCCTGGGGCCGGCCGATGTGTCGTTGGTCAACGTGCGCGACGTGCTGCTGAACCATCTGGGTCTCGCGGACATCCCGGTAAAGGCGGCGAAGAACGCGATCGTCTGGGAAGAGCGCCTGCCCCGCGCCCTCGTCGCCGCGTGCGCCGGGGCGGGCCTGGCCCTGTGCGGTGTGGTCATGCAGTCCCTCCTGCGCAACCCGCTCGCCGAACCGTTCGTGCTGGGCGTGTCGTCGGGGGCGTCGACCGGCGCCGTCGTGATCGGCGTTCTCGGGATCGGCGGCGGCGTGCTCGGCCTGTCGGGCGGCGCCTTCGTCGGCGCACTCGTGGCCTTCGGCCTCGTGCTCGTGCTCTCGCGCTTCACCTCGGGCGGCACCTCCGGCGTGATCCTCGCCGGTGTCGCCAGCACGCAGTTCTTCTCGGCGCTCACCTCGCTCGTGGTGTTCGCGGTCGCCGACAGCGACGAGACGCGCGGCGTCATGTTCTGGCTCCTCGGCTCGCTCGAGGGCATGCGGTGGGACAAAGTCGCCCTCTGCGCCGTCGTGGTCGTCGTCGGCGGTGCCGTATGCCTGGTCGCCGCGCGGGCTCTCGACGCCTTCACCTTCGGCGACGACGTGGCCGCCTCCCTGGGTACCCCGGTCGCCCGGACGCGCATCGGCCTGCTCATCGTCACGGCTCTCATGACGGCCGCGCTGGTGAGCGCGGTCGGTGCCGTCGGCTTCGTGGGACTCGTCGTGCCGCACGCGGTGCGTCTGATGGTCGGCCAGCGTCACGCGCGGGTGGTTCCGCTCGCGGCGGTCGTGGGCGCCGTGTTCATGGTGTGGGTGGATGCCGCGACCCGCACCCTCTTCGCCCCCACGCCCCTTCCGGTCGGGGTGGGAACGGCGCTCGTGGGAGTTCCGGTCTTCGTGGCCCTCCTCGTTCGACGGAGGGGCCGCGCATGACGCTCGAAACCCGCGCCGCGCGCTGGACCCGCGGGGGCACCCTCGTGGTCGACGGCGTCTCGCTGCACCCCGAACCCGGAACGACCGTGGGCCTTCTCGGGCCGAACGGCTCGGGCAAGTCGTCGCTGCTGCGCCTGCTGCAGGGGGCCGCACGCCCCGACTCCGGAGAGGTGCTGCTCGACGAGCGGCCCCTGGGCGAATGGCGGCGGCGAGAGGTGGCCCGCACGGTGGCCGTGGTGACGCAGCACGCCGAGACCGACGCCGACATCGTGGTCCGCGACGTCGTCCGCCTGGGCCGAACGCCGCACCGCCCGGTGTGGGGTGGCTCGTCCACCGGCGACGAGGACGCGATCGACGCGGCACTCGAGCGCGTGGGACTCACCGACAAGGCCGATCGCCTCTGGCACACCCTGTCCGGCGGAGAGAGGCAGCGCGCGCAGATCGCCCGCGCCCTCGCCCAGGAGCCGCGGGAGCTGCTCCTCGACGAGCCGACGAACCACCTCGACATCCGCCATCAGCTCGATGTGCTGGCGCTCGTCGCCGCTCTGCCGGTGACCAGCATCATCGCCCTGCACGACCTGAACCTCGCGGCGACCTATTGCGACAGCGTGCTGGTGCTGCGCGAGGGCCGTGTCGTGGCCGCCGGAGCTCCCGCCGCGGTGCTCACGCCGACGCTCATCGCCGACGTCTACGAGGTGGCGGCGCGGGTGATCCCGGATGCCGAGACGGGGCGCTCCACGATCCTGTTCGACGGGCCGTTGGCATCCTGAATCCTCCCGTCCGGCAGACCGCTCAGGGCGCGAGGACGGAGAGGGTGAAGCGGATGATCTTGCCGTCGGGGCCCGTGAGCGTGGCGGCGGTCTCGCCCACGGCGCGCGGGAGGAACCCGGGGCGGAAGATGGAGCCCTCCGACGGTCCTCCCGCCGAGAACTCGGCGATGTCGACGTCGGACGTGGTTCCCGTCCACTCGGCCTCGGTGCCGTCGGGGACCGCGAGCACGAGCGAGGTGCCGATCTTCACGGAGGCGCTCTTGCCGTCGAGATCGTCCGGCGACACCACCGTCGGCGCGAAAGCCTCATCCACGGTCGCGGCCGGAGACGGCGCCTCGGCGGCAGGGACGGCCGGAGCGTCGGATGCCGCGGGCGCGCAGCCCGCGAGCAGGGCGCCGGCCACGACGACGAGGGCGAGCCGGAGAGCGAGGGAGCGCTTCACGAGGACCTTCTTCCGCGGGGAGGGGCGCCGTCTGCAGCCCTCGCTCGGATGCTAACCCGCCGGGTCTCTCCTCGCGGCGAACGCGCCCGGCTCAGTCGCCGATGGGGATCTCGATCGAGGTGACCGACGAGCCACCGAGGTCGATCAGCCCGGGAGCCGCGGCGGGTTGTTCGTCGTCGGGCAGGAGTTCGGCCTGCGTTTTCGGTCGCGCGGGCTCGCCGGGCAGTCCCGCCCACTCGCTCGGTTCTTCCGGTCGCTGTACGAAGAGTCCCATGGGTCCATCCTCTCGCCGATCCGGTCCTCACCGCAGCGGGTGGGCTGTGAAAAACGTCTCGATCAGCCTCGTCGCGCCCAACTGCTCGCCCGATCCCGAGGCACCGGGCCAGACGTGCCCTCCCCCGGCGATCCGGTAGTGCTCGAGGGCGCCGCGGTCCCGGCATCCGGTCCAGGTCTGCTTCTCGACCCCCGGGGCGACCGTCTCCGACCGCGGGTCGGGCGCGCAGCCGTTGCGGGTCGCGAGCTGCGACAGCCACTGGGGTACGGGCAGGACCCTCGCGTCGTGACGGGTGCCGCCGTCGTAGGGGATGACGTCGTCCGCGGTGCCGTGGAACTCGATCACGGGGACCGGCGGTGCGTCCGGGCACGGTGGGTTGGTCGCGGGGTACACGGCCCCCGAGACCACCGCGAACGCCGCGATGCGCTCGGGCAGAGCGCACGAGAGCAGCGAGACGAAGCCTCCGCCGTTCGACATCCCCGCCGCGAACACGCGCGCGGTGTCGATGCACAGCCGCGACTCGACCTCGTCGAGCAGCGCCGAGGTGAAGGCCACGTCATCGGCGCCCGACGAGTACGGCGCCCCCTGCCAGCCCGTGCCGGCGGCGGAGCTGGCGGGCTGGGGGTAGACGACCACCGCGCCGCTGTCGTTCAACCCGACCTCTCGCTCGAGCTCGCCGGCCGGGGCACGGTACCCGGCGAACGCCAGGATGAGGGGCGACGGCGTCGCGCCATCGTGATCGGCCGGCACGTGGACGTCGAAGAGGCGGTCGTCGCCCGCGACGGTCAGCGAGAGCCGCGTCGTCTCCCCCGAGGGGAGGGTCGGGGCCGCGGGGCACGCCGACGTCGACGTGGGGGTGGCCTCCTGCGGAGCCGCGGGCGAGGCGCTGCAGCCCGACAGCAGCACGGCCGCGAGCGAGACGACCACGAGGAGAGGGACGCGGAGGCGCATCCGGTCATCCTACGGTTCGGGTATCTTCGGCCCGCAGCCGCCTCACCACCGGGATCACCCGACGTGTCGAGGCGCACACGAAAGGCCCGGGATCTTTCGATCACCGGGCCTTTTCGTGAAGCTGGGGTACCTGGACTCGAACCAAGAACAACGGAACCAGAAACCGCCGTGTTGCCAATTACACCATACCCCAATGGCTTCGAGCCGTAGCTCGTGCCGAGGATCAAGCTTACGTGACGCGGAGCCGAGCACCAAACCGGGGCCGTGCTCCGCGTGTCCCGGGCGCGTCCTGCGCGGCTGGCCGCCGTGGCGCCGATGTCGAAGAATCGCACGGAGCTCGCAGATCCCGCGGCGGATTCTGCGATCTTCATCGCGATCTGCGAGCTCCCGCGCCATCGCTCCCGCGAACGCGCGATCCCCGCGACCCGAGAGTCGCGGGGATCGTCGGAGGGCGTCTCAGCCCAGGTGCGCCACCAGCGCCTCGAGGCGCCGGATCGACTCGGCCTTGCCGAGCAGCTCCATCGACTCGAACAGCGGCGGCGAGATGCGCCGGCCGGTCAGCGCGACGCGCGGCGGGCCGTAGGCGACGCGGGGCTTGAGGCCGAGCTCCCCCACGAGGGCCGTCGACAGGGCCTCCTGGACGGCGGCGGCGGTGAAGTCGTTCACGCCCTCGAGAGCGCGGACGGATGCCGTCAGCACCTCGCTCGCATTCGCGGGAAGACCCTTAAGAGCGTCGTCGGCGTAGTCGACGTCGGTGACGAAGAGGAACCCGAGCATGCCGGGCACCTCGCCGAGCAGCTGCACGCGCTCCTGCACGAGAGGCGCCGCCTGCGCGATGATCGCGCGGTGATGCTCGCTCGGCTGCTCGGCGATGTACCCCGCGCCCGCGAGGTAGGGGACGATCCGGGTCGCGAAGTCCTCGGCATCCAGCATGCGGATGTGGTCCCCGTTGATCGCCTCGGCCTTCTTCTGATCGAAGCGCGCGGGGTTGGGGTTCACGTCGGCGATGTCGAACGCCGCGATCATCTCGTCGAGTGAGAACACGTCGCGGTCGCTCGCGAGCGACCAGCCGAGCAGCGACAGGTAGTTGAGCAGGCCCTCGTGGATGAAGCCCTTCTCGCGCTGCAGGAACAGGTCGGCCTGCGGGTCGCGCTTGGAGAGCTTCTTATTGCCGGTCTCGCCCAGCACGAGCGGCATGTGACCGAAGCGCGGCACGAAGTCGGTGACGCCGGCGTCGAGCAGCGCGCGGTACAGCGCGAGCTGGCGGGCGGTCGAGGGCATGAGGTCTTCGCCGCGGATGACGTGGGTGATGCCCATGAGCGCGTCGTCGACGGGGTTGACGAACGTGTAGAGCGGAATGCCGCCGGCGCGCACGATCACGAAGTCGGGGAAGGATCCTGCCGGGAAGGTGACCTCGCCGCGGATGAGGTCGACGAAGGTGAGGTCCTCGTCGGGCACGCGCACGCGCCACGCGGGCTCGCGTCCCTCGGCGCGGAAGGCGGCCTTCTGCTCGTCGGTGAGGTCGCGGTCGTAGTTGTCGTAACCGAGCTGCTTGGCGCGGCCGTTGGCCTCGTTGCGCGCGTCGATCTCCTCGGCGGTGGAGTAGCTCTCGTACACCGCCCCCGCGGCGATGAGCTTGTCGAGCACCTCGCGGTAGATCTCGTGGCGCTGCGACTGGCGGTAGGGAGCGTGGGGTCCGCCGACCTCGACGCCCTCGTCCCAGTCGATGTTCATCCACCGCAACGCCTCGAGGAGCTGCTGGTAGCTCTCCTCGCTGTCGCGCGCGGCGTCGGTGTCTTCGATACGGAAGACGAGCTTGCCGCCGTTGTGCCGGGCGTAGGCCCAGTTGAACAGGACGGTGCGGATGAGACCGACGTGCGGCAACCCCGTGGGTGAGGGGCAGAAGCGGACGCGAACGTCGGCGCCGGTGGCGGTCGTGGTGCGGGGATCGGGCGTGGCAGACATCCCCCCGATCCTACCGGCGGGCGCCCCGACTCCCGGAGGGCCGCAGGTGGTCGGCGAGCACCTCGCCCATGACCTCGAGAGCGGCACCGACGGCGGGCACGTGCTCGGCCCCGCGGGCGGTGACCACGTGCAGGGTCCGCGCCTCGGCGGACGGCAGCCGAGGTGCCGCGATCCCCGAGAGCAGGGGGAGGGATGCCACGGCCATGCGCGGCAGGATCGCCATGCCGACCCCTTGGGCGACGAGGTTCTCGACGGCGATGAAGTTGTCGGTCTCGAAGGCGATGTCAGGGGTGAAGCCCGCCCGTCCGCACGCCTCGAGCAGGTGACCGCGGCACTGCGGGCACCCGGCGATCCACCGCTCCCCCGCGAGCTGCGAGAGGTCGATGGGATCGTGAGCGGCCGCCGGGTGATCTGTGGGCACGACCACCACGGTGTCGTCGTCTCCGATGAGTCGAGCGGAGAGTCCGGATGCCGCGGACTCCAGGTGCTCGCGCCGATCACCGGGGTAGCTGTAGGTCAGGGCGATGTCGGCGCGGTTCTCGCGCACGGCGGCGATGGCTTCGGGTGGCTCGGCCTCGACGAAGCTGATCGAGACGCCCGGGCGGCGCGCGGTGACGGCGGCGATCACGCGTGGGACGACCGTCGACGAGGCCGAGGGGAAGGCGGCGATCCGCACGCGACCGGCGCGGAGCCCCCGGAGCTCGGCGAGGTCTCCGGCCGCAGCGTCCAGGGCCGTGGTCACGGCGGCCGCGTGCCGGGCGAGGATCGACCCCGCCTCGGTGAGACGCACGCCGCGTCCGACGCGCTCGACGATCGGCATCCCGGCCCGCTTCTCCAGGCGCCGCAGCTGCTGGCTCACCGCCGGCTGGCTGTAACCGAGGTTGCGGGCGGCGGCTGTGATCGAGCCGGTGTCGGCGATCGCCTTGACCACACGCAGGGCGTTCGCGTCGAGGGAGTCGTCGATCTCGGCCATGCTGAAACATAAGCAGAGGTGATGGTTCTCATGCAACACCTGCTCTAGTGCAATGGCACGCGGCGGGCGATCCTGGGTTCATGAGCAGCCTCGCCACGCACTTCGCCGGCGGCCGCGACTACCTCGCGGCCTGCACCCTCGGCCTGCCCTCGCGCGCCACGGTGGCCGCGGTCCGCGCCGACCTCGAGTCCGCGGCATCCGGTCGTCCCGACGTCGTCGCCGCGTCGCAGGCGGTCGAGGCGGCCCGCGTCTCGTTCGCGCACCTGGTGAGCTCGCCGGTGAGCGATGTCGCGATCGGGTCGCAGACGTCGGTGCAGGTGTCGCTGCTCGCGGCCTCCGTGCCCGACGGCGCCGAGGTGCTGTGCGCGGAGGGCGACTTCTCGTCGCTGGTGGCTCCGTTCGTCCACACCGGTCGGGGCGTGCGCGTGCGCACCGCTGCCCTGACGGAGCTCGCCGACGCGATCTCCCCCGACACCTGGCTCGTGGCCTTCTCGTTCGTGCAGTCGGCCACCGGAGAGGTGGCGGATGCCGCCGGTATCGCCGCCGCGGCGGCTCGCGCCGGGGCCCGGACGCTCTGCGACCTCACCCAGGCCGCCGGATGGCTCCCGGTCGACGCGACGATGTTCGATGCGACCGTCTGCCACGCGTACAAGTGGCTCTGCTGCCCGCGCGGGGTGTCGTTCCTCACGCTCACGCCCGCGTTCCAGAGCGAGATCCGCCCCGTGCAGGCCGGCTGGTACTCGGGCGACGACCCCTGGTCGTCCTGCTACGGCACGGGCGGGACCTTGGCGCCGGACGCCCGCCGCTTCGACGTCTCCCCCGCGTGGCAGGCGTTCGTGGGGGCGGCTCCGGCGCTCGCGCTCTTCGCCGACGCCGACATCACCGCGACCTACGCCCACGTGACGGCCCTGGCGGCGCGCTTCCGCGAGGGACTCGGTCTCGAGCACCCCGAACGGCCCTCGGCGATCGTCACCTGGCCGGATGCCACGGGCGAGGCGCTCGCCCAGCTGACGGCCCACGGCATCACGGCGTCGGGACGCGCGGGGCGCGCCCGGGTGGCGTTCCACGTCTTCAACGACGAGCTCGACGTCGACCGCGCCCTGCACGCTCTCGGTGTGCGCGGGGGCGAAGACCTCTCGGCGTTCGACGGGCTGGTGTACGCGATCTGAGGGGTCGCGGTGCTGCCCTCCCCCGCGCGCGTCGCCGCTCCCCCCGCGCGAGTCGCCAGTTTTTGTCGCCTCCACCGGCGCGGAAGCGACATTTCGTGGCGACTCACGCCGGGGTGTCGGCCCGACGCACGCGCACGATGACCGCGCCCGCGCACACGACGGCCACGGGGACGAGCGCCCAGAGCGCGAGTCCGTCGTAGCCCACGGCACCGAGCACGAGACCGGCCAGCACGGATCCCACTGCGGCGCACGCCGTCATGAGCGTGTCGCTGCGGCCCTGGCGCCGGGGGCGCAGGGCCAGCGGCGTCGCCTCGGTCAGCAGCGCCGAGCCCGAGACGGTCGCCGCGCTCCAGCCCAGACCCAGCAGCACGAGGGCGACGAGCACACCGGCCTGCGAGTCGGGCAGGGTCGCCGCCACGGCGAGCGAAGCGGCGAGCAGGACCTGCCCGAGGACGATGACCCCGACGCGCCCGAAGCGGTCGGCGAGGACGCCGAAGACCGGCGAGAGCCCGTACATCCCGAACACGTGCGCGGCGATCGTGACGCCCACCGCGAGAGTCACGGCATCGGGGGCGACGATGTGCGAGAGGTGCACCGGCGTCATCGCCATGACCGAAGCCATCGTCACGTGCGAGGCGGCGACGGCCAGCATCGCGAAGCGGGCGAGCCCCGGCCTGTCGGCCTGAGGGGCGGGAGCGGTGACGGATGCCGACTTCTCGCGCTCGAGGCGTTGGGCGAGCAGCAGCGGGTCAGGTCGGAGAACCAGCACGTAGAGCGCGAACGCGCAGACCTGGGCCGCGAACGAGAAGAGGTAGGCGCCGGTGAGGCGTGGCATCCCGATGCTCGCCCCGATGAGTTCGCCGGGCGCGAGCAGGAGCGGACCGACGACCCCGCCGACGGTCGTCGCCCAGACCACCGTGGCCAGGTCGCGTCCGCGGCGGGCGGTGCTCGAGAGGTCGGTGGCGGCGAAGCGGGATTGCAGGGTCGCGGCGTTGCCCGCCCCGATCAGGGCGATTCCGACGAGCAGCAGGGGGAAGAGGCGGAGTGCGGCGGCGGCGATCACGACCGTGATGCCGATGAGGGCCGCGACGTTTCCGGTGGTGAGGGCCACACGGCGGCCGCGGCGACCGGCCAGGCGGGCGAGCGGAATCGCCGTGAGGGCCGCCCCGAGCGTGACCGACGCCGTGGCGAAGCCCGACAGGGCCTCCTGCCCCGACAGGTCGGCCGCGAGAAGGGCTCCGAGCGAGAGGGTCGCGCCGAACGCGACCCCGGTGAGGACCTGGCCCGCGGCGAGCACCCGGACCGTGCGGCGCTGCGTCGAGACGAGGTCGCGCTCCGTGAGTGCGACCCCCGCCGCCGCCCGGGTCTCAGGCATCGCGCGCCGTGTTGCGCAGCACTCCGATGCCGTCGATCTCGACCTCGACGACGTCACCGGCGTCGAACGACCCGATGCCCGCCGGCGTTCCGGTCAGGATCAGGTCGCCCGGAAGCAGCGTGAAGACGGCGCTGGCGTACGCGATAAGGGCCGGGACGTCGTGAATCATGTCGGACACCGGGCCCTGCTGACGCACCTCGCCGTTCACCCGCGTCGTGATGGATGCGGCTCCGAGGTCGAGGTCGGTCTCGATGACCGGGCCCACCGGGCAGAACGTGTCGAACCCCTTCGCGCGCGACCACTGGCCGTCGGCGGCCTGCAGGTCGCGCGCCGTGACGTCGTTGGCCACGGTGTAGCCGAAGATGTACTCGCCCGCGCGCTCGGCGGGGACGTTTTTGGCGATGCGACCGATGACGACGGCGAGTTCGCCCTCGTAGTCGGTGCGCGAGCTGAGTTTCGTCGGGCGCACGATCTGGTCGTTCGGCCCGATCACCGAGGTGTTCGGCTTGAGGAACATGAGCGGCTCGGCCGGGGCTTCGCCGCCCATCTCGGCCGCGTGGTCGCGGTAGTTCTTGCCGATGCACACGACCTTCGAGCGCGGGATCACCGGCGCGAGCAACGCGACCTCGGAGAGGGGGATGCGCTCCCCCGTGGTGTCGAACCCGGCGAACATGGGGTCGCCTTCGAGCACGACGAGGTGGTCGTCGTCGACGATGCCGTAGCGGAGGGCGTCCTGGTGGCTGAAACGAGCGATCTTCACGGAGTCAGCCTAACCGCGACCCCCGACATCGCCCGGGCCCGCACACGCGGACGGAGGGGCCCCCGGCATCCGGGAACCCCTCCGTGTGCACCGACGCTTACGCGTCGAGGCGGTAGAGCCAGCCGTGCGTGTCTTCGGCGCGGCCGTACTGGATGTTCGTGAGCTCCTCGCGCAGCTCGAGCGCGAGGGTGCCGGTGGGCTGCTCGTCGATGAAGTCGCGGCCCTTGAGAACGCCGATCGGGGTGACCACCGCGGCGGTGCCGCACGCGAACACCTCGACGATGTCTCCGGATGCCACTCCCTCACGCCACTCGTCGAGCGAGACGTTGCGGCCGACGACGTGGTGGCCGCGGTCGCGGGCGAGCTGGAGCAGCGAGTCGCGCGTGATGCCCTCGAGGATCGAGTCGGATTGCGGGGTGACGATCGTGCCGTCCTTGTAGACGAACACGACGTTCATGCCGCCGAGCTCCTCGACGTTGCGGTCCTGGTCGAGGAAGACGACCTGGTCGCACTCGTTCTCGTACGCCTCGGACTGCGGCAGCAGGCTCGCGGCGTAGTTGCCGCCGGTCTTGGCCGCACCGGTGCCGCCCTTGCCGGCGCGCGAGTAGTCCTCGCTGAGCCAGATCGAGACGGGCTTGACGCCGCCCTTGAAGTAGGCGCCGGCGGGGCTCGCGATCAGGTAGTAGGCGACCTTGTGCGCGGGACGGACGCCGAGGAAGGCCTCTTTCGCGAACATGAAGGGGCGCAGGTACAGGCTCTGGTCGTCGCCCGAGGGCACCCAGGCGCCGTCGACGGCGATCAGCTCCTTCAGCGACTGCAGGAAGTACGGCACCGGCAGCTCGGGAAGGGCGAGACGACGCGCCGAGCGCTGTAGGCGGCGACCGTTCTGGTCGGGGCGGAAGGTGTGCACCGAGCCGTCGGCGTGGCGGTAGGCCTTGATGCCCTCGAAGATCTCCTGGCCGTAGTGGAGCACGGCGGCGGCCGGGTCGAGGGAGATGGGGCCGTAGGGCGAGACCCGCGGGCGGTGCCACCCGCCGCGGATCGACCAGCAGATGTCGACCATGTGGTCGGTGAAGCTCTGCCCGAAGCCGGGGTTGGCGAGGATCGCGTCGCGGTCGGTCGTGCTCTTGGCCGCGAGGTTGCGCGTGACGGAGAACTCGAGGGGCTCGAGTCCGGTGTCGGGATCGGTGTCGATGGTGGTCATTCGTTGTCCAAAGCTTCTCGAGTGCCGGGGGCGATGCTCGCCGATCGGTCCAGGTTACGCCTGGACGCGTTCGGCGATGGCGTCGCCGATCTGGGCGGTGGTGCGGACCCCGTCGCGGCTCGCGATGTCGTCTTCGACCGCGCGGGTGACGCGGGCGGATTCGTCGGTCAGCCCGAGGTGATCGAGCAGGAGGGCGACGGAGAGGATCGCGGCCGTGGGGTCGGCCTTCTGGCTTCCCGCGATGTCGGGCGCCGAACCGTGCACGGGCTCGAACATCGAGGGGAACGCGCCGTCGGGGTTGATGTTGCCCGAAGCGGCGAGGCCGATGCCACCGGTGACGGCGCCGGCCAGGTCGGTCAGGATGTCGCCGAAGAGGTTGTCGGTGACGATCACGTCGAAGCGGCTCGGGTTCGTGACCAGGAAGATGGTTGCTGCGTCGACGTGCAGGTAGTCTACGGCGACCCCGGGGAACTCGGATGCCACGGCATCCACGATCCGCTTCCACATCCCGCCCGCGTGCACGAGCACGTTCGTCTTGTGCACGAGCGTGAGCTTCCGACGGCGACGCTCGGCGAGGGCGAAGGCGTAGCGGACGACGCGCTCGACGCCGTAGGCGGTGTTGACCGAGGTCTCGTTCGCGACCTCGTGGGGCGTGCCGCGGCGGATGGATCCGCCGTTGCCGACGTACGGCCCCTCGGTGCCCTCGCGCACGACGACGAAGTCGATGTCGCCCGGGTCGGCGAGGGGACCTGCGGCACCCGGGTAGAGCTTCGACGGACGGAGGTTGACGTAGTGGTCGAGTTCGAAGCGGAGCTTCAACAGGAGGCCGCGCTCGATGTTCGCGTCCTTGAGGCGGGGGTCGCCGGGCACTCCCCCCACGGCACCGAGCAGGATCGCGTCGTGTGCGGCGATGGCGGCGAGGTCGTCGTCGGTGAGAGTGTCACCCGTGTCGAGGAAGCGTCCGGCTCCGAGAGAGAACGGGGTCTTCTCGAACGAGACCTCGGATCGTGCGGTGACGGCGTCGAGCACCTTCACGGCCTCGGCGACGACCTCGGGACCGATGCCGTCACCGGGGATGACGGCCAGCTTCACGACACGCGACATCGCTCTCCTCAGAGCTCGGGCACGTCACTGCTGCGACGCGCTGCGGGATCCTCCCAGGGTAGCGGCAGCGATGACCGCGGCCACGACGATCAGGCCCGCTCCGATGAGCGCGGTGATCACAACGCCCGAATCGAAGGCGTGTGCTGCGGCCGTGCGCAGCGCGTCGGCCAGGGCGACGTCGTCGAGGGTGTCGGCGACGGCAACCGCGCCGGCGAGGGTCTCACGGGCCGCCTGGCCCGCGGCATCCGGGAGTCCGGCGGGGAGCACGAGCTGCGCGCGGTAGAACGCCGCCAGAATGCCGCCCAGCACGGCGGTGCCGAGGACGGCACCCACCTCGTACGCGGTCTCGGAGACCGCGCTGGCCGCCCCCGCCTTCGCCGAGGGGGCGCTGGAGAGGATCAGCTCGTTCGACACCGTCTCGGCCGCGCCGATGCCGATGCCCAGGAGGGCGAAGGCGACGATGAGCAACGTGAGGTCGGCCGTGGACAGGGCGACCATGACGTACGCCACCACCGAGAACGACAGGGCGACAGGCACGACGATCCGGGCCGGGAAGCGCTTGGCCACGGGCACCACCGCGAGCCCCGAGATGATCATGAGAACGAGACCCGGCAGCAGGGCGAAGCCCGCGACCATCGGAGACAGCCCCACGACCAGTTGCAGATGTTGTGCGACGAAGTAGAGGAAGCCGACGAGGCCGACCACGCTGAGCAGGTTGACGAGGATCGCACCCGAGAACGTGCCCTGGCGGAACAGGCTCATGTCGAGCATGGGCGTTGCGAGACGGCGCTGGCGACGGACGAAGAGCCACCCGAAGGCCACGCCGACGACGAACAGCACCGGCGCCAGCGACACGGGTCCGTCGACCGCGAGCTTCTTGATGGCGTAGACGATCGGCACCATCGTCGCGAGCGAGAGGACGACGCTGAGGGGGTCGAACCGGCCCGGCTTCGGGTCACGGCTCTCGGGCACGAAGAACGGGGCGAGGACCAGCAGCGGCACGAGGACCGGCACCGCCATGAGGAAGACCGACCCCCACGTGAAGTGCTCGAGGAGGAATCCGCCGACGATCGGGCCGAGGGCCGCACCCGCCGAGAACCCGGAGGCCCACACGGCGATCGCGATGCGACGCTGGTCGCGGTCGCGGAAGATGCTTCGCAGCAGCGACAGGGTCGAGGGCATGAGCATGGCGCCGAAGACGCCCATCAGCGCGCGGCCCGTGATGAGCAGGGCCGCGGTGGGGGCGAACGCCGACAGGGCGGACACCGCCGCGAAGCCGGTCGCACCGATGAGCAGCATGCGGCGGCGACCGAAACGGTCGCCCAGCGTCCCCATCGTCACGAGAAGCCCGGCGAGCACGAGCGGGTAGACGTCGATGATCCACAGCTGCTCGATGCTCGTCGGCTGCAGAGACAACGCGATTTCGGGCAACGCGAAGCTGAGCACCGTGTTGTCGACAGAGACCAGCAGCACCGGCAGCATGAGCACCGCCAGCGCGAACCATCCGCGCCAGCCGGCGCGCGTCACGGCGGTCTCCGAGGTGGGCAACGACGAGGTGAGCATGAGCGAGTTCCGTTTCTAGACCGTCCAGCCGGTATAGTATCAGAGGTGAGCCCTGAGCCGCCAGTACGATCGAGGAGTCATGAGCCGCCCCCCTCTCGCCCGCGAAGCCGTCCTCGACGCCTTCAGCCGCATCCTCGTCGACGAGGGGGAACGCGCCGCCACGATAGACGCCACCGCTCGCGGCGCGGGCGTGTCGAAGGGCGGCCTGCTGTACCACTTCGGCTCGAAGAGCGCCCTCGAGGCCGCCCTCGTCGAACGCCTCGAGCGGCTCGCCGAAGAAGACGTGGCAGAGATCGAGAGGTCCGAAGAGGGGGTCGTCGCGGCCCACCTGCGCTCCTCGCAGAACACCGGCTCCCCGCTCGACGTCACGATCCTCGCCGTCTCCCGCCTCGCGCAGAACGGCAGCGACGCCGCCTCGGCATCCCTGCGCCGCGTCCGTGAACTCTGGGAAGAGAGCCTCCGCGCCCACACGCGCGATGAGACGGCGCTGCAGGTGGTGCTGCTCGTGAGCGACGGGCTGTATTTCAACGCCGTCCTCGATCTGAACGCCATCCCCGGTCCGCCCCTCGAAGGCGCCGACCTCGACGCCCTCATCGCCCGGGTCGTCGCCGCGACGACCTAAAGACGACCGTTCGAGCAGCACGGGCGGGTGGATTACCACCCGAACCATCGATCCGGTCACAGCATTGTCGTCGCTATCCCGTTGTGTTCCACGGATGAAGCCGGAGTCCCGCCGCCCCACCGCTCTCAAAGGACGACGGAGCCCGGTGCTATGGATATTTCTACAGGAGCCGGGCTTCTAGGTCCGTGAGCTTCGACGCCTCAGCAAGGCGATCGCGCCTCCCACGACCATGAGACCACCGCCTATCCCTCCCATGCTCCCCGTGAGAGCGTCTGTCGGAAGAGTGACTGCGCCAACCACGACGAAGACCGCCCCGAGGATTATCACAACCGCATTTAGCCCCAGCGAACCGTTCATCGGTCAGCCCCGTCTGTAACGAGAAGTCGAATTCCACAAGTGTCTGCACGGTCCGGTCATTGCCGCTCCCCCGTTATAGGTCGCGCCGAGTACGGCAAGCCCGTTGCGCCCTGCGATGCCGCCCGCAATGCCGAATCCGCTGCCCGCTAGTCGCAGTTGGCACTGGCCGAGCAACTCCCCCCCCCCCCCCCCCCCCCCCCCCCCGGGCGGTGAGGACAGGACCGACCGTTGTGTAAACGGCCCGCCCTGTAGACGGATTGATGTAACTCCTCAGTCTCCCTCCCGCTCCGCCCGCCGTTCCCGGCGATCGCGCCGCAGGTCGACGACGACCCCCAGCAGCACGAGGATCCCGCCGATCACGCCGAGAAACCCCCACGGGGTGCGGCGCATGACGTCGGCCACCCCCGCGACGAGGAACAGGATGCCAAGACTGGCAGAGACGACGCGAAGGACGAGAGCCACTCGCGCAGTGTGACCCGGGTGATTGTGCGCCCGCCCAGAAGCACTGACGCGCGCGCCGGGAAGATCCGACGCACGTGCCCGTAGCAGCGACGCGCGCGCGGAAACGGGAACGCGCGCCCGGAAACGTTGACACGCCTGCCCGGAGAGCAGAAGAGGGGGCCGCCGCAGCGACCCCCTCCCCGAGCGACGCGTGCTCAGCCCTCGACGATGTCGATCTGACGGAACAGGTCGGCGCCGACGGCCTCGCGCATGGCGCCCAGGATCTCGTCGGGCACGGGAGAGTCGACCGTGAGCACCGAGAGGGCCCGACCCGTGGCATCCGGAGCCGCCACCTGAAGACCCGCGATGTTGATGCCCGCTTCGCCCAGTTTCTGACCGTAGATCGCGACGATGCCGGGGCGGTCGGCGTAGCGCATCACGACGTGGTGCTGCTCGATGGGCACCTCGATCTCGTAGCCGTTGATCGAGACGACCTTGGGCACCATGCGCGTGCCGGCGAGGGTACCCGCGACCTCGAGGGTCGAGCCGTCGGCGAGGGTGCCGCGGAGGATCGTGATGTTGCGGTACAGCGGGCTCTCGGCCTCGACGACCAAGCGCGCCTCGACGCCGCGCTGCTCGGCGAAGAGCGGGGCGTTGACGTACGAGACGCTCTCGCTGACGATGCGGCTGAAGTAGCCCTTCAGCGCCGCAAGGCGGTACACGCTGACGTCGTACTGCGCGAGTTCGCCGCGCACCTCGATCTCCAGGCTCGTGAGGGCGCTGTCGGCGAGACCGCTGAAGAACTGACCGAGCATCTCGACCAGCGCGATACCGGGGCGCACGAAGGGGTCGATGGCGCCGCCGGCGACGTTCACGGCATCCGGAACGAGATCGCCTTCGAGGGCGAGCTTGACGCTGCGCGCGACCGACACGCCCGCCTTCTCCTGCGCCTCTTCGGTGCTGGCACCGAGGTGCGGGGTGACGACGACGTTCGGCAGGTCGAGGAGCTTTCGAGCGGGACCGCCCTCGGCCGGGGGCTCGGTCGAGAACACGTCGAGGCCCGCGCCAGCGATCTCGCCGGTGGTGAGCGCCTCGAACAGCGCCTCTTCGTCGATGAGGCCGCCGCGGGCGACGTTGATGACGTAGGCGGTCTTCTTCATGCGGCGCAGCTGCTCGGCGCCGATCATGCCGGTCGTCTCGGGCGTCTTCGGCATGTGGATCGTGACGAAGTCGCTCTGCTCGAGCAGTTCGTCGAGCGAGACGAGCTGCACGCCGAGCTGCTGGGCGCGGGCCGCGGTGACGTAGGGGTCGTACGCGATCACGCGCATGTCGAAGCCCTGCAGGCGAGCCGCGATGAGGGCGCCGATGCGGCCCAGGCCGATGATGCCGATCGTCTTCTCGAACAGCTCGGTGCCCGTGAACGAGCTGCGCTTCCACAGTCCCTGCGCGAGCGAGGCGTGGGCGGCGGGGATGCGGCGCGCCAGGCTCAGCACGTGGCCGACGGTGAGCTCGGCGGCCGAGATGATGTTCGACGTCGGGGCGTTCACGACCATGACACCGGCCGATGTGGCCGACTTGATGTCGACGTTGTCGAGGCCGACACCGGCGCGGGCGACGACCTTGAGGGACGGGGCCGCGGCGAGGGCCTCGGCGTCGATCTGGGTGGCCGAGCGCACGAGCACCGCGTGCGCCTCGGCGAGAGCCGAGAGCAGCGCGGGGCGGTCGGTCCCGTCGACGTTGCGCACGTCGAAGTCGGGGCCGAGCGCGTCGATCGTGGCGGGAGAGAGTTCTTCGGCGATGAGCACGACGGGCTTCGTCACGGATGCGTCCTTCGAAACGGTGCTGGGGTCTGCCGCGCACCGTCGCACATCACCGGCGCGAACCGGGCGCGCGACCCGTGCGGGCCGTCTGTCAGCCTAGCGCGGGCGCGGAGCCGCGCCCGACCGTGTGACGGCGGACGACGGCGCAGGCCGCGCGCACCGGCCGGGCGCCCATGCACCGCGAGACTGCACGCCCCTGACGAACCCGCGTCAGCCTGACACCGCGATGTCAGCGAGATGCCGTCTCGCGGTGAGGGGACACCGCTCGGGCGGACCGAGACCCCGGATGAAGAGATCCCGGATGCCGGGAACCCGGCGCCTCAGCCGCCGTACAGGCCGTACGAGGTGGTGCCGTAGCCCACGATCGCGAGCCAGAACGCGGCCGACAAGGTGAGCCCCGCGAGCAGGGAGATCGCGAGCTCGCCGGCTCGGCGACGCTGCCCGATCGCGAAGGCGACGCCGAACGCCAGCAGGGGGAACACGATCGGCAGGATGTAGACGAACCAGCCCAGGCCGTTGAGTCCGAGCGGGCCGTTGACCTGCTGGATGAGCAGGGCGACCGAGCTCCACACGACGTACGCGTAGAACAGACCGAACAGCCCCGAGATCGTGACGAGAAGCCACGTGGGCAGGTGACGGGTGCGGGCGGGAGTGCTCATGCGAAGGCTCCCAGCGACAGGAACGGCCAGGGGACGAGCAGCACGATCCCCACGATCAGCAGCAGAAACCGCTGCCACGTGCGCCAGCTGCGGGTCAGCGCGAGCACCGCGACGAACCACACGAGCGGAGCGAGCGCCGCACCGATCGTCAGCGCGATCACCGTCACCGACGGGATCGGAAGACCCAGCCCGTTCAGGCGCAGGCCCGCGAGCAGCCACCCGATCGCGAACAGCAGGAAGGTCGCCGCGACCATGCCGATCCCCACGAGACCGACGTTTCCGAGGGGCGCCGCGTGGGCGGCATCCGGATCCTCGCTCTCGTCGACGGCGATCGACTCGGACGGGGAAGGCTCGGGATGCCGGGTCACCGGCGTCGCGGCGGGCTGCAGGGGCTCGATCGGGGCGGCCTCCTCCTCGCGCTCGGCGCTGGCGGGGGGCGTCGCCGCGTGCTTCTCGCCGACGTCGAGCGTGGGGTCGTCGTCACCGCCCCAGGAGAGGGCGTCGTCATCGCGCGGAGTGCTCACGGCTCCACGGTAGCGGCGCTCCCCCACGACCGGGCCGCGCCCCGCCGTTCGCCGGGGTCCACAGCATCCGGAATCGATCCACACCGCCCGGAACGGCGAACGCCCCGGAACCGCGAGGTCCCGGGGCGTTCGACCAGGAGAACTCAGCGCGCGGCCGAACCCTCGACGTAGTCGGAGTCCTGCTGCTTCCACGCGAACAGGCCGCGGAGCTCCTTGCCGGTCGCCTCGATGGGGTGACCCTGCTCCTTCTCGCGGAGCTCGAGGAACTCGGGCGCCCCGTTGTCCTGGTCGGCGATGAAGCGCTCGGCGAACGCACCCGACTGGATGTCGGCGAGGACGGCCTTCATGCTCTCCTTGACGTCGGGCGAGATCACGCGGGGGCCCGAGACGTAGTCGCCGTACTCGGCGGTGTCGGAGATCGACCAGCGCTGCTTGGCGATGCCGCCCTCCCACATGAGGTCGACGATGAGCTTGAGCTCGTGCAGCACCTCGAAGTAGGCGATCTGGGGCTGGTAGCCCGCCTCGGTGAGGGTCTCGAAGCCGGCCTGGACGAGGTGGCTCATGCCACCGCAGAGCACGGCCTGCTCGCCGAACAGGTCGGTCTCGGTCTCTTCGGTGAAGGTCGTCTTGATGACGCCGGCGCGGGTGCCGCCGATGGCTTTGGCGTACGAGAGCGCGGTGTCCCAGGCCGAACCCGAGGCGTCGCGCTCGACGGCGATGATGTCCGGGATGCCGCGGCCCGCGACGTACTCGCGACGCACGGTGTGACCGGGAGCCTTGGGCGCGACGAGGATCACGTCGACACCCTCGGGGGCGTCGATGTAGCCGAAGCGGATGTTGAAGCCGTGCGCGAAGGCGAGCGTCTTGCCCTCGGTCAGCTTGTCCTTGATCGACTCGGCGAAGATCGAGCGCTGGTGCTGGTCGGGCGCGAGGATCATGATGAGGTCGGCCCACTCGGCGGCGTCGGCGACGTTCTTGACCTCGAAGCCGTCTTCCTGCGCCTTGGCGGCCGACTTCGAGCCGTCCTTGAGCGCGATGACGACCTCGACGCCGGAGTCGCGGAGGTTCTGCGCGTGCGCGTGACCCTGCGAGCCGTAGCCGACGATCGCGACCTTCTTGCCCTGGATGATCGAGAGGTCGGCGTCGTCGTCGTAGAAGATCTCTGCCATGAGGATGTTTCTCCTTGAATCGTGGCCCGCTCAGGGGCCGCTGGTGAATGGAAGTCGGGAAGTGTCAGCCGCGCAGGACGCGCTCGGTGATGCTCTTGCCGCCGCGGCCCACGGCGAGCAGGCCCGACTGCGCGAGCTCTTTCACGCCGAAGGGCTCGATGGCCTTGAGGAAGGCGTCGACCTTGCCCTTGTCGCCCGTGATCTCGATCACGACGGCGTCGTGGGCGTAGTCGACGACCGAGGCGCGGAAGAGGTTGACGACCTCGAGCACGTTCGAGCGGCTGGCGTTGTCGGCACGCACCTTCACGAGCACGTGCTCCCGCTGCACGGAGCTGGCGGCATCCAGCTCGACTATCTTGATGACGTTGATCAGCTTGTTGAGCTGCTTGGTCACCTGCTCGAGCGGGAGCCCTTCGACGTCGACGACGACCGTGATGCGCGAGAGACCCGGCACCTCGGTGACGCCCACGGCGAGGGATTCGATGTTGAAGCCGCGGCGGGCGAACAGGCCCGCGACGCGGGTGAGCAGACCGGGCTTGTCCTCGACGAGGAGGCTCAGGACGTGACGGGACATCTCAGTCCTCCTGCTCGTTGAAGGCGGGCGAGTGATCGCGGGCGTACTGGACGTAGCTGTTGCTGACGCCCTGCGGCACCATCGGCCACACCATCGCATCGGCGCTCACGACGAAGTCGATCACGACCGGGCGGTCGTTCGTGTCGAGGGCGAGCTGGATCGCGGCGTCGATCTCGTCTTCCTTCTCGACGCGGATGGCGAGGCACCCGTACGCCTCGGCGAGCTTGACGAAGTCGGGGATGCGACGCGTCCCGTGTCCGGTGTTCAAGTCGGTGTTCGAGTGGCGGCCGTCGAAGAACAGCGTCTGCCACTGGCGCACCATGCCGAGCGAGGAGTTGTTGATGATCGCGACCTTGATGGGGATGTCGTTGATGACGCAGGTCGCGAGCTCCTGGTTGGTCATCTGGAAGCAGCCGTCGCCGTCGATCGCCCACACGGCACGCTCGGGCTGGGCCACCTTGGCGCCCATCGCCGCGGGCACCGCGTAGCCCATGGTTCCGGCGCCGCCGGAGTTGAGCCAGGCGTTGGGACGCTCGTACTTGATGAACTGCGCGGCCCACATCTGGTGCTGGCCGACGCCCGAGGCGTAGACGCCCTCGGGTCCGGTCATCTCTCCGATGCGCTGGATCACGTGCTGCGGAGAGAGCAGGCCGTCGCTGGTGGGCGTGTAGCCGAGGGGGAACTCCTCGCGCAGGCCGTTCAGGTACGTCCACCACTCGCTGTAGTCGTGCGGGTGCTCGGCGTCGGCGGCGCGGAAGGCGGCGTCGAGGTCGATGAGCACCTCGCGCAGGTCGCCCACGATCGGCACGTCGGCGGTGCGGATCTTGGAGATCTCGGCCGGGTCGATGTCGACGTGCACCACCTGAGCGTGGGGGGCGAACAGCGCCGCCTTGCCGGTGACGCGGTCGTCGAAGCGGGCGCCGAGCGAGACGATGAGGTCGCTCTCCTGCAGCGCGAGGACCGCGGGCACGGTGCCGTGCATTCCAGGCATGCCGAGGTGCTGCTCGTGCGAGTCGGGGAAGGCCCCGCGCGCCATAAGCGTCGTGACGACGGGAGCCCCGGTCGCCTCGGCGAGCACCTTCAGCTCGGCCGACGCGTTCGAGCGGATCGCGCCGCCGCCGACGTACAGCACGGGCTTCTGCGCGGTGGCGAGCAGCTGGGCCGCAGCCTGGATCTGCTTGCCGTGCGCCTTGGTCACCGGGCGGTAGCCGGGCAGGTCGATCTTCGGCGGCCAGACGAACGGTGCCTCGGCCTGCTGCGCATCCTTCGTGATGTCGACGAGCACGGGGCCGGGGCGGCCGGTCGAGGCGATCTCGAAGGCCGCGGCGATCGCACCGGGGATCTCGTCGGCCGTCTTCACCAGGAACGAGTGCTTGGTGATCGGCATGGTGATGCCGACGATGTCGGCCTCTTGGAAGGCGTCCGTCCCCATGAGGGTCGAGAACACCTGACCGGTGATGCACACGAGCGGCACCGAGTCCATGTAGGCGTCGGCGATCGCGGTGACGAGGTTGGTCGCGCCGGGACCCGACGTCGCGATCGCGACGCCGACCTTGCCCGAGGCGGCGGCGTAGCCCTCGGCCGCGTGGCCGGCGCCCTGCTCGTGCCGGACGAGGATGTGGCGGACGTGCTCGTCGTCCATGAGCGGGTCGTACACAGGCATGATCGCCCCGCCCGGCAGACCGAACACGTCGGTGACGCCGAGCAGGTCGAGCGAGCGGACGACCGACTGTGCTCCCGTCATCACGGGCGCCGGAGCGGTGCGGGCGGGCGGCCGGGGCACGGCCGCCGTAGGGGAATCGATGGACATGGGAGTACCTCGAGAACCGTAAGAAGGTGAAAAGGAGGGGGACGGCCGTCAGCCCGTGACCGCGCCCTCCGCGGCGGAGTGCACGAGCTTGGAGTACTTGGCCAGAACGCCACGGGTATAGCGCGGGGGAAGCGGTTCCCAGCCTTCGCGGCGGGAACTCAGCTCGGCCTCATCGACGATCAAGTCGAGAGTGCGAGCGGCGATATCGACCCGTATCAGATCACCATCGCGCACGAAGGCGATGGGACCTGCGTCCACCGCTTCGGGAGCTATGTGGCCGATGCACAGGCCGGTTGTGCCGCCTGAGAATCGTCCGTCCGTCAACAGTAGTACATCTTTTCCGAGGCCTGCGCCCTTGATGGCCGCGGTGATCGCGAGCATCTCGCGCATGCCGGGACCGCCCTTGGGGCCCTCGTAGCGGATGACCACGACGTCGCCGGCGGCGATCTCGCCCGCCTCGAGGGCGTCCATCGCGCCGCGCTCGCGCTCGAACACGCGCGCCGGGCCCTCGAAGACGTTGCCGTCGAAGCCGGCCGACTTCACCACGGCACCCTCGGGGGCCATCGAACCGTGCAGGATCGTGATGCCGCCGGTGGCGTGGATCGGGTTGTCGAACGAGTGGATGACCTTGCCGTCCACCGGGTCGGGGTTCAGGTCGGCCAGGTTCTCGGCGAGCGTCTTGCCCGTGACCGTGAGCGCGTCGCCGTGCAGCAGACCCTCGTCGAGCATCGCCTTCATGATGACCGGGATGCCGCCGTGGCGGTCGACGTCGTTCATGACGTACTGGCCGAAGGGCTTCATGTCGGCCACATGCGGCGTCTTGTCGCCGATGCGGTTGAAGTCGTGGAGGGTGAGCTCGACCTCGGCCTCGTTGGCGATCGCGAGCAGGTGCAGCACGACGTTGGTCGAGCCGCCGAGCGCCATGGCGAGGGCGATGGCGTTCTCGAACGCCTCTTTGGTGAGGATGTCGCGCGTGGTGATGCCCTGACGCAGCAGGTTGACCACGGCCTCGCCCGAGCGGTGGGCGAAGTAGTCGCGGCGACGGTCGGCCGAGGGCGGGGCGGCCGAGCCGGGGAGGCTCAGGCCCAGCGCCTCGGCGACGGAGGCCATGGTGTTGGCGGTGTACATGCCGCCGCACGCTCCCTCGCCGGGGGCGATCGCGCACTCGATGCGCTTGAGGTCTTCTTCGCTCATCTTGCCCGCGAGGCACGCGCCCACGGCCTCGAACGAGTCGATGATGGTGACGTCCTTCTCGGTGCCGTCGCTGAGCTTGACCCAGCCGGGGGCGATGGAGCCGGCGTAGAGGAAGACGCTCGAGAGGTCGAGTCGAGCGGATGCCATGAGCATGCCCGGGATCGACTTGTCGCAGCCCGCGAGCAGCACGGAGCCGTCGAGGCGCTCGGCCATCATGACGGTCTCGACGCTGTCGGCGATGACCTCGCGCGACACGAGCGAGAAGTGCATGCCCTCGTGGCCCATCGAGATGCCGTCGGAGACGGAGATGGTGCCGAACTGCAGCGGGTACCCGCCGCCAGCGTGCACACCCTCTTTCGCGCCCTGTGCGAGGCGGTCGAGGCTGAGGTTGCAGGGAGTGATCTCGTTCCAGCTCGACGCGATGCCGATCTGGGGCTTGTCCCAGTCCTCGTCGCCCATGCCGACCGCGCGGAGCATTCCGCGGGAGGTGGTGGCTTCGATGCCGTCGGTGACGACGCGACTGCGGGGCTTGATGTCGAACTCGCCGGTGTTCGGATTCTGCGGTGCGGGCATTGTCGAAGTCTATTGCGCGGCTACGACACCCGACGCTCAGCAGGCCGTGAACGCACGATTAATCCGGGTCCGCGCGCTCTGCGCCGCCGATTCAGGACACGTGAGCGCGGCGCAGGCGCGCGACCTCGTCCAACACCGCCACGAACGCGTCGATGTCGTCCACGCGCAGCGTCGCCGCGGTGTCTCCCCCGCCGACCCGCACGCCCAGGTCGCCGGCATCCAGCGCACCCAACGCGTCTTCGTCGGTGACGTCGTCGCCCGCGAAGAGCACGGCCGAAGCGCCGACGCGCTCGCGCAGGTGCGCGACGGCGGAATCCTTGCCCTCGTGACGGAACGAGAACTCGAGGATGTCGTGACCGGTGCGTCGGCGCCACGACGGCGCCTCGGCGGCGACCAGTCGATCGACGAGGGATCGCGCGGCCTCAGCCGTGGCGGCATCCGCGGTGCGCGTGTGCACGCCGAGTCCGTACTCCTTGGGCTCGATCCAGACCCCGGTCATCTCGGCGGTGCCGTCGAGGGCGCGCTGCTGCAGCCGGTCGCGCAGGGCGAGATCGGCCTCGTCGTCGCCGGCCGCCTCGATACCCGCGCCGGGGATCCAGAACTGCGCGCCGTGCGAGCCCGCGAGCCAGATCGGCGAGGAATCGTCGTGCTCGGAGATCTCGCGCAGGTGACCGAGCGAGCGACCCGAGACCAGGGCGACGACCGTGCGCGGCAGCGCCGCGAGGGCGTCGATCGCGGCCCGCGCGCCCGGCGTCATGCGCGCGGACATCGGCTCGTCGACGAGGGGCGACAGGGTGCCGTCGAAATCGAGGGCCACCAGCAGGGTGTCGGTGGTGGCAACGGCTTCGACGGCGGCATCGGCGGCGGTCATCCGGCATCCCCACTTCTGGTCAGGCACGGCGTGGGCACGCCACAGCTCGGGGCGGGCGCACTCATTCGGCATCCGTTTCGTCGATCGGCTCGCGTTCGGGAGCCGAACCGTCGTCGTCCTGGCCGACCTCCGCGGCCGCGGCGGCGCTCGAGGACTTCTCGTGGAAGACCGACAGCGCGTCCAGGAACTCCCGCGACCAGTCCTCGACGTCGTGGTCGCGCACGCGTTTGCGCAGCGCCCGCATGCGGCGGCCCTGTTCGGCGGCGGGCATGTCGATCGCTCTCACGATCTGGTCTTTGAGCCCGTCGATGTCGTGCGGGTTGATGAGCAGGGCGCTGCCCATCTCATCGGCGGCGCCGGCGAACTCGCTCAACACGAGCACGCCGCGGTTGTCGATGCGGCTGGCGACGTACTCCTTGGCGACGAGGTTCATGCCGTCGCGGAGCGCGGTGACGAGCATCACGTCGGCGGCGAGGAACAGCGCGACCATCTCCTCGCGCGGGTACGACTGGTGCAGGTAGCGGATCGCGGTATGCGTGGTGGTGTCGTAATCGCCGTTGACGCGACCGACGGTCATCTCGATCTCGTCGCGCAGCTGCACGTAGGCGTCGACGCGCTCACGGCTCGGGCTCGCGACCTGCACGAGGGTGGCGTCCTCGACGGTGGCGCGGCCGTCTTCGAGCAGCTCGCCCCACGCCTTGAGCCGGTGGCGGATGCCCTTGGTGTAGTCGAGGCGGTCCACGCCGAGCAGGATCTTGCGCGGGTTGCCCAGGCCCGCGCGGATCTCCTTCGCCCGCTGCTGGATCTCGGGCTTCTGCGCGAGCTCGATGTACGACTCGGCGTCGATCGAGATGGGGAACGCCTTCGCGAGCGCGACACGCGTGCCGCCCGACGCGTCGGGCACCAGGATGCCGCTGGCCTTGGTTTCGTAGCGCAGCTGGCGCCGGACGGCCCGGGCGAAGTTGCCGGCATCCGCCACCCGCTGGAAGCCGATCACGTCGGCTCCGAGCAGGCCCTCGAGCACCTGGCGGCGCCAGGGCAGCTGCGCGTAGAGGCCGTACGCGGGGAACGGGATGTGGTGGAAGTACCCGATCGTGAGGTCGGGGCGGCGTTCGCGCAGCATCTTCGGCACGAGCTGCAGCTGGTAGTCCTGCACCCAGACGATCCCGCCCTCGGCGGCGACGTCGGCGGCGGCCTGGGCGAAGCGTTCGTTGACTCTGACGTAGGCGTCCCACCACGCGCGCTTGTACGTGGGCGCGGCGATGACGTCGTGGTACAGCGGCCAGATGGTGTCGTTCGAGAAGCCCTCGTAGTACAGCTGCACGTCGGACGCCGTCAGGGTCACGGGAACGAGGTGCGTGCCCTCGAAGTCGAACGGGTCGACGGTGACGTCGGCTTGACCGGCCCACCCCACCCACGCGCCCTCGGCGCGGCGCATCACGGGTTCGAGAGCGGTGACGAGACCGCCGGGTGAGCGTCTCCACCCCTCTCCGTCGGGGGTGCGATCGACGGGCAGTCGGTTGGCGACGACGACGAAATCGGCCTGGGTCACAGGTCCTCCTCGGGGATCGTCCTCAGGCTAACAGCGCGCCCTCGTGCGTCGAGGGGGTGGACGCGATGCGCTACGCCCGTTCCACCGGTCCGGGTTCGTCCTGTCAAGGTCCGGCGCCGGGCCGCGCCGCTCGATAGGTTGGGCGCATGCGGCAGTACATCTTCGGAACCGGTCTTCTCAGCGCCATCACCGGCGGCGTCACGCTCCTGCGCGGGCTCAAGAACGACGAGCCGTTCACCTGGCGCACGGCGCTGGCGTGGCTGAGCTGGGGTATCACCCTGGCCCTCGCGATCGGCGCTGTCGTCGACACCCGTCGCGCGCGCCGGGGCCGCGTGATCGCGGGCGACTCCCCCGTGTCGAAGAAGCAAGAGAAGCTGTTCAAGAAGCGCCTCGGGCGCTGACCCCCGAAACGACGAACGGATGCCGCGGCCTCGAGGTCGCGGCATCCGTTCGTCGTTTCACGGATGCATGTCGGCGGGGCGGGGATCAGCGCGTCGAGATCAGCGCGTCAGGATCAGCGCGTCGCCCTGGCCGCCGCCGCCGCACAGGGCCACCGCGGCCGTGCCGCCGCCGCGCCGCACGAGTTCGTGCACGGCGTGGACGACGAGGCGGTTGCCCGAAGCGCCGATCGGGTGGCCGATCGCGATGCCGCCGCCGTGCGGGTTGACGACGTCGTCGGACAGCCCGAGCTCGGTCTGCGAGCGAGCGACGACCGCGCCGAACGCCTCGTTGATCTCGACGAGATCGAGGTCGGATGCCGAGATCCCCTGCTTCTCGAGAGCTTTCGCGATGGCTCGGGCGGGCTGATCGTGGAGGGAGTTGTCGGGACCGGCGACTTGTCCTGCAGCGCCGACGACCGCGAGGACGTCCCACCCGTGCTGCTCGGCGATCGTCCGGGTCGTCACGACGACGGCCGAGGCCCCGTCGGAGATCTGCGAGGCGTTTCCCGCAGTGATCGAGCCGCCCTCGGCGAAGGCGGGCCGGAGCTTCGCGAGCGTCTCGACGGTCGTGTCGGCGCGGATCCCCTCGTCGGCGGAGACGACCACCGGGTCGCCCTTGCGCTGCGGGATCTCGACCGGCACGATCTCCGCGTCGAACACGCCGGCGCTCTTCGCGGAGGCAGCGCGCTGGTGGGAGCGGGCGGCCACGGCATCCTGTGCCTCTCGGGTGACCTCGTACCGGGCGTTCGCGCGCTCGGTCGACGCTCCCATGCTCTCGCGGTCGTACGCGTCGGTCAGGCCGTCGAAGGCCATGTGGTCGAGCACCTCGACCGAGCCGTATGCGTAGCCCTCGCGCGAGTTCATCAGCAGGTGCGGGGCGCGGGTCATCGACTCCATGCCCGCGGCGACGACGACCGTCGCATCGCCCAGACGGAGCATGCGCGCGGCGTCGATGATCGCGGTCAGGCCCGACAGGCATACCTTGTTGATGGCGGCGCTGTGCACGTCCCACCCGATCCCGGCGGCGATCGCGGCCTGCCGTGCGGCGTTCTGGCCGGCTCCGGCCTGGAGCACCTGGCCGACGAGCACGGCGTCGACGGCATCGGCGGGGATGCCGCCGCGCTCGAGCGCTCCGCGGATGGCGGCGGCGCCCAGCTGCACGGCGGTGAGCGGGGCGAGCTGCCCCTTCAGCCGGCCCTGCGGGGTGCGTGCGGCGGCGACGATGACGACGTCGGTGGGTGCGCTCATGCGTGCTGCTCCTCGGTGAGACGGACGGTCAGTGCGGGCTCGGTGGCGGCCCGCACCTCGTCGACGCTCACCCCGGGGGCGAGTTCGACGAGGACGAGTCCATCCTCCGTCACGTCGAGCACGGCGAGGTCGGTGATGATGCGATCGACCACCCCGCGGCCGGTGAGCGGCAGAGAGCACTGCTCGACGATCTTGGGAGAGCCGTCGCGGGCCACGTGCTCCATCAGCACGATCACGCGGGCGGCGCCGTGGACGAGGTCCATCGCCCCGCCAGGACCCTTCACCATCTTGCCGGGGATCATCCAGTTCGCCAGATCTCCGGATGCCGACACCTGCATCGCCCCGAGGATGGCGGCGTCGATCTTGCCCCCGCGGATCATGCCGAAGCTCAGCGCCGAGTCGAAGAAGGCGGCACCGTCGAGGGTGGTCACCGTCTCTTTGCCGGCGTTGATGAGGTCGGCATCCACGGCGTCCTCGGTCGGGTACGGCCCGACGCCCAGGATGCCGTTCTCGGACTGCAGCACGACCGTGACGCCCTGAGGCACGTGGTTGGGAACGAGGGTGGGCAGACCGATGCCGAGGTTGACGTACGAGCCGTCGGCGAGTTCGAGGGCGGCGCGGGCGGCCATCTCGGTGCGGGTCAGGGGCATGTCAGTGGTTCCCTTCGCGAACGGTGCGCTTCTCGATGCGCTTGTCGACATCGCCGACCTCCACGATGCGGTGGACGTAGACGCCGGGGAGGTGCACGGCATCCGGATCGATCTCTCCGGGCTCGACGAGGTGCTCGACCTGCGCGATGCAGGTGCGGCCGGCCATCGCGGCGAGGGGGTTGAAGGCGCGAGCGGCCTTGCGGAAGACGAGGTTGCCGTGGCGGTCGCCCTTCCACGCGTGCACGAGCGAGAAGTCGGTGGTGATCGCCTCTTCGAGGACGAATTCGCGCGGCTCGCCGTTCACCTCGAAGGTGCGCACGTCTTTGACCGGGGAGGCGATCGCGACGCCGCCCGCGCCGTCGTAGCGCCGCGGCAGGCCACCCTCGGCGACCTGGGTGCCGACGCCGGTCTGCGTGAAGAACGCGGCGATGCCCGAGCCGCCGGCGCGGAGCTTCTCGGCGAGGGTTCCCTGCGGGGTGAGCTCGAGCTCCAACTCGCCGGAGAGGAACTGCCGCTCGAACTCCTTGTTCTCGCCGACGTACGACGAGGTCATCTTGCGGATGCGTCCGGCCCCCAGGAGGATCCCCAGCCCCCAGTCGTCGACTCCGCAGTTGTTCGACACGACCGAGAGGTCGCGGGTCCCCTGGGCGAGAAGGGCCTCGATGAGGGCGATGGGGTTGCCGGAGAGGCCGAACCCGCCGACGGCGAGCGAGGCCCCGTCGGGGATGTCGGCCACCGCTTCGGCGGCGGTGGCGACGGTCTTGTCGATCACGCGAACTCCTCTGTTCTGGCGTGCTTCCACGGTGCCCCGGCTCGCGGTAGGTCGACGACTGCGGTCTTGTCATGTGGATACCGGGGCGCGTAACGTCCACATGGTGGACAAAGAGACGCGCACTGTTTCCGAGGCCTCCGTCCCCGGAGCACAGGCGATCGCGCGGGCGGCGCGGCTGCTGCGGCTCGTGACCGCCGCCGGCGCAGCGGGTGGGGCCGTGGGCGACCTCGCGCGCGATGCCGACCTGACCCGGCCGACCGCGCACCGGTTGCTGAGCGCCCTGCGCGCCGAGGGGCTCGTCGACCGCGACGACGCAACGGGGCACTGGCTGCCGGGACCGGAGCTGTACCTGATGGGCAGTGTCGCGGCATCCCGCTTCGACATCACCTCGACGGCTCGCGACATCGTGCGCTCCCTCGCGGTGCGCACAGAGGAGAGCGCGTTCCTGTCGGTGCGGCGGGGGGATGAGACGGTATGCCTCGTCCGCGAGGACGGGAGCTTCCCGATCCGGTCGTTCGTGCTGTCGGAGGGCGTGCGCTTCCCCCTCGGGGTGGCTTCGGCGGGGTTGGCCATCCTCGCCTTCCTGCCGCCCCACGATGTGGATGCGTATCTCGAGCGGCATCCGGAGCTCGCCGAGAAGTGGGGGTCGTCGCACTCCCCCGCGCGGCTGCGCACTCGGATCCGCGATACGCAGGCTCGCGGGTACGCGGTGAACCCCGGGCTGATCGTGGAGGGGAGCTGGGGGCTCGGGGCGGCAGTGTTCACCCGTTCCGGAGACCCGCAGTGGGCGTTGAGCCTGACGGGCGTGGAGTTCCGCTTCGGCGGCGAGCGTCTCGCCGAGCTGGGACGGCTTCTGCTCGCGCACGCCCACCAGCTCTCGACGCGGGTCTCGTCTTCCCGGTAAATAGATACCACCGGTATATATCAGGGGTATACTTCTGGGTATGACCCGGGACGACGATCTGCAGACGCTCCTGCTCGCGGTGCACGCGCTCACCCGGATCGCCGCTCTCGACACGCAGACCGAGGCACCCGCGGCCCAGTGGCGCACGCTGACCCTGCTGCGCGATCACGGTCCGCAGCGCCTGGGTGACCTCGCGACTCTGAGCCGCGTGACCCAGCCCGGCATGACCCGGCTCGTCCACCAGATGGACGCGGCGGGCCTCCTGGAGCGACGCCGCCACCCCGACGACTCGCGCGTGAGCGTGGTGGCCGCGACGGCCGCCGGTCTCGAGGCGTTGGCCGGCTGGTACGAGCAGTTCCGCGCGGCCCTCGCGCCCCACGTCGCCGATCTGTCGGAGAGCGAGTGGGATGCCGTGAGCCTCGCCGCGTCGGCCCTGTCGCTGCGGGTGGGGATGGCGCCGTCGAGAACCGATGAGAACCGAGCCCCCGACGACTCAACCCCGAACGCCTCAACCCCGAATGACTCAATCCCCGACGACGATGGCGCCGCCGACCCGACCGATGATCGCGGAGCCCTCGTGGGCGCCGCCGGAGAACAGGAGGTGGTCCGGTGAGTGCCGGAACCGCAGCAGTCAGCAAGGCGCCCAGCGTCTGGAAACAGCCCGCGCAGGTCTGGGCCGTCGCATTCGCGTGCGTCGTCGCCTTCATGGGCATCGGCCTGGTCGACCCGATCCTTCCCGCGATCGCCGAGTCCCTGAAGGCGTCGCCCGTCGAGACCGAGCTGCTGTTCACCAGCTACCTCGTCGTCACCGGACTGGCGATGCTCATCACGAGCTGGATCTCGAGCCGTATCGGCGCCAAGGCGACCCTGCTGGTGGGTCTCGGCCTGATCGTCGTGTTCGCGTTCTTCTGCGCCATCAGCGGCAGCGTGGATGCCGTCATCGGCTTCCGCGCCGGATGGGGCCTGGGCAACGCGCTGTTCATCTCCACCGCGCTGGCGACCATCGTGGGCGCCGCCTCCGGCGGAAGCTCGGCCGCGATCATCCTCTACGAGGCCGCGCTGGGCCTCGGCATCGCCGTGGGACCGCTGCTCGGCGGCATCCTGGGTGAAGTCAGCTGGCGAGGGCCGTTCTTCGGCGTCGTGGTGCTGATGGCGATCGCATTCATCGCGGTGCTGGCCCTGCTTCGCGGACCCCAGCCGGAACGCAAGCCGCTCCCCTTCAGCGCTCCGTTCCGAGCGCTGGGTCGCCCGGCGCTGGCGATCCTCGCCGCCACCGCGCTGTTCTACAACATCGGCTTCTTCACGCTGCTGGCGTTCTCGCCGTTCCCCCTCGGTTTCGGGGCGATGGGTATCGGCCTGACCTTCTTCGGCTGGGGCGTGGGTCTCGCGATCACGAGCGTGTGGGTCGCTCCCCTGCTGCTGCGCCGACTGCGCCTGACGACCGTCCTGCTGATCGCTCTGCCACTGCTGGCTCTCGACCTGCTCGTGGCCGCGTTCATCGTGTCGTCGGCCACCGCCCTAGTCGTCTGCATCATCGTGGGCGGTCTCGTGCTCGGGGTCGTGAACACCGCCCTCACCGAGGCCGTGATGGAGGCGACCGACCTCCCCCGCTCGGTCGCGTCGTCGGCGTACTCGGCCGTGCGCTTCCTCGGTGGTGCCGTCGCTCCCCCGCTGGCGGCCCTGCTGTGGCACGCGTACGGTGCGGGAGTGCCGTACGTGATGGCCGCGGTGTCGGTCGTGATCTCGGCCGCGTGCATCCTGTTCGGCCGGCGCCTGCTCGCGCACGTCGACGGAGCGCACCCGGATGCCGCTGACGAAGGCGCTGCGGTCCTGGTGGGCGACGCAGCGTAAGAAGGCGTCGACGGCACGGTGCGAGGCGCCGGGTTCCGGCAGGCGGTCCGTGGAGGGGCGTCGTGTCGGGGCTCGGCGCTTGCGCGTGTGGGCGGCACCGGGTGTCGGGAGGGCGGTCCAGGAGGGTCGTCGGGTCGGGACTCGGCGCTTTCGCCTCGGAACTGCGCGGGGTGCCGGGTGTCGGTGCGGCGCTCCGTCGAGGGGCGTCGTGTCGGGGCTTCGTGCTCCCGCCGTATGGCGTGATGTATCGCACTCCTGACCTGGTCTTCTCTTCGATGTCGGAGGTCCGCGATACCGTGCTCCCATGACGAACTCGACCCCCGCGACAGACCGGCCGGTGCCGGATCGCGAGGTCGTGCCCGTCGCGTTCTCCGCGCCTCCGCCGAGCGACGCCGAGCTCGACGCGTGGGCCGACGAGGTCCGTGCGATCGAAGAGGGACTGTTCGAGCCGGATTGGGACGAGTTGTTCGTCGACGGGGATGATCCGTGGCCGGTGAGCCACGACCTGGGTGCCTTCAGCGAGGGCCCCGCGTCGCCTGCCGGTTGCCCCGTCTCCGCCGTTTCCGAAACCGACGCCCGTCCGATCGACCTCGTGCATGAGCTCGTCGCGGTCGCCGTCCGTCGTCGGCAGCACACGGCCGAGGAGTACCGGCTCATGACGCTGATCCTCGATGGTGCGGTGGCGGACCCGGAGCCGTGGGTCGGCCCGGATCCCACTCTCTCTGCGGACTGGGACGACTCGCGAGGCCGCACGGTGGCCGCCGTTCGCCGCGATCGCGTCGACCTGGCCGAGCGCGCCGCCGCCGCCGAGATCGCCGTACAGCTCCGTCTGGCCGAGAGGACCGTGCGCACCCGCGTCGGTCACGCGCGAACGCTGCAGACGCGATGCGCGTTGGCCTGGAGGGCGTTCCTCGAGGGGCGCATCTCCGAAAGCCACGCGATCAGGATCGCCCGGCTCGCCGACTCCCTCCCCGACGATCGCGCGGCCTGGACCGCATTCGACATTGGCGCCACCGAGCGCGCCGAGCGCCTCACTCCCTCGAGCTTCGAGACCGCCGCCCGCGTCCTGCGCGAGAAGGTCCACGCCGAGTCGATCGACGAGCGCCATCGCCGCGCCGCTCAGGACCGCGGAGTGTGGTTGACGCCCGAGCTCGACGGCATGGCGACGCTGACTGCGCTCCTCCCCGCGGATCGGGCGCAGGCGGCCATGACGCGCCTGGATCGCGTCGCGCGGCATCTCGCGACGGCAGACGGGGAAAACCGCACGCTGGCGCAGCTGCGGGCGGATGCGCTGGCAGACCTGCTCGCAAGTGGCATTGCGGCGCAGAAGCCCGCGACGGCAACGGTTCCCGCGCCGGGAGCGTCCGGCGCGACGGGGGCGTCGGCAGCGGTTCCCGCGCCGGGAGCGTCTGGCGCGCCGAGCACACCCGCTGCTCCCCGCCCCGCCCGTCCCACCGTGGTCGTCACCGTCCCCGCGCTCACCCTGCTCGGGCGCGACGACACGCCGGCCACGCTGGACGGCTACGGCCCCATCGACCTCGAGACCGCTCGCCGTCTTGCGGGAGAAGCGACGTCGTGGATCCGCGTGCTCACCCACCCGCTCACCGGGGTTCCCCTCGCCCTCGACCGCACGACGTACCGGGTGACCACTGCCCTCCGGCGGTGGTTGGGTGTGACCTCGCCGACGTGCGTCTTTCCGGGGTGCACACGACCGGCGCGCGAGTGCGACATCGACCACCTCACGGCGTGGGCCGACGGCGGCACCACTGACCACGACAACCTCGAACCCGAGTGCCGCCACCACCATCGCCTCCGCCACGAGACGAGATGGGAACCGCACAAGAACTCGGGCGACTCCGACCTGAGGTGGCGCTCACCCCTGGGTCACGACGTCGAGGTGGATCCGCCGCCGTTCTGACCGTGCTCCGCGCCGTGGACGCCCGCCTCCCCCACCCGCTCCACCAGCGCGTCCCACAGCTGATCGAACCGGGCGTTCCACGGTGTCGCGAACACCCCGTCCCTCCACCGCTGATGCACCACGTCGAGGGTGACCCACCCGGCATCCTGGACTTCCTCCGGATCCGGTACGGGCACCGGCTCGCCCTCGATGCGGCCGACCCACAGGTCGAACAGGGCACTCTCCTCGATGACGCGCCCCACGAGCACGAGGTCGTCGGGGGCGAGCGCCATGCCGGTCTCCTCCGCGAGCTCGCGCACGGCGCCGGTGCGGCTGGTCTCCCCGCGCAGGGCGCTGCCGGCGGGGAATTCCCACGCCAACGGGTAGTCCTTGCCTTCCGCCCGCAGGCTCATCAGCACGCGTCCTGTCGACGACACCAGACACACGGATGCCACGACGTGGAACGACCCGGCCGGCACCGGGCCGTCGCCGCGCCGGTGAAGGGTTCCGGTCGGGGTGCCCTGGATGTCGGTGACGTCCCACATCTCGTCGTCGGCCATTTCGAACCTCCCGGGATCGGCACGTACCGCGCGCAGCGGCTCGCTCCATCATGCCGAGTGCTCGTTCGCCGGGCGAGAGGTTGCACCCGGGGCGGTCGAAACCCCGTGAACCCGCACACACGTCATGAATGCAGAAATCCCCTCCCGGCCAGCTGGCGGAAGGGGATTTCTGAGGTGGTGCACCCCCTGGGACTCGAACCCAGAACCCACTGATTAAGAGTCAGTTGCTCTGCCGATTGAGCTAGAGGTGCGTTCCGTTCGGCCGGAGTTTCGCTCTCCGCGCCGAGGAATGACACTACCAGGCGTGACTCGGGCACGCCAAATCGGGCCACGGTTCGGCCCCACGGGCGGCGGTTATCCTTGACGCGTGTCCCGCATCGAAGAGCCCGCCGAGACCCCCGCGGACCTGTCCGCCGATCTCGAACTCGCCCTCCGTCTGGCCGACGCCGCCGACGCGGTGGCGATGGAACGTTTCGACTCCGCCGACCTCCACATCGACACCAAGCCCGACCGCACCCACGTCACCGAGGCCGACCTCGCCACCGAGCGTGCGATTCGACAGATCCTGGATGCCGAGCGCCCCGGCGACGCGATCCTGGGCGAGGAGTACGGCACCTCCGGTGACGCCGCATCGAGCATCTCCCGGCGCTGGGTCATCGACCCCATCGACGGCACCCACAACTACATGCGCGGCATCCCCGTGTGGGCGACCCTCATCGCCCTCACGGTCGACGGTGTCCCGCAGGTCGGCGTCGTCAGCCAACCCGCGATCGGACGCCGCTGGTGGGCCTCCACGGGTAACGGCGCCTGGACCACCACCGCCACCGGCGAGACCCGTCGCATCAACGTCTCCGCGATCGACGAGGTCTCGGCATCCAGCATCAGCTTCCAGAGCATCGAGCAGTGGGACGACGTCGATCTCGTCCCCACCCTCGAGAAACTCACCCGCGTCGTGTGGCGCGACCGCGCCTACGGCGACGCCCTGCCGTACATGTGGCTCGCGGAAGGGCGCCTCGAGCTCGTCGCCGAATTCGGCGTGAAGGAGTACGACATCGCCGCGATCGCGCCGATCGTCCGCGAGGCCGGCGGCCGCTTCACCGCGTTCGACGGGTCGGATCGCCTCGATGCCGAATCCTCGCTCGCGACGAACGGCATCCTCCACGACGCGTTCTTCGCGCTGCTGCACGAGGGGAACGACCGATGACGCCCCGACGCCTGCTGGCCGCCACCGGATTCCTCGCGGCCCTCGCCCTCGCGGGCTGCACCTCGGCGCCCGATACGGCCCCCAGCGTCGCCGCCAGCGCCACGGCGACGGACGCCCCCGTGGCCGAGGCCGCCCCCAGCGCGACGCCCACCACGGAGCCGATCACCCCGACCTGCGACAACATCATCCCCACGTCCACCGTCGAAGACTTCAAGAGCCTCGGGTGGACCTCCCAGGAGGAGCCGTTCCGCATCGGCGCCACCGCTCTCAACGAGGGCATCCAGTGCAAGTGGGGCGACGCCAAGGTCGCATCCGACCGCGTGCAGATCTTCGGTTGGGCACCGATCGACGACGCCACCGCCCAGCAGGCCGAGAAGGACCTCGTAGCCTCCGGGTGGAAACTCGAGAGGGATGCCGACGGCGCGTACGTCACCGAGAACCCCGACTGGCTCGGCGGACGCGGCGTCGACGGCTACGGCCTGACCTACCTCTTCGGCGACGGCTGGGTGAAGTTCGCCGACACCCGCCAGAGCCTGCTGCTCGTCGAGACGCCGCATTAAAGGCAGCTGCTCACCGGTACGGATTCACCGCCGCCGCGTCCTGCCCGGCGGCGAACCCCTCGTCCCAGGCGTCTCCGCGCGCCTCGAGCCCGCGCCACAGCTCGTCCGCCCGCAGCACCCGCTGGGCGAACGCGACCCAATCGCTCCACCCGCCCTCGACCGGAGCATCGTCGCCGCGACCCACGGCCCGCCAGCGCGGCGCGTCCGCCACGGGCTCGAGACGGAACGGACCGATGTCGATGCGAGAGCTGCGCGGGTCGGGCATCCTCCGACGCTAGCCGCTCCGCCCGCACGACAGCGTAGGCTCGACCCTCGTGGCTATCGGCTCGACCATTCACACCTTCACCGTGCAGCTCTCCGACGTCGATCGCGGCGTCTACGACGAGCTGCCCTTGCGCGTCGCGCGGCATCCGTCCGAAACCGCTCCGTACATGCTGACGCGCGTGCTCGCCTACTGCCTCGAGTACGAGGAGGGCATCGGCTTCAGCGAGGGCGTCGCGGCCACCGACGAGCCCGCCGTGATGGTCCGCGATCTCACCGGGGCACTCGTCGCCTGGGTCGAGGTCGGAGCTCCGGATGCCGCCCGCCTGCACACCGGCAGCATGAAGGCCGAGAGGGTCGCCGTCTACACGCACCGCGACCCCGATAAGGTCTCCGCCCCGTGGGCCGGAAAGCGCATCCACCGCGCCGACGAGGTGCTGCTGCACAGCTTCGAGCCCGGATTCGTCGAAAGACTTGCGGATGCCATCGAGCGGCGCAACACCGCCACCCTCACCCGCACCGAGGGGCGCCTCTACCTCGAGCTCAACGGCGTCTCGGGCGAGAGCGATATCCACACGCGCGCCGCGGGCTGACCCGAAACGAAGAAAGCCCCCGCTCTCACCGAAACGGGTGGGAGCGGGGGCTTTCTTCTCATGACAACATCTTCGTGACAACGGCTCGTGGAGCTGGGGGGAATCGAACCCCCGTCCAACGCTGGGTCTCCGCGTTTTCTCCGGGCGCAGTCTGTGCAGACGTTCTACTCGGCTCCGACCTTTGTCACAGACACCTAAGTCGACGAGCCCAGCCTGGGAAAAGTCCCGCGTGACGTCCAGACGCCGTCACGCAGCAAGACCCCTAAATGACGCCAGGATCCGTGGCGGGGTCACACACGGTCTGACGGACTATCGGGCTCGCTTACGCAGCGAGGGCGAAGTCAGTGCGCTTAGCATTGGCACTTATTGTTTTGCAGGGAGCGTTTACGAGATAACCCCACATCCTCGGCCCGCTTCTCGCGGGTTCGCAGGCGCTGTCGAAACCGATCAGCCCCGGGAACTCCGTACTGGAGCGGCCGTTGTCACTCTGTTGAGTTGCCACCTCGGGAAACCAAACGCACCCGAGCATCACAGTCTACAACGGTTCACGGCGCGCGATGATTCCCCAGCAGAGCGGGTGAGCCGCCTCCCGCAAGCTCACCGCATGAGCGACGTCGCCGCGCCCACACCGGCCCGCACCCGAACAACGCCCCTCCCGTAAGCTCACCGCATGAGCGACGTCGTGATCACCGTCCGGGGCGAGAGCAACGCCCGCATCCGCGCCGAAGAGGCCGCCGTCCGCGTCAGGGTCGCCACCGACGGCCCCTCCCGCGGTCCGGTCGTCGAGCAGGCGCAGGAGCGCGCCGCCGTCGTGCAGGACGGACTCGTCGCCCACCTCCGCTCCGGCGAGGTGTCGGAGTGGTCGAGCGCGCGGGTCTCGGTCTGGTCCGACCGCCCGTGGAACAACGAGGGCACGCAGCTCCCGCTCGTCCACCACGCGGCCGTGGAGCTGTCCGCCACCTTCACCGACGCGGGCGCCCTGTCCTGGTGGCTGGGCGACGTCGCCGAGTCCGACGACGTGCAGGTCACCGCGGTGGAGTGGCGCCTGTCCCCCACGACGCGCGCCCGGGTCGAGCGCGAGGTCGCCGCCGACGCCGTCCGCGTCGCGGTGGAACGCGCCACCGCTTACGCGGACGCTCTGGGCTTGGCATCCGTCGCCGCCGTTGAAATCGCGGATGCCGGCTTGCTCGCCGCCCAGCCCGAGTCACCGACCCCGGTGAATGCGCGCCTGATGGCCGCCTCGGCGGGCGGGCCGTCGTTCAGCCTGCAGCCGCCCGAGATCGTGGTGACCTCGGTGGTCGAGGGGCGTTTCCGCGCGGAGTGATCCGGAGCGTCAGTCGCCCAGGCGGTTCTTCGTGCGCATCGCCCGCTCGGCCTCGCGCTTGTCTTCGCGCTCGCGGATTGTCTGCCGCTTCTCGAACTCGCGCTTGCCCTTGGCGACCGCGATCTCGACCTTGGCGCGCCCGTCGAGGAAATACAGCCGCAGGGGCACCAGCGTGTACCCGCCCGCCGACACGGCGTGCGAGAGCTTGATGATCTCCTCCTTGTGCAGGAGCAGCTTGCGCGTGCGCTTGGCCGAGTGGTTGGTCCAGTGGCCCTGCGAGTACTCGGGGATGTGCACGGCGTCGAGGAACGCCTGTCCCCCGTCGATGTACGCGTAACCGTCGGTGAGGTTCGCGCGTCCCTGGCGCAGCGACTTCACCTCGGTGCCCGTGAGCACCAGTCCTGCTTCGTACGTCTTCTCGATGGCGTAGTCGTGACGCGCCTTCTTGTTCGACGCGATGAGCTTCTCACCCTGCTCACGAGGCATGGTGCCACCTCCTCATGATCATGGGCACACAGAGCCTTACAGTTTACCCGAACCGGATGCCGGCTCCGCCCGACGCCACGGCCTGCTACGCGCGCAGCCAGCGGCGGATGGCGAAACTGGCGCTGAGGGCCGCAAGCACGATGCCGATCACGATGAGCGCCGGGATCACGATCGCCACGTCCCCGAAGTCCACCCACGAGGTGATGAAGCCGATGCGGTCCCGGAGGTACTGGTTCACACCCACGCCAACGATCGCCCAGACCGCCACGCTCGCGAGCGCCGATCCGACGAGCGCGGCGAGCACGCCCTCCACGATGAACGGCGTCTGGATGAATCGGTTCGACGCGCCCACCAGGCGCATGATCCCCAGCTCGCGGCGTCTCGCGAACGCGGAGAGGCGGATGGTGGTGGCGATCAACAGCACGGCGGCGATCAGCATGAGACCTGCGATACCGACCGCGACGTAGGTCGCGACCGTGAGCGCTTGGAACAGCGGCTCGAGGTACTGCAACTGGTCGGTGACGCTCTCGACGCCGTTCTGCCCGCTGAAAGCTTCGGAGATCACGTCGGACTGGCTCTGGTCGACCAGGTTGATGCTGAAGGTCGCGTTGAACTGGTCGGCGGTGACGACACCGAGGATGTCATCCGAGAGCAAGCCCTTCGCGTTCTCGAACACCTGCTCGTTGGTCTGGTAGGTGTAGTCGCGGATCAGGGGCGCGAGAGCCGGACCGTCGAGCGTCGCCTTGACCTGATCGATCTGCTCCTGGGTCGCCGGCTCCCCCGCGACACAGGTCGGCGCGTTCGACGACGCCGCGCACATGAACACCGCGACCTGGGCGCGATCGGCCCAGTACGACTGCATCTTGCCGATCTGCATCTGCATGAGCATCGCCGCGCCGACGAAGGTCAGCGAGACGAAGGTGACGAGGATGACCGAGATGACCATCGACGCGTTGCGGCGGAGACCGGTGAAGGCCTCCGAGAGGATGAGCCCGAACCTCATGACGTGGGCCCCACTTCGTCGTTGCGGTCTTTCTTCTCGCCCAGGCCGAGTCGGTCGGCGAGTCCGAGGGCGTCGACGTCGGGGCGGGTGACCGGAATGGAGCGTGTGTTCGTGCCGGGCTCGCGGGGCGCGGCGGCGGGGGCCGGGGCGTCGTCCGACGCGGCCGGAGCAGTCTCGTCGCGTCGTTCCGCCGGAGCAGTCTCGTCGCGTCGTGGCGCCGGCGTCGCGTCCGCGCCGGGCTTCGTCAGCGGCTCGACGGGACCGGTGAGTCCGGTGACCTCGCGCTGCACCTCGAGAACCGCGGTGAGCGCCGCGACGGCGGCCGCTCCGCGCTCGACCTCGGGTGCCAGGCGCGGCAGGCTCGACGTGTCGCCGTAGCCGCCGTGACGCTCGTCACGCACCATCTCGCCGCCGCGCAGCTCGATCACACGACGTTGCATCTGGTCGACGAAGCCGGCCTCGTGCGTGGCCATGACGACGGTCGTGCCGCCGGCGTTGATCCGCGCGAGCAGGCGCATGATGTCGATCGAGGTCGCCGGGTCGAGGTTTCCGGTCGGCTCGTCGGCGAGCAGCACCTGCGGGCGGTTGACGAGGGCGCGCGCGATCGCGACGCGCTGCTGCTCGCCACCCGACAGCTCGTGCGGCAGGCGCTTCTCTTTGCCGTCGAGGCCGACGAGCGCGAGCACCTCGGGCACGGCCTGCTGGATGAACCCGCGCGAGGCGCCGGTCACCTGCAGCGTGAAGGCGACGTTCTGGTGCACCGTCTTGTTCGGCAGCAGGCGGAAGTCCTGGAACACCGAACCGATGTGACGGCGGAAATAGGGAACCTTGCGGTTCGACAGCGTGCGCAGGTCGCGACCGAGCACGACGACACGGCCGTCGCTCGGGGTCTCGGCGCGCAGGATGAGCTGCAGGCACGACGATTTGCCGGAGCCCGAGGCGCCGACGAGGAAGACGAACTCCCCGCGCTGCACTTCGAAGTCCACGGCGTTCAGGGCGGGCTTCGCGGTGCCGCGATACCGCTTGGTGACGTTCTCGAACCGGATCATGGCTCGACGAGCCTAAGCGCGGGTCCCGGACTCGACGACAGGACGCGCCGTGTCGTGAAACCGAAAGAGCCCTATGGATGCCAGGTCATCGGCATCCGTAGGGCTCTTGCGAGTGAGCGGGAACTCAGTCGTCGTCCTTGCGCTTGCGCCAGCGGATGCCGGCTGCGATCAGGCCGTCGAGGTCGCCGTCGAACACGACCGCCGGGTTTCCGACTTCGTACCCGGTGCGCAGGTCTTTCACAAGCTGCTGGCCGTAGAGGAAGTACGAGCGCATCTGGTCACCCCAGCTCGCGGTGATCGTGCCGGCGAGTTCCTTCTTCTTGGCGGCCTCTTCTTCGCGCTTGAGCAGCAGCAGGCGCGTCTGCAGCACGCGCATGGCGGCCGCACGGTTCTGGATCTGCGACTTCTCGTTCTGCATCGAGACGACGAGGCCGGTCGGGAGGTGCGTGATGCGCACGGCGGAGTCGGTGGTGTTGACCGACTGGCCACCGGGGCCCGACGAGCGGAACACGTCGACGCGGATGTCGCCCTCGGGCACCTCGACCTCGACGGCCTCTTCCATCACAGGGATGACCTCGACCGCGGCGAAGCTCGTCTGGCGCTTATCGGCGCCGCCGAAGGGGCTGATGCGTGCGAGGCGGTGAGTGCCGGCCTCGACCGACAGGGTGCCGTAGGCGTAGGGCACGTCGACCTCGAAGGTGGCCGACTTGATGCCGGCGCCTTCGGCGTATGAGGTGTCCATGACCTTGACGGGGTACTTGTGGCGTTCGGCCCAGCGCAGGTACATGCGCAGCAGCATCTCGGCGAAGTCGGTGGCATCGTCGCCGCCGGCACCGGAGCGAATCGTGACGACCGCGGAGCGCGGGTCGTATTCGCCGTCGAGCAGCGTCTGCACCTCGAGCTGGCCGATCACGTCTTTCAGCGCGGCGAGCTCGCGGCGAGCCTCGTCGGCGGAGTCTTCGTCGTCCATCTCGACGGCGAGCTCGACGAGCACCTCGAGGTCGTCGAGGCGCTGCTCGATCTCCGAGACGCGCTTGAGCTCGGCCTGGCGGTGGCTGAGACGGCTGGTGACCTTCTGGGCGTTGTCGACGTCGTCCCAGAGGTCGGGGGCACCGGCTTCTTCGCTGAGGCGTTCGATGTCGGCTTTGAGTGCGTCGACGTCGACCACGGCCTGGATATCGGCGAAGGTCGAGCGCAGCGCCTGGATGTCGGCGGTCAAATCGAGTTCGAGCATGAGACATCAAGCCTATCGTGGAGACGGTGACAGCCGACTCTCCCCGGAACGTGCTGGTGCGCTTCGCACCGATGATCTACGGCCCCACCCTGCTCTTCGCCCTCGGCGAAGGCGCGGTCATCCCCCTCATCCCCGTGATCGCCAACCGCCTCGGCGCCGACGTCGCCGTCGCCGCGCTCGTGGCCGCCGCCCTCGTCGTCGGTCAGCTGTGCGGCAACATTCCGGCGGGCTGGGCCGTCGCGCGCTTCGGCGAGCGCCTGACGATGGGGGTGGCCGGCATCGTGGTGCTGGCGGGACTGCTCGGCATCGTGTTCGCGCAGTCGCTGGCGTTCTTCACCGCGGCGGTGTTCCTCATCGGGTTCTGCGCCGCGTCGTTCGCCCTCGCCCGCCACTCCTTCATGACCACGCGCGTCCCGCTCACCTTCCGGGCCCGTGCGCTGTCGCTGTTGGGCGGCACGTTCCGCCTCGGCATGTTCGTCGGCCCGTTCATCTCGGCGGCGCTGCTGGCGGTCTTCGGCACCGAAACGGCATCCATCGTCTTCTTCGCCGTCTGCCAGGTCGCCACGATCTTGCTCGTGTTCTTCGGCCCCGACCCCGAGAAGGCGGTCTCCGTCGGCGCGGGCTCGGCCACCCGGCGCGACGCCGGCGACTCCCGCGACGCAGAAGACACCGGCGAGCCCGTCACCGGCGCGATCCCCACCGTCGAGCGGGTCGGGGTCTTCCGAACGATGTGGCGATACCGCGGGGTGCTCGCGCGCCTGGGGCTCGCGGCCTCGTCGCTGTCGGCCGTGCGTTCGGCCCGCCAGGTGGTCCTACCCCTGTGGGGTGTGTCGCTCGGGCTCGATGCCGGCACCATCGCCGTGGTCGTCGGCGTCTCGGGGGCGATCGACTTCGCCCTGTTCTACGCCAGCGGCCAGGTGATGGACCGATTCGGGCGCCTGTGGGCGGCCCTCCCCGCCATGATCCTGATGGGGGCGGGCTTCTTCGCCCTGTCGTTCACCCACGATCTGTCGTCGGCGGCCATGTGGTACGCAATGTTCGCCGCCGTCCTGGGCGTGGGCAACGGCCTGTCCAGCGGCATCCTGCTTACCCTCGGCGCCGATGTGGCCCCGCCCACCGATCCGGCGGCGTTCCTCGGGTCGTGGAGAACGCTCACGGATGCCGGAGGCGCGGTGGCCCCGCTCATCGTCTCGGCCCTGGCGGCCGTGGCATCCCTGTCGGTCGGCGTCGGCGCGATGGGTCTGATCGCGGTCCTGGGCGCCGCGGGCTTCATCCGCTGGGTCCCCCGCTACGTCCCGCGCCCCCGCTGACCTGCGCCCCGGCATCCGCTCCCTCCGCGCCCTCCGCGCCCGCGCCCCGCCCCATCCCCGCGTGAGGCGCCACTTTCTGTCGCTTCGGGGCACCCCTCGGCGACAGTTTCTGGCCCCTCACGCGCGAGGGAACGCTCAGTCCGCGACGCGGATCAGCACCTTCCCCAGCGCACCCTGCTCGACGGCGTCGTGCGCGGCGGCGGTGTCTTCCAGCGCGAACCACGTCAGCGGAAGCCCGGCTTCCTCACCGACCGGCAGCGCCCCGTCGGCCACGGCCGCCGCCACATCCTCGGCGGCGGCGAGCAGCGCTCGCTCCCCCACCGTGTACAGCAGCAGGCCCTGCCAGCGGATGTTCTTCGCGAAGCTCTCGCGCACGCGAGCGGTGAACTCCGCCCCACCGTTGTCGGCGTAGTACCCGATCGTCCCGTGGTTCGCGACGACCTCGACGTCGAGACCGGCGTTGTCAGCGATCGCGACCTCGACGATGTGCTCGACGCCGTTCGGAGCGAGTTCCCGGATGCCATCCGCCAGCGACGCACTCGGATACTGCAGCACGTGGTGAGCGCCGGCGGCACGCGCCAGGGCCTCCTTCTCGTCACTGCTGACCGTGGCGATGACGGTGGCTCCGGCCCACGCGGCGAGCTGGATCGCGGCGTGCCCCACGGCGCCCGCCCCGCCCTGCACGAGAACCGTGCGACCGGTCAGCGCCCCGGGGGCCAGGCGCGAGGGTCCGTCCTCGTGCACGGTGAGGGCGCGGTGCGCCGTCATCGCGGGGACACCCAGGCTCGCGCCGAGTTCGAACGACGCGTCGTCGGGCAGCGGCACCGCGCGTGAGGCGGGCAGCACCGTGTACTCCGCCGCCGTTCCGAGCGGCCGCTCGTGCGCCGCGAGGTACACCCACACCCGCTGACCCACCGACAGGGAGTCGACGCCGTCGCCGACGGCATCCACCACTCCCGCTCCGTCCTGGTTGGGGGTGACCTCGTCGAAGGGCAGGGGGCGGCCGGTCGTGGCGCGCGCCTTCCAGTCGGTCGGGTTCACGCCCGACACGGTGAGGCGCACGCGCACCTCTCCCGCGGCGGGTTCGGGCAACGGTCGGTCCTCGAGCGAGAGGACGGAGGAGTCGCCGGGCTGGGAGTACGTGATCGCCTTCATGTCGGTTCCAGCGCCGTCGACGCCGCGGACATTCCTTCGGCGTGTCGCGCGGGCCCCCGCCACACTAGGGCGGTGAGCGCTCTGATCGTCGACAACGCCGTGATCTTCTCGGGCGGAATCGTTCCGGATGCCGACACCCTCGGCATCCGCGACGGACTCATCGTCGCGGTCGGACGGCGCGACGAGGTGGAAGAGGTCGTGGGCCGCGCGCCCGAGCGGATCGACGCGCGCGGCGGGCTCGTCACCCCCGGGTTCGTCGACGCGCACGTGCACCTCGGGGTGGGGGCGATGGACGCCCTGCGGTGCGACCTCGCGGGAGCCACGACCCTCGCCGAGATCGACGAGCGTGTTCGAACCTTCGCGGCGGGTTCCGCGGCGCCGTGGATCGTCGGCGGCGGATGGGATCCCACGCTCTTCCCCGCGACGGGGCCGACGGCCGCGCACCTCGACCGGCTCGTCCCCGACCGGCCGGCGCTCCTGCTCGACGCCGACCATCACGGAGCGTGGGCCAACTCCGCCGCGCTCGCCGCCGCCGGGCTCGACGCCTCGACGCCCGATCCCGCCGACGGACGCATCGAGAGAGACGCCGAGGGCCGCCCCCGCGGAGCCCTGCGCGAGGGCGCGATGCAGCTCGTCGCGCGGTTGCTGCCTGCACCCGACATCGCGGCGGTGGCCGCCGGCATCCTGCGGTTGTCCCGCGAGCTGCTCGCGGCGGGGGTGACGGGCTGGCAGGAGGCCGCGCTCGGCGCCTACGGGGGCTTCCCCGACTTCACCGACGCGTACCTGCAGCTGTTGACCGACGGCTCCCTGCGCGGGCGGGCGACCGGTGCGATCTGGGTTCCCCGCGACCTGACCCTCGACGGTGTCGACGCGTTCATCACCCATGCCGTGGACCGCGCGAGGTCGAACGCCGCGGCGGGACTGCCCAGCTCCACCGCGAAGCTCATGCTCGACGGGATCGTCGAGACCCGCACCGCCCACCTGCTCGAGCCCTACGAGGGCAGCGACGAGCGCGGACTCTCCTACTTCCCTCCCGCGCTCGTACGGCGACTCGTCCCCGGACTCAACGCCGCCGGACTCGCCGTCCACGTGCACGCGATCGGCGACGCCGCCGTCCGCGACGCCCTCGACGCGTTCGCCGCCACACCGGAAGCCGCCCGACGGCGCGTGCGCAACCACATCGCGCACATCCAGCTCATCCACCCGTCCGACGTCCCGCGCTTCGCCGACCTGGACGTCAGCGCGAACGCTCAACCCTTCTGGGCCTGCGCCACCGCTCTCACCCGTCAGACGACGCTGCCCGTCATCGGCGACAAGCGTCGCGACGAGCTCTACGTCTTCGGTTCGCTCGCCCGCGCGGGTGCGGCGCTCGCGCTGGGTTCCGACTGGCCCGTCTCGACCTTCGACCCCTGGCAGGGAATCCACGTCGCCGTCACCCGCACACCCCCGAGCGAGCCGGATGCCGCCCCTCTCGGGGCCGACGAAGCGATCGACCTCCGCACCGCGATCGACGCGTATACCCGGGGCTCGGCGCGACTGCTCGGCCTCGCCGGCGGGCGCCTCGAACCGGGGGCACCCGCCGACTTCGCCATCGCCGATCGCAACCCCTTCGACGGCCCGGCCACCGGCATCCATGAGACGAAGAACATCGTCACCGTGGTCGCGGGTGAGAGGGTCTGGGGTTGACGGCAGCTTCACAACGTGGGCGCGGCGCGCTCGCTTAGAATGAGCACACTCGCGGGAGTGGTGAAATCGGCAGACACGCAGGATTTAGGTTCCTGTGCCTTCGGGCGTGGGGGTTCAAGTCCCCCCTTCCGCACGGCGTCAGCCATTTCCAGCACCGACCTTCCGACCCGACGGGACCGATGTGATCCACACCACCAGCGCGCTGCTCCCGTGGCTCGACCCCGCGACGATCATCACCAACTCCCAGCCGTGGGCGCTGCTGGTGGTCTGCTTCATCATCTTCGCCGAGACCGGCCTGCTCATCGGCTTCCTGCTGCCCGGCGACACGCTGCTGATCATGGCGGGCCTGCTCTCGCACTCGACCGAAGCCGCCCCCAACGGTGTGTTCGGGCTCAACGCCTGGTGGGTCGCGCTCGCGATCGGTGTCGCGGCCTTCATCGGCGGTGAGGTCGGCTACTTCATCGGGCACAAGGCCGGGCCCTCGATCTTCGAACGCAAAGAATCCGGACTGTTCAGCAAGAAGAACGTCGAACGCACCAACGCGTTCTTCGAACGCTTCGGCGGCCTGACGGTCATCCTCGCCCGGTTCGTGCCGGTCGTGCGCACCTTCGCTCCCATCGCCGCCGGCGTCGGCCACATGCCGTGGAAGAAGTACTCGCTCTACAACTTCATCGGCGCGGTCATCTGGGGCATCGGCCTGACGATGCTCGGCTACCTGGTCGGGTACATCCCCTTCATCCGCGACATCGTGACCGAGTACATCGACGTCATCCTGCTCGCCGCGGTCGCCGGCACTGCGATCTTCATCGCGGTCCATTACTTCCGCGAGCGCGCCGCCGCCAAGCGCGAGGGTGCGGTCACCCCCGCCGAGGCCGAGTCGCTCACCCTCGACGCGAAGACCCTCGAAGACGGAGACCAGCCGACGCGCTAAGACGCCTTCGAGCTCTTCTTCTTCGCGGGGGCCTTCTTCTTCGGGGCATCCTCGGTCTTCTCGGCGCCCTTCCCGCCGGCGCGCGCGGCCCGACTCCGCTCGACGCTCGCGCGCAGCGCCTCCATCAGGTCGATGACCTCACCGCCGTCCTCGTCCTCCTGCTTGCCGAAGGTGGCGTCGGTGTCGATCGCGTCGCCCTCCTCGAGCTTGGCGTCGATGAGCGTACGCAGCTCGGCCTGGTATTCGTCGGTGAACTCCTCGGGGTCGAAGTCCTTCGAGAAGCTGTCGACGAGCGAGGCCGACATCTCGAGCTCCCTCGCCGAGATCCGCACGCTCTCATCCAGCGACGGGAACGCCGCCTCGCGCACCTCATCGGCCCACAGCAAGGTCTGCAGCACGAGCACATCACCGCGTACGCGGAGGGCCGCGAGCCGCGTCTTCTGCCGCAACGAGAACCGCACGATCGCCGTGCGATCGGTCTGCTCGAGCGTCTTGCGCAGCAGCACGTACGCCTTCGGCGACGACGAGTCGGGCTCGAGGTAGTACGCCTTGTCGAGCGTCAGCAGGTCGACCTGGTCGCTGGGCACGAACTCGACGACCTCGATCTCGCGGCTGCGTTCGCTGGGCAGCGAGGCCAGGTCGTCTTTGGTCAGCACGACCGTCTGCTCGCCGTCGTCGTAGGCCTTGTCGATGTCCTGGTAGGGCACGACCTCGCCGTCGACCTCGCAGATCCGCTGATACCGGATGCGCCCGCCGTCCTTGTTGTGCACCTGATGCAGAGACACGTCGTGGTCCTCGGTGGCCGAGTACACCTTCACGGGCACGTTGACGAGGCCGAACGTCAGGGCGCCCTTCCAGATCGATCGCATGCCCCCAGTGAACACCGGAAAGGGGGTGGATGCCGAGACCCTTGCGCCCCGCGAGGTGGCTGAGCCTGGCGAAGCCACCGGGCCCCTCGCAAACCCCGGCCCCTTCGAGAAGCTCAGGGCCTTCCAGACCCGCAACCCCCTCGGCATCCGCCGCCCCCTCCGCTCTACGCTGGGGCGATGACGGAGCAGACGGTGCGCATCGGCGGCCGCCGCCTGCGCCTGTCGAACCTCGACAAGGTGCTCTACCCCGAAACCGGAACCACCAAGGGCGAGGTGATCGACTACTACTCCCGCATCGCGCCTCTCCTGCTCCCCCACGTCGCCGACCGTCCGCTGACGCGCAAACGCTGGCCCGATGGAGTGGGGACGGATGCCAGCCCCGGCGAACCCTTCTTCGCCAAGGCCCTCGAGCCCGGCGCTCCGTCGTGGGTGCGGCGCTTCCCGATCGATCACTCGAGCGGCGCGAAGGACTACCCCCTGGTCGACGACCTGCCCACCCTCGTCTACCTCGCCCAGGTGGCGAGCCTCGAGCTGCACGTGCCGCAGTGGCGCTTCTCATCCGCGGGCGAGCGGCAGAACCCCGACCGTCTCGTGCTCGACCTCGACCCGGGGCCCGGTGTGGGCCTGGCCGAGTGCGCCGAGGTCGCGCGCTGGGCCCGGGCGATCCTGCAGGACATCGGGCTCGACCCCCTGCCGGTCACGAGCGGCAGCAAGGGCATCCACCTCTACGCCCGCCTCGACGGCCGCCAATCGAGCGCTGCGGCGAGCGCGGTCGCGAAAGAACTCGCTCGCGCTATCGAGGCCGACCACCCCGACCTCGTGGTCAGCCAGATGTCCAAGGCCGCGCGCCCCGGCAAGGTGTTCATCGACTGGAGTCAGAACAACGGCTCGAAGACGACGATCGCGCCGTACTCCCTGCGAGGCCGTCCGCGCCCGTACGTCGCCGCCCCGCGCACGTGGGCCGAACTCGACGACCCCGACCTGCGCCACCTCCTTTTCAGCGAGGTGCTCGAGCGCCCCGATGACCCGCTGGCCCCCGTCGACGCGGTGCACGGACCCCTGCGCGCCTACATCGCGAAGCGCACAGCGGGGAAGACCCCCGAGCCCGTACCCGAGGCCCCGCACGGCGCCCCCGCGGCCGAGGGCCTGCCCCGCTTCGTCATCCAGGAGCATCACGCCACCCGCCTGCACTGGGACCTCCGCCTCGAACGCGACGGCGTGCTGGTCAGCTGGGCCGTCCCCAAGGGCGTTCCGCCGACGACCGCGAAGAACAGCCTCGCCGTCATGACCGAGGACCACCCGCTGCAGTACCTCGACTTCGCCGGCGAGATCCCCCGCGGCGAGTACGGCGCGGGCATCATGACCGTCTGGGACACCGGAACCTACGAGCTCGAGAAGTGGCGCGACGACGAGGTCATCGCGACCCTCGAGGGACGCGACGACGGCCCCCTCGGCCGCGTGCGCCTGGCGCTCATCCGCACCGAAGGCCACGGCGAGAAGTCGCAGTGGCTGCTTCATCGAATGAAGACGGATGCCGACGGCCGGCCGCAGAGCGACGGAGCCCCCGTCTTGCCTCTCGACCACGGCTCCCCCGCCTCTCGACCCGCCACGACACCGAAGCCAAAAGAGTCGAAGCCCACAGACCCGCAGCCCAGCGCCTCGGAACCCGAAGCCCCGACGCCCCACACCCCGCCGACCGCCGCCGAACTCAGGCCCATGCTCGCCACCTCCGCGACCCCGGGCATCGCCCGCGCCGCCGCCGAGCGCTGGGGCGGCTCGCCCTGGGTGGAGATGAAGTGGGATGGCATCCGGGGTCTGGGGATCTGGGACGGCGAGCGCCTGCGCCTGCGCTCGCGCAACGGCAACGATCTGACCGCCGCCTATCCCGAGCTCACGACCGTCGATCTCGGTCTGGGGCCGGAGCCCGCGGTGTTCGACGGCGAGATCGTCGCGCTCGACGCGCAGGGGCGGCCGAGCTTTCCGCTGCTGCAGAAGCGGATGCATCTCGCGAAGCCCCGCGAGATCGCCCACGAGGCCGAGCGGACCCCCGTCCATCTCTACCTGTTCGACGTCCTGTCCGTGGGGGGTCGGGACGTGGCATCCCTCGCCCTGTCCGAACGGCGGGAGCTCCTCGAGGAGCTGGCCGCCGAAGCCGAGGCTCCGGTCGTGGTCCCGCCGGTGTTCGATGACGTGGATGCCGCTGTCTCGACGAGCGGCCGGTTCGGCCTCGAGGGGGTCGTGGTGAAAGACCCGGGCTCGACGTACCGCCGCGGGGTGCGGTCGGAGCAGTGGCTCAAGGTCAAGCACTCGCGCACCCAAGAAGTGGTGATCGGTGGTATCCGTCCCGGCAAGGGCAACCGCGCGGGTTCGATCGGGTCGCTGCTCGTCGGCGTCCCCACGGCCGACGGCCTGCAGTACGCCGGGCGGGTGGGTTCCGGGTTCGGCGAGCAGACGCTCGAGCGCCTGACCGCGGTGCTCGAACCGTTGCGCGCGGACGCGGATCCGTTCGTGGGCGTGCCGGCCGCCGATGCCCGCGACGCCCTGTGGGTGCGACCCGAGCTGGTCGGCGAGGTCGAGTTCGCGGAGTTCACCCCGGGCGGGATCCTGCGCCAAGCGCGGTGGCGCGGCCTGCGGCCGGACAAGGACCCGGCGGACGTGGTGCGCGAGGACTGACACCGACGCGGATGCACCGGGTGAAGTATGCCAGGGGTGCGGGTGGCGCGGCAGGTGAACGTCGGCCGTGCAACGACGCGCGAAAGGCTCTCCCACCCGGCTTTCTTCTCCTCACCACCCTTTCATGGGCGACGGTCGAACCTCCTCCGAGGCATGCGTGGGCCAAAGTCGCCCCACACTCGCGCCTTCGGAAGGACCCCACGGTGACGAACAGCACGTCCGACAGCCCCTCCCCCTCGCCCTCCGACGACGCGCCACGATCAGCGATCTCACGCCGGTCCGTCCTCACGTCGTCCGCCCTCGCCGTCCCGGCCGTCCTGCTGACGACCACGTCCCCGGCGTTCGCCGCTTCGGGGGTGTCTCTCACGTTCGACCGTTCCGCCTACTCCGGCGTCGAATGCTCGACGATCACCGGGGCGACCGTGAGCGCCTCCGACAACGGGGCGGCCGCCGCAGGGGTGGCGGTGACCGTGCTCCTGGGCGACGGGTACACGTTCGCGAACGGCGGCACGAGCGCCACCGGCACGACGGACTCGGGCGGCTCGTATCCGGTCCCCGACATCACCGTCCCCTCCGGTGGCGGGTCGTCGTCCATCACCGCGTCGGCACCGAATGCGTCTTCCGCCTCGGCCGCCCTCTCGGGCACGCCCTCGGGTCCGGTCTATCTCGAGGGCGGGGTCGTGAAGCGCGCCGTCGGCGTTCCGGCGGACTCGACTCCGGCATTCCACTCCGTCTTCCTCACGACCGACAAACGGCTCGTGGACGGGTACGACGGCACCGTTCTCGCGAGTGACGTGGACTCCCTGGGCCAGATGATCTTCGCAGCCGGCGTCTGGCGTGCGCCGCTGGCGAAGACCGACGGCTCGTGCACCTATCTCGAGAACGGCACCGAGCAGCCGTCGCAGACCACCGGCGACCCCGACGGATACTCGTACTTCCTGGGTGGGACGGCCAGCAACGGAGCTACCGGGCAGGACCTCGCGTACAACAACCGTTCCTGGGGAGCCGTGATCTCAGACACCGAGGGCCTGATGTTCCCCATCGCCAAGAACGACGGCCTGTGCTCCTGGGTCCAGGACGACAACGAGATCCTCGCGCCGTCCGGCCGAAACCCCGTGGCCGGCAGTCTCTTCGAAGACGGCGGCTCGATCTTCCATGGCAACGATTCCGCCGCTCTCGCTCAGGACGTGAAGACCATCGGCGCCTCGTACAGCGACGGCACCGGCTACCGGATTCCCCTCGAGAAGAACGACGGCTCGTTCACCTACCTGCAGAGCGGCACCGAGACGACCGCCACGGGCGTGCCGTCGGGGTCGAAGCCGGAATGCTCCTCGTACTTCCTCACCTCCGACAACCGTCTCATCGACGGCGCCTCGGCAACCGAGCTCGCGAAAGAGGTCGAGAAGGTGGGCCGGAGCGCCTACAACGGAACGGTGGAACGCACGCCGTTGACCATCACGTCCCGGAGCTGCTGACCGACCCGCGGTCAGCCCCGCCCGTCAGCGGCGGTTCTCCACGAGCGGTAGGTTCGGCGTTGCGAAGTCGGCCATGTCAGTCGTCGATCACGATCCACTCGCCGAAGCGGCGGAATCCGGATGCCAGGGCCAAAGCAACCGATGGCGCATTGTCGAGTTGGCACCGGTACTGCGGCTCATAGCCCTGTTCCAGCGCGTCGGCGGCGAGGGCCAGGACGGTCACGCGAGCAAGGCCGCGACCGCGGAACTCCGGCAAGGTGATGACACCCAGGTCGGCGAGCTGGGTACCCCGCCACGGGAACATGCTCGCCACCGCGGCGAGACGCCCGTCGACGAAGGTGCCGAACACGAGCCAGTGGTCGAGCTTCACGAACGCCTCGTCGAAGTCGTCCTCGGGCGCCGCCGCGGCGAGAGCGGCGAAGGCGTCCGCGTCATCGGCGGTCAGGCGGCGCGTGTTCGACTCGGGGTCCGGAGCGATGACGTTCGCCCGCTCCTCCACCGGCAGATAGAAGAGGTGGTCGGGGTCGTTCAGCGTGATACCCGCCGCCTCGATGCGTTCCACAGCGTCGTCTGCCGACAGACGTTCGCCGTCGGACACATCGAGGTGAGCGGCCCGCTCCGGGGCTCAGCGACACGACCGTCGCGCCGTCGCTGGCGCGCAGGATCGAGACCGACCGATTTTCGGGGAGCTCGGGGTCGACGACGACCACCGCCTCACCTTCGGGCGCGGCCCCGTCGGTGACGGGCAACCAGTGATTCATGACGAGCGATGAGAACAAGGAAACCTCCGAGGGGGATCTGGGGCTTGTCCGCAGGCTAGCGGACGACCCCGACATTCACAGATGCCGCGAATCGTGCTCCACGTGCCCCGCGGGCTCGAGCTGGAAGGTCGAGTGCTCGACGTCGAAGTGATCGGCGAGGCACGACTGCAGGGATGCCAGGATCGCCGCAGCCCGGCCGTCGAAGAGAGCCGCGTCCTCGACGATCACGTGAGCGCTGAACACCGGCGCCCCGCGCGTGAGCTGCCATACGTGCACGTCGTGGACGTCGACCACGCCGTCCGCTTCCCGCAAATGCTCGCGGATCTCGGCGACGTGCACCCCCACCGGCGCCGACTCGGTCAGCACAATGACGACCTCCCGCAGCAGGCCGATAGCCCGCGGGACGATGAGCACCGCGATGAGCAGCGAGGCGATGGCATCCGCCTGCATGAATCCCGTCGTGACGATGATGATGGCCGCGATGATCACCGCGATCGACCCGACGAGGTCGCCCAGCACCTCGAGGTAGGCGCCGCGCACATTGATGCTGCGCTTCTGCGCCCGTGACAGCAGGAACATCGACACGGCGTTCGCGATCATGCCCACCGTGGCGACGACGAGCATGAGCCCGCCCTGCACCTCGGCCTCGGCCGGGGCGAGCAGCCGCTGCACGGCCTCGATACCCACCCACACGCACAGGACGATGAGGATGACGCCGTTCGCGAGAGCGCCGAGCACCTCGGCGCGCTGATAACCAAAAGTGCGGCGGTCGTCCGCCGGGCGAGCCGCGATCGCCGTGGCGATGAGCGCGACGACGAGGGCTGCGGCATCGGTGAACATGTGCGCGGCGTCGGCGAGGAGTGCGAGCGACCCCGTGAGGATCGCGCCCACGATCTGCACCACCATCACCGTGGCCGTCAGGGCCAGGGCGGTCGCAAGCAGGCGCCTGTTACTGGCATCCCGGATGCCACCAGAGGGCGCGTGATCGTGCATAGCTCCAGGCTAGAGCGGGCACAGGGTGAGCCGCCGGGTTCGCGGGAAGTCGGGAATGAGAACGGGTGTCGGTCTCGACGGTTCGCGGGTGAGGTCGGGGTGAATCGCGCCCAGGACGAGGCCGCGCAGCGGCATCGAAAAAGGCTGCTGATCTGGGGCTACCCCCAATCACCCCGCTTGTTCGGCTCAGCGAACCCTGTGGAGGAGGCCGAAACCCGCGACAGTACGGGGAGATTGCCAGCACCATCGGAACTCCTCCGGGAACTATAGCACGCAAACATGCCCTCAAGAAAGGATCGTCCTGAGCATGAGTGACCTCTTCAGCGACTCCGAGTCCACACCCCTCATCGCGACGCCCGTCGCGCGACGAAAGATCATTGCGGGGGCAGCCTGGGCCGTTCCCGCGATCGCTCTGACGACAGCAACACCGGCCTTCGCAGCTTCATCGGATTTCGACCTGTCTTTCTCGTACTTCAAGCTGCAGAGTGAGGGGGTGGGCTCGTCCAACGGTCAGCCCCTTTACGCAGCAGGGAATGGACCTTTCCTCGACTTCTCTATCTACAATGCTGGCCCCGGGTCGTCGGGCAGCACCGGCATACAGGTCGATTTCGACGCGGATTACGTTTCAGGGATCCTCGTCCCCGATGGTTGGACGCAGACCGCCAACTACACCAACGGAGGGAGACGCGTCTTCGTCCTCTCGTACTCCGGAGGTGGTCTGGCCGGGAAAAGCTCAATAGCGGCGCGCCTCTTTTTCTATATTCGCAATGATGCCCCCGGTGGCACCAACCCTTCCTCGGTGAACGCTTACGCGCAACCAACCTCAGGTGATTCGAACAGTTCGAACAATTCGGCAAGCGCGGGCTTTTACGTATCTCAGTCGAAAAAGTACGAACTCGCCTTCTCCTACTTCGAGCTGCAAAGCCAGGGAGTACTCATTTACAACGGCCGGCCGGTTTACGGAGCGGACAACACACCATTCGTCGATGTCCAGATCGTAAATCAAGGCGACGTTCCATCACCGTTCACCCAGGTACAGATGGACTGGGACGTCAATCAGATGGCCAGTATGGCTGGCTCGCTGCCTGCCGGATGGACCAAAGTGTTCGATTATCTCAACGGAAATCGAAGGGTTCTCGGCTTCCGTCACGCGGGCGCTCTCGGCGTCGGTCAGACAGCCACGGGCCGCTTTTACTTCAAGATTCAGACGGCACAGGTTCTCGCGAAGGGAAGAAATGACGCAGTGATCAACGCTTATGCCCAGCCGACCGATGCGGACTCGAACACGAATAACAACTATGTGTTCCGCCAGTTCTATACCCAGAACTGAGCAGGATATTTGAGGAGCACAGGTCCTCCTGGCCGCATCCGCCAACCAGGAAGACCTGCGCACGGCGGCGCAAAGCCGGGCCACCGGCGCTTGAAGCCAATGCCGCCATGACGCGCCGACCCTCCTGATCGAGCACGCCATGAGTTGACGCGCTCATCTCGGATTAGCACGTCTGCGTTCGCGGCTCGCTAAAGCTCAGATTGCACACAGAGCGAAGGGGTGTGGGACCTCAATCGAGGGTCCACACCCCTTCGGCGCGCTGTGCCGTCAGATGTGATCTAGGGAGTCAGATCGCCTCAAACAACGCTGCAATCTAAAGGCACGTGCGCGCGTTATGAATCCGCCTCTTCTCGGCGTTCGTCAACGCTCCTGCGGCCCGCTCCTCCCCCGCGGCCCGGCCGTCGGGGATGGAAGTCGGGTCGTGCCCGAAACCACGCGGGCCCCCGCCACCCGAACGCACCAGCGCAACGCCGACACGAACCGGGCCACACGATGTAGAGCGGCGACATCCGACACGAGGTCAAGCAGCAGCTCGGGGTTGGTCGTCGCATCTCTCTGGTACGGCGCAACACGTCGAGAGAACCCCCGACAACCTACCCACCACGACAACCGCGACACCCAACTCATCCGCCAGCACCGGCCGATCCGTGTGCGCCGTCGGCGCGCGCCTCGTCCAGCCGCGCGTGGACCAGAAGCCCTAGACCACAAGCTTGTAAACATGCTGTTCGGGTGATCGCAAGGGTGATCTTTCGAAGCACCGCACCGCGATGAGTGTCGTCAATTCTCCGCCTGAACGGCTGTTTACGGCTGTCACCACGCAACTTCCGCCGCGAATCGGCTATGGCCGGACCGCCCTGCCTGAGCAAGGGTGCGAAGAAGTCTGCTGACACCGCCCCTCTGCGACCCGCCATCGGTCACGACGGCACGTCGATCGAAAGGATCATCCGTGAACGACCAATCCCCTGCCTTCGACCTCTCGTCACCAACCACAGAAGTTGGCGGCCCCCTCTCGCGGCGCACCGTCCTCGCGGGATCCGCTTTCGCGGTGCCCGCTGTGATGCTCACTGCCGGCACTCCCGCTTTCGCGGCCTCGGGGCTCGCGCTCGCTTTCGACAAGTCCTCGTATAGCGGCGAGGGGTGTTCGACGATCAGCGGTGCCAAGGTCACCGCGAAGGATGGCGCGACGCCGAAGGCGGGCACGGCCGTCACCGTCTCCCTCTCCAGCGGTTGGACGTTCAGCTCCGGTGGAACGTCCTTTACCGGCACCACCGGCTCCGACGGGGCTGTGACCGTGGACGACATCAATGTTCCACAGAACGGCGGCAACGCAACGGCGACGGCGACGGCATCCGGAGCGTCGTCGACGACGGCGACCTTGACGGGTTCAGCGGCGACCAGTGCCGTATATCTGACGCCGTCCGGGAAGAGCGACGCGAAAGGCGTTCCTTCTGGCTCGACGCCCGTCGCCGGCGGACTGTATCTGACGTCGGATGGTCGACTCATCGACGGAGGCAACGGTGGAGCGGTGATCACATCGAACGTGGCCGCGATCGGAAAGATCTACGTCGACCGCAACAACTGGTCCCTCCCGTTGAGGAAAAAGGACGGGACATGCACCGTGGTCATCAACGGCGGCGACAATCCCACCACTGGCATTCCCTCCGGGTCGACACCCGTCACCAACAGACTGTTCTTCACTTCAGACAACCGCATTCTCCGCTCCGACAACGGCGGCACGATCGCGACGAACGTCGATACGTGGGGGGATCCCTACTTCGATGGCACCGACTGGTTCTTCCCGCTGAGGAAGAAGGACGGTAGTTACAGCTACGTGCAAAACCTCTCGGAGACGGTCGTATCTGGCATGCCGGCGAACGCGAAGCCGGTTGCCGCCCGATGGTGGCTGACCACCGACGGACGTCTCGTCTCGGGCACGACTGTCTACGGCACCAACATCGACGCCTATGGACAGGTCGCCGCTGACGACAATGGCCACTGGCATCTTCCGATCCGCAAGAAAGACGGCAGCTGCGTCATCAACATCTCCGGAACCGAGAACGCCGCTACGAATGTGCCCTCCGGCTCCACCCCGGTCGCGAATAATTTCTTCCTCACCTCGGACGCACGGCTCATCGACGGCAGCACTGGGAATGTCGTAGCCACCAGCGTCAACAGCACCGGCCAGTACTTCCACAAATACGCCGGCACCTGGACCCTCCCCCTCACCCAAGACGTCAGCAACTGTGGTCCGCTGGCGCCGGTTCTCGCGTTCGACAAGTCGACCTACAGCGGGCAAGGTTGCTCCACGATCTCGGGTGCGGTGGTTACCGCGACGCAGAACTCGTCGGCCAAGTCGGGGCTTGCCGTCACGACGACTCTCGCGGATGGGTACACGTTCGCCACGGGGGGAACCTCGTGGACGGGAACCACGGGGTCCGGTGGATCCGTCACGCTGCCCGACATCAACGTGCCGCAGAACGGCGGCAATTCCGCTGCGACCGCTACGGCATCGGGAGCGTCCTCAGCCACGGCCCAGCTAGCGGGATCGGCTGCACCCGATGCCGTCTACCTGACGGCCTCGGGGAAGAACACAGCCAAGGGTGTTCCGGGCGGGTCGAAGCCCGTGGCCGGAGGGCTTTACCTTGCTTCGGACGGTCGCCTCATCGACGGAGGGGGAAATGGCGCAGTGGTCGCGTCGAACGTTGCCGCGTTCGGACAGATCTACGTCGATCGCAACAACTGGGCCCTCCCGGTGAGAAAGAGCGACGGCACCTGCGTCGTGATCATCAACGGCGGCGAGAATGGCACGAGCGGCATCCCCTCGGGGTCGACGCCGGTCAACGGGAGACTTTTCTACACATCCGACAACCGCATCCTCCGGTCGGACAACGGCGCCTCCGTCGCCACGAACGTTGATAGCTGGGGCGATGTCTACTTCGACGGCAGCAACTGGCGATTCCCGCTCAATAAGAAGAACGGCGGCTACAGCTACATTCAGGACTACACCGAGGCACCCATGGCAGGAGTGCCCGCCAGCTCCAAGCCCGTCGCAGACCGCTGGTGGCTCACCACCGACGGACGCCTCGTCTCTGGCAACACCGTCTACGGCACCAACATCGACATCTACGGTCAGGTCGCCGCCGACGATAATGGCCGCTGGCATCTCCCCGTCCGAAAGAAGGACGGCACCTGCGTCATTCTCATCTCCGGAAATGAGACCACCGCAAGCAACGTCCCGTCTGGCTCCACCCCCGTCGCGAACAACCTGTTCCTCACCTCGGACAAACGCCTCATCGACGGAAGCAACGGCAATGTCCTCGCCACGGGCATCAAGAGCGCCGGCCAGTACTTCCACAAGTACGCGGGCGCCTGGTCGCTACCGCTGACGCAGGAAGTGAGCTGCTGACCACAGGGAGAACGCAAGGCGAAGGGGTGTGGGTCTTCGACTAGGAATCCACACCCCTTCGCGTTGCTGCGTCATCAGAGGCGGTGCAGTGAGTCAGAGCGCCTCGAGCAGCGGCGCCAACTCCCGGAACGCCCGCGCCCGATGCGACTCTGCGTTCTTCTGCGCGGCCGTCCACTCGCCCACGGTCCGCTCCTCCCCCGCGGCTTGGCCGTCGGGGATGAAGATCGGGTCGTACCCGAACCCGCCCGGCCCCGCCGGCGCGGTCGCCAGACGACCCGGCCACCGCCCCTCGACCGTCTGCTCGCCGCCGTCCGGCCGCACCAGCGCGATCACCGACACAAACTGCGCGGTGCGGTGGGGGTCGGCGACATCCGACAGTTGGTCGAGCAGCAGCTCGAGGTTGGCCGTCGCGTCCTTCTTGTGCCCGGCCCAGTACGCCGAGAACACTCCCGGCGACCCGCCCAGCACATCGACCGCGACACCGGAGTCGTCGGCCAGCGCCGGCAGACCCGTGTGCGCCGCCGCGGCGCGCGCCTTGATCAGCGCATTCGCCGCGAAGGTCACGCCGTCTTCGACGGGCTCCGGACCGTCGTACCCGACGACCTCGAGGTCGGGGCGTACCTCGGCGACGATCGCCTGGAACTCCTCGACCTTGTGCGGGTTGTGCGTCGCCAGGACGATGCGGGCCATGTCAGCCCTCGAGCGCGGTGGTCTGGATGCCGCGCAGCTCGGCGCAGCCGTTCACGCCGAGTTCGAGCAGCTGGTCGAGTTCGCGCTTGTCGAAGGGGGCACCCTCGGCCGTGCCCTGCACCTCGACGAAGAGCCCGCGGCCGGTGACGACGACGTTCATGTCGGTCTCGGCGCGCACGTCCTCGACGTACGCGAGGTCGAGCATCGGCTCGCCGTCGATGATGCCCACCGACACCGCGGCGACCGAGTCACGCAGCACCTCGGCCCGCTGCGCGATGAACTTCTTCTCACGGCCCCAGGTGATGGCATCCGCCAAGGCAACATACGCACCCGTGATCGCCGCGGTGCGCGTGCCCCCGTCGGCCTGCAACACGTCGCAGTCGATCACGATCGTGTTCTCGCCCAGCGCCTTGGTGTCGACGACGGCGCGGAGGGCGCGGCCGATCAGACGCGAGATCTCGTGCGTGCGGCCGCCGACCTTGCCCTTGATCGACTCACGGTCGTTGCGGCTGTTCGTCGCGCGCGGGAGCATCGCGTACTCCGCCGTGACCCAGCCCTTGCCCTTACCGGTCAGCCAGCGCGGAACGCCGTTCGTGAACGACGCGGTGCACAGCACCTTGGTGCCGCCGAATGTGACGAGGGCCGAACCCTCGGCGTGCGCCGACCACCCGCGCTCGATGGTGACGGGACGGAGCTGGTCGTTGGTGCGACCGTCTTTGCGGGTCATGGGTCCTCCAGAGGAACGGGGATGGATGCCACGCCTCAGCGCGGCAGGTCGATGGCGCCGGTCTGCACGAGCTGCACCTCGCGCACCTCGCGGCCCATCAAGCGGTGGGCGAGGCGCACGAAGTCGTCGGCCGATGAGCCCGTGGCTTCGTAGCGGGCGGTGGGCACGGCATCCGGGCTCGCGAGAAGATCCCGCGACACGAGCTGGCGGTACACGTCTTTCGCGGTTTCGCTGTCGCTCGAGACGAGGCTCACGTCGGGGCCCATCACGTAGCTGATGGCGCCCTCGAGGAACGGGTAGTGCGTGCAGCCGAGCACGAGGGTGTCGACGCCGGCGTGGCGGAGCGGAGCGAGGTACTGCTCGGCGGTGGCGAGCACCTCGGGTGAGTCGGTGACTCCGGCCTCGACGAACTCGACGAACCGCGGGCAGGCCTCGGGGAAGACCGTGAGGCGCTCGTTGACCTCGAGCATGTCCTGGTAGGCGCGGGATCCGATGGTGCCGACCGTGCCGATCACGCCGATGCGGCCGTTGCGGGTGGTCGACATCGCGGTGCGGACGGCGGGTCCGATGACCTCGACGACGGGCACGTCGTAGCGCTCGCGCGCGTCGCGGAGCATGGCCGCGGATGCCGTGTTGCAGGCGATCACGAGCATCTTGACGCCCTGATCGACGAGGGTGTCGAGCACCTCGAGCGAGTACTTACGGACGTCGGCGATGGGCTTCGGCCCGTACGGCGAGCGGGCGGTGTCGCCGATGTAGAGGATCGACTCGCGTGGGAGCTGCTGCGAGACGGCCCGCGCGACGGTGAGTCCGCCGACTCCTGAGTCGAAGATCCCGATCGGCGCGTCGTTCATAGGGGTTCAGCCTATCGGGCGGGGGTCGGGCGGGGGGTTGTGGGGCCAGCGGGTGTGCCGGCTGTCAAGCACCGCCACCGCGCGCGGGCGCGCCGCGCGGGCCGCAATATGCTGACCGAATGAGCCGTAGCACCGCCCTGCACACCGACCGGTACGAACTCACGATGCTCGACGCGGCGCTCCGCGACGGGACGGCCTCGCGCCGCTGCGTGTTCGAGGTGTTCGGGCGGCGCCTGTCGGGTGGGCGGCGGTTCGGCGTGGTCGCGGGGACGGGGCGTCTGCTCGAGGCGATCCGCGACTTCCGGTTCGGCGACGACGAGCTGCGCTACCTCCGCGACAACAGGGTGGTGGATGCCACAACCCTCGACTTCCTCGCCGACTACCGGTTCACGGGCTCGGTGACCGGATACCGCGAGGGCGAGGTCTACTTCCCCGGCTCTCCTCTGCTGACCATCGAGGGCACCTTCGCCGAGGCCGTACTGCTCGAGACGCTCGCGCTGAGCATCCTGAACTACGACTCCGCCGTCGCCACCGCCGCCGCGCGCATGAGCGTCGCCGCGGGTGATCGGCCGCTCGCCGAGATGGGGTCACGCCGTGCGAGCGAAGAGGCCGCCGTCGCCGCCGCGCGTGCCGCGTACATCGCCGGGTTCTCGGCGACGAGCAACCTCGAGGCCGGACGCCGCTGGGGCGTGCCGACCATGGGCACCGCCGCCCACGCCTGGACCCTGCTGCACGACACCGAAGAAGACGCCTTCCGCTCGCAGGTCGAGGCACTCGGCGCCGGCACGACCCTGCTGATCGACACGTACGACATCACCGAGGGCGTGCGCACGGCCGTCCGGGTCGCCGGCACCGAGCTCGGCGGGGTGCGCATCGACTCGGGCGACCTGCCGATCGTGGCGGGCGAGGTGCGGGCGCAGCTCGACGAACTGGGGGCGACGAACACGCGCATCACGGTGACCAGCGACCTCGACGAGTATGCGTTGGCTGCTCTCGCGGCATCCCCCGTCGATTCCTACGGCGTGGGCACCTCGGTCGCGACCGGGTCGGGCGTCCCGACCGCGGGGCTCGTGTTCAAGCTCGTCGCCCGCGAGGCGGCGGACGGGTCATGGGTGGGTGTCGCGAAGGCGTCGGCCGAGAAGGCCTCGCACGGCGGACGCAAGGCGGCGTTCCGCACGCTCGACAACGGAACCGCGACCTCGGAGCTGATCATCGTCAGCGACGGATTCGAAGAACTCTCGACCGCGGCCGAGCACCCCGATGCCCGCGCCCTGCAGGCGACGCTCATGGAAAACGGCGAGGGGGATGCCGGAACTGCGGGGGCCGCGGGCGTGCAGGCCGCTCGGGCGCACCACGCGCGCGTGCGCGAGGAACTGCCGATCCGCGCGCTCGCGCTGAGCAAGGCCGACCCCGCCCTGCCCACGGAGTACCGCGACGCGCAGTGAGTGCTGCTCTACCCGCGCCGCGGCGCAGCGCGCCACCCGCGTGAGGGGTCAAGAAGTGTCGCCCAGCGCGCGGCTTGGCGACAGAATCTGACCCCTCACGCGGGGTGCGGGGCCGGGCGCGGCGCGGCGCGCCCTGCGCGTGAGTCGCCAGGAATTGTCGCTTGCGGGACCCCCGAAGCGACAAATCTTGGCGACTCGCGCGTGCTGCGGCCGGGCTGCGGCCCGCACCGGCGCGTGCCGTGCGCGTGAGGGGCCGGGAAGTGTCGCCCAGCGCGCGGCTCGGCGACAGAATCTGACCCCTCACGCGGAGGGGGCCGCCAGAGAGGCGCTCAGTTGATCAGCGACTCGTAGATCTCTTTGCACTGGGGGCAGACGGGGAACTTCTCGGGGTCGCGCCCCGGCGTCCACTTCTTGCCGCACAGCGCGCGCACCGGCTTGCCCGACAACGCGGACTCGAGGATCTTGTCCTTCTTCACGTAATGGGAGAAGCGCTCGTGGTCACCGGGCTCGATGTTCTCTTCGCGGATGAGCTCTTCGAGCTCGCGATCCAGGGTCGCGAGACCCCCGCTGTCGGGACTGTCGAGAGGCGTGCTCATGGAGAGCCAGTGTAGCCGCGGTCAGCCCCGAACGGTCGGTCGGGTCGCAGGTCAGGTCGCTTCCGCGAACTCCATGAGGCGTGTTCCGCGGCGCTCGAACAAGGCCGCGCCGACCGCGACACCGACCGCGAGCACGACGATTCCGGCGCCGATTCCGGCCCACAGCGCGACCATCGTGTCGTCGGTTTCGCCGTTAATTGCCTGCCACGTGAGCCACAGGGCGGGCGAGGCCGCGATTATCGAGCCGACCATCACGAGCCCCTGCGCGACGACGCCGCCCGAGCCGGTGCGCTGCGGCTGCTGGAACGGGCTGTCACCCGGCCGCGACACCGCGTACGGAGCCACCACCGACGAGATGCTCGACAGCCCGAGCCCCGCGAGGAACAGCGCCGCACAGACCCCGACCATGGCCGGGAAGATCGCCCAGCGTCCGTGGGCGACGATGGCGAGCGGCAGGGTGACGGCGAGGATCGGGATGCCGATGAGCAGCACCGGCACGAGACGCCCGATGCGGTCGGGAGCACCGCGCATGCCGCTGGCGATGTGCATCCACAGGGCGGTGGAGTCGTAGGCGAGGTCGTTGTGCGGCAGCCAGCCGAAGAACAGCGCCATGATCGGCACCGGCAACAGCACGGCGAGCTCGAACGGCACGCCGGCGACCAGCAGCGGCACCGTCGAGACGACGGCGGCGATCGGCACGATCACGACGTTGACGATGTAGCGCCGGTCGCGTAGCCAGTACGACAGGCTCCGCGCGGCGACCGCTCCCCCGGGCGTGCCGGGGAGCACCGCGAACCACCCGAGCCCGCCGCGTTCGCGCACCGCGATCGGGCGGCGGGTGGTGGTGAGCAGCACGTTCACCAGCGCGAACCACGCGAGCGCCAGCACGGCGACGGTGGCGAGGGCCACGACGAAACTGCCCACGGCAGCTCCCGCCGACGGCGCGAGGGCGATGCCCCACGCGGCGCCGATCGGCGTCCACGCGAGGATCTCGGCGGCCGACGCGAGCTGCGAGGGCACGGCGCCCCGCCACTCGAGGGAGCCGAGGAACACCCCCACCGGCACGACGACGACGAGCACCGCGACCAGGTACACACCGATCAGCTCGCGCGACTGCCGCGGCCGCTGCACGAGCGCCCCGAGGGCCATGCTCACGCGCGCGAACAGCACGCAGGTGGCAAGACCCAGGATCACGGATGCCACACTCGCCCACGCCGACGCCCCGTGCGCGCCCCACGCGATGGCGAGGCTCACCCCGAGCACCAGCACCACCAGAACCGGCACGCTCAAGAACCCGGCCAGCAGCAGCGCGCCGGCCAGCGGCCGGGGCTCCGGGCCGACCACGGCGAAGCGTCGCGGATCGAGGGGATCGATCGAGGCGGTCACGGGCGGACCGACCGCGAAGCCGAGCGTTACCGCCGAGCCGGCGAGAACCGTGACGACTGCCGTGGTGAGGGAGCTGGCATCCACGAGTCCTGCCGCACTCATCGCGGCCACGACGGTGGCGGCGATCAGGATGACGGTGCCGATGGCGCACCTTACGACCTCGCGCCGGTCGCCCCGGAGGGCGCCCAGCATCATGGCGAGTCTCAGGCGGAGAACGTGTGCAACCACTCGAGGCCCTCCACGTCGCCGAGCCCACCGGAGAGCTCGCGGAAGCGCTCCTCGAGCGTTCCTTCGCCGCGCACCTCGTCGACGGTGCCCTCGGCGAGCACCTGCCCCGACACGATGACGGCGACGCGCGAGCACACGCGCTCGACGAGCTCCATGCCGTGGCTCGAGAGGATGACCGTGCCGCCGTGGTCGACGTATGTTCCGAGAATGTCGAGAATCACGCCGCTCGACACGGGGTCGACGGCCTCGAACGGCTCGTCGAGCACGAGCAGGCGCGGCGAGTGGATCATGGCGCCGGCGAGCATGACCTTCTTGGTCATACCGGCGGAGTAGTCCGAAACCGGCCGCGACAGCGCCTCTACCAGGTCGAACGCGCGCGCGAGGTCTGCGGTGCGGCTCTCGACGAGCGCGGCGGGCAGCCCGCGTAGCGCTCCGTAGTACGACAGCAGCTGACGGCCCGTGAGCCGGTCGAACGTGCGCAGCCGGTCGGGCAGCACGCCGATGAGCTTCTTGGCCTCGCGCGAGCGCTTGGCCGCGTCGACGCCGTTGATCGTGACGGTGCCGCGGTCGGGGCGAAGGAGCCCCGCGATGATCGACAGCGTGGTGGTCTTGCCGGCGCCGTTGGGCCCGACGAGTCCGTAGAACGCGCCCGCGGGCACGGTCAGGTCGATCGCGTCGACCGCGCGCAGCTCGCCGAAGTTCTTCGAGATGTGGCGCAGGGCGAGCGCCGGCACGGCGGATTCGTCGACGGATGCCGTGGACGCCCCGCCCGCGACATCGACCACCGCCGCAGCGGGCACGGCGGTGGCGTCGTCGCCGAGCTCGAGGACGGAGGTCTTCGGCTCGTCCCGCGGGTCGAGCTCGTCGGCGCGGACGTCGGCGGGGGTGGGGTCTTCGTCGGTGAGCGGGTGCGCGTCGGGGCCGGTGGGCTTTTCGGCGAGCGGGTGCGCGTCGGTGCTCGTGGGCTCTTCGGCCGGCGGGTGCGCGTCGGCGACGGGGGGCTCGTCGGCGAGCGGGCCGTTGCCGCTGCTCGCGCCGGGGACGACGTGCGCGGTCTCGGCCGGCGTGACGGTGGCGTCATCGTGCTCGAGCGGGGTCTCGATGACCAGCTCCGCCTCCGCCTCGGGACCGCTCGACAGCTCGGTCTCGGCAGGCTCGGGCGTTGGTGCGTCGGTCTCGGTCGGCTCAGCCTCGGTCGACGGGACCGATCGGGTGGGCGGCTCCTCGACGGCGACATCGGCCGGCGTCGGGTCGACGGGCAAATCGTCAACGACGACCGGGGCAGCCGCGGGCTCGTCGGCGACCGCCGGCTCCTCGACGGCGACGTCGGCCGAGGTCGGGTCCGCTGCCGGCTCGTCGACAACGACCGGCGCAGCCGCATCGGCGACGACGAGCTCCTCAACCTCAACATCGGCCCGCGTCGAGCCGGCCCGCGTCTCGTCCACCGGCTCGTCGGCGAGCAGGACGGCAGTCACCGGCTCATCCGCGTCGGTGACCGGCGCGGCCGCGGGCTCGTCGCCGATCGCCGGCTCTTCGACCGCGACGTCGGCGGGCGTCGGGTCGACCGGTGCCTCAGCAGCCGACTCCTCCACTCGGGCCGCCGCCGCCTTCGCCGCAACGTCCGCCGGCAGGGGCGGGCGCGGGGGCACGACGATGTCGTCAGGCAGCAGGGGCGGGATGCCAGGGCTCGGCGCGGTCACGGGAGCATTCTGCTCCACGGGGGTGTCTGCGGTCGACGCCTCGGCAGCAGCCGCGTCGAGCGCAGCAGCCTCCGCCGCGGCTTTCGCCGCCGCTGCCTTGGCCGCCGCCGTCTGGCGCGGGGCCGCGGGCTTGCGGGGAGTCGCCGGCTTCGCCGCCGTCGTCTTCGAGGCCGCGGACTTCGCCGCGCCCGTCGTCGTGGCCCGAGCCTTCGCCGCGCCGGTCTTCGCCGTCCCGGTCTTCGCCGCGCCGGTCTTCGCCGCGGTGGAACTCGCCGACGATCGCGCCGACGTGCTCGCGGGCTTGGGCGCCGTGGCATCCGTCGTCGTATCCGTCGTCTTCGTCGCGTTGCTCGCCGCGGTGCGGGGCGTCGCGGGTCTCTTCGCGGCGGGCTTCTTCGCTGCCGGGGTACGGGGTGGCGTTCCCGTGCCCGACGCGGCGCGCGCGGCGGTCGTACGCGGGGCGCGCGGCTTGGGAGCCGGCTTCGACGCCGCGGGAGAGACAGACGTCGGAGATTCGACGCTCGCCGACGCATCCTCGGTCTCGGAGGAGGACTTTTCGGGGGGCACCGGCAGCGACGCTGTCATCGCACCAAACTACCAACCCCCTCCGACACCCACTGCCCCCTGGACGCGCGCCGGACACACTCTCAGCCAATGAAAGGCGGAGCGACCAGCGCGAAACATTTCATCTGAACGGGTGACGTGGTTTCGGCATCCCGGGCACGCCCCCTCTCCCCCGCGCCTCCCCCGCGCCTCCCCCGCGTGAGGCGCCAATATTTGTCGCTGAGACCCCCTCCCAAGCGACACTTCTTGGCGCCTCACGCGAGAACGGCCTCGACCCAGCCGCGCCTCTCGCGAGAAGGGCCGCGACCGAGCGGCGCCTCACGCGAGAACAGCCCCGACCCGCAGCGGCCCCACCCCGCATGAGGGGTCACTTTCTGTCGCCCAGCGGCGCGCGCGGCGACACTTCTTGACCCCTCACGCGAAAGACCCCCCACCCCTCGCGCGACGCACCCCACCCACCCCGTCAACCACCCCACCCCACCCCGCCGCCGGGGAGAGGATGGACGCATGGCCGAGAAGGTGTACCGCATCCACACCCTGCCCGACGACGCCCCGTGGAAGGGCGGCCTGCCGCCGGTGGGGTCGGACGAGCACCCGCGCACCATCCGCATGCTCGATCGCGTGCTGTCGGTGCAGCGGCCCGTGGTGCTCGCGCATCTGCGAAGCGTGCGTCTTCGGCATCCGGATGCCAGTGCCGAAGACATCCTGAGGATCCTCGAGCACCGTTATCTCGCGGCTGTCACCACCGGGGGTGCGGCGGTCGGCGCGACCGCGGTCGTGCCCGGGATCGGCACGGGGGTCACTCTCGCGCTGAGCGGCGTCGAGACGGTGGGTTTCCTCGAGGCGACCGCCCTCTATGCCCAGTCCGTCGCCGAGGTGCACGGGGTCGTGGTCGAAGACCCCGACCGCGCCCGGGCGCTCGTGCTGGCGCTCATGCTGGGTAAAGAGGGCATCGACCTCGTGTCGCAGCTGGCCTCGCAGGCCGCCGGTCGGGGCGTCTCGCGCTCGAGCTACTGGGGCGAGATGGTGACGAAGACGCTTCCGCGGGCGATGGTCGGCCCGCTGGTCGACCGGCTCAAAACTACGTTCGTGCGGCAGTTCGCCACGCGCGGCGGTGCGTCATGGATCGGCAAGGCCCTGCCCTTCGGCGTCGGTGCGGTCGTCGGGGGTGCGGGCAACCACATCCTCGGCCGTCGCGTGCTGGTCAACGCCCGCCGCGCCTTCGGCGCTCCCCCGCGCGCGTTCCCCGCCGAGCTCGAGCCCAAGCCCGGCACCGAGCGCCTCGAGCACGCCGCGGTCGGCGGACTGCGTCGCGTCGGCGGGGCGATCGCCGGCGCCGGACGCCGCGCGGCCCCTAAGAGACGCACCCGCCCCGAGTCGTCGCAACTCGAGGCGAACGAGGGCGCGGGGCCGTCGGCATCCTGAATCTCACCCTCTCTCATCGACGAGGGGCCGCGCGCAAGACCCGCGCGGTGCGAGGATCGGCGCGTTAGCCTCGCGACATGGGCGACCTCCTCGATCTCCTCGCTGTCTGGATGCCGCGTCAACGCTGGTACGGCACGAAGGGCCGCAACCCGCGGCTGACTCTCGTGGCCGACTGGCCGCTCGACGCCGCCGACGCGCGACTCCTGCTCGTTCGCGACGAGGCCGTGCAACCGGCGATCGTCTACCAGGTGCCCGTGGCGCGGCGCGCGGAGGGGTCCGTTCCCCCCGGGAGCCTGATCGGCGCGGCCGATGACGGGCAGGTGTGGGCGGATGCCACGACCGACCCCGCCTTCACCGACGCGCTGTTCGCGCTGGTCACGGTCGGCGGCGAGGTGGGTCGAGACGAAGACGGGTTCCGCGGGATTCCGCTCGGGGCCACCGGCGGCCGTCCGCTCCCGGAGCGCGTGACCGCGCGCGTGCTGAGCGGCGAGCAGTCGAACACCTCGATCATCTATCGCCCAGAGGGTGAAGACCCGGGTGTACCCGTGATCTGCAAACTGTTCCGTCAGGTGAACCCGGGGATCAATCCCGATGTTGAGCTCCAGTCCGCTCTGGCCGCCGACGGGGCCACGTTCGTGCCCGGAGCGATCGGTGAGGTGCGCGGCACGTGGATGACTCCCGAGGGCGTTCCAGTCAGCGGATCTCTCGCTTTCGCGCAGGAGTTCTTCGAGGGCGTCGAGGACGCCTGGCGTGTGGCTCTCGACGCCGCCGCGGCCGGCGAGGACTTCTCGCAACGCGCCTACGCCCTCGGGGTGAGCGTCGCCGGCATGCACGTGGCCCTGGCCGAGCGTTTCTCGACGCTCATGCCGAGCGCCGGTGACCGGTCGGCGGTGGCCAACGCGTGGGAGCGCCGTCTGATGATCGCGGTAATGGAGGTTCCCGAGCTCAAGCCCTACGCCGATCGCATCCACGGCATCTACGAGCACGCCCTCGACGGGCCGTGGCCGGCGTTGCAGCGAATTCACGGCGACCTGCACCTCGGTCAGGTGCTCGACACCCCCTCGAACGGGTGGGTGCTGCTCGACTTCGAGGGCGAGCCGCTGCGCCCGATCGACGAGCGCCTGCAGCCCGATGTCGCCGTGCGCGATGTCGCCGGCATGCTGCGCTCGTTCGACTACGTCTCGGGTGCGGTCGCCGACGACGACGGCGAGGCCGTGCGCGCGTGGGTGATCGCCGCGCAGCAGGCCTTCCTCGACGGATACGCCGATACCGCCGGCCGCCCCCGCGACGCCGACGATTCACTGCTCAAGGCCTTCGAGCTCGACAAGGCCGTGTACGAGGCGATCTACGAGACGCGCAATCGCCCCGACTGGGTCGGCATCCCTCTCGCGGCGATCAGCCGACTGGCACCGCTGTCCTGACACACGAGAACGCCACCCCTTTCAACAGGGGTGGCGTTCTCGTTCGTGCGGAGCGGGTCAGCTCGTGGGCATCGAGCCCAGGGTGACCTCGGCCGTGCGCTCCTGGCCGTTGCGGTTATAGACGACCTCGGCCTTGCTGCCGGCCGCGAGGGCGCGCACCTGAGCAGTCAGGTCGATGGAGTTCGTGATCGGGATGCCGTTGAACTTGGTGATCACGTCACCCTTCTGCAGTCCGGCGGCCTGCGCTGCGCCACCGCCCGAGACGTCGGCGATGTAGGCACCGGTCGTGGTCGCTCCCTGGATGGAAGCGGCATCCTGAACCGAAGCCCCCAGCAGACCGTGCGACGCCGAGCCGTTGTCGATGATCTCGGTCGACACGCGCTTGGCGATGTCGGACGGAATCGAGAAGCCGACGCCGATGTTGCCGGACTGTCCGCCCGACGACGACGATCCACCGGCGCTCGCGATGGCGACGTTGATGCCGATCAGCTTGCCCTGGTTGTCGACGAGCGCACCGCCCGAGTTGCCGGGGTTGATAGCCGCGTCGGTCTGGATGACCGCGATCTTGATGGTCTGGTTGGTCGACTGCTGCTGCTGGCCCTGACCGAAGTCGAAGCGGAAGGGGCTCTCCTGCCCGGGCGACTGCTGCTGCTGGTCGCTTCCGTCGCTCGGGGCGGCCGACGAGGCGACCTGGATCGAGCGGTTCAGCGCGCTGACGATACCGGTGGTGACGGTGTTCGGCAGGTCGAGCGGAGCGCCGACGGCGATGGTGGTGTCGCCGACGTTGAGCTTCGACGAGTCGCCCCACTCGATCGGGGTCAGGCCCGAGGCGTTCTCGAGCTTGATGACCGCGAGGTCGTAGGTGGGGTCGGTGCCGACGACCTTGGCCGCGTAGACCTTGCCGTCGGAGGTGGTCACCGAAATGGTCGCGTTGCCGGTCTGGCCGTCGAGGGTCACCACGTGCGTGTTGGTGAGCACGTAGCCGTCCTGGCTGAGGATGACGCCCGAACCCGTGCCGCCCGACTGCTGCCCGGTGGCGCTGATGGTGACGACGCTGGGCACGACCTTCGCGGCGACCGCGGAGGTGTTGTTGACGCTGTCGGGGTTGTTGACCGTGATGGCCGAGGGGCCCGCGGCGGCCGTCGTGCTCGAGCCGCCCCAGAGGTTGAGGCCGGCGTAGGTGCCGCCGAGGCCCGCGCCACCGCCGACGAGGGCGGCCGCGACCAGCAGGGCCGCGACGCGCGGCGCCGAGCTCTTCTTGCGAGGGGCGGTGGTGGATGCCGCGGGGGGCATCGTCAGCGTGGGGTGCGCGTCGGTGGCGCCGGGGCCGAAAGACTGACCCGTCGGCGAGGTCGCAGCCGAGGGGGCGGAGGCGTAGCCGGGGTGGGCCGAGCCGGTGCCGTGCTGGGCGGCTCCGGACTGCGGGGTACCGTGCTGCGCGGTCCCCGCGGCGGGGGCGGGCCACGACGCGGCGGCCGAGGCCGGCGAGCGGGTGGGGACCGGCGGTGCGTCGTAGCGCGCGGCGGCCGGGGTGGTGGACTCGGGCTGCGGCGACGCGGGAACGGCGCCGTTCGCGGCCGAGGTGGTGGGCTGGCTGTTGTCCTCGGGGCGGATGCCCTCGGGACGGTTGTCCGTGGTGTCGCTCATGGGATGCTCCTTGTTCCAGGTGCTTCTACGATGACCACCATTCCTGTGGACCACCTATGACGCGCATGCGCCCTCTCTATGGGTCTAGCAGCACGCACCCGCCCGGCATTCCCGATTGCGCTGCACGGGAGTGCGGCATCCTGGATCCATGCGACACATCCCCGGCGCTTGGCAGCGCACCGCCCGCGGCGCGGGTCTGCTCGCGCCCGACGGCACCTCGGTTCCCACGATCTTCGCCGAGATGAGCGCGCTGGCGACCGCGACCGGCGCCCTCAACCTCGGACAGGGCTTCCCCGACGAGGACGGGCCGGAAGCGGTTCTGGATGCCGCCCGCTCGGCCATCGCGTCGGGGATCAACCAATACGCGCCGGGGCGCGGCTTTCCCGACCTGCTGGCCGCCGTCGCCGAGCACCAGCGGCGCTTCTACGGGCTCGAGCTCGACCCGCAGCGCGAGGTGCTCATCACCGTCGGGGCGACCGAGGCGCTCGCCGCGACCCTGCTGGCGCTCGTGGACTCCCCCGACGACGAGGTCGTCGTGTTCGAGCCCTACTACGACTCCTATGCGGCGTGCGTGGCGCTGTCGGGTGCGAAGCTCGTGCCGGTGCCCCTTCGGTGGCCCGACTTCCAGCCCGACCTCGAGCAGCTGGCATCCGCCGTCACCGATCGCACCCGCGTGATCCTCGTGAACGACCCGCACAATCCCACCGGCTCGGTGTTCTCGCGCGAGGTGCTCGACGAGGTCGTGCGCCTGGCCCACCAGCACGACGCGATCATCGTCACCGACGAGGTGTACGAGCACCTGGTGTTCGACGGTCCGCACGTGCCCATCGCGACCCTCCCCGGGGCGTTCGAGCGCACGGTATCGATCTCGTCGGCCGGCAAGACGTTCTCGCTCACCGGGTGGAAGACCGGGTGGGTGACCGGACCCGCCGACCTCGTCTCGGCCGTGCTCGCCGTCAAGCAGTACCTGACCTACGTGGGCGGCTCGCCCTTTCAGCCGGCGATCGCCGTGGGTCTACGCCTGCCCGATGCGTTCTTCGCCTCGGTCGCGTCCGAGATGGCCGCCAAGGCCGCCCTGCTCGGTACCGGCCTGCGCGCCGCCGGATTCGACGTCTCGACTCCCGCGGGTTCGTATTTCACGGTGGTGGATGCCGCCCCACTCGGTGCCATCGACGCCGACGCGTTCTGTCGCGACCTGCCCTCGCGCGCCGGGGTGGTCGGTATTCCGCTGACCGCTTTCGTCACGCCCGAGCACCGCGGGGAGTATGCGACCCTCGTGCGGTTTGCGGCGTGCAAGCGGGTGGAGGTGCTGCAGGACGCGGCGGGGCGGTTGGCGGGGATGGGGCGGAACTGATTCCCGCGGCCGACTGATTCAGTCGACGGCACCGCTCGCATGCTCAGCGCGGCGTCACTCGATACCGCCGCAGCGCCAGCGCGGGGTTCACACGCCGCACGCGCGCGATCGCGGCGGGGTCGATGTGCGCCACGGCGACGTCGGTCGCTGTGCCCACCTGGGCCAGAGCCACACCCTGCGGGTCGACGACCATCGAGTGGCCCACGCCGAGGGGCGGCGGGTGATCGGCGGCGGCGACGAAGAACGTGTTCTCGATGGCTCGGGCGGTCAGCAGCGTCTTCCAGTGGTGCTCCTTGAGAGGCCCACGCACCCACTCCGCCGGAACCAGCGCCACGTCGACCCCCGCATCAGCAAGCGTGCGCGCGACCTCGGGGAAGCGCAGGTCGTAGCAGGTCATCAAGCCGAACCGGAGCCCCTGCACCTCGAACGTCTGCGGCGGAGAGATCTCCCCCGGCTCGACCCAGTCGGACTCCCGCTGGCCGAACGCGTCGTAGAGGTGGAGCTTTCGATACACAGCCCGGATGCCATCGGCACCCACCGCGACGACCGCGTTGCGCACGCGTCGACCGTCGTCGGCCTTCTCGACCAGTCCCGCGACCATAACGACGTCGAGCTCGGCGGCAAGAGCAGTCAGGCCGCGAACGAAGGAGCCGTCGAGGTCTTCGGCGTTCTCCGCGAGCGAGGAGTCGAAGGGGTCGACGAAGTAGCTCGAGTACTCGGGGAAGACGACGACGCGGGCGCCGCGCGCGGCGGCCGTCCGGGCGGCGTCAGCAATGTCGGCGAGGTTGCCCTCGCGCGAGGCGGACGGAGCGAACTGCGCGACGGCGATGCCGACGGTGTCGTGAGTCATCGAGCGCTCTCCCTCCCTCGGCGCCGAACGGTGATCGGCACCACGATCCACAGTACGAGGATGATCACCCCCAGCACGACTCCGGATGCCACGGCGGCACCCAACCCGACGACAACATCAAACACGAACGCCACGACGCCGATCAGCAGAAGCGAGACGAGAGCGAGAGCCCCGCGCAAGGCGTTGTGCCCCACGCGTACGAGCGCCGGCTTCACCTGCATGTGGAACACCGCTCGGTGCAAGGCAACCGGGGCGAGCGCGACCACCGCGCTCAGGGCGGCCAGGCAGATCAGCACCAGGTAGAGCACTCGCTGGGCCGAGTCGAGATCGGCGAACGACGCCTGGAACGCGAGCGCCAGCAGGAAGCCGGTGAGGATCTGCGTACCCGTCTGAAGGACGCGAAGTTCCTGCAGAATCTCGTTCCAGTTGCGGTCGGCGCGCTGGGCGGGTGTTTCCGGCCGCCCGTCGGCGAAATCGTCGATATTGCTGCTCACCGGCCCATTCTCTCGCGACACTCCCGGGCTGTACGTCAGGATTTGCGGGTTCGTTCATCCGCGGGTAATGTTTTCTCTTGTGCCGCGGGGTGGAGCAGCTCGGTAGCTCGCTGGGCTCATAACCCAGAGGTCGTAGGTTCAAATCCTGCCCCCGCAACAAGAAGAAGGCCCCGGATCGTCAGATCCGGGGCCTTCTGCCTTAGCTCGCGTGTCCTAGTCAGGCTCGCAGACCGGACTCGACGCAAGCGGAAAGCCCCGGATCCTAAAGACCCGGGGCTTTCGCTCGTCTCACCGTTTGCTCTCAGAACCACCCTCGGCCCCCCGGCCGAGCAGGCGTTCCGTCACAGATAACTGCGAAGGCGAGACGCGGCAGCCGCAGGCGCGGCCACGACTAGTGCGGCGACGAAGAGAAGAACCCCCGTGTCACCGTGAACGGTCAGCATGGCGATGCCGGCGATCGCCAGAACTACGACAGCCGTCCAGAGAAGCGCCGCCACGAGAGGGGTCGCCCAGATCGGCACGCTGTTCGCCTGCTGCATGTAAGTGTTTCGCATTGCTCCTCGCCTTCGAGACGCTACGGATGAGATCCCGGCAGTTGATCTGACACTTGTTCGGAGCCCCATATCGATCGGATGGGAATCCGTTGCAGGCGATGCTACGACTCTTGTCCCCCTTTTGGGGGACGTTGCGCGAATCTCGTGGAAACGCTATGCGCGCATTCAGAGTTGTCGAGGCTCCCAATCGCCGACCCACCAGTCGGCTATCTCGGCCATGCGTGCTGCAACCGTTTCGTGGGCCTCTCCCCCGCGCCACCGCTGAAATGCGGTCGCATCGATGAACGTGCCGTCCTCCACTACGACGCGCCCTTTACGAGTGTCGAGCGACAGCTCCACGGCCCATTGCGTCACCTCTGGTGAGTCGCCCAGCGCGCGCAGAGCACCGATGGCTGCCAACAGGTCCGGGTCCGCGACATCGTCACGGACCCGGAACAACACGACGTGTCGGAACATCTACTCGCGGATGCTGCCGACGTGGTCGCGATACCAAGCGACCGTGCGCTCCATGCCCTCCTCGAGGGAGATGGATGCCGTCCACCCGGCCTCGGCGAGCTTCGAGACGTCCAGCAATTTCTGCGGCGTGCCATCGGGCTTCGAGGTATCCCACTCGGTTTCACCCTGGTAGCCCGTAACGCGCGCGATCGTCTCCGCGATCTCCCGAATGGTCACATCGCTGCCAGTGCCGACGTTGACCTGGTCCGGCCCGTCGTAGTGCTCCATGAGGTGCAGGCAGGCGTCGGCCATATCGTCTGCATGCAGGAACTCGCGGCGGGGCCTGCCGGTCCCCCAGTTGGTGACGCTCGCCGCGCCCGAGTGAGCAGCCTCGTCATAGCGGCGGATGAGTGCCGGCAGAACGTGTGACCCCTTTGGCGAGAAGTTGTCGTTGGGGCCGTACAGGTTGGTCGGCATCGCGCTGATCCACGGCAGACCGTACTGGCGTCGGACGGCCTGCGTCTGCAGGATGCCGGCGATCTTGGCGATCGCGTACGCGTCATTCGTCGGTTCGAGGTGACCGGTGAGCAGAGATTCCTCGCGGATCGGCTGCTCCGCGAACTTCGGGTAGATGCACGACGAGCCAAGAAAGAGCACGCGCTCGACGTCGTTCGCGAGAGCGGCATCGAGCACGTTTACCTGGATGCGCATGTTGTCACTGAGGAAGTCCACCGGGTAGGTGGAGTTGGCCAGGATGCCGCCGACCTTCGCGGCCGCCAGAACGACGTACTTCGGCTTGGTCTCCCCCATGTAGGCGAAGACAGCGTCGCGATCCTTTAGATCAAGTTCGGCCGATGTCTTCCCGACGACGTTCTCGAAGCCCGACGACTCGAGCTTCCGAACAATTGCCGACCCGACGAGCCCGCGGTGGCCCGCGACATAGAACGTCGCGTCGCGGTCGAGCTCGCCTGCGGTGTACTCGACTCCGTCAACGGCTGTGCTCACGCGCGCGCCCCAAGGAGCTCGGCGTTGCCCCAGGTCGGGAGCGAGACCGTGTCGATCCACTCCGGGCCCCGCTCGAGAGCTGTGACGTCGGCGTCGACCATTAGCTTGGCGAGCTGGTCTCCGTGCACCGAGGGGACCCAGCCAAGCTTGTCTGCTGCCTTGGCAGGATCGCCGATCAGCGCGTCGACCTCGGTCGGGCGGAGGTAGCGCTCATCGAACTTGACGAACTCCTGCCAGTCCAAACCGACGTGACCGAACGACACCTCGAGGAAGTCCTTGATGGTGTAACCGACGCCCGTGGCGAGTACGAAGTCTTCGGGGGTTTCGGCCTGCAGCATCCGCCACATGCCCTCGACGTACTCAGCGGCATAGCCCCAGTCACGGACCGAGTCGAGGTTTCCGAGGTACAGGTCCTTCTGAACTCCAGCCTTGATTCGGGCCACCGCACGCGTGATCTTACGCGTCACGAAGGTCTCACCGCGGCGGGGCGACTCGTGATTGAACAGGATGCCGTTCACGGCGTACATGTCGTACGCCTCGCGGTAGTTCTTAGTGATCCAGTAGCTGTACAGCTTTGCGGCCGCATAGGGCGAGCGCGGGTAGAACGGGGTCTCTTCGTTCTGCGGCGGCGGGGTCGCACCATATAGCTCTGAAGTGGAGGCTTGGTAGAACTTTGTTTGGATGCCCGACAGGCGCACGGCTTCGAGAAGACGAATGGTGCCCGTGCCGGTGGTGTCGGCGGTGTGCTCAGGCTCGTCGAACGAGACGCGCACGTGCGACTGGGCCGCCAGGTTGTAGACCTCGTCGGGATTGATCTCTGACATGAGGGTGACCAGACGGGCTCCATCCGAGAGGTCCCCGTAGTGGAGGAAGAGCTTGGCGCTCGGGTCGTGCGGGTCGACGTAAAGATGGTCGATGCGGTGAGTGTTGAAGGTCGAGGCGCGACGAATGAGCCCGTGAACCTCGTATCCCTTCGAGAGCAACAGTTCAGCGAGGTAGGAACCGTCCTGACCCGTGATGCCGGTGATGAGTGCGCGCTTGGTCAACTGAAGTTGCCCCTGTTCATTGACGGCTACGAGGCCGAAGGCGGAGATGGATGCTGCCTGCCACCAGCACCATCGATGGGCAGCGAAAGAATCGTAGCGAATTGATCGATCGCGAATGTCTCCTCGAGAACGGTTTCTTTGTAGCGTCTGCCATTCTGTCCAAGACGCGTGGCTGCTTCTGGGTCCCTCGCCAGCCGGTGAACGCCGCTGAGAATCGCTGCTGGGTCCCCCGCTTCGACAGTGACGCCCGCGCTGGCGGCGTGGACCTCCTGCGCGGTAATGCCTGTCGCATCGGTAGCGGCTAGTACAGGTCTGCCAGAAGCGAAGTACGACGTGAGCTTGCTCGGCACCGCCATTTCTGCCACCCCCGGCAGCTCATTTACAAGCAAAATGTCGGCCGCCTGCAGAATGTCGGCGAAAGAGCGATCATCGAGCGGCGGGACGATCTCGGCTGTTGTAGGTGCATCATCGATCCGTTGCTGCAGATCGTCGCGTTGCGACCCATTTCCCACGAGCACGAAACGTACGGCGGACCCCTGACGATGCGCCAAACGGCCGGCTTCGACGACGTGATGCAAGCCCTGCTTGACTCCCATGTTGCCGGTATGGACGACGACAGTCTCGTCGTCGGCCCACCCGTACAACTCTCGGACTGCTCGAACGTCCGCCGACGGCAGCGGCGGCAGATGCGTCCAGTTGCGCACGACTCGTATGCGCTCGCGCGGGACGTTGAAATCCTCGTGTACCCGATCGGCGAAGCGTTCGTGAATCACGACCACCGTGGACGCTGACATCAGCAGCCACTTCTCGATCGAGCGGATCACACGCGCGGCCACTCCACGGCCCTGATTGGTCTCGACCACTCCGACGCCGTATAGATCCTGGACCCAGACGACAAATGGCGTTCGGCGATGCGTCGCCAGCGCCCGCAGGCGCACGAGAGCGGAGGACAACAACGCAGGGGACACCGCAATGATCGAGGTAGGTCGCCCCCATCGCGCGAACACCTGCCGCAAACCGAAGGTCACCTCGGACAATGCTCGCGGTAGCGGCGTCGGCTGGCGGGGTACAAAGTGTCGTACGCGGTCGACAACGACGCCGTCGATGTTTTCGCGGCTCGACCACTGACCGTAACCTGGTGAGATCTTCCAATCCGGATAATGAGGGTGCGCCACGATTGCTCGAACCGCTTGATCGCGACGCGCGAGTCCAACAGCCATGGCACCGGTGTAGGGCGAGATTCCCGTAGTCTCCGGGGGGTAGTTCAGCCCGAAGACGAGCGTTCTTGAGGGTTGCGACACGGTTCGAACCCTACAACGACCACCATTTCGTCACAGTTACAAGAAGGGGACGCCGTGAGCGACATCCCGGTGATCGATCTGTCTAAGGCGCCCGGCGAACGCGCTGCATGGGACCAACCGAAATGGAAGGTATACCTTTGGGCGGTCTGCGAACTGTTGTTCGTAACGAACGCATGGCAGATCAGCTCGGGACTGCGCATCCGCGTATTGCGCGCATTCGGAGCGGAGATAGGACGGGGCGTCATCTTCCGACCTCGCACCCGAGTCAAGTTTCCCTGGAAGCTCCGTGTCGGCGACCGCTCGTGGATCGGGGAGGGCGTTTGGATCCACAACCAGGATCACGTCGTCCTCGGCCGAGACGTCGTGGTTTCCCAGGAGACTTTCATCACAACAGGAAGTCATGCTCATCGTAAGGACATGGCCCTCATCACACGGCCGGTGCAAATTGATGACGGTGCATGGGTCACGACTCGATGCCTAATACTCGGCGGCAGCCACGTTCAGCGCTCGGCGCTCATCAAGCCCCTCTCCGTCGTTTCGGGGCAAATCGGAGCGGGCGAAATTTGGGGGGGGAACCCGGCCGAACTCATTGGTCCGCGATTCAAGGTTGAAGAATGAAGATTAGCAAGATTTCTGTTGTTATCCTTACGAAAGACGAAGAAGCCACCATCGCCCAAACACTGAGCGAGTTGGACAACTTCGAGGAACTAATTGTCGTCGACTCGCATAGCAGTGACCGCACATGCGAGATCGCGGAATCGTTCGGAGCGCGCGTAGTCTCCTTCCGCTGGAATGGGGCCTACCCAAAGAAAAAGCAGTGGGCCCTAGATAATGCAGGAGTCAGCAACGAGTGGGTGCTCCTTTTGGACGCCGACGAATATCCAACTGAAGCCTTGAAGCAGGAATTGTACCTACTCGAGCGAACGCTTCTCACTCGACGAGAAGGCGCATTCGACATCCATCTGCTCTACAGATTTGGCGGGAAATTGCTACGCCACGGTCACGTTGTGACGAAACGGTCGCTCGTGCACAGGCATCGCACCCGGTTCCCCGAAGTGGCCGATCTAGACGCCCCCGGCATACGCGAAGTCGAAGGACACTACCAGCCAGTTTCGTCGGCCCCCATCGGGCAGTTGCGTAGCCGGTTGATCCACGACGACAGAGATCCTGTAAGCAGTTGGTTCGCTCGACACAACCGGTATTCCGACTGGGAGGCCCATCTTGCACTGGACAGAACCCTAAAAAAGGATATCGCCAGCAAACGAACGCGGAAAGGACGAATTTTCGACGCAGTACCGTTCAAGCCCCTGGCGTTTTTCCTCTATGCATTTGTAGCGAGAGGCGGGTTTCTCGACGGCCGAGCAGGCTTGGACTACGCCGTCGCGTTGTCCTCGTACTACTGGCAGATTGGCGTGAAGACGAGGGAACTTCTAAGAAATGCTCAATAAGTCCTCCCGCGAACTGCGAATTCTGCAAATCGTCAATACGCTGGATCATGATGACGGCGGTCCAGCTCGAAATGCCTTTGAACTTAATCTCGCCCTGAACCGCCTGCCCGGTATTCAAGCCGCCCTTCTCTGGATCAACGGCAGCAGCCAGGACAGCGTCGCGAAGACCCACTCAGATGCCGGCGGCGCCATGCCGCCAGTGCCGCCTCGCGGGCTGAAGGTCCACGGCGGGCCTTTCGCGAAGCTCCAGGATCTTCGCAGCGCACTTTTGAGTAGTGATGCGGTGATCATCCACGGCTACTTTCTCTCATGGATCCCTCCGATAATTCTGCTGTCACGATGGCACCGACGCCGCGTTTTTCTGATGCCACACGGTGCTCTGACGCGATATGAAAGACTTCGCAAACGATCAAAGAAGGCGGCATTCCATGTTCTCGCTGGATGGTGGATGAACAAGCTCATCGCCGCATTTGTTACCGGTTCAGAGATCGAGCGCCAGGAGCTCATCGAAGATAAAATCGGCAATGCCGTTCATTACGCGGGCGTAGGAAGCGCTGAGCCCAGGAAACAGATCCTTGATCTGCCGCTTTCTGACCCAGTTCGACTATTGACGATGTCACGCATTGCACCCAAAAAGCGTATTGATGTTGCTCTACGGGCAACGCGAATGCTTCTCGACGACGGGGTGCGGGTGACATTAACCGTTGCCGGATCTGGCACTGAACTGAACATTTCTCAGATCGAACGATATATCGATGAATTGGATCTCACGCGAGACGTGCGTATGTCCGGCCTCGTCACCGGCGCGGAAAAGGAAGAGTTGCTATCGAGCAGCGACATATTCCTGCTGCCAAGCGAAGATGAGAACTTTGGCATCGGCGTGGCCGAGGCCGCTATGCACGGCTTGTTCGTGGTTGCCTCCACGAAAGTGGCGGCAGCAGAAATGCTGAGCAGTCGAAGCGCGATGAAGCTCAACTCGCTGTCTCCACGCGATTTTGCGGACGGTATTCGGACAGTAATCGACAATTATCGTTCAGACACCCGCACCATTGTCGGGTCGGAGGCGCGTCGCCAGTTCGCCTGGTCGACCGTCGCTGAACGCTGGGTGACTATCGTGAGGCAGGGCGCGTGAAGGTGAGCGAATGAGGAAGCAAGTCCTCAGCCTGATCACAACTCGAGGTCTGTCAGGAGCTGCCCAGGCGACGGCTCTCATTCTTCTGGCGCGCAACTCAAGCACGACCGAATTCGCGATAGTTTCAGTAATCAGCGGCATTGCTGTATTCGTTTGCGCAATAGCGGATTTGGGCCTGGCCGGGTTCATATCGAAAGCTCAAGCTCGAGGGGATACCAGCGCAGTCAGAACGGCCCTACGTGCTAATCTGCTCTCCACGTCTTCGCTCGGGTTAGTATTCGCCGCCGCCGCAGGTCTTTTTACTCCGGGCGGCCTGTCACTGGTAGCTATATTACTCGCAGCGGGTTTCTTCCTTGAGAAGAACGCTGACACTTTGCTCGGTGTCGCCATAGCTGACGGTAATACATACATACCGAGCATTTCCATCATCGGTCGACGACTGATCAACTTGAGCGGACTCTGGATTGCTGTCGCTGTCGGTTGGGATGCTCCACTTGCGTACGCCGCGTCTTATGTGGCAGGCGGGGCATTCGCTCAGGCAGTAGGCTCGATTTACGCCCGCCGGACGATCCCCACCGGAATCAAAGGCGCCCGCTCAATCGATGTGTTACGCCCAAGCTCACACTACATGTGGACCTTCCTGGCCGGACAAAGCAGACTGCTTGACGCAGGCATAGTGGCGTTCTTCGCCGGTAGCGAGGCCGCGGCTAAGTATGCTGCCGTTACTAGGCTTGCTCAACCAGCTCTGATAATCCCCGGTGCTATCGGCACAGTGATGTTGCCTCACGCCGCTAGAAACTCACCTTCGTTCGCGCGATTGATTGCAAAACGGCTGCTTCTCGCCACTGCTGTGCTCGCAGCTTTGTGCGGCCCGGTCGCGTTGTTCGGTACAGAGATCGTACGCTTCGTGCTCGGGGAGACATACGCAGACACGGGGTCGACGCTTGCGTTGTCACTTTACGCAATCCTTTTCCTCGGAGCCGCGTCGCCCATGACCGGCGCGCTTCAGGGACTCGACGATGAGCGGTTCGTCGTCATCGCGAGCTTGGCCCTGGCAGTCATGTTGTTGGGTTCTGTCGCCGTCGGGTCAGTTGCCGGCGGAGTGGTTGGGGCTGCCGTCGGTCTGTGCATCGCTTCCCTGGTTAGATGGATCACTTTCCTTACGCGACTCTTCCGGTTCAGGACAGGATGATATGACCTCCATGCGACGCGAGGCGTTCGACGCCCAAGCAGGTCCCGGCCAGAGTACCGGGATCCCCCGGAGCAGGCCACAGAGTCCCCGTAATCAGGATTACAAGCGTCGTGCCATCAGCGTGTGTCTAGGTCTCGGACTCATGCTCGTCCTACCGTCCACGGCGCTGGCGACATTGCCCGCCGCTACCGACGGTGGCCAACTTCTTCTGCGACTAGCACCTCTGATGTACGCGGCTCTGCGTCTCGCAGTGATCTTCTGGTCGGCTGAACGAAGACCTTTTGTGTCCGTGTTTTATACGTTCGTATACATAACAATGGGCGTGGTGCCGCTCGCCCAGTACTTACTAGATCGCGAACAGTATTACTCCGTCGGCATCAATCCGATCATGTCGTCAGCTATCATCTTGGTTGGTTGCTTTTCGTTCGACCTGGGGTACGTTGCCCACCGTCGACGCAAGACGCCGGCCTCGGATGCCAAGATTGCTGAGAACAACGTCGAGGCTGGTATCGCGATGAGTGAGGGAACCCGAATTCTCAGGGCGGTTTCCATCGCCAGCCTGATCATTGCGGCGTACTATGTCGCCTCAGCTGGCGGACCTGCGTCCTTCTTCAGCTCGCGGCAGGATCTGGGCATCGCGACAGCAGAATCGTTCTCCAGCGATGGCGGCGAGTCGACGCGAGCGGTAGTGGCGTCCTTGGCGAAGGTTGGCCCCCTCTTTGCGCTGCTAACCTATGTTTTTCTTTGGCGCCATAAGCGCATGAGATTTCGAATCCCTGATGGGCTCTTGATGTGGGGCCTTCTCGCAGTGAACATCCTTGTAAATAACCCCATATCCAACCCCAGGTATTGGTTTCTCGCTGTGCTGCTTGGCGCGTTCTTCACAGCAGCGCGATCGAAAGTTGGCCAAGACATCGCGATTGTCGCAGGCATTATTGCTGCGATCGTGGTGTTCCCGGTTTCCGACGTGACTAGGTACGCTAATCCCCAAGATGCCATTTCCTATGGGTCCATCTGGGAGACCATAGCCGTGAAGGATTATGACCAGTTTACGATGATCAATAATTCTATTTCATTTACGAGCGACGTGGGGTTCTCGGTTGGGCGTCAACTCCTCGGCGTACTTCTCTTTTGGGTGCCGCGGTCAATCTGGCCCGACAAGCCGCTCGATAGCGGAGTCGTATTGGGCGAATGGCTTTCGATGAGGAACACCAATCTCTCCTCCCCGCTCTGGACAGAAGGTTGGATGAACTTCGGCTGGATCGGTGTAGTCGTCTTCTTGCTTGTGCTGGGTTTGATTGGCTCCAGGCTCGACAGCACGTACGCCGCGGGTCTTCGAAACCCTTTAGGTGCTCAGGTTGGCACGCATGTTGGCACTGCGCTCCTCGCTGGCTATCTCTTCATCATTTTGAGAGGCCCGCTGCTGCAAGCCTCGGCTAGATTGATAGTTATTCTAGTTTTTGTCGCCATACTGAATCTTGCTTTCAGAAACCGCATGATGACTAAGTTTCCGGGAAGTCCGCAGTGAGCGCGAAGTCATCTCGTATCGCATACCTCGATAGCATGCGAGCGATATTGATGCTACTCGGCATTCCGTTTCATGCGGGATTGGCGTTCTCCGGCGAAAATTGGGTCGTCACAGCGTCGAGTTCCACGCCCAGCTTGGCTGCTTTCGCTGAGTTCTTGCACGTCTGGCGAATGCCCACCTTCTTCGTAGTTGCAGGTTTCTTCTCCACGCTTATCCTGAGTCGTATCGGCGAGATAACATGGCTGCGCCGACGATCCGTCCGACTAGGTATCCCGCTGGTATTTGGGACTCTACTACTGAGTCCAGTGCAGTGGTTTGCTGCTGGATACTATCGAACCGAGTCCGACACTGGCGCTGTAGATTTCTTCCTCGAGAAAGTCTTCCCACCGTCCAGCTGGTGGACCATGCATCTTTGGTTCTTGTTGGAATTACTTATCTATTGTGCGCTTCTCGCGCTGCTCTATCGCCTCGTCGGTCGCTCGAGACTGGCCCGACTCAATCGCGTCTGTTTCAACTGTTTCAATCGGTATCCCACGTTGATAACCCTGTGCGCAGTGGGTGTGGCGGGCGGTTCGGTTGTGGCTGGGCTAGCCTTATGGCAGGTTTGCGACGCCGATACCCTTTTCGCCGGCCTTCTTTCGCGCAATTTCGTCATTTTCGCCCCCGCTTTCGCGCTCGGGTGCCTGCTGGGTACCGGTGACGGCAGCCGTCTGAGCGGGGTGCGTCGCATATCTAAGTGGACGCTTTGCGCTGTGGCTTTCGCAGCTACTGCCGGCGTGATCTTCCTGAAGATCGTGCTCGGTGTCGAAAGTAACGTTGCCTTGGCCCTAACGGCGATGCTTTGGGTTGCTGGCGGACTCACTGTGGCCCTGCTATGCATCCGCGTCGCTGCGCGATACCTGGATCGGCCCCACCGGTCAACGAGAACATTTGTCGACTCGTCACTTGTGGTCTACCTCGTTCATCAGCCTTTGATCATACTTTCGGCGTGCATTCTAAAAAACCTCGAGATCGACCCCTGGCTGAAATGGTCCATTACACTGGTGTGCGTATTGCTCCTGAGCATTGGAATATACGAGGTTGTGAACCGCATCGCCACGTTGCGATGGATGTTCACCGGTACCCGTGCGCAGGGCTCCAGTTTCTTCACTCTGAGATCAGTGGAAGCAAGCCGTTCGGCGAAAGGCCGCGGAACTACGCCAGCACGGAACCTAGAACCGAAATGAATATATAGATAGCGTTGTACGTGAGGTGAATAGCGACAGCTGTCCAGATACGACCCGTGAGAAGCACCGCCCCTGAACATACAAAAGACACGACAGTGAGGGCTAGGAACCCCGCAAGGTCCACCGGCGAAAGGATCACGTGCAGCAGCACGAATAGCGCGGTCGACAGCGCCCCCGAAACGAGTCCCGCTCGGAGTTTGCCCAGGCTTCGCCTGCACACCTCGTATACCCCCACGAGAATGATTCCGCGAAAGAATAACTCCTCGAATACCGGGGCGATTAGGCCCCCTGCTCGGCCCGCTTCTACCCAAGCCGTTATGGGCAGGGTTGGCGACATGCTCGGGAAGGAGGGGAAGGCCGTCGCGTTGGCACCAGACAAGACTCCCTGAAAAATACGGAGAAGAGAGCCGAATGCGATTCCCCACATCAGGTCAATAGGGCGGAATCGGAATAGTCCAGCCGGTCGCGCCAGCCAGAGCGCGTACAAAAGAGGGACAAATAATCCCGCCCAGATCGCTAACTGAGCACCACCTTCCGACCAATCCGCTCCTACGGCTGCTGTCTGACCGGCCACAACGATCGACAATCCGCAGGACGTCAGTGCGATACCCACGACACGGCCATCCCAGCGGCGAACTGCTCTGCCCCCGAGCCTCCAGTCACGGCGACGCACCCTCCTGCCTTTCCGGTCGTCGCCAGCGCTCGCAATCTCGTAGCTCGACATTTTTCCTGCCCATGGAAATACGGGGCCATCGTCCCTGTCGGTAATCGGCACTTCGCTAAACTACCCCTCGTCGGCAAAGGACTGCCCGGCCACGCCGTTACGGAGAGAGTCATTGCTGAAAATCCTGACAGTATGTACGGGGAATATCTGCCGGTCCCCCCTCGCTGCGCTCGTCCTACGCGACCGCCTCTCCGCCCTGCCTGTCACCGTCGAGAGCGCCGGGACGCGAGCCCGTGACGGGGCTCCAGTGACCGTTGAGACCGTCATGCTTGCCGAACAGTTCGGAGTGGACCGAGGCGCGGCGTCTGCCCATCGGTCTCGCAGGTTGCGGCCAGAGCATCTCGCGGACGCGGACCTCGTTCTGGCGATGTCGCGCGAGCATCGCCGTGCCGTCGTCGAGATGGATCCATCTCGCGTGCGCAACTGCTTCACGATTCGAGAGTTCGACCGTCTCGCTGCGTCCTTGTCCGACATGGATCCACTCCGGCTCGCAGACGCACCTCATGACATTCACGCGCGTCTTGAGCACGTCGTAAGTGCGGTTGCCAGTCAGCGCGGCCTGCTCCTCCCTCCAGCGGATCCAGATGCAGACGACGTCTTGGATCCTTATGGGCGGTCAATCTCCACGTACGCGCGGTCCGCACGACAGCTAGCGCCGTCTCTCTTGGTGGTCGAACGTATTCTGCGCGTCGTCTCAAGCTCGGTCTAGCTCGAAATCCGAAGGCACCGATCGCGCACAGGCTGGAGGTTTCGCGTGACCCCATTCACGAAGTTGCGCAGTCTCTCTGCTTGGTTATGCGCGGGTTTGCTCCTGCTGCGCGGTCGGTACGGTGCGCGGCCGCAGCGTTTCAGGATCAGCATTCCGCGCCGCCTGTGTCAGACTTAGCCCGAAATCTTCGGCACGGATCCCGGCCGCGAGTGCGTCCTCGAAAGGCACCATGGAGCTTAGCGACTACATCCGCATCCTTCGCAAGAACTGGATCGTCATGGTTCTCCTGACCGTCCTGGGCATCGTCGCAATGGTCGCCTACACGGTGACGCGAACGCCAATCTACGAGTCGTCGAGCACCATCTTCGTTTCAACGCAGGCCGGAAGTACGGCGGCCGAGCTCCAGCAAGGATCAAGCTTTACGCAGGCTCGCATCAATACGTACGTCGGTCTAGTCTCCACCCCTATCGTGCTCGATCCTGTGGTGAACAGTCTCGGCCTGAACACCTCTGCCGGGGCTCTCGCTGACCATGTCAAAGCAACCGCCGCTCCAAACTCGACGCTCATTTCAATCACGGTGTCGAATCCTCAGCCTCAGCTCGCAGCAGACATCGCCAACGCTGTGGCCGCGAGCCTTTCTGCTTCAGTGCCTCAGTTGGAGCCGGAGGGGAGCGATGGATCTAGCCCGGTGCGCCTCAGTTTGGTGAGTCAGGCGCAGGCCGCCGACACCCCATCCAGTCCGAATGTCGCCCTGAACGTCGCCCTCGGGCTTTTCGTCGGGCTCGGACTTGCCATCCTGGTCGCCGTCCTGCGCACCAGCCTAGACAACCGCGTTCGGACACCGCGAGAGGCTGAGGCGATCACCGACGCCCCGGGAATTGGCGCAATCGCCTTCGACGCGAAAGCAAAAGAGCGTCCGCTCATTGTCCATGCCGATCCTCTGAGCCCGCGGGCAGAGTCGTTTCGAGCTCTACGAACCAATCTCCAGTTTCTCGACATGGGTGGCCGAGCAAGCTTCGTGATTACGAGTTCAATCCCGAGCGAAGGCAAATCGACCACAACCATCAACCTCGCGATCGCTCTAGCTGATGCGGGCAAACGTGTAGCTCTCTTGGACACTGACCTCCGGAAGCCGAAAGTTGCGGAGTATCTGAGCATCGAGGGTGGCGCCGGCCTGACCGACGTATTGATCGGACGAGCGAAGGTCAACGAGGTCATGCTCCCTTGGGGAGGACGTAGCCTATACGTGCTGCCTGCCGGCAAGATCCCGCCGAACCCAAGTGAACTTCTCGGCTCAGCGCAGATGGCCACGCTGCTGAGCATGCTCGAGAAAGACTTCGATGTCGTTCTATGCGACGCACCCCCTCTATTGCCGGTTACCGACGCGGCCGTCTTGGCACGAGTTGCAAGCGGTGCACTGATGGTGGTCTCAGCGGGGCGCACCACAAAACATCAACTCACTGGCGCAACTGATGCTCTCAATGCTGTAGGGGCAAAGCTTGCAGGCTTCGTGATGTCGATGGTTCCCGTGCGCGGCCCGGATTCGTATTATTCCGCGTATGGCTACGGCTACGGCTACGGCTACGGCTATCGGGAAGCCGCTTCTACGCCGAAGGGGAGGGGCCCGAAGCCGGCCGACACCCCCAGCGTTTCATCCCGTCAGGAGGCCCCACCGGCCGACGAGGCTTTCGATGAACTTGGTCTCTCTTCGCGCAAGGAGAGCCGAGAGGCGCAGCGCGACGGCTGATCACGGCTAATTTGTTCTTCGCCATTCCGCACCTAACCGCTTTTCCTCCATCGAGAATGTAGTTTGATGTCGCAAAGCCTCCCAACGCAACTGCGGACTGCTGGGCGTGTTACGGCGTTGATAACATTCGCGTTCCTAGCACTGCTCTTCAGCGTTATGACATGGATTGGGGTGCGAGGCATCATTGCGTACGGGCACCTTGAGCAAGTGCAAGCAGACGCGGATCAGCTCACTTCGACGTTGGTGACAGATCCGTCCGAAGCCGCTCGGATTGCAAGCCGCCTCGCTGAGAGCACGGAGGCGGCACACGACCTGACCTCGGACCCTCTCTGGGGTCTGGCGGAGCAATCCCCGTGGCTGGGACCGCAACTGAAAGCCTTCAGCACCGTTGCCGCCTCGTCGAACACGCTCATGAGCGAGAGTCTGGTCCCCCTCGTTGGCGCTGCACAGAGTGCTTCGATCCAAGCCTTGAAGCCGCTTGGCGGGCGCATCGACCCTACCGCCCTGGCATTCCTCGAAGGTCCCGTTGACTCAGCGGCCGCGGCGGCCGCTTCCGCAGTCACCCCGTTCAAGCAAATGGATCGCGACCCGTTACTCGGGGAAGTGGAGAATGCCGTGGCGCGCGCGGACGCGCTTTTAACATCCACGTCGAATGCACTAGACGCTCTATCGCGAGCGACTCGACTTCTACCGGCGATGTTAGGACAGTCGGGATCGCGGTCCTACTTGCTTCTCGTGCAGAATAACGCAGAGTGGCGCTCGCTTGGCGGAATTTCCGGAACTGCAATCCTCCTACGAACCGATCAGGGCCACATCACTCTCGGCGAAACACAGTCCGCGACGCAATTGTCGCGCGGACTGACTGCCCCAATCACACAACTCCCAACCGAGATTGAAGACGTTTATCAGAGTCAACCAGCGTGGTATTTTCACAATCTGACTCAGATACCCGACTTTACAATCGATGGGCCCATCGCTCAAGCAATGTACCAAAAGCAGACGGGCACCCTGGTCGACGGTGTTATCGCGGTCGACCCGGTGGTGCTGTCTTACCTGCTCAAGGCGACCGGCCCCGTACCGTTGCCAGGCGGAGATACGCTGACATCAGACAATGCGGTGCCGCTCCTGCTGAATGAGGTGTACAAAAAGTACGAGAGCCCAACCGAGCAGGATGCGCTCTTTGCCGCCGCCACAGGAGCAGTCTTCCAAGCGCTGTTGGACGGTCGGGGATCGACAGCGAGCATGCTGACGGCGCTCGCCCGGGGTGTCGATGAGCGGCGTGTCCTCATGTGGTCAGCCGAAGCTGACGAGCAGGCTCAGATCAGCGGCACCGCTCTTGCAGGGGAGTTGCCGACGACCGATGCCGAGACGGCGCGCTTCGGCGTCTATTTCAATGATGGCACCGGCTCGAAGATGAGTTACTACGTGAAACCCGATGTCCAACTCGCCTGGGGACAATGCCAGGTCGGCGCCCTCCCCAACTCGCGAACCCTCACCCTCACGGTGACCCTCACAAATACGGCGCCGAGGGATGCCGAGAAAACCCTTCCGCCTTACATCACCGGCAACGGCGCATACGGCATTCCTCCTGGGAACGCGTCTGTCGTTCCTAACGTTTACCTGCCGTCGGGTTACGAGCTCGTCTCATCCACAACGTCAGACGGAACGTCTTTCGTCGCTGGTTCCATCGGGGGCCACGAGGTGCTCACCTACGGTTTCGTCTTGATGCCCGGGTCGTCCGCCACCCTTACGTTGGTCGTTCGCGGCGTCTCTGAGGCGTCAGAAGCTGAAGCGATTGTCACGCCTACGGCGGATGCAGCGCTGAGTCCGACCGTCCGTGCAACTTGCCGAGACGTGACCGTCGCCACGCTCGAGTGAGCCGCTTTGTTGTCCCCTTACTAGCGGTGGCCACGCGAGCGCAAAATTTACGTTCCGGAAACCTGCTTAATTTGCCATCCGGTCCGCACCTAGGCAATACTCAGAAGGCTCTCAGAACTCACCCACCGCTGTACTGTTGTCCTCCCCTTGCGTCTCAACGGGATAGCACGAACGCGGACCACAAATGCACCGGTAGCCCGGATTCGAAAGCAGGCAATCATGAAGCTCAACCTCAAGAAGGCAGCGGCAGCCTCCGCGCTCGCCGGTGCGCTGCTCGTCGCAGCCCCCGTTGCGGCTCAGGCCGCCACGCAGGCGCCTACATACGCCGCCAATAACCCCAGCACGGTGGTCATCGAAATTACGGAAAGCGGGCCGGTCGCAGTTCCGGGCTTCGAGGCTAATGCCGACGTCACCGCCCAGCTGGCCGGCCGGGGCATCGGGCCCGGTAGCCTCGCCACCGCCAACCTCCCCGTCACTTCGACAAGCGCCACGAAGAAGACGGACGCCAGCGGCGCGGTGGCCTTCAACGTGACCCTGCCCGAGAACCCGTCCGGATCGTACACACTCGCAGTCACCGGGCCCCGCGCCGGTAGCGACGCTGGCACCGGCGGCTCCACGCCGATCGGTGGCGGTAGCGGGTCGACCGGTGGCTCAGCCAACGGCAGCAACAACCTGCCCGCGACGGGCATGGACGCCAGCTCGATGCTCGGCCTGTGGGTCGGCGGCGGCGCCCTTGCTCTCGCAGGTGGCACGATCGCCGTGGCCACTACGGTTCGTCGCAACCGTAAAGCCTGACGCAACATGCGTTCCGAGGGGACGCCGTTGACTTCGGTCAGCGGCGTCCCCTCGTCGTTGACTGGACAGGCGCATCCGTTACTTCTGATTCATCGCATCGCGGGATCCGCCGCAGCGCTGGCCTCTGACAACTTGGCGGCTGGCGCTGCGAGCACGAGCGCCGCGATCATGAAGGCGACCCCAACATTCCCGTCGTGACGAATGGCCCAGAATCCAAGCACGCCCAGAGTCACCACCAAGGTCCAAAGCAGTACCTGGGTAACCCGGCTGGTCCAGGCGTTCGTCAGCATGTTTCAAAGCTACGGCGGCAGCATGTGATTACTTGATGAAGTGCGCTCGGAGCGGCTGAACGCCCCCGTCAACCCTCCGCTCCCCCACCTTCCGCGCCGGTTGACTCGACGCATGCAGACCACCACCACCGCCCCGCTCGACAATGACGGGCGCGACGCCGACACCCCGCCGACGCTGCCCTTCGTGCACATGTGGACGGGGCTCGACGGCAAGAGCCGGCTCGACGAGTCGGTGATGCGCAACTTCGGGCTGCAGAGCGTGGGCGGCGGGGCCGACCCGCAGTGGATGCGGCCGTTCCCGGGTGAGGTGACGGCCGTGATGTTCGCGGCGCTTCCGGTCGGGTGGGTGGGGCAATGGCATCCGTCGCCTCATCCTCAGTGGGTGATTCCGCTGCGGGGGCGCTGGTTCCTCGAGACGCAGGACGGCTCGCGCGTCGAGATGGGTCCCGGTGACATCCACTTCGGGCAAGACCTCGAGACCGCCGAGGTCGACGGCAACCAGGGTCACCTCTCGGGCACCGTGGGCGATGAGCCGTGCCTGCAGGTGCTCATCCAGTTCGCGACGACTCCCGGTGCGCCGACGCCCCACCCCTTCGGGTGAGCGCGTCAACCCGGCTCGTCCCGGGCCGCGCGCGGGATTGACTGTGGGCATGCCCCGCATTCCCCTCGACGGTCAGATTCTGCAGCCTCCCCGCTCCCCCGAGCCGGTCGACGTCGCACCCCCGCGCGTCTGGGACGAGCGCCTCGCAGCGGTCCTGCCGCGCACCTCGCGCCTGCTCTCGCTCTACGCCGACGCCACGTGGGCCGAGGGGCCTGTCTGGTGGCCCGAAGAGCGCTCCCTGGTGTTCAGCGACGTCATCGGCCGCCGCACCCTCGCCTGGCGCGAAGACGGCAGCATCGTCACGGTGCGCGACCGGTCGAACTTCGCCAACGGGAACGCGATGGATGCCGAGGGCCGCCTCGTGCAGGCCGAGCACGGGCGCCGTGGCATCAGCCGCACCGACGAGAACGGCACCGAACTGGTTGTGGACGCCTTCGAGGGTGAGCCGCTGAACTCGCCGAACGACCTGGTCGTGGCATCCGACGGCTGGATCTGGTTCACCGACCCCACGTACGGCATCTCGGATCCGCGCGAGGGGTACCCAGCCGACCCCGCCCTCCCCCACCAGAGCGTCTACCGCTGGCGCGACGGCGACGGGCTCGAGCGCATGATCGACCTCGACCAGCCCAACGGCCTCGCCTTCAGCCGCGACGAGAAGACGCTGTACGTCGCCGAGTCGAACGCCGAGGCGCTCCCCCGCGTCGTCGCGTGCGCGTGGGACGGCCGGGCCCTCGGGGCGCCGCGGACCTTCGCGACGGTGGATGCCGGCATCCCGGACGGTTTCGTCGTCGACAGCCGCGACTGGCTCTGGATCTCGAGCGAGGCGGGAGTGGTCATCGTCGACGAGACGGGCGCCCGCCTGGGCGTGATCCCCACCCCGCACGTGGTGAGCAACTGCACCTTCGACGCCGACGAGAAGCGCCTGTTCATCACCGGTGACAGCGACCTGTGGATGGTCGAACTCTCGTGACCGACGTGGAGATGGCGCGGATCCCGGCGGGTCGGGTGCTGCGCGGGGATCTGCGGGGCCTCGAGCGGCGCGAGATCGTCGTCGACGCGTTCGAGATCGGCGTGTACCCGATCACCGAGGAGCAGCTCGCCGAGCTGCTCGGCATCCCGTCCCGTCATCCGCGGCGCCCGGCGACGCAGCTGAGCTGGCTGCGGGCGATTCGCCTCTGCAATGCGCTGAGCGAGTGGGAGGGCCTCGACCCCGTCTACTCGTTCGACGGCGAGGTCGTCACGCGCGACGTGGACTCCGACGGCTTCCGCCTGCCCACCGAAGACGAGTGGGAGTACGCCTGCCGCGCCGGCTCCACCTCGTCGTCGTACGGACCCGTGCGCGAGGTCGCCTGGACGGCCGCCGACGGCCTGAGCGGCCCGACGGAGGTCGGAGGACGGATGCCGAACCTTCACGGACTGTTCGACACCCTCGGCAACGTCTGGGAGTGGTGTGCTGATTTATACGACCCGACGGGTGAAAACGACGCGCGGGCGTTCCGCGGCGGCGGGTGGTCGGATGCGCCGACCCAGGTGCGCGCGACGGCGCGGCGCGGGGGCGGTCAGCGCGACGCGTTCGACGACGTCGGGGTGCGGGTGGCGCGGGGGTGACGCGGGGCGCGGGGCGTGGGCGGCGCGTCAGTCCTCGGTGGTGATGGACTCGGTGAGCGAGTCCATGAAGGCGACGATCGTGTCGAGATCGCGGTCGTCGAACTGCTCGGCCACGCCTCGCATCGCGCCCAGGTGAACGCCGAAATGCCGGAAGAACTCGCGCCGCGACTTGTCGGTGAGCACGACGACGCGCGCCCGCCCGTCGGAGGGGTGCGGCAAGCGTTCGAGATGGCCCGAGGCGACGAGGCGGTCGATGAGCTTGGTGGTCGACGCGGTCGAGATGCGCAGGTGGGTCGCCACGTCGTGCGGGCTGACCATCTGACCCCGGTACTCGCGGATGGTGAGCATGCGCAGCGTCGCGAGGTCGCTGGCGTTCATGTCCATCTCGCCCTTCATCCCCGAATGCATACGATCGAGGGCGTCGCTGAGGGTCTGAACGGCGCGTAGGGTGTGGGTCACGGCAGGCCTTGTACCAGAGGCCGACACGGCTTTCGTCACGGTGGACACCCCCTTTCGGCGTCGGTATAGTCAAGCCTACATCGCTAGCTAAACTAGCAAACGGGAGGCACGATGAGCGAGACCGAATATGTCGTCCTCCTGGACGACTTCGGTAACGAGACCGGCACGGCCCCGAAGGCCACCGTTCACGATACCGACACCCCCCTGCACCTGGCCTTTTCGTGTCACGTGGTCAACGCCGCGGGCGAGGTGCTCGTCACGCGCCGCGCGCTGCACAAGAAAACGTGGCCCGGCGTCTGGACGAACTCGTTCTGCGGACACCCTGGCCCCGCCGAGCCCGTGCTGTCGGCCGTGCACCGCCGCGCCGCGTTCGAGGTGGGCCTGGCCGTGCGCGACCTCGAGCTGGCCCTGCCGAACTTCCGCTACCGCGCCGTGGATGCCAGCGGCATCGTCGAGCACGAGATCTGCCCCGTCTACGTCGCCCGCGCCGACGCCGACCCCGAACCCAACCCCGACGAGGTCGCCGAGTACCGCTGGGTCGACCCCCTCGAACTCGCCGCCTCGCTCGAGGCGACGCCCTGGGCCTTCAGCCCCTGGCTCGTGCTGCAGGCGCAGCAGCTCCACCTCTTCCAGACCCCTCAACCCGTGAGGCGGGCCTCATGATCAACCTCGAATCCGCCCCCGTCTCGCGCATCGGCATCGAGCGCGAGCTCGACGGCGCTCTCTCACGCCTCCAGCGTCGCGCCACCAACCTCGGCGACGGCGCCCGGTTCCTGGCATCCGCCATTCGTCGCGCGACCGAGGGCGGCAAGCGCTTCCGGCCGCTCATCGTGGTCTCGACCTTCGAGATCATGCGCGGCAGCACCGACTTCAGCGACGACCCCAACCGCATCGGCGTGTACCAGGTGGCGGCGGCGTTCGAACTGCTGCACACCGCCTTCGTCATCCACGACGACGTGATCGACAACGACACCGAACGCCGCGGCCTGCCCAACGTGGGCGGCGAGTTCCGTGCGCGGGGAGAGCGGAAGGGGGCGGATGCCAAGGGCTCAGCCGCCCTCGGAGACGCGGCCGCGATCCTCGCCGGCGACCTGCTGCTGCACGAGGCCGGGCGCATGATCTCTCTCGCGCTACTCCCCGACGACATGCGTCGGCCCCTGCTCGAGATCCTCGACGACGCCGTGCTCATCTCGGCGATGGGCGAGCTCTCGGACGTGGAGCACGCCGTCTCGGCGGGCGAGATCGACGCCGACGCCGTGCTGCGCACCACGCGCGACAAGACTGCTGCGTACTCGTTCTCGGCGCCGCTGCAAGCCGGGGCTCTCATGGCAGGCGCGTCGACGGCGTCGCTGTACGCCCTCGAGCGGTTCGGGCAGCGACTCGGCCTGGCCTACCAGCTCGTCGACGACCTGATCGGCGCCTTCGGCACGGCCGAGATGTCGGGCAAAGAAGAGGGCTGCGATCTGCGCGAGGCGAAGAAGACGCACCTCATCTCGCTCGCGCGCCAGTCGCCCAGCTGGCCCGAGGTCAGCGAGGCCCTCGCCCAGGCGCACACCGGTCCGATCGCGGTGCGGGCGGCCCAGGAGGCCCTCGCGCAGTCGGGAGCCCGCGCCGACCTCGAGTGCCTCATCTTCGACACCCTCGAAGAGACCCTCGACATCGTCGACTCGTCGACCCTGTCGGGACCGTGCAAGGCCATGCTCCGTGACCTCGTCCAGGCCGTGCAGGAGCGCATTCCGTGAGTCATGCGCCCACGGGCCTCGAACTGTACTCCCAGACCGCGGATGACGCCGCCGCCGCGGTGATCAACCGCTACTCCACCTCGTTCGGCATCGCCGCGCGCCTGCTCGGGCCCCGCCCGCGTCCGCACGTGCGCAACATCTACGCGCTCGTGCGCGTGGCCGACGAGATCGTCGACGGACCCGCCCACGACGCGGGGCTCACTCCCGAGCGGGAGCGCGCCGTGCTCGACGGGCTCGAGAACGAGGTTCGGGATGCCATCGCCACCGGCTTCAGCGCCAACCTCGTCGTGCACGCCTTCGCGCGGACGGCGCGGGAGTGCGGTATCGGCGACGACCTGATCGCGCCGTTCTTCGCGTCGATGCGCACCGACCTCGACACCGCCGAGCACGACGACCTCTCGCACGACGCCTACGTCTACGGCTCGGCCGAGGTGGTCGGGCTCATGTGCCTTCAGGTGTTCTTGAACGCCGGGATGTCGGCGCCTGCCCGCCCCGCGGCCGACCTCGTCGACGGCGCGCGACGCCTGGGGGCTGCGTTCCAGGACGTCAACTTCCTGCGCGACCTCGCCGACGACGCCGACCGCCTCGGCCGTGACTACCTCGATGGCGCGGCCGACGACGAACGACGTGTCGCCGTGCTCGACCGGATCGACGCCGACCTCGCCGCCGCGGCATCCGTCATCCCCCACCTGCCACCCGACTGCCGCGCCGCGGTCCAGACCGCCCACGACCTGTTCGCCGAACTGTCTCGGCGCCTCCGCTCCTCCCCCGCCGGCGCACCCCGCGTCCGCGTTCCCGACGGTGTCAAAGCCACCCTCGCCGCCCGCGCCCTGCTTGGTCGCCCCCCGAAAGGTTCACGCTCATGAGCGCCCAGCGCATCGTCGTCGTCGGAGGCGGGATCGCCGGTCTCGGAACCGCCGCCCTGCTCGCCGACCGGGGACACGACGTCCACCTCTTCGAGGCGCGCGACGCCCTCGGTGGCCGCGCGGGCTCGTGGGAGAAGGACGGCTTCCGCTTCGACACCGGCCCCAGCTGGTACCTCATGCCCGAGGTGTTCGACCACTTCTTCCGCCTGCTCGGAACGAGCGCCGACGAGCAGCTCGACCTCGTGCGCCTCGACCCGGCGTACCGCGTGTACGGCCCTCCGGGCAAGGGCGAGCCGATCGACATCGTCTCCGGCCGCGAGGCCGTGCGGGCGCTGTTCGAGGAGCACGAGCCGGGCTCGGGGCCGAACCTCGAGGCGTACCTCGACTCGGCGAAGGACGCGTACGAGCTGTCGACGTCGAAGTTCCTCTACGACCCGTACTCCTCGACCAAGGGCCTGCGCGACCCTGCGCTCGTGAAGCGCCTGCCCACGCTCATCCCACTGCTCACGCGCACGCTGTGGAAGCGCGTGACCACCGACTTCACGAACACGCGTCTGCAGCAGATCCTCGCCTACCCCGCGGTGTTCCTCGGCGGGTCGCCCTTCGAGGTGCCGAGCCTGTACCACCTCATGAGCCACCTCGACCTGGGCGACGGCGTGCTGTACCCCAAGGGCGGCATGACCGAGATCATCACGGCCATCGAGAAGCTCGCGCGCGAGCGCGGCGTGACGATCGAAACGTCGACCCCGGTCGAGGCGATCATCACCGAGTCGGGGACAGCCCGCGGCGTGCGTCTCGCCGACGGTCGAGTGATTGCCGCGGATGCCGTGGTCTCGGGCGCCGACCTGCACCACACCGAGAACGAGCTGCTCGAAGAGAAGGACCGCCAGTACCCCGAGAAGTGGTGGAAGGACAAGGTGCCGAGCCCCGGCGCCCTGCTGCTGCTGCTCGGCGTGAAGGGCGAGCTGCCGCAGCTCACCCACCACACCCTGCTCTTCACCGACGACTGGCACACGAACTTCGACGCGATCTTCGGCGAGAATAAGCGCATTCCCGACCCCGCGTCGATCTACATCTGCCGGCCCAGCGCCTCGGACGACTCCGTCGCACCCGAGGGGCACGAGAACCTGTTCGTGCTCGTCCCCGTGCCCGCCGACCCCGACAGCGGGCGCGGCGGCGTCTCGGGTGCCGGCGACGAGCGCATCGAGAAGGCCGCGGACCGTGTCATCGCTCAGATCGGCGAGTGGACCGGCATCCCGGATCTTGCCGACCGGATCGTCGTGCGCAAGACGATCGCGCCCGAGGACTTCAAGGAAGACCTGCACGCGTGGCACGGCAACTCGCTCGGGCTCGCGCACACGCTGAACCAGAGCGCGATCTTCCGCCCGAAGAACCGCTCGCGCAAGGTCTCGAACCTCTACTACGCGGGCACGTCGGTGCTGCCGGGCATCGGGCTGCCGATGTGCCTCATCTCGGCCGAGCTCGTCGTCAAGCGCCTGACCGGCGACACCACCGCCGGACCCCTGTCGGAGCCCGCGCGCGCGGCGGTCTGACATGCCCGGGATCTACCTGGGCGCGATCCTCTTCTCGCTGGTCGGCATGATGCTGATCGATTGGAAGTATGCGCTCGCGTTGCGGGTCGCACCTCTGCGCACCACGCTGACGGTGCTGGGCGGGACGGTGTTCTTCCTCGCGTGGGACCTCGTGGGGATCGCGACGGGCGTGTTCGTGAAGGGCGAGAGCCCGCTGTTCGTCGGCGTGACGCTCGCGCCGCACCTGCCGCTCGAGGAAGTGTTCTTCCTGCTGTTCCTGAGCTACCTGGCGGTGGTGATGTTCGCGGTGTTCGAGCGGCGGGCTGCGGCGCGGGCGCGGCGGGGTCTGGCCGGGGCTGATCCCGGCGCGGCCGCTTCCGAGGGGCGGGGCGCGTGACGTACCCGCTCATCGTGCTGCCGTTCGTCGTGGTGACCGTCGCCGTGACGTTCGCGACGCTGCGGCGTCCGCGGTTCCGGGAGCGCATGGCATCCTCGGGTCTCACCGCCCTGGTGCTGGTGGGTCTCACCCTCGTCTTCGACAACCTCATGATCGCCGTCGATCTGTTCTCGTATCCTCAGGAGCACCTGAGCGGGCTCAAGCTCGGCCTCGCGCCGATCGAGGACTTCGCTTACCCCCTGTGCGCCGCGTTCCTGCTGCCGGCGCTGTACACACTGCTCACTCCCCTGCGCTCGAAGGACACCGCATGACCGCCCCCGCCGCCCTCACCCCCGGCCGCGTGCTGCGGGAGCTCTTCGTGTCGTCGCGACCGGTCAGCTGGATCAACACCGCGTTCCCGTTCGCCGCCGCCTATCTGCTGACCACGCGGACGGTCGATGCGCCGTTGATCATCGGCATCCTGTTCTTCCTCGTTCCGTACAACCTCGCGATGTACGGCGTGAACGACGTGTTCGATTACGAGTCCGACCTACGCAACCCCCGCAAGGGCGGCACGCACGGCGCGGTGCTCGACAAGCGGATGCACAGGATCACGCTGTGGGCCTCGGCGCTGTCGTGCCTGCCGTTCGTGGTGTACCTCGTCGTGATCGGGTCGCCGCTGTCGTGGCTGGTGCTGGCGGTGAGCCTGTTCTTCGTCGTGTTCTACTCCGCGCCGCCGCTGCGGCTGAAGGAGCGGCCGTTCGCCGACTCGATGACGAGCAGTATCCACTTCTTCTCGCCCGCGGTGTACGGGCTCGTGCTGGCCGGAGCCGTATGGACGCCGCAGCTCGTGTTCGTGCTGGTGGCCTTCGCGCTGTGGGGCATCGCCTCGCACGCTTTCGGGGCCGTGCAAGACGTCGAGGCCGACCGCGCCGCCGACATCTCGTCGATCGCCACCGCGCGGGGTGCGCGCTGGACCGTGCGCTTCGCGCTGATCTGCTACGCCCTGGCCGGGGTCGCCATGCTGTTCACGGCGTGGCCCGGGCCTCTGGCCGCGGTGCTGGTGGTGCCGTACCTCGTCGTGTGCTGGCCGTACCGTAACGTGACGGATGCCGAGTCCGACCGCGCCACCGCCGGCTGGAACCGCTTCTTGTGGCTGAACCAGATCGCCGGCTTCGGCACGACGATGTTGTTGATCTGGTGGTGGTTCCTGAGCGCGTAAGGCGCTGGGGGTCGGGGCCGGGGCTGCGGGGCACGCTTCGGTCGGGCGCTCGGAGCGCCCGAGGCGATCGGGGCGCGGGCGTGCTGCGGGTCCCCTTGGGTCGCGAGACTTCAACTCGCTGACAAGTGGGCTGCAGGCGGACGCGGGCTCGTCAGCGAGATGCCGTTTCGGCGTGCCGGGGCGCCGCGCCGGTGAACGACGACGCCGGCGCCCCGCGAGGTGCGGGACGCCGGCGTCGGTGGGGTCGAGCCCCGGGGGTCAGCCCGCGGGGGTCTCGGACGGGGCCGGGGTGGGCGAGGTGGTCGCCGTACCGCCCTGGCCGTTCGACTCGAGGTCGAGCAGACGCTGGACGGCCGCGGTGAGGCGGGCATCCTGCGTGGCGAAGGCGGTCAGGTCGCCACTGGTCAGCGCCGCCTGGCGGGCGTTCAGCGCATCGCGCGCCTCCTGCAGCGCCGCGGCGTAGTCGCCGGTCGGAACCGTCGTGGTGCCACCCGACGAGCCGCCCGTGCCATCGCCCTGGTCGGTCGGGGTGACGGTCTCGTCGCCGGTATTGGCTCCGGAGTCGCCACCGAACAGGGTGTCCAAGGCCTCGCTGAGGGTGTTCTCGAACGCGATCTTGTTGCCGAAGGCCACGAGCACGCGTCGCAACTGCGGCAGCTTGGTGTCACCCGACGACTGCACGTACACGGGCTGCACGTACAGCAGACCGCCGCCCACCGGGAGGGTCAGCAGGTTGCCGTTGAGCACCTGCGACTGTCCCTGCTTCAGGATGTTGATCTGCGACGACACGTTGGTATCGGAGTCGAAGGTGTTCTGCACCTGGCCGGGGCCGGGGACCGTGGTCGACGAGTCGATCACGAGCATTCGCAGCTTGCCGTAGTCGTCGCGTTTCACGCCCTGCTGATTACCCGCGTCGGAGTCGACGGCGAGGTAGCCCGTGAGCACGTTTCTCGCCTGACCACCCTGGGATGCCGGGATGAAGCTCGTGAACATGGAGTACGTCGGGTCCTGCTGACTCGGCATCTTCATCGTCAGGTAGTACGGCGGCTGGAAGGTCGCCGGGTCCTGCGGGTCGTTCGGCGTGGTCCACCGGTTGTCCTGGCGGTAGAACGACGTCGCGTCGTCGACGTGGTACACGCCGAGCATCGAGCGCTGCACCTTCATCAGGTCGGTGGGGTACCGCACGTGGCTCATGAGGTCGGCCGACATCTCGGACCACGGCTTGATCGTCGAGGGGTAGATGTTCTGCCACGTCTGGAGCAGCGGGTCCTGGTCGTCCCACGCGTAGAGCGTCACCGAACCGTCGTAGGCGTCGACGGTGGCCTTGACCGAGTTGCGGATGTAGTTGATGTCATCCAGCGCGTAGGTCGGGGCGGGGTTGTTCGAGTCGGCGATCGCACGCGAGAGCGAGACACCCGAAGAGTACGGGTAGTTCGCGCTCGTGGTGTAGCCGTCGATGACCCACTTGATGCGACCGTCGACGACCGTGGGGTACGGGTCGCTGTCGAGCGTCAGGTACGGCGCGACCTTCTGCACGCGGTCCTTGGGGTTGCGGTCGTAGAGGATCTGCGAGTCGGCGTTGACGCTGTCGGAGAAGAGGATCTGCTCCGACTGGAACTTCAGCGCGTAGATGAGACGGTTGAACACGTTGCCGACGCTGGGTCCGCCGTTGCCGGTGAAGGTCGTGCGGGTCTCGGTGCCGCCGTCAGCGCCGAGCGGGTAGTCGAGCTCGATCGGATCGGTGCCCTCGGGCGCGCCGACGATCGAGTACTGCGGCGAACTCTCGCCGAAGTACACGCGCGGCTCGTACTTCAGATCGGTGAGGAAGCCCGTGCCCGGGATCGCCTGCTCGAGGAAGACCGGGTCGCCGTCGGCGGTGCGCTCGTTACCGGCGGCCGCGACCATGCCGTAGCCGTGCGTGTAGACGAGGGTCGTGTTCTGCCACGAGGCCGCGTCGCCGAGCTGGCCCATGTTGAGCTCGCGCAGCGACACCACGGTGTCTTGCGTCTGCCCGTTGATCGTGTAGCGGTCGACGTCGAGCGGGGTCTTGAACTGGTAGTACGCGCGGTACTGCTCGAGCTGGCGGACCGTCGGGCCGATGATCGCGGGGTCCATGATGCGCAGCTGCGCGGTGGACTCGGCGTCGTTGCGCAGCTGACCCGCCTGCGCGGTCGTGGTGGCCTGGAAGTTCTCTTTCTCGATGTTGTCGAGGCCGTACGCGGCCTTCGTCCCGTCGAGGTTGCGCTGGTAGTACTGGCTCTCGAGAGCGAGCTCGTTCGGGCGCACCTGGAAGGTGTTGACCGCCCACGGGATGGCAGCGCCCACGACGATCGCCGAGACGACGAGCAGCGCGGTACCGATCAGGGGGTAGCGCCAGCGGCCGATGAACGCCGTGACGAAGAATGCCAGGGCGACGATGATGGCCGCGATCGCGAGGATCGTCTGGCCGGGGATGACGGCGTTGGCGCCGACGTAGCCAGGGCCCGTGATGCGTTCCGACGGCTCGACGAGCGTGCGGAAGCGATCGAGCCACAGGCTCGCGCCCTGCAGCAGCAGGTAGATGCCGGCGAGGATCGCGAGCTGGATGCGGGCGGCCTTCGAGATGCGCAGTTCGCGCTGGCCCACCCGGACCGAGCCGTAGAGGTACGAGACCACACCGGTGAGCAGGAGGCACACCAGAACCACCGCCGACGCGAACCCGAGGACGGCTGCGTAGAACGGCATCCCGAACAGATAGAAACCGGTGTCGAGACCGAACTGGGGGTCGGTGGTGGAGGTGGAGACGCCGTTGATCCACAGCCACGTGGTCTCCCACTGGGCGGACGCGGCGAAACCGGCGAAGAAGCCGAAGAAGATCGGGATGCCCCACATCGCCAGGCGGCGGAGCGGCTCGACGACCTCTTGATAGCGGTCGAGCTGCGAGCTCAGACGCGCGTACACCGGGCGAAGGCGGTAGGCGAGCTGGATGACGCCCCACACGGGCACGGCCATCGCGAGGAAGCCGACGACGAACATCACGCTGCGGGCGATCCACTGGGTGGTCAACACAGTGGTGAAGCCCAGCTGGTCGAACCACAGCCAATCGGCGTACAGGTTCGCGAAGACGAAGAACGCCACGACGAGCGCTGCGATCACCGCCAGAGTGATCGAGATGATCCGTCGAGAGCGGTTAGGGGGCGTGGCCTGGTTCGGCGCCGAGGTCGTGGTCACCCGTCCATCCTAGGCGCGGCGTCCCGGGGGTTCGCCGTGAAAGGACGATCACGAAGTACACGTCGGAAGGGCGTCGAGATCGCCCCCGTCACGGATCGTCTCGAGGATGGTGAGCGACTGCGACAGCGTCGAGGTGGAGAAGACCCGGATGCCGTCGGGCACATGGCCCACGACTTCGTTGCAGTTCGCCTCGGGGGCGAGGAACCAGGTGGCACCGGCATCCCGAGCCCCGTACAGCTTCTGACGGATGCCGCCGATCGGGCCCACGTTGCCGTCGGCGTCGATCGTTCCGGTGCCGGCGATGTGCTGGCCGCCCGTGAGGTCGCCGGGCGACATCTTGTCGATGATGCCCAGGGCGAACATCATGCCGGCGCTCGGGCCGCCCACGTCGTTCAGCTGGATCTTGACGTCGACGGGGAGGTCGAAGCTCATCATGAGGACCACGCCCAGCAGGTACTGCGTCTGTCCGTCCGACGTGGTCTCGCGGGGGGTGATCTGAACGGTGGATGCCGTGCCGTCGCGCTCGTAGCCGATGGTGACGGGCTGCCCGGCGGCCTTCTGCACCGCGGCGCGGATGTCGTCGATGGTCGCGACGGCCGTGCCGTCGACGCTCGTGATCACGTCACCCTGCTGCAGCTTGTCTTTCGCCGCACCGGAGTCGTCGGTCGAGTTGACCGCGATCTCTTGCGGGACGTCGTAGCCGAGCTCGCGCAGGGCCGCGGCACTCGCCTCGAGCTGCGAGTCGGTCATGAGGGCGGCGTTCTCGCTGTTGCGCTGCTCGGTGCTCTGACCCGCCGGGAAGATGCGGTCGATGGGAACGACGGCGCGCGAGCGGTCGAACCACGCCGAGACCAGCTCGATCCACGACGGGGTGTGCTCGCGGTTGCCGCTGACCTGCACCGTGAGCAGGTCGAGCTGGCCGGTGCTTGTGGAGTCCTTCTCGTCGGGCACCGTGATGAGGGGCACCTGCTGCCCGTCGGCGGATGCCGCGGTGCCGAGCGTGTTGTACACCGGGCCCGGCTGCTGGATCACGTAGGCGGACGGCAGGAACGTCATGACGAACAGCACGATGACCGCGATGGTCAGGGACCAGACACCCACGACGGTGCCGCGCCGCCACCGCTGTCGCGGAGCGGGCACGACGGAGACGTTCTCATCGAACAGGGTCACGGTCTCAATCCTTTGCCGGGTCGTTCGCGCGCGGCGTAAGCGGCGCGGGGCCGGGCCGACTGATGCGGGGAAGCGTGCGACTAGCGTAGAACCCGTTCCCCCAGACCTGGCTGAAAGGCGGATCACGTGGCAGACGACAACCCCGGCGGCGACCGGAGCCCCGAGGACGAGTTCCAGGAACTCATGCGCCGTCTCATGTCGGGCGATGTCAGCGGCATCGATCCCGAGCAGCTCTCGCGCCTGTCGGGCATGCAGATCGACCCCGCGATGCTGCAGGCCGTCATGAACCAGCTGCAGGGCGCTTTCGCCGGCACGCAGGAGGGCGTCGACTGGAGCCTGGCCGAGCGTCAGGCCCTGCACATCGCCAACCAGGACGGCCTGGGCGTGACCACCGGCCAGCGCACCGACCTCGATCAGGCGTTCACGCTCGCCGCCCTGTGGCTGGGCGAGGCGACCTCGATCAGCGACCTGCCGCGTCCCCCGCGGGCCGTGACGCGCGGCGCCTGGGTGAGCGCGACGCTGCCCGTCTGGCAGGAGCTCGCCGAGCCGGTCGCCACGAGCATTGCCGACGCGTTGACCGCGGCCCTCGGCCAGCAGGCGCCCGACGACATGCAGGAGATGATCGCGGGAGCCGGTCGCCTCATGCGCACGGTCGGCGGTTCGCTCTTCGCCACGCAGCTCGGTCAGGTCGTCGGCCGGCTCTCCACCGAGGTCGTGGGCGGCGGGGATGTCGGCATCCCGGTCATGCCCGACGGCGAGGCGGCGATCCTGCCGCAGAACTTCGCGGACTTCGGTCGCGACCTCGAGATCCCCGAAGACCAGCTCGCGCTGTACCTCGCGACCCGCGAGCTGGCCCACGCGCGGCTGTTCCGTCACGCGCGCTGGCTGCGCCTGCACGTGATCTCGCAGGTGCGCGACTTCGCGCACGGGATCCGCGTCGACACCGACGCGCTCGAAGACCTCGCATCGCGCTTCGACCCCTCGCAGCCTGAAGAGCTGCGCGGTGCCCTCGAGAGCGGCGCACTGCTGCCCGAGCGCTCGGAGGAGCAGACCGCGGCCCTCACGCGCCTCGAGAACCTGCTCGCGACGATCGAGGGCTGGGTCGACGTGGTCACCGAAGACGCGACCTCGCGCCTCCCCTCGGCCGGACGCATCGCCGAGGCCGTGCGGCGCCGCCGCGCAGTGGGCGGCCCCGCCGAGCAGGCGCTCGGTGCCCTGGTCGGCCTCGAGCTGCGCCCGCGCCGCATGCGCGAGGCCGCGGCCATGTGGCGCGCCGTCACCGACGCCGTGGGCGTCGACGGTCGCGACGGGCTGTGGGACTACCCCGACCTCATGCCCTCGTCGGACGACATCGACGACCCCGCCGCGCTCATCGCGCGCCTGACCGCGGCCTCGCGCGGAGAAGCGGCACCGTCGGACGCCATGGACGACGCCCTCGCGCAGTTGTTGGCCGAGGAGGCCGACGGCGGGCGGCGTGACGGCGGGGCGGGGAAGGACGAGCGGGCGGATGCCGGGAACCCCGGCGACGCGGCGGATGGCGGTGCGGCCGGTGGCGGTGCTCCCGGTGGCGGTGCTTCAGGTGGCGGTGCGGATGGCGGCGGTGCGTCAGGTGGCGCGGCGGATGGCGGCGGTGCGTCAGGTGGCGCGGCGGATGGCGGGTCGCGGGGTTCTCGCGACGGGGGCGACGACGAGGCTGCGCCGGGAGATCAGCGCCCGGTGTGAGGTGTTGCGGGGCTCGGTGCCGCGGAGGCTCGGCGCCCCGCAGGCTCGGCGCCCCAGAAGCTCGGTGCCCCTGAAGCTCGGCGCCCCTGAAGCTCGGTGCCCCTGGCGAGGATGACGTTCCTCCCCAGGGGCGTTTCGCTTTCTTCACCCTGGGGACAACGGCATCCGGAGTCTTTCGTGCAGAGATGATCGGGCGATGATCCGACTCGATTCCGCCGCTCCCCCGCTCTGGCGGACCGACGGGAGCGTGCAGTTCGGCGCTCCCGCCGCCGCCGTCTCGCCCTTCGTCGGCTCGTGGGTCGACATCGTCGTGGCGGCCCTGGTCGAGGGCACGAGTGCGCCCGCCGTGCGGGGTCTCGCACGCGTGCACGGCGCCGGGGACGGAGACGCCGATGCCCTGCTCGCGGCGGTCGCTCCGGCGCTGGTGAAGAGGTCACGGCATCCGCCCATCGCTCTTCAGGTCGACGACGATCTGCCGCCCCGGGCTGCCCGCGCGGTGCTCGCGGCGCTGCCCGCGCGGTCCCGGGTCGTGCCGTGGGCGGGGGCGGCGAGCGAGAGGGTCGCGCCTTCGACGCGCGTGGTGCTGCTCGGTGCGCACCGCATCGACCCGCGCCGGGCGGCGGCGTTCGTCGCCGATGACGTGACTCACCTGCCGCTCGTGATCGACGGGTCGACCGCCACGATCGGTCCGGTCGTGATGCCCGGCCGGACGGCGTGTCTCGCGTGTCTCGACGCGCACCGGAGGCGGGACGACCCCGAGTGGGCCACGGTCGCGGCGCAGCTCGTGGGGCGCCCGCGGCCCGATGTCGATGCTGCGCTGGCGGCCGAGGCGGGGCGGGCCGCCCGCTTTTTGCTCGGCGGACCTATCGGGTCGACAACGAGGTCGCTGCGCCTGCGCGTCGATTCGTTCCGGCGGGCCTGGACCCTGCATCAGCCGAGCGAAGACTGCCACTGCCGATCTCTCGGAGGAAGCGCGACGGAGAACGCTCCATCCGACCCCGACCTCGGGCCCAGCTCACCGACAGCGTTCGCGCAGCTCGCGTGACGCCGACGTACGCGAGGCGTCGCTCCTCGTCGACCGCCTCGAAGGTCGTGGCGTACGAGATCGGCAGCAGGCCCTCGCTGACACCGACGAGGTACACGTGATCCCACTCCAGACCCTTCGCGGCGTGCAGCGTCGCGAGCGTCACCGTGCGCGTCGTCGGCTCGTGATGGTCGCGCGCGCGTGCCTGCAGGTCGTCGGTGAACGCGCGCAGGTCGGTGCCCTCCGGCGCCTCTTCGGCCAGGCGCAAGAGGGCCGCGCGGGCCTCCCACGCCTCGCGGAGCGCGCCGCCCGCCTCGGGCGGGTCGTCGGTGAGGCCGACGCTGCGCAGGACGTCGCGGACGGTCGGCAGAAACCCGGTGTCGAGCGGGGCGACCGACGCCGCGCGCAGCGCCATGAGCGCCTGGCGCACCTCGGGCAGGTCGAAGAACTTGCGCCCGCCCAGCACCGAGGCGGCCACGCCGACCTTGGCCAGGGCCGACAGCAGCGCCGCGGACTGCGCGTGCGCCCGGTACAGCACCGCGATGTCGTGGGGGTCGACCCCGCGCGAGAGCGCGTCGCGGATCGAGCGGGCGACGGCCGCGGCTTCGTCCTCGTCGTCGTCGAAGGCGCGAACCGTCGGGATCGGCGTCTCGTCGTCGCTCGCGGCTTTCAGCTCGAGGGCGCCGGCCCGGCCCCGCATGAGGTCGTTCGCGACGGCGAGCACGGGAGCGGTCGACCGGTAGTTGCGCTCGAGGCGCACGACGCGGGCGTCTTCGTGCGTGCGCTCGAAATCGAGCAGGTAGCGCGCGTCGGCTCCCGTGAACGAATAGACCGTCTGGCTCGCGTCACCCACGACGCACAGGTCGCGGCGGTCGCCGAGCCACAGCTCGAGCAGACGGTTCTGCAGCGGGGAGACGTCCTGGTACTCGTCGACCGTGAAGTGCCGGTATTGCTCGCGCACGGCCGCGGCGACGCGGGGTTCGGCCTCGATCATGCCGGCGCAGGTCAGCAGAACGTCTTCGAAGTCCATCTGGCGCCGCTCGTCCTTGAGCTTCTCGTACGCGCGCTGCAGAGCGACGACCTGGTCGACACCGAGCCGGCCGACCCCGTCGGGACGATCGGCCGCGTACTGCTCGATGGAGCGGAGCGTGACCTTGCGCCACTCGATCGCCGAGGCGACATCGCGCAGGGTGGCCGTGTCGGGGGCGAGGCCCACGCCGTCGGCCGCGTGCGCGAGCATGCGCACCTTGTTGTCGATGATCGAGGGAGCCTGGTCACCGGCGAGGGTGGGCCAGAAGAAGTTGACCTGGGCGAGGGCGGCGGCGTGAAACGTCCGGGCGGAGACCCCCGAGACGCCCAGAGCGCGCAGACGGCCGCGCATCTCGCCCGCGGCCTTGGCGGTGAAGGTGACGGCCATGACCCGCTGCGGCGAGTACGCACCCGTGTCGACGCCGTGCGCGATGCGCCGCGTGATGACGCGGGTCTTGCCGGTACCCGCTCCCGCCAGCACGCACACCGGACCACGGAGGGCGCGGGCGGCTTCGAGCTGGTACTCGTCGAGCCCGTCGAGGGGCCCGGTCATGCGACGCCCCGGTACCAGTCGTCGATGAGACGACGAGCGATGGATGCCGGACCCGGAAGCTGCGTAGAGCCCTCACCGCGCAGCGCAGCGCCGATCTCGTCGCGGTCGAACCATCGCACCTCGACGATCTCGTCGCCGTCGGCCTGGGCTTCGGCATCGTCGACGACGACGGCGCGGAAGCCCAGCATGAGCGAACGCGGGTACGGCCAGGCCTGCGAGCCGCGGTACGCGATGTCGCGCAGACGCACCCCGGCCTCCTCGCCGACCTCGCGGGCGACGGCGTCTTCGAGAGACTCCCCCGCCTCGGCGAACCCCGCGAAGCACGAGTACCGCTCGCCACCCCAGGCCGCGTTGGCACCGAGCAGGATGCGGTCGTCGCTGGTTGCCGAGGTCACGAGCACGATCACCGCGGGATCGGTGCGCGGGAAGTGCTCGCGCCCGCACACGGGGCAGTGCCGCGACCATCCGGCGTGGCGCAGCTCGGTCGCCGAGCCGCACGCCGGGCAGAACGCGGCGTCGCGCAGCCACCCCGCCAGGGCGACGGCGGTGGTCAGCAGTTCGGCTTCGCCGGCGGGCAGGTCGCCACCGGCCGCGCGAAGCGGTGTCCCCTCGGCATCCGGGATCAGGTCGTCGGGAGCATCGTCGGTGAGCACCGCGAGCACGACGGCGGTGCCGTCGGGGGTGCGGCCGAGGAACGCCCACGCTCGGACGTGGTCTTTCGCGAGCTGCGCGGGGGCGATCAGCGCCAGGCGGCCGTCGCGCACCGGCGCGACGTCTCGGCGGACGGCGAGGGCCAGGGTTCTCGGCTCGGCCAGGACGCGCTCGAGCAGGGTCTCGTCGTCGCGCTCACCGCCCGAGCGATCGACGGTCAGCGGGACCTCGGACGACGAAGACGCGGGACGCGGCATCGAACACCTCTCTGACGGCGGCGGGAGCGGCCGGTCGGACGACCGACCTCCCCGGTCAAGGGCGTGGCGCGGGCCGGTGAAGGAAGGCCCGACCTACCCTGGGGGGCATGGCACGCTCGCCCCTCATTTTAGCCGCGTCGGCGACAACGGCCCTGCCCGGTGCCGCCCTCTCGAACGTCAGCGCTCTGACCGAGAACGCCGCCGGTCGCTTCGACGCCGCGCTGGCGCGCACCGCGGACGGGCGCGAGGTCGTGATCCGGATGCCCGCGGGTGAGGACGGAGCCGCCGACCTGGCCGCCGAGTCGCGCGCGCTGCACGCCCTGACGGCCGGCGTCCGCGCCCTGCTGCCCTTCGCCGTGCCCGAAGTCATCGGCGAGAGCGGCTCCGGAACGCAGCGCGTGCTCGTCGTCGACCGCATCGACGGCTACCGCATCGACCCGGCGCACCTGCCCAAGGGGCCCGGATACGCGCCCGCGATCGGTGGCGCCCTGGCGGCCGTGCACGCCCTGCCGGTCTCGATCGTGCGCACCGACGGTCTTCCGGTGCGTTCCGCGGAGCAGGTGCGCGACGACGTCAAGCGACTCCTCGACCGCGCGGACGCGACCGGCCGTGTCAGCGACGACCTCATGCTGCGGTGGCGGCGCGCGCTCGACGTCGACGAGCTGTGGCGCTTCGAATCGGCCGTCGTGCTGGGCGGGGCGACGAGCTCGTCGATCCTGCTCGCCGACGACGAGGACGACATCCCTCACGTGGTCGGCATCCTCGACTGGGCCGGCCTCAGCGTCGGCGATCCCGCCGTGGACCTGCGGTGGTTGGCATCCGCTCCCCTCGCCGCCGATGACGTGCACGCGGGTTACGCCGCGGCCGGCGACCGCTCCCCCGACCCCCTGCTGCGCGAGCGCGCCCGGCTCTACGCCGAGCTCGAGTTCGCGCGCTGGCTCGTGCACGGTCACGACGCGGGTGAATCCGACGTGGTCGCCGACGCCGTCGCGCTGCTCGACGCCCTGGCCGATGGCGTGCGCGGGGACCACATCGTCCCCGACTCCCGCAGCGACATCGACGACGCGATGGCCCTCGTCGAGAGCGTGCCGCCGGTCTCAACCCCGGCCGCTGTCGACACCTCGATGCAGACCGACGCCTACGACCCCGAGGCGCTGTCGCTGTACCTCTCGGCGGAGCGCGACCGCGCCGCCGCGGCGGAGGCGCTGGCCGAAGCCCTCGCCGACGTGAAGGAGTCGGACGCCGACAGCGGCGCGATCCGCGTCGACCAACTGCCGGTGCCCGACCGCGCCGAGCCCGGCGAGACCGAACCGCTCGACCTCGACGGGTGGGCGGACCCGGCCCGCGGTTCCACGGACGACCGTGCTCAGGGTCCCGCCCTCAGCGGTGACACCGACGCGACCTCGCTGTGGTCGCGCGCGGCGGTCGCGGCCGAACCCGCGGGTCCTGCCGTCCGCGAGGACCACGACTTCCGATCCGCCGACGGCGCCCAGCCGTCGTCCGGGGACGGCTCGCGCGGTTCCGACTCCGGCGCGGCGCACATCGACGACGAGGAAGACGCCGCTCGCGCAAGCCGCGCCGCCCTGCGTCGCTGGGGCGTGTCGGGCGACGGGGCCTGACCGGCGCTTCCGGCTCCTCTCCCCCGCGGTTTGGGGCGGGATTTGCCGTTTGGGGCGGGGTTTTCGCGCCCCGAACGACAAAACGCGCCCCAAACCCCACCGCGCCAGCCCGAGCCGGCCGGCCATCCCGCCGGTGGAGGGCTGCCCTCCCTTTTCCCACGGTTTGGGGCGGGATTTGCCGTTTGGGGCGGGCTTTTCCGCGCCCCAAACGACAGAACGCGCCCCAAACCCCACCGCGCCAGCCCGAGCCGGCCGGCCATCCCGCCGGTGGAGGGCTGCCCTCCCTTTTCCCACGGTTTGGGGCGGGATTTACCGTTTGGGGCGGGCTTTTCCGCGCCCCAAACGACAGAACGCGCCCCAAACCCCACCGCGCCAGCCCGACCCCCTCTCCGGAGTGCTGTCCGCGCACTGGGTGGACGCTGACCACCCCGGTGCACGTGACGCGCCCCGACATCGCGCGGCGACAGTCTCGGCACACCCGCCGGCACGCACACCCACGCAGTGGGGCGCCCTCCGAACGCCCGGGCGCCCATCGACGGCCCCGAACGCACGCAACGCGCCCCAAACCCGCGCCGCGACGACGTCAGCACACCCACCGCGGCGCACCCCCACGGAGTGGGGCGCCCTCCCTACGCCCGGGCGCGCATCGACGGCCCCGAACGCACGCAACGCGCCCCGAAACCCCGCCGAGACGACCTCGGCACACCCACCGCGGCGCACCCCCACGCAGCGGGGCGCCCTCCGTGCGCCCGGGCGCCCATCGACGGCCCCGAACGCACGCAACGCGCCCCAAACCCGCGCCGCGACGACCTCAGCACACCCACCGCGGCGCACCCCCACGGAGTGGGGCGCCCTCCGTACGCCCGGGCGCGCATCGACGGCCCCGAATGCACGCGCCGCGCCCCAAACCACGCCGCGACGACCACGGGCCACCGGCCCCTGCCCACAAAAGCCGCGGGTCAGCCGCGCAACACCAGCTCGTCGCCGACGTAGAAGAGGGCGACGTCGATCAGGTCGAGGTCGATGCCGTGCTTCGCGTGGTACGCCTCGCGGTACAGCTCGAGCTGCAGCATGCGCGAGCGGCGCTCGGGCTCGCTGGTGGGCGGGCGGCCCGTCTTCCAGTCGACGATCTCGTACCGGTCGCCGCGGCGGTACACGGCATCCAGCTTGCAGATGACGACGTGCTCGCGCCCGTCGAGGCGGGTCGTGACGAAGTCGATCTCGGTTTCGACCTCGAGGGGCTTGAGGCCGGCCCACTCGGAACGCTCGAAGCACGCGCGCAGGCGCTCGAGCTCGGCGGCGTCGGCGGCCGAGGCCCCGTCCTCGTCGTCGTCCCAGAGACCGTCGTCGTCGAGCCCCACGCCGCTGCCGACGAGGCCCGACCGCTGTTCCACCCACGCGTGAAAGAGCGTGCCGAGCCGGGTCTGCCGGTACGGACGCTCGGGCATGGGCCGGCGAAGGTCCTCGACGGCGCGGCCGTAATCGGCGACGAAGTCCTTGAACCGCGATGCGGGGATGCGCGTCGGCGCGGGCGTGTGCACGGGACGCAGTCGATCGGCGCGCTCCGCCAGCAGCAGCTCGAGGTCGTCGTCGGCGTCGGCCGGAGGTGCTGCGCGCGCCGCGGTCACTGCGCTGACCGCCGCCGAGATCGCCGTGCGCCGCGCCCCGAGCGGATCGAGCGGCCAGTGCAGCAGCCGCCGCTCGCCGTCGTAGGGATCCTCCCCCGCCTCGTCGACGGTCAGCTCCACCCCGAGTGCCTCGGCGGCCTCATCGAGGAAGATGCTCGGCAGCCGCGGCCGCTTCGTGCCGGACCAGCTCGACCCCGACAGCATGAGGTGGTCACGGGCGCGGGTGAACGCGACATACGCGAGACGCCTATCCTCATCGAGCTGCCGATCCCGGTTGTCGGCCACGAACGCGTCGATCGCCGCCTTCAGGTCTTGCTGCGTCTCGGCCCCGCGCCATCCGAAGACCGGCAGCCACGCGGAATCGCCCCGGAACTCCGAGGGCAGGATGCCGAAACCCAGCCACCCCTTCGTATCGCGGGGCAGCGAGGGTAGCTCGTCGGTCACGAGGCGCACGACCGCCACGGCATCCCACTCCAGTCCCTTCGACCCGTGGATCGTGAGGAGTTGGACGACGTCGTCTTCGGGCGGCTCGGTGCGCGGGGCGAACTCGTCGGCCTGTTCGGCGTGATCGAGCCAGGCGAGCAGGCTCGCGACGGAGCCGGACTCATCGGCCGCCAGGAACCCGCGGATCTCGTCGACGAAGGCGCGCAACTGCGCGGAGGCGATGAGGGCAGGGCCCCGCGCCTCGTTCGCGGCCAGCTCGATGTCGAGGCGGAGCTCCGTCTCGATCAGGCCGATGAGTTCGGGGATGGGCGCCCCGACGCTGCGGCGGAGCGCGGCGAATACGGCCCCGGCCTCGCGCAGGCGGGCGCGGCCCTCGGGGGTGATGTCGGTGAGCCACCCATGGCCGTCGGTCTGGCGCGTGACGAAGTCGAGGGCGTCCACCAGCGACGCGCGGTCGGCACCGGGGGTCGATCGCAGGCGGTCCACGACATCGGGAGCCAGCGGCTGCAGCGCAACATCGTGCGTGGCCAGGCGGCGCGCGAGCTGCGCCAGGGCGCGGAGGTCGGCGAGCCCCACGGCCCACCGGGGGCCCGACAGGAGCCGGATCAGCGCCGACCCCGCCTCGGGGTCGCTGATCACCCGCAGCACCGACACCACGTCGACGACCTCGGGTGTCGTCAGCAGACCGCCGAGTCCGAGGATGCGATGAGGGATGCCACGGCGCCCGAGCGCGTCGCCGAAGCGGACCATGTGCTTCTTGCTGCGGAACAGCACGGCTCCCGTCGTGCCGCGCCCCTCTGCAGCCCGTGCCGCGCGGACCCCGACGAACCACGCCGCGACGCGGTCGGCCTCGGCGTCGAGGTCGTTCTCGAAGGCGATCTCGACCACGCCGTCCGGGGCCCCGGGGCGCGAGCGCAGCTCCTCGACGGCGACGGCCGCCCGGTTCGCGAGGGGCGCGAGCACCGCATTGGCGGCGCCGAGCACGCGGGCACTGTTGCGCCAACTGGTGAGGAGCGCGAAGCGCTGGCATCCGCCGTCTGGTGCGAACGCGTCGGGGAAGCCGCCCAGGTTTCCCGCGCTCGCTCCGCGCCAGGCGTAGATCGCCTGTTGGGGGTCGCCGACGGCCATGACCCCGGTGCCGCCGAAGAGCGTCGCCAGCAGATCAGTCTGTACGACCGAGGTGTCCTGGTACTCGTCGAGCAGCACGACGCGATAGCGCGCCCGCAGTTCTTCGACGACGGCGGGATGCTCCTGGGCGATGCGCAGGGCGCCGGCGACCTGGTCGGCGAAGTCCATGACGCCCAGGCGCGCCTTCTCGCGGTCGTAGTCGGCGGCGAGACGCGCCAGCAGCGACAGCGCCGAGACGCGGGAGGCGGCTTCCGCCACCTCTTTGTAGACGGTGACGCGCGCCGAGGTCGACGGCCGATCGACGATGCGACCGAAGTCGTCGGGGAACGCCGCCAGCGCGTCGAGGTCGACGAGGTTGTCGACGCCGTCGCGCGCGATGCGCAGGGCCGCGTCGATCAACGTGCGCGGGGATTCCTGACGCTCTTCGAGTCTCGGGTCGTCGGAGGCGAACACCACCCGGCGCATGAGCAGCCAGGCCGCCGACTCCGACAGCACGGCGGCCTCGGAGTCGCGCCCGATGCGCAGCCCGTGCTCGCGCACGATCGAGTCGGCGAAGCTGTTGTAGGTCGACACGGTGGGCCGGTGCAGCAGGTGGTCGCCGTCGTCGGCGACGGCGTCGGCGGCACCGGTCTCGGCCGCGAGGGCATCGAGGACGTCATGGCGGGCGGCGTCTGCGCGCGCTCCCTCGAGTGTCGCCAGCTCGGCGAACACGGCGAGGCGCCCCGCTTCGTGCAACGCGGGCAGCGCGGCGAGCAACCCCCGCGTCTCGAACTCCGACAGCCGCTGCAGCCGTCGCTGGATGCGCTCGGCCAACTCCCCCGCGGCTTTGCGCGTGAACGTCAGCCCGAGAACCTCGTCGCGGCGGACGAGCCCGTTCGCCACGAGCCACACGACACGACCCGCCATGGTCTCGGTCTTGCCGCTGCCGGCGCCCGCGACCACCAGGGCGGGCGCCAGGGGCGCTTCGATCACGGCGGTCTGTTCCGCGGTGGGCGGGAACTGGCCGAGGGCCGCGGCGATCGTGGCCGCGGAGAGCATCGCCGTCACCGCGCGCTCACCTTCCACGGGTCGACCGGACACCGCCTGAAACGTACCGGGCTCATGAAGAGCTCACCGCCGACACCGTGTGGATGCGGCAGAGCCCGTACGAGAACTCGTCTCGACAGTGCACCTCGTACGGCGCCGCGAAGCTCGTTCCCCGCATGACCTCGACCGCCCGTTGCACGCGCTCGACGAACTGCCCGCGCTGCTCGTCGTCGAAAGGCTTCTGCGTGGGTTCGGCGTAGTCCTTCTTCGCCGCGGTCGGGCGGAGCACCAGGAGCTTCGCGCCCCCCGAGGGCATTCCCGCGACCTGCTCGATCGCGCCGGAAGAGAACGCCAACTGGTACGCGGCGAGTTGCGGGTTGTCGGCGACCTTGGCATCCGTCTGCGGTTCGCTCTTGCCGGTCTTGAGGTCGACGATGACGACCTCCCCCGCCGGCGTCACCTCGACCCGGTCGATGTCGCCGCTCAGCACGGCGCCGTGCTCGCCGGCATCCGGAATCGGAATCGGCACCTCGAAATGCCGCTCAGCGCCGATCAGGCGCCCACCCGCATCGTCGAAACGTCGCAGGTACGCGGCCAAGCGGCGGATGAGCTCGCGGGCCCGCGTGCGTTCGGCGCGTTCGCGCCAGACGGCGTCGAAGGCGAGTTCTCCCCAGCGTTCGTCGACGACGGCCCACAGGTCGTCTTCGGACGAGGATGCGGCCGTCTCGAGCGCCGCGTGGATGATCGTGCCGATCCCGGCCGTCGTCCCGCCCCGGTCGCCGCCGAGGTCGGCGATGACCCAGTCGAGCTCGCACTCCTCGAGGGCGTGCAGGCGCGAGGGCGAGACGCGCACGTCTTCGCGCGTCAGATCGCGCAGCGGCGCGGACGAGGTGGGCGCGGCCACCCCGTACCACTCCTCGGGTGCGGCTCCCGCGACACCCGCTGCCGCGAGGAGCGCGAGCTGCCCCGCCGCGTGTGCGCGCTCGGCGGCGGCGACGCGCGGCACGGTGAGCGAGCGGCGATGCCGCGCGACGAGACCGCGGAGGGACAGGGGATGTTCGGGAATGGATGCCGCCGGCTCGGGCGCCGGGAGCATCTCGAAGAGCACGCTGGGCCCGGTGTCGTCGTCGTCGACCGCAGTGACGACCAGAAGTGACCCCGCCCGGCTGAGGGCGCGGACGAACAGCCGCAGCTCGTCGTGCATCGCCGCACGCCGTCGGTCGAGCATGCCCGCGGCGGGGAGGTCGGGGTTCTGCACGGCGTCGGCGAGCCGCCACGTCTCGAGCAGACCGCCGCGCAGACGGGTGTTCGGCCAGACACCGTCTTGCACCCCGGCGATGATGACGGTGTCGAAGGCCGTTCCGGCGGCGGCCGCGGGAGTCAGCACGCGGACCGTGTCGACCACGGCGGGCTGCTCGATGCGGTCTTCGGCGACGTCGCTGTCGAGCACGGCCCGCAGGAACACCGAGGCCTCACCGTCGGGCTCGCGCTCGGTGAACCGCTTCGCGGCCTGGAACAGCGCGACGATCGCGTCGAGGTCTCGATCGGCCTGCTCGGCGATCGGTCCGTGCCCGCGGACCGCCTCGCGCCAGGGGCGGGACAGACCGCTGCGCTCCCACGCCGTCCACAGCAGCTCGTGCGGGGTGGCGTGCGCGAGCGCCTGCGCGCGGAGCGCGGCGAGGGTCTCGCCGAGCCGGGCCGCCCGGCGGGCCTCGCGGGTGTCGACGGCCTCGAGCTCGAGGGGGAAGCGCACCCCCGACACGAGCAGGTCGGTCGCCGTGCGCGTGCCGCCGGCGGTGACCTCGCCGTGGCGAAGCGCCGTGCGCAGACGCCGCAACTCGATCGGATCGAGGCCGCCGAAGGTGCCGAGCAGGGCGTCGACCACCTCGTCGGCGACCCAGTCGTCGGGGTCTTTCATGCCGAGCTCGACGAGCCCCACGAGGTCGCGGACCGGACGCTGCACGCCGAGAGCCAGCCCCGGACCACTCGCGCGCGCAGGCACCTCGCGCGCCGCGAGCTCGGCCTCGAGCGTCGCGACCTGCCGCGAGTCGTGCGCAATGACGGCGCACGAGCCCCACGGCACGCCCTCGAGCACGTGCCGTTCGCGCAGGAGGCGGGCGATGGCATCGGCCTCTTCCGCCGGTGACCGCAGCAGGTAGGTACGCACCGACCCCTGTGGGGGTGCCCCCGAGGGAGCTCGCCGGTGAGCGACGACCCCGGCCGCGCCGATGCGCGTCACCACGCGACGGACGAGGTCGATCTGCTCGGGCGTCCCCCGGTGCGGTTCACCGAGAGCGGTGGTGGTGCCCAATTCGCGCGCGAGCCGGGCGAAGTTCTCGGGCGTCGCGCCGCGGAACGCCCCCGACCCCACGTCGGGATCGCCGAATGCGACCACGCCGATGCCGAGCTCGCGGCACGCGCGCAGCAGATCGATGCCGCCGGCCGTGAGCTCTTGAGCGTCGTCGACGAGGATGCAGCGCAGCGCCGCGAAGCGCCCCAGAAGCTCGCGATCAGCGCGGGCCTCGACGAGGACGGCGACGGCTTCTCGCGCGAGGTCGGCAGCGTCGCGGTGCGTGCCGCGCATCGCCGAGCGCACCGCCCGGTACTCGTCGGCGAACGACGCGAGAGACGCCCAGACCGGCAGCTCGAAGCGCTCGGCCAACCGCGAAAGGTCGTCGGACGCGACGCCGAGGTCGGTGCACTCGGCGAGGAAGGCGCGCAGATCGCCGCGGAACCCGCGCGTCGCGCGGATGGCCGGCCCCAGCCACGCGGGCCAGCGCGAGACGCCCTCGAGCTCGTCGAGCGCATCGCCCTCGAGAAGGTCGCGGATGATCTGGTCTTCGTCACCGCCGGTGAGCAGCTGCGGGGGCTCGAAGCCCCGCCGCACCTCGGCGCCGCGCACGAGTTGAAACGCGAACGACGCCACCGACCGCGCGAGCGCGCCCGAGGTGGCCTGCCCGACCGCGAGGGCGAGCGGATCACGCAGAGCGGTCGCCGCGGGCCGGGTCGGCGTAAGGACGAGGATGCCGTCGGGATCGATTCCGGATGCCACGAGCTCGCGCACCCGCGCGAGCAGGGTCGTCGTCTTGCCCGAGCCCGGAGCCCCCACGACCACGCCGCTCGCGGTCGCGGGCCAGTCCACGACGACGCGCTGCTCGGCGTCGAGTGCACCTCCCCGAGCGGGAGATGCGTCGAGGGCGACGGCATCCGGAATCTGCATGTCTCCACGCTAACCGCGACCTCCGACATTGCCCGTTGCGACGTCGCGACACCGGGTGGATCGCCGCGCGGGCGCGGGCGCGTGGGCAACGGACGGCACGCGTTCGCCGTCCGCGAAGCGGCCCCTGCCGCGGGCTTCGGTGTCGGAACCCTGCCCTAGAGTCGAATGACGCGCCGGGCCGACCGCGGCCCGCGGGGAAAGGACGAATCGTGGAGATCCGCATCGGCATCACCAACACCGGCCGCGAGCTCAACTTCGAGACGAACGAGAGCTCCGACGCCGTCAAGTCGGCCGTCGCCGCCGCCCTCGACAACTCGGCCAGCCACGTCACCTTCACCGATGTGAAGGGCAACTCCTACCTCGTCCCCACCGCCAACCTCGCGTTCGTCGAACTCGGCACCGAAGAGTCGCGTCGCGTCGGCTTCGTCGCCTGACACCCGACCCGTGGAGATCCTGCTCGGACTGATCATCGGGGCCATCGTCGGTCTCGCCGGTCACTTCGCGCTGCCGCAGCGCCAGCTTCGCGGGGTCGCCCTCGCCCCGCTGGCGGGAGCGGCCGCATCGGCGATCGTGTGGACCGCGCTGACGTGGATGGGCCTCGGGGTCGGCTCGCCGATCCTCTGGATCGTCGCCGTGCTCGCCCCGGCCGTCACGACCTTCGCGCTGGTCACCGTGCTCACCCGTTCGCGGGTGGCCCGCGACGAGGCCGACAGGGTGCGCCTGGGCGTCTGACCCGGTCTCGTCAGAGCAGCGGATGCCGGCACCCCGGCGCCGCCGCGAGGCACGACGCCCCGTCACCGCCGCGACAGCGCGTCCACCCTTCGGCGTCACCCCGGGGCATGACACCCCCGCGCACAGACCGCACCGCGCACGCGCCGCGGACGCACCACCCCGCCCCGCACACGCAGCGACGCTCGCTACGCGGCGAGCCCCATGGCATCCATTCGTCGTGCGTGCGCACCCATCAGTTCGCTGAAGACGGGCTCGACCTTGGCCTCTTCGGCGCGGTCGAGGTGTCCGTGGCGTAGCGCCGCGCGCGCGACGAGCAGCGTGTCGCCGACGAGACGCCGGCCCCACAGCGCGAGCAGCCAGCGCCACTCCTCGTCGCTCTCGATGGTCGCGCCGAGGATGTCGACGATCGCCTGCCGGTCGTCGTCGGCCTGCAGGATGCGCGCGACCCGGCGGCCGGTGTCGCCGTAGCTCGACGACAGCGCGAGGTAGAAGTCGTCGAGAAGGCCCGCAGTGATGTGCACGGTGAGCATCGTCTCCTGCGGGCGCACGCCGTGGGTGTTGCGGCGGAAGGCGTCGAGGGACTCGCGGAACGGCAGCATGAGCTGCGTCGGGTCGGCGCCGCGCTCGCGGATCAGCGCGACGAGCTCCTGGTGCTTGATGAGCGCCGCTCCCGCCGCGCGCGAGAGGGACTCCTTCTCAGCGAGCTCGGGCGTCAGAGCGATGAGCTCGCTGAGCGTCTCGAAGAACCCGAGCTGCAGGTAGGCCGCCTGCCCCAGGAAGGTCTCGACCTCGGGGGCGAGCTCGGCGAAGTCGACCCGCATGGCCTCGCCGAGGTCTCCGCGCGAGCGCAGTTGAAGCGTGCGGCCCACCGGGCGCTGGCGACGACGGAACCACTCGAACACAGACCACAGCCTAGGCGTCGGGGGCGCGCGAGACACGCCGGGTAGAGTGGACGAGTCCCGGCGACGGATCGGGACCCCGCGCCTGTGGACGAGTGAGGCGTGGATACGACTCCCCCAGGCGGTCTCTCGCCGCCGGAACAGGCACGCACTATGACGACATTCGCCGATCTCGGCATCGATCAGGACATCGTCGATGCCCTGGCATCCAAGGGCATCATCGATGCCTTCCCCATCCAGGAGCAGACCATCCCCCTGGGCCTGCCCGGCCAGGACATCATCGGTCAGGCCAAGACGGGTACCGGAAAAACCTTCGGCTTCGGAATCCCCGTCGTCCAGCGTCTCGGGCTGAACCCCGAGCCCGGCGTCAAGGCGCTCATCGTCGTCCCCACGCGCGAGCTCGCTGTGCAGGTCTACGAAGACATGGACATGCTCACGAGCAACCGCCCCACCAGCGTCGTCGCCATCTACGGCGGCAAGGCGTACGAGGGCCAGATCGACCAGCTCAAGGCCGGCGCGCAGATCGTCGTCGGCACCCCCGGTCGCCTGATCGACCTCGCCAACCAGCGCCTGCTCGACCTGTCGCACGCGACCGAGGTCGTGCTCGACGAGGCCGACAAGATGCTCGACCTCGGCTTTCTCGCCGACATCGAGAAGATCTTCTCGAAGGTCCCCGCCGTGCGTCACACGCAGCTCTTCTCGGCGACCATGCCCGGACCGATCGTCGCGCTGGCCCGCCGCTTCATGTCGAACCCCATCCACATGCGCGCCAACGACCCCGACGAGGGCCTCACGCAGGCGAACATCAAGCACCTCGTCTACCGCGCGCACTCGCTCGACAAGGACGAGGTCATCGCCCGCATCCTGCAGGCGGAGGGCCGCGAGAAGGCCGTCATCTTCACCCGCACCAAGCGCGCCGCGCAGAAGCTCGTCGACGAACTCGGCGACCGCGGATTCAACGCCGCCGCCGTCCACGGCGACATGAGCCAGGAGGCCCGCGAGCGCTCGATGGCCGCCTTCAAGGCCGGCAAGAAAGACGTGCTGATCGCCACCGACGTCGCCGCGCGCGGCATCGACGTCAACGACGTCACCCACGTGATCAACCACACCATCCCCGACGACGAGAAGACGTACCTGCACCGCGCGGGCCGCACCGGTCGCGCCGGTCGCACCGGTATCGCGGTGACCTTCGTCGACTGGGACGACGTGCACAAGTGGGCGCTCATCAACCGCGCCCTCGAATTCGGCCAGCCCGAGCCCACCGAGACCTACTCGTCGAGCCCGCACCTCTACACCGACCTGAACATCCCCGAGGGCACCAAGGGTCGTCTGGTGACGGCCCCGAAGGCCGTCGCGCCCCGCGCCGAGAAGAAAAGCGAGGGCCAGGATGCCGAGGGCACCCGCGCCCCGCGCCGTCGCCGCCGCGGCGGATCGTCGTCGGCCGAGGGCACCGCTGCATCGGGTGACTCCGCCCCGCGCGAAGAGGGTGGCGCCGGCACGCACGACGGTTCGGGCAAGGAGCACCACGACGGCAACGCCGCCCCGCGTCGCCGCCGTCGTCGCCGCGGCAGCGGCAGCTCCGGAACCCCCACGGCTCCCGTCGCCTGACGCGACGCACGGCTGACACGGCGCCGATCCCCTCCGCGGGGGTCGGCGCCGTTTCGTGTTTGCGCCGGGGTGCCGGCATCCGGAATCTCCCGCCCGCTCCCGGCGCTCGCCCCCCTCCTGATAAACGCTGGGAAGGCGCCCGCCCCTTCCTGATAAACGCTCGCTGCACTCGGAAACGCCCTCGGACGGCGTTTCTCAGTGCAGCGAGCGTTTATCGTGCGTCTGCCGGCACGCGCCCCGCGCGGCCTCAGGCGCCCGCGGCGTCAGAAGCCCGGCGTCGTGACCCCGCTCGGGGCACCCCTCCCCGGCCCGGGCTCCCCGCTCGGGGCACCCCCTCCCCGGCCCGGGCCCCCGCTCCGGGCCTCACCCCGGTGATAAACGCTCGCTGCACTCGGAAACGCCCTCGGACGGCGTTTCTCAGTGCAGCGAGCGTTTATTGCGCGTCTGCCTGCGTGCGCCCGCGCACCCGGCGGGCCCCGGCCGCCGCGCGCCGAGCCAGCCCCTACGGGAAAACCGGCGCCGTCCCGCGGCCCCGGGCGAAAATGCGCGCCACCATGTCGTCGGCCGTCGTGTTCTCGCCCGGGATGTTGGGCTTGCCGAGGCCGTGATAGTCGCTCGAGCCCGTGACGATGAGGTCGCGCTCGGCCGCGAGGTCGGCCAGCAGGGCCGTGGGCTCGGGCAGGTTCTCGCGGTGGTCGAGCTCGAACCCGGCCAGCCCCGCCTCGAGCATCGCCTGCAGCACGCCGTCGGGCAGCAGGGCGCGACCCGCGGGGTGCGCGATGATCGGCACTCCCCCGGCCCCGACCACGAGCTCGACCGCGGTGACGGGGTCGGGAGCGTACAGCGCCACGTAGTAATCGCCCCCGGGGTGCAGGATGCCGGCGAACGCCTCGGTCCGATCGGCGACGATGCCCCGCGCGACGAGCGCGTCGGCGATGTGGGGACGGCCGACCGTCGCGCCGTCGGTGGTCTGGGCGACGATGTCGTCCCACGCGATGTCGTAGTCGCGCGAGATGCGCTCGGCCATGATCTGCGCGCGGTCGAGGCGCGACGAGCGGATGCGGTCGGTCATCGCCCGCAACTCCGCGTCGTCGGGGTCGATCAGGTAGGCCAGCAGGTGGACGCTGCGCCACCGATGCCGCGCCGACAGCTCCATGCCGGGCACGAACGTCATGCCGAGAGAGGTCGCCGCCTCCGCGGCCTCGGCCCAGCCCGACGTCGTGTCATGATCGGTGAGCGCGGCGGTGTGCAGGCCGTGGCGGTGGGCCGCGGCCATGACCTGGGCGGGCGGCTCCGTGCCGTCGGAGTGCGACGAGTGCAGGTGCAGGTCGCTCGGACCCTCGAATCGCTGTTCACGCTGCACCCATCGAGCGTAGCGCCCCGGATTCACAGGGGCGGTGCCCACCCGGCATCCGTGGATCTCACAGAACTCTGTCCTAGGGTCGGGTCCGTGCGTCGTCTGGTCGGTCTTCTCGTCGCGCTCGCTTTCGCGGCGGGCGCCGCGGTGCTCACGTGGCCCTCGGCGTTCGGGGTCGAGCGCACGTTCCCCCTCGCGCAGATCATCTCGTTCCGCGCGCCGCTGGCGGCCGCCTTCATCGCCGCAACGCTGCTCATGCTGCTGTTCGCGCTGATCCGGCCGATCCGCGCCCTCGCCTTGGCGCTCGCGATCGTGTTCGGTCTGGCCGGTGGCGTCAACGTCTCGCTGCTGTCGGAGCGCGGCCTGGGCTCCGAAGACCTGCCGGCCAAGACCGCGTCGAGCCTGCGCGTCATGACGTGGAACACCGCGGGATCGGCCACCTCCGCCGAATCGATCGCGCAGTTCGCGGTCGGCATGCAGGCCGATGTCGTGACGCTCCCCGAGACCACGATCGAAACCGGCGCAGCGGTCGCCGAGCTCATGCGCGACATGGGCCAGCCGATGTGGGCGCACCACGCCGAGTACGGCGAGTACGGCATCACCGGGTGGGATGCCACCTCGACCACCGTCCTCATCAAGCCCGAGCTGGGCGAGTACTCCGTGATCCAGTCCTCGCTCGACGGATCGAGCAACACCTCGACCGTGCCGAGCGCGGTGGCGATGCCCGTCTCGGGCGACGGCCCGATCATCGTCGCGGCCCACGCCGTCGCCCCGCGCCAGGAGTACATGACCCAGTGGCGCAGCGACCTGCAGTGGCTGGCCGATCAATGCGCGACCGACAACGTCATCCTCGCGGGCGACTTCAACGCGACCCTCGACCACATGACCGGGATGGGCGTCGACGGCGGCACGCTCGGGCGCTGTCACGACGCGGCGTCCGAGAGCGGCAACGGCGGCGTGGGCACCTGGCCGACCGACGCCCCGGCCCTGCTGGGCGCGCCCATCGACCACGTCATGGCCACCCCCGACTGGACGGTCTCGGCCTCGGTCATCATGCGCACCCTCGACGGCTCGGGCAGCGACCACCGCCCGATCGTCGTGCAGCTGGAGCGCACCGGCGGCTGAGCGCGGCTGCGTGCCGCGGCCCGGGCCGGCGCGGCGCCCCGTCGCTCCGACCCCGTACCTCACCTGCGTCGTGCGCGCACGCCCCGACGGTGCGAGACTGGAACGATGGACGCCCCCTCCACCCGCGACACGACCGCGACGACCGCCGAGCCCCAGATCCCCGCACCCCAGGGCGCGGAGCCGCAGACCGCGAACCCCCAGACCGCGGAGCCCCAGGCCGAAGAGCAGAAGCTCGACGCCCCCAGCAACCGCAAGGCCCCGTTCCCGCGCGGCTTCCTCGACACGATCTCGACCGGCTGGGCCGAGCATCCCGCCGCGCTCCCCGAGCCGCGCGACCAGGCCGCCTGGGCCGCCCGCCGCCGCGCCCGCGTGTCGGAGGCCTTCCCGGGCCAGCGCGTCGTCGTACCCGCCGGCGGCCTGAAGCAGCGCAGCAACGACACCGACTACCCCTTCCGCGCGCACTCCGCCTTCGCGCACCTCACCGGCTGGGGCAGCGACGCCGAGCCCGACGCCGTGCTCGTCTTCGAGCCGCGCGACGAGGGTCACGAGGCCGTGCTGTACTTCCGCGAGCGGGCCGACCGCACGACGGCGGAGTTCTACTCGGATGCCACGGTCGGCGAGTTCTGGATCGGCCCCCGCCCCGCCCTCGACGGTGTGGCCGCCGACCTGGCCCTGGCCACCGCGCACCTCGAGGACTTCCAGTCCGGTGACGACGACCGCACGGTCGGCGACGACGACGAGGTCACGCGTTTCGTCTCCGAGCTGCGCCTGATCAAGGACGAGTACGAGCTCGCCGAGCTGGCCCTGGCCGTCGAGGTCACCGGCCGCGGCTTCGACGACATCGTCGCCGAGCTGCCCCGCATCATCGAGCACCCCCGCGGCGAGCGGGTCGTTGAGGGCGTCTTCCACCAGCGCGCCCGCAGCGACGGCAACAGCGTCGGCTACGACACGATCGCCGCCTCGGGCCCGCACGCCTGCTACCTGCACTGGACGCGCAACGATGGTGCGGTCAAGCCCGGCGACCTGATCCTCGTCGACGCCGGCGTCGAGGTCGACAGCCTCTATACGGCCGACATCACCCGCACGCTGCCGGTCTCGGGCACCTTCACCGACATCCAGCGCCGCATCTACGAGACGGTCCGCGAGGCCGCCGACGCCTCGTTCGCCGCCGCGAAGGTCGGGGTGCCCTTCCGCCGCCTGCACGAGGCCGCGATGGAGGTCATCGCCGCGCGCGTCGCGGAGTGGGGCCTGCTCCCCGTCACGGCCGAAGAGGCGCTCGACGCCGACAAGGGCGGCCAGCACCGCCGCTACATGGTGCACGGCACGAGCCACCACCTCGGTATCGACGTCCACGACTGCGCGCAGGCCCGTCGCGACATGTACTACGACGGCCTGCTCGAGCCCGGTATGGCGTTCACGATCGAGCCCGGCCTGTACTTCCAGATCGACGACCTGACCGTCCCCGAGGAGTACCGCGGCATCGGCGCACGCATCGAGGACGACATCGTCATGACGGCCGACGGCCCGGTGAACCTGTCGGCGGGCATCCCCCGCACGGCGGACGAGGTCGAGGAGTGGATCGCCCGGCTCTCGCGATGACGTTCACGCCGCCGGCATCCCACACCTCCCGTCCGACGCTGCGGGGCACCTTCGGGATGTCGGCGTCGACGCACTGGACGGCCACCGCCACCGCGCAATCGGTGCTCGAGCGCGGGGGCAACGCGTTCGACGCGGCGGTCGCCGCGGCCTTCGTGCTGCACGTCGTCGAGCCGCACCTGAACGGTCCGGGCGGCGACCTGGTCGCCCTCGTCCGGCCTGCGGGTGAGGCCGAGCCCGTCGTGCTCATGGGCCAGGGGCCCGCTCCCGCCCGCGCGACGATCGAGCATTTCCGCGGGCGCGGCCTCGACCTGGTGCCCGGGGCCGGAGGGCTCGCCGCCGCCGTCCCCGGCGCGGTCGACGCGTGGCTCCTGCTGCTGCGCGACCACGGCACGTGGGAGCTCGCCGACGTGCTCGCCTACGCCATCGGATACGCCCGCGACGGGCACCCGCTCGTGGCGGGGGCGGCGGCGACGATCGCGCGCGTCGCGGAACTCTTCCGCGACCACTGGCCGACATCGGCAGACCAATGGATGCCAGAAGGCACGCCACCCGCCACCGACACGCTCGTGCGCAACCCGGCGTACGCCGACGTGCTCGACGGACTCGTCGCGGCGGGGGCGGGCGTCGGCCCCGCGCGAGGTGCCCACCCGCCGGCGGACGACGCGCAGCGCGCCCAGGCGCCGGCGGACGACGCGCTGGCGGCCCACGCGTCTCGCGACCGCGCGCCGCGCGACGACCGCGCGGCGCGCATCGACGCCGCCCGCGAGCGCTGGATGACCGCGGTGCTGCCCGAGGCCGCCGCCTTCATCGCGCAGCCGCACCGGCACGCCGACGGCGCCGATCATCCCGGCATCCTGGACGCCGACGACCTCGCGACATGGCGCGCGTCGTTCGAGCCGGCCGTGACCGCGAGGTTCCGCGGGTGGGACGTGTTCAAGGCCGGAACCTGGACGCAGGGACCCGCGCTGCTGCACACGCTACGGCTGATCGAAGACGCCGACGACCTCGACCCCGCGTCGGCGGAGGGCGCGCACCTGTTGCTCGAGGCGCAGAAACTCGCGTACGCCGACCGCGACGCGTGGTTCGGCGACGCGGGTGGGGCCGTCGACATCGACGCCTTCCTCGCGGACGACTACGTCGCCTCCCGCCGGGCGTTGATCGAGCCCGCGGCCTCGGCGCAGTGGCATCCGGGATCACCCGAGGGCCGCGAGCCCGTGCTCCCGCCGCTGCGGACGGATCACGCGAGCACCGACGGCTCCACCGGAGAGCCCACGGTCGACCGTTCCGGGCAGACGCGCGGCGACACCTGTCACCTCGACGTGATCGACCGGTGGGGCAACGTCATCTCGGCGACCCCCTCGGGCGGCTGGCTGCAGTCGTCGCCGACCGTGCCGTCGCTGGGGTTCTGCCTGGGGACGCGCCTGCAGGCGACGTGGCTCGTGCCCGGCCACCCCGCCTCGCTCACGCCGGGACGGCGCCCGCGCACCACACTGACGCCGACCCTGGTCTCGCGCGGCGACGAGGTGATCGCGATCGGCTCCCCCGGCGGCGACCAGCAGGACCAGTGGCAGCTGACCGTGCTGCTGCGCATGTTGGTCGGCGGCTACTCCGCGCAGCAGGCGATCGACGCGCCGAACCTCAACACCACCGCACTCATCGACTCGTTCTGGCCGCGGACGTGGGTGCCGGCGGGGGCGGCTGTGGAAGACAGACTGGGCGACGAGGTGATCGCGGCGCTCGAGCAGCGCGGGCATCTCGTGCGCCGGGCGGGCGACTGGGCTCTCGGCCGGGTCACCGCCGTGGGGCGCGGGGCCGACGGCGTGCTGTGGGCCGCGGCGAACCCCCGCGGGGCCCAGGGTTACGCGGCGGGGCGCTGACGCGCAGGGGCGGGCCGGGTCCCCCCCCCCCCCCCCCCCCCCCCCCGGACACAACGCAGGAAAACCCGTCGGTTCCGGGCGTCGAGGCCGCCGGCGGCGCGGTGTTGCAGGAGTTGTGCACCCCGCCCCGCCGAGCCTCCTGCGTTGTGCCCCACCCGCGCCGGGGCCCGCCGCCGCCGTGCCCGGGCCGGAACGGGGCGGCCGCGGCTCCGCCCCGCGACACAACTCAGGAAAAACCGTCGGTTTCGGGCCTTCACACCTCCGGCGACCCGATATTGCAGGAGTTGTGCACCGGGCCGGCGTGGAAACTCCTGCGTTGTGCCACGGCCGGGCCGGAACCGACAGCCGCGGCACCCCGCCCGCGCTCATACCTCCCGCGCGAACTCCGCGACCACCGGGGCCAGACCCGCGCCGATCTCGTCGGCCGGGTGCCGGGCGCCCTTCACCTCGAACGAGTGGTTGGCGCCGGCGATCCAGTGCACCCGCGCGTCTTGGCACGAGGCGACGACCTCGTCGAACTGCTCCCGCGGGTCGATGAACGGGTCGTTCTCGCCCTCGACGAAGAGCTGCGGCACCGCGATCGCGGGCAGGTGCTCCCGGCGGACCTTCTCGGGCCGGCCCGGCGGATGCAGCGGATACCCCAGGTACACCAGTCGCGCGGGCGCGATCACGCCCTCGGAGGCGGCGACGGATGCCATGCGCCCGCCGTACGACTTCCCGGCGGCGACGTAGGGGCCGGGGGCGGCGGATCCGAGCCACGCCTGCACCCCCGCCCAGGTCGCGACCGCGTGGGCAGCGGGCCCGGGCATGCGCCGACCCGCCTCGACGTAGGGGAACACGAACCGCAGCACCGACACCCCCGCCACCGCGAGAGCCTCGGCGAGGCCGGCGAGGAACGGGTGGTCCATGCCCGCGCCGGCACCGTGGGCCAGCGCGACGACGGTTTCGGTTCCGGATGCCACGGACCACAGGCCCGACACCTCCGACGCCCCGGTGGGCAGGGCGACCGGGATGCGGACCGGCTCGGCGACCGGGGCGGGCCCGGAGCTCACCGCTCGGTGGGGTGAGGGGGGTCGGTCGGGGTGGAGCCGCCCGTCCCGGGCGCGGCAGCGGGGTCCTGTCGCTCGCCCGGCGCCTCAGCGCCTGGCTCACCGGCACTCGGCTCCGCAACGCCCGGCGCCCCAGCACCCCGCGAGCCCGAGCTCGAGCCCGAACCTGAAGCCGCGTCCGAACCCGACCCCGAGCCCACGTCCGAACCCGACCCCGGCTCAGTCACCGGAGCCTGCGGCGCGATCCGCTCCCCGTAACGCGGGGGCTCGTCATCCCGCGGGCCGGGCGTCGGCGCCGGGGGCCGGGGCGGCGCGCCGTGCGGTGCACCCGCACCGGGCGCGATCCGCTCGCCGTACTGCGGAGGCGCGGTATCCGTCGCCGCCGGGCGCGAAACCACGGTCCGACCGGCTCCGGCGGGCCCGACGATCCCGCGCGCCTTGTGCACGCTCGGGGCCGCCACGCACACGTCGTAGTGGTCGGCGGCGACCTGCATGACCGACGCGAAGTCGCGGCGGCGACGCACGATCGAATACGTGCCGATGCTCAGGATCATGCCGAGCGCCATACCGACCAGCAGGACGCCGATGAAGGCGGAGATCTGCACGGTCGGCATCCCGAGCACGAAGATGAAGGCGAACAGCAGGCCGAGCATGAGGCCGTTCAGCGCACCCGAGCGGGCGGCGGTGGCGTAGCCGAGCTTGCCGGTGATGCGCTCGATCGAGCGCAGACCCGAGCCCACGATCGCGATGTCGCGCGCGGGCACTTCTCCGGCGATCAGCGACGAGACCGCCTTCTGCGCCTGCTCGTAGGTCGGGAACGAGGCGATCTTCTCGCCGACCTCGTCGCGACCGGCTCCCGGACGCTGCGCGAACATACTCATTTCACCATCCTGTCACGCGCGCCTGACCGTTCCCGAGGTGTTGCAGAGGAGGTGCGGACTACGCTGTACCGGTGAGCACGCAAAGGGTTTTCGTCGCCCGCTTGGCGGGCTGCACGGTGTTCGACCCGGCGGGAGACCGTCTGGGCAAGGTGCGCGACGTCGTGGTGATCTACCGCGCGTCGGCGGCGCCGCGCGTCGTGGGGCTCGTCGTCGAGATTCCCGGACGACGACATGTGTTCGTGTCCATCGGACGCGTCACCTCGATACAGGCCGGTCAGGTCATCACGACCGGCCTCATCAACGTGCGCCGATTCCAGCAGCGCGGTGGTGAGGTGCGCGTCATGGCCGAGATGCTCGGTCGCCGCGTGAGCCTGGTCGACGGCTCGGGCACCGCGGTCATCGAAGACGTCGCGATCGAGCGCAACCGCCTCGGCGAGTGGGACGTGGGGCAGCTCTTCCTGCGCCGCCCCCGCACGAGCGCTTCGCCCTTCGCCAAGGGCGCGACGACCTTCGCCGCGTGGGGCGAGGTGCGCGAGAACCAGACGCCCGGCGAGGCGCAGTCCGCCGAGCAGCTGGTGGCGACGTACTCCGAACTCAAGCCCGCCGACCTCGCCAACACCCTGCTCGACCTGCCGGAAGAGCGCCTCATCGAGGTGGCCGAAGAGCTGAGCGACGACCGCCTGGCCGATGCCCTCGAGGAGATGCCCGAAGACGAGCAGGTCCACATCCTCGAGCAGCTGGGCGACGAGCGCGCCGCCGACATCCTGGATGCCATGGAGCCCGACGACGCAGCCGACCTCCTCGGTCAGCTTCCCGAGTCGCGCTCCGAGCAGCTGCTCGACCTGATGGAGCCCGAGGAAGCCGACGACGTCCGCGCCCTGCTGCAGTACGGCCCCGACACCGCCGGTGGTCTGATGACGCCCGAGCCGATCGTGCTCTCGGCCGACGCGACGGTGGCCGAGGCCCTGGCCCTCATCCGCCGGCACGAGCTGCACCCCGCCCTCGCGGCATCCGTGTTCATCACCCTTCCGCCCTATGAGACGCCCACCGGGCGCCTGCTGGGCACGGTGCACTTCCAGCGCATGCTGCGCTACCCGCCGCACGAGCGCCTCGGCGCGATCATCGACGACACGCTCGAGCCGGTTCCCGCCGACGCCACCGCCGCCGAGGTCGCGCGCCTGCTCGCCAGCTACAACCTCGTCTCGCTGCCCGTGGTCGATCAAGCGCACCGCCTCGTCGGCTGCGTGAGCGTCGACGACGTGCTCGATTACCTGCTGCCCGACGACTGGCGCACGCACGACAGCGACGATCCGAAACCCAAGGCGACGATCAGACCCACGCACACGTCGAGCATCCCGACCCAGATCCCCCAGACCCCGAGGAGGCGCTGATGGCACGCAACACCCGCAAGCCCGCCCTCGATGCCCCGCGCGGCCGCACCGGCGTCCTCGCCCCGCGCGCTCCACAGCCCTCGCGCGACCGCTTCGGCCGCTTCACCGAGTGGGTCGCCCGCGCGATGGGCACCCCGACGTTCCTGCTCATGCTCACGCTCTTCTGCGTGCTGTGGATGGGGTGGAACTCGATCGCCCCCGACGAGCTGCGCTTCGACTCCGCCGCGATCGGCTTCACCGCGCTGACGCTCGTGCTCTCGCTGCAGGCCTCGTACGCCGCCCCGCTGATCCTGCTCGCGCAGAACCGGCAGGACGACCGCGACCGCGTGCAGATCGAGCAGGACCGCCAGCGCGCCGAGCGCAACCTGGCCGACACCGAGTACCTCGCCCGCGAGATCGTCGCCCTGCGCATGGCCGTGCGCGACCTGACCGACGAGGTCATCACGAAAGACACGCTGCGCGCCGAGCTCAAGGCCGCCCTCGAGCGCCTCGACGAGCACGCCGACGCACCCCGGCCCGAATCCGGACGCCCGGATGCCACGCGCGGCGACCTGCGCCGCAGCACGCACGCCGAGCCCGCCTCGTGACCGACGCCCTCGCCGCACGCGTTCGCGACGCGGTCGCCGCCGTCACCGATCCCGAACTGCGGCGGCCGCTCGGCGAGCTCGACATGGTGCGCGAGATCACCGTGGCGGGCACGACCGCCGAGGTCGGCATCGCCCTGACGATCGTCGGCTGCCCCGCCGCGGATCGCATCGAGAGGGATGTGCGGGATGCCGCGGCCTCGGTCGCCGGGATCGACGCGGTCGACGTGCGCGTCGGGGTGATGTCGCCCAACGAGCGCAGGGCCCTGACCGAGAAGCTCCGCGGGGGTCGGGCCAAGCGCGAGATGCCGTTCGGCCCTGACTCGCTCACGCGCGTCATCGCCGTGACCAGCGGTAAGGGCGGCGTGGGCAAGTCCACCGTCACCGCGAACCTCGCCGTCGCCCTGGCCGCGAAGGGGCTGCGCGTCGGCCTCATCGACGCCGACGTGCACGGCTTCTCGATCCCGGGCTTGCTCGGCCTCGTCGACGACGACGGCCTACCGCCCGCTCCCACCAAGCTCGATGACCTGATCCTGCCGCCCGTGGCCTACGGGGTGAAGGTCATCTCGATCGGCATGTTCCTGCGGCGTCCCGGTGAAGACGCGGCGGGCGCGGTCGCTTGGCGCGGACCGATGCTGCACCGCACCGTACAGCAGTTCCTCACCGACGTGTTCTTCGGCGACCTCGACGTGCTGCTGCTCGACATGCCGCCGGGAACGGGCGACGTCGCGATCTCGGTCGGGCAGCTGCTCCCCCACGCCGACGTGCTCGTCGTCACGACCCCGCAGGCCGCGGCGGCCGAGGTGGCCGTGCGCTCCGGGCTCGTCGCCCGCCAGACCGGGCAGCGACCGATCGGCGTCATCGAGAACATGGCCGCCCTGACCCTCCCCGACGGCACCGTGCTCGACCTGTTCGGCTCCGGCGGCGGCGAAGAGGTGGCCCGCGCGCTCTCGAGCGGCGACGGCGACGTGCCGCTGTTGGCATCCGTCCCGCTCAGCCCCGCCCTTCGCACCGGGGGCGACGACGGACGACCCGTGGTGCTGTCGCAGCCCGACGACCCGGCCGCCGTGGCGATCGACGCCGCCGCCGCGGCTCTGGCGGTGCGCCCGCGCGGTCTGTCGGGCAAGCCGCTGCGCCTGAACGTCTGACGCGGGCCGCCGCCCGTCACGAGAACAGGACGCTGCACCGGGAACAGGGCGTTTCCGCCCGAATCAGCTTGTTCTCGTCGCGTCCCCTGTTCCGGTGACGGGCTCCCGTGTCAGGTCGCCTCGTCGTCGAACGGCGGACGCTCGCCCGCCACGAAGGGGGTGGATGCCGGCTTCTCGCGCGCCGCGAGGGCGGCGGCGCCCGCGGCGCGCATGGTCGCCGTCGGGGTGTCGTCGAGCAGCGCCTCGCGGATGATGCGGCGCGGGTCGTACTGCCGGGGGTCGAGCTTCTTCCAGTCGACGTCGTCGAACTCGGGGCCCATCTCGTCGCGCATGCGCGAGCGGGCACCCTGCAGCGTCTCTTTCGCACGCTTGGTGAATTTCGCCAGCGCCTCCGCGTAGCGCGGCAGGCGCTCGGGACCGACGAGCACCGCTGCGATCACGCCGATCAGCATCAGCTTCTCGATCGTGAGGCCGAAGAACATGCGTCCAGATTACCGGCCTCGCCTAGGGGTCGAGCGACCATCGGCCGTCTAGCCTGATCTGAGGAGGTCCACGTGAGCGGTCATGAGGCGAACGAGCGGTTCGTGCAGGAGTCGACGGTCGAGCCCGAGCACATCGCCCGTGCCCGGGCGCACGCGCTCGAGCTCGGAGCGGCGCCCATCAGCCCCGCGGTCGGAGCCCAAGCGGCCGTGATCTCGGCGGCATCCCGCGCTCTCAACATCGTCGAGGTCGGCACCGGCGGCGGCGTGTCGGGCCTGTGGCTGCTGCACGGCTCCCCCCGCGCGACGATCACGACGATCGACAGCGAGCCCGAGCACCTCGGAGCCGCGCGTTCGGCGTTCCTCGACGCCCGCGTCCCCGCCGCACGCGCCCGCTTCATCACGGGTCGGGCATCGGATGTCCTCCCGCGCATGAACGAGGCCTCGTACGACATCGTCTTCATCGACGCCGACCCCGAGGGCGTCATCGAGTACGTCGAGCACGGTCTGCGTCTCGTCCGCGCCGGCGGAACGGTGCTCATCCCCCGCGTGCTCTCGCACGGCGCCGCCGACCCCGTGCGCCGCGACCCGGTGACCACGGCCTACCGCTCGCTGATCCAGGAAGTGCAGTCCTCCCCCGCCGTCATCGGTGCGCTGTCGACCACCGGCGAGGGCCTGCTGCAGCTCACCACGCGCCCCAGCGACTCTTGAGGGTTCCGGATGCCATGGCATCCGGAATCTTCTCTTCAAACCGCCCCGGCCGCTGTCGGTCCGGACACGTAGAAGGCCGGCCCCCTCGGGGACCGGCCTTCTCTGCTTCGGTGGTCGTCAGGCAATGACGACACCACCGAGCACGTCGTAGAGTTCCTTCGCCTCGGCGTCGTTCACCGAGACGACGAGACGCCCGCCACCCTCGAGCGGCACGCGCACGATGATCAACCGGCCCTCCTTCACGGCCTCCATCGGTCCGTCGCCGGTACGCGGCTTCATGGCTGCCATCGCGGCCCCCTTTTCGTCGTTGGTCTGCCTGAGAAGTTTACCGGTATCCCGCGTGGCGAGTCGTACCGCGGGCTCGGCGAGGCCGAACCGGCTCAGGGAATCTGCCAGTACGTGTTCGCCAGCCCGTACATGTTGTAGATCCACCACCACTGGCCGAGCAGGGCGAGAGCGAGCACGCCGACTCGCCACGCGCGCGAGCGCGGCACGGCCAGCGCACCCCACAGCGGCGACACCGGCACGAGCAGGCGGAAGATGCTCGACTGGGGGAAGAACACCAGCAGCAGGTAGACGAGGTAGCTCGCCGCCCACAGCCGCACCTCGACGCCGAGGCGCTTCACCTGCGGGGCGAACAGCAGCAGGGCCGCCACGCCCAGCACGAGCAGCGCGAGGAACACGTATCCCGACACCGCCCCCAGCCCCCACTGGGTGAACCAGAAGCCGGCGGCCTTCACGAAGCCGTCGAGCGGCACGAACCCGCCGTCCGAGTCACCGAGCCAGTTGCGCCGCCAGGCCAGCTCGGTGGCGAGGTAGGCGCCCGGGTCGCCGGTGACGAGCCCCGCGATCGCCTGCCACGCGAAGCCCACCACGACCGCGAGGCCGCCGAGCGCCACGATGTGCGCGATCTCGCGCAGCGGCAGGGGGTCGGTGCGTCGCCGCAGGAAGCGGTGGATGCCGTACAGCCCCAGGAAGAGCGCGAAGGCCAGGATGCCGGGCCGGGTGAAGCCCATCGCGGGTATGAGCAGGTACAGCCAGACCCACCGGCGCTGCCGGACGCAGCGGATCGCCAGGAACAGGAAGAACAGGAACAGCGCCTCGGCGTAGCCCACCTGGAAGAGGGCGGCCAACGGCCCGCACGCGAAGAAGACCACGGCCCACATCGCCGCGGAGGGGCCGATGCGCTCGCGCATCATCGCGTGCAGCACGAGACAGGCCCCGTAGCCCGCGGCCAGCGAGATCGCGACCGCGCCGGCTCCCCACGAGCCGAGCACGAAACCGACCCCGGCCGAGAGATACGAGTACAAGGGCATGAACGCCCAGGCGTTCTCGGCGACGTGACCGGCCGCGGCGATCGGCAGGTCGGCGGGGTAACCGGTCACCGCGACGAGCCAGTACCACTGCGCATCCCACCCGAGAGCCAGCTCGCCGAGCGAGGGGGCGACACCGTACCGCGAACCCGGGCCCGACAGCGCCGAGGCGAGCAGGAAGAAACCGGTCGTGACCAGGCGCGCGGCGAGATAGACGATCGCGATGCGCGCCGATACCGGCAGTCGCTGCCACCACCCGCTGCGCGTGCGCACCGCGGCCGCGGTGGTCACGACCCGCTCAACCACGACCGCAGACCCCGCTCGACGGCGTCGATCTGCGCAAGAGGAACGCGCTCCTCGTCGTGGTGGGCGAGGTGGGGGTCACCGGGGCCGTAGTTGACGGCCGGGATGCCGAGGGCCGAGAAGCGCGCGACATCGGTCCAGCCGTACTTGGGTTTGGGCGTGGCGCCCACGGCATCCACGAACTCCTTCGCCAGGGCCGCATCGAGGCCGGGGCGTGCTCCCTCGGCGACGTCGACGATCTCGACGTCGAAGCCGGTGAAGACGTCGGTGACCACGCGCGTGGCCGCGGCGGCGTCACGGCTGGGTGCGAAGCGGTAGTTGACCTCGACGGCGCAGGCGTCGGGGATGACGTTGCCGGCCACCCCGCCCGTGATGCTCACCGCGTTGAGGCCCTCGCGGTAGACGAGCCCCTCGACCTCGATCTCGCGGGCACGGTACTCGGCCAGGCGCGCGAGGATCGGAGCGGCCTTGTGGATCGCGTTCTCGCCGATCCACGAGCGGGCGCTGTGGGCGCGGACGCCCTCGGTGCGCACGATCGCGCGCAGCGTGCCGTTGCACCCGCCCTCGACCTCGCCGTTGCTGGGCTCGCCGAGGATCGCGAAATCGCCCGCGAACAGGTCGGGCCGGTTGCGCGAGAGTCGGCCCAGGCCGTTCAGGGCGGAGTCGACCTCTTCGTGGTCGTACCACATCCACGTGATGTCGACCGGGGGCTCGGTGAGCTCGGCGGCGAGCTTGAGCTGCACGGCGACGCCGGCCTTCATGTCGACCGTCCCACGGCCCCAGATGACCTCGACGCCGTCGACCGTGCGGTCTTCGACGGGGAGGTTGCGGTTGATCGGCACGGTGTCGATGTGCCCGGCGATGACGACGCGGCGGTCGCGGCCCAGGTTGGTGCGCGCGACGATGGTGTCGCCATCGCGGATGACCTCGAGGTGGGCGTACGCGGAGACGGCGGCCTCGATGGCATCCGCGAGAGGGGTCTCGTCTCCCGAGACGCTGTGGATGTCGCAGACGGCTCGCGTCAGGGCGGCCGAGGACTGGGTGAGGTCGAGCGCGGGCATGCCCCGATCTTCCCACAGCCGGTGCCCCACTACCCTGGGACGGTGAGCAACGAACGACGCATCAGCGCTGCCGGCCTCTCGACGCGGACCACCGGGGGGACGGTGCTCGACGCCTGGTTCCCGAAGCCGGTCCTGGGCGCTTCGAGCGACCTGGATGCCGAGAAGGCGGCGCTCAAATCCTCCACCGGTCCCGACGAGCGGCGCGGAGTCGTCGTCGAGACGGTGTCGCTCACGATCGACGCCGACGCGGCTCCCGCCTCGACGGTCGACGCCTACCTCCGCCTGCACGCGCTGTCGCACCTGCTCGTGCGCCCCAATGAGATCAACCTCGACGGGATCTTCGGCCACCTCCCCAACGTCGCCTGGACGAATGCCGGTCCCGTGCACCCCGACGACGCCGCGCGCCTGCTGCCGCAGCTCAAGCGCCACGGCATCGAGCTCCAGGGCCTCGACAAGTTCCCGCGCCTCACCGACTACGTGCTGCCCGCCGGCGTGCGCATCGCCGACGCCTCACGCGTGCGCTTGGGTGCGCACCTCTCCCCCGGCACGACCGTCATGCACGAGGGCTTCGTCAACTTCAACGCCGGAACCCTCGGCTCCTCGATGATCGAGGGCCGCGTCTCGCAGGGCGTCGTGATCGGCGACGGCACCGACATCGGCGGCGGCGCCTCGATCATGGGCACCCTCTCGGGGGGCGGAACCCACCGCGTCTCGATCGGAGCACGCACCCTGCTCGGCGCGAACGCCGGGATCGGCATCTCGCTCGGTGACGACTGCGTCGTTGAGGCGGGGCTCTACGTCACCGCGGGCACGAAGGTCCGCGTCGGAGACGACACCGTCAAGGCCGGCGAGCTGTCGGGCCGCGATGGCATCCTCTTCCGCCGCAACTCCCTCACCGGCGCCGTCGAGGCCTCCGCCCGCGCCGGCGTCGGCGTGACGCTGAACGAGGCGCTGCACGCCTGAGGCCGCCCCTCCCCTCCCGATAAACGCTCCCTGCACTCGGAAACGCCCTCGGCGCGCGTTCCTCAGTGCAGGGGGCGTTTCTCGTCGCGTATCCGCCTCCGCGCGGTCGCGTCAGTCGCGCACCCGCACCGACAGGCAGGTCACGCAACCCTCGAGCTTCTCGAACTCGCTCACGTCGACCGTCACCACGTCGAGCCCGCGGAAGCGGTGCTCCTCCGCCGTGGCCGGAGCGTCCGACGACATCAGCACCGTCCCCTCGTCGAGTACCACCACCGCCGTGCCGTGCTCCTCGGGCACGCCCGCGAACACCGGGAACAGCGAGGGGTCGTCGACCAGCGGCTCGAACCCGACCACCGTGCCATCGGGGAGCGCCGTGACCCCCGACTTCAGGTGCAGCACCTTCGTGACCGGGATCTCGCGCACCTCCCACCCCCGCGGCTCGAGCAGCGCCCGCAGCTGCGCGATGCCCTCCGTGTTCGTCCGCGACGACGCCCCGACGTAGACGGTCCGGCCGACCTTCAAGACGTCGCCCCCGTCGAGGGTTCCGGGTTCGACGATGTCGGCGGTTTCGATTCCGGATGCCGACACCCCGGCGCGAACGCTCTCGAGCTCGCCGCGGCGCGACGGCGCCCCCGCCCGGCACAACACGGCGAGATCGCCGAAGACCACCACGGCGTCCTCGACGAAGACGCCGTCGGGCTGATCGTCGGCCGGGGCGATCTCGACGATCTCCCATCCGCGGGAGCGGAACGCATCGACGTATCCGTTCCACTGGGCGAGCGCCAGGTCGGCGTCGACCGGGACGCGGTCGAGGTGCGTGAGCTCACCGTCGGCGAGCTGGGGCGAGGGGCGGCGGACGATCAGGCGCGGCATGCCCCGACCCTACTGGGTGGCGTCATCGGCGGCGGCGGGGCGTCGTGGCATCCATTCCCGTTCTGCCACCCCGTGTCCCTTTTGCAGCGAAGCGCCCCGCCCCTCGTCGGAGGAGTGGGGCGCTTCGGCGGGGGTCAGACCCCGGGGTAGTTGCGCTCGGCGGCACCCGTGTAGAGCTGCTGCGGGCGGCCGATCTTGGTCTGCGGGTCGGTGATCGCCTCGCGCCACTGGGCGAGCCAGCCGGGCAGGCGGCCGATGGCGAACAGCACCGTGAACATGCGCGTCGGGAACCCCATCGCCTTGTAGATCACGCCGGTGTAGAAGTCGACGTTCGGGTACAGGCGACGCTCGCGGAAGTAGTCGTCTTCGAGCGCGATCTGCTCGAGCTCCTTCGCGAGGTCGAGCAGCGGGTCGCTGACGCCGAGGGCGGTGAGCACCTCGTCGGCGGACTCCTTGACGAGCTTGGCGCGCGGGTCGTAGTTCTTGTACACGCGGTGACCGAAGCCCATGAGCTTGACGCCCTGCTCCTTGTTCTTCACCCGCTCGACGAAGCGCTCGACGCTCTCGCCCGAGTCGCGGATGCGCGCGAGCATCTGCAGCACGGCCTCGTTGGCGCCGCCGTGCAGCGGACCGGACAGCGCCTGGATGCCGGCCGAGATCGACGCGAACTGGTTCGCACCCGTCGAGCCGACCAGACGCACGGTCGAGGTCGAGGCGTTCTGCTCGTGGTCCTCGTGCAGCATGAGCAGCAGATCGAGGGCCTTCGTCATGACCGGGTTGGCCTCGAAGGGCTCGCTGTGCACGCCGAAGTTCAGTTTGAGGAAGTTGTCGACGAAGCCGAGCGAGTTGTCGGGGTACAGGAAGGCCTGGCCGATGCTCTTCTTGTGCGCGTACGCGGCGATCACGGGGAGCTTCGCGAGCATGCGGACCGTGTTGAGCTCGACGTGCTCGGGGTTGTGCGGGTCGGACTCGGCCTCGTAGTAGGTCGAAAGTGCTGCGGTCGCCGCCGACAGCACCGACATGGGGTGCGCGGTCGGGGGCAGGGCCGAGAAGAGGCTCTTGAGGTCTTCATGCAGCAGCGTGTGACGGCGGATGCGCTCGTCGAAGGAGGCCAGTTCGGATGCCGAGGGCAGCTCGCCGTAGATGAGCAGCCACGCCACCTCGAGGTAGGTGCTGTTCTTCGCCAGCTGCTCGATCGGATACCCGCGGTAGCGCAGGATGCCCTGGTCGCCGTCGATGTAGGTGATGTCCGACTTCGTGGACGCCGTGTTGACGAATCCGTAGTCGAGCGTGGTGTGACCCGTCTGCCTCGTCAGCGACGCGATGTCGATGCTCGGAACGCCGTCGGTGCCTCGCAGGACCGGGAATTCGGCGGTGGTGCCCCCTACCGTGAGAGTGGCCTTGTCCTGCTGCGTGCCCGCGTCGCTCACCGCGCCTCCTTGCGATTTCTGGTCGCCCGTGTGGTAGATCGCGGAAGCGGGGGCACCCGCGGTCTTCTCGACCGATGGATGCCACGGGTATGGCATCCGGGTCGGCACGGCGCGCGAAGGATGAACCGAACGCTGTGCCTTTACAGCCTAGTAGGCACTCCGGCGTACAGATGACACCGCTAAAGGTTGCCCCCATCGAATGGAGGGATCCTCCTGATCAGCCGACCGAATGCCTCGGTCGGGTGCCCGGTCCGCGCGGGTGTGTTGCGGGTCGAGCGCAGACGTTCAGCGTCCCAGGCGCTCCGCCGCGGCCGCGATGCGCTCGTCGGTCGCGGTGAGCGAGAAGCGCACGTGGTTCGGGAAGTGGGTGCCGTAGAAGTGGCCGGGACCCACCAGGATGCCGACATCGGCGAGGCGGTCGACACTCTCCCAGGCATCGCGCCCCTCGGTCGCCCAGAGGTACAGCCCGCCCTCGCTGTGATCGATCGTGAACCCGGCAGCCTCGATCGCGGGCTTGAGCACGGCGCGGCGGCGCGCGTACCTCTCGCGCTGCTCGGCGACGTGCGCGTCGTCGCCCAGGGCGACGGTCATCGCCCGCTGGACGGGAGCCGGCGGCATGAGGCCCAGGTGCTTGCGGCCGGTCAGCAGCCGCGAGACGAGGGCCGGGTCACCCGCGAGGAACGCGGCGCGATATCCCGCGAGGTTCGACTGCTTGCTCAGGGAGTAGACCGAGAGCACGCCCGTGACGTCGCCGTCCACGACGGCCGGGTCGAGGACGCTCGGGACGGGCCGCGCATCCCACGGAGCCTCCCAGCCCAGCTCGGCGTAGCACTCGTCGGAGGCCAGGACGGCTCCGATCTCGCGGGCTCGGGTCACGGCATCCCGAAGCTCGTCCGTCGAGAGGACGCGGCCGTCGGGGTTGCCCGGCGAGTTGATCCAGACCAGGCGCGCGTGTTCGGGCCAGGAGGAGGAATCGTCGGATGCCACGGCCTCGGCGCCCACGAGACGCGCTCCGACCTCGTAGGTGGGGTAGGCGGCGCGAGGGTGGACCACGGCGTCGCCCGGGCCGAGGCCGAGCAGCAACGGCAGCAGGGCCACCAGCTCTTTCGAGCCCACGGTGGGGAGCACGTTCGCCGCACTCAACCCGGGGACACCGCGACGGCGGTGGTACCACTCGGCGATGGCTTCGCGCAGGGCCGGGGTGCCGGCGGTCTGCGGGTAGGCGTGCGCGTCGGTCGCGTCGGCGAGGGCCTCGGCGATGACGGCGGGCGTCTGGTCGACGGGCGAACCGATCGACAGGTCGACGATGCCGTCAGGGTGTCGCCGCGCGCGCTCCGCGTAGGGGGCGACGGCATCCCACGGGTAGTCGGCGAGGTCGGCGACGCCCACGGCTCAGTGGCTCTGCGGGGGCAGAGCGGTGATGACGGGGTGGTCCTTGGCGATCACGCCGACCTTGGCCGCGCCACCGGGCGAGCCGATGTCGTCGAAGAACTCGACGTTGGCCTTGTAGTAGTCGGACCACTCCTCGGGGAGGTCGTCCTCGTAGTAGATGGCCTCGACAGGGCAGACCGGCTCGCACGCACCGCAGTCGACGCACTCGTCGGGGTGGATGTAGAGCGATCGTTCACCCTCGTAGATGCAGTCGACGGGACACTCATCGATGCAGGCGCGGTCTTTGACATCGACACACGGGAGGGCGATCACGTAAGTCACTCGCCCAGTCTAATCGCGCTGGGGCGACCGACTCCGCCGCCGAGCCCGCGGGGTTAGGATTCGGCCGGACGCGCGGGCGCCTGCAGCTTCGAGAAGTCGGGCCACAGCGCCACCAGCACCATCAGCGCGGGGCCGACGACCGTCCACACGAGCGGGATCCACTCGGTGCCCGCGGTGGGAGCGGCGACGATGGCCGAGCCCCCGGGGCCCACCTGCGAGAACAGGTAGGTCGCCCCGGTGAGACCGAGTCCGCCCGCCAGCGCGTTCACGCGATCGCCCGTGAGGGTACGCAGCGCGATGAGCAACGCGGCGCTGCCGACCGTCGCGAGGATCAGGCCGACCGGCACGGGCCCCACCAGGAACGCCTGGCCGACGGTACCCGCGGCTCCGTAAAAGGCTCCGACCAGCAGAGCCACCACCCAGCCGACGACGCGAAGAATCGTGGAAGTCACCGGCCGAGTCTAGGCGGGACGGCTATGGGTGGGCCGTGGCGGGTCAGCTCGCCCAGCCCCACAGCCGCAGCATCGCCGCGGTGACGGCGGCGCCCACGACCACCACGAGGAACGGCGCCCGCGCCCAGAGAAGCAGGGCCGCCACCCCCACGGCCGGCAGCCGCGCGTCGACCGCGATCGACTGCCCCGCCCCGAGCGTCTGCACCACCACGAGCGCCGAGAGCAGCGCGACCGTCAGCAGATCCGCGATGCGCGCGGGACGGGGCTTGTCGAGCCAGTGCGCGGGCAGGAGGTAGCCGGTCGCTTTGAGTGCGACGCAGATGACGGATGCCGTGAGCACCGCGGTCCACAGGGTCATGGCATCCGCTCCTCTGTCGTCGTCGTCTGCACCGGTCGGGGGTCGAACAGGCCGACCGCGATCGCGACTCCGGCCGCGGCGATCACCGGGATGCCGGGCATGAGCCACGGGGTGAGCAGCGCCGCCACGGCGGCGGCTCCGGCGGCGACGGCCAGGGGTTGGCGGCCCTTCAGGCGGGGCCAGAGCAGGGCGAGGAAAGCCGCAGCCGCTGCCGCATCGAGACCGTACGTGCGCGGGTCACCCAGGACATCACCCAGCAGGGCTCCGAGCAGCGTCGAGAGGTTCCACCCCACCCAGATCGCAACGCCGGTGACCCAGAACCCGGTCTGACGCGCCCGCGGCTCGCCCTGAGCGAGAGCGACCGCCGTCGACTCGTCGATCGTGAACTGGGTCGCGGCGGCCTTGCGCCACCCTCCCCCGCCGACGATCGGCGCCAAGCGCATCGCGTACGCGGCGTTTCGGACGCCGAGAAGCACCGACGACGCGATGGCCGCGGGTGCGGCGGCGAGGCCGCCCGCCGCGATGACGCCGACGAACGCGAACTGCGAGCCGCCGGTGAACATGAGCAGGCTGAGCACGCAGGTCTGCCAGACGTCGAGCCCGGATGCCACCGACACGGCGCCGAACGAGACGCCGTACGCACTCGTGGCGAGGGCGACGGCGAGCCCCTGCCGGGCAGCCACCCCCTCGGGTGTTCGGTGTATCGAACGCATGGACATCATCGTGAACGACCGGACGGCCGTTCGTCAAGTTGAACGAGCGGTGAGCATAATGAACGCATGACCGAGCTCGGCGACCGCATCGCGACGACCCTCCGGCGCGAACGGGAGAGGCGTGACCTGAGCGTCAGCGAGCTCGCGCGGCGAGCCGGCGTGGCGAAGGCGACCGTGTCGCAGCTCGAGAACGGCGGCGGCAACCCGAGCGTCGAGACGCTGTGGGCGCTGGCTTCGGCGCTCGAGATCCCCTTCGCCGACTTCGTCGACGAGGGCGCGCACTCCCCCACCCTGATCCGGGCCGGCGAGGCGGGCACGGCGGTGGCGTCCTCGGCATCCGCCTACATCGCCGTCCTGCTGTCGGCGAGCCCGCCCCACGCCCGCCGCGACATCTACCTGCTGTCGGCCGAGCCCGGCACACCGCGTCGATCGGATCCGCACCCGCGCGGCACCATCGAACACCTCGTCATGGTGTCGGGGCGCGGGCTCGTCGGTCCGGCCGACGACCCCTACGAGCTCTCCCCCGGCGACTACCTGTCGTACGCCGGCGACGCCCCGCACGTGTTCGAGGCGCTGACGCCCGGCATGAGCGCGGTCTGCGTCGTGGAGTCGCGCTGAGGCGTATCGGTGGGGCGTGCCGCGCGCGCCCGCCCGGCCCGCCGTGCGCCGCCGCCGGCCGCCGTGTGCCGCCGCCTGCCGCCGTGTGCTGACGCCGGCCTGCGCGTTCCGACACCGGCCGCCCCTGCCGACACAACGCAGGAACGGCGCCCGCGGCGTGCCTCGACGACGGGTCCGGGCGGCGCGGCGGTCGCCGAAATCCTGCGTTGTGTCCGCCGGGGCGCCGACCCGCGCGGCACGACGCTCAGAATCCGCGAGAGTCGTGCACCCCGGCGCCGCGGGACCGGCGTCGACACGACGAGGACGCGGGACTAACGTGCAGACATGTCCCGCGTCTTCGACATGCCCTTCTCGTCGGTCTACCCGCTCTACGTGGCGAAGGTCGAGCGGAAGGGACGCACCCAGGGCGAGCTCGACACGGTGATCCGCTGGTTGACCGGGTTGGACCAGCCCGAGCTCGAGCGTCACGCCCAGGGGACGACCACGTTCCGCGAGTTCTTCGACGAGGCCCGGCTCACCGCTCAGGCCTCTGAGATCACGGGCATCGTGTGCGGAGTGCGGGTCGAGCAGATAGAGGATCCGTTGATGTACCGCATCCGGCTGCTCGACAAGGTCGTCGACGAGCTGGCGAAAGGCAAGGCGCTCGAGAAGGTCATGCGCGAGGGCGTGCCGAGCCGCGACTGAGGCCCCTTCCGCACCCCGCGCGCGCAAGCGCGGAGAACCTTCCCGACACGCCGCACACCCCGGCCGCACCCCGGCGTGTCGGCGAGAGCCCCCGCCGTTGTGCACACCCCACGCGGACCGGACGCCACGCCCCGACCCCGGGAACCCCGGCTCGAGCCCTCACGCACAGCGAACGGCCCCGCCCAGCACGAAAGCTGGACGGGGCCGTTCGAGACGCGGAACGCTTACGCGTTGGCATCCTGACGCTTCAGGCGCGAGGCGGCGCGGCCGCGCTCGGTCGCGTCGAGCACGACCTTGCGGATGCGGACCTTCTCGGGCGTGACCTCGACGCATTCGTCGTCGCGGGCGAACTCGAGCGACTCCTCGAGCGTGAGCACGCGCGGGGGCGTCATCGACTCGAAAGAGTCGGAGGTCGACGAACGCATGTTCGTGAGCTTCTTCTCCTTGGTGATGTTGACGTCCATGTCGTCGGCGCGCGAGTTCTCGCCGATGACCATGCCCTCGTAGACCTCTTCGGTGGGCTGCACGAAGAAGCTCATGCGCTCCTGCAGGGCGATCATGGCGAACGGGGTGACGACACCCATGCGGTCGGCGACGATCGAGCCGTTCTGACGGGTCGTGATCGAGCCCGCCCAGTCGTCGTAACCGTGCGAGATCGCGTTGGCGATACCGGTACCGCGCGTGATCGTGAGGAACTCGCTGCGGAAGCCGATGAGGCCGCGCGAGGGCACGACGAACTCCATGCGCACCCAGCCGGTGCCGTGGTTCGTCATGTTGTCCATGCGGCCCTTGCGGGCGGCCATGAGCTGCGTGATGGCGCCGAGGTGCTCCTCGGGGGCGTCGATCGTGAGGTGCTCGAAGGGCTCCTTGAGCTTGCCGTCTTCGCCGCGCTTGGTGACCACCTGGGGCTTGCCGACGGTGAGCTCGAAGCCCTCGCGGCGCATGTTCTCGACGAGGATGGCGAGAGCCAGCTCACCGCGGCCCTGAACCTCCCACGCGTCGGGGCGTCCGATGTCGACGACCTTGAGCGAGACGTTACCGATGAGCTCGCGGTCGAGGCGGTCCTTGACCATGCGCGCGGTGAGCTTGTGGCCCTTGACCTTGCCCATGAGGGGCGAGGTGTTGGTGCCGATGGTCATCGAGATGGCCGGGTCGTCGACGGTGATCGCCTTGAGCGGGCGCACGTCTTCGGGGTCGGCGATCGTCTCGCCGATCGTGATGTCGGGGAAACCGGCGATGGCGACGATGTCACCGGGGCCGGCGTCCTCGGCCGGGTAGCGCTCGAGAGCGCGGGTCTTGAGCAGCTCGGTGACACGGGCGTTGCTGGTGGTGCCGTCGGCACGCACCCATGCCACGGTCTGCCCCTTCTTCAACGTGCCGTTGAAGATGCGCAGTAGCGCGAGGCGGCCGAGGAACGGCGAGGAGTCGAGGTTGGTGACCCACGCCTGCAGGGGCGCCTCGTCGTCGTAGGCGGGAGCCGGAACGTGCTCGAGGATCGCGCCGAACAGCGGCTCGAGGTCGTCGTTGTCGGGCAGCGCACCGTTGTCGGGACGGGTGAGGGATGCCGCTCCCGCACGGCCCGAGGCGTAGACGACGGGGACGTCGAGCAGCGCGTCGACGTCGAGGTCGGGCACGTCATCGACGAGGTCGGACGCAAGGCCCAGCAGCAGGTCGTGCGCCTCTTCTTCGACCTCGGCGATGCGCGCGTCGGGGCGGTCGGTCTTGTTGACCAGCAGGATGACGGGGAGCTTGGCCTCGAGGGCCTTGCGCAGCACGAAACGCGTCTGGGGCAGCGGGCCCTCGGACGCGTCGACCAGCAGCACGACGCCGTCGACCATCGACAGGCCGCGCTCGACCTCGCCACCGAAGTCGGCGTGGCCGGGGGTGTCGATCACGTTGATCGTCACCGGCACGTCGGAGTGGATGCCGTTGTAGGTGATCGCCGTGTTCTTGGCGAGGATCGTGATGCCCTTCTCGCGCTCGAGGTCGTTCGAGTCCATCGCGCGCTCTTCGACGTGCGCGTGGTCGCCGAACGAGCCGGTCTGGCGGAGCATGGCGTCGACGAGAGTCGTCTTGCCGTGGTCGACGTGCGCGACGATCGCGACGTTACGGAGGTCAGGACGAAGGGCGTGCGCCATGGAGGGTCTCCAGGAAAATTCGGGGTGGTGCCCGGAATCGGGCTGACCCAGTCTACCGGGCGCCCACGACACTCCCGGGCAGGGGACGTTCAGGAAGCGTCAGGGCACGGAAAAGGGGCGGGATCCCGCAGGATCCCGCCCCTCATGGTCGCCGGATCAGCTGTTGGCGAAGCCGACGATCGTCCAGTCGATGGTCTCGAACTGGGTAGCGCCCCAGTTCACAAGACCCTGCTTGACGGCGTAGACATTCGGCAGCGGCGCGATCGGGATGATCGGCACGGACTCCCAGAGCACCTTGTCGATCTCCTGGGCGGTCTGCAGACGCGCGTCGGGGTCGAGCTCCGAGTTGGCCTTGGCCCACAGGGCGTCCAGACGCGGGTCGGCGATGCCGGTGTAGTTCTGCGCCGAGTCGACCGGCGTGAACAGCGAACGGCTCGACGAGATCGGGTAGGCGGTGCCCTGCCACGAGAACGTCACCATCTCGAAGTCGCCCTTGATGATGTAGTCCGAGAAGTAGCTTCCGACGGGCACCGAGACGAGCTCGACGGGGATGCCGACCTCGGCCAGGTCCGCCTGGATCTGCTCGGCGCGCTGGATGTTCGTCGTGGTGTCGGCGGGGACCGTCACCTTGAACGACAGCGCGGTGCCGTCCTTGGTCCAGGAGTCGCCGTCCTTGGTGTAGCCGGCGTCCTCGAGGTACTTGGTGCCCGCGTCGACGTCGTACGGCAGGGAGTCGTCGGTGTAACCGTCCTGGCCGGGCATGAAGATGTAGCTGCCCTGCGTGATGGCGGGGACGCCGACCGGCGAGTTCGCGTTCTGAGCGATCTGTCCACGGTTGACGATGGAGGCGATCGCCTTGCGGACGTTGACGTCGGCGAGCGGTCCGCTCGATGCGCGCATCGTGATGTGCGTCCAGGTCAGACCGTTCGAGGCCTGGATCTCGGCGCCCGGGACGTTCTGAGCCGTCTGGTACAGGTCGGCGTTCGAGCTGATGTTGAGCGCGTCGATCTCACCGTTGCTGAACGAGGTGCCCTGCTGGCTCTGGCTGACGGCGCGGAAGACGACCGACTCGAGCTTGGGCTTGGCGCCCCACCAGTTCGGGTTCGGCTCGAGGGTCGCGACGCCGGCCGTGGAATCGAAGCTCGCGAGTTTGAAGGGGCCCGAGGACGGAAGCGCCTTGGTCAGGTACCCGGTGTTGAAGGTGTTCGGGTCGTTGGCGACGCTCGCGGGGAGCACCTGGCCGAACAGGCTCTGCCAGTCGGCGAAGACCGACGAGAACGTGATGACGACGTCGAACTGGTCGGTGCCCTGCTCGACGGAGGAGACCTGGTCCCACCCGGTGGTCGAGATGACGACGTACTCCGGGTTGCTGCCGTTGTTGGCCTTCCAGGTGGCCTGGTAGTCGGCGACCGTGATCGGCGTGCCGTCTTCCCACTTGGCATCCGGGTTGAGCTTGATCTCGACCTTCTGCGGGTCGGTGCTGGTCAGCTCGACGGACGAGGCGTAGTTCTGGTCGACGATCGGCTTGCCGTCTTCGCCGATGCGGATGGGCCCACCCTGCATCGCGGCGGCGATGTTGTTCGTGTTGGCCTCGTTGCCGTCGATCTGGAAGTTGTTCCAGTTCACGGGCATGGAGTCGACAGCGAGAGTCAGCGTGCCGCCGTCCTTGACGTCGGCGGCATCGGCGCGCACCCACGCGGTCGAGGGCAACGAATTCTGGTCCTCGGGGTTGGCCGAGGGAGCCGCGGTGTTGCCCGGCGCGCACCCGGCGATCGCCAGGGCGGCGGCGCTCAGCAGCGCGAGAGCGCTGAGAGCCTTCGCTTTACGCATTCTCATGTGATCAATCCTCTCGTTGGTGATCGGGGAGGGCCCCCGGCGACATGGTGCCGTCGGTCGGGGACGTTCGGGGGGAACCGGCCGACACCGTCTCGAGGACGAGGTCGGACCGTTCGGCGTAGTGGCACGCCACCTGGGAGTGCGCTTGAGAGCGCAAGCCCGGGTCGTCGTTGTCGCACCGGCGCCGGTCGGCGTCGGGCAGCAGGCGATAGAGCGGGCACCGCGTGCGGAAGCGGCATCCCGAGATCTCCTGCGTGGGACTCGGGAGGTCGCCGTCGAGCAGGATGCGCGTGCGTGCGCGCTCGATGCGCGGGTCGGGAATGGGCGCCGCCGAGATGAGGGCCTTGGTGTACGGATGCCGTGGGTCGTCGAACACCTCGTCGACGGGGCCCTGCTCGACGATGCGTCCGAGGTACATCACCGAGACGTCGTCCGCGATCTGACGGACCACGGCGAGGTCGTGCGCGACGAAGAGGAACGAGAGCCCGAGCCGCTCCTTCAGGTCTTCGAGCAGGTTGATGACTCCGGCCTGGATCGACACGTCGAGGGCCGAGACCGGCTCGTCGAGGACGACGACCGCCGGGTCGGTCGCGAGTGCTCGGGCGATGCCGATGCGCTGACGCTGGCCGCCCGAGAACTCGTGCGGATAGCGGTCGGACATGTTCGGGTCCAGCCCGACGAGGTCGAGCAGCTCCCGCATCTTGCGGTCGCGCTCCGCGCGCGGCACACCCTGAACCAGCAGCGGCTCGGTGATGACCTCGCCGACCGGGAGGCGCGGGTCGATCGCGCCCATCGGGTCCTGGAAGACGATCTGGATGCCCTTGCGCAGCTCCGCCTTGTCTTTGCGACCCACCGTCGCGACGTCGGTGCCGTTGATGCGGATACGGCCGCCCTGCGGAGCGACCATCTCCATGATCTCGAGGATCGTGGTGGTCTTGCCGCAGCCCGACTCCCCCACCAGGCCCATCGTGCGACCCGGCTGAATCGAGAACGAGATCCCGTCGACGGCGCGGACCGTGCCGACGCGACGCGGGAAGACGGCGCCCTTCATGAGCGGGAAGTGCTTGACGAGATCGGTGACCTCGACGGCGGGGGTCACATCGGGACGCAGCGGCGGGATCTCCCCCAGCGCCTCGGGCCGCGGGAAGATCGCGGGTCGCTCGAGTTCGCCCGAGGCGATCTCGCCGGAGCGGATGCACGCCGCGACGTGGTCGGGGTCGGTTCCGTGCACCTCGAGCGAGGGCTCGACGTCGTGGCACGCGTCGATCGCGATCGGGCAGCGCGCCGCGAACGGGCACCCCTTCGGCAGCGCCGCGAGGGACGGCGGACGCCCCTCGAGCGGGACGAGTCGATGCGAGCCCGCCGTCTGCATGTTCGGCACCGAGCGCAGCAGTCCCACCGTGTACGGCATGTGCGGGTCGTGGAAGATCTCGTCGACCGTGCCGCGTTCGACGAGCTTGCCCGCGTACATGACGGCGACGCGGTCGGCGTGACCGGCGACGACGCCCAGATCGTGCGTGATGAGCACGACGGCGGCACCCGTCACCTCTCGCGCCTTCTGCAGCACCTCGAGGATCTGCGCCTGGATCGTGACGTCGAGGGCGGTGGTCGGCTCGTCGGCGATGATCACGCGCGGGTCGTTGGCGATCGCCATGGCGATCATGGCGCGCTGGCGCATCCCGCCCGAGAACTCGTGGGGGTACGCACGGGCCCGTCGCTCGGCATCCGGGATGCCGACGAGCTTGAGCAGCTCGACGCTGCGGGCGTGCGCTGCTTGGGCGCTGAGCGTGCGGTCGTGCAACCGCAGACCCTCGGAGATCTGGTCGCCCACCGTGTAGACGGGGGTCAGCGCCGACAGCGGGTCCTGGAAGACCATCGCGAGCTCGGCTCCGCGGATCTTCGACAGCTGGCCGTCGTTCATGCCGAGGAGCGAGCGCCCGTCGTACAGGATGTCGCCCTCGATCTGCGCGTTCGAGGGCAGCAGGCCCATCACCGCGAGGGAGGACACGCTCTTGCCCGACCCGGACTCGCCCACGATGCCGAGGAACTCGCCCTCGTGCACGTCGTACGAGATTCCGCGGACCGCGCGGACGGGAGCCCCGTCGCGCTGCGGGAAGGTGACGCTGAGGTCGCGGACCGACAGCAGCGGCGAGCGGCCGGTCGAGGACAGCAGGGTGGCGGATCGGGTGTCAGTCACGGTTCGCTCCCGAGGTGGGGTCGATGGCGTCGCGCAGGGCGTCGCCGATGAGGCTGATGGCCAGGAGCAGCACGACCAGCACGCCGGCGGGGTACACGAACAGCCACGGGCGGGTCACCGCGGCCGACGTGCCCGACGCGAGCAGCGTGCCGAGCGAGACGTCGGGCGCCTGGACGCCGAAGCCGAAGTAGCTGAGCGAGGTCTCGGCCATGATGGCCGAGACGATGCCGAGGGTCGCGTCGATGATGAGCAGCGACGCGATGTTCGGGATGATGTGGCGGCCGAGGATCTGCCGGGTCGGCATGCCCATGTACCGCGCAGCGCGGACGAAGTCGCGGTTGCGCAGCGACCGGGTCTGATTGCGGACCACCTGCGCGAGGATCATCCAGCTGAACACCGCGAGGAAGAACGTCAGCGCGAGCCACGACAGGCCGCGGGTCAGCGGGCTCAGCAGCACCAGGATGAAGAAGGACGGGATGACGAGCAGAAGGTGGATCAGCCACCCGATGACCGCGTCGATCTTGCCGCCGAGGTAGCCGGCGAGCGAGCCCACGGCCGCCGCGATCAACGTCGCACCGATGCCGGCGAGGGCGCCGATGATGAGCGACTTCTGCAGACCCACGAGGGTCTGGGCGTAGATGTCCTGACCGATGCCGTTCGTGCCGAACCAGTGCAGCTGGGTGGGGCCGAGGCCGACGTTGAGGAAGTCGCGCTGGGTGGAGTCGTAGGGGTAGAGCAGTGGGCCGATGAACGCCCACAGCACGATGAAGACGAGGATGCTCGCCCCCACCCAGAAGCGGGGCATCTTGCGCAGACGCGAGCGCACGAGCGCTCCGCGCGACAGCGGCTTGCGGTCGCGGGTGACGGGGCTCGTGGCGACGAGCGATCCGTCCAGGGCCTCTTCCTGCATGGTCATGTCAGCTCCTCACTCTCGGGTCGAGTGCGGCGTAGAGCACCTCGGACAGGGTCGACGACAGCAGCACCAGCACCGCGACGAAGAGGGTGGAACCCGCGACGGCATTGATGTCCTGCTGGGTCACGGCGTTGAGCTGGAACTGCCCCATGCCCCGCCACGAGAAGACGATCTCGAGCATGGTGGATCCGGCGATGAGCGTTCCGAAGCTGTAGGCGAAGAACGTCGACATCGGGATCAGCGCGATGCGCACGCCGTGACGGAAGAGCGCCTGCGTGCGCGGCAGCCCCTTCGCGCGTGCCGTGCGGATGTAGTCGGCGCCCAGCACGTCGAGCATCATGCTGCGCTGATAGCGCGAGTACGACGCGGCGCTGATGAGCACCAGGGCGAGGGTGGGCAGCAGCAGGTGCACCGCGCGGTCGGCGATCATCGGCCAGAAGCCCTCGACCCCGGCGGTGTACTCGCCGGTGAACCGGATGAGCTGCGTGCCGGCGGCGTTGTTGAGGTTCGTCGCACCGATCATGAGCAGCACGCCGATGACGAAGGTCGGGGTGGCGAAGACCAGGTACGAGGCGTACGTCGTCACCTGGTCGGTGGCGCGGTACTGGCGCACCGCGCCCCACACGCCGATCAGCACGCCGACGACCGCTCCGATGAGCGAACCGATCAGCAGCAGGCGCAGGCTCGTGCCGGCGCGCGTGGCGATCTCGGTCATGACGTCCTGACCGCCGATGGTCGTGCCGAGCGAGAACTTCGTGAACAGGTTCACGAGCCAGTTCCACAGACGCACGAGGATCGGCACGTCGGGGTTGGCACCCAGCGCGTTCAGGCTCGCGATGATCGAGTCCTCCGGCGGACGCGGATTCATGCCGTAGAAGCGATCCTGGGGCCGCAGCAGCGCGCTGCCCAGCACGTACGCGAGGCACGTCGCGAGCAGGCTCAGGACGGCGTAGTTCAGAAACCGTCGCAGAACGTACAGCGTCATGAGGTGCGCGAACCCGTCCGGAGCACGTCGGGGGTGAGCATCATGGTGGTCCTCTCGCCTTCGAGACCCCCGCCGATTCATTTGCCTGGCTAAGGATCTTCAGCGACCCTACGTCGGCTATCCATGAAACGCATGCCGGGGGAACACACTTTTCACGACCGTAACAAAGCTCTTACATGGCGCTTTGCCACCGCGGACTTCGTCGAGAGCTACATCGCGCTCAGCCAAGACCGCCTGAGATGAACAAAGCGATCATAACCCAGCAGATGAGAACCAGCAGGGAAATGACCGAGGGGATGTCCCACGCGCGGCGGACGACGCCGCTCTTCGGAGCCGACGCGCGAGCGGACTCCCACGCCTCCTGGATCAGCTGCAGGTCGCGGACGGCCGGGGGCTCGCGGCGACCACGGGCGTCGTCTCGACGCAACGCGGGGCGACCGGGGCGACCGGCGACGGGGCCGCCGAACGCCTTCACCACGCGCGGCTCGTCGGTGCGTACCTCGAGCTGCCAGCGCATGTCGATGTCGCTGATGCGCGCCCAGGCGATGTCCACGATACGCAGCGGGTTGTGGACGCGGATGCCGTCGGCGTCGATGCGCACGTGCGGGGCGAAGAGCAGGGCGTAGACGGCCCACAGCGCCAACAGCACCCAGGGCGCGAGCAGGAGCATCTCGCCCACGCCGGCGCGGAGCGCGGCATCCCCCAACAAGACGACGGCGAGCACCGCGGCGACGATCAGCCCGACGATCGACGACGGGGCGCGGAACACCCGTGGATGCTCCGCGCCCCGGAAGCGCTCGTCGCGCGTCACGCGCCGCCCAGCGACAGGGAGGCGCCGGGGATGGCGTCGAGCAGGCGACGCGTGTACTCCTGCGACGGCTGGGCGAAGATCTCGTCGACGGTCCCCTGCTCCACGAGCTTGCCGCGCTCCATGACGCACACCAGGTCGGCGGCGACGCGGACGACGGCGAGGTCGTGCGTGATGAACAGGTAGGTGAGGCCGAGCTCGGACTGCAACTCCGCCAGCAGCTGGAGGATCTGCGCCTGCACCAGCACGTCGAGCGCCGAGACGGCTTCGTCGAGCACGAGGATGTCGGGCTTGAGCGCGAGCGCGCGCGCGATGGCGACACGCTGACGCTGTCCGCCGGACAGCTCGTTCGGATAGCGGGATGCCAGCTCCTGCGGCAGCGCGACCTGCTCGAGCAGCTCTTCCACACGCGCGCGACGCGAAGCGTTGTCGCCCACCTTGTGGATGTTGAGCGGCTCGGCGATGAGGTTGCCGATGCTGCGGAGCGGGTCGAGCGAGCCGTACGGGTCCTGGAAGACCGGCTGCATGCGGCGGCGCAGGTTGAAGGTGTCCTTCGCGCTCAGCTTGCCGGTGTTGACGCCGTCGACCTCGATCGAGCCCGAGGTGGGCTCTTCGAGCTTGAGCACCATCTTGGCGATCGTCGACTTGCCGGAACCCGACTCGCCCACCAGCGCGAGCGTCTTGCCGCGCGGGATCTCGAACGAGACCCCGTCGACGGCGCGGAACTGCTCGCTGCGGAACCCGCCCTGGCGGATCTTGTACTCCTTGACGAGGTCGGTGACCTTGACCGTCGCCGGGGCGTCGATGTCGGATTCGCGCAGGATGCCGCGGTCTTCGACCTTCGCCTGGATGCGCTGCGACGCGATGCTCGGCGCGGCCGCGACGAGTCGCTGCGTGTACGGGTGCTGCGGGTTCTCGAGGATCTCGCGGCTCGGTCCCGACTCGACGATCTCGCCCTGGTTCATCACGACGATGGTGTCGGCACGCTCGGCGGCCAGGCCCAGGTCGTGCGTGATGAGTAGCACCGACGTCCCCCGCTCACGGGTGAGGGATGCCATGTGGTCGAGGATCACGCGCTGCACCGTCACGTCGAGGGCCGAGGTCGGCTCGTCGGCGATGAGCAGCTTCGGGTCGGCCGCGAGGCCGATGCCGATGAGCGCGCGCTGGCGCATACCGCCCGAGAACTGGTGCGGGTACTGGTGCAGACGACGCTCGGCGTCGGCGAGACCGGCCTGCTTGAGCACCTCGATCGCGCGCTTCTCGATCTCTTTACGGCCGGTGGCGATGCCGTTCGCACGGATCGCCTCCTTGACCTGGAAGCCGATGCTCCACACGGGGTTGAGGTTCGACATCGGGTCCTGCGGGACGTAGCCGATGTCCTTGCCGCGCACCGACTCGAACTGCGTCGAGGTGAGGTCGGTCAGCTCACGCCCGTCGAGCGTGATGCTGCCGGCGGTGACGTGACCGGTTCCGGGGAGCAGGCCGATGACCGCCGATGCGGTGGTCGACTTGCCCGAGCCCGACTCGCCGACGATGGCGACGGTCTGGCCGGGGTACACGTCGAGGCTGACTCCGTGGAGGACCTCGCGCGTTCCGCCCTCTCCCTCGAACGCGACCTTCAGGTCGCGCACGGACAGCAGCGGCGTCATAGTGGCGTCGCTCATCGGCGGGCCCTCGCTCTCGGGTCGATGGCGTCTCGGATGAGCTCGCCCAGCAGGATGAAGGCCAGCACCGTGACGGTCAGGGCGATCGACGGCCAGATCAGCGCCGCGGGCGCGATACGCAGCGACTGCTGCGCCTGGCTGATGTCGTTACCCCACGACATGGTGTCGCCGCCGAGGCCGACGCCGAGGAACGACAGGGTCGCCTCCGCGACGATGGCCGCCGCGAGGCTGATCGTGGTGACCACGAGCAGCGGGGCGATGGCGTTCGGGATGACGTGCGTCAGAAGCGTCTTGAACCGCGTCTGGCCGAGCGCCTGCGACGCGGCGACGTAGTCGGCCTGACGCACACGCAGCACCTCGGCGCGCACGACGCGCGCCGTCGACGCCCAGGCGAACCCGCCGATCGCGAACGCCAGGGTGACGACGTTGCGGTACTGCGAGAACACGCTCATCACGACGATGGCCGCGAGGATGTAGGGGATCGAGAAGAAGATGTCGCCGACGCGCGAGATGACCGCGTCGATCCATCCGCCGTAGAAGCCCGAGAGCGACCCCATGATGAGGCCGATGATCGTGCCGATCGCGGTCGCGAGCAGACCCACCGACAGCGAGGTGCGCGCACCCCACACGATGCGGGAGAAGGTGTCGCAGCCCTGGAAGGTGAAGCCCAGGAGGTGACCCGACGTCGGACCGCCGTTGCTGTTGGACAGCTGGCAGTCGTTGTTCGGCGGCACCTGGGTGAACAGGGTCGGCCACACGGCCATGAGGATGACGACGGCCATGACGGCCAGCGCGATCCAGAAGGTCGGGCGACGGCGGAGGTCGCGCCACGCGTCGAGCCACAGGTTGCTCTTGCGGGCGGCGACGCGGACGGCGTCGACCGAGATGGTCTCGGTCTTGATCGGCGCGACGTAGTGCGGCGCCGGGAACTGACTACTTGACATAGCGGATCCTCGGGTCCAGGAGGCCGTACAGGAGGTCGACGACGAGGTTGACCAGCACGTAGATGATGACGAAGACGGTCACGAACGAGACGACCGTGGGGCCCTCGCCGCGGATGGTGGCCTGGTACAGCGTGTTGCCGACACCGGGGATGTTGAAGATGCCCTCGGTGACGGTGGCGCCGACCAGGAGCACACCGAAGTTCGTCGCGGAGTTCGTGATGACCGGGATGAGCGAGTTGCGCAGCACGTGCACGGGGATGACGCGGCGACGCGACAGGCCCTTGCTGTAGGCGGTGCGCACCCAGTCCTGGTTCAGCGTGTCGATGACCGAGCCGCGCATGAGGCGCATGCTCGTGGCGAAGAGGCTGAAGCCGAGCACGATGGCCGGCAGCCACAGGTCGCCCCAGTTGTTCTGGGCACCCACCGTCGGCCGGAACCAACCGAGCTGGATCGCGAGGAAGTACTGGGCGAGGAAGCACGCCACGAAGATCGGCAGCGCGACGAACAGCAGCGCGATGATCAGCGCGACGTTGTCGAACAGCTTGCCCTTGCGGATCGCCGAGATCGTGCCGACGACGACGGCGAGGACGAGCTCGATGGCGAGGGCCATGACCGCGAGGCGCCCGGTGACGGGCAGCGTGCGGGCGAGCACCTCGTTGACGGACTGGCCCGAGAAGGTGGTGCCGAGGTCGCCCTGGAAGATCCCGCCGATGTACAGGAAGTACTGGACGATGAAGGGCTGGTCGAGGTGGTACTGCGCGCGCAGGGCTTCGACGACCTGGGGCGCGGGGGTCTTGTCGCCGAAGAGGCCGAGGATCGGGTCCCCCGGCATGGCGAAGACCATGAAGTAGATCAGCAGGGTGGCCCCGAAGAACACGGGGAGGACCTGCAGCAGACGTCTGAGGATGTAGCCGAGCATCCGCTCTCTTTTCGAACGTGGGAAACGCCTCATCCGACGTTTTCTTGGGGGGCGTGGGCCCGAAAAGGACCCGTGCCGTTTTATCACACGTCGTGATGAGGCCTGGCTGGCAGACCGCGAGGCGGTGACGAATCCGTCACCGCCTCGCGGGTGAGATCGGAAGGGTTACTTCGTGATCTCGTAGTACAGCGGAACCGAGTTCCACCCGAACTGGACGTTGTTCACGCCCTCGGCGTAGCCGCCGGTGACGTTGGAGTACCAGAGCGGGATGGCCGGGAGGTCCTGCAGCAGGATCTCCTGAGCCTTCTGGAAGTCGGCGTTCTGCGCCTCCAGGTCGGTCTCGGCGATGCCGGCGGTGAGCAGCTGGTCGAACTGGGGGTTCGAGTAGTCACCGTCGTTCGACGAGGCGTCGGTCGCATACAGCGGGCCGAGGAAGTTGTACAGACCGGGGTAGTCGGCCTGCCAACCGGTGCGGAACGCGGTCTGGATGCTGCGGTTGGTGATGGCCGACCGCGCTTCCTTGAACGTCGGGTACGGTGCGCCGGACGCGTCGATGCCGAGGGTGTTCTTGACCGAGTTCGTCACCGCGTCGACCCAGGACTGGTGTCCACCGTCGGCGTTGTAGGCGATCTGGAAGGTGCCGCTCCAGGGCGAGATGGCGTCGGCCTGGGCCCACAGCTCCTTCGCCTTGTCAGCGTCGTACTTCAGCACGTCGGCGCCCGTGAGGGAGTCCGACCAGCCCGCGATGACCGGCGAGGTGAAGTCGCTGGCCGGGGTACGGGTGCCCTGGAAGATGGTCTCGGTGATCTCATCGCGGTTGATGGCCATCGAGAGCGCCTGACGACGCAGCTTGCCCTCTTCGCCGCCGAAGTGCGCGAGACGCTCCGGAATCGTGAACGACTGGAAGACCGCGGCCGGCTGGTTGACCGCACGGTCGCCCAGGTCGGACTCGAAGGTCGCCAGCGACGACGAGGGAACGCCGTCGATCACGTCGACGTTGCCGCCGAGGAGGTCGGCGTACGCGGCATCCTGGGTGGCGTAGAAGACGATGGACAGGCCACCGTTCTGAACCGTGCGACCGCCCTGGTAGTCGTCGTTCTTGACGAGGTCGATCTGCACGTTGTGCTGCCAGGCACCGTCGCTGGCGAGCTTGTAGGGGCCGTTGCCGATCGGGTTCTCACCGAATGCAGCCATGTCGTTGAACGCGGCGTCGGGCAGCGGGAAGAACGCCGAGTAGCCCAGGCGCAGCGCGAAGTCGGCGGCGGGCTTGGACAGCGCGATCGTGAAGGTGTAGTCGTCGACCTTCTGCAGACCGGTCAGCTCGGAGTCCGCGTCGTAGCTGAAACCGACGATGTCCTCGAAGAAGTAGCTGTTCAGCTGGTTGTTCGACAGCTGAGCGCCGTAGTTCCACGCCTTGATGAAGTTGTCGGCCTTGACCTCGGTGCCGTCCGTGAACTTCTGGCCCTTCTTCAGGGTGACCGTGAGGTTCTGGGGGTCGTTGGTGACGATGGACTCGGCCATGTCGTTGACCGGGGCGCCGGTTCCGTCGTAGTAGACCAGACCCGCGAAGATCGAGTCGAGGATCTTTCCTCCGCCGACCTCGTTGGTGTTGGTGGGGATCAGCGGGTTCTGCGGCTCGGAGCCGTTCGTCCGAATGATCGCCGTGGCGTCGCCGCCCGATGACGAGCCGCCGCCGTTGTCTCCGCCGCCCGAGCAGCCGGCGAGCATGAGCCCGACAGCTCCCAGCAGGGCGAGACCGGAGAGGGCAATCTTGTTGCGCTTCACAGTTCCTCCAGGGAAGGGATGATCGTCGCCCGCGCAGGGCTTTCACGCAGCACAAGGCACGTCAAAGATCCGTCGGGCAGGATGAGAACACACTAGGCACGTTTACCCAGGTGCCCCAAACTTCTCTGAAAAACGTTACACAGCATTTACTCTAGAGGGTCTCGATGGAGCAATCTGACAAGCGGGGGCACTTCGCTCGTTCCGCGGACTGGACGTATCCTCCTACGCTGGAGCGCTCCGACGGCTACCGCCGGAAGCGGCTCGGCTGGGAGATCGCGATCGTGCTCCTGGTCAGCGTCGGCCAGTCGGCGATCTATTCGGTCGTCTCGTTCGTGCGCGCGGCGACCCGAGCACCGATCTCGCAGCAGCAGACGCAGCTCAACCCGTCGCGCAGCGCGGAACCGCTGTGGGACGCGATCTACCAGTTCTTGGACATCTTCTTCTCGCTCGCCCTCGTGGCCCTGGCGGTCTATCTGCTGTGGGAGCCGGCGAACAATGCGCTGCGTCGGATCGGGCTCGACTTCCGCCGCTTCGGGACGGACCTGACCCGCGGCGTCCTGCTCGTGGTCCTGATCGGTGCCCCCGGCATCGGCGTCTACGCGATCGGCCGAGCCATCGGGCAGAGCATCGCGGTCATCCCCGCTCCGCTGGACTCGTCGTGGTGGGTTATCGCGCTGCTCATCCTCGCCGCGTTGCGCGCCGGCCTCACCGAGGAGGTCATCTTCCTCGGCTTCCTCTTCGACCGTCTGCGGCGTCTCGGCTGGTCGTGGACGTGGATCATCGTCTCGACGGCCCTGCTGCGCGGCAGCTACCACCTCTACCAGGGCTGGCCCTCGGCACTCGGCAACGTCGTCATGGGCCTGGTGTTCGGCTGGTGCTACAAACGGTGGGGTCGGGTGATGCCCCTGGTGATCGCGCACACGATCATCGACATCGTCGCCTTCGTGGGGTACCCCCTCGCGGCAGCCTGGTGGCCCGGGATCTTCGCCCCCACCCCCGCACCGTCGCCGACCTCCTGAGCGTCAGGACTGCGGCGGCGACCAGGTCCAGAACGCCGGCGGCAGACCGTCGGGCTCGGAGGTGTAGGTCACTCCCCCGACGCCCGCGGCGCTGACCACGGCGCCCGTGCGCTCGAGCAACGGCACGCCCGCGTATGCGGCGAACAGCGACCGATCGATGAGCTTCGCCTCGGCGAGCACGTCGACCGGGTCGGTGTGCGTCGTCAGGTCGTCGAAGAGCTCCTCGGTGTCACCGCCGTCGATACCCTCGGCGATGCGGTCACGCGCCGACCGGTAGAGGCTCTCATCCTCTCCGACCCAGGAGAGCGTGGCATCCGGAGTCTCCGTCGCGGTGGCCGCGCGCACGGCGATCCCGGCCTTGGCCGCCATCGACACGAGGCGCGGGAACACCAGCGACGAGGTGGCGTCGGTCGAATCGTAGGCCACGCGCAACACGGCCGCGCCGTCGCCCAGCGCCGAGCGGGCGCCGTTCACATCGGGACCGGTGCCCGGCGCCCCGTTGCCCGAGACGAGGTCGTTGTAGAGCTGACCGGTGGCGGGCGAGGACAGGAACGACTGGAGCGGCTGGGCGTCGGGACGCACGGAGCCGAGGACGTCCTGCACCAGCGACGCGCGGTCGAGCGACAGCGTCATCGCCTGACGCAGATCGGATGCCGTGGAGGTGGCGAAGCGGAGCTGAAGGGTCTCGGACGTCGGGCCGACCTGCACGCTGTAGCCCGCATCGGTCAGCGTCTTCTGCTCGGCGACGTCGAGGTCGCCGACGTTGGCCACATCCACCGTCCCCGCTTCGAGCGCGGACAGCTGCGCCGCGCGATCGGGGAAGAACCGGACCGTGAGCCCCTCGAGCCCCGGATAGTGCGCCCCCTGGTAGCTGTCGCGACGAGCGAGCTGCAGGGTGTCGGCCGTGATCTCGGAGACCGTCCAGGGGCCCGACGAGACGACACCGGCGGGGTCGGTGTCCGCTGAGACGGCGAAACCGGTGTTCCACGCCTGGGCCGCGGCGGCGAGCACGGGGTTCGGGGCCACCGGTGCCTGCGGATCGCCCTCGGGCGCCGTGAGGATGGCGGTGAGGAGGTCTTTGACGCTCACGCCGGCGCGCTGAGCGACGACGTGGACCGGGCGGTCGAGCAACCACTGACGGTTCCAGTCCGCGAACGGCTGGTCGTAGGTGAGCATCAGCGTGTCGTTGGCCCGGTCGAGGCGCGGACGCGTCGTGCGGGCGTTGGGGTCGGCGGGGAGGGCGGTGTCGAAGTAGCGCGTGCCCGAGACCACCTGCCCGTTGGCGTCGTAGGTGGCGTCGTCGAAGAAGTGCGACGTGACGGCCCAGCCGAAGAGCAGGTCGTCGAGGGTGACCGGGGTGCCGTCCGACCAGACGCGGTCGGAGAACAGCTCGTAGCTCACGGTGAGGGGGTCGCCCTCGACGCGCGTGATGCGACCGAGTCCGTTGTTGGGCACGACCTGCAGGTTGCCGTCGAGGGAGCCGAGCTTTTCGTCGAGCAGGGCCGACACCGCCCGGTTGGCGGCGGTATCTCCCGTGGCGCTGGCGGCGTTGAAGCTGGTGAGCGAGCCGACGACGCCGACGGTGAGGCTGGTCCGCTGCTCCTTGGCGGGCTCGGGCGCGGGGTCGGCCGCCGAACAACCGGCCAGAGCGAGACCGGCGGCCACGAGGAGGGCGATCACCCGTCCGGGGCCGCCACGGCGTCGAGTCGGTCGAGGAACATCGTTCAGCCCGTGGTGCACAGGGGAACTTTACTAAACGCCCCCTGAGGATCTCCCGGTCTGCCGCGCGCTGCTGGACACGACGAGACGGCACCCCCGCTCAGCCCGACCGCGACGTGCGGAAAGGGTGTCGGCGGGAGGCCGTCTCGTCGAGGGCCGGACCGGGGTCAGGCGAACGCCTCCGGGGGCGGGCACGAGCAGACGAGGTTGCGGTCGCCGTAGGCCTGGTCGATGCGGCGCACCGGGGGCCAGTACTTGCCACGGATGAGCGAGCGCACGGGGTACACGGCGGTCTCGCGCGAGTACGGGTGCTCCCACTCCCCCACCACGACCGTCTCGGCGGTGTGCGGGGCGTTGACCAGCGGGTTGTCGTCGGCGGGCCACTCCCCTGCGGCGACCGCGAGGGCCTCGTGCTTGATGGCGATCATGGCATTCACGAAGCGATCCAGCTCGGCGAGGTCTTCGCTCTCGGTCGGCTCGACCATCAGGGTGCCGGCGACCGGGAACGACATCGTCGGGGCGTGGAAGCCGTAGTCGATGAGGCGCTTGGCGACATCGTCGACGGTGACGCCGGTCTGCTCCTTGAGGGGGCGCAGGTCGAGGATGCACTCGTGAGCGACGAGCCCGCCCTCACCCGCGTACAGCACCGGGTAGTGCTCGCGCAGGCGCGTGGCGATGTAGTTGGCCGAGAGCACCGCCGCGGCCGTCGCCTGGCGCAGCCCCTCGGCGCCCATCATGCGCACGTACGCCCACGAGATCGGCAGGATGCCGGCGGACCCGTGCGGCGCGGCCGAGACCGGTCCGCCGTCGAACGTGCCGCCGGCGTGGTCGGCGCGCTGCGAGAACGGGTGCGAGGGCAGGTACGGGGCCAGGTGCGCCTTCGCCGCGACCGGACCGACGCCGGGTCCGCCGCCGCCGTGCGGGATCGCGAACGTCTTGTGCAGGTTGAGGTGCGACACGTCGCCGCCCAGGTCGCCGAAGCGGGCGAAGCCCAGCAGCGCGTTGAGGTTGGCGCCGTCGACGTAGACCTGTCCGCCGGCGTCGTGCACGGCCTGCGTGATCTCGAGCACGTCGTGCTCGTACACCCCGTGGGTCGAGGGGTACGTGATCATGAGGGCCGAGAGCTCCGCCGCGTGCTGCGCGATCTTCGCGCGCAGGTCGCCGAGGTCGACGTTGCCGGCCTCGTCGCACGCGACGACGACGACCTTCATCCCGGCGAGGATCGCCGACGCGGCGTTGGTGCCGTGCGCCGACGACGGGATGAGGCACACCGTGCGCTCGGTGTCGCCGCCTGCGAGGTGGTAGCCGCGGATCGCGAGCAGGCCCGCGAGCTCGCCCTGCGACCCGGCGTTCGGCTGCAGAGACACCGCGTCGTAGCCGGTCACCTCGGCGAGCCACCGCTCGAGCTGGTCGATCATCTCGAGGTAGCCATGCACGTCGGCCTCGGGCGCGAACGGGTGCACGCGCGAGAACTCCGGCCACGACACCGCCGCCATCTCCGTGGCCGCATTGAGCTTCATCGTGCACGACCCGAGCGGGATCATGCCGCGATCGAGCGCGTAGTCGCGTTCGGCGAGCGTCTTGAGGTAGCGCATCATCGCCGTCTCGCTGCGGTGCGCGTGGAAGACGGGGTGCGTGAGGAACTCGTCGTCGCGGTGCAGGGCCGCATCGATCCCGCGCAGCGCCTGACCCTCGGGCAGCGCTTCGATTGCGAGACCGAACGCCTCGAGGATGGCCGAGACATCGGCATCCGTCGTCGTCTCATCGACCGAGACGCCCACGGTCGCGTCATCGACCCAGAGCAGCTGGTAGCCGCGCTCGCGGGCGCGGTCGACCACGTCCTGGGCTCGCCCCGGAACGTGCACGCGCACGGTGTCGAAGAAGGCGTCGCTCGCGAGGGTCAGATCGAAAGAGCGGAGAGCGGATGCCAGGGCGTCGGCCTTGCGCGCGGTCCGCGTCGCGATCGCGCGAAGCCCGTCGGGCCCGTGGTAGACCGCGTACATCGCGGCCATCACGGCCAGCAGCACCTGAGCGGTGCAGATGTTCGACGTCGCCTTCTCGCGGCGGATGTGCTGCTCACGCGTCTGCAGCGACAGGCGGTAGGCGGGGGCGCCGACGGCATCCTGAGACACTCCGACGAGGCGGCCGGGCAGCTGACGCTCGAGGCCCGCGCGCACCGCCATGTAACCCGCGTGGGGTCCGCCGAAGCCGAGCGGCACGCCGAAACGCTGGGTGGTGCCCACCGCGACATCCGCGCCGAGCGAGCCGGGCGAACGCAGCAGGGTCAGGGCGAGCAGGTCGGCGGCGGCCACGACGAGACCGCCGGTGGCGTGCACCGTCTCGGCCACGGTCGAGAAATCCCATATGCGGCCGGTCGCGCCCGGGTACTGCACGAACGCGCCGAACGCCTCGGGCAGATCACCCTCGTACGAGGTCTCGATGATCCGGATGCCGACGGCCGCGGCGCGGTGGTGCAGCAGCGCCTTGGTCTGCGGAAGGGCGTCGACGTCGACGAGGAAGACATCGGTCTTCGCCTTCGAGGCCCGGCGGGCGACAAGCATGCCTTCGACGACGGCGGTGGACTCGTCGAGCATCGACGCGTTCGCCGTTGCAAGCCCGGTGAGGTCGGTCACCATCGTCTGGAAGTTGATGAGCGCCTCGAGCCGGCCCTGCGAGATCTCGGGCTGGTAGGGGGTGTACGCGGTGTACCACGACGGGTTCTCGAGGACGTTGCGCGCGATCACCGACGGGGTGAAGGTGTCGTAGTAGCCGAGACCGATCATCGGGCGGGCGGAGCGGTTGGCGGATGCCAGCTCCCGCAGTTCCGCGAGGGCCTCGGCCTCGCTTGCCGCGGGCGGGATCGAACTGGTCGCGCGGGGCTGCACATGGATGGAGGCCGGGACCGCGGTCTCGACGAGCGCGTCGACGCTGTCGTAGCCGACGACCTCGAGCATGTGCGCCTGCGCGTCGGCGCCGATACCGATATGGCGATCGGTGAAGGCTGCCGGGGTGCCCGCAGCCGTGCGGGGAGGAAGGAGAGTGCTCATGCGGTGAGGTCCTCGTAAGCGGCGCGGTCGAGCAGGTCGGCGGGGAGGTCGCCCTCGACCCGGATCTTGATGAGCCATCCGCCGGCGAAGGGCTCGGCGTTGACCAGGGAGGGGTCGTCGACGACGGCGTCGTTGACCTCGACGACCGTGCCGCTCAGGGGCGCGTAGAGCTCGCCGACCGACTTGGTCGACTCGATCTCGCCGCAGACGTCACCGGCGGAGACGGCCGAGTCGGCGCCGGGCAGCTCGACGAAGACGACGTCGCCGAGCTTGTCGGCGGCGAAGTCGGTGATCCCGACGGTGGCGATGTCGCCCTCGAGGGCGATCCACTCGTGCTCGGAGGTGTAGCTGAGGGAGGTGAGGTCGGTCATGCGTTTCTCCGATAGAAGGGAAGGGCGGTGACGGTCGCGGGGATACGGGTTCCGCGCACGTCGAGGGACAGTTCGGTTCCGATGGCGGATGCCGCGGGGGCGACGAATGCCATGGCCACGGGGTGGCCGAGGGTGGGGCTGAGGGCGCCGCTGGTGATTTCGCCCACAGTGTCGTCTCCGTGCAACACGGCGTAGCCGGCGCGGCCCGCGCGGCGGCCCTCCGACACGAGACCCACCAGCACGGGGGCGTCGGCGGGACCGGACGACAGGCCGTCCTTGCCGACGAACGCCTCTTTGTCGACGGCGACGACGCGGCCGAGACCCGCCTGCGCAGGGACGATGTCGCGCGAGAGCTCGTGACCGTACAGCGGCATGCCGGCCTCGAGGCGCAGGGTGTCACGGGCGGCCAGACCACACGGCACGAGGCCCCGGTCGGCGCCCGCCGCGAGAGCGGCATCCCACAGGGCAGCGGCCTGCGCGGTGGGGATCATGAGCTCGTAGCCGTCTTCGCCGGTGTACCCGGTGCGGGCGACGAACAGCGGCGCGCCGCCGAAGGTGCCCTCGGTCCAGGCGTAGTAGCCGAGCTCGTCGAGGGCGGTGCCCGTGATCTCGACACCCGGGATGGAGCTCAGGATGCCGCGGGCCTCGGGGCCCTGCAGAGCGATGAGGGCGTAGTCGTCGGTGACATCGACGACCGAAGGGGTTTCGGACTCTCCGTCCGGCGCGGGCACCCACGTGCGCCGAGCCAGGTCGAACGCCGCGGCCACGGCATCCCGATTCCCGGCGTTCGAGATGACGAGGAAGCTCTGCTCCCCCGTGCGGTAGACGATGACGTCATCGACGATGCCGCCACTCTCGGCGAGCACGAGCGAGTACTTCGCCTTGCCGATCTTCATGGTCGACAGGCGCCCAGCGAGCACGTAGTCGAGGAAGGCGGCCGCGGCCTGACCCTCGACCTGGAACTCCGCCATGTGCGAGATGTCGAAGAGGCCGGCGGCCTCGCGCACGGCGCGGTGCTCGGCGAGGTCGGAGGTGTAGCGCACGGGCATGTTCCAGCCGCCGAAGTCGGTGAACGAAGCGCCGAGGGCTTCGTGCCGATCGTTCAGCGGGGACGTGCGCGGTGGAGCGGGGGTTTCGGTCATGAGTTCTGCCGTTCGCGATGACGGACAGACGCCGGGCGGCGCCTGAAGAACTCCCCCTCTGTCATGGGCCTGAGAGTTTCACCGCGCGGCTCGCGCGGCTTTCACCGTCGGCGGGCTCGGGGACGTGGCATCCCGAGCCTCTTTCCAGAGTGGCCCGATCGACGCGGTACGCGTACCTGAGAGATTGGCGGGGAGGCTTGCTCCTTCGGTGTCCGGCTGCGTTCGCCGGAGCTCTCCCGCATCGATCATGGGGCCGGTGTGGACTTGTGGGGTCAGCCTAGCGGAGCTTGGGCGGGCGCCGTGAGATGTTCAGCAGCGAAGCCGTGGGCATCTGGACGCTCGGCGCCGCGTGGAGTGCGTTCATGCAGGGGGATGCCGACGGCGCCCTCACCCTGGCACGCGAAGCGACGCACGAGCTGGCGTGGAGGGATCTCCTCGCCTTCGAGGGTCTCGCGATCGGCACGCGCGCGACGGTCGCCGCCTGGCTCGGCCGTCCTGACGAGGCCCAGGAGTGCCTGGCCCGGCTCACCCCGGGCATGCGCGCCCTGGTCATCACCGACCTCGAGGCGGCTCAAGCCGAATCGTGGCTCGCTTTCCGCGCGGGTGAGCCGTCTCCGGCCGCGTCCGTCGAGCGTGCGGTCGAGGCCGCCGAGGGGCGTCACCACGACTGGTGGCTCGCGCTCGCCGCGCTCAGCGCGATCCGCATGGGGCAGCCGTCCGCGGTCTGCGCGGTGCTGCGACGGCTTCCGGCCCACCACTCCGGCGCGTCGGTGCGCCTGTTCCTCGCCTACGGCGACGCGCTCGAGCAGGGGGATCCCGCCGCGCTCGTCGCCGCGGCCCAGGGGCTCGAGACGGCCGGATACCTCGCCGCCGCCTACGACGCCGCCCGCCAGGCCCTGGCTCTCGGCGCCCACCCCGACGCGGCGTCCGCCGCCCGTCGCGCTCGCGTCATCGTCACGCGCGTCGGTGCCGTTCTGTCGCCCTCGCCGACGGCGCGTTCGGGCATCGCCGACCTGCTCACCGCGCGTGAATGGGCCGTGGCGAGCGCCGCCGCAACGCGGGCACGCAACCGCGAGATCGCCGAGAGCCTGGGCCTGTCGCACCGGACGGTCGAAAACCACCTCGCGGCCGTCTACCGCAAGCTCGGGGTGAGCGGTCGCGACGAGCTCCGCGAGGTCGTCACCGCCGCCGCGATCGCGTGATCTCGCACCACCCGCGGGTCGCCAGCCGGGACGCGGGCCCTCGGTCCTCGCCGCGTGCGGCCTGTCAACCTCGCGTGCAGCTCCCGGATGCCACGGGTGCCGACAACGATCCCATCTGCGCCATCACCGGCTCGAGCTCGGCGGGAGTCATGGCGTAGCCGACATTGTCGTCGGTGTCGGAGCGGGCGAACACGATGCCCGCGACCTGGCCGTCGGTGGTGAGCAGCGGGCCCCCGGAGTTGCCAGGGCGCACGATCCCGGCGATCGCGTAGATGTCGCGCGGGGCGGAACTGTCGTCGTAGATGTCGGGCACGGGGACCGTGCCCTCGGAGATGATCTGCGCGCTTCCAGAGGTGAACGGTCCGCCTCCGGGGTAGCCCTGCACCACCGCCGGCGAGCCGACCGCAAGGGTCGACACGATCGGCAGGGTCCGCGCGTCGAGCTGGTCGACCGAGACCACGGCGATGTCGTCGATCGGGTCGAAGTAGACCACCCGGCCCTCACGCGCCGGTTGCCCGGGCAGCTCGACGAGCGGCGTGTCGACACCGGCCACGACGTGCGCATTGGTGACGACACGGTCGTCGGCGGCGACGAAGCCCGATCCGCTCGAGGTGATGCCGCACGCGTACGCGGTGCCCGAGATGCGCGCCACCGACTGCGCGGCCTGGGTCAGCGCGGGGTCGTCGAGGGCGATGTTCGGAGTGGTGGGGACCGGGCCGATCTGGATGAGTTCACCCAGACGAGGGATGCCGTCGGCGAAGATCGTTCCGCGCAGGTCGGCGAGCGCCCCGCGCACGGGTGCCGGGGTCAGCTCGTCGATCGTGCGGACGACGCTCGATGAACCGAGGGCCGCGGAGACGACGGGCACGCCCACCGGAGTGAGGGAACCGGCGACGAAGGAGATCGTGAGGGCGGCGGCCGCGACGTTCACGACCCCGCCGAGGAGGCGCTCGGGGATGCGCAGCTTGATGCGATCGGCGCCGCGACGGAAGAACCCGCCCACGGCGCTGCCGAGTCCCGAACCGATCAGCAGCAGCAGGACGCCCGCGCCGATCATCGCGGCGCCGCGCCACGAGGGGTCCGTGACCCACTGGCCCACGAACGGAACCGCCCAATAGGCGGCGACGGCGCCGAGTGCGAGGCCCGCGAAGAAGCCGATGGTGGCGAGGAAGCCCCGCGAGAGGCCCACGGCGAGAGCGATCGCCAGAAGGGCGATCAGGGCGATGTCGACGATCGGCATCCGACCTCCTGTGTTCGCATCGAGGCTAGGCCGCGCGTCTGGGAGAACGCTTTCTACGCGCGGGGCCGTCCGCGGGCCCGGCCATCCATGGCCCCGGGGCGTCCAACGTGGCCCCAGGGCCACGCCGCGCGCCCACCCCGCAACCGCCACCGCGGATTCGCCCTTCGAGTCGGAATGACACTAAGATCGGTCCCGGAGATATGGTCACCATGACACGAACCCCTGAACCCGAGCCCCGCGACGCCGACGTGCGCGTCGCGGTGTCGACCGTGATCTTCAGCGTGCGCCGCGACGCCGACGACGAACCCGTCCTCTCGCTCCCCCTGGTTCGCCGCACGCGCGACCCCTTCGACGGGCGGTGGGCGCTCCCCGGCGGGTGGCTCGACGCGAGCGAGGGCCTGGATGCCGCGGCATCCCGAACCCTCGCCGAAACGACCGGCCTCACCCCCAGCTACCTCGAGCAGCTGTACGCGTTCGGAGCCGTGGACCGCTCCCCCACTCGCGTGGTGTCGATCGTGTACTGGGCGCTGCTGCGCTCCGACGAGGTCGACGCGCAGGTCGCCGCTCATGCCCGCGAGGGCGACGCCCCCGAGAACGTCGAGTGGTTCGACGCGACCGACCTGCCGGCCCTGGCCTTCGACCACAACGACATCGTCGAGTACACGCTGTGGCGCCTGCGCAACAAGGTCGGCTACAGCCGCATCGCGCACGGCCTGCTGCCCGACGAGTTCACGCTCGCGGACCTCCGTGAGGTGAACGAGACGATCCTCGGCAAGCGCCTCGACCCCGCGAACTTCCGCCGCCAGGTCGACACGAGCGACACCCTCATCCCGACCGAGCGCTTCCGCACCGGAAGCCACCGCCCCGCCCGCCTGTACCGCTACAACCGCGATGTGGAGCTCGCCGACCGCGGCCCGCTCCCGTCCCGTCACTGATCGGAACGCCCATGTCCGCCACACCCCTCACCCTGCAGCCCCGCCCCGCGATCGACCCCAGTGTCGACCACGCGATCCAGGCGATCGTGTCGGGCGCCTCGACCGATGCGACCTGCACCACCGACCTCGCCGTCGGCCCCTGGGACTTCGACACGCGCCCCGGTTACGGCCCTGGCTCGTCGATGGGCGACGTCATCCCCACCGGCGCGCCGCGCCAGGGCCAGCTGCCGCAGGAGTACCGCGACGCCTCCGACGACGAGCTCGACGCGCGCATCCGCGCCGCGAAAGAGACCCTCGGCGACCGGGTCGTCGTGCTCGGGCACTTCTACCAGCGCGAAGAGGTCGTGCGTCACGCCGACTACGTGGGCGACTCGTTCCAGCTCGCGAACGCCGCGAAGGAACGCCCCGAGGCCGAGGCGATCGTGTTCTGCGGCGTGCACTTCATGGCCGAGACCGCCGACCTGCTCTCTCGCCCCGACCAGGCCGTGATCCTGCCGAACCTCGCGGCGGGCTGCTCGATGGCCGACATGGCCGACATCGACCAGGTCGAGGAGTGCTGGGAGCAGCTCGAAGACGTGCTCGGAGACCTCGAGACCCCGGATGCCGAGGGCCTGGTCCCCGTGATCCCGGTGACGTACATGAACTCCAGCGCGGCCATCAAGGGCTTCGTCGGCCGTCACGGCGGCATCGTCTGCACCTCGTCGAACGCCCGCACGGTGCTCGAGTGGGCGTTCGCGCGCGGCCGCCGCGTGCTGTTCTTCCCCGACCAGCACCTGGGCCGCAACACGGCGAAGGCGATGGGCGTGCCGCTCGAGCAGATGCCGATGTGGAACCCGCGCAAGGCGCTCGGCGGCTCGACGGCGGAACAGCTCGAAGACAGCCGCGTGATCCTCTGGCACGGCTTCTGTTCGGTGCACCGCCGCTTCACCGTCGAGCAGATCGACAAGGCCCGCGCCGAGCACCCGGGCGTCCGCGTGATCGTGCACCCCGAGTGCCCGATGGACGTGGTCGACGCCGCCGACGAGGCGGGCTCGACCGACATCATCCGCAAGGCGATCGCCGCCGCGACCGAGCCCACGACCTTCGCGATCGGCACCGAGATCAACCTCGTGCAGCGCCTGGCCGCCCAGTACCCGCAGCACGAGATCTTCTGCCTCGACCCGGTCGTCTGCCCCTGCTCGACGATGTACCGCATCCACCCCGGCTACCTCGCCTGGGTGCTCGAGTCGCTCGTCGCGGGCGAGGTCGTCAACCGCATCACGGTCCCGGCCGACGTCGCCGAGCCCGCGACCGTCGCTCTCGAGCGCATGCTCGCGGCCAAGCCGAACGGCGCGGTGAAGTGACCACCGTCGTCGTGGTGGGCAGCGGCATCGCCGGTCTCACGGCGGCGCTGCACGCGACGGATTCCGGATGCCGGGTGATCGTCGTCACGAAGGGGTCCCTCGACCAGACGAACACGCGGTGGGCGCAGGGTGGGATCGCCGCGGTGACCTCCGCCGCCGACACCGTCGCCTCGCACGCCGCCGACACGCTGACCGCCGGCGCGGGCCTGAATGATCCGGATGCCGTGGACGTGCTCGTCGGCGAGGGCCCGGCCCGCATCGCCGAGCTCGTCGAGCGGGGGGTGGCGTTCGACCGTGCCGCCGACGGCGACTTCTCGCGCGGGCTCGAGGCGGCCCACGCCGTGGCGCGCGTGCTGCACGCCGGCGGGGATGCGACGGGGGCGGCGATCCAGGCTGCTCTCGGCGCCGCCGTCCGCGCCGCGGGCATCGGGGTGCGCGAGCACGCGCTGCTGCGCGATCTGGTGCTCACGGACGGCCGGGTCATTGGGGTCGAGCTCGACGGCGGCGAGCGCCTGATGGCCGATGCCGTGATCCTGGCCACGGGCGGGGCGGGGCAGCTCTACGCCCACACCACGAACCCGCGGGGCGCGACCGCAGACGGCATTGCCGCGGCGATCCGCGCGGGCGCCGCCGTGGCCGATCTGGAGTTCGTGCAGTTCCACCCGACCGCCCTCGCCGTGGGAGCGCCGTTCCTCGTGTCGGAAGCGGTGCGTGGAGAGGGCGCGACCCTCATCGACGACACCGGCCGCCGCTTCGTCTTCGACGCCCACCCCGACGGTGATCTCGCCCCGCGCGACGTCGTGGCCCGCGCGAACGCCCGCGCGATGGCCGCGCAGGGCGGTCACCCCGTGCGCCTCGACGCCACCGCGATCGGCGGCGAGCGCCTCGCGCAGCGTTTCCCCACGATCGACGCCGCCGTGCGGGAACGGGGTCTCGACTGGGGCCGCGAGCCGATCCCGGTGACCCCCGCGGCGCACTACCTGATGGGCGGGGTCGTCACCGATCTCGACGGACGCACGACGATTCCCGGGCTGTACGCGGTGGGCGAGACCGCCCGCACGGGCGTGCACGGCGCCAACCGTCTGGCATCCAACTCCCTCCTCGAGGGCGCGGTCTTCGGGGCGCGCGCGGGTGACGCCGTCGCCCGCGACACGGTCTGGCCCGTCGCCGCCGGTGTGTGTGCCGCTCTCGCGGAGGTTCCGGATGCCACGGCCCCGCGCTTCACGCGCGCCGCGCTGCAGGAGCTGATGTGGGCCGACGCGGGGCTCATGCGCGACGCGTCGGGCCTCACCCGGGCGGCCGGGGTCCTCGCCGCATGGCGCGCGGACCCCGATCCCCAGTCGGTGGAGGACGCCAATCTCCTGCTCGTCGCGTCGCACGTGGTCGATTCGGCGCTGCGGCGCACGGCATCCGTCGGCGCGCACTTCCGCTCCGATGCGGAGATCGGTTCGGTCACTGCCCCGGCGGCCGGCGCCGACACTCGCGTCCCCGCCTCCGTCGTTGCGGTCGATGCCGCCGCGACCGACGCCGACCCGCGCGTCGCCGCACCCGCCCGCGTGCCCGCCGCCGCGGCATCCGTCCCTTCCTCCCCCTCTTCGAAGGTGCTCGCATGCTGACCCGCTCCGCCATCGACCGTGTCGTCTCCGCCGCTCTCGAAGAAGACGCCCCGTGGGGCGATCTCACGAGCGAGACACTCATCCCCGAGACCGCGGTCGCGCGCGCCGAGCTGGTCGCGCGGGTCGACGGGGTGTTCAGCGGGGCTGCGGTGTTCGCCGCGGCCTTCACCCTGACCGATCCCTCGATCACGGTCGAGCAGCGGGTTGCCGACGGCGAGCGGTTCTCCCCCGGAGACACGCTCGCCGTGGTCACCGGCCCCGCACGCGCGGTGCTGACCGCCGAGCGCATCGGCCTGAACTTCGTGCAGCGCATGTCGGGCATCGCGACCCTCACCGCCCGCTACGTCGCCGAGGTCGCCCACACCGGGGCGCGCATCGTCGACACGCGCAAGACCACGCCCGGCCTGCGCGCGATCGAGCGGCAGGCCGTGCGCGACGGCGGCGGACACAACCACCGGTTCTCGCTGTCGGATGCCGTTATGGCCAAGGACAACCACCTCGCCGTGCTGACCGCGCAGGGTCTGTCGGTGACCCAGGCACTCGAGAGCGCGATCGCGCGACTCCCGCACACGACGCACGTCGAGGTCGAGGTCGACCGGCTCGACCAGATCGACGCGGTGCTCGCGGCGGGGGTCGGCACGATCATGCTCGACAATTTCTCGCTCGACGACCTGCGCACCGGTGTCGCCCGCATCGCCGGCGCCGCGCAGGTCGAGGCGTCCGGCGGCGTGACTCTTGAGACCGTCCGCGCGATCGCCGAGACCGGCGTCGACGTCATCTCGGTCGGAGCGCTCACGCACTCGGCATCCGCCCTCGACCTCGGGCTCGACATCCGCATCGAGACGGCGTGAGCCTCTACCTCGACAACGCCGCCACCACCCCCGTGCGCCCCGAGGTGCTCGAGGCGATGACGCCGTACCTCACGCGCGTCTTCGGCAACCCGTCGAGCCACCACGAGGTGGGTGAGGCCGCGGCATCCGCTCTCGACGACGCCCGTCGTCGCGTCGCCGCCGTGCTGGGCATGCGCCCCGGAGACGTGCTGTTCACCTCGGGCGGCACCGAGTCGAACAACGCCGCGATCAAGGGGATCGTTCTCGGGTCGGGGCGGAAGCACCTCGTCACCACCGCGATCGAGCACGAGTCGGTGCTCGCCTCGGCCGACTACCTACACCGCCTGCACGGCGCCGAGGTCACCCACGCGCCCGTCGACGACACCGGCACGCTGACGCCCGACGCCCTCGCCGCGGTGCTGCGCGACGACACGGCCCTGGTGTCGGTCGGCTACGCCAACAACGAGATCGGAACGGTCCAGGATGCCGCCGCTCTCGCCGCCGTCGCGCACGCTCGCGGAGTGCCCCTGCACCTCGACGCCGTGCAGGCGGCGGGGTGGCTGCCGCTTTCGGGGACGGGGGCGGATGCCGTGACCATCGCCGGACACAAGCTCGGCGCCCCGAAGGGTACGGGAATCCTGGCCGTACGCGGGCGCCTGCCGTTCGAGCCCCTGCTGCACGGGGGCGGGCAGGAGCGCGGGCGCCGCTCGGGAACGCCCGACGTCGCGGGGGCCGTGGGGATCGCCACGGCGTTGACGATCGCCGAGACCGAGCGGGCCGAAGACGCCGCCCGCGTCGCGGCCCTGCGCGATGCGTTCATCGCGCGCGTGCTCGCCGTGGTGCCCGGTGCCCGCCTCACCGGTCACCCGCACCGGCGCCTGCCGGGCACCGCGAGCTTCGTCTTCCCCGGAACCAACGGCGAGACCGTCCTGCTCGAGCTGGAGCGCCGGGGCATCGTGTCGTCGAGCGGCTCCGCGTGCGCCGCCGGGAGCGACGAGGCCTCCCACGTCCTGCTGACCGTGGGGCTCGCGCACGACGACGCCCGCACCGCCGTGCGCTTCACCCTCCCCCACGGGCTGCGTCATTCCCTCGACGCCGTCGCAGATGCCGTCGCCGACGCCGTCAGCGCCGTAGGCTCGCGCGGGTGAGCTCCACCCCCGTCACCGTCATCGTCCCCGGATTCGACGTCGCCGCCTTCGCGGAAGAGGCCCTCGATTCGCTCCGCGCGCAGACGCACCAGCGATGGACCGCCGTCCTCGTCGACGACGCCTCCAGCGACGACACCGCCCGGATCTTCGCCGACGCCGCCTCCGCCGACCCCCGTTTCCGGCTCGAGCGCCACACCGCGCAGCGCGGCCTGGGGGCCGCCCGAAACACCGGACTGTCGCTCGTCGACACCCCGTACATCGCGTTCCTCGACGCCGACGACCGTTTCCGCCCCGACGCCCTCTCGCGCCTGGCCGACACCCTCGATCGCACCGGCAGCGACTTCGCCGTCGGCGCGTACGTTCGCCTGCGACCGGATGCCGACACCCCCCGCTACACCGCGGGAGAGGTGCAGCCCTGGGTCCTGGCATCCACGTCCCCCGCTCGGGAAAGGACCACGATCGCGGAGCATCCCGCGGCCTCGGGGAACATCGTGGCGTGGTCGAAGATGAGCCGCGCGGCCTTCTGGGACGCGCATGGCCTGCGCTTCCCGGAGGGGCGGTACTACGAAGACCAGGTGCTCACGCAGCGCATGTACACAGCCGCGACGGCGTTCGATGTGATCCCCGACGTGATCGTCGAGTGGCGGCAGCGCCGCGAGGGCGGGTCGATCACCCAGCGGCTCGGCGAGCTGGGCGTGCTGCGCGACTACCTCGAGGCCCTCGGTGAGGGGATCGCGGTGCTACGCGAGGCAGGGGCCGACGCCGCCGTACGCGAGCGGGGTGCGTTGATCCGCACGCTCGACCTGCCGCCGTTGCTGCGCATCGCCGAGACGCACCCCGACCCCGCGTACCGCATCGCGCTGGACGCGTTCGTCGAGTCGCTGCCCGGCTGAGCCGTCGCCGGGCCGCGGCGCGGGATGGCACGGGACGGCTCTGCGTTGCACGGGGCGCGACGCGACACGGGGCGCGGGGCGCGGCGCGACACGGGCATGCCCCCGGGCCCGGACCCCGCGACGCGGGGTGAGCGCTCGTCAGGCGGGCGCCTCGTCGGCGCGGCGGGCGGGCAGCGCGGCGCGCGCGAGGCCCGCGGCGTCGTGCTGCTCCTCGGCCAGGACGAACGAGGCGGCGAGCTGCTCGGCGGCGAGGCTGGAGTACAGGCCACCCGCGGCGAGCAGTTCGCTGTGGGTTCCGGATTCGACGATGCGGCCGGCATCCACCACGTGAATCCGATCCGCGCCGATGACCGTCGACAGGCGGTGCGCGATCGAGAGGGTCGTGCGTCCGTGCGAGGCGGTCTCGAGGGCTTCTTGCACGATGCGCTCCGACACGGTGTCGAGGGCGCTCGTCGCCTCGTCGAGCAGCAGGACCGGCGGGTCTTTCAGCAGCACGCGCGCGATCGCGATGCGCTGCTTCTCACCGCCCGACAGTCGGTACCCGCGCTCACCCACGACCGTGTCGTACCCCGCCTCGAACGAGGCGATGACGTGATGGATGTTCGCCGCGCGGCACGCGGCCTCGATCTCGTCGTCGGTGGCATCGGGCCGGGCGTACCGCAGGTTCTCGCGCACCGTCGCGTGGAAGAGGTACGTCTCTTGAGAGACGATCCCGATCTCGTCGATGATCGAGGCGCGCTCGAGGGTGCGCACGTCGGCGCCCGAGAACATCACCGCACCCCCGGTCGCCTCGTACATGCGCGGGGTGAGGTACAGGATCGTCGTCTTGCCCGCTCCCGAGGGACCGACGAAGGCCACGTGCTGGCCCGGCTCGACGGTGAACGAGACGCCGTCGAGGGTCGGCCGCGCCTGCTCGGGGGCGTCGGGGTAGCGGAACTCGACATCGCGGAACTCGATCCGTCCCACCGGACCCGGCGCGGCCGAGACGGGCAGCGCGTCCGGTGCGTCGACGATCGCCGGACGCAGGTCGAGGTACTCGAAGATGCGCGCGAACAGCGCCGACGAGGTCTGCACGTCGAGGGCCACGCGCATGAGCCCCATCAGCGGCATGAGCAACCGGGCCTGCACCGTCGTGAAGGCCACGATCGTACCGGCCGTGATGGCCCCGGCGCCCCCGCCGATGAGGTATCCGGCGACGAAGTAGATGACAGCGGGCACGCTCGACATGATGACCTGCACGACCGCGAAGAAACCCTGACCGCTCATGGCCCGGCGCACCTGCAGGTGGACCTGGTTGTCGTTCTCGGCATCGAACCGCGCGGATTCGGTGCGCTGGCGATTGAACGACTTCGACAACAGGATGCCGGAAACGCTCAGCGTCTCTTGCGTGATCGCCGACAGCTCCGACAGAGACTCCTGCGTCTCGCCGGCGATCCGCGCGCGAACCTGCCCCACGCGCCGCTGCACGAAGAGCAGGAACGGCATGAGGGCGACGGCGATCAGGGTCAGCCGCCAGTCGATGAGGATCATCGCCACGAGCGACGCGATCACGGTCACGGCGTTGCCGAGGATGCTCGTGACCGTGTTCGTCAGTACTCCCGAGACGCCGCCCACGTCGTTCTGCAGACGCGACTGGATGACGCCCGTCTTCGTGCGGGTGAAGAAGCCCAGCTCCATGTTCTGGAGGTGGTCGAACAGGCGCGTACGCAAATCGCCCGTCACGCGATTGCCCACGGTGGCGGTGAGCCAGGTCTGGCCCACATTGAGCGCCGCCGAGACGAGGAAGAGTCCGATCATCACGCTCACGAGGAGGGCGAGAAGCTGCAGGTCGGGGCTCGACCCGTCGACCGGGAAGAGCGCGTCGTCGAAGATGCGCTGCACGAGCAGCGGCGGGATGACCGCGACGGCCGCGCCCACGACGACCAGCAGCGCCGTGACGGCGATCCGACCGCGGTAGGGCCGGAAGAGCTCGACGACCCGGCGTCCGAGGTTCGGCACGCGCGGGGCCTGGGCGTTGCGGCGACGCTGCACGTCCGCGTCGACGCCGCGGAACATGCTTCCGCCCATACCCATGCTCATGATCGTCAGCCTACGTCCGACCTCCGACACCGGCGCCCGCCCCGGCGATGTCGGAGGCACCCGATAGGGTCGCGAGCGGATCCTCGACGATCCGCGGCGCCCACCTCGGAATAACCCGGGCCGCATTTCCGTTCCGACCCACGCAGTCGCCCTCCGTGGCGCCACGAAGCCCCCCGCACGAAAAGGACCTCGTCATGGCCGCCACCGGCACCGTTCCCGTCTCCCGACCGCATACCGCCTCCACGCCCGCGGCGTCGTCGCCCCGCACCGGCCCCGTCATCGCCCTGCTCGTCGTCGCCGCGTTCGTCGTCATCCTCAACGAGACCACCATGTCGGTGGCGCTCCCGGCGATCATGGCCGACTTCGGCGTGAGCGCCGCCACCGGACAGTGGCTCACCTCGGCGTTCCTGTTGACGATGGCCGTCGTGATCCCCCTGACCGGCTTCCTGCTCGAGCGCTTCCCCATCCGCGTCGTGTTCTTCAGCGCGATGGGGGTGTTCGCGGTGGGCACGCTCGTGGCCGCGATCGCGCCCCTCTTCGGCGTCCTGCTCGCGGGTCGCATCATCCAGGCGATGGGCACGGGCGTGATGATGCCCCTGTTGTTCACCACCGTGTTGAACCTCGTCCCCGCCAACAAGCGCGGCCGCGTGATGGGCGTCGTCACCATCGTCATCGCCGTCGCACCCGCGGTGGGTCCGACGGTGTCCGGCCTCATCCTGTCGGCTCTCACCTGGCACGCCATCTTCTGGCTCATCCTGCCGATCGCGCTCGTGGCCATCGCGCTCGGAGCGCGCTGGGTCCGCAACGTCACTCAGACCCGCCCCGACGCACGATTCGACGTTCTCTCCGTGGTCCTGTCGGCGATCGGCTTCGGCGGACTCGTCTACGGCCTCAGCGCCATCGGCGAATCGGCATCCGGCCACTCCTCCGTTCCGGTGTGGATTCCTCTCGCGGTCGGCGCGGTCTTCGTCACCGTGTTCGTCATCCGTCAGCTCCGTCTGCAGCGGTCGGACTCGGCCCTGCTCGACCTCCGCGTGTTCCAGAGCTCGTCGTTCCGTCTCGCGGTGCCCATGGTCGCGATCGTGATGGCGGCGCTCTTCGGCTCGCTCATCCTGCTGCCGATCTTCCTTCAGCAGGCACTCGGCCTGAGCAGTCTCACGGTGGGTCTCATGCTGCTTCCCGGTGGCGTGCTCATGGGCGTCATGGCGCCGATCGTCGGCCGCCTCTTCGACCGCTTCGGACCGACCCCGCTCGTCATCCCCGGGATGCTCATCGCGGCCGCGGTGCTGTGGACGATGGCGCTGACCTTCGGTCAGGACACGCCCATCTGGTGGATCGTGACGGTTTACCTCGCCCTCAACCTCGGGCTGGGTCTCGTCTTCACGCCGCTGATGACCTCCGCGCTCGGCTCGCTCCCCCGCCGGTTGTACTCGCACGGCAGTGCGGTGGTGGGCACCGCCCAGCAGGTGGCCGGCGCAGCGGGCACGGCCGGTTTCGTGGCGATCATGACCGTGTTCTCCAGCGCTGCTCTGGCCGGCGGTGCCGATCAGACCGCCGCCGTCGCGTCAGGCGTGCACGCGTCGTTCCTGGTCGGAGCGGTCATCGCCACCGCAGCGGTCGTGCTCGCGTGCTTCGTCCGTAAGCCGGCCGAGACCGAAGAGGCCGACCTGCCCGCCGTCGCGCACTGACCGCCGTCCCGGGCGGGGCTGCCGCTCGCCGGTTCTGCGGGCGACGGCGGCTCCGACCCCGGAGGGGTGAGCAGGCGTCACGGCGGCTTCGACACCTCTGCGTCACCTGCGGCGCCGCGCGCAGACGGGCGACGGCGTGAATCAGAGGGAGCAGGAACCGCCGCCGCAGCACTGCGACGCGGACGGCTTCTGGTCGTTCTCGTTCTCGACAGCGGGGGCGTCGAGCAGCGCGATCAGCGGCTTGGACGCGGGGGTCGTGTCAGACGTGGTGTCACCGGACATGCGCTCCATGCTACGCCTGCGCGCGAGCGCGAGGGCCGGCACCCTCGCTAACGCCGTGCCGCGGTATCCGCAACCCCCGTCCCGCGGTCGCTGCGCCTTCCTAGCGTGGAAACACCCCGATCGAGAAAGAAGGGCTTTCCATGACCGATCTCAGCGGCAAGCGCATCGCATTCCTGCTCACCGACGGCTTCGAGGACTCCGAGCTCACCAGCCCGTGGGATGCCGTGACCTCCGCCGGCGCCGAGGCCGTTCTGGTCTCGCCGAGCGACGGCAGCATCACCGGCGAGAAGGGTCACGAGCAGAAGGTCGACCTCTCCGTCTCGAGCGCCTCGGCGGGCGACTTCGACGCCCTCGTGCTCCCCGGCGGCGTCCAGAACGCCGACGACATCCGCATCGTCAAGGACGCCGTGTCGTTCGCCCGCGACTTCTTCGACCAGCACAAGCCGGTCGCCGTCATCTGCCACGGCGGATGGATCCTCACCGAGGCCGACGTGCTGAAGGGCCGCACCCTCACCAGCTACCCGACGCTGCAGACCGACCTGCGCAACGCGGGTGCGACGTGGGTCGACGAAGAGGTGCACGTCGACCAGGGCCTCGTTTCGAGCCGCAACCCCGACGATCTGCCCGCGTTCAACGCCAAGCTCATCGAAGAGGTCGCCGAGGGAAAGCACTCCGGTCAGACCGCCTGAGCGTTCCTCACGATGGGGCCCCGCACTCCGGTGCGGGGCCCTTTCGTCGTCCCCGGTGCGTGAGGGGTCGAAAGGTGTCGCCGAGCGCCGACGTAGGCGACACTTTTCGACCCCTCACGCGGGTTGGGCGCCGGGCAGCGTCTGGCACGACGGGCACCACTGCCCGCCGCCCTTCGTGCCGGGGATGTCCTCGATCACGCCGCGGCAGTCGGGGCACGGCTCCCCCGTGCGTCCGTGCACGCGCATCGATGCGACCTTCGCCGCCTTCTGCTCCGCGATCGGCACGCCGCGCCGCGCGATCACCGCGGCCGTCAGGGTGTCGTGCAGCGCGTGGTGGAGGCGCGTGACGTCGTCGTCGCTCAGCGCCGCCGCGTGCGCCATCGGCGACAGGCGCGCGGCGAAGAGGATCTCGTCCGAGTACGCGTTCCCGATCCCCGCGAGGGTCTCCTGCTCTTGCAGCAACGCCTTCAGCTGCTTGCGCCGACGCCCGAGCGCCTCGGCGAGCATCTCGCGCGAGTAGCCGGGGTCGGCGGCATCCGGGCCCAGTTTCGCAACCGCGGGCACCTCGTCGGCCGCATCGACGACGTGCAGCTGCACCGAGAGCCATTCGCCGGCATCGGTGATGCCCAGGATGCCCTGCTCGAACGCGATCCGCGCGATCACGGCCGCACCCGGGGAGGCGTCGTCGTCCGTGGTCGGGGCGTCCCACGTCGCCCACCCCGCCCGGCCGAAGCCGAGACCCAGGTGCACGCCCTCGAGGTCGACGTCGATGTGCTTGCCGTAGCGCGTGACGGCCGTCACCGTCCGGCCCACGATCTCGTCGAGCGGACGCGTGCGGGTCTTGAGCGCCCGCCCCTCGACGAGCTCGACGCCTGTGACCTCGCGACCGATGAGGCACTCGCGCAGGAACAGCGCGAGCGCCTCGACCTCGGGTGCCTCAGGCACGGGCCACCGCTCTCAGGACTCCGTCGACGCCGGGGGCGTAGCCGACGCCGGGGGCGTGGTCGCCGCCGGGGGCGTGGTCGGCGCCGCGTACGAGCGGGTCGACGCGGCCTCGCCCGACTGTTGGGCGCCGGCGAAGGCGTCGGCCACGACACGTCCCTGGATGATCTGGGTCAGGTCGATGCCGGTCGCCGCACGCACGGCCTCGAACGACGAGCGCAGGCCCGTGGCCGACTCCGCCGCGAGGTGACCGCTCGCGCCCTCGCCGCCGAGCACCGTGATGTTGCCGACGCGGTCGTAGCCCTTGGCGAACTCGGCCATCATCGGCACGAGCGCCTCGAGCGCGCGCTGCGCGAGCAGCGCCTCCTGGTTGTGCGACAGGGCCTCGGCCTCGGCGCGGATCGCCTCGGCGCGGGCCTCACCGGCCAGGCGCACGGCCTGCGCGTCGGCCTCGGCGCGCACGCGCACGGCAGCGGCTTCCTGCTCGGCGATCTCGGCACGGGCCTGGGCCGCCTTGATCTGCGCGTAGGCCTCGGCATCGGCGTCCTTCTGACGCTGATACAGGTCGGCGTCGGCGACGCGCGAGACCTCGGACTCCAGGCGCGCCTGCGTGTTCTGCGCCTCCTGCTGCAGAACGGCCTGGCGACGCTCGGCGCGGGTCAGAGCCTCGGCCTGCTCGGCCTCGGCGTTGGCGCGACCGACCTCGGCCTTGGCCGCGGCGCTGTTCTTGTCGAGCTTCGTCTGCTCGATCAGGTTCGCCTCGTCGGTGGCGATCTGGCGGGCGCGGATCTCGCGAACGGCGTTGATGCGGGCGACCTCGGCCTCGCGCTTGACGCGCTCCACCTCGGTGGCGCCCAGAGCGGAGATGTAGCCGTTGGTGTCGGTGACGCCCTGGATCTGGAACGAGTCGAGGATGAGGCCCTGCGACGACAGGTCGGCCTTGATGCCCTCGGCGATCTGGTCCGACAGGCGCTGGCGGTCGCGCATGAGCTCCTCGACCGTCAGCGTCGCGACGACACCGCGCAGCGCACCCTCGAGCTGCTCGGTGGTGAACTGCTCGATCGCCTTGTCCTGCGAGGCGAAGCGCTCGGCCGCTCGGCGCACCGATTCGGGATCGGATCCGATCTTCACCAGCGCGACACCGCTGACGTTCACGGTCACGCCGTTCGACGACTGCGCGGTCGGCTCCATCTTGATCTGGCGAGCGCGCAGCGAGATCATCTCTCCGCGCTGGGTGAGCGGGTTGACGATCGCTCCGCCCCCGGTGATCACCGTGATGCGGGACGATTCGCCATCGGCGCTCTTCTGCCGCTTTCCGACGATGACCAGCGCTTCGTCGGCCTTCGCGACGCGGTACCACCCGCGGATGATCAGGCTGAGCACGATCACCACGACGATCGCGATCACCACGGCGATGGCGGCGATGACGCCGACGGCTCCGAGAGCGGCGAGTTCCATACTTCTCCTTCGACGGGTACCGCAGACCGCGATACGGGGGAATTCCTTCCAACCTATCCGGGGGCCCTCGGGCGGTGTCCACCCCCTCGGCGCACGATTGCGTCCCCTTCGGGGCGGCCAGGAGCGTACCGTTGAAGGTGGGCGGCCCGAACCGCCCCAGAAGGGTCCCCCATGAAGATCGTTTCGTCGCAGGACTGGCGAGATGCCATCCGCTTCGATGCTCCCGTGCTCGTGTCCGAGGTCGTTCCGGGCGAAGCCACCCGCTGCGTCGCCTGCGGCACCGACGGTCCGCTGTACGAGCGCACCGAGCTGTGGGCGGTCAAGCACCGCCACCCCAAGCACCACGGCGGCTTCGTCCGCTTCTACTGCGAGGTGCACAAGCCGGCCGCTCCCCCGCCGCCGCCCGCCCCGACCATCGAGGCTCGCCGGGCCCGCGCCGCGTCCGCGCCGAAAGAGCGTCGCGCCCCGAGCCTGAAGCCGACCCCGATCACCGATCGCCCCACCCGCGCGATGTGCCCCGACTGCTTCGTCGAGGTCTCGGCGGGCGGCGACTGCGGAATGTGCGGCGCCCAGGTCGTCTGACCGGCCGCCCCGACGAACAGAACCGCCCCGGATCGCTCCGGGGCGGTTCTGGTGTTCGGGGGCGTCAGCGTGCCGAGATCGTCCAGGCCGCCTCGTGCGAGGCGCCGGGGTCGAGCGAGATGACGCCGGTGTCGAAGTCGTAGGCGTCGTCGTTGAACGCGTCGGGGGCGCAGGTCATCGGCTCCACCGCGAGCCCCGCGCGGTGCCCGGGCGTCCCGGGTCCGTCCGGCAGGTCGGCGGTGTGGATCTGCACCCAGGCGCACTCCCCGGCCCAGCTCATCGCCACCCCCGTGCCCGACGGGTCGGTGACGGTCACGGTCGCGCGGCCGTCGGCATCCCGGATCAATCCCGTGAAGGCGTGGTCGATCTCGACGGCGCCCAGCACGCGCTCGGCGCGGTAGTCGAAGCGCTCCGCGTCGGAGGTGACGGATGCCAGCGCCACCGGCGACAGCCGGTCCGGGGTGACCTCGAGCACGGTGTCGGCGGGGAGACCGAGGGTCCACTCGTCCAGCGTCGCGGGGCCGGCGACCAGGTACGGGTGGGGTCCGGTGCCCCACGGCGCCGGGGTGTCGGACAGGTTGGTCGCGCGCACAATCTGCGTGAGGCCGTCGACCCCGAGGCGGTACGTGGTCGACACGACCAGCCACCAGGGGTATCCGGCCTGCGCGGTGACGGTCGCGGTGAGCGTGACGGCGTCGTCGGAGGCCTCGAGCACGTTCCAGTCGACCCACGAGAGCAGACCGTGCAGCGCGTGACCGCGGTTCGGCTCGGTCAGCGGCAGCTGGTGCTCGCGTCCGTCGAAGTGGTGGATGCCGTCGACCACGCGATTCGGCCACGGGGCGAGGGTCGTCCCGCGGTAGGCGGGACGCAGTTCGTCGGCGTCGAAGGGGACGACGAGGTCGCGGCCCTCGTGCGTCAGGGAGCGGAGCGAGGCGCCGACGCTCGCGATCGCGGCTTCGTAGCCGTGGGCGCGCAGGACGACGGGGGTACCCGAGACCACGGTGGGGGTCTCGGTGGGAACGGCAGCGGTCATGACGCCATTATTCCGGCCGCGGCGCCGCCTCCCCGGCATCCCGCTCGACGGGTTTCATCCGAACAGACGAAATGCCCCGACCCACCGAGGGGTCGAGGCATTCCGGGGAGGGCGACTTACTTGAAGGCGTCCTTGACGTTCTCGCCGGCCTGCTTGGCGTGGGCCTTGGTCTGGTCGGCCTGACCTTCGGCCTCGAGGCGCTCGTTGTTCGTCGCCTTGCCTGCGGCTTCCTTCGCCTTGCCAGCGATGTTCTCCGCGGCGTTCTTGATCTTGTCGTCGAGTCCCATAGTCGGCTCCTCCCGTGTGGTCCTCGGGTAATTCCCGATGTGCGTACACGGTAAGTCGACGACCCTGAGCGGAAAGGGGGGCTTGAAATTCAGGTCGTCGTGAGGCAGCGGACGGATTAGGTTCGACACGTGGGCATCCCCGGAGAACTCTCGTGAGCACCCTCGCCGATTTCGGCGATCTCCTCGAGGAGGCTCCCGGCGAACCGCGACCGAGCGGTCGGGCCGGGCGCATCGCGCTCATTGTCTTCCTCATCGTCACGCTCGTCGTGCTCGGCGGGAGCGGGGGCTACGTGTGGTGGGCCTCGGCCGCCCCGCTGCCCGCCCCGACCGTCACCTCGAAGACTCCGGTCGCGAACGCCGGGGCGCCGGCATCCCTCGCCCTCCCCTCCGGCGGAGAGATGCTGCTGCGCGTCGAGGGAGGCGCCGATTATCTCGGCCCCGACGCGGCCCAGTCCTTCGCGGCCGTGGGCGGGAACGATGCGCGCTCGCTCGCGAGCATCTCGAAGCTCATCACGGCGCTCGTCGTGCTCGATGCGCACCCGCTCGACGGTCCCACCGACCCGGGCCCGACCATCTCGTACACCGAGGCCGACACCGACCTCTACGACCAGTTCTACGTGCAGGGCGCGGTGATCGCGCGGATGCCCGACGGTCTGAAGCTGTCGCTGCACGACTCGCTGACGACGATGCTCCTGCCCTCGGCCGCCAATTACGCCGTGGCGATCGCCCGGTGGGGCTTCGGCTCAGAGGGGGCGTACGTGTCGGCGGCGCGGTCGTGGCTGAGCAAGAACGGTCTCAACGACACCCGCATCGTGGATGCCACGGGCATCGACTCCCGCAACTCCAGCACGCCGAGCGATCTGCTGACGCTGGCGAAGATCGCGGAGGCGAACCCCGTCATCGCCCAGATCGCCGGCACCAAATCGGCGCAGATAAACGGCCCCGGATTCGTCACCAACACCAACGACCTGCTCGGCACGCTCGGGATCACCGGGCTGAAGACCGGGAACCTCGGCGACGGCTCGTTCAACCTGCTCTTCACCTCGTCGCTCGACGTGGGAATCGGCGCTCCCCTGCAGATCACCGGGGTGCGCCTCGGCGGCGAGACCCACGACAGCACCGACGCCGACGTCCGCAAGCTCCTGCAGAGCCTCAGCGACGGCTTCCACGACATCCCGCTCGGCACCGTCGGCGACACGATCGGCACGATCTCGACGCCGTGGGGGTCGAGCGCATCCCTCGTGCTGGCGCAGACCACGAAGCTGCGCACGTGGTCCGACACCCCCGTCACGGTGGACCTGAAGACCACCACGCCCCAGAACTACGCCGACGGCGAGGTCGTCGGCTCGGTGACCTGGACCGCGGGGCCGAAGACGACGTCGTCGAGCGTGAAGATCGCAGGAGCGATCGAGGAGCCGACCCTGTGGTGGCGCCTGACCCACCCGGGCGAGCTGGACTGAGCGCCGAGAACGCACCCGTTCGTCGAGGACGCATCGAGGGGACGCCGAGAGCCCGCGGTCTCGTCGAACGTCCGCGTCCTCGGCGCGTTGTCGGCGAACCGCCGCGGCGGTAGCGTCGAAGAATGCGGCGGACCACTTCGATTCTCACGGTCGCGGTGCTGGCCGCGCTCGGGCTCAGCGCCTGCGCTCCGGAGCCGATAGCCGCACCGACCACGACGGACGCCGCCACGCCGACGTTCACGCCGACCGTCAAGCCGACGCCGACGGTGACCCCCACCGCCGACACCAGCGCCCCGGCGAGCGATGCGGTGCTCATCGTGCAGCTCGGCGGCGCCTCGATCGCGGCCGGCTCGTCGCTGGCGTACTCGATCGGCGCGGTCGAGGCGTGGACGGCGGCCCTGGGCACGGCACCCACGCAGTCGCCGGTCGAAGGCCCCTACGGCGGCACCCTCGACCTCACCGCCCTCGAGTGGCCCGGGCTCACGCTGACCGTGCCGAACGACGGGTCGACCCGCGGTGCCTCCCTGCGCGTGACCGCGCCCACCGTCGCCGGTCACCCCGTCGTCACCAGCGGGGGCATCGGTGTCGGCTCCACCCGCGCCGAGGCCGTCGCCGCGGGCGCCACCGAGGGTTTCGACGCCACCGAGCTGCGCCTCGACACCCGCGACGCCCCGGGCACGCAGTCGCTCCAGCGCCCGGGCGAGGTCGGCCGCGAGTACGTGATGCTCGTCCTCGAGGGCGACTCCGTCACGCAGATCATCCTGCCCGGGAACGACTACAGCGATATCTGACCGGGCGCCCTCCTAGGCTGGCGTCATGACCGCCCTCTCCCCCGCCCGCATCGATCGCGCCGTCGGCGTCGTCCTCGTCTCGGCCGCGGGCGACGCCCTCGGCTCCGCGTACGAATTCGGCCCGGCCCTCGCCGACGACGTCGTTCCCGCCTTCGGCCGCGGGCATTTCGGCCACGGCGAGCGCGAGTGGACCGACGACACGAGCATGGCCGTTCCGATCCTCGACGAACTCGCCGCCGGGCACCGGCTCGAAGACCCGTCGTCGCTCGAGACCATCGTCCACCGCTGGCAGGAGTGGGCGCGCGACGCCCTCGACGTCGGAGCCCAGACCCGCCACGTGCTGTCCCGCATCCCCGCCGAGGGACGAATGGATGCCATCACCGCGGCATCCCGCGCCGTGCACGGCGCGTCCGGTCGCAGCGGAGGCAACGGCTCCCTCATGCGCACGGGCCCCGTCGCCCTCGGCTACCTCGACCGCCCGCGGGAGGAGCTCGCCGCGGCCGCCGGGGCCGTCGCCCGCCTCACCCACTGGGAGGACGACAATCTCGACGCGTGCGCGCTGTGGTGCGGGGCGATCCGCCACGGCATCCTGACCGGAGAACTCGACATGCGCGCGCAGCTCGACCTCGTGCCCGCCGAGCGCCGGGATCGCTGGGCCGATCTGATCGAGGCGACCGAGGGCCGGCATCCCCGCGACTTCGAACAGGCGAACGGGTGGATCGTCCGGGCGTTCCAGGGTGCCCTCGCCGCCGTCTCCGGGGCGGCGACTCCGCTCGACGCGATCGAGCGGGCCGTCCGCGGCGGCAACGACACCGACACGGTCGCGGCCATCGCCGGCTCGCTCGCGGGAGCGCTGTGGGGCGCCGAGGCACTGCCCTCCTCCCACGCTGAGGGCTTGCACGGTTGGCCGGGCATCGACGGCGCCGAGCTCGCGCGCCGGGCGCGGGTGGCCGTGGGGGCCTGACTCCTGAGTGGTACCATTTCTCGTACCACTCAGGAGGAACCATGGCCATCACGACGAGCGAAGCACGGCGCGACCTCTTCGGATTGATCGAACGCGTCAACCTCGACCACTCTGAAATCGAGATCACGTCGAAGCGCGGTTCCGCCGTCCTGATGTCCAAAGACGAGTACGACTCTCTGGTCGAGACCAGCTACCTGCTTCGCTCCCCCGAGAACGCTCGCCGACTGCTCGACGGACTCGAGAGCGCCCGCGCCGGAGACGTCGAGGAACACGATCTCGTCGAACCGTGACGGATCGCACGCTCGCCTGGACGCGGCAGGCCTGGGAAGACTACGTCTACTGGCAGACACAGGACCGGAGGACCCTGCGCCGGGTCAACCAGCTGATCGCCGATGTCCTACGCGACGATCCCTTTGAGGGGATCGGCAAGCCAGAACCCCTGAAGCATGCACTGGCGGGCGCGTGGTCGCGCAGGATCGACGAAGCGAATCGGTTGGTCTACGTTGCAGACGGCACGCGCGTCACGATCCTGCAGGCGCGATACCACTACTGAAGAGCGTCCCTCCCCCGGGAGAGCGCTGTATACGGTGTTCGGCAGGGTCCAATCACGCGCGAACCCACCGGGACGGCTCCTAGCCCCCGAACCACGAGGATCGGGCCAACAAACCTCCTGCGCCGACGACACGGTGCTTGCGGATGCCCGCCCCGCACGGAATGTGAGCGTCAGAGCGAGGTCACCACGCTGAACACCGTGATCAAGATCCCCACCGGCACGATCAGGGCGGCCGGGGCGATCGCGATCCCGATCCACACCCACCGCGGCAGGCTGCGCTTGAGCCGACGCCCCTCCGGACCGACGGATGCCGAGAGTCCGGGCACCGCGCGGTCATCGCTGTATCCGTCGGTCTGCGTCCACGCCTTCGCGCCCACAGTGTCCCGGATTCGCGCGAAACGCTCCCACACCGCGGGGTCGTGCAGGTCGAAGCCGCCCGGGCGGTAGACGATCAGCATGTCGTCGCGCACCTCCACGTCGAGGTCGCCCGTCTCATCGATGAGCAGCGCCATCAGATCGGGCGTGAAGACGTACAGGGCGTCGCGCTCGTACCCTTTCGGCGCGAAGAGGTGGAAATGCGTGTCGAAGTCCCCCTCGAGCAAGAGTCGCTGATTCCGCCGAGGCTGATGCTGAAGAGACGACAGGATGCCGTTGTTGCTCCGCGCATCGAGCACGAAATGCGGCAGATGCCGGGGCAACCGGATCGCCAGGTAGCCGAGGTTGATGTTCTTCACCGGCATGTTCACCGAGACGCTCGTGCGAATCGTGACGATCCCGCTCTGGCGAACGTTCTCGGCCGTGCGCGCCCCGCCGACGATCCGGCCGACCTCCCAGTCCGGTCCGGCGATGCGGTCCTGGACGTTGCCCGCCGTGGCGTACTCCCACATGTCGCCCGAGAGCGCGGGGGGCTCCGCGGTGGGCTGATAGCTCCAGCCGTTCGCCGCGGCGAAGGAGGCGAGGTCGTCGATGCGGGTGGGTTCGGGGGTGGTCACTCGCCCGACCCTAGCGGGGCGCCTCAGAAGTCCTCATCCCTCAGCCCGAGCTCGTCCCAGCGACGCGCCACGACCTCCCCGGCCAGTTTCTCGAGCTCGAACCTTCGCGGAGCGCCATGCTTGTTCGCGGATGCGCGGCGCCACAGGAAGCGCTGCCCCACCGTCACACTCGGCAAGTGGTAGTCGAGAAAGCCGGCGTCGATCTCACGGAGGGTGTACCACCCCGGCCCGTAGTCCTCGAAGGGAAGTTCCTTCTGTCCGTCGGGCCAAACGACCAGGAACCACAACCACGGAGCCCGTCGCGGCCACGCCATTTCGAGGACGACGCAGGCGAGATGGCCGTGCGGCTCGCCGTCGACCGAGAGCGTCCAGACCGCGCGGTGGTAGGAACGCAATGACGTATCGGCGGGCTCGTAGATCCGAGGCTGGCCATCCGCGTCCATCACCTGTCGCCCTTCACTCGTAGTTCAGCAGGTCGTAGCGAACCAGAGTCGACGCCCCACCATCGTCCGAGATCCAATGTCCTATGCGCTCGGCTCCCCCGTTCACCCCTGATGCTCGCTTCCGAGCGGCCACGGCTCGTAGTGCACGTCGGCGAATGCGGCGACCTCCTGCTGCAAGCGCTTCGCGATCCCCGCGCCCGCCTCACCCCAGGCTTCGCGAGCGGCATCGCTCTTCCACCCGTCGAACGGGTCGAACTGCGACTCCCACAACGTGTTCCACTCGGCGATCTCCCGCGTCAGCGCCTCTGAGAGACCGTACATCTCGGGGGTCGTCGTGTATCCGACATCCCAGGTGGGCGTCGAGTTCTCCCAGAGCGGCCAGTCACGCGTGTAGTCCGGGAAGAGCCGGATCACACGACGAGGAGGGGGGATCTGCGCCATGGCGTCGAGACTATCCCCGGGCCCCGCCGCGTCGACCGGGGCGAATGCCGCTCAGTTGTTGAAGCGGAACTCCACCACGTCGCCGTCCTGCATGACGTAATCCTTGCCCTCGAGGCGGGCCTTGCCCTTCGCGCGGGCCTCGGCGACCGACCCTAGCTCGACGAGGTCGTCGAACGAGATGACCTCGGCCTTGATGAAGCCCTTTTCGAAGTCGGTGTGGATGACACCGGCCGCCTGCGGCGCCTTGGCACCCTGCGGGATCGTCCAGGCGCGCGCTTCCTTCGGACCGGCCGTGAGGTAGGTCTGCAGGCCCAGCGTGTCGAACCCGATGCGGGCGAGCTGGTCGAGACCCGACTCGTCCTGGCCGGTCGATGCGAGCAACTCGGCCGCGTCCTCGGGGTCGAGGTCGATCAGCTCCGACTCGATCTTCGCGTCGAGGAACACGGCCTTCGCGGGGGCGACGAGCGCGGCGAGCTCGTCCTTGCGCGCCTGATCCGTGAGCACGGCCTCATCCACGTTGAAGACGAAGATGAAGGGCTTGGCGGTGAGCAGCCCCAGCTCGCGGATGGGCGAGAGGTCGATTCCGGATGCCGAGAGCAGCACGCCGCGCAGAAGGGCGTCCTGCGCGGCCTTGGCGGCGTCGAGCACCGAGGGGTCGAGCTTCTTGCCCTTGACCTCCTTCTCGTAGCGAGTGATCGCCTTCTCGAGCGTCTGGAGGTCGGCGAGCTGCAGCTCGGCATTGATGGTCTCCATGTCGTTGGCCGGGTTGACCGAACCGTCGACGTGGACCACGTCGTCGTCGGCGAATCCGCGGACGACCTGGGCGATGGCATCCGCTTCTCGGATGTTCGCGAGGAACTGGTTGCCGAGGCCCTCGCCCTCGCTCGCCCCGCGGACGATGCCGGCGATGTCGACGAACGACACCGCAGCGGGCACGAGCCGCTCGCTGCCGAACACGTCGGCGAGCTTCTGCAGGCGCACATCGGGCAGGTTCACGACCCCGACGTTGGGCTCGATGGTGGCGAACGGGTAGTTCGCCGCGAGCACCGAGTTCTTGGTCAGAGCGTTGAAGAGGGTCGACTTTCCGACGTTGGGAAGGCCGACGATTCCGATGGTAAGAGCCACGGGAGTCCAGGTTACCCGGCCCGGAGCCCGCTCACCCGCGTCACGGCCGCCGCGCGCGGAACGCGTGGGTCACGTACGGCAGGGCGACCGAGCCTCCGTCGGCGAGTTCGGGAACGGATGCCACGACCCCGTCGACCGCGGCCTCGATACCCGCGCGCTTGTCGGGGCTGGCCGTGATGATGTCGCTGCGCGAGACGACGAGGTCGCGCAACTGCGGCAGGGTGATCTGCCGCTCCCACGACCACTCGCGGTGCTCCAGCCCCTCGTACGGCTCCGCCACGCGTGGTCCGGTCGTGGCGAGAAGCACCTCGGCGTTGGAGCCACCCATTGCCTCGGTGAGCCGTCGCACCCAATCGACACGGTCGTCGCGGATGTTCCAGACGAGCCCGAGCACTCCCCCGCTCCGCAGCACGCGGGCGGTTTCGAGGGATGCCGGCTCGACGTCGACCCAGTGCCAGGCCTGCCCCATCACGACGGCGTCCAGGCCGGAATCCGGCAGCGGCAGATTCTCGGCCGTGCCGACGAACGTGGGCACACCGCGCGCGTTCTCTCGCAGGGTCGCGAGCATGTCGGCATCCGGATCGACCGCCACCACGTCGGCGCCGAGTTCGACGACGGCCCGCGTGAGCTTGCCGGTGCCTGCGCCGACATCGGCGACGCGCAGCGCGCGACCGGGCTCGCGCACGGGTTCGAGCAGCCACGCCACGGCCTCGGCGGGATACCCCGGACGCCCGGACTCATAGGCGGAGGCCGCCTGCCCGAACGAGGTCGACTTCTCGCGATCGGTCATGCCCCCGACCCTACGCCGCCCCTCCGACATGGCATCCGTCGGCGGACCGGATGCCGCCGACCCCGGCGCGCCTCTTCGTCCCCACGGGAGCGCGGGTGAGGGTGGAGATGTGGCTCTGGATTTCACCGCGATCGACTTCGAAACGGCGAACTCCAGCGGTGCGTCCGCGTGCGCGGTGGGTCTCGCCCGGGTGCGCAACGGCCGCGTGGTCGCGACGGCGGCCTGGCTGATCAAACCGCCGGCCGGTCACGACCACTTCGCTCCCATCAACGTGGGTATCCACGGCATCCAACCGTCCGATGTCGCGAACGCGCTGGGCTGGTCGGCGCAGCTCGAGCGCCTCACCGCCTTCGCCGGCGCCGACGTGCTCGTCGCGCATAACGCGGGCTTCGACATGTCGGTCCTGCGCCGCGCGTGCGCCGCCACCGGCGACGAATGCCCGCCCTACCGCTACATGTGCAGCGTGCAGATGTCGCGCAAGACGTACACGCTCGACTCGTACCGCCTGCCGCTGGTCGCCGCCGAAGCGGGCTGCTCGCCCTTCGCGCACCACGATGCCCTCGCCGACGCCGTGGCCTGCGCCGAGATCACGATCGACTGCGCGCGCCGCGCGGGTGTCGACGACGTGCATGCCCTCGCCGCGCACCTGGGCGTGCGCGTCTCGCAGATCGCCGCAGAACCCGTCGAGCGCGCGGTCGCCTGAGCTCCACCGGCCCGTCTTTCCGCCGATGTCGGAGGTCTGGTGCAAGCTGACCCCATGGATGCCATCGCCCTCCTCCTCGTGATCATCGCCCTCGCCGTCGGCGTCGCCGGCGGGTGGTTCGTGGGTTCGTCGCGTAGTGCTGCCCGTGCCGCCGCCGAGCAGCACGCCCTCGGTGCGCGGGTGGCCGCGGCAGAGACGGCGCGGGCGGGCGTTCAGGCGCAGCTCGAACACCAGGTCACGTTGTACCGAGAGCTCGTGGCCCAGTCACGAGCCGACCAGGCGGCACGCGAAGAGCGCGAGCGGCGCGAGCAGACGGTCCTCCGCGCTCTCGACCCGGTGCGCGAGACGCTCGACACCATGCAGCGCAAGGTCGACGGCCTCGAACGCGATCGGGTCGAGCAGTACACCGCCCTCGGCGAGCAGCTACGCCTGTCGCGCGAGGCCGACGAGGCACTGCGCGCGACCACCGAATCGCTCGCCTCGGCCATGCGCTCCGGGACCACGCGGGGCGTCTGGGGAGAGACGCAGCTTCGCCGGGTCGTCGAGGCCGCCGGGCTCACGCGCTACGTCGACTTCGACCTGCAGGCGGCGATCTCGAGCGACGCGGGAGCCGGGCGCCCCGACATGGTGGTGCGCCTCCCCGGTGGAAAGTCTCTGGCGGTGGATGCCAAGGTCCCCCTCGACGCGTACCTGCAGGCCAGCGCCATCCCGGTGACGGCGCACGGCGACGAGGGCGCCCGTCGCTCCGCCCTTCTGACCAAGCACGCTCGCGCCGTGCGGGCACACGTCGACGCCCTCGCGAAGAAGGCGTACTGGGCGGGTCTGACCACGAGCCCGGAGTTCGTCGTGTGCTTCCTGCCGAGCGAGTCGCTGCTCGCCTCGGCCCTCGACGAAGACCCCACTCTGCTCGACTACGCCTTCACCCGTCGCGTCGCCCTCGCTTCCCCGGTCAACCTGTGGGCCGTGCTCAAAACTGTCGCGTTCACCTGGACGCAGCAAGACGTCTCCGATGAGGCGCGCACGCTCTTCGCGCTCGGCACCGAGCTCTACGAACGTGTCGGCAAGCTGGCCGAGCACGCCAACGACCTTCGTCGTGCCATCGAAAGGACGGTCGACAGCTACAATCGCTTCGCCGGCTCTCTGGAGTCGCGCGTGCTCGTCACGGCACGCAAGTTCCCGGGGATCGACGAGACGAAGCTCGACGCGGTCGCCGCGCCCGTGGCCCTCGAGGCGACCCCCCGCCGCTGGACGGCACCCGAGATGATCGCGCCTCGCGAGGGGCATGGCGAGAATGCTCTCCCACCGGTCGGCGACGACGGCGACCCCACCACGCGGGCCGACCTCGGCGCGATCCGCCAGCGAGCGGGGCTTTTCGAGGAGGGTTCTTGAGGAAAGGGCCCGGTCGTGACGCGCCCGCGAGGCTCAGGCCCCGCCGGGGACCCAGCTCAGCAGGCTCACCACGGCCGCGGAGACACCGACGAAGGCGCCCACCATCCACCACGCGCTGACCTCGTGGCCCTCGTCACGCCGGACGCGGAGAAGCACGTCGGGGCGGCGCGCAGGGTCGACTGCGCTGGCGATGACCGCCTGTGCACCTGTCTGAGGTGCGGCCTGGTTCGTCGGAGCTGCCATGGACGATCCCCCTTCGGGTCTCGGAAGAACACAGCGTCGCCGTTGACACTCCTAGAGATTCTGCCAGACGCCCCCTGAGACACCGGTCACGCTTGCGTCACGACACGCCCGGCTGTATCTGCGCATCCGGGCCTCGACCGCGCGTCGCGGCACGCGAGCGACAGCGCACACAGCGCCGAAGCGGAAGCGCTCAGCGCCCCGGCGTCACAGCCACTTCGAGGTCAGGTGCTCCGACGAGATGCGGCGGAGCGTTCCCGACGCACCCCGGAGCACCACACTCTCGGTGTAGATGAAGTCGCCGTCGCGGCGCACGCCCTGCACGAGCTGGCCGTCGGTGACGCCCGTGGCCACAAAGATCGTGTTCTTGCCCTTCACCAGGCCATCGGCCTCGTAGACCTGGCCGTCGACGTCGAGGCCGGCATCCCGACCCTTCTCCTTCTCGTCGTCGGTGCGCGGGGCGAGCACGCCCTGGATGTGACCGCCCAACGCCTTGATCGCGCACGCGGTCACGATGCCCTCGGGGCTCCCGCCGATGCCGACGCACATGTCGGTGCGGGCGTTGTGACGAGCGGCGTTGATACCGCCGGCGACGTCGCCGTCGCTCATGAGGCGGGTGCCCGCACCGGCCTCACGGATGTCGGCGATGAGTTTCTCGTGGCGCGGACGGTTCAGCACCGACACGACGATCTCATCGACCGGCTTTCCCAGCGCCTTCGCCAGCAGGCGGATGTTCTCGGCGATGGGCAGGCGGATGTCGACGACGCCCACACCCGCGGGGCCGGTGACGAGCTTGTCCATGTAGAAGACGCTCGAGGCGTCGAGCATGGTGCCCTGGTCCGAAACGGCGATGACCGAGAGCGCGTTCTGTCGACCGGCGGCCGTCAGCGAGGTCCCGTCGATAGGGTCGACGGCCACGTCGCACTGGGGTCCGCGGCCGCTGCCGACGCGCTCCCCGTTGTAGAGCATGGGCGCGTTGTCCTTCTCGCCCTCGCCGATGACGATCGTGCCGTCGAAGTTGACAGTGCTGAAGAACGCGCGCATCGCGTCGACGGCCGCCCCGTCGGCGGCCTCCTTGTCGCCCCGACCGATGAAGGGGACGGCGCGGATGGATGCCGCTTCGGTCGCTCTCACCAGCTCGAGCGCCAGGTTGCGGTCGGGGTGCAGAGGGCTCATGTCGGCAGTCAGGCTCACCATGGGGCCACTGTATCCAGCGAACCGTGGACAATCGCGAGATTTGACCGGACGTGCAGCGAAGGAATCGACGTTCTTAACGGATCAGCAGAACCGCCCGGTTCCTGCCGCGCCCACGCCGTCACGATCCGGCGGCTTCGCTAGAGTGACGGTGTCCCGACAACACCAAGGAGCACCTCCATGCCCGTCGCTTCCCCTGAGCAGTACGCCGACATGCTGGACCGCGCGAAGGCCGGCGGCTTCGCGTACCCCGCGATCAACGTCTCGAGCTCGCAGACCATCAACTCGGTGCTCCAGGGCCTGACCGAGGCCGGCTCCGACGGCATCCTCCAGGTCACCACCGGTGGTGCCGACTACTTCGCCGGTCACACCGTCAAGGCCCGCGCCACCGGCGCCCTCGCCTTCGCCAAGTACGTGACCGAGGTCGCGAAGAACTACCCCATCGCGGTCGCCCTGCACACCGACCACTGCCCGAAGGACGCCCTGCCCGGCTTCGTCCTCCCGCTGCTCGAGGCCTCCGAAGAAGAGGTCAAGGCCGGCCGCAACCCGATCTTCCAGTCGCACATGTGGGACGGCTCGGCCGTTCCCCTCGACGAGAACATCGACATCGCGGCGGAGCTCCTCCCCCGCATGAAGAACATCAACGCCATCCTCGAGATCGAGGTCGGAGTCGTCGGCGGCGAAGAAGATGGCGTTCAGCACGAGGGTTCGAACGAGGCGCTGTACACGACGGTCGCCGACGTGACCAAGGCTGTCGAGCGCCTCGGCCTCGGCGAGAACGGCCGCTACATCTCGGCCCTCACCTTCGGCAACGTGCACGGCGTGTACAAGCCCGGTGGTGTCAAGCTCCGCCCCGAGCTGCTCGGCGAGATCCAGGAGGGCATCGCCGCCAAGTTCGGCACCGGCCCCAAGCCCCTCGACCTCGTCTTCCACGGCGGCAGCGGCTCCACCGACGAGGAGATCGCCCTCGCGGTCGCCAACGGTGTCGTGAAGATGAACATCGACACCGACACCCAGTACGCCTTCACGCGCTCGATCGCGGGCTACATGTTCTCGAACTACGAGGGCGTGCTCAAGCTCGACGGCGAGGTCGGCAACAAGAAGCAGTACGACCCCCGCGCCTGGGGCAAGGTCGCCGAGTCGGCCATGGCCGTCCGCGTGGTCGAGGCCACCAAGCAGCTCGGCTCGTACGGCCAGTCCAAGAACTGACACCGCGTCATCCCGCGAACGCCTCGGCTCCGGCCGGGGCGTTCGTCGTTTCCGGATGCCAGAACCCGAGCCACCGCGAGCACAACGGCGGGCCCGCCCGGCGACACGCCGCGCCCCCGCCACCGCAACCGGCGCGTCGGGCGAACGCGCCGCCGTTGGGTACACGCCTACGCCCGCGCCACAGACCACCCGCCCTACAGGCGGCCGCCCCACAGGCCACCCGCCGCACAAACCCCGGCAGGGCCGAACGCCCGCCTCAGGCGCGGTACATCTCGAGCACCGTCGGCGCCCCCGCGGGCGAGGACAGCACCTCGATGGCATCCCCCGCTCGAATCTCGCCGGCACGGCGGACGCGCAGGTAAGCGCCCAGGCGCCCCTCGTCGGAGAAGCGCTTGACCCACCCCCGGGCCGCCGACCCGCCGACCCAGCGAGCGAACGTCGCGCAGGGCGTGCGCGGCGAGGTGACCTCGACCTCGACGGTGTCGCCGATGCGCCAGACCTCGCCGATGCGCGCGCCGTTGACGTCGAGACCCTCGACCCGCAGGTTCTCGCCGAACCACCCGGGGTGCAGCTCGCGACCGAGCTCCGACTCCCAGAACGCCGCATCCTCGGCGGCGTAGGCGTAGACCGCCTGATCGGGCCCACCGTGGTGCTTGCGGCTCGCCTGGACGTCGGAACGGATGCCGAGCGTGCCGACGCGCACGCTCCCCTCGAGGGCACGTTTGTCGATCGCCGTCACCCCGACCGACCCGGCGTCCGGGTGCAGGCTGTGGACGGCGCAGACAGCGACGAGGTGAGGCATGCGTCGATGCTAGAGCGTCCTCCCTCGGCACGGGGGCACGAGAGTCAGCCGAACACCCGCCGCATCACGACCGTGTCGCCGTCGAGCGTGCGGATCTCGACCGCCCCGATGTCGGCGGCGGCGAGGTCGGTGCCGGCGCTCAGCTCGGTGGTCGAGCCGGGGTCGGCCCGCCACGTCGACAGCACGCTCGTCGCACCCGAGTCGTCGGTGATCGCGAGGGCGTAGGGCCAGCCGCCGGGAGGGGCGTCGAGCACCTTCCCGGTGTACTGGCACACGAGGTCGATGCGGGTACCCCAGGGCGCGGACGTGAGCTTCACCGACGCTTCCAGCGGCGCCCCGGCGACGTCGTCGAGCGCGTAGACCGTCCCCGACGACTGCTGCACGGCGCTGGTGACGGCGAGCACGCTCGGCACCGCGACGGCGACAAGAGCGAGGGATGCCGCGAGCGTCCACACCGCGACACGGCGCTTCCGACGTCGACGGGCGACCTCGACGACGCGGCCGCGCAGGGCGGGGTCGGGTGAGGCGAGGGGGATCGGCCCGGTCGTGGCGCTCAACGCGCGCGCCCGTTCGGGCGAGAGACGCGACAGCAGCCCCGCGGTGGGAGCGAGCTCGGCGACGGACGCGCGGCAGTCGGCGCATTCCGCCAGGTGGGCCTCGAACTCGGCGCGGTCCGAGGCGCCGAGCGCCCCGAGCACGTAGGCGCCGTCCGACATCGACAGGCGGTCGTGGTCGTCGTTCATCGGGTCACCCCCCTTTCCTGCAGCGCGAGCCGCAGTGCCCGCACGGCGTAATGCAGTCTCGATTTGACGGTTCCGGCCGGGATGCCGAGCTCCTCGGCCGCCTGCGCGACGCTGCGCCCGCCGTAGTAGGCGCTGACGATCACGGCGCGGTGATCCGGGGTGAGGGTCGCGAGGGCCTCCTCCACGAGGAGGGCGTCGAACATGGCGTCGGTGTCGTCGTCGCGGACGACCTCGGGCAGTTCGTCCACGGGGTGCTCGTGCCGCCGCCGGGCGCTGCGCGCCTCGTCGATGACGAGGTTGCGGGCCACGGTGTACATCCACGAGCGCAGCGTCGCCGGATCGTCGCTCATGACGCGCGGCGTCCGCCAGGCGCGCAGCAGCGTCTCCTGCACGACGTCGTCGGCCCCGGCGTGATCGCCGGTGAGGCTCACGACGTACCGCCACACGGGGATCGCGTGCGTGTCGTACAGCGCGGTCAGCTGCGCGTGATCGTCTCGCACCGCGGCATCCCCTCTCCCTTTTCTTCTAGGGACACGGGATGCCATGCCGATCGGTTCAGTTCGAGACGCTGCCCATGACGGCCGACAGGAACTGCGGGTCGCTCGCCATGCCGATCAGGGACAGCACGGCGGCGATGATCGTGCTGATCAGCGCGCCGACGATGGGGATCCAGAACGAGATGCGCCCGCGCTTCATCGACCGCCAGGTGAACATGGCCGTCAGCAGCCATCCGATCCCGGTGACCGCGGCGGCGGCCGCTCCCCACAGATACCCGGCGGTGAGGTTCGTGAACGTCGCGTCGACGCGGAACACCCGGGCGAAGTTGTTCGCGTACTCGGGGAAGTTCAGCAGCTGCACGATCGTCGTGACGACCGAGAACAGACCGTAGATGAGCAGACCGAACGTCACGATCCGGTCGATCCGGCCCCCGCGCGTGGCGGGGACGGGCATGGGCGCCGACGTCGCGGCGGCGCGCTGCGGGGCGACGGGCTCGGGCTGCGGGGCGACCCCGGCCTCGAGGGCCTCGGTCACCTCGGGCCGCTGGATGCGCGCGCGCTGCTCCTCGGGGGTGGCGTATTCGCCGTACTGCGGACGCGGACGCGCCTCGTCGGCGGGAGTCCGCGGCTCGACGTCGCTCACGCGCGACCCCGGCCGCCCAGCGCGCGCTCGTCGCGCTTGCCGCTGGCATCCTGTCGCAGCTCTTTGGGGAGTGAGAAGATGAGGTCTTCCTCGGCGGTGCGCACCTCTTCGATGTCGCGGTAGCCGGCGCCGGCGAGCTCGTCGAGCACCTCGGTCACGAGAACCTCGGGCACCGACGCGCCGCTGGTGACGCCGACGGTCTCGACGCCCTCGAGCCACTCCTGCTTGACCTCGTCGACGTAGTCGACCCGGTAGGCGGCCTTCGCGCCGTGCTCGAGGGCGACCTCGACCAGGCGCACGCTGTTGGAGCTGTTCGCCGAACCGACCACGATCACGAGATCGGCGCCGACGGCGACCTTCTTGATCGCGACCTGGCGGTTCTGAGTGGCGTAGCAGATGTCGTCGGAGGGCGGGTCCTGCAGCTGGGGGAACCGCTCGCGCAGGCGTCGCACGGTCTCCATCGTCTCGTCGACCGAGAGCGTGGTCTGCGACAGCCACACGACCTTCGACGGGTCGCGCACCTCGATGGTGTCGGCGTGGTCGGGCGAGTTGACGACGGTCACGTGCTCGGGAGCCTCGCCGGCGGTGCCCTCGACCTCTTCATGACCCTCGTGGCCGATCAGCAGGATCTCGAAGTCGTCGCGCGCGAAGCGCACGGCCTCGCGGTGCACCTTCGTCACGAGCGGGCAGGTCGCATCGATCGCCTGCAGACCGCGATCGGATGCCGCCGACACGACGGCCGGCGACACACCGTGCGCGCTGAAGACGACGTGGGCGCCCGCGGGAACCTCGTCGACCTCCTCGACGAAGACCGCGCCCTTCTTCTCGAGCTCGGTCACGACGTGGATGTTGTGCACGATCTGCTTGCGCACGTAGACCGGGGCACCGTAGCGCTCGAGGGCCTTCTCCACGGCGATGACCGCGCGGTCGACGCCGGCGCAGTAGCCGCGGGGCGCGGCCAGCAGGACCTTCTTCTGGCCCTTCACGGGGATATCCTGGAGCCGCCCGCGTCGACCCGGGATACGGGGAACGGGCAGGTGGACGGCAGGTGAGCTCACCCCTCGATTCTACCGGGACGCCCCTGGACACCGGCCGAACCGCCCACCTCGACCCTTCGGAGACCATGACCTCGTTCCAGCCCGAGACGATCGCGGGCCAGGCCCCGCCCGCCGACAGCGTGCACCCCCGCGATTCGCGCACCGACGCCCCCACCTCGGTCTCGCGCCTGAACGACACCATCCGCGGGTTCATCGAGCGCTGGGGATCGGTCTGGGTCGAGGGCGAGATCACCTCGTTCAACCGCCGCGGCGGCAACGTCTTCGGTCGCCTCAAAGACCTCGGAACCGAGTCGACGGTCGCCTTCCGCATCTGGTCGAGCACGCTCAACCGCCTGCCGAAAGACCTCAAGGTCGGCGACCACGTCGTCGCCTGCGTCAAGGCCGACTACTTCCCGCGCACCGGCGACTTCTCGTTCGCGATCTCCGCGATGCGCCACGTCGGGCTCGGCGAGCAGCTCGAGCGCCTCGAGCGTTTGCGCGTGCAGCTGCGCTCCGAGGGGCTCTTCGACCCCGTGCGCAAGAAGAAGCTGCCCTTCCTCCCCCACTGCATCGGCCTCATCACGGGTGAGAACTCCGACGCCGAGAAAGACGTCCACCGCAACGCCGAGTTGCGCTGGCCGCGCGTGCGCTTCCGCACCCAGCACGCGGCGGTGCAGGGCGATCGGTGCGTTCCCGAGACCCTCGCGGCCCTGAAGATCCTGGATGCCGACCCCGAGGTCGACGTGATCGTGATCGCCCGCGGCGGTGGGGATCCACAGACGCTGCTCGGCTTCAGCGACGAGCGTCTGCTGCGGGCGGTGGCCGCGGCATCCACTCCGATCGTCAGCGCCATCGGGCACGAGAACGACCGCCCGCTCCTCGACGACGTCGCGGACGTCCGGGCCTCGACCCCCACCGACGCCGCCAAGCGCGTGGTGCCCGACGTCAGCGAGCAGCGTGCTCTGGTGTCGCAGCTGCGCGCGCGCCTGACCGGGCGGCTGACCCAGCGCGTGCTGCACGACATCGCCCAGCTCGAGCAGATCCGCTCGCGCCCGGCGCTGCGCACCCCGCACTCGATGCTCACCTCACGGGCCCAGGAGCTGTGGATGCTCTCGAACCGCGGGCGCGACATCGTCGACCGCCGCATCGAGGGCGAGCGGCGGCGCACCAGCGAGCTCGGCGCGAGCCTGCGCGCGCTCTCTCCCCTCGCGACCCTCGCGCGCGGCTACGCCATCGCCCAGCTCCCCGACGGCTCGGTGCTGCGCGACGCCGCCGAGGCTCCCGCCGGCTCGCTCTTGCGACTGACGGTCGAAGAGGGCACGGTGGCCGCCCGCTCGGAGGGCGGCATCCCCGACGCCGTTCCCCACGGGGCCGCGACCACCGGCCGCCCGGCCGCGGGCCACACCGGCTCCGCGGCATCCGTCGACCGTCCCCTCGACGACGAGGCAACCGGCGACGGTGTGTCGGCGGGTCGCGCCTAGAATGGATGCCATGACCGCGACGACCCCGGGCCCCGCCGTCGACGTCGCGACCCTGTCGTTCGAGCAGGCCCGGGACGAACTCGTGCGCGTGGTCGCCGAGCTCGAGCAGGGCGCTCCGACCCTCGAAGAGTCGTTGGCACTGTGGGAGCGCGGCGAGAAGCTGTACGCCCGGTGCGAGGAGTGGTTGCTCGGCGCGAAACGTCGCCTCGACGCCGCCCGCGGCGAGGGTGACGACTGATGGCTCGCGTCGTCGCCCATCTCGGCCGCCCCGAGACCCCGCAGGAGACGGCCGACCGCAAGGCGGAATCCTCCCGGCGATACCGCTCGAGCAAGACCTTCCGCAACCTCATCGCGGCGCTGCTCGTGACGGTCGCCGTCGTTCTCGTCGTGGTCGCCGCCGTGCCCCGCGGCGAGCCGGCTCCCCGCCCCGAGATCGACGTCCCGGCCCTCGCGGCCGACATGCAGCGCGACCTCGGCCGCCCCGTGCTCTCCCCGTCGCTGGGCGAGGGCTGGCTCGTCAACCAGGCGAGCACCGAGGGCGTCGGCGGCACCGAGGCGTGGACCATGGTCTACGTGCGCTCGGGCGAGAGCGGGTTCCTCCGTGTCGCGCAGGGGCTCGACGCCGACGAGACCTGGGTCGGCCAGGTGCTCGACGGCACCCGCAGCACCGAGACCACGGTCATCGACGGCATCACGTGGGACGTGTACCGCCCGTCGAACCCCTCGGGCACGGGCAACATCGACTACGCCCTGGCGACGCCCGCCGGGCCCGACTACGTCCTCGTCTACGGCGATGCCGCCCCCGAGACGGCGGCCCTCGCGGCCGCGTCCGTCACCGCACAGATCGAACAGTTGAGAGAGGTCCCGTGAGCGAGCGCATGACCCCCCGTCAGGTGTGGCAGCAGATGGTGGAGGGCAACGAACGTTTCGTCTCGGGCGCCCCCGCCCACCCGCGTCAAGACGTCGAGCGTCGCACCGAGCTCGCCAGCTCGCAGCACCCGACCGCGGCGCTGTTCGGGTGCTCCGACTCGCGCCTCGCCGCCGAGATCATCTTCGACGAGGGCCTCGGCGACCTCTTCGTCGTGCGCAACGCCGGCCAGGTCATCTCCGACTCGGTCATCGGAAGCCTCGAGTACGCCGTGGGCGTGCTGGAGGTGCCGCTCATCGTGGTGCTCGCGCACGACGCCTGCGGGGCTGTGGGAGCCGCGATCGAGAGCACGGGGGTCGACGCCCCCACCCTGCCCGCCTACATCTGGCGCCAGATCGCCCCGATCGTGCCGGCCGTGCGTCGCGTGCAGCGCGCCTCCGCCGTCGACGGGCACCTCCCCGACGCCGTCGACCCCGAGCTGGTGGGCCGCGAGCACCTGCGCCACACGGTGGGCGAGCTGCTGCGCGCCTCGGAACTCATCAGCGAGGCGGTGGCCGAGGGCCGCACGGCCGTCGTCGGCGCCAACTACCGCCTCGATGAGGGGGAAGCCTTCCCCGTCGTCATCGTGGGCGACGTCGACGACCCCCGCCTCGACGAGCCGCGCGCCCACGACGCCCGCATCTGAACCGAACGAACGACCTGGAGGAACGACGACGTGACCGACATCGAGTACCGCATCGAACACGACACCATGGGTGAGGTGCTGGTCCCCAAGGACGCCCTCTACGCCGCGCAGACGCAGCGCGCCGTCGAGAACTTCCCCATCTCGGGCTCGGGCCTCGAGTCGACCCAGATCGCCGCTCTCGCGCGCATCAAGAAGGCCGCCGCCCTCGCCAACAAAGAGCTCGGCACCCTCGACGCGAAGATCGCGGATGCCATCGCCCAGGCCGCCGACGAGGTCGTCACCGGCGCGCACGACGCGCACTTCCCGGTCGACACGTATCAGACCGGTAGCGGCACCTCCTCGAACATGAACATGAACGAGGTGCTCGCGACCCTCGCCACGCGCATCCTCGGCGACACGGTCCACCCCAACGACCACGTCAACGCCTCGCAGTCCTCGAACGACGTCTTCCCCACCTCGGTGCACATCGCCGTCACCCAGGCGCTCATCGCCGACCTGATCCCGGCGCTCCAGCACCTCGCGACCGCCCTCGAGACGAAGGCCGACGCCTGGAAGGGCATCGTGAAGTCGGGTCGCACCCACCTCATGGACGCCACCCCCGTCACCCTCGGCCAGGAGTTCGGCGGCTACGCCCGCCAGATGCGCCTCGGCATCGAGCGCGTCGAAGCCGTCCTCCCCCGCGTCGGAGAGGTCCCCCTCGGCGGCACCGCCGTGGGCACCGGCATCAACACTCCCCTCGGCTTCCCGCAGAAGGTCATCGAGCTGCTCGCGGCCGAGACCCAGCTGCCCATCACCGAGGCGAAGGACCACTTCGAGGCCCAGGCCAACCGCGACGGTCTCGTCGAGGCGTCGGGCGCCCTTCGCACCATCGCGGTGTCGCTCACCAAGATCAACAACGACATCCGCTGGATGGGCTCGGGCCCCAACACCGGTCTCGGTGAGCTGCACATTCCCGACCTGCAGCCGGGCTCCTCGATCATGCCGGGCAAGGTCAACCCGGTCGTCCCCGAGGCCACCCTCATGGTGTGCGCGCGGGTCATCGGCAACGACGCCACCGTCGCGTGGGCCGGCGCCTCGGGTTCGTTCGAGCTGAACGTCGCGATCCCCGTCATGGGCACGGCACTGCTCGAGTCGATCCGCCTGCTCTCCAACGCCATGCGCGTGTTGGCCGATAAGACCATCGACGGGCTCGAGGCCAATGTCGCGCGCGCCGAGGCGTTCGCCGGCATGTCGCCCTCGATCGTCACCCCGCTCAACAAGGTCATCGGCTACGAGGCCGCCGCGAAGATCGCGAAGCACTCGGTCGCCAAGGGCATCACGGTGCGCGAGGCCGTCGTCGACCTCGGCTACGTCGAGCGCGGCGAGATCACCGAAGAGGTGCTCGACGCCAAGCTCGACCTGCTGTCGATGACCCACCCGGGCTGAGCCCGCCAGTCCGCACATCCACGACGCCGAGGCGCGCCATAATCAGAGGATGAGCCGCGCGACGAGACCTGTCTCGACGCGCGTGCGTTTCCTCGGCGCGATCCTCGGCGTCGTGCTGCTCGGAATGATCATCGCCGGCGGCGTCACCTTCCTCGTGCAGAGCGAGCGTGTCGTGACCAACGCCGAGCGCCAGCTCGACGGATTCGTGTCGACCCTGTCGACGAGCAGTCAGGATGCCGCGTCCCTCGTCGCCGCGGCCGTCCCGGGTCGCACCGACGGCACGGTGGCGCTCGACGGTGCCCGGGTGCTCGCGACGACGCCGTCGCCGCCGGGGCTCGCCATCGCCGACGACGCCGGTCTCGTGGCATCTCTCGCCGATGCGATCAGCCGGGGCGACGACCGCGGACGCGTCGACAGCACCCACGGACCCCTGTTGTTCGCGGCGGTCGACACGCGCGACGGGGTCGCCGTGCAGGTCATCTCGATCGACCAGCGCATGGAGCTGGTGACCCTCTCGACGATCACCTACGGGGTCTCGGCTCTCGGGGTGCTGCTGCTGGTCGGTGTCGCCGGGTGGTTCGTCACGGGCCGGCTGTTCTCCCCCCTCCGGCGTCTGCGCGACACCACCGACGCCATCACGATCGACGACCTGGGCACGCGGCTGCGGGCGCACGGGAACGATGAGATCTCCGACCTGACGACCTCGGTCAACTCCATGCTCGACCGCCTGGCGATGTCGGTCGACGCGCAGCGGCAGCTGCTCGACGACGTCCGCCACGAGCTCAAGACCCCCATCACGATCGTCCGCGGGCACCTCGAGATGATGGACCCCGCCGACCCCCACGACGTGAGCGAGACGCGGGAACTCGGCATCGCCGAGCTCGACCGACTCGCCCGTCTCGTCGACGACATCGACGCGCTGGCCGACGTCGAGACCGGCTCCCTGTCCGCCGCGGTCATCGACGTGGGCGCGCTCACCGACCGTGTCGCCGAGCTGGCCGGGGCGATTCCGGGGCACGCGTGGAGCGTCGAGCAGCGCGCTCGCGTCCGCATCCACGGAGATGCCGACCGTCTCGTCCAGGCGTGGCTGCAACTGGCCGACAACGCCGCGAAGTACACCCCCGACGGCACCTCGATCGAGATCGGCAGCACCGCCGACGACACGACCGCTCATCTGTGGGTGCGCGATCACGGTCCGGGCATCCCCCCGGCCGCGCGCCACCGCGTCTTCCGCCGCTTCGACCGCCTCTCGACCGGGCGCGGCGTCGACGGCTCGGGTCTCGGCCTGTCGATCGTGGATGCCATCGCCAAGGCGCACGACGGATACTGCACCGTCGGCGACACCCCCGGCGGTGGCGCGACGGTCGCCCTGCACATCCCCGTGACCGGGGCGCAGTCCCCCGCAGAGCTTCCGACGCCCGTGCGCGCCGGTGACGTCGTCATGCAGAGAGAGGCCACCGGATGACACGCATCCTCATCGCCGAAGACGAGGAGCGCATCTCGGCGTTCGTCGCGAAGGGGCTGGAGTCCGCCGGCTATCAGACCCTCATCGTCTCCGACGGGGCCGAGGCGCTCGACACCGCGCTCTCGGGAGACGTCGACCTCGTGCTGCTCGACGTCGGGCTGCCCTCTCTCGACGGCTTCGAGGTGCTGCGGAGCATCCGCGGCCAGGGTTCGTCGATCCCCGTCATCATGCTCACGGCGCGCACCAGCACGCGCGACACCGTCGACGGTCTCGACGCGGGGGCGAGCGACTACGTCGCGAAGCCCTTCAAGTTCGACGAACTGCTCGCGCGGGTGCGCTCGCGCATGCGCGAGCCCGTCTCGACCGGGCCGATGACGATCGCCCACGGCGACGTCTCGCTCGATGTCCTCGCCCGTCGCGCGACGGTCGGCAGCCGCGAGATCGACCTCAGCGCGCGCGAGTTCGCGCTGGCCGAGGAGTTCATCCGGCACGCGGGGCAGGTGCTCAGCCGGGAGCAACTGCTCAGCCGAGTCTGGGGCATGGACTTCGACCCGTCGTCGAACGTCGTCGACGTCTACGTGCGCTACCTCCGCGCCAAAGTCGGACAAGCCCACATCGTCACCGTGCGCGGCGCGGGCTACCGCTGGGAGTAGAGCACCGGCAACCCGAAAACCCCCGGTGGGGGAACCGGGGGTTTGGGGAGACGCCCACGGTGGTCTTCCGACTCACCCGAAGAGCGGTGACCTGCACATGTGCGTACTCGTGTTTTTCCTGGGGGAACCGCCGAGGCGGGTGACGAGGTCTCCCTCGTCGATGCCTCTACTCTGGCGGGCCTTTGTGAGAACGCGGGGAGCCGAAAATGAGAAGACTCTCATTTAACGCTCAGGCCTCCCGGCGGTGGCGAGAAAGGGCCGGGATGCCATGGCATCCCGGCCCCTTCCGGTGAACCCCTACGACAGCTCGCCGGCCTCCAGCAGCTCGGTCACCAGCGCGGCGATCGCCGAACGCTCCGACCGCGTGAGGGTCACGTGACCGAAGAGGCCGTGTCCCTTCAGCGTCTCGATCACCGAGGCGACTCCGTCGTGACGGCCGACGCGCAGGTTGTCGCGCTGGCCGACGTCGTGCGTGAGGACCACGCGCGAGTTCTGGCCGATCCGGCTGAGCACCGTCAGCAGCACGTTCCGCTCGAGCGACTGGGCCTCGTCGACGATCACGAAGGCGTCGTGCAGCGAGCGGCCGCGGATGTGCGTGAGCGGCAGCACCTCGAGCAGACCGCGCGCGAGCACCTCCTCGAGCACGTTGCCGGAGACGACCGAGCCCAGGGTGTCGAAGACCGCCTGCCCCCAGGGGCCCATCTTCTCGGCCTGGTCGCCGGGAAGATAGCCGAGCTCCTGACCACCGACGGCGAACAGGGGGCGGAAGACGATGATCTTCTTCTGCTGCTGACGCTCGAGCACCGCTTCGAGCGCCGCGCACAGGGCGAGGGCCGACTTGCCGGTGCCCGCCCGGCCGCCGAGGGAGACGATGCCCACCTCGGGGTCGAGAAGCAGGTCGAGGGCGATGCGCTGCTCGGCGGAACGACCGTGCAGACCGAACGCGTCGCGGTCACCGCGCACGAGGCGGTACTCCCCCTTTCCGGTCACGCGGCCGAGCGCCGAACCCCGTTCGGAGTGGATCACGAGCCCGGTGTTGACGGGCAGTCCCTTCACGGTGTCGCTGACGCCGACCTCGGTCTCGTACAGGTCGGACATCTCGTCGCCCGAGAGGTCGATCGTGGCGATCCCTGTCCACCCGGAGTCCATGGCTTGCTCGGCGAGGTACTCCTCCGTGCTCAGACCGAGGGATGCCGCCTTCACGCGCATCGGCAGGTCTTTCGACACGACGGTGACCTCGGCCCCGTCCTGCGCGAGGTTCATCGCGACGGCGAGGATGCGGCTGTCGTTGCCGCCGGTGCGCATGCCCGAGGGCAGCACCTGCTGGTCGGTGTTGTTCAGCTCCACCCGCAGCGTCCCGTCGGCGCCGACGGGGACGGGGAAGTCGAGCCGGCCGAACTCGACGCGGAGTTCGTCGAGGTGCCGCAGGGCCTGACGGGCGAAATACCCGATCTCGGGGTCGTGACGTTTCCCCTCCAGCTCGGTGATCACCACGACGGGGATCACCACGGAGTTCTCCGCGAAGCGGAAGAAGGCCCGCGGATCGCTCAGCAGGACGGAGGTGTCCAGGACGTATGTGCGCAGGGCCTGATCGGCTCCGGCTTCGGACTCGGTGCTCTCGACGACGTGACGCTGGTCGTACGGTGCTCGTGCAGTCACAACCCACTCCCGACCCGGGTGGAACACCCGGTTGTCACGAGTCGACCTGGGGGTCACGAGTCGCGATCCGAAGGTCGACTCGACCGGACTCCATGTCCGATGTCATCACCGTACGGCCCGCCGACACCCCCGAGGGTCGTTAACACGCCGCGAATATGACGAGTTCGTGAACAGCGCGTTCGCGCCTCCCGCGGCCGGGAAGTGGTTCACCGGATGCCGAGACCCCGGCGCCGGGCGCCCTGACGCTCTACTGCCCGAACCGGCGATCGCGCGCCGCGAAGTCGCGGATCGCGCGCAGGAAGTCGACCTCGCGGAGGTCGGGCCCCAGGGCTTCGACGAAGTAGAACTCCGAGTGCGCCGACTGCCACAGGAGGAAATCGCTCAGGCGCTGCTCCCCCGACGTGCGGATCACGAGGTCGGGGTCTGCTTGTCCCCCGGTGTAGAGGTGCTCGCCGATCTGCTCGGGGGTGAGGCTCGCGGCGAGCTCTTCGAGAGACCCGCCGGACTGATCGTGCTTCGCGATGATCGAGCGCACGGCATCCACGATCTCGCTCCGCCCGCCGTAGCCGACCGCGAGGTTGACGTGCAGTCCGTTGTGCCCTTGCGTGCGTTCGGTGACCTCGTGCAGCACCTCGGCGAGCTCGGTCGGCAACCCCTCGGCGCGGCCGACGTGCTTCACGCGCCAGTTCGGCTCGTGCGACAGCTCCGCGGCGAGCTCGGCGATGATCTCGAGCAGGTCCTGCAGCTCCTGGCTGTCGCGCTTGACGAGGTTGTCGTTCGAGAGCAGGTAAAGCGATACGACCTCGATCCCGAGATCGTCGCACCACCGCAGGAACTCGTGCATCTTCGCGGCGCCGGCCCTGTGACCGTGGGCGGCGCTGTCGAACCCGAGCTGCCGCGCCCACCGCCGGTTGCCGTCGATCATCATGGCGACGTGGTGCGGGACGGTCGCCGGCATGCGACGACGAAGGCGCGAGATGTAAAGACGGTAGAGCGGTCCTCGCCCCTCGTTCTTCCGCATACGCGCCACCCGCCTACGCTACCGCGTCGACGGCTGCGCCACCCCTCGGAAACGGGTGATCCTTGCTGGGGGAACGGTGTATGCCGCGCCCATGTTCCGCCCGGAGCATGACGCCCGACGTAGGGTCGGGAGAGTGACGAGCTCGACCCCGGCAGACGGCCCCGACATGCCTCAACTCCCCCTCCTGGAGGCCGGGGCGGTGGGTGCGCAGCCCGATCTCAAGCCCACCTGGCGCGGTTGGATCCACGCGGGAACCTTCCCCGTGGCCATCGCCGCGGGCATCGTGCTGATCGCTCTCGCACAGGGCACCCCCGGTAAGTGGGCCGCGGCGGTGTTCATGGCGACCTCGATGCTGCTGTTCGGCAACTCGGCGCTCTACCACCGCTTCCGCTGGAAGCCGAAGACCCTCGCGGTGCTCAAGCGCATCGACCACGCGAACATCCTGCTGCTGATCGCCGGCACCTACACGCCCCTCGCCGTGCTGGCCCTCCCCACGCCGAAGACCGTGCTGCTGCTGTCGATCGTGTGGGGCGGGGCGATTCTCGGCATCCTGTTCCGCGTCTTCTGGATCAACGCACCGCGCTGGCTCTACGTCGCGCTCTACCTCGCGCTCGGCTGGGCCGCGGTGATGTACCTCGGCGACCTGCTCGCGGCGAACGTCGCGATGATGGTGCTGGTCGTCGTCGGCGGACTGCTGTACACCGGCGGCGCGATCGTCTACGCGATCAAGAAGCCCAACCCGTGGCCCGGGCACTTCGGGTTCCACGAGATCTTCCACGTGTGCACGGTGCTGGCGTTCCTCTGCCATTGGACGGCCTGCCTGCTGATCGCCCTGACCCCGGCTTACCACGGCGGGTCCTGACCGCGTGAGTCGCCACGAAAAGTCGCTTCGGAGGTACTGGAAGCGACAGAACCTGGCGACTCGCGCGAGCGAGTGAGCCCCGGATGCCGGACCCCCGGCGACCGGTCAGCTGCGGGGAGCGGCCGGGTCGATGTCCTGGTCGTCGGTCGTGCTGGCGTTCTCGGCCGCGCGCGCCTGCTCCTCGGCATCCAGTTCCGCGTTCACTTCCTCGCGGTAGCGCCCGCGGCGGATGCGGCGCAGCATGTCCCACACGAGGAGGAACACCGCGATCCCGATGAAGGCGATGGCGGCGAAACCGAGCGGTCCGGGCGTGACGATCGACTCGTCGGGGGTCACAGCCGGAGAGGGTGTGGTCGCGAGGGCGACGATCACGGAGTGCATGGAGTCCTTCGGTCCGGGCGGAAGCGCGTAGCCTGGTACTCCAGCCTAAAGCCCGGGGAGACCATGACGACGCAAGCCCTGCTCGATGACCGCTACGGGCGCACGCGTTCGCCGCGGCGGCGCATCCTCGGCTGGTCGATCGTCGGCGTGCTCGCGGTGAGCGCTGTCGGCTACCTCGGCTACACGACGTATGCGACCAGCGCTGGCTCCGTCAGCGCGACCGATACCGGGTACACGGTCGAATCCGACAAGCTCGTGTCGACCAGCTTCCAGATCACGGCGCCCGTCGGAGAGCCGGTCGCCTGCGCGCTCGAAGCCCGCGACGAGGGCCACGGCACCGTCGGCTGGCGGGTCGTGGAGTACCCGGCATCCGACGATCACACCCGCGCGTTCACCGAGACGATTCCGACGCTGTCGCTGGCGACCACGGGTTTTGTCAACGCCTGCTGGGTGCCGTAAACTCGCGGGATCACGACGCGCCCCGGCTCGATGCCGGGGCGTTCGACATATCCCCCGCCGACGGCCGAACCGATTGCCGTCAGCGCCTCGACGAAGGAGTACCCGTGTCCAACGACGCTCAGGTGACGTTCCTCACGCAAGACGCCTACGACCGCCTCCACAACGAGCTCGAGCACCTCTCGACCACCGGTCGCGAAGAGATCGCGAAGCGCATCGAGGCCGCGCGCGAAGAGGGCGACCTCAAGGAGAACGGCGGCTACCACGCCGCGAAGGACGAGCAGGGCAAGCAGGAGGCGCGTATCCGCACGCTCCAGCAGCTGCTGAAGGATGCCAAGGTCGGCGAAGCCCCCGAGAGCCACGGCGTCGTCGAGTCGGGCACCGTCGTCACGGCGATCGTCGCCGGCGGCGAAGAGAAGTTCCTGCTCGGCAACCGCGAGATCGCCGCGAACTCCGAGCTCGACGTCTACAGCGAGGCGTCGCCCCTCGGTGCGGCGATCATGGGCCTGAAAGAGGGCGACAAGGGTTCGTACACCGCCCCCAACGGCAAAGAGATCTCGGTCGAGGTCGTGAAGGTCGAGACCTACTCGGGTCAGTGACCCGCTGACTCCCCGCGAGCCGCTCCCCCGTCGTCGGGTGGGCGGCTCGCGGCGTTTCCGCGGACATTGCCGCGAGCATTGCGGGTTTGGGGCGGATTCCGCCGCTTGGGGCGGATGATTCTCGCCCCGAACGACGAAATGCGCCCCGAGCCGGGCCGACGTGCGACATCGACCGCGCCCTCCGGCGCACGGCTGCCAGGCGCACGCACAGCCCGCTGGGCGCGCCCGCGTCAGGACCGTAATCGACCGACCCGACGCAGGGCGCTCAGTTCGGAACGACCGTCGCGATGAACCCGGCGTCCTCGAGGGTCTGGATTACCAGGGCCCGGTGCTCCTCGCCGCGCGTCTCGACGCTCAGCTGCAGGATCACCTCGCTGATCTGCAGGCCCTGCCCGTGGCGCGTGTGCAGCACCTCGATGACGTTCGCGCCCACGCCCGCGAGCAGCTCCGACACCCGGGCGAGCTGACCCGGGCGATCGGGCAGCGGAATGCGCAGGGACATGTAGCGACCGGATGCCGACAGCCCGTGCGCCACGACCCGCTGCAGCAGAAGGGGGTCGATGTTGCCGCCCGAGAGGATGGTGACCGTGGGACCGCTCGCCTTCACCTTGCCGGCGAGGATCGCCGCCACGCCCACCGCTCCCGCGGGCTCGACGACCTGCTTGGCACGTTCGAGCAGCACGAGCAGCGCGCGGGCGATGTCGTCTTCGGTGACGGTCACGACCTCGTCGACGTACTGACGGATGAGCTCGAACGGCAGGTCGCCGGGGCGGGCGACCGCGATGCCGTCGGCGATGGTCGGGGTGGTCTCCACCTGCAGCGGGTATCCCGCGGCGAGCGACGAGGGGTAGGCGGCGGAGTTGTGGGCCTGCACGCCGATGATGCGTACCTCGCGGCCCTCGGCGGCGGCGCGGGCCTTGACGGCGGAGGCGACGCCGGCCGCGAGCCCTCCCCCGCCGATGCCGACGATGACGGTCTCGAGGTCGGGCATGTCCTCGACGAGCTCGAGACCCAGCGTCCCCTGTCCCACCACGATGTCGCGGTGATCGAAGGGATGGATCAGTACGGCTCCCGTGCGCTCGGCGAACTCGGCGGCCAGGCGCAGCGGCGTCTCGACGGTCGCCCCCTCGAGGATGACCTCGGCGCCGTAGCCGCGCGTGGCGAGGAGCTTCGGCACCGGCACGCCCAGGGGCATGAAGATCGTGGCCGAGATGCCCAGCTGCTGCGCGGCCAGCGCCACGCCCTGCGCGTGGTTGCCGGCAGATGCCGCAACGACGCCTCGCGCCCGCTCCTCCGCGGTCAGGCGCGAGAGGCGGTAGGTCGCCCCGCGGATCTTGAACGACCCGGTGCGCTGCAGGTTCTCGAGCTTGAGGTTCACCGGCACGCCGAGCAGCTCGGTGAGGTGCAGCGACTCGTCGAGGGGCGTCCGCGTGATGATGCCGCGCAGGTTCTGCGCGGCATCCTCGAACTCGGCCAGGGTGGGAGTGTCGTTCATGATCTCCTTCCGCGCTCACGCGGGACGGTCCGCCAGATCAGATCCGGGGATGCCAATGCCTCGCCGTCGCGCTTCCACGCTTTCGTGCTCAGATACACGGCGACGACGTTCACGAAAGCGGCGAGGGGCACCGCGAACAGCGCCCCCGCGATGCCGCCGACCATCGCGCCGCCCGCGACCACCAGGACCACCGCGAGGGGGTGCACCTTGACCGCCGAACCCATCAGGATCGGGTGCAGGACATGGCTCTCGAACTGCTGCACACCGAGCACGACGATGAGCATGAACAGCGCGATGAGGGGTCCGTTGTAGACGAGGGCGATGAATACCGCGAGGGTTCCCGTGGCGATCGCGCCGACGAACGGGATGAACGCACCGAGGAAGACGAGCACACCGATCGGGATCGACAGGGGCACACCGAGCAGGAACGCGCCGAGACCGATGCCGATGGCGTCGATCGTCGCGACCAGCAGCTGGGTGCGGGCGTAGCTCTTGATCGTCCGCCAGCCGGCGCGTCCGGCGCCGTCGACCGCGGGGCGGGCGGCGCGGGGGAACAGGCGCGTCGTCCAGCGCCAAATCCCTCCGCCGTCGGCGAGCAGGCACAGCAGGATGAACAGCGTCAGCAGCACGCCGGTCGCGACGTGACCGATCGTCGAGCCGATCGTCAGGGCTCCGGTCCAGATGACCTCGCCCTGCTGCTGCAAGAAGGTCCCGGCCTGCTTCAGGCTGTCGTCGATCTGCTGAGCGCTGAGGTGCAGGGGGCCGCTGATGAGGTATTCGCGTAGCTGGCGCACGGAGCTCTCGGTGCGTTCGCGGACCGAGGCGAACTCGAGCGAGATCTGCCACACGGCGACCCACACGAGACCCGCGATGATCGCGAGCGTCCCGAGGACGGTGACGATGATGGCGAGCCACTTGGGCCAGCGGTGTCGCAGCAGGAACGAGAACCCCGGCCAGACCAGCGCGGACACGAGGACGGCGACCAGGAGCGGGATGACCAGGAGCTTCAGCTGGATGACGACGAAGATCACGACCGCGAGGGCCGCGGCGATCACGAGGAGCCTCCAGGCGTAGGCGGTCGCCTGGCGCAGGGCCGGCGGGACCGGGGGCTGCAGGTCGCTCGACACGGTGCGACGTCGGAGGGCGTCGAGGAAGGATCCGCGCTCGTCGGGACCGGTTCCACTCATCCCGTCAGCCTACCGCCGCGCCGAGTCCGCGCCGGCGGCGATGTCGGAGGGGGTCGATACGGTGAGACGCATGACCATGACGCTCCGCCGGGCCGACGCCCGCCGCATCGCCCTGGCCGCCCAGGGCTTCGCCCGGCCGCGCCCCGCGACGGTGGGCACGCGTCAGATCACCGGGGCCCTGCACCGCATGCGCATCCTGCAGATCGACTCGGTCAACGTGTTCTCACGCTCCCACTACATGCCCCTCTTCGCGCGGCTCGGTCCCTACGACCCCGCTCTGCTCGACAGACTCGCTTTCTCGCGTCGCCCGAAGTGGATGGAGTCCTGGGCGCACGTGGCATCCCTCGTCTCGGTCGACGACTGGCCCCTGCTGCAGTTCCGTCGCGACGATCTACGCGCCAAGTACGGGCGTGACGCGTGGGCAGAGGCGAACCAGCCCCTGCTGCAGTGGCTGCGCGACGAGCTGGCCGACCGCGGGCCGTTGCGCCCGGCCGAGATCGATCACGATGCGCGCAGCGGGTCCCGCGGGCCGTGGTGGGGGTGGGACGACGTCAAGAACGGACTCGAGCGCCTGTGGCTGTTCGGCGAGGTCGCCATCGCGGGGCGACGCGGTTTCGAGCGGCGCTACGCCCTGGCATCCGACGTCCTCCCTCCCCAAGCCCTCGAGACGACGGTGCCGCGCGCCGAGGCGATCGCCGAGCTCGTTCGCCGCGCTGCCCTCGCGTACGGCGTCGCCACGGCGGCCGACCTCGCCGACTACTGGCGCATCCGCGATCGCCCGGCGGTGATGGCCGGCATCCACGATCTGGTCGACAGCGGTGAGTTGATCCCCGTCGCCGTCGACGGGTGGCAGACGGCCGGCCGCCCGGCCAAAGCGTGGCTGCATCGCGACACCGCCCGACCGCGCCGAGTGGATGCCGCGGCCATCCTCACCCCGTTCGACCCGGTGGTGTGGTTCCGCGACCGCGCGGAGCGGCTCTTCGACTTCGATTACCGCATCGAGATCTACACGCCCGCGCCGCAGCGCCGGTTCGGCTATTACTCGTTGCCGTTGCTCGTCGGCGACGATGTGGTGGGCCGCCTCGACCTCAAAGCCGATCGAGCCGCCGGTGCGCTGCGCGTGCAGTCGGCCTGGTGGGAGCCCGGGGCCCCGCCCGCGGCCGCGGAGCGCATCGCGGCGGAGCTCCTCACCGCGGCGCGCTGGCAGGAGCTCGAGCGCGTCACGGTGTCGCGGTGGGGCACCGCCGCGGATGATCTCGCGGGCGCATTGAGAGCGGAACGCCACGACCACCCCGACGGTCGCGCGAACTGAGACGCGCCCCCTCCGCCAGAGCGGAGGGGGCGCGACAGGTCAGAACTGCACGCGTGGCGGCTCCGCGATCGCGGCGCCGTCGATCACCTCGAAGAACTCCCGCTCGTGGAAGCCGAGCTGGCGAGCGAAGAGGTTGTTCGGGAACATCTTGATCTTGGTGTTCAGCTCGCGCACGCCGCCGTTGTAGAAACGGCGCGACGCCTGGATCTTGTCTTCGGTGTCGACGATCGAGTGCTGGAGCTGCAGGAAGTTCTGGCTCGCCTGGAGCTGCGGGTACGCCTCGGCGACCGCGAACAGCGACTTCAACGCCTGCTGCATGTGGCCCTCGGCGACACCCGCCTCGGCCGGGCTCTGCGCCGACAGCGTCTCGGCGCGAGCGCGCGTGACGTTCTCGAACACGGCTTTCTCGTGGGCCGCGTAGCCCTTCACCGTCTCGATGAGGTTCGGAAGCAGGTCGGCCCGGCGCTTGAGCTGGACGGTGATGTCGCTCCACGCCTCATCGACGCGAACGTTGAGCGCGACGAGACTGTTGTAGGTGGCCCACAGGTAGATGCCGGCGATCACCAGGACGCCGACGATCACGATGACCGGTACGAGCCACTCCCACATAAGTCCCCACACTTTCGTTCGGAAGATTGCCCTTCAGTCTAACTGCGGGGCGCGCCTCGTTACGGGTGGTGGCGGGTACTCCCAGGCGATCTGCACGCGAGCCGAATCTGTACCCCCGGTGGGACTCGAACCCACACTGAAGCGATTTTAAGTCGCCTGCCTCTGCCATTGGGCTACGGGGGCCCGTGTCTCCACCGTATCGCGACTGCCCGCCGCAACGACGAGACCCCCGCGCCCGAATGGGCCACGAGGGTCTCGGCGCGACAGGACCTACTTGGCCGCGACGGGCTCGGCCTTCTTCTCAGCCGGAGCCGCGGGGGCGTCGGCGGCGGGAGCAGCCGGACGCGGACGCGCGGCGAACTCCTCGAAGGCGGCGCGCGGCTGCTGAACGGCCTCGAGGTTGACGACCTCGCGACCGTGGAAGAAGTTCTGGATCCAGTCGCCGATCACGCGGAACTTGCGCTCCCACGTGGGCATCGCCAGACCGTGGTAACCACGGTGCGCGAACCAGGCAATGAGGCCCGTGAGGGCGATGTTGCCCGACTGGAACGCACCGTTGTACAGACCGAGGCCGGCGACGGCACCGAGGTTCTTGTGGTTGTACTCCTTGGGCTCTTCGCCGCGGAGGACGGCGACCAGGTTCTTCGCCATGAGCTTGCCCTGGCGCACCGCGTGCTGCGCGTTGGGAACGCAGAAGCCGCCCACGCCGCCACCCGACAGGTCGGGAACGGCCGAGACGTCACCGGCGGCCCAGGCGCCCTCGACGATGTCCTCGTCGGTGCCGACGCGCAGGTCGGGGCGGGTGCGGATGCGACCGCGCTCCTCGACGGGCAGGTCGCTGCCACGGACGACCGTGGGGTTGGCCATGACACCGGCGGTCCAGATGATGAGGTCGGTGGGGAGCTGCTCCCCGGTCGACAGCTCGACGACGCCGTCGACGGCGCCCTTGACCTGCGTGTCGAGGTGCACGAACGCACCCTTCTTCGCCAGGTCGGCGAGAACCCACTCGCTCGTCTTCTGCGACACCTCGGGCATGATGCGGCCCATGGCCTCGATGAGGTGGAAGTGCGTGTCATCGAAGGTCAGCGTCGGGTACTGCTTCAGCAGCGACGACGCGTACGCGCGGAGCTCGGCGAAGACCTCGATACCGGCGAAGCCACCGCCGACGACGACGACGGTCAGCAGGCGGTCGCGCTCGGGGCCGGCCGGGAGCACCGACGCCTTGTCGAAGTTCGAGGTGAGGCGATCGCGGATGGCGACGGCCTCTTCGATGGTCTTGAGTCCGATCGCGTTGTCGGCGATGCCGGGGATCGGGAACGTGCGCGAGACGGCGCCGGCGGTCACGACGATCTGGTCGTAGCTCTGCTCGATGGTCTCGTCGCCGGCGATGGGCGTGATCGTCGCGGTCTTGGTCGCGTGGGAGATCCCCGTGACCTTGCCCGCGATGACGGTGGTGCGCTTGAGGTGGCGACGGAGGCCGACCACGACGTGGCGCGGCTCGATCTCGCCCGCGGCGACCTCGGGGAGGAACGGCTGGTACGTCATGTATGGCAGCGGGTCGACGAGCGTGACTTCAGCCTCGCCGCGGCCGAGGAGCTTCTCGAGCTTCCAGGCGGTGTAGAAACCTGCGTAGCCCCCACCGACGATGAGGATTCTGGGCACGGTAGTGGTCACGATGTGAGGGACTCCTCGTTTGTGGTGCGGCTCGGCTCGCGGGAGGTGCGCGCCTGTCGGATTCGCCGGGCAGCAGCAGTGACACCGAGCGCAATCATTATAGCGGCCAGTGTGACAGCCCCGAGCGGCAACGACCCGTACAGAACGCTATCGCGAGATGGCAGCAGGGGCGAGCCGGCCGCGGGGGCCGCTTCGACCGGGGGAAGCGGCGGGATGACGACGGGCGTGGAGGTCGGCTCGGGCGACGGGGTCGCGTCCGCGCGACGGTAGAGGCGGATCCACTCTTTGAGGCTGCCGAGCGGGTTCTCCGACACCGTCTCGACGCGCGCCGACACCGCGGCTGCGGCATCCACCAGTCCGTAGCCGTACAGCTTGTCGGGCCGGGCAGAGGCGCCGGCGGCCGGTTTCGCCGTCTGGATCAGGCGGTTCAGCACATTATCGGCATCCATGCCCGGATGCGCGGCGCGAACGAGCGCGGCGATCCCGGCGACGATCGGCGCCGCCCCGCTCGTGCCGTTCCACTGCACGAGGGAGCCGTCCGCCGACACGCCGATGAGTCTTTCGCTCGGGGCCGAAAGGCCGATCGTGATGCCCTGCGTCGAGGCGTCGTTGCTCGCCGCCCCCTTCGGGTCGACGCCGCCGACGGCGAGCACGCCCGGAATCGTCGCCGGGGCGCCCACGCGATCGGTTCCGCTGCCCCGGTTGCCGGCGGCGACGACGATCACCACGTCGCGATCGAAGGCGTATTCGAAAGCGGTGTCCCAGCTGGTGTCCCAGTCGAGGGTGTTGGTCGTCAGCGACATGTTGATGACCGTCGCTCCGTTGTCGACGGCCCAGCGGATGGCCTCCGCGATCTGGTCCGTGAAGGGCTTGGTGCTCGAGGCGCCGAAGCCGACCGAGATCGACAGCAGCTCGGCCTCGGGAGCGACGCCGATCATGCCGCGGCCGTTTCCGGTCCCGCGGGCGGCGGCGAGCGATCCCACCCAACTGCCGTGGTTCGCGTCCACGGCACCGACCGGCGTCCGGCCGTCCGCGGACCCCACGCCCGAGACGTCGGTGCCGCCGACGACGGCGCCGGTGAACTCGGTGGGTCCGCGACCGATGCCGGTGTCGATGATCGCGATCTTCTGGCCCGCTCCACGCGTCGTCTTCCATGCCTCGCGCACGCCGTACTGATCCAGCCAGTACTCGCCCGCGCGGATGGAGTCGGTCGGGTCCTCGGGCACGGGGTTCGACGGCGCCTGAGGCGACGCCGACGCGGGTACCGTCGAGGTGAGCGCGGGTGCGGCCTGCGCGGGCATCGCCGTCGCACCGCTCAGCACCGTCACGAGAATGACGGATGCCACGGACGCGGCGACGCGCTTCATCCGCCGGTCCCGGGGCTTTCGCACTGGCACCGCTCGGGCGACCAGGTGCCGCGCTCGAGGGCGCGGTCGCCGATCGGGTTCACCCCGGGGCCCGCGGCCAGAGCGTGACCTGCGAGGGCGTGGAGGCACTTGACGCGCGTGGGCATGCCCCCCGCCGAGATCCCGGCGATCTCCTCGGGCTCTCCGTACGCGGCGCGATCACGCAGGTACGCCTCGTGCGCGGCGCGGTACTGCGCCTGGAGTTCTTCGTCTTCGGCGAGTTCGTCCGAGAACTCCTTCATGACGTGGCCGGCCTCGAGGACCGACATCGCCGCGGTCGCCGCCGGGTGCGTGAGGTAGTAGAACGTGGGGAACGGACTGCCGTCATCGAGGCGGGGCGAGGTCGCCACCACCGTCGGGTTTCCGCACACGCAGCGCGCCGCGATACCCACGACCCCGCGCGGGACGCGGCCGAGCTGGGACTGGAGCACGGCCAGGTCGGCGTCGGAGGCGGGGGGAAGCGTTGCGGTACTCATCGCCTCCAGGGTACCCGGGGTCTCCGACACCCCGCCGGAACGGGCTCAGCCCGCGGGCGAATTAGGCGCGGGGGTCGGGTCGGGAACGCCGACCGTCACCTCGGGCACGGCGACCTGGGCCGCCCCCGACGAGGTGACGGAGCGCACGAGCTGCGCCATCCAGTCGGTGTGGGTCTGCCCCACCTCGCCGCTGACGTCGTCCTGTTCCTGAGGCGTCGCCGAGGCCGGCAGGTCGTTGTCGATGAGATACACGACCTCACCGGGGAAGGTGTACCCGAGACGCTCTCGAGCCTGCGTGCGGATGTACGCCGGGTCGGACCACCGGTCGCGCTGCGTCTGCAGGTCGGCCACCTGTGACTGGCTCAGCTGCACCGCGCTGCGCAGCGCCTGGATCTGCTGACGCTGGTCCATGTACGTGCCCACGGTCGGCACGAGGACGAACGTTCCGAGGACCACGAGACCGAGCATGATCACGACGAAGCCCGAGATGCGCACCCGCCCGAGCCACTCACGCGCATCGACGCGGCGGTCCCCGGCGCTCGGCCGCGCCGTCGGCCGAGCGGGCCGAGCGGACGTCCGGGACGCCTTCTTGCCCGCCTTCGGGGCCTCGGATGCCGCCGGGCGGCGGGGAGGCAGTGTCGGTCGCTCCACGGCATCCCTCCCGTCGTTCCGCACGGCTCGGCTTTCGAACCGCGAGCGAGTCTACGTCGCGGGAATCGGCGCTTCCGGGGACGCGCCGGGGGCTCGGCATCCGCCCAGTGAAACGGAGGCCGAAACGACGAAGGAGGGGAAGCCCTCCGGCTCCCCCTCCTCGCGTATGTCAGACGATCAGCCCTTGAAACGGGGGAACGCCGAGCGGCCCGCGAAGACCGCGGCGTCGCCGAGGTCTTCCTCGATGCGCAGCAGCTGGTTGTACTTCGCGACGCGCTCGCTGCGCGCGGGGGCACCGGTCTTGATCTGGCCGGCGTTGACCGCGACGGCGAGGTCGGCGATCGTGGTGTCCTCGGTCTCGCCCGAGCGGTGCGACAGCATCGAGGTGTAGCCCGAGCGGGTGGCCAGCGAGATCGCGTCGAGCGTCTCGGACAGCGTGCCGATCTGGTTCACCTTGACCAGCAGCGAGTTGGCGACACCGAGGTCGATGCCCTGCTGCAGGCGCTTGGGGTTGGTGACGAACAGGTCGTCGCCGACGAGCTGGACCTTGGAGCCGACGGCATCCGTCAGCTTCTTCCAGCCGTCCCAGTCGTCCTCGGCGAGGGCGTCTTCGATGGTGACGATCGGGAAGTTCGCGACGAGGTCGGCGAAGTAGTCGACGAGCGTGTCGACGCTCCACTCCTTGCCCTCGACCGTGTACACGCCGTCCTTGTAGAACTCGGTGGCGGCGACGTCGAGGCCGACGGCGATCTCCTTGCCGGGGGTGAAGCCGGCCTTCTCGATCGCACGGATCAGGAAGTCGAGGCCCTCGCGGTTGCTGGGCAGGTCGGGGGCGAACCCGCCCTCGTCGCCGAGACCGGTGTTGTAGCCCGCGGACTTCAGCTCGCCCTTGAGGACGTGGTAGACCTCGGTGCCCCATCGGAGCGACTCGCCGTACGTCTCGGCGCCGATGGGCGCGAGGAAGAACTCCTGGAAGTCGATGCCGTTGTCGGCGTGCTCGCCACCGTTGATGACGTTGAAGAGCGGAACGGGCAGCAGGTGCGCGTTGGGGCCGCCCAGGTAGCGGAACAGGGGCAGGTCGGCGCTGTCGGCGGCGGCCTTGGCGACCGCGAGCGACACGCCGAGGATGGCGTTGGCGCCGGTGCGCGACTTGTTCTCGGTGCCGTCGGTCTCGATGAGGATCTCGTCGATGATGCGCTGCTCGCTGGCCTCGACGCCCTCGATCGCGGGGCCGAGCTCGTCGACGACCGCAGCGACGGCCTTAAGCACGCCCTTGCCGCCGTAGCGACCCTTGTCGCCGTCGCGCAGCTCGTAGGCCTCGAAGGCGCCGGTGGACGCGCCGGAGGGGACGGCGGCCCGCTGGACGATTCCGTCGTCGAGGAGCACCTCCACCTCGACGGTCGGGTTACCGCGCGAATCCAGAATCTCGCGCGCGTTGACAGCCTCGATAAGTGCCACGAAGGACTCCTCGTTGGTTCTTGAGTGGGAGGGGGCGGAGCGTCGTCGGTCCGTGGTCGAGTCTAGTGACCGGCTCCGACACTCGTGAGCCGGTTCGTCATTCGGTGTCCGAGGCCGTCGGATCCACCACCAGCGCCACCGCCACCCCGTCCCACCCCTTCCGGTCGAGGGTCTGCAGCGCCGTAGCGTCGAAGCGGGGGTCGGAACCCAGTTTCAGGATGCCGCGCCGAGCGCCGAGCACCTTGGAGTCGGTCGTGTCGGCGTCGGCCACCTCGCCGCCGCGCACGACGTTGTCGAGCACGATCACGGTCCCCGGCCGCCCCAGACGCGCCGCCCAGTCGAGGTAGAGCTCGTTCGACTCCTTGTCGGCGTCGATGAAGACGAGGTCGAACGGCTCCCCCTCTGCAAGCGTCGGCAGCACGTCCGCTCCACGCCCCACGCGCACCTCGACCCGGTCGGCGACGCCGGCGCCCGACAGGTTGGCGCGGGCGATCCCGGCGTTGGCGGCTTCCGCCTCGATCGTCACGACCCGCCCCTTCGGGCCCACCGCCCGAGCGAACCAGATCGTCGAGTACCCGCCGAGCGTGCCGATCTCGAGCACGCGGCGAGCGCCCGCGATGCGGGTGAGCAGGTGCAGGAACTTGGCGTTGACCGGCGCGACCTCGATATCGGGAAGGCCCCCTTCGTGCTGGGCGCGCAGGGCGGCCTCCAGCGTCGGGTCGGATCCGACGAGGGTCTCGGTCAGGAAGGCATCGACGTCGTCGTGGGTGCGCACTCCCCCAGCCTGTCGGCACCGATGCGACGGGTCAACGCTCCCCGCGCAGGTGGGCACGGGTCATCTCGTCGTACTCCGCGTCCGACAGGTCGTCGAAGCCCTTCGCCTCCACGCGGTCCGACCGCATCCACCGGATCATGAGGATCACCAGGATCGGCACGTCGGCGAACTCGGCGATGAACCAGATCATGTCGCCCGCGAGGTGTTGGTCGTGCAGCAGCGACGGCCACCACGACACCGCCTGTGTGGCATCCGGGATCAGATCCAGCACGTTGTCGTTGAGCCGCATGAGCAGCCCCGGCACGGAGTCGATGAGCAGCTCCACGAACGCGAGCAGGAACTCGATCGCGATGAAGGTGCCCGTGTGCACCGCGCCGAGCGCCATCATCGGCAGCACCATCGCCAGCCCGACCAGCGGCACGCCGATCCCGAGCGACGCCTCGACCACGGGATTCACCCGCAGGATGCCGGCGATCGGCGTCAGGAACAGGCAGAAGACCGCCGCGATCACGACGGTGGCGACCATGGCGTTGCCGAACACGCGCGTGAGGCGCGACGCGAGGAACCGCTCGCGCAGGCCCGCGGGCACGAGGTCGAGAGGCCGACCCGCCGCGATCCCCGCCGGAACGGCGAAGATCAACAGCGCCACCCGGGTCGAGAACGCCCAGCGCAGCTCGGACGAGTACACGCCGAGGAAGCCGAGCTCGATCACCGCGTACGGCATGAGCCCGAGCGCGAAGAAGCCGATCGTGCGCCGCAGAGGCCAGGCCTCTCCGCGGCGCCGCACGCGCCGGACCCCGAGCAGATAGGCGGCGGATGCCACGAAGAGCGCGCCGAGCGTGATCGGATCGGCGCGCCAGGTGCTGAGGAAGACATCGATGGGAGGCGTGGAAGAAACGTAGATCCGCCGGCTATGCGTCAGGTGGGGATTGCAGCGCCGCCGGAAATGCGGTCGTGCGGGGGCGGGCCGCGCTCCGGATGATCGAGGCGTCCCGTGCGGTTTCCGCACGAGATCCGGCCGATCCGAGCCGGTCGACCGGAGCCCGGCACCGGCGCAGGCCGGAAAGCGAAGCCCGGCACCCGCGCCGCGCCTCAGCCGCGCTCCCGCCTTGACTCCAGCGCGGCCAACACCGCCGGCAGCAGCGCCTCGGCGGTTCGGCGATACCCGAGGGCGCTGGGGTGGAAGCGGTCGACGCTGAACATCTCGTCGGGCCGCTCGGCGAACACCGGCCCCACCGCGCGCGCGAGAGCCACGACGCGTCCCCCCGCGCGGTGCACGGCGGCGGCCTGGGCCGCGGCGAGCTGCCGTGACGATCGGGCGGCGAGCGCGCGCAGCGGCTGCGGAATCGCGCGGAGCGTGCCGAGATCGGGGCACGTGCCCACGACGACGGGCACGCCGCGGCCGCGCAGCTCGCGCACGACCTCCTCCAGCTGCTCCGCGGAACGGGATGCCGGAATGCGATGGGTCACGTCGTTGCCCCCGACGACGATCACCGCGGCATCCGGCCGGTATCCCGCGGGAAGCGAGGCCACCTGCGCGGCGAGGGCCGAGGTCTCCGACCCCACGACCGCGGCGGTACGAAGGCGCACCGGTCGCCCCGCCTCCCGCGCGATCCCCTTCGCGAGCCGCGCGCCGAGGGTGTCGCGCCGGTGCCCCGCTCCGAGCCCCGCCGCGATCGAGTCGCCGAGCACGAGCAGTTCGACCGGCTCCCCCGGATGCTTCTTGCGCCGCCACACCCGGTCGGCGTCGAGCGCCTGCTCCCCGAGCGGCTTGCCGATGCGCCGGCGGGCGATCGCGGCCTGCCGGGCGATGAGGGAGCGCAGCCCCACGGCCCCGGCCCCGGCGAGCGCGAGCACGGACGCCGCGGTCAGGGCCACCGGTCGACGCGTGCGCATCCTCCGATGACACCGGCCCTCGGTGAACGCCGGGTGGCCGCGCCGTGACGGCGAGGAGGCGCCGGGCTCCCGGCATCCCGTGAATATTTCGAAGAAGGGATGCCGGGACTCAGGCCGCCGTGCGACGGCTCCGCGCGCGGAGGGCCACGGCGAGGGCCAGCACCGCCACCGCGAGCAGGGTGTCGAGGGCGAGTCCGGCGAGCAGTTCGGCGCGGCCACCGACGCCGGTGAGCGTGACGATGCCCCCGATGACGATCACGCCGAACGAGAGGGCGAGCTGCTGCGCGGTGCTGAACATCCCGCCCGACAGCCCCGCCGCCTCGACCGGCACCTCGCGCACCACGAGCTGGGTGAGCGGGGAGAAGATCAGGGCCTGTCCCGCACCGAGCAGGATCAGGGCGGGCTGCAGCCAGAGACCGATATCGCTTCCCCACGCCAGGACGAGGGTCACGGCCATCGCGATGAGCGCGACGATCTGCACCGTGACGCCGAGCACGAGCGTCGAGTCACCGAGCCGCACCTGGATTCGGGCGACGGCGAGAGAGACGCCGGCGAACACCACGGCGAAGGGCAGCAGCGCCATCCCCGCTTCGAGCGAGCTGAGGCCCCCCGCTTCGACGGCGCGCGGGAAGACGTACAGCAGCGCCGAGTACCCGGCGAAGAAGAGGCCCGCGGCCATGAGCCCGAGTTGCAGCGGTCGCAGCCGCAGCACGCTCGGCGGCAGGAGCGGCACCCGGCCCGAGCGCTCGATGGCGTTCTGGTGCTTCCACATCGCCACGAGAGCCGCGCCCGCGACGACGAGCGCCACCGCGACCGGCCACGACCAGTTCCACACCGGCCCGAAGGTGAGGGCGACGGAAGCGGCCAGGATGCCGAGGCCCAGCGCCGCCGTCCCGATCAGGTCGATCGCGACGACCTCGTGCGCGCGTGAGCGCGGGGCGAGCGGGGCCAGCGAGATCGCCGCGACGGCGACGAGGGCCACGACGACGAACACCGCGCGCCACCCCTCGACCGGACCGAACGACAGCGCGGCCAGGGCTCCGCCGGATACCTGCCCGACCGCCGCTCCGATGCCTCCGCTCGCTCCGAACGCCGCGATCGCGCGGGTGCGGGCAGCCCCCTGCGAGGTCGCCTGGATGGTCGCGAGCACCTGCGGCGTGCACAGGGCCGCGCCGACGCCCTGCACGATGCGGGCCGCGATCAGCGTCTCGATCGACGGGGCCAGGGCGCAGGCCACGGCCGAGACGAGGAACAGGCCCATGCCGACGACGTACAGGCGGTGCCGTCCGAAGCGGTCGCCGAGCCGGCCGCCCAGGATGAGCAGGACGGCGAAGGGGATGCCGTACCCCGCGATCACCAGCTCGAGCGCGACGTCGCCCGCTCCGAACCGATCGCGCAGCGTCGGCAGGATCACGGTCACCGCGTTGAACGCGAAGGTACCGACGCCGGGGCCCAGGAGGAATCCGAGGTAGCGCCAGGTCGGCACCTCGGTGAGGGAGCCCGGGCGGATCGGCACCGGAGCGGTCCCGGTGGCGGGGTGTGCGGAAGTCGTCATGGTGCCAGCATGGAGAGACCGCCATCCTGGTACCAGGAGTGCGCTCATCCTGGTACTGCGAGCACTCCCCTGGGCCACGGCGGATGTCGGAGGTCCGTCCTATGATCGCCCGAGAGGAGGGATGCCATGACCCGGTCCGACGATGCCCGCGCCGAATTCGCGGGGTTCCTGCGCAGCAGGCGAGCGCGCTTGCGCCCCGCCGACGTGGGCCTGCCCGAGGGTACGCGGCGCCGGGTCGCCGGTCTTCGCCGCGAAGAGGTCGCCCAGCTCGCCGGGGTGGGCCTCACCTGGTACACCTGGCTCGAGCAGGGACGCCCGATCGCGGCCTCCGCACAGGTGGTCGCCGCCATCGCCCGCGCCCTCCGCCTCAGCGACGACGAGCGCGACCACCTCTTCGCCCTCGCCGATCTCCCCGCGCCCGACCGCGAGGCGCGGCAGTGCGTGGACGCGACCCACCTCGACCTCCTCGAGAAGCTCCTCCCCTACCCGGCCGCCGTTCAGACCGCGCGCTTCGACATCCGCGCTTACAACCGCGCCTACCGGTACCTCTTCGATGACCTCGACGACCTGCCGGCCGACCGCCGTAACTGTGCCGTGCTGCTGTTCACCGACTCCGAGTGGCAACGCTCGCACGTCGACCTCGACCACGCCCAACGGCGCATCGCGGCACGCCTGCGGGCCGCGTACGGCCGTCACCACGAGGAGCCCTCGTGGCAGCGGTTCATCGCCGAGCTCGAAGAGGAGTCCCCGCGCTTCGCCGAACTGTGGCGCCTGGGCGACGTCGGCGGCGAACGCAACGCGAACAAGCACCTCGTGCACGCCCGCGTCGGCGAGCTGCACCTCGAGATGTCGAGCCTGTGGATCGACGACGGGCTCGGCTCGCGCGTGGTGTGGTTCTCGCCCCGCGACACCGAGACCGCTTCGCGCCTGGAACGCCTCACGGCCGAGAACCCGGCCGAGGCCTTGATCAGCGCGGTGGCCTGACGTCCTCGCGCGCGGGCAGAACCCTCCCGAGGCGGCGGGTTCCCGGCATCCCGTGTCGCTTCAGGAGAGGGGCTTGAGTTCCAGCGTCTCCGGTGTCGTGTCGAGACCGACCGTCGCGAACGACGCGTAGCCGTCGGCGGCCGAGCGCTCGAGCAGGGCCTTCATGTTCTTCGCCCGCTGTTCGACGCGCACGCGCGCTCCATCGGCGATGAGCGCCGTCTTGAGCGAGAGCAGCCGCGCGAAGGGCACGTCACGGTCGTGCACGAGCACGACGGCCCGCTCGCCGTCGGCGCCGGTCTCGGGAAGGAGGTCGACGAGGCGCTCGAAGCCGATCGAGAAGCCCACCGCCGGCACCTGCTGGCCGAGGAACCGCCCGATCATGCCGTCGTAGCGGCCCCCGCCACCGAGGGAGTAGTCGACGCTCGGGTGGGCGAGCTCGAAGATCGTGCCGGTGTAGTAGCCCATGCCGCGCACGAGGAACGGGTCGAAGACGAGCGGCACCACGCCCCCGCGCGCCGCGGCGACGGTGTCGCCGAGGTCGACGAGGTGGGCGATGACCTCGTCCGGCATGCCATCGGGCAGCGCGGCGCGGATGCCGGCGTCATCGAACGAGGGGTCCGCCGCGGGTCGGTCCAGGTACGCCGCGAAAGAGTCGACGGCGCGCGCGCTCACGCCGCGGTCGCGGAGTTCGGCGACGACGCCCGAGGGGCCGATCTTGTCGAGCTTGTCGATCGTGATGAGCACTCCGGGGCGCTCGTCGACCGCGAAACCGAACACATCCAGCATCGCGTCGAGCGCCCGGCGGTCGTTGACGCGGATCGTGCCGCCCTCGAGCCCGAGCGCGTCGAGCACGTCGAGGCTGGCGGTCATCAACTCGGCCTCGGCCCGCGCCGAGGCGTCGCCGATGATGTCAATGTCGCACTGCATGAACTGGCGATAGCGCCCCTTCTGCGGGCGCTCGGCGCGCCACACCGGGGCGATCTGAATCGACCGGAACACCGTCGGCAGCTGCGCCCGATGCGTGGCGTAGAACCGCGCGAGGGGGACGGTGAGGTCGTAACGCAGACCCAGGTCGGCCAACGCGGCGGGGTCCTCCGCTGCGGCGCGGATGCCCTCGGCATCCATCCCCCGCTTGAGGATGCTGAACGACAGCTTCTCGTTGTCGCCGCCGATCCCGGCGTGCAGGCGGTCGTAGTCCTCCATGACCGGGGTCTCGATCTCGTCGAAACCGTGGGCGCGGTAACGCTCGCGGATGACGGCGAGCACGCGCTCGCGACGGGCCTTGTCGGCGGGGAGGAAGTCGCGCATGCCGCGCGGCGGGTTCACGGATGCCACGGGTCCATTCTTCCAGAGCCCTCCGGTGCCTCCGTCTCCCGGCGCCGCCCACCGCGCGAGATCGCACGATCCCGCCGAGATCACGCGCGACGACCACGCCGGAACGTGCCCGCTCGACCGGATCGTGTCAGCTCGCGCCGGCCTCCGTCGCGCGCACCTCGGCGCGCAATGCGCGCACGCGCTCGCGCAGCGCCCGTTCGGCATCCCACCCGCGCGTCCGCGCCAGGTGCACGAGCGTCAGCAGCGCGTCGCCGAGCTCCGCCTCGGTCTCCGGATCGGCCAGGTGGTGCGTCGGCGCGCAGACACCGACCTGCGCGGCCTTGCCCATCACCTTCTGCGCCAGAGCCAGCGCCGGCATGTGGTCGCTGACCCCGTCGAGCACGCTGGTTCGCTCGTTCTTCTCGGCCGCCTTCGCCGCGTTCCAGTGCACGAGCACCTCTTCGGGGGTGGATGCCACGGCATCCCCGAACACGTGCGGGTGCCGCCGCACCATCTTCTCGGTGAGCCCGCGCGCGACGTCGTCGATGTCGAAGGGGTCGTCGGCGTCTCCCGCGGCGATCTCCGCGTGGAACAGCACCTGCCACAGCAGGTCGCCGAGCTCCTCGCGCAGGTCGGCGCGCGTGCCGGACTCGACCGCGTCGATGACCTCCGCGCTCTCCTCGACCAGGTAGGGCACCAGATCGCGGTGGTCGATCGTCTGCGTCCAGGCGCAGCGCTCGCGCACCGCCCGCATGGTGTCGGCTGCGTCCCGCAGGGCGTCGTCGCTCACGGTTCCTCCCTCCGCGGGGCCCGGTGGCACCGCTCGCCACGAGTATCTCCCGCGCGGGAGGTGCGGGCGCGTGCCGCGCTCCGGTGATTCGAGCGAGAGGCACTCGATTCCGCCGGTCTCTTCTCCGCGCACGGCGATCTTTCCGGAGTGCGGCACGCCCTCCCCCGCCGACCCGCCCTGGCAGAGCGCCCGGGCGCCGGAGATTTCCGGATGCCACACCCCGCGACCCCGGATCACTACGGCCACCGCGGCCCGATGCCGGAGAAAGTCCGGCGTCCGCCCCGCGAGACCGACGCATGCTGTTACACGTGAATTGTCGCGCCCCCGACGCCGATAATCTGGGGCGTGTGCGTGAACTGACCCCGACCGAGGCGATCGACCTCGTGGGCCGCTTCGAAGCCGGCCAGGAACTCCCCGAACAGATGCGTGCCGACGTGCGCCTGCTCGGATCGCTCCTGGGCCGTGTGCTTCAGGAGAGCGGCTCCCCCGGACTGTACGACGACGTCGAGCGGCTGCGCTCGGCGACGATCCAGGCCTACACCGACGAGACGCCCGAGGCGTTCGAGCGGGCCGCCGCCATCGCGGACGGCTTCTCGATCGAGCGGGCCGACGAAGTGGCCCGGGCCTTCACGGCCTACTTTCACCTCGTCAACCTCGTCGAAGAGCATCAGCGCGTGCGGGTGCTCCGCGAGCGCGGCGACCAGCCGTCTCGCAGTGGCATCCCCGACACCATCGCGAGCGCGTTCGAGCGCCTCTCCAGCGAGGTCGGCGAAGAGACGGCACTGGCCCGGCTGCAGGCGCTCCGCTTCCACCCCGTCTTCACCGCCCACCCCACCGAGGCCCGCCGTCGCGCCATCTCGACGAGCATCCGGCGTCTGTCCGAACTCCTGTCCGAGCACGACAAGGCGTCGGAGGGCGGCGCCGAGAGCCGTCGCGCCGAGCGACGCATGCTCGAGGAGATCGACACGCTCTGGCGTACGGCCCCCCTGCGGCGCGAGAAGCCGTCCCCGGTCGACGAGGTCCGATCGGTCATGTCGGTCTTCGACGAGACGCTCTATACCGCGGTGCCCCGTGTGTACCGCCGCATCGACGACATCCTCCAGGGCGAGAACGCGGGCTCCCGCGCGCCCATCGTGAAGCCGTTCGTGCGCGTGGGCTCGTGGGTCGGCGGCGACCGCGACGGAAACCCCTTCGTCACGGCATCCGTCACCCGCAAGGCGGCGGCGATCGCGAGCGAGCACGTGCTGCTCGGCCTCGAGCGCACGACCCAGCGCGTCGGACGAGGATTGACCCTGGATGCCGAGAGCACCCCGCCCAGCGACGCTCTCGTCGCGCTGTGGCACCGACTCCGCGCCGCCGATGAAGACGCCGCGGCCGAGATCGCCGAGCGCTCACCCGACGAGCCGCACCGCCGCATCATGCTGCTGCTCGCGCGCAAGATCGCCGCGACCCGCACGCGCAACGCCGACCTCGCCTATCGCGACCCCGAGCACCTGCTGACCGACCTGCGCGTCGTGCAGGACTCGCTGGTCGCAGCCGGCGCCACACGCCAGGCGTACGGCGCCCTGCAGCGCCTCGTGTGGCAGGTCGAGACCTACGGCTTCCACCTCACCGAACTCGAGGTGCGCCAGCACTCGGCCGTCCACCGCAAGGTGCTCGAAGAGCTCCGCGCCGGTGGCGCTCGCAGCGAGCAGACCGACGAGGTGCTCGAGGTCTTCCGCTCGATCGCCTATGTGCAGGAACGTTTCGGGCCCCGCGCCGCCGGTCGCTACATCGTGTCGTTCACGCAGTCGGCGGAAGATCTGGCCAACGTCCACGAGCTCGCCTCGTACGCGATGGGACCGGGCGAAGAGCCCCCCGTGCTCGACGTCATCCCCCTGTTCGAGACGTTCGCCGACCTTCAGGCGGCCCCCGGCATCCTCGCCGAGATCGTCTCGCACCCCTCCTTCGTCAGCAGATTGGATGCCACGGGCCGCCGCCTCGAGGTGATGCTGGGCTACTCCGACTCGTCGAAAGACGTCGGACCCGTCGCAGCCAACCTCGCGCTCTACGAGGCGCAGGCCGAGATCTCCACGTGGGCACAGGCCGAGGGCATCGAACTGACGCTCTTCCACGGTCGCGGCGGTGCCCTCGGCCGTGGCGGCGGCCCCGCCAACTCGGCCATCCTGGCCCAACCCCCGCACTCGGTCGACGGCCGTTTCAAGCTCACCGAGCAGGGCGAGGTCATCTTCGCCCGGTACGGCGACGCCGACATCGCGATGCGCCACATCGATCAGGTCGCGGCCGCCGTGCTCACGGCGTCCTCCCCCTCCATCGAACGCCGCAACCGCGGAGCCGCGGAAGCCTTCGCCGATGTCGCGAGCACGATGGATGTTGCCTCGCGCGAGCGCTTCTTCGCGCTCGTGAAAGCCCCCGGCTTCGCGCCGTGGTTCGCCACGGTCACGCCGATGGAGGAGCTCGGGCACCTGGCGCTCGGGTCTCGCCCCGCCCGGCGCGGGCTCTCGGTCGAGTCGCTGGAAGATCTGCGCGCGATCCCGTGGGTGTTCTCGTGGACGCAGGCCCGCATCAACCTCGCGGGCTGGTTCGGCCTCGGAACCGCCCTCGACGCCGTCGGCGACGAGCAGCGCCTCCGCGAAGCCTACGAGCAGTGGCCGCTGTTCCGGACGATGATCGACAACGTCGCGATGAGCCTGGCCAAGGCTGACGAGCGCATCGCGCGTCGCTACCTCGCGCTCGGCGACCGTCAGGACCTCGCGGAGCTCGTGATGGACGAGATGCTCCTCACCCGCTCCTGGGTCGAGCGCATCACCGGCGGCGAGCTCCTCGGCAACAAGCCCGTTCTGCAGCGCGCCGTGAAGATGCGCAGCCCGTACGTCGACGCGCTCTCGCTCCTGCAGCTGCGGGCCCTGCGCGCTCTTCGCGACGCGGATGCAGAGAACCCGACTCCGGATGCCGAACACCAGCGCCTCCTGCTGCTCTCGGTGAGCGGCGTCGCGGCGGGTCTGCAGAACACCGGCTGAGTCAGGACCCTCGGTGCCACGCGCCGGCTCCCCTCGCGGGGGCCGGCGCGTTCTCTTTCGATATCACGTACCCCGGGTATGACGAAGCGCCGGTGTGCTCTCACCCGTGGTTTCGGGGTGGGAGCGCACCGGCGCT
>NZ_VTQH01000006.1 GCF_008763945.1 Microbacterium testaceum StLB037
TGGGTCGGAGGGGTGGGTACATGCACGCTGTTGGGTCCTGAGGGGCCGGGCGCTGATCGCGCTGGTTTTCGAACTGGTGGTGGTTGGTGGCTGTTTCCTTGAGGGCCTCTTCTTGCTCTCACCGGTTGGTGGGTGTGGGGGAGGGGTACCGCCCGTACTTTGAGAACTACACAGTGGACGCGAGCATCTTCGAGTCGATTCTTTTGGGTCGGCTCGTGAAGATGATCTTAAAGATCATTAGTCAATTTTTTGACGATTCAACTCATGTGATTTCAAGTCTTTAAGAGCAAACGGTGGATGCCTTGGCATCTGGAGCCGAAGAAGGACGTAGCAATCTGCGATAAGCCTCGGGGAACTGATAAGCGAGTTTTGATCCGAGGGTGTCCGAATGGGGAAACCCCGCCAGGGCGCGTGCGTACCTGGTGACTCCCGCCTGAATATATAGGGCGGGTAGAGGGAACGTGGGGAAGTGAAACATCTCAGTACCCACAGGAAGAGAAAGCAACAGCGATTCCGTGAGTAGTGGCGAGCGAAACCGGATGAGGCTAAACCTAGCGTGTGTGATAGCCGGCAGGCGTTGCATGTTGGGGGTTGTGGGACTTTTCGGATTGTTCTGCCGAGCAGTCGACGTGACAAGAGGGTATAGACGAACGGTTTTGAATGGCCGGTCATAGAGGGTGCGAACCCCGTAGTCGAAATGCTTGTTCTTGGCGTGAAGAGTATCCCAAGTAGCACGGGGCCCGAGAAATCCCGTGTGAATCTGTCAGGACCACCTGATAAGCCTAAATACTCCCAGATGACCGATAGCGGACAAGTACCGTGAGGGAAAGGTGAAAAGTACCCCGGGAGGGGAGTGAAATAGTACCTGAAACCGTTTGCTTACAAACCGTTGGAGCCTCCTTAGTAGGGGTGACAGCGTGCCTTTTGAAGAATGAGCCTGCGAGTTAGCGATACGTGGCGAGGTTAACCCGTGTGGGGTAGCCGTAGCGAAAGCGAGTCTGAATAGGGCGATACAGTCGCGTGTCCTAGACCCGAAGCGAAGTGATCTATCCATGGCCAGGTTGAAGCGACGGTAAGACGTCGTGGAGGACCGAACCCACTTAGGTTGAAAACTGAGGGGATGAGCTGTGGATAGGGGTGAAAGGCCAATCAAACTTCGTGATAGCTGGTTCTCTCCGAAATGCATTTAGGTGCAGCGTTGCGTGTTTCTTGCCGGAGGTAGAGCTACTGGATGGCCGATGGGCCCTACAAGGTTACTGACGTCAGCCAAACTCCGAATGCCGGTAAGTGAGAGCGCAGCAGTGAGACTGTGGGGGATAAGCTTCATAGTCGAGAGGGAAACAACCCAGACCACCAACTAAGGTCCCTAAGCGCGTGCTAAGTGGGAAAGGATGTGGAGTTGCTTAGACAACCAGGAGGTTGGCTTAGAAGCAGCCACCCTTGAAAGAGTGCGTAATAGCTCACTGGTCAAGTGATTCCGCGCCGACAATGTAACGGGGCTCAAGCACGCCACCGAAGTTGTGGCATTGACATTTTTGGTAGGCCTTCGTGGTCCAGCCGTGTTGATGGGTAGGAGAGCGTCGTGTGGCGAGTGAAGCGGCGGGGTGACCCAGCCGTGGACGCTACACGAGTGAGAATGCAGGCATGAGTAGCGAAAGACGTGTGAGAAACACGTCCTCCGAAAGACCAAGGGTTCCAGGGTCAAGCTAATCTTCCCTGGGTAAGTCGGGACCTAAGGCGAGGCCGACAGGCGTAGTCGATGGACAACGGGTTGATATTCCCGTACCGGCGAAGAACCGCCCCAGTCAATCCAGTGGTGCTAAGAGTCCTAGCTCGGAATGTTCCGGATCCCTTCGGGGTGATGGTCGTCCGTGTGAACGCTCGACCCCATGCTGGTGCGGCTAGCGTATTAACAGGTGTGACGCAGGAAGGTAGCCCAAGCCAGGCGATGGTAGTCCTGGTGCAAGTGCGTAGGCCGAGTGATAGGCAAATCCGTCACTCATTGAGGCTGAGACACGATGCGGATAAAAAGTGGGTGATCCTATGCTGCCGAGAAAAGCATCGACGCGAGGTTCAAGCCGCCCGTACCCCAAACCGACTCAGGTGGTCAGGTAGAGAATACCAAGGAGATCGAGAGAATCGTGGTTAAGGAACTCGGCAAAATGCCCCCGTAACTTCGGGAGAAGGGGGGCCATCCACTTATTAGGACTTGCTCCGAAAGGGTGTGGTGGCCGCAGAGACTAGTGGGTAGCGACTGTTTACTAAAAACACAGGTCCGTGCCAAGTCGCAAGACGATGTATACGGACTGACGCCTGCCCGGTGCTGGAAGGTTAAGAGGACCGGTTAGCCGCAAGGCGAAGCTGAGAATTTAAGCCCCAGTAAACGGCGGTGGTAACTATAACCATCCTAAGGTAGCGAAATTCCTTGTCGGGTAAGTTCCGACCTGCACGAATGGCGTAACGACTTCCCAACTGTCTCAACCGCGAACTCGGCGAAATTGCATTACGAGTAAAGATGCTCGTTACGCGCAGCAGGACGGAAAGACCCCGTGACCTTTACTACAGCTTGGTATTGGTGTTCGGTGTGGCTTGTGTAGGATAGGTGGGAGACGGTGAAGCATTCACGCCAGTGAGTGTGGAGTCATTGTTGAAATACCACTCTGGTCACTCTGGATATCTAACTTAGGACCGTGATCCGGTTCAGGGACAGTGCCTGGTGGGTAGTTTAACTGGGGCGGTTGCCTCCCAAAATGTAACGGAGGCGCCCAAAGGTTCCCTCAACCTGGTTGGCAATCAGGTGGCGAGTGTAAGTGCACAAGGGAGCTTGACTGTGAGACTGACAGGTCGAGCAGGGACGAAAGTCGGGACTAGTGATCCGGCAGTGGCTTGTGGAAGCGCTGTCGCTCAACGGATAAAAGGTACCTCGGGGATAACAGGCTGATCTTGCCCAAGAGTCCATATCGACGGCATGGTTTGGCACCTCGATGTCGGCTCGTCGCATCCTGGGGCTGGAGTAGGTCCCAAGGGTTGGGCTGTTCGCCCATTAAAGCGGTACGCGAGCTGGGTTTAGAACGTCGTGAGACAGTTCGGTCCCTATCCGCTGCGCGCGTAGGAAGTTTGAGAGGATCTGACCCTAGTACGAGAGGACCGGGTTGGACGAACCTCTGGTGTGTCAGTTGTTCCGCCAGGAGCACCGCTGATTAGCTACGTTCGGGATGGATAACCGCTGAAAGCATCTAAGCGGGAAGCCGGCCTCAAGATGAGACTTCCATACCATTTATGGTGAGAGGCTCCCAGCCAGACTACTGGGTTGATAGGCCGGATGTGGAAGCGTAGTAATACGTGAAGCTGACCGGTACTAATAAGCCGATGACTTGATAACACACCTGTTTTGGTGCTTGCGTCCACTGAGTGGTTCTCGATGTACGGTCGGGAACTCAACAATGATGAAGTCGTTGTTGGTTTTTGAAACATCAATAGTGTTTCGGCGGCCATAGCGAGAGGGAAACGCCCGGTCACATTCCGAACCCGGAAGCTAAGCCTCTCAGCGCCGATGGTACTGCAGGGGGGACCCTGTGGGAGAGTAGGACACCGCCGGACTTCTTTTCAGTCGAAATGGCCACCCAAAGCTGGGTGGCCATTTCGCATTTACGGGC
>NZ_VTQH01000007.1:0-1238 GCF_008763945.1 Microbacterium testaceum StLB037
TGGAAAGTTGAATCAAAGAAGGTAATAATCCTGTAGTTGAAAATATATTCTCTCTTGAGTGGATCCTGAGTACGACGGAGCACGTGAAATTCCGTCGGAATCTGGGAGGACCATCTCCTAAGGCTAAATACTCTCTAGTGACCGATAGTGAACCAGTACCGTGAGGGAAAGGTGAAAAGTACCCCGGAAGGGGAGTGAAAGAGAACTTGAAACCGTGTGCTTACAAGTAGTCAGAGCCCGTTAATGGGTGATGGCGTGCCTTTTGTAGAATGAACCGGCGAGTTACGATCTGATGCAAGGTTAAGCAGAAAATGTGGAGCCGTAGCGAAAGCGAGTCTGAATAGGGCGTATAGTATTTGGTCGTAGACCCGAAACCAGGTGATCTACCCATGGTCAGGTTGAAGTTCAGGTAACACTGAATGGAGGACCGAACCGACTTACGTTGAAAAGTGAGCGGATGAACTGTGGGTAGCGGAGAAATTCCAATCGAACTTGGAGATAGCTGGTTCTCTCCGAAATAGCTTTAGGGCTAGCCTCAAGTGATGATTATTGGAGGTAGAGCACTGTTTGGACGAGGGGCCCCTCTCGGGTTACCGAATTCAGACAAACTCCGAATGCCAATTAATTTAACTTGGGAGTCAGAACATGGGTGATAAGGTCCGTGTTCGAAAGGGAAACAGCCCAGACCACCAGCTAAGGTCCCAAAATATATGTTAAGTGGAAAAGGATGTGGCGTTGCCCAGACAACTAGGATGTTGGCTTAGAAGCAGCCATCATTTAAAGAGTGCGTAATAGCTCACTAGTCGAGTGACACTGCGCCGAAAATGTACCGGGGCTAAACATATTACCGAAGCTGTGGATTGTCCTTTGGACAATGGTAGGAGAGCGTTCTAAGGGCGTTGAAGCATGATCGCAAGGACATGTGGAGCGCTTAGAAGTGAGAATGCCGGTGTGAGTAGCGAAAGACGGGTGAGAATCCCGTCCACCGATTGACTAAGGTTTCCAGAGGAAGGCTCGTCCGCTCTGGGTTAGTCGGGTCCTAAGCTGAGGCCGACAGGCGTAGGCGATGGATAACAGGTTGATATTCCTGTACCACCTATAATCGTTTTAATCGATGGGGGGACGCAGTAGGATAGGCGAAGCGTACGATTGGATTGTACGTCTAAGCAGTGAGATTGAGTGTTAGGCAAATCCGGCACTCTTAAGATTGAGCTGTGATGGGGAGAGGAAATTGTTTC
>NZ_VTQH01000007.1:1336-2800 GCF_008763945.1 Microbacterium testaceum StLB037
TCTCGAGTCGTTGATTTCACACTGCCGAGAAAAGCCTCTAGATAGAGATTAGGTGCCCGTACCGCAAACCGACACAGGTAGTCAAGATGAGAATTCTAAGGTGAGCGAGCGAACTCTCGTTAAGGAACTCGGCAAAATGACCCCGTAACTTCGGGAGAAGGGGTGCTCTTTAGGGTGCAAGCCCAGAAGAGCCGCAGTGAATAGGCCCAAGCGACTGTTTATCAAAAACACAGGTCTCTGCTAAACCGTAAGGTGATGTATAGGGGCTGACGCCTGCCCGGTGCTGGAAGGTTAAGAGGAGTGGTTAGCTTCTGCGAAGCTACGAATCGAAGCCCCAGTAAACGGCGGCCGTAACTATAACGGTCCTAAGGTAGCGAAATTCCTTGTCGGGTAAGTTCCGACCCGCACGAAAGGCGTAACGATTTGGGCACTGTCTCAACGAGAGACTCGGTGAAATCATAGTACCTGTGAAGATGCAGGTTACCCGCGACAGGACGGAAAGACCCCGTGGAGCTTTACTGTAGCCTGATATTGAAATTCGGCACAGCTTGTACAGGATAGGTAGGAGCCTTTGAAACGTGAGCGCTAGCTTACGTGGAGGCGTTGGTGGGATACTACCCTAGCTGTGTTGGCTTTCTAACCCGCACCACTTATCGTGGTGGGAGACAGTGTCAGGCGGGCAGTTTGACTGGGGCGGTCGCCTCCTAAAAGGTAACGGAGGCGCTCAAAGGTTCCCTCAGAATGGTTGGAAATCATTCATAGAGTGTAAAGGCATAAGGGAGCTTGACTGCGAGACCTACAAGTCGAGCAGGGTCGAAAGACGGACTTAGTGATCCGGTGGTTCCGCATGGAAGGGCCATCGCTCAACGGATAAAAGCTACCCCGGGGATAACAGGCTTATCTCCCCCAAGAGTTCACATCGACGGGGAGGTTTGGCACCTCGATGTCGGCTCATCGCATCCTGGGGCTGTAGTCGGTCCCAAGGGTTGGGCTGTTCGCCCATTAAAGCGGTACGCGAGCTGGGTTCAGAACGTCGTGAGACAGTTCGGTCCCTATCCGTCGTGGGCGTAGGAAATTTGAGAGGAGCTGTCCTTAGTACGAGAGGACCGGGATGGACATACCTCTGGTGTACCAGTTGTCGTGCCAACGGCATAGCTGGGTAGCTATGTATGGACGGGATAAGTGCTGAAAGCATCTAAGCATGAAGCCCCCCTCAAGATGAGATTTCCCAACTTCGGTTATAAGATCCCTCAGAGATGATGAGGTTAATAGGTTCGAGGTGGAAGCGTGGTGACACGTGGAGCTGACGAATACTAATCGATCGAAGACTTAATCAATTTTTTCAAGTTTTGCGACGCAAATCTTTACTTACTATCTAGTTTTGAATGTATAATCATTCATTTGTCTGGTGACAATGGCAAGGAGGTCACACCTGTTCCCATGCCGAACACAGAAGTTAAGCTC
>NZ_VTQH01000008.1 GCF_008763945.1 Microbacterium testaceum StLB037
TCAAACGTTCCACCCATGAGCTACCAGCAACACACATCCGGTGTTGACCTGGCGCCTGGACACAACGAATCCGAAAACCCGAGTGCCAGAAGCTCCTTAGAAAGGAGGTGATCCAGCCGCACCTTCCGGTACGGCTACCTTGTTACGACTTAGTCCTAATTACCGATCCCACCTTCGACGGCTCCCTCCACAAGGGTTGGGCCACCGGCTTCAGGTGTTACCGACTTTCATGACTTGACGGGCGGTGTGTACAAGACCCGGGAACGTATTCACCGCAGCGTTGCTGATCTGCGATTACTAGCGACTCCGACTTCATGAGGTCGAGTTGCAGACCTCAATCCGAACTGGGACCGGCTTTTTGGGATTCGCTCCACCTCACGGTATTGCAGCCCTTTGTACCGGCCATTGTAGCATGCGTGAAGCCCAAGACATAAGGGGCATGATGATTTGACGTCATCCCCACCTTCCTCCGAGTTGACCCCGGCAGTATCCCATGAGTTCCCACCATTACGTGCTGGCAACATAGAACGAGGGTTGCGCTCGTTGCGGGACTTAACCCAACATCTCACGACACGAGCTGACGACAACCATGCACCACCTGTTCACCAGTGTCCAAAGAGTTGACCATTTCTGGCCCGTTCTGGTGTATGTCAAGCCTTGGTAAGGTTCTTCGCGTTGCATCGAATTAATCCGCATGCTCCGCCGCTTGTGCGGGTCCCCGTCAATTCCTTTGAGTTTTAGCCTTGCGGCCGTACTCCCCAGGCGGGGAACTTAATGCGTTAGCTGCGTCACGGAAACCGTGGAATGGTCCCCACAACTAGTTCCCAACGTTTACGGGGTGGACTACCAGGGTATCTAAGCCTGTTTGCTCCCCACCCTTTCGCTCCTCAGCGTCAGTTACGGCCCAGAGATCTGCCTTCGCCATCGGTGTTCCTCCTGATATCTGCGCATTCCACCGCTACACCAGGAATTCCAATCTCCCCTACCGCACTCTAGTCTGCCCGTACCCACTGCAGGCCCGAGGTTGAGCCTCGGGATTTCACAGCAGACGCGACAAACCGCCTACGAGCTCTTTACGCCCAATAATTCCGGATAACGCTTGCGCCCTACGTATTACCGCGGCTGCTGGCACGTAGTTAGCCGGCGCTTTTTCTGCAGGTACCGTCACTCTCGCTTCTTCCCTGCTAAAAGAGGTTTACAACCCGAAGGCCGTCATCCCTCACGCGGCGTTGCTGCATCAGGCTTTCGCCCATTGTGCAATATTCCCCACTGCTGCCTCCCGTAGGAGTCTGGGCCGTGTCTCAGTCCCAGTGTGGCCGGTCACCCTCTCAGGCCGGCTACCCGTCGACGCCTTGGTGAGCCATTACCTCACCAACAAGCTGATAGGCCGCGAGCCCATCCCAGACCGAAAAATCTTTCCAAACACGACCATGCGATCACGTCTCATATCCAGTATTAGACGCCGTTTCCAGCGCTTATCCCAGAGTCCAGGGCAGGTTGCTCACGTGTTACTCACCCGTTCGCCACTGATCCACCAAGCAAGCTTGGCTTCACCGTTCGACTTGCATGTGTTAAGCACGCCGCCAGCGTTCATCCTGAGCCAGGATCAAACTCTCCGTAAAAAAGAAATGCA
>NZ_VTQH01000003.1 GCF_008763945.1 Microbacterium testaceum StLB037
CAGGTTGGCGGCGAAGATGCCGACGATGTCGGGGTCCTTCTGCAGCGCCGCGGTCACGATCTCGGCGGCGGTGGAGGGCTCGTTGTGCGAGTACTGCACGCCGACGGATTCGAACTTGCTGTCCTTGGCGACGGCGTCTTCGAAGCCCTGGGCGCGGGCGTCGGTGGTGGAGACGCCCGGGTCGGTGGAGACGACGAGCACCTTGCCGCCGTTGGGGTTGGCCTTCTGGATCGCCTCGAACGCTGCGGCTCCGCCGCCTTCGTTGTCGGAGGAGATCTGCGAGACGGCGCCCGAGGGGTCTTCCAGCGTGGTGTCGACGAGGACGACCTTGATGCCCGCAGCCTCAGCCGCTGCGATCGGCGCCTGCATGGCCGACACGTCGGTCGGGGCGATCAGCAGGGCATCGGGCTTCGACGCCACGACGGCGTCGACGATCGGCTTCTGGAGGGTCGGGTCGAACTTCTCCGGACCCTGGGTCGTGACGGTGGCGCCCTCCTTGGCGGCTTCGGCCTGGATGCCGCACTGCATGGAGATGTAGAACTCGTCGCCCGCGACGCCCTGGACGAACGCGATCTTGTATCCGCCGTCGCTGCCGCCGGACGCGCCGCCGGCAGCGGAGCCGCCCGAGCAGCCCGCGAGGGTCAGCGTCGCCGCCATGCCGAAGACCGTCAGGGCGGTCGCCTTCTTGTTCCACTTCATTGTGATCACCGTTCTGTGTCGAGTACTGCTGTCGGGTTGGTAAGGGATGGAGAGGGAAGGGATGCCGCCGCGGCTCAGCCGCGCCGACCTCCGCTGAGGAACTTGCGCCAGAGGCCCTGCGAGTTGCCGCGGGTCGCGGCGGTTCGACGGACCTGGTCGACGTAGACCGCCGCGATGAGGACGGCACCAACGGCGACCTGCTGCCAGAAGGGCTGCACCCCGGTGATGACGAAGCCGTTCTGCAGCACCGCGGGGATGAACAGGCCTACGACGGTGCCCATGATCGTGCCGACTCCGCCGAAGAGCGACGTCCCACCGATGACGACGGCGGCGATGACGTTCAGGTTGGTCTGCGACTGGCCGGCGATGGCGGTCGTGGAGAACTGCGAGAGCGACAGGATGCCGCCGAGCCCGGCCAGGGCGCCGGAGATCGTGTAGATCTTGATCAGCTGCGCGTCGACCTTCACGCCGACCCGGCGGGCGGCGATCTCGCTCGAGCCGACCGCCAGCGTGTAGAGGCCGAACTTGGTGAAGTGCAGCACGATCGCGCCGATCACGACCACCACGAGCGCGATCACGCTGATGATGGGGACGGACCCGAACACGTTGCCGTAGCCGATCGAGACGGTCAGCACGGTGGGGACGTCGCGGATGTCGACGCCGCCGGTGAGGATCTGCGCGAGGCCGAGGGCCATGCCGAGGGATCCGAGGGTGACGATGAGCGGCGGGATCTTCGCCTTCGCGATGAGGAAGCCGTTGAGCAGACCCCAGCACACACCGCTGAGCACGGCGACGAGGATGCCGACGATCGCGACGCCCCAGCCTTCGCCGCCCAGGGCCCGCATCGCGAGAGCGGAGACGACGCCCGAGAACACCAGGACCGAGCCGACCGAGAGGTCGATACCCGCGGTGATGATCACGTAGGTCATGCCGACCGCGAGGACGGCGAGGATCGAGGCGTTCTGGATGATGAGGCGGAAGTTCGACCACTGGGCGAACGACTCGGGCGCGATGATGCTGAACACGATGATGATCGCCAGCAGCACCAGGAGGATCTGGAACGCCTGGGTGCGCAGGACCGCGACGAGGGGGTTCGTCTTCGTGTTGTCGTCGAAGGTGCCGATCGCGACGGTCTCGGTGGGAGGGGTCTGGGTGCTCACTTCTGGTCGTCCTTCGTGACGGCGCCGGTCATGAGTCCGACGAGCTCTTCCATGGAGGTGTCTTTGGCGTCGATGTTGGCGACGCGGGTGCCCAGGCGCAGCACCTGGATGCGGTCGCTGACGTCGATGACGTGGGGCATCGAGTGCGAGATGAAGACCACGGCGATGCCCTTGTCCCGCACACGGCGGATCGTCTCGAGCACGTTCTTGGTCTGCCGCACGCCCAGGGCCGCCGTGGGCTCGTCGAGGAACACCACCCGCGAGGCCCAGTGCACGGCGCGGGCGATCGCGATGGCCTGGCGCTGTCCGCCCGACATCTCGCCGACGGGCGAGGTGAGCGAGCGGACCGTGGCGCCGAGCTCGTCGAACGCGGCGCGCGAGGCCTTCGCCATGTCTTTGGTCTTCATGAACCCGAGGGCGCCGGCGAGGCCCGGGCGGCGGATCTCGCGCCCGAGGTACATGTTCTGCACGGGGTCGAGGTGCGGAGCGAGGGCGAGGTCCTGGTAGACCGTCTCGATTCCCAGCGACGAGGCGACCTGCGGGTTGCTCATGTCGATGGGCTTGCCGTCGAAGAGGATCTCGCCCTCGTCGACCGCGAGGTTGCCCGAAAGCGCCTTCACCAGGGTCGACTTCCCGGCGCCGTTGTCGCCGATGAGGGCGGTGACCTCGCCGGGGTACACCTCGAAGTCGACGTTGTGGAGGGCGCGGACGGATCCGAATTGGCGCGACAGGCCGCGCGCCTGCAGCACGGGCACGGTCGTAGTGGTGCTCATGAGAAAGCTCCTTCGTGGGGGCCGACGGGGGCATCGGAGACGGTGACGACGAGATCGGCGCGGTCGCGTCCGCGCTCGACGATGAGCGCATTGCGCTCGTCGACCTCGCGGACCCAGGCGACGGCCTCGTCGTGGGGGTGGTCATGGGAGACGCGACGGGCGATGAGCCGCTCGCGACGGGTGTGCGCCTCGATGTCGAGGAACCACACCTCGTCGAGGCGCGAGGCCACGGCATCCCACCCGAACTCGTCGTGGAGCAGGTAGTTGCCCTCGGTGATGACGAGCGGGACGTCGGCGGGAACGAGCACCGCCGAACCGATCGACTCCTCGAGGCCGCGGTCGAAGCGCGGGGCGTAGACGGTGTGACCGGCGCGGATGCGGTCGAGCAGGGCGACGTAACCGTCGACGTCGAAGGTGTCGGGGGCGCCCTTGCGGTCGCGCCGGCCGAGGCGCACGAGCTCTTCGTTCGCGAGGTGGAAGCCGTCCATGCCGACCAGGACCGCGTCGTCGCCCAGGGCGCTGAGGAGGGCGTCGCTCACGGTCGACTTGCCCGCGCCGGGTGTTCCGCACAGCCCCAGCACGCGACGCTCGCCGGCCGCGACCAGCTGCCGGGCACGGTCGACGAGGTCGTCGAGGTGCACGGTCGCGGCGGTGGCCGGGGCGGCGTTCTCCGAGGTGGGGGTCACAGCGGTGTGGTCCTTCCGAGGACGCCGCACATCGGAGTGCTGCGTCGGTGAAGCGGGTCCGGTGGGGGTGTCCACCGGTCGAACTCCGGTTACGGTAAGCCCACCGTGACACCGGTGTCAACACCCGAGATCAATTCGTCATGACACCGAAGTCATCCGCGTGATTCTGTGGTTATCATGGGCCGCGACGACACCGCCGTCGTCCTCGCCGCCCGGACCCGTGAAAGAGCCCACCATGACCGCACTCACCGACCGCATCGTCCTCGTCACCGGAGCCGGTGGCGGTATCGGCGGAGCGACCGTCCGCCACCTCGTCGCCGCCGGCGCGACGGTCCTCGCCGCCGGTCGCGACGCCGACAGCGTCGCCGCCATCTGCGACGAGACCGGAGCCGAACCCGTCGTCTTCGACCTCGAGTCGGAAGAGCAGATTCGCACCGCCATCGAGGGCCGCGACCTCTACGGCGTCGTGAACTGCGGCGGCTGGGGTGGCGAGATCGCCACGCCCATGGACACCGACATCGACGTCTTCGACAAGGTCATGAGCATCAACGCCCGCGGCTCGCTCCTGGTCACCAAGTACGCCTCGCGCGAGATGATCCGCGTCGGCAAGGGCGGGTCGATCGTCAACGTCTCGAGCCAGGCGAGCCTCGTCGCCCTCACCGGTCACATCTCGTACGGCTCGTCGAAGGCCGCGCTGGACAACATCACGCGCGTCTCGGCCCTCGAGCTCGGCGGCTACGGCATCCGTGTGAACAGCGTGAACCCCACGGTCGTCATGACGCCGATGTCGGCCTGGTACTGGGGCCGCCCCGACATCGAGGGCCCCTTCCTCGAAGCGATGCCGCTGCACAAGTGGGCCACCGAGGACGACATCGCCGCCCCCATCGTGTTCCTCCTCGGCGACGGCGCCGGCATGATCTCGGGCGTATCGCTCCCCATCGACGGCGGCTACTCCAGCCGCTGATCCCGGATGCCGCGGAGGCGGCGCCGCGGTGGGCGGCGCCGTCTCCGCGGGCTGTGCTGGCGGGTCGCGCTGGGTCTGGGATCCGCGCAGGCTCAGTCGAAATTCGGCTCTCGGGCCTGAGGTTGCGCGGATCGCTGAGGGTGTGCGACGCGGGGCGGGGCCGGCGGCGCGGGCGCGTCGCGTTTGCTCCGGGATTCGCGCAGGCTCGGTCGGGATTCGGCTCTCGGGCCTGAGGTTGCGCGGATCGCTGAGGCTGTGCGGCGCGGGTGGGTGGGCGGCGCGGGCGCGTCGCGTTTGCTCTGGGATTCGCGCAGGCTCAGTCGGAATCCGGCTTCCGGGCCTGACATTGCGCGGATCGCTGAGGCTGTGCGGCGTCGCCCCCGGGGCTACAGGCCGAGCGTGCGCCGCAGGTAGTCGTTGCGGAAGACGCCCCGCGGGTCGATCTCGCGGGCCACGGCGAGGAAATCGCCCGAGCGGGGGAGTGTCGAGAGGATCCGCTCCCGGGGCATGGTGAACGCCTTGCCCCAGTGCGGGCGCGCCTCGAAGGGCGCGAGGGCTTGCTCGATCGCGGGCAGCACCGCGAGGACGCCGTCGGTGTCGTTGCGCCACGTGAAGTGGATGACCATGACGTCGCGCCGATAGGCCGGGCTCAACCACAGCTCGTCGGCGGCGACGGTGCGCAGCTCGGTGACCAGCAGCTGGTCGTCGAAGGCCGGGGCAAGGGCCCGTACCGCGGCGAGGGCCTCGCGCGCCGAGGCGAGGGGCACGAAGTACTCGCTCTGGATCTCGTCGCCGTCGCTCGGCAGGGCGTCGGCGCGGAAGTGCGGAAGACGCGTGTGCCACGGACCTGCGGTACCGCGCGGCGTGGTGTTGTCGACCGTGCGGATGCGGCCCAGATGGATGTCGTCGCCGACGGGCCGGCCGCCGAGCTCCTCCACCCACGACGGTGCCCCGGCGTCGCTCTTGGCCCACACGAGGTCGTGGTCGGGATCGCCCCAGGTCGTGAAGACGCTCACGCTGCGCGAACCGCCGAAGACACGCTCGATGTCGCCGGTGATGTCGTCCCACGCGACCCCGGTGTACGCCTGCTGCGTGACCTCGTAGGTCGGCTCGGTCTGCAGCTCCACGGCGGTGACGACGCCGAGGGCGCCGAGGCTGAGGGCGGCGGCGCCGAACCACTCGTGCGTGTCATCGATGCGGTGCATGCGGCCCTCGGCATCCATGATCTCGACGGCACGCACGGCGCTGGAGAGGTTGCCGTTGCGCAGGCCCGAACCGTGCGTCCCGGTCGCGGTGGCGCCCGTGACCGAGATGTGGGGGAGCGAGCCGAGATTGTGCAGCGCGCGACCCTCGGCCTCGAGCACCGGGGCGAGCTCGGCGAAGGTGACCAGGCCCTCGACGCGGGCGCGGTCACCGTCGACCTCGACGCGCACGGGCAGACGCTCGAGCGAGACGAGTGCAGCTGCGGAGTCGGCGATGTCGTTGAAGGTGTGGCGGGTCGCCTGCACGCGGAGGGAGTCGGCGGATGCCACGACCTCGGCGAGTTCGTCGAGATCGGCGGGCAGCAGCACCTCGGTGGCGCGGTAGCGGTGGTTGCCCGACCAGGTGGCTCCGGGGGAACGGGTCTCGGTCATCGGGTCTCCTGTACGGCTCGGGGCGGACGCCTCCATCCTGCCCCGCCCCACCGACGTCGGGGTTCGTTCAGCGCGGCGGGAACAGCGCCGCCTCGAAGACCGCCTCGGCGGCCCCGACGAGAAGGCGGTCCTCCCCGAGCTCGGCCACCGCCAGGCGCAGCCCCTCGGCGCACGCGGGGATCGTCTGCGCCCGCACGGCCCGGTCGAGGCCCGCGAGGTCGAGCTCGGCGAGGGCGGCGAGGAAGCCGCCCAGCACGATCACCGCGGGGTTCATGACGTTCGCGGCATTGGCGAGGGCCGTGGCGAGGATCCGCCTCTGGCGGTCGGTCTCGGCGCGGACCGCGGTGTCGGTGCTGTGCGAGAGCGCCGCGGCCAGGGCGGTGTCGTCACGGGCGTCCTGGCGCACGACGTCCACGAGCAGCGCCCGGCTCACCTCGTCCTCGAGGACGCCGTCCACGGCGCGGCGGTCGCTCGGGTCGACGATGCCGGGCCGGTTCTGGCCGAACTCCCCGGCGTAGCCGCCCGCGCCGCCCAGCGGCATCCCGCCCACGATCACCGCGCCGCCGATGCCGCTCGCACCTCCGTTGAGGTAGACGACGTCGTGCGCGCCGCGCGCGGCGCCGAAGAGGTGCTCGGCCACCGCGCCGAGGGCGGCGTCGTTGGCGACGTGGGTCGCGAGGCCCGTGGCATCCGTCATCAGATCCGCCAGCGGAGCGTCTTTCCACCCGAGGTGGGGCGCCTCTCGCACGAGTCCGTCGGACGCCCGTACGGGGCCCGGCACGGCGGCCCCCACGCCCACCAGGCGTGCGCCGGACAGGACGCCCTCGCGCCAGCGATCGAGATGGATGCCGACGAGCTCGGCCGTGCACTCGGGGGTGAGCAGCTCCCGCTGATCGAGGCGCTCGCGCGCGACGATCGTTCCGTCGAGTGCCACGGCGCCGATGTCGAGGGCGTCGACCTCGGGGTTGACCGCGATGGCGACGACGCGGGGGTCGGGGCCCACGATCGGGGAGGGGCGGCCGACGCGGCCCTGGGCGTCGGAGGCGCGCTCGATCACGAGCCCCGCCCGCTGCAGCTCGCCCACGAGATCCGCGATCGTCGAGCGGTTCAGCCCCGTCGCTTCGGTGAGGGCGGCGCGGGAGCGGGGACCCTCGCGGTGCACGGTGCGCAGCACGAGCGACAGATTGGCGCGGCGCATGCCGTCGCCTCGGCTGCCCGCGGTGACCATCCGACCACTGTGCCACGGGCCGGGCCGATTCCCACCCCGACCACAAGCGGGCGGTGCCAGGATCGGAGCATGAACCTCTCCGGCATCCCGATCACGACCATCCGCGGCGAGCAGACGACCTTCGGCGAGCTGACCGACGGAAAGGCCGCCCTCGTGGTGAACGTCGCCTCGCGGTGCGGCCTCGCGCCGCAGTACGAGGCGCTCGAGGCGCTGCACAAGAAGTACGCCGACCGCGGGTTCACGGTGATCGGCTTCCCCAGCAACCAGTTCCTGCAGGAGCTCAGCGACGAAGACAAGATCGCCGAGTACTGCTCCGCCACATGGGGCGTGACTTTCCCCATGTCGGAGAAGGTGAAGATCAACGGCCGCCACGCCCACCCGCTCTACCAGGAGCTGACATCGACCCCGGACGTCGAGGGCAGGACCGGCCGCATCTCGTGGAACTTCGAGAAGTTCGTCGTCGCGCCCGACGGCCGGGTGACGCGTTTCAGCCCGCGCACGCTCCCGGATGCCCCCGAGGTCGTCGCGGCGATCGAGGACGCGCTGCCGGCCTGATCGGCTCGCGCGCAGCTCTTTCGAGAGTCCACGACACGCCGCTTTCCTTTCGCGGTTGCGGCGTGTTCTGGACACTCATCGTGGTTCGCGGCGATGTCGGAGCTGTGCCCTAATCTGAGCGGCATCCGACCCTCTGAGGAGTTGCCGTGACCGATGCCGTCGTGCTCGTCTCGGGTGGCGCTGCCGTCACCCCGTTCACCGACACCGACCGCGGTGCCCGGTCGGGGCTCGCGGCGGGCAACACCCTCACCGCGCTCCGCGAGCACTACCGTGCGGCCGGGCTGCCGGTCTTCACCGCGCCCGCCCGCATCGGCGCGGGGATCGTCGAGGCGGATGCCGGGTGGCAGGGCTTCGGCGACGTCCCGGTCGTGCTGCCCGCCGAGCTGACCATCAACGCCGTCGGCGGGGTCGACGACGCCGGCGTCGCGCTGGCCGCCTTTTTGCGGTGGCTCAGTGCGGAGTACGACGTGACGCGCTTGGACCTCGTCGCGCACTCCATGGGCGGCCTGTTCTCGCGCGCGGCGATCCGCGAGCTAGCCGGGGCGGGCCCGCGGGTGGACCGCCTCGTCACCCTCGGAACACCGTGGGACGGCGCGGTGCTCGGCGACGCCGTCGCGGGCGACATCACGGATGCCGACGCGCACGGCGACCCGGCCACCACGACGATCCTCGACCAGGCGCGGGCCTACGCCGCGGCGAACTCCCAGGGAGCGGCCGAGCAGGTGTCGCGGCGGTTCCTGCGCGCCTGGAACGACGCGCAGGAGGGCGTGCTCGACGACGTTGCGGTCACGGCGATCGGGGCGGGGTTCTTCGCCGCCGCGACCGAGCCGATACAGCTCTGGCCGCACGACGGGCTCGTGTCGCTGCGCAGCGGTCGCGCCGACGACGTGCCGGCGGCGGTCGTTCCCCGCATCGATCGGCGCTCGTTCCCCGACCACGTGCACAGCATCTTCTTCGCGGACGCCTTCGGTCTGCCGTGGGAGCGCGCGCTCACGTGGGATCCGCGGGTCTTCGACGTGGTCGACGCCGCGCGGGAAATCTGAGGGGAACGCTGGACTCCGCGGCATCCGGGATATATGTTGTGAGCACCAACAAAACCCGATGCGCGTCACCGCGCGCTCGTGCGTCCATGCGAAGGAGCAGGAATGCCCACCCCCACCCGCGATGACAAGTTCTCGTTCGGACTCTGGACCGTCGGCTACAACGGCACCGACCCCTTCGGTGGCCCGACGCGTAAGCCCCTCGACGTCGTCCACGTCGTGGAGAAGCTCGCCGAGCTCGGCGCGTACGGCCTGACCTTCCACGACGACGACCTCTTCGCCTTCGGCTCCACCGACGCCGAGCGTCAGACGCAGATCGACCGCCTCAAGGGCGCGATGGAGGCCACCGGCATCGTCACGCCGATGGTGACCACCAACCTCTTCTCGGCCCCCGTCTTCAAGGACGGCGGCTTCACCTCCAACGACCGCCAGGTGCGTCGTTTCGCCCTCCGCAAGGTGCTGCGCAACCTCGACCTCGCCGCCGAGCTCGGCGCGAAGACCTTCGTCATGTGGGGTGGTCGCGAGGGCGCCGAGTACGACTCCGCGAAGGACATCCGCCAGGCGCTCGAGCGCTACCGCGAGGCCGTCAACCTGCTCGGCGACTACGTCACCGACAAGGGTTACGACATCCGCTTCGCCATCGAGCCCAAGCCCAACGAGCCCCGCGGCGACATCCTGCTGCCCACGCTCGGCCACGCGATCGCGTTCATCGACTCGCTCGAGCGCCCCGAGCTGGTGGGCCTGAACCCCGAGGTCGGCCACGAGCAGATGGCGGGCTTGAACTTCGCCGCCGGCATCGCCCAGGCGCTGTACCACGGCAAGCTCTTCCACATCGACCTCAACGGTCAGCGCGGCATCAAGTACGACCAGGACCTCGTGTTCGGCCACGGCGACCTGCACAACGCCTTCGCCCTCGTCGACCTGCTCGAGAACGGCGGCCCCGGCGGCGTGCCCGCCTACGACGGCCCCCGCCACTTCGACTACAAGCCCTCGCGCACCGAGGACGAGACCGGCGTCTGGGACTCCGTCTCGGCCAACATGAACACCTACCTGCTGCTCAAGGAGCGCGCCGCGGCCTTCCGCGCCGACCCCGAGGTGCAGGAGGCACTCGAGGCCGCCAAGGTCGCCGAGCTCGCTCAGCCCACGCTGAACGAGGGCGAGACCTACGACGACTTCCTCGCCGACCGCTCGGCATACGAGGACTTCGACGCCGACGCCTACCTCGGAGGCAAGGGCTTCGGCTTCGTCCGCCTGCAGCAGCTCGCCACCGAGCACCTGCTCGGCGCTCGCTGAATCGGGACGGGGCCCGGATGCCACGGCATCCGGGCCCCCTTTCTTCCGTTGAGCGTCCACGACACGCCGCATCGCCATTGTGCGAAACGGCGTTTCGCGGACACTGAACGGGATGCCGCGCTGTGGCGGCGGGAACAAGAGGAGTGAGCATGACGCTCGTCATGGGAGTCGACTCGTCGACGCAGTCGTGCAAGGTCGTCGTCGTCGACGCCGAGACCGGGAGGGTCGTGCGCGAGGGGCGCGCGTCGCACCCCGCGGGAACGTCGGTCGACCCGGAGGCCTGGTGGAGAGCGCTTCAGGATGCCATCTCCCAGGCCGGCGGTCTCGACGACATCGCCGCGGTGTCGATCGCGGGCCAACAGCACGGCATGGTCGTGCTCGACGCCGAGGGCGCGGTGATCCGCGACGCTCTGCTGTGGAACGACACCCGTTCGGCCCAGGCCGCGCGCGACCTCATCGCCGAGGTCGGTGCCGAGGCCTACGCCGAGCGGACCGGTGCGGTGCCGGTGGCGTCGTTCACCGGCACGAAGCTGCGCTGGCTGCGCGACGCCGAGCCCGAGAACGCCGCGCTCGTCGCGGCCGTCGCCCTGCCCCACGACTGGCTCACGTGGCGCCTGCGCGGTTTCGGTCCGGGCAACGCCGTGCTCGATGAGCTCGTGACCGACCGCTCCGACGCCTCGGGCACCGCGTACTGGGGCGCCGACGGGTACGACCTCGACCTGTTCCGTCGCGCCCTCGGTCACGATGCCGTGCTGCCGCGCGTGCTCGGCCCCTGGGAGAGCGCGGGCACGCTGCCCGGCGGTGCCCTCGTCGGCCCCGGTGCGGGCGACAACGCCGGAGCGGCGCTCGGCCTCGGCGCGGGCGTGGGCGACGTCGTCGTCTCTCTCGGCACCTCGGGTACGGTGTTCGCCGTCGCCGACGAGCCGACCCGCGACACGACGGGCGCGGTCGCCGGCTTCGCCGACGCGACCGGTCGGTTCCTCCCGCTGGTGGCGACCCTCAATGCCGCGCGCGTGCTCGACGCCTTCGCGGGTCTGCTGGGCGTCACGCACGACGAGCTGGGTGCCCTCGCGCTCGAGGCCGAGCCCGGCGCCGGCGGCGTGGTGCTCGTGCCGTGGTTCGAGGGCGAGCGCACGCCCAACCTGCCGCACGCGCAGGCGTCGCTGACCGGTCTGACCCTGGCATCCACGAATCGTCCGAACTTCGCGCGCGCCGCCATCGAGGGGATGCTGAGCGGCCTCGCCGTCGGGCTCGAGGCGATCCAGGCCCAGGGGGTCGACGTGCAGCGCGTGCTACTCATCGGCGGGGCGGCGGCGAACGAGGGCGTGGCGCGCATCGCCGCACAGGTGTTCGACGCCGAGATCGTCGTGCCGGCCGCAGGGGAGTACGTCGCGCTCGGGGCGGCCCGTCAGGCGGCCGGGGTGTGGGCGGGTGGACCCGTCGACTGGGCGGTGTCGACGACCCGGACGGTCGAGCCCGACCACCGGCCCGAGATCCGCGAGCGATACGACGTCGTGGCGGCGCTGCGCGCGGTCGAGTGATCCCGGGAGGGGGACGGGTCCCGGGAGGGGAACGGAAACCCCATCCCTCTCGGGTCGGGGCCTGCGGTCACCGCACGCGTGAGAGCACCGCGCCTGCGTGCGCGAACTCGATGCGGAGGCGGGCGAAAGGGCACCGAGGCGGGGCGAATTGTGGACGGTACTCGCGGCGATCCGTCGCGACCGCTCATCGACATCGCGTGGACCCGTTGGTGTAACACGGCCCCCTCTATTCTGACGCGGCCGGTCGAACCCTGTCAGGATCCCCGACGGAGGGTCTCGGCCTGCCGGTGAGCGATGGTCGCTCGCCGCCGGAGCTCTGGGAGTTTCCGCTTGTCTGCTCGTTCACGAATAGCGGCCGTCGGTGCCGCCCTGCTCATCGCCGCATCGATCTCGCTCCCCTCGGCGGCCATCGCCACCTCGGACGCCTCCGACGACCTGTGGACGCCCGCGCACGACGTCGACGCGTCCGCCCTCACCCCCTCGCCCACCCGGTTCGAGTCCTTCGACCTCGACCTGTCCGGGATGAGCTCTCTCCTCGCCCCCGCACGCTGGTCGCGAAGGCGACGGGACTGCGGGCGGCCTCGGCCGAGCGCACGATCACCGTTCCCGCCCCCGACGGCAGCCTCGTCGCCTTCCAGGTGCAGCCGGTCCAGATCCTGGCCAACGACCTGCGGGAGCAGCTCGCGGCGCGTCGACGTCGCGCGGGCCGCGCCGACGATGCGGCACGCCCCTGAGGGGGATCACCCGCGCGCGACGGGGTGGTAGCACAGCGCGCTCATAGGCCAGAGTAGGACCGGGTCCGTCGACGTCTTGTAAGGGGGGCGTCGGCGGACTCTTCCGCGCGGGAGCGCTCCCGCGTCAACCGTCTTCCGGCCGCGGCCGGTGCGCTCTACCGTCCTCGCATGACGCGCATCCACCTCCACGCCCCGTCTTTCGACCGAGAGATCGACGTCGACATCCATCCCTCCGGCGACTCCGTCCGCGACGACCTCATAGAGGCCGAGGGGATGACCTGGGTGCGCGACGGGGACGTCGACGGGATGCCGCGATACATCCCGGCCGCGGCGGGTTGAGGGCCTCGCCGCCGCACTCAGCGCGGCATGCGCACGTCGGCGTCCGTCGGTTGCACGCGCGCGTACGACGGCTGGCGCGCCGCGCGCACCCACGCGTAGGCCCCCGAGCCCGGGAGCGATCGTCGCACCGCGTCGAACCGCAGCCCGGTGTCGTCTTGGTCGCCATCCGCGCGCAGATCGACGACGGCGAACGGATGCCACGCCCCGAGCGCCGTGGCGTGCCCCAGGGTGAGCGACCAGGTGCGGTCGTCCTCAGCGCCGAGCTCCCGGGGATCGGTGGCGGCGGGGCGACCCGACCGCGTCCGCGCGCCCACGAGCACCGGCCCACGCGTTCCGCGGTAGGGGAAGAGCGAACCGAAGCGCGCGGATTCGGCGCGGCGGTGCAGCAGCAGCGCGAAGCGCGCGGGGACCGTCCACCCCGTCGAGGCGAGTTCGATGTCCGCGGGCGCCCCGCTCGCCTCGACGCGCAGCGCGAGCCCGAAGATGTCGGGCAAGGGCGCGGGCAGGCCGATCGACCGGGACACGCGGGCGACGACCGGCACGGGCCCGCCGGGACCCCGATCGATCCACGCGATCCCCGAGGGCTCGGCATCCGGGATCCATCGCACCTGCCCGCTCAACACCACCCCGCGCGGATGGATCGGGCGGGGGTGGCGCAGGCGTTGCCCGAGGGCGAACGCTCCGCTCAGAACCGCGCCGATCGCACGCGCGACGGGGGCGTGCGAGAGGCGGGGGATGCCGGTGCCCGAGGTCATCGCGCCATCGCACCCCACGCCGGCCCGGTCGGCCGAGGGGGTTGCGCGCCGCTACTGTGAGGGACCATGAGCGGCGAGGTCGGGGGCAAGCGCATCGGCGTGCGCGAGGTCGCCGCCGCCGCGGGCGTCTCGACGCAGACCGTCTCGCGGGTGCTCAACGGCTATGCGGGCATCCGGGAGAGTACGCGCGAACGCGTCTTGGCTGCGGTGGCGGACCTCGACTACCGCGTCAACAACGCCGCGCGGGCGCTCGGCACGAGCCTGACGCGGACGGTCGGGGTCGTGGCATCCGATGCCGTGCTCCACGGGCCCTCGGCGGGCATCGCCGCTCTCGAGCGCGCGGCGCGGACGCGCGGGCGGTGGATCTCGACCGCCTACACCGACTCCGATGACCCCGCCGACATCGACGCCGCGGTGCGGCACTTGCTCGCGCAGGGCGTCGACGGGATCGTGCTGGTCGCGGCGCACGGAGCCACTCCTCTCGAGGGGTACGACGTGCCGATCGTGCCGCTGTACGGCGAGTCGGGAATCCGCCAACGCGACGCGGCCGCCCTCGTCGTGGATCATCTCGCCGACCTCGGACATCGCTCGATCGTCGAGCTCGCGGGCCCCTCCGACTGGCGCGAGGCCCTCGCCCGCACGGACGGGGTCGCCGACGCCGTGGCCCGCCGGGGTCTGGACATCGTCGAACGCGTCGAGGGGGACTGGAGCGCCGCCTCGGGGTCCGCCGTCGTCGACGCCGTCGCCGCCCGCGTCTCCGCGGGGGCCACGGCCGTCGCGGTCGCCAACGATCAGATGGCGCTCGGCCTCGTCGCGGGCCTGGCCGCTCGGGGCCTGCGGGTGCCCGCCGACGTCTCGGTGACAGGGTTCGACGACAACCCGGATGCCGCGTTCTACACGCCCGCGCTCACGACGGTGCGTCTGGATGTCGAGGGCGAGGCGGAGTACGCCGTGGCCGCCGTGCTCGGCGACGACGCCCCGCCGCCGGCGGCCCCGGTGCTCGTGATTCGGGACTCGACGGCCCCACCGCGCTGACACCCGACGGCCTCTCGCGGAATCGGGATGTTACCGGTAACATTGCGACACGAGGGCGCCGCGCCCCACCACCCGAACCCCGTCGAAGGAGACTGCGTGTCCGACGCCGCCCCGTTCACGCCCGAGGTGCAGCAGGCGATCGACGCCGTACGCGCCGACGTCGCGAAACTGCACGCCGAGCTCGTGCGCTACAACCTCATCGTCTGGACCGGCGGCAATGTCTCGGGCCGCGTGCCCGGTGCCGACCTGTTCGTCATCAAGCCCTCCGGTGTCTCGTACGACGACCTGGCCCCCGAGAACATGATCCTCTGCGACCTCGACGGCAACGCCGTTCCCGGCACCCCCGGCTCCGAGCGCAGCCCCTCGAGCGACACCGCGGCGCACGCCTACGTGTACCGGAACATGCCCGAGGTCGGCGGGGTCGTGCACACGCACTCCACCTACGGCGTCGCGTGGGCGGCCCGGGGCGAGGAGATCCCCTGCGTCATCACGGCGATGGCCGACGAGTTCGGCGGACCCATCCCGGTCGGTCCCTTCGCGATCATCGGCGACGACTCGATCGGCCGCGGCATCGTCGAGACGCTGCGCGGCCACCGCTCGCGCGGCGTGATCATGCAGAACCATGGACCCTTCACGATCGGCACGAACGCCAAAGACGCGGTGAAGGCCGCCGTCATGCTCGAGGACGTCGCCCGTACCGTGCACATCGCGCGCGAGGCGGGGCCGCTCATCCCGATCCCGCAGGACAAGATCGACGCCCTCTACAACCGCTACCAGAACGTCTACGGACAGAGCACGGACGACCGCCGATGAACGCGCACATCACCGAAGGCCGGGCGAGCCTCGGCATCGAGCTCGGCTCGACCCGCATCAAGGCGTGCCTCATCGGCCCCGACGCCGAGGTGCTCGCCACCGGTTCCCACGAGTGGGAGAACGTCTACGCCGACAAGCTGTGGACCTATTCGCTGGATGCCGTGTGGTCGGGCCTCCAGGCCGCCTACGCCGAGCTGGTCCAGAACGTGCAGCAGCAGTACGGCGTCACCCCCGAGCGCTACGCCGCGATGGGCGTGTCGGCGATGATGCACGGCTATCTCGCCTTCGACGCCGAGGGTGAGCTGCTCGCCCCCTTCCGCACGTGGCGCAACACGAACACCGGTGTCGCCGCTGCCGAGCTCACCGAGCTGCTGGGAGTGAACATTCCGCTCCGCTGGTCGATCGCGCACCTGCACCAGGCCGTCGTCGACGCCGAGCCCCACGTGCCCGAGATCCGCTTCCTCACCACCCTCGCGGGCTACGTGCACTGGAAGCTCACCGGCGAGAAGGTGCTCGGCGTGGGGGATGCCTCGGGCATGTTCCCCATCGACTCCGCCACCCGCGACTACGACGCCGAGCTCGTCGCGCGCTATGACCAGCTCGCCGCGGGCCGCGTCCCGGCGCTGAAAGACCTGCTGCCCCAGTCGCTCGTCGCCGGCACGTCCGCCGGAAACCTGACCGATGAGGGGGCGCGGCTCCTCGATCCGAGCGGAACCCTGCGCCCCGGCATCCCGTTCGCTCCTCCCGAGGGCGACGCGGGCACCGGCATGGTCGCGACGTGCGCCGTGGCTCCTCGCACCGGGAACGTCAGCGCCGGCACGAGCATCTTCGCGATGGTCGTGCTCGAGCGTCCGCTGAGCCAGGTGCACCACGAGCTCGACCTGGTCACGACGCCCGCGGGAGACGCGGTCGCGATGGTGCACTGCAACAACGGTGCGAGCGAGCTGGCCGCGTGGGCCAACATGTTCACCGCGTTCGCCGCCGCTGCCGGCACCCCGGTGACCCCGGATGCCACCTATGCGGCACTGTTCGAGGCGGCACTGAACGGCGAGGCCGACGCCGGCGGACTGCTGGCCTACAACCACCTCGCGGGTGAGCCCATCGCGGGTCTCGACGAGGGCCGACCGCTGGTCGTGCGCACCCCTGACAGCCGCCTGACGCTGCCGAACTTCATGCGCGCGCAGCTCTACGGCGTGTTCGGCACCCTCGCACTCGGCATGGACGTGCTCCACGGCGAGGGCGTGCAGCTCGACAAGATGTACGCCCACGGCGGCATGTTCCGCACGGCCGGCGTCGCCCAGCGCTTCCTCGCCGCTGCCCTCGACGCACCCGTCGCGGTCGCCGAGACGGCGTCCGAGGGTGGGGCGTGGGGCATGGCCGTACTCGCCGCGTACGTCGCCGACGACTCCGGCCGCGACCTCGACACGTGGCTGCGCGAGACGGTGTTCGCCACCGCCCCCATCGTCACCGCCGATCCCGAAGCGGCCGACGTGGCCGGCTTCTCGTCCTACCTCGACCGTTACCGCGCAGGCCTCGCCGTCGAGGCCGCCGCCGTGGCATCCCTCTGAAGATCCCTCACGAAGGAAAAGAAATGACCCGCACCCCCCTCAAGAACGACCTCGACGGCTACGAGGTCTGGTTCGTCACCGGCAGCCAGAACCTTTACGGCGAAGAGACGCTGAAGCAGGTCGCCGAGCAGTCGCAGGCCGTCGTCGAGGGCCTGAACGGCCTGCCGGTGAAGGTCGTCTGGAAGCCCGTGCTGAAGGACTCCGACAGCATCCGCCGCATGGCGCTCGAGATCAACGGCCGCGACGACGTCATCGGCGTCATCGCCTGGATGCACACCTTCAGCCCCGCGAAGATGTGGATCTCGGGGCTCGACGCCCTGCAGAAGCCGCTGCTGCACCTGCACACGCAGGCCAACGTCGAGCTGCCGTGGAACGACATCGACTTCGACTTCATGAACCTGAACCAGGCCGCCCACGGCGACCGCGAGTTCGGGTACATCCAGACGCGTCTGGGCGTCGCACGCAAGACGGTCGTCGGCCACGTGTCGAACCCCGCCGTGCGCCAGCAGGTCGAGGACTGGGAGCGCGCCGCCGCCGGCTGGACCGCCGCCCGCACCCTCAAGCTCGCGCGTTTCGGTGACAACATGCGCTTCGTCGCCGTCACCGAGGGCGACAAGACCGAGGCCGAGCTGCGCTTCGGCGTTCAGGTCAACACGTGGGGCGTCAACGAGCTCGTCGAGGCCGTGGAAGCGGCATCGGATGCCGACATCGACGCCCTCGTGCAGGAGTACGTCGACAGCTACGACGTCGTCGAGGAGCTGCTCCCCGGCGGCGCGCGCCACCAGTCGCTCCGCGACGGCGCGGCGATCGAGCTGGGCCTGCGCTCGTTTCTCGAGGAGGGCGGCTTCGGCGCCTTCACCACCTCGTTCGAAGACCTCGGCGCGCTCAAGCAGCTGCCCGGTCTCGCGGTGCAGCGGCTCATGGCCGAGGGCTACGGCTTCGGTGCCGAGGGTGACTGGAAGACGGCGATCCTCGTGCGCGTCGCGAACGTCATGGGTGCGGGCCTGCCCGGTGGTGCCTCGCTCATGGAGGACTACACCTACGACCTCGTGCCCGGCTCCGAGCGCATCCTCGGTGCCCACATGCTCGAGGTCTCGCCCTCGCTGACCACGAAGAAGCCGCGCCTGGAGATCCACGAACTCGGCATCGGCGGCAAGGACGACCCGGTGCGCCTGGTCTTCACCGCCGACGCGGGCCCCGCGCTCGTCGTTGCGATGAGCGACATGCGCGACCGCTTCCGCCTCGTGGCCAACGTCGTCGAGAACGTCGACGCCCCCGACCTGCCGAAGCTGCCCGTCGGCCGCGCCGTGTGGAAGCCCGCCCCCGACTTCGCGACCTCGGCCGGCTGCTGGCTCGCCGCCGGCGCCGCCCACCACACCGTCATGACGACGGCCGTGGGCATCGAGGTGTTCCGCGACTTCGCCGAGATCGCCAAGACCGAGCTCGTCGTCATCGACGACGACACCACGGTCCGCGGCTTCCAGAGCGAGCTGCGCTGGAACCAGGCGTACTACCGCCTGGCCCAGGGCCTGTAAGACCCGTCGTCCCGGGCCGCCCTCGCGTTCGTCGCGGGAGGCCCCGGGGCGATGCGGCACGTGCGCGTTCTGTTCGCTCGGAACGCGCCCCGGGTCGCCGAGGTGCCCCTTACCGCCTCGGCGAGCGGACCGTGCCCCGGATCCGTGGTGGCGGTGGGCTGCCCGGATCCGGGGCACTTCTTCGTTCACGGTGTGCTCGGCCGCACTTGTCGGCACGTGGGCGTTGTGGCATCCGGTGCTGAGTGCTGTGTCCGGGTTTCGGTGGAGGCGTGTCCCACGTTGTGCGGCCTGGGCCGGGTTGAGCCCGCACTTCTCGGGACATGGATGCCAGGGCGCCGGCGCCCCGGCACGCGGCGGCCGCTCAGGACGGCGGCGTCGGCGCGAATGAGGCCAGGGCCGCGCGGTAAGCGGCGGAGTCGGCGCGGATCTCAGGGGTGACGAGCAGGCCCGCCGCCCCGAGGGTGCGGACGTACGCCCCGCGGCACGGGAGGACGACGATCTGGACCAGGCCCCTGCGCCACGCGGGGACGAGGGCCTCGACGTCGCGCCGCTCGGGTATCTCGGCGAACGCGTGGGGACGAGCCGTACGCCGGGCGGCAAAGGCGCGCTCCTGAGCGTCGCGGTACGAGGGGTCGTCGAACACGTCGTCGCCGAACTCGTCGCGCCACGACGGGCCGCTCACCTCGGCGAGCAGGGTCGCGCGCTCCTCCGCGTCGAGATCCGACCGCATGAGGCGGTCCATCGCGGCAGAGTCGGTCGGGCGCCCCGCGTGTGCGATGACCGGTGCCCACAGAGCGGTCCAGGCTGTTTCCCACCGGGCGCGTTCGCTCCGGTCGAGGGTCCGCGCTGCCGGCGCGGGGGTGTCGAGCACGGGCGGCGGAACGTCCCCCGAGACCTCGAGTCCGTAGGCTTCGCGCACCCATAGCATCTCGAACGCCTCATGCGGGCTGTCCTGGATCGACAGGAGCATCTCGTGCGGCCAGGGATCACCGGGAACGGGGTGGGCGGACTGCATGCCTCCATGGTGACGGAGTCGTCGGCGGGTGTCACCGCGCTGGCCGGAAGGCGAAGGAGCGGCGGCGGCTCAGGGGCGCCGCACGAGCAGGGTGTCTCCGATGAGCTCCGCGTTCTCTGCCGTGAGGTCCTGCGGCGCCGACGCGAACTCGACCTTCACGTTGCCGATGGTCAGCGAGATGCTGCCGCCCCCACAGCTGGCCGTGTATGAGGCCACGGAATCAGCCGCCCGAGCGACGATGCAGACGTGCCGCGCGCCGTCTTGGGCCGCCCAGTAGTGGTCGCCGCCCGAGTCCTCGCCGACGTACCGGCTGGTGCTCGCGTCCCAGAGCGGCATGACGTCGTCGGGCAGGCGATCCTTCGGCGTCTGCTCGCGAGAGAAGATCGCATCGTGTTCGGCGGATCCCCCGAGGGTGGGCCCGCCGCTCGTGCACCCCGCGAGTAGCGATGCCGTGACGGCGAGAAGGGCGGCGACGGTGCGGCGTCTCATCACCCCACGGTAGGGAAGCGGCCCGCCGGGGGCAAGGATTCGCGGGTTCGGGGCGCGTTCGTCCGCTCGCGGCGCAGAATGTCCCGCCCCGAACGGAAACCCGCGCCCCAGACCGGACTACAGTCGCTGCCCCAGCGCCCACAGCCGATCGGCGCGCCCCGAGATCGCCTCCGACAGCGCGAACGCCTGCGAGTCGGTGAGGGATGCCACGTAGTCCACGATTCCGCGGGAGCGCGCGAGCGTCTCGGCCTCGGCGTCCGAGGGGCGACGCTCGGCGGGCAGGGACGCGTACTGCTCGCGGGCCAGGGCGATGAGCTCGCGCAGGCGCCGCGGGGTGCGGGCGCGATCGAGGTCGTCGTCGAGCCACTCGCCGAGCGCGCGCACCGATCGCGCGAGGATGCGGCTCATGCCCCGCTGCTGGATCGCGAGGTCGGGGCGGCTGAGCACGAACCGCTTGTGCACGAATTTCAGCACCTCGACGTGGTGCCAGGCCCAGGGCGAGAGCACCACGGGGCCGGCCCGCGGGGTGTCGAGGGGACGCAGGCGCGCCGACTCCTGGAACCGGCGGATCCAGCGATCGGTGAACGCCGCGAGCCGCCGTTCGGCCGTCAGCGACCCGTCGAACGGGCGCGCGAGCAGATCGGTGACCATCTCGGCATCCACGTCGCTGACGGCGGCGAGGAAGGCCTCGTCGTCGGCGATCCACGGGTCGTCGCGCCGCATCTTGCGGCGCAGTCGCTCGAGGCCGGCCCCGGGCATGAGCTCGGCGCGGACCTCGGCGTCGTCGCGGTCGCGCCACTCGAGCACGTCGTCGAGCCACCCGCGGAACTCCGCGGCGATGGGCGCGTGATCGAGAATTCCCGCGCGGTAGAAGTCGTCGACGTCGTGCACCGAGTACGCGATGTCGTCGGCGAGGTCCATGACGGCGCCTTCGATGCTCTGGCGCAGGGGCTCGGCATCCACCCCCTGTCGGGCCTCGACGAGATCGGCGAGGTCGATGTCGTAGGCCGAGTACTTGTGCACCCGATACGCGCCGTCGGAGGAGCGACGGATGCCGCGGGGCGGCCCGATCTGCTCGACGTCGGCCGCGTCGACCGAAGGCGCCCAGGGGTACTTCGCCGAGGCCGCCCGGACGGCGGCGGTCAAGTTGAGCCCGCGCGGAGCGTTCTCGACGACGTCGAGCGCGGTCAGGATGCGATACGTCTGCGCGTTGCCCTCGAAGCCGTCGGGCAGACCCAGCTCTTCGCGGGCGAGGCGGTCGAGGGTGGACTCGCCGAGGTGCCCGAAGGGTGGGTGGCCGAGGTCGTGCGCGTACGCGGCGGCCTCGACGACCGTGGCATTGCAGACGTCGCCCTCGCTGGCTTGCCGCGAGCGGGTGTTCAACTGCAAGGCGACCACGCGCGCGATCGCGCTGACCTTGAGCGTGTGCGTCAGGCGGTTGTGGACCGGCGCCCCGCCGATGGAGGGCGAGACGACCTGCGTCACGGCCGAGAGCCGCGAGAAATACGGCGAGAACTGGATGCGCTCGAGATCGATCGACCACGGGTCGGCGCGAGCGTCGTCGTGATCGGGATGGATCCGGGATGCTGGGTTGCCCACGACCCCGTCGTGGTGGGGACGCGTCGGCTCGGCGTCGGGCGCCGGGCCACCGGGCGCTGTGGCGCGCGCCTCGGTGGCTGGGGGAGCGGTCTCGTCGTGCAGTGTCATCGGGTCCTTCCGCGGCGTCGATGGCGTGGATCCACGCTAACGCCAACGTGGAAGATCAGCGCCGCGGGCCGGGCCCGCTCAGCCCCGCCGCACCTCGACCTCGACCACCCGCGCGTCGTCGCCGCCCAGCTCGTACGTCGGGCCGGTGATCCGCAGCGCGACCGTCTCGTCGACCTCGGTGCACGAGGGCCCGAGCCGCAGCTCGACTTCTCCGGGCTCGACGACGCGGCGCATGGCCCGGTCGCTGTAGGCGAGCCGCGAGGCCGGCACGGTGAAGCGCACGTGGGCGCTCTCTCCGGGCCCGAGCTCGACGCGCGCGTACGCCACGAGCTGCGCGACGGGGCGCGTGACGCTCGCGACCGGCCGGTGCGCGTAGATCTGCACGACGTCGGCGCCGCGCCGGGCTCCGGTGTTCTCCACCCGCAGTGACACGGTGAACGCGTCGCCGGCGCGCACCTCGGCGGAGGTTCCGGAGGCCGGCACACCGGCGCCGACGGCGGTTCCGGTCCCCGTGACCCCGTCGACCGTCAGCCCGCCGCGCGCGAACGAGGTGTACGACAACCCGAACCCGAAGGGCCGCACCGGAGTCGGGTCGGTGCTCGTGACCCCCGAGGGGCCGCCGAGCAGGGGGTGCAGGTACGAGTACGGCTGCGCCCCGGCGGAGCGGGGGAGCGAGACGGGCAGGCGCCCCGAGGGGGTGGCATCCCCCGCCAGAAGCGCGGCGAGGGCGGGAGCGCCCTCTTCCCCGGGGAAGAACGCCTGCAGCACGGCCGCGGGACCACTCGCGGTGTCGAGCGCCCAGTCCAGTGCGTAGGGCCGTCCGGTCAGGAGCACGAGCACCACCGGTGTCCCCGTCGACACGACCGCCTCGACGAGTTGGCGCTGGACTCCCGGCAGGTCGAGGGAGTCGGCGTCGTTGCCCTCGCCGACGGTTCCGCGTCCGAAGAGACCGGCGCGGTCTCCGACGACGACGATCGCGACGTCGGCGTCTCGGGCGGTGGCGGCCGCGGCATCCAGGCCCGATACATCCGTGCCCTCCACCGCGCAGCCGACAGCGTACGAGACCTCGCCGAACTTCTCGACGAGCGCCTCGCGGACGGTCGGCAGTGAGAAGCCGAGCGGGAAGCTCGGGTGGTGCGCGAGTACGTGGTTCGCGAACGAATAGCACCCCATGAGGGCGTCGGTGCTGTCGGCGTTGGGACCGATCACCGCGATGCGGCCGGGGGCGGTGAGCGGCAGCACCCCGTCGTTGCGCAGCAGCACGACCGACTTCTCGGCGAGGCGGCGGGCCAGTGCCCGGTGCTCGGTGTCATCGAGGTCGACCGCGGTCGGGGCGTCGGAGAAATCGGCATCCAGCAGCCCGAGGTCTTCTTTCTCGGCGAGCACGCGTGCGACGGCGCGGTCGACGACGGCTTCGGGGAGGGCCCCGGATGCCACCCGCTCGGCCAGCTGCGGGTAGGCGTCGGGCCCCGGAAGCTCGACGTCGATCCCCGCCTCGAGAGCGAGCTGGGCGGCCTCGCCGCGGTCGGCGGCGACCCCGTGCATGGACCGTAGGAACTCGACGGCGAAGTAGTCGGAGACGACCGTTCCGTCGAAGCCCCAGCGCCGGCGGAGCAGGTCGGTCAGCAGCTCCGGATTCGAGGCCACGGGCACCCCGTCGATCTCGGTGTACGAGTTCATGACGCTGCGCACGCCGCCGTCGCGCACGGCCATCTCGAACGGGGGCAGGAAGACGTCCTGCAGCTCGCGCTGACCCGCCGAGACGGGGGCGTGGTTGCGTCCGGCCCGCGAGGCGGAGTAGCCGACGAAGTGCTTGAGCGTGGCATGCACGCCGGCCTCCTGCAGTCCACGGACGTAGGCCGTGCCGATGGTCCCCACGACGTAGGGGTCCTCGGCGATGCACTCGTCGACGCGCCCCCACCGCGCATCGCGCACGACGTCCAGCACCGGAGCGAGCCCCTGGTGCACGCCGACCTCGCGCATCGAGCGACCGATCGCGGATGCCATGAGCTTCACGGCATCCGGATCGAAAGAGGCGCCCCAGGCCAGAGGCGTGGGGAAGGTCGCGGCCTTCCACGCCGCGAAGCCGGTCAGGCACTCCTCGTGGACGAGGGCCGGGATGCCGAGGCGCGTCTCGGTCTGCAGGCGACGCTGCTCGCCCCAGAGCCAGGCGGCGCGCTCGACGGGGTCGACGGGCCGCGTGCCGTAGACGCGCGTGAGGTGGCCGAGACCGTGCGCGGTGGCCTCGGCGTAGGCGGTCGAGGTGACCTTCTCGCCCGAGAGCGGGGCGACGACCTCGTCGCCCTGGTCGACCCAGTAGCCGACGAGCTGCGCGAGCTTCTCGTCCAGGGTCATGTCGGCCACGAGGGCGCTCACGCGGGGCGAGACCCCCGGCGTGCGGGCAGCACCGACGTCGGTGTTCTGGATGGTCATGGTCGGATCAGCCCTTCACGGCACCGGTGAGGCCACCGACGATCCGGCGCTCGAAGACGCTGAAGAACAGCAGAGCGGGGATCATCGACAGCGAGGTGAAAGCGAGCACTCGCGCGGTGTCGACGGAGTACTGCGAGGCGAACGCCTGGGTGCCCAGCGGCAGCGTGAAGGCGGCCTCGTTGTTGAGGATGAACAGCGGCAGCATGTACGAGTTCCAGCTGTTCACGAAGGCCAGGATGCCGACCGTCACGACCGCGGGGACCGCGAGGGGCAGCACCATGCGCCAGAAGAACCCGAGGCGGCCGAGGCCGTCGATGGAGGCGGCCTCCTGCAGCTCTTTCGGGATGGCGGCGAGGAACGGCGACAGGATGATGATCGTCAGCGGAAGGGCGAAGGCGATCTGCGGGACGATGACGCCGGCGAGCGAGTTCATCAGGCCGAGGCCCCGGACGAGGATGTACAGCGGCGTGATGGCCACCGTCATCGGGAACATCAGCCCCGCGGTGAAAAGCGCGAACACCGCACCGCGGCCGCGGAAGCGGTAGCGCGCCAGAGCGTAGGCGGCCATGAGGCCGAGGGCGACGACGAACACCGTGGTGGCGATCGCCGCGATCGCGGAGTTGCCGACCTGGCCCCAGAAGACGGGGCTCGCCAGCACGTCGGCGTAGTTCTGCCAGTTCCAGGTGGTCGGAAAGCCCGAGGGATCGACGGTGATCTCGGCGTTGGAGCGGAAGCCGCCCAGGATGATGAAGACGACCGGCGCCAGCATCATGCCGATCAGCAGCAGGGCGACGAAGCCGACGACGACGCCGGTCGAGCGCTTGGAGCCCGCGGGGGCGCGCCGCACCGAGCGCGGGGCCTTCGGGGCGATGAGGGTGGCGGTGGCGGTCATTTCGAACCTCCCGTGAGGGCGCCGTCGGTGTCGCGCCGCAGCACGAAGCGCTGATAGACGAGGGCCACGGCGAGCGAGATGAGGAACATCACCACGGCCACGGCGCTGCCGTAGCCGAAGCTGCCGGCGTTGCGGCCGTTGGCGACCATGTAGGTGGCCATCGTCGAGGTGCCGGCGGTCGAGGCGACGTACTGGCCCCAGATGATCCAGACGAGGTCGAACAACTGCAGCGAGCCGATGATCGACAGGAACGCCCAGATGCGGATCGTCGGGCCCATGAGCGGCAGCACGATGTGCCGTTGAATCTGCCAGTAGGAGGCGCCGTCGATGGCCGCGGCCTCACTGAGCTCCTCGGGGATGCCCTGGAGACCTGCGAGGAAGAGGATCACCGCGAAGCCGATGTACTTCCAGGTGATGATGATCAGCAGCGTCCAGATCGCCAACGCGGGGTCGGAGATCCAGTCGGCGCGGAGGGCGCCGAGCCCGATCTTCTCCAGAGCCCCGTTGACCGCGCCACCCGACTGGAGCATGAGGCCCCAGCCCAGACCGACGACGACCTCGGAGATGACGTAGGGCACGAAGATCAGCACGCGGATGAGCGATTGCGCCCGCATCTTGCGGTTCAGCAGGAGCGAGAGGCCGAGCGCGAGCGGTCCCTGCAGCACGAGCGAGCCGATGACGATGAACGCGTTGTGCCCGAGGGCCTCGTGGAAGGCGGGGTCGGTGAGGATCGTGACGTAGTTGCGGAGGCCGACGAAATCGACGGGGGTGCCGAAGCCCGACCACTTGTAGAAGCCGTAATAGGCGGCCAGGGCGACGGGGAGGATGACGAACGAGACGAACACCACGAGCGCGGGGCCCAGGAGGATCGCGAGTTCGCCGCGGATGCGCCAGTTCTCGAGCCGACGCCGAGCGGGCGGCCGCCCGGCCGAGGGGGTGCGCGTGGCGCCCTCCTCGGCCGGGCGGCGAGACCCGGTGTCGGTCGCCGAAGCGGCCAGGTGGGTGGTCATGGGAGTCGGCCTCAGCGGGAGGCGGCGGCGTTGACGGCGTCGACGATGCCCTGCGGGCTGCCCTTGCCGGCGAACAGATCCACCACGGCGACGTTCAGGGCGTTGCCGACGTTCTGCCCGTACAGGGTGTCGAGCCAGACCGAGACGTAGGGGGCGTCGGTGTACGCCTTCAGCGCGGACTGCAGGGCGGGCGTGGTCACGGCATCCGTCGCCTCGCTGGAGGCGGGGATGGTCTGGAAGGCCGCGGCGTACGCTTCCTGGTTCTCCTTGGTCACGAGGAAGTTCAGGAAGTCGGTGCACTGCGCGGGGGCGTTGACCCAGCACGAGTAGCCGTCGACGCCGCCCATGATGGCGCCCTTCTCTCCCTTGCCGCCCGGCACCTCGGGGAAGGGGAACCAGCCGAGGTCGGCGAGCGGCTGCTCGTCGGGGGTGAGCGAGGCAATCACACCGGGGTTCCACGCGCCCATGAGCTCCATGGCGGCCTGGTGGTTGGCGAGCAGACCCGCCGACGAGCCGGCGCCCTGCTGGGCGGCGGTGGTGAGGAAGCCGTCGTTGAAGGGCTGCGTCTGCAGGAACGACTCGAGGTTCTCTCCCGCCTGCAGCCAGCACGGGTCGTCGAAGCTGCGGCTCTGGGCCGCCTCGTCGAGGACGTCCTTCGAGCAGGCGCGGAGCGCGAAGTTGTAGTACCAGTGCGCGGCCGGCCAGGCGTCCTTGGCGCCGACCGCGATCGGGGCGACGCCGGTGGCGCGGATCTTCGCGTCGGCCGCCTGGAGTTCGTCGATCGTGGCGGGGGCGGCGGTGACGCCGGCCGCGGTCAACAGGTCCTGCGAGGTGAAGATGCCCGAGGGGAGCACGGCCACGGGCATGCCGTAGTTCTTGCCGTCGACCTCGAAGGCCCCGAGCGAGGTGCCGAGGGCGGTCTTGGCATCCGCGGAGATCTTGTCGGTGAGATCCATCGCCTGGCCGGCTGCGACGATGTCGGCGAGCTTGCCGCCGCCGCGGGCCATGAACAGGTCGGGGGCGTCGCCGGCGTTGAGGGCGGTCTGGAGCTTGCCGTCCATCTCCTCGTTCTGCAGGGACTGGATGTCGATCGTGACGCCGGGGTTGGCCGCCTCGAACGCCGCCGCGGTGTCCTCCCAGTACTTCTTGCCGTCACCGGTGGTCGAGTTGTGCCACAGCGTCAGTGTGACCGAGCCGTCGGCGTTCTGCCCGCCGCCGCCCGCGGCGCAACCGCCGAGGGCGAGGGTCCCGGCGACGGCGAGGGCCGCTCCGGCGAGGATCTTGCGCGTGTTCATGTGATGCCCGTTTCTCTTCGTCGAGGTGCGCCGCGGGGCGCGTCGGTTGTTCGGCTGCTCTGCCGGTCGTTCCTTCGTGCGCTTCTCGGGGTCTGCTGCCCGCCGAGGTGTGAGCAGTGTCACCCGGGGGTGAAGAGGTCGTCAAACGTTTTCGAAAATGATTTCCACGCTAGGGTCGGATGCCATGACCAGACGCGCGACAATCCACGACGTCGCCGCGGCGGCCGGGGTCTCGGTGGCCACGGTGTCGAAAGCGGTGAACGGGCGCTACGGGGTGTCGCCCGAGACGGTGGGTCGGGTACTGGACGCCGTGAAGACCCTCGGGTACGAGTCGAGCCTCGTCGCCAGCAGCATGCGCTCGCGCCGGACCGGCGTCATCGGGGTGCTCGTCGCCGACATCGAGCCGTTCTCGGCCGAGATCCTCAAGGGGGTCGGGGGAGCGCTCTCCGACACCGGATACGACCTTCTCGCCTATACCGGCGCGCGCCGAGACGGCGAGGGGTGGGAGCGCCGCTCGCTCAGTCGGCTGAGCGGCACGCTCATCGACGCCGCGATCATCGTCACCCCCACGGTCGTCGGCGTCTCGGGCGAGGTGCCCATCGTGGCGATCGATCCGCACACGGGCCGGGGAGACCTGCCGACCGTCGAATCCGACAGCTACACCGGCGCGCAGCAGGCGGTGCACTACCTCGTGCAGCTCGGTCATCGGCGGATCGGGTTCATCGCGGGGCGGCCGGATCTGCGTTCCGCCGTCGCGCGGGCCTCGGGATACCGCGCCGGCCTCGCGGCCGCCGACATCGCGTTCGACCCGGCGCTGGTCGGCGTCGGTCGCTACGAGCAGGACGTCGCCCGCGAGGCCGCCGAGGCCATGCTCGCGCTCGACGACCCGCCCACCGCGGTGTTCGCCGCCAACGACCTCTCGGCGCTGTCGATCATCGAGGTCGCCGCAGCGCGCGGGCTGCGCGTGCCCGACGACCTGTCCGTGGTCGGCTTCGACGACGTTCCCGAGGCCGCTCGCGCGCAGCCCGCCCTGACCACCATCCGTCAGCCCATGAAGCGCCTCGGCGCGGAGGCCGTGCGGATGGTGCTGGCGCTGCTCGCGGGCGAGACCCTGACCGAGACGCACATCGAACTGCCGACGCGCCTCGTCGCGCGCGGGACGACCGCGCCGCCGCGCTCGCGCTGACCTCGGGCGAGCGCCCGCTCAGCGCGTGGCGAGCCGGTAGAGCACCTCGGGCCGTCCCCGAGCCCCGAAGCGGTGCGACACGTCGACCTCGCCGCGCGCCACGAGCACGTCGAGGTACCGCCGCACGGTGGCGCGCGAAGCCCCCGACGCGGCGGCGATGTCGCGGGCGCTCGCCGGGGTCACGGGGTGGAGAGCGGCGCGGATGGTGTGCATGGTCGACTCGGCGAGGCCCTTGGGCAGGAGAGCGGTGGATGCCGGCACCGCGCGAACCGGAGCGGTCACGGGCCCGACGAGTCGGTCGATATCGCCCTGGCCCATGCTCACGGGCACTTCGGCGGGGCGGGAGGCGCGGCCGATGCGGTACTCCTCGAGGCGACGCACGAACGCCTCGCGGGTGAAGGGCTTGGCGAGGTAGCCGACCACGTGAGCGGCAGCCGCCTGCCGGATGGTGAGGGTGTCGCGCGCGGAGCTGATGACGAGCACGTCGACGGCCCACTCCCGCACGAGCCGCAGCCGGTGCAGCACCTCGACGCCGCTGAAGTCCGGCAGGTTCATGTCCAGCAGCACGAGGTCGACGTCGGTCCCCGTCGCCAGCGCCGCTCCCGCAGCCCCCGACCGCGCCGTTCCGACGAGCCGGAACCCGGGCAGCGACTCGAGGTAGGCGGTGTGCAGCCGCACCACCGCGGGGTCGTCGTCGACGATGATCGTGCGGATCACGGCATCCGGGATCACGCCGGCACCCCCGCATTCGGCAGGTCGACGGTGAAGCGCGCCCCGCCGAGGGGGGACGTTCCGACGGTGATCGAGCCGTCGCGCGCCCCGATGACGCGCCGCACGAGGTCGAGCCCGACGCCTCGGCCCGCGGAGCCCTTCGAGCTGAAGCCGCGGTCGAAGATCCGCGCGAGGTCGGCGGGCGCGACCCCCGGTCCGTCATCGGCGACGTCGATCGTGAGGCGCTCGTCTCCCGCGAGCACGAGCACGTCGATGCGTCCCCCGGCCCCCGCGGCTTCGGCGGCGTTGCGCACGAGGTTGCCGACGACCGTGAGCACGTCGTCGTCGATCGCGCCGCGGGGCACGAGGCTCGCCGGGTCGACGCGCAGCCCCGGGTGCTCGCTCGACAGCCCCTCGAGGAGGGCGCGCAGCGCCGGGTCGTCGATCGACAGGCCGGATGCCACGGGCGCCAGGCCCCCGATATAGGTCAGCGCCTCGCCGGTCTCGCCCTCGGCGACCAGCCCCCGGATCACGTGCAGCCGCGTGTGGAACTCGTGCGTCTGGTCGCGGAGGGCGCCGGAGATGCGCCGCTGCGTCTCGAGTTCGCGCGCGTCGGCCTCGAGCCGCCGGACGCGTCGCCGCAGGGCTGCGGTCAGAGCACCGCTCAGCACGACGCCGAGCACGATCGATCCGGCCACCCACGGCAGCAACCCGCCGAGGGCCTCTTCGTAGCTGCCCGAGATCTCGGATTCGAGGACGCCGACCGACGCCGTGCCGATGACCGACGCGTCGCCCGCGCGCACCGGGACCTTCGCGCGAAGGCTTGGACCGATCGTGCCGGTCTCGGTGCCGAGGAACGTCTCGCCCGCCAGCACGGCCGTGGCATCGGTCGAGACGCTCCGCCCGCGCTCGGCGGGGTTGGGGTGGGTGAGCCGGATGCCGCGCGCGTCCGTCACGACGACGTAGTCGACCCCGGATGCCGCGGCCACGACGTCGGCGAGGGGTTGCAGCTCCGCGGTGGCGGCGTCGGCGTCGAGCAGCACGGCGCGCTGCACCTGATCGAGCTCGACGAGGCTCCGGGCGACATCGAGCACGCGCTCCTCGGTCGCGGCGCGGATGCTGCGCTCCTGCACCCGGACCGCGACGAGGGTGGTGGCCAGCACGCACACCAGCACGACGGCGCACTGCAGGGCCAGCAGCACGGCCAGGCGCACGCGCACCGGAGCGCGCTCGGGGCGGACGGTCGACATGGGCACCTCCTCGTGCCGGGTGGTTCGTCTCGGCTGCTCGCCGGGAGCGGAACGTCGTGAGCATCAAAGAGCGCAAAGCCCTCCGAACGCGCCCCCGGGGGAGAGGCGCTGACAACCTAGCTTCTCATCCGGCAACGACGATGTCCCGGGAGGGCTTGATGCACGATCCGACGCCAGCAGAGGCGGCACAGCCCGCGCGCTCACCTCGACGCCGCCGCATCGCGGGCGCGATCGTCGGTGTCGTCGCCGCGGCCCTGTTCGTGACGGCGGGCGTGAGCGCCGCGGCGACGGGCGGCGTGGCCAACCCCCGCACGAAGCTCACGATCGTCGCCCCGGCCGCACCGGGCGGCGGGTGGGACACCTTCGGACGCGAGGCGCAGCAGGTGATGCGCGAGGAGGGGATCGCGGGAGCCGTTCAGGTGATGAACATCCCGGGCGCCGCCGGCACGATCGGCCTCGGCGCGGTCGCCGAGATGGGCGATCGGCACGACATCATGCTCGTCACCGGGGGCGTGATGGTCGGAGGGGTCATCGTCAACCGCTCGCCCGTGAGCCTGGAGGACGTCCGACCCATCGTGCGTCTCGCCGACGACTACAACGTCCTCGTCGTCCCGGGCGATTCGCCGTTCCAGACCCTCGACGACTTCATGCAGGCGTTCCTCGCCAACCCCGAGGGCACCGCGATCGCGGGCGGCTCGCTCGGCGGCATCGACCACCTGCTCGCGGGCATGCTCGCCCAGCAGGGAGGGATCGACCCGCAGCGCGTGAACTACCTCGCCTACCCGGGCGGCGGCGAGGTCGTCACTTCGCTCCTGTCCCACACCACCCAGGCGGGTCTCTCGGGCTACAACGACTTCCGCGACCAGATCGAGTCGGGCAACCTCCGTGCCCTCGCCCTGTCGTCCGAAGAGCCGCTCGACGACGTCGCCGTGCCCACCTTCCGCGAGCAGGGCGTCGAGGTCGCGATGTCGAACTGGCGCGGGCTCGTGGCGCCTCCGGGCATCGACGACGAGGTGCACGCGGAGCTGGTGGCCATGGCATCCGAGATGCGCGAGACCGACGCGTGGAAGGAAGTGCTCGCCCGCAACAGCTGGCAGGACAGCTTCTTGGCCGGCGAGGAGTTCGCCGCCTACCTCTCGGCCGAGACCGAACGCACGACCGCGATCATGAAGGAGCTGGGTCTGTGACCGAACCGTCCACCCTCACCACGGGGTCGTTGCGCGTCCAGCGCACGCCGCGTTGGTACACCGGTCGAAGCGAGCTGGTGGTCGTCGCGGGCGTGTTCGTGCTCGCGGCGTTCATGACCTACGGCACCGTGACGATGCGCGTCCCCGCCGACGTCGCCTTCCCCGGTCCGCAGTTCTTCCCGATGCTCGTGAGCGGCTTCCTGTGGCTCGCGGGAGTCGGACTGCTGGTCGAGGTGCTGCGCACGACACGCCGCTCGCACGTCGCCGACGACCCCGTCGAGATCTCGAACGAGATGCTCGAAGACCTCGGCGCGATCGATGCGACCGGAGAGATCCGCGTCGTCTCTCCCGAAGACGTCGCGTCCTCGGCAAAGCCCGCGGCGATCGACTGGCGCACGCTCGGCATCACGGTGGCGGCCCTCGCCGTCTTCATCGTCGCGCTGCCCGTGCTCGGCTGGCTCATCTCGGCCGCCGCGCTGTTCTGGGTGCTGTCGTGGGCGTTCGGCAGCCGCCGACCCCTGCTCGACATCGGCGTCTCGGTCATCGTGTCCTCGCTCGTGCAACTCGCCTTCGGCGCGGGCCTGGGCCTGTCGCTTCCCGCCGGCATCCTGGAAGGACTCTCGCCGTGGATCAATTGATCAACCTCGCCGACGGGTTCGCGGTCGCCTTCACGCCGCAGAACCTGCTGTTCCTCGTCATCGGCGCCGTCCTCGGCACGGCCGTGGGCGTGCTGCCCGGCCTGGGGTCGGCGATGGCCGTCGCTCTGCTGCTGCCGGTCACCTTCAGCCTCGACCCCACCGGCGCGTTCATCATGTTCGCGAGCATCTACTTCGGCGGGCTCTTCGGCGACTCCACGGCCGGCATCCTGCTCAACACCCCCGGCAATTCCTCGGCGATCGCGACGACCTTCGAGGGGCATCGGATGGCCAAGAGCGGCCGGGCGGCCAAGGCCCTGGGCACCTCGGCGATCGGCGCGTTCATCGGCGGAACCATCGCGTGCGTGCTGGTGGTGTTCTTCGCGCCCTACATCGTCGAGCTCGCCAAGGTCTTCGGCCCGGCCGAGTACTTCGCCCTCGCCGTCTTCGCGTTCGTCGCGATCTCGGCCGTCGTCGCCGACTCGATCGTCCGCGGACTCGTGGCACTGGGCCTCGGTTTCGCCCTCGCCCTCGTCGGCATCGACGGGATGACGGGCGCCGAGCGCTTCACCGGCGGCAGCCCGGTGTTCTTCGACGGCATCTCCATCATCGTCATCACCGTGGGTCTGCTCGCGATCGGCGAGGTGCTGCACGTCTCGTCGCACATCCGTCGTGCCGGCGGCCCCGGCGAACTCGTCGCCCCCAGCGGCTCGCCGCTGCTGTCGAAGCGTGAGTGGCGTCAGGCCCTCCCCGCGTTCCTGCGCGGCACCGCGTTCGGCGTGCCCTTCGGGGCGATCCCCGTCGGTGGCTCCGAGGTTCCCACCTTCCTCGCCTACGGCACCGAGAAGCGTCTGGCCCGCCGCCGCGGCGACACGGACTTCGGCTCGCGCGGAGCGATCCAGGGCGTCGCCGCCCCCGAGGCCGCGGGCAACGCGACCGCGGGCTCGGCCATGGGCGCCCTGCTGGGGCTCGGCCTGCCCACCTCGGCGACGGCCGCGATGATGATCGCCGCCTTCCAGCAGTACGGCATGCAGCCGGGTCCGCTGCTGTTCGAGCGCTCCGGCGATCTCGTGTGGCCGCTGCTGGCGAGCCTGTTCCTCGGGCTCATCATCCTGCTGATCATCAACCTGCCCTTCGCCGCCGTCTGGGCGAAGCTGCTGCTCATCCCGCGCCACTACCTGTACGCGGGCATCACGGTGGTCGCGATGCTCGGCGTCTACGCCATCGCCTCCCGAGTGGTCGACCTGTGGCTGGCCGTCGCGATCGGCGTGGTCGGCTTCGTGATGCGCCGGTTCTCTCTGCCCCTGGCTCCGGTGCTCATCGCCGCGATCCTCGGGCCGATGGCCGAGACGCAGCTGCGCCGCGCGCTCGCCGTGTCGGAGGGCGACCCGTCGATCCTCGTCGCCTCGCCGCTGACGATCGCGCTGTACGCCCTGCTGGCCGTCATCGTCACGGTGAGCGTGCTGCAGCATGCCCGTCATGCGCGTCGTGAGCGCATCGCCGAGGCGGCCCGCCGCGACGAGCCGGTGCCCGCCGTCCGTCGCTGAGGTTCGCAGGGCCAACGCCTGCCGTCGCGCGAAACGCCCGCACCGCCCGTCGCGGGCCGCACCGCCCTCGCACTCCGGTACCGTCGAGGTGTGCCCACCGCCAGCAGTAAAGACGACGAGGTCGACCTCCTCATCGACGCCTGGTCGCAGTTGCTGCCCGACATCGATCTGACGCCCCTCGATGTGATGTCGCGCCTGCGCCGCGCGGCCTTCCACCTGTCGAAGCTCCGTGCCAAGGCCTTCGCGAGCGCCGACATCGCCGTGTGGGAATTCGACGTGCTCGCCGTGCTCCGCCGCGCCGGCACCGAGCTCAGCGCGACGCGCCTGATCACCGCCACGATGATCGGCAGCGCCGCCATGACCAACCGCCTCGACAAGCTCGCCGAGCGCGGGCTCGTCAACCGCCGCCCCAACCCCTCCGACGGACGCGCGATCCTCGTCGCCATCACCCCCGAGGGGATCGAGCGGGTCGATGCCGCGATGACCGAGCTCGTCCGCCTCGAGGCCGAGGCCCTGCGCGACGTGAGCCGCCAAGATCAGGCCCTCCTCGCGAGCGCCCTGCGCGTGCTCGCCGCGGGCGAGACGCACGAGGCGTGATCGACCTCGCCACCGCTCTGACCGAGCGCCCCGTCGTCCTCGACGGCGGCCTCGGCACGCTGCTCGAAGCGCGCGGCAACGACGTCACCTCCGCCCTGTGGTCGGCGCGGGTGCTGCGCGACGACCCCGACGAGGTGCGCGCCGCACACGCCGAGTTCGTCGCCGCGGGCGCCGAGGTCGTGATCACGGCGTCGTACCAGATCGGCTTCGGGGGAGAGATCCCGGATGCCGAGGTCGAGGCGCTCCTGCGCCGTTCGGTGTCCGTCGCGCGAGACGCCGGCGACGTGGTGGTCGCGGCATCCGTCGGTCCGATCGGAGCGCTCCGCGCCGACGGGAGCGAGTACACCGGCGCATACGGGCTCTCGCTCGCCGAGCTGCGCGAGGCCCACCGCCGGCGCCTCGATCTGCTCGCGGGTGCCGGAGCCGACGTGCTCGCGGTCGAGACGATCCCCTCTCCGCTGGAGGTGGAGGCCCTCACGCTCGAGCTCGCGGCGCTCGAGATGCCCGCGTTCGTCAGCCTTTCGGCCGACAGCACCGGTTTCGCGGAGCCCGGGGCGCTCGCCGCGGCGCTGCGTGCAGCGGCATCCGCTCCCGGTGTCGTCGCCGTGGGGGTGAACTGCTGCGCCCCCGCGTCGGTGCTGCCTGCCCTGGCTGCCGCCCCGGGCCTGCCGCTGGTGGTCTACCCGAACACGGGCGAGACGTGGCATGCCGCGACCCGCACGTGGCACGGCGGCGCCGCCCCGCTCGCCGATGACGCGCCCGGTTGGGTCGCCGCGGGCGCGCGCCTGGTGGGCGGCTGCTGCCGGTCGACGCCCACCGACATCGCGGCGATCGCCGCCGCCGTGCGCTGACAGCGCGCCCCGCCCCATCCGCCCGCCCCGCCCCCGCCCGACCCGCGTGGGGCGCCAAGAAGTGTCGCTTCCGGGGGCGCCGAAGCGACAATTCTTGGCACCTCACGCGCGATGAGGAGAAGCCCGGCTCAATCGAAGTCCGCCGCCAGGGCATTGCGGTGGTATTCGAAGATGATGCTCGTGCGCGTCGAGGCGACGCTGTGCCGAGCCGAGAGGTGATCGACGACGAAGCGGCGCACGGCGGAGGAGTCGTCGACGGCGATGTGCACGAGGAAGTCGTCGGCACCGCCGAGGAAGAACAACTGGATCACGTCGGGGTGACGGCGGATCTCGTGCGCGAACGCGCGGATGCTCTCCTGCCGCTGCCCCGGGCGGAGGGTCACCCCGACGATCGCCTGCAGTCCCCGTCCCAGACGGCTCTGGTCGACGGCGGCGTGGAACCCGGTGATCAGCCCGCGGTCGACAAGGCCCCGCAGGCGGGAATGAGCGGTGGATGCCGCCACCCCGAGCTCCTCGGCGAGGGCGGCGTTCGTCATCCGCGCGTCGGCCGACAGCAGCTCGATGATGCGCTGGTCGAGGGGATGCAGGTCGTCGTCGGGCACCGTAGATCCTTCGCGTCGGACGGGGCGTGACGCCCGCGGCATCCAAGGATATCGCTCTCGTTGGGCATTTTGCCGAAGAATCTGCGGAGAAACACCACGGAAATGATCTTTCCTGCGATCCTCTCGACAACGCTCATCCGCTCGAGGAGGAACCCATGCGCGTCTCCGTGCCCACCGAGATCAAGAACAACGAGAACCGCGTCGCCATGACACCCGCGGGCGTCGATGCGCTCGTCCACCGTGGTCACGAGGTCTTCGTGCAGGCGGGCGCGGGCGAGGGCAGCGGCTTCTCCGACGAGCAGTACCGCGCGGCCGGTGCGGAGATCGTCGACACCGCCGAAGAGACCTGGGCGCGTGCCGAGCTGCTGGTCAAGGTGAAGGAACCCATCGCCCCCGAGTACGGCTTCCTCCGCCGCGACCTCACCCTCTTCACCTACCTGCACCTCGCCGCCGACCGACCGCTGACCGATGCCCTGATGGCAGCGGGCACCACGGCCGTGGCCTACGAGACCGTCCAGACGCCCGACCGCGCGCTGCCCCTGCTGGCCCCGATGAGCGAGGTCGCGGGTCGCCTGTCGATCATCGAGGGCGCCCACCACCTGCTCCGGGCCTCGGGCGGTCGCGGTCTGCTCCCCGGCGGCGTCCCCGGCACTCCGCGGGCGAAGGTCGTCGTGATCGGTGGCGGCGTCGCGGGCGAGCACGCCGCGGCCAACGCCCTCGGACTCGGCGCGCGCGTGACGGTGGTCGACATCTCGCTGCCCAAGCTCCGTCAGCTCGAGGAACGCTTCGGCGGTGCGATCGAGACGCGCGCGTCGACCCGTCTCGAGATCGCCGAGCAGCTCGCCGACGCCGACCTCGTGATCGGCTCGGTGCTCATCCCCGGCGCCGCAGCGCCGAAGCTCGTCACCGACGACATGGTCGCCGCGATGAAGCCGGGCTCGGTGCTCGTCGACATCGCGATCGACCAGGGCGGCTGCTTCGAGGGCTCGCACCCGACCACCCACGACGCGCCCACCTTCCGCGTGCACGGCTCGCTGTACTACTGCGTCGCGAACATGCCCGGCGCGGTGCCGCACACCTCGACCCGGGCGCTGTCGAACGCCACCCTCCCGTACATCACGCGCATCGCCGATCAGGGCTGGGAGGCCGCGGCATCCGCCGATCCCTCCCTGGCGAAGGGGCTGAACGTGCGCGCCGGCGTCGTCGTGAACGAGGGCGTGCGCGCCGCCTTCGACCTCTGAGTCCGTTCACGATCCCGGATGCCGTGCCCCCGGCCCACCTCTCGCGTGAGTGTCCGGAACACCCGGACACTTTTCCCAAACGTCCGGGTGTCTCGGACACTCAACGGGCGGCCGACGCCCGGCCCTACCCGCGCACCCAGGCGTAGGTGATCTCGGGTCGGCCCTGGCCGCCGTAGCGGGGGACGCGGCGGACGCGTCCCACGTCGGCGAGGTGCTCGAGGTAGCGGCGGGCGGTCACGCGCGACATGCCCTCGCTCTCGCCCACCTCGGTCGATGACACCGCCCCGTCGGCGGTGCGCACGCGGTCGGCGACGGCGTGCAGCGTCTCGTCACTGAGGCCCTTGGGGAGGTCCGGCGCGCTGACCGTGCGCAGCGACCCGAACAGGGCGTCGACCTCGGACTGCGTGGCTTCGCCGGCCGCGCGGTCGAGCCCCTCGACGTAGGAGCGGTACGCCTCGAGGCGGTCTCGGAACGCCGCGAACGTGAACGGCTTGATCAGGTACTGCACCACCCCGATCGACACGGCCGCGCGCACGGTGGCGGCATCGCGCACCGCCGTCACCGCGATGATGTCGACGCGCGAGCCCGTCGCTCGCAGCCGTCGCGCGACGTCGAGGCCCGAACCATCGGGCATGGTCATGTCGAGCAGCACCAGATCGATCCGGCGCTCGGGGTCGGCCAGGGCGGTGACGGCGGCGCGTGCGCCGGATGCATGCCCCGCGACCTCGAACCCCGGCACGCGCTCGACGTACGCGCTGTGCAGTTCGAGGGCGAGCGCATCGTCGTCGACGACCAGCACGCGGATCACGGGACCACCGCCTCGGCGACGGCGGGGAGGAAGACGCGCACGGTGGTGGGGCCCTCGACCACCTGCAGCGTGCCGCCGTGCGCGGCGACGATGTCGCGCACGAGCGCGAGACCGACACCCCGGCCGCCGGGGGAGTGCGCGGGCTTGGTGGAGGCGCCGAACGCGAAGGGGTCGACGAGCGCGGGGTCGAAGCCCGCTCCGCTGTCCGAGACCTCGAGCACCACATCGCCACCGCCCTCGCGCAGCGTCGCGCGCACCCAGCGGGGGTCGGCGCCGGCCGCCGCGGCATCCAGGGCGTTGTCGACGAGGTTCCCGACCACCGTCACCGCTTCGCCCACGGCGAGGGGGAGCGCGGGCGTCGGCTCGGCGACGTCGAGGTCGAGGCGCACCCCGCGCTCGGCGGCCTCGTCGAGCTTGCCGAGCAGCAGAGCGACCACGACGGCGTCCTCGTCGTCCGATACCAGGCGGTCGGCGAGCTCCTGGCGGTCGCCCGTCGAGGCCACGATCAGTCGGCGGGCCTCGTCGACGCGCCCGAGCTCGAGCAGCGCCAGCAGGGCGTGCAGGCGGTTCCCGTGCTCGTGCGTCTGCGAGCGAAGGGTGTCGCTGAGGGTGCGGACGCCCTCGAGCTCGCCGAGCAGCGCCTGCAGCTCCGACCGGTCGCGAAGGGTCATGACCCGGCCACGTTCGGGTGCCCGACGGCCCGAGAGGTCGCGTGCCTCCTCCTGATTGACGAGCAGGACGCGGTCGCCGTTGACGACGGTCTCCTCGACCATGCGTCGACCGGTCGCGATGGCCTCGGCGAGGCCGGCATCCATCTCGATCTCGCGGGGGTCGATCGAGACCTGCCCGCTGGTCGCCGGGGGCAGGCCCAGCAGGTCGGCGGCCTCGTCGTTGTAGAGCACGATCCGCCCCGAGCGATCGGTGACGACGAGCCCCTCGCGCAGCGAATGCAAAACCGTCTCGTAGCTTTCGACGAGACGCGACAGCTCGGCGGGCGTATACGAGCCGGTGACGCGTCGGGCGCTCCGTCTCACGTACAGAGCGCCCAGCACCCCCAGGCCCACGATGACGGCGGATGCCAGGACGATCAGCGGCGCACGAGCGGCGATGTCCTGCTGCACGGCGCCGAGGGTCACCCCGACGGCCACCAAGCCCACGATGGCGGAGTTTCCTTCGCCCCCGGCGCGGATCGGCGCGATGGTGCGGACCGACGGGCCGAGGGTGCCCTCGTAGACCTCCGTGTAGGTCTGCCCGGCCAGCGCCTCGGTGCGCGAGCCGAGGTACTGCTCGCCGATCTCCGACCGGTTGCGATGCGTGAGGCGGATGCCGTCGGGGGTCATGATCGTGACGAACGACAGGTCGGCGTCGGAGAGGATCTGCTCGACCATCGGCTGCAGGGTGCCGGAATCGCGCTGCGCGACGAGAGCGGCCACATCGGGTTCGTGCGCGAGCGTCTCGGCCACCGAGCGCGTCACCTTCTCGGCCTCGCGCTGCCCCGAATCGCTTAACTGCAGCGACAGCAGCGCCGCCAGAACGCCCGCGACGAGGATGACGACGCCCAGCGACACCAACGCCAGGCGTCCGCCCACGCTCAGTCTCATCGCTCCGCCCTTCCGCGCGCCTGCCGTGAACAATACGACCACAAATCGCCCGGACGGCTCGCGTCGATCAAAGTCGTCACATCAACCCGGCGCCCCCGCCGGACTCAACGAAGGCGTTAGAAAAGGGGAAGTCGCTCATGGCACTCTCACTCCGCACCACCCGAGACGGTCGGCCGCGCAAGAAGATCGACCGCAATCACTGGCTCTACATCTCCGTCATCGTCGCGGTCGTCGCCGGTGTCATCGTCGGCCTCGTCGCCCCGCAGTTCGCCACGGCCCTCGAGCCCATCGGCAAGGGCTTCGTCAACCTCATCAAGATGATGATCGCCCCGGTCATCTTCTGCACGATCGTCGTGGGCATCGGCTCGATCGCCAAGGCCTCCACGGTCGGCAAGATCGGCGGCCTGGCGATGGTCTACTTCCTCGTCATGTCGTCGTTCGCCCTGATCATCGGCCTCGTCGTCGGCAACATCATCCACCCGGGCGACGGTCTGAACATCGCGGGCGCTCAGTACGACGCACCTGCTTCCGAGGCGACCTCGACGCAGCAGTTCATCCTCGGCATCATCCCCACCACGTTCTTCTCCGCCTTCACCGGCGGCAGCATCCTCCAGGTGCTGTTCATCGCCCTCCTCGTCGGCTTCGCCCTGCAGGGCATGGGCGAGCGCGGAGCGCGCATGGTCGAGGGCATCCGCAACTTCCAGGTGCTGGTCTTCCGCATCCTGGGCATGATCCTGTGGCTCGCGCCCATCGGCGCCTTCGGCGCCATCGCCGCGGTCGTCGGTAAGACCGGCTTCCAGGCCGTGATCAGCCTCGGCATCCTGATGGGGGCCTTCTACATCACCTGCTTCCTCTTCATCGCCGTGGTGCTCGGCACGCTCCTGTACGTCGTGACGCGCGTCAACATCTTCACGCTGATGAAGTACCTGGGTCGCGAGTACCTGCTGATCGTCGGCACCTCGTCGTCCGAGGCCGCTCTGCCCCGCCTCATCGCCAAGATGGAGCACCTCGGCGTCTCGAAGCCGGTCGTCGGCATCACCGTTCCGACCGGGTACTCGTTCAACCTCGACGGCACGGCCATCTACCTCACGATGGCGTCGCTCTTCATCGCCACCGCGATGGGTTCGCCGATGTCGATCGGTGAGCAGATCGGCCTCATGATCTTCATGATCATCGCGTCGAAGGGCGCCGCCGGTGTCACCGGCGCCGGCCTCGCCACCCTCGCCGGTGGCCTGTCGGCCTACCGCCCCGACCTGGTCGACGGCGTCGGCGTCATCGTCGGCATCGACCGTTTCATGTCCGAGGCCCGTGCCGTGACGAACTTCACCGGCAACGCCGTGGCCACGATGCTCATCGGCGTCTGGACCAAGCAGTACGACGGACAGCGCGTCCGCGAGGTGCTCGCCGGCAACATCCCGTTCGACGAGACGCTGCTGACCGGCCACGACCACTCGGCGACTCCCGCGGCGGATGCCAAGGAGCAGGCGTCGGCAGAGGCCGGCACGGGACCTGCGGCCACGGTCGACACGCAGTCGCTCGACGCGTTCCGCGCTCAGGCGGAGGCGGAGGCAGTCGCTCGGGGTCGCTCGTGACCCTGACGCACCACACCTCGGCGGGGGCGGCTTCGGCCGCCTCCGCCCCGGCGCGTGTCGACCTCGCGCGCACCTGGATGCTCCGCTCCCCGCTCGCGGGAGGACTCGAGACCGCGGCCGACGTGCTCGTCCTCGACCTCGAGGACGGCCTCCCCGCGGGCCGCAAAGCCGAGGGCCGCGACCGCGTCCGGCGGGCAGCCGCCGAAGAGTCGGTGTGGCTGCGCATCAGCGCCGCCGGGACGCGCGACGGGGAAGACGACCTCGCCCTCGGTCGCGAGCTCGGCGACCGCCTCGCCGGCGTCGTGCTGGCCATGTGCGCCGGACCCGACGATGTGGCCCATGTCGCGGCATCCCTCCCCTCCGGCTCTCCGATCGTCGCGATGGTCGAGTCGGCCGCGGCGCTGCTGGCCGCCCCCGCCATCGCCGCCCACCCCGCGACCCGCCGCCTCGCCTTCGGCACCGGCGACTTCCGCCGCGACACCGGAATGGCCGCCGACCGGATCGCGCTGTCGTGGCCCCGCGCGCAGCTCGTCGTCGCCTCGGCAGCGGCCGGCATCGCGGGACCGATCGACGGCCCGTGCGGTCCGGTCGACCAGGCGCGGGAAGCCGCCCTGCACGCGGTCGCGATGGGGTTCACCGGCACGCTCGCGCTTCAGGATGCCGCCGTCCCCGGTGCGCACTCCGGATTCACGCCGGCGCCGGCCGACGTGGAGGCCGCTCGGTCGCTGCTCTCGACGACGCCCGACGGTCCGGTCGACGGCTCCTACGCGCCGACCCTGGCTCGTGCGCGAGCCCTCGTCGAACGCGCGGAGGCGCTGGCGGCGCTCTGACGGAGCAGCCGGTTCAGAGCCCCGTCAGCTGCGCCGGAACCACCGCCGGCGGCGGGGTGCTGCCGCCACCGCGGCCGCCTCGACACGGGCCCGCCGCCTCTCCAGCCACGCGGTCACCTCGGCCTCGACGTCCACCGTCGGCGTCACCACCGGCGGTCCGCCCTGCAGCTGCCGTCGGGCTTCGATCACGCGACGGTTGAAGTCCTCGACCGCTTCGCGGACGTCGGGTTCGCGCGCGATGGCATCCAATCGCTCCGCCATCTCGGCGTGCTCGACGCGCAGGGTCAGCGCGGGAGGGCCTAGGCCGGTCAGTTGCTCGGTCTCGATCTTGCGGCGGATCCACCAGTCGGGGTCGTGCGAGGTGCCCAGGTCGGGGAGGGGCTTGCCGGCTCCCGGGAGGTTGTCGAACTCGCCGCGGCGGATCGCCTGCTGGATCGAGGTCTCGACGAATGCGGCTCGCTCGGCCGCCGTGGAGCCCCGCGCGGGGCCTTCGGGCTGCGCGGACTCCGTCTCGAGACCGGCATCGCGAAGCTGACGGTCGAGGCGGTAGCGCTCGGCGGCCTGGCGGGCGTCGTCGCTCACGCGGCCTCCCGTCCCTCCCGCTGCAACCGCGCCAGCCGCTGCCGCGCCATGTCCTGGGCGCGCGGGCCCGAGCCCAGAGCGCGTTCGGTCACGCGCAGGATCACGCGCGTGAGCGTCAGGACGGGAAGCGGCCAGCGCCGCACCCCGAGCATCGTGCGGTACCGGCGGGGGATGGTGGCCACCGCCGCGGCGAAGAGCACGCGATACGACAGGCCCATCAGCCCGGGGAACGGCGGTTTGCGCAGGAACCGCACGACGTCGGCCACGCGTTCGTCCCCGCGCAGTTCACCGCGGTCGGCGAAGCCGTCGATCTCGGCGCGCAGGGCGTCACGCGTGAGGGGAGGGTCGACGACCCGCATGAGCCGGCCGGCCGTCGCCCAGTCCGCGACGTACGCGTCGGGGCCACCGGGGATGGGCGTGCGCGACACCTCGTGACCGGCGAGGAAGGCGTCGGTGAACGCCAAATGCACCCACCGGACGAGGTCCGCCGCCTCGGCGGTGTACGCGCGTTCGCTCCCGTCCCCGGCGATGTACTCGCCTTGCACGCGGCGGTGGAACCTCCCGACGCGTGCGGTCTCGGCATCCGCCTGCGTCTTCGATCCGTACGTCAGCGTGATGACCCACCGGACCGTGCCGGTGAGTCGCCCGATCGGATCCTCGCGGTAGCGCGACCAGTCGTGTACGCCGGCGAGGGCTCCGGGGTGCAGTGCCTGGAGGAGAAGGGCCCGGATGCCGGCCACCAGGGTTCCCATGCCGGCGTGCACGGTCCACGCCGGGCCGTTCTCGACGAAGTAGCCGGTGTCGTCGCCGTCGGCGATGGCGCGCACGTACGGTGCCATGCCGGTGGGATCCCCCGCGAGGGCGACGAGGATCTTGCCGCGCAGCGACTGGATCCAGCCGGGCACGGGTTTCGGAGCGTCGATCGTCACTGTTCCAGCGTGCCACCGTCTGAGCGGGTGGGCTCCGTGGAGGCGCTCAGTGACCCTCGTGCGAGATGACGGGGACGGTGCCATCGTCGCGCAGGAGCACGGCGTTCTGCGTGGCCCCGAGGGCCGGAGTGACGACCACGGCGATGACGGCGGCGGCGACGAGAAGGCCGACCACGCTCATCGGCTGCGCGGTGCGCGTCGACGTGGAGTCCCGCCCGAGGCGGCGAAGGTGCACGGCGCAGGTGGCGCCGACGATGACGAGCAGAGCGGATGCCGCGGCGACGCCGAGGATGCTCGTGTGCGCCGGGGCGGCGAACATCAGCGCCGCAGTGAGGGCGAAAGTGACGAGGGCTCCGGCCAGGGCGGCTCGTGGGACCACGAGACGCCCGGCGGAGAGCGCGGCCGCGCCCCACGTGAGGGAGGCGAGACCGAGGATCACCATCCCGATTCCGAGGCCGCTTGCGACGGCCCCGGAATCGGGACGGATGATGGCACCCGCGCCGAGGGCTGCGGCGATCAGGCCGGCCCCCCACGCGGATACGGAGGGCCACGACCGCACGAAGGTCGCGGCAGTCATGCTCAGACCGCCGCGGTGCGCGGGACGTTGCGCTCGGTGCCGAGGCCGACACCCAGCAGCACGACAGCGCTCGCGAGGTGCAGGAAGTGGTCGGGCACGTTCAGCGCGAGGATGTTCGCGGCGGTGCCGACCAGGAAGAAGCCGACGATGCCGAGGAGCAGGTATACGGCGCCGACGGTCGTGTTGACGCCCTTGGCGGCGCGTGCGTTCGCCAGGCCGGCGACGAGCAGGGCCCCACCGATCAGCAGGTGGGCGATGTTGTGCAGCGGGTTGACCTCGAAGATGCCGAGGAGCAGTCCGCCCTGGGTCGCGATGAAACCGACCCCGCCGGTGACGGCGAAGCCGAGGAGACCGACGAGCAGGTAGACAGCGCCGAAGACGGTGGCCACGAGACGGTTGGGTGATGAGCTCATGATGAACCTCCCAGAGTGTTGGCAGCGACCGTCCGGCCGCCTCCACACATCTTCGGAGACAATGCTCGATTCGGATTGGGCTTTGCGCGCACCGGGGTGACTCGGGTATGCATCCGGAAACGACAGAAGGCCCCCGAGTACTCTCCGAGGCCCTCCGCAACAGAGTCGACCATAGAGAGGGCCCCTTCTCGACCGGAGGGGATTGCAATTCTTCCGCTGTTCACCTACGCCGGCATCTGCCACACTCTGGCCATGCGTTTCGAGACCACTCTCCTGCAGATGGGAAACAACACGGGCATCGAGGTGCCGCCCGAGGTGCTGGGCGACCTCGGCGGCGGCAAGCGCGCCGCGGTCGTCGTCGAGGTGAACGGCTTCACCTTCCGCAGCACGATCGGGTCGATGGCCGGTAAGGCCCTCATCCCCTTCTCCTCCGACAAACGTGCCGCGACGGGACTCGAGGGAGGGGATGCCCTCTCCGTCGAGCTCACCCTCGACACGGAGCCGCGCACGATCGAGGTGCCCGACGACCTGGCCGCGGCCCTGAGCGCGGCCGGTGCACGCGAGGCGTTCGACGCCCTCTCGCCCAGTGCGCGCAAAGCCCACGTCACGAACGTCGAGACCGCCAAGGCCGCCGACACCCGCACCCGTCGTATCGATGCCGTGGTGGCGAAGCTCACCTGAGCGATCGAGGCGCCCCGGACGATAGCCTGGACGGGGAGGTCACGTGGGGCGCACGAAGGAGGCCATCGCCGAGGGACTGTCGATCGCGACAGCCGCGGCGCGGCTCGCCGTGCGCAACCGCATCCTCGTCGACACGATCGCCCGCGGGGGCCAGTTCGACGGCGAGGTTTTCGCCGAACTGGCGCGCGAGACGCTGCGTTCCCTTGCCGACGAGCAGGACCAGGCCGCCGAACGCGTGACTCATCAGCGCAAACGCGCCTGGGGGCGGTTCTCGGACTCGTCCGGCACCCACGACTACCGCGACCGCGACACGCGCAACCTCCGCCGTCGCGCGAAGCAGTCCCGCGGCGTCGCGAAGGAGTTGCGCGCTCTCGCCGACGATCCCGAGCGGGTCAAGGCCCTGGTCGGGGATGCGCGGATCGCCGCCTGGGGAGATGTCGAGGCGAACCTCAGCCAGAGGCTCGACGTCGAGGGCATGACGGCGGATGCCGATCCCGAGTACGCCCAGATGCGCAAGGCACGCATGGACGCGCTGCGCATGGTCGATCTCGCCCGCCTCGCCTCGCAGGCGAAGCGTCGGGCGAAGGAACGCGCTTCGGCCGAGGAGCCGGAAGCGGCGGATGACGCACCGGACCCCGAGTCGGGCAAAAGCGTCAAGAAGAAGAAGTCCGCCGCGCGCTGACCCGGTTTCCGGGCGGACCGGAGTAGCCTCGGCGCGAACGGAAGGCGGATGCCATGGCACAGCGAGCATCGGGACGCACGAGGCGCGTCGCCCGCCCGGGGTACGCCCTGGTTTCGGTGAGCGCCCGCGACGCGAACGGTTTCGTTCATCACTACGACGAGATCGAGACGCCCCTCGGCTCGCTGCACGAGGCCGTCGCGATTCTGCAGGTGCACTCGACGGCGATGGACGCCGCGCACGCGGAAGAGGCGGCCTCGGCCTGAGGGCGTGCGGACCGGCCGGGGTCCCGGCATCCGGGCACAGAAAAAGCCCCGGCGGAGTTTCCTCACGCCGGGGCTTTCTCTTACTGTCTCAACACAGTGTGCGCCCGAAGGGACTCGAACCCCTAACCTTCTGATCCGTAGTCAGATGCTCTATCCATTGAGCTACGGGCGCAGGGCCTCCGCGCGAAACGGCGCGCAGGCCGTGGTCCAGCATAGCCGGGACCACCGGAGACGTCTAATCGGCCCGGAACGGCGTGCATCCCGGGCGTGGCGCGACGGTGACGACCAGGTGTCTCGCCGGGGCGGGACGTACGCTGGCCGCATGAGCGCATACACCTCCGCGTTCGAGCTGTTCTCCATCGGGATCGGACCCTCGAGCTCCCACACCGTCGGCCCCATGAAGGCCGCCCTCCAATTCGTCGCGCGACTCGAGGACGACGGCGTCCTCGAGCGGGTGGCATCCCTCTCGTGCGCCCTCTACGGCTCGCTCGGTGCGACCGGTATCGGCCACGGAACCCCCGACGCGGTCGTGGCGGGTCTGCAGGGCCTCGACCCCGAGACCGTGGACCCGGATGCCGTGCGGCGGGCGTGGTCGGATTGGCCGGAGGGGCGCCCGCTGGCGCTCGCCGGCCGGCACGAGATCCCGTTCGCGAAGGCCGACATCGCGCTCGAACCGCGCACCCGCCTGCCCGGCCACCCCAACGCCATGACGCTCGTCGCGCGCGACGGCGAGGGGGCTGTGATCGCGGAGGACACGTTCTACTCCATCGGTGGCGGCTTCATCCGCCGTGAGGGTGAGCCCGCTCGCGTGGCCGCGGCACCGATGCCGCTCGACTTCGACGACGCGGCGACCCTGATCGAACTTTGCGACGAGCGCGGCATCACGATCGCCGAGGCCGCGCGGCTGAACGAGGCCGCGCTCCGCTCCGACGAGGAGATCGCGGCGGGCCTGGATCGCATCTGGGATGCCATGGCAGCCTGCGTGAACGCCGGACTCGAGAACGACGGCGTGCTGCCCGGCATCCTGAAGGTGAAAAGGCGAGCCGCGGTGATCCGAGGTCAGCTGGATGCCATCGAGGCGGAGGGGCACCGGGAGCTTCCGGGGGAGTGGCTCGGGGCGTTCGCCCTCGCGGTCAATGAGGAGAACGCCGCGGGCGGGCGCGTGGTCACGGCGCCGACGAACGGTGCGGCGGGGATTCTGCCCGCCGTCGCGATGTACTGGTGGCGTTTCCTGGCCGACTCGGGTCTCGGCGCCGGCAACGCCGTCACGCCCTACGGCGAACTCGTCGGCAGCGCGCTGCTCGGGTACGACGGTCACGCGGTGACGCGCGGCGAGGTCGCGCAGTGGGACGACGGCGATGTCGCAGAGGCGAATCGGCGGCGCGGCATCCGCCGATTCCTCCTCACCGCGACCGCTCTGGGGTCGCTGTTCAAGGCGAACGCCTCGATCTCGGGTGCGGAGGGCGGATGCCAGGCGGAGGTCGGCTCGGCGTGTGCGATGGCCGCCGGCGGCCTGACCGCGGTGATGGGCGGAACCAACCGGCAGATCGAGAACGCCGCCGAGATCGCGATGGAGCACCACCTCGGCCTCACATGCGACCCGGTCGGCGGTCTCGTGCAGATCCCCTGCATCGAGCGCAACGCGATCGCGGCATCGACGGCCGTGACGGCGGCGCGGCTCGCCCTGCGCGGGGACGGGTCGCACTACGTGTCGCTGGACGCCGTCGTCGAGACGATGCGCCAGACCGGCATCGACATGTCGACCAAGTACAAGGAGACGAGCGAGGGCGGCCTCGCGGTCAACGTCATCGAGTGCTGAGGCGGGTGCTCGTGGCGGTCAGTCCTGTCCGCGCAGCTTCGCGGTGAGGGCGTGCAGCTGGGCGAGTTCGTCGTTGTCGAGGCGGGCCATACGCTCGGCGATCGATCGGCCGTGCGCCGCGGCGATGCGGCGGAAGATGACGGCGCCGCTCTCGGTGGCCGTGACGAGCGAACCGCGTCCGTCCTCGGGGTCGGCGCACTTGGTCAGCAAACCTCGTGCGACCATGCGCTCGACCAGACGCGAGACGCTCGGCTGGCTGATGAGCATGTTGCCGGTGACGTCGCGCAGCCGTGCCGTCATTCGGGGGGCGCGCGTGACGGTGAGGAGCACGTCGTACTCGGCCTGCGTCAGCTCGGTGCTGTCGAAATCCGACCGGATGTCTTCGAAGACCTCGTGCTGGGCGCGGAAGAGGCTCTCCCAGGCCTGCACGGCGAGACGGCGATCGGTCATGAGTTCAGCGTAGAGCCGTCGAGGACCTGTCCGCCTCGCACGCGGGGCAAGAGTAAGGGCCGGTCGGAGAGGCTTCCGACCGGCCCTTGTCCCTGCACCAAGAGTGTCCTGCAATCACATGTCGGTAGCTGCCACAGCAAAACATCTACCGTGCATGCACTCTATAACGGTGAGGTAACGGAGGGGAAGAGGCTGCCGTTATATTTTCGTGATCGATTTCTGAAGCGCTTCCGGCGAGTGCCGCCCGGGCCGTCGCTGCGTATTCCGTCCCGCGGGTGGCGCATCGCCGATGGCGGCGCAGAAGAAACGTCCGGCGCGGAGTAGGTTCACCTCATCCTCTTCGCTTAGGGAACCCGTGCGCCTTCTGCCCTCCTCATCGCGCGTCGTCTTCGGGGGCATGGTCGCCCTCGTCGCGGCGGTGACGACGGCGCTCGCCGTGCTCGTGCCGACCCTGACGCACCAGGCCGGTGATGCCGGTGCTCGCAGTGTGGTCGGCGCCCGGTCGGGCCTCGAGGTCGGCCTCGACCTCGCCCTGCCGGCATCCGGCGACCCCGCCGCTCAGGACGCGCTCGTGCGCCGCGCGATCGAGCAGGTGATGCCCGCGCGAGTCGGCCTGTCGATCGAACGCACCGAGACCACGGGGCTTGTCGACGTGGGGCCGGGGCGTGCGTACCTCGCGAGTATCGACGGCCCCGCTCTGCCCCTCGACGCGGGGCGGTGGCCCACCGGGGCGGCCGAGGCGGCCCTCGGATCGACCGACGCCGCGACGCTGGGGGTCGGGGTCGGCGACACCCTCGTCGTCGGCGGGCGGGCGGTGCAGGTCGCCGGGCTCTGGTCCGCGTCCCGCGCCGCGACCGATCGGTGGTTCGGTGTGCGTGCCGCCTTCGCGACGGGTGGGGGAGTGGGCCCCGTCGCGGTGTCGGCGGAGGTCGTGGACGCCGTCGCGACGACCGACGCTCTCGCGCGCGAGGTGCACTGGACGCTGCAGCCCGACGCCGCGCACCTCGATCTGTCGTCCTTGCAGGACGTGAGCGCGGGGTGGCGCTCCCTTCCGGAGGCGTTGTCTGCGCAGGGGGTGGATGCCGCGGAGATCGAGACCGCGGGAGCCCTCGTCCCCACGGCGCAGATCGCCTCCGCCCGCGCCGCCGTGCTCGATGCGGCGGCTCCCGTCGCACTCGCGACGGTCGTGCTCGCCTCGCTCGCCGTCACGGCGCTGTTCGCCGCTCTGTTGGTGGGCTCCGTAGCCGCGGAACGGCGGATCCGCTGGGCGCGGGGGCAACCGCTGACTCGGATCGTCGCCGTCGAAGCGGGGCGCGCGCTCCCTGCCGGTGTCGTCGGATCCCTCGCCGGCGCGGCGGTGGTCGTCGCGCTCACCTCGTCGTTCGTCGATGTCCCGTGGATCGTCGCCGCTGTGGCGGCGGGCGCCGTGACTCCCGCGGTGCTCGTCGCCGCCTTCGCCGTGCGTGACGTGCGAGCACTGGGCCGTGCCGAAGGCGCGGTGTCACCGTCGTGGCGATGGGGCGCCGGGGTCGCGGCATCCGTCCTCCTCCTCGTCGCCGGATTCACGACCTGGCGCGCTCTCACGCTCGGCTCGACGGTGGCGGACGGACGCGGCGGGCTCGAGCCCGATCCCGTCGCGGTGGCCGCCCCGGCGGCGCTGCTACCCGCCGTGGTGCTCGTCGCGACGGCGGGACCGCTGGTGGTGACCAAACGCCTCCGTGAGCGCCGGGCGTCCGCCGGAGGGGCCACCCGGTTCCTCTTCGGGACCGGTGCAGCCCGTCGCCCCTTCGCCCTCGCCGCGACGATCGCCGTCGTGGGGGTGGTGGTCGGTCAGCTGGGTTTCGCCGCGATGTACCAGTCGACCTGGGACGCCGCCTATCGCACGGCGCTCGCCTCCGCAGAGGGCACCGCTGTGCGCATCGTCGGCGACGGCGACGATCTGACGCCTGCGGTGCTCGAGCGCGTTTCCGCCGTCGACGGGGTCGCGGGTGTCGCACCCGTGTGGACCTCGAACGCCTCAATCGCCGCGCGCTCGACCTCGCTCGTGATCGCATCCCCGGCAGCGGTGGCCGCCCTCGCCGACCCGGCGATCCCCGATCGCGATCGTCTGGCAGAGGGGGCGCGGTCGGACGCCGCGGGCCCCGTGCTGCCCACGGGGACCGCCTCGCTGCGCGTGGAAGTGAGGGCGACGGATGCCACGGCGTCGCCCGCCGCGGTCGTGCTGGCGGACGACTGGGGACGCGTCCTGTCGGTCGAGATCGGCCCCGAGGGCGCGTTCGCCGTTCCCCCCGTCGCGGACGGCCCCGGAGGCGCGTGGCGGCTTGCGGCCATCGAGGTGGAGGTGGAGACGTCGGAGGAATTCGCGGCGTCCGTGGGGATCGACGGCGTGAACGCAGACGGATCGGCGCTCGAGCTGGGAACGGCTGTCATGCCCGTCGACATCAGCGGCGACGCGATCGACATGCGGACCACGCCGGGACCCGCCGAGGTGCCGATCGGACGCGAGATCACCCGCGTGCGTTTCGTGCCGGTGGGATCGGCGGCCTCGGCTGTCGTGTCGCGGGCGTTCGCCGCCGCGGCGGGAGTGGACGAGGGCGACACCCTGCCCCTCGCGCTCGCCCCCGGGGCGGAAGCACGGCCGGTCCGCGTCGCCGCGGTCGTTCCGCTGATCCCCGGCGCGCCGCGGGATTCCGCTGTGTTCGTCGATGCCGCGGCGGCCCTCTCTTCGCGCCTGCGCACGGCCACAGCCCTTCCCGGAGCAGACGGCGCGTGGCTCTCGGCGGGCTCCGGAACCGACGCCGTGGCCGCGGTGCTGCCCGATGGCGCGCGACTGGCAGGCGCCGCTGCCGACGACGGGTACGTCGTGTTGTCGACGGTGACGACGTTGTTGTGGGCGGGAGCAGCCGGTCTGGGAATCCTGGCCCTCGCGGGACTCGCCGCGATCGCGCTCGTCACTCGCCGGGCGAGGCTCGCCGAGGCCGTCTCTCTCCGCGCGATCGGAGTCGGCGCAGCGGTGCGACGACGCCTGCGGGTGAGGGAGAGCGCCGCCGGGGTGGGGGCGGGCGCGGTGGTCGGGGTCGTGGCGTCGGCGGCGACCGCGGCGATGCTCCTGCCCGCCGTGATCACCGGCGCCCTGCCGCGCACGATCGAGGTCCATATCGTCGTCGAGCCCGTCCTGCTGGGAGGCGTCATCGTCGCCGCGGTCGTCCTCGCGCTCGGCCTCGCCGTCGGCTTCGCCGTGCGCGGCGACCTGGTCGTCGAGGGAGATCAACGATGAGGGGGTGGTGGCGCACGGTCGCCCCGCACCGCCCGGCGCTGATGCTCGTGTCGCTCGCGGTCGCCGTGCTCGTGGCATCCGGGATCGTCGTTCCCCGCGTGCTGGCCGCGGTCGCCGAGGCGCGACTCGCGGCGGCGATCGACTCCGAGGGCGAGGCCGGGTCGGACTCTGCGGCGAGTGTCGTTCTGAGCGCCGAACTCGACGACTTCGCCCTGGGCGCCGACACCGTCGATGACGTGACGACGACGCTCGCACGATACCCCGCGACCGTCGATGAGCCGTTGCGGTCGGCGCTGGGGGAACCGGAGTGGATCCTGACGTTCCCTGACGTCACGGCGACCGCAGTGGACGGTTCGCTCGTGCGCGTCCGCCTGGGGTCGGCGCCGGTCTTCCAGCGGCAGTGGACGGTCGTCGAGGGCACGCCGCCCGGGCCCGCCGATGTCGACGCCCCCGTCGAGATCGCCCTCGAGCAGTCCGTCGCGATGCGCGTGGGCGCGAGCGTCGGCACCGTCTGGCAGGGCCCCGATGGAGCGTTCGTCGTGACCGGCCTGATCGCCGACGCGGACGGCGGTCCGTCGGCGCAGGGCGTTTTCCACCGAGCGACGTCGGAACGGGTGAGCGCGGCAGTCGACCTCGTCACCGTCGGGGCGTACGTCGATCCGGCGTCGATCGCGACCCTCGGCCCTCGACTGGCGCGCGCGCAGCTCGTCGCGACGTCGCCCGTTCGCGCGGCGGATCTGCGGGTGCGCGACATCGCGGGCCTCGGCAAGGCGGCGAACAAGACCGCCGCGCAGGGGACGTCCCTTGCCAGCGGGTATCCCCTGACCGTCTCGACGCGGCTTTCCGCGGTGCTCGAGCGCGTGCAGGGCGCCCAGGATGCGCTGGTCTCCCTCACCGCCCTTCTCGTCGCGGCACCGTTCGGAGCCGCGGGTCTCGTCTGCGCCCTGGCCGTCCTCGCCGCCGAGCGCCGGCGTGCCGGGGAGCGTCGACTCGTGTCGGCTCGCGGGGGATCGATCGGTCGCGTCATGGGGCGGGCCGCCGTCGATGCGTCGCTCGCGGCGATCGGGGGCGGAGTGCTCGGGTGCGCGGTCGCGTTCGCTCTGACGCCCGGCACGACGACGATCCCGGATGCCGCGGTCACCGGGCTCGTCTTCGTCGCCGTCGTCGCGGCGGGGGCGGCGCTGCTGGCCGCGATCTGCGCACGTCAGGCGGTCGCGCCGGCGCGGGTGCCCTCGGTGGTACGCATCGCGATGGACGCGGTCGTCGTCGCCGTCGCTGTCGTCGCGCTCGCCCTGCTGCTCGGTCGCGGCGTGCCGTCGACCGGCGTCGATCCGCTTCTGAGCCTCAGCGTGCTGCTGGTGGCGGCTTCCGCGGGGCTGGTGCTCGCGCGAGCACTCGGCCCGCTGTCGAGCCCTCTCGCGCGCACGCTTGCGCGCACTCCTTCCCTCGGGCCTTCTCTCGCGCTGTCGCGGATGGCACGAGGAGGGGGGAGGGCGTTGCAGATCACCGGAGTGACGATCGCGGTCGCCACCGCGACCCTCGCCCTGGGGCTCGCGCAGCTGACCGGCGACGGAATCTCCGCCGCCGCTTCCCGAAGCGTCGGCGCCGACGTGCGTGCGTGCGGCGACGACGGGTCCGTCGCCGCGACGGCTGGAGCGGTCGCAGGGGCGGACGGCGTCGCCGCCGCCGCGCGAGTGCGCCGGCTCGACGGCATCCCCGTGACCGGTGACGGGCGACTGCGGCCGGTCGAGGTGGTCTCGGCTTCGACAGCGGATCTGCACCGCGTCACGCCCGCCGTTCCCGAACTCGTCGACACCGAGCCCGTCTCCGCGGTGATGTCGCGGTCCGCGGCGGAGCTGCTCGAGGGACCCGTGGTCGTCGGCGGTCGGGAGGTGGCGGACGTGGCCGTCGTCGATGACGACGCCCTGCCGTCGGTCGCCGACGCCTGGGTGCTGCTCGACGATCGAGCGGCCGATCCGCTCGCGGCCCCCGTGGGAGCGTCGTGCCTCGTGATCGCTGTGACCGGCGAATCGACGCCGGCAGCGGTCGCGTCACGCGTAGGCGAGGCGGGCACCGGGGTCGAGGTCGTCGACGTCGCCTCGGAGACCGCCCGGCGATGTGCCGCGCCGACCGTGTCGACGGTCCTGGGGCTCTTGGCCGGCGCCGCCGCCCTCGCCGTCCTCACCGCGCTCGCCCTCTCGGTCATCACGGAGGTCGGGGCGGCACCCGAACGACGTCGCACGCGTGCGGTGCTACGGGCGATGGGATCCGGGCGGGTCCGCGGCCTGGTGGTGGTCGAGGCGGTGCCCTTGGCGATCCTCGCGGCGCTCGTCGGATGGAGCGTCGGGTGGGTGGGGGTCGCGGCCGTCGCGGGCGCGGGCGGGCTTGCAGACGGACTCGGGATCGCGGCGCAGCCGTCGACCCTGAGCTTCGCGGCGACGGCGGGTGCGGCGGCGGCGATCGTCGCAGTGATCGGTGCGGCGGCGACCATCACGGCCGCGATGACGGGCGGGCAGGGCGCCGCCCGCCGCAAAGACGACGAGGAGCGGCAATGATGACGGAGAGCTCGGTCGAGATCGAATGCGTCGATCTGGTGAGGATCTATCGAAGCGCAGGTGTCGAGGTGCAGGCTCTGCAGGGTCTGAACCTGCGGGTCGAGAGGGGCGAGCTGACCGCGATCGTCGGCGCCTCGGGGTCGGGCAAGTCGACGTTGCTGTCGATCCTCTCGGCGCTCGACGTCGCCAGCGCCGGGCGCGCGCACGTGGCCGGTCGCGATCTGCTCGCGCTGACCCCACGTCAACGGGCGGACTACCGTCGCACCGTCGCCGGATTCGTGTGGCAGCAGACAGCCCGCAACTTCCTCCCGGGGCTGACGATCGCCGAGAATCTCGACCTGACGCTGTCGGTGGGCCGCATCGCGCGGCGCGAGCGCGCGGCGCGCGCGACGGAGGTACTGGCGATGCTCGATGTCGCCGACGTCGCCGATCGCCGGCCGGGCCAGGTCACCGGGAGCGAGCGGCAGCGGGCCGCGATCGCCCTCGGGCTGGCCAACGGATGCCGTGTGCTCTTCGCCGACGAACCCACCGGCGAGCTCGATGACGCCAGCTCGGCTCAGGTGCTCGAGGCGATGCGCACCGTGAACGAGCGCTCGGGAGTCACGGTGCTGATCGTGACCCACGACCCGGGCGTCGCCGATCACGTGCGCCGGACCGTCGGCATCCGGGATGGACGGACCTCGGTCGAGGTGTTCCGCGATGAGGGGGGCCGGGGAGCGGACGCGCGCGAGTACGCCGTGCTCGACCGCGCCGGCCGCCTGCAGCTCCCGCGCGAGCACATCGAGCGTCTCGGCATGCGCGATCGCGTGCGGCTGCAGCTCGAGAGCGATCACGTCCGCGTGCAGCCGGCGGAGACGACGGAGGCGTCCGCCGCGTCGGCGGAGCGGGCGGATGCCGCGGGCTCGAAGCCCCTGACACGAAGGGAGCGGCGACGATGAGCGCGCTCGACATGATCCGTGCCCAGGGGCTCACACGCGTGTTCGGGCGGGGCGCGGCGCGCACCACCGCCCTCGCCGACGCCTCGCTCTCGGCCGCGGCCGGGGAGTTCGTCGTCCTGCGGGGGCCGTCGGGCTCGGGCAAGACCACGCTTCTGACGCTCGTGGCGGGCCTCGGCGAACCCGACGGCGGGGAGGCGTGGATCGGCGATACACGCGTGACGGGGGCGACCGAGGCGGACGCCGCGCGTCTGCGCCGTGAGGTGGCGGGGTACGTCGATCAGGAGTTCGCGCTGGTCCCGTTCCTCACCGCTGCAGAGAACGTCGAACTACCCCTCCGGCTGCTCGACGCCGGGGCGCGTGAGCGGCGGTCGCGGGTGAGCGAGATGATCGGCGCGGTGGGCCTCGGCGATCACGCGGCGCAGCGCCCCGACGAGATGTCCGGCGGTCAGCAGCAGCGCGTGGCGGTGGCGCGGGCGCTCATCCATCGCCCGCGGGTTCTGCTCGCCGACGAACCCACGGCCCAACTCGACAGCGGCACCGCGGCATCCGTCATCTCGCTCATCGTCGAGCACGTGCGCCGCGACGGGATGGCCGCGCTCGTCGCTTCGCACGATGTCACCGTCGCGGAACGCGCGGACCGGGTGGTCGAGATCCACGACGGACGCGTGCGGGGGTGATCCTCGTCAGCGACCGCGCACGTGATTCCATTGCGTGATGACCTCGGCGCCGTGCTCGAAGCCGAGCTCGCTGACGGCGGAGGTGCCGAGCACGAAGTAGCGTCCGCCGGCGGCGGTGAGGCCGAGCCAAGTGCCCGCGAGCGCGCGCAGGAAATGACCGTGCGAGAACAGCAGGACCTGCTGGCCGGAGCGCACGCGGGGGCGCAGCTCGTCGAGCAGCGACTCCGCCCGCGCCGTGACCTCGGCGACGCTCTCACCGGGTGTCTCGCCAGCGGGCGTGCCGTCCCAGACGGTCCACGCGTGGCCGAGGCGCTCGATGATCTCGGGGGTCGTGAGGCCCTCGTACGCGCCGTAGTCCCACTCGACCAGGCGTGGTTCGGGGCGAGCGTCGGGGTAGCCCGCGCGGGCTGCGGTCTCGACGGCACGCTGGAGGGGGCTCGTGAGCACGAGGTCGTAGCGCCGAGTGGCCAGCAGGGTGCCGGCGAGTTCCGCCTTGTACGCACCGGTCTCGGTGAGCGGGATGTCGGTGAGTCCCGTGTGCTTGCCGGTGCGGCTCCACGCCGTCTCGCCGTGGCGCACGAGCACGATGCGCCCATCGGGCTCGGTCAGCTCTTCGTCCTTCACGCGTCCATCCTTTCGCGCCGAGCGCCTTTCGGCATCCCGGACGGACGAAGGGCCGGTCGGGAGATTCCCGACCGGCCCTTTCCTGCACCAGAGTGTCCTGCAATCACATGTCGGTAGCTGCCACAGCAAAACAACTACCGTGCGAGCACTCTATAACGGTGAGGTAACGGAGAGGAAGGGGTCTTCGGTCGTTCTTTCCGGTTTCATAGGTTCCGATGACGGCGGGCCTTCCTTCACAGCTGCGCGGTGTCGCGATCTCTCCCCAGGAGCCCGCCGGAGGCCTTCGAAATGTCGGAGGTCGTGGCTAGCATGCACACATGCACTCGCCGATGCGCGAGATCGCCTCCGAGGTGGCCGCGGTGAGGCACCTGTCCGACCGCACCGTGCAGTCGCACATCGGCCGAGCGATGCAGCTCGTCGATGAGTACCCCGCGGTCGTTCGGGCTGGGGAAGCGGGAGCGCTCACGCGCGCCCACGTGAGGATCGTGACGGATGCCGGCACCCCTCTCCCCGAAGACCGCAGGCCCGAGTTCGACGCGCTCGCCGCGGGGCTCGCCGCCGAGCTCAGCCCCGGGCGGTTGCGCACGCGGTTGGCCGCGCTCGCAGAGAAGCTGAATCCGACGAAACTGACCGAGCGGCGCTGAGGTTCCCGCCCGATGATCCGTCGCCGTCTGTCGAAGAGGCGGCCACGTTTTGAGAAGGGGTCTCGGCGTCTGCGGGCGTGAGGGCGCGCGTCCAGGCCACTTCGCGTTCGAGCTGTCCCGTGTTCCGGAACAGTCGTACCTGATGCGTATCGGCCAACGCGGCGGCGAGCTCATCGCGCTCCGCGGGGGCGAAACCCAGGCGCTGCCAGAACGGCCCCGAGCGCCGGCTGAACAACCACGCGCGGGACGCACCCTCCTCCGCGGCCCGCGACAGGGCGAAGCGCGCCAGGTCGGAGCCGCGCCCCCGAGAGCGGGCCTCGGGCCGGACAGCCACGCTGCGGATCAGCGCATGACGGCCATCCGCGCTCAGTTCATAGCCGGTGCTACCCGTCACGGCCCCGGCGGGGTCGCGTTCGATCCAGAGCCGCACCGTCGGCGCGTCCAGGCCGCTCAGGGTGAGGTCGACGGCCGCGAGAAAGTCCGTCACCGCGTCAACGTCTTCCGATCGACAGCGTTCGAGGTCCATGTCTCGAGTCAACCAGCTGCGCCGGTGCCCGCCCCGGATCCGTGCCTGCCGCCACCAACCCCGAATCCGTACCCCGTCGATGCGCCTGGGAGGATAGGACCGTGCCCCATGACATCCGCCTGATCGCCGTCGACATGGACGGCACCCTCCTCGACGGTGAAGGGAACATCCCCGCGCCCCTGTGGGAACTCCTGCCGCGCCTGGCCGAGCGCGGAGTGGCCTTCGTCCCCGCCTCGGGCCGGCAGCTCGCCACCCTGCAGCGCTCGTTCGGCGAGGCGGCGGGCGAGATGACCTTCATCGCCGAGAACGGCGCCTACGTCGTGCGCGCGGGCGTCGAGGTGTCGTCCGACGCGATCGATCGCGAGGTCGTCGAGCGGGTGGTCGGGCACCTCCGCGATCTCGGCGAGCGGGGATACGACCTGGGGGTCGTGCTGTGCGGCAAGCGTTCGGCGTACATCGAACGCTCCGACGACGCCTTCCGTCGCGAAGCGGAGACGTACTACGCCGCCCTCGAGGTCGTCGACGACATTCTCGCGGTCGACGACGACGTGCTCAAGATCGCGATCTACGACTTCGCTGTCGCAGAGCACAGCGTCGCTCGCGCGCTCGACGAGGTCGCCACGACCCACCGCGTCGTCGTCTCGGGGCGTCACTGGGTCGACATCATGAACCTCGACGTCGACAAGGGCGCAGCCCTGCGTCGCCTGCAGACCGCCCTCGAGCTCACACCCGCGCAGACCGCCGCGTTCGGCGACTATCTGAACGACCTCGAGATGCTGGATGCCGCGGACTGGTCGTACGCGATGCGCGAGGCCCACCCCGAGGTCGTGGCCCGCGCCCGCTACCGCGCGCCCTCGAACCTCGACCACGGCGTGCTGACGACGATCGACGATCTGTTTCCCGAGGCCTGAGGCGCAGACCCCGACCGCTCAAACCCCCGACGCGTCCAGCGCCGCCCCCAGATCGGCGAGCAGGTCGTCGGGGTCCTCCAGGCCCACCGACAACCGCAGGTGCCCGTAGCGCCGGAACTCCTCCGGGTACGTCACGGTGCGGGGCCCGTCGGCGGCGGTGTGCACGATCAGGCTGTCGTCGTGCCCGAGCGAGAAGCCCGAGGTGACGAGCCGCAGCTGCGCGACGAAACGGTTCTGCACCTCGGGCCCGCCGTCGATGGCGAACGCCAGCATGCCGCCGTATCCGCGCCCGCCGAACTGGCGTCGTGCGATCTCGTGGCCGGGGTGGGACTCGAGGCCCGGATACGCCACGAAGGCCACCCGCGGATCCGCCTCGAGGAACGCGGCCACGCGCTCCGCGGATGACAGGTGCTGACGCAACCGCAGGGGGAGGGTGACCGAGCCGCGCTCGATCATCCACGCGTTGAAGGGCGAGATGACCCCGCCGACATCGACCATCGCGTCGGCCTTGATCGGCTCGATCAGCTCCGACCGGCCGATCACCGCCCCGCCCATCGCATCGCCGTGACCGTTGATGTACTTCGTCAGCGAGTGCACGACCAGGTCGGCACCGTCGGCCAGAGGGCGGTAGAACGGCGGCGGCGTGAACGTCGAATCCACCATTAGCAGCGCCCCGGCGGCGTGGGCGATCTCGGCGACGGCCGCGATATCGGTCACCTTCGTCGTCGGGTTCGCGATCGCCTCGACGCACACGAGCCTCGTCTCGGGTCGCATCGCCGCGCGGACGGCATCCGGATCCGAGATGTCCACGAAGGTGGCCCGGATGCCGTAGCGCCGGGGCAGCAGGTCGCTCCACAGCCGCCAGGTGGCCTCGTAGACGACGTCGCTCACGACGACGTGATCGCCCGCGCTCACGTGGGTGAAGAACACCGCGTGCAGGGCCGCGACCCCGGAGGCGAGGGCGACGGCCTCTTCGCCGCCCTCGAGGGCCGCGAGCTTGCGCTCGAGCGCGAGCTGGTTGACGCCGGTGTTGCGCGTGTAAAGACCGGGGGCGGTCGCCGACCAGCTGATCTCGCTCGGATCCTCGGGCAGTTCGTACGAGTTCGACATGACCAGCGGCGTGCGCAGCGCCCGCGTGCTGTCGAGCTGCTTGCCCGCGTGGACCGCCAGGCTCGCCTCGGCGAGGGTGCCGCTGTCGGTGCGGTCGGGGCGGTCGGCCATCTCGTCGTCCTTCCTGCGCCACCGAGGGACTCGATGCGCCCCGTTCAGCGTAATCAGCCGTCTTGGTCTACTCTGACCTGCGGTCGCCCGAATGCGCGGGCTCGACGACGAATGCGAGAAGCACCATGAACCGACCCTCGGGTTCCTCCGTCGAGGCCGCCGGGCCGACCGAGCCGCGGAGCCTCCGCCGTGCGATGAACGCGCGCCACCTCGTCATGATCGCCCTCGGCGGCGTCATCGGGTCGGGGCTCTTCCTCAGCTCGGGCTACACGATCGCGCAGGCCGGCCCCCTCGGCGCTGTCCTCGCGTACCTGCTCGGAGCCTTCGTCGTGTGGCTCGTCATGGTGTGCCTCGGTGAGCTCGCGGTGACCTACCCCGTGTCGGGCTCCATCCACATCTACGCCGCCCGCACCATGGGTCCCGCGACCGGGTTCGCGACGGCGTGGCTGTACTGGTTGTGCTGGGTCGTCGCTCTGGGCTCGGAGTTCACGGCATCCGGGATTCTCATGCAGAGATGGTTCCCGAACGTCGATGTCTGGGTGTGGTGCGTGGTGTTCGCCGCGGTGCTGTTCACCCTCAATGCCATCTCGGCGCGCGTGTTCGGTGAGACCGAGTTCTGGTTCGCCCTCATCAAGGTCTTGGCGATCGTCGCGCTCATCGTGCTCGGTGGCATGGCGATCTTCGGCTTCACCCCGCTGTCGTCCGAGCCTCACGAAGCGGTGCTGCTCAGCAACTTCGTCACCCCCGAGGGGCTCCTGCCCGCCGGGCTCGGCGGGGTGCTGATCACCTCGCTCGCCGTGTTCTACGCCTTCAGCGGGGCCGAGATCGTCGGTGTCGCCGCGGGAGAGACGAAGGACCCCGCGCGCAACATTCCGCGCGCCCTGCGCTCGACGGTGCTGCGCCTGCTCGTTCTCTTCGTCGGCTCGATCGTCGTGATCGCCGCGCTGCTGCCGTACGACAAGGCCGGCGTCAGCGAGAGCCCCTTCGTCGAGGTCTTCGACATCGTCGGGGTGCCCTACGCGGCCGACATCATGAACTTCGTCGTCATTACCGCGCTGCTCTCGGTCGGTAACAGCGGGCTGTATTCCTGCGCGCGCATGCTGTTCTCCCTCGCCGAAGAGGGGTACGCGCCCCGCGCCTTCACGAAGCTCACGCGCCGCGGCATCCCCATGGTCGCCCTGCTGGTGAGCCTGGCGATCGGCCTCGTCTCGCTCATCACCAGCGTCGTCGCCGCCGAGACCGTGTACATCGTGCTCGTCTCGATCGCCGGCTTCGCGGCCGTGGCCGTGTGGATGGCGATCGTCGCCGCGCAGTTCTTCCACCGGCGCGAGTTCTTGCGCGAGGGAGGAGACCTCTCGACCCTCGCCTACCGCACGCCGATGTATCCGCTCGTGCCGATCCTCGCCTTCGTGCTGTTGACCGCGTCGATCGTGGCGATCGCGTTCGACCCGAACCAGGTCGCCGCGCTGTACTTCGGCATCCCGTTCGTGGGGCTGTGCTACCTGTTCTTCTGGCTGCGGTACGGCCGCAAGGGCATCACGCCCACGCGACGCGACGAGGAGGCGCCCGTCGCCTGACCGGTCACGGGCTGTACACCGCGTCCACTCGACCCTCGCTCGAGCGCCGGAGTGGCGGATGCCGGGACCCCGCCGCCCCCAGTAGCGTCGCCGCAACAGCGAGCTCGCGGGAGGGCCCATGGAAACCGTCGACAGCGCCGACGTCGTGGTGGTCGGCGCGGGCGTGTCCGGACTCGCCGCCGCTCGCCTGATCGCTCGAGGGGGACGCCGGGTCGTCGTGCTCGAAGCCCGCGACCGCGTGGGCGGACGCGTCTTCACCGACCGTTCCGGCGGGCACATCACCGACCGGGGTGCCTCATGGATACACGGCATCGACGACAGTCCCGTCGCCGAGGCGGCTCGTGCCTTCGGCATGCCGATGGTCGAGTTCACCGTCGGGGGGTATCAGCCCGACTCCCGCCCCCTGACGTACTTCGATGCGCGCGGAGAACGCCTTTCCCCCGATGCCGTGCGGCAGTACGCCGATGACATCCGCGCGGTGAACCAGACGCTCGTCGAGATCATCGCCCGCGCCCGCCCGGACGCCACCTACGGGGAGGTCGTGGAGAGGGCGCTCGACACGCACGAGTGGGACACCGAGCGAAAGGAGCGCGTGCGCGAGTACAACGACCGCCGCGCCCAGGAGCAGTACGGCATCGGCATGAGCGGACTCGGCGCGCACGGACTCGACGACGACACCGTCGACGGCGACGAGGTGGTCTTCCCCCGCGGGTACGACGAGCTGGCGACGAACCTCGCCGCTGGCCTCGACGTGCGCCTCGAGCATGTCGTGTCGAGCGTGGAGCGAACGAGCGCCGGGGTCACCGTTCGGACCGACCGTGGCACCTACGCCGCCGAGCAGGTGGTCGTCACCGTTCCTGTCGGCGTCCTCCACGCGGGCGACGTGGTGATCGAGCCCTCGCTCCCCGAAGCCCATCGACGCGCCCTGGCGCTCCTGCGCATGAACGCGTTCGAGAAGGTCGTGCTGCGCTTCGCCGAACGATTTTGGGATGCCGGGGTCTACGGCATCCGTCAGCTCGGCGATGAGGGGGAGTGGTGGCACTCCTGGTACGACCTCGGCCGGCTGCACGACGAGCCCGCCCTGCTGACCTTCGCCGCGGGGCCGGCGGCGGTGGCGACCCGGACCTGGAGCGACGAGGAGATCGTCGCCTCGACCCTGGTGCAGTTGCGACGCCTGTACGGGGATGCCGTCCCCGAGCCGACGAGCGCGATCGTCACCCGCTGGCAGGACGACCCGTTCTCCCGCGGGTCGTACGCGTTCATGCTCCCCGGTTCCGTGGGCGCCGACCACGACGTCCTCGCCGAACCCGTCGACGGCGTGCTCCACCTCGCCGGGGAGGCGACCTGGGGCGACGACCCGGCGACGGTTCCCGGGGCCCTGCTCTCCGGTCACCGCGCGGCGCAGAACGTGCTCGGCCGCGAGATCCTCGTCAGCGACCTGTGGGCGTAGCCCCTCCACGCGGGTCGGGACCCGTCGCCACGGGAAGCTCGGGGTGGTTCGACCACTGGCTCCACGACCCGGGGAAGAGCGTCGGCTCGAAGCCCGCGATGCTGAGCGCCACGGCCTGATGCGCCGCGGTGACCCCGGAACCGCAGTAGACGCCGACGCTCATACCGTCCTCGGCGCCGAGCATGCGGAACCGCGCCCGTAGCTCGTCGGGGGAGCGGAACCGCCCGTCGTCGTCGACGTTGTCGGTGGTGGGCGCGCTGACGGCCCCGGGCACGTGACCCGCTCGCGGGTCGATCGGCTCGGTCTCTCCGCGGTAGCGCTCCCCGGCCCGGGCGTCGAGGAGCAGTCCGTCGTTCGTGAAGTCGGCGACCTCGTCGAGCGCCAGAGTGGGCAGCGCCCCGAAGGAGAGCTCGACCGATCCGGGCGCCGGGATCTCGGCATCCCCCTCCTCCACGTCGAAATCGGCGTCGACCCAGGCGCGGAATGCCCCGTCGAGCAGGCGCACGTCGGCGAACCCCGCGGAGCGCAGAAGCCACCAGGCCCGCGCGCTCGCCATGTTCTTCGCGTCGTCGTAGACCACGACGGTGTCGCCCGGGTCGATGCCCCACCGGCGAGCCGTGGCCTGCAGGTCGTCGATCGAGGGGAGCGGATGCCGACCTTCGGTGACGGGAGCGTCGTGGTCGGCGAGGTCGTGATCGAGGGCGACGTACTGCGCGGTCGGGATGTGCCCGGCGCGGTAGTCCGGCCGACCGTCGGGGCGATCGAGTCGCCACCGCACGTCGAGGAGGCGGACGGGGCCGCCGTCGTCGTAGCGCCCGGCGGCGAGGGCGTCGTGCAGCTCTTCGGGAGTCGTGAGGATCGGGGCCATGCCCTCAGTCTGTCCCCTCGGCGACCGCGGCGTCGCCCCCTGTGCGTCCGTCGGCGACACGCGCTCGCGCCCGGTCATGGCGCGAGGCGACCGGGACGATCGCGGTCGCCTTCGGTAGACCCATCGCGGGAGTCGCGACGTAGATGGTCTCGGCGCGTTCGACGACGTGGGTCTCGTGCCAGATGCCGACCGCGCCGGGTGCCTTCCGTGCGCGTCTGTTGAAGCGCGTCCACGCGGGACGGTGCTCGTGCGACGGTGCCGAGGCGTATGCGTAGAGCTTGTCGAGCGACGACCAGTACTGCACGAGGTAGGGACCGCGCGAGCCGAACAGCATCGTGAACCCGAGCAGTCCCGACTCGGGGTCGGTGGCCAGCTCGGTCAGCATCTTGGGCATGTCGCTCATCAACGGCATCCAGTGATCCGGCCGCCACCACTTGTTGATCGTCATGCCGATATGGAAGACGGCGAGTTCGTCGTCCCACCGGTGGGTCATCCGTCCGGGATTGATGCGCGTCATGGCTCGTCCTCACTCGATAGTGTCACTATCCAGTGTTGGATAGTATTGCTATCGAGTCAAGGGGGAGCGGCGTGCGAATCTCGGAACTGGCGGAACGCACCGGCGTGCCCGTTGCCACGATCAAGTTCTACCTCCGCGAGAAGGTGCTCCCCGAGGGCGAGCGGTCGTCACCGACCCAGGCGTCGTACGGCGAGGCGCACGTGCAGCGCCTGGGGGTCATCCGCGCTCTGGTCGACGCCGGGGTGGGCCTCTCGGGGGTTCGGAAGGTCGTGGCCGTACTCGAGGAACCGCCCGAGAATCCCTACGACCTGCTCGGCGCCGCGAACGCCGCGGTCACGCCGACCTTCCCCGCCGACATCGATCTCACGCAGGCCCTCGCCCTGCTGGAGCGGATGGGGGGCTCCGCCGAGAAGTGCTTCCCTGACCAGGTCGCGGCGGTCGCGCACGCTCTCACGACCCTCGACCGCGCGGGTTTCACCGTCCCGCCGCCGGTGATGGACGCCTACCTCGAGCACCTGTCGGCCCTTGCGGAGGCCGAGCTCGAGGCCACCCCCGACACCTCGCTCGAGGACGCGGTGCGCTACGTCGTGCTGGGAACGGCCCTTGTCGAACCGCTCATCCTCGCCCTGCGGCGCGTGGCCGAGCAGGTCGCTGCTTCGCGGCGATTCGGCGGCCCCGTCGGTTAGGGATTCGGGTTCGTCGCCGCGCCGTCGAGCCAGAGCGTGTCGCTCTTGTCTCCGTGCGGGCCGGACCGGCCGACGTGCGCATCGCTGATCTTCGGACCCTTCGTGATGACGTGAACGAGCGCCATGCCGTGGCCTCGACCGAGGTCGTACTCGTTCTTGAGCCACTCGAGGATGGGCGTTGCCTTCGTGCCCGGTCCGAAACCGCGCTCCTCGGCGAGGGCGATGAACTGGCGCGGGGTCAGGCCCGTCTTGGTCTCGATGTTGTCGAGGTACGACTGGAAGGACATGCGAGGAGGCTAGCGCCCACCCCCGACATCGCGCGAGAGCCCGCGGTCCGGGGGCGGTGGGGCCCGCGTTGTACGGTCGGAGGATGGCCGTCTCCGTGCACCGCTCGCCCGTCGCCGACATCGCCCCGCTGACGCTCTACCGCATCCTGTGGTTGCGGGTCGCCGTGTTCGTCGTCGAGCAGGAGGCGGCCTATCCCGAGATCGACGGCCGCGACATCGAGCCGGGGGCCGAGCTCTTCTGGGCCGCCGAGGGCGACGACGTCCTCGCCACGCTCCGCGTCCTCCGCGAGCCCCGGAACACCCGCATCGGACGGGTCGCCACCGCCCCCGTGGCCCGAGGCCGCGGCATCGCCGCCGACCTCATGCGCGCGGCGATCGAGCTCCTGGATGCCGAGGCCCCCGGCATCCCGATCCTGCTCGACGCCCAGGCTCACCTGGCCCCCTGGTACGGGCGGTTCGGCTTCGTCGTGTCGGGCGCCCCGTTCGCCGAGGACGGTATCCCGCACGTCCCGATGCGACGCACGAGCCTCGTGACCGAGCGCCTGGTGCTGCGCGAGTGGACGCGCTCCGAGGATGATTGCGCCTTCCTGTTCGACATGTACCGCCGCGCCGAGGTCAGACGGTACCTGGGCGACGGCCGGGTCATGACGGATCCGGCCGAGGTCGTCGACCTGCTCGACCGCTGGCGGGGGCTGGCCGACGGCGTGCTCGGCGTGCGCGCCGTCACGACGGCCGACGGCGAGCGTCTCGGATCGGTGCTGCTCAAGCACATCCCGTGGTCGGAGGGTGCATCCGATGGCCGCGAAGAGGATGTCGAGATCGGCTGGCATTTCCACCCCGACGCGTGGAGGCGGGGCTACGCCGCCGAAGCGGCATCCGCTCTCCTCTCACTCGCCCACCGGCAGGGCGTCCGCCGCCTCATCGCGGTGACCGATCCGGCGAACCATGCCTCCGGTGCGGTGGCTGAGCGCATCGGCATGCGTGCGGCCGGTCGGACACGGGACTACTACGACGTCGAGTGCGAGCTCTACGTGTTCGAGGGTCGCGCGTAGGGACGGGCACTCCGCACCTCAGTGCGGGGCGTGGTATTCCGCGGTCCCGCGCTTCCAGTAGCCCTTCACGACGGTGGCCGCGGGGTCTCCCGTCCACCGGTCGAGCAGCAGCGCGCGCCCGGCGCGGACGATCGACTGCTCGGCCGCGACGAAGCCGAAGACGTACCCGTCGGGTTGCTCCTCGACGTCCAGGGCGTCGAGCCAGTCGGAGAGCTCCGCGCCCGCGGGCCGCTCGCCGCGGTGCAGCTGCACCACCTCGACCCCGGGCGGGGCGGCGACGGGGAGATCGTGCTCCGCGTCGGGGACCTCGATGGCGATGCGCCCGACGGCGTGGTCGTCCATCGTCGCGGCGAAACGGCGGATGGCCGGCACGGCGGTCTCATCGCCCGCCAGGAGCCAGGCATCGGGTCGCCCGACGAGCACCATCGATCCGCGCGGACCGCCGACGCCGACGGGGGCCCCGAGTGGCGCCGACCGCGCCCACCGACTTCCGACGCCGGCTCCGTGCAGGGCGACGTCGATGTCGAGCCAGCCCTCCGTGGCATCCCACTCGACGGGCGTGTACTCGCGGTTGGGTGAGGAGCGGATGCCCTCCATCGACGCGTCCGGCACGCGCGCATGGGGGAAGAAGACACGGATGTGATCATCGGCACCGGGGGAGTCGAAGCCGACGAGATCCGGCCCTTCCAGACGCAGTCGCACGTAGGCGGGAGTGAGGAACGCGCGCTGCGCGAGGGTCGCCGACCGGAACACCAGCTCGTGACGGCGGGGTTCGAGTCGTGCGCCGAGGGGCCGGTTCGACTTCTTCACATAGCTAAGGCTAACCTAACTTCTCGACCGTCCCGGAAGGGCAACGTTCGCCCCCCCCCGCACATACAGCACTGGAGAGATCTCGCATGAGTACACGCCTGTTCCGTCCCCTCGCCGCAGCCTCCCTGGCCGCCGCGCTCGCCCTCACCGGATGCGCCTCGTCCGCCCCCGCGCCCGCGAACGATGCCGCCGCAGCCGCGACGGTCACGGTCGACGACAACCACGGTTCGATCGAGGTGCCGGTCTCGCCCGAGCGCGTCGTCGCCCTCGACAACACGACGTTCCAGACCCTCAGCGACTGGGGCGTGACGCTCGTCGCGGCCCCTAAGCCGCTCATGTACGACCTGTGGCCCTCGCTCTCGGGCGGCGACGAGGTGCTCGACGCGGGCCTGCACCGCGAGCCGAACATCGAGAACATCCTCGCCGCCGACCCCGACCTCATCGTCGGGGGGTACCGCTTCCGCGAGATCTACCACCAGCTGAAGGACATCCAGCCGGCCACGATCGAGACAAGCCCGCGTGACGGCGAGGAGCACACCTCCGAACTGAAGCGTCAGACGACGATCCTGGGGCAGGTGTTCGACAAGACCGCCGAGGCTACCGCGCTCAATGCCGGCCTCGACGACGCCATCTCCGACGCGAAGGCGGCCTATGACCCGTCGCAGACCGTGATGGGGCTCATCACCTCCGGCGGCAAGATCTCCTACGCAGCCCCAGGCGAGGGGCGTGGCGTGGGTCACCTCTTCCCGACGCTGGGCCTGACCCCCGCGCTCGACCGTGCCGCGGAGAACGCCTCGCACGGCGACGACATCAGCGTCGAAGCCATCGCCGCGGCGAACCCGGAGTGGCTCTTCGTGCTCGATCGCGACGCGATGTTCGGCGAGGACGGGTACGTCGCGGCCAAGGAGCTGATCGAGAACGCCGAGGCCCTCAAGAACGTCCCCGCCGTGCAGAAGGGCCAGGTCGTCTACCTCGACGCCAGCTTCTACCTCGACGAGGGCATCCAGGCGTACACGAAGCTGTACCGGTCGGCCGCCGAGGCCTTCGCCTCCTGATCCCGACCTCCCCTCGCCCGCGTGAGGGGTCGAAAAGCGTCGCTCGGGCGAGCCCCCGGCGACAGAAGACGACCCCTCACGCGCCGGCGAGAGGGAGGGGCGGATGCCATGAAACTCGCAACCCCGCACCGGATCCACCTCCCGGCAGCCGTCGTCGGCGTCACCGCCCTCGTCGTGCTTTCGCTCTTCGTCGGCGCCTACGACCTCGCCGCCGACGACTTCGGTGGCGAGATGTTCCTCATCTCCCGCGTCCCGCGCACGATCGCGCTCGTCCTCGCCGGCTGCGCCATGGCGGTCTCGGGCCTCATCATGCAGTTGCTCACCCAGAACCGTTTCGTCGAGCCGTCCACGACGGGGACCTCGGAGTGGGCCGCTCTCGGCCTGCTCGTCACCGTGCTCATCGCTCCCGCCGCCCCCCTGCCGGTGCGCATGGTGGTGGCATCCGTCGCCGCCTTCCTCGGCACGATGGTGTTCATCGGCATCCTGCAGCGCATCTCTCTGCGTTCCTCGCTCGTCGTCCCGCTCATCGGGATCATGCTCGGCGCCGTCGTCTCGGCGTTCACGACCTATCTCGCGGTGTCGACGAACTCCCTCCAGATGCTCGGAACGTGGTTCATGGGCAGCTTCACCTCGATCGTCCGCGGGCGCTACGAGGTGCTGTGGATCGTCGCGCTCGTCGTCCTTCTCGTCTTCCTCTACGCCGACCGCATCACGGTCGCCGGGCTCGGGCGCGACATCGCCACCTCGGTCGGCCTGGATCACACCCGCGTCCTGCTCATCGGCACCGGACTCGTCGCCGTGGCCACCGGGGTCACGACCGTCGTCGTGGGGTTCCTGCCGTTCCTGGGCCTGGTCGTGCCCAACCTCGTCTCGATGTGGCGGGGCGACAACGCCCGCGCGAACCTCCCCTGGGTGTGTCTGGGCGGTGTCGCGATCGTCGTCGTCTGCGACATCGTCGGGCGCGTCGTCCGGATGCCATTCGAGGTCCCCGTCTCGATGATCCTCGGGGTGGTCGGTTCCGCGGTGTTCATCACCCTGCTGCTGAGGATGCGTGCCCGTGGCTGAGATTCTGACGCGGTCCGCCCCGGCCGTCACGGCCCGTCGTCCGCGGGTCGCCCTGCGCTTCGGCATCCTGGCTCTCATCGTGGTGATCGCCGCGGTGGGGGTCCTGACGTGGAACGTGCCGGGGGAGCCCGGTTCGCGCGCGTTCTGGATCGCCGTCAACCTACGTGTGGTGAGCGTCGCGACGATCGCGCTCGTGGCCTGCTGCCAGGCGGTGGCCACGGTGCTGTTCCACACGGCCACGGCCAATCGCATCCTGACCCCCTCGATCATGGGGTTCGATGCGCTCTACGTCGTGATGCAGACCGCCCTCGTGTTCTTCTTCGGCAGCGCCGCCCTCTCGGCGACGGACGGGCTTGTCAAGGTCGCCGTGCAGAGCGTGCTCATGGTCGGCTTCGCGACGCTCCTGTACGGCTGGCTCTTCGCCGGTCGCCGCGGCAACCTGCACGTCATGCTGTTGGTGGGGGTCGTCCTGGGGGTCGGGTTCGGGTCGCTCTCGACCGTCATGCAGCGTCTGCTCACCCCGAGCGACTTCGACATCCTGTCGGCCCGGCTGTTCGGAAACCTCTCGAACTCGGATGCCGAATACCTGCCGTGGGCCGCGCTCGTGGTCGCGGGGGTCCTGGCGACGGTGTGGAGGTCGCGGCACCGGCTCGATGTGCTGGCCCTGGGCCGCGAGGCCTCGCTCAACCTGGGCCTGTCGTACCGCCGCGAGGTGGTCGGGATCCTCGTGCTCGTGGCCGTGCTGATCTCGGTCTCGACCACGATGGTGGGCCCGATGACGTTCTTCGGTTTCATCGTCGCGACCCTGGCCTACCAACTGGCCGGATCCTCGCAGCACCGCGTGGTGCTGCCGTTCGCCGCGCTCCTCGGCATGGCCACGCTCCTGGGCGGGTACTTCGTGCTGCGCCACGTGTTCTACGCCGCGGGGATGCTCTCGATCATCATCGAGTTCGTCGGCGGCGTCTTCTTCCTCGTCTACCTGCTCCGGAAGGGGGCTCTGTGATCTCGCTCACCGACGTCACCATGACCTACGGCGACCTCACCGTGCTCGGCCCGGTCAGCCTCGACATCCCCGCCGGGGGAGTGACGGCGCTGGTCGGGCCGAACGGGGCCGGCAAATCGACCCTGCTCACGATCGTCGGGCGTCTCGCCACCGCCACCTCCGGGCGGGTCACCGTCGGAGGGCTCGACGTCCAGGCGACACCCGGGCGGGCTCTCGCGAAGGTCGTGTCGATCCTGCGTCAGGAGAACCACTTCGTCACCCGGCTCACGGTGCGCGAGCTCGTCGGCTTCGGTCGGTTCCCGCACTCCCAGGGGCGACTCACCGCGGATGACGAGGCGAAGATCGATGAAGCCATCGCCTTCCTCGACCTCACGGAGTTCTCGAGTCGATACCTCGACCAGCTCTCGGGAGGTCAGCGTCAACGAGCCTATGTCGCGATGGTCCTCGCCCAGGACACCGACTACATCCTGCTCGACGAGCCGCTGAACAACCTCGACATGAAGCACGCTGTCGCGATGATGGGCCAGCTGCGCCGCGCCGCCGACGACCTCGGCAAGACGGTGGTGATCGTCGTGCACGACATCAACTTCGCCGCTGCCTACGCGGATCGCATCGTGGCCCTTGCCGAGGGACGGGTGGTGCACGTCGGGACCCCGACGGAGCTCATGACGTCGTCGACGCTCGAGGAGGTGTTCGGCACCCCCGTCGAGGTCCGCGCCGACGGGCCGTACCCGCTCGCCGTGTACTACCGATGAGCCGTCAGAGCTGGATGCCGTTGTCTTCGTCGTTCACGCCGACGTTGCGGCCGCGGCTGGATTCGTAGGCGATCAGCCACCCGATCGACACCGCGGCGGCGATGACGATGCCGAGCCACACGTTCTGCCACACGAGGCCGAACAGCACCCCCAGGCCGAGCAGGAGCAGACTCCCGAGCACCCAGTAGGTGCGTCCGCGCGGCCAGCCCGTTCCCGTCTGCGTCATGGGTTCAGCCTAGGCCTCAGCGGTCTCAGCGGTCTCGGTGGTCTCAGCGGTCTCGGTGGTCTTCGGGATGGAGACGCGGACCGCGGCGCGGCTCGAGCGCCGACCCGGCGTAGATCAGACGGATGACGCGCTGGCGGTGTCCCGCGAACGGCTCGAGCAGTTCGAGCATGCCGTCGTCGTCGGTGCGGTGCCCGGTCAGGGCGAAGCCCACCTGGTGGGCGAGATGGTAGTCGCCGACGCTCACGGCATCCGGATCGCCGAAAGCGCGGATGCGCGTCTCGGCACTGGTCCAGATGCCCACCCCGCGGAGGCTGATGAAGACGCGGTCGCGGGCCTCACCGTCGGTCGCGGCCGTCGCCGCGCGCACGATCGATGCCCCTCGACGCGAGGTCTCGACGATGGTTCGGGACTGCGGAGGTTCGAGGCCCGCCCGGTGCCAGGCCCACGAGGGGACGAGGCGCCACCCGTCGACGGTGGGAGGGGCGAACATCGGGCGCGGGGTCGGCCCGGGAGCCCGCTCGCCGTACCAGGTGACGATGCTCCGCCAGGCGGAGAAGGCCTGCATGCTCGTGACCTTCTGCTCCATGATGGCGCTGACGAGGGCGTCGAAGACGAGGTCGGTGCGGCCGATGCGCAGGTCGGGGTGGCGGCGGTGCCACTCGGCGACGGAGGGATGCCGCGACGCGTCGAACCCGTCGGGGTCGTCGTCGCGACCGCACAGCGCGGGCAGCTGGTCGAGCGCCCATTCGGCTCCCGGCCCCCACGCCGCGGCGCGGACGGTGCCGCCCGCCGTCTGTCGAAGGGCGAGAGTGGCGGTGCCCAGCGGTGTACGGCTCGCCCGCCAGACGATGCCGCCGGTCGACAGCGGGGTCGACGCCGTGAGAGTCGGGTCGTTGCGGCCGTGACGTTGCGCGAGGACGGCGCGACCCACGTCCGTGGGCACCGCCGGCCGGTACTCCGACTCGATCGGCTTCTCGGCCGGGGCCGCGAGCTCGCGCGTCACGTGCCGCGAGCGCACCCCGATCGATCTCATGCCGACACCCTACGTCGAGCCGCCGACATCACGGCATCCGGGCTCGAAGCGACCTCCCGGGTGGCCGCGTCGCTCAGAAGCGGTCGGGCGACGGCGTGCCGTGGCCGTAGCGGATCGACACGTCCGCGTGACGGTCGAAGCGGTAGCCGACGCCGCGCACGGTGCGCACGATGTCCTCGTAGATGCCGAGCTTCGCGCGCAGGCGCCGTACATGGACGTCGATGGTGCGCTCGCCGGGAGCGTCGTCGTCGGTCGAACCCTCCCACAGGGAGGCGACGAGTTCGGTGCGCTCGATCGTGCGGCCCTCGCGCAGCACGAGGTACTGCAGCAGCTCGAACTCCTTGAAGGTGAAGGCGGCGGACTCGCCGTCGATGAGGACGCGCTTGCGCGAGATGTCGACGACGACACCGCCGGGCGCGCGATCCTCCTCGGCCGGCTCGTCCTTGGTTCGAGCGACGGCCGACGGCTCGTGCAGCGCGAGGCGCACCACATCGACATCGCGACCTCCCGAACCGACCGGAGCGAGGGCGACGGTGGCGTAGGTCTCGGCGGCGGGAGCCAGCTCACCGAGGGTGCGACGGAGGGCTTCGACAAGGGTGCCGAGGCTCACGCCGGCGGAAGCGGCCTTCGCCTCGTCGATGCCGACGTAGAGGGCGAAGCCGCGGGGGGCGGTGGTCGCCGGGGCGGCGGGGCGCTCGGTGGGAGTAGCAGGCGCGGTGGGTGCCGGGGCTGCCGTGCGAGCGGCGGCGGTGGGGCGGGTGGCGGCGGGGCGGTCGAGAACGGCGGAGATCGACATGAGGAGAAAGTCCTTGGGTGTGTGAACCCGAGCGTCAACGAGAGCGGGGTTCGACGGGAGGTAGAGGCCGAGAGGCCGGAGCGCGGCTGCCGGAGGACGCGTGATCGACGCGGGCGTCAGGCGGCCGGGGGACGACGTCGGTGTTCAGAAACCGAGGTGGTCCGAGCGAGAGTCGCTGTTAGCGGCACATTCGACAACACATCGCAACGCGGCCGGGCATCATCATGCCGGCAGTCCTGTTCGCCTCCCGGGCGGACAGAGAACGCGCGTTGAGAGTCATGGGGGGATTATGACGCAGGACGTCGGATCGCGTCAAATCGGATGGGTGGCCGGCCAGGTGAGCATTGTGCGTAGTTCTAGACGGGCTTGCCGGGGAAATACCGTGCAGTCTGCGCGATCGGAGCCGGGGTGTCGGCAGAGGCGTACCCTCACGGTCATGGCCGATCTGCTTTTCGCCGACGATAAGACCGCGTCCCGCTACACGCTGCACGACGGAGACGACCTCGTGTCGGTGCTCGACTACCGCGACGACGGTCGCACTGTGGCGCTGACGCGCGCTTTCACCATCCCGACCTTCCGAGGGCACGGCTACGCCGCCGTGATCACGGAGCGCGCGGTCGACGCGATCGAGGCTGCGGGAGATCGCGAGATCCTCCCGGTGTGCTGGTACGTGGGCGAATGGTTCGAGGCTCACCCAGAGCGCGCGGGAGTCCTCCACCAGCGACCCGTTTCCTGAGCCGCCGTCTACGCAGACCACCCGCGGGCGTCAACCCCTGCCCGACCGGCCGTCCACGCGACGAAGCTGGAGGCGTCGAAAGGGGAAGTCATGACAGACGACCGCGACCTGCCCGAGGGTGTCATCAACGCCGACCCTCCCGGTGGGTGGGAGAGCGGCGCCGTGGCCGACGGTGAGACCGCAGAGCAGAACGAGCACGCGAAGGGATCGCCCCGTCTGAACGACGCGGAACCCTCGGACCCCATCGAGGGGGATGCCGCCAGTCAGGGCATCGACCCCGACCTGAGCACGGAGGACTGACATGTCGGATGAGACCCGGGCGCCCGCGCCCACCAACGGCCCCGACGGCGGCGCCGACGCGGCGGAATCGGTGGGCGGCGCCGTCCACAAGGAGCGCAAGATCTCCCGCCCCGACGAGCAGTCGGAACCCGCGATGGACACGCACCCCACCGACGACGAGGCCCGGATCGCCGGCGTCGTCGTTCAGACGCGCGCCGACGTGGGCGACAAGAGCGAGGAGCGCATCGCCGACGTCCTGCGCCAGCGCTTCCGCGACATCGGCCTCGACCTGGGCGACGACCGCATCCGCGCTCTCGCCGCCGAGGTCGCCGGCTCCTGATCCGCCGACGACGCCCCGCACCGGATTCCCCCGGCCGCGGGGCGTTTTCGCGTTCCGGGGCGGGCGGGCAGGGCGTTTGCTGCACGCCGATGTCGGAGGTGCGACGTACCGTGTCTGCATGCGGATCCTGCACACCTCCGACTGGCACATCGGGCGTTCCTTCCACGGGCACTCGACGCTCGACGCGCTGAGCGGCGTCCTCGAGGCCCTCGTCGTGCAGGTGCGTGAGCACTCCGTCGACGTGGTGATCGTCGCGGGCGACGTGTTCGACTCCGCCGCCCCCGCTGCCGCCTGCTATCCGGTGCTCTCCTCCACCCTCGCCGCCCTCGCCGACGCCGGGGCACGGGTCGTCGTCACGAGCGGCAACCACGACTCCGCGGCCCGCCTCGGTTTCCAATCCGCGCTGCTGCGCGATGAGATCACCGTCGTCACCGACCCTCGATCGGTCGGCACCCCGGTCACCATCGTCGACGAGCACGGACCCGTGCACGTCTACGGCATCCCCTATCTCGAGCCCGCCATCGTCCGCCATCTCTGGGAGGGCGTCGAGCTGCGCAGCCAGGCGCAGACGATGCAGCACGCCCTCGATCTCGTCCGCGCCGATCTCGCCGAGCGGGGCGGCCGGTCGGTGGTCGCCGCGCACTGCTTCGCGGCGGGCGTCGATTCGACGCCGGGGGTCGAGCGCGAGATCCGCCAGGGCGGGCTCGACGTCGTCCCTCTCCCGGCCTTCGACGGACCCGATTACGTCGCTCTGGGGCACATCCACGGTCGCCAGCAGCTGTCCGACCGTGTCCGCTACGCCGGTGCGCCCCTGCACTACAGCTTCGGCGAAGCGGGTAAGCCGCGCGGATCCTGGTTGGTCGATCTCGACGCCGACGGGCTGGCCGAGGTCACCTGGCTCGACCTGCCCGTGCCCCGGCCGCTCGTGACTCTGCGCGCGCCGCTCGACGACCTGCTCGGCGACGAGCGCTTCAGCGGGCACGGCGACCACTGGGTGCGCGCCGAGTACACCGACTCCACTCCTCAGCCCGACCCCATGCGGCGACTGCAGACGCGCTTCCCCTGGTGCGCGACCGTCGCACACCTCCCGTCCGAGACTCTCCCCGACGACGGCGCCGGTTACGCACAGCGCGTGCGGTCCGCTCGCGACGACGCCGAGATCATCGACACGTTCCTCGCTCACGTGCGCGAAGGCGAGGGGGCCTCCGAGGCCGAGCGTGTCCTCATCCGCGAGGTGCTCGACGCCCGCTCCGTCGCGGAGGCCTCCGCATGAAGCTCCACAACCTGACCCTCGAAGGTTTCGGCCCCTTCCTCGAGGCGCAGACGGTCGACTTCGACGCCTTCACGGCCGACGGCATCTTCCTCATCACGGGCCGCACGGGCGCGGGCAAGTCGAGCGTGCTCGACGGTGTCTGCTACGCCCTCTACGGCGGCGTCCCGCGGTACGACGGTGCCGAGCGTCGTCTGCGCAGCGACCACTGCGAGCCCGAAGATCCCACGCGCGTCACGCTCGAGTTCAGCGCCGAGGGCGAACGGTGGCGAATCACCCGTTCGCCCGAGTTCGAGCGCCCCAAACGGCGCGGCGGTGGAACGACGAAAGAACCGCATCGCGCCGTGCTCGAGGTCCTCGCGCCCGAGGGGTGGACGGGGGTGGCCGCACGACCGGTCGACGTCGCGGCACGCCTCGACGAGATCCTCGGCCTCACTCAGCAGCAGTTCCTGCAGGTCATCCTGCTCGCGCAGAACCGTTTCGCCCGGTTCCTGCTCGCCAAGAACGACGAGCGCCTGAGTCTGCTGCGGACGCTCTTCGGCACGCGGTCCTTCGAACAGTACGCGGCGGAGTTGGACGAGCGCCGGAAGGCGGCGGCGGAGCGCCTCGCCGTCGAGGGGGTCGAGGTGGCGACGCTCCTCGACGAAGCCGAGCGTCTCGCTGCAGAGCTCTCCGAGGGCGACTCCACCGGTGTCGAGGGTGAGGTCGCCGACGACGAACGTCCGACGACGGCCGCGCCGCTCAGCGTGAGCGAACGGCTCGCCCGCATCGTCCGGGCTGTGGAGCGAGCGGACTATCGCGTCGAGAACGCCGCACGCGAGCGAGAAGAGGGGGATGCCCGACTGGACAGGGCACTTGTCGCCCAGCGCGAAGCGACGACGCTTCACGAGCGTCAGCGCGACCGCATCCGCCTCCGCGAGCGTCTGGCGGCTCTCGACGCGGGTGAGGCCCAGATCGTCGCCGCGCGCGAGGAGGCGCGCTGCGCGGCGGAGGCCGAGACGATCCGCGCCGCGATGGACGCGGCCGAGACCGCCCGGAAGGCGCTCGAGTCGGCTCGCCGCGTCGCCGATGCGGCCGAGGAGAGGGCGGGCCGGCTGTCGGAGCCGAGCATGACCGGGTCCGCCGTCGAGCGCTCCGAGACCACCGCGGAACACGCGGTCTCCGCGGGCGACGGGCCTGTCGATCGCACCCTGCTGGTCGCCCGCGACGACGACCTCACCGCTCTCTTGGCGCGGGCGGAGTCCGCGCTGGAGGCCGAGATCGAGCTCGGCGATGTCCAGTCGGAGCGCGATCGGCTCGCGGCCGTCGTCGCCCGGACCACCACCGACCGCGATGCTCTCGTCGAGGGGCGAGCCGAGGTCCCCGAACTCCTGCGCACGCTCGACGAACGTCTCGCGCAACTCGCCGGTGCGGAGACCCGCAGAGCCACCGCGGCGACCACGCGTGACGATCTGCGTCGTCGACGGGAGGCAGCGCGCCGGGCGGCGCGACTGCAGGAGGAACGCGATCAGGCAGACCTGGCGTCCCTCGTCCGCGCCGACGAGGTGCAGCGCGCTGTCGACGTCTGGACCGGCCTCCTGCGCCGCCGTCTCGCCGGAGCGGCCGTCGAGCTGGCCCACGATCTCGTCGACGGCGAGCCCTGCGCCGTGTGCGGAGCGCGGGAACACCCCGCGCCCGCTCGGGGAGACGCAGACCCGGTGACCGATGACGAGCTCACGGCGGCGGAGGACCGGAAGAACGCCGCGGTCGAGCAGGACCGCCTCGCCTCCGACGCTGCGCGCGTCGCCCGCGACGCGCACGCACTGGCCGCAGCCCTCGCGGGGGGAGAGAGCGTCGACACCCTCGAGGCGCGGCTGGGAGAGACCGAACAGGCTCTCGAAGCGGCCGAGGCCGAGGTCGCCGATCTCGAGAGCGTCCGGGCGGAGCGCACGCGCGCCGTCGACCTCGATGCGGCGATTGCCGAGCGCATCGAGGGCCTGACCAGCACGCTCGCGAGCGCGCGACAGGACCTCGCGCTCGCCGAGCAGGAGGCGACGCGTCTCCGGTCCGCGGTCGCCGCGGCGCGCGGGGAGTTCGAGAGCGTGGCCGCGCGGCGACGCGACCTGCAGTCCCGGCGGGATGCGATCCGCGAACTGGTCGCCGCGAGGGATGCGCTCGAGTCCGCGACCACGCACGACCTCGAGACGAGGAGCACTGTCGCGGCCCTCGTCGACGAGAGCTCCTTCCCCGACACCGACGCGGTTCGGCAAGCACTCCGCCCGATCGGCGACCGGCGCCGCCTCGACGCGGCGATCGCCGAACACGATGCCGCGGTCGCCTCCGTTCGCCAGCGACTGCTCGAGCTCGAACTCCTCCTCGTCGACGCCCCCGATGAGCCGGTGGACCCCGCCCCCTACGCCGAGGCCGTCGCCCGTGCCCGCGAAGACGTCCAGCGCGCGACCGCGGCGCACGCCTCCGCTCGGGGCCTGGCCGACCGTTTGAGGGGGCTCGCGCAGCGGGCCGACGCCGGGCATGCGTCCGTGGCGGCGCTGTCCGACGAGCACGCCGTCATCGCCCGGCTCGCCGATACGGTGTCGGGACGCGCCCCCAACACCCGGCGGATGACGCTCGAGACGTTCGTGCTCGCCGCCGAACTCGAAGAGATCGTCACCGCCGCCAACCTTCGCCTCGATCACATGTCCTCGGGTCGATACCGGCTGCAGCACACCGACGCGCTCGCGGCCCGCGGGGCGGCGAGCGGGCTGGGGCTCGAGGTGCTCGACGCGTTCACCGGGCAGAGCCGCCCGCCGCAGTCATTGTCGGGTGGCGAGACCTTCCTGACCTCGCTCGCCCTGGCGCTCGGGCTCGCCGAGGTGGTCACGGCGCGGGCGGGCGGCATCCGGCTCGACACGCTCTTCATCGACGAGGGTTTCGGCTCGCTCGACGACGAGACGCTCGACCTCGCCATGCGGACCCTCGACGAGCTGCGGCAGGGGGGTCGAACCGTCGGAGTGATCAGCCACGTCGCCGCGATGAAAGACCAGTTGCCGGCGCAGTTGCGCGTCACGGCGACGCCCCGCGGGCCCAGCGTGATCCGACAGGACGCTCCGGCGCTGGCCGGCTGACAGCGGAGCGGTCGCGGACGTACCCCTCCCGGGCGGACCGCGCCGAGCCGTCTGTCAGCGTCTCGCTCTAGGCTGGAGACATGCGCAAGAGCACCCTCTGGACCATCCTCGGCGTCGTCGTCGCCGTGATCATCGCGTGGGTGCTCGTGAACATCCTGTTCTCGATCATCGCGTTCGCCTTCCGGCTGCTCGCCGTCGCGGTTGTCGCGCTCGTGGTGTTCCTGGTGCTGCGCGCCGTCTTCGCTCGGCGCGAGGTCGACTGACGCGAGGTCGACCGACACGAGGTCGACCGACACAAGGTCGACCGACCCCCTCGTTTCGGAGATCATCGAGCTCCGCGGCGCAAGCCCGGGCCCACCGTCCCACCCCGGGAGTACCGTCGGCTCCGATGACTCCTCCCTCCTCGGCGCCCGCGAATTCCGCCCATCCCCCCACGCGTGACATTCAGCTGTCACCTCAGCATCGCTGGCGCGCGTACTGGGTCGCGGTCGCCGTCGCCGCTCTGACGATCCTCGACCTCACAAAGGTCAACGTCGCGCTGCCCTCCATCGAGGCGGCGCTGAACGCGGGACCGACCGAGCTGCAGCTCGTGGTCTCGGGCTACATCATCACGTTCGGACTCATGCTCGTCCCGGCCGGGCGCCTCGGCGACCTCCGCTCGCGGCGCATGCTGTTCCTCGTCGGGTTGTCGCTATTCCTTGTCACGAGCCTCGCGTGCGCTCTGGCGCCCAACACCACGGTGCTGCTGGTGGCTCGACTCCTGCAGGGTGTGGCGGCCGGCATCCAGATGCCGCAGGTGCTCGGCCTCGTCCAGCAACTGTTCCAGGGCAAGGAGCGCGGCCGCGCGTTCGGCCTCTTCGGGGCGACGATCGGCATCGCGACCGCCTTCGGTCCGACCCTGGGCGGTCTGCTCATCGCCCTGGGCGGCGACACCGACGGCTGGCGGCTCATCTTCTGGATCAACGTCCCGCTCGTGGCGATCGTCATCGCGCTCGCCGCGTGGCTCCTGCCCGACACCCGGACGAAGTCTCATCGCAAGCTCGACCTCGATCCGGTCGGAGTCCTGCTCTTCGCGCTGACGATCCTGTCGTTGATGTGGCCCTTCCTGTTCACGACCGGCAGCCCCGACGACAACCCGCACCGCTGGTGGTTCCTGGTGGCGTCGGTGATCTTCGCCGCGGGCTTCGTGTTCTGGGAGCGTCGCTACGGAGAGCGGGGACGGATGCCGCTCATGCCGTTCTCGATCTTCTCGCTTTCGTCCTATCGCAACGGCGTGCTCATCTCGACCGCCTACTTCTCCGCCGTTCCGGCAATGTTCCTGCTCGGAACGCTGTTCCTGCAGGGCGGTCTGGGCCTCGAGCCGGTGTTCGCGGGCATGGTCACGATTGGTTTCGCCGTGGCATCCGCGTGGAGTTCGTGGATCGGCGGGAACCTCGTCACCCGCCTCGGACGCCCCCTCGTGGTCTGGGGGATCCTGGGGATGGTCGCCACCGCCGGCGGCCTCGTGCTCGTCGCCCTCTTCACCGCCCCCGAGTGGACGCCGTGGGCGATGGCGGCGGTGATGACCTTCGGGGGCTTCGCCGGCGGTCTCGTCATCTCGCCCAACCAGACGCTCACCCTCGCCGACATCCCCGTGAAGAGCGGCGGGGTCGCGGGGTCGGTGGGCCAGCTCGGGCAGCGCATCGGGACGGCCGTCGGCACCGCGATCGCGCTCGCGCTGTTCTACGCGACGGTGTACCGCGAGCAGGGGAGCGTGAGCGACATGGCCGTGCTGTACCACGACGCCTACGCGTCGGGCATGATCACGGTCGGGGTCTTCCTGGCCCTCGCGCTCGTCGTCGGTGTCACCGATCTGGCGGGACGCGCGCGGTCGGGTTCGCAGACGCCCTAGCGGGTCTCGGACGCCCCTCAGACGCCGTAGCGGGTGCGGATCTCCGCGCGCAGCTCGTGGCTGCAGCGCTCCACGACGACATCCCACAGCTCGGTGGCGCCGTCCTGCGCGCGGTCCGAAACGGCCCGGAGGATCCGGATCGGGACGCCGAACTGCTGCGCGACCCAGATGAGCGCGTACGACTCCATGTCGACCAGACGCCCGCCGAGGCCGCGGATGCGGCGAACGGCCTCCGCGTCGTCGACGAAGTGATCGCCGGTCGCGATGACCATGCCCTCGGCGCCGGTCTCGACCCGGGTGGGAAGGGACACGTGCTCGCCGAACGCGCCGTCGAGACCCTTCACGTCGTGCTGGATCGCGGCGGCGATGTCGTAGATCCCACCGTCGACCTCGTCATCGATCGCCCCGGCCGTGCCGACGACGACGATCTCGTCATACTCGCCCTCGCAGAGGGCCCGGGTGAGGGCGTAAGCCGCGGGGATCTTGCCCACCCCGGTGAGCAGCCGCTCGAAACCGGGGATCTCCGCCTCGAAGGCGGTCAGTTCGGATGCATGGGCGGCGACGAGGAGCTTCACCCGTCCATTCTCGCCGACCGCGCGCGGCCCGCGTGTCGAGCCTCGCCGCGAGGAAAGCCCGCCGCTCCCGGGGTGCGCTGCGCGAGGGTCCCCGGGGCGGCGAGCGTCGTCGGACGAGGGGCGGATGCCAGGCCCCGGGCGTGCGGCTCCCGCCCCCCGATGATTCAGCCCTGGGCGGGCTCCGACGCGGCCGACAGGCGAGCGATCTCGCCGCTCGTCAGCTCGAGGGAGGCGCTGGCGAGAAGATCGGCGACCTGCTCCACCTTCGAGGCGCTCGCGATGGGGGCGGCCACGGTCGGCTGGGCCCGCAGCCAGGCCAGAGCGGTACTCGCGATCGAGGCGCCATGCGCGTCGCCGACCTCCTCCAGCGCGTCGATCAGCGCGAGCCCGGCCGGGGTGGCGAGCTTCGCAGCGCCTCCGGCGCGGGGCGAGTCGCCCGTGGCATCCGCCGAACGGTACTTCCCGGTGAGGAATCCGCTCGCGAGGGCGTAGTAGGGCACGAGCGACATGCCGTACTGCTCGGCGACGGGCACGATCTCGCTCTCGACCTCGGTGCGATGGACGAGGTTGTAGTGCGGCTGGACGGCGACCGGAAGGTCGGCTCCGGACGCCTCGGCGAGCGAGATCCACTCGCGGATGCGCTCAGCGGTGTAGTTCGACACCGCCACGTACCGCACCAGCCCATCGTTCACGAGGTCGGCGAAACCGGCGACGGTCTCTTCGAGGGGCGTGTCCGCGTCGTCGAAATGGGCGTAGTACAGGTCGATGGCGTCGACGCCGAGGCGCTTCAGCGACGCCTCCGCCGCGGCGCGGATGTTCTTCGCGCTCAGCCCACGGAACTCCGGGTGCTGGCTGACCTTCGTCGCCACCACGACGTTCTGGGGCTTGCGCGAGGCGAGCCATTCGCCGATGAGGGTCTCGCTCTCGCCTCCGGAGTTGCCCGGGACCCAGGCGCTGTACGCGTCGGCGGTGTCGATGAAATCGCCGCCCCCGGCGTGGAAGGCGTCGAGCACCGCGAAGGAGGTGTCCCGGTCGGCGGTCCAGCCGAAGACGTTGCCGCCCAGGGAGAGGGGGAGGATGTCGAGGTCGCTGCGTCCGATACGCGTCATGATGCCCTTCCTGTCGAAATCGGTGACCTCAGGGTCAACGACGATCTCCCGGGGGCATTCCCTCGACGCGCGGGTTCAGCTGCCTCCGGAGAGAATGCCGATCAGCCCGCTGACGAGCAGCCAGAGGCCGATGCCCGCGCCGGCGATCCAGATGACGACCGTGCCCGCGGGGTACTTCTTCTTCCCGTCCGGGCCCTCGGGGGCGCTCACGAGCGCACCATCGTGATGATCGAGACGATGAGCACGGCGAGACCTCCGATGACGGCGATGGCGGCGATGATGGGTCCTCCGCCGGCGAGGTAGGCGGCGACGCCGAGGGCGAGGAACAGCACGGCCAGCACGATGCCGACGATCTGGTAGACGCGGTGGCGCCTGCTGACCGGCGTCGTCTTCTGTTCGCTCACGGGGCCCCCTTCGCACCCAGGCTACCGAAAAGCTGTGCGCCTCCTGAGCCGGTATGCGGGGAATCACCCGGGGACGCGCATCGCGGCGTAGCGTGGGCGCATGGCGCGCCCCGTACCCGACCCCGTCCGCCCCGGCCAGGAATCCGTGTGGGATTACCCTCGCCCCCCGCGGGTGGAACGCGTGCGCAAACGCGTGCAGATCGACTTCGGCGGCGTCCGCATCGCCGACACCGACGACGTCGTCCGGGTGCTCGAGACCAGCCACCCGCCGGTATACTACGTGCCGATCGCCGCCTTCGGCGATGCCCTCACCCTCGGCGAGGGCGCGTCGTTCTGCGAGTTCAAGGGCGGTGCCCGGTACTTCGACGTGCACGGCGGCGGGGGAGCGGTGGCTCCGCGCGCCGCCTGGAACTACCCGCACCCGATGCCCGGCTACGAGGTGCTCGAAGACCGCGTGGCCGTCTACGCGGGGCCGATGGACCGCGTCGTGCTCGGCGGCGAGACCGTCGAACCGCAGCCGGGCGGCTTCTACGGCGGCTGGGTGACGAGCGATCTCGCCGGACCGTTCAAGGGCGTGCCGGGCTCGATGGGCTGGTAGCCCACGCGACGAGCGGACGGGCTCGACCGGATGCCGGGACTCAGTCGCCGTCGAACGCCTGGGGCACCGCCGCGTGCAGGTCGGCGAGCCACGCACGGGCGTTGCCGTCGGAGGGGGCGCGCCAATCGCCGCGGGGCGACAGCGAACCCGCGGGCGAGACCTTCGGCCCGTTCGGGATCGCGGTGCGCTTGAACTGCGCGAACCCGAAGAAGCGCTTCAGGAACACCTCGAGCCACCGCGCCACGGTGACGAGGTCGTATGCCGGACGCTCTCCCTCGGGGTAACCGGGCGGCCAGGAGCCGGCATCCGGGTCCGTCCAGGCGTGCGCGGCGAGGAAGGCGATCTTGGACGGCCGGAACCCGAAGCGCAGCACGTGATAGAGCGTGAAATCGTGCAGGTTGTAGGGCCCGATCCTGTCCTCGGTGGACTGCATGCGGCCATCTTGTCCGGCGGGCACCAGCTCGGGACTGATCTCGGTGTCGAGCACGGACCGCAGGACCTCGACGGTGTCATCGCTCAGCTCACCCGAGGAGATGACCCAGCGGATGAGGTGCTGGATGAGCGTCTTCGGCACCCCGGGGTTGACCGAGTAGTGGCTCATCTGGTCGCCCACGCCGTAGGTCGACCACCCGAGCGCGATCTCGGACAGGTCGCCGGTGCCTACGACGATGCCGTTGTTCTGATTCGCGAGGCGGAACAGATAGTCGGTGCGCAGGCCCGCCTGCACGTTCTCGAATGTGACGTCGTGCACGGGCTCGCCCGAGGCGAAGGGGTGCCCCATGCGCGAGAGCATCTCGGTCGCGGCGGGGCGGATGTCGATCTCCTCGATCGACGCGCCGACGGCCTCGGCCAGGGCGATCGCGTTGCGTTTCGTCTTCTCGCCGGTCGCGAAGCCGGGGAGCGTGTAGGTGAGGATGTCGCTGCGCGGACGACCCATGCGATCCATGGCCCGCGCGATCACGAGCAGGGCATGGGTGGAGTCGAGTCCGCCGCTGACCCCGAGCACGGGGCGCGGGTCGCCGATCGCCTGCAGACGCTGCACGAGGCCCGACACCTGGATGTTGAACGCCTCGTAGCAGTCCTGCGCGAGACGCGCCGGGTCGTCGGGGACGAAGGGGAAGCGGTCGACGGCGCGGCGCAGACCGAGGTCAGTCGCGGGCGGGGCCAGCTCGAAGGTCACCGTCCGGAAGACCGGAGAGGTGGTGCGACGGTTGTCGTCGAAGGTGCCCTGACGCAGCCGGTCTTGACGAAGCCGATCCAGGTCGACGTCGGCGACGCTGCGCCGGGGCCCGTCGGGGAAGCGCTCGGTCGTGGCGAGCAATTGCCCGCCCTCGTAGATCATGGTCTGGCCGTCCCACGACACGTCGTTGGTCGACTCGCCCTGGCCCGCGGCCGCGTACGCGTACACGGCGAGACACCGCATCGACTGCGACTGCGAGAGCAGGTGACGGTCGTCGGCCCGCCCGATCGTGATGGGACTGCCCGACAGGTTCGCGAGCACGGTGGCCCCGGCCAGGGCCGCACCCGACGACGGAGGGATCGGCACCCAGACGTCTTCGCACACCTCGACGTGAAGGGTGAGACCGGGAACGTCGACCGCGTCGAAGAGGAGGTCGGGCCCGAAGGGCACTGTTTCGCCCGCGACGAGGATGTGCTGCCCGGCCTGGTCGTCGCCGCGCGCGTACCAGCGGTGCTCGTAGAACTCGCGGTAGGTGGGCAGGTATGCCTTCGGGGCGACGCCGAGCACCCGGCCGCGGTGGATCACGACCGCGCAGTTGTAGAGGCGGTTGCCGTGGCGCAGCGGCGCTCCGACCAGCAGAACGGGGAGCAGATCGGCGGATGCCAGTACAAGGCGCCCGAGAGCGGCCTCGACCGCATCGAGCAGGGGATCCTGCATGACGAGGTCGTCGATCGCGTAGCCGGTGAGGCACAGCTCGGGGAAGACCGCGACGGCGACCCCCTCGGCGTCGCAGGCCCGCGCCGACTCGAGCACGCTGTCGGCGTTCGTGGCGGGGTCGGCGACCGAGAGGGGGATCGTGCACGCCGCGACGCGCGCGAACCCGTGCCGGTACAGGCTCTCGAACGGCAGATCGGTGATCACCCCTCCAGTCTGTCAGCACCCCCCGACACCGCGCTGTCCCGTTGCCTGGGGGGCCGGTCCGTGGGCGGGCGGCGACCGATGTCGGTGGCCCCGGTTAGCGTGGAACACCATGCGGTACATCGAGCAGAACGGGCGGATCGTCTGGAGCGCCAGCGACCTGAAGGCGGCGGCCGAGTGCGAATTCGCGTGGTTGCGCGCCATCGACGCGAAGATCGGGCGCGTCGCCCCCGTCGACGACCCCGAAGACGCCACCCTCGAGCGGGCGGCTCGACTCGGCACGGCGCACGAGTTGCGCGTGCTCGACGACGATCGCGCCCGCTTCGGCGCGGCGGTGCGCGAGATCCCCGCGGCGCGCTCCTCCGACACCGAGGCGCTCGACGAGGCGGTGCGCCTCACCGACGAGGCGCTGGCCGACCCGTCCGTCGAGGTGGTCTATCAGGCAGCGTTCGCCACTGACGAGTTCGTGGGCTTCGCCGACTTCCTCGTGCGCGAACCCCAGGCCGCGGCCGACGGAACGCGTCGCTGGATCGTGCAGGACACCAAGCTCGCCCGCCGCGCGCGCGTGACGGCGTTGATGCAGCTCGCGGCGTACGTCGACCAGCTCGACCGTCTCGGCGTGCCCCGCTCCGACGAGGTGCAGCTGCTGCTCGGCGACGGCACGACGAGCACCCACCGCGTCGACGACCTGCTGCCGGTCTTCGAGCTGCGCCGCGCGCGCCTGCGCGCCCTCATCGCCGACCGCCGGGTCGATCTCGGCGTCGCCGGTCCCGTGATCCCCTGGGGCGACCCGCGCGGCGATCTCGGTGTCATCGCGTGCGGGCGATGCGCCACGTGCGAGCTCGAGGTCGTCGCCCACCGCGACCTGCTGCTCGTCGCCGGCATGCGGCCCGTCCAACGCGACCGCCTGCGAGCGGGTGGTATCCAGACCATCGATCAGCTGGCGGCCGCCGTCTCGCCTCCCGTGGGCATGAGCGCCGACACGTTCGCGTCGCTGCGCACCCAGGCGCGCCTCCAGCTCGAGAGCCCCGCGGGGGTTCCCGGGGCCGATGCGCCGGCTCATGCCGTGCCGACGTTCGAGGTCGTCGCGCCCACCTCGCTCGGCGTCCTGCCACGGCCCGACCACGGCGACCTCTTCTTCGACTTCGAGGGCGACCCGCTCTACACCGAGGGCGTCGGTGAGCACTGGGGCATCGACTACCTCTTCGGGTGGGTCGACATGCGCGAGACGTACGGGGCGCTATGGGCGCACACCTTCGACGAGGAGCGTGTCGCCCTGGAGCGCTTCCTCGACATGGTGGCGTTGCGCCGACAGCAGCATCCCGGCATGCACATCTACCACTACGCCCCCTACGAGCCGACGCATCTGCTCACGATGGCCGCTCGGTACGGCGTGCGCGAGGCGGATGTCGACCGTCTGCTGCGCGACGGGGTCTTCGTCGACCTGTATCCGGTCGTCCGACGGGCGCTGCGCGTGGGCTCGCGGTCGTACTCCATCAAGAAGCTCGAGCCCCTGTACATGGGCGACGAGGTGCGGACGAGCGACGTGCAACGCGGCGACGACTCGATCGTGAAGTACGTCGAGGCCCGTGCGCTCGCCGCCGATGGCGACACGGCCGGCGCGCAGCGCGTGCTCGACGATCTCGCCGACTACAACCGCTACGACTGCGTCTCGACCCGGCGCCTGCGCGACTGGCTGGTGAATCGGGCGCGCGAATCGGGCGCCGTCCCCGCCCGCGGAGCCGAGCCCGACGAGCAGGCGTACGAGCCGTCACCCCGCGCGACGGCCCTGCAGCGGTGGGCCGACGGCGTGACGGCGCCCGCCGCGACCGAGCCCGCCGCCGCGACCGAGCCCTCCAGCCCAACCGAGCCCGCCAGCCCAACCGAGCCCTCCGCCGCGACCGAGCGCGCCGCGACCGCCCCTGACCTCGCCGAAGCCGATGCCACCGCGCTCCGCCTCGCCGCGGCGGCGATCGACTACTACCCGCGCGAAGAGAAGACCTACTGGGCCGCGCATTTCCTGCGACTGCGCGAGCCGCTCTCGGTCTGGGAAGAGACCCGCGACGTCGTCGTGGTCGACGCGGCGCGATCCCGCGTCGTCGCCGACTGGCACGTCCCCGAGTCGGGCCGCGGGTCGCAGCGCCGGCTCGTCGAGCTCCGCGGTGAGGTCGCCCCCGGCACGCGCCTGAGCGCGGATGCCGAGCCCTTCGCGGTCTACGACCTGCCCGCGCCGTTCCCGATCGAGACCCGCCCCCGGTGGATCCACGGCGCGCGCCGGGTCACCGTGCGCGACGTTCTCGACGACGGCGCGATCGTCGAGGAGATCGCCGCCGACGGCGTGACGTGGGACGATCTGCCGCTCGCCCTCACCCCGCCGGCGCCCCCGCGGGCGGGCAACCAGCAGAAGGCGATCGACGCCTGGGCCGACGCGGTGCTGGCCGCCGCCCCGAGGATCCCCGACGGGGCCGCCGCCGACATCCTGCGCCGCATCCCGCCGCGGACGCTGTCGGGATCCCTCGCCCCCGTCACCAGCCGCGACGCCACGACCGGAGACGACGAGGTCGCGGCCATCGCGCGCAGCGTCGCCGATCTCGACCGCAGCTATCTCGCCGTCCAGGGACCCCCCGGTACGGGAAAGACCTACGTGGGCTCGCACGTGATCGCCCGTCTCGTCGCCGAGCGCGGCTACCGCATCGGTGTGGTGGCGCAGTCGCACGCGACCATCGAGCACATGCTCGATCAGGTCATCGCGGCCGGGGTGCCGGCATCCCGAGTCGGCAAAGCGCCGAAAGACCCGAGCGTCCCCCACGCCTTCACGGTGCTCCCCAAGAACGGGGTCGCGGCCTTCACCGCAGAGAACGCCTCGACCGGTTTCGTCGTCGGGGGCACGGCGTGGGATTTCAGCCACGAGACCCGCGTGCCGCGCGGCAGCCTCGACCTCCTCGTGATCGATGAGGCGGGACAGTTCTCGCTCGCGTCGACGATCGCGGTGTCGCTCGCGGCTCAGCGCCTGCTGCTGCTGGGCGATCCACAGCAGTTGCCGCAGGTGAGCCAGGGCACGCACCCCGAGCCCGTCGACACCTCCGCGCTCGGATGGATCATCGACGGCGCCGAGGTCGTGCCGGAGGAGTTCGGATACTTCCTCGCGCGCACCCGCCGCATGCACCCCGCGGTCGCTGAGCCGGTGTCACGGCTGTCGTACGAGGGGCGCCTCGCCGCGCACCCGTCCACGGCCCTGCGCCGCCTCGAGGGAATCGAACCCGGCGTGCACGTCGTGCCGGTGCGCCACCGCGGTAACTCGACGTTCTCCCGCGAAGAGGCTGCCGAGGTCGCGCGCCTGGTCGGCGACCTCGTCGGACGCGATTGGACGGGCGCCGAGGGGGGAGCGGGCGACTCTGCCACCGTGCGGGAACCGCGCGCGCTCCGGGCCGACGACATCATCGTCATCACGCCCTACAACGCTCAGCAGGTCGCGGTCGAAGAGGCCCTGGCCGACGCCGGGTACGCCGACGTGCCGGTCGGGACGGTCGACCGCTTCCAGGGCAAAGAAGCGGTCGTCGCGATCCTGACTCTCGCCGCGTCGTCAGGGCGCGAGGCTCCCCGGGGGCTCGAGTTCCTCCTGCTGCGCAACCGCATCAACGTCGCGATCTCGCGCGCCATGCAGGCCGCGTACGTCGTGTACTCCCCGGCGCTGCTCGACGACCTGCCGCGCACCCCCGAGGGAGTCGCGCGGCTCAGCGGCTTCGCTCGTCTGGTCGGGACTCAGGCGGTGCCGTAGAGGCGGTCGCCGGCGTCGCCGAGACCGGGCACGATGTAGCCCTTCTCGTTGAGGCGCTCGTCGACGGCTCCGAGCACGAGGGTGACGTCGTGTCCTTCGACCTGCTTCTCGATCGCGGCGACGCCCTCGGGGGCGCCCAGCAGGCAGATCGCGGTGACATCCTGCGCGCCCCGGGCGAAGAGGAACTTGATGGCCGCACCGAGCGAGCCGCCGGTGGCGAGCATCGGGTCGAGCACGAAGCACTGGCGGTCGCTGAGGTCGTCGGGGAGGCGCTCGGCGTACGTGGTCGGTTCGAAAGTCTCCTCGTCGCGCACCATTCCGAGGAAGCCGACCTCGGCGGTGGGGAGGAGCTTGACCATTCCCTCGAGCATGCCGAGACCGGCGCGCAGGATCGGCACCACGATCGGGCGGGGCTCGCTGATCTTCACACCCATGGTCGTGGTGACCGGCGTCTGGATCTCGATCGGATCGACGCGGACATTCCGGGTGGCCTCGTACGCGAGGAGCGTCACGAGTTCTTCCGTGAGCTGACGGAACACCGGCGACGACGTCTGCACGTCACGCAGCACCGTGAGCTTGTGGGTGATGAGCGGGTGATCGGCGACGTGGACACGCATAGGCTCAAGGCTAACCGCTCCGTCCGCGCACCACCGCCCCCGATCCGCCCCCGATCCGCCCTCGATCCCCGGAGATCCCGTGACGCCCACCGTCGCCGACCTCGCCGCGATGCGGCGGGCGCTCGAACTCGCCGACGACGCCGCAGCCGACGGTGACGTCCCGGTGGGAGCCGTCGTCGTCGACGCGACGGGCCGGATCGTCGGCGAGGGACGCAACCTCCGCGAGGTCACGGGCGACCCCACCGCGCACGCCGAGGTCGTGGCGCTGCGCGAGGCCGCCCGCACCCTGGGGTCGTGGCACCTGGCCGACTGCACGCTCGTGGTCACCCTCGAGCCGTGCGTCATGTGCGCGGGGGCGATCCTGCAGGCTCGCGTCGACCGCGTCGTCTTCGGATCGTGGGATGCCAAGGCGGGAGCCGCCGGGTCTTTGTACGACGTGCTCCGCGATCGGCGTCTTCCCCACCGTGTCGAGGTGGTCGGCGGGGTCGAGGAGGAGCAGGCCGCGGCCCGGCTCCGGGGGTTCTTCGAGCAGCGCCGCTGAGCGCTCAGCGCGGGAGCAGCGGAAGGACCTCGGCGCCGATCTGATCGGCGTGATCGACGTCGCGCAGGTCCATGAGCTGGAAGTAGACCCGCTCGGCACCGAGGGCGCGAAGCCGCTCGACCTTCTCGGCGACCTGCTCTGGCGTGCCGATGATGTTCGCGCCGTCGTCGAAGTCCACGCGCGTGCGACCGATCGCCTCGGCCCGCCGCGCGATCTCGGCGTCGTCCGAGCCGACGATGGTCGGCAGCGCGACCGAGAGCTTCAGGGTCTGCGGGTCGCGGCCGATCGCCTCGCAGGCGGCTCGGACGACGGCGAACTTCTCGGCCACGACGTCTTCCGCGACGAAACCGATGTTGAATTCCGTGGCATACCTCGCGGCCAGTGCGGGCGTGCGCTTCGGGCCGCCCCCGCCCACGATCACCGGAACGGGCGACTGCACCGGTTTCGGCAGCGCCGGCGCCTCATCGAGGTCGTAGCGCGCGCCATGGAACGTGAAGGTGTCGGCATCCGGAGTCGACCAGAGACCCGTCACGATCTGAAGCTGCTCTTCGAGCAGGTCGAAACGCTTGGACGGGAAGGGGATGCCGTAGGCCGCGTGTTCGCGCTCGAACCAGCCCGTGCCCAAGCCCAGCTCGACGCGGCCGCCCGACATCGCATCGACCTGGGCGACCTGGATCGCGAGGATCGCCGGGACGCGGTACGTCGCCGACGACACGAGCGTTCCCAAGCGGATGCGGGAGGTCTCGCGCGCCAGGCCCGCGAGGGTCGTCCAGGCGTCGGTGGGACCGGGGCGCGGATCGCCCTCGCCCATGCGCAGATAGTGGTCGGAGCGGAAGAAGCCGTCGAGGCCGTGCTCCTCCGCCGAGCGCGCGAAGGCGAGCTGGTCGTCGTACGAGAAGCCCTGCTGGGGCTCGGTGAACAGGCAGTACTCCACGACGACCTCCGGGGGAAGGGGAATCAGTCGGCCGAGCGCAGGATGATCGCCTCGGTCGGCGGTGCCGGGTCGGCCGGACGGCCGACGTAGCCGATGTGCGTGAGCAGCGCCTGGCGGAACTGCGCGGGGCGTTCGAGGTGCACGCAGTGGCCGGCCCCGTCGACGGGCACCTCGGTGACCTCGCCGCCGTTCTCCGCGTAAGCGGAGAGCACGTCGCGGGTCTGCGAGACCATCGGCTGCGCGGGTGCCACGTCGGCGCCCGGCCAGTCGGGGACTACGCCGAGCGCGCCCAGGTGGTTGACGTCCGAGAACGAGGCGTCGGAGACGATGGCGTCGGCCGTCCCGTAGATCCACAGGATCGGGGGCTTCTCGGCGAGGTCCACGATCCCCGAGAGGTTGAGGTTCTTGGGCGCCAGCGCGTTGAGCACGCCGATCGTCCCGGGAGCGAAGCCCGGCCAGGTCGAGGTCGTCACCGAGTCGCCGGGGTAGTTGCCGGTGGCCGTGGAGGTCGACAGCATCGCCTCGACCCAGACGTCCTCGTGCTCGCTCCGGTATCCGGCGGCGACGTAGCTCGAGCGGAAGACCGAGCGCGGCGAGGTGGGCGCGTCGTCGGTGGTGTCGTGGTCGATGAGGCGCTGGACGACGTCGGGGTTGGCGGCTCCCGCTCCGGCGCCGGCGTCCTCGTCGTTCAGGCGCGAACCGTCGCGGCGCGTGGCGCCGAAACCGTACGGCGACACGGGGGACTGCAGCGTGAGCGAGAGCACGGGGTGCTCGAGCGCGTATTGCAGCACGACCGCTCCGCCCATCGACCAGCCGACGAGGTGGGCGGTCGGGATGCCGAGGGCCTCGAGCGTCGCGTGCAGATCGTCGCTGAAGTCGCGGACGCCACGGGTGGCATCGATGGGGCTGTGCTCGGTGCGGCCGAAACCGCGCAGGTCGACGGCGATCACGCGCAGCTCGCTCGGCAGGTCCTGCATGATCTCCTGCCAGAAGAGCGAGGAGGCCACGTTGCCGTGCACGAAGACGACGGTGTGCTCGGGCGAGGTGGCGGGGTCGTCGCCCGCGCGCTCGAGCACGTTGACACTCAACCGGTCGGTCTCGACCAGGCGCGCGGTGATGCCGTCGAAGAGAGTCATCGCTAGTCCTCCGTGTCGCTCGCCGGTGCTCCCGCACACCGTTTTCCGACTCTAACGCGCGCCCCTTCCGGTCGCACTCAGGCTTGCCAGGCTCGGGCTCGCCCCCCCTTCGGTTCGCGCGAGACCCCCCGGATCGCGAGAGTGGTTCGTAAACTGACTCGCATGACGGATGCCACGACCTCGCTGCCCCCGATCGCGATCCTCGGAGCAGGTTCCATGGGCGGGGCGATCCTGCACGGCCTCGTGGCCGCCGGGCTCACCAGGGGAGGGGTGACGGCGACCAACCGCTCCATCGCGAAGGCCGCCGAGCTCGCCGACCTCGACGGGGTGACCAGCGTCGCCCTCGAGGCGAACCCGGCGGGCAATACCGACGCCGTCTCCGCCGCCGACATCGTGCTGGTGGGCGTCAAGCCCGCGATGGTCCCCGACCTGCTCGACGAGATCGCCCCGCACCTGCGTCCGGGGACGATCGTGGTGAGCCTCGCGGCCGGCGTCACCCTCGACACTTTCGCCGCACACCTCGGCGACGGTGTCGCCACACTGCGTTCCATGCCCAACACCCCCTCGCTCGTCGGGAAGGGCGTCACGGGTCTCGCGGCCGGCCCCGCCGCCTCCGCCGCCGACGTCGCCGTGGTGCGGGCGCTCTTCGAGACCGTCGGCTCGGTACTCGAAGTCCCCGAATCGCAGATCGATGCGCTGTCGACGATCTCCGGATCCGGCCCCGCCTACGTCTTCCTCCTGGTCGAGGAGTTCACCAAGGCCGCGGTGCGGATGGGCTTCCACGACGATCAGGCGCGCCTGCTGGCAGAGCAGACCTTCATCGGGGCGACCGCGCTCATGGCATCCGCCGATGTCGATCCCGCCGAGCTCCGCCGCCGTGTCACCAGCCCGAAGGGCACGACCGAGCGCGCCGTGGCCGTCCTGCAGGACGCCCGCCTCGACGACACCTTCACCACCGCCGCCGAAGCCGCCCTGGCGCGGGCCAAGGAACTGGCCGCGGGGAGCTGACGATGCGCCTGCGGTTCACCGGGACGATCTGGTACTGGCGCGGCCCCGCGCCGTTCCACTTCGTCTCGGTGCCCGCAGCCGAGGCGGCGATGATCGCCGAGGTCGCCCCCGTCGTGACCTACGGGTGGGGCATGATCCCGGCATCCGTCACGATCGGCCGAACGAGCGTCACCACCTCGCTCTGGCCGAAAGACGGCGGCTACGTCGTGCCGGTGAAGAAGGCGCTTCAGGATGCCGAGGGCCTCGGTGTCGACGACGAGGTCGAGGTGACGCTCGACATCGACGCGTGAGCGTCCCGCCGAGAGTCAGCGGTCGAGCGACGCGAAGCGCTCGATGTCGGAGTTCGTCCCCGACACGATGATGAGGTCGTGGTTGGTGACGACCGTGTTGGCCTCGGCGTACCGGAACGGCCGGCCCGGACTCTTCACGCCCACCACGGTGACGTTGTACTTCGACCGCACTCCGGACTCGTTCAGGCCGACGCCGCGCACGAGCTTGGGCGGATACATCTTGGCGAGCACGAAGTCGTCGTCGAACCGGATGAAGTCGAGCATGCGACCGCTGACGAGGTGCGCGACGCGCTCGCCGGCCTCGGCCTCGGGGTAGATCACGTGGTTGGCGCCGACGCGCGCGAGGATCTTGCCGTGCGACTGCGAGACGGCTTTCGCCCAGATCTGCGGAACCTTGAGGTCGACGAGGTTCGCGGTGATGAGCACCGACGCCTCGATGAGGGAGCCGACGGCGACGACCGCCACCTGGAAGTCCTGGGCGCCGATCTGTCGCAGGGCGTCGATGTTGCGGGCGTCGGCCTGGACCGCGTGCGTCACGCGCTCCGACCACTTCTGCACGAGCTCGAGGTTGCCGTCGACGGCCAGCACCTCGCGGTCGAGGCGGTCGAGTTCACCGGCGCAGGCGGCGCCGAAGCGGCCGAGCCCGATCACGAGGACGGGCGCGTCACTGCGGATGCGTTCAACCAACGATGGGCCTTTCCACGGGGAGCGCGTACAGCTGCGACCGGGAGGACGCAGCTACTGCCGCAGCGAGTGTCACTGTACCAATGCGCCCCATGAACATCGTGGCCGCCATCACGTACTTCGCGGCCTCGGGGAGCTCGGCGGTGAGACCGGTCGACAGTCCCACCGTGGCGAATGCCGAGACGACGTCGAAGAGCACGTACTCGATCGGCGCATCGGTGATGCGGCTGATGGTGACGGTCGAGATCGCGACGATCGTGGCGCCCCACGCGACGACGGAGAGCGCGACGCGCTGCACATCGCTGGGGATGCGGCGACCGAAGGCCTGCACCGAGGGGCGTCCCTTCGCCTCGGAGAAGACGGCGAGGGCGAGCACGGCGAGGGTCGTGACCTTGATGCCGCCGGCGGTCGACGCCGACCCCCCGCCCACGAACATCAGCATCGAGCCCACGATCAGGGTGGCGCCGTTGAGGTCGCCGATGTTGATCACGCTGAAACCACCGGAGCGCGTCATGGCCGACAGGAAGAAGGCCTGGAACGTGGTGTCCCACGCATCCATGCTGCCGAATGTGAGGGGGTTGTCGTATTCCAGAAGCAGAATGACCCCCGCCCCGGCGATGAAGAGGACGACGGTCGTGATGATGGTGAGCTTCGCGTGCAGCGACCACAAACGGAACCGCCAGTAGTGACGCCAGAGGGTGAAGATGACGGGGAAGCCGATCGAACCGAGGAACACTCCGGCCATCAGCACGGTGAGCAGGTAGTAGTCCTGTGCGAAGGGCGTGAGGCCGTCGGCGTTGGGGACGAAACCGGTGTTCGTGAACGCCATCGCCGCGTAGTACGGCGCCTCCCACAGCGCTACGAACGGATTGATGCCGCCGATGATCAGCGACGGGTAGATGAGGACCGTCAGGCCCGCCTCGATGACGAGGGTCGATAGGGCGACCGTGCGCAGCAGCTGACCGACCTCGCCGAGGCGGACCGTCTGCCCCTCGTTCACCGGGCCGCCGTGCACGCGCAGGGGGTTGCTGTCGCCCGCCGCGATGAGCTTGGCGCGCAAGCCGAGGCGCTTCGAGATGACCAGGCCGAGGATCGAGGCGAGCGTGAGCACGCCGAGCGCTCCGACGTTCACGCCGATGAAGGTCACGACACGGCCGAAGGGGGAGAAGTCCGAGTACATGTTCAGCGTGGCCAGGCCCGTGACGCAGATCGTCGACACGGCGGTGAACAGCGCGTCGGCGAAGGCGATGCGCTCACCCGTGGCCGAGGCGGCCGGCAGGGAGAAGAGCGCGGTGAACAGGGCGATGAGCGTCACGAAGACCAGGACCGCGAAACGCGCCGGCGACGCCGTGGTGAGATTGCGCAGTCCATCCCATGCCTCGTAGGCGATGCGACGCAGTCGCACGGCCAGTCGAGCCTCGTTCGGCGTCGCCGCCATGCGCCGCTCCCTTCGGTGCCCGAACCCGAATCATGGTACTCGGGCCGGGGCGCCGCTAATCTGATGCCATGGCGGACATCTTCGACGTGATCGCTGACGGAACGCGTCGCGACATCCTTCAGCTTCTTCTCGACCGGGCGACCGGCGGTGAACGGGGGACGAGCGTCTCGCAGATCGTCGCCGCCCTCGGTGTGAGCCAGCCAACCGTCTCCAAGCACCTCAAGGTGCTGCGCGAGGCCGAGCTCGTCTCGGTCCGCGAGGAGGGGCAGCACCGGTATTACAGCCTCGCGGTCGCCCCGCTCGACGAGGTGGACGACTGGCTCGTCCCCTTCTTCTCGATCGACGAGGAGCACGAACCGGCCCTCCCCGACTCGGCGGTGCATGCCGCCGAGGTGGTGGGCCGCGCCGCCGCATCGGTCAAGCACTCCTTTTCGACGGCGTTCCGCAAACTCCCGGGACGATGAGGCCGACGGATGCCGCGGAATTCCGGCATCCGTGGATCACATCCGTCACAGCAGGCCCACAGGTTTACAGCGATCCCGCTCAGACCCTAGAGTGTGCTCAGCATCGAGAGGGTGAGTTCACCCAGGACGAAGGGTGAACGATGGGCGAGCTGCAAGAGGTGCGGTTCCTGACGGTCGCCGAGGTCGCCGAACTCATGCGCGTGTCAAAGATGACGGTCTACCGTCTCGTGCACTCCGGCGAGCTTCCGGCGGTGCGTTTCGGGCGAAGCTACCGGGTGCCGGAATCGGCGGTGGCCGAAGCCGTGCAACGACCGGTGTCCGACGTCGGCTAGACTGGTCCGAGGCTTTTTTCCAACGCCTGCTGTTCCCGGGGGCCGACATCGGCACCCAGACCCCGACTTAGTGAGGTTTTCCGTGGGTTCTGTCATCAAGAAGCGCCGTAAGCGCATGGCGAAGAAGAAGCACCGCAAGCTGCTTCGCAAGACTCGTCACCAGCGCCGCAACAAGAAGTAAAGCGGCCACCACACCGAGCGCCTGTCCGATTCGTGACGGGCGCTTCGTGTATCCGGTGCCGCCCGTCTCCTCGGAGGAAGCATGCAGTCCATCTCGGTCCACGATCTGCACGCGGGGCGCGAGCGTCCCCTGATCGACGTGCGCGAAGAGCACGAGTTCGCGGCAGGGCACGTCCCGGGCGCGGTGAATCTCCCCATGTCGACGATCGGCGAGCACCTCGACGAGCTGCCCGGCGAGCCCTTCGACGTGATCTGCCAGGCGGGCGGCCGCTCGGCGCGCGTCGTCGAAGCGCTCTCCGCCCGCGGCCACGACGCCACCAACGTCGAGGGCGGCACGGGCGAGTGGATCGCCTCGGGCTACGACGTCGAGTCCTGACCCGCCCCTCGACACGCGCGCCGCGCGCCGGCTCCTGCCCGTCTCCGGCCTCATAGGATGGGGAGGGTGACGACCCTCACGCTGATCGGGAAGCCCGACTGCCACCTCTGCGACGTGGCGGAGCAGATCGTGGAAACGGTCGTCGGCGAGCTCCCCGGAGCGGTCGCCGATCGCGTCACCATCGAGCAGGCGTCGATCGCCGACGACGCCGCCCTCTACGAGAAGTGGTGGGAGAAGATCCCCGTCGTCCTCATCGATGGAGAGTTGCACGCCCACTGGCGCGTGTCGGCCGACCGTCTTCGCGCCGCCCTCGTCGCGGCAGACACCCAAGGAGCCTCTGCGTGAGCATCCGGCACATCGTCCTGTGGAAGCTCTCGGCCGACGACGCCGACACGCGCGCCCTGCACGCGGAGCAGATCGCCGAGCGCCTCACGGCCCTCGACGCGGTGATCGACGAGATCCAGCACATCGAGGTGGGACGCAACGTCGTCAACCCGCAGTCCAACTGGGACGTCGCGCTGGTGAGCGAGTTCGCCGACGTCGACGCGCTCGAGCGCTACCAGGTGCACCCCGCCCACCAGGAGGTGGCGGCATTCGTCCGCTCCGTCGTGGCGGAGCGCTCCTCGGTCGACTACCCGTTCTGAGGCCGGGTTCCGCCCGCTCCGTCAGTCGATGGGGCGTACCGTAGCGGGCACGACGGCGAGTGCGAGGCGCACCGCGTCCCGGTCTCCGAGGCGCTGGTCCGGGGTGTGCTCCACGACGACGCGACTGCCGTCGCTCGTGAGCACCGTCGAGCGGCGGACGCTGCCGAGGAAGATCGAGTCCTCGACGACTCCGTCCACGCCGGGCGAGTCGGGTCCGACCAGGAGCACGTTCTCGGGACGGACCACGACCTCGCAGTGGCCGTCGTGCGCCGCCTCCGCGAGGGGAAGTTCCTGCCCCCACACCTCGACGGTGTGTCCCTCGACGATCCCGGGCACGGCGCTCACCGGTCCCAGAACCTCGGCGACCGCCGCGTCCGAGACGCGGGCGTAGACCTCGTCGGGGCAGCCCGCCGCGACGATGCGCCCCTGATCCATCACGACGAGGTGGTCAGCGACGGCCGCGGCCTCCGCGGTGTCGCGCGTGGCCCAGAGGGTCGTCACGCCCCGCTCCCGGAGCTCGCGGACGAGACGGTCGCGGGTCTCGGCGCGCGCGGTGGTGTGCAGGGCCGCGAGCGCATCATCGAGGACCAGGGCTCGCGGCTGTGCGGCGAGGGCGCGGGCGAGGGCCCAGCGCTGCCGGTCGCCGTGCGAGAGTCGGTGCACGCTCTTGTCCCCGGCGCCCAGACCGACCAGGTCGAGCAATCGGTCGGTCTCGGCCCCGGGGCTGTCGCACCCGGCCTGCCGCGCCGCCGCGAGAACCGCTGCGCGGACGCGACCGAACCGTGCCACCGGTGTCCGAACCAGGACGGCGGGAATGCGGGGTGCCGCGGCGCCCGAGCGTCCCTCCACGATCACGCTGCCGGCGTCCACCCGTTCGGCCCCGCTCGCCACGCGCAGCAGCGTCGACGCCCCGCAGCCCGAGGGGCCGACGAGGGCCACGATGGTGCCGGGTGCGACGTCGAGATCGATGTCGCGCAGGATCGGGGCGCCGGCGCGCTCGCGGTTCACCCCGCGCAGGGCGAGGGACCAGCCCGGGCGCGGCGCCTGCCCGACGGGTGAGGCATCCACGGGGGTGACGGCGACCATTCGCCCACCCTAGGCAGGGCGCGTGACATGCGAACGCCCGGGGGGTGAACCCCGGGCGTCGCTCACTCGAACCTTTTACGGGGCGAGACGGGTGGGACCGCGGAAGAGGAAGGTCACCTCGCGGATCGAGGACTCGCCGAGCATCAGCATGAGGATGCGCGCGAGGCCCATGCCGAACCCGCCGTGCGGCGGGGCACCGAAGCGGAAGAAGTCGAGGTAGAAGTCGAGGTGCTCGGGGTCGAGACCCTTTTCCTTCGCCTGCTCGATCAGGACGTCGACACGGTGCTCGCGCTGGGCACCCGTGGTGATCTCGACGCCGTTGAAGAGCAGGTCGTACGACTTGGTCAGCCCGGTCTGCTCATCACGCATGTGGTAGAAGGCGCGGATCTCGGGGTGGTAGTCGGTGATGAAGACGAAGGGGTGGCCGAAGGCCTCGCGCACGTGCGCGGCGATCTGGCGCTCGCCCTCGGGGTCGAGGTCGCCGTCGGTGCGCGGGATGTCGTATCCGCGGGCGGCGACGATCTCGCGGGCCTCAGCGAGGGGGATGCGCGGGAACGGAACCGCGGGCACCTCGACCTCGACGCCGAACAGCTCGCGGATCTCGTCACCGTGCTTGTCGGCCACCGCCTGGAACGCCGTGTGCAGGAGCTCCTCCTGCATGCGGGCGACGTCCTCGTGCGAGTCGATCCAGCTGATCTCGGCGTCGATGGAGGTGAACTCCGTCGCGTGGCGGCTCGTGAAGGAGGGGTCGGCGCGGAAGGCGGGCGCGATCTCGAAGATCTTGCCGAAGCCGGCGACCTGTGCCATCTGCTTGAAGAACTGCGGGCTCTGCGCGAGGTAGGCCGTCTTGTCCTCGAAGTAGGGCACCTCGAACAGCTCGGCGTTGGACTCGGAGGGGGAGGCCATCAGTTTGGGCGAGTGCACCTCGATGTAGTCGCGCTCGATCCAGTAGGTGCGCATGGCGTGCTCGAGGGTCGTCTGCACGCGGAAGATGAGGTTGTTGCGACGCTGACGCAGGTCGATGAAGCGCCAGTCCATGCGCTTGTCGGGGCTGCTGTCGGCGGCGATCGGGGTCTCGGGGTTCGCGGCGGCCGCGATCTCGAGCTCGGCGACCTTGATCTCGACGCCGCCGAGCTTCACGCGCTCGTCGTGCTTGAGCTCGCCGCGGACGGTCAGGAACGTGCCGGTGGCGAGGGCGCCGATCGTCTCGGTCAGGGCGAGGGCCGCGGCATCCTGCTCGATCTCCTCCGAGGGACGCGTGGCAGGGTTGACCAGCTGCACGGCGCCGGTCTCGTCGCGGAGGACGACGAACTGCACCTTCTTCTGGTCGCGCACGGTTTCGACCCATCCCGACACCTCGACGGGGCCGGCGGGGAGGGATTTCAGCTGGTTGACCAGGACGCGTTCGCTCACGATCGACCAGTCTACGTGCGCGGTCGGCGCGAATCCGGGCGCGAACCTACGATGGGGGCGTGACCTTCTCGATGCCGCCCGGGTCGTTCCGGACGCTCCGGCCCGAACCGGCGGCGCGCCCGGTGCGCGGGTGGGACGTGGCGCTCACGATCGTGCTGCTCGTCCTGCTTCCCCTTCTGGCGCTCGCCGCGTCCTACGCGGGGGTGCTCCTCGCCTACGCGTCCGACGCGTGCGGGTCGGTGGCGTGCAACACGGATCTGATGAACATCGGCTTCTGGAGCGCGGTCATCTCGCCGTGGGGCATCCTGCTCATCGGCGTGACCGTCGCGATCGTCCGCCTGGTGCGTCACCGCCTGGCGTTCTGGGTGCCGCTGGTGACCATGGTGGCCATCGTGGCGGCGTGGTTCGTCGCCGCAGCCCTCGTGGGCGCCGGGGTCTCGGCATCCTGATCCGCTTGGGGGCAACCCCCAGGTGAGGCGGGGGATCGCGATCTAATCTGAAAGAGGCCTCCACTCCGGACGGCCGATCACCGAGCGCGAAGGCACCCGATGACCGCCATATCCCTGTCCCCGGCCCCGTTGCGGGCGACCTCCGGCTCCGGGGAGGGTCAGTCCTGGCTGACGTCGCTCGCGGACTGGACCGTCTCGCTCATGGAGGTCATCGGCCCCATCGGTGCGGGCGTCGCGATCGCCCTCGAGAACCTCTTCCCCCCGCTTCCGAGCGAGGTCGTGCTCCCGATGGCGGGGCTGACGGCGAGCCGCGGCTCGTTCACGCTGTTCGAGGCGCTGCTGTGGACGACGATCGGCTCGGTCGTCGGCGCGTTGATGCTCTACGGCCTCGGACGCTGGCTCGGGGCGGCGCGACTTCGCGCCTTCGCTACGAAGATGCCCCTGCTGCACCCCGAGGACGTCGACCGCACGATCGCGTGGTTCGAGCGGCACGGGGGCAAGGCGGTGTTCTTCGGGCGGATGATCCCGATCTTCCGAAGCCTGATCTCGATCCCCGCCGGGGTGTCGAAGATGCCCCTGTGGCGCTTCACCCTGCTCACGGGCGCGGGCAGCCTGATCTGGAACACGATCTTCGTGCTCTCGGGATTCCTGCTCGGCGAGAACTGGCACATCGTCGAGGAGTACGCCTCGATCCTGCAGTACGTCGTCATCGCCGCGGTCGCCATCGGCGTCGCCTGGTTCCTGTACTCACGCGTGCGTTCGCTGCTCGCCTCCAAGCGCGCCGGCGATCGCGACGAGGCGGAGCCCGCGCACCGCGACGCCTGAGAGCGGTTCCGCCGGTTATCTCCACGTCGAGGCAACCGGCATCCGGACTCAGTCAGACCACAGAACCCGCCCGTAGACTGGCATCGTGCCCGCCGACCGCCTTCATCTCGTGCGCCACGGAGAGGTTCACAACCCCCGTCGCGTGCTCTATGGTCGGCTCCCCGGATTCGGACTGAGCGTGGACGGGCGCCGCATGGCGCGTCAGGCGGCGGAGTACGTGAAGGGCCTCGAGCGTCCTGTCGCAGCCCTCGTGGTCTCGCCCCTGCAGCGCACCCGCGAGTCAGCGGAGCCGTTCACGGAGCTCTTCGGCGCCGAGCCGTACATCGACGACCGGGTCATCGAGCCGACCAACGTCTTCGAGGGTCGACGCATGAAGCAGGCTCTCGCGAACCCGCTGAACTGGCGGCACTTGAGCCGCCCGGCCGTGCCGAGCTGGGGCGAGCCCTATGAGCGGATCGTCGCGCGCATGACCGCCGCGATGACCGACGCGTGGGACCGTGTGCCCTCCGGCGACGTGGTCGTCGTCTCTCACCAACTCCCCATCTGGGTGACGCACCTCGCGCTCTCCCACCAGCCCACCCGCCACGACCCCCGCAAGCGCCGATGCGCGCTGTCGAGCGTGACGAGCTTCGAGCGGCGAGACGGCGCCGACGGCGCGTCGCGCTGGGTCGAGGTGGCGTACGCCGAGCCGGCGAGCACCGCCGGAGCCGTCGATGTAGGAGCCGTCTGATGCGCAGAATCCTCACCGCCGCGGGGTCGATCGCCGCTGCGGCCGCCCTCGTCGTCGGCCTGTCCGCGTGTACGGCCGACCCCCTCGCCGACCAGTACCGCGCGGGCGACAACAAGGGCTACATCGCCGCCAACGGGTTCCAGACCAACGAGATCGCGCCCGAGAGCCGGAAGGACCCCGTCGAGTTCACGGGCACGCTCGACAACGGCTCCGCGGTGTCGAGCGCCGACTTCGCCGGCAAGGTGCTCGTGGTCAACTTCTGGTACGCCACGTGCGGGCCGTGCATCATCGAGGCCCCGCGCCTCGAGCAGGCCTACCAGAGCTTCGAGGGACAGGACGTCGCCTTCCTCGGCATCAACACCTACGACCAGCCCGCCACGGCGCTGTCGTTCGCGCGCGACCACGGGGTGTCGTACTCCAGCGCCATGGCCGTGGGAGACGCGCAGCTCAAGCTCGCGTTCACCGACGCCGCGCCGCTGAACGCCACCCCCACGACCCTCGTGCTCGACAAGCAGGGTCGCGTCGCGGCCCGCATCGTCGGCGAGCTGCCCGAGGCCTCGATCCTCGAGTCGATCGTGCGCACGCTGGTCGCGGAGAACGCGTGAATCCGGGCGCCCTCGTCTTCGACGGGGCGCTGTGGATCGCCGTTCCCATCGCCCTGGCCGCCGGCCTCATCTCGTTCCTCTCGCCCTGCGTACTGCCGCTCGTGCCGGGATACCTCGGCTACATCGGCGGTGCCGTCGCTCCCCGCGGGGGCTCGGCATCCGCTTCGGGAAAGGGGCGTCTGCTCGGTGGGACCCTGCTGTTCATCGCGGGCTTCACCCTCGTCTTCATGGGGGTCAACGTCGTCGGCGGAGCGCTCGGCCGCTTCTTCGTCCAGTACGCCGACCTGATCACGCGCGTCATGGGCGTCGTCATCATCCTCATGGGTCTCGTGTTCATCGGGCTCTTCGGCCTCGCTCAGCGCTCCGTGCGGATGCAGTCGCGCGGCAACCTCGGCCTCATCGGCGCCCCTCTGCTCGGCATCGCCCTCGGCATCGGCTGGACTCCCTGCATCGGCCCCACGCTGACCGCGATCATCTCGGTGTCGTACAACCTGGGAGACCCCGGCCGGGCCGCGCTCCTGGGCCTGGCGTATTCGCTGGGTCTCGGCATCCCGTTCCTGCTCCTCGCCCTGGGCTTCGGGTGGGCGACGAAGTCGGTGGCGTTCGTGCGCAAGCACATCCGCGTCGTGAACCTCGTCGGCGGGGCGCTCCTGATCGGGCTCGGCCTGCTCATGGTGACCGGGTTCTGGGGGCAGTGGATGTCGACCCTGCAGGGGGTGATCGGCAATGTCCAGCTCCCGCTCTGATCGTTCCGACCGAGGTGACACCGTGACCGACCCGCTGCGCCCCTCCGACCACGCCGACTCCCTCCCCGCCGGGTCGGGCGACGACGTCACGCAGCCGCGTCTGGGAGTGATCGGGTGGCTGCGCTGGGGCTGGCGTCAGCTGACCTCGATGCGCACGGCGCTGGTGCTCCTGCTGCTGCTCGCGATCGCGGCCGTCCCCGGCTCGCTCGTGCCGCAGCGCACCGCCGACCCCAACGGTGTCACGCAGTACTTCACCGACAACCCCGACCTCGCGCCGGTGCTCGACAAGCTGAGCCTGTTCGACGTGTACAGCTCGCCGTGGTTCTCAGCGATCTACCTCCTGCTGTTCGTCTCGCTCATCGGCTGCGTGCTGCCGCGCACCAAGCACCACTGGAAGGCTCTGCGCTCGCAGCCTCCCCGGACCCCCGCCCGGCTGTCGCGGCTCGACGGTCACCGCACCCGCACGATCGAGGTCGAGCAGGACGCGGATGCCGTGGCGGCGGCCGCGATCGACAGCGCCGCCGCGCAACTGCGCAAGAGCGGCTACCGCGTGGCCCGGTACGACGCGCGCGGCAGTTTCTCGGTGTCGGCGGAGCGCGGCTATCTGCGCGAGACCGGCAACCTGCTCTTCCACGGCGCGCTCGTGGGCGTGCTGATCGCCGTGGGCGTGGGCGGGGGCTTCACGTACACCGGCCAGCGCGTGCTCGTCGAGGGCCAGGCGTTCAGCAACAGTCTGCTGGACTACTCCTCGTTCAACCCGGGGCGCTTCGTCGGCGGCGACACCCTGACGCCCTACTCGATGACCCTCGACAAATTCGACGTCACGTACGTGCCGCCCGGGCAACCGGGTTCGGGACAGGCCGGCGACTTCGTCGCGCACGTGACGACCCAGACGCCCGGGGGCGAAGCTCAGGACGGCGAGGTGCGGGTCAATCACCCCCTCGACGTGCAGGGCGACCGCGTCTATCTGCTGGGCAACGGCTATGCCCCGACCGTCACGATCCGAGACGCCCAGGGCAACGAGGTGTTCCACGACTCGGTGGCCTTCCTGCCTCAGGATGCCAACATGACCTCGCTCGGCGTCATCAAGGTCGCCGACGGACTGCCGCAGCAGCTCGGATTGCTCGGGTTCTTCTACCCGACGATGGACGTGCTGCCCTCGGGCGCTCTCACCTCGACGTACGGGGCGCTCGAGTACCCGACCCTCACGCTGCGCGTGTACGAGGGCGACCTCGGTATCGACGACGGAACGCCTCGGTCGGTCTACACGCTCGATCCCTCGGGCATGACCCAGATCGCGGGCGGCGACAGCGGCACCCCCGCCATCCAACTGATGCCGGGTCAGACCGAGGACCTGCCCAACGGGCTCGGCACGATCACGTTCGAGAACGAGGCGCCGGCCGGCGCCACGGGCTACGAGCAGTCGGTCAAGCGCTTCGCGTCGCTGTCGATCCACCGCGACCTCGCCGGTCCCTGGGTGCTCGGCTTCGCACTGCTGGCCCTCTTCGGTCTGCTCGCGGCCCTGTTCGTCCCGCGCCGGCGCATGTGGGTCAAGGCGACCCCTCGCGAAGGCGTCGTCGAGATCGAGTACGCCGGTCTCGCCCGCGGCGAGGACCCGACGCTGGCCGCGGCCGTCGTCCAGCTCGCCGACAAGCACGGCGCGACCCTCCCCGCCCAGAGCCACCCCGACACCGGAAAAGTAGACTGAGACCATGCCCGGAACCGACCCGCTTCTCCTCGACGAGATCTCCCTCCTCCTGGTGTGGACGGCGGTCGCCATCTACGTGCTGGCGTTCATCGCGTACGCCATCGATCTCGCACGCCGCTCCGACCTCGCGCTGAAGGCGAAAGACGAGGTCGTCGCGCGCGAGCTCGTCACCGCGGGCGGCGGGGGAGTGATCTCCTCGGGCACTGCCTCTGCGGCATCCCCTTCTTCGGCGAAGCCCCGCTACCTCTGGGCTCGGATGGGGACCGTTCTCACGGCGCTGGGCTTCGTGTTCCACCTGGTCGCCACGGTTCTGCGCGGTGTCGCCGCCGGGCGCGTGCCGTGGTCGAACATGTACGAGTTCGCGATGACCGGACTGCTGCTGATCATCGCGGTGTACCTCGTGGTGCTCACGCGCTACGACCTGCGCTTCCTCGGCTCGCTCATGACCGGTCTCGCCGTGCTGTTGCTGGGAGGGGCGACCCTCGCGTTCCACGTCGAGGTCGTGCCGCTGGCCGACCCGCTGAAGTCGGTGTGGCTCGTCGTGCACGTGTTCGTCGCGAGCCTGGCGACGGCGTTGTTCGCTCTGGCGTTCGGGTTGTCGGTGGTGCAGCTCATCCAGGCGCGCCGTGAGCGCAAGCTCGCCGACGCACCCGCGGATGCCGCGACGAAGCGCAGCTTCCTGCGCACGGTCCCGAACGCCGACGCGCTCGAGTCTCTCGCCTACCGCTTCGCCATCGTCGGGTTCATCTTCTGGACCTTCACCCTCATCGCCGGGTCGATCTGGGCCAATGATGCGTGGGGCCGCTTCTGGGGCTTCGACACCAAGGAAGTCTGGACCTTCGTCATCTGGGTGCTCTACGCCGGGTACATCCACGCCCGCGCGACGCGCGGCTGGCGCGGCACGCGCTCGGCCTGGCTGTCGATCATCGGCTTCACCGCGGTGCTGTTCAACTTCACGATCGTCAACGTCTTCTTCAAGGGCCTGCACGCCTACAGCGGCCTCACGACCTGACCTGGGCAGGACCCGCGTGCCCGTCCGGCTTGTCGCCGGGCGGGCCCTCTTCTGTGTGGGGAAGAGGCCGGGGCACGGTCTGAGGATGCGTGGCTCCGCGAGCCGCGTGTGGATACGCCGTGGGGTGAGGCGTGCACAACGGCGGGGCGTTCTGCGAAACGCCGAGTATGGCGGTGGCGTTCCCGGCGTGTCGGCGACGCGCCCCGCCGTTGTGCACGGGTGGCGGGGAGGGCGGTGGGATGCCGCGAGCTCGGGCCTGAGGAGACGTCACGGCCCGGGGCGACGCGGACCTGCCGGCCGGGGCGTGCCTGACGGCGGGGCGTTTCGCGACGCGCCGGGTCACGGGGCCCTTTGCTCCGCGTGTCGCCCGACCGGCCCGCCGTTGTGCTCGGGGCGTCGTCGGCTAGCGTGCCCCAGTCCCACGACACGACGCGACACGACACGACGCGACACGGCACGGCACCTGGGCGCGCGGGCGGGCGCGGGCGCGGGCGGGCGCGGACGCGGGCGGCCGCCGCACCGTTTCGGCCCAGGCCCCGAGCGACGGGGCTCAGGCGACGGCGGCGGCGGCCCGGGCCCCGAGCGACGGGGCTCAGGCGGCGGCGGCGGCGGCCCAGGCCCCGAGCGACGGGGCTCAGGCGACGGCGGCGGCGGCCCGGGCCGAGACGGTGCGGCGGCGCACCACGACCAGCGTCGTGACGACGAGCGAGAGCACCGCCCACACGACGAGGCCCGCGGCTCCCGCTCCCACGCCGCCGGCGGCGGTCAGGGCGCCGAGCATGGCGTCGTACGCGGGAGCGGTCGGCAGCACCGAGGCGAAGCCCGCGAGCACCGGCGGAACCGTCGAGACGATGCTCGTCGCGAGGGCCAGTGCCCCCACGATCGCGGCGACCCAGCGGCCCGCCCCACCGAGCAGCGCGACGAGCGCCTGGTTCACGGCCGCGAAGGCGACTCCCGCCACGAGGCAGATCATCGCGAACACGGCCCAGTCGCCCCAGCTGTAGTCGGAGGCCACCTGCACGACGCCCGCCACCAGGAGGCCCTGCACCGCACCGATGAGCGCTGCGGGGGCGAAGCCGCGCAACGCGACGAGCCCGGAGGAGCGACGGCTGGTGAGCGCACGGGCCGACACGGCCTGCACCACCACGAACGAGGCCAGGGCGCCGAACCACAGAACGGCCATGGCGAGCAACGGCACCGCGGCGCCGCCGAAGAGCGAGTCGGTGCCCCCGGTCGCCGAGACGGGGTCGGCGACGACGTCGGCGAGGTTCGTCGCCTGGGCGTCGGTGTAGGTGGGAAGCTGCGATACCGCGGTGTCGAGACCGTCGGCGAGAGACGTCGTCCCCGTGGCGACCTGCGAGACGCCGTCCGCTAGCTGAGCGGCGCCCGTCTCTGCGACGGAGGCTCCGGATGCCAACTGCCCGGCGCCCGAAGCAAGAGCCGAGGCCCCCGTGCCGAACTGGCGCGCGCCGTCGGCGAGTTTCGTGGCTCCGCCCGCGACGCCGTCGATGCCCCCGGCGATGGTGTTCAGGCCCGAGGACGCGTCGCGCGCTCCGTCGGCCAGGCCGGCCGCGCCGTCGCCGAGCTGCTGGTTAGCTGCCGCGATCTGGCGCACGCCGGCGGGCAGCTCAGCGGCCTGCCCGGCGAGATCGCCGATCTTCGCCACCGTCTGCGTCGCCTGCGGGAGAGCCTTGTTCGCTTCGTCCGAGGCGGTGCGCAGCGCCTGGCACTGCTCCGGCGTGCCGGTGCAGTCGTCGGCCGCCTTCTGGAGAGCGGCCGCGGCGTCGACCAGGGCCTGATTGACCTGGGGTGCCGCCTTCGACAGGGCGGTGGCGTCTTCGGCGAAGCTCGGGGGGATCTGATCGGCGAGGCCGTTGATCTGCTTCGCGAGCTCGCGGTTGCCCGCGGCGATGCCGTCGGCCCCGGTCGCGAGCTTGCCCACACCTGTCGCGGCCTCGCGGGTGCCGGTCGCCAGCGCCCCGGCTCCGCTCGCGAGCTGGCTCGCGCCGTCGGCGAGCGGAGCGGCCCCCGCGGCGAGCTGCGACGCGCCGTCCGCCAGCCCGGTCGCCCCGGTGGAGAGCTGTCCGAGACCGTCGCGCAGGCTCCCGGCGCCATCGGCCGCCTGCGATGCACCGTCGGCGAGCCGGTGGGCGCCGCTGGCTGCCGTGCCGAGCTGGTCGCTGAGCGTCGTGAACCCCAGGAAGACGTTCTTCAGGTACTGCGAAGACAGGGTGCTGCCGTAGATCTGCGAGGCGGTGGATGCCAGAGCTCCGGTGATCGCCCCGTCGACGACGCGGGCGTTCGGCGCCGTCTGTACGCCGATGGTGGCCTTCTCGGGTGTTTCGCCGGGGCGGGTCGAGAGCGAGGCGGCGGTGAAGTTCTCGGGGATCGTGACGACGGCCGTGTACGTGCCGTCCTTGAGCCCCGCGGCGGCGTCCTCGTCGTTGGAGATGACCCAGTCGATGTTGCTCGGCTGGTCGTCGGCGCCCTTGACCAGACCCCCGGTCAGCTGGCGCCCGAGGGGGACGAGCTGACCGTCGAGCTCCACGGCCTTGTCGTCGTTGACGATCGCGGCCGTGATGTTCTCGAGGCGATCGGTGGGCTTGTACAGCGCGCCGACCAGGATGCCGCCGATCACCGCCGGGAGCAGGAGGACACCGATGAGGGTCAGCCAGGTGACGGGGCGGCGCGAGCGGGAGCGCTCGACGGGGAGAGTCATGCGAACACCTCGGAGAGATCGGCGAAGGTTTCGGGTTCGGGACGGTGGCGACGCGGGGTCGGAAGGGCGAGCGATGTGACGTCGGAACGCTGCGCGAGAGCGAGCAGCGCGAGGGCGCGGCGTTCGTCGCGCGCCGACACGACGAGCGTGAATGGCGACGACGCGTCGTCGCTGCGCTCGCGCGCGTCGGTCGCGGCCCGTCGGAGCAGTAGCGCCACGTCGTCGCGGGCGTCGTCGTCGAGACGGTCGATGTCGGACACGAGAACCACGCGCGAGCCGCGGGAGGCAGCCTGGGCGACGTCGGCCGCCGCCTCGGAGGGATCGTCGAGCAGGGCGACACCGACGCGGGAACGAACGGCCCCGGCGCGTTCCGGAACGAGCAGACCGTCGACACGCAGGCGCCCGTCGATCTGCGACAGCCGGCCCGACAGAGCGAGCAGCAGGGCGCGTGTGGTGCGGGTCTCGCCGGTCACCAGGAGGGTTCCGCCGTACCCCAGTCGCAGCGAGACGTCCGCGAACACCGGCTCCTCGGCATCCGACGATCCGACGGTGCGCAGCTCGTCGGCGGCGATGGCGATGGCGGGCTCGCTCGGCCAGTCGGCCAGGCGCACCTCGCGCTCGACCGCTTCGCCCTCGACGTCGAGCTTGGGCAGCGAGCGGTCGAGCCAGCGGGGCATCCACCACGCCTTCGCGCCCAGCAGCGCCAGGATCGCGGGGACGAGTGTCATACGCACGAGGAACGCGTCGACCGCGACGCCCACGGCCAGACCCAGGGCGATGGGTTTGAGGCTCGAGTCGCCCTCGGGGACGAAGGCGACGAAGACGGCGAACATGATGACGGCGGCGGCGACGACGACGCGGGCCGAGGCCGAGAATCCGCTGCGGACGGCGCCGAGGGCGACCTCGCGCGGCGTGCGGCCCTCGCGGCCGGCGTGCACGTAGTCCTCTCGCATGCGCGAGACGAGGAACACCTGATAGTCCATCGCGAGGCCGAAGAGCACGCCCATCACGACGATCGGCATGAAGCTGATGATCGGGCCGACCTTGGCCACGTGCAGGGCGTCGGCGAACCAGCCCCACTCGAACACCGCTGCCACCACGCCGAACGAGGCGGCGACCGACAGCAAATACCCGCCGGCCGCGGTGAGCGGCACCCAGATCGAGCGGAACACGATCATCAGCAGCACGAGCGAGAGCCCGACCACGAAGAGGCCGAAGGGCAGCAGCGCCGCGCCCAGCTGGTCGGAGATGTCGATCGTCACGGCCGTATAGCCGGTGACGAGCAGGTGCACGCCGAACTGGTCGTAGAGACGCGGTTCTGCAGCGCGCAGCGTGCGCACGAGGTCGGCGGTGCGCGGGTCGTCGGGGGCGGTCTCGGGCACGATCTGCACGATGCCGGTGTCGGCGGTCTGGTTGGGGGTCGCCAGAGCCACCTGAGCGACTCCGGGGATCTTCGCGATCTCGTCGCCGATGCTCGTCATGAGGTTCACCGGATCGTTCGAGGTGACGATGGTGCCGGTCATGATGAGCGGGCCGTTCGCGCCCGGTCCGAAATACTCGTCGGTCAGCTCGTAGGCGACGCGCGCCTCGTCGCCCTTCGGGAGCTGTCCGGCGTTGGGCAGGGTGAGGGCGAGAGAGGCCGCCGGGATGGCCGTCAGCCCGAGCAGCCCGATCACCGCGACGCTCGTGACGACGGGATGCCGGGTCACCAGGCCCACCCAGTGCTTCGCCGGGCCGTTTCGTTCCGCGCGCGAGGCGGCGGACGCCGCCGCCTTCTTCTCGCGTTCGGCCGCGGCCTCGGCCAGGGCTTCCGCGCCTTCCTGTGCCGACATGCCCCGACGACGGCGGCGTGATGCCTTCGGTCGCCGGAAGCCCCACCCCACCACGCGGTGCCCCGCGAAGCCGAGGAACGCCGGGGTCAGCGTCAGGCCGACGCACACCGCGATCGCGACGGCGACGGAGGCGGCGATGCCCATGGTCGTCAGGAACGGGATGCCGGCGAAGCTGAGGCCGATGAGGGCGATGAGCACGGTGATGCCGGCGAACACGACGGCCGAACCCGCGGTTCCGACGGCGCGCGCGGTCGACTCCTCGGGGTCCATTCCCGCCCGTGTCTGATCCTGATGTCGCGACACGATGAACAGCGCGTAGTCGATGCCGACCGCCAGGCCCAACATCACCGCCAGCAGGGGAGTGGTCGACGACACGGTCGCGAAACCGGTCGCGACGAAGATGAGCGCGATCGAGAGGGCGACGCCGAGGATCGCGGTGGCCAGCGGCATCCCGGCCACGAGGAACGAGCGGAACGTGACCATCAGCACGAGGGCGGCGATCACCACGCCGAGGGCCTCGGTCAGGGAGACGCCGGGGATCTCGGTGGCGAAGAGCTGACCGCCCAGGACCGCCTGCGACCCCGAGGGCAGGGCGGAACCGAGGGCGGTGGTGGCGTCGCGGAGGGCGTCCTTGGTCGCGGCCGGGACGGCGGTGGACTCGCCCGCGAACTGGATGCGGACGATGGCCGCGCGCCCGTCGTCGGAGATGCCGCCCGAGATGCGCGTGTCGTAGGGGTCGGTCACGGCTTCGACGAAGTCGAGCGTGCCGATGTCGGTGGAGGCCTTCTGTATGGCGTCCTGATAATCCTGATCGCGCACGCTCGCCCCGTCGGCGGAGACGACCACGATCTCGGCGCTCGCCCCGCTCACCTGGGGGAAGGTGCGACCGAGCATCTCGAGACCGGCCTGCGACTCGGTGCCGGGGATGGTGAAGGAGTTGTCGGTGCCCTTGGCGAAGACGGCGACGCCGCCACCGGCGATCACCAGGATCAGCAGCCACCCGGTCAGCACGCGCCAGGGGTGGCGGAACGACCAGCGACCCAGGGTGTACAGGAATGTCGACACGGCGGCTCCCACGATCGGTGAACGAGTCGATACATCACCGTATCGGATACATCAATGTATCGTAGATCGCGAGGGGCGTACCGAAGCTGGGGGTCCGCTCAGAACAGGAGACGCGGATGATGGACACCGCACCCGCCCCGTCGCGGCGGCGCGAGAACACCCGCACGCGCCTCATGGATGCCGCCGCGGAGATGTTCGCCGAGGTCGGCATCGACGCCGCCTCGGTCGAGGCGATCTGCGAGTGCGCCGGCTTCACCCGGGGCGCCTTCTACTCGAACTTCGCCTCGAAAGAAGAGCTCTTCCTCGCGCTGTGCGCGCGCTCCGCCGAGACGACGATCGCCGCGGTCCGCGACCGCGTCACCTCGATCGAGGACCGCGGTCTCGACACGGCGGGAGACGTCCGCCATCTCGTGCAGGAGGTGCTCGAGGCGACCGGGGAGGACCGGCTCGACGTGCTCCTCGGCGCTGAAACGCGGTTGCAGGCGCTGCGCAACCCCGAGTTCGCCGAGGCGTATCTCGCCCTCAATCAGGGCCTGGTCGACAGCGTCACCCAGCTCGTGCGCGACATCGCCGACGCCCGGTCGCTGTCTCTGCGCGTGCCGGCCGACTCGGCCACCGAACTGCTGCTGTCGGTCTGGATCTCCACGTCCGAGACCGCCTTGCTCGTCGGTCAGGACCAGACGGTCGCCCGCACCCAACTGGCCGAGAGGCTCTCGCAGGTGGTCGGGCTCATCCTCGAGTGAGCAGGTCGTGGCACCGGCTCACGCGCTGGATCCACCACTGCCGTCGCTCGTCGGTCGCGGCCACCCGGTCGAGGTCGGCCGAGGTGGGCCGGGGCCGCTCGAGCGCGAGCGCTCCGTCGCGGGCCACGAGGGGGGATGCCACGACGTCGGCCGTGAAGAGCGAGGCGGTGCCGAGACCGCAGTCGTAGTCGAGGTCGGGGAGGGATGCCGCGAGGGCGGCCCCCATCGACAGGCCGATTGAGGTGTCGAGCGCACTGGACACGACTGCAGGAAGCCCCGCTTCGGCGACGATCCGGCGCGCCGCGTGCACACCCCCGAGCGGTTGCGCCTTGATGACCAGCAGATCGGCGGCGCCGGCCCGTGCGACCCGCAGGGGATCGGCGGCCTTGCGCACGCTCTCGTCGGCGGCGATCGGGATGTCGAGGTACGCGATCCGCTCGCGCAGCTGGGCGAGTTCGTCGACCTCTGCGCACGGCTGCTCGACGTACTCGAGGTCGAATTCCGCGAGGGCGTGGACGGCGCGCTCGGCCTCGTCGACGTTCCAGGCCGCGTTGGCGTCCACGCGCACGCGCCCTTCGGGACCCATCGCGTCGCGGACGGCTCGCACCCGGGCGACGTCGTCGGCGAGGGTCTGTCCCGCCTCGGCGACCTTCACCTTGACCGTCCGGCATCCGTCGTACCGGGCGAGGATCCTCGGCACCTCGGATGCCGCGACCGCGGGCATCGTGGCGTTGACACGGACCCTGTCGCGCACGGGCGCCGGCGCCGGATTCCACCCGAAGTCGATGGCGCCCGCGAGCCAGGTGGCCGCCTCGGATTCGGAGTATTCGGCGAAGGGCGAGAACTCCGTCCACCCCTCGGGCCCCTCGAAGACGACCGCCTCGCGCGTGTCGACCCCGCGGAAGCGCGCGGTCAGGGGGAGGGCGACGACACGGGCCGTCTCGAGGATGTCGGCGAGCGAGGGGAGGGGCGCGGTGCTCATGCCCTCATCCTGGCGCTCAGCGGTGGTTCGGCGCGGGTGGCCCGCCGGGGAGGAACTTCTGGCGCTCGTCGCTGTAGGAGGGCGAGAGGTTGCGCTGGTGGTCGAGCGAATCCATCGCCGCCGAGTACCCCGCGCGGGTCCGATTGGTCCCGAACAGGTAATCGCGCAGTCGCGCGAGCTTCGACATCTTCTTCGTCATGGTGTGACTCCGATCGTCTGGCTTTTCCACGGTACGTGGCTCGGCGCAAGGAGTCCACCCACCCCGGTGTCGAAGGCCGGGCATAGGCTGACGCCATGCTCTTCGATACCCCCGTCCGGCTCGGCGTGCAGATCCAGCCGCAGCACGTGCAGTACTCCGACATCCGCGATGCCGTCCTCCGCTTGGAAGAGATGGGCGTCGACGTCCTGTTCAACTGGGACCACTTCTTCCCGCTCTACGGGAACCCCGACGGCGAGCACTTCGAGGCCTGGACGATGCTGGCGGCGTGGGCCGAGCAGACCGAGCGCGTCGAGTTCGGCGCCCTCGTCAACTGCAACAGCTACCGCAACGCCGACCTGCAGGCCGACATGGCCCGCACCGTCGACCACATCAGCAAAAAGGGCGGCGACACGGGCCGTTTCATCTTCGGCACCGGATCGGGCTGGTTCCAGCGGGACTACGACGAGTACGGCTACGAGTTCGGCACCGCGGGCTCGCGCCTGAACGCGCTCGCCGCCGACCTCGACCGCATCGTCGACCGCTGGGGCAAGCTGAATCCCGCGCCTACCCGCGAGATCCCCGTCATGATCGGCGGCAAGGGCGAGCAGAAGACCCTGCGCATGGTCGCGCGTCACGCCGACATCTGGCACAGCTTCGTCACCCCCGACGAGCTGCCGCACAAGTTCGAGGTCATCGAGAAATGGGCCGAGACCGAGGGGCGCGACCTGTCGGGCCTCGTCGTCTCGAACGAGCTCAAGGACCGCGACGAAGGCGTGGCCGACGCCCTGTACGACGCCGGGACGCGTCTGTTCACGCTCGGCTTCGGCGGTCCGGACTGGGACTACTCGCTCGTCGAGCGCTGGCTGCGGTGGCGCGACGGCAAGAACGCGTGAGTCGAGCGGCGTCCCGATCCACTCGGGGCGCCGCCCGCTCTCACGGCTTGAACTGCGCGCCGCCGGACGTGCCCGTCCAGGTCTTCGCGGCTTCGCCCGCGTAGTACGCGGTCTCGCTCTGGTGGTTCATAGAGCGACGCGCGTCTTCGGACTGGTCATGCGAGGGCGCACCGAGGAAGTACTCGCGGATGCGGCCAAGGATCGACACCTTCTTCGTCATGCTGACTCCGATCGTCGGGTCGTCCAGGCTACGACGGATGCCGACGGGCGTCCACTGTTCCTGGGCCACCGCCCGGCCCGACCCCCGCGCGTAGGCTGGACGGGTGACCGTCTCCGAGCTCTTCGATCCCGCGGAATGGACCCTGGCCCCCGGCGCCGCGGACTACACCGACATCACCGCCCACGTCAGCCACGACGGCCGTATCGCGCGCATCGCCTTCGACCGGCCCGAGGTGCGCAACGCTTTCCGCCCGCACACGGTCGACGAGCTGTACCGCGCTCTCGACCTCGCGCGTCAGGACCACCGCATCGGAGTCGTGCTGCTCACCGGTAACGGCCCGAGCCCGAAGGACGGAGGCTGGGCGTTCTGCTCCGGCGGCGACCAGCGCATCCGCGGCCGCGACGGCTACAAGTACTCCACCGACGAGACCACGGTGCACGATCCGGGTCGCGCCGGGCGCCTGCACATCCTCGAGGTGCAGCGGCTCATCCGGTTCATGCCGAAGGTCGTCATCGCCGTCGTCCCCGGTTGGGCCGCCGGCGGAGGGCACTCGCTCAACGTCGTCTGCGACCTGTCGATCGCGAGCGCCGAGCACGGTCGTTTCAAGCAAACGGATGCCGATGTCGGCTCGTTCGACGCCGGCTACGGGTCCGCGTACTTCGCGCGCCAGATCGGGCAGAAGTTCGCCCGGGAGATCTTCTTCCTCGCCGAGGAGTACTCGGCCGAGCGCGCGTACGAGATGGGCGCGGTCAACCGTGTCGTGCCGCACGCCGAGCTCGAACGCGAGGCCCTGGCGATGGCGCGGACGATCCTGACCAAGTCGCCCACCGCGATCCGCATGCTGAAATACGCCTTCAACGCGGTCGACGACGGTCTGGTCGGTCAGCAGCTCTTCGCAGGTGAGGCGACGCGCCTCGCCTACGGCACCGACGAGGCCGCCGAGGGCCGCGACTCGTTCCTCGAGAAGCGCGACCCCGACTGGTCCGACGTGCCGTGGCACTACTGATCGGCGGGCTCTTCTCGTGAGGCTCGAGCCGCCGGCATCCGGTGATCCGCGTGACGTGCTGCGCGCTCTGCGAGCGGCCGTCCTCGGGGCGGGTCCTGCCGTCGCACTCGGCGGGGCCGATCTTCCCCGCGAGGTCCCCTCGGGAACCGCCGCCGTCGTGACGACCTCGGGCTCGACGGGGGTACCCAAATCGGTCGTGATCAGCCGCAACGCCCTCATCAGCAGCGCCTACGCCACCGCCGCACGCATCGGCGAGGGTGCGTGGCTGCTCGCGGTACCGGCGACCTACGTCGCCGGGGTCCAGGTGATCGTGCGCGCGCTCCTGGCCGATCGCGAGCCCGCGGTCGTCGCCGGCCCCTTCCGGCCCGAACCGTTCGCCGCCGCAGCCCTGGGAATGGCCTCGCACCTCGACGGCGTCCGCGTCCCCAGCTTCACCTCGCTCGTCCCCGCGCAATTGCAGAGACTGCTGGATGCCGCCGTGCACGACGCCACCGTCGCGCAGGCGCTGCGCTCGTTCGAGGCCATTCTCATCGGGGGGCAGGCCCTCGCCCCCGCGGTGCGCGAGCGCGCGGAGGCCGCCGGGGCGCGTATTGTCCGCACCTACGGCTCGAGTGAGACCAGCGGGGGGTGCGTCTACGACGGCGTGCCGCTCGACGGCGTCGGTATGGCCATCGTCGATGGGGAGGTGCGCCTGTCGGGGCCGACCCTCGCCGACGGCTACCTCGGCGATCCCGAGCGCACGGCCGCGGTGTTCCCCCGTGTCGAGGGCACGCGGTGGTATCGCACGGGCGATGGCGGCGAGATCGTCGACGGCGTCCTGCACGTCACCGGTCGCCTCGACAACGTCATCGTCTCGGGAGGCGTGAACGTCTCCCTCGATCGCGTCGAAGCCGCTGTGCGCGGCATCCCGGGTTTGGAATCCGCCGTCGTCGTGCCGATCCCGGATGCCGACTGGGGGCAGGGCTCCGCGGTGGTCATGCCCGGGATCGAGGCGTCTCGCGAATCGGATCTGCTGGCCACCGTGCGGGAGGTCGTCGGCCGGGCCGTGGGAGCGCCGGCGCGTCCGGCGCGCGTGGTCGCGGTCGACGAGCTGCCCGCGCTGAGCTCGGGGAAGCCCGACCGCGCGGCGCTGCGGCGGCTGCTCGGCCCGGGGGCGCCGGACCCGCGGGATTAGACTGAGCCCTCGTGGCAGCACAGTCTCGCAAGCGTCCGAACACCGCCAAGAAGCGTCGTCCCGGCGGCAACCCGCAGAAGACGAACAGCGGTGCTCCGCAGGCCGTCGCCCCGGCGACCGCGCGCGACTGGATCTCGGCGGCGCGCCTGCGCACGCTGCCCCTGGCCATCACCCCGGTTCTCATCGGTACCGGAGCGGCCACTCTCGTCGACGACCACCTGCACTGGGTCATCGCGCTCGCGTGCCTGGCGGTGGCCTTCGCCCTGCAGATCGGCGTGAACTACGCGAACGACTACTCCGACGGCATCCGCGGCACCGATGACGTGCGCGTGGGCCCTGGCCGCCTCACCGGGGGCAGGAAGGCCAAGCCCCGCACTGTTCTGATCGTCGCGCTGTCGTTCTTCGCTCTCGCCGCGGTCATCGGCCTCGCGCTGGTGATCCGCACGGGGCAGTGGTGGCTCCTGCTCGTGGGCGCCGTCTGCATCGTCGCCGCGTGGTTCTACACCGGCGGCAAGCGCCCGTACGGCTACAACGCGATGGGCGAGATCTTCGTCTTCGTCTTCTTCGGCCTGGTCGCAACTCTCGGGACGACGTGGCTCCAGGTCATCTCCCTCCCGCAGGAGGCGTGGTTCGGCGCGGTCGCCGCGGGTCTCCTCGCCTGCGCGGTCCTGCTGGCCAACAACCTGCGCGACATCGACCAGGATCGCCTCGCCGGCAAGCGCACCCTCTCGGTGCTCATCGGGCGTCGGGCCACGCAGGTGGTGTTCACGGTCTTCGTGCTCGCGCCGTTCGCCATCGCGGCGTTCCTGGCGCAGGTCTACCCGGTGGCGTGGATCGAGGGGATCGCCCTGCTCGGCGGGCTCGCCGCGATCCTGATCGTCTGGACCTACCGCGCTCCCCGCGAACTCATCACCGCCCTGCAGGTGACGAGCTTCACGTCGGTGGCCTACGGCGCGATCATGTTCGCGGCGTTCGCGCTCTGACGCCTCGCCGCGAGCCGCGGTCGTCAGGCCTCGAGCACGAGGGCCAGGGTGTTCGCCCCCGTCGGGCCTTCGCCCAGGCGGCGCACCCGTCTCCCGCTCGGCAGGGTCTCGAGAGTCGCGGGTGAGAGGCGGCTGGTCGTGGTGCCATCGCCGAGCTGCCCGTAGAGGTTCCACCCCCACGACCGCACCGTGCCGTCGGATAGGAGCACGGTGCCCGAATTGACCGTCCCCGAGATCTGCGTCACGCCCGAGCTCAGGCCCGCGAGCGCGACGAAGGACGACGTCAGCGTCGGCGTCGACAGGCCGTTGCCCAGTTCTCCGTCGCTGTCGTTGTAGCCGCAGCCGCGCACCGATCCGTCCGCTTGCCGGACGAAGGAGTTCGCCCAGTTGGCGGCGAACTCCACGGCGGCGTCGGTCAGCCCCGTCGCCGCGACCGGGGTGCCGCGATCGGTCGTCGTCCCGTCGGCGAGTTGACCGTATGCGTTGGATCCCCAGGTCCGCACGGTCCCGTCCGACAGCACGGCTCCGGCGTGGCTCCGTCCCGCACCGACCTGCACCACCGCCGACCCCAGCGCGCTCACCCGGACGGGCGTGTTCCATAGATCCGGGGCGCCCAGGCCCACTCCGGCATTGCCGGTGGTGTTCACGCCCCAGGCCCAGAGAGTGCCGTCGGATCGCAGAGCGAAGCTGGTACCCGGCTCTGCGCGCGCGGTGCCGTAGGAGTGGGCGATCTGCGTCACCGACGTGAGCTGGGGAACCTGGACCGGAGAGGTCGCGATCACCGCGCCCATCGTCCCGCTGCTCCTGCCCCAGTTCCAGACCGTTCCGTCGCTCCTGAGGACGACGACGCGGCCGAGCCCGGTGAGGATGTGCGTCACGTCGGCGATGCCCGCGACCTGCGCCCAGCTCGACCTGCTGGTCGTCGTGCCGTCGCCCAGCTGCCCCGCCTCGTTCGTTCCGGCGGCCCAGACCGTGCCGTCCTCGAGCAGGGCGACCGAGAACAGCGAACCCGAGTCGCCCTCCGGGTCCCCACTCGTTGCGACCTGACGGACGGGGGAGGGGAACGCGGTCCCCGTCTGCGTCGGGGTCGCGGTGTAGCCCTGTCCGAAGATGACGACATTCGAGCCGAGGACCGTGAACGCGCCGGAGACGGACGAGCCCGGGATCGACGCCGTCACCGTCGTCGTCGAGCCGGGAACGGCCCATGGATCGTGGAGATCGAACGAGGTCGTCGCGACCCCGGACGCGTTCGTCGTCGCTGTCACGGGGCTGAAGGTGGCGCCGCTCGGCCCCGAGAAGCTCACGCTCTCGCCGGCGACGGCAGCCCCGGAGCCGTCGAGCACGGTGGCGGATACGGCGACGGTGCCCGAGCCCGGCAGGCTCCCGTTCGGGGCTGACACGCTCGAGACGCGGGCACCGGATGCCGCGAACGCCGGCGTCGCCGCGACGAGGGCGACCGCGGGCACCGACCACGCCCCCGCGGCGATCATCGCGCGTCGCGAGATCGTGGAATCGGACGAGGGCGGAGGGTGGGGCCTGGTGCTCATTCGAGGTCCCTCAGGATGACGGCGGGTGCCGGACGAGCGTCGCGGCCGCAGCAGGGTACGCGCGTCGCTATCGGGGCGCGCGCCGTCCGAGCGGAACCCGCGGCGGAATGACGCGACGCCTCCGGCGACCTCACGCGCGAGAATCACCCGGGAGCGGCGCTCATCTCACCTCGGCGCGAAAGGACGCTCAGGCGCGCGGAGCCTCGCCCGCCGCGCTCGGACCGTCGGCGACGTCGCCCCGCGTGGCATCCACCACCGCGTCCTCGGCGTCGGCGTCGGTCTCGGCGCCGGTGCGGCGACCCGTCGCGGTGCGCTCGGCGCGCCGTTCGGCGAGACCCCCGGTGACCTTGTCGAGCGGGCGACGCAGGAACAGCAGCGACAGGCTCAGGCCGATCAGGGCGGCGAAGATCGCCGCGACCCACGGCAGCTCCTGGAACACGGGGAACAGCAGCAGGATGCCGAGGGGCACGAGGAAGGCGAGCAATCGCAGCACCGTGTAGACGAGGGCCGAACGAGCACGCATGACCCCATTCTACGGCGGGTGCCTCGGGCCCCACCCCCGGTCGTTCGACGGCGGAGGACCGCTCGCCGGCTCCGGGCCGCTGTCCAGCCGACGCACGTAGAATCAGCTCATGGCACGGTTGCTTCTCATCCTGGCGCTCGTGGCGACCGTCTTCTGGGTCTACACGATCGTGGACTGCGCCGTGCAGAGCCCCTCTCGCCACCGCGGCGTCAGCAAGCCCGCGTGGTTGGCGATCGTCATCCTCCTTCCCGTCCTCGGCGGCATCCTGTGGTTCGCCATCGGTCGGGGTCGCGCGACGCAGACGGTCGTGCGGCGCGCTCCCGACGACGACCCGGAGTTCCTCGGCCGCATGACCGCCTCGGCGCGCGCCGAACAGGACGAGCGGATCCGCCGTCTCGAAGAGGAGCTGGCGCAGCTCGACTCCGAGGCCGACGACCCGCAGCCGCCGAAGAAGACGACCGACCCGGGCGACACCCCCGGCAACGGCGATGACGACACCCGCGGTCAGCGCGGCGCCGTCAGCTGAGCGTGGCCCCCGACTCCGCGCGCATCAGCGCGCCGGCCACCGACGCGGCTGCCGCTCTCCTGACCGGACTCGTCTCGCGCGGCGTCCGCCACATCGTCGTGAGCCCCGGCTCGCGATCCCAGGCCCTGGCGCTGGTCGCCGCCGCCCTCGAGCGCGCCGGGCTCGTCCACCTGCACGTGCGCATCGACGAGCGCGTCGCGGGCTTCACCGCGCTCGGCATCGGGCGGGAGACCGGGATGCCGGCAGTCATCGTCTGCACCTCCGGCACGGCCGTGGCGAATCTCGTGCCGGCCGCTCTCGAGGCGCACCACGCCGGAGTGCCTCTGCTCCTGCTCACCGCCGACCGGCCGCCCGAGCTGCGCGGGGTCGGGGCCAACCAGACCACGCGCCAGCCGGGGATGTTCCGCTCGGCCGTCCGCCTCGAGGCCGACCTCGCGGTGCCCGAGTTCACCGACGACGACGCGACCTCCGAGCAGACGTCCGAGCTCGACGCGGTCGCCGCGTCGGCACTGGCCGCGGCGCTCGGGCAGGGTGCGCGCGCGGCGGGGCCCGTCCACCTGAACGTCGCCTTCCGCGAGCCGCTCGCGGGCGCCGCCCCGTCGTGGTTGGCGGAGCGGGCGGCATCCGGAGCCCTTCCCTCCGAAGAGAACGCCGAGGGCTCGGGAGCGCTGTACCAAGGGGGCGGGGGCATCGGTGAAGCCGACGTCGCGCCCGAGGCCGAGGCGGAGCACGTAATCGAGCCCGGTCCGCGGACGGTCGTCGTCGCGGGAGCCGACGCGGGCGCGCAGGCCGAGCAGTTCGCCCATGACGGCGGCTTCCCCCTGATCGCCGAGATCGTCAGCGGCGCCCGCTTCGGGCGGCAGATCGTGCATGGCTACCGGGCGCTGTTGAGCGACCCCGAGCTCGGTGGGCGCATCGAACGCGTCGTGGTGTTCGGGCGCCCCACGCTCAGCCGCGAGGTCACCCGACTGCTCCTGCGCGACGACGTCGAGGCGATCGCGGTGCGCGGCCCCGGTGAGCCCGTCAACCTCAACGGCACGACGCTCGCCGTCGACGCCGTGAGGGTGGGCTCGGGCGAGGGCGACCGCGCGTGGCTGGGGGAGTGGATGCGCGCCTCGCGTGCCCGGGTCGTCGACCTCTCTCCGCCCGCGCCCGACGCCGACGGCCTGGCCTCCGCCGTGCCGCACGAGCGACTCGGGGCCATCAACGCCGAGGTCGAGGTCATGCGCGCGCCGCTCGATCGCGCCGCGCTCGTCGATGCGCTCTGGCGGGCGACCTGGCCGCACGACCGTCTCGTCTTCGGTTCGTCGCGCATCGTGCGCGTCGCCGACGAGCTGCTCGGCGGCAAGAAGGTCGCCGTGCACTCGAACCGGGGTCTCGCGGGCATCGACGGAACGATCGCCACCGCCACGGGCATCGCGCTGGCCAGCCAGAGCGAGGAACGCCCCGGCGTGACGCGCCTGCTGCTCGGCGACCTGGCCTTCCTCCACGATATGGGTGCTCTGATGCTGCCCCCCGGTGAGACCGAGCCGCGGCTGCAGGTCGTCGTCGGCAACGACGGCGGGGGCACGATCTTCGACGGTCTCGAGGTGGCCGCGGTCGCGGGCGACGACGCGATGGCGCGCGTGCAGTACACCCCGCACACGGCCCGCCTCGAACAGCTCGCGCTCGCCTTCGGTTGGGAGTACCACCGCTGCACCACGCGCGTCGCGCTCGACCAGGTGCTCACCGCCCCGTCCGGGGGCCGCCAGCTCATCGAGGTCCCCCTTCCGCGGTGATCCTCGTCCGTCAACGGGTGGCCGAGATTCCGGATGCCACGGCACCATGACCCCATGAGCACGAAGAACCGCTGGTCCACGTCCGCCGCCGATGCCCTGCGCGTCGAGCCCGGGTTCCGCCTCGCCGACATCGACCCTCGTTCGACGCCCGGCTACGACGGCGACAAGAACGACGGCCGAGCCGATCTCGACGCCGGGCGCGCGCCGCTGGAGGACCTGCAGGAACGCCTCTTCGCCCAGAGCGTCGCCGGCACCGCCACCGGTTCGGTCCTGCTCGTGCTGCAGGCCATGGACACCGCGGGCAAGGGCGGGATCGTGCGGCACGTCGTCGGTGCGGTCGACCCGCAGGGTGTGGAGCTCGCCTCGTTCAAGAAGCCCACCGCCGAGGAGCTCGACCACGACTTCCTCTGGCGTATCGGGAAGCGGTTGCCGGATGCCGGTCGCCTCGGCGTCTTCGACCGGTCCCACTACGAGGACGTGCTGATCGGCCGGGTCCGCGAACTCGCCCCGCACGAGGAGATCGAGCGCCGATACGGCGCCATCGTGTCGTTCGAAGCCCAGGCCGCGGAGATGGGCATCCGCGTGGTCAAGGTCATGCTGCACATCTCGAAGGACGAGCAGCGCGAGCGCCTCGGTGAGCGTCTCGAACGCCCCGACAAGCACTGGAAGTACAACCCGTCCGACGTCGATGAGCGCGCCCTCTGGGACGCCTACATGGACGCGTACCAGATCGCGATCGAGCGCACCTCGACGCCCGTCGCGCCGTGGCACGTCGTTCCGGCCGATCGCAAGTGGTACGCCCGCCTCGCCGTGCAGCAGCTGCTCATCGACGCTCTCGAGGACATCGACCCGCAGTGGCCCGCGGCCGACTACGACGTCGAGGTGGAGAAGCAGCGGTTGGCGGACTCCTGAGTCAGGCCAGCGCCTCGACGATCGGACGGAACTTCACGCGTGTCTCGAGCAGTTCCGACTCCGGCACGCTGTCGGCCACGATCCCCGCCCCGGCGTAGGCCGTGATCGGGGCTGTGGGCGAAGAGGGCGCCGCGCGGTCGATCTGCGCGCAGCGCAGCGCGATGGCCCATTCGCCGTCGCCCGAGGCCGCCGTCCAGCCCACCGCACCGGCGTAGCGCCCGCGGTCGAAGGGCTCGAGGCGTCGGATGACGTCCATGGCGGCAGCGGTGGGAGTTCCCGCCACCGCGGCGGTCGGGTGCAGGACCGAGAGCAGGTCGAGCGACGAGGCGTCCTCGCTCAGCTCGCCCTCGACGTCGGTGGCGAGGTGCCAGACATTGGGGAGCTTGAGGGTGAAGGGTTCGTCGGCGGCGGCCAGGGCCGAGGTGTGGGGAGACAGCGCCTTGAGCACGCTCTGCACGGCGAATCGGTGCTCGTCCTGGTCCTTCGTGCTCCGGGTGAGGGCGATGGATGCCGCGACATCGGCGTCGGCGTCCCCGCCCCGGGCCACCGTGCCGGCGAGCACGCGGGCGGTGACGGTTCCGTGCGAGACGGTGACGAGCGTCTCGGGGCTCGCCCCGATCAGACCGTCGACGGCGAAGACCCAGCAGTCGGGGTAGCCCTCGAGGAGCGAGCGGACGAGGCGGCGCAGGTCGGAGCCCGCCGGAACCGTACCGGCGATGTCACGCGCCAGGACGACCTTGCCCACCTCGCGGCGACCGATGGCCTCGATGGCCTGGCGGACGGCATCCTGATACTTCTCCGCCGTCTGCCGGCCGGGGCCGAGCGTCGCGGACCAGTGCGGACCGAAGGGGGAGCGCGGGGGGAGCTCGGGCTCGGGCTCGTCGGGGGTGTCGTCGAAGGCGAGGCGGGTGACCCACGCGCGACCGCTGTGGCGACCGACGATCATTCCGGGCACCCGGAGCACGTTCTCGCGCTCGGACTGCGGGTCGAAGACGAACGATCCGAAGGCCACGAGGCCGGTGCCGGGCAGCTGCACGGGGTCGTCGATGTCGGCTGCATCCGCGATCGCTCGCCAGCGCTCGGAGATGGTCGCGTCGCCCGGCTGCGCGCCGGCGTAGCGGAGGGTGAGGAGGTCGCCGAAGGCCGCGAGCGACTCGCCGCGGCGACTCCAGAACAGGGGGTCGTAGGGGGTCGTGTAGGCCAGGACGTCGTCCATGGGGGGCAGCTCGCGCGTGATCACGCGCAGGCGCGGCACGACGTCTTCCGCGGGTTCGAGCACGTCTTTCAGCGTAGACCCGAGCCTGACCACCCGGCGGTGCGCGGCATCCGGATGCTTCGGCGTCGAGCGAGACGCCGTTGCACGACGCAGGAGATCGCCCCGTCGGCGGGCCGCCCACCGCTCGCAGACGGGGCGAGGGCTGCGAAAGTCCTGCGTTGTGTCGGCGGAGGATGCGCCGACCCCGGTCGGAGCGCGACTTAGACTCCGAGCATGGATCCTCGACCCGCGCCCGGCACCCGGCTGATGTTCGAGTGGCGCAAGTGGGACGGCTCGCCGCACTGGGTGCAGGACAGCCTGTACCTCGGCTCCGACGAGTGGGGGGAGTGGTTCGGTCAGCAGGTGGGATGGCGCAGCGCGCGGCCGGGGGCGGAGTTCGTGTGCCGTCAACCCAACGTCACCCTGGTTCCCGCGACGGGGGACTGGGCCTTCACCCACAACGCCGATCCGCACCCGGTCGCGGTGTACATCGATCTGGCGTGGGACATCCGGTGGCACGACGACGGGGTGCCGCGCGGCATCGACATGGACCTCGACGTCGTGCGCCGCACCGACGAGCGCGGGACGTGGATCGACGACCGCGACGAGTGGGACGAGCACCGCGTGCGATACGGCTACCCGGCCGAGATCGTCGCGCACCTCGAGGCGACAGCGCTCGATCTCGAACGGCGGGTCCTCGCCCGGGAGGCGCCCTTCTCGGACGACGTCACCCGCCCCTGGCTCGAACGCCTCGCGGCCCTGGCAACCCCCGAAGACCGCTCGGCGTCGCGCGCCTAGACTCGACGGGTGAGCAGCGACCCCAACCGCGCCGATCTCGGCAAAGACCCGCAGCGCGTCAGCGGGATGTTCGACCAGGTCGCCGCGGCCTACGACCGCACGAACGCGGTCCTGAGCCTCGGCAACGACCGCTTCTGGCGTGTCGCGACGCTTCGCGCGGTCGCGCCGCAGCGCGGGGAGCGCATCCTCGATCTCGCCGCGGGCACGGGAACCTCGTCGATGGCGTTCGTGCCCAGCGGTGCGCACGTCGTGGCCGCCGACTTCTCGCGCGGCATGATCGAGGAGGGCCGCCGTCGTCACGGCACCGTGCCGAACCTCGAGTTCGTGCAGGCCGACGCCACCGACCTCCCCTTCGCCGACGGCGAGTTCGACGCCGTGACCATGTCGTTCGGCCTGCGCAACGTGAACGACCCGCGTCGCGCCCTGCGCGAGCTGCGCCGCGTCACCCGCCCCGGCGGGCGCATCGTCGTGTGCGAGTTCTCGCACCCGCCGTCCCGCGCGTTCAACGGGCTCTACCGCTTCTACAACGACCGGGTGCTGCCGATCGTCGCGAAGGCCGTGAGCTCCAACGCCGAGGCCTACGACTACCTGAACGAGTCGATCCGCGACTGGCCCGATCAGCCGACCCTCGCCGGGTGGATGAGGGACTCCGGGTGGGAGGACGTCGCCTACCGCAACCTCACCTTCGGCATCGTCGCGCTGCACCGCGGCATCCGTCCCGCTTCTTAACCCCTGTCAACCGTCGAGATACCGTCGGCGGCCCCTCAGCGCGCCAGGATAGGCTGAAACCGTGACCCCGAGACCGAACACGGCCGGCTCCCGCCTGTCCGGCAAGATGGGCCTGAGCGACCGCATCTTCGCAGGCCTGCGTTCGCGCACCCTCCTCTCCACCGTCGAGGCCGGGCTCACCCAGGTCGAGACCGAGCTCGAGGGCGAGGTGCGCAGCGCCGACCGGCTCGCCGACGTCACGGCGCGCTACCTCTACGAGGCCGGCGGCAAACGCGTTCGTCCGATGCTCGCGATCCTCACCGCGCAGCTCGGCAAGGGCACGACGAGAGAGGTCGTCGAGGTCGCCACGGCCCTCGAGCTGACCCACCTCGGCTCGCTCTACCACGACGACGTCATGGACGGCGCCGACAAGCGGCGCGGGGTCCCCAGCGCACAGACCGTGTGGGGCAACAACATCGCCATCCTCACCGGCGACCTGCTCTTCGCCCGGGCGAGCCAGCTCATGGCCCGCCGCGGGGAGCGCGCGATCCAGCTGCAGGCCGACACGTTCGAGCGCCTCGTCCTCGGACAGATGCACGAGACCGTGGGCCCGCAAGAGGGCGACGAGCCCGTCGACTTCTATCTGCAGGTACTCGCCGACAAGACGGGGTCGCTGATCGCGGCTGCCGCCCAGTCGGGCGTCATCTACTCCGGCGCGCCGGAGGAGTTCGAGCAACCCATGGTCGTCTTCGGTGAGAAGGCCGGTGTCGCCTTCCAGCTGCTCGACGACGTGATCGACCTGTCGCCCGACCCGTCCGAGACGGGCAAGGTGCCCGGCACCGACCTGCGCGCGGGTGTGCCGACCATGCCGTATCTGCTGCTCGGGCACCGCTCCGACGCCGCCTCCGCCGATCTTCGTGCGCGCATCGACGAGGGCCAGCAGCGCATCGCCGCCGGCGCCGACCCCTCGGTGCTCGACGGCCCCCTGGCCGAGCTGCGCGAACACGACACGACGCACGAGACCCTGCGCCTCGCGCACCAGTGGTCGCAAGAGGCGATCGACGCCCTCGCGCCGCTGCCCGACGGTGCCGTGCGCGAGGCGCTGACGCGCTTCGCCCGCGCGGTCGCCGACCGCTCGGCCTGAACCCTTTTCCGCCCCACCCCCCGATCGCGATCGAGAGGAACCCATGACGAAGCTGCGCCTCGCCATCGTCGGAGCCGGCCCCGCCGGCATCTACGCCGCCGACATCCTGCTGAAGTCCGAGCGTCAGTTCGACGTCTCGATCGACCTGTTCGAGCAGCTGCCCGCGCCCTACGGTCTGGTGCGCTACGGCGTCGCCCCCGATCACCCGCGCATCAAGGGCGTCGTCACGGCGCTGCGCGAGGTGCTCGACCGTGGTGACATCCGCATCTTCGGCAACGTGCGCTTCGGCGAGGACATCACCCTCGACGACCTCAAGCAGCACTACAACGCCGTGATCTTCTCGACCGGCGCGATCCGCGACGCCGACCTCGACATCCCCGGCATCGACGCGGAGGGCTCGTACGGCGCCGCCGACTTCGTCAGCTGGTTCGACGGTCACCCCGACGTGCCGCGCGAGTGGCCGCTCGAGGCCGAGTCGGTCGCGGTGATCGGCAACGGCAACGTCGCCCTCGACGTCACCCGCATGCTCGCGAAGCACGCCGACGACCTGCTGCCCACCGAGGTGCCCGACAACGTGTACCAGGGGCTCAGGGCCTCGCCCGTCACCGACGTGCACGTCTTCGGCCGTCGCGGTCCCGCGCAGGTCAAGTTCACGCCCCTCGAGCTGCGCGAGCTCGGCGAGCTGCGCGACGTCGACATGGTCGTGTACGACGAGGACTTCGACTACGACGAGGCCTCCCTCGCCGCGATCCAGACAAACAAGCAGGTCAAGGTCATCGACCGCGTGCTGCAGCAGTGGCGCACCCGCCCCGGCGTCAACAACGCCGGCGGAGAGGCGTCGCGTCGCCTGCACCTGCACTTCTGGGCCAAGCCCGTCGAGGTCGTCGCGGACGCCGAGGGACGCGTCGCCGCGCTGAAGTACGAGCGCACCAAGCCCGACGCCGAGGGCGGGGTCGTCGGCACCGGCGAGATCCGCGAGGTGCCGATCCAGGCCCTCTACCGCGCGGTCGGCTACTTCGGTTCGCCCCTGAAGGACGTCCCCTTCGACGAGCAGCACGGTGTCATCCCCAACCACGAGGGTCAGGTGCTCGCGGCCGACTCGAACTCGCGCCTGCCGGGCGTCTACGCCACCGGGTGGATCAAGCGCGGCCCCGTCGGCCTCATCGGACACACGAAGTCGGATGCCATGGAGACCGTGCGCCACGTCATCAACGACCAGGGCGAGTGGTGGCGCCCCGCCCACCCCGAGGAGGAGGCCATCCCGGCCCTCCTCGAGGAGCGCGGCGTGCGCTGGACCGATCTCGACGGCTGGCACCGCCTCGACGAACACGAGGTCGCCCTCGGCGCTCCGCACGAGCGCGCGCGCATCAAGGTGGTCCCGCGCGAAGAGATGATCGCGATCTCGCGCGGCGAGTAGAGCCCGTTTCGTCGAACCGCCCCGTCTTCGGACGGGGCGGTTCTGCGTTCCTCCCCGCGCGAGTACCACCCCGTCCTCACCCGGGGCAAGCCTCGTGCCCCCGTCCATAGGGTTTCGGCAGGATGGGGCCACGACGAGGGGGCCGTACAGCTCCCGACCGAGGCGAGGGGGCCGGATGCGAGCGGTGAGACGGATCGTGGCCGGGGCCTCCGCCCTCGCTCTCGCGGGCACACTGGGTGCGTGCTCCGCGGGCGATGGCGTGCCGACCCTGACCTGGTACATCAACCCCGACGACGGCGGCCAGGCCGAGATCGCGGCATCCTGTAACGAACAGGCCGACGGGGCCTACCGCATCGAGACCTCCCTGCTCCCGCGGGATGCAGCCTCGCAGCGCGAGCAGCTCGCTCGTCGTCTCGCCGCGAGCGACCGCTCCCTCGACATCATGAGCCTTGACCCGCCGTTCATCCCCGAGCTCGCCGAGCCCGGCTTCCTCGCGCCGGTACCCGACGACCTGAAGAACACCGACGGGGTCGTGCAGGGCGCGGTGCAGTCGGCGAGCTGGAACGGCGAGCTGGTCACGGTGCCGTTCTGGGCCAACACGCAGCTGCTCTGGTACCGGAAGTCCGTCGCCGAGGCCGCGGGCCTCGACATGACGCAGCCGGTCACGTGGGACCAGATCATGCAGGCGGCGCAAGACCAGAACAAGCAGCTGGGCGTCCAGGGCGCGCTGGCCGAGTCGCTCACGGTCTGGATCAACGCCCTCGTCGCCTCGGGCGGCGGGCAGATCCTCGAAGACCCCGAAGCGAAGCCCGACGACATGCAGCTGGGCCTGGAGTCGGATGCCGGCAAGAAGGCCGCCGACATCATCGGACGCATCGGCTCGTCGGGCCTGGGGGGACCGGGTCTTCCCACCGCCGATGAGAACGCCAGCATGAACCTGTTCCAGGGCGACAACGGCTCGTTCATGGTCAACTGGCCCTTCGTCTACCCCGCGATGCAGGGCGCGGCGCCCGAGGTGATCGACGATCTCGGCTGGGCCGTCTATCCCCGGGTGGATGCCGGGACCCCGGCCGCCCCGCCCGTCGGAGGCATCAACCTCGGCGTCGGCGCCTACAGCGAGCACACCGACCTCGCCTGGCAGGCGGTGGCGTGCATCGTGACCCCCGAGAACCAGGCGCAGTACTTCGTCACCAACGGCAACCCGCCCTCGAACCTCGCGGCCTACGACGACGCCGAGGTCAACGAGAAGTTCCCGATGGCGCCCACGATCGCGGAGTCGCTGCAGCTCGGCGCGCCGCGGCCCCAGACCCCGTACTACAACGAGATCTCCATCGGACTGCAGCGCACGTGGCATCCGCCGAACGCCGTCAACCTGGATTCGACGCCGCAGTCCTCGACCGACTTCATCCTCGCGGTGCTCAGAGGGGAGCGACTGCTGTGACTGCTGAGATCGCCGCCACCGGGAAGGTCCGGGCCGAGCGGAAGAGTCCGGATGCCGCGACCAAGCCGAAGGCGCGGAAGTCCGACCGGGCACGGGCCGAGGCCCGCCTCGGGTGGATGCTCGCGGGGCCGGCCTTCGGCATCATGCTGCTGGTCACCCTGTACCCGATCGTGCAGGCGCTGTGGGATTCGCTGTTCAGCCTGCGTCTGACCGCCCCCGACGACCGGGAGTTCATCTGGTTCCGCAACTACCAGGTGATCCTCGGCGATCCGGCGTTCTGGCAGTCGATGGGCGTGACGCTGTTCATCACGGTCGTCACGGTGCTGCTGGAGTTGATCATCGGCTTCGGGTTCGCACTCGTCATGCACCGCGCGATCAAGAAGCTCCGCGGCTTCGCGCGGACCGCGATCCTCGTGCCCTACGGCATCATCACCGTCGTCTCGGCGTTCGCCTTCTTCTACGCCTTCGACATCAACTCCGGCGGGTACGTCAACAACTGGTTGTCGTGGATCCCGGGGTTCGACGAGAACCTCAACTGGTTCGCCTCGCAGAGCACGTCGCTCACCGTCATCATCCTCAGCGAGGTCTGGAAGACGACGCCCTTCATCTCGCTGCTGCTGCTGTCGGGCCTGGCCCAGGTGCCGGGCGACCTCGAAGAGGCCGCCAAGGTCGACGGCGCCACCGGCTGGGAGGTGCTCCGCCGCGTGATCCTGCCGAACATGAAGGCCGCGATCATGGTCGCCGTGCTGTTCCGCACCCTCGAGGCGTTCCGCATCTTCGACAACATCTTCATCATGACCGCCGGCGCGAACGACACCGAGGCTCTGTCGCTCCTGGCCTACAACACCTCGATCGGACGCCTCGAGATCGGTCTCGGTTCGGCCATCTCGGTGCTGCTGTTCCTGAGTGTCCTGGTCATCGCGGGCATCTTCATCAAGGGATTCAAAGTCGACCTGTCGGCGGGGAGGAACGGCTGATGCGCGCAATGACCTGGCCCCAGCGGATCATGTGGCTCGTGATCATCGCGGCCGTGCTGGTGTGGTCGCTGTTCCCGGTCTTCTCGATCCTGATGACCTCGTTCAAGACGCCCGCCGGCCTGTTCTCGGGCACCCTCCTGCCGCAGGAGTGGACGCTCGACAACTACGCCACGATCCTCGCCCCCGGCGGGAGCGCGCAGGCCCTCTTCCTTCCGGCGCTGCGCAACTCGATCGGCATCTCGCTCATCGCGACGTTCATCGCCGTGGTGCTCGCGACCCTGTGCGCGTACGCGATCGCCCGGCTCGACTTCCCCGGCAAGCGGATCATCCTCACCACCGCGCTCGCCGTGTCGGTCTTCCCGATCGTGTCGATCGTCACGCCGCTGTTCAACCTGTGGCGCGTCGTCGGGCTCTACGACACCTGGCTCGGGCTGATCATCCCGTACCTGTCGCTGACGCTGCCGATCTCGATCTGGACGCTCGCGGCGTTCTTCCGCCAGATCCCGTGGGAGCTCGAGCAGGCCGCCCAGGTCGATGGCGCGACGCCGTTCGAGGCCTTCCGCAAGACCGTCGTGCCGCTCGCCGCCCCGGGGGTCTTCACGACCGCGATCATCGCGTTCTTCATCGCGTGGAACGACTTCGTCTACGGCATTTCCCTGACATCGACGGATGCCGCCCGCCCGGTGCCCGCGGCCCTGTCGTTCTTCACCGGGGCCTCGCAGTTCGAAGAACCCACCGGCGCCATCTCGGCCGCCGCCATCGTGGTGACGATCCCCATCGTGATCGTCGTCGTCATCTTCCAGCGTCGGATCGTGTCCGGTCTGACGCAGGGCGCCGTCAAGGGATAAAGGAGAGAGCTCGTGGCATCCATCACCCTGAACAGGATCGTGAAAACCTATGACGACGGTTTCACCGCGGTCAAAGGCGTCGATCTCGACATCGCCGACGGGGAGTTCGTGATCCTCGTCGGGCCCTCGGGGTGCGGCAAGTCGACCCTGCTGCGCATGATCGTCGGGCTCGAGGACATCTCGGATGGCGAACTCAAGATCGCCGACGAGGTGGTCAACGACAAGGCGCCCAAGGACCGCAATCTCGCGATGGTGTTCCAGAACTACGCGCTGTACCCGCACCTCACGGTGTACGAGAACATCGCGTTCCCGATGCGGCTGAAGTCGAGCGACCTCAGCGATGAAGAGATCGACGAGCGGGTGCGCCGGGCTTCGAAGCTGCTCGAGCTCGACGAGCATCTGGAGCGCAAGCCCGCCAACCTCTCCGGTGGGCAGCGCCAGCGCGTGGCCATGGGTCGCGCGATCGTGCGCAACGCCAGCGCGTTCCTCTTCGACGAGCCGCTGTCGAACCTCGACGCGAAGCTGCGCGGGCAGATGCGCACCGAGATCGCGCGCCTGCAGCGTTCGCTCGGCATCACCACCGTCTACGTCACGCACGATCAGACCGAGGCGATGACCCTCGGCGACCGCGTCGCCGTGCTGCGCCGCGGAGAGCTGCAGCAGGTCGCGAGCCCCCGCGGGCTGTACGACCAGCCGGTGAACCTGTTCGTGGCGGGCTTCATCGGTTCGCCGCCGATGAACTTCCTCAGCGGAACCGTCGACGGCGACACCCTGCGCCTGCCCATCGCCGACGTCCCGCTCGACGACCGGCTGCGAAAGGCCGTCGAGGGGCGCGACCTGGTGATCGTGGGCGTGCGTCCCGACGCCTTCGAAGACGCGGATGCCACCGAGCGCGACCTCACCGGAGGGGTCACCGCCGAGCTCGACATCGAGATGACCGAGTGGCTCGGCGAGGTGCTCTACGCCTACGTGCCGTACGAGACCGACGCCACGGTGAAGGACAAGCTGTCGGAGCTCGACCGCGACCTCGACGGCGAGGGCCTGCGCACCGAACTGGTCGTGGCGCTGGATGCCATGAGCTCGGTCCGCGCGGGAGACGCCGCGCGGCTGTGGTTCTCGCCCGATTCCCTGCACCTGTTCGACCCCGAGACGGGCGTGAACCTCACGCGCGACGAGGCGAAGGCCGAGAAGCTCGAGGAGGACGCGCGGGCGGCGCGCACGCGCGCGCTCGAGCGGGCGAAGGAGCGCCAGGAGCGCGAGGGAGCGTCAGCCTCGCGCTGAGCCCGGCTGGGCGATCCCGGGTCGGTCGGACTTCACCCGCCGGCGGACGCGGCGGCGAGCCACAGCATCGCTCCGCTGTACAGCGCGGCTCCCGCCGCCGCGACCAGGGCACCGAGCAGGCTCGGAACGACGCGCGGCCGAGCGGAGACGATCGCGGCGACCAGGAGCGCGACCCCGAGCACGATCTCGATGACCCAGTAGACCGGGCTCGTGGTCTGGGCCACGACGGTCAGGCCGTAGATCCCCTCTCCCACCAGCACGGCCACGATGGGCGACGCGGCGAGCGGCTTCCACGCCGTCCACGTGCCGCGCAGCAGTGCCGCCGACAGGCCGACGACGGGACCCGCGACCAGGCCGACGATCGTCCATGTGTCCTGGAACGGTTCAGCGTAGGAGTACCCGCGCAGACCCGAGACGATGCGGTACCCCTCGACCAGCAGCACGAACGACACCGCCCCCAGCACCGCCGCGGGGAGGGGCCTGAGCCGCGCCCCCCCGATCAGACCGAACGTGAGGATCGTCCAGCCTCCGGCGGAGTTCGCGAACGACGTCAGTTCGAACGGAAGGTACGTCTGTCCGTAGCTCGTCAGCCCGCCCAGGACGAGCGAGGCCGCGATGACGAGAAGGGCGGGGAGGAGCCACTGCCGAGGGTGCATGCCCCTCACGGTAGGCGCGCCTCGACGCTCGCGCGTCCGTCTCGGGATGGCTCGCGTGTCATCCTCGAGGGTGAGCAAGGGCCGGGGAAGGGGTGAGGGGGCTAGCGTAGGACGCGTTCGAAGGAGCCCCATGACCCCCACCGCCGCGTCCGCGACCGAGCAGTACCGCGCCGCTCGCGACCACCTTCTCGCCGTCCGATCCGATCCGGCCGCGGCCGCCGATTTCTCGTGGCCGAGCTTGGAGGGTCCGTTCAACTGGGCGATCGACTGGTTCGACCCGATGGCGCGCGGCAACGACGGCACGGCGCTCATCGTCGTCGACGACGACGGCACGCACCATGAGCGCACCTTCGACGAGCTCGCGCGGCGCTCCGACCAGGTCGCCGCGTGGCTCGAGACGCGGGGCGTCCGCCGTGGCGAGACCGTGCTGCTCATGCTCGACAACCAGGTGGAGCTGTGGGAAGCGATGCTCGGCATCATGAAGCTCGGCGGCGTGATCGCCCCGACCACCACGGCCCTCGGGTCGGTCGACCTCGCCGACCGCATCGAGCGCGCCGAGATCCGCCACGTCGTCGTCGGAGCGGGGGACGCCGAGAAGTTCGACGACCTGCCCGAGGGTCTCGGCCGCATCGTCGTGGGTGGTTCGCACGCGGGATGGGCGACCTACTCGGACGCCTTCGCGATCGCGGCGGAGCCTGCACGGCATCCGGGAACCACCGCCGATGAGCGTCTGCTGCTGTACTTCACCTCGGGAACCACCTCGAAGCCCAAGCTCGTCGAGCACACTCATGCGTCGTACCCGGTCGGGCACCTGAGCACCATGTACTGGCTCGGGCTGCAGCCCGGCGACGTGCACCTCGCGATCAGCTCGCCGGGGTGGGCCAAGCACGCGTGGAGCCTGTTCTTCGCGCCGTGGATCGCCGGAGCGACGGTGCTCGCCCTGAACTACTCGCGCTTCTCGGCGGAGCGCCTGCTCACCGAGCTCGAGAACGACCGCGTCACCACCTTCTGCGCGCCGCCGACGGTGTGGCGCATGCTCATCCAGGCCGATCTGACCGGGCGCCGCGGATCACTGCGCGAGGTCGTGTCGGCGGGGGAGCCGCTCAACCCCGAGGTGATCGCCTCGGTTCAGCGCGCGTGGGGCCTCGACATCCGCGACGGCTACGGGCAGACCGAGATGACCGCGGTCGTCGCGAACACCCCGGGCGGTGAGCTCGTACCGGGGTCGATGGGGCGCCCGCTGCCCGGGTGCCCGGTCGTGCTCGTCGACCCGGTGACGGGCGTGCGCAGCGACGAGGGCGAGATCTGCATCGACCTCGCCGAGCGGCCCGTGAACCTCATGACCGGGTACGTGGGCGACCCCGAGCGCAACGCCGAGGCGTTCGCCGACGGGCTCTTCCACACCGGTGACGTCGCGCGGCGCGACGAGACCGGGAGCATCACCTACATCGGACGCACCGATGACGTCTTCAAGGCGTCGGACTACAAGATCAGCCCCTTCGAGCTCGAGAGCGTGCTGATCGAGCACCCCGCGGTGGTCGAGGCCGCGGTCGTGCCCGCGCCCGACGAGCTGCGTCTCGCGGTTCCCAAGGCCTACATCGTGCTCGCCGGGGGTCACGAGCCCGGCGAGGAGGTGGCCCTCGACATCCTGCGCTTCGCGCGCGAGCGGCTCGCTCCGTTCCAGCGCGTGCGCCGCGTCGAGTTCTTCGATCTGCCCAAGACGATCTCGGGCAAGATCCGCCGGGTCGAACTGCGTCAGCGCGAAGAGGCGGCGTTCCGTGGCGAGGTCGACTGCGTCGAGTGGACGGATGCCGCCCTGCGGGGCGACCGCTGACGCGCAACCCCCTCGCATCCACCGGGCCGGCGTGTGAGCATCGGGTCATGGACAAGGATCAGAAGCAGCCGTTCGAGAACCCTTCCGTCGACGACGACAGCGACATGCCCTCGCGCACGGAGGAGCGCAACATCGGTCGCGAGACGGAGCGTGAGATCACGCAGATGATCAACGGCATCGAGGGCTGAACGCGTCTTCGACGCTCAGACCGGCTCGGTCGTCCGGATCAGGCCGCAGTTCACACAGGACCACGCGACGAGGAAGCGCTCGTCGTCGAGGATCTCGAACCGCAGGGGGTCGCCGCACGTCGGGCACGTGAGCGGGCTGATCGGCTGGCCCATCTCGCTCACCGCGCGAAGGTGACGTGCACGACGCCGCTCTCGGCGACCTCCGAGGTGACGGCGTAGTCCTGGTCGAGGTTGCGCAAGTCATCCCAGAGGCGCCCACCGCGTCCGAGGATCACGGGGCGGACGGCGACGTGAAGCCGGTCGACGAGACCCGCCGCCAGCGCGGAGCGCACCGTCGACAGGCCGCCGCCCACCCGCACGTCGGCGCCGGCCGCGAGATCGGTTGCCCGGGCCACGGCATCCGTGATGCTCTCCGACGAGAACTCGAAGCGCGTGCCGTTGGCGAAGGCGAGGGGTTCGCGCCGGCGGTGCGTGAGCACGATCACGGGGACGCGGAACGGCGGTTCGTCGCCCCACCAGCCGCGCCACTCGGGGTCGTCGGGGAAGGAGTGCAACCCGAACATCCCCGCGCCCATCACCTCGGCGCCGATGCCCTCGAAATATTCCGCCGCGTAACGGTCGTCGACACCGGTCGTGCCGGAGCCCGAGATGTCACCGAAGACGCGCTCGCGGAATGTCCTCGTCGCCATGTAGTCGGCGACGATCCGACCCCAGTCCTCACCCATCGGGTTCTCGGGCGTGGGGTCGGCGGGCATCGCCACCCCGTCCAGCGAGATGTTCAGATCGACGCGGACGGCCATGGCATTACTCCGGAGATGAGGCTCAGCGGTAGTTCGTGAATTGCAGGTCGACGTCGAGGTCGGCGGCCTTGAGGATGCGCTGCACCTCTTGCAAGTCGTCGCGCGACTTCGACTGCACGCGCAGCTCGTCGCCCTGGATCTGCGACTTGACGCCCTTGGGGCCCTCGTCGCGGATGATCTTATTGACTTTCTTCGCATTCTCTTGCGAGATGCCCTCTTTGAGGGTCGAGGTGATGCGGTATTCCTTACCGCTCTGCACGGGCTCGCCGGTCTCGAGGCTCTTCAGCGAGATGCCGCGCTTGATGAGCTTGGTCTGGAAGACGTCGAGGACGGCGTTCGCGCGCTCCTCGGAGTTCGCCTTGATGACGATCGAGTCGCCGCTCCAGGCGATGGAGGCGTCGGTGCCCTTGAAGTCGTACCGCTGCTCCACCTCTTTGTGCGCCTGGTTGAGCGCATTGTCAGCTTCCTGCCGGTCGATCTTGGAGACGATGTCGAACGAAGAATCAGCCATGATCCGATTCTATTCGCGCCCCCCTCGTCCACACCCCCTCGACATCGTCCGACCCACACCGGTAGAGGCGCTCGTAGACTCGGATGCCATGCGAGCACTCACCGAAGAAGAGGTGCGGGCGGCGTTCGTCAATGCCGCCCCGGAGGAGCTGCGGGTCGTCGAGCTTCCGCACGACTTCCTGCTGACCGACTGGGACCACCTCGACTTCCTGGCCTGGCGCGACCCGCGCACGCGCGGGCGGGGGTACGTCCTCACCGAGACCGACGGCGAGCCCACCGCGATCGTGCTGCGCGCAGCCGAGGGCCAGTCGCGGGCGCGATCGGCGATGTGCAACCTCTGCCACACGATGCAGCCGGGCGACCAGGTGTCGCTGTTCACGGCGCGTAAGGCGGGAGCGGCCGGTGAGCACGGCGACACCGTCGGCACCTACATCTGCGCCGACATGTCGTGCCACGAGACCGTGCGCCTCGCCGCCCCGCTCGCCCCCAGCGAGATCCGCGCGAGCGTGGACCGCAAGATCGACGGCACCAAGCGCCGCACCGAGGAGTTCGTCGCGCGCGTGCTCGACTCCGCCGAGGTCTCGCGGTGACCGGGCGGGTCGTCGTCATCGGCGACGCGCTGATCGACGAGATCCGCGACGAGACCGGAACCCGCGAGTTCGTCGGCGGGGCGGGGCTCAACGTGGCCGTGGGCCTGTCGCGGCTCGGAGTGCCGGCATCCCTCATCGCCATGGTCGGAGACGACGCGGCGGGAGAGCAGATCCGGGCGTTCCTCGACGAGTACGACGTCGACCTGCTCGCGAGCCCCGCCGAACACGGGTCGTCGCGCGCGGTCAGCACGCGCTCTCCGGGCGGTGAGCCCGAGTACGTCTTCAACGACGCGGCGCAGAACCGTCGCGTGACGTACGGCGAGGCCGAGCGTGCCGCGATCGCGGCGGCCCCCATGGTCGTCGTGAGCTGCTTCCCCTTCGACGACCCCGAGCAAGCGTCGCTCCTGGTGGAGGCGACGGCGGCACCGTCGACGCCCCTGGCGATCGACCCCAACCCGCGCAGCGGCATGTTGCACGACCGCGCCGAGTTCGTCCGCGGCTTCGAGCGGGCGGCATCCGGTGCCCTTCTCGTGAAAGTCGGCGAGGACGACGCGCAGCTGCTCTACGGCACGCCCCTGGACGAGCTTCGCGCTCGACTCGTCGACCTGGGCGTGGGCGCGGTGCTCGCCACCTACGGCGCGGGCGGGGCGACGATCGACGCCGCCGGGACGTCGGTGTCGCGCCCGACCTCGGATCTCCCCGGACGCATCATCGACACGATGGGCGGGGGAGACGCGGTGCTCGCCACCACGGCCGCCCTCGTTCGCGACCGGTTGCCCGCGGATGCGGAGGAGTGGGATGCCGTGCTCTCGCGCGCCATGGACGTCGCCGCCGCGACCTGCCGGCACGAGGGGGCCCTGCTGCGCACGCCCGAGTGACCGCCATGGTTTCGAGCATCCCTTCCGGGATAGTAGAGTGGTCTATCGCGCCTCCGGTCGACTGAAAAAGCCGGACGGGTGCGCACCTGGCGAGTTACCCAAGCGGCCAAAGGGATCTGACTGTAAATCAGACTGCATTGCATTCGGGGGTTCGAATCCCTCACTCGCCACCATCACAGAAAAGGGCACACGATAGGGTGCCCTTTTTCGTTGCCCCCGGGGCCTGATTTCAGCCCGCCGCCAGCAGCGCCCGCGACTTCGTCTCGAGGAAGGCCACGAGCGCGCCGAGCACGTTCACCTCGTTGCCGAGGTTGACCAGGGCGACGGCCCCCAGCTCGATGGCGGCGTCACGCGCCTCCATCGTGGCTTTCCAGCCGCCGCCGCCGTCGGGGATGGGCTGGAGGTAGGTGATCGTCTTCGCCTCGCTGAGGTCGACGACGATGAGCCCGGAGTCGGGATCGGTTTCATCCTCTTGATCGAGGACGCGGATGTCGCTGCCGGTGAGATATCCGAGCTCGCGGAATTCCGTCAGCCACGCCTCGAGGAGGGACTTGTCGAGCAGCTTGCGTACCGGCACAGGTCTCTCCGATCCATTCGCGCGAATGCGCGCCCCCACATTATGCAGGGATCGGAGCGGGGGTTGAGCGATGCGGCCCGAGGTGGTATCAGGCCGCGCTGACCGGGCGACCGGCGGGGCGCGTCGTACGCGCGGGTACGTGAGTCGCCTGCTCGGCGGCCTCCCACGTACGGGTGTCGATGACGAGGCCCGAGGCGGCGTTCGCCTGATCGGCGAGGGAACGGAGGTATTCGCCGACGAGCTTCTCGGGCTCGGTCGCATCGAAGACGAAGCGCAGCGGAATGGACGGCTGCAGCCAGATCGTGGAGCGGCCGGCTTCCTCTTCGGTGCCGGTCCACGTCAGGGTGAACGATTCACCGCGGCGGAGCTTGGTCGAGGCGATCACCTTGATGTATCCCATCAGGCGATCGGGCAGAACGATCGGGTCTTTGTCGGATCCGTAGAACAACGTGGCCATGGCGATCTCCTTCGGTTGGGGACGACGGGCTGATCACTAACGTAGCACGTAGTTCACAAAATTAATTAATAACGCGAAATATTTGAGATGTTCACTATGGTGGAGGTGTGGCCGGCCGGGCCAGAAGGAGGAGGTGGCGGAATGACACAGTCCTCTGCGTTGACGCTGGCGCTCGACGAGTACGTCGGAGCGCGCGACGAGGCGGCTGCGAGAGCGCGCGCCGACCTCGGTGTGAGTGAGCTGGAATCCGCTGCTCTGTGTTGCATCTGCGACGAACCCGGCATCCGTCCCTCGCACCTCCGCGCGCGTCTCGGAGTGACGCCCGCCGGGGTCACCACTCTCGTCGACCGCCTGATCGGGCGCGGGTTGCTGCGACGCGAGCTCGACGCCGACGATCGCCGCGTCAACCACATCTACCTCGAGGTCGACCTCCGCGCCGAGCCGTGGAATGCCCTCCGTCGCTTCCCGTCCGAGATCGAGGCAGCGGTTCGCGCGGAGCCGCGCGAGACCGCCGAGGCCGCTGCGGCGCTGTTGCGCCGCATCACGGAGCGGGTTCGTACGCGGGCCTGACGCCTCCCGCCTCGAGTCGGACGACTCGATCCGCTCGGGCGATCAGCCGATCGTCGTGACTGACGCACACCACCGTCGCGCCGCGCCGGATCTCGTCGTCGATCGCCGCGTGGTTCAGGTCGGCGCTCGCCGCGTCGAGTCCGGTGGTCGGCTCGTCGAGGAGCAGGATGTCGGCCCGTCGGGCGAGTCCCTGGGCCAGAAGAGTGCGCTGACGCTGCCCGCCCGAGAGGGAGGAGAACGGGTGCCGGGCCAGGTGCGCCACATCCAGTCGCCGCATCGCGAGATCGATCGCGTCGCGATGCGCGCGGGTCAGGCGGCCGAAGGGTCCGACGCTGCCCCACGCCCCGACGGTCGCGACGTCGCGGGCGGTGAGGGGGAGGTGTTCCCCGACGGCTGCGCGCTGAGGGACGAAGGCGCGTGATCGATCGCCGACGTCGAGGGTTCCGGCGGTGGGGCGGCGTGCGCCCGCGAGCACCTCGAGCAGCGTCGATTTGCCCGCGCCGTTGGGGCCGACGACCACGGTGAGAGCCGCACCGGACACGTCGAGGTCGACGTCGTGGAGCGCGACCGTCCCGGGGAATTCGACGCGAAGGCCGCGGGCGCGGAGGGCCGGGGGGTGCGGGTCGCGGGGAATCACGATCACCATCATATGAGTTTGATAACCGTTCTCAATTAACGCTACGGTCGGACATCGTGTCCTGGCTCACCGATCCCTTCTCTCTCGAATTCGTCCAGCGCGCCCTCCTCGGCGGCGTGCTCGTCGCGGTCCTGTGCGCGGTGGCGGGCACCTGGGTGATCGTGCGCGGCATGGCCTTCCTCGGTGAGGCGCTCGCGCACGGCATGCTCCCGGGCGTCGCGCTGGCCACCGTGCTGGGTGTTCCCGTGCTTCTCGGGGCGGCGGCGAGCGCCGTCGTCATGAGCCTCGGCATCGGCATCGTGCAGCGGCGCGCGAAGCTCTCCTACGACACCAGCATCGGCCTGCTCTTCGTGGGGATGCTCGCCCTCGGTGTGATCGTGATCTCGCACGCGGGGAGCTTCGCGACGGATGCCACGGCGATCCTGTTCGGCGACATCCTCGCCGTCACGAGCGCCGATCTGATCGTGCTGTCGGTGGCGGTCGCGGTCGGGATCGCCGCCGCGGGCCTGACGCACCGCAGCCTCGTCGCCCTCGCGATCGACGAGCGCGTCGCGCGGGTGCTGGGTCTCGGCCCGCGCGTGGCGCAGACCGTGCTCGTGGGCCTGGTGACCCTGGCGGTCGTCGTGTCGTACCAGGCGGTCGGCTCGCTCCTGGTCGTCGGTCTACTCGTCGCTCCGGCCGTGGCGGCGCGCCAGTGGACCGAGCGCATCCCCTCGACGATGGTCCTCGCCGCCGCCATCGGCGCGGTCGCCGTCGCGGTCGGGCTGCTGGTGTCGTGGCACGCGGCCACCGCGGCCGGGGCGACCATCGCCGCCACCGCCATCGCCGCCGCAGGCATCTCATGGCTCCTGCGGCTGGCCGCCACCACCGTGCGCCGTCGTACTCCTGCCGCGCTCGTCGTCCCCGTCTGACCCTCGTTCCCGCTCCATCCGGAAAGCCCCCTATGCCCCACCTCGCGACCCCCCGACGACTCTCCACCCCTCGACGCCTCCCGACTCCGCGACGCCTCGCGCCCCTCGGCGCGCTGGTGCTTCTCGCCCTGGCCGGCTGCGCCGCTCCGTCCGCACCGTCGGCCTCGATCGCCAGCGCCTCATCCGACGACCACGGTCAGATCGACGGAGCCGCGGAGCTCGCCGAGCCCGCCCTCGGCCTCACCTCGATCGACGCCGACGGCCGGGTCTCGCACCTCGACCTGCTCAAGGAGACCACCGCCGATCTCGGAACCGTGCGGGCGCCCGCGGCCGTCCACTCCGACGGCCGGTACCTCTTTTCGGCCGACGCCGACGGCGTCTCCATCGTCGACAGCGGCGTGTGGACGTGGGATCACGTCGACCACTTCCACTACTACCGGGCCCCCGCGCGGGTGATCGGCGAGGTCGCGGGCCGCGGTGTCGCCACCGTGGCGACCTCGAACTCGTCGACGACCGGGGGCACGGGGGTGTTCTTCCCCGACTCCGGCGAGGCGGTGCTGCTCGACACCGAAGCGCTGTCGAAGGGAGAGGTGGCCGAGAACTTCCGCCTGACCACGGAGCCGGGCCCGGGGCTCGTCGTCCCGGCGGGCTCGTTCGCGGCGATCGCTGCGGCGGGGCAGGTGTCCCTGCACGCGGTCGACGGCACGACGACCGGGGAGGCGACCCCGTGCGCCGACCCCGCGGGCACGATCACCACCCGCGTCGGAGCGGTGATCGGATGCCGAGACGGCGCCGTCCTGGTGAGCGTCGAGGGCGAGCAACCGGTCGTCGAAGTCATCCCGTACCCGTCGGGAACCACCGCCCCGCCCGCCACGGCGTTCGCCAATCGCGAGGGGCGGCCGAGCGTCGCGGCTCTCGCCGGAGACGCGGGCATCTGGATCCTCGACACCCGCGAGCGCGCGTGGACGCTCCTGCCCGCCCCCGAGCCGCTGGTGCAGGTCACGGCCGTCGACGACAAGAACGCGAACCTCCTCGCCCTCACCGCCCGTGGCCGCGTGCTGGTGCTGGACGCGGACACCGGCGCGGTGCGCGCGGCATCCGCTCCTCTGGTTTCGGAGAGTCTCGCCGCGGGACGGCCCGCGCACCTCGTGGCCGACCAGCAGCGCGCGTACCTCAACGGACCCGCCGAGAACCGGATGTGGGAGATCGACTTCGCCGACGACGCGCGGGTCGCGCGGGAGTTCACCCCCGAGCGCACTCCGCTCTTCTTCGCAGAGACGGGACGCTGACATGCGCCGCACCCTCGCCGCCCTCGCCGCGGCCGCCCTGTTGGCTCTCACCGGCTGCGCCGGGACCGCGGCGTCCGATCGCCCCCTGGTCGTGGTGACCACGAACATCCTCGGCGACGTCGTGTCGAACCTCGCCGGCGACGACCTCGAGATCCTGACCCTCATGCGACCCGGGGCCGACCCGCACTCGTTCGAGATCTCCGCAGCGGAGGCCGCGCGCATGCGCTCGGCCGACCTGCTGGTCGCCAACGGGCTCGGGCTGGAAGAGGGCCTGCAGCAGCACCTCGACGCGGCGGCCGGCGACGGCGTGAGCACGATCGTCGCCGGTGATGCCGTCACCGTGCTGCCGTACACCTCGACCGACGCCGACGGGGCGGACGATCCGCATTTCTGGACCGACCCCGCGCAGATGATCGCCGTCGTCGACCGGCTCACCCCGGAGCTCGAGAAGCTCGGCGGCGCCGCGGTCGGCGAGCGATCGGCCGCCTATCGCGCGCAACTCGAGCAGCTCGACGCCGACATGACCGCGGCCTTCGCCGCGATCCCCGCCGAACGCCGCGCCCTCGTCACCAACCACCACGTGTTCGGCTACCTCGCCGAGCGGTTCGATTTCCGCCTGATCGGTGCCGTGATCCCCGGCGGCACGACCCTCGCGGCCCCCAGCACGAGCGATCTCGCCGACCTCGTGTCGGCGATCGACGAGGCGAAGGTGCCGACGATCTTCACGGAGTCGTCGTCGCCCGACCGGCTCGTGCGCGCTCTCGCCGAAGAGGCCGACCGGCACGTCGAGGTGACCGAGCTGTTCACCGAGTCGCTCACCGACGCCTCGGGCGACGCCCCCGACTACCTGACCATGATGCGCGTCAACACGCAGCGCATCGCCACCGGGCTCTCTCCCTGACGAGACCCACCCCACCCCAGAAAGAGATACGAATGCGCAGCTTCTCCCTGCCCCGCGCGGGACTGGTCGCCCTCGCGATCGGCGCCACCGTCACCCTGTCGGCCTGTGCCGGCGGAACCGGACCCGGGTCGGCCGCTCCGGCCTCGAGTGCCCCGGCCGATGCGGCCACGCGCGTCGCGGTGTCGTACGCCGGCGGCATCCTGGTGCTCGACGGCGACAGCCTCGAAACCCTCGGCGACTTCTCGTCCGAGGAGTTCACCCGCCTCAACTCCGCCGGCGACGGCCAGCACGTCATGGTGACCACGAGCAAGGGATTCCAGGTGCTGGATGCCGGGACCTCGGCGTCCGAGCCCGAGCTCACCGACCTCGTGTTCCCGGCGTCCAAGCCCGGCCACGTCGTCACGCACGGCGGGAAGACGGTGCTCTACGCCGACGGTACGAGCGACTCGACCATCTTCGACACCGATGCCCTCCTGGCATCCACCGATTCCCTTCCCGAGGCGCAGACGATCCCCGGTGTCGAGGCGCACCACGGCGTCTCGATCGTGCTCGAGGACGGGTCGTTCGTCACCACCGTGGGCAACGCCAACGGCCGCACCGGCATCGTCGTGAAGGACCCCTCGGGCGCGACCGTCGCCGAGAACGCGACGTGCCCCGGCGTGCACGGAGAGGGAACGGCGCAGAACGAGGTCGTCGTCTTCGGCTGCGAGAACGGCGCCCTCGTCTACGACAAGGGCGAGATCACCAAGATCGACGCTCCTGACCAGCCGTACGGGCGCTCGGGCAACATGTTCGTGAGCGAGACGAGCCCCCTGGTGCTCGGTGACTACAAGGACGACCGCGACGCCGAGGGCTACCTGCTGCACCGCGTCTCGGTGGTCGACACCGCCGCCAAGACGCAGACGATCGTCGACATGCCCGCGGGTGCCGAGTACACCTTCCGCGACCTCGCGCGGGGCCCCGGAGACCTCGGGTACATCCTCGCCTCGGACGGGTCCATCCATGTCTTCGACCTCGAGAAGGGTGTCTTCACCGATGCCTTCCCCGTGATCGACGCGTGGGAGGGCCCGGCCGAGTGGCAGGATGCCCACCCCGCGATCAAGGTCTCGGGCGATATCGCCTACGTGACCGAGCCCGCGAAGAACGCCGTGCACGCGGTCGACCTCACCACCGGTGAGGTCGTGAGGAGCGTGACGCTCGAGCAGACGCCGAACGAGATCGCGCTGACGAACTGACGCGCGCTCGCAGGTGCGCACTCTCCTCGCAGAATCCGCCGCGGAATCTGCGAGGAGAGGGACGAGCTGCGATCTACCGACCGCCCCGGTCGTACGCCACCTGCAGTGCCCCGCGCACGGCGCGTACGCCGGGGCGGTCGGCCGTTCCGCGGCGCACGGCCGTGAACACTTCGCGCCGCGGTTCGTCGGGCAGGCCCACGAGCCGGACGGGCGGGGTTTCGCCCGCGAAGACGAGGTCGGGGATCATCCCCACGGCATGACCGGATGCCACGAGCCGGGCGTGCGCGGTGAGGTCGGCCATCTCGAAACGCACGTCGGGCTCGAACCCCGCGGCGCGGCACTGCTGCGTGGCCCACTGGCGGGCGGCTGTGCCCACCGGTTCCATCACCCAGGCGCGCTCGCGGAGGTCTTCGAGATGCTGCGCGTGGTCGTCGCGCGCGACGGCGAGACGGATGGCATCCCGCCCCAGGAGCCCGCGCTCGAGGCCCTCGCGGTGCTCGCGCGTGTGGCCGGGGTACTGCTCGGCCACAGCAAGGTCGAAGCCGCGCGCCGCGACCTCGAACAGTCCCTCCTCGGGGGCCAGCTCGGCGACCTCGACACGCAGCTGCGGCTCGCTCTCGGCGAGGGCGTCGAGGGCGCGGGGGAGCAGGCCGTGCGCGGCGGACTGCATCACGGCCAGGCGCACCGGGGCGAGGGAGGGGCGCATGCGCTCGAGCTCGGCGCGCGCGGCCTCATCGGCGGCGAGCATGCGGGCCGCGTGGGCGGCCAGCGCGGCACCTTGGGCGGTGAGGCGCACGCGGCGACCATCGGGCTCGAGCAGGGGGACTCCCGCCTCCTTCTCGAGCAGGGCGAGCTGCTGCGAGATGGTCGAGGGACTGTACGCGAGAGCGTCGGCGACGGCGGCGAGCGTGCCCCGCACCGACAGCTCGTGCAGCAGGCGGAGGCGGCGCAGATCGAACATGGCATCCCTTCGGCTCTATCGAACAGTATGCGTCAGGAATCATCGCTTTTCTCGAACGGATGCGAGCCTCAAGCTGAGAGCATCCGAGGAAGGATCGCCATGTCGCTCACCGACGTCCCCGACACCACGTCCGGCACCACCCCCGCCGCACTCGTCTCTCCCCACGAGCTCGCCGATGAGGCGATCGCCCTCGTGCGCCAGTGGCTCGCCGAGAGCCGGAACGAGCCGGTCGATGCCGCCGCCCAGCGACTCGCGGGCGTCCTTCGCGACCCGCACGGCCTCGACTTCACCGTCGGCTTCGTCGACGGCGTCGTGCGCCCCGAAGACGTTCGCGTCGCCGCGCGCAACCTCGCCGCCCTCACCCCGCTGATTCCGGGCTTCCTGCCGCTGCACCTCAAGGCCGCGATCCGCCTCGGCGCGTTCGCGGCTCCGATCCTGCCGCACGTCGTCGTGCCCGCCGCCCGCACGGCGCTGCGCTCGATGGTGCGCCACCTCATCGTCGACGCCACCGACCGCAAGCTCGGCGAGGCGATCACCTCGATCCGGGGCCGGGGCGATGGCATCCGCCTCAACGTGAACTTGCTCGGCGAGGCGATCCTCGGCAAGAAAGAGGCGGCGCGTCGCCTGGCCGGCACGCGCAAGCTGCTCTCGCGCGACGACGTCGACTACGTCTCGATCAAGGTGTCGTCCACCGTCGCCCCGCACACGCCGTGGGCCTTCGACGCCGCCGTCGCCGACGCGGTCGCCGCGCTTCGCCCCCTGTACCGGGTGGCGAAGGAGACCGGCACGTTCCTCAACCTCGACATGGAGGAGTTCAAGGACCTCGACCTCACCCTCGCCGTCTTCGAGACGCTGCTGAGCGAGCCCGAGTTCCACGGCGTCGAGGCCGGCATCGTGCTGCAGGCCTACCTGCCCGACGCACTCGCCGCGATGATCCGCCTGCAGGAGTGGACCGCCGCGCGGGTGGCAGCAGGGGGAGCCCACATCAAGGTGCGCGTCGTGAAGGGCGCGAACCTGCCGATGGAGCGGGTGGATGCCGATGTGCACGACTGGCCGCTCGCCACCTGGCCCTCGAAGCAGGCGACCGACGCCTCGTACAAGGCCGTGCTCGACTATGCGCTGCGTCCCGAGCACACGGCCCACGTGCGCATCGGCGTCGCCGGACACAACCTCTTCGACGTCGCCCTCGCGTGGCTGCTCGCCGAGCGCCGCGGGGTGACCGGCGGCATCGACGTCGAGATGCTCCTCGGCATGGCGACCGCGCAGCAGGCGGTCGTGCGTCGCACGGTCGGCTCGATCCTGCTCTACACCCCCGTGGTGCACCCGCAGGAGTTCGACGTCGCGATCGCCTACCTCATCCGCCGGCTCGAAGAGGGAGCGTCGAGCGAGAACTTCATGTCGGCGGTGTTCGACCTCGACACCCACGAGGCGCTGTTCGCCCGCGAGCGCGACCGCTTCCTGGCATCCCTCGCCGACATGCCCGAGGGTGTGCCCGCCTCGAACCGCGTGCAAGACCGCACCGCCCCCGCGGCGCCCGCGCCGACGCACGGCTTCCGCAACACCCCCGACTCCGACCCGGCGATCGAGGCCAACCGCGACTGGTCGCGCGCCATCGTCGCGCGCATGGAGGAGTCGACCCTCGGTGCGCAGGCCATCGCCGACCACACGGTCACCGACGAGATCGCGCTGAACGCGCTGATCCAGGACGCCGCGGATGCCGCCGCGTCGTGGCGTGCCCTCGGGGCCGCCGGTCGGGCCGAGATCCTGCACCGCGCGGGCGACGCCCTCGAGAAGCGCCGCGCCGATCTGCTCGAGGTCATGGGAGCGGAGTGCGGCAAGGTCATCGAGCAGAGCGACCCCGAGGTGTCGGAGGCGATCGACTTCGCCCACTACTACGCCGAGCAGGCGCGGACCCTCGAGATCGTCGACGGCGCGACCTTCACCCCCGTCGGCGTGACCGTGGTCACCCCGCCGTGGAACTTCCCGGTCGCGATCCCCGCGGGCTCGACCCTCGCCGCGCTCGCCGCGGGCTCGGCCGTGGTCATCAAGCCCGCGGGCCTGGCCGAGCGCTCGGGCGCCGTCATGGTCGAGGCGCTGTGGGAGGCCGGTGTTCCGCGCGAGGTGCTCAAGCTCGTGCAGGTGTCCGAGAGCGACCTCGGCCGACAGCTGCTCACCCACCCCGCGGTCGAGCGCGTCGTGCTCACCGGCGCCTACGAGACGGCCGAGCTGTTCCGCTCGTTCCGCCCCGACCTGCCGCTGCTGGCCGAGACGAGCGGCAAGAACGCCGTGATCGTCACCCCCAGCGCCGACCTCGACCTCGCGGCCAAGGACGTCGCGATGTCGGCTTTCGGCCACGCGGGCCAGAAGTGCTCCGCGGCATCCCTCGTCGTGCTCGTCGGATCCGTCGCGCGCTCGCGCCGCTTCCGCGACCAGCTCGTCGACGCCGTCACCTCGCTCGAGGTCGGCCTGCCATGGGACGAGGCCTCGCGCGTCGGACCCCTCATCGAGCCCGCGAACGGCAAGCTGCTGAAGGCCCTGACCACCCTCGAGCCCGGCCAGCGTTGGGTGGTTGAGCCGAAGAAGCTCGACGATGAGGGCTCGCTGTGGCGCCCCGGCATCCGCGAGGGCGTGCAGCCCGGCAGCGAGTTCCACCGCACCGAGTACTTCGGTCCCGTGCTCGGCATCATGACCGCCGAGACGCTCGAAGAGGCGATCGAGATCGTCAACGCCATCGAGTACGGCCTCACCTCGGGCCTGCACGCGCTGGATTCGTCGGAGATCGACACCTGGCTCTCGCGCATCGAGGCGGGCAACGTCTACGTCAACCGCGGCACCACCGGCGCGATCGTGCAGCGCCAGCCGTTCGGCGGATGGAAGAAGTCGGCCGTCGGCGCGGGCACGAAGGCCGGTGGACCGCACTACCTGTTCGGGTTCGGATCGTGGACGGATGCCGAGACCTCGGCGCCCCGCACGCCCGACGCCCTCGCCGCACCGGCGCTGGCCGCCGTGCCCGCCGCCGACCGCGAGTGGGTGGCCGGGGCGTTGGCGAGCGACGCCGCCGCGTGGGCCGAGGAGTTCTCGCAGGCGCGCGATGTGACCGGCCTGGAGTCGGAGCAGAACGTGCTGCGCTACGCTGCGGTGCCGGTGACCGTGCGGTTCGAGGACGCATCGGAGGCCGCGCTCGTGCGGGTGGTGGCCGCGGGTGTGCGCGCCCGTTCGTCGGTGACGGTGAGCTCGACGCGCGAGCTGTCGCCCGCGGTGCGCGCGTGGCTCGAGGGCGTGGGTGTCCGGGCATCGGTCGAGGACTCCGCCGACTGGGGCCGCCGCGCGGCGCGCCTCGCCCGTTCCGGCGGCCGCATCCGCCTGCTCGGCGGATCGCCCGTGACGGTGGCCGAGGCGACGAACGGCTCGCCCTCGGTGGCCGTGTACGCCGGCGAGGTCACCCGCGCCGGGCACGTCGAACTGCTGCCGTTCCTGCGCGAGCAGGCCGTGTCCATCACGGCCCACCGGTTCGGAACGCCTCGCCGGTACGAGGTGCCGTCGCTGGTCGGCTGAGATCGTGGAAGGGCGGGGCCGTCGTGTGGCGGCCCCGCCCTTCGTCGTCCCGCCGATGTGTGGGATTCGCGGCACCCCGCTGAGCACACCGCCCGCGGGCCGCGGACCGGCGCGCGTCGCGGTGCCGCGCGGGACGCAACGCAGGAGTTCTGCCGCCGGCCGGCGGGTCTTCCGAGGAAACGGCGGGTCGGCACGTTCGCGGGTGCGCACAACTCCTGCATACGGGCAGGGGTGACGCGCTCATTCCGGCACGTGGGAGCGAAGTGCAGGAGTTGTGTCGAGCTTCAGGCCGTGCCCGAGGCCGCGACACGGCGCGCGGCCCGCCGGACCGACTCCGGCACCGGCGTGCCCGCCACCGTCTGGGCCGAGGTGACCGGGTCTTCGGCGATGACTCGCAGCGGCAGCATCCCGGCCCAGACGGTGCGATCCTCCCCGTCGCCGTCGACCTCGACGAGCGAGCCGGCGTTGTCCTTGACGCTCGCCTCAGCCAGCGGGATGCGCAGCACCATCGTCGCCGCGATCTCTCTCGCGGTCATGGGCCGCACGTCTTCGCTCCGCCCCGGCATGAGGTGCTCCGACAGCGTGAGCAGGGCCCGTTCCTTCTCCTCGGCAGGGACGACGGATGCCACGGCGTGCACGACCGCGCAGCGATAGCGCATCGAGCTGTCGAACAGCGAGCGGGCGTACTTCAGGCCCATCAGGTGCGTGACCGTGAGGCTTACCGGGGCTCCCGCGGCGATGCGGCGGAAGAAGTCGCTGCCGGTCGAACCGTGCACGAGCAGGTCATCGCCGTCGCGACCGATCCCGACGGGAAGAGCCACCGGGCGGCCGTCACGGACGATCGCGAGGGTGGCGAACAGGGCGGTGTCGATCACGTCGTACAGGGCCGCGCGGTCGGTGCGCTGGTGGTGGGCGCCGCGGCGGACCCGGGTCAGGGTGGTCAGGGACAGGTCGGTCATGGGTTCAGTCCACGCGAGATCGTGGTCCATGTCATAGTCCGCTTTTCTCGTCTTCTCGTGGACCAGTGAGAGAATCCGAGGCATGATCTCCGCCGGCATCCTGGATCGCGAATCGCCCGTGCCCCTGCACGAGCAACTCGCCCACAACCTCCGTGCGGCGATCCTGGCCGGGCGGACGAGCGGGGGAGAGCCGGTCCCTTCGACGCGCGCGCTCGCCGCCGACCTCGGGATCGCGCGGGGCACGGCCGTGGCCGCCTACGAGATCCTCGCGGGCGAGGGATACCTGGTGACGCGCCCCGGCGGCGCGACCGTGGTGGCCGAGGTCGTCGGCTCCGCGTCCCGCGCCGTCGAGAGGGAGCGCGAGGCCCCACCGACGCAGGCCCCCACCCTCGTCGACCTGCGCCCCGGGCGGCCCCACACCCTCGGCATCGCCGACGCCGCCTGGCGCTCGGCCTGGCGCCGCGCGGCCGCCGTCGATCCGGCACCCGACCTCGACGACGTGCGCGGCGATCCTCTCCTACGCGAGCAGATCGCCCGGCATCTCGGTCGCACCCGAGGGCTCGACATCGCCCCCGACGAGGTCATCGTGACGGCGGGGACGAGCGACGCGATGATCGTGACACTGCTCGCGCTGACGCCCCGGAACGTCGGCCGCCCGCTACGGGTGGGCATCGAGAACCCGGGGTACCCGCGGGCCCGCCGCATCCTGCACCGGCTGGGGGTCGAGGCGGTGCCGATCCCGGTGCGGCTGGGCGACGGCCTCGACCTCGACGCCCTGGAGGCCCGCGCCGATCTGGACGCCCTCGTCGTCACGCCCCACCATCACTACCCCCTCGGAACGCGGCTGGACGCCGTCGCCCGCGCGAGACTGCTCGCCTGGGCCGCGCACACCGGCGCGGTGATCGTGGAAGACGACTACGACAGCGAGTTCCCCCACGGGCGGGCTCCGCTGCCCCCGCTTCACCTGCTCGATCCCGCGCGGGTCGTCATGATGGGCACGCTGTCGAAGGTGTTGAGCCCGGCTCTGCGGACAGGGTGGATCGTCGCCTCCGGCGAGCTGCGCGATCGCCTCGTCGCGACGCGGACCGACCTCGACCCGCCGGTCGCGCAGGTGCAGCAGCGCGCCCTGGCGCTCTACCTCCGGGAGGGCGCGCTCGCGCGGCACACCGCCCGTCGCCGTCGCGACTACCGCCATCGTCGCCGCCTGCTTCTCGAGGCCTTCGCGCAGGTCGAGGGGGTCGAGCTGACCGCGATGGACGGCGGGCTGCACGCCGTCGTGCTGCTGCCCGGGGCCGGGCCGGAGGTCGAGCGGGCGGTGGTCGCCGAGCTCGCGGCGCGGGGAATCCTGGTATCCCCTCTCTCGGGGTACGCGGTACCGGAGACCGCCGTCGATGTGCCCGCGGGAGTCGTCTTCGGTTACGCCGAGCCGTCGACGCCGCTTCTTCTGCGCGCGGTGGCGGAACTGATCGCGAGCGTGCGCGCCGTCGTTCGGGCGTCGCGGCTTGACCCTGACACGGTGTGAGGAAGGAGAACAGAAGCATGTTGTCCATCGGAGCGTTCGCGCAGATCGGCCAGGTGACCCACAGGATGCTCCGGCATTGGGACACCACCGGCCTGCTCGTCCCCGCGCACGTGGACGAGCGCAGCGGTTACCGTTCGTACGATCCGTCGCAGCTCGAGCGGCTGCACCGGATCGTGGCGTTGCGACAGCTCGGTTTCGGTCTCGAGGACGTCGCGTCGATCTTGAAGCAGGGAGTGGATGCCGATCGCATCGCACTTCTCCTTCGTGAGCGGCGCGTCGAGGTGGAGCATGAGCATCGGATCGCCGCCGCGCGGCTCGTCGACGTGGAGCGACGCCTCCACCTCATCGAGAGAGAGAAGCACATGCGAGAGATCGAGATCGTTCAGAAGTCGCTGCCCGCCGTCCGCCTTGCCGCCCGTCGTCGCCTGGTCGCCGACGGCGCCGAGATGGCGGACGTCGTCGGACCTGCCTTCGACGCCGTCGCCGCGGTCATCGGCGCCCAGAAGGGTGCGCTGGACACCCCGATCGCTCAGTACGCCGCTCGTGAAGACGGAACCGAGGTGATCGCCGGGTATCTGTACTCCGGTGGCGAGCGTGATGGCGTCGAGATCGTCGACCTCCCCGCGGTCGAGGTGGCCGTGTGCGGGATCCATCTGGGATCGATGGACCGGATCGCCGAGAGCTGGCAGTCCGTCCACGCACGGATCCTGGAGGGAGGATTCGTCCCGTCCGGCCCCTGCCGCGAGTTGTACGTGCGGGCCGAGTCCGACCATCAGTCCGACTGGGTGACCGAATTGCAACAGCCGGTCGTCGCGGTCTGACGCGACGAGTCGACTGATTCGCGCTGACTTCCGGGCGCTCGCCGGCTCTCACTGCCCGAGGATCTCCAGCGCCGCCATCGCCGCGTTCTGGCCGCCGATCCCGCTGACCGCCCCGCCGCGCTGAGCGCTCGAGCCGCACAGCAGGACGCGGGCGTGCGGAGTCGCCACGCCCCAGCGTTCGGCGGGGGAGTCCGCCGGCGCCGACAGCCACGGCCACGACAGCGCGCCGTGGAAGATGTCGCCGCCGATCATGTTCAACGACTCCTCGAGGTCGCGTGTGGTCCGCGCCTCGATGCACAGCCGGCCGTCGGGTGCCCGCAGGATGCAGTCGCGCAACGGCTCCGCGAGGACGGAATCGAGCGAGGCCTGCGCCGCGGCGAGCAGGCGGGCCCCGGCGGCCACGGCATCCGTGTCGTCGATCAGGCGGTGCGGGACCTGCAGGCCGAACATCGTGAGCGTCTGCGCGCCCGATGCCCGCAGATCCTCGCCGAGGATCGAGGGGTCGGTCAGCGAATGGCAGTAGATCTCGACAGGGAGCGGTTGGGGGATGAGCCCTCCGGATGCCGCCACATGAGCGGCATCCAACTGGGTCATCGTCTCGTTGACGTGGAAGGTGCCCGAGAAGGCGGCCTCGGGGGTGACCGATTCGTCGCGGAGGCGGGGGAGGCGAGAGAGGAGCATGTTGACCTTGACCTGCGCGCCCTCGGGCTCGTCGGCCCCGGTGGTCGCGGCGCCGCCCGCGGACAGCAGCCGATCGAGAACGGCGCGACCGACCCCGCTGAGCACGAGGTCGCCGTGGAACACCTCGGAGCGGTCGGTCATGGTGTGCACGTCGCCGTCGGGTGAGACCGAAATCACCTCGACGCCCGTGACGATCTCGGCCCCCGCCTCGCGGGCCGCCCGCTCGAGCTCGGCCGTGACGGCCCCCATGCCGCCCACCGGGACGTCCCAGTCCCCGGTCCCGTCACCGATCACGTGGTACAGGTAGCAGCGGTTCTGGGCGAGGGAGGGGTCGTCCGACGACGCGAAGGTGCCGATCAGCCCGTCGGTGAGGGCGATGCCGCGCACCAGGTCGCTCTCGAACGATGCGCGCAGCAGATCGCCCAGCGGGCGCGTCGTGAGGGCGTCCCACAGCTCGTCGTCGCCGACGCGCTCGCGCAGCTCGTCAGCGGTGGGGAGCGGCTCGGTCATCGTGGGGAAGACGGCTTTCGCCACCGGAGCGAGGCGCTCGCCGAAGGCCGCGAACCGCGCGGCCTCGTCGGTGTCGCCGAGGGTGCGCGCGAATGAGCCGGCGGTCGCCTCGGCATCGTGGGTGTCCACGAGGATGCCGCGCGTGGGGTCGGTCGGGTCGGGCGTGTACGAGGAGTGCCGGCGGCGGCGCAGCTCGAGGCGCAGACCGAGGTCGTCGATGATCTGCTGCGGGAGCAGGCTCACGAGGTAGGAGTAGCGCGACAGGCGCGCATCGACCCCCGCCCAGGGGCGCTCCGACACGGCGGCGCCGCCCACGGCATCCGATCTCTCGATCACCACCACGCGTCGCCCTGCCCGGGCGAGATAGGCCGCGGAGACGAGGGCGTTGTGCCCGCCCCCCACGATGACGACGTCGTACCGGCGAGAATCCGAAGCGGTCATGACCCCACGCTAACGACGGCGACGAATTCGTCGCAGGGGGTGGCGCACGTAGCCTGGATGCCATGACTTCCGCAGCCGACCTGCTCGAGATCGCCACGCGCATCGCCCGGGAGGCCGGTGAACTCGCCCACCGCCGTCGCCGCGAGGGCGTGACGGTCGCCGCGACCAAGTCGGCCGCGGCCGACATCGTCACCGCCGCCGACCGCGAGGTCGAAGCCTTCATCCGTGCGGAGCTGGCGCGCGAGCGTCCCGACGACGGGTTCTTCGGCGAGGAGTCGGGCGCCGAAGAGGGCACCAGCGGCATTACCTGGGTGGTCGACCCGATCGACGGCACCGTCAACTACGCCTACGGCATTCCGGCGTGGGCCGTGAGCATCGCCGCCGTCGAGGGCACCGCGCAGACCGCGTCGTGGACCGCGCTGGCCGGGGCCGTGTTCAACCCCGTGACCGACGAGCTCTTCCGCGCCTCGCGTGGCGGGGGAGCCTGGCTCGGTGACCAGCGCCTCTCCGTCAGCGAGGTGGGCCCGGCCGGCGGACTCGTCGCCACCGGTTTCGGCTACAACCCCGAGACGCACGGTCCCGCTCTGGCGCAGCTCTCGCGCGTCATGCCCATCGCGCGCGATGTGCGCCGGATCGGTGCGGCGTCTCTCGATCTGGCATCCGTCGCCGCCGGCCGCGTCGACGCCTACTACGAGCGCGGGACGCACCCGTGGGATCACGCCGCCGGGGCGCTGCTGGTCGAAGAGGCCGGCGGGGTCGTCGGGGGAGCCCCGGGTGGACGCCCGGGCAACGGAATGGTCATCGCGTCGGGGCGGGAGTTCTTCGAGCGCCTCGAGCCGCTGCTCGACTACGAGCGGTGAGCGGGAACGCTGTCATGGCATTCCCAGACCAGCCGGGGTAGGGTGTTTACCAGTTCGTTATCTTCCGCAACCCGAACCTGCGGAGATGGCCAAGCCCCCACAGCCCGAAGCCGTCGCGCCTGCGACACGACACGAGAGCCCTTCCGCGTTGCCGTCAGAAGCCTCTGAGACTGAGCCCGCCGTCACCCGACGGTCTCGTCGCCCCCTCCCCACGCCCGCTCCCGAGACCACGCCCCGGCTGACCCGAGCCGAGATGCGCCGTCGTTCCGCGAGCGAGACCCCCGTCGCCACGATCGACGCCCCCGCGATCGACGCCCCCCAGAAGGCCGCCGACCCCGCCCCGGTCGACGCCGACGCCGCCTCTCAGCCCGAGCTGATCGAGGCCGTCGCCGCCGCCGTCGTCGAGACGGTCATCGCCGCGACCATCGAGCCCACGCTGCCGCCGCGCGACACGGCCCCCGTCGAGAAGGCTCCGGATGCCACGGCCTCCGGCACCCTCGAGGTCACCGTCGTCGACGAGCAGCGTCGGTCCGACGACGTCGCCGTCATCCTGCAGAGCGCGGACAGCACCGTCGCGACCACTCCGGTGTCGCTGCCGACCTCGCCCATCACTCTTCCCGCGAGCCGTCGTTCGCGCCGCCGCCCCCCGGCCTCGGTCATCCTCGACTCGACGGTGGACGAGACCTCGACCTCGGTCGAGCCGGTCGCCGAGACCATCGCGCCCGCCGTCTCTCCCGGGGCCGAGCGTCGAGCGAAGTCGTCCGCTGGGCGAGCCTCGAAGCCCGTCAGCGAGCAGGCCGCCACGGAGCAGCCCGCCATCGAAGCCTCCGCGACCGACACCGCTGCTGACGAGTTCGAGACCGCTGCCCGCCTGTTCGCCTTCACCGGCGAGACGCCGACGCAGCAGGCGGCACCCGTCGAGCCCGCTCCCGAGCCCGTCTCCGAGGGTCTCCCCTCGGCGGCCGCTCCCCGCGCGCGCCGCAACGTCCGTCGGGTCGCCGCGACCTCGTTCTCGATCGGCGTCATGGGAGTCGTCGGACTCCTCACCGTCGGCATGACGATGCCCGTCAGCGCGATCGCCTCGGCGAGCGGCACCGACAGCATCACCGCCCCCGCGTCCGACACCGCGACCACGCGTCTCGCCGTCGGCGGCGACGTCGCCTCGGCCGACGGGGCGATCCAGGCCTACGTTTCGCCGGCCCAGTCGCAGTCGGCGATCGTCGACCGCGCCGACGGCTACAGCGCCACCACCTACGCCAAGATGGCCGTCGACTCGGGCATCAAGTACCCCTCGAACTTCTACGTGAACGACCCGACCGCGGCCATCCAGTGGCCCTTCGCCGTCGGTGTGTCGATCTCGTACGGTTTCGGCATGCGTGACGGCGGGTTCCACGAGGGTGCCGACTTCGTGCCCGGCGAGGGTGCACCCGTGCAGGCGATCGCCGACGGAACCGTGCGCATCGCGACCGAGCAGGGTGGCGCCTTCGGCGTGACCGTGCTCATCGACCACGTCATCGACGGTCAGCTCGTCTCGAGCCGGTACGGCCACATGCAGTACGGCTCGCTCCAGGTGACCCCCGGCGAGAAGGTGCACGTGGGTCAGTTCCTCGGACGCACCGGTAACACCGGCCGTTCCTTCGGCGCGCACACCCACGTCGAGATCCTCCAGAACGGCACCACCCCGATCGATCCGATCGCGTGGCTGCGTCAGCACGCCGGAGGGTGACCCTCGATTCGTGTGAGAGTGTCGCTTTCTGATATTCTCTTCTAGTTGCCCGGAGCGATCCGGGTACGCCCCGATAGCTCAGTGGCAGAGCACTTCCATGGTAAGGAAGGGGTCGTCAGTTCAATCCTGACTCGGGGCTCCAGGCATCCTCATTCGAATTCAGGATGCTGTGCGGCGGGGTAGCTCAGTTGGTGAGAGCGCACGACTCATAATCGTGAGGTCGCGGGTTCAAGCCCCGCTCCCGCTACCGATTCCTGACGGTACACAGCGAGATTACGCGGCAAAACGTTGCGGACGCCGTATAACCGATTGCATTTGTGCTCATCGCTGTGGCCACTTATTGGCCATTTATGCCTGTACGAGCGGTGGCCAGAAGATATTGGCGCGGGTGTTCCCGATTGCCGCGGGCTGGAACCGATAAACGAGTCATGGGTGCGTCGGACGCGGCGCTTTGCGCGCCCGGCCTGGGTGGCTTCGCGGTGTCGATCCAAGTCCCCGGCGGAGGAGTCGAGAACGCGGCCGAGCTCCAAGACCGCTGGGCCGTCCTGGAGCTGAAAGCAGCGAGCAACCACCGCCAGCAACACATCTACCTCCGCTTCCGCGTCCTTCGCTATCTTCGCCAGGCCGCCGACCCGCGACTTCTTCCCAGCTTCTCGGCGAGGCCATCGAGACGGCGGAGCGCATAGGACTTCGTCTCGGCGATAGTCTGCGCTGCGCCGTGCAGGCTCGACCACGTCACCTCGGAGACGCGGCCGACGTGCTCGCGCTTGAGCATGGCGTCGTCGATGACCAGGCCGACCCCGATCATGCGGGCGAGCGCACTGTCCTTCTTTGCCCGAAGGACGTCGTCGACCCTCTCGTCGATGACGGCGAGGTAATTCGTGATCTCCTGCATCGTATGCTGCATGGCGAGCTGGACCATGATGCCTGCGGCTCCGGCGAGCATCGCCGGGTTGGTGAGCATAGATCCGACCGTGCCGGGCTTCACGAACCCAGAATGTTCGGATCTTGCCCTTGCTCGTGGTCACGATGGCGCGGCTGACGCTGGTGACGCGGTGATCGTCGGGATACCGGATCGACGGGGCGACAGCACAGACGTGCCGGAGGCAATCATTGAGTTGACAACACCCGCGCGGCGCTGGCGCGTCGAGTACCTAACCGAATCTGATGCCCGGTGGCGTCAGAGTGACGTTCGGCACGACGACGTCTGGGAGCGATGGTGTGGGGCATGGTGCTTCTGGAGCGTGCGGCCGACGTGAAGAACGTCCGGCTAGCTCCGTTCATAGAGCCCGCCACCGATGCCATCTCGTCCGACTGACTCAGCAGCCACTTGAGCAGCACTTCGCGAGCATGATTGAAGCTTCGGACACGCAAGCCCCCAACGATGCGGACTGGAAGAGATTCACCCACAGGGCTCAATTTGGTCACCTCAGTCGCCTGCGTCGTGGCGAACTGGCGACGCGCAAGACGCCCCGACGAGCCGGTCACTCCGAGCTGGTTCGCCGATGTGCGGCGCAACATTGAGACAGGAGACAGCTACCTCACGCCTGGTCGAAGATTTTGCGATGACGCCGGGTCATTTCGACAGCGGAGTGCGATTGAGAATCCAGCCAATCATGCCCGCCCCACTCGCTGCAGACAGAGCCGCTATATCCGTGTCGCCGAAGGGCGTCCTTGACATCTCGGGTCTGATCGACTGCACCTCCACGTTCGTCGAGATCCCAGTACTTCATGTGTACTGCCGTGACGTCGTCGAGGAAATCTTCCCAGTCGGTCATGGCCGAGCACCCGAATCGGCGAAACGGCATCTCTAGGCGCCGGACCGCTGCCGGGGGGAGGCCGATTTTTCTGATCGCGGCCTGCGTCCGATGCCATCCGTCACTAGCGCGGCTCCGCCAGAGGCCCTCAACCTCGGCGATGAGTGTGTCAGGAACTCCGTCGGCGAGGAGAGCGTCTCGCCAGGTTGGGGGGAAGTCGGGCATGACGAGGCTGGTGTCAAAGACGAACCCCAAGTGATCGGTATCAAGCTCGTCCCGCTGTCGACGGATTTCGTCGATTGCGGGGGAGTCAGGTCGAGCGCCGGCTTGAACCTCGAACAAGAGCTTCACCCCCCATTTCTCGAGGTCAGGCAGAATTCGCTTGCGGAGGTCTGCGTCGACGCTTCCGAGCCCAATCCGGATACCAAAGAATCCCATGGCCGATGCTGCATGGGCTTGCCGGGCAAGTATCTCGAGGTCGTCGGTCATGGAGCGCGGGCCCCGCGCGTCGATGCGCTGATCGAGGTAGACACCCATCATCGTCGGCGTCAGGCCGGTAGCGTCGATGCTGCGCCGGAACGCGTCGATCTCGGTGCGCGCGAAAGCGGGGAAAGAGTCGAAATGCTGTGCGGCATCGATCTCAACGGCGTCAGCAACCGCGGCCTCGGCCACGCCTCGGAGGAGCTCATCGGCGGTTCGCTCGCGCTCCTGCAGTTCGTTAGTGAAAGAGAACATCGTGACCGCCCACGTCATGTCGGGTGAGGTGCCAGCGTCGGAAATTCGCATGCTGGCAGCATAGGCACATGCTCTTGACTTGGGTAGGTAATACTCTTACTGTTTCACCGTGACGATGGCGACGAAGCTGCTGCATAGGGACGCGGTGTCAATAGATGACGCCTCCGTCCGGGTCACGATCGGCCTGCCTTGGTATCGAGCGATTCCGTGGGCGGGTGTCGCGGCGTTGGCTATCGAAGTGGATGGGCGTGACCTCGGTCCGGTTCACCAGATTGATGGACGCGACGCGTCTCGTTTAAGCCTCAGGGGTGACTACTGGTCGATTCAGAGATGGGCGCAGCTCGTATTTGCGCCCGCTCCCTGGCTGCAAGTGGGAACTCCCGCAGTTGTTCGCGCGCGGATGAGTCTGCGCATTCCCGGCCCGCTTCAGGCTGACGGCAGCCCTCTCCCTGTCGAGTTCGCGGCCGAACGGCTTGTCAATGTCGCCTCGTCCATCGACTCCCTTAAGCGGGGTTGATCGGCTTTCCGTACTACTTCACACCCACAGCACAACCCGATGAAAGGTCAATGATGCCCAAGAATCACCTCGTATCTCGGCGCTCTGTCGTCGTGCCGCTGGCGCTGCTCGGTGCCTCCGTCCTCTCCCTCGCGTCATGCGCGTCGAACGGCGGGGGAGAGGCAGATCCGAACGCTCCAGTGACTCTGCGCCTGTCCGTCGAAGCTGGTGCGGTACGGGCGCCGATTGCCGTGATGGCGGATAAGTACTCCGAAGAAAACCCCAATGTCACCTTCGACGTGGAGGAGGTGCCTAATGAGCAGTACGGAGAGGTGCTGCGCACGCAGCTGCAGGGCGGCAACGCCTCGGACGTCTTCTATGTCACTGGCGGTAACGGCAACCCGCACTCGGCACTTCCCCTAGCGGAAGCGGGATATCTTGAGCCGCTCACCGACACCAGTGCCGCGGAGCTCTACAACGATCAAACGCGTTACCTCAGCGAGTGGAACGACCAGCTCTGGACGCAGCCTGTTGACTTCGTGCCCATTACCAACAACTACAACATTACGGCGGCGGAAGAATTGGGCATCAAGCCCCCCTTCCGAACGGTGGCGGAGGTGAAAGCGGCCTGCAAGACAGCGCAGGCTGGCGGTAAGACGCTGCTGCGGCTCGCCGGGTCGACGGTTCCGAACAACGGTTTGACAACTCTGCAGTTCGCCGCCACACGTGTCTTCGCAGACGAGCCGGATTGGAACGCCAAGCGTACGAACGGAGAGGTGACCTTCGCTGACACCGCGGGGTGGAAGGAGTCGCTCCAACTGATCCTCGACCTCCGAGACGCCGGGTGCTTCCAGAACGGTGTGGAGGCGGGTGTTATCGCCGACAACGTGCCGAATGTGGCGGCCGGCAACGCGATCGGTGCATTCGCGCCCGGCGGCGCCGTGGGCGACATGCGACGGATCAATCCGGACGCCTCTTTCATCTCGACGGCGTTCCCCGGGGACGCCGGCGAGGAGTACATGTTCGCTTCCCCGAGCAACATGCTGGGCATCAATGCGAAATCGGGGGCGAACGAGAAAGCTGCCGCCAAGGGGTTCCTCGCTTGGCTCGCGGAACCGGAAAACGCCGATGCGCTGGCCGAGACGAGCGGAAACCTCAGCATTCGCGCTGGCGCCGGGTCTGCGTTGCCCGAGCAGTACTCGTCCATTGCGACCTACTTCGAGCAGAACAACTACCAGCCGCTCGCCAACCTGGGCTGGCCGTCGCCCGAGGTGTACAACACGCTCGGCACGGGTGTTCAGGGTCTGCTGACCGGGCAGACGACGATCGATGACGTCCTTGCGTCTATGGACGCCGCCTGGGACGCCGCGAGCTGACGTGAGACGGAGGGTGCCGGCGTTGATCGTCGATCTCGTCGGCACCCCCAAACCGGAAGAGAAGGTCATGGTCACTGTTGCCCCTGTGCCAACGCCCGTTCCCACCGAGGTGGACGAACCACCTCGGCCGCGACGCGTGCGCCGCGCGCTCTTCGCGTCGTGGTGGTGGGCGATACCCGCCCTGGTCGTCGCGTTCGTCGTCCACTACCTGGCCGTCGCCGTCGGTGGGCTCTACGCCTTCACCGACTGGAGGGGGATCGGCGCCTGGAACTGGGTCGGCCTGGAGAACTTCATCCAGATCTTCTCCGGAGAACTCGGGCAGAGGTCGGTGTGGAACACGCTTCTGCTGGCCTTCGGGTTCGTCGTCGGGACGAACATATTCGGACTGCTGCTTGCGCTCGGACTGAATCGCGGCGTGAAGCTCCGGTATGTGTTGCGGGTCGTCATCTTCATGCCGACGGTGCTGAGTCCTCTCGCCGTCAGCTACATATGGCGCTTCATCTATCAGCCCGACGGGGCGCTGAATGGCTTCCTCGGAAATCTAGGCTTGGAATCCCTCCAGCGCACGTGGCTGGCGGATCCCCAGGCGGCCGTGTGGACCATCCTCGTCGTAATGGTCTGGCAGAGCACCGGAATGGTCATGGTCATCTATCTGGCAGGTCTGGCGGGCGTCCCCCAGGAGATCGAGGAAGCGTCGCTCATCGACGGGGCGAGTGTGTGGCAGCGCTTCCGGTACGTCACCCTCCCCAGCATCCGTCCGTCGGTCGTGATCGCGTCGACGCTCATGGTCATCCAGGGGCTGCGCGTTTTCGATCAGGTGATGGCGCTCACAGGCGGAGGACCTTTCAACGCGACGGAGACGCTCGCCACTCAGGTCTACAAGCAGACCTTCGCTTATGGGCAGTTCGGCTATGGAGCCGCCCTGTCCCTTGTCCTGACCGTTCTGATTCTGGTGATCTCACTCGTACAGCTCGCGCTCGTCCGAGGCCGGGGAGAGGCTCGCTGATGCTGACCAAGTACCGTCTGTCCACGCTGATCCGCGAGATCATCCTCGTCCTGATCGGCATCGCCGTCCTGATCCCGTTCTGGATCCTGCTCGTGACAGCCTTCAAAAGCCCCCTGGAGGCCGCCTCGTCGTCGGCTGTCGCACCTCCGATGGTTTTTGACGCGAGCGGATTCGTCCAGGCCGTCTCCGGTTCCGGCAACCGTAATGTGCTCGTGGCAATGCTCAATAGCACCGTCATCACGGCCGGAAGCGTCATCCTCCTCATCCTCATCGGTTCTATCGCCGCCTACACGATCGCGCGGCGTCCCGGTCGCTTGGGCAATGCGGCCTACATCGGTTTCGTCGTGGGCATCATCCTGCCCTTCCAACTCGCGATGTTGCCGACCTACGTGGCCCTGCGCTCGATCGGTCTGTTGGGCTCCCACGTCGGCATGATCCTTCTCTATACCGGACTGCTCATGCCCCTCGCCGTCTTCCTCTACACGGGATTCGCCCGCGTGGTCCCTGCTGACTATGAGGAAGCAGCGTCCATAGACGGGGCGAGCAAGTTCCGCATCTTCGTGAACATCGTCTTCCCTCTCCTCGCACCCGCGACGGGCACGGTGGCCATCATGACCGGGCTCATTGTCTGGAACGACTTCTTCACTCCGCTCATCTTCTTGAGCGGCTCGAAGGCAACCACTCTGCCGGTCATGATGTACAGCTTCGTCGGCGAGAACGCGACGCAGTGGAACGTCATCTTCGCCGTCGTGATCCTCTCGATGATTCCGATTCTCACCTTCTATCTCTTCGCCCAGAAAAAGTTCATCCAGGGCTTTGCCGGGGGCATGAAGGGCTGAACGCCGCTCCGGCACCTCTCACGAAAGGAGACCGCATGGCGGTCCACGACATCAAGCGGGGCGTGAGCCTCTACAGCTTTCAGGAAGAGGTCTTCCTGCGAAAGCTGACCCTCGACGACGCGGTCCGCGTGTGCGCCGAGATGGGGGCCCGCGGGATCGAGGTGATTCCGGAGCAGTCGTTCGACAGCTTCCCGAACCTCACCGACGCCGAGATCGCTGGGTGGCACGAGCTGCACGCGAAGTACGGCACGACGCCCACCGCGTACGACATGTTCATCGACTTGAAGCGTCGGAAAGACCGGGTCATGACGTTCGAGGAAGGCGTGGAATCGATCGTCCGCGACATCAAGCTGGCCAACAAGCTCGGCTGCACCTCGATGCGCGTCATCGTGAACACCCCGCCCGAGGTGTTCGAGGCGGCGGCACCCTACGCCGAGGAGTACGACGTCCGGCTCGGAGTCGAGATTCACGCGCCGATGCGCTTCGACCACCGGTGGATCCAGCAGTTCCTCGACATCGTGCATCGCGTCGACAGTCACTACCTCGGCATCGTGCCCGACATGGGCATCTTCGTTCGGGAGTTCCCGCGGGTGGTCGCCGAACGCTTCAAGCGCGATGGCGCTCGCCCCGACCTCGTCGACCACGCGGTGAAGGTGTACAACGACCACCCGGATGACATGGAGACTCTGACCCGCGAGCTCGCGTGGCGCGGGGGCACGGCGATCGACGTGGCGTTCGCGAACAACGTCGTCGGCTACAACTACGTGGCGCCCGAGACCATGGCCCCGCACGTGCCCTACATCGTCCACATCCATGCGAAGTTCTACGAGATGGTCGGGGACGAGCGCGAGTACTCCATCCCTTACGACGAGATCGTGCCGGTGCTCATCGCCGGCGGATACGACGGATACCTGTCGAGCGAGTACGAGGGCAATCGCCACATCCAGGATGTACGGCCGGTCGACAGCGTGCAGGAAGTCGCCCACCAGCAGCGCATGCTCGCACGTCTGCTCGGCGAGGAAACCACCACCGGAGGGAGCCGCTGATGTTCGACAGATACCTGCTGGAGGACGACACCTTCGCCAATGTCGAGGTCGACGGCCAGGTCGTCGGCTGGAAGATCGGCGCCCGGATCGGCTACTACCGAGGGCTGGGCCTATCGATGATCGAGCTCTCGCTCGCCGTCGACGGTTCGCCGGTCCCGCCGGAGAGCATCCGCCTACAGCTCCACGGCGCCGACTACCGCCTCACCGAGATCGAGGACGTCCTCGACGATCGCTGGGGATTCTCCGAAACCGTCATTCTCTTCGTTGAGCAGCACGGGGGGTTGGCGCCGGGGGAACATGAGATCGCCTTCGAGCAGAGTCTGCGCATCTCGTACCTCGCCGTGCCCAGTGTGAACCGGGTCTCGCGGCGACTGGCGCTGGCATGAGCTGCCGCTCCCGGTCCGGGCCTCGACCTCCGGACCCGGGAGCGGTCAGGGGGACGGGGGCATGAGAGTGATGTTCCGCGCGCTCGCGCACCGGAACTACCGGCTGTGGATCGCCGGACTGTTCATCTCCGGCATCGGCACGTGGATGCAGATGACCGCGCAGGACTGGACGGTTCTGACGGTGCTCACCGATCAGGATGCCGGAGCACTGTCGGTCGTGATCGCGTTGCAGACGGCTCCCCAGCTGATCCTGCTGCCGATCTCGGGATACGTGTCCGACCGGATTCCCCGGAGGCGACTCCTCATCGGGACGCAGATCGCGATGGGACTGCTCGCCGTCACGCTCGGATGCCTTCTCCTCGGCGGCGTCGCCGAGTACTGGCACGTGTGCGTCCTCGCCGCCGTCACCGGCGCGGTTCAGGCCTTCGACTCTCCGGCGCGCAACACCTTCGGCAACGAGTTGGTCCATCCCGGGGTGCTCCCCAACGCGATCGCGCTCGGCGGTGCGACGTTCAATCTCGCCCGCCTCGTCGGCCCGGCCATCGCTGGTCTTCTGATCGGTGTGGTGGGTCCGGGCTGGATCTTCATCGCCAACGCGGTGACCTTCGTGGCGATGCTCGCCGGTCTCGGTCTCATGCGTGCGCACGAGTTCCACCCGGTGCAGCGCGACGATGGGCGATCCGGGCGGTGGCTGGGTGGGATCCGATACGTCTTGCGCGATCGTCGCGTGCTCGCGCTGATCGTGATGGTGTTCCTCGTCGTGGGCTTCGTGGGCAACTCCATCACCCTTCTCATCATCACGGCGGCGACGAAGGAGTTCGATCTCGGAGCGGCCGGCTTCGGCCTGCTGACGTCGTGCATCGCGGCGGGGTCGATCGTCGGTGCACTGTTCGCGGCGGCTCGCCGATCACCGCGTCCGCGCGTGCTGCTCGCTGCCGCTCTCGGGTTCGGTGTCGCGCTCCTGCTCGCCGCCGTCATGCCGACGGCGGAGGCGTTCGCGATCTCGATGCCCCTCGTCGGATTCTTTCTGATGGCAGCGATGGCCACGGTCAATGCGCTGGTGCAGACGTGGACCCCGCCCGGCATGCGTGGCCGGGTCATCGGCGTCTACATGCTCGCGTGGATGGGCGGTGCCCCGCTCGGTGCCCTGTCGTTCGGCGCGGTGGTCGAGGCGGCGGGGCCGCGTGTCGCTCTTGCCGTGGGCGGCGGCGTCGCGGCCCTGTGCGCGGTCGGCGTCGGTCTGCGTTTGCGCTCGTTGCGCGCGTCAGGAGCGGCGGCGGCACCCGCCCCGGCGGTATCGGAGGTGGCGCCGTGACCTCATCGACGGCGAGCGGCGGCGATCGCCTCACGGGCCGCCGGCGACGTGAACAGCGTGAACGAGGTCGCAACGAGGTCGGCGCCGTTCGCGTCGATCTCGCGGACGATGCCGGCGGTGATAAGAGGCTTCGTCGCGGCCATGCCCTGCGGATGCGCGACTCGCAGGGCGGCGAGGGTGGCATCCACGCGGGAGTCCATGTCGGACGCGTCGACCGCTTCGTCGATGAGTCCGATCTGCGCAGCCCGCTGCGCGTCGATGCGCTCGGCCGTCAGAAACAGGCGCGTCGCATCACGCGAACGCAGCCGGGGCAGCACGCACACGGAGATGGCGGCGGGCGCGAGGCCCAGCCGCACCTCGGTGAAAGAGAAGTCCACGTCGGTACGGGCGATCGCGAAGTCAGCGGCGGTGACGAGGCCGAGTCCTCCCGCCCGCGCGGGGCCGTCGAGCCGCGCGACCACGGGAACCGGAAGAGTCAGTATCTGCCTCATGACGGCGAGCAGCAGCTCGATCGATCGGCGCAGTCGGTCGGGATCCTCCTCGCGCAGATCGAGACCGGCGCAGAACGCCGGGCCCTCCCCGGACAGGACGACGGCTCGCGCGCCCGCCTGCACCGCGGCGTCGAGCTGTGCGCTCACCGACGTGAGCATTTCGACGGTGAGAGCGTTGCGGTTCTCGGCTCGAGCGAGGGCGACGTGAGCGATTCCCGCATCGATCCGCAGGGAAGCGGGTGGGTCGGAACTAATGAGTGGCATATTACCTACCGTAGTAGTTAGGATAATCCCGTGAGAAGACTTGACTTGCACTTCTACCCCGGAACGCCCACGTGGGTGCGTTCGCAGGGACCGTTCGCAAAGGCGCTGGCGGAATACTGGAACAAGCCCTGGGACGGCCGTCCGGAGGCGGACGTCGTCGCGGACGCCCGTGCGGCCGGGCTCCACGCCGTCCTCGTCGCCTTCGACATCGAGAGCATTCACGGTTCTCCGCCGATGACGAATCAAGAGGTCGCTGCCATGCGCGACCGTCACCCCGACGTGTTCGTCGGCGCGTGGGGCGCGGTCGATCCGTTCAAAGGCGAGGAGGCTCTGCGCGAGGTGGAGCGCGCCGTCCGCGAAGACAGCATCCTGGGGCTGCACTTCCACCCGATCATGGGGCGCTACCGCGTCGACTCGGACGAGCTCAAACCGCTGTTCGCCCTCATGCGCGATCTCGGACTCGTGGCGATGGTCGATGTGGGAACGACCGGCATGGGTGCGGGTCTCCCCGGGGGCCTGGGCTCGCTCATCGAGAACGCTCACCCCCTCGCCATCGACCGCCTCGCGGCCGAGTTTCCCGATCTCACCATCATCGCGTCGCACCCGGGCTGGCCCTGGGTCGACGAGATGACGGCCGTCGCTCTTCACAAGGGCAACGTCTTCTGGGAGCTGTCCGGCTGGGCGCCCAAGTACTTCTCGCCGCAACTCAAGGTCGACATCCGCGCCCGGTTGCAGGACAAGATCATGTTCGGGTCCGACCACCCCAGCATCCCGTTCGATCGCCTGTTGCGAGAATGGGACGAGCTCGGGTACTCGGAGACGGTCATGAACAAGGTCTTCCACGAGAACGCCGAGCGCGTGCTCGGCATCTGACCCTCGGGTCTTCTCGCTCACCCATCTTCAAGGAGGAAACATGGATGCTGCTCGCCCTCACGCGCTCGTCACGGGCTCGGCCAGCGGAATCGGACGGGCCAGCGCTCTGCGGCTGGCCGCAGCGGGTTACGACGTGACGATCAACTACTCGCGCTCCCGCGACCGGGCCGACCAGACCCTCGCCGAGCTGCACGAGCTGGGCGGGTCGCACCGCGCGGTCCAGGCGGACGTCAGCGACGACGACGCCGTCCGCGCTCTGGTCGCCGAGGCGGTCGACGCCGACGGAAACCTCGCGGCGCTGGTCAACAACGCCGGAACGACGGCCGAGACTCCCCCCGACGACCTCGAGGGGATCGATCTCGACGACTGGGACCGCGTCATGCGCGTGAACGTGCGGGGCCTCGTCCAGGTCACTCGCGCGGCGGCCGGCCCGCTCCGGCAGGCGCGCGGGTCGATCGTGAACATCGCGAGCATCGTGGGCCTTCGCCCCGGCGCCCAGCCTCTCGTCTACGCCGCGAGCAAGGCCGCCGTGGTGAGCCTGACCAAGACACTCTCCCGGGTCATGGCTCCGGAGGTGCGGGTCAACGCCGTCGCCCCAGGGTGGATCGCGGGGGAGTGGATGGAGCGCACCCTGGGCGACGACTACGACCGTCTCATGGAACGGCGCGCCAAGCAGACGCCGCTCCGCCGCAACGTGACGCTCGACGACGTCGCGGCATCCGTCGAGGCTCTCGTCACCCTGCACCCGTTCGTCACCGGTGAGATCGTCGTGATCGACGGCGGCTTCACCGCCACCACCTAGGAGATCCATGACTCTCGACGGCATGGTCCGCTTCCCGGCCGAGGACGCCCGGCGCTATCGTGCGGCGGGGTACTGGGAGGATCGGTTGCTCATCGACCACTACGAAGACGCGTTCCGCGCCTTCGCCGACCGCGTGGCCATCACCGACGGCGAGGTGACGTTGACCTACGCGGAGCTGAAGGAGCGGGCGCTGCGCGTGGCGCGCAACCTGTACGACCTCGGCATCCGGCCGCTCGATCGGGTCGTCGTGCAGTTGCGTAACACTGCTGCGTTTCCCCCGTTCTATCTGGGACTGCAGTACCTCGGCGCGGTGCCGATCATGGCCCTGCCCGTCCATCGTTACCGGGAGCTGGAGCAATTCGTTCGCCTGTCGGGCGCCATCGGTCTCGCGGCGCCCGCTAGGAGCAAGGATGCCGATCACCGCGAGATCTACGCGCGGATCGCCGCCGAGCACCCCTCGCTCCGCCTTCTCTTCGTCGAGCAGGACGAGGGCGGATCGGACGTGGACGCGATCTCGATCTCCGAGCTCATCGAGCGCGAGCCGGTGGCCACCGAGGCCGATGTCCGTGCGCTCCACGAGGGTCTCGACCCGGAGGACCCCGCGGTGTTCCAGCTTTCGGGCGGGACGACGGGGATCCCCAAGCTCATCCCGCGATCGCACAATGACTACGCCTTCAACTCCCACCTCGCGGCGTCCGTCTGCGACATCCGCGATGGTGACGTGTTATTGGACGTCCTCCCGATCTCGCACAATCTTCCGCTCGCGTGCCCGGGAATGCAGGGTTTCCTCTTCCGGGGAGCGACGGTCAGCCTGGTCGCCTCGACATGGAGCGACGGCATTCTGGACCGCGTGGAGTCCGACCGGGCCACGCACATCCACGTCGTTCCGGCCCTGCTGATCAAGCTGACGGAGGCGCTCGCGGCCCGTCCCCGGGACGTGTCGTCGATGCGGGTCATCCAGAGCGGCGGCCAGCGTCTCCAACCCGAGACGCGTACGCGGGCATCGGCGCTCTTCTCGAACGCCACCGTGCAGGAGAACTTCGGCATGGCCGAAGGCCTGCTGATGTTCGTGCGTCTGGACGACCCCGACGACGTGCGTCTGGAAACGGTCGGTCGCCCGATCTGCGCCGACGACGACGTGCGGCTCGTCGACGAGGACGGGAACGATGTCGCCGACGGCGAGGTGGGCGAGTTCTGGGCGCGAGGGCCGTACACCCTCCGCGGCTACTTCCGTGCGCCCGAGCACAACGCCACGGCGTTCTCGCCCGACGGGTTCTACATGAGCGGTGACCTGATGTACCGGCATCCCTCCGGCAACTACGTCGTGGCCGGCCGCCGCAAGGACCTCATCAACCGCGGGGGAGAGAAGATCTCGGCGGAAGAGATCGAGAACCTCATCCTGGCTCACCCGGCCGTCGTGCTCGCCGCGGCGGTGCCCATGCCCGATCCGGTCCTCGGTGAGCGCACGTGCGCGTGCGTGGTGCTCCGCGAGGGTGCGACCCTCGACCTCGAGGAACTGGTGGACTTTCTGCGCGGCTTCGACCTCGCCACCTTCAAACTCCCCGAGGCGTTGCGCGTCTACGACGAGCTGCCGCTGTCGCCGATCGGCAAGGTGTCGAAGAAGGACCTGGTCGCGGAGCTCGCCGCCGAACGGGTCTGAGGGCACGAAGAAGGGGCCGGACGATTTCTCGTCTGGCCCCTTCTTCGTGCGGTCGATCAGGCGCCGACGGCGGCCCGTGCTGCTCGGACGGCGAGCGAGACGCTCAGGAGAGTCGGGTTGGATGCCGTCGGTGTGGGGATGACCCCGTTGCCGGCCACGAAGAGCCCGGGCACTCCCCAGACCCGACCCCAGGGATCGCACACGCTGGTGCCGTCGTCCGTCGCGCCCATACGGACGCTGCCCTGGTAATGGATGGAGCTTCCGGCAGGGACAAGGCGCGGCGCTCCACCGGGGACGGGTGTTCCCATGCGCTCGACGAGCCCGCTGACGATCTCGATTCCGCGGGCGATCGTGGCCCGGTCACGGTCGGTGAGGGAGTAGTGGATGGTGGGGGCCGGCATCCCGAAGAAGTCCACCTCGTCGTCGGAGAACTCCACCCGGTCCTCGAAGCGGATGTCCTTCGTGGCGAAGCAGCCGAGGCCGACAATGGGGTGCTTCTCATCGGAGACGACGTCGCCCACGACCATCGGGGCGGCATCGCGCTGCATGATTTGCCCGTGGAACGGGTACTCGGGGCCCCAGAACGGGATCCAGCTCACCCCGGTCATCGCCTCACGTTCGGAGGCGGCGGGACCGCCGTCGTCCTTCTCCGCGCGCGCGATCTCGTGTTTTAGATAGACCGAGCACATGATCTGGGGCTGGTCGTTGAGGTAGTGGCCGAGGGCCCGGGGGCGGATGCCGGATGCCCAGAGGACCTGCGGGGTTCCGAAGGAGTCGGCGGCGACGACCACCTGTCGTGCCGCGACCTCCTGGACGGTGCCGGTGCGGCGATCCTCGATCTCGACTCCGCGGACGGCCCCGTCGTCGGCGCGGAGGACCCGACGGACGACGGTCTCCGCGCGCAGTTCGAACCCCGCCGGCGCAGCATCCTCATCGACGAGCGGTCCGAGCACGACATTCGTTCCCGACCATCGCGGGCGTCCGGACGCGGTGGGGAACGCGGCGAGGGGCATCGCCTGCACGCGACGATCGGATGGCCGCCCATCGTCGAACACGGCGCCGAGCTCACGTTCGACGGCAGCGCGCACGGCGGTGTCGGCGAACGCCTCCTGCGTGACGTGCAGCAGTACGCGACCGCGAGCGAGAAGCTCCTCGATCTCGTCCCGCGGCACCTGCGGGGGAAGCTCGGCCTCGCCCGGGGTGGGACACGCGCAGGTCCAGTGCTGGCCCATGCCTCCCACCGATGCGGTGGCGAGCGCGCCCGGCATGTCCTGTTGCGGGTCGTCGGTGCGGCCGGGGGCGACGAGGAACGTGCCGGGGCGCGCGGTCGGGCGCTTCTCCCGGTCGTTCGAGACCGCTTGGTGACCGTCGGCATTCGGGCCCTGAGACCGCCGCTCCGCCTCCGCGCGACGGTCCGCGGAGAGGTTCCGCACCGATTCCCCGGGGACGGTCGTCGTCTGCGGCCCGCGCTCGAGCATGAGGACACGGGCATCGGCCCGGTGCTCGAGGTACTCCCGCGCGAAGGCCGCGCCCGCCGGTCCGCTTCCGACGACGACGAGATCGAACTCCTCGATCATTCCGCTTCTTCCTCTCGCGCGATCGAGTTCAGGATGCCTCGGGCCCCGCGCAGCGCGATCGCGACGCTGGTGAGGGTCGGGTTCACCACGGTGTTCGTGGGGATGGTGCCGTTGCCGCCGAGGTAGAGGTTGTCGATGCTCCAGACGCGACTCCAGGGGTCGCACACGCTGGTGCCGTCGTCGGTCTCGCCGATGCGCATCGTCCCCTTGTAATGCAGGCTCGCGCCGTAGGGGAGCGGGGCGGGCTCGCCGCCGGGGATGAACGAGCCGATGGCGCCGGCGACCTGCCGTTGACGGCGACGGGCGCCCTCGAGTTCGGCCTCTTCGCGGTCGGTGAACTCGTAGTGGATCGTCACGTTCGGCATCCCGGCCCAGTCGAGGTCGGTGTCGTCGAACTCGATCCAGTCCTCGTAGCGTGCGAACTTCCGGATGCCGAAGCCGACGTTCGCGTAGCCCCAGGGGTTGTGGGCGAGCGGGTGGTCATCGGGGATCGGCAGCGGCGAGTCGTGCATGTACAGCACCTGGCACGAATAAGGGTTGTCCGGCTCGGAGAACGGCAGTCTCAGGACCGCGGTCACCGGGTCGGGGGCGCTCTCGGAGAGACGTCGTTCCCGTTCGATCTGCTCGAGGCTCAGACGACCGCCCAGCTTCTCGGGGTCGATGGCGACGACGCTGAAGATGCCGGGGTGGTCGCTGAGGTAGCGTCCGAGGGCCCGCGGACGAATGCCCGAGGCCCACAGGAGCTGGGGCGTACGGATGGCATCCGCGGCGACGACCACGATGTCGGCCGCGACGAAAGTTTCTTCGCCGCCGCTCGCCGGGGTGATCAGGACGCCGGTGGTGTGCCCCTCATCGACCACGACGCGGGTCACCGCGGTCTCCGACCGCAATGTGAAGCGCGCGGCCTCGGGGGAGGAGGGGTCCATCAGAGACCCGAACACGACATCGGTGCCGGCCCATCGCATCCGGCCATCGGCGTCGAGGTCGCCGGCGACCGGGAGGGGTCCGACGCCGTAGCCCTCGGGGAGCTCGTCGTCGACCTCCGCCGAGATCGCTTCCTGGAGGGCGGAGGCGATGGGGGAGCGGTCGAATGCGCGGTGCGTGGTGTGCAGCAGCGCCTCGGCCTCGAGGATCAGGGCGTCCCATTCGTCGCCGGGGATGAAGGGTATGAGTTCCGAGAAGCCGGGTCGGGGCGTGGCGCACGTCCACTGCGCTCCCTGTCCGCCGACCGCGGTCGACACCGCGGCGGCGGGGAACTCCGCCGCATGCCCACTGCCCTCACCGCCGAAGTCGATGAGGTGGGTTCCGCCGCGCGCGGTGTAGGTGCCCTCTACCACTTTGGTGATGGGGATGCCGAGACCCACGGGTGCGCCGTCCCGGGACTGCGGTCCCTGCGCACGCCGCCGGGCCTCCTGCTTGGCCGCGGGGTCGGCGATGTTCCGCACGTTCATGCCGACCGGCTCCGTGAGCACCGGCCCGCGTTCGAACATCGTCACGCGCACCCGTGGAGAACCCTCGAGGAGGGCTCTGGCGTATGTCGCGCCGACGGGACCGCTGCCGACGACGACGACGTGGACCTCGGGGCCGTTCATCGCGGGTCCTCTTCGTTCGGTTCTGCCGCGACCGCCGGGGCGAGGACGTGCTGCAGCTGCCAGCCGTTCAGCATCGTCGTCGTGGGCGGGTGCGGGCTGAGCTCGCTCTCGACCACGACCCAGCCGTCGTAGCCCCGGCGGGCGAGATCGGCGACGAAGCGGCGGCTGTCGACCCGGGGGGAGGGGGCATCGAGCTCGACGTACCACCTCGGCACGGCACGGCTGCCGCCGGCCCGACGCACGTGATGCTCGGCGTTGCGCACCGTGTACTCCCCGATGTCGTCGACGGCTCCCACGTTCTTAAGGTGCACCAGAACCACGCGGTCGGCGTGCCGGTGGAAGAAGTCGTGCGGATCGACACCGGCGATGGTGAGTTCGCCGGTGTCGAGCGCGAGGCCCACGCGGCCGGGATCGGTCGCCGCCACCAGCTTCTCCAGTCCGTCTCTGACCCGCAGCGCCGAGAGGAAGTCGAAGTGCAGCCCGAGGCGGATGCCGGACTCGGCGATCGCGTCGCCGACGGCGTTCCATGTCTCGGCCAGGACGGCGATGTCGTCGTCATCGAGATCCGGCCGCTGCCACGCCGACACAGCGGGGCGCGCGACGAGGACGTCGCCGCCGAGCTCGGCCAGTGCGCTCGCGAACCATCGCGCGCGCTCGATCAGGACCGGGCGGCTCGCCGCGTCGGCGGGATCGGAACCGGGGAGCAGGTCTTCGCGGTAGGGCGTCATCGGGTCCCAGAACCAGCTGCTGACGCCGTCGAGCCCCGCCTCGCGGACGAAGGCCGCGAAACCGCCCAGATCCCCGAAGTTGGCGGCCATCTGCTCGGGGTTGCCGAGTGGTTCCCACCGGCCGGTGCCGGCGGTGAGCTCGATCCCCGTGAAGCCCGAGATCGACACGATGCGGAGCGCGCGCAGGTGGTCGCGGCGCCGCGCGAAGTCGTCGAAATTCGGCTTGAAGTGGTTGATCGCGTGCGCCCAGCGGATCATCGGGCCCCCTCCTCGGCGGCGATCTTCTCGAGAACGTTCTTCGCGTACCAGCGCGCGATCGCCGTGCTCTCGGCGTGGTTGCCGCCGAGCTTGTTCGCCTTGTCGTGCTCGACCGAGAGCCAGCCGTCGTAGCCGTTGCGCACGACCGCGCGGATGAACGCCTCGAAGTCGACGAGGCCGCCCTCGTCTCCCATCTCGTGGAACCACTTCGGCGTGGTCTCCGACATCAGTTCGGAATCCGGACGTCGTCGATGGTCACCGATGAGGTCCTGGTGGCGGGTGTCCTTGAAGTGGAACCCGGTCACCCGGTCGGCGTAGGCGTCGTAGAACTCCACCGGGTCGACGGTGGCGATGCAGTGCTGAGCGGTGTCGACGAACAGGTTCACGTACTCGGGGTCGGTGTTCGCGTAGAAGGTGTCCAGCTCCCAGCGCGACTGGATGCCGCAGAAGAACTCGTGGTGGCAGGTGAGGTTCACTCCGGCGGCCTTCGTGATCTCGCCGACCTTGTTCCACAGCTCGCCCGTGATCTTGATTTTGTCCTCGGTCACCGGCTCCATGTCGTAGTACAGGGCCGCGGGCATGACGATGATGTTGTCGAGCGCGATGTCCGACCACCGGTCGAGCGTGACCCGGAAGTCCTCGAGGATCGTCGGATGCGTCTCCCGGATGTGCGGCGCGTACACGCGCGGGTCGTAGTTGGCGGCATGGAACGTGTTGACGATGCGTTCGAGTCCGCGCTCCTGCACGAACTCCTGGTAGTTCCCCACCGAGCCGAACATGTCCATGATCGTGAAGTACCGGTGGTCGAAGCAGTCGATCGCCTGGTATCCCACCGCCGCGACCTGCTTGAGGAACCGGTCCATGGTGCCGATGGTGTTCCACTGGTCGACCGGACCGCTGGGCGAGTCGCTCCGCCAGTGGTCCATGTAGCTCCACTTGAGGGTCATCGTCCTCGTCCTCCGGGGAAATCGGCGTTCCCGAGGGAGCGCAGGTACCAGGCGTTCAGGAGCGCCGTCGTCGCCGGCGTAGGCGACTGGTCGCTCTCCACGACCACGGTGCCGGTGTATCCGATCGTGCGGAGGGCCTCGAGGACCGCCGGCACGTCGACGAGTCCGCCGGGGGTCCCCAGCTCGAAGAACCAGCGCTCGATGCCAGGGTCGGCCGCGCCCTGGAGCAGCGCGCTCTCGGCGAAGGGGTGGCGGTACGTCTCGGTCGAGTCGACCGCCCGCGCGTCCTTCAGCTGCACGTGGGCGATGCGCTCGCCGTGCGCGAGGAGCACCTCCACCGGATCGTGTCCGGCGACGGTGTACTCGGCCGTGTCTACGGCGAGACCCACTGTCGCGGGATCGGTCTCGGCCAGCAGGGCCTCCCGGAGCGGGGCGGGACGGAAGGCGGAGAGGCAGTCGATGTCGACCGCGAGCCGCACCCCCCGGTCGGCGCACAGGCGCCCCAGTGCGTTCATGATCGTGGCGACGTCCGCGACGCTCGGGCCGTCGGGCAGACGCCACGCGGACTCCGAGGCCCGGACGACGAACGTCTCCGCGCCGATCGCCTCGAGGAACTCCACGAAGGGAACGGCGGCCTCGACGATGGCGGCGTGATCGGAGGCGTTCGACGTCGAGCGGAGTGCTCCGCCCTCCTCCTCGGCCGGAGCGGTCGGATCCCACGTCATGCTCGAGACCCGACGGATCCCGGAATCGGCGAGGAAAGCGCGGAACCCTTCGATGGACCCGTGCCCGAGAAGAATGTGTTCGGGTCGCCCGAGGTTGTTCCATCGCCCCGATCCGCCCTGCAGCTCCACGGCGTCCAGGCCCGTGACGCTGATCGTCTTCAGCGCCCGCGTCTGCAGCTCGGGGCGCACGAAAGCGGTGGGGGGAGAGTTCCATTGGTTGAGGGCGTAGGCCCATCGCAGCGAAGCGCTCATCGTCCGGTCACCTCGTTCAGCACGTTGTCGATGTACCACTTGGCCACGGCGGTGGCTTCCGCGTAGTCCCCGCCCTCGATCTCGACCTTGTCGTGCTCGACGGTCAGCCAGCCCTCCCACCCGGATGCCGTGATCTCGGCCATGAGCGCGGGGAAGTCGACGATGCCGTCGGGGCGACCCATCTCGACGAACCAGCGGGGGACGCCCGTCGCCAGGAGCTCGGCATCCGGGGGTGTCTTATAGGCCTCGGCGGTGTCGATGGCGCGGGTGTCTTTGAAGTGGAAGCCCGCGCACCGGTCGCGGTAGCGACGGAAGACCTCGATCGGGTCGACGCCCGCGATGGTGTGCTGAGCGGTGTCGCAGAAGAAGGCCACGTTCTCGGGTGCGGTGTTGCCGAGGAAGAAGTCGAGCTCGTCGACCGTGCGGATGGCCCCCCAGAACTCGAAGTGGCAGGCGAGGCGAAGATCCCGTTCGCGGAGCATGGCGCCTGCCCGGTCCCAGAGTTCCGCGGTCGCGAGGGTCTTGTCCGGTGTCACGGGTTCGACGTGGAAGTAGGTGTTCGTCGGCATGACGATGACGTTCTCGACCGCCGTGCCCTCCACCATGCGCGCGAGCGCCTCGATGTCGCCGAGGATGCGTTCGTGCGTCTCGCGACGGTGCGGCGCCCGGTAGTCGGTCGCGTACGGGTAGGCGGCGAAGACCCCGGTGATCCCGACGAAGCCCTCGGACTGCAGGAACGCCTCGAACTCGTGGACGGAACCGTAGAGCGTCGCGTACTGGGGGAGCGTGAAGCCGAACGTGTCGAAGCCGGTGAAGCCGAGGGCTGCGAGCTGGCGGACATAGGCATCCATGTGTCGCCTGTTGAAGGACGGATGCCGGAGACCCTGCGGTGTGGGGGTGAGCCAATGGTCCATGTACGACCAGCGATCCCACGGCATAAGCATCTCCTGTCAGCGGTGACGGTGTGATACCTACCCTAGTAAGTATCTCAGCGGCATGTCAATGCGTCACGCGCGTCGACGTGGTGCGGAGTCTGCTCCGGCCTCTTCTGTGGCCGAGGATGCCAGCGATGCCGGCGCGCGGTACGACTCGAGGGCCTGCAGGCCCGGGCCGTACGCCTGGATCAGCTCGGTGCGGAAGTCGGCGTAGATCTGCTGGATGTCGATGTCGTGGCGGATCATGCCCTTCACGGCGGCGATGATCGAGGCGTTGCTCGTCTGAATGCCCTCCCAGGCGGTCCCGTCCACGGCCACGGCGTTCACCGCCTGGCTCGAATCGGCCACGAGAGCGAGGTGGCGCGCCTGGTGGTGGCGGAAGAGGGCGCGCTCGGTGCTCGCGTGTCGGAACACCCGCATGCCCGCCTCGTCGGCGCGTTCGGGGCCGAAGTCGAGCAGGACGATGTCGACCCCGCGCCCTACCGCGGTGCGCAGGGCGGGAAGCAGTTCGTCGAGCTCGGCGGGGGAGCAGGAGAGGTACACGCGGCGTTCCGCGCGGCTCAGGATGTCCTCCGCCGCGCGCAGCACGGCCTCGCGCGACGTGAAGGCCGTCAGTGAGATGGCGGACGCGCTCTGCCCCTCGCGCTCGATGACCGTCGCCGCCTCGTTGGCCGCCCCGTATCGGCCGCGGAACTCCGCGTCCAGAAGGGAGAGCAGTTCGGTCGGGGGAGTCGCGACGAACAGGACGGGGTCGGTGCCGACCTCCTGGGCCGCGCCGCGGCGCACGAGCCGCCGGAGGTTCTCGTACACCTTTGGCTGGGGCACCCCCGTGGCCTTCGACACGCCGTACCCGGTGAGGCCGTTCGTGCCGACCAGCCCCGTGTAGCAGCGGGCCTCGTAGAGGCTGAAGCCCAGCTCCACGAGCGCGTCCCGCAACTGGTCCCGCGCCATGTCGGCGCCGACGATGGGAGTCATGTGATCGTCCTTCCGCGTTCGTCTTGGTTTACACCCGCTCGACGAGCAGGGCCATCCCCTGTCCACCGCCGACGCACATCGTAGCCAGGCCCAGGGATCCGTCGATGGTCTCCAGGGTCGTCAGCAGCGTCGTGACCAGCCGGGCCCCGCTCATCCCGAACGGGTGTCCCAGCGCGATCGAGCCCCCGCGGAGGTTGACCTGTCGGTCGATGTCCATGCCCGTCTCGCGGGCGGTGGCCAGGACCTGAGCGGCGAAGGCCTCGTTGAACTCGACGGCGTCGATGTCTTCCATGCGTCGGCCCGCGCGTTTAAGGAGACGCGTGACGGCTTCGATGGGCCCGACCCCCATGATCTCGGGAGCGATGCCCGACACGGCCGTGCCGAGGATCCGGGCGCGGATGCCGAGACCCTCGCGGCGGGCGAGATCCTCGCTGGTCACGAGAACGGCGGCGGCGCCGTCGTTGAGCGGGCAGGAGTTCCCCGCGGTGACCGACCCGTCGACGCGGAAGGCCGGAGCGAGGGAGGCGAGGATCTCGGCCGAGGTCGTCCGCCGAGGGCCGTCGTCGGTGTCGATGACCTCGCCGTCCGGGGTCTGGACGGGGGTGATCTCGCGAGCGGTCGTGCCGTCGTCCTGTGCGGCGATGGCCAGGCGGTGGGACCGGAGGGCGAAGGCATCCATGTCGGTGCGCGTGACGCCGTACCGATCGGCGACGTTCTCGGCGGTCTCGCCCATCGAGATATACATGTCGGCGATGCCGCCGGGCATGACGAGCGCGGGGTGCTGATCTTCGGCGGCCGTCCCGCGGCCGGTCATACTGACCGATTCGACGCCGGCGGCGATGAGGGCGTCGGCCTCGCCCGCCACCACGGCGTGCGCGGCCATGCGGATGGCTTGCAGGCTCGACGCGCAGAATCGGTTGACCGTCGTTCCGGGCACGCTGAGGGGCAATCCGGCGAGCGGGACGACGCGGCGCCCCATGTTCGATCCGGCTTTGCCCTGCGGATAGGCGGTCCCGAGGATGACGTCTTCGATGAGGTGGGGGTCGACGCCCAAGCGGCCCACGATCTCGCGAATGACGCCCGCGGCGAGGTCGTCGGGGCGCACATCGCGCAGCGACCCCTTGCCGGCCCGCCCGATGGGCGTCCGGGTCGAGTCTGCGATCACGGCGGTGGTCACGAATCCCCCAAAGCTGTTATGGTCGTCCCATTCTAGTACTTACTACGGTAGTTTGCTACGCGGAGGACACAGCGACGTGGACAGGAATGAGACGGAATCGCCCGTGGCGCTCGACGTCTCCGGCGGTGTCGCGGCGGTGACGCTGAACCGTCCGGGCCGTCGCAACGCCCTGGACGCGCAGATGGTCGACGCGATCGGGGCGGCCTTCGACGCCGCCGAAGCGGACGCGTCGGTGCGCGCCATCGTCGTCGCGGGAGCCGGAGGCGCGTTCTGCGCCGGTGCCGTGCTCGACACGCTGCTGGCATCCGCCGACGGAGCCTTCGGCGAGGTCGCCCACGTCTACGACGGGTTCCTCCGCGTCCTGCGGAGCCCGCTTCCCACCATCGCCGCCGTCGACGGAGCCGCGGTCGGTGCGGGGCTTAACCTCGCCCTGGCCTGCGATGTCCGGATCGCCTCTCCGCGCGCACGTTTCGACAGCCGCTTCCCCGCCCTCCGGCTTCACCCCGGCGGTGGTCACACCTGGCTGCTGGGGCGGGCCGTCGGGCGTCAGCGCGCCACCCTCATGGCCCTGTTCGGGGAGACGTTGGATGCCAACGGCGCGCTCGCCGCGGGGCTGATCGCCGAGATCCACCCGGCGGAGGACCTCCCCCGGGCCGCGTTCGACCTCGCCGCCCGACTCGCCGAGATGGACCGTCCGCTCGTGGAACGGATGATCGACTCCCTCCGCGCCGCCGAGCAGACGCTCTCCCACGCCGAGATGCTCGAGCTCGAGACCGAGCGGCAACGGTGGTCGACGCAGCAGGACGACTTCGTGCGACGCACGGCGGAGCTGTGGGACCGCATCTCGCGAGGTCGGTCATGACACACTCCTCTCCGGCCACGCGTGTCGCCCTCGTCGGGTTCGGCGGGAGCGCGCGCAGCATCCACACGCCCCTGATCCGTTCGGTGGACGGCCTCGAGCTGGTCGCCGCCGTGGTCCGCAGCCCGCACTCCGCGGCTCGCGCGAAGGATGCCGGCATCCCGTCGCTCGACTCGGTCGAGGCGATGAGGGAGCACGGCGTCGACCTCGCGGTCGTCGCGACGCCCGACGGCACGCACCGCGAGTACGTCGAAGCGGCGCTGGACGCGGGTGCGGACGTGGTCGTGGAGAAACCGCTCGCCGCGACGGCGGCAGAGGCCGAAAGACTCGCCTCGCTGGCCGCGAAGACTGGACGGCAAGTGATCCCGTTCCACAATCGCCGGTGGGACGGAGACTTCCTCACCGTGCGGTCGCTGCGCCACCAAGGCCGTGTGGGCGAACCGTTCCGCTTCGAGTCACGCCTCACCCGGTGGGCTCCGACCGCGCGGGCGTGGTGGCGGGACACTCCTCGCCCCGGGCAGGTCGACGGCAAGCTCGGCGACATCGGTTCCCACCTCGTCGACCAGGCGCTCGCCCTGTTCGGGCCCGTCGACGAGGTCTACGCCGAAGTGCGATCGGTTCGGGGTGCGGACACCGCCAACGACGACGGCTTCCTCGCTCTGCAGCACCGCGGGGGCGTCGTCACGCATCTGCACCTCTCCGCCGTCTCGGCCGCCCGGTTGCCGCGATTCGTCCTGCAGGGACGCCGCGCCGCCTTCACCGTCCACGGCGACGACCCGCAGATGGAGGCGCTGAACGCCGGCCGGTCCCCGCGGGATGCGGGGTGGGGGCGGAGGGACGTCGACACGCACGGCATCCTCTCCGGCGACGGAGCCGACGAACGAATCCCGACCGCGCCGGGGGACTGGGCCGCCTTCTACCGCGGCGTCGTCGCGCTCCGGCACGGGGATGCCGCAGCCCCCGTGGCCGTCGAGGACGCCGTCGCGGGCCTCGTCGTTCTCGAGGCGGCGCAGCGCAGCGCGGAAGAAAGAAGCGTCATCCGCATCGCACCGGACGAAAAGCACTGACGAGAGGAACGACGTACATGGGACTTCGCGCGGCCGCCGACATCGGCGGAACCTTCACGGATGTGGTCACGGTGGACGAGGGCGGAACCGTCGCCGTCGGCAAGGCGTTGAGCACTCCGGGGGATCTCCTCCGCGGCATCCTGAACGGCCTGGCCGACGCCGGCGGTGCGCCGGACGATGTGGAACTCCTCCTCCACGGCAGCACCGTCGTGATCAACGCCCTCATCGAACGGCGCGGATCGCGCGCGGCCCTGGTCACCACCGAGGGCTTCCGCGACGTGTACGAGATCGGACGGGTCAACCGCCCGGATGCCTTCAACCTCGCCTTCCGTCGGCCCCGCCCTTTGATCGAGCGGGATCACGTCTACGAGGTCCCCGAGCGTCTCCGCGCGGACGGAACCGTCGTCACACCGCTGGACGAGGACGCGGTGCGAGCGCTCGCCGGAGTCCTGCGCGAACGCGCCTACGAGGCGGTCGGCGTCGTCCTGCTGCACTCCTACCGCGACCCCTCCCACGAGATCCGGGTCGGGGAGATCCTCCGCGACGAGCTCCCCGGGGTGTTTCTCACGCTGTCCCACGAGCTCAGCCGGGAGTACCGCGAGTACGAGCGCACATCGACGGTCGCCGCCAACGCCTTCGTCGGCCCCATCGTGTCGGAGTATCTCGACGATCTGGCCGAGAGCTTCTCAGGCGAGAAGGCGTCGATCGGGATCATGCAGTCGAACGGCGGACTCGCGGGCCTCGACCGCGTGCGTCGCCAGAGCATTCAGATGGTGGAGTCCGGGCCCGCCGGCGGCGTGGTCGGGACGATTCAGATGTGCGAGCGCCTGGGCCTGCGCGACGCCATCGCGTTCGACATGGGCGGCACGACGGCGAAGGCGTCCGTCATCCGCGATCTCTCGTTCCCCCTCGCCGCCGAGTACTACGTGGGCGGTTATGCCGAAGGGCTCGCGCTGCGGGTGCCCTGCCTCGACATCGTCGAAGTGGGGACGGGCGGCGGCAGCATCGCCGCGGTCGACGCCGGCGGCGAGATCCGCGTGGGCCCGCGCAGCGCCGGGAGCGAGCCGGGTCCCGCGTGCTACGGCCGGGGCGGGACGGATGCCACGGTGACCGACGCCTGCGTCATGCTCGGCATCCTGGACGGAAACAGCGTGCTCTCGGGCGGCCTGCAGTTGGACGGGGAAGCCGCTCGACGCGCCGTCGGTTCCGTCGCCGATGACCTCGGCATGGATCCGATCGATCTCGCGGCCGGGATCGTGGCGATCGCCGCGGCGTCGATGGCCAACGCGGTGCGCGCGGTCACGACCGAGCGGGGACTCAACCCACAGGACTTCGCGATGTTCGCCTACGGGGGGAACGGCCCCGTGCACGCCACTCTCGTCGCACGGGAGCTCGGGATCCGCCGCGTCGTCATCCCGACGATGCCCTCTGTCTTCTCGGCGGTGGGGATGCTGCTCGCGGACCTGCGCAACGACGTCGTGCAGACCGAGCTGCTGCGGGTGAAGGATCTCCCGGCCGGATACCTTCGGGCCAGGCTGGAACAGCTCGGTCACGAGTGCGCCGCGGCCCTGGAGGCGGTCGACGAGGCTCCTCGCCACCTGTACGGACTGGACATGCGCTACGTCGGACAGGAGCACGTTCTCACGCTCGAGGTGGAACCGGACATCGACCGCGAGGCACTCACCGCGCGCTTCCACACCGAACACCGGGGCCGTTTCGGGCACTCCGCCGTGGGGGAGCCGGTGGAGATCGTGGGGCTGCGCGCCTCCGCTCTGCAGGCTTCGCCGTCCTTCACCACCGAGACGCTGGAACCCGGCGCCGGCGGTGCACCGGCACCGGAGGCCGTCCGCGGCAGCCGCGGTGTACGGCTGACGGCCCAGGGGGAGCCGACGGAGTGCGCCGTGTACGACCGCACCCGCCTGCGCGCGGGCGATGTCGTGATCGGTCCGGCCGTCATCGAGGAGACCACCACGACGACCCTGCTGCGTGAGGGGGACCGCCTCGTCGTCGACGCGACCGGGTGCCTGCTCATCGAGATCGGAGGACGAGCATGACCACGGGCCTGGATCCCATCACCGCGGAGATCATCCGCGGCAACCTCGTCGGCATCACCGACGAGATGAAGACGAACCTCATGCGCACCGCCTACAACCAGATCATCTACGAGGCCCAGGACTTCACGGTCGGTCTTTTCGATGCGCACGGCGAGACGGTGTCGATCGGTCTGGGGCTGCCGATGTTCGTCGGCGGTCTCTCCGAGGCGGTCAAGGCGATCATCGCCCACTACGCCGACGAGGGCATCGGCGCCGATGACGTCGTGATGACGAACGCCCCCGAACTCACCGGCAGCCACCTCAACCACATCGTCGTGGTCGCTCCGGTCTACACGGATGAGCGGATCATCGGCTTCTCCGCGTCGATGGCGCACTGGGCCGACGTGGGGGGAGTTCTGGGCGGAACGACGCACGACATCTACTCCGAAGGCATCCAGATCCCCATCGTCAAGCTCGTCCGCGACGGTGTCGAGAACGCCGAGCTGCTGAGCATCGTGCGCACCAACGTGCGCTTCGCCGACCTCGCGCTGGGCGACCTGCGCGCGCAGATCGCCGCGGTCCGGACGGGACAAAACCGGCTGTCGGGCCTCGGGACGCGGTACGGAGCCGACGTGCTGGAAGCGGCCTTCTCGGGGATGTTCGACTCGAGCGAGCGCCGTGCGCGTGCCGCGGTCGCCGCCATTCCCGACGGTGAGTACTGGGCCGAGACCGAGATGGACGACGACGGTGTGCGCCGGGGGGAACGCGTGCGCGTGCGGGTGGGCGTCATCGTCGCGGGCGAGACCTTCACCGTCGACCTCTCTCAGATGAGTCCCCAGGTCGCGGGCTTCTACAACTCCGGCGAGACCGCGGGCCGCTCCGCCGTCCAGGTCGCCTTCAAGGCGCTGACCTCGCCCACCGAGTGGCCGGTCAACGCCGGATCGTTCCGGCCGGCCGAGGTGATCCTGCCCCCCGGCACCGTGGTCAGCGCCGAGACCCCGGCCGCGATGCGGTGGTGGATGACGTATCCGATGAGCGTCGTCGACTGCATCTTCCGCGCGCTCGCCCCGGCGATCCCGGACGACGCGATCGCCGGTCACCACGCCGACATCGGCGTCGCCAACGTCGTGGGCAACGACCCCGAATCCGGTCGACTGTTCGTCTTCGTCCACGCCGCGCAGGGCGGCGGGTGGGGCGCTCGTCGCCACGCGGACGGCGAGAACGCCACGATCTGCATCAACGACGGCGACACCCACAACACCCCCATCGAGGCCAACGAGGTGCGCCACGCGGCCCTCCTCGCCCGCAGCTACTCCCTGCGCACCGATTCCGGGGGAGCGGGACGCATGCGCGGAGGGCTGGGCACGCGATTCGAGTGGACGGTGAACGCCCCGGCCCGATTCAACAGCTTCGTCGAGCGGACCGTCGTGCCCGCGTGGGGACTGGACGGCGGGGAGGCGGCCGCGCCGAACGGCGTCGCCCTCCGCGACGACGCGGGGCGACTGAACCGGCTTGCCTCGGGCAAGGCCGACCTCGTCCCGATCGCCGCCGGCGGGGGCTTCGTCGTCGAGACCGGCGGGGGAGGCGGATTCGGTGATCCCGCGGAACGAGACCCCGAAAGCGTCCGCCACGACGTCGCGCGCGGATACGTGTCGCTCGAGGCCGCGCGCAAGACGTATCTCGTCGAGCTCGTGTCCGGACCGGGTGGCCTCGAGGTCGACCGGACCGCGACCGCGCGGCTGCGGACGGGGGTGCCCGCGTGATCCGGGTCCGCCATCAGTCGGTGGCCGGAGTGCCGACCGTCGTCGTCGAGCGGGAGAGCCGGACGTGGGACGCCGAGGCGCTTCTCGGACACGCGGTCGACATCGGCGGTGTCATCGGCGACATGCCCGGGTTCGTGAGCGCGATCGAGGCCGCCCTCGCGGAGGGGCGCGCGGAGCCGGTCGATCGTGAGGGCGATCCGTTCCTGGTCCCCACCGTCTTCCGCCCGAGCGTGTTCTGCGCCGGAGCCAACTTCTCGGACCACGTGCGCGAGATGGGCGAGGAGCCGATCACCCGCGCGTTCCACTTCGTCTCGCCGCCCACTGTGCTGAGCCCCCACGGCGCGGCCATTCCCCGACCCGAGGGCGCGGAGCGCCTGGACTGGGAGGTCGAGCTCGTCGCCGTCATCGGCCGGGTGACGTCTCGCGTCGACGAGGAGGAAGCGCTCGCATCGATCGCGGCGTTCACGGTCGGCAACGATGTGTCGGTCCGGGGGGATCCGATGCACCCGATCTTCGGCATGGACTGGGGCGCGGGGAAGAACGCCGACGGGCTCACCGCCGTCGGTCCGGCTCTCGTCCCCGCCGCCGATGTGACAGACCCGCAGAACCTGCCCATGCGGCTGACGGTCGACGGCGAGGTCCGTCAGGACTCGTCATCCGCATGGATGCTCGTCACCGTCGCGCAGCAGATCGCCGCCATCTCGCGCCGGACCACTCTTCATCCGGGCGACCTCGTCCTCACCGGAACGCCCGCCGGAACGGCCCGCGCGCACGCGAACGCCTACCTCCGCGACGGGCAGACGATGTCCGCCGAGATCGACGGCGTCGGCGTCCTCGTCAATCGCGTCGAGGGGACCCCCGCGTCGCGCCACTCAGAAGGAGACCACGTATGACCGATGCAGAACTCAAGCGCGGGGTGAGCCTGTATTCCTTCCAGGAGGAGTACTTCCTGCGGACCATGTCCCTGGAGGACTGCATCGCCGCCTCGGTGGCGATGGGCGCGCGGGGGATCGAGACGATCGCCGAGCAGATGATGCCGGGGTTCCCCGACGTGTCCGAGGACTTCTACCGGCAGTGGGACGGGTGGGTGGAGACGTACGGCTTCGTCCCGACCGCGCACGACATGTTCGCCGAACTCAAGCTCTACCCCGACCGCGAGCGTCCCACCGACGAACTCATCGCCGACCTCCGACGCGACATCGACCACACCGCCCGGATCGGGGCGTCGGTGATCCGCATCCTCGCGGCCACGCCGCCCGAGGTGGTCGAGGGAGCCGCGCCGTACGCCGCCGACCGTGGCATCCGACTCCTCACCGAGCTGCACGCTCCGCGTCGCTTCGACAGCGACTGGTTCCGCGGTCACTTCGAGGTCGCCGAACGCGTCGGGCCCGAGGTCGTGGGGCTCCTCCCCGACCTCGGCATCTTCGTCCGGCGCCTGCCGCGGGTCGTGTGGGAGCGCGCGTTGCGCGACGGCGCCGACCCCGACTTCGTCCACCGCGTGGTGGAGGTCTACGACGGGGGCGAGGACACCGCAGTCCTGCTGGAGGATGCGGACCGTCTGAACGTCGGTCCGGTCGAGCACGACCTCGCGGTGAGCGCGACCCGCTACATCTTCGAGGACCCGCGTCGGCTCCTGGACTACATGCCCTACATCCACCACGTGCACGCGAAGTTCTACGAGATGACCGACGAAGGCGAGGAGTACAGCATTCCCTACGACGAGATCATCGCCGTCCTCCGCGAGGGCGGGTACCGCGGGTACCTCTCGAGCGAATACGAGGGCAACCGCCACATCCAGGACGCGTTCCCCGTGGACAGCGTCGACCAGGTCTGCCGTCATCAGCAGATGCTCGCCCGTCTGATCGGCGAGTGAGGAAGGAACCCCATGTTCGATCCGTACATCATCGTCCCCGACTCGCTGCGCAACACCGATCACGACGGCACCGACGCCTTCGCGTTCGACGCGCGATGCGGCTACTACCGCCGGCTCATCCTCTCGATGGTCGAAGACCTGCAGGTGACCGTCGACGGTGAGCCGCAGCCGCGCGAGAACATCCGGCTGACCGTCGCCGGTGAGACCTTCACGATGGACGCCCTTGCGCGCGAGTTCCGCCTGGCGTGGGAGTTCGGCGAGCCGGCGACCGTCACGGTGCTCGGGTGTCGGCTGTCGCCCGGGACGCACGAGCTCGGACTCTCCGAGACCCTGCGCATCTCGTACCTGCCGACACCGCACGTCCCCGCGACGGTGCAGCGTCTGGAGGTGGCGGCATGACCCGACCCGAACTGCTGCTCGGACCCGACGCGGTCGCGACGACCGACGGCGGGCTCCGGCTGAGCATTCGCCAGCCCTGGTACCGCAGCCTCCCGCTCTCGAGCGTCGTCGATCTGGAGGTGTCCGTCGACGGGCAGAGCGTCGACCGCGACGCCCTCCGGATGACGGTGGCCGGTGAGGAATACGGCCTCGACGACCTTCCCGCGCGGTGGGACACCGTGTGGTTCATCCAGGATGCCGCGGAGGTCGACGTGCCCGTCGCGCTCGAGCCGGGGTCGGCCCGCGTCGAGGTCGCCCTCACGCTCCGCTTCCCGTACATCATCATCGACGGCGTGGGGCCGCTGCGCCGGCGAACCACGGCCACCGCTGATGTCCACATCGACAGGAGCACCCGATGACCGCGCCGATGCTGGGCACCACGCTCTACTCGTTCACCAACGAGTGGGTGATCGGCCGCTACACACTCACGGGTCTCCTCGAAGAGGTGGCCGCCTCGGGGATCGGCCCGGGCGTGGAGGTCGTCGGATTCCAGTCGTTCCGCGGATACCCCCACCTCGATCGCGAGACGGTCCGCGAGTTCCGCGACGCGGTCGACCGGCTGGGGCTCGTGCCCACGAGCCTCGGATCCAACATCGACATCGCGATCCGGACCGATCGCGATCTGACGACGGATGAGCGCGTGGAGTACACCGTGCCGCAGTTGGAGGTCGCGGCCGAACTCGGATTCCCCGTCGTGCGCGTCCAGATCGGTGCCGACCCGGCGACACTGGAACGCCTCGTGCCGGTGGCCGAACGCCTCGGCCTGCACCTGGGGATGGAGATCCACGCGCCGGAGGGTCCCGCGACGCCCAAAGTGCTGCGCTACCGCGAGCTGTACGACCGGCTCGACTCCGAGGCGCTCGGGTTCATCCCCGACTTCAGCTCGACCATGCATCGCATCACCGACGGGCTGGCCGAGACGTTCGTCGACGCCGGGCTGCCCCGCGACCTCCTCGACGATCTGCAACGGATCTGGGCGGGGGATGGCAGCCAAGGGAGCCGGCTCTCGGAGTTCCTCACGCTCGCCTCGGATGCCGGTGTGGACGACGCGGCCGCGCAGACCGTCGCCGCGGCGTTCACGATGAACGGGCACGAGGACCCCGCGGGGTGGGCGGAGCTCATGCCGCGCGTCCGGCACATCCACGCGAAGTTCTACGAGATCGATGCGGAGGGTGAAGAGCCCTCCATCGGCTACGCCGCCAATCTCGGTCCTCTGCTGCGGGCGGGATTCCGCGGTTCCATCTCCAGCGAATGGGAGGCGCACTCGTGGACGCCGAACGACGAGCTGGCCACCGCCGACATGATCCGCCGCCACCACGACCTCATGCGGCGCACCCTGACAGAAGGAGAATGATGCTCACCCTCGCCCCCAATATCGATCTCGTCTTTACCGAAGCGGGCGCCCCGGAGGACCGCGTGCGCGCGGCCGCCGACGCGGGCTTCGACGCCGTGGAGATGTGGATGCACACCGACAAGGATCTCGACGCGCTCGAACGGGCGACCCGGGAGACCGGCGTCCGTATCGTCGCCCAGCTGGTGGAACCGAGGCCGCAGTTCCTCGCCGATGCCGACGACACGCACGCCGCCTTCTTCGAAGGGCTGGACCGTTGTCTCGCCGTCGCGGCGCGGCTGGACATCCCTCGCCTCGTGGTCGGTGGGGGACCGGGCGTCTCCCGCATCAAGCGCGAGCCGTCCACCGCGGCGTTGATCGAGGTCTTCTCGAGAATCGCCGAGCGGGTCGCGGGCTCCGACGTCACGGTGGTCATCGAAGCCGTGAACGAGCGCGTCGACCACCCCGGCTCGTTCCTGAGCCACACGGCGGACTCGGCCGCCATCGCGCGGGCCGTCGGCTCGCCGCAGGTCGGCATCCTCTACGACCTCTACCATTCGGTCGCCCAGGGGGAGGACATCGACCGGGTGATCCCCGAGTACGCGGACGTCATCCGGTACGTCCAGTTCGCCGATTCTCCCGGCCGCGGAGAGCCGGGTTCCGGGACGATCGACTGGTCCCACGCTCTCGGTCTGCTCGACGCCGCCGGGTACGACGGGCCGGTCGGTCTGGAGTTCTACCCGCGGGCCGAGTCCGCGCTCGCCGTCCGCTCCATCCAGGAATGGGCGCGAGCGTGACCCGGCCCCTGCGCGTGGCGATGATCGGGTACGGCTTCATGGGGGCGGCGCACTCGGTGGGGTGGCGGCAGGCTCCGCGAATGTTCGATCTGGCGCGTCCGGTCGAGATGACGGTCGTGGTGGGTCGGAACGCGGATGCCGTGGCATCCGCTGCCGCGAAGTGGGGTTGGGCGGAGTCGGCCACCGAGTGGCGGGAGGTGATCGCGCGGGACGACATCGATGTCGTCGACATCGTGACCCCGGGGGATTCGCACGCCGAGATCGCGATCGCGGCGCTGGAGGCGGGCAAGCACGTGTTGTGCGAGAAGCCGCTGGCCAACACGGTCGCTGAAGCCGAGGCGATGGCCGAGGCGGCCGCGCGGGCCCGGGATCGCGGCATCCGTTCGATGGTGGGCTTCACCTACCGGCGCGTGCCGGCCGTCACGCTGCTGCGCGACATGATCGCCGAGGGAGCGGTCGGCACGGTGCAGCAGGTGCGCGCGGCGTACCGGCAGGATTGGCTCGTCGATCCCGGGATGCCGCTGGCGTGGCGTCTGCAGAAGGAGAACGCGGGCTCGGGGGCGCTGGGCGACATCGGGGCGCACATCATCGACATGACCCAGTTCGTCACGGGCCTCGGCGTGGAGCGGGTCTCGGGCACGATCGACACGATCGTGAAGGAACGCCCCCTTCCGGCGGACGGCTTGATGGGGCTGACGAAGGGGGCCGGCGCCGGAGAGACGGGCGCGGTCACCGTCGACGACGTCGCACTGTTCACCGGTCGCCTCTCGAACGGCGCGCTGGCGTCGTTCGAGGCGACGCGTTTCGCGACCGGCCGCAAGAACGCCCTCACCATCGAGGTGTCCGGCGATCGGGGCGCGCTGGCCTTCGACCTCGAGGACCTCAACAGCCTGCGCTTCTACGATCGCACCGCCCCCGAAGGGCGCCAGGGCTTCACGCAGGTGCTCGTGACCGAGGCGCAGCACCCGTACGTCTCGGCGTGGTGGCCCGCGGGTCACCTGCTCGGCTACGAGCACGGCTTCAGTCACCAGGTCGTCGACCTGGTCGCGGCGATCCACGCCGGCAGCGACCCGCACCCCTCTTTCGACGAGGGTCTGGCGGTGCAGCGCGTCCTCGACGCGGTCGAGCGCAGCAGTGACAATGATTCGGCCTGGACCGGCGTCGCCGCCGGCGTCCCGGTCGTTTGACGCGAAGGAGCATCATGGCCCGCCCGATCACCCTGTTCACCGGCCAGTGGGCCGACCTGCCCTTCGAAGAGGTCGCGCGCCTCGCCGGGGAGTGGGGCTACGACGGTCTCGAGATCGCCTGTTGGGGCGACCACATCGACGTCTCGCGCTGGGACGACGCCGACTACGTCCAGTCGCGCCGGGACATCCTCGAGCGCCACGGCCTGAAGGTGTGGACGATCTCGAACCACCTCGTCGGCCAGGCCGTGTGCGACGACCCCATCGACGAGCGCCACCACGACATCGTCCCGCCCCGGGTCTGGGGCGACGGGGATGCCGAGGGCGTGCGCCGGCGCGCCGCCGAAGACCTCAAGGACACGGCGCGCTTCGCGGCCAAGCTCGGCGTGAAGACCGTCACCGGGTTCACCGGGTCGAGCATCTGGAAGTACGTGGCGATGTTCCCGCCCGCCTCCGACGCCATGATCGAGCGGGGATACGCGGATTTCGCCGAGCGGTGGCATCCGATCCTCGACGTGTTCGAAGAGGTCGGCGTGCGGTTCGCGCTCGAGGTGCACCCGTCCGAGATCGCGTACGACTACTGGACCGCGAAGAAGACGCTCGAGGCGATCGGTCATCGCGAGAGCTTCGGGTTCAACTTCGACCCCTCGCACTTCGTGTGGCAGCAGCTGGACTCCGTCGCCTTCGTGCTCGATTTCGCCGACCACATCTTTCACGTGCACTGCAAGGAATCGACCACGAACCTCGACGGGCGCAACGGCGTGCTCGGCTCGCACCTGTCATGGGACAACCCCCGCCGCGGCTGGACCTTCGTCTCGACCGGCCACGGCGACGTGCCGTGGGAGCCGCTCTTCCGCGCGCTGAACGCGATCGGCTACGACGGACCCACCAGCGTGGAGTGGGAGGACGCCGGGATGGATCGCCTCGTCGGCGGCCCCGAGGCCCTCGCGTTCGTGCGCACGCTCGGCGGGATCACCCCTCCGCACCAGCTGTTCGACGCCGCGTTCTCCCAGAAAGGCTAAGGCGTGACCGCGCCCCGCACACAGTCTGATTGCTGCTGCACCAAGCGGATGAAGGGTGCGGCAGCGATCAGGCCTCTCGACGCTGTAGCTCACGACTTTGAAGATTCAGATAGACGATGCGCGTTCCCTCCCGGACGCCGCTGACCATTTGATGGGGCGTGCCGACCGGAACCCACCCATGCTCTGCGAAGAGGCCGATGGATCGTTCGAGATTCGACACCGTGAGCGCAATGTGAATCATGCCAATGTGCGCAGGGGAGATGCTTTCTGGTGCTGGCCGAGGCGGGTCGTACTGCAGCAACTCAATTTTCTGGCCTCCGAGGTCGACCACCGCTCCTCGAATCGTCGCCCCGCTCACGCCGGTGGTCGCGACCGTGGTCTGCGTGTCCAGTGCGAAGGTGCGTTCAAGCGCGAAGCCGAGCTCAGAGCACCACAGTGCTATTGCATCGTCGAGATCAGCCACGGTAAGCCCGGAGTGAGTGACGCCCAGAACAAGAGGTGCAGTCATCTCACGAGTATGAATGGGGCAAGCTCCTGACGACGGTCCGCTTCGACCCGCTCGCCCTGCGCTTTGAGCTGGGCCGTGTCGGTCAAGCGGGGTCCGCGATCCTTTCGCTCAGTCGCAGGCGCGAGGAAAGCGTGACGGATCTGGTCGGCGGTGAATGGAAGGCCCGTGGTGACGCCATGGTCTGAGGTTCGCGCCACCGCCGAGGTCCTATCCGCCAGACTCGCGGCACTGTTTGGCGAGCAGAGCCCGACGCCCATGTGTCGCGCGTGCTTGGCAGGTGCCGAGTTGGCGCTGAGGGGCGTCCTCGGCGACGGCAAGGCGACACAGTGGCTTGCAGGCGGGAACCGAAGTGCCCCCTGGATTTATCACCAAGGACGCACAACACTCGCGCGACGGCGAGGCGATCTTCCTGGGCGCGGCCCCACAGGTGCAGACCGATACCTTCGCCAGACGGGTCTGTTCGTGGACGGAAAAAGGCCACGTTGGGCCGTTTCGGTCCTGTTTGGCGACGGTAACGACCGGAGATGACCGGTAATGAATTGCCTCTGAACAGGTATTTATCGATTCAAATAGCTTCCGGACCGCAATCGTGAGGTCGCGGGTTCAAGCCCCGCTCCCGCTACCGATAGCTCGACAGTTCGGCGCAAAATCACGCGATGAACTGGCGCTGGCGCCGCAATGTCGATTGCATCCAGCTGATCGCGTTGGCCACTTATTGACCATTTATTCTCGCGCCCGCCGCAAGTAGGGATTACTGGCGCGGTTGTTGCCGGTTGCCACCGACTCGCACCGACCGGTGAATCGTGAGCGCCAGTCAACTGCCTTCCGACCGGTTTCTGGGCGGGCGCAGGATGGAACGGTCACCGGGTGGGGTGCGGCGACGGCCGTCGTCGGCACGTCGTCGGCATCCGGTGGCGTCGTCCTCGGTCGCCGCCGGGGTTCTCGCACACCCTGAGGGAGCTCATCCTTGTCGCCGGGTCAAGAAAATGGTACAAATGTGCCACTTACTCCGCGCGGGCCGTCCGAGCGGTGACCCGACCCGGAGGTTCGCGATGACCGCAGCTCCTCGCATCGTCACTCTCGGTGCCCACGTCCTCGATACGATCGTGCAACCAGTCGACGAGATTCCCGATGGGCAAGGTTCCCTTCTCGTCGACGAGATCGTCATGTCGGCCGCCGGCCCCGCGGGGGGCACCGCGCTCGTGCTCTCGAGACTTGGCGCCCGCGTCGTCACGAGTGGATCTGTCGGTCCGGACGTGACCGGGCGTGTGCTGGTGGGTCTTCTCGAGGACGAGGGCATCGACGTCGAGAATCTGCGCGTGGGAGAGCTTCCGACCTCGGCTTCCGTGTTGCCGATCCGCTCCGACGGGTCGCGTCCCGCTCTGCACGTCGTCGGCGCCAACGCGCTCGCGGCCGACGCCGTTCCGTGGGACGCGCTCGCCGCGGCCGATCACGTCCACGTCGGGGCACCGGAGCTGCTCGGTCCCGAGAACGTCATCGAGATCCTCGACTACGCGCGCGACCACGGTGCCACGACTTCGCTCGACTTCCTCATCGGCGGCGAGCAGGCGTTCTACGCCCTCATCGAGCCGTTGCTCGCGCACACCGACTACGTATTGCCCAACGCCGAACAGGCGCTCGGATGGACCGGAGCCGCAGATCTGCACGCGGCGGCGCATGCGATGGCGTCCGCGGGTGCCCGCGTCGTGGCGATCACCGACGGTGGGCGCGACATCGTGCTCGTCGAAGGCGGGGAGCTTCGCGAGATCCCCATCGTGCCGGCCGAACCCGTCGACACGAGCGGCGGCGGGGATGCGTTCTCCGCCGGCTTCGTCTTCGCGAAGCTCCTGGGGCGAAGCTCCGCCGACGCGGCGCGCTTCGGCTCGGCGACGGCCGCGCAGGTGGTCGCCGGCGTCGGTACCTCCTACGGCACGTACGACGCAGCATCCATCGACGCTGTCCTTGCGGCGGTGACGCGATGACGGGTGTGGGAATGAGTCGGCCCGAGATGGACCCGACGCCCGACATTGCGGGGCTCGATCACGCGGCTGCCGGCGTCCGCACTCGGGTCGCAGCGGTGTGCCGCGCGCTGGCCGCAGACGGGCTGGTCAAGGGGACCGCCGGCAACGTGAGCGTGCGAGTCGACGGGGGTATCGCCATCACCGCGACCGGCGTGGTCTTTGCCGAGGCGGTGGACGACGACGTCGTGATCGTCAGCGACGACCGGCGCCTGCTGTGCGGCGCGCTCGCCCCCAGCTCGGAGCTCGAACTGCATTTCGCCGCGTACGCCGACGACGCGGTGGGCGCCGTGGTGCACACGCACGCTTCGGCCGCCATCGCCCTGTCGCTCGTTTCGGACCGTCTGCCCTGTGTGCATTACCAGCAACTCGCTCTGGGCGGTGAGATCGAGGTCGTTCCGTTCTCGGTGTTCGGTTCGCCGGAGCTCGCCCAGACCACGGGCGAGGCACTTTCGAGCGCGAATGCCGTGATCCTCGCGCATCACGGTGCGGTCACGACCGGTCGCGACCTCGCCGACGCCGTCGCCCACACCGCACTGCTGGAGTGGGCGTGCGACATCTACTTGCGCGCCCGCTCCGCCGGCGACCCCGCAGAGCTGAGCCCGGAGCAGCAGGCCGACGTGGTCGCCGCGGCAGCTGCCACCGGATACGGACAGAAGCGCGAGGCCTGAGATGACGTTTGACTCCCTGAGTCCGCTCGACGGTCGTGTCGTCGGGACGTTCCCTGTGGATGACGACGACGTCCGTGCGGCCGTGGCCCGCGCCCGTCAAGGCGCGCGCGGATGGCGGACCCAGGGGTTCCGCGGCAGGCGTCGCATTCTCGACGCGTGGCGGCGCGACATCGTCGCCCACCTCGACGAACTGATCGCCGTCGTGCGGGCCGAGACGGGCAAGCCCGCCGGCGACGCACGTCTCGAGATCATGCTCGCCCTGGACCACCTGGCCTGGGCCGCAGCGAACGCGGAACGCACGCTGCGGCGCCGACGGGTGCGCGCGGGACTGCTCATGATCAACCAGTCCGCAAGCCTCGGCTACCTCCCCTTCGGAGTGGTCGGCGTCATCGGTCCTTGGAACTACCCCGTCTTCACCCCGATGGGCTCCCTCGCGTACGCACTCGCCGCGGGCAACGCGGTCGTGTTCAAGCCGAGCGAGTACACCCCGGCCGTGGGTCACTGGCTCCGCCGCTCCTTCGTGCGGGCCGGGGGACCGCCCGAGGTCTTCGAGATCGTGACCGGCTTGGGTGACACGGGTGCGGCGCTGTGTCGGGCCGGTGTCGACAAGGTCGCTTTCACCGGTTCGACCGCGACCGGCAAGCGGGTCATGGCCGCGTGCGCCGAGACCCTCACTCCCGTCGTGATCGAGGCGGGCGGAAAGGACGCCCTCCTCGTGGACGCAGATGCCGACATCGAGGCCGCCGCGGAAGCGGCGGTGTGGGGCGCGTTCTCAAACGCCGGTCAGACGTGCATCGGCATCGAACGGGTCTACGCCCACACCCTCGTGTATGACCGCGTCGTCGCCGCCATCGCCGAGCGCGTGCGCGAGCTGCGCGCAGGAACCGACGACGCGGCGGGGCTGGGTCCGCTCACGATGCCCCGCCAGGCCGACGTGGTGCGCGAGCACGTCGCGGATGCCCTCGCGGCCGGGGGCGTTCTCCGAGAGGGAGCGGTCGTCGAGAGCGGGCAGACGCTCGCGCCGGTCCTCCTGGTCGACGTCCCCGAGTCGTCGTTGGCGGTGCGTGAAGAGACGTTCGGCCCGACGCTCGTCGTCAACCGCGTGGCATCCATGGACGAAGCCGTCGCGAAGGCGAACGCCGTGCGATACGGGCTGTCCGGCGCGGTGTTCTCGCGACGGCGGGGGCGCGCATTGGCCGAGCGCCTGCGCGGAGGCATGATCGCGGTCAACTCGGTCATCTCGTTCGCCGCGGTGCCGTCGCTGCCCTTCGGGGGTGTGGGCGATTCCGGGTTCGGGCGCATCCACGGGGCGGACGGCCTGCGCGAGTTCGCGTATGCCAAGGCCATCACCCGGCAGCGCTTCCGTCTGCTCACGCTCACGACGATGCGGCGCACGCCCCGCGTCGACGCGCTCGTGCAGCGGATCATCCGCCTGCTGTACGGGTGAGCGCGCGCGGCGCCTCGGAGCGTCAGCGCCCTGCGTGCGCCCCGCGCCTCACCGCACCGAGCGCACCCGCATGACGACCGCCGCGCCGAGCAGTCCGGTCACGCCGCTCGCGATGAACAGGCCCGGGAAACCCCCGAAGGCCACGACGGCCCCGGCGCCGAGGAGCGGTCCGAAGGCCTGGGGGCCGGCCATCGCGATGTTCATGATGCCGACGTCCTTGCCCCGCGTCTCGGCGGACGGGAGCACCTGGGTCGCCAGGGCCTGGTCGACGGCGAAGAAGCACCCCTGCCCGAGCCCGAGCAGCACGGCCCCCACGATCGAGGTGCTCTCGGCGGGAGCGACGGCCAGCAGCAGCGCCGCCAGCGCCTGGGCGACTCCGGATGCCAGGACGAACACCCGCCGTCGCCCCAGCACGTCGCTGAGCTTGCCGAGGGCGATGGATGCCACGATCGTGACGACCATGTAGATCACCGTCGTGAACACGAGGAACCCGGTGGGATCGGCCACGCCGAGAGCGAAGGTGAAGAAGTACAGCAGCATCGTCGTCGCGATCGCATTGCCGAGGTTGATGAGCACGCGGCTCGCTACCGTCCAGGCGAAGTCGGGGTGGCGACGCGGGTCCACCCAGATGGATGCCAGCACCGACCGCGCCGTAAGCGGCCCCAGGCGGGCGGCATCCACGGGGTTCAGCGGAGCGTCGCGCAGGCGCAGCACGAACGGCACGGCGAGCACGACCACGCTCACGGCGAGCGCGAGGTAACCGGAGGGGATCGTGGTGAACACCGCCGTCACCAGCACGATCCCGAGCAGGATCCCCAGCGCGTTCGGCGCCGAGATCCACCCCGACACGAGCCCTCGCTGGTTCTCCGGGACCTGGTCGGCCATCACGGCGGTCAGCGCGGCCGAGGCCATGCAGAAGCCCAGCATGACGACGGTCCACATCACGATCGTGCCGACGGTCCCGGTCTGGATGCCGAGGAGCGCGAGGCCGACGCCGGCCGTCAGCGATCCGCCGAGGATCCACGGTCGCCGCCGCCCGGAGCGCGATCGAGTGCGGTCGCTGAGCGCCCCCACGATCGGGTAGGCCACCACGACGAACGCCCCGGCGACAGCGCTGACCAGACCGTAGGAGACGAGCGAAGCGAGCCACTCGTCCGAGGAGTGCTGGGCCGCGATCTGCAGGGGGAGGAGCACCTGGACCGGCACGAGCTGCGCCATCCAGAGGCCGAGCCACGCGCCGGCGAAGGCGGCGATCCACCCGGCGCGGACCGGTCGGGTGGGTTCGGCGTACACCGCGACCGGGACCGTCCGGCCGTCGGACGTCATCGACGCGCTCCGTCGGCGCGGGCGGACAGGCGGCCCAGCGCCCACGTGCCGGCCTCGGTCACGGCATCCCGAGCATCTTTCAGAGCTCCGCACGCGTTGAAGAAGCCGTGGATCTGGCCCGTGTGGGTCACGAGGGTCGTGTCGACCCCGGCGTCTTCGAGGCGTCGCGCGTAGGCGATGCCCTCGTCGCGGAGGACGTCGAAGCCCGAGACGGCGACGTAGGCCGGGGCGAGCCCGGCGAGGTCTTCGGTGAGCAGGGGCGAGACGAGCGGGTCGTCGGCTCGTCCGCCGCCTCGGAGGTAGTGGGCGGCGTACCAGTCCATCTGCGCCTCGGTGAGGAAGAAGCCGTCGGCGAACAGCTCGTACGAGCGGTGCTTGCGCGAGAGATCGGTGACGGGGCAGAACAGGATCTGGAACGCGGGCGCGCCCTCGGCGTCATCGCGCGTGACGATCGAGGTGACCGCCGCGACGTTGCCGCCGGCGCTCTCGCCTCCCACACCCACGGTGGCCGCCATGCCGCCGTGACGCGAGGCGGTGTCGCGCACCCAGCGGAAGGCGTCGATGCAGTCCTCGAGCCCCTCGGGGAAAGGGTTCTCGGGGGCCAGGCGGTACTCGACGGATACCACCGTCATGCCGGTGCTCTTCGCGAGCGTGCGGCAGGCGGCATCCGCACTGTCGATCGAGCCCAGTACCCATCCACCGCCGTGGAAGTACACGATCGTGCCGGGGGACGGTCGGTCGAGCCGAGCCTGGTAGACGCGCCCGCGGACGCCGCCCGCGCGCGTCGGAATCGTGATGTCCTCGCGCTGCGCGAGGCGGATGGAGCCGGCGAACGTCCACGCTTCGAGCTCGATGTGAGCGCGCGCCTCGTCGAGCGGGAGGCGCTCGAAGTGGGCGCCCGGGGAGTCGTTCATCACCCGGAGCGAGGTCTGCACCGCTGGATGCAGCGTGTTGCCGTCGATGACGATGGGGCTGCCGTTCACGGAGCGGAGGACCGCGGGTGGCATGGAGCCCAGGGTGCGGGCACCCCAGCGGAGCAGGTGGTCCTGGGGGCGGGGACGGCTCATCGAGGAACCCTTCTGTCGATCACGGCGATGGGATCGACTATCGGGTTACTTTATTGCACAGAAGTACTGTTTTCTGTATCCGTCATGTGAATTCAGCGCGCACCGCCCAAACTGGGCTTCCTAAACATGTACATTTGTGCCAATTAATCGAGGGGGCGGTCGTCGCTCAACGACGACGTCGTAGCAAGGGTCACGAACCCGACGATGACGGCGCGCAGAGCGTGCGCCAGCGACTGGAACTGGACCTCCTCAGAACGGGCGATGCGATGCAGGGCGAAACCATCGATCAGGGCGACGACCGCGGCCGCAGCATGCGGGTCGGTCACGCCGTTGCTGCGCAGGACCGCCGCGGCCAGCGCCCTCGTCTCATCGAGGATGCGCTCCACGTGCGCCCGGAGAGCCGGGTGGCGCGAGGCGAACAGGTAGATCTCGAACTGCGCGACGGTGTTCTCCTGCGACTGGTTGCGCACGATCTCGACGAACTCGTCGATCGCCGCGCCCGGGTGGTTCCCGCCGGTTTCCAGCAGCGAGCGGAATTGCTGCAGACGATCCATCTCGGCGGCCATCGCGTGCGCGACGGCCTCGCCGATCATGTCGTCGAGGGAGTCGAAGAAGTAGGTCGTCGACGAGTGCGGAACGCCCGCCGCCGCGGCCACCGCGCGGTGCGTGACGGCCGCGATCCCGCCCTCCGCGATGATGCGGAGCGTCGCGTCCAGCAGCAGCTCGCGTCGTGCGCGGCCACGGGCTCGCATCGATCGACTCGTCGTCTCGCTCACACTGCCCTCCTCGCCGACCGCGCCGGTCGGTGCCACACCAGAAACGGAGCAAGCCTATGACCGCTTCCTCGAACGTCACGGATCGCGCCCCCGTCGTCGATGTCGACGTGATCGTCGTCGGTGCCGGTTTATCGGGCCTGACCACCGCCCATCGCCTGCGCCAGTTCGGGTCCACCGTGGCGGTGTTCGAAGCCGCCGCTCGCGTCGGGGGGCGCGTCTCGTCGGCCGAAGTCGACGGCGTCCACGTCGACCTGGGTGGCACCTTCGTCGGCCCGGGGCAGGACCGCATCCTCGCGCTCGCCGAAGAGGTGGGCGTCTCGCGCTACCCCACCTACTCCGCGGGCCGCAACGTCATCCGCTGGCGCGGGGAGCGCCGGCGCTACCGCGGTACCGTGCCCCCCGTGGGGGCGAGTCTGCTCGACGTCGGCCGCATCCAGCTCACTCTCGACCGTCTGGCGCGGACCGTTCCGTGCGGCAACCCGTCCGCAGCTGCACACGCGGCGGAATGGGATGCCGAGAGCCTGGGGTCGTGGCTCCGTCGCTCGCACGCGTCGGCGGCGGCCCGCGATCTCATCGCCATCGCGGCTCGGACGACGTGGGGGTGCGAGCCGGACGAGCTGTCGTTCCTGCACGCCTTGCACTACATCCACCAGGCCGGCGGACTGTCGTCGATGCTGGACACCGAGGGGGGTGCACAGGACGAGCACTTCGTCGAAGGGTCGCACGAGATCGCGGTGCGTCTTGCCGCGGTGCTCGGGCCCGCGCTGCGTCTGAACGCGCCCGTGCGGTCGATCGAGGTCATCGACGAGGGGGTCCGCGTCTCGACCGCCGATGAGCAGGTCACGGCCCAAGCCGTCGTGGTCGCCGTTCCGCCGTCGCAGCGGGGACGGATCGACTTCTCGCCCGCTCTGCCGTCGGTCCACAGGCAGATGGCCCAGCGCTGGCCCGCCGGGGTGCTGTCGAAGGCGTACGCGGTCTACGAGCGCCCGTTCTGGCGCGACGGTGATCTGTCGGGTCAGGGGATCTCCGACACCGGCCCGGTCTTCATCACCTTCGACGCCGGCCCCGTGGGCGCAGACGCTCCCGGTGTCCTGCTCGGGTTCATCGGCGGGGTCTACGCCCGCGAGTGGGACGAGCTTCCCGAGCCCGAGCGGCGGGCACGCGCGCTGTCGTCGTTCGCCGACCTGTTCGGCCCGCGGGCTCTGGATGCCGTCGGCTACATCGACCAGCGCTGGGGAGCGGAGCCGTGGGTCGGCGGAGGACCGACGGCCGCCCCCGGAGCGGGGGCCGTCGTGCCCTATGCCGCCGCCGTCGGTGCTCCCGTCGGTCCGATCCTCTGGGCGGGAACCGAGACCGCGGAGCAGTGGACCGGCTTCATGGACGGGGCCGTCCGCGCCGGTGAACGAGCAGCCCTCCAGGCGCGGAGCATCCTCGCCTCCTCTTCGACCGATCACGAGCAGACGGGAGCCGTCCGATGACCTGGCGCCGCGAATACACTCACCTGACCACCGCGACCCCGGAGGCCGTGTGGAAGCGATGGACGACCCCCGCGGACTGGGCCGTCGACGACCCGGACCTGCGCGAGGCGACCTTCGCCGTTCCCCCTCGAGTGGGCGCCACCGGGCGGGTCGTCAACCACGGGACTCCCGCGCAGCGCTTCACCTTCACCGAACTGCAGCCGGGGGTCGCGATGAACTTCCGCATCGGTCTGCCGGGGGCGGTCCTGTCGTTCCCTCACAGCATGCGGCGGACCGCCAACGGTCTGTCGGTGACGCACGCGGTGGAGATCACCGGACCCCTCGCCGCGGTGTTCGGGCCGCTGGTCGGGCGCAAGATCGCGGCGGGGCTGCCCGCCGTCGTGCGACTCGTCACGACGAACGCGCTCGCCGACATGGCCGCCGAGGGCTGAGCGCGTGTCGATCGCGATGAGGCTCACGGCGGCGGCGATGCGGGTGAACGCCACGAGTATCCGTCGAGCCCTCGCGCGCGACGACTACCTCGCCACGCTGTCGCCCGACCGCCGACCCGCCGACCCGCCGACGCGCCTGCGCCGTTCGGGCCGCGTCGTCGTGTCGAGGCCCGGCGGACTGCCCGTCGTCCGCTACGAACCAGCGACCCGGACCGCGGGCGTCGAGCTCATGTACCTCCCGGGCGGGGGACTCGTGAACCCGCTCGTCGCCGAGCACTGGTGGATCGTCGAACGCCTCGCGCGGAGCACGGGAGCGGCGATCACCGTGGTCACCTACCCGCTCGCTCCCGAGCACGACGCCGAGGCGACCGCGGCCTTCGTCGATGCCGAGTACGCGCGCCTGGCTCGCCGCGCGGGCTCGTCGCGGCTGCTCGTCGCGGGCGACTCGGCGGGCGGGACGGTCGCCCTGGGGCTCGCGGCTCGCGCCGAGCGACGCCCCGACGCGCTCGTGCTGTTCTCTCCCTGGCTCGATCTCGAGCTCGGGAACCCGGCGATCGCACGCCGCGTTCGGCGGGACCCGTCTCTGCGCGTGCCGGGGCTGCGCGCGGGTGCGGTCGCGTGGGCGCGTGGCCGGCCGCTTCGGGATGCCACGCTCAACCCGATCCACGCCGACCCGGCGGGCCTGCCGCCCACGGTGATCTTCCAGGGGGGCCGCGACATCTTCTACGACGACGCGGTGTCTTTCGCCGCGCGGGCGCGGGAGGCGGGTTCCGCGGTGCGGCTGGTGGCGGCCCCCGACGGCTTTCACGTCTATGTCGGAGCGTTCTGGACGCCCGAGGCTCGTGCGGCGTTCGCGCTGACCGGTGAGATCGCCCGTGATCCGTCACGCGTCGTGATTTAGCTGTACATATGTGCAAGAATCTCGTCAGGGCGACGACGGTGCGCCCGGATCAGGAGACACGATGGCCGCTCGATACGACCTCGCCAAGGTGAAGCTCGGCAAACTCATGACGGACCCGGATGCCGAGGCGATCATCCTCGACGTCATCCCCGACCTGAAGAAGAGCCCGACGTACCTCGTGGCGAAGACGCTCACCGCGAGCGCGGCCCTGCAACTGGCGGCCGCGCAGCTCGGCGCGGAGAAGGCCGCAGAACTCCGACGCCGGGTCGAGGCGCTCGAGGCCTGACCGCCGATACCTCGTGCGCGCGGTCGGCATCGCGATGAGCCGGCGGGTCTTCCGGAACAAGGGTTGCGCCATGACGGCGTCGGAGCCGGGCCGCGTAGATTGGCCGACGTAATCCCCTCGTGTTCGCTGTCGTCGCCCTCGCCGGCGGCGCCGGCGCGGCGTTGCGGTTCCTCCCCGACGTCGCCGTGCGCCGCCGGACCGGGGAGCGCTTCCCGTGGGGGATCCTCGGCGTCAACGTCCTCACGTCGAGGCAGGTCGGTCAGCGGTGTGGCTACCGTCAGATCAGCGATCACATCGACCAGCTTCGTGCGAATCTGCCCGATGAGACCTGAAACAGACGTCCCCGATAGGATGTACGACATATTCACAATGGACTGAAACGGCCCCAGCCCCCGGGCGCAAACGCCCCTGTGCGGCCGCCAGCCCTGGCGGCTCGAAGCGCAGCGTTTTCTCTTGCGCCTGGCGCTCAAGCTCCTCGATCGGCTGGGTGAGATCCAGCAATTCGGGTACGTACTCGCGCGCAACTTCGGGTAGCTGCCAACGCGTGATTCTGCCCCCGCGTCCAGGTGTTCCCGCTTATCGAGTCGACTGTGATCGGGACGCCGGGCAGTTTCCGATATTCAGGAATCGTGGATTCGTCCGTATAGCCGTTGAGTTCCAGGCGCGCTCAATTACAAGCCTGTTCGGACACCGTGTCTGCTGCGGACGCATCCCGGCCTGGACCGCACGCGTCGGCCAGGAATGGGACACGTGAAACCTCGCGCCGTGGAATCTCTACAACGTCATCTGGCGCGCACAGAGGTGGGTGCGCATGGGCGTGCGCGACTGATCCAGCTGGCACCTCGGGGGATGCCGTGGGCGTCGGCGCGCATTCGCCACTCGTCCATCGATCCGATCAGTGTCGGATTCGGGGCTCCATTCGGTGCGCAGTCAATGAGTTCGCACCACCAATGAGAGAACCGCGCTCTACGGTGTGATCTAGGCTTACGGTGTAAGTGTGGACTCCGTGATGAGCGTGCACGACCTGAGAACTTCCGGTCGGGCCTTCGCGACCCTCGCCACCCAGGCAGCCGCAGACGCGTGGTGTCAGGCGGCGCAGCGCGTGGCGCGGAGCATCGGTCGCCCCTGTCGGACGTGGGCTTACCGCATCGGATTGATCTGGTACGTCAACGCGGTCATCGCAGATTGGCCGGCGAACGCCGCGGAGCGGAGAGCGCTGCGCGAATGGGAAAGACGCGGTGAGAAGGATGCCGGGGCGGTGGACGGTATGCCCGGCACCACACCGGACAGGAGGAGATGACACATGGCTCAGGAGAATGCGCGCCTATTCCTGCTCGACCTGGTCGACCGGGTAGCGGCGACGGACCGCCCGTTCTGGGAGATGGCTCCCCAGGACCGGACCGCTCTCGCGGCTTTGCTCGGGACACCCGCCACGGCCGTCCGCGTCCTGCACGACGACGACGGGGAGGTGCGCGTCGAAGGGGCGGCGGATCTCTTCCTCGCAACCGCGATTCTTGCTGAGCTCGCGATGCAGCTCGCGCAAGAGGGTGGCTCCGCTCGTTCGCGCGAGGATGCCGCTTCCCTCCTGCGGCAGCGCACCCGCGCGCTCCTGGACTGAGTCGCTCTCCGTTCGGCGTGGGCCGGCGAGCCGGTGAAAGCGGGAGGGCGTTCGCGGTGAGCCGCCGGGTGCGCATTGCGCCCTCGTGAAGCATCGAGGTCGAGGATGAGCGGGACAGTGGTCAGCCCTCGACCACGCTGCGTCCTCGACAACCGGCCGAGACGCGGTGGGTCAGGCCCGGTCGGCCTGTAGTGCGAGGTCGATCATGCGCGCGAGCCTCGCGGGGTCATGCGTCGCGCCGTTCACCGCCGCGTCGAACAGGATGCCGTCGATGAAGGCGACGGCCAAGCGCTGCGCCTCTCCCGAGACGAGCCGCGTCATGTGATCGCCCCCGTCAGTGAGGAAGTCCTCGCGAGCGGAGCGCAACACGCCCGCATCCGGGTCCATGGCGAGCGCCGCACGGGCCCGCACATCGTCTGCGGCTTCGCGAAGCGTCGCCGACACGAAGATGGACGCCAGTGTTCCGAGTGATGCGGGATGTTCGGCGGCGGCGGCGTGCAGGCGAGCACGGTCGCTCTCGAGCATCGCGTCCACGACGGCGGCGACGAGGTCGCGCCGAGTGCGGAAGAGGTTGGACGTGGACCCCAGGGGAAGCGCCGCCGCGGCGTCGACCGCGCGGTGGGTCAGTCCGCGCGCTCCCTGAGACGCCAACACCCTCACGGCAGCCGCGAGGACGTGGGTGGCGCGGTCGGTCATGTTCTCACCGTATCGGCACTACATGTGTAGTATCGCGATGTGAAGATCCTGATCGTGGGTGCGGGAATCGGCGGACTGACCGTGGCGCGCATGGCCGCCGTCGCGGGGCATGAGGTCGTCGTGGCGGAGAAGGCCCCGCGCGTGCGGGCGGACGGCGCGGGGATCCTCCTCGATGGCGCGGCGCTGACGCTGCTCGCCTCGGCGGGATTCGGTCTGGAAGGTCTGGGGCGACCGCTGACGGCGATGTCGATCACGACGTCGACCGCAGCGACCCGCGGGGCGGTGCGTGGGCGCTCGTCGTTCGCCCGGGAAGAACTCGTGGCCGCGTTGGCGCGCGACGCGGAAGCCGTCGCGCACGTCCGCGTGGCCTCGCCGGTGCGGGACGTCGTGGACGAGGGGGATCGCGTACGGTGCACCGTTGCGGGGCGGGCGATGCGGGCGGATCTCGTGGTGGGTGCCGACGGATTGCTGTCCACCGTGCGAGCCGCCGTCGATCCCGTCGCTCGCGTGCGCGAGTCGGGACAGGTGTGCTGGCGCGGGATTGTCGAGATGGATGCCGGGTCGGCAGGGACCGAGCTCTGGAACGGCGTGGAACGCGTCGGCGTCGTGCCCCTGCTCGGCGGGCGGACCTACGTCTACGTGGTGCGCTCGCATCCGGCCCCCGACGAGCAGTTGGTCGAGCGTTCGGCTCTTCCCGCGCGCGAGCGCGAGGCGCTGTCACTGCTGCGCCGACTCCCGGAGGATCGCCTCCTTCGTCATGAGCTGCGCGAGCTGACCCGGCCGTCGTGGGGCAGGGGGCGGATTCTGCTGCTGGGGGACGCGGCTCATGCATTGACTCCGAACCTGGGCCTGGGGGCGGCGCTCGCGGTCGGCGACGCCGCCGTGCTCGCCGGGGCGCTCGGCGACCCCTCGACCCTGCTCCGCCGTTATCGGGGTCGTCGCCACAGTGTCGTGCGCGCCACCCAGCTTCTCTCTCGGAAGCTGGGGTTCCTCGCCCACGACCAGGGGGCGGTCGCCCGTCTCGTCCGGGCCGCGGCCGGTCTGAGCGGGCGGCCCGCCGTCGTCACCGGCTGAGCGCGACGGCCACCCCGAGCGTGAGGCAGAGGGGGCGGTAGAGGACGCGGTCGAGGCGACGGAAGGTCGCCGACGGGGGTGTCCCGGTGATGACCTCGGCCGCGACGGTTCCACCCAGGGCTCCCCTGGTCAACAGGGCCACCTGCAGAACGCGCAGCCAGATACGCGCGAGGGGGGATCGCCCCACGCGCCCCGAGACCAGAACCGCTGCGCCCGTCAGGCCCGCCGCCACCACGATCGTGGGGAGGCGAGCGGGTGCCGACGGGGCACCCACGACGGCTTCGGCCAGGGCCTCCGGGGAGTCGGCCGGCCACGAGGACCCCGCCGCCCACGCTCCGTGCAGGAGCCCCAACGCGGCGAGGCCCGCGGTGGCTGCGATGCGGGCCGTGGTGGTCGTTGCGGGTTTACTCTGCACACGCGTAAGACTACACATGTAGTGACCCTCGGAAATCCGTGGACCGGGCGCCGTGGCGACGGCGAGCAGCTCCGGGGCCGGCCCGACGCCCCGGTAGGGTGAGCCGCGTGAGTGAATCGGGAGAGTTCGTCCAATCCCTCGCTCGCGGTCTCGAGGTGATCAAAGCCTTCGACGCCGAGAACCCGGCGCTGACCCTCAGCGACGTCGCGCGTCGCGCCGATCTCACCCGGGCCGCGGCCCGCCGGTTCCTCCAGACGCTCGAGACGCTGGGGTACGTGCGCGCCGACGGTCGCGTGTTCTCGCTCACCCCGCGGGTGCTGGAGCTCGGCTTCAGCTACCTCTCGGCCCTGTCGCTGCCAGCCCTCGCCCAGCCTCACCTCGAGCGCCTGTCGCGCGAGGTCGGCGAGAGCGTCTCGGCGGCCGTGCTCGACGGGGCCGACATCGTCTACGTCGCGCGCGTTCCCACCCGGCGCATCATGAGCGTGGGCATCACGATCGGCACGCGCTTTCCCGCCTACGCCACCAGTATGGGGCGGGTGCTGCTCGCCGCCCTTCCGGTGGATCGGGCGCGCGAGATCGTCGAGGCCTCGCATCCGGCATCTCTGACGCCGCGCACGCGGACCGACGTCGACGCGATCGTCGCCGAACTCGACGCAGTGCGCGCACAGGGGTGGGCCCTCGTGGATGGGGAGCTCGAAGAGGGCCTGCGTTCCCTGGCGGCCCCCCTCCACGACCGGCAGGGGACGGTCGTGGCGGCCGTGAACATCTCGGCGAGTGCCCGCGGTGACGCCGATGCGTGGCGCGGGGACTGCCTTCCCGCCCTCCGTGCCGCGACCGCCGAGATCGACGCCGACATCCGGCTCGTCTGACGCGTCGACAGGTTTTTCCGAGACCGGATGCCGGGACCCGGCGCGACCGCACGTTCGGTGTGCCCGGGACTCTTGTCGGCGCGACCTCACGGGAGTATTCTGTTCGCACATCGTACGTGTGTACGCACAGCGAACAACGGGGGATCCTCCGCATGATCGACAAGACCGTTCCCGACCTCGAGGCGGCCATCGCGGGCATTGCCGACGGCGCGACCGTGATGATCGGCGGCTTCGGCCGAGCCGGTCAGCCCGTCGAGCTCATCGACGCGCTCATCGCGCACGGCGCCGGTGACCTCACCGTCGTCAACAACAACGCCGGCAATGGCGACACGGGGCTGGCGGCTCTTCTGGCGGCAGGCCAGGTGCGCAAGATGATCTGCTCCTTCCCTCGCCAGAGCGACTCGTGGGTGTTCGACCGCCTCTACCGTGCGGGCGAGCTCGAGCTCGAGCTGGTGCCGCAGGGCAACCTCGCCGAGCGCATCCGCGCCGCCGGCGCCGGCATCGGCGGGTTCTTCACCCCCACCGGCTTCGGCACGCAGCTCGCCGAGGGCAAAGAGACGCGGCGCATCGACGGCCGCGACTACGTGCTCGAGTACCCCATCCACGCCGACGTCGCCCTCGTCAGCGCTCGCGCGGCCGACCGCTGGGGCAACCTCGTCTACCGCGAGACGGCGCGCAACTTCGGGCCCATCATGGCCGCTGCCGCGGCCACCACGATCGTGCAGGTCGACGAGATCGTCGAGCTCGGCGCGCTCGATCCCGAGGCGATCGTCACCCCGGGCCTCTACGTCGATCGCGTGATCGCGGTGGGGGAGCGCCGGTGGCTCCGCGACGGGGAATTCGTCGGCGGCGTCGACATCGAGGGCCGCGCCCTCGCCGAAGAAGGAGCAGCCCAGTGACCACGCGCATCTCCCGCACGGATCTCGCCGCCCGCGTGGCATCCGACATCCCCGAGGGTGCCGTGGTGAACCTCGGCATCGGAGCGCCGACGCTGGTCGCCGACTACCTGCCCGCGGGGCTCGAGATCGTGCTGCACACCGAGAACGGCATGCTCGGCATGGGCCCGGCGCCCGAGCGCGGCCGGATCGACCCCGACCTCATCAACGCCGGCAAGCAGCCGGTCACCGCCCTCGCGGGCGCGGCCTACTTCCACCACGCCGACTCGTTCGCGATGATGCGCGGCGGCCACCTCGACGTGTGCGTGCTCGGCGCGTTCCAGGTGTCGGAGGGCGGCGACCTCGCGAACTGGTCGACCGGCGAGCCCGGCGCGATCCCCGCGGTCGGCGGCGCGATGGACCTCGCCATCGGCGCGAAGGACGTCTACGTCATGACCGACCTGCTCACCAAGGGCGGAGAGCCCAAGCTCGTCGCCGCCTGCACCTACCCGCTCACCGGCGTCGGCTGCGTCTCGCGGGTGTACACCGACCACGGCGTCTTCGACGTCACCGCCTCCGGCTTCCGCGTGCGCGAGCTGTTCGGCGACAACACGCACGCGGAGATCGAGGCGCTGCTCGGTCTCGAACTGGAGGTCTGACCCATGCCCGCTTCCTTCGTCTACGACGCCGTCCGCACCCCCTTCGCGCGACACGGCAAAGCCTTCGCCGACGTCCGCCCCGACGATCTGGCCGCCACGGTCATGGCATCCGTCGTCGAGCGTACCGGGATCGACCCCGCCCGCATCGAAGACGTCCTCTTCGGCGACGCGAACCAGGCCGGAGAAGACAACCGCAACGTCGCGCGCTTCGGGGCGCTGCTCGCGGGCTTCCCCTCCTCGGTACCGGGGACGACGATCAACCGCCTGTGCGGATCCTCGCTGGATGCCGTGATCCAGGGCTCGCGCGCGATCGAGGCCGGAGATGCCGACGTGATCCTCGCCGGCGGTGTCGAGTCGATGACCCGCGCCCCCTTCGTCGTGGAGAAGAGCCCGCGGCCCTTTCCCGCAGCGAACCAGACGATGTGGAACACCTCGATCGGCTGGCGCATGACCAACCCGCGGCTGCGGAAGGACTGGACCATCTCGAACGGCGAGAGCGCCGAGAAGCTCGCCCAGATCTACGCCATCTCGCGCGAGGAGCAGGACGCCTTCGCCGCCCGCAGCCACCGCCTGGCCGCCGCCGCGTGGGCCGAGGGACGCTTCGACGACGAGATCGTGCAGGTCGAGGGGCACGCGCTGACCCGTGACGAGGGCATTCGCGACGACTCCACCGCCGAGGTGCTGGCGGGCCTTCGCCCCGCGTTCCAGAAGGACGGCACGGTCACCGCCGGCAACTCCTCGCCCATCAACGACGGGGCCTCGGTGGTGCTGCTGGGCGCGGAAGGAGTGCTCGACGCCGAGCCGCTCGCCCGCATCGCCGGTCGGGCCGCCTTCGGCAACGACCCCGACGTGTTCGGCGTCGCCCCGGTCGAAGCCGCGAATCGGGCCCTCGCGCGTGCCGGCCGCACGTGGGACGACGTGACCTTCGTCGAGCTCAACGAGGCCTTCGCCTCGCAGACCCTCGCGTGCGCGAAGCTGTGGACCGAGCTCGACCCCTCGAACCTGAACGAGAACGGCGGCGCGATCGCCATCGGCCACCCGCTCGGTGCCTCGGGCGGTCGCATCATCGCCCGCGCCGCTCACGAGCTGAAGCGCCGAGGCGGCGGAGTCGCGGTCGCGGCGATCTGCATCGGCGTGGGCCAGGGCCTCGCGGTGGTGCTCGAGCGCTGAGCCCGGCCCGCCCGCGCCCAGAACAGGGGATGCCACGAGAACAGGCCGATCCGGCGCGGATCGGCCTGTTCTCGTCGCGCCTCCTGTTCTCGTGACGCTCCCGCCGCCCCGGCGGCTATGACTCGTCGGCCCAGCGGTCCCGCGGACGGTCGTCGTCGTCAAGGTCGCGGCGGGGCCCGGGCGTCGACCATTCCAGCTGGAACCCGCACTCGCGGCACTCGTCGGCGCCGCCGCCCTGCTCGAGCAGGGGGTGCATCGTCACGCCGCACGAGGGGCAGATCGGCTGCGCCGTGTCGTCGTAGGAGTCTGTGTAGGTCATAGCCGTTCCGCTCGTCTTCGGTCCAGGGGATCAACCCGATCCACCGTCGCGGTGTTCCCCACCCTGCATCGGAGCCCGGCCCTCCCCGCAGGCATAGGCTCGGCGCATGCCGATCCCCTGGACCGCTGCGGGCTCCGCTCCCGCACGGGACGCCGCATGACGGCATCCGCCCCCGCTCCCGACCCGCGTCGGTGGCGGGCGCTCTCGGTGATGTTGATGGGGCAGTTCGCCGCCCTGCTCGACGTGAGCGTCACGAACGTCGCGCTGCCCTCGATCGGGCGATCCACCGGCGCGGGGGCGAGTGAGCTGCAGTGGATCGTGACGGGGTACGTGCTCGCCTTCGCCCTGGTGCCGGTGATCGGCGGGCGGCTGGGAGACCAGCGGGGGCGCCGACGCATCTTCACGGTCGCCGTGCTCGGCTTCGTGAGCGCGAGCGCCGCCGTCGGCCTCGCCCCGAACGCCGGGCTGCTGATCGCTGCGCGCGTCGTCCAGGGACTGTTCGGCGGAATGATGGGGCCGCAGGTCTCGGGGTTCATCCAGAACGCCTTCCCCGCGTGGGAACGGGGTCGCGCCTTCGGGCGGTTGGGCCTGACCGTCGGCGCCGGCACGGCCTTGGGTCCGGTGATCGCGGGTCTGCTCATCGCTGCGGGCGGCCCCGAGATCGGCTGGCGCCTGGTGTTCTTCGTCAACGTGCCCGTCGGGATCGCCGCGGTCCTGCTCGCCCGCAGGTGGGTCCCGGCAGACGGACCGTCCTCGACGGGATCCTCGCGCCACATCGACGTCCTCGGCGCGCTGCTGCTCGGGGCGGGCGTGCTGTGCCTGCTGTTCCCCATCGTCGAGACGGGTCAGAGCGGCGGGCCTCTCACGCTGCTCCTGCTCGTTCCCGCCGCGGGATTCCTGTTCGCCCTCGTCCGCCACGAGGCACGACTGACGAGAGCGGATGCCGGGCCCCTTCTCGACCTGCGCCTGTTCCGCGTCCGCTCCTTCGTCACGGGTGTCGTCTTCGCGGTCGTCTTCTTCTGCAGCAACACCGGCATTCCGCTCGTGCTCGCGCTGTACTACCAGAACGGCCTCGGCTTCTCGGCGCTGCAGTCCGGCCTCGGCGTCACGGCCTACGCGATCGGCTCGGTCGTCGGGGCCCCGGTGGCGGGGCGCTTCGTGTCGCGGGTGGGCCGTCCGCTGCTCGTCGGAGCGGTCGCGGTGTTCACCGGCGTCACGGTCGTCCTCGGTCTTCTCGTGCAGGCGGGAGCCGAAGCGACCGACCCGGTGGGGGTCATCCTGCGGCTGTGCGTGCCCCTCTTCGTGCTCGGGATCGCGGGCGGTGCGATCGTCACCCCCAACCAGACGCTCACCCTCGCCGACGTCGATCCCCGCCGAGGAGGCGTTGCCGGCGGAGTCGTGCAGACGGCCCAGCGGGTGGGGTCGTCGATCGGACAGACGGTGCTGGGCACCGCCTTCGCGCTCGCGATCGCGGGTGCAGCCGGGTCGGCGGCCCCCGGATCTCCCGCGCCGGAACCCGGCGCTTTCGCCGACGCTCTCACCCTCGCCCTCGCGGTGTCCGTGGTGTTCTCGGGGTCGGCCATCGTCCTCAGCGCCGTCGAGGTGCGTCGGCACCGGCGCAGCTGACGCGAGCCGTCCGCCCGGACGCTAGCGTCGAGGGATGCATGCCACCTCCGCCCGCCTCGGGCTCGGCCTCGCCGCCGTCGGTCGCCCCGCCTACATCACGACCGCGCGCGACAGCGACCTGGGCGACCCCGCCGAGCGCTCGGTCGACGCGATGCGCGAGCGCGCGCACAAGCTGCTCGACGAGGCGTGGGCTCTCGGCATCCGGTACATCGACGCCGCCCGCTCGTACGGTCTCGCCGAGGAGTTCCTGGGGACGTGGCTCGCCGCTCACCCGGGCCGTCGCGAGCACCTCACCGTGGGGTCGAAGTGGGGCTACGCCTACGTCGGGGCGTGGAGGATGGATGCCGCTGAGCACGAGCGCAAGGAACACTCGGTCGCCATGTTCGACCGGCAGTGGCCCGAGACGCTCGAGGCGCTGGGCTCGGCCCCGGACTTCTACCTGATCCACTCCGTGACCCCCGAGAGCACCGCGCTCGGCGACGCGGTCCTGCTGGCGCGGTTGCGCGGCCTCCGAGACGAGGGCGTGCGCATCGGTCTCTCGACCAGCGGGCCGCACCAGGCAGAGGTGATCCGCGCCGCTCTCGCGGTCGAGGAGTCCCCGTTCTCGGTCGTGCAGTCGACGTGGAACCTGCTCGAACCCTCCGTCGCCCCCGCCCTGCAGGACGCCCACGACGCCGGCTGGATAGTGGTCGTCAAAGAGGCGCTCGCCAACGGCGAGCTCGCTCGCGCCGAATCGGGCAGTCACCTCGAGGCCCTGGCATCCGGAATGCCCTCCGACGTGTTCGCTCTCGGCGCCGCGCTCGCGCAGCCCTGGGCCGACATCGTGCTCAGCGGCGCGACCACCCTCGCGCACCTGCGCCGTGGCGCGAGCGCGCGACCGGTCGCCACCGCGGGGGAACTTGCGACCGACCCGGTCGACTACTGGCGCCGCCGGTCGGAACGCCCCTGGCGGTGAGCCCGGCTCAGGGGACGCAGTTCAGGGTGGCGACGGTGCCCGAGACGTTCGACCACGACGTCGCGATCGCGGTCGCGAGCACCGACCCCGACGAGGAGCGGGCCTGCACGTAGCCGGCGGAGCGCGCGTTCGCGATCGAGCGCACGGAGATGCCGGGGGAGTACGTGCCGCAGTACGCGAACGACACCCGCGTTCCCGACAGGCTCGACCCGCTGAAGGCGCACACGTTCCCGTCGGCGCAGCTGCCGACGGCGCGCTCGGTGCCGGAGGGCACGTCGACGGTCATGCCGAGCTCGGGCCATTCCGCGTGATGCGAGTCGATGACGACCCCGCCGGGGATCTCGGCGAGGGCCGCGGCGATGTCGGGGTGCAGTTCGTCGGTCGTGGTCATTCGGCGTCCGCCTTTCTGTCGGAGACGTCCCAGAGGGTGTAGTCGGTGATGGAGCCCGCGGGAAGCCTCAGGCTGGGATTGTCGGCGAGCAGCTTCGACTCGTATCCGACGATGCGCCCCGTGTCGGCCGAGAGCAGCAGCGTCGCCTCGGAGGTCGTCAGCCCCGAGGGCACGGCGGCCAGACCGATCACCGGACGCCCCACCCGATCGAACGCGGTCCCCACGACGCGCAGACCCGGAGCCTTCGCGACGACCTCGAGCAACGCCGCCTGCTGCGGACCGGTGAGGGTCCACTCGCCCAGCAGCGACCGCGCGCCGAGCATCGCATCGCCCGCCGTGAGCTGGTCGCCGGCGCCGGTCGAGGTGAGCACGAGGGCCCGCATCGCGTCGACGGTGGGCTCGGGGGCGGTGGGGGAGAGCGGGGAGAACTGGTTCCGCACGAACTGCAGGTCACCGACCACGGTCCCGGGAGTGGGCTCGCCCGTGGGCACCTCGTCTCCCGCGGCGTTGGTCGCCTCGGCGACGGTCGTCACGACGGATCCGGACAGGTCTTCGTTCCAGCGCACGTCGACCCACTCGCGGCGGAACACCGTCGCCTCGGCCTCGTCGGGCGATCCGCTGAAGTACCACCCGAGCGACAGTGATCGTCGCTCGGGTTCGGAGGGGTCGGAACCGTCGGTCAATCGTCGTTGCGCCTGCGCGATCACCTGCGACGCATCGTCGCTGACGGCGGTGAACACCAGCGGTTGAGGAGTGAGGGCGGATGCCGGGGTATTCGGCATCCAGAAGACTCCGGTGACGATCGCGAGGACCAGGACGACGACCGCGGCGGCCGAGCCCCAGGCGGCGTAGACGGGTCGACGGCGCGGTCGCTGAGCGGTCTGCGCGAACGCGCGAGCCCGGCGTTCGGCGGCGAGGGGGATCGGGGCGTCGAGGGGCGTTCGCGCCGGGTCGAGTCGGCGCAGGGCACGGGCGAGGTCATCGTCGTTCATCGAACACCTCCTCGCTCGAGCGTGCCGTGTCGGACAGCAGCGGCCGGAGTCTGACGCGCACGCGGTTCAAGCGCGTCCACACCGTTCCGGCGCTCGCTCCGACGACCACGCCGACCTCGGCGGCCGAGAGATCCTCCCAGTAGGTGAGCCAGAGGATCTCGCGGTCCTTGTCCGAGAGCCCGCGGATCGCCTCCACGAGCCGTTCGATCATCTCGCTTCCCGACTCGGTCGAGAGGGTGCGCACCTGGTCCTCGATGTGCGTCCACAGTGCCCCCTCACGGTCTCGTCGTCGGTACTCGTTCGCGATGAGGTTGCGCGCCGTGCGGTACAGCCACGGCAATCCGAACGGCTCTCGCGGATCGCGCTTGCGCCACGCGATTTCGAAGCATTCCATCGCGAGGTCGTCTGCGGCCTCGCGATCGGACACCCGCCGTTCGATGAATCGCCGAACGGTGTTGTAGTGCTCACGGAACAGCGCCGCGAAATCCGCGTCGTCCGTCACCGCTGTCGTTCCTCGTGCGTATACCCGGATTGTGTCGCCGCGTCGCCGAACCTTACGCGGGCGGGGAAGAAAAGATTTTCCGGTGGGCCTGTAAGGAATCGCGACCGACGAACACGGCACATGCGGGGGTGGGTACCGACTCCGGCTTCGAGAAGGTACCCATACGCCCGTCGTCCGATGTTCGGGTCAGAAGGTGACGGGCGAGGGGTTGCGCCGCGTGGGGGCGGCGCAACCCCTCGGATCTTCTGCATGCGATCCACCTTGTCAGAGTCGGTGGATGCCGTGACACGGCGACCGTCGTCAGGAGGGATCGACCAGGAGGTTGGTGATGCGCGCGGTCGCGATCAGTCGGTCCTCGTCGTCTACGACGCGGACGTCGTACGTGGCCAGGCGGCGGCCCCGGTGCGCCGGCGTAGCGACGGCGTGAATGCGGCCGTTCTCCGCCCCGCGGTGGTGCGTGATGTTGAGATCGACCCCGACGCACACCTTGCCGTAGGCGGAGGCGTGGATCATGGCCGCCCACGATCCCACGGCCTCGGAGAGCGCCGCCGTCGCGCCGCCGTGCAGGCGGCCGAGGGACTGCGTGTTCCCCGCCACCGGCATCCAGGCGCAGACGCGATCGGCGGACTGCTCGGTCACCGTGATGCCGAGGCGTTCGTCGAGGGCTCCGGGGGTGATGGTCCAGGTCGCCATGGCGTCTCCTTCCGCCGCCCTCTTGTCGTGGGCGCGCACCTCTGACACTATTACTGAACGCTCGGTCGGTAACAGCACCGACCCGGCGAATCCACCCTGCCCCACAGAACGACGGAGTTCTCATGGCCTCGCTGACCTCGGCATCCGCTCCTGCCACCGGGATGAAACGAGAGGAACGGCGCGTGCTCGCCGGGACCCTCGTGGGCACCTCGATCGAGTGGTACGACTTCTTCATCTACGCGCAGGCGGCGGGCCTCGTGCTCGCGCCCCTGTTCCTCGCACCCCTCGCCCAGAGCGATCCGGCGATCGCCCAGGTGCTCTCGTTCGCCACGATCGGCATCTCGTTCCTCTTCCGTCCCCTCGGCGCCGTCGTGGCCGGCTGGCTCGGCGACCGCCTGGGGCGCAAGAAGATGCTCGTGCTGACCCTCATCATGATGGGCGTGTCGACCGCGCTCATCGGCGTGCTGCCGACCTACGCCGCGATCGGCGTGGCCGCTCCCATCCTGCTGATCCTGTTGCGGGTGCTGCAGGGCTTCTCCGCGGGCGGCGAGTGGGGCGGTGCCGCGCTGCTCTCCGTCGAGCACGCGCCCGTGCACCGTCGCGGCTACTTCGGCGCCTACCCGCAGATCGGCGTGCCGGTCGGCATGATCCTCGCCACCGCGACGCTGTGGATCCTCACCTCGTCGATGTCGGCCGAGGCCTTCCTCGCGTGGGGCTGGCGCGTGCCGTTCCTCTTCTCGATCGTGCTCATCGTCGTCGGGTACGTCATCCGCCGCGCGGTCGAGGAGAGCCCGGTCTTCGAAGACCTCGTCCGCCGTCGCAAGGAGTCGTCCGCTCCGCTGGGCCAGCTGTTCCGCAAGAACTGGCGCCAGGTGGCGCTGACGGCTTTCGTCTTCATCGGCAACAACGCCGCGGGCTACCTGCTCATCGCGTTCTTCGCGACCTACGCCGTGTCGGCTCTCGGCATGGAGCGCCCGACCGTGCTGTTGGCCACGACCCTGGCATCCTTCGGCTGGCTCGCCTTCACCCTGTGGGGCGGCCGGCTCTCGGACCGACTCGGACGCGTGCGCACCTTCCAGCTCGGCTATCTGCTGCTGGCCGTGTGGGCCGTGCCCATGTGGTTCCTCATCGACACTGCGAACATCGTCTGGTACTTCGTCGCGCTGTTCGTCATGACGCTCGGTCTCGGCCTGTCGTACGGCCCGCAGGCGGCGCTGTACGCCGAGATGTTCCCCGCGAACGTGCGGTACTCGGGCGTGTCGATCGGCTACGCGCTCGGCGCGATCCTGGGCGGGGCGTTCGCGCCGATGATCGCCGAGGCGCTGCTGCGCTCGACGGGCGCCTCGTGGACGATCGGTCTGTACATCGCGATCGCCGCCCTCGTGTCGCTCGGCGCGGTCTCGCTCATCAAAGAGACGAAGGGCGTCGACCTGCACGCCTGATCCCGGATGCCGAGAAGGGGCCCCTGCGCAGGCGCGGGCCCCTTCTTCGCGCGCGAGAACACACGAACGGTTCGAGGTCACACGGTGCGCCGGCCCCGGATCGGGTGCGCTCGGCCGGATCGTGTGATGTCGGCGGGGCGCGGGGCGCGGGGCGCGGGGCACCGCCGCCGGGTCAGGCGGTGCGGAGGCCGTCGATGGCGATGCGCACGATGTCGGAGCCGAGGCGGTCTCCGTCGACCCCGCCCCCGGGGCGGTACCACTCCACGACCGAGTTGATCATGCCGAACAGCAGGCGCGCGGCGACCGCGGCGTCGACGTCGTCGCGGACGCTCCCCTCGGCCTGGGCTTCGGCGACGAGGCTGGTCACCCGGTGATCGAAGACGCGGCGGCGTTCGAGCGCGGCCTGCTCGACCGCGCTGTTGCCGCGTACGCGCAGCAGCAGCGTGACCGCCGGGAGCTGGGCCACGAGCACGTCGGTCGCCCCGGTGAGCACGAAGCGGAGGCGATCGGATGCCGCGCCCTCGCGGGCGCCGGGCTGATCGAGCACAGCCTCGAGGCCGTCGAGAGCGGCGTCGAGGGCGACGGCCAGCAGCTCCTCCTTCGAGGAGAAGTGGTGGTAGAGCGCGGACTTGGTCAGTCCGAGCCGTTTGGCGAGATCGGCCACGCTCGTGGCGTCGTACCCCTGCTCGTTGAACAGCTGCACCGCGACGGAGAGGAGCCCCTCGCGGTCGTACCCCGGCCGCCCGCGGCGAGCGGGCGCGTCTCCCGCGGCGTCGGTGTCGACGGCGGTTCGAGGTGTCGTCACGGAATCGGCGGTCACGGAATCAGTGTGTCACTCCAACAGGGCGGGGGCATCGGCGTGCAGCAGGGCCCGCGCCGCGTTGCCGATGACCGCGCTGTAGGTGGGGTAGGCGAAGCGCACCCCGGCCAGGGTCGAGACGTCGATGCCGGCCGCCATCGCGGTGGTGACCGACTGGATCACCTCGACGGCGTTCTCGCCCACCGCGTGGGCGCCCAGCACGAGCTCGCGGCGACGGTCGGCGATGAGCATGAGGAATCCGCGCTCCCGATCGTCGATGACCGCGCGGTCGAGGTCGGCGAAGCGCACCGTCGCCACGACGCACGAGGGATCGCGGTCGCGCGCCTGCTCCTCGGTGAGGCCCACGCCGGCGTAGTCGGGGTCGGTGAACCCGCCCGCGGGGAGCAGGTGGTGCGGCGTGCGTCGATTCGCCCCGAGCACCGCGTTCTCGGCGGCTGCTTCGCCCTCGAACTGCGCCGCCTGCACGAGCATGTCGCGCCCGTTCGCGTCGCCGACGGCGAGGATGTGCGGCACGATCGTGCGGAAATACCGGTCGACGGGGATCGCCGAGCGTTCGACCGCGACCCCGGCGTTGTCAAGGCCGAGGTCCTCGACGTCGGCGGGCCACCCGGTCGCCGTGATCACGACGTCGGCGTCGACGGCGCGCGACGAGCCGTCCTCGCGCCAGGTGAGGGTGAGCGACCCGTCGTCGGTACGGTCGATGCGCTCCACCGTCTCGATGCCGGTGCGCACCTGAACCCCGTGCTCCGTGAGCGACTCCTCGATCACGCGCGAGATGGAGGCGTCGGATGCCATCAGCACGCGCGGCGCGACGTCGAGGAGGGTGACCTCCGACCCGAAGGAGCGGAACACCGTCACCAGCTGAGCACCGGTGTTGCCCGCTCCGATGACGACGACGCGGCGGGGGAGTTCGGTCAGGGTGAGCACGTCCTCGGGGACCGTGGCGAGTTCCGCCCCGGGGATCGGCAGGCGTCGCGAGTGACCGCCGACGCACACGAGGATCGACTCCGCGCGGATCCGCCGCCCGCTGTCGAGCACGAGGGTGTGGTCGTCGGCGAAGCGCGCGCGCCCCTCCTGCACGAGATCCACCCCGGCCTCAGCGAAGCGCTCAGCCTCTCTCTTGATGGAGCGCACGGCATCCACCCGCTCGTGAACCCTCGACACCACGGCCGACCAGTCGACGCGGGGCTCGTCGACGACGATGCCGTAGTCGTCGGCCGAGCGGGTCTCGCGCATGAGACGAGCCGCTTTCGCGAGCACGCGCGTCGGGACGCATCCGGTGTTGACGCAGGTGCCCCCGACCCGGCCCGCCTCGAGAACCACCACGGACGCGCCGAGCTCGGCTGCGCGGAGGGCCGCGGCGGTTCCGGCGGGCCCGGCTCCGATCACGGCGATGTCGTAACTGTCGGCGTCGTGGGTCACGGTGATCCTCCCGGGTCGAGATCCCCAGTCAATCCCGCGCGATCGACCTCGCCGCGGGGCTTGCGCCGGGGGTCAGAACCCCTCGTAGATCTGGGTGGGGGTGAGGCCGGTACCGCCGAGGGCGTGGACGCCGGGAGCGGGGTGCAGCTCGAAGGTGTGTCCGTCGTGCAGAAGGACGGCCGTGTAGTCGCCCCGCGTGTCGAGCTTGAGTTCGAAGCGCCCCGTGTCGATGAGGCGGAGCGTGACGACCGCGCCGCTGCGCGCGACGAAACTGACCTCTTTCTCACGGGCGTTCGGAAGCGGGATGACCGGTTCGTCGGGTGCGGACGTCGGTGAGGGAGCGGGGTTCTGTGCGTCGGCGTCCATCCGCCGAGTCTGTCACGCGCCGATGGCCCGGGCTCTGCGGAACCCGGGCCGATACCTCAGCGCCCGTCGCGCCAGGAGTGCTCCGGCTCATAGCCGAGCAGGCGGCGGGCCTTGTCGATCGACAGCAGCGTCGTGTTCTCGCCGAGGTCGCCGTGCGTCGCGACGCCCGGGAACACCTCGGCCACCAGCTCGGCGTTCGGCCGGGTCATGACGGTGTCGGCCGCCGCGATGATGAACGCGTCGAACCCGGCCGGGGCCGTCTCGAGGGCGCGCTGCACCGCCTGAGCGCCGTCCCGGGCGTCGATGTAGCCCCACAGGTTCCACTTGCGGGCGCGGGCGTCGTCATCGAAGGGGAAGTCCGCGTAGTCCTCGGGAACCATCACGTTCGAGAATCGCAGCGCCGTGATCGACAGCTCAGGATTCCACTGCACCAGCTCGACTGCCAACCGTTCCTCGAGGGTCTTCACGAGCGAGTAGACCGACTCGGGTCGCGGCGCGTACTCCTCGTCGACGGGGATGTACGGCGGCGGCACGTCGAAGGGCAGGCCCAGCACCGTCTCGCTCGAGGCGTAGACGATCCTGCGGATGCCGAGACGCGTGGCCGCCCAGAAGACGTTGAAGGTGCTCGCCATGTTGTTGTGGAAGGTGGCGATGTCGGAACGGATGCCGGGCGCCGGGATCGCGGCGAGATGCACGAGCGCGTCGAAGCCGTCGTGTTGGTCGTTCACCGCGGTCAGGGCGTCGACCACCTGGCCGTAGTCGGTGAGGTCGACCTGCACGAAGCCGGGGCCGCGTTCGCCGCGGACGTCGAGGCCGAAGACGTCGTGACCGGCGGCACGCAGTTCACGGGCGACAACGGTACCGAGTTTTCCGGACGAACCGGTGAGGGCGATGCGCATGGGAGTCCTTCGGTCGGGGATGAGCCGACGATAGCGGCGGCCACCGACATCCGGCGGACGGGTTGACCCTTGGCGTCGGCGAGCCGCCACAGAGAAGGGCCCGCGGGGGTGAACCCCGCGGGCCGGGCGGGCGTCAGTGGACGCGGGCCTCTTCGTCCTCGTCGTCGCCCGGGATGAAGACGTCGACCACGGTCACGTTGACCTCGACGGCCTTCATGCCGACGATCTCGGTGATCGCCTTCTCGACGGCCGAGCGCACGTTCGCCGCGACCTTCTGGATGCGCTCGGGGTACTCCACCTGCACGGCGATGTCGGCGGCCACCTCGGTCTCGCCGACCTCGACGCTCACGCCCTGGGCGTAATCCTTCGCACCGACGGCCTGGCGAATGTTGCCGATCACTCGCGCGGCTCCTCCGCCGAGGGCGTGGACGCCGGGGACCTCGGCCGCGGCGATGCCGGCGACCTTGGCGACGACGGCGTCGACGATGACGGTCTTTCCGCCGTCGGTGCGGGCCGGAGCAGTGGTGGAGAGGTTCTGTGCCATGAGGAAGGTCCTTTCGTCAAGATCCCGGAGCGTTCAGGCCCCGGAGTGTTTCGCTATGTGGACGGTCCCGATTCGTGAAACGTCACGTCCCGAGGCTGAACGATTGCTGACAGGAACCTCGATGCCCTCTTTGTCCTCCGCCACCGACGCCTTCCTCGCGTCGCGCGCGGCCGATGGCGACCAGCTCGCCTTCGGAGTGCTGGTGCGTCGGCATGCGCCGTTCCTCGTCGCATTCGCGACCCGGCTGACCGGGTCCCGAGCCGACGCCGATGACTGCGTGCAGGAAGCCCTCATCACGGCGTGGCGACGTCTGCCGGATCTCACCGACCCCGAGAAGGTGCGAAGCTGGCTCACGACGATCGTCTCGCGCAAGGCCACCGACCGACTCCGCTCGCGGAAGATCTCGGAGGAGATCGACGAGGAGATGGTCTCGGGCCGCGACGACCCGGAGCGTTCGGTCGTGGCGAGCTCGCAGATGGACGCGCTCAAGAAGATCCTGGGGGAGCTCCCCGAAGATCTGCGCGTTGTGTGGGTGCTGCGCGAGGTCGGCGGTCACAGCTACGACGAGATCGCCGTCGAAGTGGGCGAATCCGCGGCCACCGTGCGGGGACGTCTCGCCCGGGCGAGGAAGGCAGTGCTGGAACGCATGGAGGAGTGGAGGTGACCCCAGTGAGCGAGCATGACGACGACATCGGGGGGTCGGGGTACTCCCTCGAAGACCTCTCCGCGTATCTCGATCGCGGACGCATCCCCCGCATCCCGGCGATCGAGCGCAACGCCGAATGCCAGGCGATCCTGGCGTCGATGGAACGGATGGGGCGGCTCTCGAGAGAGATCGTCGAAGAGCAGGCGTCCGAGCCGATCGCGGAGTCGTGGTACGACAGCATCATGCGCGAGGTCATGCGCGAGTTCCGGGCCGGCCGCGACATCCCCCTCGCGCGCACCGACGACGGGACCGAACTGGTCGTCACCGAGGGCGCCCTCTACGAGCTGATCCGCACCGTCGGGGACGGCATCGAGGGGCTGCTGGTCGGCCGCGTGCGACTCGACCAGCCCGAGCCCGGCGGGGCACTCGATGTCCGCGTGACGGTGAGCGTGCGCTTCGGCCGCGCGATGAACACGGCGGTCGAAGAGATGCGCGAGGGCATCCGCTCGGCCATCGAGCGGCACGGCGACCTGCGGGTCGGACGCGTGGACGTCACCGTCGTAGACGTGCACCTCGACGAGGGGGAAGACTGATGACCACCATCTCCGCGGCGGAGCTCGCTCCGCGCATCGACCTCGCCGTGACCGCCGTCGAAGGCGTCCGCGAGTGCTATTCGGCGCGACCGGTGGTCGCCCGGGCTTTCGAGCACATGGCGGACGTCGAGGGCTCGCTCGCCGAGGTCGAGGAGGCCGCCGGCGCCCGCGCCATCACCGTCTGCATCGGCGTGTCGTCCGATGACGATGCGGCCGTCATCGCCGCCGCCGTGGCGACCGCCGCGCGCGGGGCGGGCGAGGACGAGACCCCGTCCTCGGTGCGGGTCCGCGTGGCGCGCCTGGTCGCACCCCGCTCCTGAGGACGTTCCCGGCCGAGGGCGGGGGATCCGGCTTACGCTGGAGACACCGCCAACCTGTCCCGGAGGCCGAATGTCCACGCCGCCCGTCATCGCCGTCACCGGATCCACCGGAGCCGTAGGGGGCCGGGTCGCGCGAGACCTCGCCGCCCGCGGCATCCCTCAGCGTCTTCTCGTGCGTGACGCCTCCCGTGCCCCCTCGCTCGAGGGAGCCGAGGTTCACGTCGCGGGTTATTCCGACGCGGATGCCGCCCGCGCGGCCCTGCAGGGGATCGAGACGCTCTTCATGGTGTCGGCCTCCGAGACCGCCGACCGGGTCGAACACCACCGCACCTTCGTCGAGGCCGCGGCCGCGGCCGGCGTGCGCTCGATCGTGTACACCTCGTTCTTCGCCGCCGCCCCCGACGCGGTGTTCACGCTCGGACGCGACCACGCGGCGACGGAGCACATCATCCGCACCTCGGGCATGCGCTTCACGTTCCTGCGCGACAACTTCTACATGGACATGATGGAGCTCTTCGCCGGCGACGACGGGGTCATCCGCGGCCCCGCCGGCGACGGCCGCTGCTCGCTCGTGTCGCGCGCCGACGTGGCGGCGACCGCCGTCGCGGTGCTGCTCGACCCCGCCGCGCACGCCGACGCGACCTACGACCTCACCGGACCCGAGGCCCTGACCCTCACCGAGGTCGCCGAGAAGATCTCGGCGGTGCGCGGCCACCGGGTTCGCTTCGTCGACGAGACGGTCGACGAGGCCTATGCCTCGCGTGCGGCCTTCGGCGCCCCGCGCTGGCAGGTCGACGCGTGGGTGAGCACCTACACCTCGATCGCGAGCGGCGATCAGGCCGCCGTCTCGAACGACATCGAGCGCGTCACCGGGCGGCCCGCGCAGAGTTTCGAGGAGTTTCTCGGCGCCGTGTCGTGAACGGGGAACCTCAGGTATGCTGACGGCGTGCTGACCTGTCGCTGTTGTCGCTGAGCGCCCCCGCGTTCTTTTTCGACGACCCCGTCAGCCGCGCCCGCATCGGGCGCACCAACCTCCAGGACTCCATCGTGCGTTACGCCCAGAGCGTCGCCGACCTCGTCGGCAACACCCCCCTCGTCCGCCTCTCCCGCGTCACCGACGGCATCGCCGCCACGGTTCTCGCGAAGATCGAGTACTTCAACCCCGGCGGCTCCGCGAAAGACCGCATCGCGGCCAACATCGTGGACGCCGCCGAGCGCGACGGTCTGCTCCGGCCCGGCGGGGTGATCGTCGAGCCGACCAGCGGGAACACCGGCGTGGGTCTCGCCCTCATCGCGCAGCAGCGCGGATACCGGTGCGTCTTCGTCGTTCCCGACAAGGTCGCCGAGGACAAGCGGGCGGTGCTGCGCGCCTACGGCGCCGAGGTCGTCGTGACCCCGACGAACGTCGAGCCCGACGACCCGAACTCGTATTACAGCGTGTCGGATCGACTCGTCCGCGAGATCCCCGGGGCCTTCAAGCCCAACCAGTACGCCAACCCGAACGGCCCGCGCAGCCACTACGAGACCACCGGTCCCGAGATCTGGCGCGACACCGAGGGCCTGCTCACCCACTTCGTCGCCGGCGTCGGCACGGGCGGCACCATCAGCGGCACCGGCCGCTACCTCCGCGAGGTCGCGGGTTCGGCGGTCCGCATCATCGGGGTCGATCCGGTCGGCTCGATCTATTCGGGCGGCGACATCCACGGCTACGACGTCGAGGGCGTCGGCGAGGACTTCTGGCCGGCGGCGTTCGATCCGACCCTGGTCGACGGCTACGAGCGCGTCTCCGACGCGGAGTCGTTCGCCATGACCCGTCGCCTCGCCCGCGAGGAGGGTCTCCTCGTCGGCGGCTCGAGTGGCATGGCCGTGGTCGGCGCCCTTCGCGTCGCCCGCGAGCTCCCGGCCGACGCCGTGGTCGTCGTCGTCCTCCCCGACCACGGTCGCGGCTACCTCAGCAAGATCTTCGACGACGACTGGATGATCGAGCGCGGTTACGACGTTGCACCCGTGGCATCCCTTCTGCCGACCCCCTCCGAGGAGCACTCCGCATGAGCACCCACGACGCCGCCCGCGGCTTCGACAGCCTCGCCGTCCACGCAGGGCAGGCGCCCGACGAGACCACCGGCGCGGTCATCCCGCCGATCCACGTCTCGACGACGTACGCGCAGGACGGCATCGGCGGGCTGCGCGGCGGCTACGAGTACGGCCGCAGCGGCAACCCCACCCGCTCGGCGCTCGAGACGCAGATCGCGGCCCTCGAGGGAGGCGCCCGCGCGCTGTCGTTCGCCTCGGGTCTCGCCGGAGAGGACGCCCTCCTGCGCGCGGCGCTCCAGCCGGGCGACGAGGTGCTGCTCGGCAACGACGTCTACGGCGGCACCTACCGGCTGCTGGCCCGCGTGCTCGGCCCCTGGGGCGTGAAGCTGCGCGTGGTCGACATGAGCGACCTGGATGCCGTGGCATCCGCCCTCGAAGAGCGCGCGCCGCGCATGGTCTGGGTCGAGACCCCCAGCAATCCGATGCTGCGCATCACCGACATCGCGGGCCTGGCCCGGCTCGGGCATGAGGCCGGCGCGATCGTCGTGGTGGACAACACCTTCGCCTCTCCCGCGCTGCAGCGCCCGATCTCGCTCGGGGCCGATGTCGTCGTGCACTCCGCGACGAAATACCTCGGTGGTCACAGCGACGTGGTCGGTGGCGCGCTGGCCTTCGCCGATGCGGATCTCGCCGAGAAGGTGCAGTTCCTGCAGTTCGCCGCGGGCGCGGTGTCGGGGCCGTTCGATGCGTACCTCACCACGCGCGGTATCAAGACCCTCGCGGTGCGCATGCAGCGTCACAGCTTCAACGCGCAGGCGGTGGCCGAGCACCTGCTCGCCCACGACCGCGTTGCGAAGGTCTACTACCCGGGCCTGCCGTCGCACCCCGGGCACGAGCTGGCCGCGCGGCAGATGAGCGGCTTCGGCGGCATCGTGTCGCTCGAGCTCGCCGACGGGGCGACCGCCCGCCGCTTCGCGGAGTCGACGCGCCTGTTCACCCTCGCGGAGTCGCTCGGCGGTGTGGAATCGCTCGTGAACTACCCGGATGCCATGACCCACGCCTCCGTCCGCGGCACCGAACTCGCGGTGCCCGACACCATCGTGCGCTTGTCGGTCGGCATCGAGTCGGTCGACGACCTGGTCGCCGACGTGGATCAGGCCCTCGCCGCGCTCTGAGCCCTCGCACCCCTCACACGCCGAACCCGGCGCCCGCTGCGGCGGGCGCCGGGTTCGTTATCCGCGTGAGGCGCCACTTTCTGTCGCTTGCGGGTGCCCCGAAGCGACAGAAAGTGGCACCTCACGCGAGATGGGTGCGCGGTCAGCGCTGGGCGCGAGCCAGGTTCTGCTCGAGCTCCTCGCGGTTCTGGCGAACGACGTAGGCGGGCTGGTCACGCTCGACGCGCCAGCTCTCGCTGAGGGGACCGACGTTGACGGCGTCGAAGCCGAACTCGTCGTAGATGCGGGTCACGAGGGCGACGGCCTCGTCGGAGTCGCTCGACGTGGCGAGCGCGCGACGGTTTTCGGTGCCGGCGGGCGTGCCGTCAGTGGTGATGTCGGCGGCGGGGATGTGGTTGAACGCCTTCACGACGACCGACTCGGGCAGGTGCTCCTGCAGCATCTGCGAGGTGGTCGTCTTCTTCTCGTTGAGCTCGGCGATGTGGCCGTCGCGCTCGAAGTAGTAGTTGTTGGTGTCGAGCACGGTCTTGCCGGCGAGGGGAGCGACGGGCACGTCGCCGATGGCCTTGAGCGGCACGGTCACCACGACGATGTCGCCGGCTTCGGCGGCATCCTGTGCGGTGGCGGCGCGGGCCTTGTCTCCGACCTCGGCGACGAGGTCGCTGAGGGTCTCGGGTCCGCGCGAGTTCGCGATCACGACGTCGTAGCCGTTCTTCGCGAAGCCCCGGGCGAGGGCCGATCCGATGTGTCCTGCTCCGATGATTCCTACGGTAGTCATGCAGGCTCGGAACCGGGCGGCGCGCTGAGGCATTCCCGGGAGCGGTACCAAATCTTCAGCAGCTTAAATTACTAGCACGGCTAGCAATCGGAGTCAACCGGTCTCGTTCGTGGACGGCGTCCGCTTATCGTCATCTTGTCGCACCCTCACGCGAGTGGTCGCAGTCCGGTGTTCGGGTCACCGTCCTGCTTGACCTGTGAGGGCGACGGCCCCCGGTGGACGCGGCTTCGGACCACCGGGGGCCGCTTTCTTTTCCGGCACCGTCCCGCGGTGCGGAGCGCCGGTGGGACACTGGATGCCGGCGGGATCGGTCCCGCCCCGACCTCGAGGAACCGCTTCGTGACGACATCCGTACGCCCGCCCCGCACCGCCCGCTTCTACGCCGTGTGCGTCGGCGTCGGCCTGCTCGCGGGTCTCATGTCGGGCCTGTTCGGCGTGGGCGGCGGCACGGTCATCGTGCCGTTGCTGGTGCTGCTGCTCGGGTTCGACCAGCGCCTCGGGGCCGGAACCTCGCTCGCCGCGATCGTGCCCACGGCATCCGTCGGCGTGATCACCTACGCCGTCGACGGACACGTCGCGTGGCTCCCGGCGCTTATCCTCGCCGCTTTCGCGGTGGTCGGCGCCCAGATCGGCACGTGGCTGCTTCCGAAGCTGTCGCAGACGGCGCTTCGGTGGGCGTTCGTGGCGTTCCTGCTCGCGGTCATCGTGAGCCTGTACTTCGTCATCCCCTCCCGCGACGCCGAGCTCGAACTGACGTGGATCACGGGACCGGGGCTCGCCGTGCTCGGTGTGGTCACCGGCATCCTGGCGGGGCTGCTCGGCGTCGGCGGCGGCATCATCGTCGTGCCCGCCCTGCTGCTGCTGTTCGGCACCAGCGACCTCGTCGCCAAGGGCACCTCGCTGCTCATGATGATCCCCACCGCGGTGTCGGGGACGGTCGGCAACCTGCGCCGGTCGAACGTCGACCTCCCGGCGGCCCTCTGCGTGGGACTCGCGGCGTGCGCGACGACCGCCGTGGGCGCGCAGATCGCCAAGGCCGTCGACCCGTTCGTCGCCAACGTGCTGTTCTCGATCTTCCTCGTCTTCATCGCCTCGCAGATCGCCGTGAAGGCGGTGCGCGGGCGACGCCAGCGCTGACGCACCTCGGCCGCGCGAACCCGCTCGGTAGACTGGGGGTGTGCCCGTGAACCCCGAACTCGTCGGTCGAGTCTTCCCGCCGACCGCCCCCTACCTCGTCGGTCGAGAGAAGGTGCGCGAGTTCGCCCGCGCCGTCTTCGCCGACGCCCCGCAGCACACCGACCCCGAGGCCGCGCGCGCCCTGGGCTACGGCGATGTGGTGGCGCCGCCGACGTTCGCGATGGTGGTCCAAGACCTCACGCTCCAGCAGCTGCTGGGCGATCCCGACTCGGGCATCGAGCTGTCGCGCCTCGTGCACGCGGAGCAGCGGTTCCGCTACACGCGCCCGATCGTCGCGGGCGATGAGCTGGTCGCAACGCTGTCGGTCACCGGCATCCGCTCGATGGGGGGCAATGCCATGATCACGAGCGAGGCCGAGATCGTGGATGCCGACGGCGCCCACGTCGTGACCACCACCAGCATTCTTCTCGCCGGGGAGGCCGGGGCATGAGCGCTTTCACCGTCGGGGACGTCATCGCCGAGCGGTCCGTGCACCTGACCCGCGAGTCGCTCGCGCGCTACGCGGGAGCCTCGGGCGACTTCAATCCCATCCACTACCGTGACGACGTCGCCGCAGCCGTCGGCCTGCCCGGCGTGCTCGCGCACGGGATGCTGACGATGGGCATCGCCGTCGGCACGCTCACCGAGGCCCTCGGCGACAGTGGACGCATCGCCGAGTACGGCGTGCGCTTCACCCGGCCCGTGGTCGTCGATCCCGAGACCGGGGCCGACCTGCACGTCAGCGCCAAGGTCGGAGCCGTCGACGACGAGACCGCGCGCATCGACCTCACCGTGACGTTCGCCGAGACCACCGTCCTCGGCAAGGCGCAGGTGCGGGTGCGGCTGTCCTGATGCCCGAGGTCGCCCCCGTCCCCCTCTCGCAGCTGACCACCCTGCGCACCGGGGGAGAGCCTGCCCGTCTGATCGAGGCCACAACTCCCGGCGAACTGGTCGAGGCCCTGCGCGAGGTGTGGGCCGAGGGTGAGCCGTGGTTCGTTCTGGGCGGCGGGTCGAATCTCTTCGTCGGCGACGAGCCGTTCGAGGGGACGGTCGTGCGGATCCGGACGACGGGCATCGAGGAGCTTCCGGGGTCGCGCCCGGACACGGTGCGGCTGCGTGTGCAGGCCGGTCACGACTGGGACGCCCTGGTCGCCGAGACGGTGCAGCGCGGTCTCGCCGGCATCGAGGCCATGTCGGGCATCCCCGGCACGGTCGGGGCGGCCCCCGTGCAGAACATCGGGGCGTACGGCCAAGAGGTGGTGCAGACCCTCGTCGAGGTCGAGCTCATCGACGAGGCGACCGGTGAGGTCTCGACGGTTCCGGCCTCGGACCTCGGCCTGGGCTTTCGCACCTCGGTCCTGAAGCACCACTACGGTTCGGTGCCCGAGCGGCCCGCGGTCATCCTGTCGGTGACGCTCGAGCTCGAGCGCGTGGGCGGCGAGGAACGCCCCATCGCGGGTGAGCAGCTGCGCGGGGCCCTGGGTCTCGAGGCCGGGCAGGCGGTGTCGTTGCGGTGGGTCCGCGACCACGTGCTCGCCACGCGTGCCCGCAAGGGCATGGTGCTCGACGCCGAAGACCCCGACACCTGGAGCGCCGGCTCGTTCTTCCAGAACGCGATCGTGTCCGAGAGCTTCGCCCGCACGCTCCCGGCCGAGTGCCCTCGGTGGCCTCTGGCGCCGGTGGTCGACCCGGTGACGGTCATCCCGCTCGCCGCGTTCGACGGCATCCTGCCCCCGCCCCCCGTCGTCGCGCACGACGTGAAGGTGAGCGCGGCGTGGTTGATCGAGAACGCGGGTCTGCGCCGGGGGTTCCGGTTCCCGCGCTCGCGCGCGGGCCTGTCGACCAAGCACACCCTGGCGCTGACCAACCGCGGCGAGGCGACGGCGGCCGAGATCGCCGAGCTCGCCCGCTTCGTGCAGAGCCGGGTCGCGGCGGAATTCGGCCTCGTGCTGCAGCCCGAGCCCGTCCTGGTGAACGTAGAGCTCTAGCCCCCGCCCCCCGCCCCCCGCCCCCCGCCCCCCACGCGTGAGTCGCCAAGAATTGTCGCTTCACACCCTGCTCAGGCGACAATTCCTGGCGAGTCACGCGGGGGTTCTCGCGAGCAGACGGCGAATGCGCGCGAGCAGAGCGACCGGGTCGTCGAAATCGCGTGCCGTCACGACAGTCATCCGGTAGCCCAGGGACTCCAGCTCGGCCCGGCGAGACTGATCCCTGCTCCACTGGTGCGGATCGCGGTGGTGATCACCGTCGTATTCGAGGATCAGTCGTTCGTCCGGGTACAGCAGATCGACGCGCGCCACGAACCGACTCCCGTCGAAGATGTCGACGTTGCTTCGCGGCGCCGGCAGCCCGGACTGTACGAGAAGGACGCGCAGTTCCGATTCTCGGGGCGATTCGGCGCGCTCGTCAGCGAGATCCACCGCCAGACGGCGTCTCTTCGATCCCCGGCCGCCGATGAATCGTCGATGCATCCGCTCGAGGTCCTCGCGGGTCGCGATCGGATGGCGCCGCGAGATCAGCCGATCCGAGATCGCCGTCAGCTGTCCGACATCGAGCATCCCCGCAAGCTCAGCCCACGTCCTGAGGGGAGAAGTGCACCGGATGCCGTGGACCTCGACGATGTCGTCGGGCAGGACCGTCAGGGCCCGACCGGTGGTGCGAGGGCGACGAATCCGGTTCTTGTCCGCGGGGACTCCGATGAACGGTCTCTCCCACGCGATCGCCGAGATGGCGGACGGCAGGGGTAACCCGTGCAGAGCAGCAGACGTCGGACCGCAGAGGAACGCGTGTGCGGGCAACGCGCGCATCAGGGCCGCCAGCTGATCCACCGGGGTCGAGGATTCTGCGGCGCGAACGCCTGCGTGGGGCGTCGTCCACGCTGACGCCCTCATCGTGCTGGCCGTCAGCCCGTGATGCGCGCCTTCGGCGACAGTGAATGCGGCAGCGGGTCCGATGAGGCGGCGGGTTGTCGGCATCCGTTGATCATGACCGCTTGCTCGCGGGTGCTCGCTCAACTTTCCACAGCCCCTTCGTCCCCCGTCTCCGCGCGTGACTCGCCAAGAACTGTCGCTTCGGAGGTGGTCGAAGCGACAAATTCTGGCGACTCGCGCGCGAAGGCGGGCGGAAGCCGGGCGGAAGCCGGGCGGGAGACGTGGGGGTTGGGGAGGAGGGGCCGGCGTCAGGCGAACAGGCGCTGGAGGCGCTGGATGCCCTCGAGCAGCTGGTCGTCGCCCAGGGCGTACGACAGGCGCAGGTATCCGCTGGGGCCGAAGGCCTCGCCGGGCACCACCGCGACCTCGGCCTGCTCGAGGATGAGGTCGGCGAGCTCGAGCGAGGTGGTGGGCGTGACGCCGCCCCACGTGCGGTTCAGAAGGCCCTGCACGTCGGGGTAGACGTAGAACGCGCCCAGCGGGTTGGGCACCTCGACGCCGTCGATCTTCGACAGCTCCGACACGATGAGCTGGCGGCGGCGGTCGAAGGCGAGACGGAACTGCTCGGCCTCGTCCTGGGGTCCGTTGAGAGCTGCGGCCGCGGCGAGCTGCGCGACGTTGTTGACGTTGCTCGACAGGTGCGACTGCAGGTTGCCGGCGAGCTTCATGGCATCCGCCGGTCCCACCATCCAGCCCACGCGCCATCCCGTCATGGCGTAGGTCTTGGCCACGCCGTTGACGAGAATGGTCTGCCCCGCGAGCTCGGGCACGGCCTCGACGATCGAGACGGCCTTGACGCCGTCGTAGGTGAGGTTCTGGTAGATCTCGTCGGTGATGACCCAGATGCCGTGCTCGAGGGCCCAGCGGCCGATCTCGGCGGTCTCTTCGGGCGTGTAGACCGAGCCGGTCGGGTTGGAGGGTGAGACGAACACGAGCCCGGTCGTCTTGTCGGTGCGCGCGGCCTCGAGCTGGGCGACGGTGACCTTGTAGTCCTGGTCGGCGCCGGCGAACACCTCGACGGGCGTGCCGTCGGCGAGGGCGATGGCCTCGGGGTAGGTGGTCCAGTAGGGGGCGGGCAGCAGCACCTCGTCGCCGGAGTTCACCACCGTCTGGAACGCCTGGTACACCGACTGCTTGCCGCCGTTGGTCACGATGACCTGCGAGGGCGCGACCTCGAGGCCGGAGTCGCGGAGGGTCTTCGCGGCGATCGCCTCGCGCAGCACGGGAAGGCCCGCGGCGGGGGTGTAGCGGTAGTTCTTCGGGTCTTGCAGCGCCTTCGCTGCGGCATCGACGATGAAGGAGGGCGTGGCGAAGTCGGGCTCGCCGGCCGCATAGGAGATGACCGGTCGGCCGGCGGCCTGGAGGGCCTTGGCCTTGGCGTCGACCTTGAGGGTCGCGGACTCGGCGATGGCGGACAGCTTGCGGGAGAGCGGGGCGCGGGAAGTCACGGTTCCGAGCCTACTGTTCGCACCCGCCCGAGCCGAGGGCCGTGACGACTCCGAAACACGGCTCCATTAGCGTGGCCGGGTGACACTGACCACCACCCCTCCCGTGCGCTCCCGACGCGGGGGTCTGGCGACGCTCCTCCGCCTCGGTATCGCAACCCTCATCACCGGTGTCGCCACGGGTCTCGCGGTGCTGCTGCTCGTGTGGATCGTGCACAGCCTCGAGCATCTCGTCTGGGGCCACGAGGAGGGCCCGTTCCTCGACGGCCTGGCGTACCCCGCGCAATGGTGGCTGCCGATCGTGACCGTCGGCGGAGCGGGCGTGGTCGCCGCCGTCGGGTGGTACCTGCTGCGCCGCTTCGGTCGCAAGATCGCCACGGTCGAGCAGGGGGTGGACGGGGCCCGGATGCCGTGGTGGGAGACCCTCGCCGACACCGTCATCCAGGTGGGTTCGGTCGCGATGGGGGCCTCGATCGGCAAAGAGGTCGCCCCCCGCGAGCTCTCGGCCATGGCGAGTTCCAAGGTGGTCCGGTGGTTCGGCCTCGACGCGCGGTGGTGCCGCATCCTGATCGCCTCCGCCGCGGGTGCAGGTCTCGCCGCGGTCTACAACGTGCCCCTGGCCGGGGCGCTGTTCGCCGTCGAGATCCTGCTCGCCCAGTTCAGTGTGGGAGCGGCGGTCGTCGCGCTCACCGTCAGCACGATCGCGACGCTCGTGGCTCGACCCCTCGTGGGCGACGGCTCGCTCTACACGGTCGGCTCCCTCGAGGTGAACGCCTCTTTGATCGTCGCCGCGGTGCTGATCGGCCCCCTCATGGGGTGGGGCGCCACGAGCTTCGCGACGATCACGAAGAAGCTGTCGCGCTTCCGGCCGGAGGGCTGGAAGCTGCTCGTGGTCCTGCCCGTGACCTTCACCGCCGTCGGTGCGCTGGGCGCGGCGTTCCCGCTCATCCTCGGCAACGGCCGGGCGCTGGCCACCGCCGGCTTCGACCTTTCGCAACCGGCCTTGCTGCTCATCGCGCTCGCCGTCATGAAGTACGTCGCCACAACCGTCTCGCTCGGCTCCGGCGCGATCGGCGGAACACTGCAACCGTCGGTCGCGATCGGTGCCGCGCTCGGCGCGGCGGCTGCGGCAGGGTGGGCGTTCGTGTGGCCCGGTGCCGACGGCACGGCGCTCGCAATCGTCGCGGCATCCGCCTTCCTGGCCTCGAACATGCGCGCCCCGTTCACGGCGATCGCCCTCATCATCGAGTTCACGAACACCGGGTTCACGCTGCTGTTGCCGATCTTCCTCGCCGTGGCGGGGTCGCTGGTCGCATCGAAGCTCACCTCACGGGAGAGCCTGCGCCCCTTCGCACCGATTGATCCCGGTCGCGAGTGAGCCGGATGCCGCCGGGCTGAGCACCGCGTGCGGTCCCTGAGCCCCGGGTGCGGTCCCTGAAGCCTGGGGGTGAGGCCCCTGAGCTTCGGGTGAGGTCCCTGAGCCCCGCATGCGGTCCCTGAGCCCCGGGTGCGGTCCCCGAGCGTGACGAAGGGCCGCCGCCCCCGGAGTGCGCGCCGCCGGTCGCTTCGACGGGCTCAGCCACCTCCGCCCGACGCGCCGCACCCCGGGCCCACCGAAAGGGCCGGAGCTCGTGGCCCCGGCCCCTCGGCATCCGGTGAATCAGTCCAGGTATTTCGCGTACGCGGGCAGGGTCAGGAAGGCCGGGAACTCCGGACGCAGCGCCACCTCGCGGAAGACCGCGGCCGCGTCGTCGAAGCGGTCGCCGGACGAGCGCGGCACCTCGGTCAGCACCTCATCGAGCAGCCCCTCGACGAACTCCCGCGTGATGCGCGCTCCCTCGGCGGTGGAGTGGTCCTGGTGGATCCACTGCCAGATCTGCGAGCGCGAGATCTCGGCGGTCGCGGCGTCTTCCATGAGGTCGTCGATCGCGACGGCGCCGAGGCCCCGCAGCCACGCCTCGATGTAGCGGATCGCCACCGACACGTTGCCCCGCACGCCCGCCGTGGTCACCGGCAGGCCGATGCGTACGTCGAGCAGCTGCCCGGGGTCGATCGACACCTCGTCGCGGGTGCGCTCGAGCTGGTTCTCGCGCTCGCCGAGCACCGCGTCGAACTCGGCGCGGGCCACCGGGATGAGGTCGGGGTGGGCCACCCACGTGCCGTCGAAGCCGTCGCCGGCCTCGCGCCGCTTGTCGGCGGCCACCTTCTCGAACGCCGCCTCGGTCACCTCGGGGCGTCGGCGGTTCGGGATGAACGCGCTCATGCCGCCGATCGCGTAGGCGCCGCGCTTGTGGCACGTCCGCACGAGCAGTTCGGTGTAGGCCCGCATGAACGGCACGGTCATCGTGACGTCGCTGCGGTCGGGGAGCACGAAGCGGGCGCCGCGGCCGCGGTAGGTCTTGATGATCGAGAAGATGTAGTCCCACCGCCCGGCGTTCAGGCCGGCGCAGTGGTCGCGCAGGGCGAAGAGGATCTCCTCCATCTCGAACGCCGCGGGCAGCGTCTCGATGAGCACGGTGGCGCGGATCGTGCCGTGGACGAGGCCCAGGCGCTCCTCGGTGAACGAGAACACGTCGTCCCAGAGCCGCGCCTCTTCGGCCGACTCGATCTTCGGCAGGTAGAAGTACGGTCCGCGTCCCGCCGCGATCAGGGCGTGCGCGTTGTGGAAGACGTACAGCCCGTAATCGAGGAGTGATCCGGATGCCGCCAGCTCCCGCCCCGCGCGATCGATGAACGTCATGTGCTTCTCGGGCAGGTGCCAGCCGCGCGGTCGCATCACGATCGTCGGGGTGCGCTCGGCGGTGACCTCGTAGCGCTTGCCCTCGGGGCTCGTGAACGACAGGTGTCCGCGGATCGCGTCGAACAGCGACAGCTGCCCGCCGATGACGTTGCTCCAGGTCGGGCTCGTGGCGTCCTCCTGGTCGGCGAGCCAGACCCGCGCCCCCGAGTTGAGGGCGTTGATCGTCATCTTCGGGTCGGTGGGGCCGGTGATCTCGACGCGGCGGTCTTCGAGCCCCGGGCCCGCTCCGGCCACGCGCCACGACGGATCGTTGCGGATGTGCGCGGTGTCGGCGCGGAAGTGCGGGTCGTCGCCCGTGCCGATCTCGAAACGGCGGCGCTCGCGCGCGGCGAGCCGGTCGTGCCGACGGCGGGCGAAGCGATCGTGCAGCTCGGTGACGAAAGCGAGGGCTGCGGGCGTGAGGATCTCGCCGTCGCGCCCGTGCAGGGGCCGCTCGAGGCGCAGGTGCGGGGCGGATGCCGAGGGGCCCGGCATCCGGGATTCTCCGGCGTGCGCGGGGGTCGCGGATGTCGAGGTGGTCGGGGGAGAGGTGTCGATGAGGGTCATGGTCGTGGCTTTCTGTGACGCGTCCGCCTCTCGGCCCATGTCCCGAACGTGGCGGCCTGGGGGTGGCCCAAGTGACCAGTAGTGGGACATGCACTGCGAGAAGGGGGACGAGGGGCTGGGGCGGGAGCGAAAAGAGGGGTTCAGTGGAACTGGGCCGTCTCGGTGGAGCCGGCGAGGGCGAGCGTGGCGCTGTCGGGGTTGAGCGCGGTCGAGACGACGTCGAAGTAGCCGGTGCCCGCTTCGCGCTGGTGGCGCGTGGCGGTGTATCCGTTCGCTTCGGCGGCGAACTCGGCCTCCTGCAGCTCGACGTACGCGCTCATGGCGCGCTCGGCGTAGCCGCGAGCGAGGTCGAACATCGAGTGGTTCACGGCGTGGAAGCCGGCCAGCGTGATGAACTGGAAGGCGTAGCCGAGAGCGGCCAGGTCGGCCTGGAACGTGGCGATCTGCTCGTCGTCGAGGTGGCGCTTCCAGTTGAAGCTCGGCGAGCAGTTGTAAGCGAGCTTCTTGCCCGGGTAACGGGCCTGGATCGCCTCGGCGAAACGGCGCGCGAGCTCGATGTCGGGTTCGCCCGTCTCGACCCACAGCAGGTCGGCGTAGGGGGCGAAGGCGAGGCCGCGGGCGATGACCGCCTCGAGGCCCGGTCGCACGCGGTAGAAGCCCTCGTTCGTGCGCTCGCCGGTGAGGAACTCGGCGTCGCGCGGGTCGACGTCGCTGGTGAGCAGGTCGGCGGCCAGGGCGTCGGTGCGCGCGATGATCACGGTCGGCACTCCGGCGACGTCGGCGGCCAGGCGCGCGGCGTTCAGGGTGCGGATGTGCTGCTGGATCGGCACCAGCACCTTTCCGCCGAGGTGACCGCACTTCTTCTCGCTCGCGAGCTGGTCTTCCCAGTGGATGCCGGCGGCTCCGGCCGCGATCAGCGACTGGGCCAGTTCGTAGGCGTTGAGCGGACCGCCGAAGCCGGCCTCGGCGTCGGCCACGATCGGGGCGAGCCAGTCCTGCGTGATCTCTCCCTCGGCGCGCTCGATCTGGTCCTGCCGCAGCAACGCGTTGTTGATGCGGCGCACGACCGCGGGAACACTGTTGGCGGGATAGAGGCTCTGGTCGGGGTAGGTCTGTCCGGCGAGATTGCCGTCGGCGGCGACCTGCCACCCGCTCAGGTAGATGGCCTTGAGGCCCGCCCGCACCTGCTGCACGGCCTGCCCGCCGGTGTAGGCGCCGAGGGCGCGGACGTACTCCTCGGTGTGGAGCAGGTTCCACAGGTTCTCGGCTCCGCGCCGGGCGAGGGTCGACTCCTCGCGGACGCTGCCGCGGAGGCGGACGACGTCCTCGGCCGAGTACGTGCGCTCGATCCCGTCCCAGCGGGGGTCGTTCTCCCACGCGGCGCGGATCTCGTCGGCGGTCTCGGTCTGGTCGCCGGGGCGCAGGGGCTGCCGGGCGGGGGTGGCCTGGATCGTCATGAGCGTTCTCCTCTCGGATGCCGGGGCGGCCGTGCCCCGTGGAGACCACTGTCCGCGAAGAACACCCCGCTCCGAGAGGATTCGCCGTGTGAAGATCGCGCGATCTTCTGTTCCAGTGAGAACATGCCGTATGGACACCGGCGTCTCGACCTCCTCGGCATCCCTCCCCTTCGACGATGGAGAGGTGGACACCCTCACCATCGGCCGACGCATCCGTCAGCTGCGCACCGCGCGTGGACTCACGCTGGACGAGCTCGCCGCGGCGGTCGGTCGGGCGCCGAGTCAGATGTCGATGATCGAGAACGGCCGGCGCGAGCCGAAACTCACCCTTCTGCAGGCGATTGCGCGGGCGCTGGAGTGCAAGCTCGATCAGATCCTGGATGCCGAGCCCCTCGACGCCCGCGCCTCGCTCGAGATATCCGTGGAGCGGGCGATGAGGGGACAGACCTTCCTGGCGCTCGGAATCGAGCCGTTCCGCGTCGGCCGGTCGGTGCCCGACGAGGTGCTGTCGGCGATGCTCGCGCTGCAGGGCGAGATCGAGCGCCTGCGCGAGGAGCGCTCCGCGACACCCGAGGAGGCGCGGCGGGCGAACGTGGCGCTGCGACGCCTGATGCGGACGCAGGACAACCATTTCCCGGAGCTCGAGCGGGTGGCATCCGGGATCCTGACCGCGATCGAGCACCCCGGCGGACCTCTCACCCAGCGCGGGGCGAGCGACATCGCCGCCCACCTCGGCTTCACCCTCCACTACGTGCCCGACCTGCCCTCGTCGACGCGGAGCATCGCCGACGTGAAGAACGGCCGGCTGTACCTGTCGACGAACGTCGCGAAGGGCGACCCGCGCGCGGCGGTGCTGCAGGCGCTGTCGAGCCGCATGCTCGGCCACGGCGAGCCGACGAGCTACGACGGGTTCCTCCGCCAGCGCGTCGAGACGAACTACCTCACCGGGGCTCTGCTCATGCCCGAGGCGCACGTCGTCTCCGCGCTCCGCGAGGCGAAGGAGAGGCGCACGATCAGCATCGAAGACCTGCGCGACGCCTACTCGGTGTCGTACGAGACCGCCGCGCACCGTTTCACGAATCTGGCGACCGTGCACCTCGGCATCCCGGTGCACTTCTTGAAGGTGCACGAGTCGGGCACCATCACGAAGGCCTACGAGAACGACGACGTGAACTTTCCCACCGATCGCCTCGGCTCGATCGAGGGGCAGATGTGCTGCCGGCGCTGGACGAGCCGCGTGGTCTTCGACGAGGACGACCTTTTCAACCCGTACTACCAATACACCGACACCGGCAACGGAACCTACTGGTGCACCGCGCGCGTGGAGCAGTCGAGCGAGGGCGCGCACTCGGTGAGCGTGGGCGTGCGCTTCGACGACACGAGGTGGTTCCGCGGTCGCGACACCCCCAACCGCGGGGTGTCGCGCCACGCGGTCGAGACGTGCTGCCGCCGTGCACCCGCCTCCCTGGAGAACGCGTGGCGCGGGCACGCGTGGCCGAACGTGCGCACCCCCCGCACGTTGCTCGCGACCCTGCCGACCGGGGCGTTCCCGGGCGTGGACACGACCGAGATGTACGAGTTCCTCGAGGCGCACGCGCCGCGCGGGTGAGCGGGCGCTGCCCGCCCTACTCGGCCAGCCGCAGCGCCGCCCACAGCTCGGCGCGCGCGGCGAACGACGACAGGTCGCGATCGAGCACGCGCTCGGCCTGGGCGACGCGGGCGCGCACGGTGTGGCGATGGATGCCGAGGGCCTGCGCGGTCGCCTCGTGCGAGCAGTCGTGGGCGAGCCAGGCGTCGAGAGTCCCGAGCAGCGCCGACCCCTGTGCCTCGTCGTAGGTGCGCAACGGAACCAGGGCGCCCGCGGCGACGCTGCGGGCGGCCTCGGATCCGAGGGCGGCGAGAAGACCCGCGCGCGCGGTGTCGGCGAAGTCGGCGACGCCGGGCGTCGCCAGCCGGTCGCGCGCGGTGCGGGCCTGGGTCAGCGCGGCCGAGAAGGCGTCGTACCCGGTGGGCGCCGAGCACCCGACGACGATCTCGAACCGGTCGGCGACCTCGGCCAGAGCGTCGCGCGCAGCGGCGGGGACGACGATGACGAGCCCGTCGTCGCCGCGACCGAAGAACATCTCACCGCGGCGCTCCTGCGCGCGCAGCTCGAGCCACTCGGTGAGGGCGGTGGAACGAGCGGATGCCGCGGGCGTCACGGCCACCACGACGGGGGCGGCGGGCAGGGGGCCGAACAGGTCGCGGCCCGCGCGCCGGGCCAGCGCGGGGTCGTCGGTCGCGAGCGACTGCACGAGACCGGCGCGGAAGGTGCCGATGGCCCGGCCGAGCCCGTCCTGCTGCTCGAGGGCGAGGGCGGCCATCGCGACCACGGCGGTCACGACGCTGCGCGCCTCGTGGTCGAGGTCGTCGGCCGCGATCGCGAGCACGCCGCGCAGGTGCCCGCCGCGGCCCAGGGTCTGCAGGCCCACCGAGGTGTCGTTCGGGCGCACGGTGGAGGCCGCGCGCGTTCCGCGGCGGAGCATCGTCGTGACCTCGGCGGCGACGGCGTCGAGGGCGGGCGCGCCGAGTCCACTCGCAGGGTGCTCGGTGCTCAGGCTGCCGGCCGCGTCGAAGAGACCGACCCAGCAGTCCAGCTGCCGCGACAGCTCGGCGAGGGTCGCCGAGAGGCCGTCGGGGCGCAGCGCCGCGAGAGAGACCGCGCGCTGGGCCGCGAGAGACCAGCTGCGCCGCGCGTACGACTCGGCGGCGATGGCCTCGGCGCCGGCGCGGGCCACCGCGATGAAGGGGGTGCGGTAGGGGACTTCGAACAGCGGCATGCCCGCGGCGAGGCACGCCGCGGCCAGACCCACAGGTATTCCGTCGCGCACGACCTCGGTGCCGAACCCCAGGGCTCGAACGCCCCGGGCGAGGAGGCGATCCACGTACGCCGTGTAGTCGTCGGTCTCGGCGAACTGCGTGCCCGTCGTCAGCAGGACGAGCCCCTCGCTGAGGAACGGCGTGGGATCGACGAGGTCGCTGGAGTGCACCCACCGCACGGGGCGGTCGATGCTTCCCGCCGGGAGCTCCTCCTCCGCGGCGACGAGTCGCAGGTGCAGATCACGGCGCGCGAGGAGGGCGCGCAGACTCGGCGGCGCGACGGCGGTGTCGACCATGTCAGCTCCTGTACGACTCGTATATGACAGTGCCTGCGACTGTACAGGGGGGAGAGTGCGCGTCGCGTCGCGGCGTCCGTAGCATCGCCGCCATGAGCCTCGACACCCTTCCCCTCGTCGGCGGTCCGACCCTTCCGCAGGAGCGCCGCCTCGTCACCGCCATCCCCGGTCCGCGCTCGCAGGAGCTGCTGGAGCGCAAGGCCGCCGCCGTGGCATCCGGAGTCGGGCACACCGTGCCCATCCAGGCCGTCGCCGCGGGCGGGGGAGTGGTCGTCGACGCCGACGGCAACTCGCTCATCGACCTGGGCTCGGGCATCGCCGTCACCAGCGTCGGCAACGCTCACCCCGCCGTGGTCAAGGCCGTGCAGGAGCAGGTCGCGGCCTTCACCCACACGTGCTTCATGATCTCGCCCTACGACTCGTACGTCGCCGTCGCCGAGGCCCTCAACCGCCTCACCCCGGGCGACCACGCCAAGAAGAGCGCGCTGTTCAACTCCGGCGCCGAGGCGGTCGAGAACGCCGTCAAGATCGCCCGCAAGTACACCGGTCGCCAGGCCGTCGTCGCCTTCGACCACGCGTACCACGGCCGCACCAACCTCACGATGGCGCTGACGGCGAAGAACATGCCGTACAAGAGCGGCTTCGGACCCTTCGCCGCCGAGGTCTACCGCGCTCCGCTGTCGTACCCGTTCCGTGACGGACTCTCGGGACCGGATGCCGCGGCCAAGGCCATCTCGCTCATCGAGAAGCAGGTCGGCGCCGACAACCTCGCCGCCGTCATCATCGAGCCCATCCAGGGCGAGGGCGGCTTCATCGTCCCCGCGGACGGCTTCCTGAACGCGATCGTCGACTGGTGCCGCGACAACGGCGTCGTCTTCATCGCCGACGAGGTGCAGTCGGGCTTCGCCCGGACCGGTGCGATGTTCGCCAGCGAGCACTTCGGCATCGTCCCCGACCTGGTCACCACCGCCAAGGGCATCGCCGCCGGCCTGCCGCTCGCGGCCGTCACGGGGCGCGCAGAGATCATGGATGCCACCCACACGGGCGGTCTCGGAGGAACGTACGGCGGCAACCCGATCGCGTGCGCAGCGGCTCTGGCATCCATCGACGCGTTCGAGAACGAGGGCCTGGTCGAGCGCGCCCAGCAGATCGGCGAGCACCTGCTGGGCCGTCTGCGCGAGCTGCAGCAGAGCGACCCGCGCGTCGGCGACGTGCGCGGCCACGGAGCGATGATCGCCGCCGAGTTCGTCGACCCCGCCACCGGTGCCCCCGACGCCGCCCTCACCGCCGCCGTGGCGAAGGCCGCGATCGCCGAGGGTGTGATCGTGCTGACCTGCGGCACCTACGGCAACGTCATCCGGTTCCTGCCGCCGCTGTCGATCGGCGACGACCTGCTGAACGAGGGCCTCGACGTGGTCGCGGCCGCCCTCGCCCGTAACTGACGCTCGTCCCGGCGGCGGCGTCGACCCGTACTCCGCCGCCGTCGGGGCTGGACTGCTGACATCGCACGACAAGAGAAGGACGTTTTCATGGACGAGATCACCCGAGACGTGGTCGTCATCGGAGCCGGTGCCGCCGGTCTCACCGCCGCCAACGACCTACGCAAGGCCGGTCTCTCGGTCGTCGTGCTCGAGGCGCGCGACCGCGTCGGCGGGCGGCTGTGGACCGACGTCGTCGACGGCGCGATGCTCGAGCTCGGCGGCCAGTGGGTCTCGCCCGACCAGACGGCGCTCATCGACACCGTCGCCGACCTGGGACTGTCGACCTACAGCCGCTACCGCGAGGGCGACAGCGTCTACGTCGGCCCCGACGGCGAGACCAAGCGTTTCACGGGGGAGATGTTCCCCGTCGCTCCCGAGACCGAGAAGGTCATCGACGCGGTCACCGCGCGCCTGGACGCCATGGTCGCCGAGATCGACCCCGACCGGCCGTGGGCGCACCCGAAGGCCGCCGAGTGGGACGCGATCTCGTGGGACGCCTGGCTGCGCCAGCAGACCGACGACGACGAGGCCGTCCGAAACCTCGCCTTCGCCACCGGGTCGGCGATGCTCACCAAGCCCACGCACACCTTCTCGCTCCTGCAGTCGCTGCACATGGCGGCATCCGCGGGCTCGTACTCGAACCTCGTGGACGCCGACTTCATCCTCGACAAGCGCGTGACGGGCGGCCTCCAGCAGGTGCCCGAGCTGCTCGCCGAGCGTCTGGGCGACGATGTCATCCTCAATCAGCCCGTGCGCCGCATCGTCTGGGGCGACGCCGCGGCGGCGTCGGAGCGGTCGCCCGAGTCGGCGACGGGCCAGCGCGTCGACGACCTGCGCGCCCTGACCGCTCGCGTCGAGGCCGCGAAGACCTCGTCGGCGGGGGTCACCGTGATCGCCGACGGTGTCACGGTCCGCGCCCGCTTCGCGATCCTGGCGCTCGCCCCCGTGCTGTACTCGCGCATCTCGTTCGAGCCGCCGCTGCCGCGCCTGCAGCACCAGATGCACCAGCACATCTCGATGGGCTTCGTCATCAAGGTGCACGCCGTGTACGAGACGCCGTTCTGGCGCGAGCACGGTCTGTCGGGCACCGCCTTCAGCCCCTACGAGCTGTGTCACGAGGCGTACGACAACACCAATCACGGCGACGAGCGCGGTACCCTCGTCGGCTTCGTGTCGGACCACAACGCCGACGACCTGTTCCGCCTGAGCGCCGAAGAGCGCAAGGAGCGCATCCTCGAGTCGCTGTCGCGCTACTACGGCCCCGAGGCCAAGAATCCGGTCGTGTACTACGAGAGCGACTGGGGCACCGAGGAGTGGACCCGGGGCGCGTACGCCGCGAGCTTCGACCTGGGCGGTCTGCACCGGTACGGCGCCGACCTCCGCGAGCCCGTCGGCCCGATCCACCTCGCGTGCAGCGACATGGCCGGCGCCGGCTTCCAGCACGTCGACGGGGCGATTCGCCAGGGTCACCGCGTCGCCGACGAGATCCTCGATCGGGCACGCGGATGACCGTGCGCCGCGTGGTCGTCGGGTACACCGCGACCGATGCGGGGGCCGACGCCCTCGCCCTCGGCGCACGGCTGGGTGCCGCTCTCGACGCCCCCGTGCACGCGGTGGTCGTGCTGCCCTCCGCCGAGAACAACGTGTCGATCCCGACGGATGCCGGCTACGAGCGCCTCGTTCAAGACACCGCCCGCGGGTGGCTGCGTGAGGCCGTCGCGCCGTATCCCGGCATCCGTGGTCACGTCCGCTTCGCCCAGGCGGTGTCGGACGGGCTCGTCGCTGCCGCCGAGGAGTTCGACGCCGAGGTGATCGTCGTCGGCACCGGCGGGGGAGGACCCCGCGGGCGCCACCGTCTCGGCACGACCGCCGAGGAACTCGTGCACTCCGCGCCCGTCCCCGTGGCGCTGGCTCCCGAGGGAGCGCGCGAGGTCGACCCCTCTGTCGGGCTGCCCCGCGTCACCGCCGCCATCGGCACCCGCCCGGGGGCCGACGTGCTGCTCGACACCGCGGCATCCCTCTCCCGCCGAGCGAAGGCCCCGCTGCGGCTCCTCTCGCTCGCGAACGTCGACCTGCCCGGCCGCGTCGATGCGTCGCTGACCCGCTTGACCGGTCAGGCGCACGCCGAGAGCGTGCTCGAGGCCGCGCGCACGACGCTTCCCGAAGAGATCGAGGCCGAAGCCGTCGTCGGCGCCGGGTCGGACATCGAAGACGCCGTTTCGCGCATCGACTGGCAGTCCGGCGAGGTCGCCCTCGTGGGCTCGAGCCGCCTCGCGCAGCCTCGACGCTTGTTCCTCGGCTCCACCGCGGGGCGCATCCTCCGCGCCCTTCCCGTCCCCATGATCGTGGTGCCGCGCACCTCGGAGGCCTCCTGATGACCAGTTCTCGCAACGAGGCGAGCCCCGCACCCGACAGCGCCGTCACCACCGGCATCTCCAACAAGGGCCTGCGGGTCGGCTCGATCGGCATGATCGGCGCCGTCGTCATCGGCATATCGACCATCGCCCCCGCCTACACCCTTACCGGGGCCCTCGGCCCGACCGTCTCGGCCGTCGGGTTCCAGGTGCCGGCGATCATCCTCGTCGGCTTCATCCCGATGCTGCTGGTCGCCCTCGGTTACCGCGAATTGAATTCGAGAATGCCGGATGCCGGCACCTCCTTCACGTGGGCAGCCCGCGCCTTCGGTCCGTGGGTGGGGTGGATGGCGGGCTGGGGCTTGATCGCCGCCACCGTCATCGTGCTGTCGAACCTCGCCGGTATCGCGGTCGACTTCCTCTTCCTGCTCATCGCGCAGGTCACCGGCAACGCGGAGATCGCGGAGCTGACCCGCGTCGTCCCGATCAACGTCGCGGTCTGCCTGCTGTTCATGCTGCTGGCCACGATCGTCTCGTACCGTGACCTGCAGACCACTCAGCGCCTGCAGTACGGCCTGGTCGGCTTCCAGGTCCTCGTCCTGCTCGTGTTCGCGGGCGCGGCAGTCGTCGAGATGATGAACGGCAACGCCTTCGACGCCAGTCCCGTCCAGGCCTCGTGGTTCAACCCCTTCGAGGTCGACTCCTTCAGCGCGTTCGCCGCCGGGCTCTCGCTGTCGATCTTCATCTTCTGGGGATGGGACGTCATCCTCACGATGAACGAGGAGACGAAGGATCCCGACAAGACGCCCGGCCGCGCGGCAACCGTCACGGTGTTCCTCATCGTCGCGCTGTACCTGCTCATCGCCGTCGCGCTGCTGATGTTCGCCGGCAACGGCACGGGCGAACTGGGCCTGGGCAATGAGGACATCCAGGAGAACGTCTTCTTCCACCTGTCGGGGCCGATCCTCGGACCCCTCGCGTTCCTCGTCTCGCTCGCGGTGCTGACCAGCTCGGCATCCTCACTTCAGGCGACCTTCGTCGGTCCCGCCCGTACGCTCCTCGCGATGGCGCACTATGACGCGCTGCCGAAGAAGTTCGCGAAGGTCAGCCCGCGCTTCTTCACCCCGGGGTACGCCACCATCGTCTCGGCCATCGTGGCCTCGGCGTTCTACGCGGTCATGCGCGTGCTCAGCGAGAACGTGCTCACCGACACGATCACGGCGCTCGGCGCGATGATCTGCTTCTACTACGGCCTCACCGCCTTCGCGTGCGTCTGGTACTTCCGCAAGCAGTGGTTCGACTCGGTGCGCAACGTCTTCCTGACGCTGCTCGCGCCGCTGGTGGGTGGTCTGATCCTCGCGGTGCTGTTCGTCACCACCCTCATCGACAGCGCGAGCCCCGATTACGGCTCGGGCTCCGAGATCGGCGGTGTCGGCCTCGTGTTCGTGATCACGGTCGTGATCATCGTGGTCGGACTCGTGCTCATGGTCGCCCAGCGCTCCGCGAGCCCCGCCTTCTTCCGGGGTGAGACCCTGGGTCGAGAAGCCCCCGCCAGCGCCCGCCGCCGCATCACGTCCTGACACCGAAACGACAAGGAGCACCATGAGCGACTACGCCGTCGTCAATCCCGCCACCGGTGAGACCCTCGCCGAGTACGACACGCTGAGCGACTCCGGGGTCCAGGACGCCATCGCGTCCGCCCACGACGGATACCGCGTCTGGTCGCGCACCGCGCCGGCCGAACGCGCCGACGCCCTGCGCCGCGTGGCCCAGCTGCACCGCGACCGCCGCGACGACCTCGCCGCGATCATCGTCCGCGAGATGGGTAAGCCGCTCGAGGCGGCGCTCGGCGAGGTCGACTTCGCCGCCGACATCACCGAGTACTACGCCGATAACATCGACAAGATCACCGGCGACAGCCCGCTCGACATCCTGGGCGAGGGCACCGCGGTCATCCGCCGCTCGCCGCTGGGCGTGCTGCTGGGGATCATGCCCTGGAACTTCCCGTACTACCAGGTCGCCCGATTCGCCGCCCCGAACCTCGCGGTCGGCAACACGATCCTGCTCAAGCACGCGCCCCAGTGCCCGGAGTCGGCCGAGGCCCTCCAGGCGATCTACCGCGACGCCGGGCTCCCCGAGGGCGCGTACGTGAACATCCGCGCCACCAACGACCAGGCGGCGACCATCATCGCCGACCGCCGCGTGCAGGGCGTCTCGGTCACGGGCTCCGAGCGCGCCGGAGCGGCCGTCGCCGAGATCGCCGGCCGCAATCTCAAGAAGGTCGCGCTCGAGCTCGGCGGGTCCGACCCCTTCATCCTGCTCTCCACCGACGACCTGGATGCCGCTGTGCAGGCGGCCGTCGACGCGCGCCTCGACAACAACGGGCAGTCGTGCAACGGCGCCAAGCGCTTCATCGTGATCGACGACCTCTATGACGCGTTCGTCGAGAAGTTCTCGGCCGCTCTCGGCGAGGCCAAGGTGGGCGACCCGTTCGCCGACGACACGGTGCTGGGCCCGCTCTCCTCCCTCGCCGCGGCCGAGCGCCTCGACGAGCAGGTGCAGCGCGCAGTCGCTCAGGGCGCCACCGTCGAGGTCGGCGGCACGAGGGACGGCGCGTTCTACCCCGGCACCGTCCTCACGGGCGTCACGAGCGAGATGGACGCGTACGGCGAGGAGTTCTTCGGTCCCGTGGGCACGGTGTACCGCGTCTCGAGCGAGGACGAGGCGGTCGAGCTCGCGAACGACACCGGGTACGGCCTCGGCTCCTACGTCTTCACGACGGATGCGGAGCAGGCTCAGCGCGTCGCCGATCGCATCGAGGCCGGCATGGTCTACGTCAACGTCGTGCTCGCCGACTCGCCCGAGCTGCCGTTCGGCGGGGTCAAGCGCAGCGGCACCTCGCGCGAGATGGGGCTCCTGGCCGCCGACGAGTTCGTGAACAAGAAACTCATCCGTACGGCGTGATTTCCTCCGCGCTTCCCGGCCCGATCCCTCGGGTCGGGAAGCGCTGCCCCCCTGCGCGAGGTGTCCCTTCGCCCGTGCCGGTTCGCCAGCGCGAGGGACATGACATAGACTGGGGAGTGCAGTCGAAATCTGCATTCTTTCGCCGTGCCCCCGGGCACATGGCATCCCTCCCCGAGAGATCCAGGCGGAAGCGCGTCGATTTCGAATCCTGGATCCCTCGGGATCTTAGGGCGGTAGCTCAATTGGCAGAGCAGCGGTCTCCAAAACCGCAGGTTGCAGGTTCGATTCCTGTCCGCCCTGCGCACAGCGCACGCTGGCACAGACACAGACCTAGGTGGTTCGATGACGCAGGACGAGGCGAAGGGCGAGATCGTCGCTGACCGCGGCGCGCCCCGCGAGAAGAAGCTCAACTTCTTCGCGCGGATCGCCCTCTTCATTCGTCAGGTCTTCGCGGAACTGCGCAAGGTCGTCACGCCGACGCGGCAGGAGCTGATCAAGTTCACCGCCGTCGTCCTCGGGTTCGTCGTCGTCATGATGGCGATCGTCTACGGCCTCGACGTGCTGTTCGTGTGGATCACCACCGCCGTCTTCGGCGTCCCCGGTACCGCCGGCGCCTGACCGGCGTCTGGGCGGACGCGCGGCGCCAAGAGCGGCCGCCTCTGAACGGAAGAGATCACAGTGTCTGAAAGATATGTCGACGACGCCGATTGGGCGACGGCCGCCGAGCAGTCCAGCGAGGACGACGAGGCCCAGGAGGGCAACGTGCTCCAGTCGCAGGAGCGCGCCTCCGACTCGGCCGAGCACGCGGCCGTCCACATCGTCGACGACGAGACCGACACCGACGACGCCGACCTCGGCGACATCGACATCACCGACCCGGAGGCGGACGCGATCGTGAACGACGCTCTCGAGATCGACGAGACCAGCGAGGCTGAGGCCGCCGCCGAGGTCCTGACCGACTCCCTCGCCGAGGAGCAGGCCGAAGAGGCCGCCGAGGCCGCCGACGAGGTCACCCCCTACGACGGTCCCGACGTCAACGGCGAGCCCGACGCTCCCGTCCTCGACGAGGACTTCGTCGACGAGGTCTCGGCTGCCGCGAGCGAGGTCGACGAGGCCGAGGCCTCCGAGTCGCCCGCCGACGCCGCGGTCGACATCGACGGCGCGGACGCCGACGACATCGACGAAGACGCCGACCCCTACGAGGCGTTCCGCACCGAGCTGCGCATGCTCCCCGGCAAGTGGTACGTCATCCACTCCTACGCCGGCTTCGAGCGCAAGGTGAAGGCCAACATCGAGCAGCGCAAGTCGACGCTCGAGGTCGAGGACGACATCTACCAGGTCGAGGTCCCCATGGAGGACGTCGTCGAGATCAAGAACGGCCAGCGCAAGATGGTCAACCGCGTGCGCATCCCCGGCTACGTGCTGGTGCGCATGGACCTCAACGAAGACACCTGGTCGGTCGTGCGTCACACCCCCGGCGTCACCGGCTTCGTGGGCAACGCCCACAACCCGACGCCCCTGCGCTTCGAAGAGGCCTTCAACATGCTGAAGAGCCTCGTCGAGGTCAAGGAGGCCGCTCCCGTCAAGGGCGCCGCCGCCAAGGGCTCGGCCACGACGGCCCGCGTCGTCCCCGCCGAGGTCGACTTCGAGACCGGCGAGACGATCACCATCAAGGAAGGCTCGTTCGCGGGCCTGCCCGGCACGATCAGCGAGATCAAGCCCGAGAGCGGCAAGCTCACCGTGCTCGTGTCGCTCTTCGAGCGCGAGACCCCGGTCGAGCTGTCGTTCGACCAGGTCACCAAGATGATCTGACGCCACCCGCGTCTTTCGCGAACGCCCCGCTCGGCCCCGGCCGGCGGGGCGTTCGTCGCTTCCGGGGTCCCCCCCCGGCGATAAACGCTCGCTGCACTGGCAAACGCTTTCAGCGAGCGTTTCTGAGTGCAGTGAGCGTTTATCGCGGGGGAGGGGCGGCGGGGAGCGACCGCGCATTCCGGCCGATGGCGTGCAGACGCGCGGTCTGCGGTCTCCTCACCGGGCGGACGCCCGCAGCGAGAAGCGCGTCTCGCAGCCCGATACCCCGCACAGCGTCCGCGAAGTCCCACCTCGCCACCGACCACCCGTCCCGTCTGAGGTCGTTCTCGCGTCGTTTCTCGGCTCTCACCGCGCGCCGCGCGTCGTCCATGACGGTTCCGTACTTTTCCCACCCGTCCGACTCACCGACGACGCGGACATCTGGCCAGGCGAAGTCGCTTCGATAGGTCCGGCCCTCGATGACGTGCGCCCGTTGCAGCTGAGGCTCCGGGAAGCCCCACCACTCGATCACTGCGCGACTGACGGACTCGCCGACGGACTCCGCACGGGCATCGGCGCGGTCCAGCGCCCAGGGGATGCGCGCGCGCCCCCGGATGTTGCGTTGCTGAGTCGAAAGCAGCCGCAGTCCGTCGGAGGTGACGGCATCCGGGAACATGCGAAGTGCCGCGTCCACCACCGCGAGGCCGAAGGCGGCGGGCAGGCACCGGACCAGATCGAGCACGGTGTCATCCGGAGAGGTGATCCGGAGCCCCCCGTGCTCGACGAACGACCGTTCGTCTTCGCTCGTGTGCACGGTCACGTCTCCGTATCGCAGCGACCGTGAACGCCGCTCATCGAAGATGTGCACGTCGCGGGGGTGCCCGAAGAGGGGTAGTCCCCATAAAGCGGCCGCGGACTCGTGCGAGAAGACTGCGTCCGGTCGAGCGTGGGCCAGTGCATGCACGCGAATGAGATATCGTTCCCACTCCGCCGCCCCCTCCCACCGTGCTCGAGAGGTGTAGACGCCTTTGCGAACCCGGAGCGCCGTGTCGCTCAGCTCGAGATGAAGCCCCGTCGCTCGAGCGTCGCGCGCGTGGATGAGGGGCGATGGACTGGGTGCCAGTTCGGTCGACGTGAGCATCCCGCCATCGTCGAGGTGTCTGGCACGCGAGAGCGGCCATTCCGGGCCGATTGTGGACGGCCCCGGTCGCCCGGCATCTGTGGAGGAGTTCCCCCGGCCGCCCCTCGGCGATAAACGCGCGCTGCACTGGCAAACGCCCTCCGCGAGCGTTTCTCAGTGCAGTAAGCGTTTATCGCGGGGTGGAGGAGCCGCGCGCGCAGTAAGCCAGAGCGGGGAACGGAGGCGAGACGGGGCGAAGAGGGCGCGGGATGCCGGGACGCCCGGCGTCGCGTACAATGGCAAGGTTGCGTGCGTCAGTGCGCAACGACCGCTGTCCGGAACCGCCGGGCGTGCGGGAGAGAGGGAGCCGCGAGGTTCCCGCTCGAGAGAGGAAAAGGATATGGCACCCAAGAAAAAGGTGACCGGCCTGATCAAGCTCCAGATCAAGGCGGGCGCGGCCAACCCCGCGCCGCCGATCGGTCCGGCGCTCGGTCAGCACGGCGTCAACATCATGGAGTTCTGCAAGGCGTACAACGCGGCGACCGAGGCCCAGCGCGGCAACGTCATCCCCGTCGAGATCACCGTCTACGAGGACCGCAGCTTCACGTTCATCCTGAAGACGCCCCCCGCTGCAGAGCTCATCAAGAAGGCCGCCGGTCTCGCGAAGGGCTCGCCCACGCCGCACACCACCAAGGTCGGCAAGCTGACCAAGGAGCAGGTCCGCGAGATCGCCACGACGAAGCAGCCCGACCTGAACGCGAACGACATCGAGGCCGCCTCGAAGATCATCGCCGGTACCGCCCGTTCCATGGGCATCACGGTCGAGGACTGAGGGAGATAACAATGGCTACCAAGTCCAAGGCATTCCGCGCCGCTGCTGAGAAGATCGCGGCCGACACGTTCTACACCCCGACCGAGGCGGTGACCCTCGCGAAGGAGACCGGCTCGAAGAAGTTCGACTCGACCGTCGAGGTCGCGCTGAAGCTCTCGGTCGACCCCCGCAAGGCCGACCAGATGGTCCGCGGCACGGTCATCCTGCCCCACGGCACGGGTAAGACCGCGCGCGTCATCGTCTTCGCCAACGGCGCCGCGGCCGAGGCCGCTCTCGCCGCCGGTGCCGACGAGGTCGGTGGCACCGAGCTCATCGAGAAGGTCGCCGGCGGCTACACCGCGTTCGACGCGGCCGTCGCCACCCCCGAGCTCATGGGCCAGGTCGGTCGCCTCGGTAAGGTCCTCGGACCCCGCGGCCTCATGCCGAACCCCAAGACCGGCACCGTGACCCCCAACCCGGCCAAGGCCGTCGAGGAGATCAAGGGCGGAAAGATCGAGTTCCGCGTCGACAAGCACGCCAACGTGCACTTCGTCGTCGGCAAGGCCTCGTTCTCGGCCGAGCAGCTCGACGAGAACCTGAAGGCTGCGCTCGAGGAGATCGTTCGCCTCAAGCCGTCCAGCTCGAAGGGCCGTTACATCCAGAAGGGCGCCGTCTCGACCACCTTCGGTCCCGGCATCCCGCTGGACGTCAACTCCATCGTCTGACATCCGTCACCGGAAGCCCCGCCGCGCCTCATGCCGGCGGGGCTTTCGCGTTCCCGGGGCGGCGCCCCGGCTGCACGATCGTGCAATACGGCGTCATGCGGGAAGAGCACACCGCCGGAGCGTGTTCTGCTGGAGGGTACGCCTGCACCGCGTGCCCCCCCTTCCACCTCCCCACACATGTCTGGAACAGCTATGCCCCGTCGCCGTCTGACCGTCCTCGCCGCCACCCTGGGCCTGAGCGCCCTCGCGCTGACCGCCTGCAGCGGCGGCTCCTCCGCGGCGAACCCCGATGCCGGGAGCGACCTCGGCCTGATCTCCGGCGGCACGCTCACCGTAGCCACCGAGGGCACCTACCGCCCCTTCTCGTACCACGAGGGTGCGGGTGAGCTCACCGGCTTCGACGTCGAGATCGCCAAGGCGGTCGCCGACAAGCTCGGCCTGCAGGTGAAGTTCCAGGAGACCCAGTGGGACGCGATCTTCGCCGGGCTGGACGCCGGCCGCTTCGACGTCATCGCCAACCAGGTCTCGATCAACCCCGACCGTCAGGCGAAGTACACCTTCAGCTCGCCGTACACCGTCTCGCGCGGTGTCATCGTGACGACCGACGGCAACGACGCCATCTCGAGCTTCGCCGACCTGGCGGGCAAGACCACCGCCCAGTCGCTCACGAGCAACTGGTACGAGCTCGCGACCTCGAGCGGAGCCCAGGTCGAGGCCGTCGAGGGATGGGCCCAGGCCGTCGCGCTGCTCAAGCAGGGGCGCGTCGACGCCACGGTCAACGACCAGCTCACGTACCTCGACTACGAGAAGACCAACAGCCCCACGGGCCTGAAGATCGCCGCCACGACGGAGGACTCCTCCGAGAGCGCCTTCGCCTTCAAGAAGGGCCAGGACAAGCTGGCGGATGCCGTGGACGGAGCGCTCGAAGAGCTTCGGGCCGACGGAACTCTCGCCTCGATCAGCGACAAGTACTTCGGGGCCGACGTCACGAAGTAAGCACCCGGTGTAAAGCCCCGCGGATCATCCGCCCGCCCGCCCTAGCGTGGGAGGCGGATGATCCGCTGGCGTGTGAGGAAGGAGGGCCATGAACGACATCTGGACGCTGCTCGTCGACTCGTTCTGGCCGATGGTGCTGGCCGGAATCACGGGGACGATCCCGCTGTCCCTGGCGTCGTTCGCGATCGGTCTCGTGATCGCGCTGGGCATGGCCCTGCTGCGGCTGTCTCGGAACGTGGTGCTGTCGGGCGTGGCCCGGTTCTACATCTCGATCATCCGGGGCACGCCCCTGCTGGTGCAGCTGTTCGTGATCTTCTACGGGCTGCCGTCGCTGGGCCTGACCATCGACCCGTTCCCCGCGGCCGTCATCGCGTTCTCGCTGAACGTCGGCGGGTACGCCGCCGAGGTCATCCGCGCGGCGATCCTGTCGGTGCCCCGCGGGCAGTGGGAGGCGGCGCACACCGTGGGCCTCTCGCGCCGCAAGACGCTGACGCGCATCATCCTGCCGCAGGCGGCTCGCGTCTCGGTGCCGCCCCTGTCGAACACGTTCATCTCGCTCGTGAAGGACAGCTCGCTGGCATCCCTCATCCTCGTCACCGAGCTCTTCCGCCAGGCGCAGGCCATCGCCGCCTTCTCGTACGAGTTCATGGCGGTGTACCTCGAGGCCGCGCTCATCTATTGGTTGTTCTGCCTCGTGCTGTCGTTCGGGCAGAACGCCCTGGAAAAGAGGCTGGATCGCCATGTCGCCCACTGACTCCGCCCCGCTGCTCGCCGTCTCGGGGCTGCAGAAGAGCTTCGGCACGAACCGCGTGCTCGACGGCGTCGACCTCGAGGTGCGCCGCGGGGATGTGCTCGTGCTGATCGGGCCCTCGGGTTCGGGCAAGACCACGGTTCTGCGCTGCCTGAACGGCCTCGAGACCCCGGATGCCGGCGTGGTCGCGTTCGACGGAGGGCCGGTGGTCGACTTCGCCGGGAAGGTGTCGAAAGCCGACCGCACCGGGCTGCGCGATCGCTCGGCGATGGTGTTCCAGCACCACAACCTCTTCCCGCACCTCACGGTCATTCAGAACGTCATCGAGGGGCCGATCCAGGCGCACGGCGTCGCCAAGGCCGAGGCCATCGCTCGCGCCGAGACCCTGCTGGCGCGCGTCGGCCTGTCGGAGAAGCGCGACGCCTACCCGTCGGAGCTCTCCGGCGGCCAGCAGCAGCGCGTCGGTATCGTGCGCGCCCTCGCCCTGCAGCCCTCGCTCCTGCTGTTCGATGAGCCGACCAGTGCTCTCGACCCGGAGCTCGTGGGCGAGGTCCTCACGGTGCTGCGCGAACTCGCGAACGAGGGCTGGACGATGGTGATCGTCACGCACGAGCTCGGCTTCGCCCGCGAGGTCGCCGACGAGGTGCTGTTCTTCGACGAGGGAGTGATCGTCGAGCGCGGGGCCCCGTCCGAGCTGCTGCGTCAGCCGAAGAAGGAGCGCACGCAGCGCTTCCTCAACCGGCTACTGCGTCCGCTCGAGGGGCCGGACCCGGAGTAATCGCGCCCGCAGTAGCGTCGAGGTATGAGCCGCCTCGAGAATCTCCTCGGCATCGACGTGCCGATCGTCCTGGGCCCTTTCGGCGGGCTGTCGTCCGTCGCCCTGACCGCCGCCGTCAGCGACGGGGGAGGGCTCGGGTCGTTCGGCCTGTACGGCTACACGCCCGAGCGCATCCGCGACACGGTGGCGCAGCTGCGCGCCGCCACCTCGCGGCCCGTCGCCGTGAACCTCTGGCTCCCGCGCGGTGACGAGGTCGCCCCGGCCGACCTCGACGTGCGGCCGTTCCTCGACGCCGCGGCTCCGCTGTTCGCCGCGGCCGGGGTCGAGGCCCCCGTGCCCCCGGCGGCGTTCCTCCCTCCGATCGCCGACCAGCTCGACGCCGTGTTCGAGGCCCGGCCCGACGTGCTGAGCGTCGTCTTCGGAATCCCGGATGCCGACACCCTCGCGGCGGCGCGAGATCACGGCATCCGCGTCATCGGCACCGCCACCTCGGTCGCCGAGGCCGTCGCGCTCGAGGACGCGGGGGTCGATGCCGTCGTCGCCACCGGGTCGGAGGCGGGCGGCCACCGCGTGTCGTTCCTGTGCGAGCCCTCGGCCTCGCTCGTCGGGACGTTCGCCCTGGTGCCGCAGGTGGTCGACGCCGTCGGCATCCCCGTCATCGCCGCGGGCGGGATCGCCGATCGGCGCGGGGTCGCGGCCGCCCTGGCCCTCGGCGCCGAGGGCGTTCAGGTCGGGACGGCGTTCCTGTGCACCCGTCAGTCGGCGGCGACCGCGGCCCACCGAGACGCCATCGGCCGGGCGGCGGACACCGACACGGTGCTGACCCGGGCGATGAGCGGGCGGTTGGCGCGTGGCATCCCGAACCGGGCGATGCGCGAGATCGAGGCGTCGGGCATGATCGCCCCCTTCCCGGCGCAGAACTGGCTGACCGGGGTGTTCCGTGCCGCGGCGACCGCGAGCGGCGACGCCGAGCTGGTGTCGATGTGGGCGGGTCAGGCGGCAGCGTTGTCGCGATACGACGCCGCCGCCGACGTCCTCGCCGAGTTGCGGGCCGGCCTCCCGGTCTGATCTAGACCGTGTCGCGGATCTCGAATCCGGATGCCGTCTCCCCGGTGCCCTCGACGACGTCGACCTCGTCGACGCGGGCCCCGGGCGGGCCGTCGTGCGCCCAGGCGATCGCGGCCTCGACGTCGTCGGGGTCTCCCGCGAGGAAGGCCTCCACCGACCCGTCGCGGCGATTGCGCACCCAGCCGTCGACCCCCAGACGCTCGGCCTCGCTTCGCAGGGAGTATCGGAAGCCGACTCCCTGCACGCGGCCCGTCACCGTCATCGTCACCGTTCGCATCGGGCCATTCTCCCGAACACGGGCAGCCGGGCGCGAGCTCAGTGCGGCAGCACCAGGGATAGCGCGATCGCGAACATGACCACGGCGATGACACCGTCGAGGATGCGCCAGGCGCGCGGGGTGTCGAGCCAGCGGCCGAGGAAGCGCGCACCGTAGCCGAGGGCCGAGAACCAGACCAGGCTCGCCACGCACGCGCCGAGCGCGAACGCCCAGCGGCCGTCGCCGTGGGTCGACGCGACCGAGCCGAGCAGGAACACCGTGTCGAGGTACACGTGCGGGTTGAGCCAGGTGAGGGCGAGACAGGTCAGCACGGTGGCGGTCAGGGTCGTGCGCGTCGGACGCGTCTGGACGGTCGTGCGTCCGGCGTCCGGGGTCGAGACGGAGGCCGGTGCGTCGAGGTGCAGCGTCGCCCCGCTCGGGCGCAGCGCACGGCGCGCGGCGAGCAGGCCGTAGCCGACGAGGAACGCGGCCCCCGCCCACCGCACGACCACGATGAGCCACGGCACCGCCTGCAGGACGAGGCCGATGCCCGAGACCCCGAGCAGGATGAGGATCGCGTCGGAGACCGCGCACACCGCGACGACCGCCAGAAGGTGCTCGCGCCGCACGCCCTGCCGCAGGACGAAGAGGTTCTGCGCGCCGATGGCGACGATGAGCGAGAAACCGAGGCCGAGGCCGGCGAGCAGGGAGGGGAGCACGATGTCGACGATAGGGAGCGACGCACCTCAAGACCAGCTCATGATTCTGCAGGACCATTAGCATTCCTTCATGCCCGTTCCTTTCGATCTCGCCCGCACGCTCGCCGTGGTCGTCGAGGAGGGGACGCTGGATGCCGCGGCCCGCCGGCTGCACATCACCCCCTCCGCGGTGAGTCAACGCATCCGGGCATTGGAGGACCAGCTCGGACGCGTGGTCCTCGTGCGCAGCAAGCCCGTGAGCGCGACCGAGGCCGGCGACGCCGTGGTGCGCCTGGCCCGTCAGCTCGCGCTGCTCGAGCACGACGCCCTCGCCGCGATCGGCGCGGAGGGCGGGGCCGTGGCATCCGTCCCGCTGGCCGTGAACGCGGACTCCCTGGCGACGTGGTTCCTGCCGCCCCTCGCGCGGGTGGCGCAGCGCCGGGCGGTCGTGTTCGACCTGCACCGCGACGACCAGGACTTCACCGCGGGACTGCTCGAGTCGGGGACCGTCATGGCCGCGGTCACCTCGCGAGAGGCGCCCGTTGCGGGATGCCGCGTGCGCCGGCTCGGCGTGCTGCGCTACGAGGCCGTGGCCACCGCCGCCTTCGTCGCGCGTTGGTTCGCCGACGGGGTCGGCGCCGGGGCGCTGAGCGTCGCTCCGGTGGTCGACTTCGACCGGCGCGACGACCTGCAGACGCGGTGGTTGGCGCGCCGGGGAGTGCCGGCCGCAGCTCCACCCCGGCACCGGGTCCCGGCATCCCAGGACTTCGCCACGGCGGTCGAACTGGGCCTGGGGTGGGGGCTGCTGCCGGGGTTCCAGTCGGCGGCGGCCCTCGACTCGGGCGAGCTCGTGCGGCTCGGAGACGATCCGATCGACGTTCCGCTCTACTGGCAGCAGTGGAACCTCACGTCGCCGCTGCTCGACGAGGTGGCCGACGAGATCGTCGACGAGGGCAGACGCATGCTCGCCGTCGGGTGAGCTCAGTCGTCGCTGACGCTCAGCACGATCTTCCCGCGTGTGTGGCCGCGCTCGAGCTCGGTGTGCGCGGCGGCGGCGTCGGCGAGTTCGAAGACGTGCTCGACGTACACGCGCACCGCGCCCGACTCGAGCAGCCGGGTGATCGTCGCGAGAGCCCCGCCGTCGGGGATCGTCTTGTAATCGGTGGAACGGATGCCGCGCTCTGCGGCCGCCTCTCGGAAGCCGGGCCATGCCCCGGTGGGCACTTCGATGAGCAGTCCGCCGGGTCGCAGCACCTCGAGGGAACGCGTGCCGGTGTCGTCGGAGACGTTGCCGATGAGGTCGATGACCACGTCGACGTCGGAGACCGCCTCTTCGAACCGCGTCGAGGTGTAGTCGATGACCTCGGCGGCCCCCAGCTCGCGGAGCCAGTCGAGATTGCGCGGCGACCCGGTCGCGATGACGTGAGCGCCGAAGTAGGCGGCGAACTGCACCGCGAAGTGGCCGACGCCGCCGCTGCCCGCGTGCACGAGAATGCGCTGGCCCTGGTGGGCGAGGGCGGTCTCGACGACGAGGCCCCAGGCGGTGAGGGCCGCGACCGGGACCCCCGCCGCCTCGACGTGCGAGAGGGACGCGGGCTTGCGCGCGAGCGACAGGGTGGGCACCACGACGTACTCCGCGTACGACCCGCTCGTGCGGGGGACCGTCGCCATGCCGTAGACCTCGGTGCCCACCGGGAACGGGTGCGCGTCGAAGGGAGCGCGGACGACGACGCCGCTCACATCGAGGCCGAGAACGGCCGGCCATGACGAGATGCCGCCGGAGAGTCCCCGCCCCGCGCGGGTCTTCGCGTCGATCGGGTTGATGCCGGCCGCCACCACCCGCACGAGGACCTCGCTGAGCACCGGGGTGGGAACCGCGACCTCGGCGAGGTGCAGGGCGTCGGCGCTCCCCGGCGCGTCGAGGACGACCGCGCGCATCGTGTCGGGCACCGGGGGAGCGGGCTGGAGGGCGGTCTCGGGACGCGTCGATCGAAATCTCAACGGGCGCTCACTCTCGCTGCGGTCGGTGCGCGGCGGCCTCGCCGCGATCCCCTCAGTCAACCCCGGGATTGTCTCGGCGGTGTTACGCCTCGGTCACCGTGTCGCGAAGCCCGATCCCGGCGCCCCGAGGCAGCGGGGTCAGTCGCGGACGGGGACCTCGCCCACGGCGAGGGCGTGCAGCAGCGTCGACAGGTGCCGGATGTCGTCGATCGTCCAATCGGCGATGGCCTCGAACAGGCGGCTCTCGTGGGGCGCACGCGCCTCCGCCAAGCGGGAGTGACCCAGCTCGGTGACAGCGATCAGCCGGGAACGGCGATCGTTCGGATCGGGGGTGCGGGTGACCAGGCCGAGGTCTTCGAGCTCGGTGATCGACCGGCTGAGAAAGCCCTTGTCGGCGGCGAGACGCTCGGCCAGGGCCGACAGGGTGAGCGGGCCGAAGCGGCTCACCACGGACAGGGCCTTGAACGTCGCCGGCAGCATCCCGGGGCTCACGCGTTCCGCCGCCTCGGAGACGAAGCGGCGGAACACGGTCATGAGCTCCGAGAACGACGACTCGAGGGCCTGCACGGCCTCGCGGCGCTCGTCGTCCTTTTCGCTCGTCACGTCAGCCATCCTCTCCCATCTCGGCGTCGCGGCGTGCGCGGCGCGAGGAACCGGCATCCTGTGTCGGAATGGTGCCGGTGGCCGAGAGCGTGGCCATGGCCTCGGGGACGGACACGGTGGCGAAGTCGGCCTCGCTGGCCGCGACGCGCTCGGTGGTGGTCATGCGAGTCAGCGGGCGGTTCGGCAGGAACAGGATCGCGATGAGGCTGACCACCGCGACGGGCACGGCGATGAGGAACGAGTGCGCGATCGACTGCGCGTAGATGTCCTCGACGATGACGCGGACGCTCTCGGGGAGGGTCGACACCTGGGGGATGGCTCCCGACTGCAGGCTCTGCGCCACGGACGCGCCCTCGGCTCCGAGGCCCATGATCGCGGCCTTCAGATCGTCGGCGCGGTCGGTGAACAGGCTCGTCGCCATGCTCGCCAGCGCGGCACCCATGACCGAGACGCCGATCGTGCCGCCGAGGCTGCGGAAGAACGTCACTCCCGAGCTCGCCGCGCCCATCTGCGTGGGGTTCGCGGTGTTCTGGACCACCAGGACGAGGTTCTGCATCGTCATGCCGACTCCGGCGCCGAGCAGGGCCATGTAGATCGAGACGAGGGCGAAGTTGGTGTCGTAGTGGATGGTCGACAGCAGGAACGAGCCCGCGATCAGCAGCACACCGCCGGTGATGAGGAACGGCTTCCAGTGGCCGTAGCGCGAGATGAGCGCGCCGACGACGATCGACGAGACCAGCAGGCCGCCGATCATCGGGATGGTCATGACGCCGGCCTCGGTGGGCGTGGCGCCACGGGCCATCTGCATGTACTGGCTGAGGAACACCGAGGTGCCGAACATCGCCAGACCGGTCGCGATCGAGGCGATCGTGGCGAGGGTGAAGGTGGCGTCGCGGAACAGCGTCAGCGGCACGAGGGGCTCGGAGGAGCGGAGCTCGACGACGACGAAGAGGATCGCGGCGACCACGGCGCCGCCGACCATGAGCAGCGTCTCGGTGCTGGCCCATTCGAAGGTGCTGCCGGCGTTGGTGACCCAGATGAGCAGCAGCGACACGGCGGCCGAGAGCAGCACGATGCCGACGTAGTCGATCTTCACGGTGCGCTTGGCCCGCGCCGGGAGGTGCAGCGTGCGCTGCTGGATGAGCAGGGCCGCGACGGCGAAGGGGAGGGCGACGAAGAAGTTCCAGCGCCAGCCGAACGCGTCGGTGATGACGCCGCCGAGCAACGGCCCGCCGACCGTGGCGACGGCCATGACCGCGCCGAACAGGCCCATGTAGCGACCGCGCTCACGGGGGCTGATGATGTCGGCCATGATGACCTGGCTGAGGGCGGCGAGACCGCCGGCGCCGAGGCCCTGGATCGCGCGGAAGGCGATCAGCATGTCGGTGTTCTGCGAGAACCCGGCGGCCGCGGTGGCGAGCACGAAGATCGCGATCGCGATCTGGATGAGCACCTTGCGGTTGAACAGGTCGGCGAGCTTGCCCCAGATGGGGGTCGAGATCGCGGTGGTCAGCAGGGTGGCGGTGATGACCCAGGTGTAGGCGTTCTGGTCGCCCGACAGGTCGTGCACGATGACGGGCAACGAGGTCGAGACGACCGTCGAGGCGAGCATCGACACGAAGGTGCCGAGCAGCAGGCCGATCAGGGCCGGCAACACGCGCCGCTGAGCGGGCGCGTCGGAAGAGGTGGCTGTCATGCGGAGCTCCACGAAGAAGGGGGACGGATGCCGCGACGACGATGGCGCGATTGGTTGACTGATGTCAACGATACGCCTGTTGCTTGACTTGCGTCAACTATTAATCGAGGAGCGCGAGAGCGCGGTACAGCTCCGTGGGTTCGGGGCGAACGGGTTCGGGGCGCGGCTGGCGCGCCTCCATGGTGCGGCGGTAGAGCTCGTCGATGAGAGAGGTCGCCAGACCCACGAGCTTCGCGATCTCGCGATCATCCCTGTCGATCCACTGGCACCGCGGCTCGTCGTGCAGGGGGATGAAACCGTCGTGCTGCTCCCACGCCACGAGGGTGCGCTCGGCGCCGAGCACGTGCTGCTGCCACCAGATCTGACGCATGTACGTCTTGGGGATCGAACGCCACGCCTTGTTGGTCGTCTTGATCTCGGCGAGCACGATGCGCCCCTCGCCGTCGACGACCACGCCGTCGGGGGTCGCGAGGTGACGCTTCTCGACGACCGCGTGATACAGGGCGGAAGAGGGGCGGATGCCATGGGTCGCCGCCACCCACGCGGCGATCTCGGGCTCGCGACGACGACCGTGGGCCGTGAAGGCGTTGCCCGAGAAGTTCGAGCCCATGAGCTTGGCATCCGCCGCTCTCGAGATCGCGTTGGCGCTGGTGAGCGTCGCGACATCGGTGGCGGTAATGCCGCGGGAGCGCGCGCGGATCCAGGCGACGCGGTCGCGCGAGTCGGCGACGATCCGGGCGTCGAGGTCGGCGCTGCGGGAGGCGACGAGCTCGGGGGACATGCGTTCGACCCTAACCCCGACGGCCCGTGGATCGCATGCGAGGGGCGGCGCGTCGGCATCCGGGGTCTTGTGGTCGAGGTAAGGGCGACCTAAGTTGTGTCCATGAGTTCGGATCCCTCCCTGCTGCGCCGCCCCGACGGCGGTCGCTGGTGCGACCTCGAGGGGGCCGTGCTGCTGGGCGGTGACGCGCGGAACATCTCCGAGATGCGGCGCATCGCCGCGGCCCTGTCTCCCGGGGCGCACGCGACCGTGCTCGTCGAGATCCGCGGCGCGGGCGAGGTCGAGGCGTTCGACGCCCCCTCGGCTCGGGTGAGCTGGCTCGACCGCACGCGCGACGGCGAGCTGCGTCCGCGCGGGGAGAGGCTCGCGACGGCGATCCACGCGTGGTGCGCCGAGTGGGCCTGCGGCGAGGCGCCGGTGTGCACGGTATGGCTCGGCGCCCGGACCCCCTCGCGCATCGTGCGGATGACCCGGGCGATGCTGCCGGAGGCGCGGGTGTCCTGAGGGGGCGCGCGCCGCGAGGGATTCGCGAGATGACCGGGGATTCGCGACATGACCGGGGATGCGCCGTCATGGCGGGTCCTCTCGGCGAACGGCGGTCGTCTCGGCGAGGGTCGCGGGCGCTGAGGGGATTCCTGCACAGCCGTCGACGGGAGCCGGCTGTCCACGGATCGAGGCGGTAGGCGAGCGGGCAAGCGTCAGGATGCCTGAGCATCGGGGAATGCGATGGGAGCAGCTGGGGTGGGGCGCCGATTTCGGGTTGTACTCGCGCGAGCAGCTGCTCTCTCGTGGCGTGCCCGCGGGCGTTCTGTCACTGGCGTCGAAAGAGGGCCCGTGGCTTCGTCTGCAGCCGGGCGTCTACGTCGAGCGCACGGCGTATCTCGCGCGGCTTCCCGCCGAGCGGCACCGGGTCGCCGTCGAGGCTGCCATGTCGGCGACGCGCGGGGGGTTCGCGGTGGTGTCTCACACGTCTGCGGCTGTCGTCCACGGACTGCCGCAGTACCGCTTCGCTGACCGTCCGGTGGAGGTGACGCTCGCGGGTGCGATCGGAGGGTCGAGTCGCGCCGGCCTCCGGCGACATCTCGACGCACTCCCCGACGACGACGTCGTGACGATCGAGGGCATCGCATGCACGAGCCTGGACCGCACGGTGTTCGACATCGCGCGCACGGCCCCTCTCGAGATGTCGCTCACGTGCGCCGACGCGGCGCTGAGGCGTGAGGTGGTGTCGTCGCGGCGATTCGACGCCAATGCCCAAGAGGCGTGGCGCGATCGCATGCGGGAGCGCGCGGGTCGCGCAGCCGGGTCGCGTGGCATCCGCCGGGCGCGCGAGGTCATTGAGTTCGCCGACGGGCGGGCAGAACTCCCCGGCGAAAGTGTCAGTCGGCTGCAGTTGCACCGCATCGGGTTCCGGGAGATCGACCTGCAGGTTGCCGTCGCGGGACCTCAGGGTTCTGCGTACTACGTCGACATCGGGCTTCGCGACGTGCGGACGTTCTGGGAGTTTGACGGCGAGGTCAAGTACAGGGATGCCGCGATGCGCGGCGGCCGGTCGATCGAGACCGTCCTGCTCGACGAGAAGCGCCGCGAGGACTGGATCCGCGGAACGACCCATTGGCGCCTCTGCCGAGGCGGGTTCGGCGACATCCGCACGCCCGAGACGCTCGCCGCTCGGCTCGCCTCCTTCGGCGTCCGCCCGCCCCGCTGATCCCACGACCTCATGCGTGCCGTCCGTCGCAGCCCGGGGTCTGCGCGAGCGGGCGGGAAGCCGAGATGACCGGCGATGCACGAGATGACCCGGGTTGCGCGGGAAACACGCGTCATCTCGGTAAACGCGGGTCATCTGGGCGACGGGGTGGGGCGGGCGGGGGACGCGGCGGCGGGCGCGCGGGACGCGGTGGGCGACGGGGTGGGGCGGGGCGCGGCGGGCGCGGGCCGGGCGGGCGGATTGGCGAGGGGGCGGGGGATCGGGTACAGTGGGGGACAAGCCAAAGACCGTCGGTCATCGTCGTGCGTGCACGTCGATCGAAGCGTCTGCTGAAAAGCGGAGGACCTACGCAGGTAAACGAAACTCTCCTGAGCTCCGTGCGCCTGCGCCGGAGCTCTTCTTTTTGTCCGGACCCCGGTGTCTTCGGCCGGCGCCCCGCCATCGCGGAGCGCCTCGTTCACACAAGGAGTGGCCATGGCGCAGAAGGATGCATCGGTCGCCGAGCTCACGAAGAACTTCGAGAGCTCGACCGCCGTTCTGCTGACCGAGTACCGCGGTCTGACGGTTGCCCAGCTCAAGCAGCTGCGCAACGACATCCGTCAGGACGCGGATTACGCCGTGGTGAAGAACACGCTGACCAAGATCGCCGCGGCTAACGCGGGGGTCACGGGACTGGACGACGAGCTCAAGGGCCCGTCTGCCATCGCGTTCGTGCACGGTGACCCTGTCGCCGTCGCGAAGAGCCTGCGTGCCTTCGCCAAGGCTAACCCTCAGCTCGTGGTGAAGGGCGGCTACTTCGATGGCGCCGCTCTGTCCGCGGATGAGGTCAACAAGCTCGCCGATCTCGAGAGCCGTGAAGTCCTGCTGGCGAAGCTCGCCGGTGCGATGAAGGCGACGATGACCAAGGCGGCATACGTCTTCCAGGCGCTTCCGTCGAAGGCCGTTCGCACGGTCGACGCGCTGCGCGAGAAGCAGGACACCGCGGCCTGACCCGGCCCGGATGATTAACCCGATCAAGGAGATACAACATGGCTAAGCTCAGCACCGAAGAGCTGCTCGACGCGTTCAAGGAGCTCACCCTCATCGAGCTCTCCGAGTTCGTCAAGGCGTTCGAGGAGACCTTCGACGTCACCGCTGCCGCCCCCGTGGCCGTTGCCGGCCCCGCCGCCGGTGGCGCTGCCCCCGCCGAAGAGGCCGAGGAGAAGGACTCGTTCGACGTCGTCCTCGAGGCCGCCGGTGACAAGAAGATCCAGGTCATCAAGGTCGTCCGCGAGCTCACCTCGCTCGGCCTCGGCGAGGCCAAGGCCGTCGTCGATGGTGCTCCCAAGGCCGTGCTCGAGGGCGCGAACAAGGAGACCGCCGAGAAGGCCAAGGCTGCCCTCGAGGAGGCCGGCGCTTCGGTGACCCTGAAGTAGTCACGCTTCTCGGTCGCTTCACGCGATAAACGAGGACCCGGATGCCACTGGCATTCGGGTCCTCGTCGTTTCGGGCCGAGATCGGGAATTGTGTAAACCTCCACGCGGCGGTCGCAGCCGGTCGGTGAGACCGGGTTCCATGAGTCGGGGGACCGATGTTCATCAGATCGAAACGAAGAAGTCTGGGAAAAAGGTATGCGGATCGTTTACGGTCGTTGAGACCCCCCGTCGATCCCCCACCTCCCGACGTCGCCTCGCGCACGCCGGTACTTGGAGACCCATGCCTTCCGATGTCTCACGCGTGCCCGCACGCCGTTTCACCACCGTTCTGAGCGCCGCTCTGGGCGCAGCCCTGCTGGGTTCTGCGCTCGCCCCGCTCCCGGCTTCGGCCGCCGTCGGCTCGAAGGTGGTGATCAACGAGGCCTATCTGAAGGGCGGGAGCAACGGCGCCTTCTACAACAAGAAGTTCGTCGAGCTGTACAACGCGGGCGACACCGCGCAGGACCTCACGGGCTGGTCGCTGCAGTACCGCAAGGACTCCAACGTCGACAAGCCCTCGGGCTCCGGCGTCCAGCAGCTCAGCGGCCTGATCGAACCCGGCGGGTACTTCCTCATCGGTTTGCCGGGCAACGGCACCAACGGCGCGGATCTCCCGCCGACCGACCTCACGAGCACGCTCAACCCCGCGGGCACCTCCGGCCAGATCTTCCTCGCCAACGTCGCCGAGTCGCTGGCGATCCCCGGCGGATCCGTCTCGGACTCGCGCGTCGTCGACTTCCTCGGCTACGGCTCGGCTGTCAGCTTCGAGACGGCGCCGGCGACGGTCACCGGCGGCAACACCACCCCGAACTCGCTCGTGCGAACCGGCTTCGTCGACACCGACGACAACTCGAAGGACTTCACCAACACCACGACGGTGACCCCGCAGGGCTCGCGCCCCGCCGCGCCGAACCCCGATCCGTCGGGTTCGGCCTCGCCGTCTCCGTCGCCCTCGCAGACCACGTCGCCGACGCAGGCGCCCCCGGTCACCCCGGGTCAGGTCATCCCCACCCGTGACATCCAGGGCACGGGTGCCACCACCCCGCTGGCCGGGCAGACCGTGACCACGCGCGGCATCGTGACCGCCGCCTACCCGACCGGCGGATACAACGGCTTCTTCATCCAGACGCCCGGTACCGGTGGCGAGATCGACCTCGCGACGCACACGGCATCCGACGCGGTCTTCGTCTACGGCTCGGCCGCGACCGCCAAGGTCGCGATCGGTCAGCACATCGAGGTGACCGGTACGGCCAACGAGTTCTCGGGTCAGACGCAGATCACCGCTGATGCCGCGGGGGTGAGCGTGCTGACCGAGCAGGCCGCCGCCGTGGAGCCGGCCAAGATCGAGTGGCCCAAGACCGAGGAGGAGCGCGAGGCTTTCGAGGGTATGCTCCTCGCCCCGCAGGGCGACTTCACCGTCACGAACACGTACTCGACCAACCAGTACGCCGAGGTGGGTCTCGCTTCCGGCACGACGCCGCTGCGCACCCCTACGGACGTCGCGCGCCCCGACACCCCGCAGTACGTCGCGGCGGTCGCCGACAACAACGCCCGCGGTGTCGTGCTCGACGACGGCGCGTCGATCAACTTCCTCAGCGACGCCAACAAGGGCATCGCCCTGCCCTACGTGTCGCTGACCGACCCGGTGCGCGTGGGCGCCCCGGTCACCTTCACCCAGCCGGTCATCCTCGACTACCGCAACAGCACCTGGAAGTTCCAGCCGACGCAGCAGCTCACGGTCGACAACGCCGACGCGGTGCAGCCCGCCACGTTCGAGAACACCCGCACGGCATCGCCGGAGCCGGTCGGTGGCACCCTGAAGATCTCGAGCTTCAACGTGCTGAACTACTTCACCACCACCGCGGCGAGCGTGAACTGCACCTCGGTGTACCGCGACCGTGAGAACAACCCCGTCACCGCGAACACCTGCCCCGCCCCGGGGCCGCGCGGTGCCGCGGACGACGCCAACCTCCAGCGCCAGCAGGCCAAGATCGTCGCCGCCATCAACGGCCTGGGTGCCGACGTCGTCTCGCTCGAAGAGATCGAGAACTCCGCGAAGTTCGGCAAGAACCGCGACGCGGCGCTGTCGACGCTGGTGGGCGCGCTCAACACCGCGCTCGGGTCGGAGCAGTGGGCGTTCGTGCCCTCGCCCGCCACCCTCCCGGCCTCGGAGGACGTCATCCGCACGGCCTTCATCTACAAGAAGGCCGTCGCCGCCCCCGTGGGCGAGAGCGTCGTTCTCGACGACGCGGCGTTCCGCAACGCACGTCAGCCGCTCGCGCAGGCCTTCGCCCCGGTCGCGAATCCGGATGCCAAGATCCTCGCGATCGTGAACCACTTCAAGTCGAAGGGCGACAGCACCCCGAAGGCGACGGGTGACAACGCCAACGGCATCCAGGGTGCGTTCAACGGCGACCGTGTGCGTCAGGCGGAGGCCCTCGGCGCGTTCGCGAAGACCCGTTCGGCCGCGGTGGGCACCGACGACGTGTTCCTGCTCGGCGACTTCAACGCCTACTCGCAGGAGGACCCGATCCAGAAGCTGCGCGAGTTCGGCTTCGAGCCGCTCGAGGCGGGAACGGGCAAGTACTCGTACTCGTACAGCGGCCAGTCGGGCTCGCTCGATCACGTGCTGGCGTCGCCCTCGGCGCGCGAGCTGGTGACCGGTACCGACATCTGGAACATCAACGCCGTCGAGGCCCTCGCCCTCGAGTACAGCCGTTTCAACTACAACGTGCTGAACTTCTACGACACCACGCCCTACCGCTCGAGCGACCACGACCCTGTCATCGTGGGGCTCGATCTCGCGCCGGAGACCACGAAGGTCAATCTGATCGGCATCAACGACTTCCACGGTCGTATCGACGCCAACACGGTGAAGTTCGCCGGCACCGTTGAGCAGCTGCGCGCGCAGTACGGCGACGAGAACTCGCTGTTCATCTCGAACGGCGACAACATCGGCGCGTCGGTGTTCGCCTCGTCGTACTTCGGCGACGAACCCACGATCGACGTGTTGAACGCGCTCGATCTGGCGGCATCCGCGGTCGGCAACCACGAGTTCGACAAGGGTGCCACCGACCTGACCGGTCGCGTCTCGACCCGCGCGGACTTCCCCTACCTCGCCGCGAACGTCTATAAGGATGGGCAGCCGATCCTCCCCGCCTACGAGATCTTCGAGGTCGACGGAGTGCGGGTTGGCGTCATCGGCGCCGTGACCGAGTCGACCTCGACCCTCGTGTCGCCGGGCGGCATCGAGGGCATCGAGTTCCGCGAGCCCGTCGCCGAGGTCAACCGCGTGGTCGCCGAGATCGACGACCGGGTCGACGTCATCGTGGCTCAGTACCACGAGGGATCGACCGCGGGTGAGCCGACGACGTTCGAGCAGGCGCTCGCCGCCGGCGGGCCGTTCGCGCGCATCGTGAACGACACCTCGTCGGCCGTCGACGCGATCTTCACCGGTCACACGCACCAGAAGTACGCGTGGAACGCGCCGATCCCCGGCGAGGAGCGGACGCGCCCGATCGTGCAGACCGGCAGCTACGGCGAGAACATCGGACAGACCGTGCTGGATGTGGATGGCGCCGGCGAGGTCGTCGGCTCCACCGCGCGCAACGTCGCCCGAGTGGCGACCGTCTCGCCGCAGACCAGCGCGCAACTCGACGCCGAGCTCATCGCGACCTACCCGCGGGTGAAGGAGGTCGCCGGCATCGTCCAGGCGGCGCGGGACAAGGCGGAGGTGGTGGGCCGGACGCCGGTCGGGTCGGTGACCGCCGACATCACCACGGCCTTCAGCGGGGGAGCCTACGTCGACGGTGTCTACACCGGCGGCAAGCGCGACGATCGCTCGAAGCAGTCCGCCCTGGGCGGCCTGGTCGCCGACGCCCTGCGCGAGACGCTCGCAGAGCCGTCGCGCGGGGGCGCCGACCTCGCGTTCGTCAACGCGGGCGGTCTGCGCGACGAGCTGCTGTACGCCGGAGACGGAGTGATCACGCTGGCCGAGGCCAACGCGGTGCTGCCCTTCCTGAACAACCTGTGGACGACCACCCTCACCGGTGATCAACTGCGGCGTGTGCTCGAACAGCAGTGGGGCGACGCCGCCGGCCGCCCCACCAACCTGTCGCTCGGCGTCTCGGAGAACGTCCGCTACACCTACGACGCGGCCCAGCCCGCGGGCCAGCGCATCACCGGCATCTGGATCGACGGCATCAGCGTCGACCCGGCCGCCGAGTACCGCGTGGGCTCGTTCAGCTTCCTGCTCGGCGGTGGCGACAGCTTCTCGGTCTTCAAAGAGGGCGGCGACACCCGAGACTCCGGGCTCATCGACCGGGACGCGTGGATCGACTACCTTGAGGCCCACCCCGATCTGACCCCCGACTTCACCGCGCGTTCGGTGCAGGTCTCGGGTTCGACCTCGGCGGCGGCCGGCGAGGACGTGACGGTGACGGTGTCGAACCTGAACCTCACCTCGCTCGGCGCCCCCGCGAACACGACCCTCGACGCGTCGTTCGGCGCCGCCGCGGCGTCGACGCGTGTCGCCTCGCTGCCCGCTCCCACGACGCGGATCGCGGCCCTGGCCGCGCCCTCGGCGACGAGCGTCGCGGTGGTGGACGGTTCCGCGGCGGTCACCGTGGGTGTGCCCGCGGATGCCGCCGGAACGCTGCAGCTGCGCCTGACCGCTCAGCCCAGCGGCACCGAGGTCGTCGTCCCCGTGCAGGTGGCCGCCGTCGGTGACGGCGGGGGTCTGCCGGGCAGCGGCGCCGGCACCGGCTCAGGCACGGGCGCGGGCCAGGGCGGCTCCGGGCAGGGCTCGGGCACGGGCGCACTGCCGGTCACCGGTGCCGACACCGCGTGGATGGGTGCGGGCGTGCTCGCCGCCCTCGCGTTGCTGGGGCTGGGCCTCGTGGCTCGTCGACGGGCGACGCGCCAGGCCGACTGATCGGTGACACGACGGGACCCCGGATGCCATGGCATCCGGGGTCCTTCGTCGTCAGGCCGAGCGCGGGGCGGCGGTGGAGGCGCGCACGACCAGACGCGTGTCCGCCTCGGTCCGCCACGCGGGTTCTCCCGTGCCCTCGATCATCGACAGCAGGAGACGCGTCGCCTCGACGCCCTGCGCCTGAGGGAACTGCTCGATCGTGGTGAGCGAGAACATCTCGGCGTAATCGTGGCCGTCGATCCCGACGACGCTGAGCTCCGTGGGAACGGAGATGCCCATGCGCCGTGCGGCGATGATAACCCCGATCGCGACCTCGTCGCACGCGGCGACCACCCCCGTGGGGCGCGAGGCGGCATCGGCCAGGAACGAGGCGGCCGCGGCATAGGCGTCGGTGATCGTGAGGGTGGAGGGGACGCTGCGGATCCGCACGGCGAGGCCGTGGTCGTTCATCGCGTTGCGGTACCCGATGGAGCGCTCGTCGACGTCTTTCGCGGGGGCGTCGCTGCGGGGGGTGCTGCCGACGAAGGCGATGTCGGTGTGGCCGAGGGCGATGAGGTGCTGCGTGATGATGCGCGTGATCGCGATGTTGTCGAGGCCGAGGGTCGGCACCCCCGTGAGGGCGTTGCCGATGCTCACCACGGGCTTGCCGATGTTCGCCAGGCGCTCGAGATCGGCGTCGTCGGGTTCGAGGGCGACGGCGATGATGCCGTCGAAGCGCTTGCGCGCGAGATAGGTCGAGTACAGGCTCTCGCGGTCGTTGGACCCGGGTTCTGCCACGTAGAGGGTCACGTCGTACCCGAGCGGGATGAGCGTGCGTTCCACACCCTCGACGATCGATCCGAAGTACCAGCGGTTCACCTTGGGCACGATCAGGGCGATCGTCCGGGTGCGCCCCGTCGCGAGGCTCACCGCGCTCGTCGACGGCACATAGCCGAGGGATGCCGCGGCGTCGGTGACACGCTGGCGCGTGCCGTCGGAGACGTAGCCGCCGCCCGTGAGCGCGCGGCTCGCCGTCGACTTGGACACGCCGGCCAGGCGTGCCACATCGGCGATTCCGCTCATGCGTGATCTTCCTCATAACGCGTCGACGTCCGTGTCGACGTCGGAAAAGAGTATCGGACATCGGAGGAAAGTGGAACCGGTCCCGGTCCGATATACCGGCCGTTACCCGCGTCATTCCGCTAGTTACCGGTTCGTGACCTGAGGCTGGTTGCAAGTCTTGTGGATTGCCTCTACGGTTGCCTGGAATCGGTTCCCGACGGGATCCGGTGCACCAAGACACTCAAAGAGGAGAGACCACATGGGTATGTCACAGCGGTACCGTCTGCTGGCGCCCGTCGGGCTGTTGGCGGTCGGTGCGATCGCTCTCGCGGGCTGCGCCGAGGGCGACAGCGGCGGCGGCACGAGCGGTTCCGGAGGCGAGACGACCGTCCGCATCTCCGGCGGCATCACCGGTAGCGAGGCCGACCTGCTGAACCAGTCGTTCGAGCAGTTCACCCAGGACACCGGCATCAAGGTCGTCTACACCGGTGACAAGAGCTTCGAGGGAAACATCGTCACGAAGGTGACCGGTGGCGACGCCCCCGACATCGCGATCGTCCCCCAGCCGGGTCTGCTCAAGACCCTCATCGGCACGGGCGACGTGAAGAAGGCTTCCGACACCGTGTCGTCGAACGTCGACCAGTACTGGGGCAAGGACTGGAAGTCCTACGGCAGCGAGGACGGCACGTTCTACGCGGCCCCGATGCTCGCCAACCTGAAGGGCTACGTCTGGTACTCGCCGGCGAAGTTCAAGGAGTGGGGCGTCGAGGTCCCCAAGACGCTCGACGAGCTGATGACCCTCACGGCGACGATCCAGCAGAAGACGGGTGCCGCTCCCTGGTGCGCGGGCTTCGCCTCGGGCGACGCCTCGGGCTGGCCCGGAACCGACTGGATCGAGGACATGGTCCTTCGCCAGTCCGGCGCCGACGTGTACGACCAGTGGGTCGCGAACGAGGTCAAGTTCACCGACGCCCCGATCAAGGAGGCCTTCGAGGCCACCGGCAAGATCCTGCTGAACCCCTCGTACGTCAACGCCGGCTTCGGTGACGTCAAGAGCATCAACTCGGTCGCCTTCGCCGACGTGGCCGCCAAGGTCGCCGACGGCAGCTGCCCGATGACGCACCAGGCCTCGTTCCTGTCGTCGAACTTCCTCACCGTGAAGAACGCCGCAGGCCAGACGCCGACGGTCGCCCCGGACGGTGACGTCTACGCGTTCCTGCTCCCCGGTGTGACCGAGGGCCAGCTCGCGGTCGAGGGTGGCGGCGAGTTCGTCACCGCTTTCTCGGACGACGCGAACGTGCAGAAGGTCGTCGAGTTCATGTCGACGCCCGACTTCGCCAACGCCCGTGTGAAGCTCGGCGGCGTGATCTCGGCCAACAAGGGCGCCGACCCCTCGCTCGCCTCGAGCGAGTTCCTCCAGGAGGCGATGAAGACGCTGCAGGACCCGAGCACGACCCTGCGCTTCGACGCCTCCGACCTCATGCCGGCGACCGTCGGTTCGGGTTCGTTCTGGAAGGGCATGGTCAGCTGGATCGACGGCACGCCGACCGACCAGGTGCTCAGCGACATCCAGGCCGGTTACGACAACTGATCGAGTTCTGATCCTCCGGTGGGCCGTCCGCGACGCGGGCGGCCCATCCGGGTCCATACTTCTTATCCGCCCGACGCACCACACGGGCACTCATCGATGAGCACGAAGGCGTGTTCGGGAGGGACGTCATGACCGATATCAAGAACGCGGAGAAGGCGCCGACGGCGTCGGCCCCGCCGGGCGGCCGAGCGGCGCGACAGCCGCGCAGCGCCGCAGCGCGACAGCGGACGACGCTGCTCGTCGTCCTCGTGGGGCTCATCCTCGCGGTGGCCCTGTTCCTCTTCATGATCACGCGGGCTCCCGCCGAGACCAAGCCGACGACCCTCGGTTTCAGCCTGAACAGCTTCTTCATCTGGCTCGGCGGTCTGAGCCCGCTGGTGCAGATCCCGCTGGTGGTCCTCGCCTTCGGTGCCGTCGTCGCGATCCTGCTCCTGCTCATCGAGTACGCGCCCCGGTCGGGCAAGGGCTACTTCTGGCTCCGGTTGGCCGCGTGCTTCGGCATCCCGATCCTCGCGTTCATGCTGTTGCGCCCGTACCAGAACGCCGTCGTCTACGTCCTCGGGATCGCGGTCATCCTCGGTGCGGTCCTCTTCTACGCGGACTACCGCTCGCGCCAGGGCGCGGGCTACTTGTTCCAGCTCATCCTCTTCGCCGCTCCCGCCGCGATCCTGCTGCTGCTGGGCCTGGTCTACCCGGCGATCACCACCTTCTTCCAGTCGTTCTTCGACAAGACCGGCGACACCTTCGTCGGCTTCGACAACTACGTCTGGACCTTCACCAACCCCGAGGGGTTCTGGTCGGTCATCAACACCCTCATCTGGGTGCTCCTGGCTCCCACGATCGCCACGGCGATCGGCCTGGCCTACGCCGTCTTCATCGACCGCGCCGCGGGGGAGAAGTACCTCAAGGTGCTCATCTTCATGCCGTTCGCGATCTCGTTCGTCGGCGCCGGCATCATCTGGAAGTTCGTCTACGACTTCCGCCAGGGCGACCAGATCGGCGTGCTGAACGCCATCGTCACCGCCTTCGGCGGGCAACCGGTCTCGTGGCTGGCGGCGTCGCCTCTGATCAACACGCTGCTGCTGGTCGTCGTGTTCATCTGGAGCCAGACGGGTCTGGCGATGGTCATCCTCTCGGCCGCCATCAAGGCCGTGCCGCCGGAGCAGATGGAGGCCGCCGAGCTCGACGGCGCCAGCGCGTGGGAACGGTTCATCAACGTCACCGTGCCCGGCATCCGCTCCTCGCTCATCGTGGTGCTCACCACCATCGCCATCGGCGCCCTGAAGATCTACGACATCGTCGCGGTGATGACCGGTGGCCGTAACGACTCGACGGTGCTCGCCTTCGAGATGGTCAACCAGCAGCAGCGGTTCCAGAGCTACGGGCACTCCGCAGCGCTGGCCGTGGTGCTGTTCGTCTTCGTGCTGCCGCTGATCATCTTCAACGTGCGCCAGATCCGGAAGCAGAGGGAAGTGCGATGACCACCTCCACCGTCGTCCTCGAACCCACGACCGACACCCGCACGGCCCGACAGGTGGCCCGTGACACGCGCAAGCACGAGGCGATGGCGCGCAAGCGCCTGACCTCGAAGGGCGCGACGATCGCGGCCATCGTGATCGCGTTCTTCTGGACCATCCCGACGTTCGGTCTGTTCATCACTTCGTTCCGGCCGGGGTCGGACACCCAGTCGACGGGATGGTGGACGGTCTTCACCGACCCGTCGTTCACGCTGGAGAACTACCGACTCGCCCTGACCTCGGGAGGGACCGCGCTGACGCTGGCGCAGTCGTTCCTGAACTCGCTGGCGATCACCATCCCGGTGGTGCTGTTCGCCCTCGCGGTCGCCTCGCTCATCGCGTACGCGTTCGCGTGGATCGACTTCAAGGGGCGCAACTTCTTCTTCATCTTCATCTTCGCGCTGCAGATCGTGCCGCTGCAGATGGCCCTGGTGCCGCTGCTCAGCCTGTTCTCGCGCGGTCTCACGATCAACGACGTGACGATCTTCCCGGGCTTCGACCTGCGCGGCGTGGAGCACAGCTTCGCGACCGTGTGGATCGCGCACGTGATCTTCGCCATGCCGCTGGCCATCTTCCTGCTGCACAACTTCATCGCGGAGATCCCGCACGAGGTCATCGAGGCGGCACGTGTCGACGGCGCGGGCCACGGGCAGATCTTCTTCCGACTGATCCTCCCGCTCGCGGCTCCGGCTCTCGCCTCGTTCGCGGTGCTCGAGTTCATCTGGGTGTGGAACGACCTGCTGGTGGCGACGATCTTCGCGCCATCATCGTCACTGCCGCTGACCCAGTCGCTGAACTCGCTGTCGGGCACCTGGGGCGACCAGTGGTTCCTGCAGTCGGCGGGAACGTTCATCTCGATCCTGGTTCCGCTGATCGTGTTCTTCCTGCTGCAGCGCTTCTTCGTGCGCGGCCTGCTGGCCGGAGCCACGAAGGGCTGACCTTTCACACGACGAGAGGGGCACGGCATCCGGGATGCCGTGCCCCTCTCGCGTGCGTGCGGGCTGCGCGTGCGCGGATCAGGCGCTGCAGGACAGGCGGGACTGGATGTCGCGCATGGCGTCGAGCTCGGCGGACTGACCGGTCACGATCGTCCCCGCGACCTCTTTCACGCGCGCATCGGTGCCGAGTTCGATGACGGCCTGGGCCATGGGGATGGCTCCCTCGTGGTGGCGGATCATGAGGTCGAGGAAGAGGCAGTCTGCGGGCTGTCCCTGGGCGCTGCGCAGCTCGTCAAGTTGCGCGTCGGTCGCCATGCCCATCTGCGCGAGCAACTCGTCCTGCGTCAGCGCCGCGGTGTCTCCGTGGCTGTGCGCGCCGGACTTCTCCATCCAGGTCATGAGCGGCTGGCTCGAGGACTGGGGGAGGCCCCACTCCACGAGCCACCCGTACATCTCGCCGCGCTGGCCCGACTGCGCGGTCGCGATGTCGTACGACAGGGTGCGCAGCTCGTCGTCGTCGGTCTTGCGGTAGATCTCCATCGCCATCAGCACTGCCTGGGTGTGGTGCACCTGCATGTCACGCGCGAAGCCGGCCTCGGCCGAGTTCTCGCCGGGGTGCGCGGGCGCCGCCGTCGCACCGAACGCGGTGAAGCGCCCGATCGCGAAGGCGACGGCGATCACCGCGACGGCGACCAGGGCGACGACGACCCAGCGGACCGCCGGGCGGGCGACCGGGGCGTCGTCGACCATCAGGCCTTGCCCGGACCGTCGATGGCGCCCGAGCAGGCCGCGTTCGGCTCGGGGGCGTTCTGGCTGCGCCAGAATTCGGTGAAGAAGTCCTTGATGCGCGGGTCGGTCGGGTCGTCGACCTTGAGCTGGTGGTTCCACGCGCTGACCGCGACGGGGGTGTCCATGCCGGGGTAGGGCGAGAGCAGGGCGTAGCTCGAGGGCATGACGGCCTTCAGGGCGTCGATCCCGGCCTGGTCGACGCGCTCGGGGTCATAGGTGATCCAGATGGCGCCGTGCTCGAGGGAGTGCACCGCGTTCTCGTTCGCCTGCGGCTCGGTGTAGACGCCGCAGTTCAGCCAGTAGGGGTTGTGCGGGCCGCCGGCGGGCGGGGTCTGCTCGTACTGGACCGCGCCCTGGACGTGGTCGGAGCGGTTCTCGAAGGTCTGCACGCCCTGCACGTCAGCTCCCGTGGAGTTGCCCGCCTGGTAGCTGGGCGCCGGGGCGGGGGCGAAGGCGAAGGATGCCACGACGAGGCCGATCACGGCGAGGCTCGCCGCCGAGCCCACGACCCACCACACGAGCTTGCCGCGCCGACGCTTGGCGACCTGCTTCTGGTACTCGGCCAGCTTCTCTTGGCGCTTCTGCTCGCGCTGCTGCTTGACGGTGAGGTCGATCTGGGCCTGCTTGGCGGGGTTGCCGCTGGCTCGTTTGTCGGAGGGGGAGGTCATGCGCTGTGTTCTGTCTCTCTTCGGGGCGGGACACATCGGCATGCGCCGACGTCCCCAGCCTATGCGGGTGAATGGGCCGATGGCCTGGGAGGAACCCGCGAGCCCGGGATGGTGGGGTGCGGGAGGTCACGATAGTATGAACGATGTCGAATCGATTCGAGGTTCGACGATCCCCCTCTTTTCTCAGCCCGACTCGTTCGGGCTGTCCGTGTTGCGAAACGAAATCAGACGCGTGCTCGATACTGCCTCCCACCCCGTCATCCCCTCGTCCCGCCCGCCGCAGACGAACACCGGCGCGATCCGCGCGATCGGTAAGAACCCCGCCACCGCGCCGATCGTGCTGCACCCCGGCGACGCGATCCCCGCCTCCCGCCGGTTGCTGTACATCCTCGTTCTCGGCGCGCTGACGGCGCTCGGCCCCTTCACGATCGACCTCTACCTGCCGGCGTTCCCGGTGCTCGAGGCCGACTTCCAGACCACCGCCGCCGCCATCCAGCTCACCCTGACCGGCACGATGATCGGCTTCGCGCTGGGCCAGCTGATCGTCGGCCCCCTGAGCGACAAGGTCGGGCGCCGCCTACCCCTGCTCTCGGTCACCGCTCTGCACGTGGCAGCAAGCATCTTCGCCGCCTCCGCGCCGACGCTCGAGACCCTCTCGATCGCGCGCGTGCTGATGGGTACGGGCGCCGCCGCCGGTGGCGTGGTGGCCGCCGCCATCATCCGCGACCTCTTCGGCGGACGCCGACTCGTCGTCATGCTCTCGCGCATGGCGATGGTGTCGGGGGTCGCCCCCGTGCTCGCCCCGCTCGCGGGCTCCGCTCTGCTGCTGGTGATGAACTGGCGCGGGATCTTCGTCGTCCTCGCCGTCTACGGCGCCGTCATGCTCGTGTCGGCGATCCTGTTCGTCCCCGAGACCCTCCCTCCCGCCCGCCGCGGGGGCCCCGGTGCGACCACGGTCTGGCAGCGCTACGCGAGCGTGTTCCGCGACCGCGTCTTCATCGGCGTGCTCATCATCGGTGCGATGACCTTCAGCGGTCTGTTCTCGTACCTGTCGGCATCCTCGTTCCTGTTCCAGGTCACCTACCAGTTCAGCGCGCAGGGCTACGGCGTGCTGTTCGCCGCGAACTCGATCGGCGTCGTCGTGGGCGTGCAGGTGGCCTCGCGCCTGGCCGCCCGCTTCGGCCCCCAGTGGGTGCTCGCGGTGTCGACGGCCGTGCTCGTCGTGGCCGGCGGCGCCATCGTGCTGACCGATCAGCTGGGGCTGGGGCTCTGGGGCACCATCGTGCCGTTGTTCTTCTTCATGACCGCGTGCGGCTTCACCTTCCCGTGTGCGCAGGTGCTCGCCCTGGACCGCCACGGCAAGGCGGCGGGGACGGCCCAGTCCATCATCGGCGCCGCGAACTTCGGTGTGGCCGGGATCATCTCGCCGCTGGTGGGCCTTCTGGCCACCGGTTCGGGGATCACCGCCACGACCATGGCCTCGGTCATGCTCGGCTGCGCGGTCATCGGCGTGCTGTCGCTGTGGCTGCTCGTGCGCCCGCGCACGGTGGAGCGGCTCGCGCCCTGAGCGCCCCACGCTCGGTGGCGCACACAGTAGCAGGTCGGTCCCGGGGGTCCGCTCCCGGGACCGACCCATTCCGCCGTCGCCGCCGAGGCGGCATCATGAGGCGATGGACGCCTCCGCGATCGATGACGTGCTCGACACGCGCCCGCAGCGCTTCCGCGCCACGGTGGGTGTGGTGCTCATCGCCCTGGCCTGTGCTCTCGGCGCCTGGGTCTACTTCCGCGGGCCGAGCCCGTTCGCGATCGACGTCTGGTGGAACCAGTTGTTCGCGTCGGCGCCCTCGCAGCCGCTGCTGGTCTTCGCGATCGCGATGGACACCGTGGGCGGCCACCTGACGGCCGTCCTCATCGTGCCGGTGCTCGGCGCTCTGGCCCTGTTCCTCTCGCGTCGACGATGGTCGGCGCTGTATTTCCTGGCCGCCTCGGTCGGCAGCGCTCTGCTGGTACAGGTCGTGAAGCACACCTTCGGCCGCGCCCGCCCCGAGGACATCCTCATCGTGAGCGATTACGGATCATTCCCGTCGGGGCATACGGCCAATGCCGCCACCATCGCGGTGGTCGCGGCCGTGCTCTTCCCCCACCTCTGGGTGCGCATCGTCGGCGTCGCGTGGGTGGTCCTCATGGCGTTCAGCCGCACCTACCTGCACGCGCACTGGCTCTCGGACACCGCGGGCGGTGCGCTCATCGGTGCCGGTGCGGCGCTGATCCTGGCGGCGGCGTTCTCGCGCCTGCGCGCCCGCGACGAAGACCGACTGGCCATTCGACGAGCACGCAAGGCGGATGCCAGGGCGGCAGCCGAGTCGTAGGCTGTCGCGCATGAGCGAGCCCGGCGACGTGCCCTCCGTTCCCTCCGACCCGCCCGCGGCGGCCGACGCCGAGGTCGCGCGGTTGCGCGCCGAAGCCGAGGCGGCGGAGGCCGAACTCCGGCTCGCCCGTGTTCGCGCCGACCTCGCCGCGGCGGAGGCGGCCGCGGCGGCCGCGCGCGCCCGAGCGGCCGATGGGGGAGGGGTCGACCCCTCGGCCGTCGTGCCGCCGGAGGAGCGGTCCGCCTCCTCCGCCGAGCCCTCCGGAGCAGGGGAACCCACCGGTGCCGGGGGATCGTCGCAGACGGTGGGCGCGACCCCCGCGGTCGCGAGCTCCCCGGCGCCCGCGGACGGCCCCCTCTCCGCCGCCCAGGTCGAAAAGATCGCCGCGGGCTACGCCTCGACCGGAGCCGCCCTCGACCTCGGCGTGCTCGTGAACGGCGATGCCGTGGCATCCGTCCCCATCCGCATCCCCCTCGCGATGACGAACCGCCATGGACTGGTCGCCGGAGCCACGGGAACGGGGAAGACCCGCACGCTGCAGCTGCTCGCCGAGCAGTTGTCGGAGAACGGGGTTCCCGTCTTCGCCGCCGACATCAAGGGCGATCTCTCGGGCCTCGCCGCCGAGGGGGTCGCGAGCGAGAAGCTCCTCACCCGTACCGCAGCTCTCGGCCAGGACTGGTCGGCGCGGGCCTTCCCCACGGAGTTCTTCGCGCTCGGCGACGACGTGGGCTCGGGCATCCCGGTGCGTGCGACGGTGTCGGGCTTCGGGCCGCTGCTGCTCAGCCGCGTGCTCGGGCTCAACCCGACCCAGGAGTCGAGCCTCGGCCTGGTGTTCCATTACGCCGACGAGAAGGGCCTCGCTCTGGTCGACCTGTCCGACCTTCGGGCGGTGCTCACCTACCTCACGAGCGACGAGGGCAAAGTCGAGCTCAAGGGCATCGGCGGGCTGTCCGCCGCCACGGCGGGCGTGATCCTGCGCGAGCTCGTCGCTTTCGCCGCCGTCGGAGCCGATTCCTTCTTCGGCGAGCCCGAGCTCGACGTCTCGGTCTTCCTGCGGACGGATGCCGCGGGCGCGGGCATCGTGAGCCTGCTCGAGGTGCCGAACGTCGCGGCGCGGCCGGAGCTGTACTCGACGTTCCTCATGTACCTGCTCGCGGAGCTGTACGAGGCGCTGCCCGAGGTGGGCGACCTCGACAAGCCCAAGCTCGTGTTCTTCTTCGACGAGGCGCACCTGCTCTTCCGTGACGCGTCGAAGGCGTTCCTCGAGGCCATCACCCAGACCGTGCGGCTCATCCGCTCCAAGGGCGTGGGCGTGTTCTTCGTCACGCAGACGCCGAAGGACGTGCCCGGCGACGTCCTCGCCCAGCTTGGATCGCGGGTGCAGCACGCTCTCCGCGCCTTCACGCCCGATGACGCCACGGCGCTGCGCGCCTCCGTGCGCACGTACCCCGACTCCGGCTACGACCTGGAGCGCGTGCTGCAGGAGCTCGGCACCGGCGAGGCGATCATCACGGTGATGAGCGAGCGCGGGGCGCCGACCCCGGTCGCGTGGACGCGCATTTTCGCCCCGCGCGCCTCGATGTCGCCGATCGCCGCCGAGACCATGGGCGCCGCGGTCACGGCATCCGCTCTTTTTCCGGCGTACGGCACGCCCATCGATCGCGAGTCGGCGAGAGAGATCCTCGGCGCGCGCATGCAGGCGGCGACCGAGGCGAAGGAGGCGGCGGAGCGGGCGAAGAAGGACGCCGCCGATGCCGCCGAGTACGCCAAGCAGAAGGCCGCGATCGACAAGGCCAACGCCGAGGCGCAGAAGAAGGCGCAGCGCGAGTACGAGCGGATCCTGAAGTCGACCGCCGCGCCGCGCAGCCGTTCGACGACACCGGCCGCGGGGCTCGATGGGCTGCTCGGGCGCGGGGCGACCAAGAGCATCGTGAACGGGGTGATCCGCGGGCTGTTCGGCAACGGGCGGCGGCGCTGAGGCGGGGCGCGCGGCGGCGCAGGGTCGGGGATCTGCGCAACCTCAGTGGGTTGAGGGGGTTTGGGGCTGAGGTTGTGCGGATCGCTGAGGTTGTGTCGGGCGGCGGCGTGCGGCGGCCCACGCTCAGCAATCTGCGTAGCCTCAGTCGGTTGAGGGGGTTTCGGGCTGAGGGTGTGCGGATCGCTGAGGTTGTGTCGGGCGGCGGCGGGCGGCGTGCGGCGGCCCACGCTCAGCAATCTGCGCAACCTCAGTGGGTTGTGGGGGTTTCGGGCTGAGGGTGCGCGGATTCCTGAGGTCGTGCGGCACGGGTGCGGCAACCCGCGGCGGCCGAAAGGGGGACGGATGCCGAGGGGCCTGGCATCCGTCCCCCTTCACGTCCCGATCACGGGCGCCGGGTCACCAGCGGCATGGTCGACGTGTCGATCAGCGGATCGCGGTCCTGGCGTTCGACGAGGGCCTGCGCCTCGGCCGGCGTCTCGACCGTCGGGACCGAGCCCAGCAGGGGCCGCCGGGCCGTCTCGCGCATGGAGAGGAGGGCGACGAGCCCGAGGGCGGCGAAGAACATGATGTAGAACGCCGGCATGAGGGTGTTGCCCGTCCAGTCGATGAGAGCCTGACTGAACAGCGGGGTCGTGCCGCCGAAGAGCGACACGGCGACGTTGTAGGCCACGGCCATGGCTCCGAAGCGCGAGGCCGTGGGGAACAGGGCGGGCAGAGCGGATGCCGAGATCGCGACGTAGAACGCCACCGGCACCGCCGCCATGCACAGGGCGATCATGACGGCCCAGAGCTCGCCGATCTGCATGATGAGGAACGCCGGGACGAGCAGCACGAGAGCCGATCCGGCGGCGATCGCGTAGACGGGTTTGCGGCCGATGCGATCGCTCAGGCGGCCGATCAGGGGGAGCGCCGCCGACATCACCAGCAGCACCGGCACCGTCGCGACCGCCGCGGTGATGTTCGAGACGCCCACCTCTTTCTCGAGGTACGTCGGCATATAGCTGGTGAGGGCGTAGCCGGCGGTGTTCGTCGCGGCGACCAGGGCGATGCCGATGAGCAGGGCCCTCCAATGGTGCCGCACGATTCCGACCAGGTTCTGGCGGGCCATGGGGTCGGCGGCGTCGATCTCGGGCGAACCGCTCTGCTCGAAGGCCGGCGTCTCGGGGATGCGCAGGCGGAAGTAGATCGCGACGATGCCCAGCGGCACAGCGAGCAGGAACGGGATGCGCCAGCCGTAGTCGACCATGGCGTTCTCGCCCGAGACCGAGGTGGTGATGGCGGTGGTGATCGCCACCGCCGAGGCGCCGGCCGCGAATCCGACGTACGAGCCCACATCGAGCCATGACGACCAGAAGCCGCGCCGCTTGTCGGGGGAGAACTCCGACACGTAGGTGGTCGCTCCGGCGTATTCGCCGCCGGTCGAGAAGCCCTGGACCATCTTCAGCAGGTAGAGCGGGATGATCGCCCAGAGCCCGATCTGGGCGGAGGTGGGCAGGATGCCGATGAGCGCGGTCGCCGTGGCCATCAGCGCCATCGTCAGGAACAGCACCTTCTGCCGACCGATGCGGTCGCCGAGGGGACCGAGCACGAAGCCGCCGAACGGACGCACGAGGAAGGAGATCGCGAAACCGAGAAGTGTGACCAGCAGCCCCCAGGGGGCGGGGACGTCGGAGGCGAACACCACCGTCAGGGTGACGGCGAGGTAGCCGTAGATCCCGAAGTCGAACCACTCCATGAAGTTGCCGACGACGGTGCCGCTGATCGCGGTGCGCACGCGTTTCTTGTCGACGACGATCACGTCGTCGACGGCGAGCCGGGGTGCTCCGGATGCCGAGGGAGATGACTCGTTCATCTCTCCAGCGTTACTCCTGTATGCGCCGGGTTTCCAGTCGGAGGCCGCCGGGAGGGTGTCGTGCTACCCGTCAAGCCCCCGGGGATGTCGGAGGCCCGGCGTACGGTGTCGGCATGACCGAGCTCTCCGCCCCCACCGGCCGCGAACCCGCGCTCGTCGCTCAGCCCCGCCCCGACGGGTCGGCTCCTCGCGCCCTGGTGCTCGGAGCCACCGGCTACCTGGGCGGGAGGCTCGTCCCGCGCCTGCGGGCGGCGGGCTATCGGGTTCGAGTCCTCGCGCGCGATCCGCGACGCGTCGAGGCGTTCCCGTGGGGCGACGAGGTCGAGATCGCCGCCGGTGACGCGACCGACGCGGAGGCCGTCCGCGCCGCGGTCGAGGGCGTCGACGTGCTGTACTACCTCATCCACTCCATGGGCAGTGCCCGCGATTTCGAGGCCACAGACCGGGTCGCCGCCCAGACCGTCGCCGACGCCGCCTCCGCGGCCTCCGTCTCCCGCATCGTCTACCTCGGGGGGCTGCACCCCGACGACGCCACGCTCTCGGCCCACCTGCGCTCGCGCGTCGAGGTCGGTGAGATCCTGCTGCACAGCGGGGTGCCGACGCTCGTCCTGCAGGCGGGCGTGGTGATCGGCTCGGGCTCGGCGTCGTTCGAGATGGTCCGTCACCTCACCGACGTGCTGCCGTACATGCCCGCGCCGAAGTGGGTGCGCAACCGCATCCAGCCGATCGCGGTGCGCGACGTGTTGCACTACCTGCTCGGGGCCGCGCGCGTCGCCCCGAACGTCAACCGTGCCGTCGACATCGGCGGGCCCGACGTGCTGCGCTACGGGCAGATGATGAACGGGTACGCGATGGAGGCCGGGCTGCCGCAGCGCGCCATCGCCTCGCTGCCGGTGCTCACCCCGCGCCTCGCCTCGCACTGGGTCAACCTCGTCACCCCGATCCCGAAGTCGATCGCCCGTCCGCTCGTGGAGTCGCTGCAGAACGACTGCGTCGTCAAAGACCACGCGATCGACGATCTGGTCCCGCGGCCCGAGGGCGGCTTGCTCCCGTACCGAGAGGCCGTCCGCCGGGCGTTGGGCCGCGTGAACGACGACGCGATCGAGACGAGCTGGCAGGATGCCGAGGTGTCGGGCGCCCCGAGCGATCCCCTGCCGAGCGACCCCGAGTGGGCGGGTCGGCTGGTCTATACCGACGTGCGGACGATGACCACGAAGGCGAGCGCCGCGCAGCTGTGGTCGGTGATCGAGGGGATCGGCGGAGAGAACGGCTGGTACTCCTCTCCGCTGCTGTGGGCGATCCGCGGGTGGATGGACCGGCTGGTCGGGGGAGTGGGGCTCACCCGCGGTCGGCGCAGCCGCTCGGTGGTCACCGTGGGCGATGCCCTCGACTTCTGGCGGGTCGAAGCGATCGAGCCGGGGCACCTGCTGCGACTGCGCGCCGAGATGAAGGTGCCGGGCGGGGCCTGGCTCGAACTCCGGGCGACGCCCGAGGGAGAGGGCGCGCGTTTCGACCAGCGGGCCCTGTTCTTCCCGACGGGACTCGCGGGCCGGTTGTACTGGCTGGCGGTGCTGCCGTTCCACGGTCTGATCTTCAGCGGCATGGCGCGGCGCATCACCGCCGCCGCCGAGCACGTGCAGCGAGAAGACCTCGAGCCGAAGGCGAAGGCCGGGCGCATCGCGCCCGAGATCGCGGAGGTCGAGTCGACCGCCTAGCCGCCGGCCGAGCTCGTCCGACTCGGGGGGAGCGCCCACCCCGCCGCTCGCGCCCGTAGGCTGAGCCAGTGCCTCACCATGCCCGCGTCCTGACCGTCTCCGACCGTTCCGCCGCCGGGCTGCGCGAGGACCGCGGGGGTCCGCTCGCCGTGTCCCTGCTGCGCGAGGCGGGGTTCGACTGCGCCGACCCGGTGGTCGTCGCCGACGGCGCCGACAGCGTCGAGGCGGCGCTGCGCGACCTGGTCGCCACCGGGCCCGGCCTCGTCGTCACCACGGGCGGCACCGGGATCGCCCCCACCGACCGCACGCCCGAGGGCACCGAGCGCGTGCTCGACCGCGAGCTCCCCGGCATCGCCGAAGAACTGCGGCGCCGCGGGCTCGCCGACACCCCGATGGCCGTCCTCTCGCGCGGCCTCGCGGGGATCGTCGACCCGGGCACCCTGGTCGTCAACCTTCCCGGATCGACGCGCGCCGTGGCATCCGGGATCGCCGTCATCGCCGAGCTCGCCCCGCACGTGCTCGACCAGCTCGCCGGAGGAGACCACGCATGAGCATCCCGCACGACGGCGCCGTCCGTATCGCCCGCCTGTCGGAGACGCCCCTCGGCCTCGACGCGCACCTCGACGCGGTCGAGGACTCCTCGTCGGGCGCCGTCACCACCTTCGTCGGGCGCGTCCGCGACATCGACCCCGACGCCTCGGGCGCGGTCGTGGCGCTCGAGTACAGCGCTCACCCCGACGCCGAGCAGACCCTGCGCCGCATCGCCGAGAGCGCGGCCGCGGGCACCGACGCGATCGTGGCGGTCAGCCACCGCGTGGGCCGTCTGGGCGTGGGCGAGGCCGCGGTCGTCATCGCCGTGGCATCCGGTCACCGTGCCGAGGCGTTCGAGGTCTGCCGCGCCGTGATCGAGACGATCAAGACCGACCTGCCGGTGTGGAAGCGTCAGGTCGAGGCCGACGGCACGACGGAGTGGAAGGGCCTGGGCGGCTAGGCGCTCCGCTCGCAGATAGGCGACTTTCTCGCAGTTCTCCGTCCGGATTCTGCGAGAAACGTGCGCCTCTGCGAGCTGCGGGTCGCGCGGCTCAGCCGCCGGCGAACGGCGGCAGCACGTCGACGTGCGTGACGCCCGCGAGCGGGGCGTCGTCGTCGTGGCGGGTGCCGTCGACGAGGACGGCGCAGCGATCCAGGATGCCGCCGAGCGCGGGGTGGTCGGCGACGACGGCCGTGCGGAGGGCGATCAGGGTCGGTTCGGTGCGGTCCTCGGCATCCGTTCCCGCTGCCTCCGCCGCCGCGGCGAAGTAGCGCACGCGCACGCTCATGAGCCTTCCTCCGGGCGCGCCCAGTCGCCGGACTTCCCGCCGGTCTTCGACACGATGCGCACGTTCTCGATGAACGTGCCCTTGTCCATGCCCTTCACCATGTCGACGATCGCGAGGGCCGCGACCGAGACGCTCGTGAGGGCCTCCATCTCGACACCGGTCCGGTCGGCGGTGCCGACGGTGGCCTCGATCTCGACGCCCTCGTCGGTGATCTCGAGGTCGACCGAGGCGCGGTGCACCCCGATCACGTGCGCGAGGGGGAGGAGTGCGGGAGTGGACTTCGCGGCCTGGATGCCGGCGATCCGGGCCACGGCGAGCACGTCGCCCTTGGGGGCTGTGCCATCGCGGAGGGCGGCGACGACCTCGGGGGAGCAGCGGACGAAACCGCGCGCCATGGCCGTGCGGACCGTGGGCTGCTTGAGGGTGACGTCGACCATGCGGGCGTGGCCCGCGGCGTCCAGGTGGGTGAAGGTCATGGAATCAGCATGACATCGAGCGGATCGCCCACCGACACGGTGGACACCTCGGCGGGGACGATCGCGAAGGCCTCGGCGCGGGCGAGCGAGGCGGCCAGGTGCGAGCCCGATCCGCCCGCGGTGGCGGGGCGCACGGTCCCCTCGGAGAGGTCGATCGCCGCGGGGAGGTACTGCCGGCGGCCGGGCGGCGTGGTCCATGTCTCGGATGCCGTGAGCCGGGCGATCCGCCGATCGATGACGCCGCGGCCCTGGAGGGCGAGGAGGGCGGGGCGCACGAACACCTCGAATGACACCGCGACGCTCACGGGGTTGCCGGGCAGGCCGAAGACGAGCCGGCCGTCGTCGAGCGCGCCGAACGCCTGCGGCTTGCCGGGTTGCATCGCGACCTTCTCGAAGGAGATGCGGCTTTCGAGGGCCTGACGCACGGGCTCGTAGGCTCCGGCGCTCACTCCGCCGCTGAAGACGATCACGTCGACGTCGGCCGCGTGCTCGAGCAGGGCGTGGATCGCGCTGGCCTCGTCTTGCAGAGACGACATGACGGTCATGTCGGCGTCGGCGTCGGATACCAGTGCCGCCAACAGCGTCGAATTCGAGTCGGGGGTCTGGCCGCGGCCCGGAACGAAGCCGGGAGCGACGAGCTCGCTGCCGGTCGAGACGACGGCGACCCGCGGGCGGCGGCGCACCTCGAGCTCTGCCACGCCCGCCGCAGCGGCGGCGGCCAGCGCGTACGGCCCCAGGCGTTCCCCGGCGGACAGGACGACGTCTCCCGCGCGGGTGTCGCCGCCGCGGCGGCGGATGAAAGCTCCGGATGCCGCGGGCGCGCGCCGCACCTCGACGGTGCCCAGCGAGTCGGCGAGTCCGCCCGCGGTGTCCTCGAACGGGACGATCGCGTCGGCCGCGGTGGGGACGGGCGCGCCGGTCATGATGCGCACCGCCTCACCCGCGCCGATCGACGGATCGGCCGACGAACCGGCCGGCAGATCGGCGACAACGCGCAGGGTCGCCGGGTTCTCGGCATCCGCCCCCTCGACGTCGGCGAAGCGCACGGCGAAGCCGTCCATCGAGGAGTTGTCGAACCCGGGCAGATCGTGCGCGGCGAGAACGGGCGCGGCGAGTGTTCGCCCGGCCGCCTCCGCGAGGCGCACCGTCTCGACGGGCAGGGGCGAGACGGCGGCGAGCACGCGGGCGCGGTGCTCCTCGACGGTCAGGAGCGCACTCACGCGGGGGTCCTTCCGGTGTTCGGGGCGAGCGGGATCACGTCGTGGCGCGCGCGGAGGGCGTCGATCACGACGAGCCGGCCGAGCAGAGGATCGCCGGCGCCGGTGACGAGCTTGATCGCCTCGGTCGCCAGCATGCCGCCGACCTGCACGCACAGCGAGCCGAGTACGCCGACCTGGGCGCATGTGGGCGGCTCTCCGGCGGAGCCCGTCGGAAAGAGGTCGCCGAGCACGACGGGCGCGTGCCCCTCGGGCGGGGCCGACCAGAACACCGTCACCTGAGCCGCCCACTCCTGCACGGCTCCCCAGACGAGGGGGATGCCGAGGCCCTCGGTCGCGGCGGCGACGGCCTCGCGCGTGTCGAAGGTGTCGCTGCCGTCGATCACGAGGTGCGCGCCCGAGAAGAGCTCGGCGGCATTGTCGGAGGTCAGTCGTACCGTTCGTTCATGCACGACGGTGAGGGGCGACAGATCGCGCACGGCACGGGCGGCGGATGCCGTTTTGGCGGTGCCGATGTCGGTGATGCGGTGCGCGAGCTGGCGTTGCAGGTTCGTGCGCTCGACGGTGTCGTCGTCGATGATCACGAGCTCGCCGACGCCGGCCGCGGCCAGCGCGAGCAGGACGGGGGAGCCGAGGCCCCCGGCGCCGACGACCGCGATCCGTGCCGCAGCCAGGCGGCGCTGCCCCTCCTCGCCGATCGCGGCGAGCACGGCGTGGCGCGCGGTGCGGATGAGTTCTTCGGGGGCGAGGGCGGCCACCGGCTCGACCAGCGGCTTCATCCGCCGATCGCGCTCATCGTGCGCTCCGGCTGGACGAAGTCGGCACGCGCCAGGCCCACGCGGTCGGATCCGTGCGCACGGGGCTTGGCCCACATGGCATCCCGCCAGACCTGCGCGATGCCGGCGTCGTCGGTTCCCTCGCGCAGGGCCGAGAGCAGGTCGGTCTCTTCGTGCGAGAACAGGCACGAGCGCACCTTGCCGTCGGCGGTGACGCGCGTGCGCGTGCAGGCGGCGCAGAAGGGTTCGGTGACCGAGGAGATGATGCCGATGTGCCCGGCCACGGCCGTCTCCCCGGGGCGGCGCACCTCCCAGCGCTCGGCGGGAGCGGCGCCGCGGCCGCGCGGGTCGGCCGTCAGGGTGAAGGCCTCTTCGATCGCGGCGCGGATGTCGCGGGCGGGGATGACATTCGTCGCCGACCACGACCGGTCGCCGTCGAGGGGCATGTCCTCGATGAAGCGCATCTCGAAGCCGTTGGTCACGGCCCAGTCCACGAGGGGAACGACCTCGGTGTCGTTCATGCCGCGCAGCAGGACCGCGTTGATCTTGATCGGCCCGAGGCCCGCCGCTCGCGCCGCTTCGAGCCCGGCGAGCACCTTGTCGAGGTGCGGGCGGCGGGTGAGCTCGGCGAAGGTCTCGGGATGCAGGGTGTCGAGCGAGACGTTGAGGCGGGTGAGGCCCGCGTCTTTCAGCGCCTGCGCGCGACGATCGAGACCCACGGCGTTCGTGGTCATCGAGATCGGCAGGTCGGGGTTGTCGTCGCGGATGCCGGCGATGATGACCTCGAGATCCTTGCGCACGAGGGGCTCGCCGCCGGTGATCCGCAGTTCTTCCGCGCCGAGCGACTGCACGGCGACGCGGACGATCCGGCGGATCTCGTCGGCCGACATCAGCTGCGTCTGCGGGAGCCACGGCATCCCGTCGGCCGGCATGCAGTACGTGCAGCGCAGGTTGCACTTGTCGATGACCGAGACGCGCAGGTCGGTCGCGACGCGGCCGAAGCGGTCGAGCAGGCCGCCGTCCTGCGGGGCGCCGGGTATCGTCTTCGCCGACCGGGGCGGCGCGCCGGTTGCGGAGAGAGCGGTGGCGCCCGATTTCGCCGGGGCGGGTGCGCCGGTCGCCGGGAGGGCGGTGGCGCCCGAGGCCGTCACGGTGGCCCCGAGCGCCACGGCCACGGGCCGTCGCGTCGCGCTCGAGTGCTCGGCATCCATGGGTTGAGCCTAGGTCAGCGCGGGGCCGACGCGGGCGGCCGGACGCCGTCTCAGAGGGACGATACGGTCGGGGGATGCCGAACACCTTCCGCATCGCGCAGGCCGCGCGTCTGCTCGGAGTCAGCGACGACACCGTGCGCCGGTGGATCGATCAGGGCGTCCTCCCCACGACGGGGGCGTCGCCGACGGAGATCCCGGGTGCGGCGCTCGCCGAGCGGGCCGTGGCGCTCGCGGCCGAGCCGGACGACCCGACCGCGATCGCCTCGAGCGCCCGCAACCGCTTCGTGGGGATCGTCACCCGCGTGCAGATCGACGGGCTCATGGCGCAGGTCGACCTGCAGTGCGGACCGCACCGCGTCGTGTCGCTGATGTCGGCCGAGGCGGCCGAGGAGCTCGCCCTCGAGCCGGGCTCGCTCGCGGTGGCGTCGGTGAAGGCGACGGTCGTGACGCTGGAGGCGCCGCGCGGCTGAGTGCGCTCCGCCGGGGGACGTGCGTGCGCCGGGCCGGTGCGGGTTTTGCGCGCCAACCCCGCCGGGCGTGGTCTCCACACGCCGAGACTGCATCTCGCTGACAACCCCGCGCCAGGCTGCAACCGGCTGCCAGCGGGATGCAGTTTCGCGGACTGAGCGGACCCGACGACCCCGATAACTCCGCAGATGCGGAACAATAGGATCCCAGCGAGCCGCCGGCGCGCCGAAAGGAACGACATGCGCCGCCCTCTCCGCCTCCTCGCCCTCGTCGGTGCCGCCGCCCTGCTGGCCGGGTGCGCCAGCACGGCGCCTGCGCCCGCGGCATCCGGAGACTCCCTGTCGGGAACCGTCGAGGTGTATGCCGCGGCCTCGCTGCAGCGCTCGTTCGACGAGATCGCCTCGGCGTTCGAGGCCGCCCACCCCGATGTCACCGTGAGCGCGGTCTACGACGGATCGAGCACCCTCGCGACGCAGATCGGCGAGGGCGCACCGGCCGACGTCTTCGCCTCGGCCGACGAGAAGAACATGGCGAAGGTGGCGGCGCAGGCCCCCGATCCGCAGCTCTTCGCGGGCAACACGCTCGTGATCGCCGTGCCGAAGGGCAACCCGGGCGGGGTCGCGTCCCTCGCCGATCTCGCCCGCGTGACGACGGTGCTGTGCGCCCCCGAGGTGCCGTGCGGGGCGGCGTCGCAGACCCTCCTCGCGAACGCCGGCGTCGCGGTCACCCCCGTGAGCTCCGAGCAGAACGTCACCGCCGTTGTGACCAAGGTCGCGGCGAACGAGGCCGATGCGGGGCTCGTCTACGCCACCGACGTGAACGGCCGCGACGACGTCGAGGCCGTCGTCCCCGCCGGCGCCGACGCGGTCGTCAATCGCTATCCGATCGCGGCGCTGACCGACGCACCGAACCCCGGCGCCGCCGCCGCGTTCGTGGCGTTCGTCCTGTCCGACGAGGGTCGGAGAATCCTCACCGACGCCGGATTCCGCGCCCCGTGAGAGCGGCCGGGTACATCCCCCGCTGGCTGATCGTGCCGGCGGTGGTCGGCCTGCTCTTCCTGCTGGTGCCGCTGACCGCCCTGGTCGCGCGGGTGGAGTGGGCGACGCTCTGGAGCGACGTCACCTCCGAGGCCGCCCTCTCGGCTCTGGCCCTGTCGCTGGGCACCGGGGCCGTGGCCACCGCGGTGTGCGCGGTCGTCGGCATCCCTCTCGCCCTCCTCATCGCGCGCAGCCCCGCGCGCACGGCCGCCGTCCTGCGGGCACTGGTGACCGTGCCCCTCGTGCTGCCGCCGATGGTCGGCGGTGTCGCCCTGCTGTACCTCTTCGGACGCAACGGCTGGTTCGGCTTCCTCGGTCTGCCCTTCACGACCCCGGCCGTCGTGCTCGCGCAGGTGTTCGTGGCGCTGCCGTTCCTCGTGCTCGCGGTCGAGGGTGCTCTGCGCAGCACCGGCGTCGAGTTCGAACGTGCGGCGGCGTCGCTCGGCGCCACGCGCGCGACGATCCTGCGGCGCATCACCCTCCCACTGGCCGCGCCCGGCATCGTCGCCGGGATCGTGCTGTGCTTCGCCCGCTCGATCGGCGAATTCGGGGCGACCGCGTTGTTCGCCGGCAACCGCCCCGGCGTGACGCAGACCATGCCGCTGGCGATCTACACCGCGTTCAATGGCGCGGGCGTCTCTCAGGGCACCGCGGTGGCGCTGTCTCTGCTGCTGCTCATCACCGCCGTCGCGGTCTTGCTGCTCGTGCGCGGCTGGCGACCGGGGGTGGGTCGATGACGATCCCGGATGCCGCTGAACTCCGCGCCCGCATCGCGGTACGCCGCCGTGACTTCGTCGTCGACATCGCGCTCGCCGTCGTCCCGGGGGAGACCGTCGCCGTCACGGGGCGCAGCGGCGCGGGCAAGTCCACCCTGCTCGGGGCCCTCGCGGGGCTCACTCCGCTCGACGAGGGCGAGATCTCCGTCGACGGCCGGGTGATCGATCGCGCCCCGCGCCTGCGGACGGATCCGATGCGGCGCGGGATCGTGCTCCTCGGTCAGGAGGCGCGACTCTTCCCCCACCTCACCGCGCGCGAGAACGTCGCCTTCGGTCCGCGGTCGGCCGGGGTCCCGGCATCCGTCGCCCGATCCTCCGCCGACGAATGGCTGGCCCGCGTGGGGCTGCCGGGAACGGGTGACCGGCGCCCGGCGCAGCTGTCGGGCGGGGAGCAGCAGCGCGTCGCCGTCGCACGGGCGCTCGCCGCCGAACCCCGGGTCGTGCTGCTCGACGAACCTCTCGTGGCGCTGGACGCGGTGACGGCGTCGGAGATCCGGACCATGCTGCACGAGCGCCTCGCGGGGGTGACGACCGTCGCGGTCACACACGACGCGGTCGATGCCGCGGCCTTGGCCGACCGCCTCGTGATCGTGGAGCGGGGGCGGGTGACGCAGCAGGGGCCCGTGCGCGAGGTTCTGTCGGCCCCCGCCACCGAGGTCGCGGCACGGATCGCGGGGCTCGAGCGTCTCGAGGGTGTGGCGCAGGGAGGCGCGTTCGTGCGCGGCGCGTTGCGGCTGGAGTCGACGGATGCCGCGTCTCTCGCGCTGGCGCGCGCGGAGGGGGCGGAGCTGGCCGCTGTGTTCCCCGCATCCGCGATGCGCCTGGGCGCGGGGTCTCCCGTCACGGTGTCGCACCTCGAGCAGACACCGACCGGCGTGCGCGTGGTCACCGACCACGGTGCCGCCGAGGTCGCCCCGGCCGAGGCGGCGTCGATCCGTCCGGGTGACGTCGTGCGCGTGAGCGTCGCGCCCGAGCGCGTGCGGTTCGTCGCGGCGACCTGACTCAGACGGCCGCCACTCGCCCGCCCTCGAGGCGTACCTCCCGGTCGACGAGCCCCGCCGGCACCTCGACGTGCGAGACCAGCACGACGGCCCGGTCACGTCCGACAGCGCCGAGCAGATCGCGCAGCAGCGCATCGGATGCCGAGGGGTCGACGCCCGCGGTGGGCTCGTCGAGCACGAGCACGGGGAAAGCGCGCAGGATCGAGCGGGCGAGGGCGAGACGTTGCGCCTGCCCGCCGGAGACGAGCCCGCCGCGATCGCCGACGCGAGCGTCGAGCCCCCCGCGCTCCCGGACCCAGGGTCCGAGCCCGACGCGGTCGAGCGCCGCCCACAGCTCGTCATCGGTCGCCGTATCCCGCGCGAACAGCAGATTCTGGCGCACCGACTCGTCGAACAGGTACGGCGACTGCTCGATGAGACCGACGGTGCGGCGCAGGTCGTCTCCCGCGATCTCGCGCGCCTCGCGCCCACCGATCCGGTACGACCCCTCGTAGTCGAGCAAGCGCGTGAGCACGTGCGCCAGCGTGGTCTTCCCCGCTCCGCTCGGCCCGGTCACGAGGACGCGCTCGCCGGGGGTGATGCGGAAGTCGACCTGATCGAGGCGGCCGGAGTCCCCGTCGACGTCGCTGCGCGCCGGCCAGTGCGCCCGGATGCCGGAGAGCTCGAGGCCCGAGCCGAGGGGCGGGGCCTCGTCGGTCGGGGCGGGTTCGTCGCGGGGGAGCCCGTCGGGGACGGTCTCGGGCACCGCCTCGGCGATGCGCTCGGCCGCGGCACGCACCTGGCGCCACGAGGCGAGGGCGAGGGGCACGGGGCCGAAGACCTCGAACACCGCCATCGGCAGCAGCACGACGACCGCCAGTCCCGGTCCCGACAACGTCCCGCCGGGCGCGGCGACCAGGAGCACCCCCAGCGACCCCACCCCCGCCAGCATCGACACCGCGCCCGAGGTGAGACCCTGGGCCCCGCCGCGACGGACGACCGCCCGGCGTAGCGCGGCATCGGCCCGGCGGACGCGCTCGGTCGCGGCATCCACGGCTCCGTAGGCGGTCAGCACGTCGAGATTCGCGAGCAGGTCGTGCACGGCGTCGGCGACGGCGGCGCGCAGCGGCGCGATCGACCGCTCGGCGCGGGCGCCCGCGGCCCCACCGACGGCGACGGCGAGGCCGAAGGCGGCCGCCAGGCACGCGAGGAGCACCAGGGCTGCCGGCCAGGACAGGAATGCGGTGAAGACGACGGCCGCGAGAGAGGTGAGGGCGGCCACCGAGAGGGGGAGGACGACCCTCAGCGGCAGGTTCTGCAGCTCCTCGACGTCGTCGACCACGCTCGAGAGCAGGCCGCCGCGGCGCGAGCGCGCCAGCCCGTCGGGAGCGAGCGGCACGAGGTCGCGCACGAGGTCGGCGCGGACCCCGGAGAGCTGATGCAAGGCGGCATCGTGGCCCGTGAGGCGCTCGAGGTAGCGGAAGACCCCGCGCGAGAGCGCGAACGCCCGCACCCCCACCACGGCCACCGACAGGTACATCACGAGCGGCTGCTCGGCGGCGCGGGCGATCAGCCAGGCGCTCGCGGCCAGCAGCGCGATCGAGCTCGCCGCGGTGCCGACGCCCGACAGCATCGCGGGCGCGAACCGGCGCGGCGACGGCAGGGTCGAGCTCAGGATGCCGCGCACCCGGGCGTTCACGAGCGCACCCCCTGCACCCCGCGTGAGTCGCCAGAATCTGTCGCTTCAGGCGCCGCCGAAGCGACGATTCTCGGCGACTCGCGCGGGGGCGACGCCGGGGGCGACAGCTCGACCACGCGGTCGGCGATCGCGCGGGCGGAGCGGCGGTGCGAGACCAGCAGCACGGCGCGGCCGACGGCGGCCTCTCGGCGCAGGGTGTTCCACAGGTGAGACTCGGTGTCGGCATCCAGCGCGCTCGAGGGCTCATCCAGCACGAGTACCGGCACGCCCGCGACCCGCGCTCGGTACAGCGCGCGGGCGACGGCGACCCGCTGCGCCTGCCCGCCCGACAGACCCGCGCCCCCTGCGCCGAGAACGATCGCCGGGTCGAGGTCGGCCACTCCCGCGTCGGTCAGGGCCGAGGTGATGCGCATCGGGTCGGCGGGGGAGCCGAGCGCGACGTTCTCGGCCACCGTGCCCGACACCAGCCCCGGCCGTTGGCCCGCCCAGGCGACCGAGTCGCGCGCGTGCGCCACGGCCACGCCGTCGACCCGCACCTCGCCGTCGTGCTCCGCGTGCCCGAGCACGGCGGCGATCAGCGACGACTTGCCCACACCGCTCGGGCCCGTCACGAGCACCACCTCGCCGGGCCACACCGACAGCGACACCTCGGGCAGCGCGTGCCCCTCGCGGTGTACGCGGACCCGGTCGAGCGCGATCGTCGAGCCGAGCGCCGGGGCGTCGGCATCCGGAATCTGCTCGTGTGGGGCGGAGTGTGCGGCGTCGAGGGCGTCGAAGATCTCCTCGGTCGCCGCCACGCCCTCGGACGCGGCGTGGAACTGCACGCCCACCTGGCGCAGGGGCAGGTAGGCCTCGGGCGCGAGCAGGAGCACGAACAGACCCACGAGGAGCGAGAGATCGCCCGCGAGCAGGCGGAACCCGATCGTCACGGCGACGATCGCGACCGAGATGGATGCCAGGAACTCCAGCGCGAAGCCCGAGAGGAACGACACGCGCAGCACCGTCATCGTCTCGCGCTTGTAGTCACGCGTGATGGTCTCGATCGAGCGCGCGGCGCGGTGCTGACGCCCGAAGGCCTTGAGCGTGCCGAGGCCCTCGACGGTGTCGGCGAAGCGCGCGGCGAGGCGCCCGAGCGTGCGGTACTGCTTCTGCTGCACGCCGCGGGTGGCGAGACCGATGAGCACCATGAACAGCGGGATGAGGGGGATCGTCAGCGCCACGATCAGCCCCGACAGCGGATCGGCGAGGGCGATCGCCCCGATGAGGATGGGCATGGTGATCGCGGTCGCGACCAGCTGCGGCAGGTACCGGCCGAAGTAAGCGTCGAGCGCCTCGAGACCGTGACCCGCGGTGAGCGCGAGCGACGCGGCGTTGCGGCGGGCGAGCCAGCCCGGACCGAGACGGGCGACCGCGCCGAGGAGCGCCGCGCGCAGCTGCAGCGACGCCGCCGCGGCACCCCGCGCCGACGCGCGCTCCGACGCCGCGATCAGCAGACCCCGAACGAGCACGAGGGATGCCGCGACCCCGACGTATCCCCACAGTTCGGCGACCGGTCGGCCCTGGATCGCGCCGACCAGGGCGGTGGTGAGCGCCCACGCGAACCCGACGATCACACCCGTCTGGGCGAGGACGATCGCCGCGGAGAGGGCGAAGAATCCGCGCGAGGCGGTGGTGTAGTGCAGGAGCCGGGGGTCGACGGGTTTCATGGGTCAGTGGGCGACGAGCGCGGCCTTCTCGATGCGGGCGCGGGTCACGCGCTTGCGGAACACCCAGTAGGTCCAGCCCTGGTAGGCCAGGATCAGCGGCAGGAAGATCAGCGCCGCCCAGCTCATGATCGTGAGCGTGTAGTCGGTGCTCGAGGCGTTGTCGATCGTCAGGCTCGCCCCGCCCGGGAGGGTCGAGGGCATGACGTTCGGGAACAGCGCGAAGAACAGGGCGGCGACGGCGGTCACGATCGTCACGGCGCCGAGGGTGAAGGCGGTGCCCTCGCGGTCGCGGGTGTTCGCGACCCACGACCCGATCAGGGTGAGAGCGGCGATGCCGGCGAGGGCGACCACCCCGAGGAAGAGCGGGGCGCCCGCGGCGTTCAGGATCGTCCAGCCGAGGAAGAGCGCGGCCAGCGCGATCGTGAGCAGTCCCGCGCGGCCCGCGAGCCGTCGGGCGTCGGAGCGCACCTGGCCGTCGGTCTTGAGCGCGACGAAGTACACCCCGTGCAGGAAGAACAGGCTCAGCGTGGTGAGTCCACCCAGGATGCCGTAGGGGTTGAGCAGCGTCAGCACGGTGCCGGCGTACTCGTGGTCGGTATCCAGCGGCACGCCCTGCACGATGTTCGCGAAGGCGACGCCCCAGAGGAACGCGGGCACGGCGGAGCCGATGACGATCATGCGGTCGAACGAGCGCCTCCACGTCAGGGAGTCGCGCTGGTGGCGGTACTCGAACGAGACGCCCCGCGCGATGAGCGCCAGCAGGATCGCGAGCAGCGGCAGGTAGAACCCGCTGAAGAGGGTCGCGTACCACTCGGGGAACGACGCGAACAGGGCGGCGCCCGCCACGATGACCCAGGTCTCGTTGAGGTCCCACACCGGTCCGATGGTGTTGATGATCTGGCGGCGGGCGATGTCGTCCTTGCCGAGGAACGGCAGCGACATGCCGACGCCGAAGTCGAAGCCGTCGAGCACGAAGTAGCCGACGAAGAGGAAGGCGACGATCCAGAACCAGAGGTGTGCGAGGTCCATGAGGGGCTCCTAGTAGACCGTGGTGGGGGTGTTCTCGATGGAGTCGTCGTGCACGGCATCCGGATCCGGCAGGGGTTCGGGACCCTTCTGCGCGAATTTCACGATGAGACCGAACTCGACGATCGCGAGGGTGAGGTAGACGAGGGTGAAGGCGATCAGCGAGACGAGCACGCTCCAGCCCGGGACGCTCGGCGAGACCCCGTCCTGCGTGAGCATGAGCCCGAACACGATCCAGGGCTGACGGCCCATCTCGGTGAAGACCCAGCCGACCAGGCTCGCGAGCATCGGCAGGGGAGCGGCCCAGATCGCGATGCGCCACATCCAGGGCGCGACCGGGCGGGTCGCCTTCTTGCGGGTGACCCAGAGGCCGACCACGCTGACCAGGGCGGCGATACCGCCGAGGGCGATCATCCAGCGGAAAGCCCAGTAGGTGACCCACAGCACGGGGGCGAAGTTGCCGTCCACCTGGTCGGCGAACTGCGGGAACATCTGCTGGCTGTACAGGGTGTTGAGGTCGTTGATGCCCTCGACGCAGCCGTCGAGCGAGTGCGTCGAGAGGATGCTGAGCAGGAACGGTACACGGATGCTGAACAGCTCGCTCGTTCCGTCCGGGGTGCCGAGGGTGAAGATCGAGAACGAGGCGTCCTGCCCGCAGACGGTGTTGAAGGTGGCTTCGGCCGCCGCCATCTTCATCGGCTGGGTGGCGACCATCACGAGGCTCAGCTGGTCGCCGACGATCGCGACGAGCACGAACGACACGAGGGTTCCCCACAGGCCGAAGCGGAGCGTCTTGCGCATCATCTCGGTGTTGCGCCCGCGCGCCATGTGCCAGGCCGAGACGGCGACGACGACCATGGCGGCGAACATCCAGCCGGCGAAGATCGTGTGGGGGAAGGCGGCGAGGGCCACGGGGTTCGTCAGCATCGCCCAGATGTCGACCAGCTCGGCGCGATGGCCGTCGGCCGACATCTGATAGCCGACCGGGTTCTGCATGAAGGCGTTGGCGGCGATGATGAAGTACGCCGACAGGGTGGCGCCGATCGACGCCATCCAGATGCTCGCGAGATGCGCGAGGCGGGGGAGCTTGTCCCACCCGAAGATCCACAGGCCGATGAAGGTCGCCTCGAGGAAGAAGGCGAGCAGGCCCTCGAAGGCGAGCGGGGCGCCGAAGACGTCGCCGACGAAGCGGGAGTAGGCCGACCAGTTCATGCCGAACTGGAACTCCTGCACGATGCCGGTGACCACGCCCATCGCGAAGTTGATCAGGAAGATCTTCCCGAAGAAGCGCGTGATGTGCAGCCACCGGACATCTCCCGTGCGGTACCACCGGGTCTGAAAGATCGCGACGATGAGCGACATCCCGAGCGTGAGCGGCACGAAGAGGAAGTGGTACAGCGTCGTCAACCCGAACTGCCAGCGGGCGAGGGCGAGGGGGTCGAGCCACTCCATCGGGAGCCTCCGATCGAACCGGAATGTGTGGTCAGACCACATGCTACGCCGGGGCTCATCGGCGCGTCGGGGGTTCGCTCGGCGTCGAACGATATACTCGGCAAGTCATTTCTGACCCGCCAGGAGGCACCCGTGTCCGTCCGTCTGAGCCTGCTCGCGATCCTCGATCGCGGCGCGTGCTACGGCTCGCAGCTGCGGGCCGAGTACGAGCGGCGCACGGGGGCGCGCGTCAACGTCGGGCAGGTGTACACCACCCTCGAGCGTCTCGAACGCGACGGGCTGGCGCAGGGCGCCGGTGTCGACGACGAGGCCCGCGTGCTGTGGGAGCCCACCGCCGCCGGTCGTGACGAGGTGCGGGCGTGGCTCGCCGGGGCGTCGCTGGTCGAGGGGCGCGACGACGTCGCCCTCAAGATCGCGCTCGCCGTGACGCTTCCGGGGGCCGATGTTCCCGGCATCCTGTCGATCCAACGCGAGGCCGTCCGTGCGGCGCTCGTCGAGGCGCGGGACGAGCGGGCGGATGCCGTTCCCGCGGCCATCGTGCGCGCGGCACGCCTCCAGCGGCTCGAGGCCGACCTGCGCTGGATCGACGAGGTCGCAGAGCTCGCCCGCGGAGCCGAGCCGTTCGACCTGTCGGAGGAGCGTCCGCGGCGCGGCCGCCCGGCCCGCAGCACCGTCTGACCCGGCCGTATCCCCGTTTTCGGATTCCGTCAAGGGTGGCGTGAATCATCGGTGCACAGCGCACTGTGAGAACACCCCGGTCGAACCAAGGAGTTCTCGCATGGTCATGGAAGCACCCCTCAGCCGCCCGGGATCGTCGAAGGCCGCCGCTCGTGCTGCCGCGAAAGCGACCGCAAAGCCCATCGTGGCCTCGCCCGCCCTCACCGAGATCCCGTGGACGCGCATCGACCTCGACCTGTACGAGGTCGCCCGCGACGGGTACATCGTCGGTTACGTCGAGGTCGTCGGAGCCGTCTTCGTGGCCCTCGGTGGTGCGCGCTACGACCGCGCGGTCGAGGTGTCACAGCACCTCACCTTCCACGCGGCCGTCGACGCGCTGGTGCGCCGGGTTCTCTGACGAACCGCTCACCGACCGGCTCGGTCGAAGTCAGCGCACGAGCGTGTAACCGGCCTCGTCGATGGCGGCGATGAGAGCCGCGTCGTCGGCGGTCCCCTCGATGCGCACGAGAGACGCGTCACCCACCCGCAGGTCGATGTCGACGACCCGTACGCCGTCGAGCGCGTTCAGCTCATCGGTGACCGCGCGCACGCAGTGTTCGCACGTCATCCCCTCGACGCGGAGCACGTCGGTGGCCGTCGAGTCGCCGCGCTCGGCGGAGGCGGTGGATGCCGCAGCCCCGTGGCCGCAACCGCAGCCCGCACCGCAGCCGCCACCGGTGGCGGAGGTCGAGGTGAGGCCGAGGTCGATGCGCTGTTCGGTCATGGTGTCTCCTTGCGAGCGAACGGGTTACGAGCGGACGAGGCGGGCGATCGCCTGGTTCGCCTCTTTGAGCTTCTCCTCGGCGACGGGGCCGCCCTGCGCGGCCGCTTCGGCGACGCAGTGGGAGAGGTGGTCGTCGAGCAGGGAGAGGGCGACGTTCTCGAGCGCCTTCGTCACTGCCGAGACCTGGGTGAGGATGTCGATGCAGTACTGGTCGTCGTCGACCATGCGCGCGATTCCGCGGACCTGGCCCTCGGCTCGGCGCAGGCGCTTGAGGAGGTCGTCTTTGTGGCCCTCGTATCCGTGCATGGGTCGATGATACCCCCGTGGGGTATGGCTAGCACGGGCGCTCCGCCTGTCAACCCCCTCGGAATTCCCGGCTCGGAGGCGGATGGTCGATTCATCAGGAGGTCGACATGCTCTCTCGTCGTACCGGTGGTGGTCAGCGATGACCGCCGATCCCTTCCCCACCGGCCCCCACCGCCCCGTGCGCATCCCGCACCTGCCCCCGCTGCGCTCGCAGCGGCGAGAATCGAAGGATGACGCGAACACTGGCAGCGCTTCCGGGCGCCGCTCGGAGACTGTGTCTCAGCCGACGAAACGGCGAGATCTGCACCCGTGAGGACGGCCATCGCGGCCTTCATCACCGCACCGGCGGGCGCCTGCTCTGGAGCGACCTGCAGGCCGACCCCCCGGAGTGCGCCGCGGCCGGGACCCCCGCCGAACCCGCGCCCACGCTCGATGACGGATTCCCCGCCGGTCGAGCCCTGTGCCCGCTCTGCTGGGCGTTCGTGGAGCGCGACGACGACGGCCTGATCGAGCCCCACGACTCGTGGCGCGGAGACGAGTCCCGCGCCGAGGCCGACCGCCGCCGCGAGTGGTTCAACGCGTTCGGCTGGTGACGAGCGCCGCTCGCCCGTCGACCACCTCGACCGTCGCGTCGAGGGCTTCGCTGTGGATGAGGTCGTGCGTCACGAGCAGCGTCGCCGTCTCACGCTCCCGCGTCAGTCGGGCCAGCAGCGCCATGATGTCGGCGCCACGGGCCCTGTCGAGGGCGCTCGTCGGTTCGTCGACCAGCAGGACCTGCGGCTCGTGCACGAGAGCTCGCGCGATCGCCACGCGCTGGCGCTGACCACCCGAGAGGTGGGCCGGGCGCCGGTCGGCGACAGCGCCGAGCCCCACGGCGTCGAGAAGCTCGTCGACCCGCGCTCGCACGCGGGCCCGCCGTTCGCGGCGGCCCCGGCCCCCGAGCTCGGCCATCACCCGCAGCTGTTCGCGAGCGGTGAGTGCCGGTAGCAGCTGGGGCTGTTGGAACACGATCCCGATGCTGTCGCGCCGCAGCGCCGTGGCTCCCGCGGCGCTGAGCCGGGTGGCATCCGTCCCCGCGACGAGCACGCGACCGGAGTCGGGGCGCACGAGGGTGGCCGCGAGGGCGAGCAGGCTCGACTTACCTGAGCCGGAGGGGCCGGTGATCCCCGTCACGATGCCCGGGCGCCCCTCCAGGGTGACGCGGTCGACCGCGGTGATGCGGGCGTCGCCGTCGGGGTAGGTGAGGGTGACGTCGTCGAGAAGGATCATCGGGTGCTCCTGAGGGCGGTGAGAGGGTCGGACGAGGTGACGGTGCGCAGCGACACGGCCGCGCCGAGCAGGCCCAGCGCGATCATGACCGCCGCGGGGGCGAGGGTCGTGAGCGGGCTCAGGACGAAGGGGAGGGCGCCCCCGGCGAGGGCTCCCAGCGCCGCGGTGAGCCCGAGACCGACCCCCACCCCGAGGGCGAGAACCACCAGCGCCTGCCCCAGCGCGTCGCGCACCAGCGCGGGAGTGCTCGCCCCGAGGGCCTTCAGCACGGCGATGTCGGCCGAGCGCTGCATCGTCCACACGGTGAAGAAGGCTCCGACCACGAGCGCCGAGACGCCGAAGAGCATGGCGATCATCAGCGCGAGCGAGCCGATCTCGGAGCGGAACGTCGACAGGGCCGTGAGACTCGCCAGGGGAGTGGATGCCGTGGTGCCCGTGTCGGCGGCGACGGAATCCCACGCGGGGGAGCCGGTGACGGCGAGCACTGTCGGCTGTCCCGTCCCACCCAGACGCTGGGCGAGGGTCGTCCAGGCGACCGTGCTGAGCGAGACGACGGGCGTGTGGCTGTACCACTCGTCGCCTCCGATCGCGGTCACGCGGTACGACGAGCCCGCGATCGACACGTCATCGCCGACCGCCGCCCCGAGCGCCTTCGCTGCGCCCGCCGACAGATCCACCTCGTCGTCGCGGCGCGGGGCGGCGAAGCCCGTGCCCGCGTCGAGGCCGAAGAGGGCCACGGCGGTCGCGGAGCCCGGTCCCTCCGCGCGCGTCTGCGTGATGCCGACGGCGGTGACGGTGTCGACTCCCGGGGCTGCGCGCCAGGCGGCGACGGTTTCGTCGTCGATCGCGGAGTCGGCGAAGGTCGCGCTCGCGCCCTCCGCGGGGTGCAGGACGAGACGGTCGCCGGGCAGGGCGAGCACCGCGGAGACGTTCTGTGCGGCAAGGCCGCCGGTCAGGCCCGAGAGGAAGCCGACCAGCAGGGTGATGAGGGCGACGACCGCCCCGATGAGGGCGAATCGCCCGCGGGCGAACCGCAGATCGCGCCATGCGACGTACACGTCGCCTCCTTCCGCCGACGACTCTCGCCGGCACCGTTCCAGGCTCGTCTCCGACGCGCTCGCGATCATCGGCGCGTTGGGCGAACTTCCTCTCCACCTTTCGGATGATCCGCCGGGGTCCCGGCATCCGTAGCCTGGATCGGGAAATGACCCATCGTCCTCTCGCCCCCGTCTTCACGGGGCTCCGCGCGGGCTTGCACGCCCTCTTCGGCGGCCTGCTCGCCCTCGTCGTCGCGCGCGTGCTGCTGACGAACGGGTCGGCGCTCGCCCTCGTGCTCACCGGCGTGCTGGGGGTCGTGTACCTCGCCGGGCTCTGGGTCGCCCGCTCGGGGCGGTCGCGGCGCAGCGTCGTCTGGGTGGCGGCGCTCACGGTGGTGTGGGCGGCCCTGGTGTGGCTGGTCCCCGAGGCCGCCTACCTCGTCTTCCCGCTGTTCTTCCTGTACCTGCACGTGCTGCCCGGGGTCGCGGGTCCGCTCGCGGTCGTCGGCACGACAGCGGTCACGATCGCCGCGTTCGCCGTCCACGGGGGTCTCACCGTGGGCGGGGTCGTCGGGCCCGTGGTCGGCGCGGGGGTCGCTATGCTCATCGGCCTCGGCTACGGCGCTCTCGAGCGCCGCGCGGCGGAGCGGGAGGCGCTCATGGCCGAACTGATCGCCACGCGAGACCGCCTCGCGGCAGCCGAACGCGAGCAGGGGACCCTCGCCGAGCGCGCGCGGTTGGCCCGCGAACTCCACGACACCGTGGCCCAGGGGCTGTCGAGCATCCAGATGCTCCTCCACGCGGCGGAGCGGGCGGATGCCGGGGGCCCCGGGATCGACCACGTGCGCCTCGCACGCCAGACGGCGGCGGACGGCCTCGCCGAAACCCGCCGCTTCATCCGCGAGCTCGCGCCGCCGAGCCTCGACCGCGGCCTGGGCTCCGCCCTCGAGCGTCTCGCCGCCGGGTGGGCGACGCGGGAGGGCATCGACGTCGAGGTCGAGGTGGATGCCGCGGTCTCGCTGCCCATGGACGCGCAGACCGCCCTGTTGCGCGTCGCGCAGGGAGCCCTCGCGAACGTCGCCCAGCACGCGCGGGCGCGCTGCGTGCGCATTCGGCTCGTCCCGCAATCCGCGGGGGCGCGTCTGACGATCTCCGACGACGGCACCGGGTTCGAAGTCGCCCACGCCGAGGGCGCGGCATCCGGAACCGACTCCTTCGGGCTGCGCGCCATGCGCGAGCGCGTCGATCAACTGGACGGCAGACTCGACGTCGACAGTGCGCCGGGGCGTGGGGCGACCATCACCGTCGTGCTCCCGGGAGGCGCCTCGTGATCCGCGTGCTCATCGCCGATGACCACCCCGTCGTCCGGGCGGGCGTGCGCGCGCTGCTCGATGCCGAGACCGACATCGAGGTGGTCGGTGAGGCCGCCACCGCCGACGAGGCGGTGGCTCTCGCCGCGGAACTCGCGCCCGAGCTCGTGCTGATGGATCTGCAGTTCGGCGAGCGGGCGGCCGGTGCCGACGCGACCCGGCGCGTGCGCGCCCTCGCCGCCCCGCCGTACGTGCTCGTGCTGACCAACTACGACACCGACGGCGACATCCTCGGCGCGGTCGAGGCCGGTGCGAGCGGGTATCTGCTGAAGGATGCGCCCCCTCATGAGCTGCTCGCGGGCGTCCGGGCCGCCGCCGCGGGGCAGAGCGCCCTGGCTCCGGCGATCGCGGGGCGCCTCCTGGCCCGTCTGCGCGAGCCCCGCGTGACGCTGTCCGCGCGCGAGATCGAGGTGGTGCGTCTCGTGGCCCGCGGGGCGTCGAACGCCGAGGTCGCCGCGCGCCTGCACATCACCGACGCGACGGTGAAGTCCCACTTGGCGCACGTGTTCTCGAAGCTCGGCGTCTCGTCGCGCACCGCCGCCGTCTCGTCCGCGCGGGCTGTCGGCATCGTGCGCTGATCTCCCGCCCTCCCGCCTCGGCCCCGTACGATGGCCCCATGATCCGGGTGCGCGTCGTGGGGGTGGCCCTCGACCCGGCCCAGCAGCACGTCATCCTGCTCAAGCCCGTCGATCCCTCGACCGCCGGCGATCGCGTACTGCCGGTGTGGATCGGGCCGCAGGAGGCCATGTCGATCCTCGTCGCGATCGAGGGTACGGGCTCGCCGCGTCCGCTCGCGCACGACCTGATGACCGCGATGCTCGGCGAGCTGTCGGCATCCGTCGATCGTGTCGAGATCACCCACCTCGACGAGGGGACCTTCCACGCCCGTGTCGTGCTGAACACTCCCGCGGGGCCCCGCACCTTCGACTCCCGTCCCTCGGATGCCATCGCCCTCGCCGCCCGTGCCGAGGCGCCCGTCCTGGTGGCGGACGCCGTCTTCGACGAGGCGGGGGTGCCCGACGAGGCGGTCGAGCTCGACGGCGGTGCCGAAGAGGATCGGGTCGAGGAGTTCCGCCGGTTCCTGGACGACGTCGACCCCGAGGATTTCCAGGGCTAGCACCGATCCCGCGTGCCCCGCGACGCTCCTAGACTCGCGGAAGGGCCGCGCGGCGCGGTCCGTCATCCACGACGAACGGGGAACCAATGCAACTCGCCATGGTCGGACTCGGACGAATGGGCGCGAACATCGTCCGCAGACTCATGAGGGACGGTCACGACTGCGTCGTGTTCGACGTGAATCAGGATGCCGTGGCCTCGCTGGTCGCGGAGGGGGCCACCGGGGCGTCGAGCATCGCCGATCTCGCGTCGAAGCTGCAGAAGCCCCGCGCCGTGTGGCTCATGATCCCCGCGGGTCTCACCGGGAAGGTCGTCGACGAGGTCGCCGCCGTCCTCGAGCCGGGCGACATCATCATCGACGGCGGCAACTCGAACTACCGCGACGACGTGCGCCGGGCCAAGAAGCTCGACGAGAGCGGCATCCACTACGTCGACGTGGGGACCAGCGGTGGCGTGTTCGGTCTCGAGCGCGGCTACTGCCTGATGGTCGGCGGCCACGACGAGGCCGTCTCGCACCTCGAGCCGGTGCTGCGCACGATCGCTCCCGGACCGGGTGAGGTGGAGCGCACTCCCGGCCGCACCGGCGACTACTCGACCGAAGAGCGCGGCTACCTGCACTGCGGCCCCTCCGGTTCGGGGCACTTCGTGAAGATGGTGCACAACGGCATCGAGTACGGCATCATGGCCGCTCTCGCCGAGGGCCTGAACGTGCTCAACAACGCCGACGCGGGTCTGCACCAGGGCGAGCACTCGGCCGAGGTCGCCCCGCTCGAAGAGCCCGAGTACTACCAGTTCGACATCGACACCGCCCGCGTCACCGAGCTGTGGCGCCGGGGCTCGGTCATCTCGTCGTGGTTGCTCGACCTGACCGCCGCCGCGCTCGCGCAGAACCCCACGCTCGACGGGCTCGCCGGCCGCGTGTCCGACTCGGGCGAGGGCCGGTGGACCGTCAAGGCCGCCGTCGACACGGGCGTTCCGGTGCCGGTGCTGGCCGCGTCGCTGTTCGAGCGCTTCGCCTCGCGGGGCGAGGACCACTTCGCCAATCAGGTGCTCTCGGCGATGCGCCTGCAGTTCGGCGGGCACCAGGAACTTCCCGCCGGCGACGTTCTCGAAGCCGGTCAGAAGAAGGCCGAGAGCGGTCGAAACTGACCTTCCCGCCTCCGCCCCCGCCGCCGGTGATATGCCCCGTCGGCGGGGGCGTCGTCGTTCGTGTGCGGTGCTCCGGGAGAGACTAGAGGGATGAGCAGTACCGCGTCGCCCTCGCCCTCCGACCGCTACATCGTCGCCACCGACGGCGCCTGCAAGGGCAACCCGGGCCCGGCGGGCTGGGCGTGGGTGGGCGAAGACGGACACTGGGCTGCCGGGTCGATCCCCGAGGGCACGAACAACATCGGAGAACTGCTGGGGCTGCTGTACGCCATCACCGACCACTCGGATGTGCCCGAGCTCGTCGTGCAGGCCGACTCAAAGTACGCGATCGACACGTACTCGAGGTGGATGGACGGCCACCGCCGTCGCGGCTGGGTCACGAGCGCGAAGAAGCCGGTCGCCAACCAGGGCATCCTCGAGGCCCTGATCGCCGCGCGCGACGCCCGGCGGGCGGCGGGCCTTCCCGACGTCGTGCTCGAGCACGTACGCGGGCACTCCGGACACGTACTGAACTCCTGGGCCGATGAGCGCGCCGTGCGGGCATCGCAGCACGCGGCCAAGGGGGAAGAGCTCATCTGGACGTCGCTGCGCGGTCTCGACACGCTCGACGTCTCGTCGGCGCCGCCGCGTTCGGCGGCCGACCGCAACGGGCGCTAGGCGCCCAGGACCTCCGCCTCTTCGGCGGGGGTGAGTCCCGCTCGGCGGGGGCGGTCCAGCCCGCGTTCGCGCTCGTCGTCGAGCGTGCGGCGCATCGTCTCGGCGAGAGGGCGGCGCCGGCCACCGGATGCCACGAACGCGGCGTCACTGCGGCGCGCGAAGCCCTGGGCGCTGGTCGGCAACCACAGGGGCAGGGATCTCGGCCCGGCCCAGAAGGTCGCACCCCGCGCGGTGAGGGTCTCGTCGTCGAGGGTGACGGTCTCGCTCTCGACCGCCGCCGCGTCTCGCGCCGCCGCGAGCACCGCGGCGAGGGGCAGTTCCTCACCGACCGCGTTGATCGGTCCCGTGATCCCCGTGCGGCCCGCGAGCTCGATCCACGCGGCGAGGTCGTCGACGTCGATCGCCTGCACGTGTCGACCGGCGGCCTCGGGCGCGAGGACCCGCCCACCGCGGGCGAAGCGCGCGGGCCAGTATCCGAATCGGTCGGTGGGGTCGCCCGGGCCGACGATGAGTCCCGCCCTCGCGAGGAGAGCCCGGTCGCCGACGCGCGCCGAGGTGAGCATCTCGGCGTGGACCTTGGCATCCGGATACTGTGCGAGATCATCGGGTTCGACGAGGTCCGCCGACTCGTCGGCGAAGGGCATGTCGGAGCGGGCATATACCGAGACGCTCGACACGAGCGTCCAGTGCGCTGCATGGTCGGCGAGGGCATCGAGGGCGGATGCCACGAACCCGGCGTCCCAGGACAGTTCGACGACCTCGTCCCAGTCGCGGCGCACCGCGTCGTAGGCACCGGGGTTGCTCCGGTCGGCGCGGACCAGACGCGCGCCGGGCGCGATGTCGCCGGACTCGCCGCGGGCCAGGCACGTGACCTCCGCCCCGTGGGCGAAAGCGTGTGAGGCGATGGAGCGGCCGAGCCACGCGGTGCCGCCGAGGATGAGGACCTGTCGCATGCGGGTCAGCCAATCACCCGCGATCGGGCAGCGCGAGGGTGTTCGCGCTCGGCGGAGGGCGGGCAACGACGTGCCGGGATGGAGGCGTGTACGCGTAGCGGTCGACAGAAGCGCGAGTGACACGGGACGGAGCGGCGCCGCGGGGCGGGGTGTCAGAACTCAGAACGGTGGCGGGTCGGGGTCGGGTGCGAAGACGACCTGGCGTTCGGGCGGGTCGATGGTTCGACGGCCGAGCGGGCTGGTCCAGCGCGCCCGCTTCGGTGATCCGGCGCTGCGCCGTGCGATCATGCCACCGCAGGGCGAGAGCGATCTCCGCCGCGACCGATCGCAGGGCGAGCTCGCGCTCCTGTACCATTCGCGGGCGGTGTTCGCTGCGGCCCACCGCGACCGCGTGAGCACGCGCGAGCTGCCGGAACCGCTCCGCCTCGAGCGCGGCCATCGCCGCCTCCATGCGCTGCAGTGACGCGACCGCGTCATCGAGCACCGCGTCGTCCGCGTCGCGCGAGGGGGCGGGGTGGCTCATGTACACATGCTTCCACCAACCTCCGACATCGCCGGTGGCCGTCGCGCTGGGAGGCGGCCGAAGTCAAGAGTTGGCGGGCAGTGCGCGCCGACGGATAGGAAGAGGTGTGACCGATCCAACGGCCAAACCCTCTCTCATTCAGCAGCGGATGACGCTCACGCGCACGAGAACTTTCGCCGTCTTGGCTACCGTGGCGACGATGTTCCTGCTTTCAGCCCAGATCATTCGACTCGTCGACTCCGGAGAGAACTCGGCGTGGCACTGGTTCGGGGTGGCGGTCTTCGCCGTGCTGATGGGAGCCGCGGTCGTGTCGGTCGTGAAAGCTGACCGTGCCATCCGCTCCTTCGAGGCCGAGAACGGCCGCGATGCCGGCCGTCAGCGCCCCGTCGGCGATCGCTGATCACGCCCGCTCACACGGCATCCGGGTCCCCGGCCTCTCCATAGATCGCGCCGCATGGCGTTTTCGGCATGAACGTTCCGCTAGCTTCTCCGCCACGGCATATGTCTCCGACGGGGACCCGACCAAGGGGTGGGAAAGATGACGGATGTACACGCTCAGCAGATGCTCGGTCGCCCGACCGGAGCTTTCGTGGGAGCCTCATGGGTGGCCCTCGGCCTCGGCGCCTCGGTCTACTTCATCGGCCTTTACAACGCGCACATGACCCTCGCCGAGAAGGGTTTCTACCTCTCGGTCTTCCTGCTCGGTCTCTTCGCCGCGATCTCGGTGCAGAAGGCGGTGCGCGACCGCGCCGAAGACATCCCCGTGACCGGCGCCTACCTCGGCGTCGCGTGGGGCATGCTGCTCGTCGCTCTCGCCCTCATGGCGGTCGGTCTCTGGAACGCCGACCTGCTGCTGTCGGAGAAGGGCTTCTACGGCATCGGCTTTGCGATGAGCCTCTTCGCCGTCGTGGCGGTGCAGAAGAACGTGCGCGATCTCGCGGCGTTCCGGAACGTCCACGCCGACACCCCGCCCGTCGAGCACACCGGGTATCCGACGGCGGGCTGAGCCTCAGCCGACGGTCGTCCCCTGGTGGAACAGGCACCGCGGTGTCGGATCGCACTGCCAGAGGGACGACCGGCGGCTGACGCGGCCCTCGAAGTGCAGCGAGTAGGTCAGCAGGACGGTGGTGGGCCCGAGCAGCCGAGCGTCCTGCTCTTCGATGGCGGGCGAGAGGTCGGTTCCCGGGTCGTCCCGAAGTGCGGCGATGATCTCGTCCCGCGTCCACCGGCGACCGGACTGACCGATCTCCACGAACTCGGGATCGAGCAGCCGCTCGAGCTCACCCGCCTGCGAGCGCACGGCCGGGTGAAGCAGCATCTCCTCGGCGGCCCAGGCGGTGGAGATGAGGGCATCGGCATCCAGAGCCCTTCCGTGGATGACGGAGAAGCGCTGAATCCCGGCGGTTTCGCGTCCCCACACGCTCGATGAGACGCGGCGCTGGTGGGCGTCGAACGCCGCTTCGTCGACGAAGCGCTCCGACACGCTCCAGACCCCCTCGGTCTCGGTCGGGGTGACGTCGAAGGACAGGCACCCCGGCTCGGCGCGGGTCAGGGCGATGTGCTCGCCGAGGTGGGCGCGCACGCGCTCGGCCTCGGCGGCATCGGCGCAGCGCAGCTCTCCGCGCAGCGTGACCTCGGGACCCCGTGGCACGGGCGTCGTGGTGCCGCTCGCCCAGTCGCGACGCAGAACGCTGTATGCGACGGATGCCACGGGCTCTTCGCCCTCGACCGGCCAGCCGTCGCGGTAGTACGCCTCGAGCACCCACCCGCACCGGTCGAAGACCCGCCGCATCGCGACGTTGTCCTCGCGGGTCTGGCCCTCGAAGCGGATGACACCGGGGTGGTGGGAGAAGACGCGGTCGGTCGCGGCGCTCAGCGCCGCCGTGCCGTGGCCTCGACCCCGGGCCCGCTCGGCCAGGCGCAGATCGACCATGGCGGTGGCGTCCCGCAGGTCTTCGAGGCGGATCACCCCGACGCGGCCGTCCGTCTCGTCGTCGATCCAGAGGGTCTCGACGTCGTCGCCGTCCCACGAACCTGCGCGGATGGCCTCCGACACGTGCTCCGCGGTCGGGCGCGTGCGCACGTGGAATGGGAACACGTTCGAGGTGAGGAACGCGACCAGTGCGGCGCGTTCGCCGGCGTTCGAGAGGTCCACACGCGTCAGAGAGATACCCATCCGCCCACCGTAGACACGAACGCCCGGGAGGGTCCGATCGGGGCGTGGGTACGCTGGAAAGGGCCCGCCGTCACGAGGGGGCCCGCCCGCCGCATCGAAGGAGCACCCCATCGCCGACTCGCCCTCCCCGACACGGATCCGCGGCCTGCGCACGGCTTCTCTCGCCACCGCCGGTGTCGGCGCGGCCATCACCATGGGCGCCCTGGGCCCCTGGTTCACCCCCGTCATCCTCCTCGTGGCGACGGCGGGAGCGTTGCTGGTCATCTGGCGTACCGATGCGGGCGTCATCGGCGCCCGCGCGATCGTGCCGGTGCTGGCGGTCGTGGTGGTGCTGACGATCGCGGCGCTACTCGGGCTCGTCGGCGTCCTGCCCTCGGGGTGGGTCTGGGCAGCCCTCGGCGCCTACGCCGTGGCGTGGGGCGAATACCTCGTGACGCAGACCCTCGCCCGTTCGCGGGGACTGACGGGCTACCGGTGATCCCGGTTCGGCACTGACCGCAGCTCGAGGCACAGGAGTCGCGGCCGGTCGTCCCAGGAGGGGACGACCTCGAACCCCGCGGCGAGGTACATGCGCAGGGCGGGACCGCGCCAGTCCCATACGGACAGGCGCACGGGTCGCGCGGCCCCGTCGAGTGCGGAGGACAGTAACGCTGAACCGACGCCTCGCCCTCGAACCAGCGGATCCGTCCAGAAACGCGAGATGTCCGTGCCCCCGGGTGTGGTCGACGCGACGACGAGCCCCACGTCGGTGCCGTCGAGAGTCGCGACGAGAACGCGGCGCCCCATGAACGAAGCGGCAGGGTCGTCGATCTCGCGGGCGTACCGTGCCGGGAACGCCTCGTCAGCGAGCCCACGCTCGACCTTCTCGGCCTCCGTCTGACCCAGGTACGCGCCGACGAGTTCGCCGACGGGCACAGCGTCCCGGGGGAAGACCGCGGTGCGGACGACGAGGCTCACCCTTCCAGCGTAGATACGCCGAACGGACCCGGATGCCGGGGAATCGGCATCCGGGCCCGTTCGGGGCTTCGCTCAGACCGTCGCGAGCGTCGACTGCCAGCCGAGGGCGGGAGCCACGTGCTTCGCGAAGTTCTCGACGAGGCGGAGGTTGAACTCCACGCCCATCTGCGAGGGGATCGTGAGCATGAGCGTGTCGGCGCTCATCACGGCGGCGTCGTTCTGCAGTTGCTCGACGAGGCGGTCGGGGGTGGCCGCGTACGTCTTGCCGAAGGTCGAGCGCATGCCGTCGATCACGCCGATCTGGTCGCTCCCGGCCGACCCGCCGAAGTACATCTCGTCTTCGGCCGTGACGATCGGGAAGATGCTGCGACTGACCGAGGTGCGCGGCTCGCCCTCGTGACCGGCCGCGCGCCACGCGGTGCGGAACGCGTCGAGCTGCTGCGCCTGAAGCAGGTCGAAGGGGGTGCCGTCGGCCTCGGTGAGCAGGGTCGACGACATGAGATTGACGCCGAGGCGTCCCGCCCACTCGGCGGTCGCCGTGGTGCCGGCGCCCCACCAGATGCGCTTGCGCAGCCCCGGGGAATGCGGCTCGATGCGCTGCAGGCCCGCGCCGCCTCCGAAGGGGCTCATCGGGTCGCGTTCGGCGAGACCCTCGCCGTCGATCGCGCGCAGGAACAGGTCGAAGTGCTCACGAGCGATATCGCCGCCGCGGGGATCCTGCGACCCGGTGTAACCGAACGCCTCGTAGCCGCGGACGACGGTCTCGGGTGACCCACGGCTCACGCCGAGGGCGAGTCGGTTGCCGCTGATCAGGTCGACGGATGCCGCCTCCTCGGCGAGCATGAGCGGGTTCTCGTACCGCATGTCGATGACACCGGTGCCGACCTCGATGCGCGAGGTGCGGGCGGCGATCGCGGCGAGCAGGGGCATGGGGGCGGCCTGCTGGCGGGCGAAGTGGTGCACGCGGAACGAGACGCCGTTGACCCCGAGGTCGTCCATGCCCTGGGCGAGGTCGATCGCCTGGAGCATCGAGTCGCCGGCGGTCAGCTGGCGACCACCGCCGAGGGGGCCGTAGTGGCCGAAGGAGAGGGTGCCGAAAGAGCGCATGACCCTTGTAACGCCGAGGGCGGCGATCTATTCCGGCGCATATACCGGGACGGCGGCCCCGACCCGCGAGAGGTGTGGAACCATTCAGGACATGGACGATGACGTGCGCGAGGAGCTGCGCCTCCTGCGCGCGCGGGCGTACGGCCCCGGGGCCGACATCGTCGACGACCCGATCGCGGTGGCCCGACTGAGCGACCTCGAGGAGCGCGAGCGGCAGGAGCGGCTTCCTCCCGCGCCGCGACAGGTTCCGGCACAGGCCGCGTCGAGTTCACGGGTCGCCGCCGGAACCGCGGCTGACGACGATGACGAAGACGACGAAGGCGACGGGGAGGGCCCCCGCGAGCGCCCTCCGCTCGTGGGATCGAAGCGGCGGCTGTGGGCGTGGGCGATCTCTCTGGCCGTCGTCGCCGCCCTCGCGAGCGCCGCGACGGCCCTGACCGTCACGTTCGTGCCGGTGACCGCCGCGGCGGGGGCGCCACAGGTCGACACCCTCGTGCCCGACCCCGACTCCACCGTCCCTCCGGTGTTCGGCCAGCGCACGGGCGCCGAACGAGGGTACGAGGACTACTACGGGATCGCCGCGTTCACCGGGCGCGCGTCGACCGACGCGACCGACAACCGCAATCCCTGCCTCTACCTGCTGGATGCCGACGAACTCAGCGCCGATGGCACCCGCGGTTTTCGCGGCAACTTCGTCTACGGCGGGTGCGGGGCCGGCGTCTTTCCCGCCACGGTGCAGTTCGTCGTCGCCGACGGTATGCCCGACGCCTTCGTCCGAAGGTTCCCGATCGGCACGAGCGTGCAGTTCGTCTTCGACGGCGAGAATGTCGGCGTCTTCAGCGATCGCGGGTGAATGAGAGGGTGGGGGAGTGACCCCCCTTCTCGAGAACGTCCCCGTCGGCGCCGATCCGGATGCCGTGTACCTGGGCTTCGTCGAATGGGCCGCCTCCCGGGGGTTGACGCTCTACCCCGCGCAGGACGAAGCGGTCATCGAGATCGTGTCGGGCGCGAACGTGATCCTGTCCACACCGACCGGTACGGGCAAGTCGCTCGTCGCGGTGGCCGCGCACGCGGCATCCCTCGCCCGAGGCGGCCGGACGTACTACACGGCGCCGATCAAGGCGCTGGTGAGCGAGAAGTTCTTCGCCCTCGTCGACATCTTCGGCGCCGAGAACGTCGGCATGGTGACGGGTGACTCCTCGGTCAACGCCGATGCCCCCATCGTCTGTTGCACGGCCGAGATCCTCGCCAACCTCGCCCTGCGTCAGGGGGCCGCCGCCAACGTCGACCAGGTCGTCATGGACGAGTTCCACTACTACGGCGAGGCCGACCGCGGCTGGGCGTGGCAGGTGCCGCTGCTGCTGTTGAACCGCGCGCAGTTCGTCCTCATGTCGGCGACCCTCGGCGACGTCGAGGACATCGCCGACGACCTCTCGCGTCGTACCGGCCGCGCCACCGCCCGGGTGACGGGTGTCGAGCGTCCGGTGCCGCTGCATTTCGAGTACGCCCGCACCCCCGTGCACGAGACGGTGCAGGAGCTGCTCGACACCAAGCAGGCGCCGATCTACGTCGTGCACTTCTCGCAGGCGGCGGCCATGGAGCGGGCGCAGGCGCTGTCGTCGATCCGCATCATCGGGCGCGAGCAGCGCGACGAGATCGCCGAGGCGATCGGCGGCTTCCGCTTCACCACCGGCTTCGGCAAGACGTTGTCGCGGTACGTCCGGGCGGGCATCGGCGTGCATCACGCGGGCATGCTGCCGCGGTACCGTCGGCTCGTGGAGACCCTCGCCCAGCGCGGACTGCTGCGGGTCATCTGCGGCACCGACACTCTCGGCGTGGGCATCAACGTGCCGATTCGCACGGTGCTCATGACCGCGCTCACCAAGTACGACGGCACGCGGATGCGCCAGCTCTCGGCGCGCGAGTTCCATCAGATCGCGGGCCGCGCGGGCCGGGCCGGATACGACACCGCGGGCACCGTCGTCGTCATGGCGCCCGACCACGAGATCGAGAACGCAGCCCAGATCCTCAAGGCCGGCGACGACCTCAAAAAGCAGAAGAAGATCGTCCGCAAGAAGGCGCCGCAGGGCTTCGTCAACTGGACCGAGCAGAGCTACGACCGCCTCGTTGCGGCCGAGCCCGAGCCGCTGGTGCCGCAGATGAAGCTGAGCGCGGCGATGCTCATCAACGTCATCGCCCGCGGTGGAGACGTGTTCGGCAACGTCCGCTCCCTCGTCTTCGACAACCACGAGCCGCGGTCGCGCCAGTACGAGCTCGCGCGTCGAGCCATCGCGATCTTCCGCACCCTCGTGCAGGCCGGCGTGGTGGAGGCGGGGGTCGACGGCATCCGGCTCACCGTCGACCTGCAGCCGAACTTCGCTCTCAACCAGCCGCTGTCGCCCTTCGCGCTCGCCGCGATCGAGATGCTCGACCCCGAGGTCGAACTCGGAAGGGGTCCGGATGCCGCGCCCCCGGCGTCGTCGGTCGGCACGGGGCACTACGCGCTCGACGTCGTCAGCGTCATCGAGTCGACGCTCGACGACCCGCGGCCGATCCTGTCGCAGCAGCAGTTCCGCGCGCGGGGCGAGGCGGTCGCGGCGATGAAGCGCGAGGGCATCGAGTACGACGAGCGCATGGAACTGCTCGAAGAGGTCACGTGGCCGAAGCCGCTGGACGAGCTGCTTGCGCAGGCGTACGAGGTGTTCGCGTCGAGCCAGCCGTGGATCCGCGACTTCGAGCTGTCGCCCAAGTCGGTCGTGCGCGACATGTACGAGCGCGCGTGCTCGTACGGCGAGTACGTCTCGCTCTACCAGCTCGCGCGCAGCGAGGGACTGGTGCTGCGCTACCTCAGCGACGCGTACCGGGCGATCCGCCAGACCGTTCCGGTCGATGCGCAGACTCCCGACCTGCTCGATCTGATCGCGTGGCTCGGCGAGGTCGTGCGGCAGGTCGACTCGAGCCTCGTCGACGAGTGGGAGCAGCTCATCAACCCGGCGGACGACCCCACGGCCCCCGTCGTGCCTCCCGCTCCGCCGTCGATCCTCACCAACCGACGCGCCTTCGTCGTGCTCGTACGCAACGAGATGTTCCGCCGCGTGCAGCTCGCGGCGCTCCAGCGCGACGACGAGCTGGTGGAGCTCGATCCCGACGTCGACTGGCCGGGCGTCCTCGACGGCTACTTCGACGAGCACGAGTCCATCGGCACGGGGGGAGCAGCGAGGTCGTCCGCGCTCGTCGTCATCGACGAGTCCGCGGCATCCGATGGCATCTGGCGCGTCGAGCAGATCATCGACGACCCCGCCGGCGACCACGACTGGCGCATCCGCGCCGAGGTCGACTTGGCCGTCTCCGAGGAGGAGGGCACGGCGGTCGTGCGCGTCACCGAGGTGCTGCGGCTCTAACGCGCAGTTTCCCCCGTTCGACGCCGGCCGACCACGCGGCGGAGGACCAGACCCGCCACGGCCACCCCCACGGTCGTCACCAGCGGTGGCACGATGATCTCCGGCATCGTGGATGCCGAGGCGAAGACCTGCGTGCCGAACTCGGCCATGCCGGGAAGGTCGCGAGCGAGAACTCGCGTTCCCGCGGCGGAGGAGATGGCCGTCGTCAGCGCCGGAACGAGCCACACCAGCACGAGTCCCACGACCCCCGTCAGAACTCGCCCGACCGTCGAGACGCCCGTCCAGACGATCGCCAGCCCGACGAGGACCGGGGCGAGATAGGGCAGCGCCGGCAGCAGGGCCTCGAACGGCGAGGTGTACGAGAACAGCGGGAAGAGGAACGCCGCGATCCATGAGCCTCCCGCCGCGGCTCCCACCACGAGGCCGAGGCCGGCGCCCGCGCGTGGTGCCGCGGCGATGAGGACGCAGGCGACCCACGCCGTGAGCGCGGCCAGCACGGCCACGGCCGTCAGAAGCACCAGGTAAAGCACCGACTCGTCGCGCTCCTGCAGCACCGAGCGGGTGACCGCCGCCGTCTGCACGACCGCGACGACCTGGACGATGACGAGCCCGCCGAGCGCGGCGAACGATCGGGCAAGGCCCGGGCGCGACCGGCGCGCGCGGGCGATGATCCCCGCGAAGACGCCCCCGACGACGAGCAGCACGATGATCGTCGCGATCGCGTATTGGCTGTAGGGCAGCATGACGAAGGGCCCGTCCTTCGCGGGATCCTGCCCCTCGCCGAGGTTCTGGAGGGGGAGGAACGGCCCGGTCAAGAGCCAGGGCAGAAGGCCCGCCACGCCCCCCGCCGCCCCCAGCAGTACGAACCACGCCGTGCCCGTGCGTCGGCGCGCGTCGGTGTCGTCGTCCATGAGGCCCCCGTCTCGGTCGATGCTCCGACGCTATCGGAGGGACGCGGTGAATCCAGCGCGCCGAGCGGTCGTCGCACCCCGCCGGTGCGCTGCCCCTGCCCCTCCACAGGGGGGTGGGGGGTGAATTCCTGCACAGATCCACGGCAGCTCCCCACCGGCGGTCCACGCCGTCATTTACAGTCGTGGCATCTCAGCGTGAAAGGACCGGGCCATGGAGACGATCCCCCTCCTGTCGACCGCCATCGGATTGCTCGTCACCGGTTCGGCGACGATCCTCGGAGGTACGAAGTGGATGCTCGGTCGAGTAGAACAGCGTGTCGACGCACGCTTCGCCGAGGTCGACGCGCGCTTCGATCGGATGGATGCGCGCATGGACCGGGCCGACGCCCGTTCCGCGACCCTCGAAGATTCGCTCATCGGCGTCAAGCTCGATCTCGCGCGCTTCGAAGCACGCACCGATGAGCGCTCCACCGCCATCGGTGAGACTCTGGCCGAGCTCAAAGCCTCGGTAGCCCGCCTCGAAGGCCCCCACCCGCCGTTCCTCATCGCGCGCGGTTGAGCTGCGACGCTGCGGGAACCCCCGCACGAACGACGGATGCCGAGGCCCTGAGGCCCCGGCAGCCGGTGTCTTCTTCGCCTGTTACGACTTGCGGGCCACGCGGTTCTCGGCGCTGACCATCCACGACAGCTGCTCGAGGCGCTCGAGCACGCCGTGCAGGATGTCGGCGCTCGTGGGGTCTTCGTCGTCGACGTCGTCGTGCACGTCGCGGACGGTGCCCACTGTGGCGTCGAGGCGCTCGGTGATGAGGTCGATGACCTCGGCCGTGTCGACCTCGCCCTGGGGGAACTCCGGCAGGGTCGTGGTCTCGGCGACGGTGTCGCTGCGTCCGTCGGGGAGAGCGTGCAGGGCGCGCATGCGCTCGGCGACCTCGTCGCCGAACTCGCGGGCGGCGTCGATGATCTCGTCGAGCTGCAGGTGCGTGTCGCGGAAGTTCTTGCCGACGACGTTCCAGTGGGCCTGCTTGCCCTGGATCGACAGCTCGATCAGGTCGACAAGCACGGCCTGCAGGCTGTCGGTCAGCTTCTCCGACGCCTGGAAGCCCTTCTCGGCGTTCTGCTCGGAGGTGGTCTCGGGACCGCTGCCGCCGCGGGCCGGGCGACGACGGTTCTTGGTGGGGGCGTCCTTCGTGGTGGTGGACATGCGCGTTCCTTTCACTCGCGGTCGCAAGCGACGTTAGGCGTGCGGTCCGGGCGGCCGGCGGGGGTTGCGAGCGCGGCGGAGGAGAGGTAACCGTCGAGGCGCCCGTAGCCGCTCCCGCCCGATCCGACAACCCCGCCCCGGGCGCTCTCGCGCATTCCTAGCGTGAAGACGTGCCTCCGACCCCTCCCTCCCCCTCCCGCCCGCTGCGCGACTACGCCGCGATCGGGGACGGTCGCACGGTCGCCCTGATCGGTCTCGACGGCTCGGTCGACTGGTTGCCGTTGCCGAACATCCACTCGCGTCCCGTCTTCGCGCGGATCGTGGACGAATCCGCCGGCGGCTGCATCGAGCTGGCGCCGGTGGGGGAGTACGAGGTCTCTCGTCGCTATATCCCGCGCACGAACGTCCTCGAGACGACCTTCACCACGGAGACGGGAGTGGCCACGGTGACGGATGCCATGGTCACCGGCATCGCGGGACGCCTGCCGTGGGCGGAACTCGCGCGCCGCGTCGACGGGGTAAAGGGCGAGGTCGAGTTCGCCTGGTGCGTGCAGCCCGGCACGATGCTGCGTTCGGCGGCGCCGTGGACGGAGCGCATCGACGGCTTCTCGATCATGCGCATCGGCCACGTCTCGCTCGCGGTGACCGGCCACGAGCACGGCGTGCACGGAGAACCGGATGCCGGGAACGAGAGCATCGACGGAGGCTTCACCGCCACCAAGGGCTCACGGCACCTGCTCGTGATCGCGGCCACCGAGGGGGAGCCGCTGCGCATCCCCGACGCGCAGAACGTCGACCGCGGGATCGACCGCACCATCGGCGGGTGGCAGATGTGGTCGGACGAGTTCTCGTACGACGGTCCCTGGGCCGATGACGTCCAGCGCAGTGCCCTGGCCCTGAAACTCCTGCTGTTCAGTCCCACCGGGGCGATCGCCGCGGCGGCGACGACCTCGCTCCCCGAGAACCCGCGGGGCGGGAAGAACTGGGATTACCGCTTCGCCTGGGTGCGCGACCTCGCCTACACCGCCCACGCGTGGGTCGGATTCGGCCTGCGGGAGGAGACGCACGCGGCCATCTCGTGGTTGCTGCGGACGATCCGCCGCAACGGCCCCGAGGTGCAGGTGATGTACACCCTCGACGGTGACGCCGAGATCGGGCTCGAGAAGCACGAGGTGCCCGGGTGGAACGGCAATCAGCCGGTGGTGACCGGCAACCCCGCTCAGGGGCAACTGCAGCTCGGGGTCTACGGCGACCTCATCGCCCTGTGCCGCACGTACGTCGAGGCGGGAAACCGTCTCGACATCCAGACCGGGCGCCTGCTCGCGGACGTCGCCGACCGCACCTGCGACCTGTGGCGGCGCGAGGACTCCGGCATGTGGGAGCTGCCGGAACTGCGTCACTACACCTCGTCGAAGATGGGCTGCTGGAAGGCCCTCGATGATGCGCAGTGGTTGGCCGACGGGGGCCACATCCCCGACAACGGCGACCGGTGGCGGGCCGAGCGCGACCGCATCCACGCGTGGGTCGACGAGCGCTGCTGGTCCGACGAGCTGCAGGCGTACACCATCGCGCCGGGGAGCGAAGACCTCGACGCGTCCGTGCTGTTGCACGCCCCCACCGGCTTCGACCGGGGCGAGCGCATGTCGAAGACCCTGGATGCCATCACCGAACGTCTCACGACCGAGGACCACCTGGTCTACCGGTACACCGGCATGGACCAGGAGGAGCAGACCTTCGTCGCGTGCGCCTTCTGGCGCGCGACCGCGCTGGCCTGCGTGGGCCGGCACGCCGAGGCGATCGAGGCGATGGACGCTCTCGTCGCGCAGGGCAACGACGTCGGCATCTACTCCGAGATGATCGCCGAGGCCGACGCGGCCTTCTGGGGAAACCTGCCCCAGGCTCTCAGCCACCTCGCCCTCATCAACGCCGCCCTCGTCATCCGCGAACTCGTCGACGACGACGAGCTCGGCAACCGCTGACCCTCCGTCGGAGCGTCTCGTTCCGGCATCCATCCCCCATGAAAGGACTCGCCATGAGCACGCAGTACACGTTCACTGACCCGTCGAAGCTGTACGCCGACATCGACCCGCAGTCGCAGGACCAGAAAGAGCCGGGCCTCGACGCCGAGCTCACGCCGAAGGCCGCGCTCGGTGAGGACACCTACGTGGGCAGCGACCGGCTGAAGGGGCGTAAGGCCCTCATCACCGGTGCCGACTCGGGTATCGGGGCCGCCACCGCGATCGCCTTCGCCCGGGAGGGCGCCTCGGTCGCCATGTCGTACCTGCCGCAGGAGAAGGAGGATGCCGACCGCATCGCCGGGATCCTCCGCGAGGCGGGCGCCACCGTCGTGCAGATCCCCGGCGACCTGCGCGAGCGCGACTACGCCACGACCCTGGTGAAGGAGGCGGTCGAGGGCCTCGGCGGCCTCGACATCGTCGTCAATAACGGCGGCAGGCAGATCTTCAACGAAGACGTCACGACCCTGACGGACGAACAGTTCGACGACACCTTCAAGACCAACGTCTACGCGATGTTCTGGATCTGCAAGGAGGCCGTGCCGCACCTGCAGCCCGGCTCGACCATCATCAACACCACCTCGATCCAGGCCTACTCGCCGGCACCGATCCTGGTCGACTACGCCTCGACGAAGGCGACGATCAACACGTTCACGAAGGCTCTCGGTCAGCAGCTCGCGCCGAAGGGCATTCGCGTGAACGCGGTGGCTCCCGGCCCCATCTGGACGCCGCTGCAGGTCACCGACGGCCAGCCCGACGAGAAGGTCGACGAGTTCGGCGAAGAGACCCCGCTGGGTCGCATGGGTCAGCCCGCCGAACTCGCCCCGGCGTACGTCTACCTGGCCTCGGCCGAGTCGAGCTACGTCATCGGCGAGACGCTCAACGTCAACGGCGGCATGCCGACGCCGTAAGCGGCACGCGCAGAGGGCCGTCGTCCGGGAGCGGGCGGCGGCCCTCGTCGTCTGCGTCATGAGAACAGGGGATGCCATGAATACAGGGCGGTTCTTCGCAAATCCGCCTGTCCCGGTGGCATCCCCTGTCCTGGTGACGCCGGCGCGCGCTCAGACGAGCGATTTGCGGTAGAAGATCTCCCCGTCGGCGGTCTCCTCGGACCGGTGATAGCCCTCGCGCTCGTAGAGCCGCTGGTTGGCCTCGCTCAGGCCCCCGGTGAACAGCTCCGCCTCGGTCGCTCCGGCCTCGCGGCCGCGGTTCTCGACGGCGGCGAGCAGCAGGGTCCCGAGGCCCTCGCCCTGTTGGTCGGGGGCGATGGCGAGTCGGCCGATGAGCAGAAGCTCGCCGTCGAGACGGGCACGCACGGCACCGACCACCCGGTGGCCCGTGACGGCGACGCAGCCGAGGTTCTCCACCAGCTCCGCGCGGAGCTCCTCGAGGGTCTGCGTCAGGGGCGGCATGTCGGGGTCGCCGTAGATGAGCGCTTCGCTCGCGAAAGCGGCGCGCTGGATGGTCAGCACCTCACCCGCGTCGTCGGTGTCGATGGGGCGGATGGTGGGCGAGTCGGCCATCGGGGTCCTTTCGAGGGGCGGAGCCTGGGTTAACTATCATGGGCATGAGCGCCGCGTCTTTCCGATGATGGCCGCTGCCTCTTATGAACGAGTTCTTCGACACGAGCGTCCGCACGAGCGACGTCACCGAGACGCAGGCCTGGCTGCAGGCGCAGTACGGTCACGTAGACGTGCAGGCCGATCGCGCCTCGTTCGCGGAGCACGCCGTCGGCGACGCGACATTCTCGATACGTCGGCTGACCTGGCAGTGCCGGGCCGAGGTGATCTACGAGGCGGATCGGTTCTACGTCGCCACCTCGACCCCCGGATACGCCTGGCGCATCGGGTCGGAGACGGGGGAGTACAGCGTCGAGCCGGGCTTGGTGCAGCCGGGCCACGAACTCGTCGGTCACCCGGACGACACCGACCTGCATCTGATCGCCTTCGACGCGCCCTGGCTGACCGAAACGGCGCGCACGATCTACGGGGACGACGACCTCGTCGTGCGCTTTGCCGGCACGGGTCCCGTCTCGCGCCGTCTGCGCGACCACTGGCTCGCGACGGTGCGCTGGTCGCTGACGCAGGTGCCCCTGCTCGAAGAGCCCCTGGTCCGCGCGCACGTACGCCGCACGTTGGCGACCGCGACCCTCGAGGCGTTCCCCCTGGTGGGCGATCCGCGCGAGCGCCGTGCCTCGTCGATCGAGCAGGCGTCGATCTATACGTCGGCGACGTCGTGGATCGACGATCACGCCTCGCTCCCCGTCACGGTCGACGACGCGGCCCGTGCCGTGGGCACCTCGGTCGCCGGCCTCCGTCGCGCGTTCGCGGCCAACGGCCAATTCAGCACGAACCCCGAGGACTACCTGTCGGCGGCGCGTCTGAGCGCTGCCCACGCCGACCTCGTGGGCGCGGACCCCTCGTGCGTCACCGTCAGCGAGGTCGCCGCCCGATGGGGATTCACCGATCTCGCGGCATTCGTCGAGGCCTACCGCACCGCGTACCGCATCGATCCGAGCCGGACGCTCGAGCGCTGACGGCTCAGCGATCGCGGTCGGTGTACTCGCCGGGGTCGTCGACGTTCTCGCGCGACTCGTGTCCGCCAGGCTGCTCGACGTCGGTGTAGGCCCCGGCCTCGTCGGTGCGGGGTCGCGATTCGCTGCCGTCGGCGTTCTCGCGGTCGACGTACTCGCCGGGGAGATCGGAACTCCCGCGATCCGTGGTGCCGTCCGGCAGTTGCACGTCGGTGTACTCGCCCTCACCGGGTCCGGTGCCGTGTCCGGAGTCGTGTCCGTTGACGTCGCGCTCGGCCATTGCCGCCTCCTGGGGTCGTTGGTGACCTCGACGCTAGACCCCGTACGCCGAACGGGGAGCGGTCTTGACACGCGTTCTGCCGCGGGTCGTCCGCCGTGTCAAGGCCATGGGGCGAGCGCCGGCGCGAGGGCAGTGTGGTCGCATGCCCGCTCTCGCCATCATCCTCGTCATCGTGGGCCTCGTGCTCCTGTTCCTCGGCATCTTCGTCGAGGCCGTGAAGTTCCTGCTGTGGATCGGCGTGATCATCCTCGTCGTCGGGATCATCGCGGCGATTCTGCGCTTCGTCCGCCGCCAGGTCTGACCTCTCACCTGGCGCTTCGCCGCGCGTACGTCCCCGCCCGACGTGAACGTCGGTGCGGGGGCGTCGATCGTCAGGCAGAGAAGAGATCGCGCGCTCGTGCCGGCCGGACGGCCACGACGGCATCGAGAGCGGGGCCGAGGTCGGGGTACCGGAACGCGAAACCCGCCTCCGTCAGGACCCGCGGCACCGCCCATCGACTCTTCAGCACCAGTTCGGGCTCGTTGCGCAGCACCGTCATGGCCGGGTCGAGCATCCACCGGTAGGAGGGCAGACCGAACGGCGCGCGCGCGACGCGACGCAGCTCGCGCATGAGCGTGCGATTGTCGGTGACGACGGGAGCCGCGAGGTTGACGGGACCCGCGAGATCGTCCCGGTCGCGGAGGAAGCGGACGGATGCCACGACATCGTCGATGTGGATCCAGCTGAAGCGCTGCCGCCCCGAGGTCCGCGACCAGCTCGACCAGACGGACCCCGTGGGGTGGGCGCCGATGCCGCGGTAGCGACGGTGCGGGAACCACCAGCTGTCGATCTGGGTCCCGCCGAGACCGAGGCGCGCGAGGGCTAGAAGGATGCGGGTCGCCGGCCCGTCGCCGAGCACGATGGCCATGCGCAGCGCCACGCGGCGCGTGTCGGGGAGGTCACCGGCGAAGAATGCGCGCTCCCAGCTGTTTGCCACATCGACCGAGAATCCCTCGCCCGTCACGCCGTCGATCTCGTCGTTGCCGCGCTCGGTCTCGTGCCGGTAGACGGTGGCCGTCGAGGCGTTCATCCAGACGCGGGGAGGGTGCTGCGCCCCGGCGACGGCGTCGTGCAGCTCGCGGGTGGTATCGACCCGGGAGCGCAGGATCTCGTCGCGGTTCGCGTCGGTGTACCGGCATGACACGATTTTGCCGGCGAGGTTGATCAGCACGTCTGCGCCATCGACCAGCCGGGCGATCGCCGGGGCGTCGCCCCAGACCGCGTCCCCGGAGCGTCCGACGGTGGCGACCTCGTAGCCGTCGGCGCGGAAGGCGCTCGTGAGGGCACGGCCGACGAAGCCGCTCGCGCCGGCGATCACGACACGGGGTGGGGTCACGGCATCCTCCTGGTCAGATGGGTTCAGCCTAGGGGGGGTCGGTCTCGGCGGTGACCGTCCACCCGCGCGCCGCGCGGCCGCTCGCCTGACACAATGAGTCCATGCGACGACAGGCGAGGGCGACGCGCGTCGTGCGCGGGAGCGCCGCCGCATCCGTCGCGACCTTCGTCGCCCTGCTCTCGCACGTCAGCGGCGGGGGAGAGGTCCCGGGCCTGTTCGGTGTCGCGGTCCCGCTCGCGCTGTCGTTCGTCGTGTGCACGGCGCTGGCCGGCCGCCGACTCTCGACGGGGCGCCTCGCCGTGGCCGTCGCGGTCAGCCAGGTGCTGTTCCACACGCTGTTCGTACTCGGCAGCTACGACCTGTCCGCCGCCGTGCACGTCCACGGCTCGACCCTGCCGGGATCGGCCGGGGGGTCCCTTCCGGCGGTGACCCCGGATGCCGCGATGTGGCTGGGCCACGCCGTCGCCGCCGTCGCGACCACTGTCGCCCTGCACCGGGGCGAGCGCACCCTCGCCGCTCTCGGCGTCCTCGCGGAGCGGAGCGTCGAGTGGCTCCGGGCGCGCGTGCGCGTCGCGCTGGCGCTGCCCACCGCACCGCCCGCGCGGCGCAGCGCGCCCGTCGTCGTCGCCGCCGTGCGCCCCACCTCGGCCCTCGTGGTCTCGTCCGCGCACCGGCGCGGCCCTCCGCTCGCGGCATCCTGAGTCCCGCTCCACCGTCTTTCGTGACCCCGGAGCGGTCGAGCGCCGTGCCGTGATCCACCGTCCGCCGGCGCAACCATCGACGCGTCCTCGCGCGCGCCCCACCCTTCCGGCCCGGGCCGTTCTCCTCGACGACCCCGGGCGACGACGTCCGCCGCGCGCGGCGTCCCTCTCGAGCGCGCTCCGCGCTCGGAAAGAGATACCCATGTCGCTTCTCCCTTGCCTTCCACCGTCCCCGATCCCGACCGGAGCCCGCGCGTGACCGCCGTCGGATCCGGCCCCGAGGTCGCGGCATCCGCCCCCTCTTCCGCTGCGCAGGCCCCGTCGCGCGGGTGGTTCACCGCCCTGCTGCGGCGCCTGCACTTCTTCGCGGGCCTGCTGGTGGGGCCGTTCATCCTGATCGCCGCCCTCAGCGGAGCCCTCTACGCGATCACCCCGACGCTCGAGAGCACCCTGTACGCGCACGAGCTCACGGCCGCCTCGAACGCGCCGGCGGTGCCGCTCGCCGAACAGATCGCGGCGGCCGAGGAGTACGTCGGCGGCGGGGCCACCCCCGTCGCGGTGCGCCCGGCACCCACCGGTGGTGGCACCACCCGCGTGATGTTCGCCGACGAGACCCTGCCCGAGAGCACGACCCGCGCGATCTTCGTCGATCCCGCCACCACCGAGATCCGCGGCGACCTCCCCGCCTACGGCACGAGCGGCGCCCTGCCGCTGCGGCACTGGATCAGCGACCTGCACCGCTCGCTCCATCTGGGTGAGATCGGGCGCTGGTACAGCGAGCTCGCGGCATCCTGGCTGGGAATCGTCGCGCTGGCGGGACTGGGCCTGTGGATCAGCCGGTTCGTGCGCAGCCGCCGAGGACGCCGCGACCTGCTGCGACCGAACCGAGGGCACACCGGCTACCGGCGACTGTCGGGATGGCATTCGGCCGTGGGGATCTGGGTGGTGGTCGGGGCGCTGTTCCTGTCGGCGACGGGAATCACCTGGTCGGCCTATGCCGGCGCGAACGTGTCGGATCTGCGCACCCTCGTGGGCGAGGGGACCCCCGCGCTCACGACCACACTCGACGGCACCGCCACCGCCGGCGATCACGCGCATCACGGCGGCGATCACGCGACGGGCGCGCCGTCCGCGGATCCGGCGACCTTCGACGCCGTGTGGACCGCGGCGCGCGAGGTGAACGTGAACTCGGGCGACCTCGAGATCCGCCCTCCCGCGTCGGAGGGGAAGGCGTGGGTCGTGCAGGAGATCCATCGCAGCTTCCCGACCGAGGTGGACGCCGTGGCGATCGACGGCTCCACGCTGCAGGTGACCGACCGGGTCGACTTCGCCGACTACCCGCTGCTGGCGAAGCTGTCGCGCTGGGGGGTCGACCTGCACATGGGCACGATGTTCGGTCTCGCGAACCAGCTCGTGCTCTTCGCGCTCGCGATCGGCATCGCGACCCTCGTCGTGCTCGGCTACGCGATGTGGTGGAAGCGACGGCCCACCGCGCAGACGGGCGCACCGGCCCGCGGCGTGCTGCGCCACGCCCCGTGGTGGGGGACCGCGGCGGTGCTGGTCGCGGCGGTCGCGATCGGGCTGGTGCTGCCGCTGGTCGGGTACACCCTCGCGGCGTTCGTCGTGATCGACGCGCTTCTCGGGTGGAGGGCGCGGCGGGTGCAGGGATCCCCCTCGCGAGGGAGGTGAGCCCGGGGCGGCGTGCGTAGCGTGGGGATTCCCCCGAAAGGACGTCCCCGTGAGCCTCGCCCGCCGCCTCGCCTCCGCCCTGACCCTCGCCGCCGTCGCGGCGCTCGCCGCCTGCACGAGCGCCGCGCCGGACACGCCCGCGACTCCCGCGGCATCCGTCGACATTCCGAAGACACCCGTCGGAGAGCGCGTGGCGTGGATCATCGACAAGCTGGAGGGCGAGGCCGACACCACGGCGGGGGAATGGGCGCGCGTGCTGCACGAGAGTTTCGTGGCGCAGGTTCCCGCGGAGCAGGTCGCCGAGATCGTCAACCGCCAGCTGCGACCGGCGGCGCCGTTCACCGTCACCGCCTACCGGGGCACCGAGACCCAGGCCGTGGCGACGCTCGCGGGCGCACTCGGCGACCCGTTCGACCTCTCGCTCACGATCGACGCGTCGAGTCGGATCACCGGACTGGTCTTCGGGCCGGTGGCGGAACCGTGGACGCCCTCGACCTCTCTCGACGAGGTCGAGCGGCGTCTCGCCGAGCTCCCGGGCGAGGTCAGTGCCCTCGTGCTCCGCGGCGACGACGTGGCCCTCGCCGTCGACCCGGACCGATCGGCCCCGCTCGCCTCGGCATTCAAGCTCTACGTGCTTCTCGCGGTGGCGGATGCCGTGGCCGCGGGCGACCTGTCGTGGGACGAGACCCTCGTGCTCGGCGACACGGATCGGAGCCTTCCCTCCGGCGAGCTGCAGGCCGCGCCCACCGGCACCGAGGTCTCGGTGCGGGATGCGGCTTCGGCCATGATCCGCATCAGCGACAACACCGCCACCGACCTGCTCATCACGCGCCTGGGCCGTGAACGCGTCGAAGCGGCGGTGGCGCGCTCGGGTCACAGCGATCCGTCGGTGCTCTCGCCGTTCCTCTCGACGAAGGAGCTGTTCACCCTCGGGTGGGGCGATGCGTCGCTTCGGACGGAGTGGGCCGCGGCTGACGACACCGGCAAGCGCGCCCTGCTCGACCGGATCGATGCGGCTCCCCTCGCCGTCGAGGTGGCCGACGTCACCACGCCCGTGTGGCGTGACGGGTTCGACTGGTTCGCCAGCGCGAACGACATCGCCGCCGTGCACCGCGCGCTGCAGCAGACGCAGGACGCCGAGGTGCTCGGCATCCTGAGCGAGAATCCCGGTCAGGGCCTCGACGTCGGGACGTGGCCGTACGCCGCGTTCAAGGGCGGGTCGAGCCTCGGGGTGCTGACGGGCAGCTGGTTCGTGCGCGACGACGCGGGCGAGGCGACGGTCGTGTGGCTGCTGGCGGATGACGACGCTCAGGCGGTCGCCGGCGCGACGAGAGATTTCTTCCACCTGGCCGAGGACGCCCTGCGGCTCGCCCACTGAGACGACGACCCGCGCACCCGGGGGAGGAGCCCCGTGGTGCGCGGGTCGTCGGGTCGGTCGCCTCAGGCGTCGTCGGGGTCGGGCAGGCTCTGCGCGACCTTGCTCGAGGCCGCCGAGTCGCGGCCGACGCCCGGCTGGAACGCGGCGATGGGGTCGTCGCCGCCGACGTGCGGTTCTCCGCCGTCATCGGATCGCGGCGGCGACGCGGGGGTGCGGACGGCCTCGTCCTGCGCGTCGTCGTGCGACGCGTGCTCGGGGCGACCGGTGTCCTCGGTGTGACGCGAGGTCGATCCGTTCTCGCCCCGGGCGTCGTCGGTTCCGCGCTCGGTCAGCCCGTCGGCGGCACGCGTGCCGACACCGGGGAGGTCGTTCTGGCTCGAGATGCCCTGGATGCGGGCCTCGTCGTCGGGGTCGACGCGGGCGGTGCCCACGGCGCCGGAGTCGGCTCCGGCGGCACCGGCGGGTACCTCCGCGGCCGCGCCGTCGGATTCGGGGACGAGGTTCTCTTCGTCGGCTCCGGGGAGCCGGTCGGCGGGGGTGTCCATGGTGTTCCTTCCGTGGGTGTGCCGCCACGCTAGGCGCGAGCCGACCTCTGTCGGACGGGGTTGACGCGGCCCGCGATGTCGGAAGCGCTGGCTAGGCTCGAACCACGCTTCGAAAGGAAACCGCAATGCAGCAGCGCCCTCTCTCCCGTACCGGCCGCGAGGTCTCGGCGATCGGCCTCGGCACCTGGCAGCTCGGTGCCGACTGGGGAGACGTCAGCGAAGACGACGCCCGTGCCGTGCTGACGGCGTCGGCCGACGCCGGCGTCACGCTCTTCGACACCGCCGACGTCTACGGCGACGGCCGGTCGGAGCAGATCATCGGGCGATTCCTGAAGGGTCGGGATGCCGACGACATCACCGTGGCGACCAAGATGGGCCGCCGCGAAGACCAGGTGCCCGAGAACTACGTCATGGAGAACTTCCGCGGCTGGCTCGACCGCTCGCGGCGTCTGCTCGACACCGAGACGCTCGACCTCGTCCAGCTGCACTGCCCGCCGTCGGCCGTCATCGACGACGACGCGACGTGGGACGCCCTCGACCAGTTGGTCTCGGAGGGCGTAATCGCGGCGTACGGCGCCTCGGTCGAGACGATGGATCAGGCCCTGTCGGCGCTGCGACGCCCGAACCTGACGAACCTGCAGATCATCTTCAACCCGTTCCGCCTGAAGCCCCTCGACGAGGTGCTGCCGCTCGCGGCCGAGAAGAACGTCGCGGTCTTCGCCCGTGTGCCGCTGGCCAGCGGCCTGCTCTCGGGCACGTACACCCGTGCCACGACGTTCGAAGAGAACGACCACCGCACGTACAACCGCAACGGAGAGGCCTTCGACAAGGGCGAGACGTTCTCGGGCGTGCCCTTCGACGAGGGCGTGGCCGCGGCCGACGAGCTCAAGGCCTCGCTGCCCGAGGGCGTGTCGCTTCCGGCTGCCACCCTCGCGTGGATCGCCTCGCGCGAGGGCATCACCTCGGTCATTCCGGGCGCACGCTCGGTCGAGCAGGCGACGGCCAACGCGCAGGCGGCGGAGCTGCTCGGGGGAGGCTTCGACCTCGACGCCTTCGACGCGCTGGTGCGCGACGTGTACGACCGGCGCCTGCGCGCCGAGATCCACCCGCAGTGGTGACCCGCGTATGACGAAAGCCGGGCCCGTCCATCACGGACGGGCCCGGCTTTCGTCATCGGGAGGACGTCAACTGACGTCGCCGCGCCACGCGCCGGACTCGGCACCGCGCGACTCGATGTACTCCTTGAAGTTCTCGAGGTCCTTCTTGACCGAGTGGTCGTCGGCGCCGAAGGCGGCACCGAGCTTCTCGAGGACGCCGGTGGGCGCCCAGTCGATCTGGACCGTCACGCGCGTCTCGTCATCGGAGAGGCGGTGGAAGGTGACGACGCCGGCGTGGTTCTCGTCGCCGCCCACGCTGTTCCAGGCGACGCGCTCATCGGGGTGCTGCTCGGTGATCTCGGCGTCGAACTCGCGCTCGGCTCCGGCGATCTTGACCTTCCAGTGCGTGAGGGTCTCGCTCTTCTGCGTGATCGACTCCACGAAGCTCATGAAGTGCGGGAACTCCTCGAACTGCGTCCACTGGTTGTACGCGACGCGCACGGGAACGTTGACGTCGACGGTTTCGATGACCTGTGCCATGGTGTCCTCTTCTCGTGTGGCTTCCGGGGCTGTCCCCAGTCTTCGTCCGACACCTCCCACCCGCCCCCGGGGTTGAGGGATCGGCGTTCGTGCCCTATACGCGGGGGGCTCGCGTCACGCCCGTCCGCGCAGGATCAGGTGCCAGTACACCCAGGGCAGTACGCGGCGATCCGCGATCCACGACAGGCGGCGCTCGCGATACAGCGACCGCCAGAACGGGACGGTCGGCTGCAGCCGGCCCCGCCGGTCGAATTCGGCGAACACGACGGTGCCGCGCGAGACGGTGAACGGGACGACGCTGTAGCCGTTGTACTTCGCCGAGGGCGCACGGCCCGCCATCGCCGCCCTCATGTTCTTCACCAGTACTTTCGCCTGCTGTCGGATCGCCCCGCCCGAGCGCCGCGTCGCGACGGTGGCGGCATCTCCCACCGCCCAGACCTCGGGGTGGCGGGTGTGCTGGAAGGTTTCGGGATCGACGTCGACGAAGCCGTGCGGATCGTCGGATGCCGCGAGCCCGCTGCCCGCGATCCACTCCGGCGCCCGCTGCGGGGGCACGGCGTGCAGCACGTCGTACGCCAACGTCTCCTCGGCGTCGCCCCGGCCGATGACGAGCGCGCGGGAGTCGGCATCCACTCGTCTGAGGTCCCGGCTGTAGCGCACCTCGATGCCGTACTCGTCGATCTTGCGGCGCAATTCGTCGTCGATCGCGGGGATGCCGAAGGGCACGGGATCCGGGCACACGAACACGACCCGGATCTCGTCGCGCACACCGATCGCCCGCCACCAGTCGCACGCGAGGTACATCGGCTTCTGGGCGGCCGCCCCGCACGAGGCGGGCTCCGGCGGCTGGGTGAAGACCACCGTGCCGGAGCGCAGATCGCGCAGGACCGGCGACGCCTTCGCGGCGAGGTCGTAGTCGTAGTTCGAGATGCCGGTCGGTGCGGCCATCGCCTCGGGCAGACCCGGGATCTGCTCCCATGCCATGCGCATGCCGGCACAGACCACCAGCTGGTCGTAGTCGATCCGCCCGCCCGAGACGAGGTGCACGCGGCGGGCGTCGGCATCCACCGTGAACGCCTCGTCGCGCAGCCACCGCACGCCCGGTGGGATGACGTCGGCCTGCCGGCGCGCGGCTTCGGACGCCCGGGCCGCGCCCCCCGCGATGTGCGATTGCAGGGGCGCGAAGACGTGCGTCTCGCGCGGTTCGATCACGGTGATCTCGCCCAGTCGGGCGCGATGCAGCCGCCCGGCGACGGACAGGCCGGCGTTACCGCCGCCGATCACGACGATGCGGGGGGAGTCGGTCATGGGGATCCTCTCGTCTCCCCTACGGTGCGTGGCGGCGCGGGCCGACGCCAGCGCCTTGACACCCGCCGGTTACGTGCCCGACGCGTCAGGCGTACGACTCGGGCGGGGCGGCCTCCTCGGCCGGCTCGGGAACGACGTAGAGGCCGGTGGGGGAGTTCGCCGTCGACATGAGGGCTTCGAGCCACGCGCGGTTCAGGGCGGGGGGACGGCCCCCGTTGAATTTGAAGACGAGGTTCGCGCGCGGGTGCAACCACACCGAGGTGCGACCGCCTCCCGTGCTGATGTCGTCCTTCCAGACGAAGTAGAACGGCTCGCCGCGACGCAGCTTGTTTCCGACGACGACCTGCAGGTGCGCGAGGAGGCGGTCCTCGAACTCGTTGCGAACGCCGCCCTCGTAGATGAACTTGCCCACGTGTTCCTCCCGCGGGCGCCCTGCCCGCTCCGCTCTTCACTGTGCATTCGCTGTGTGCCATCGGGCACGGCCCGGCACTCCGCGCGCAACGACGAGACCGAAGGCGTTACGGCGTCAGAACATGCGCGCGACCTGCGCGGGGTTCTGCCCGTAGTGCTCGCGGTGGTAGCGCGCGAAGCGCGAGGCGCTCGAGAAGCCCCACCGCCGGGCCACCTCGGCGACCGACACCGGGACGCCCGCGCGCAACTCCTCGTGCGCGCCGACCACGCGGACCAGGCGCAGGTACTCCATCGGCGTCGTGTCGAGCGCGCGGCGGAACGCGTGCTGGAGCCCGCGGGAGGAGATCCCGGATGCCACGGCGATGTCCTCGAGCGTGAGGGGTTCCTGCGCGTGCGCCTCGATGTGGGCGATCGCGCGGCGCACGGTGCGCGGGGCGGCCCTGCGCTGGTGCGCGCGTTGCAGGGCGTCGACGTACGGGGTGTGGAACGTCGACAGGGTCGTCAGGAGCGCGTGACGTTGCAGCTCGGCCGAGAGGATCGGGTCGTCGTGCGTGGCCTCGAGCGAGGCGGAGACGTGAGCGAAGCTGCGCTCCCACTGCGTGGCGGCGGCGCGGTCGCGTGCGGCCGAGTCCAGGCGCCGCAAGACGAGGCGGTCGTCGCCCGAGACGATGCGGGCGAGGCGCTCGGCATCGCTGCGATCGAACACGAGAGCGCGCACGCGGGCGGCTCCGGTCCAGTGCGCTTCCGCGCCTCCGTCGGCCGCCAGCCACGGGCGGCGTGGATCGAGCGAGCGCCCCTCCGCCTCGACGCGGATGTCATCGCCGATCATCCGGCACGCCATGATCTGCTCGTCCATGCGGACGGACGAGTGGACCGAGGCAGCCAGCTCGTAGGCCACGACCGAGAACCCGGGGAGTTCGACGGAGTTCCACGAGAACGACACCCGCTGCGGGTCCACACGCTCCAGTCGTGCGCTCGGCACGAAGCGCTGCCAGACGCGCTCGACGTCGTCGATTCCGTGCGAGCGGACCGTCAGCCTGTCAGCCATGGTGTTCCTTCCGCCGCGGCGAGGGGCGGCATCCCGTGTCTTCCCCGTACGAAGGCGGGGACGTGCGTGTCAAGGGGCGGGGCCGCGGGCGGCGCGCCCCGTTGGATGAGGGGACCGCTGATCCCGGCGGTGACGTGCGTCCCACGAAAGGACCCCCCATGAGCGACGCTTCGATCGACCCGACCCCCGCCGACGTGGCCGTTGCGGGCGTGCAGCCCCTGCGCGACGGTGACACCTCCATCGAGCCCGACCCGACGCTCGACCCCGCGCAGGCGGAGTGGGATGCCACGACGGCCCTCGACGAGGGCGCCGACCCCGACGACATCAACCCGGCGACCGCGACGGGCGCCGACCCGGCGGAGATCCCCGCCGACGACAGCGACATCCCGCTCGAGGACATCCACCCCGAGTCCACGGGCACCGACTCGCAGGGCGAGGATCCCGGGGTCGTCGAGCTCGGCGAAGAGGGCCAGGGCGACCTCGCCCCCGAGGACCTCTGACGCGCGTCGGCGCCCCGCGGGGTGCCGCGCGTCGGTGCCCCGGGTCCGTTCGCGGTGCCCGGGGCACCGTGCTGCGCAGGCCGCGCGCTCTCTCGCGCGCCCCGACGGCGCGCGACGGTGAGCGCCATCACTCGTCGGTACGGAAGCCGGCGGCCTTGTGGGTGCCGTCGCAGTAGGGCTTGATCGTCGACAGGCCGCAGCGGCACAGCGCGACCGTGCGGCGCAGCTCGGGGTGGTCTTCCGCGAGGGCTCCGGCGAGGTCGCGGCCGGCGATCTGCTCGTGGACGGCGTCGGCCTCGACGTGTTCGTCGAAGTACGCGCACACGTCGTCTCCGAAGCCCAGGCGGCGCAGCCCCTCGGCGTAGAGGCGGTTCGGGATCGACGAGGTCATCTCGAACGCTGCCAGGTGCCCCACGATCGCGCCGAGCAGGCGCCGGTTCAGGCCGAACATCGACATCGTGTTGTGCGAGGCGAGGGTGACGGCCGGCACGTCGTCGAGGTACGCGCCGTAGGCGTCGCTGAGCCCGGCAGCACGCACGGCCCGGGCGAAGAGCGTCGCGTGCACGCGGTCGGGACGCCCGCCGCCGTACTCGTCGGACTGGATCTCCACGAGCGCCGCCTTCGGGCGCCCGGTCAGGCGCGGGATGGCCCACGAGTGCGGGTCAGCCTCGCGCAGCGTGTAGATGGTCCGCTGCACGAGGAACTCGTGCGCCTGGTCGAGCGTGGCCTTGCGCGCGAGGTGGCGCGAGAGGCTCGGGCCCGCGTCGGCGCCGGTGAGGGCGAAGAGCGCGCGCGATACGGCATCCGCGGTGGGGGAGGGGAGTTCCGGCACCGCGACCGAGCGACGCAGCGACCGCTCGAACGCCGTCTCGATCACCCGGCGGGTGGCGATGAGGGTGGGATCCCACTCGAGGTCGGCGCGGAACGCGGGGAAGGCGCCGTAGGCCGAGGCGTATAGGGCGAACAGGGCGAGCTGCAGGTCGTCGTCGCGTTCGATGTCAGGGGATGCCAGGACCGCCGCATCAGCCAGCGCGGTGTGTCCCGTGGCGGTGCCGTCGACCAGGTGCGCGAGCACCGCGGCGCTGACGGGACCGCGCGGGGTGAACGGCAGCGCGGCGACGTCGATGTCGTCGAGGGCGGGTGGCGCGGGGGAAGACAGGGTGGGGGACACGCTCGGCACTGTGCGGCCCGCGCGGCGAAAGCCGAGCCCCTTGACAACCCTCCCGCCGACGACGAGGGGCGCCCCGCCCCGGGCCGCCCCTCGTCCGCTCGCGCCTTACTGCTCGATCGGCTGCGGCGTGCTCTCGTGCGCCTCGATGACGCCGTCGCCGTCGTCGGTCGAGACGGCGATGCGGCGCGGCTTCGCCTTCTCGCTGACCGGGATCATCACGCTCAGCACCCCGTTGCGGTACGCCGCGCTGATGCCGTCGGTGTCGATGCCCTGACCGAGGTTGAGCTGGCGGACGAACGAGGCGGTCTCGCGCTCGCGGGTGATCCACTTGACGCCCTCGCCCGAGCTGAGCGTGCGCTCGGCGCGGATCGTGAGCAGCTGGCCGTCGACGTCGATGTCGACCGAGCCGGGGTCGACACCGGGGAGGTCAGCGGCCAGGACGTAGTGGTCGCCGTCGCGGTAGAGGTCCATCGGCATCCGGCGCGGACCACCGCCGCGGCGGGCGTCGAGGAGCGTCGACGTGAGGCGGTCGAGGTCGCGGAAGGGGTCGTAGGTGGCCATGGTCGTTCTCCTTTTCGATCGGCCGGGATCTGGCATCCCGGATGTTCTGTGGAGTTGAGTCCACTCGACTCAACTGCGACCAGATTAGCACTCGACCCTCGAGAGTGCCAAGACCCCGGGCGCGCGATTGTGGCGCACGATCCGGCCGCCCACAACCCCCGCGCGCGAAGCGCGGGACGCGACGTTTGGTAGCTAGCACGCGCCACACCGGTCACCCGACCCTCCCCCCGGCGCGGTGAGGAGAGACGATGTACTTCCACCGGCAAGAGCTTCAGCACTCCGCCACCCCCGAGAAGCCCGACGCGGTCTACGCCCGCAAGCTGCAGGAGGTGCTCGGCGGCCAGTACGGAGAGATCTCGGTCGCGATGCAGTACCAGTTCCAAGCCTGGAACATGCACATGCCCGGCAAGTACCGCGACCTGGTCTTCGGCATCGGCGCGGAGGAGATGGGCCACGTCGAGATGCTCGCGATCATGATCGCCCAGCTGCTCGAGAAGTCGCCCCTCGGCATCACCGAAGAGGCCGTGCAGAACGACCCGACCGTGGCGGCCGTGATCGGCGGCACCGACATCCAGCACGGGATCGTCGCCGGCGCCGGCGCGCGTCCCGTCGACTCCAACGGCAACCCCTGGCAGGGCAGCTTCATCACCGCGAGCGGCAACCTGCTCGCCGACTTCACCGCCAACGCGAACGCCGAGATGCAGGGGCGTGTGCAGGTCGCGCGGCTGTACCACCAGACCGACGACCACGGCGTGAAGGATCTGCTCGCCTTCCTGCTCGCCCGCGACACGATGCATCAGAACCAGTGGGCCGCGGCCGCCGCCGAGCTGCAGGCCGAGGGCTACGAGAAGCTCCCCGTGCCCAGCAACTTCCCCCTCGACAAGGAGGACCGCGACGTGGCGTACCAGTACATCAACTTCAGCGACGGCGCGCAGGCCGGCGACGGCACCTGGGCCTCGGGCCCGACCCCCGACGGCAAGGGCGAATTCACCTATCTGCCCGAGCCGCCCGCCGGCGTGCCGATGCCCCCGCCCACCAAGCCCGACGTGCGTTTCTACGGCACCACCGAGCTGCCGAACACCGTCGAGAAGCTCGCGGGGCGCGCGCAGGACGCGCTGCACAAGGAATGAGCGGGGCGGATGCCGCGGTGCCAGGGCGGTGGCCTTCCTCCTCAGCGCGATCGCCGCGGCGGGCCTGAGCGTCTCGGGGTGGCTCGGCGGCAAGCTCGCCTACCGCTGGGGCGTCCGCGTCGCCGACGAGAACACCCAGCGCGAAGGCTTCGAGACAGCAGCCTGAACCTGTCCACGGGACCCCGGATGCCGCGGCATCCGGGGTCCTTCTCTGTGCCCTCAGCGTGGGCGACGCAGCGGAATGCGCGACCAGCCCCCGCTCACCGCGCCGGGGTCGTGCTGCGCCGCGAGCACCGCTCCCGACGTGGGCGCGGCGGGGCGGCGGCGTAGCCCCAGGGCGTGCTGCAGGGCGCGGATGAAGCGGTCGTACACGCGCGGAGCGAGGAACTGCAGCGGCCGGGTCACGAACTGCGCGGCGCCCACACCCACCTCGTGCCGCGGCCCTCGCGCGACCCGCACGATCGCCCGTGCCACGCGGTCGGCCGAGACCACCGGGGGCAGGGGGAAGGCGGTGCGCCCGGTGTAGTTCGCCGCGCGCTGATAGATGGGCGTGTCGATGCTCGCCGGAAGGACGATTCTCACCCGGATGCCGCGGTGCGCGAGCATCTCCTGCCTCAGCGCCCGCGTGAACCCGAGCAGGCCGTGCTTGGCCGCGACGTAGGACGAGACGTAGGGGCCGGCGACCTGCGAGTACAGCGAGCCGACGAAGACGATCGTGCCCCGACCCGCCGCGCGGAAATGCGGGACGAGGGCGCGGGCGGCGCGCATGTGCCCGGTGAGGTTCGTCTCGATGACGCGGTCGCGCACCTCGTCGGGGGTGTCCTCGACCGAGCCGTACGAGAACACCGAGGCGGAGGCGACCCACACGTCGATCCGTCCGTATGCGGCGATCGCGGCGTCGACCGCGCGATCCGGCCCGTCGGGGGTGGCGAGATCGATCGGGAGCGTGAGCACCTCGGCACCGCGCCGTCGGCACTCCTCGGCGGCCGACGCGAGGGCGACCGCATCGCGCGCCACGAGGACCAGGGCGGTGCCCGCGCGCGCGAACCGCAGAGCGGCCGCCCGGCCGATGCCTCTCGAACCCCCGGTGACGACGACGACCTCGCGCATTCTTCCCTCTCCGCGGGGCGCCGCGACCCGGCCGCGCCCGCTCGCCGACGGTAGGTGCGTGCCGTGGCCGACCCGAGGGGGTTGACGCGGGTCGCGCGGATAAGAGCGCCGGCGCGCCCCCACAACCCCGTTCACGAATCCCGGCGACCGCGCCCAGGGTGGCCGACATGACAGGCGCACACCGGGGCGGGCTCGGACGCACCCCCGACGGCATCCGCGAGGTCGCCGACGGCGTCTCGATGATCACCTGCCCGACCGCGACCTGCTTTTCACCGGCGACGCGGTCGTCACCTTCGATCCCTACACCGGCCGACCCGGCGCCCAGATCGTCGCCCGCGCGGCCACCGCTGACAGCGGTGCCGCGCTCGCCGCCCTCGGCCGGCTCACGATGACGTGCGCACACACCGTCCTTCCCGGCCACGGCGACGCGTGGACGGACGGCATCGGCCGGCTCGTCGCCGAGGCCCATGCCACCGGTGCGCACTGAAGCGCCCCGACCCCGGCCGCGGTAGCGTCGGAGGGTGACGGATGCCGCGGCGAGGCCGCCCCTCGTGAGCGCGCTCTGGGGCGCCACCCACCCGGGCCCCACCCTCGTGGTCACCGTCCTCTCGCTCGCGCTCGGCATCGCGGCGGGCGTCGAACCGTGGCGCCTCGCGGTGCTCGTGGTCGCGGTGTTCGCCGGTCAGGTCTCGGTGGGTCTCTCGAACGACGCGATCGACGGTGCCCGCGACGCCGCGGTCGGCCGCACCGACAAGCCCATCGCCGGGGGAGCGGTCACGCCGGAGCGCGCCCTTGCGGTGGCCGTGGCATCCGCGATCCTCGCCGTCGTGCTCTCGCTGCCGCTCGGACCGGGCCTGGTCGCCGCCCACGCCGTCGCTCTCGCCTCGGCCTGGGCCTACAACGCGGGGCTCAAGTCGACGCCCGTCTCGATCGCGCCCTTCGTGCTCAGCTTCGGACTCTTCCCCTCGTTCGCGACCCTGTCGCTCTCGCCGCCGACCCTCGCGGCGTGGTGGGCGTCGCTGGCGGGGGCGGCCCTCGGCGCCGCCGTTCACCTGACCAACGTCGTCCGCGATCTCGACGACGACCGCCGCACGGGGGTGCGGGGCTTGCCGCACAGACTGGGCGCGCGCCGTTCCGTGGTGCTCGCAGCGGTGGGGATCGCCGCCGGGGCACTCGCCGTCTTCTTCGGGACGGATGCCACGGCCCTCGGCGTCGTCTTCTTCGTCGCCGTCCTCGCGCTCGCCGTCGGCGCCGTGGTGCTGGTGTTCGTGCGCCCGCCCGGGCGCGCGGTGTTCCAGCTCACGATGCTCGCCGCCCTGGTGCTGGCCGCCCAGCTCGTGGCCGCCTGAGACCCGACCGGTCGGTATCGCGAACGAGACCGGCCGACCATCGGGCGTGCACGACGGCGGGCGCCGACCTCGACACGCCGCGGCAGCGGCGTCGCCCGCGGCGTGTCGCACACGGCATCCGCCGCTGTGCACGTCTTTCCCCGCCGGCGGCTCAGGTTCCGGGTGCCGCCCGGTCGAACCGCATCGCGTACGCCCGGGTGAACAACGCCCCGCCCGGTCCGCGCAGCCCCGCGCCCAGCGCCGCGATACGCACCGCGTGCGCGACGGGGGCGGCGGCCCGGCCGAGCAGGGTGTTGAGGAAGGCCAGGCGCGCGGCGTGCCGCGCCGAGGCCAGGCGGTCGCGCTGCCATCGGTCCAGGCCCGCGCCGTCGCCGCCGCGCACCCACGGCGCGAGCAGCGGCGCGAGGGTCAGCGCATCGAGAAGGCCGAGGTTCATGCCCTGACCACCGATGGGGCTCACCTCGTGGGCGGCGTCGCCGACCACGATCACCCGGCCGCGCCGGAGGGCCGGGGCCACCGCCCGCCGCACGCCGAAGGTCGAGGCATCCGCGGTGTCGACCTCGAGCCCCGTGCGTCGAGCCACGGCATCGTGCAGGAAGGCCGCGGCATCCGGAACCTCCTCGCGACCCGCCCAGGCGACGAGCCGTCTGCGCCCGCCGGGGAGGGGGAACGATTCGACCACCCCATCGCGCTCGAGGTGCACGCGCGCGACCGGGCCACCCGGCGCGGCGACGTCGGCCATGACGTAGCGATCGGGGTAGTGGTGGGTGCGCACGGCCCCGGCGCGGTAGACGAGCGAGCGTCCCGCCCATCCGGATGCCACGACGACCACCCTCGCGCGCAGCTCGCCGCCGCCCGCGACCCCGACCCGGACGCCGTCCGCGTCCTGTCGCAGGGATTCCACGGTCACGCCGCGCCGCACCGCAGGCGCGAGGGCCGTCAGCACCTCGATCGTGTCGGACTGCGGGAGGGCGGCCACGTACGGATGCCGCGCCCGCAGGCGGTCGAAGCGGATCGCGGCGAGCAGGCGACCGTCGGCCCGCGCCTCGCCGCGGGCGATCCGCACCGCGCGGTCGAGGATGCCCTCGGTGGCACCCGAGGCTTCGAGCAGAGCGAGGGCGGGGGAGTGGATGCCGATCGCCCGCGTCCCCGCGCCGGCCTCGGTGCGGCGCTCGACGACGGCGACGTCGACATCGCGCCCCTGCAGGTCGGCGGCCAGCGCCAGTCCCACGGGGCCGGCGCCGACGACGAGCACCTCCGTCATTCCCGGGCCTCCCCGCGCGCCGCGGCGAGCACCCGGAACGGCGCCGGGGTCTCCACGCGCCAGGGTGAGCCGAGGGCCTCGGCGAGCTCGGGCGCGCGGTAGCTGCGGCGGATCGAGCGGAGCCCGTCGACGCGCAGGAACGTGCCCGCTGACAGCGGCGCGATACCGACGGCGTACAGGGCGTAGGCGAGGCGACCGCGGGCGATGTCGGCGTGTAGGACGGGGCCGCTCGACAGGGCGAGCGAGTCGGCGGTGAACCCCCGCAGGGCCTCCGCGTCGAGGTGGTGCAGCACGTGGTTCGACACGACGAGGTCGAACCGCTCCCCGGCGGCGAGCAGGGCGGTCGAATCCTGCGCGACGAAGCGCACCCCGGGGCGGCTGCGCGCGCGGGCGGCCGAGATCGCGCGCGGGTCGGGATCGGCCCCGACGCACTCGACCGTGAAGCCGTCGCGGGCGGCCAGGCCGGCCAGCCGCACGAGCACGTCCCCGCCGCCGCACCCCAGGTCGAGGATGCGCGCGGGGCGGCCGAGCACGCGCAGCTCGGGACGCACGCGCGAGCGGTAGACGTGGCCCCACGCCGAGACGAGCCGGTTCACGAGGTCGAAGCGGCGGTAGGTGGCCGCGAGCGCCCGGGGATCGCAGTCGGGGTCGTCCATCAGCTCGGTCAGCGCGGTGTCGCGCTGCGACAACCCCGTCACGCCGCCGGGCGGCGCAGCGTCAGACGCGCCGCCTCCACGGTGAGGCCCGGGCCGAAGGCGAGGGCGGCCACGCGGTCGCCGTCGCGGCGGGAGTCGTCGGCGAGCAGGTCGCGCAGGATGAACAGCAGGGTCGCGCTCGACATGTTGCCGTGCTGGCGCAGCACCTCCCGCGAGGGTCCCAGGGCGGCCGCGTCGAGGGACAGGGCGCTTTCGACACGGTCGAGGATGCTGCGCCCTCCGGGGTGCACCGCCCACGCGTCGACGGCGTCGAGGTCACCCAGCACGTCGGCGGCGATCGCGGAGATCTCGCGCCCGATGATGCGCGGCACCTCGGGGGTCAGGGTCATCTCGAAGCCGGAATCGCCCACCGTCCAGGCCATGTCCTTCTCGCCGTCGTCGGTGACATGGGTCGCGAAGCCCGCGAGGTCGAAGCCCGCCTCGGAGGGATCTCCGGATGCCACGACGGCGGCTCCCGCTCCGTCGGCGAACACCGAGGCGGCGACGATCTGGTCGGGGTGCGACGAGGTCTGCCAGTGCAGCGAGCACAGTTCGGCGCACGCGACGAGGACGACCGCGTCGGGGTCGGCGCTCACGATGCGCGCCGCCAGCCGGAGGGCCGGGATCGCAGCCGCACACCCGATGAAGCCGAGGTGGTAGCGCTCGACGGTGGGGGAGAGGCCGAGATCGCGCACCAGGTGGTAGTCAGGACCGGGCGCGAACATCCCGGTGCACGAGACGGTCACGACGTGGGTGATGGCATCCGGAGTCCGTCCCGAACCCGCGATCGCGGACCGGGAGGCTTCGGCGAAGAGGGCGGGGGCGGTGCGGCGGTACTCGTCGTTGCGCGCGCCGGTGGGGGGCATGAGCAGGGTGTCGCCGTCGCGCACGTCGAGCGCGTCGCCGGTACCGCCCGCGAGCTGGGGGAGCACGACGTGCCGGGTGTCGATGGCGGCGGCGTCGAAGGCGGCCCCCACGAGGCGCTGGGCTTTGCGGTCGAATCCGGGCTGTGCGGAGAAGAGGTCACGCAGGGTCGACTGGGCGACACGAGTGTCGGGCAGGGCCGTGCCGATCGAGAGGATGCGGGCGGTCATGCCTCACTGTAGACACGGTTTCGCCGCCCCCCGTCGGGGATAGCGCCGCGAGAGCACGCCGTCTATGGTGCGGCGGCGGTTCCGGATGCGGCGGCGCGTCTGTCAACCCGGTCGGGTACGGGCCGGTGCCGCCCCTACGGTGGCGTCTCCCCACCGAAAGGACGCCGCCATGACCGGCCCCCGCAACGACCGGAAGACCGACCCGAATCGCGTGATGAACCAGAGGGCCGTGCAGAACCCGAACCGAAAGGCGTGGCTTCTCGCATCCGGTTTGCTCGCGGTCATCTCGATCGTGCTCTTCGCCTTCTCGATCCCGATCGTGGCGGCGTGGGCGTGGATCGGCATCGCGTTCCAGGTCGCGATCTTCGCCGCGCTCCTCGTGAACGGTCTCACCGGCCGCCGGAGCGCCTACCAGGGGTACGTCTTCGCCGTCCTGTTGCGCGTCCAGGCCGCGGTGGCGCTGTTGGTGATCATCGTGATCGCGATCGCCGCCTGGATGCCCGCGAGCTGAGGACGCGCGCCGACGCAGCGAAGCGCCGCCCCTCGAACGGGAGCGGCGCTTCGCCGTGACGGGCTCAGAGGATGGGCTTTCCGCCGGTGACCGCGACGCGGGCGCCCGAGACGTAGCTCGCCTCGTCGGACGCCAGCAGCACGTAGACCGGCGCGAGCTCGGCGGGTTGGCCGGGACGCCCCATCGGCACCTGTTCGCCGAAAGCCTCGACCTTGTCGGCGGGCATCGTCGCCGGGATGAGCGGGGTCCACACCGGCCCGGGCGCGACGCTGTTCGCACGGATGCCACGCTCGGCGAGGAGCTGAGCCAGGGAGGCGGTCATGTTGGCGATCGCCGCTTTCGTCGCGGCGTAGGGCAGCAGCTGGGGGGACGGCATGTCGGAGTTGACCGAACTCGACGCCACGATCGAGGCGCCCTCCTTCAGGTGCGGCAGGGCGGCCTTGACCAGGTGGAAGTAGGCGCTGACGTTCGTCGCCCAGGTGTAGTCCCACTCGCTGTCCTCGATCTCCTCGAGGGTGTCGTGGCTCATCTGGAACGCGGCGTTCACCACCAGGATGTCGAGCTTGCCGAGCTGCTGCACGGTCTGCGCGATGAGGTCGCGGCAGTGCGCGGGGTCGGACACGTCGCCGGGGAGCAGGATCGCGCGTCGGCCGGCGTCCTCCACGAAGCGCCGGGCCTCCTCGGCATCCTGATGCTCGTTCAGGTACGCGATGGCCACGTCGGCTCCCTCTCGCGCATAGGCGAGCGCCACCGCCTTGCCGATGCCGCTGTCGCCGCCCGTGATGAGCGCGACCTTCCCCTGCAGACGGCCGGAACCGCGGTAGCTGTCGACGCCGTAATCGGGCTGGGGATCCAGGGCACGGTCCGTGCCGGGGACCTCTTGCTGCTGTGCGGGTTGTGACATCACTGCCTCCTCGTGTCGGACGAGTGACCACCCCACCCGCCCGGAGGCGAACCCGCACGAGGGTTGACAGCCTCGGCCGAGGTCCCGGGGCTAGGCGGCGAGCACCCGCGCGGCGAGCAGGCCCTCGACGGCGGCGCGATAGTCGTCGATCATGCGACCGCGGTCCATCCGGACCCGGGCGGCGAGAGCGGCTGCGCGCAGCGCGGGACGAAGAGCCAGGGCGTCGCCCCACGCCTCGACGATCGCGTCGACCTCGCGAGCGGTCACGAGCCCGAATCCCTCGACCACGCGCGCCGCGTCACCGACGTCGGTGGTCACCGGAACGGCTCCGGATGCCGCTCCCTCGACCAGACAGAGCGGAGAGGCCTCGCCGAAGGCGCTCGTGAGGGCGACGATGTCGGCGATCCGGTACAGCTCGGGCATGTCCTCGCGCAGCCCCAGCGCGTGCAGGGTCACGCCGTCGTGCACGCCGCTGTCGGCCAGGAGCGCTCGGAACGCGGGGTTGGTGCGGGTCATGCCCGACCCGCACACGACGTAGTGCGTGCTCGGCGCCGTGCGCGCGTGCGCCGCGACCGCCCGCAGGAACAACCCAGGGTCTTTCATCGCGTCGAAGCGGGCGGCCAGGAGCACCACGGGAGAGGAGTCCGGGATGCCGAGACCCGCGCGGATGCGTCGGCGCTCGGCGCGCGTGCCGGGGCGGAAGCGCCGGGTGTCGATGCCGTTGTCGATGACCCACTCCTCGCCGGCGGCGACCCCGGCGCGCGCGTAGGCGCGAGAGGTGGACTCGGCGCACGAGATGGTCGCCGTGACCGCGCCCGCGGTCGCGGCCTCCGCGAGCCAGCCGAGTGCCGGACCCGAGTGGGTGGGGTCGGAGCGGTGCAGGCACGCGGCGATGGGGCGATCGGGCAGCAGGCCCGCGCGCTGCAGGGCGACCACCAGGCTCAGCGGCTGCTCCTTCAGCGAGAGGATGACGTCGGCGTCGGCGAAGAGCCGGGCGGCCCGGGCGAGCTCGCCGCGCGTGAACTCCTCGGGCGCCAGCGGTCGGTCACCCGCGATGCGGTCGAACGTGTCGATGGGGACGCCGCGCTCCCGCAGGTGGCGGTAGCGGGTGTCGTCGTGCGCGGATTGGACCGACGCGTCGCGTCGTGCCGCGGAGGTCAGGGAGAGCACGCGATGCTGCTGCGTTCCCCGGGCCGCGAGCCCCGCGACGACGTCGGAATGCAGGATCCGCGCGCCACCGGCGAAGAAGCCTTCGTAGAGCGAGAGCACGCGTACGGGTCGGGTCATCGAGGTCGCTTTCCGGGCCAGGATCGAAACCGCGGATGCGGTCGTCCCATGCTGGGGTCTCGACCCCGCGCGGTGGGTTACGCCGCGGAGACCATCGCGTGAACGCCCGGACACGAGCCGACGCGCCGGCTTCCGGGGGAAGAAGCCGACGCGCCGGGTGAAGGGGCGGTGGATCAGGCGCGGGGCGCGACCACCATCGCCTCGCCGGCCGGGGCCGTGCGCGACCAGGGCCACCGCTTCGCCGAGCGCGGCGCGGGTGTCTCCTCGATCGAGCGCGGTCCGATGCCGTTGCCCATGGCGGCCGTCATGGCGATGCTCCACACCGAGCCCGTCTGCCGTTCGCTCTGCTGTCCGTAGATCATGGTGTTCTCCTCTCCCCGTCTCCCGACGGGGTCCGGCCGTCTCCCGACGGCGCTGCCTCCGTCATAGCCCCGCGGAACGTCGACGGAGACCGGCTTGACAGGGCGCGGGCGATGGGCATGGCCGGGGCGCCTCCGGCGAGCGAGCGTCTTCGGGGAGGTGAGGCGACGGGTGAATGTGCGAAGGTGTGCCCGCGCGAGCCGCGGGACGGAGCGAGCCCGGTGCTCCGTCCCGCGGTGCTCACGCGTCGCGGACGCTCTCTCCCGCCTCCTGCGCGCGGTCGCGGACGGCCCCGGCTGCTTCGGTCGAGTCATCCTTGACGTGCTGGACGGCCTCGGCGGCGCGGTCCTCCAGCGCCGCCGCCGCGTCGGACGCCGGCTCCTTCAGATCGTCCACGACCTCGCGGGCCACGTCCTTCGCCTGCTCGACCAGGGGCGCGGCGCTGTCCTTCGCTTTCGCCGCCGCGTCTCGCTCGGCGCGCGAGGGCGGAATGAGCGAGGCGAGCACCAGACCCGCCCCGAAGGCGACGAGTCCGACCGCCAACGGGTTGCCCTTCGCTTTGTCGGTCGCGCCGTGCGCGGCATCGCCCGCGTGGTGGGCGAGGTCGGATGCCGCGGACCCGGCGTCGTCCGCCACGCCCATCAGGCGGTCGCGAACGCTGCGCACGGCGCCGTGCACCTTGCCCTTCTGCCGCTCCACGATCTTGGACGGCGACACCTTGTCGGCGAGGGCGTCCACATCGGACCCCAGCTCGGCGCGCGTGCGCTCGATGTCGGCGCGGATGGCCTCGGGTGAATCGCTCATCGGTTCTCCTCGTTCCTCGTGAATGCTTCCGGTATTTCCTGCAGGGTCGCGGCCGTCTGCGGCACGCCCCGCACCTTCTTCAGTTGGGCGCGACCGACGGCGAACAGGATCGCCGCGATCACAGCCCAGAGCACGGCGACCACGACGGCCGACCACGCCTCGCCCATCAGCAGGGCCAGGGCCGCCCAGAGGGCGATGGAGAGGAACAGCACGACCATCCCGGCCGCGTATCCCGCGCCTCTCAGAAGACCCGCCCCCTTGGCCGACTTGGTCGCGGAGTCCGTGACCTCGGCCTTCGCGAGGGCGAGCTCCTGGCGCATCAGCGTCGACATGTCGCGGGTGACCTCGCCGACCAGTTCGCCGAGCGAGGTCGTGGCCGCCCGGCGCTCAGAGGGTGTCGCGTCGGTCATCCGCGTCCCCCTCTCGTGCGCCGTCGAGTCGTGCGGCGGACTCGGTATACAACGGCGGGTCGCCGCCGTCGGCACCGGGGACGAGTCCCGTGTCGTCCCCCGAAACGCCCGGCTCGACCTCGCCGAGGTTCGTCGCGTGGGCGTCGCGGGGCTCGCCGGGAATCGGCGGGGCGGGGAAGGAGCCGGCTTGCGCGTCGACGCGCGTGGCGGACGGCGTCTGCTCGGCGGCGCGGGCCCTGGCATCCGCCTCGGCGAACCGCGGGGCTTCAGGCCTGGACGAGGCCGACGATTCCGACGCTCCGGATGCCGCGCCGGAGGCGATGGCGCGGCTGAGACGGCCCACGACGATACCGGCGATGGCGGCGACGGCGATGAAGGTGCCCGGACGACGACGGGCGAACGAGGTCACCTCCTGCACGAGCTGCTGCGGATCGCGCTCACCCAGCCAGGAACCGATGGTCGAGGCATGATCGGCGACCCGGCGGACGAGATCGCCGGCGATCCCGCCGCCTTCGCCGGCGTCGGCCATCCGTTCTAGGAACGTTCCGCCGTCCGCCGCGTGGGCCTTGCCCCGGCTCTCTCGCCGTGCAACGCGCGCATCGTCCGGGCCACGTCGGATTCCGGCCGTGGGGTGAACACGTCGACGCTCGGTGTGCAACCTCCACGGGCACTGGGCGGAGATGAGTACGATCATGGGTCGTGCATTCGTCCACCGATACTCCGTCTCGCCCCTCGCCGGGGTCGGAGCTCGGTCGCGCCCTCCTGTCCTACGGCGAGGCGCGTCGGGTCGCGGCCGCGGAGGCACGGCGGGAGCTGTCGCTGAATGAACTCGACGCCCGCGCCCTGCTCTTCGTCGCCGACAATCCCGGAGCTCGCCCCTCGCACGTGCGCGACCATCTGGGGATCACGTCGGCAGGCGTCACGACGCTGATCGACCGCTTGGTTCAGCGGGGTGCCGTGCGTCGCGATCTCGACGACGAGGACCGTCGCGTCAACCACATCACGGCGATCGTCGATCTCGACACCCCGCCCTGGTCGAGACTGCGCGCGTTCGACGCCGCGGTCGAGGAGGCGGTCTCAGGGCTCGACCACGATGATGCGCGCCGGCTCGCGGTGCTCCTCGAGCAGATCACGGCGTACGCGAGCCGCTGAGGTGCACGGCGTCCATCGGGGCGCGGCGCGACCTCAGACGGCGGCGAGGAACGCTTCCGAGCGGGCCTGAAGGAATGCGCACAGCGCGGACAGGGTCGCCAGTTCGCCCGAGAGCGCCATGACCCGACCGGCCGGCAGGGGGGCGGCGTCTTCGCGCGGTTCGAACGTCACGGCCCATTCGGTGCTGTTCGCTTCGGGGCCGGGGGCGACGAAGAAGGTGGTCGACACGCTGCGCAGTCGAGCGGCGATGAGACCGGCGTCGCTGCCGTCGTCGCTGTCCTGGGGGATGACGCGCAGTATCTCGGCGTCGTCGTAGCCGAGGGCTCGGAATTCGTCGATCCAGGCCTGCAGCGTGGTCATCGTGCGAAAAGGCATGGCATCCCTTCGGCGGCCGGACGTCGGGTGGCGGCCCCTCCCATTATGGATGGTCGGTGGCGCCTCGGAGCGGGGTCACGAGCTCCGCGCCGAGGCGCCTGGCGACCACCGCGCCGGGGAACGGAGAGCGGTCGACGTGCAGCACGAGGCTGCTCTCGGAATGGTGACGCGGCGTCTTACCAACGGTCAATGTGAACGCGGTCCATTTTTCGCATACCGGATGTCTTTTCGCGCCTCGGGGATGAATGCGCCGAAATGCGCATTATCGACCGTTCGCGGGATAGCGTAGAAAGCGGATGGGGGGCATCCACGACGCCGCAGTCTCTCGAATCACCGACGTGAGAGCGTTCCCATAGTGGGACCCGCCGCGGGGCGCAATGGTCTCGCCGCACATCCTCGGACGATTTAGGAAACAGGCGTGGAGCATACGAACATCGAGACCCGCGACGCCGAGACGGTGGAGCACCTCTGGCAGACCGTCGTTCCCGGCGCGCGCATCTCGCGCGCCGAGGCGATCCAGCCGGCCCTGGCGTGGCACGCAGCGTCCGAGCCCGGTTTCGGATTCTGCGACTACACCATCGGGTCGACCATGCTCGTCGAATCCGACCCCCTCGACCAGGTCGTGGTCGGACGCATCGCGGGCCCCCGGGTCTCGGGAACGTATCGACGCGAGCGCATCGACACCACCGTGCCGTTCATGGTCGTCGATCGTCCTCTCGAGTTCGCCTTCACCGGGCGCATCGCCGGGACGGCCGTGTCGTTCGCGCGGTCCGACTTCGACGAGGCCGCACGACGGCTGTCGGGTGACGACACCCTGCGGGTGCGGCCCACCGGCTACGCGCCGGTCAGCGAGCAGCGGTTGCGGTACTGGTCGCGCACGTGGGAGTACGCCCGCGACGTTCTCCTGCGCTCACCCGAGCGAACGCCCCTCATCGAGCAGCAGGCCCGCACGCTCCTTCTCGAGGCGTCGCTCCTGGCTTTCCCGACCACCTTCACCGAGGCCCTCGCCGCGGGTCGGCCCTCGCGTCCCCTGCCCGCCCCGGTGCGTCGGGCCAAGGCGTACGTCGAGGCGCACGCCGCCGAGCCGGTCGTGCTCGCCGACATCGCGCAGGCCGCACGTCTCTCACCGCGCGGGCTGCAGTACGCCTTCCGTGCGGCGACGGGACGCACGCCCATGCAGTACCTCCGCCGGGTGCGCCTCGACGCCGCGCGGGCCGAGCTGCGCAGCGCCGACCCCTCCGTCGAGACGGTCGCGGCGATCGCGGCGCGCTGGGGGTTCTCCAACCTCGGCCGCTTCGCGGCGATGTACCGCGGCGAGTTCGGCGAAACGCCGTCGACGACGCTGCGGTCCTGACGCCGCCGCACCGACCCGGCGACGGGCTCGACGTCACACGCCCGCGTCGGGCGGGAGCAGGTCAGTGTCCCGCGCCGAGCCCTCCGCTCAATCGCGCGTGCAGTCGGGCGGCGGTGTCGTTCATGCCCGCGATCTCGACCGTCGTGCCGAGATGGGCGTATCTGGTCTGCACCGCGTCGAGAGCGGCGACCGTCGATGCGTCCCACACGTGCGAGCGCGACAGATCGATGACCACGCGTCGGGGATCGTCGTGGTACGCGAACTTCGTGGTCAGGTCGTTGCTCGAGGCGAAGAACAGCTCGCCCTCCACGACGTAGCGGGCGGTATCGCTCTCGACCGTGCGCGTCACCTCGGTGACGCTCGCGACCCGTCGCGCGAACAGCACCGCCGCGGCCACGACGCCCACGCCCACGCCGATCGCGAGGTTGTGCGTCCACACCGTCACCGCGACGGTGAGCACCATCACGATCGTCTCGCTCAGCGGCATCCGGCGCAGAGTGGAGGGGCGGACGCTGTGCCAGTCGAAGGTGGCGATCGAGACGACGATCATCACGGCCACCAGGACCGCCATGGGAATCACGGCGACCACGTCGCCGAAGACCAGGACGAGAACGAGCAGGAAGACGCCGGCCAGGAAGGTCGAGATGCGCGTGCGGGCGCCCGACGCCTTCACGTTGATCATCGTCTGACCGATCATCGCGCAGCCGCCCATGCCTCCGAACAGGCCCGACAGCACGTTCGCGGCACCCTGGCCGAGGGACTCGCGGGTCTTCGACGAGCGCGTGTCGGTGATGTCGTCGACGAGGGCCGCGGTCATGAGCGACTCGAGGAGGCCGACGATCGCCATCGCGACGGCGAACGGCAGGATGATCGCGAGCGTCTCCGCGGTGAGGGGCACGTCCGGAAGCAGCAGCGCCGGCAGGCTCTCGGGAAGGGCCCCCTGATCGCCGACGGTGGGCACCGAGATGCCGAACACGACCGCGGCCCCGGTGAGCAGCACGATCGCCACGAGCGGGGCGGGCACCACCTTGGTGACGCGCGGGAGCAGGTACATGATCGCGAGCCCCGCCGCGGCGAGGGGGTACACCGCCCACGGCACACCGATCAACTGCGGCACCTGGGCGATGAAGATCAGGATCGCGAGCGCGTTGACGAAGCCCACCATGACGCTGCGCGGAATGAAGCGCATGAGCTTGGCCACCCCGAGCAGGCCGAGGATCACCTGCAGGATGCCGCCCAGGATCACGGTCGCGAGCAGGTAGTCGACCCCGTGCTCGCGGGCGACGGGGGCGATGACGAGCGCGATCGCCCCGGTCGCGGCCGAGATCATGGCGGGGCGGCCGCCGAGGAAGGCGATCGCCACGGCCATCACGAACGAGGAGAAGAGCCCCAGGCGCGGGTCGACGCCGGCGATGATCGAGAAGGCGATCGCCTCCGGGATGAGGGCGATGGCCACGACGAGCCCGGCGAGCACCTCGCGGGTCAGCAGGCGGGGGGAGCGCAGGGCCTGGAGGACGGTGGGGTCGGTGCGCGGGCGCGCGAGGGCAGAGGTCATGGAGCTGCTCCGGGGTGGGGGAGGGGACCCGCGTCGACGCGGGGAAGAATGGAGGGGTCGCGAACGCGACGCAGGGAACTCTACCGTAACGAGAGGGTTGCGGGATCGGATGGGACATGACCGACGTGCGACCGATGCAGATCGGCGAGCTCGCCGAACGGACGGGGCTGTCGATCCGGACCCTGCGCCATTACGACGAGATCGGGCTGCTGCGTCCCTCCGCGCGCAGCGAGGGCGGGTTCCGGCTGTACACGGCCGATGACGAGTCTCGACTGCTCCTCATCCGCCGCATGAAACCCCTCGGCTACTCCCTGGAGCAGATGGGCGAGCTGCTCGCGGTCGTCGACGGGCTCGCCGAGGTGCCGGGCGACCCCGACCTGGCGGCCCGTCTCGCCGACATCCGCGCCGAAGCCCACCGCCGCCGCGACGACCTGCGCAGACAGCTCGCGGCCGCGGACGAATTCGTCACCCAGTTGGAGGCACGATGACCGCTCATGACATCACGCTCGAGGGTCACGGCATCCGTCTGACTCCGGCTCGCCCCGCCGATGCGGCCGAGGCCTGGCCGCTGACGGACCCCGAGCTGTGGAGTCGCATGACGACGCCCTGGGCGGACTCGGTCGAGGCGTACGCCGCGCGGGCCGAGCAGCAGATCGCGACGCCGGGCCTGTACGCGTTCACGGTTCGGGATGCCGAGACCGACGAGGTCCGCGGAGCGACGACGTTCTACGAGTACGTGCCGGCGCAGGGCCGGGTCGAGATCGGGACGACCTGGTACGGCCGCGCCTTCCAGGGCGGTCGCACCAATCCGGCTGCGAAGCTGCTGCTGCTCGCGCACGCGTTCGAGGTGTGGGAGGTCAACCGCGTGGCGCTGCGCTGCGACGCCCGCAACGAGCGCAGCGCCCGGGCCATCGAGCGCCTCGGCGCGACGCGCGAGGGGCGCCTCCGGCAGCACCGCATCGCCCCCGACGGAAGTGTTTCGGACACCCTGTACTTCTCGATCCTCCGCGACGAGTGGCCGGCCGTGCGCGCGGGTCTCGAGGAGCGCCTGCGCGGCTGAGTCTCAGCCGGTCGCGGCCTCGGCTGCCCGGCGGCGGGCGAACTCGCGCGCCTCGGTGAACAGCTCGAGGTCGATCTGCACGTGCCGGCGGGCGAGCTCCGCGGCCTCGTCGGGCGTCGCCCGCACGATCGCATCGACGATCGCGTCGTGCTCTCGGGCGGCGCGCGTCTCCATGCGGCGGTGACTCTCGCGGTCGCCCCACGGGTGAGCGGGGGCGGAGAGCGAGAGGTGTCGCTCGTGCTCGAGCAGGATGCCGCGCAGCGCGTCGTTATGGGCGGCGTCGATGATCGCGAGGTGCAGGAGACTGTCGGCGCGCTGCTTGGGATCGCCCGACTCCGCGGCATGGAAGTCGTCGAGGCGGCTGTGCATCGCGGCGATGTCGGCGTCGGTGCGCCGCTCGGCGGCCAGGCGCGCGAGCGAGGAGTGCAGCATCGAGCTGGCCGTGCACGCGTCGACGAGGTCGCTCCAACGCTCCTCGAACCAGCGGTCGACGCCGACCACGATCGACGCCGGCCAGTCCTCGGCGACGAAGGTGCCGCCGCCCCGGCCCCGACGGCGCTCGATGAGGCCCCGGGCCGACAGGTCGTCGAGAGCGGCACGCACCGTCGTGCGACCGACGCCCAGCAGGGGCGAGAGGTCGCGCTCGGCGGGAAGACGGGTGCCCGGGAGGAACTCTCCCACCGCCACGGCGGTGATCAGTCGCTCGGTCACGCGCTCCACCAGGGAGGCGTCGTCGGTGTCGGCCATGGGCTCCCGTCGTTTCTCCCATGTTAATTCCGCAGAAAAGGTTTGCCAACGCACCTTTAAGGGGTCCACGATGACTCCATGCAACGCGAGATCACCGTCCCCTTCCGCGACGGCTTCACCTGGGCCCGTCTGACCGAACCGGCCGAGCCCACCGGCACGGCGCCCCTGTTCGTGCTCCACGGCGGGCCGGGAATGGCGCACAACTACGTCTCGAACCTCGACGTCCTCGCCGATCTGACCGGGCGCACCGTCGTGCACTACGACCAGATCGGGTGCGGCAAGAGCTCGCACCACCCCGAGGCCCCCGCCTCGCAGTGGGTGCCGCAGCTCTTCGTCGACGAGTTCCACAACCTGCGCGAGGCGCTCGGCTTCGACGAGTACCACGTGCTCGGTCAGTCGTGGGGCGGCATGCTCGGGGCCGAGATCGCCGTGCGTCAGCCCGCGGGGCTGCGGAGCCTCGAGATCTGCAACTCGCCGGCATCCATGGCCCTCTGGCTCGCGGGAGCAGCGCGACTGCGTGCCGAGCTTCCCGACGAGGCCCGCGAGGCCCTCGACCGGCACGAAGCCGCCGGCACCCTCGACGACCCCGAGTACGCCGAGGCCACGCGCGTCTTCTACGAGCGTCACGTGTGCCGCGTCACGCCGATGCCGCAGGACTTCGTCGACAGCGAGCAGCAGATGCTCGCCGACCCCACGGTCTACTTCACGATGAACGGCCCGAACGAGTTCCATGTCGTCGGCACGGGTCGCGACTGGACGATCATCGACCGCCTGCCCCGGGTCGCCGTGCCGACCCTCGTGGTCGCCGGCGAGTTCGACGAGGCCACTCCCGAGACCTGGGAACCCTTTGTCGAGCACATCCCCGGCGCTCGTTCGCACGTGTTCGCCGGAGCGAGCCACTGCACCCACCTCGAGATGCCCGACGCCTTCCGCGCGGTCATCGCCGACTTCCTCGCACCCCTTCCCTGACACCCGCCCCACCCCACCCGAACCAGGAGACCCGATGTCGCACCCCGCCCCCGAGGCCCAGCAGTCGCTGGAGTCGTTCGGCTACAAGCAGGAGCTCAAGCGCTCCATGTCCACCTTCGACCTCGTGGTCTACGGCCTCGTGTTCATGGTGCCCATCGCCCCCTGGGCGATCTTCGGCGTCGTCTTCAACGCCGCGAGCGGCATGGTGCCGCTGGTCTATCTCACCGGGGTGGTCGCGATGATCTTCACCGCCCTCGCCTACGCGCAGATGTCGAAGGCGTTCCCGATCGCCGGCTCGGTCTTCTCGTACGTCGGTCGCGGCCTGCACCCCACCGTCGGCTTCTTCGCCGGGTGGGCGATCCTGCTCGACTACCTGCTCGTGCCGACGCTGCTCTACGTCTTCGCCGCGTCCTCGATGGCGGGCATCTTCCCCGACGTTCCGCAGTGGATCTGGGCCGTGGCCTTCGTCATCATCAACACCGTCATCAACGTCCTCGGTATCGGGTCGATCAAGATCGCCAACCGCGTCATGCTCGCCATCCAGCTCGCCTTCGTGGTGATCTTCGTCGTGATCGCCATGGTCGCCCTGTCGTCCGGCACGATCCCGGGCGCCGAGTTCACCATGGCTCCGCTGTGGGATGCCGAGAAGGTCAACCCCGCGCTCATCGCCACCGCCCTGTCGATCGCGGTGCTGAGCTTCCTCGGCTTCGACGGCATCTCGACCATGGCAGAGGAGTCCACCGGTGACCGGAAGTCCGGCGGCCGCGCCATGATCATCGCGCTGCTCGTGGTCGCGGTGCTCTTCATCGCGCAGACCTGGTTCGCCAGCGCCCTCGCCAACGGCACCATCGCGTTCGGCGACGACGAGGTCAACAACGCCTTCTTCCTTCTCGTGGCCAAGGCCGCCGGCAGCGGGTGGGCGACCGCCTTCCTCGCCGTCAACGTCATCGCGGTGGGCATCGCCAACGCGGTTGCGGCCCAGGCGGCGACCTCTCGCCTGCTCTACTCGATGAGCCGCGACCGGCGCCTGCCCGCCTTCCTGTCGAAGGTCACCTCGCGCCAGGTGCCGATGGCGGCGATCCTGCTGGTGAGCGCCATCTCGCTCGTGCTGGTGCTGTTCTTCGTCGGCCAGATCGCCGTGATCTCGTCGCTGGTGAACTTCGGCGCCCTGCTCGGCTTCCTGCTGCTGCACGTGTCGGTCGCGGCGTACTACCTCGGCAAGAAGAAGTCGAAGAACTACCTCCTGCACCTCGTCGTTCCGCTGGTCGGCTTCCTCATCATCGGATACGTGCTGCTGAACGCCGACGTGACCGCCAAGATCGGCGGCATCCTGTGGCTGGTCGTCGGCGGGGTCGTCTACGTGATCTTCGCCCGCAAGAACGGCGGGGCCACCGGGCCCCTGCCCGAGCACGCCATCGCCACCGCCGGTGAGGGCGGCGGAGAAGTGGCCTCGCGATGACCGAGGAGCACTGGCTCGGCAAGGAGCACGGTCGCCCGGGATACGACGCGTCGGTGCCTCCGGCGCTGCGCATCCAACCCGGAACAGGGGAGAGGATCGCGCTCGAGACCGACGACGCGGTGTACGCCGAACTGCACGAGCACGGTGACCTCGGCGCGCTGAAGGCTCCGATCAACCCGGTGACCGGCCCCGTGTACGTCGAGGGCGCGAAGCCCGGCGACGCCCTCGTGGTGCACGTGCACGAGATCCGCCTCGGCGCGTACGGGTGGTCGCAGAGCCTCCCCGGCGCCGGAGCGCTGCAGCACCGCATGCCCGATCACGTCGTCAGCAGGCGCATTCCGATCGACGCCGCGGGCGTGCACCTGACCGACCGTCACGTGGTGCCCGCGCGCCCGATGATCGGCTGCATCGGCACGGCGCCTGCCACCGGGTCGAACTCGACGGTCATGCCGACGACCGCCCTCGGCGGCAACATGGATCTCACCGACGTCGCCCCGGGCGCCACGGTGTACCTGCCCGTCGAGGTCGAGGGGGCGCTGCTGTCGATCGGCGACATCCACGCCGTGATGGCCCGCGGCGAGTCGTCGTTCGTCGCCATCGAGGCGGCGGGCGTCGCGGTGGTCTCGATCGATCTGATCCCGGATGCCGGGCTCCGGGCGCCCCGCGTCGAGACCGACGCAGAGTGGATCTTCGTCGGCCTGGGCGACCCGGTGCAGGAGAGCATCCGCCGCGGCTACGAGGACGTCTTCGACGAGCTCGTCGACGTGCGCGGATGGGACCGCATGGACGCGTACGCGGTCATGAGCGCTCTCGTGCACAGCGAACTCGGCGGCCCGACCGGCTCGCAGGCCCCCGACCCGCTGCACCCGTTCCGGGCTGTGGGGGCGGTGACCCTCCACCGCCTGCCGAAGAGCGTGCTCTGACCCGGGGTCGGTTCGAGCGGGGCGCAAGGGCCGTGTAGGATCGTCCCTTGGAAGTGTGTCCGAGCGGCCTAAGGAGCATGGCTGGAATCCATGTAGGCGGGGTAACTCGCCTCGCAGGTTCAAATCCTGTCACTTCCGCCACACGAAGAGCGTCACCCGAGAGGGTGGCGCTCTTCGCTTTCCCCGGCGGCTACCGAGACACGCTCTCGCGCTCGACCGCGCCGACGGCGCCGGGCCGCACGACGAGCGAGCGGGGATACGCCCGCGCGAGCACCCGGCGCAGCGGGGTCGCTCGCCCCTCGAGAGCGGCGCGCACTCCCGCGACGGCGGCGACGAGAGCGGGCCCCTGCGCGGGATCGAGGCTGTCGCCCGCGTAGCTCACCCGTTCGACCGCGTCGCGCAGCAGCTCGACGTCGTCGGGCGAGGCACCGTGCCCGTCGACGAGCACCCCCGCGAAAGCGCGCGGAGACAGAGCGGACGAGACCGGGATGCCGAGATCCACCGCGTCCTCCAACATCGCCGTCCACGCCGCCACCGGGTCGCCCGCACGCGCGGCGGCGAGGCGTCGGCGACGCAGAACCGATCGCGCCACGGCGGGGACCCCGGCCAGCAGGAGCAGCACGACGACGCCAAGGACCGGAGCGACCCACGCCGTGCTCTGTCGTGCGGTCACCGAACCGCCACCGGTGGCCTGGGCGCCCGGGTCGTTCTCCGCCGCCGTCGACGGCGCCGAGGTGGGCTGGTCGGCCGGGGCGTCGGCATCCTGGCTCGGGGTGTTCGGGGTGGTCGTGTTGTTCCCCGAAGAGCCCGAGGCGAAGTTCGTGGGCACGCCGAGGCTGTTCGTCGGCTCGAACGGGACCCACCCGATGCCGTCGAAGTACACCTCGGGCCACGAGTGCAGCTGGCTCGAGGTGACCGTGTACTCGGCTCCGCCCTGCTGGCCCAGACTCGAGGCCGTGCCCGGCAGGTAGCCGATCACGATGCGGGCGGGGATGCCGAGGGTGCGGGCCATCACGGCGAAGGCGGAGGCGTAGTGCACGCAGTATCCCGCGCGCACCTGCAGGAACTGCGCCACGGCGTCGAGACCCGCTCCGTCGAATCCCGCATCGACGGGGGCGTCGAGCGAGTAGCGGAACTGGCTGCTGCGGAACCAGTTCTGCAGGGTCACGAGCTTGTCGTACGGGGTCTGCGCGTTCGCCGTCACCTCGAGCGCGGTGTCGCCGATGATGGCGGGCACGTCGGCGGGAAGGGCCGTCAGGGTGGCGTCGAGACCGGAGGTTCCCACCGTCTTGGAGCGGATCTGCTCGAGGGTCGGGCGGGGAACGTTCGCCTGCACCTCGTACACCTGCTCGCGCGTCGACCCCGCGCGGGTGACGACCGTGCGGTTCTGCGGCATGCCGAGCCAGTCGCCGTTCAGCCCGGTCACCGTCGAGGCGGGGTAGGGGACGGGCAGCCAAGGGCTGTCGAGCTGGTCGACGGTGACCGTGGTGGTCCAGTCGGCCAGGGTGATGTCGGAGTCGACGCCCACGCGGTCGAAGACGGCGCCGTCCGCGGGAACCGAGACGGTGTCGAAGGTGTCGGGCTCCCACACCGCGCCGTCGAAGCGTGACAGGGTGACGGCCCGCAGGTAGGGAGCCGTGGGGCCGGTCGTGCGCACGGTCAGCACATCGACGTCACGGGGTTGGCGCAGGTCATTGCCCAGCTCGAGGTTGGGGTTGATCGTCGTGCCCAGTCCGCCCGTGCCGCCGCTGGCGAAGCGCAGACCCGGCTGGGGGAGCAGGGGGGTGGCGACGACCGCCACGATGACGGCCACGGCGGCGACCCCGAGGGCCGTGGCCGACACCCCGAACAGGCGGCGGGGCGCGGGGGCGGGGGTGCGGTCACCCCGCGCGCGTGGGGCGGCCGCGCGCGCTCGGGTGTCGATGCGCAGCAGGAACAGCAGCGCTGCGGCCAGCAGCACGAAGCTCACGACGTTGACGTCGGAGGGGATCGCGATCGTCGGGATGAGCGAGACGGCGACGAGGCCGACGCCGGCGAGAAGCGGCATCCGGGCCGTCAGCACGACGTGATCGAGCACGATCGCCAGAGCGCCGATCGCGGCCACCAAGAGGAACGCCAGCCCCTCCTCGGGAGGGACGGGGGCGACGCCGTCGCGGATCTCCGCCGAGGCCTGAGCGATCAGCCCCGGGACAGAAGCGAAAGTCGACGGGGTCGGGATGATGCCGAGCAGGGCCGTGGACCGGCCGAAGATCGCCGTGAGCAACACGATCCACACGGCGATCTCGGCGATGCTCGCCACCAAAGCCGGCAGGCGCGACAGGCGCACCGCCAGCCCCGCGCCGAGCGAACCCCCGGCGACGAGGACGGCGCCGGCGACCCACGCCCCCGGGGCGATGACCGAGAAGACCGGCAGCATCGCGGCGGCGATCGCGGCGAAGAGGCCGATCGTCAGCAGCGTGGCATCGCGGCGGCGGCGCGGCGTGCGCAGCACGGTGAGGTCAGCGAGCGACACGGGCGTACCCCTGTTCCATCGCGTCGTCCCAGGCCCGGGCCACGTCGGCACCCGGGCGCAGGAGGACGGCCCGCCACCCCGAGGCGTGCAGCGCGTCGAGCTCGGCATGGTCGGCGACCACGATCAGCACCGGAAGCGCCGAGTGGGTGCCCGCGGCGCCGAGGGCCGCGCGATCCTCGGGCTGCAGGTCGCCGGTGATCACGACGACCGGACCCAGCATCGCCGAGACCGTCGCCGGCACCACGCGGTGGGACGCATCGTCGGCGCGGGCTCGCAGACTCGCGAAGCCCGCGGCGACCGCTCGGGCCTCGGCGTCGTCGCCGCCCTCGACGGGGTCGGTCAGGAGGGTGCCGTCGCTGTCGACGACATCGACGGTGTAGCCCTCGTGCACGAGATGCGCCACGGCCGAGACGCACGCGGTCACCGCCGTCTCGAAGGCGGGGTCGCTGCCGGGGGCGTGCGAGGCCACGGGCGACCACCGCGACAGGGCGCGGTCGATCACGACGGTGGCGGCGGGGGAGGACTCCTGCTCCTCCTGGCGGACCATGAGGGTGTCGCGGTGGGCGGTCGCCCGCCAGTGGATGCGCCGCATCGAGTCGCCCGGGGCGTACGGGCGGGCGACGAGATTGTCGGCGCCCTGGCCGAGCTGCAGGGCCGCGGTCTGCCGCATCCCGCCCGCCTCGCCCGAGGCCGAGGGCAGCGGGGCCAGATCGAGGATCGCCGGGGCCACCGTGACCGCGGTCGTGCGGCCGAGCGAGATGCGCCGACGGATGAGCCCGAAGGGATCGGTCGTCGTCATTTCGAGGGGTCCGATCGAATGGATGCCGCGCGACGCGCCGACGACGTCGTAGCGCACCTCGACCGCGCCCCCGGCGCCCGACAGCGTCGACGGGATCGGTGCCGACGTGCCCTGGGCGTGGCCGGACAGACCCGCGGGGAGCGTGTCGCTCCATCTGCCCGGGCCGGTCGGCAGGGCGCTCGACAGACCCGCGCGCACCAGGACCGTGGCCGTGCCGCCGACTTCGGGGGTCTCGGGGGTGACGACCCGGGAAACGGAGCCGGTGCCGCGCGTCAGCAGCAGAGCCACCGCCGATGCGGCGAGCAGGGCCACGAGCAGAGTGGCGAAGTACAGCAGTTCGGGGATGCCGGCGCGCTGCGCGACGACGAACCCCGCGACGGCGAGGAGGATGGCCCCCGTGCCCCGCAGGGTGAAAGGCCAGAGGCGCTTCACGCCGCTGCTCACGGACGGGGCGCGAGGGGAACGCGCACGCTCGTCGCGATGCGCTCGAGGGCGTCGGCGACGACCGCGGCCCCGGCCCGGCCGCCCGCGGCCGAGCGATTGGCGATGAGGCGGTGGGCGAACACCGGCGACAGCAGGGCCGTGATGTCGTCGGGGATGACGTACGCGCGACCGTCGAGAGCGGCGCGGACCTTGGCGGCGCGCACGAGCTGCAGGGTCGCGCGCGGGCTCGCCCCCAGCCGGATGTCGGGGTGGCTGCGCGTGGCCTGCGCGAGCGCGACGACGTACTCCTCGAGCGCCGGGGCCACGTGCACGCCCCGCGCCCACGCGATCATCGCGGTCACCTGGCGCGCCGTGACGACCGGCGCCACGCCGTCGAGGGGGTTCACCGTGTCGCGCTGGCGGAGCATGAGCGCCTCGGCCGCGGCATCCGGGTACCCCATCGAGATGCGCAGCAGGAATCGGTCGCGCTGCGCCTCGGGCAGGACGTACGTGCCCTCCATCTCGAACGGGTTCTGCGTCGCCACGACGAGGAACGGCGAGGGGAGCACGTGCGTGCGGCCGTCGACCGTGACCTGGCGCTCCTCCATAGCCTCGAGCAGCGACGACTGCGTCTTGGGGGAGGAGCGGTTGATCTCGTCGGCGATGACGATGTGGGCGAACACCGCGCCGGGGGTGAATTCGAACTGCCGCTGCACCGGATTGAACACCGACACGCCGGTGATGTCGCCCGGCAGCAGGTCGGGGGTGAACTGGATGCGGCGCACGTCGGCGTCGACGGTGGCGGCCAGGGCCCGCGCGAGCATCGTCTTGCCCACGCCCGGGACGTCCTCGATCAGCAGGTGACCCTCGGCCAGCAGAGCGATCAGGGCGCTTCGGACGGCGTCGGGCTTGCCGTCGATGACCTTCGACACGGATGCCAGGATCTCCCCGGTCAGGTGGGCGAACGACGCCGCGTCGAGGGCGGTGTCGACCCCGGGGCGGGTCGGGGCGGTGGCGGTGTCGCCGCGGCGCAGCCGCGTGGTCGCCTCGGGCGTGACCGTCTCGTCCATGGCATCCCTTGTGTCGCGGAGGCGGAGGCGCGTCATCGCCGCCGTGACCCGATCGTAACCCGCGCCGTGGAGGCGGGGGCCGGAATGCCGCGGGTCACAGGCGTCACTCGGCGAGAGCGGTGCGCCCCTAGGATCGGGGAGCGTTGGTCCACCCGAGGAGCCCGCGCATGTCGCACACCACCCCGTCCCTGCCCGCCACCGGTTACGTGCTCGCCGTCGACATCGGCGGGACGAAGGTCGACGCGGCCCTGGTCTCGGCCGCGGGCGAGGTCGTTCGCGCGAGTGTGACGCGCCGCCCCACGGGGCGCGAGAACGACCGCGCCACCATCGCCCGTCACGTGCGCGAGGCCGCCGAGGGAGCGCTCGCCGCGGTGCCGGGGGCGGCGGTCGCCGCGATCGGGGTCGGCAGCGCCGGACCGGTCGACCTGCCCTCGCGCTCGGTGTCGCCGCTGAACCTCCCGCTCGCGGCCGGGCTGCCCATCGACGAGGTCCTGGGCGGGCTCGTCGACGGGCCGATCCACCTCGCGCTCGACGGCACCTGCATCGCCCTCGCCGAGCACTGGCGCGGTGCTCTGGTCGGCTGCGACGACGCGATGGCGATCGTGGTGTCGACCGGCGTCGGCGGCGGTCTCGTGCTGGGCGGTCGCCCGGTCAGCGGGTCGAGCGGCAACGCGGGGCACCTGGGCCAGACCTTCGTGCGGACCATCGAGGACGGCGAGGTCGTCTCCGCCACGCTCGAGGCCGTCGCCGCGGGGCCCGGCACCGTCGCCTGGGCGAAGTCACAGGGCTGGGAGGGCGAGACCGGCCTCGATCTGGCCGCTTCGCACGCGGAGGGGGATGCCACGGCGATCGCCGCCGTAAGCCGGTCGGCGACCGCGGTCGGCCAGGCCATCGCGGCTGCCGCCACCCTGTGCGACCTCGAGGCAGTGGCGATCGCCGGCGGCTTCTCTCAGGTCGCCCCCGACTACATCGATCAGGTGCGCGCGGCCGCCGAGGCGGCGTCGCTGCACGCGTACGCGCGCCGCTGCCGCATCGTCGGATCCGGTCTCGACGGCGACGGCCCCCTGCTCGGTGCGGCCGCGCTCGCGCTGCAGTCCTGAGCGCGCGGGACGCGCGAGGCGCGCCGATGGGCGGGCGTAATCTGGACGAAAGGGCCCGCGCCGCGGACCGGCGAGCGAGGACAGGGGTCATGCGAACCGGATCCAACCTGCCCGCGGTCGGGGAGTACAACCAGACCCTCGTGCTGGATCACATCCGTCGCTCGCCCGAAGGGCTCAGTCGGGTCGAGCTGACCGCGCGCACCGGGCTGAGCGCGCAGACGTTGAGCAACGTCACGCGTCGCCTGGCCGACGAGGGACTCATCGTCGAGGCGGGCAAGGTCATCTCCGGCCCCGGCAAACCCCGGACGCTGCTCAAGCTCGCGCCGCGCTCGCGATTCGCGGTGGGCGTGCACCTGGATCCGGTGGTCGACACGATCGTCGTCGTCGACATGGCGGGCGAGGTCGTTGCTCACGACGAGATCGCTCGTCCGGCCGCCTCGACTCCCGAGGGACTTGTGCAGGCCGTCGGCGCCGCCGTCGACGCGATCGTCGAGCGCGCCGGCATCCCTCGCGATCTCGTTCTCGGGGTCGGTGTGGCCGCGCCGGGCCCCTTCGACGCGCGCGGGGGACGCCTGCTCGACCCGCCGCTGCTGCCCGAGTGGCACAACGTCAACGTGCGCGAAGACCTCGGCGCCGTCACCGGTCTTCCCGTGATCGTCGAGAAGGACGTGACCGCGGCGATGGTGGGCGAGATGTGGTTCGACCGCTCCGACGCCCTGGGCGACGCGATGTTCCTGTACTACGGCGCCGGTGTCGGTGTGGGCCTCGCGATCGCGGGCGCCCCGGTGCGCGGACGCACCGGCAACGCCGGCGGGATCGCCCACGTCAACGTCGATCCCGCGGGTCCCGCCTGCGCCTGCGGGGCGCGCGGGTGCCTCGGAGTGTCGATCGAGCCGCGGGTCCTGCTGGCGGAGGCGGGATTCGCTCCCGCCACGGCCGGCGACACCCGTTCCGATCTCGATCGGCTCGTGCACGACGCCCGCGAGGGCGAGGAGCGCTCGGTCGAGGTGCTCCGCCGAGCGGGGGAGCGCATCGCTCGGGCGCTGGTGGTGACGAACAACCTGCTCGACGTCGACGAGGTCGTCCTCGGGGGTCCGGTGTGGGAGCGCCTGGAGGGGGTTCTGGGTGACATTGTCGCCGCCCGTGTCGCCGTCGATCCGGCGTCGACCGCGACCCGCGAGATCGTCGTGCGGCGCTCGAGGGTCGGGGCTGACGTCGCCGCGGTCGGTGCCGCCTGCCTCATGCTCGACGGCGCGTTCTCGGCGCGCCCGGCACGCATGATGATCGCTCTCTGACATCGGCGGCCACGCCTCATAGCGGGGCGTATTCCGATCGTTACGCACGTCCGGGGCGCTTCGACTTGCCGAGTTAGTCCATTTGATTTATAAAAGGTTCTGGCGACGCGGTGTCTCCACCCGAGCAAGGGAGCTTTCATGAAGAAACTGACGATGGCGACCGGTCTTCTGACCGCCACCGCCCTGACCGTGGCCCTGGCCGGCTGCTCTGCCGGTGGTGCGGGCGCGGGCGACGGCAAGACGATCCGCGTCGCGTACCAGACCACGGCGACGTTCAACCAGATGCAGACGCTCATGGAGAACGCGAAGAAGGAGTACGAGGCCGCCCACGAGGGCATGACCGTCGAACTCGTGCCGATTCAGGCCGAGGGCGCCGACTACTACACGAAGCTCGCGCTCATGAACAAGTCGGCCAGCACAGCGCCCGACGTCCAGTACGAAGACACCTTCAAGATCCAGTCCGACGCCGCGGCGGGGTACCTGCTGCCCCTCGACGACTACCTCGCCACGTGGAGCGACTGGTCGCAGTTCGCCGAGGGCGCCAAACAGGCCGGTCTCGGCCCCGACGGCAAGACGTACGGCGTCTCGCTCGGCACCGACACCCGCGGCCTCTGGTACAACAAGGAGATCTTCGCCAAGGCCGGCATCTCGGTGCCGTGGCAGCCCAAGACCTGGGCCGACGTGCTCTCCGCCGCCGAGAAGGTCAAGGCGGCCGACCCCGACGTCATCCCGATCAACGTCTACTCGGGCAAGACCGCGGGCGAGGCGGCATCCATGCAGGGTCTCGAGATGCTGCTCTACGGCACCGAGGACACCCTCTACGACACCTCCTCGAAGAAGTGGGTCGTCGGCAGCCAGGGCTTCAAGGACTCGCTGCAGTTCGTCTCCGACGTCTACCAGGGCGGCCTCGGACCCTCGCTCCAGCAGGCGCTCGACCCCAACATCTTCACCAGCGTGACCGCCGATTGGCTCCCCTCGAGCAAGCTGGCCATCGCTCTCGACGGCTCGTGGCAGTCCGCCGCGTGGGTCGACGGAGGCACCGCCGCCTGGCCCGCGTGGAGCGACACCCTCGGCATCGCCGCGATGCCGACGCAGGAGGGTCAGGCGCCCGGCACGACCAGCATGTCCGGCGGATGGACGCTCGCGATCGGCAAGAACACCAAGAACGCCGACGCCGCGTGGGACTTCCTCTCGACCGCGGTGAACAAGGACAACGCCACCGCGTACAACATCGACAACAGCCAGATCGCCGTCCGCGCCGACGTGGCCCAGTCCAGCGAGTACCTCGACGCCAACCCGAGCTTCAAGACCTTCTCGAGCTTCGTCGACACCACCCACTTCCGCCCCGCGACCGAGGACTACGACAAGATCTCGAACCAGATCCAGGTCGCCATGGAAGCCGTGATGACCGGGCAGTCCAGCGTCGATGACGCCGCCGCCGCTTACGACCAGGCCGTCATCGGCATCGTGGGCGAAGACAACACCCAGCAGGGCTGATCGTGACCGCCCTGGCCCAGACCGGGGCGACCGGAACCGATCGGGGGTCGCGCGCCACGACGCGCGGCCTCCGGTCGTCGGCCCGGGCGCTCCCGCTCCTTCCCGCAGCGCTCCTGCTCGCGGTCTTCCTGCTCGGCCCGATCCTCGTGTCGCTGTGGGGTTCGCTGACCAACGCGACGCTGTCGGGCTCGACCGCGGTGGCGAGCGAGTTCGTCGGCTTCGACAACTACACCCAGCTCTTCAAGGCACCCGACTTCCCGGTCGCGGTCGTCAACACGATCGTCTTCGTGTTCTTCTCGGCCGTCATCGGTCAGAACATCCTGGGCCTCGCTCTCGCGCTCATGATGCGCTCGGGCAACCGCGTGGTGACCGCCGTGGTCGGCACCATCGTCGTCACGGCCTGGGTCCTGCCCGAGATCGTCGCGGCTTTCGCCGCGTACGCCTTCTTCCGCGACAACGGCACGCTCAACGCCATCCTCGCGATCTTCGGTCTCGACCCCGTCAGCTGGCTGTTCACCCTGCCGGTGCTCATGGTGATCTTCGCCAACATCTGGCGCGGTACGGCCTTCTCGATGATGGTCTACTCGGCGGCTCTGGCCGACGTGCCGCCCGAGATCACCGAGGCCGCAGAGGTCGACGGCGCGAGCGGCGTCAAGCGCCTGTTCCTCATCACGATCCCCATGATCCGCTCGACCATCGGCACCAACTCGATGATCGTGACGCTGCAGACCCTGTCGGTCTTCACGTTGATCTTCGTCATGACCGGCGGCGGCCCCGGCAACAAGAGCACCACGCTGCCGATCCTCGCCTACCAGCAGGGTCTGAAGTTCGGCGAGCTCGGATACGGCACCGCAGTCGCCACGATCATGCTGCTCATCGGCGCGATCTTCTCCTTCTTCTACGTCCGCGCGCTGCGCGAGGAGGTCTCCTCATGACCACCGCCACCCTTCCCGAGGTCACCGGCGCCCGGGCGCGGGCGCCGCGCCGCGCTCCCGCACGAAAGAAAGCGTCGCTGTCGTCGCCGCGCACCCGCGCGCTCCGGGTCGTCGCCAACACGCTGCTGATCGTGGTCGGCATCCTGTTCGTGGTCCCGCTCGTGTGGCTCGTCACGGCCTCGCTCGATGCGCAGCCCACGCTCGCGATCAAGATGCCCGAGGTGGTGACCCTCGACAACTTCGCCGCCGTCATGAAGCCCGACCTGCTCTTCCTGCCGCTGTGGAACAGCGTGCTGCTGGCCGGCGGCACCTCGATCGCCACGGTCGTGCTCGCCTCGCTCGCGGCGTACCCGCTCTCGCGGTACAAGATGCGCGTGGGCAAGCCCTTCCTCTATGCGGTGCTCTTCGGCACGTGCCTGCCGATCACCGCGATCATGGTGCCGGTCTACAGCCTGTTCGTGCAGCTGAATCTCATCGACTCGATCGGCGGCACGATCCTCTTCCTGACCGCGAGCGCGCTGCCGATCGCGATCTGGATGATGAAGAACTTCATGGACGGCGTGCCCGTCGAGCTCGAGCACGCCGCATGGATGGACGGTGCGGGATCGATGCGCACCCTCGTCCAGATCGTGCTGCCGCTCATGCGCCCGGGCATCGCGGTGGTGTTCATCTTCACCTTCATCCAGGCGTGGGGGAACTTCTTCGTCCCCTTCGTGCTGCTGCTCAGCCCCGACTACCAGCCGGCGGCGGTCAGCATCTTCAACTTCTTCGGGTCGTTCGGAGCCGTGGCCTACGGCCAGCTCGCGGCCTACTCGATCGTCTACTCCCTTCCGGTCCTCGGCCTGTACGTGCTCGTCCAGCGCGGACTCGGCGGCCCGTCGGCCCTCGCCGGCGCGGTCAAGGGCTGACCCGTCCCCCCAGACAAGGAATCCACCCCCATGCACGACCGCACAGCGCTCATCGAGATGCGCATCGAACGCTTCGTCCGCGAGCGTCTCGCCCCCGCCGTCTACCGTTCCCGCCAGCCCCTCGAGATCTCGGCCTGGGTTGCCCCGGGCGAACCCGTGACCTTCGAAGAGGCTCGGGATGCCGACTACCAGCCCTTCGCCATCGGTACGCCGTGGGGCCGGGCGTGGGGGACCACGTGGTTCGCCGTGTCGGGGGAGGTCCCCGCCGCGTGGCGGGACGCGGCGGGCGAGCTGCCCGAGGGGACGGTCGCCGAGTTCGTCGTCGACCTGGGCTTCACCGCCGGGCAGAGCGGCTTCCAGTGCGAGGCGCTGGTGTGGAACCGCGAGGGAGCCCCGATCAAGGGCATCTCCCCGTTCAACAACGCCACCGCCGCGGCGATCGACGCGGACGGACGCGTGGACGTGCTCGTCGAGGCCGCCTCGAACCCCGACGTCGGGAGCCTGTTCACGTTCGAGCCGACCCCGGTCGGCGACCCCGCGACGGCGGGGGACGCGCCCCTGTACGTGCTGCGCGAGATGTCGATCGGGCTCCGCGACGTCGCGGTGTGGGAACTCCTGCAGGACTTCCGCCTGCTCCACGGTCTGCTGGCCGAGCTCGACGCGACCTCCGCGCGCCGCGCGACCCTTCTCGAGGGATTGGATGCCGCGATCGACGCGGTCGATCCCCACGACGTCGCGGCGACGGCACAGGCGGGCCGCGACGTGCTCGCTCCTCTGCTCGCGGCGCCCGCGGCATCCAGCGCTCATGTCCTGCACGCGGTCGGGCACGCGCACATCGACTCGGCGTGGCTCTGGCCGGTGCGCGAGACCGCCCGGAAGGTGTCGCGCACGTTCAGCAACGTGCTCTCGCTCATGGATGACGACCCCGAGTTCGTCTTCGCGAGCTCGTCGGCGCAGCAGTTCGCGTGGATGAAGGAGCACTACCCCGCGCTGTGGGAACGCTTGAAGGCCCGCGTCGCCGAGGGGCGCTTCGTGCCGGTGGGCGGGATGTGGGTCGAGTCCGACACCAACATGGTCGGCGGTGAGGCGATGGCCCGGCAGTTCGTCGAGGGCAAGTCGTTCTTCCTCGAGGAGTTCGGCATCGACACCGAGGAGGTGTGGCTGCCCGACTCGTTCGGATACAGCGGCGCTCTCCCGCAGATCATGAAGGCCGCCGGCGCGCGCTGGTTCCTGACGCAGAAGATCTCGTGGAACGAGACCAATCGCATCCCGCACCACACCTTCCGGTGGGAGGGCATCGACGGTTCGCGCATCTTCACGCACTTCCCCCCGGTCGACAAGTACAACTCCGAGGTCACGGCGGCCGACCTCGCCCACGCCGAGCGCAACTTCGCCGACAAGGGCCGGGCGCGTACGTCGCTCCTCCCCTACGGCTTCGGCGACGGAGGTGGCGGACCCACTCGCGAGATGACCGCGACGATCGCGCGCACGGGCTCGCTCGAGGGCGCGCCGATCGTGAAGCACTCGACCCCGCGGCAGTTCTTCGAGACGGCCGAGGCCGAATACGCCGATCCCGCCGTCTGGGCGGGGGAGCTATACCTCGAGTTCCACCGCGGCACGTACACCAGCCAGCTGCGCACGAAGCAGGGCAACCGCCGCAGCGAGCACCTGCTGCGCGAGGCGGAGCTGTGGGCGGCGACCGCCACGGTGCGCGCGGGTACGGAGTACCCCGCCGAGGCGCTGCGCCGCCTGTGGCGACTGGTGCTGCTCCAGCAGTTCCACGACATCCTGCCCGGCACCTCGATCGCCTGGGTGCACCGCGATGCCGAGCGCAACTACGCCGCGATCGCGGCCGAGCTCGAGCAGATCATCGCCGACAGCCTGCGGGCGCTCGTGGGCACCGGTGACCGCGCGGTCGTGGCCAACGCCGCGCCGCACGGCCGGGCCGGCGCCCCCGCGCTGGCGATCGCCCCGCGGAGCACCGCGGGCGACGTCGCGCCGCGGGCCGAGGGCGACGGCTGGGTGCTCGACAACGGCATCGTCCGCGCCGTCGTCGACCGCCGCGGCCTGATCACCTCGCTCATCGAGGTGGCATCCGGTCGTGAGGTCGTGCCCGCCGGTCAGGCGGCGGGACAGTTCGAGATCTTCCGCGACACCCCCACCCAGTGGGATGCGTGGGACATCGACGAGACCTACCGTCGTCACGCCACCGCCGTCGAGGCCGCGGATCGCATCGCGGTCGACGGTGACGCGATCGTCGTTGAGCGAACCGTGGGCACGTCCACGATCGCTCAGCGCATCGCGCTCGCGGAGGGCTCGCGCACGGTGCGGCTGTCGCTCGACGTCGACTGGCACGAGCAGCAGAAGTTGCTCAAGCTCCGCGTGCCCGTCGACGTGCACACCGACCGTGCGGCATCCGAGATCCAGTTCGGTCACATCGTGCGGCCGACCCACACGAACACCTCGTGGGACTCGGCGCGGTTCGAGACGGCCGCGCACCGGTGGGTGCGCGTCGCGGAGAGCGACTTCGGCGTCGCCGTGACGAACGACTCCACCTACGGCCACGACATCACGCGCCACGAGCGCGAGGCCGGCGGCACCTACTCGCTCGTGCGACTGTCGATCATCCGCTCGGCGATGTTCCCCGACCCCGGTCAGGATCAGGGCGCGCACCACCTCGAGGTCGGTATCGTCGTGGGCGCCGAGGTCGCGGACGCCGTCGCCGAGGGCTACCGCACGAACCTGCCGGTGCGTGTGATCGCGGATGCCGCCGAGACCGAGGTCGCACCGCTGGTCTCGATCGACGAGTCGAGTGTCGTCGTCGAGGCGATCAAGCTCGCCCAGGACGGCTCGGGAGACGTCGTCGTGCGCCTGTACGAGGCGCTCGGCCAGCGGGTGCACGCGCGCCTCGAGGCCGGGTTCGAGGTCACGGGCGTCACCGAGACCGACCTGCTCGAGCGCCAGGTCGACGCCGCGGCGGTGTCGGACGTGACGGGTGGAGTCGTCGAACTCGACCTGCGTCCGTTCCAGCTGGTGACGTTGCGTCTGAAGCGCTGACCGTGTGAAGACGGAACGGCCGGGGCAGCAGACGCCCCGGCCGTTCCCCCGTTCGCGGGGTGGCGGGGGGACCTCCTCTGTCGCTGCGCTCGTCGCTCGGCCATCTCGGCCCCGGGCGGCACGCGCGCGCTGAGGCCTTCAGCCATTTCCTCACTGGCGGCCCTACCGTCCGGCTATGTCGTCTCCCGCCCGACGGCGCCGCCCCGCCCCGCTGCGCACCACCCCCGCCGTGCGCGTCGCTGCCGTGCTCTCGTTCCTCTACGGCGTCGCCGCCGCGACGCTGGGCGTGTGGTTGAGCGTCGCCCTCGCGACCGGTCGGGGTCTGGGCGCCGACACCCACGAGTACCTCGTCTTCCGGGGCGTGACGACGGCGATCGTCTTCGCGCTGCTGGCGGGGGCGGTGTTCGTGACCGAGGCGTTCCTCGTGCTGCGCGGCGCGCGCGGGATCGGGGTCGTCGTCGTCGCCGGGATCATCGCGTTCGGCGGCCTGATCGGCGAGGTGATCGAGGCGGTCACGGGAGGGGATGCCGCGTCTCTCGCAATCGGCGGGGGCGTCATCGCCGCGGCGGCCCTGCCCGCGGTGCTGCTCCTTCTTCCGCGGGGATCCCGCGCGGCGCCTACCGTGAGTCCGGGCGCCGACCCCGGGACCACCCCGCCCGGGATGATCCCGCCCGAGATCACATCCCCGCCACGGCCATGAGCACGACGGATGCCGCCATCGCGCCGATCTGCGCGCGGTCGAGCCGTGCCGGCATCGCGCCCGGGACCATCTAACGCGCTGGGGTGCGACACGCCAGAGCGGCGAGCTCCTGGCGGCCTCGGGGTGCCTCGCCGTGCCGATCGTCGATGCGAGCGGCCTCGCCGCCGGGGCCATGGCGTTCTCCGGCCCGCGACACCGCGTCGATGATCCCGGCGACGTGCTGGCGGCCCTGCGCCCGGCGGCCGACGCCCTCGCACCGCTGATGGTGTGACGCGGATCGGGTAGGCTGTACACGGCTCTCCGCGTGGCGGTATCCCGGCCAACTCCCCCAGGACGGAAACGTAGCAAGGGTAACCAGGCTCTACCGGGTGCGCGGAGGGTCTTTTCTTTTGCCTTCGCCCGGGTCCGGATGCCGTGCCTCAGCGCCGGGTCTCAGCGCCGGGCGAAGGGCCCGTCGAGCACCGCCCACTGCAGCAGCATGATGGTCTTGGCATCCTGGATCGATCCGTCGCGGATCATCTGCATCGCCTCGTCGATTCCGTACTCGAGGATCTCGATCTCCTCGTCCTCTTCGGCCAGGCCCCCGCGGTCGCCCTCGCGCTCGGCGCCGTCGTAGGCCGCGGCGAAGAAGTGCAGGCGCTCGGTGACCGATCCCGGGCTCATGTACACGTCGAACACGTGCTGCACCTCGTCGACGCGCACCCCGGTCTCCTCCTCGGCCTCGCGGCGGATCGCGGTGATCGGGTCGTCGTCGTCGAGCAGACCCGCGGCGGTCTCGACGAGCATGCCGTCGGGGTGGTCGTTGACGTAGACCGGGTAGCGGAACTGCCGCGTGAGCAGCACGGTGCGTCGCTCGGGGTCGTAGAGCAGGATCGTCGCGCCGTTGCCGCGGTCGTAGGTCTCGCGGGTGAGGGTCGTCCACTCGCCGTCGTCGCCCTGGTAGCGGAAGGTGGTCGTGCGCAGGACGTGCCACCCGGCGGCGAGCACCTCGACGTCGGTGACCTCGACCCGGGGGTTGCGGTCGAGATCACGTCCGGTGAGGTGCAGGCCGGTGCGGCCGCGGTGGTCGGGGACGGTGGTGCCGGGGCGAACGTTCATGACTCGGAACGATAGTGCAGAAACGTGCAAGAATGTGAACCATGCTCGCCGCCGCCCGCAAAGACGCCTTGCTCGATCGGCTCCGGCGCGACGGCCGCCTCGTCGTGAAAGACATCGCCGTCGAGCTGGGGCTCTCCGAAGACAGCATCCGCCGCGACCTTCGAGAATTGGATGCCGCGGGGCTCGCCGTCCGCGTCTACGGCGGGGCGCTCCCGGCGTCGCCCGCCGTCGCCGACTACTTCGCCCGCCGCGAGGTCGCCCGGGGGAGTAAAGAGCGGGTGGCGGCCGCAGCCGTGGCCCTTATCGATCCCGGCTCCACCGTGCTTCTCGACGGCGGCACGACCACCCTCGCTCTGGTCGACGCGCTGCCGCGCTCGTTCGCGGGGACGATCATCACGCACTCGCCGACGATCGCCGCGGCCCTCCTCGAACACGACGCCGAGGTCATTGTGCTCGGTGGCCGCCTCTTCAAGCACTCCGCCGTGGCTTGCGGGGCCGCGGCGATGGAGGCGGCCCAGAACGTGAGCGCCGACCTCTTCTTCTTGGGCGTGACCGGCGTGCACCCCGAGACGGGATTGTCGACGGGGGATGCCGAGGAGGCGGCGATGAAGCGCGCGCTCGCCGCCCGCGCGGCCGAGACGTACGTTCTCGCGAGCGAGGAGAAGCTCGGAGCGGCCTCGCGCTTCGGCATCCTTCCGCTCGACGGAGTGTCGGGGATCATCGCCGACCTCGACCCCGAGACCGAGCTCGCGGGGGAGCTGCGCGCGGTGGGAGCCCGCCTGCTGCCCGCCTCGTCCTGATCACTCGACGCCGAAGCAACCCCGGGGCGGTGTCGGAGGCCCGCAATAGGCTGGATCCGTGACGCAGAGCATCTACATCACGTCGGCCGAAGGTCATTCGGGCAAGTCCTCCGTGGCCCTCGGGGTCCTCGACGCGCTCAGTCGCGTCACTCCGCGCGCGGGGGTGTTCCGGCCCATCGCGCGCTCCACCGCCGAGCGCGACTACGTGCTCGAGATGCTGCTCGACCACGACAGCGTCGATCTCGCCTACGACGATTGCGTCGGCGTCACCTACGACGACGTGCGCGACGACGCCGAGGCGGCTCTCGCGCGGATCGTCGAGCGCTACAAGGCCGTCGAGGCGCAGTGCGACGCGGTCGTCATCATCGGCAGCGACTACACCGACGTCGGCAGTCCCGCCGAGCTCGCCTACAACGCCCGGATCGCGGCGAACCTCGGCGCCCCCGTCCTGCTGGTGCTCGGTGGCCGCGCGCAGCAGGGGCACAGCGAGACGCTCGGCATGTCGGTCGCACGTACGCCGCACGAGGTCGGCCAGATCGCCTCTCTCGCCGTGGCAGAGCTCCAGCACGAGCGGGCGGCGCTCTTCGCGGTGATCGCCAACCGCGCCGATCCCGACCACCTCGACGAGATCACGGCATCCGTTCGTCAGGTCGTCGACACCGTCCCCGTCGGGGCTCCCGCCGAGCGGCGGAGCGTGCCCGTGTGGGCGCTTCCCGAAGACCGCTTCCTCATCGCCCCCTCGGTGCGCGGCGTGCTGCGCTCGGTCGAGGGCGAGCTGATCAAGGGAGACCCGGCCCTGCTGACCCGCGAGGTGCTTGACGTCGTCGTCGCCGGTATGTCGATGGTCAACGTCCTGCCGCGCCTCAAGGAGTCCGCGGTCGTGGTCATCCCGGCCGACCGCAGCGAGGTGCTCATCGCCGCCCTGCTGGCCAACGCCTCGGGCACGTTTCCCTCGCTCGCGGGCATCGTGCTCAACGGCGGCTTCGAGCTGCCCGACGCGATCGTGCGCCTGATCGACGGTCTCGGCTCGCCCCTGCCCATCATCGCGACCGATCTGGGCACCTACGACACCGCGGTTCGCATCATGAACACGCGCGGCCGCCTCGCTGCTGACTCGCAGCACCGCTATGACACCGCCCTCGCCCTGTTCGAACGCCACGTCGACACCGAGTTGCTCACGCGCGAGCTGGGCGTTGCCCGCCCGAGCGTGGTCACCCCGCTCATGTTCGAGTACGGCCTGGTCGACCGCGCCCGCAGCGACAAGCGCCGCATCGTCCTGCCCGAAGGTAATGACGACCGCGTGCTGCGCGCCGCGGCCACCGTCCTCTCCCGCGGCATCGCCGACCTCACGATCCTCGGCGAGCCGATCGAGGTGCGCGGACGCGCGATCGAGCTCGGCATCGACATCCGCGACGCCGAGGTGCTCAGCCCCTTCGACGCCGTGCACGTCGACAAGTTCGCCACCGAGTACGCGCGGTTGCGCGCCCACAAGGGCGTCACCTATTCGCAAGCGGCCGACACCGTCACCGACGTCTCCTACTTCGGCACGCTCATGGTGCACCTGGGCCTCGCCGACGGAATGGTGTCGGGCGCCGCGCACACCACGGCCCACACCATCCGCCCCGCCTTCGAGATCATCAAGACCGCCCCGGGTGTCTCGGTCGTCTCGAGCGTGTTCCTGATGGCCCTGGCCGACCGGGTGCTCGTCTACGGCGACTGCGCCGTCATTCCCGACCCCACGAGCGAACAGCTGGCCGACATCGCGGTGTCGTCGGCGGCGACGGCCGAACAGTTCGGCATCGACCCGCGCGTGGCGATGCTGTCGTACTCGACGGGGGAGTCGGGCACCGGCGCCGATGTCGAGAAGGTCCGCACCGCCACCGCCCTCGTGCGCGAGAGGGCGCCCGAGCTGCTGGTCGAGGGGCCCATCCAGTACGACGCCGCCGCCGACGCGGCGGTCGCCCGCGCCAAGATGCCCGGTTCAGAGGTGGCCGGGCGTGCGACGGTGTTCGTCTTCCCCGATCTCAACACCGGCAACAACACCTACAAGGCCGTGCAGCGCTCGGCCGGCGCCGTGGCTATCGGCCCCGTGCTGCAGGGGCTCAACAAGCCCATCAACGATCTGTCGCGCGGCGCCCTCGTCGACGACATCGTGAACACGATCGCCATCACCGCGATCCAGGCGCAGGGGGGCACCCAGTGAGCGTCGTGCTCGTCGTCAACAGCGGCTCGTCGTCGTTCAAGTACCAGCTTCTCGACATGGCGCGCGAAGAGGTTCTCGCCTCGGGTCTCGTCGAGCGCATCGGCGAGGGGACCGGTGTCGCGAAGCACACGGTGAAGGCGGCGGCTCTGGCAGCCCCCGACGCTCCGGCGCCGACGGTGACGGATGCCACGTCCACGATCGAACGCGAGATCGCCGATCACACCGCCGGCTTCGCGGTCATGCTCGACGCCTTCGCCGCGCACGGGCCCTCGCTCGACGAGCACCCGCCGGTCGCCGTCGGCCACCGCGTCGTGCACGGGGGTGCGCGGTTCTTCGCGCCGACCGTCGTCACGCCCCTCGTCGAGATCAACATCGACGAGCTGTCCGTGCTGGCGCCTCTGCACAACCCGGCGAATCTCGCCGGGATCGTGGCCGCCAAGAAGGCGTTCCCCGACGTCCCGCACGTCGCCGTCTTCGACACCGCCTTCCATCAGTCGCTGGCGCCCGAGGCCTACACCTACGCGATCGATCGCGAGGTCGCCGAGGCCCACCGCATTCGCCGATACGGCTTCCACGGCACGAGCCATAAGTTCGTCAGCGAGGCCGCCGCGGCCTTCGTCGGTCGACCGCTCGGCGAGCTCAAGCAGATCGTGTTCCACCTCGGCAACGGCGCCTCGGTCGCCGCGATCGAGGGTGGCCGCTCCGTCGACACCTCGATGGGCCTCACCCCGCTCGAGGGCCTGGTGATGGGCACCCGCTCGGGTGACCTCGACCCCGCGGTGCTCCTCCAGCTCGCCCGCCGCGCCGACATGTCGATCGCCGACCTCGACACGCTCCTCAACAAGCGCTCGGGACTGCTGGGGCTGGCCGGGGTGTCCGACATGCGCGACATCGGAGAGCGGAGGGATGCCGGCGACCCGGCCGCCCAGCTCGCCTTCGACGTGTACATCCACCGCCTCCGCGCCTACGCGGGTGCGTACCTCGCGCAGCTCGACGGGGTCGACGTCATCTCGTTCACCGCGGGGGTCGGCGAGAACTCGATCCGCGTCCGCGAGGAGGCCATGGCCACCCTCGGCTTCGCGGGCGTCGAGATCGACCCCCAGCGCAACGCCTCGCGAGAGCGCGGCATCCGACGCATCTCCACCGACGCCTCCCGGGTCGAGGTGCTCGTCGTCCCCACCGACGAGGAGCTCGAGATCGCTCGGCAGACGCTGTCGGTCACCCGCTGATTCGCGCTGCGGGTGCTCATACCGGGTCGGACGACCGGGCGCCACAACCCGCCTCGGCGGCAGCCCCGCCCGCTAACCTGAGATCGCCGCGCCCCGGCGCCCACGCATTGCATCCCGATCTGGAGCCCGCCGTGACCGATAGCCCCGCCCTGCCCGATCTCACGACCTTCGAGGGCGTGCTGTTCGACCTCGACGGGGTGCTGACCCCGACCGCCGAGGTGCACATGCGGGCGTGGAAGACGATGTTCGACGAGCTGTTCACGGCGTGGAAGATCGAGCCGGCGTACACCGACCGCGACTACTTCGAATACGTCGACGGCAAGAAGCGCTACGACGGCGTCGCGAGCCTGCTGCGCAGTCGCGATGTCGAGGTGCCCTGGGGCGATCCCTCCGATGACCCGTCCGAAGACACCGTGTGCGGGGTCGGCAACCGCAAGAACGTGGTGTTCTCCGAGATCCTGCGCCGCGAGGGCATCGCGCCCTATCCGGGATCGGTCGCCCTCCTCGACGTGCTGCAGAAGGCGGGAACCCCCATCGCGGTCGTGTCGAGCTCGAAGAACGCCGTCGAGGTGCTCGACGCCGCCGGCATCCGGGATCGCTTCCCGGTCGTGATGGACGGCGTCGTCGCCGAGCGCGACCACCTGGCATCCAAGCCCGCCCCCGACGTGTTCGCCGAGGCGGCGCGCATGCTGGGCGTCGACCCGGCTCGCTCGGTCGCGGTCGAAGACGCCCTGAGCGGCGTGAAGTCGGCCGTGGCGGCCGGATACGGGGTCGTCGTCGGTGTCGACCGCGGCGTCGGCGCCGAAGACCTCTCCGCCGCCGGCGCCACCGTGGTCGTCGACGACCTCGCCGCGTTCGTAGACTGAGCCGTCGCGTTCTCGCGACCAACCCGACGCACCGCGGGCGCGCGGTGATCTCCCTCGCCCTGGAAGGCCCCTGATGATCGATCGCGATCGTTTCCCCATCGACGAATGGCGTCTCGTCGAGACCGAGTTCTCGCTCGACGACGTCGGGGTCACCGAGACCCTCTTCGCGGTCGGCAACGGCTACCTCGGTCTGCGCGGCAACTCCATCGAGGGCCGGTTCGCGCTCGAGCAGGGCACCTTCATCAACGGCTTCCACGAGACGTTCCCGATCCGGCACGCCGAGCAGGCCTACGGCTTCGCCGAGGTCGGTCAGACGATCATCAATGCTCCGGATGCCAAGGTCATGCGCGTCTACGTCGATGACGAGCCGCTCTCGCTCGACGTCGCCGACGTGCGCGAGTACGAGCGCGTGCTCGACATGCGCCAGGGCATCCTGCGCCGCAACCTCCTGTGGGTCACCCCCTCGGGCAAGCGCGTGCGCATCGAGGACGAGCGCTTCGTGTCGTTCGACGAGAAGCACCTCGCCGTGCTGCGCCTGACCGTGACGGTGCTCGACGCCGACGCTCCCGTCACCGTGAGCAGCCAGTTGCTCAACCGCCAGGACGGTGAGGGGATCTACGGCGGCTCGCCCATGGCATCCAAGCAGTCGGGTTTCGACCCACGGAAGACCGAGAAGCTCAGCGACCGCGTGCTGCAGCCGCGGGAGTACTGGCAGGACGGCAACCGCTCCGCGCTGAGCTACGAGGTGAGCGAGTCGAACATGACCCTCGCGGTCATCGCCGACCACCTCGTCGAGACGGAGAACGAGTACACCTCGCGTCAGCTCATCGAGCCCGACATCGCCAAGAACGTCTACCGGGTGCACGCGAAGGCCGGTGTGCCCACGACCATCACCAAGCTGGTGAGCTACCACACCTCACGGGGTGTCCCGACGGGTGAGCTGCTCGATCGGTGCCGCCGCACGCTCGACCGCGCCGTCGAAACCGGGATCGACGGGCTCGTCGAGCAGCAGATCGCCTGGTACGCCGACTTCTGGGAGCGCTCCGACGTGCGCATCGGGGGCCACGGCGACCTGCAGCAGGCCACCCGCTGGTGCCTGTTCCAACTCGCGCAGGCGGCGGCCCGCGCCGACGGACAGGGCGTCCCGGCCAAGGGCGTCACGGGTTCGGGCTACAGCGGCCACTACTTCTGGGACACCGAGGTCTACGTCCTGCCGTTCCTGGCGTACACCTCGCCGCTCTGGGCCCGCAACGCGCTGCGCATGCGCTACCTGATGCTTCCCGCGGCGCGCAAGCGCGCCCACCAGCTCAACGAAGCGGGCGCCCTCTTCCCCTGGCGCACGATCAACGGAGAAGAGGCGTCGGCCTACTACGCCGCCGGCACCGCGCAGTACCACATCAACGCCGACGTGGCCTTCGCCCTGGCGAAGTACGTGCGGGCGACGGGCGATGAGGAATTCCTCGCCCGCGAGGGCGTGGACATCGCGGTGGACACGGCGCGCCTGTGGTCGACGCTCGGGTTCTGGCGCTCGAGCGACGCCGCCGTCGAGGGCGAGCACGACTCGTTCCACATCCACGGCGTGACCGGGCCCGACGAGTACACCACCGTCGTCAACGACAACCTCTTCACCAACGTCATGGCGCGGTTCAACCTGCGCTTCGCGGCGCGCACGGTGCGGGACCTCGCCGAGAACAACCCCGAGGCCTACGCGCAGATGGCCGATCGCATGAACCTCGACCCCTCCGAGCCCGAGCGCTGGGACAAGGCGGCCGAGGCCATGCACATCCCGTTCAGCGAGGCCCTCGGCATCCATCCCCAGGACGCCGTCTTCCTCGAGCGCGAGATCTGGGACCTCGAGAACACCCCGCCCGATCAGCGCCCCCTCCTGCTGCACTTCCACCCGCTGGTGATCTACCGGTACCAGGTGCTCAAGCAGGCCGACGTGGTGCTCGCGCTGTTCCTGCAGGGAAATCACTTCACGGATGCCGAGAAGCTCGCTGACTTCGAGTACTACGACCCGCTGACCACGGGCGATTCGACCCTGTCGGCGGTCGTGCAGTCGATCCTCGCGGCCGAGGTGGGGTATCAGGACCTGGCGCTGGAGTATTTCCGCCAGGCCGCGTTCGTCGACCTCGGCGACCTGCATCACAACGCCTCGGACGGGGTGCACGTGGCCTCGGCCGGCGGGGTGTGGACCGCGCTCGTGAGCGGCTTCGGCGGTATGCGCGACCACTTCGGTCTGCTCACCTTCGACCCGCGTCTGCCCGCCGACTGGCCGGAGCTGTCGTACGTGCTGCACTGGCACGGGACGCGCCTCGACATCACCGTCACCGAGACGGCGCTGACCCTGCGCGCCGGGGGAGACGGCGCACCCGTGGCCTTCGCCGTGCGCGGGGTGGATTACACCGTCGCTCCGGGTGAGACCGTGCGCGTGGCCCTGCACGGACAGGGGCCGGTCCGGCCCGGGCGACCGTCGATCCGCCAGCTCGAGGGGTCGGTGCGCGAGGACGGCACTCTCCTGTCGGCCTCGGTACCCATCGTCACCACGGCGATTCCGATCGTGGGCGACGACGACGGACCGATCGCGGTCGGTCTCGACGGCGGCTTCTGACTCACGGACGCGGCGGCACCTTTCCGGGTGTCGCCGCGTTCGGCGTTTCCGACGCGCGCGGGTGCGGCCACGAGAACAGGGGATGTGACGGGAACATGGCATTGGCGGCGTGATCGCCCTGTTCTGGTGGATTCTCCTGTTGCGGTGACGGTCTGGCGGCTCGGCGTCCGAGGTGCGGTGAGAACAGGGGATGCGACGGGAACCTGGCGTTGGTGGCGTGATCGCCCTGTTCTGGTGGATTCTCCTGTTGCGGTGACGGTCCAGAGGGCTCGGCGTGCGGGGTTCTGGTCGACCGACGGACGACGGCGGAGGCGATGTCGGAGGTACGCCGTAGGCTGGTGTGGTGACGACAGCCCTGTACCGCCGATACCGCCCCGAGGCGTTCGGCGAGATGATCGGGCAGTCGCAGGTGACCGAGCCGTTGATGACCGCCCTGCGCAGCGACCGCGTGGGTCACGCGTACCTGTTCTCGGGCCCGCGCGGCTGCGGAAAGACCACCTCGGCCCGTATTCTCGCGCGCTGCCTCAACTGCGCGGCCGGCCCGACCGACACGCCCTGCGGCACGTGCGACAGCTGTGTCGAGCTGGGTCGGGGCGGCGGTGGATCGCTCGACGTCGTCGAGATCGACGCGGCGAGCCACAACGGCGTCGACGACGCCCGCGACCTGCGCGAGCGCGCGATCTTCGCCCCCGCCCGCGACCGCTTCAAGATCTTCATCCTCGACGAGGCACACATGGTCACGCAGCAGGGCTTCAACGCCCTGCTCAAGCTCGTCGAAGAGCCGCCCGCGCACGTGAAGTTCATCTTCGCCACCACCGAGCCCGAGAAGGTGCTCGGCACGATCCGCTCGCGCACCCACCACTACCCCTTCCGGCTCGTTCCGCCCGCGGCGATGCTCGAGTACGTCCAAGAGTTGTGCGAGAGCGAGGGCGTGGGCGTCGAGGCCGGCGTCCTGCCGCTCGTCGTGCGCGCCGGCGGCGGCTCGCCGCGCGACACCCTCTCGCTGCTCGACCAGCTCATCGCCGGATCCGACGTCGACGATGCCGGACACGTCCTCGTACGCTACGAGCGCGCGGTCGCGCTGCTCGGGTACACGCACTCCGAGCTCCTCGACGAGGTCGTCGACGCCTTCGCGGCGAACGACGGCGGGGGAGCCTTCGCCGCCATCGACCGGGTCGTGCAGACCGGTCAAGACCCGCGGCGCTTCGTCGACGACCTGCTCGAGCGCCTGCGCGACCTCATCGTCGTCGCGGCCACCGGCGCGGGCGCGTCGGCCATCCTGCGCGGGATCCCCGACGACGAGTTCGAGCGCATGTCCCGCCAGGCGACGGCGTTCGGCGCCGCGCGGTTGTCGCGCACGGCCGACCTGGTGGTCGCGGCTCTCGACGAGATGACCGGGGCCACCTCTCCGCGCCTGCAGCTCGAGCTCCTGGTCGCGCGCGTGCTCACCCATGCCGGCGTCGCCCAGGGCACGTCGCCCGCGACGGCGCACGATCTCGAGACGGCGCGCAGCTCGGCCCCGGCCGCTCCGGCGACGGGGCGTCCGGCATCTCCCGCGGCCGACATCCCCACCGCCGGCTCGGCCACCGCAACGCCCGCGGTCGCCAGCCCCGGCGGGGCGCGAATCGCGTCGCCGGTGGCCGCATCTCCCGCTGCGGCGTCTCGCGGTGTTGCGTCTCCCGCGGTCGCGTCTCCCGCTATGGCCTCGCCCGCTGTGGCCTCGCCCGGTGTCGCGTCTCCCGCTGAAGCGTCACCCCGTGTCGCGTCACCCGGCGTGGCATCTCCCACGGTCGCGTCGCCCAGCATCGCTTCGCCGGGGGGCGGTTCTCCCGCCGTCGCCGCGCCCACCGCGACGCCCCGTGTCACGGCTCCCGTGCCCCCGACGTCCGAGCCCGACGCCGCGCCCGCGCGGATCGCCGCTCCGGGATCGGCATCGTCTGCCGGCGGAGCCCCTGCCGTCGCGTCCCCTGCCGTCGCGGCTCCTTCGGTGGCATCTCCGGCGGTCGCGACTCCGGGGGCGCGTGACTCGCGTCCTTCCGAACGCCCGGGAGCCGCCGAGTTCGTGCCGCCCCCGCACGACGACGACGCTCCGCCGCCGTTCACCGACGATGACGCCCCGCCGCCGTTCGACGACGACGACGACGAGCCGTCACCCGCGCCGGCCCGCGCCTCCGTGCAGCGTCCCGCGAGCGCGCCCGGTACGCCGTCGTCGCGGGCGGATGCCGTGACTCCATCGACGACCGGACAACGCGCCCCGTCTCCCGCTGACGGCTCCGGCCACGCGAACGCCTCGGACGACGCCCACCCGTTCGACACGGCGCCCACCCCCGAGGCGGCGCAGACCTCGAACGACGTCGACGACGCCGCGGCCGTCGCTCCCACCGACGCGCCGATCGCGACCGCGCCCACCGCTCCCCAGCCCGCGGATGCTCGATCCACCGAGGCGCAGCGCGCCGCGTCGCCCGCCGCCCCCGCGCCGGCCCCCGGCTCGACGGCCGACGACGCGTCTCCGCTCGAGCCGACCGCGCCCACGCCCCCCGCCACGCCGGTGGGGCCGATCGAACTCGGACACGTCCGCGATGCCTGGCCCGAAGTCCTCGGCCAGCTCGAAGTCGCCAGCCGCTCGTCGTGGCTCGTCGTGTCGACCTCCGCCGTCGCCGCGTTCGAGGGCGACGTGCTCACCCTCGCGTTCCGGACCGGAAGCGACCTGACCGCGTTCAAGACGCGCACACCCGAGGGCGGCCCGAGCGAAGACCTTCGCGAGGCCATCCAGGCGGTCCTCGGCATTCGGGTCAAGTACCTCGCGCGCCTGGAAGGCGACGGTCCCGGAGGCTCCGGTCCGGGGGGATCGTCGCGCGGCCCCGCGGGTCCGTCGTCGACGAACGGACCGTCGTCAGGTGTCTCGGCATTCGGTCCGCGCGCCCCGCAGAGCTCCTCGCCGTACTCGTCCTCCGTGACCGAGTGGGCCGTCGCGCCGATCCCCGCGTCGGACGGATCCACCTCGACGGCGACTCTCGCCCCCGCCGCGCCGTCCGCGCTCGCGGTCGACGACGAGCCCGATGAAGCCACCGCCGTCGCGCCCTCCGCGGTGCACGAGGGCGTCGTCCTGCCCCCGCGGGAGGTGACCCCCTCCGTCCCCGCCCCCGATGAGGTGGACGATGACGATGTCATCCCCCCTGTCGACGAGGCCGAGGTTCCGCTACCGCCGGTCGTCGTTCCGCGCATGGCACCCCTGAGCGGGGGAGTGCAGCGGTACGGAGAAGCCGTGGTGCGCCAGATGCTCGGCGCCAACTACGTGCGCGACGAACCCTACGAGCCCCCGACGAGGTTCACCTGATGTACGACGGCATCGTCCAAGACCTGATCGACGAGTTCGGGCGCCTCCCCGGCATCGGCCCGAAGTCCGCGCAGCGCATCGCCTTCCACATCCTCCAGTCGCCGTCCTTCGACGTGTCACGACTGTCCACGCTCCTCGGCGAGATCCGCGACAAAGTGAAGTTCTGCGAGATCTGCGGGAACGTGACCGAGCAGGAACGCTGCTCGATCTGCCGTGACCCGCGACGCAACGCCACCCTCATCTGCGTGGTCGAGGACGCCAAAGACGTCGCGGCGATCGAGCGCACCCGCGAGTTCCGCGGCCTGTACCACGTGCTCGGTGGCGCCATCAGCCCCATCGCGGGTATCGGCCCCGACGACCTACGCGTCACCCAGCTCATGCAGCGCCTCGCCGACGGCACCGTGCAAGAGGTCATCCTCGCCACGAACCCGAACCTCGAGGGAGAAGCGACGGCAACCTATCTCAGCAGGCTGCTGCACACCCTCGAGATCCGGGTGACTCGTCTGGCATCCGGTCTTCCCGTGGGCGGCGACCTCGAGTACGCCGATGAGGTGACCCTCGGTCGCGCCTTCGAGGGGCGTCGCGCGCTCTGACCTGGGCTCGCCGTACCGGTCGCGCGGCCCACCAGCCGCGGGACCGGCGGTGCGTCGCGCGAGGCGTGCCTGCGTGCGCGGTCACCGCCCGAGGGCAGACCGGATGAACGTGCGGGTAAACGCATCTTGTGAATACGCGACGAATCGTTGCGGGCTGGTGAACCGCTCGTTCACCCTCTGCTCGCGCCGCGGCTACGCGACAGGAGGACGTTTCTCTCTACGGAACAGCGCGGGGAACCCGAAACCCCCACGACGGCTCCGCCAGACAGGGGCCTCTCGTGAGCGATCAGCTCTTCTCCACCCGCGCGCGCCGCGGACGGGTGATCTTCGACACCTTCCGCTCGGTGCGCGATCCGCGACTGAGCGCGTGGCTGCTCTTCCGTTCCTACCTTCTCCCCGAGTTGGCGGCATCACAACTCGCCCTGATGGAGAACCCCACGGCCGCGGGTGCTCTCGCCCCGATCGGCGTCTTCGGCGTCTGGCGGCTCCTCGCGACAAACAACCGCGAGCTCGCCCGCTGCGCGACGGTCTTCGCCTCGCCGTCCGTCGCGGTCGACGCCGCCCGGGTTGAACAGTCCCGCGCGGACCAGCTGCAGGTGTCGACGGTCCGCGGCCCCGTGGCGACCAAGCACGCGTGGGTGCTGCGCCGCGGCGATCGGCCGATCGCGACCGCGGCGCGCTGGTACGAATCAGCCGGTGAGGCGTCGGCGGCCGGCCGCGCGGCCGTCGCGGTGTTCCGGTCCGCCGACGTCGTCGAGGGCGTCAGCATCGGGAGCGCCTCCGGACGTCGGTCGCGCGTGTCGGCGCAGCCCGCGTGATCGCTCGTCGGCGCGCAGGATTGCGGCAGCCGGTCGGCCGGTCTGAGGGAGCCGACTGATGGTCGACGATGCCGCCGGTCTCGTCGCGGGGAGGTTCCGCGTCGAAGGGCTCCTCGGCACCGGGGGAACGGCATCCGTCTTCCGCGCCCGGGATGAGGTGACCGGTCAGACCGTCGCCGTCAAACTGCTGCATCCCCACCTTTCTCAGAGCGACACCGTCCGCGAGGCCTTCCTCCGCGAGGGCAGGCGGACGGCGCACGTCTCCCACCCGTCGATCGTCGCCGTCGTCGATATGGGGACCTTCCGCGAGCACGGCATCCCCATCGCCTGGATTGCCCAGCGGATCGTCGAAGGCGTGACCCTCGCGGAGCACGTCCGTGCCACCGGTCCGCTCTCCGCGGTCCACGCCGGGGCGGTCGCCGGGGACATCCTCTATGCGCTGGGTGCCGCTCACGCGGTCGGTCTCGTGCACCGCGATGTGTCGCCCGCGAACGTGCTCGTGCGCGTCGACGACGAGGGCCGCCCCCGATCGACGCTCCTCGATTTCGGCCTCGCCGATGCGGCGGGAGAGACGGCCCACGGCGACGACGTTCTGCGCAGCTCTGTGTCACCGGTCACCGCGGGGGTGGTCGGAAACGCCGAGTTCGCCTCGCCCGAGCAGCTGAGCGGGCAGCCCGTCGGCCCGCGCGGCGACCTGTATCAGGTCGGCGGGATGCTGTACTTCGCGCTCACCGGTCGCGCCCCGTTCACGGGGAGCGACCGGACCGCCGTCATCCGGGCCCACCTGCACGCCCCGCCTCCCGTCCCGTCCGTGGCCGTCCGCTCCGTCCCCGGTGCGCTCGATCGCGTGGTCGTGCGATCGATGCTCAAGGAGCCGGCGAACAGATTCGCCGACGCCGCCGAGATGCGCGCAGCGGTTCTCGATGCGGTCACCCCCGTGCGAGCGCCCGCCCGCGGCGATGACGAGGTGTCGTCGACACGGGTCCTGACGGCCGCCCCTCTCGGTGCCGGTCCGACGCCGGCCCCCGCTCCGGTGGACGAGTCGACGCGACACGGACCCCGGTGGGGAGCGATCGCGGCCATCGTTCTGCTGCTGGCGGGCACGGCGGCCGCCGTCCCCCTCATGGCGAACGCCGGTCGTACGGCGCCCGCGGTCGAGCCGTCCGCGGCGGCCTCGGCTCCGGTGCCCACCGCGACGACGACATCGACGCCGCAACCGACCGCATCGGACCCCGGCACGCCCGCACCGATCGCCACCGCGCTCGTGCCCGCCTTCGGCTCCCTCGACGACACGCGACTCGCGCTCGCGGCGGCGGGGTTCGTCCTCGGCGACATCACCGAGCGCGACGCGCCCCAGTCGGGCGGGACGGTGCTCTCCTCCGACCCGGCCCCCGGGACGGCGGTCGCGCTCGGTTCCGCGGTGCGCCTGGTCGTGGCATCCGGATCCAATCTCGTCCCGGACGTCGTCGGAATGGATGCCGCGGGAGCGGCCTCGTCGATGCGTGCAGCGGGCTTCGTCCCGGCGCAGACGACCGTCGCCTCCGACCGACCGACGGGGACCGTCGTCGGCGTCGAACCCGCGGCGGGAAGCGCCGTCCGTCTCGGAAGCGCCGTGACGATCCTCGTCGCCGCAGCCCGGGCGACTCCGACGCCGGTCCCGCCGTCTCCGTCGTCCACGCCGACGCCGGTCTCGACCGCCTCGCCGACGGGCGGACCGCGATGACGCCTCGACCGGCGTCGTCCCTCGTTCACCTTCGAACGTCTCTCGTTCACCACCCCGCCAGCCGACGTGGACAGTCGAACCGGGTGCCGTTCACGGCTGGCTCCTAGCCTCGCAATGCCGGCGACCCGAGCCGGTTCCAGGGGAAGCGAGCGAGTCGCGACACCGGCCGGTCGACCGGCGCCCCGCGATCCTCCCCTCGTCGTTCGAGGCTGAGCGACGTGAGGCGCGGCCGACTCCCGGCGCGATCGATGGAGGGCGCATGACGGACACCACGACGGCGGTGCTACCGCCGACGACGGACGCGGCGAAGCCGACGCCACGCTCATTGAAGAGCGCTCCCGTCATCGCCGATCGGGTGTTCCGCACCACCGCGTATGCCGCGGGAACCATCACCGTCGCCGTGATGCTCGCCGTCGGAATCTTCCTCACGGCGCGCGCCGGCGATGCCCTCGCGGTGGCGGGTCCGTCGTTCCTCACGACGCAGGAATGGTCGCCCGAGACCGGCACGTTCGGTGTCGCCGCCGTGCTGTTCGGGACGGTGACCATCGCCCTGGTGGCCATGGCCATCTCTGTGCCGCTGGCGATGGGGACGGCGTTGCTCATCAGCGAGATCGTGCCGCCACGGGCGCGGGGCCTTCTCATCACGATGGTCGACCTGATGGCGGCCGTGCCCAGTGTCGTGTTCGGGCTGTGGGGCGTGTTCTTCCTCCAGACGGGCGTCATCCCGGTCGCCCAGTGGATCTCGACCTACTTCGGCTGGATCCCGATCTTCCGCGTCGCCGACGAGACCGGCGCACGGCTGACGGACGCCGGTGCGTACACCTCCTCGGCGTTCATCGCGGGGATCGTCGTCGCGCTCATGGTCGTGCCGACCCAGACCTCGGTGATGCGCGAGGCGTTCTCGCAAGCGCCGCTCGGCGAGCGGGAGGGGGCCCTCGCGCTCGGTTCGACCCGATGGGGGATGATCCGCGCCGTCGTGCTCCCCTTCGGCCGGGGCGGCATCATCGGCGGCACCATGCTCGGCCTCGGACGCGCCCTCGGCGAGACCATCGCCGTCGTCATGATCATCTCGCCGATCTTCACGATCAACACCGAGCTGCTGAAGACCGGCACCAACTCGGTGTCCGCGCTCATCGCCCTCCGTTATGGGGAGGCGAGCCAGTTCGGCCTGTCCGCCCTCATGGCGGCGGGGCTCGTGCTGTTCATCATCACGTTGATCGTCAACTTCACCGCGTCGACGATCGTCGCGCGCAGCCGGTCCGGAGCGGAGAGCAACTGATGGCGATCCTCACCCCCGAGGCCCCGACGGCTACGGCCCGAGACGAGTCTCCGCGCCAGACCTCGCGCACGTCGATTCCGCATCGCACGGGCGCCGTCGGCGAGCGACGCGATCTGCGGACGGTCCCCTTCGGCGACCGCTTCGACCTCATCGGCAGCGGGGCGGCGGCCGTCGCCGTCTCGACACTGATGTTCGGATGGCTCACCCCCATGACGGGTGTCGTCGGGTGGGTGGTGCTGTCGTTCATCGGCTTCCTCGGCATCTACGCGGTCCTGACCGCGATGCGCGCCGACCGTCTCGCCATCAGCGAGCGGGTCATGACCGCGTTGTTCTACTCCGCGGGCGTGCTCCTGCTCGGGGCGCTGGCCTTCGTGGTGTTCTTCACCCTCGTGCGGGGCTCGTCGGCCCTGTTCCACCTGAACTTCTTCACCGAGACGATGAAGCTCGCCGGTCCCCTCGACCCGCTGACGATGGGTGGCATCGCGCACGCCATCGTCGGAACGCTCATCCAGATCAGCATCGCCTTGACGATCACGATTCCGCTTGGGGTGACCACGGCCGTCTTCCTGAACGAGATCGGCGGACGCTTCGCCCGCTTCGTGCGGACCATCTCGGATGCCATGACGGCTCTGCCCTCGATCGTCGCGGGACTGTTCGTCTACGCCGCCGTCGTGACCCTCATCACGAATCAGCGCTCGGGGTTCGCGGCATCCCTCGCCATCAGCGTGATGATGCTCCCGATCATCATCCGGGCCTCCGACGTGGTGCTGCGCCTGGTGCCCCACAACCTGCGCGAGGCGTCGTACGCGCTCGGCACGAGCCGGTGGCGCACGGTGTGGAGCGTCGTCCTGCCCACCTCGCGCTCCGGTCTCGTGACGGCCGTGATCCTCGGTACCGCCCGCGGAATCGGCGAGACCTCTCCGGTGCTGCTCACCTCGGGCGTCACCGCGGAGATGAACCTGAACCCCTTCTCGGGTCCGATGATCTCGCTCCCGCTACAGGTGTTCGACTTCGTGAAGTCCCCGGAGCCGAGCATGATCGCCCGCGGGTTCGGCACCGCCGCCACCCTCGTGCTGCTCGTGCTGACCCTGTTCATCGTCGCCCGCCTGATTGGTGGACGAGGGCCCGGCCAACTCTCGGACCGTCAGCGTCGTGCCGCGTCCGCCGCGTCGGCTCGCGATCTCGTCCGCATCGAGGGGGAGTCCGCCGTCGCCGCTTCGCGTGCCGGACGACGCACCCTGCCGCCGGGCCGTCCGCCCAAGGACCTCGAGCGTCGCCTCGCGCTGCGCGCGCTCACCGCACGCTTCAACCGATCCACCGAGGAGAACCCGTCGTGAATGTCCGTCCCCGCCTGGCCCGCTTCGCCGCGGTGCTCGCGGTCGTCTCCCTCGTCGCGCTGGCCCCCTCGCCCGCACAGGCCGACGGGTACGTGCCGATCTCCGGATCCGGCTCGACCTGGTCGCAGAACGCGCTCGATCAGTGGCGCAAGAACGTGGCCAGCAACTACGGCATGACGGTGAACTACTCGGGGACGGGGTCGAGCGCCGGGCGCACGGATTTCCGCAACAGCACCGTCGACTTCGCCATCAGTGAGATTCCCTTCCAGGACAACCCCGAGGACGGTTCCGCGCCGGAGACGACGTTCAGCGACGGGACCCCGCTGCAGGGGAAGTTCGCGTACATGCCGATCGTGGCGGGTGGCACCTCGCTGATGTACAACCTCAAGATCGGTGGCAAGCGCGTCACGAACCTGCGACTGTCCGGCGAGGTGATCGCCAAGATCTTCAGCGGTCAGATCGCCAAGTGGAACGACCCGGCGATCCAGTCCGACAACCCCGCCCTCGCGATGCCGGATAAGACCATCACGCCGGTCTATCGTTCGGACGGCTCGGGGACGAGCGCGCAGTTCACCCTGTGGATGTCCAAGCAGTTCGGCAACATCTGGACGCAGGGCATGCGCTCGCAGTTCCCGCAAGTCAACGCCTCGTTCAAGGGACAGAACGGCTCCTTGGGCGTGGCGGGCTACGTGAGCCAGGACTACGGCGAGGGGGCCATCACCTACGTCGAGTACTCGTACGCGATGAAGTCCGGGTTCCCCGTCGTGAAGGTGCTCAACAAGGCCGGGTACTACGTGGAGCCGACATACCAGTCGGTCGCCGTGGCGCTGATGTCCGCCGCGATCAACCCCGACCTCACGCAGAACCTGGACGGCGTGTACAACAGCGGCGATCCTCGGGCGTATCCGATGTCGAGCTACTCGTACATGATCGTCCCCACCCAGACGAACAAGATCTTCACGGCCGAGAAGGGCAAGACCCTCAGTCGTTTCGCGAACTACATGCTGTGCGAGGGCCAGCAGCAGGCTTCCGCCCTCGGGTATTCGCCGTTGCCGATGAACCTCGTCCAGGCGGGTTCCGACGTCTTGAAGTCGATCCCCGGAACAGAGGGGCAGGTCGACTTCAACAAGTGCAACAACCCGACGTTCAAGCCGGGCGACTCCCCGGCGAACAATCAGCTCGCCGCCTCCGCTCCCAACCCTCCCGACTGCGACAAGAAGGGATCCACGCAGTGCGTGGAGGGAACGGGCGGTGCCCAGGAAGTCACACCGGCGACGGGCGCGGGCGGGGCCTCGGGTGGGGCCAACAGTGCTGCCGCGGCAGCGGGCGCCTCGGGTGGCGGTTCGTTCGGCGGGGCTGCGGCGGCCGCGGGTTCAGCCGCTGCCGGTGATGCGGCGGGCGCCCCCGTGTACGACGCGAACGGCGTGCTGGTCTCTGGGGGAGGGGCGGCCGTGAACGCGGCGGTGTCGTCGCCGTTCACGTTGGCGGATGACGGGTGGGGGACCCCGCAGTCCATCATGCTCGTCGCCGGGCTGCTCATGCTCGCGGCCATCCTCATCCCGCCCGTGATCATCCGACGATCCGGCGCGCGAACGAACCGTCGGTGACCGAGCGGGCATCCGCCGGAGCCTCGGCGGAAGCGTTCGCGTCTCGAGCCCACCGCATCGGTACCTCGTTGCGGGCGCGTTCATGCCACCGTCACCTCCGCGCTTTTAGCTCATCGCGGGTGGAAAGTCACCCGCAGAATTTAAGGAATTCACCTGTGTCTGACCCCCGCGAGCGCAGCGACGCCGACGCCTCGACGACCCGGTCACGGACGTGCCGTCCGAGACGCGCGGGCCAGTCCGGTCGAGGCGTGCGTCGGGCGCTCGGCCCGCTCGCGGCGGGTCTGGTGGCGGGCGTCTCCGTCTTCGCGCTGGTCTCGGGAGGCGTCGTCTCGGGCGGCCAGTCCGCCACCGCCGCGACCTCCTCCGCCGTGACGATCACGGCGAAGCAGCAGGACCCTCAGCTCGACACGGCCCCCCTGCCCGACCTCTCCGTCTCCGTCTCGCAGACCCGGGGCCTGGTCGCTCAGGGCATCCGTCTCGACTGGACCGGCGGCAAGAAATCGACGGCGCCGTCGGCGGGGGGCAACGGCGGCGAGAACTTCCTCCAGGTGTTCATGTGCTGGGGCGACGATCCGCAGAACGCCCAGCGTCCCGATCGCACGACGTGTCAGTACGGAGGGGCGGGGAGCGTCGGGGCGACCCGCGACGCGTACCGCAACTATTCCTCGATGGACGAGGTGCCCGCGGCCGATGTGGAATTCACCGCCCCCGGCTCGATCATCTACCCGCCCTACACGTCGATCCCGTTCATCGCTCGCGACGGGACCCGGGTCGACTCGATCACGCGCGACCCGAAGACCGGCGGCAAGACGATCAACTCCGCCGTCGATGTCAACGGCAACCAGTTCTTCACCTCGTACACCACCAACGAGATTCCGTGGGTCGGTTCGGGAGACGACGGGAAGGGCTCCGTCACCTTCGAGGTGCAGACGGCCGTCCAGTCGAACGGACTCGGATGCGGAAACCCGGTGACGACGTCCGGCGTCACCGTCGGAGCGTCGTGCTGGCTCGTCGTCCTCCCGCGCGGGACCTCGGACAACGGGTCGACGAACATCACCCAGTCGGGCCTCTTCGCCGACTCGTGGCAGCACGCACTCTCGGTGAAGCTCGACTTCGCACCCGTCGGCGCCGGCTGCCCGATCGGACAGGCCGAGCGGCAGGTCGCGGGCAGCGAGCTCGCGGCGCTCGCGGTCGCTTCGTGGCAGCCCGCGGTCTGCAACCGGAAGAACGGTTCGGTCTACTCGCTCATCACGAGCGCCGAGTCGGACGCCCTGCTCTCTGCCGCCAAGAACGCGCAGGCGCCCCTCGCCCTGACGAGCTACGCACTCACGACCGAGGGCAAGGACCCGCTGACGTACGCCCCCGTGGCCTTGAGCGGCGTGGCCATCTCGCTGGCGATCGACAGGCTTCCGAACCCCAACGACAAGACCGTCCCCCAGGAGTGGAAGGACAAGGCGCGCACGCCGTTCCGCGGCGTGAACCTCACCCCGCGTCTGCTGGCGAAGCTCCTCAGCTACTCCTACCGTTCGTCGATTCCCACCGGGGCCGACCAGGGATATCTGACGGGGACGAACGAGTACAACATCACTCGCGATGAGGACTTCCTCGCGGTCAACGATCCCGAGTGGAGGGCCCAGGACCTCCAGGGCGCCGCGATCGCCGACGTCATCGTTCCGCAGGGGCGGTCGGATGCCGCTCGCGCGGTGTGGAAGTACATCTCCTCCGACCAGGATGCGATGGACTTCCTCGCCAGCAAGCCGGACCCGTGGGGCATGGTCGTCAACCCGTGGTACTCCACGAACGCCGACATCAATCCCAGCAAGGTGGCGTTCTCGCTCGATCGGGACGACTTCCCGAAGGCCGACCCCGTCGAGGTGGTGCCGAAGAATCAGGCCCCCATCAACCTCGTGACCTGGCGCCCCTACGCCAACGACCTCTCCGCGATCGCGTATCTGACGCTCCGCGGAGACGGCCAGGGACCGGGGCAATGGGATCCGAACACCGTCCCGCCGAAGTACGGCAAGAACCCGCGCATGCTGCCCGGAAGCCAGCGCCTCCTCGGGCTCACCAGTGCGGCCGCCGCCGCGCGGTTCCAGGTGGTCACGGCATCCCTGCGTAATCCCTCCGGCGGATTCGCCGCTCCCACGAGCGCCTCGATGCGAGCGGCGGCCGATGTGATGACGCCGGCGGGCGCGGGGGATCGAGTCGTCGCCTTCGACCCGAAGTCGTCGGTGGCCGCGGGTTCCCGTGACGCCTACCCGCTCACGATGCCCGTCTATGCGGCCACCAATCCGACGGCCACCGATCCCTCGCTGCGCGCGGCGTACGCGGACCTCGTCCGCTTCGCCGTGGGCACCCAGGCGCAGACCCCCGGGACGGCGGCCGGAGAGCTTCCCGACGGTTACGTCGCGTTGCCCGCGGCCTGGATTGAGCAGGCGCGGGATGCCGCGGACGTGATGCAGAACGGCCCTCGGCCCTCGTCGACCGGGGAGTCGTCGTCGACGTCCGGCGCGTACATCCCCTCGCAGCAGACGGCGGTGACCACGGGAGCGGCGTCGTCGAGCGCTGCGAGCGCCGCCGCGGCGGGCGGGGCCGCGCCCTCGTCGACGGACTCCGCGACGACGGCGGCATCCGGTGCGTCCAGCGGGGCGCTCGCCGGGGCGAAGACCCCGGACGACCCCGACGGCGGCGCGCTCGGTGCCGCTCTGCCCCTGAGCGTGCTCGCCGGACTGGCGAGCGCGGCCGGGGTGCCCCTGATCACCCGTCTGAGAAGACGGGTCACCTGAGGCCCGCGCCTGCCGGCTTCTTCGCAGTAACCCATCCTCTGCACCCGAAAAGAACAGGAAGAAATGAAGCTCAAGCGAATCGTCGCGTTCGGCGCGGCCGTTGGCGTCGCCCTTGCCGGCGCTGGCATGGCGTCGGCGGCCAACGCCGACCCGATCTCCGACGGTTACTCGATCGTCGGCTCCGACACCCTGCAGGACGCCGTCAGCGCCCTCGCCAACGGGACCAACATCACCGGCCCCTCGGTGAAGGTGTCAGGCAACGGCAAGTCGCTGGCGTCGTGGGATGCCTTCACGCTGGGCGTCGCCGGAGGCGTCGGCAGCATCCAGACGAAGGCCTTCGGCCCCGTCTTCGACCGTCCGAACGGCTCCGGCGCGGGCCGCAACGCCCTCATCGCGTCGGTCGGCGGCGCGAGCGGCACCGCGTTCACCTTCAACAACGTCAACGTCAAGGACCAGGTCGACTTCGCCCGCAGCTCCTCGGTGGGCGGCACCACCGGAACCCTGCTGACCTACGTGCCCTTCGGTCAGGATGCCATCGGCTACGCGTTCAAGGTCGGTGCTGCGACCGGCAGCGCCAACGCGACCGCGGCGACCGACGCGATCAACGACCTCTCGAAGGACCAGCTGAGCAGTATCTACTCGGCGACCTCGAGCTCGTCCGCGAGCGCGGTCCTCGCCGGCACCGGCTACACCCTGAAGCCGCTGGGTCTGCAGTCCAGCTCCGGCACGTGGACCACCTTCCTCGGCAAGATCGGCCTCAGCACCACCACGCTGGGTTCCGCCGTCGACACGCGCAGCAACTCGATCCCCGAGAACGACGGTCGTGTGCTGACGCCCGCCAGCAACGAGATCCAGATCATCCCGCTCTCGGTCGCCAACTACATCGGTCAGTCGAACGGCGCCTCGCGCATCAACACGTTCTCGGGTGTCTCGGTGGGCGCAATCGCCGGTGTGGCCGCCTTCACGGGCACTGCGCCCAACCTCACCCCCAGCACCAGCTACTACAACAGCGCCGACTGGGGCCGCACGGTCTACATCGTGGTCCCCACGGCCAAGATCACGCCCGACAACGCGGCGTTCGACTCGGGCGTCGCCGCCCTGGTCAACACCTCGTCCACCACGAGCCTCACCTACTGGGGTGGCTCGGGCTCGCCGACGACGACGAAGGCCGTCAAGGCCAAGTTCGGCTTCTCGGCTCCCACCGGCACCGTCCTCACCCGCAACAACTGATCCTCACCCACGAGAAAGAGAACACTCCTCATGAAGATCACCCTCGCGAAGCGCGGAATCCTCGGCCTCGGCGCCGTCGTGACCGCCGCTGCGCTCTCGATCGTCCCCGCCGCTGCGGCGTCGGCGGCGGTCGTCCCGACCGTGGGCTCCGCTCACCCGGTCTACCTGATCTCGGACCTCGACGGTACGCAGATCCCCGCTGGCAAGGTCCTCGGCTGGAACGACTCGGTCCTGGGCTCGCCCGACCCGAGTGACGAGGACTACAACAGCTTCTTCACCGTCCCCGCGAACAGCGGGAGCGTCCGTACGTTCATCTCGCCCCGCGGCCAGGAGGCCAACGTGGCGGCCTGGAACGCGTACGGTCCTCTCGGCCTCACCCCGAGCGGCATCCAGCTGCCCAACCTGATGCCGAGCGCCAACACCAGCACCGGAACGGGCTCTCCCTCGGGCAGCGGCGCCGTCGCCAACACGGGCGGCGACTACTCGCTGGGTATCGCCTTCTTCAACGGCAACCAGGTCCTCGAGACGGACTTCATCTATATCTCGGTCACGGCCAACGCCAAGCCCGAACTGGCCACGTGGACCTTCGCCACGCCCGCCGCGGCCGCCACCGCCCCCTCCATCACCACGGCATCGTTCAACGCCGCAACGGTGGGTACGGCGTTCTCGCAGACGCTCACCGCCGACGGCACCGCACCCCTCACCTGGTCGGTCAAGTCGGGTGGCGCGCTGCCCGCCGGCCTCGCGCTCGACGCCTCCAGCGGCGTCGTCTCGGGCACGCCCACGACCGCGGGGGCGTACAGCGTCACGATCGTCGCGACCAACAGCGCGGGTTCGAACGAGAAGGCCTTCTCGGGCACGGTGGCGGCTCCCGCTCCGACCGCTCCGACCAAGCCCGAGGGTTCGGCCACGAACAAGGTCGACATCGCCGACCCCGCCAAGGGTGCGAAGACGGTCACGGTTCCCGCCGGTTCCGCCAACGCGAACAAGACGCTCGTCGCCTGGGCATGGTCCGCCCCGACCAACCTCGGCCAGGTCACGACCGACGCCAACGGCAATGCGACCGTCGACATCTCGTCGCTGGCCGCCGGTGAGCACACCATCGCGCTCACCGCCCCCGGTGACGCGACGTTCGCGGTCCTCGCGTGGGACACGATCACCAAGGTCTCGGCCTCGGGTGACACCACCACCGACACGGTCGACGTGACCGCCGCCGTGACCGCGAGCGACCTGTGGTCGCTCAATGCCGAGGCCACGAAGGTCGACTTCAGCAGCGTCGCGCGCGACAAGACCGCCCAGGCCTCCCTCGGTAAGGTCACCGTGGTCGACGACCGCAACGTCCTGAAGGGCTGGAACCTCGACGCCGCGTGGAGCTCCTTCAAGAACTCCTCGGGCGACGAGATCCCGGCTACCGCTCTCACGCTGGCTCCCAAGGCCTACGCCGGTACGTCGCTCGTCTCGGGCGTGACCCTCGGCACCACGGGCTCGAAGATCGCATCCAGCTCGGCGGTCTCCACGCTCACCTCCGGTGCGCTGTTCGACGCCGATCTCACCTTCAAGGCTCCCAAGGACGCCCAGACCGGTGACTACACCTCGACGCTGACGCTGACGCTCACCTCCAAGTGAGCTGATCTCGGATAGACCCGCTGCACGCCGTGCGGGGAGGCCGTCACCGGTCTCCCCGCACGGTGCGTCGGCGCCCGCGCCGTGACATGTCTCGGCTCGTTCCCCATCAGGCCTCGTTCACCCCCGCGACATGCCTACGTCGCCCCCATCTGCGGAGATATACCGTGCTCTCCACGACCTCGCGGCGCCGCTTCCCGGCTCTGGGCGCCGCTCTTCTCGTCGCTGCGGCGACGATCGCCTTCCTGGTCCCCTCGGCGCCCGCGACGGCCGCCGAGGGCGACGCCACGTCCGCCGCCACCGTCGGTGTCGCGACACGTCCCGCCGGTGAGGACGGCCGCCCCGACGGCCGCTCCCGGTTCACCTTCACCGCCGACCCGGGCCAGAGCATCACCGATCGCGTGCTCGTCGGCAACACGGGCACGGAACGGCAGGACTTCACCGTCTTCGCAACCGACGCCTTCAACGGCGAAGACGGCAGCTTTTCGCTGCTCGCCTCCGCTGATGCGCCCACCTCGGTCGGCGCCTGGCTGCGTTTCGATGACGGCAGCGACCGGGTCCGGTTCTCGCTCGCGCCCGACGAAGTGCGTCTTCTCACGTTCACCATCGCGGTGCCCGCAGATGGGACGCCCGGCGATCACGTCGGCGGTCTCGTGGCATCCGTCGTCGAAGACGGGCAGCAGGTCAACGTCGACCGCCGCGTGGCGACGTCGATCTTCGCGCGCGTGTCGGGGGAACTTCAGCCGCAGCTCACGATCACCAGCTACGACGCGACCCACGAGGGCGACTGGTGGAATCCCGTGGGCGGGGCGGTGAAGGCGCGGTACACCGTCACGAACACGGGCAACGTCGCGTTGGCTGCCAACCTCACGAACGGTGTGAGCACGTGGTTCGGCATTTTCGCCACCGGCCTCCACGGTGGCAGCATCCCCGTTCTGCTCCCCGGCAACACCTCGACCTACGAGACGACCATCGGCGGTGTCGGGCAGTGGTTCTACCTCGACGCGCGAACGGTGCTGAGCCCGTTCGTCGATTCCCCGGACATGACGCAGCAGCTCTCTGTCACGCCGGTCTCGCGCGACGCGGTCACGTTCGCTCCGCCGTGGACGCTTCTGATCCTTCTCGCGCTCGCCGCGATCGTCTTCGTGCTCTTGCGGTGGCATCGCCGGCGTGACGAAGCGCTCGCGCAGCAGTGGGTCGATTACATGGAGCACGCCACCGCGTCCGACGCGAACAGCGCAGCAGACCTGCGCGTGGGCGCCCCGTGACGCCCCGTCGACGCGCGTCGCGGCGACTCGTCGTCTCTCTGGCGCTCGCGGCCGTCGCGGCAGTCGGTCTCGCCGTTCCCGCTTTGGCGTCCGACGCCGATTCGGGTACCCCGCTGACCGTCAGCATCACCGACGGATCGACGCCCTCGCCTTCGCCCTCCTCCTCATCGACGACCGGTTCCGGCCCCGCCACGGGCACGTCGTCCGGCGGATCGTCGACGGGTGGCTCGTCGACGGGCGGCTCGCGCGGCGCGGGGGGCTCCACCGGCGTGGGCGGGTCGACGGGCGCGGGAACTTCCTCGGATCCGGGGACGACGCCGGCCGGACAGACCACCCCGGCGAACGAGGTGAGCGTCGGCGGCGGGCTCTTCGTCGGTGGGCTGAACGGCAACGGGATGCCGGCCGTCAATCCCGCGGACGGCACGGTGGACATGTGGTTCACGGTGCGCAACTCGTCGACGAAGCCGGTCGATGCCACGGCCGATTTCTGGATGGAGGGCACGGTCTTCTCCAACCGTCTCGATGCCCGCGACGGCGTTCCCATCACCGCTCTTCAGCCGGGAGAGACGCGGGTCGTCGCGGCGACCCTGAGCGGGGCGGGACAGTGGACGCTCGTGTCGGCCCACGTCACCTTCACTCCGCCCGAGACCGTGGACGCAGCAGCCGCGACCTCGGTCACGCGCGATGCGCTCGTGCTGGTGTTCCCGTGGTTGATCGTGCTCGTTGCGGTCGCGATCGCCCTGGCCCTCGCGATCGTGCGGGTCGTCCGCGCGGCTCTTCCGCCGGTCCCCGCGGCGGCCGTGTCATGACCCTCTTCGAGGAACGACGCACGACGGACGGGGGCGGCTCTCCCGTGTTTCAGCCGGCACCCCCGCGTCCGCCGCGCCGTCCACCGCGTCGGCGACCGGAGTACGCGCCGTTGTCTCCGGTTCAGGTCTTCGTCCGTGGGACGCTGGCTTCGATCGCGGTTCTCGTCCTGGTCTTCCTGATCAACCTCCTCGTGGTCAGCCATGTGAGCCACTTCGCCTCGCAGCAGCAGTTGCGGGACACGTATCGCGCTCAGCTGGCGGAGGGCACCGCTCCCGTCAGCGAGGGCGACTTCGAGGATCACCTGCTCGTCGACGGCGCGCCCGTGGCGCTGCTGTCGATCCCGCAGCTCGGCGTCGACGAAGTCGTGTCCGAAGGCACGACATCCGGCATCCTGAAACAGGGGCCCGGTCATCGTCGCGACACGGTGCTGCCCGGGCAGGCGGGCGTCAGCGTGATCATGGGGCGCACCGCCGCGTTCGGCGGCCCTTTCGCGCGCCTGCAGACCCTGCAGCCGGGCGAGACGTTCACGGTCCGTACGGGTCAGGGCGAGCAGACGTTCGAAGTCCTCGGCGTCCGATACGCCGGGGATCCGACCCCGCCCGCCCCCGTGAGGGGCGAGAGCCGGCTCATCCTCATGGCCGCCCGTGGTGCGCCCTACCTGCCGACGGGCGTCGCGTACGTGGATGCCAGGAGTACCGGCGATGCGCAGCCCACGGGCGCTCGTCAGACCACGTCGATGGCTCTCGTGCCGCAGGCGAAGCCGATGGCGACGGACATGACGACGGTGTGGGCGCTGGTCTTCGCGCTGCAGTTCCTCGTCGTGGCCGAATTGCTCGCCGTGTGGGCGTATCGGCGTGTGGGCTGGCAGAAGACGTGGGTCGTTTTCACCCCCGTCCTTCTGCTGGCGAGCGTCTTCGTCTCGGACCAGCTCATCCGTCTTCTTCCCAACCTCCTCTGACCGGAGTACCCGAATGTGCCCCATCATCGATCCCGAGCCTCGTGACCAGCGCGGTCCCGAAGGCGATCCCTCGTCCTCCGCGTCGGATGCCGCGGACGGCGCCGAAGACGCCTTCCGCACAGACGTGCTGAGCCGCGAGCACCACACGCCGGATCCGTTCATGACCGACGTGGTCTCGGCGGACGAGCTCGACCTGCTCACGCAGACGACCATGGGGGCGGTGCCGACCACGGTCGTCCTTCCGCTCGAGGGTTCGGTCGCCTCGCAGGCCCGCCGCGCACGACGCACGACGCGTCTGTTCGGTCGATCGGTCGCCGCGGGCGCCGACGAAGTCACCGACGTGATCTCGCCGGCCGCCGGTGCGTACCCCTCGTTCGCCCCGCCGATGTCGCCCGTTGCCGCCCCCGTGGGAGCGGCTCCGAGCACGTCGGCGGGACACACCGTGTCGTCCGCGTCGGTCCGAGCCTCCGCCGTCTCGCTTCTCGGCGGCGCGGCGGCGACCTCGGACCGCCTCGCCGAGGCGGAGCGTCCGGTCCCCGAGGAGGCGGGCCGGCCCGCTCTGTCGGAGCTCGACGCGCGTTCGATCTCGGCGTGGTTCGGCGATCACCAGGTGCTCCTCGACGTGTCCCTCACGATGCCCGCAGGGCAGGTGACCGCGCTCATCGGTCCCTCGGGCTGCGGAAAGTCGACGTTCCTGCGCATCCTCAACCGCATGCACGAGCTGGTGCCCTCGGCCGCCCTCGCCGGCGAGGTGCTGTTGGACGGCGACGACATCTACGACCCCGGTCACCGGCTGATCGACGCGCGTAAGCACATCGGCATGGTCTTCCAGAAGCCGAACCCCTTCCCGGCGATGTCCATCTACGACAACGTCATCGCGGGGCTGAAGCTCACAGGTCGTCGCGCCGGGCGAGACGAGAAGGACCACCTCGTCGAGACATCGCTGCAGAGCGCGGGGCTGTGGAAAGAGGTCAAAGACCGCCTGCGCGCCCCGGGTGGGGGACTCTCGGGCGGTCAGCAGCAGCGTCTGTGCATCGCTCGGTCACTCGCGATCCGCCCCAAGATCCTGCTCATGGACGAGCCGTGCTCGGCGCTCGACCCCACCTCGACCCGCGTGATCGAGGAGACCATGGGCGAGCTGCAGAAGGAGCTGACGATCGTCATCGTCACGCACAACATGCAGCAGGCGCAGCGCGTCTCGCAGCAGTGCGCCTTCTTCCTCGCGTCGCAGGGCCAGCCCGGTCACATCGTGGAGCACGGCGACACCGCGGCGATGTTCGACTCGCCGATCGATCCGCGCACCTACGACTACGTCAACGGACGCTTCGGATAGGACGTGGCGCATGACCCTTTTCGATGAGCGGACCGAGGTGTTGCCTCCCACGCGGACGCCGGAGGCTTCCGAGCAGGCTCGTCCCGGTCTGGGGCTTCGTGTGGCGGTTCTCGCCGTCGTCCTCGTCGTCCTGGCGACGACCGCCTTCGCGACGGCGGAGGGGCTCGTTCGTGCCGAGCAAGAGCGGGCCATCGTCGCCGAGGCGAGGACCATGTTCGCCCTTCCCGAGAGTCAACGCATCGAGGTTGACATCCCCGGTTCCGTGCTCCTTCAGGAACTCGCCGGACGCTTCGACAGTGTCGGACTCACGGTCCGCAGCTTCGCCGTCGGGCCGGCCAACTCCGACTTCACGATGACTCTCGAAGGTTTCGAGGACGCCGACGGCACGTGGACGGTCGACCACCTCTCCGGGGCGTTGACGCTCTCCGCCGCGCAGGCGACAGCGCTCGTGGTCCCTCCCGAGGCGCAGGGTGCGATGCGCATCGATTTCTCCGACGGTGACATGGTCTTCGGAATGTCCGTGCCGGGCGGCGCGACTCCTGAATCGGCGAGCCTCGCGATGACGCCGCACTTCGACAAGGGGCGGTTCAGCATGGGGATCACCTCGGTCACGGCGGGTGGCGAAACGATGTCCGCCGCGGAGATGGGTGCGAAGACGGGTGTCGATCTCGCCGCCCTGCAACCCGCCCCCGTGTGTCTTGCCGAGGCGCTGCCCCGTTTCCTCCGGGTGCGCGACGTCGGCGTCACCGACCAGACGTTCCATATCGACATCGACGTCGACCTGCCCGCGGCCGAGACCGCGACGGGGAGCGAACCCGGCTCCTGTCCCTGAGAACCCCGGATGCCACGCCCCGGTGCCCGCGCCACGCGGGGGCCGTGGCATCCCGGCCGCTCTCGCCCTATCGCCGCACGCGCGCCCGCACCCGCGTGACGCTCGACAGCGTCGCCCGCACGGGCTGACCGAGGTAGATGCCGAGCGACGCACCCACCGCCAGGGCGATGCCGATGGTCGCCGCACCGGCGAGCGTGGTGACCCCGGTCATGAGCACGGCGGGGTCGTCGCCCGACTCCACGATCCCGAGCAGACCGCGGAACACGGCCGCACCGGGAACGAGGGGCAGGATCGCCGCGGTGGTGATCGCGACCGAGGGCACGTGCAACCGATAGGCGACGACGATGCCCGCGAAGCTGCCGATGAACGCACCCACCCCGCTCGCGGCCGCGACCTCGAAGCCGACCCCGGTCGCCGCGACATAGCCCGCCCAGGCCACGAGGCTCAACGCCGCGCTGACCACGACGATGCGCGCCCCGGCCCCGTTGTACACGGCGACGGCGATGGCGATGATCGCGGCACCCACGAACTGCACGCTCACCGGCCCGAGCGGCAACGCGGTCGATGGCGGCGACATCCCCATGCCGAGCACGCGCACCGTCTCGAGCCCCGCGAGGATGCCCAGCACGACACCGAGGGTCTGCGTGGTCAGCTCGAGGATGCGTCCGGTCGCGGTCAGGGCGAAGCCGTCGATGGCATCCTGAGCCGCGCCCACCACGGTCAGACCCGCGAGCATCAACACGATCCCGGATGCCACGATCACCGACGGTCTGATCGCCGCGGCCGCGTCGAGACCGGTGTAGCGCAAGAGGGGGGACAGCGCCGCGAACACGGTGAGGACGAAACCGCCGGCGATCTGGGCGAAGAAGTAGGGCACGCGCGCCCGCGCCATCACGTGCTGGGTCGTCGCGGCGAGGGCGGCGGCGATGAACGACAGCACCAGGGCGAGCCAGTTCGCCCCGAACATGATGGCCACGCCCGCGGCGAGCGAGGCCTGCGAGGCGATGACGATCGCGGGGCGATAGCGGAAGGGCAGTCGACGGATGGCCCGGCAGCGTGAGACCGCATCGTCGAGGCCGAGGCCGCCGGCGATCTCCTGCACGAGGGCCTGAAGGCGCTGCAGCTTCGCGTGGTCGGGGACAGAGCCCCGCACGACGCGCAGCAGAGTGGTGGGGTGGCTGGCGCCCGGGCGGCTGTGGGCGATCGTGATCGAGTTGTAGGTGACGTCGACGTGCACCGGATCGAGCCCGTAGGCCGCGCACACCCGCACGATCGTGAGGGTCACCTCGTTGGCGGGAGCACCGACGACGAGCATGGTCTCTCCGATGCGGATGGCGAGGTCGAGGATGCGCGTCGAGAGCGCCTCGTCGAGGACCGGGATCATCGTCGTGTCGGGCGACGAGGCCTCGTCGACGTGGACGAGCCGGCGCAGGGACGACAGCAGTCGGCGCGGGGTGGGGGACAACCGCGGGCCTCCAGAGGAGCGGGGGAGAGGGGCGTTCGATCCTATCGACGGGCCCTGCGGTTTCGCCGGGTGCCACCGCATGACGAAGACGGTATGCACCCGCCTCTAGGATGATCCTCGGCGCGGCACGAGCGCCGGCGTCGTGACACCCCGACGCACGACCCCTCCGGGAGTTCTCCTCATGGCTCTGATCGTCCAGAAGTACGGCGGTTCCTCCGTCGCCGACGCCGAGAGCATCAAGCGGGTGGCCAAGCGCATCGTCGACACCCGCCGCGCGGGCCACGAGGTCGTCGTCGCGGTCAGCGCCATGGGCGACACGACCGACGAACTGCTCGATCTCGCCGGTCAGGTCGCCCCCATCCCCGCTCCGCGTGAGCTCGACATGCTGCTGTCCAGCGGGGAGCGTATCTCGATGGCCCTGCTAGCCATGGCGATCCACTCGATGGGGTTCGAGGCCCGGTCCTTCACGGGTAGCCAGGCGGGAATGATCACGGATGCCACGCACGGCGCCGCCCGCATCGTCGATGTCACGCCCGTGCGTCTTCGCGAGGCGCTTGACGAGGGGGCGATCGTGATCGTCGCCGGTTTCCAGGGCTTCAACCGCGACACCCGCGACATCACGACCCTCGGTCGCGGCGGCTCGGACACCACCGCCGTAGCGCTCGCCGCGGCCCTGAACGCCGACGTCTGCGAGATCTACAGCGACGTCGACGGTATCTTCACCGCCGACCCGCGCGTCGTGCCGCTCGCACGCAAGCTCGACCGCGTCGGCAGCGAGGAGATGCTCGAGCTCGCCGCGAACGGCGCGAAGGTCCTCTACATCCGCGCGGTCGAGTACGCGCGTCGTCACGGGGTCCTCATCCACGCCCGTTCCACGTTCAGCTCGGGTGAGGGCACCTGGGTGCTCGATGCCTCGAAGACCTCCGCACTCGTCCCCGAAAGAGAAGCCATGGAAGAGCCCATCGTCGCCGGCGTCGCCACCGACCTCAGCCAGGCCAAGATCACCGTCATCGGTGTGCCCGACGTCCCCGGCAAGGCCGCCGACATCTTCAAGATCGTCGCGAAGTCCGGCGCCAACGTCGACATGATCGTGCAGAACGTCTCGGCGGCGGCCACCGGTCGCACCGACATCTCGTTCACCCTGCCCAAGACCGACGCCACCACGGCCCTCAAGGCGCTCGCGGGTGAGCAGGCCGAGGTCGGCTTCGAGAGCCTCGTGCACGACGATCAGATCGGCAAGCTCTCCGTCGTGGGAGCGGGCATGCGCACCCACTCGGGCGTCTCGGCGACCCTCTTCGAGGCGCTGAGCCTGGCGGGCGTGAACATCGAGATGATCTCGACCTCCGAGATCCGCATCTCGGTCGTCGTCCGCGGTGTCGACCTCGCCGAGGCTGCGCGCCTCGTGCACACGGCGTACGGCCTCGATGGCGACGCCGAGGCGACGGTGCACGCCGGCACCGGTCGCTGACCCGCGCCCCCGCGGGGGCACCCGCCCCGCCGGCCCGCGCCGGGTCGACAGGCCGGACCTTCTCGGGACACGACGGGCCGCCGACCCGCCATCGGGTCGACAGGCCCGACCGTCTCCGGACGCAACGCAGGAGTTCGGGACGCTGCGGGTGCGACACCACCGGAATCCCGCCGACTTGCCGCGCAGGAGCGACAGTTCTCCTGCGTTGTGTCCTCCCGATCGTCGCTGACCGGGAGGGCGCGCTACCCTGACCCGAACGCCGCATTCACGGCATCCACCACCCGAAACATCCGAGGACCCCGCATGACCCGCATCTCCGATTCCGGAATCTCCCTCGCCGTCGTCGGCGCCACCGGCCAGGTCGGCACCGTCATGCTCGAGATCCTCGCCGAGCGCTCGTTCCCGATTCGCGAGCTGCGCCTGTTCGCCACGGCGCGCTCGGCCGGCACCTCCGTCGACTTCGGCGGCCACGCGGTCGTCGTCGAGGACGTCGCGACGGCCGACCCCGCCGGGGTCGAGGTCGCGCTGTTCTCGGCCGGCGCCACGGGCAGCCGCGCTCACGCCCCTCGCTTCGCCGAGGCGGGCGCCCTGGTCATCGACAACTCCAGCGCGTGGCGCATGGACCCCGAGGTGCCCCTCGTGGTGAGCGAGGTCAACCCGCACGCGATCGACCAGGCCGTCAAGGGCATCGTCGCCAACCCCAACTGCACGACCATGGCCGCGATGCCGGTCCTCAAGGTCCTCGACGCCGAGGCCGGCCTCGAGCGCCTGATCGTCAGCACCTATCAGGCCGTGTCGGGCTCCGGTCTCGCCGGCGCGCAGGAGCTGCTCGGTCAGGTCGAGGGCGTGCTCGCTCAGGGCGAGGTCGAGCGACTCGTGCGCGACGGTTCGGCCCTCGACTTCCCCGAGCCCGAGAAGTACGTCGCCCCGATCGCCTTCGACGTCATCCCCTTCGCCGGAAACCTCGTCAACGACGGCCAGAACGAGACCGACGAAGAGAAGAAGCTGCGCAACGAGAGCCGCAAGATCCTCGAGCTGCCCGACCTCCGCGTCGCGGGCACCTGCGTGCGGGTCCCTGTGTTCACCGGGCACTCGCTCAGCGTCAACGCCGAGTTCGCCCGCGACCTCTCGCCCGAGCGCGCGCGCGAGCTGCTCGCCGACGCCCCCGGCGTGGCGCTCGAAGAGGTGCCCACGCCGCTCCTGGCCGCCGGCACCGACCCCAGCTACGTCGGCCGCATCCGTGCCGATCAGTCGGCTCCCGAGGGCAAGGGCCTCGTGCTGTTCATCAGCAACGACAACCTGCGCAAGGGTGCGGCGCTGAACGCGGTGCAGATCGCCGAGCTCGTCGCGCAGAAGCGTCTCGCGACCGCCTGAGGCTCCGGCATCCGGATGCCGGGTGCGAGGTGTCTCGACATCGAACCGACGGTTCTCTCGATGTCGAGACACCTCACGGCCCGCACCTAGAATCGACGGGTGACTGAAAACGTCGATGTTCTCCTCATCGGTGGCGGCATCATGTCCGCCACTCTCGGCACGCTGCTCAAAGACCTCCAGCCCGATCTGAAGATCGCGGTGCTGGAGCGCCTCAGCGACGTGGCGCAGGAGAGCTCCAATGCCTGGAACAACGCCGGTACCGGCCACGCGGCGCTGTGCGAGCTCAACTACATGCCCGACACCAAGGACGGCGCGCTCGACCCGTCGAAGGCCGTCGCGATCAACGAGCAGTTTCAGCAGAGCCGCCAGCTGTGGTCGACGCTGGTGGCCGAGGGCGTGCTCGACGAGCCGTCGACGTTCATCAACGCGACCCCGCACATGACGTTCGTGCGCGGCGAGAAGGACGTGGCGTACCTGCGTCGGCGCTACGAGGTGCTCAAGGAGCAGCCGCTGTTCGCGGGCATCGAGTACAGCGAGGACTCCCGCGTCATCAACCAGTGGGCTCCGCTGCTCATGCAGAAGCGCCGCAAGGGCGAGCCCTTCGCGGCCACTCGCGTTCCCGCCGGCACCGACGTCGACTTCGGCTCGCTCACGCGCCAGCTCTTCGCGAACCTCAGCGAGAAGGGCGTCGAGGTGGCCACCAACCACGACGTCAAAAAGCTCAAGAAGAAGAAGGACGGCACCTGGGAGGTGTCGTACCGCCACGTCATCGGGGGCACCCCCGGGTCCATCAACGCGAAGTTCGTGTTCGTCGGTGCGGGCGGATGGGCGCTGAAGCTGCTGCAGCGCTCGGGTATCCCCGAGATCAAGGGCTATGGCGTCTTCCCGATCGGCGGGCAGTGGCTGAAGACGTCGAACCCCGACATCGTCGCGAAGCACCGCGCCAAGGTCTACTCGCAGGCCTCGGTGGGCGCGCCCCCCATGTCGGTGCCGCACCTCGACACGCGCGTCGTCGATGGCGAGTCGGCTCTGCTGTTCGGACCGTTCGCGACCTTCAGCCCGAAGTTCCTCAAGAACGGCTCGATGCTCGACATCGTCACCCAGGTGCGCCCGCACAACATCTTCCCGATGCTGAAGGTCGCCGTCGACAACCCCGGCCTCATCAAGTACCTGGTCAGCGAACTGCTGAAGACCCACGCGAAGAAGGTCGACAGCCTCCGCGAGTTCATGCCCACCGCGAAGGACGACGACTGGGAGCTGCTCGACGCCGGTCAGCGCGCGCAGGTGATGAAACGCGACAAGGCCAAGGGCGGGGTCCTGCAGTTCGGCACCGAGGTCGTCACTTCGGCCGACCACTCCATCGCCGGGCTCCTCGGTGCCTCGCCGGGAGCGTCGACGGCGGTCTCGATCATGCTCGGCCTGATCAAGACGTGCTTCCCCGAGCGTATGGGCGAGTGGGAGCCGCGCCTGCGCGAGCTCATCCCCAGCTACGGCGAGTCGCTGAACACCCAGCCCGACGTCGCCCGTCGAGAGCTGGATGCCACGGCTCACGCCCTCGCGATCAACCCCTGACGCGCTCGTGGCGAAGCTGTACTTCCGCTACGGGGCGATGAACTCGGGCAAGTCGACGGCCCTGCTGCAGGCGGCGTACAACTACGAGGAGCGCGGCCAGCGCGTGCTGCTGGCCAAGCCCGAGATCGACACCAAGGGCGCCGACCAGATCGACAGTCGCCTGGGCGTGAAGCGCCCCGTCGACTTCCTCGTCGCTCCGACCGACGACCTGCGCGAGGTGTTCCACACCGCGGCGGGACACGCGCCGGTCGCGTGTCTGCTCGTCGACGAGGCGCAGTTCTTCACGCCGGCCCAGGTCGACGACCTGCTGCGCATCGCGGTGCTCGACGGCATCCCCGTGCTGGCGTACGGCATCCGCACCGACTTCCGCACCGAGGCCTTCCCGGGATCGGCACGACTGCTGGAACTCGCCCACAGCCTGGAAGAGCTCAAGACCATCTGCCGCTGCGGTCGCAAGGCGATCTTCAACGCGCGCCTGGTCGGCGGCCGGTTCGTCTTCGACGGCGACCAGGTCGCGATCGACGAGGGCCAGATCGCGGGCGAGGTCACGTACGAGTCGATGTGCGCCGCCTGCTACCTGCGCGAGTCGGGCGGGCGACTCGACGGCCGCTGAGCGCCCGACCCCGGCGGTGGGTGTCGGCGACGACCGATAGCCTGGGAGCATGCGCGTACTCCTGGCCGGCGGTGCCGGTTACATCGGAACCCACACGGCCGTCGCCCTGCTCGAAGCCGGTCACGACGTGGTCCTGCTCGACGACCTCTCGGGGACGCACGCCGTCGCCGCGGAGCGGGTGGAGAAGATCACCGGCAAGCCCGCGCCGCTGATCGTCGGCGACGCGGCCGACGAAGCGGTCGTCGCTTCGGCTTTCGACGAGCACGGTCCGATCGACGCGGTCATCCACCTCGCCGCGTTCAAGGCGGTGGGGGAGTCGACGCAGAAGCCCCTCGAGTACTACTCCAACAACCTCGACACGACGTTCGCGCTGCTGCGGGTGGGCATCGCCCGCGGCATCCGGAGCTTCGTCTTCTCGAGCACCGGCACGGTGTACTCCGACCCGGCCGATCTGCCCTTCACGGAGGAGTCGACGACGAGCGTCGACCTCTCCAACGCCTACAGCAAGTCGAAGCGCATGAACGAGGTCGTGCTCGCCGACGTCGCTCGCGTGAACCCCGAGCTCAACGTGACGGTGCTGCGCTACTTCAACCCGGTCGGCGCCCACCCGTCGGGACTGATCGGCGAAGACCCCGCCGGCATCCCGAACAACCTCATGCCGTACGTCTCGCGCGTCGCGATCGGTTCGCTCGACGAGATCGGCGTCTTCGGCTCGGACTACGACACCCCCGACGGCACGGGGCTGCGCGACTACATCCACGTCGTCGATCTGGCCGAGGGGCACGTCGCGGCCCTCGAGCAGGCGCAGCCGGGTCACGCCGTGTTCAACCTCGGCACCGGCCGCCCCGTGAGCGTGCTCGAGTTGATCGCCTCGTTCGAGAAGGCCGTCGGTCACGAGCTGCCCAAGAAGATCCTCGACCGTCGCCCCGGCGACGTCGCCGCCACCTACTGCGACCCCACGAAGGCCGGCGAGGTCCTGGGGTGGCGGACGCGGCTGGGCATCGACGACGCCTGCCGCGACTACTGGAACTGGCAGACCACCAACCCGGCCGGGTACCGCACGACCGTCGACGCCTGATCCACGCCTAAGGTGGTGTGGTCGGGCCACATCGTCGGTCCGCACGGACGGGGGATGCCATGACGAACACCGCGCCCCGTGCCTGGCAGGTGGTCCTCGAGCGCATCGAGGGCGACCTGCGTGAGGGGCGTCTGGCCCCCGGCGACCGGCTGACCCCGGAGCGCGAGCTCGCGTCTCAGCTCGGGGTCGGTCGCTCCAGCGTCCGCGAAGCGGTGCGGGTGCTCGAGGTGCTCGGGGTCGTACGCACGGCCACCGGTTCCGGTCCCACGGCCGGAGCGATGATCGTCACGACCCCCCGGGGCGGACTGGCGGCCTTCCTGCGGCTGCAGGTGGCCGCGAACGGCTTTCCCCTGACCGACGTGGTGCGCACGCGCATCGTGCTCGAGTGCGACGTCGCCGAGCGGTTGGCGCAAGACGACGTCGACCTCGCCGAGGTGGTCGGCATCCTCGATGCGATGGATGCCGAGGACCTCGCGCCCGAGGACTTCCTCGCTCTCGACGCACGGTTCCACCAGGCCCTGTCCGAGGTGTCGGGTAACGCGGTCGTCTCGGCGATGATGGCGGGTCTGCGCAGCTCGATCGAGGCGTACACCCGCGCCGGCGCCGCCCGGCTCGACACGTGGCCCGCCGTGGCGGACCGTCTGCGCGCGGAGCATCGTCGCATCGTCGCCGCGGTCTCGACGGGCGACGCCGACGGGGCGCGCGAGGCCGTGCGCGCGCACATCACCGACTACTACACCGAGGTGGCGCGGGCGTTGAGCCCGTCCGACGCGGCGGAGTCCGCCGTCGGCGAAGCGGCGCGAGCCGCTGTGCGCTCCTCGGCCGATTGAGAGGATCCCATGAGCGATCGACCCGTCCGCCCGCCCCGTCCGCAGCACGTGCTCCACGTCGTGCACACGGAGCGGCTGACGCCCCATCTCGTCCGGGTGCGTGCCCGGGGCGCTGATCTGTCGCCGTTCCGCGACAGCCCGCACACCGACAAGTACGTCAAGATCACCTTCGCCAAGCCCGAGCTGGGTCTGGAACCGCCCTACGACCTGGCCGCGCTCCGCGAGACGCTCGCTCCGGAGGACCTCCCGGTCACCCGCACGTACACGGTGCGCGCGGTCGAGGGGGACGAGCTCGTGATCGACTTCGTCGTGCACGGCGACGAGGGGCTCGCGGGTCCATGGGCCGCGAGTGCGCAGCCGGGCGACCGACTGGTCGTGTCGTCGCCCGGGGGCGGATACGCGCCCGACCCGAGCGCGGACTGGCACCTGTTCATCGGCGACGAGTCGGCGATCCCCGCGATCGCCGCCGGCCTGGAGGCTCTGACCCCGGATGCCGTCGGCGCGGCGTTCCTCGAGGTGCAGGCCGCGGACGAGCAGCTGGCGCTGACCGTGCCCGCGGGGATCGAGGTCACCTGGGTGCACCGCGGCTCGGCGGAGGCGGGTGCGACGAGCGTCCTGACGGATGCCGTGGCCTCGTGGCATCCGCGAGACGGACGGGGACACGTGTTCGCCCACGGGGAGCGCGAGGCCATGAAGCGGGTGCGCGATCTCGTCTTCAGCCGGTGGGGACTGTCGCGCGAGCAGGTCTCGCTGTCGGGCTATTGGGCCTATGGCCGGACCGAGGACCGCTTCCAGGCCGAGAAGCGCGAGCCGATCGGGCAGATCCTCTGAGACGGCGCCGGCTCCCGCGCTCGTTGCGGGAGCCGACGCGCAGCGTCAGTTCGCGGAGCGCTCGGGGAGCGTCGGGATGAGGTTCTCGAGGAACGCCGCGGTGTCCTCCCAGCCGTGCACGGCCTGGCACTCGACGCCCATCGCGAGCACGGGGTAGTCGTTGCCATCGGGGTCGAGGCGGTCGCCCACGAAGAGCATGTCGTCGAGCGGGATGCCGGTGGCCTCGACGAGCTTGTTCATGCCGTAGGCCTTGTCGATGCCGCGGTGGGTGATGTCGACCGAGGTCGATCCGCCGGAGCGCACCTCGAGGTCGGGTATGCGCGCGGCCACGGCCTCGCGCAGGCTGTTCTTCTTCTCACCGGTGGGGTCCCAGGCCATCTTCGCCTCGAGGGGCGCGGACTGCCCGAGCGCCGAGAAGGTGATCTGCGAGCCGCGGTCTTCGAGGATGTCGCCCCAGGGCTCCGCTTCCCACAGCCCGAGGCGCTCCGCCTCTTCGCGGACGGCGGCGAGAGCGCGCTGCTTCTCGTCGTCGGTGAGGGAGTGGGCGTAGATGGTCTCGACCCCGGCGGGAGTGAGGCGGTAGTACTGGGTGCCGCACGTGGGCATCAGGTGGAAGTGCGCGAGCAGCTCGGGCGCTGCCTCGGGCAGACGCTCGACGACCTGGCTGCGGAATTGCTGCAGCTGGCCGCCGGAGATGATCGCGACCTCGACCTTCTCGGCGAGGGCGAGCAGCAGATCGCCGATGCGCGGGTCGATCGCCGACTTCGAGGGGGCGAGAGTGTCGTCGAGGTCGAAGGCGACGAGGCGGGGCGAGGCGTCGGACACGGTGCTCCTGAGCAGTGAGAGGTCGTCGCACGGAGGTGTCGCGTGCGCGCGGCGGCGGCGTCTCGAGATGCCGCGAACCCCACCGATTCTACCGGGGGGCGTCGCCCGGCCCCGCAAAGCTTCCGGGCCGGGGAACGAGACGGCCGGAACACACGGTCTTGGGCGCCGGCTCCGAAGCAGGAAGGCCCTCCGCCGGAGCGGAGGGCCTTCCTGATGATGCAGTGGTCGGGGTGACAGGATTTGAACCTGCGGCCTCGTCGTCCCGAACGACGCGCGCTACCAAGCTGCGCCACACCCCGTTGCAACTAGAAAAGTCTACCCTGCCGGAAGTGGTGCTCCGAACCACGGCGGGGATTTCCCTCGACGATCGGGGGAGGGAGGGTGAGCGCGCCGCGTGAACCAGCGCGCTCACCCTCACCGGTGGTCTCAAGCCGTGGCGGCTGCCGACCGCCGTCGCGCGACCCGCCACGCGAGAACGCCCAGCACGATGACAGCGGCCGCTCCGCCCACGCCGATCGCGGGGGTCGCGGGTCCGCCCGTGAGGGCCAGGGCCGCGGGGACGGCCGGAAAGCTCGGTGGCGGCGTCGAGACGGCGACGGCGGTCGGGGTGGTCGTGGGGCTGGGGATCGGGTCGGCGGACGGGGGAGCGAAAGCGAGTTGCTCCGTCTGAGCGGGGGTGGCGAAGCGCTCGGTCCAGGCGTAGCGCGGGACGAGGTACGGGATCGATTCGGCGTCCTGAGAGCTCCGCTCGATGCGCCAGACGGCCGTGTAGACGCCGGGCCCGGGGAGCGTGTCCGTGATCGTCTCGTAGACGCCGGCGCCGACGGCCGGGTCGGTGGTCAGCTCGAGACGGGTCACCGGCACGAGGTTGGCCGGGATCTCCGACGACTCTGCGGGGAACGCGCTCGTGCGGTAGACGTCCGCGACAGCCGAGACCACGACGAACGACCCGTCGCTACGGCGCGGCCACACGCCCTCGGCGGCTGAGATCGTGACCTTGTCGACGAAGCGGGCGCGCGTGTCGATTCGGGCGGAGGTCTCGATCGTCGGAGAGAACTGCACGATGCGCGCAGAGGCGTCGGTCGCTTCGAGCTCGAAGACGGTCGGGCCGGCGGGTCCGGCGGACTCCTGCTGATCGGGCGTGGAGTAGGAGCGGATCGCGGCGGAGCGGACGGAGAACGAGCCGGACGCGCGCACGACGTAGGGGCGACCGTCGTCGGAAGCGCTCGCCGGGGCGAGGATCGCGTACGACGACGCCCCCCGCACGTCCGAGCGCTCGGCGAGACCGGTGTCGGCGAACACCGCGTTCTCGAGCCGCAGGACCCCTGTCGCCGAGGGGTCGATGTCGACGGACACCGTCCCTCGGGTCGGCTCGTCCTCCTGCGTCGAGAGGCTGAGCGACCCGCCGACGCGGGGGACCGTCACCTGCTCCGCCTCCGCGAGGTAGCGCACGGCCTGCGTTTGGATGGCGCCGCTGTTCTCGGGGCTCACGCGCCGCATGATGTAGTCGATCGCTCCGGCCAGGTCGTCGCCCTCGTAGCCCCACGAGTGCAGGGTCGTGTCGCGATCGACGATCGCCTTGACCGCCCAGCCGACGCTCGCCGCCTGGACCGCGTCGTCGGTCTGGCCGTACGTTCCCACGAGGTAGTTGATCGACACGAGCTGCTGTGGGCTCAGACCATTGACGTCGCTCGAGACGCCGTGGTCGGTCGTCGTGCCGGTGGCGACCGGCAGGCCAGGATGGATGCAGTAGGTGTGGACGTCGCCCACCCGCATCGAGCCGTGCCAGCCGGTGCGCGACAGGGGAGCCCACGTGCCGAAGCCGGTGCCCCGGTCGGCGGCGTGCGCGGCCGGGACGACGGCGGCGCCTAGGAGCAGAGCGGACAGCGTCAGCGCTGCGGCGAAACGTCGCCGGGACAGCGGAGGTCGGTGCATGAGGGAGTCCCTTCGTTCGAGGAACTCGATCCTGGGGGACAGGCGTCTCGCCGCGGAGACGACGAAGGCCGATCCGTGAACGGATCGGCCTTCTCGCGCGCTGTGGAGGAGCGTCTCAGCGCGGCAGCAGAGTGAGCAGCGACGCCTCCGGGCGGCAGGCGAAGCGCACGGGGGCGTAGATCGAATGCCCCAGCCCCGCGCTGACGTTCAGGGGAACCGTCCGACCCTGGTGGGTCCACTCGCTCAGGCCCCGGGCCTGATCGAGCGGGATGTCGCAGTTGGCCACCAGAGCGTCGCGCCGGAAGGGCACGCGCACCTGTCCGCCGTGCGTGTGGCCTGCCAGCAGGACGTCCGCGCCGAAGTCCGTGAAGGTGTCGAGCGTTCGACGGTACGGCGCGTGCATCACGCCGAGCGTGAGGTCGGCGGCATCCAGTCGCTCCAGGAGGGGAGGGATCAGCTCGGGGTGGTCCCACTTGCGGTGGGCGTCGTTGACGCCGAACGCGGTCACCCGCAGACCCTTGACCTCGACCGACACCGCGGTGTCGTCGAGGATGTGCCATCCGAGGTCATCGGTGAAGAACCGGTCGAGGGCTCCCACATCGAGGTGCTTGTGCGCCGGCTGGTGGCCGGAGGGGCCGAGGAAGTAGCGCAGCGGGTTGCGCGGCGCCGGCTCCTGGTAGTCGTTCGACCCGTGCACGACCAGGCCGGGGATGCCGCGCAGGGGCGCGAACGCCGTGCGGATGCCGGTGAGGCCGTCGCGGTGACCGAGGTTGTCGCCCGTGTTCACGACGAGGTCGGGCGACAGCTCCGTCAGGCGGGCCATCCACTCCTGCTTGCGATGCTGCCACGGGGCCATGTGCGCGTCGGAGACGTGCAGGACGCGGATCGGTTCCGCACCCTTGGGGAGCACACGCAGCGCGTGGTAGCGCACCGTGAAGAGGTAACGCTCTATACCCATTCCCCACACAGCCGCCCCGACAGCGGCCGCCCCCGCAACCCCGAGGGGTGCGAGGGCGGCCGTGACGAGGGGGCGCGTCACGCGCCGCACTTCTTGGCCACGATGGACAGAGCGATCGCGGTGCTCTTGTTCGTCGCGGTTCCGGCGGCGGGGTTCGTCGCCGTCACCTGCCCTTCGTTCGGGGCGTTGGGCTCGGTCTGGCATCCGCCGATCGTCACGTTGGTGAAGCCCGCGGCGTTCAGCGCCGCCTGGGCGGCGGGCACCGTCTGCCCGCCCACGTTCGGCACGGTGCCGCCCTGGCCGTTACCCGGGCTCAGCGTGATGACCGAACCCGCGGGGGCCGTCCCGCCGCTCGGGTTCTGAGCGGCCACCGTGTCGGGGCCGGAGGGGGAGTCCACCGGGTCGCCGACGCTCACACGGAAGCCCGCACCCTGCAGGGTCGAGGTCGCCGCGTCGATGCTCTGGCCGACCACGTTCGGCAGGTCGCGCTGCTGCGTGCGCAGCAGGTTCGACACCGGGTCGGGGAAGCGGTCGCCGCCGTAGAACTCGTTCGCCGCGCTCTGGATGTTACGAGCCAGGGTGTAGCGGATGTCGCTCAACTGGGTGCGGTTGTAGTACTTGCCGAAGAGATCGACGTCGCCGTTCCAGTTGCCGACCCACACGGCGGTGGTGGCGTTGGTGGACGACTCGATCATCCAGGTCTCGTGACCCTCGTGGGTACCGGTCTTACCCATGACGGGCGTGCCGTCCTGCGGGTTCGCCGCCCGACCCGTTCCGCCGCTGGCCATGACGCCCTGCAGGGCGTACGCCGTCGTCGCGGCGATCTCGGGGGTGAGAGCCGTCGTGCACGTGCGCTCGGGGATCGGTCGGTCTTCGCCGCTCGCCGTGGTCACCTTGTCGATGACCTTCGGCTGGCACTGGCTGCCGCCGTTCGCGACCGTCGCGAAAGCACCGGCCATGGCGATCGGAGAGACGTTGTCGCTACCGATGACCTCGTTGGCGTTCTGCATCGTGATCTCTTTGCCGTCGCCCGTCTGCACCCCGAGCTTCTTGACGACCTTCGAGACGTCGCAGAGGTCGAGCTCTGCGGCCATCGCGAGGTAGCCCGTGTTCAACGAATCGCGCGTGAACATCATCGGAGTCCCGACGTAGCCGGGGTTGTTCGCGAAGTTCTGGATCCGCACGCCGCCCGGGTTGACCCAGTTGCCGTAGCAGGAGTTGGTCATGTTCGGCACAGGCTGCAGGCGGCCGTTCAGGGTCTCGTTGAGCGAGTGGCCCTTCTCGAGCCAATCCACCAGCGTGAAGAGCTTGAACGTCGAGCCGACGCTGAATCCGATCGAGCCGCCGTTCGTGGAGTCACCGGCGAAGACGATCGAGTTGTACGACGGGTCGGACTCGGCCAACGCGGGGTCCTGTGTGAACTTGGTGTTCTGGGCGATCGCCAGGATGCGACCGGTCTTCGCCTCGAGGCTCACCGCTGTGGAACCGAACTTCATTCCGTCGTAGCTCTGCGGGGTGTTGTCGTTCATCGAGCTCTGAGCGGCATCCTGCATGCGCCAGTCGAGCGTCGTCTGAATGGTCAGGCCGTCCTGACGCAGGGCGCGCACGCGGTCGTCGGTGTCGGCTCCGAACGCCGGGTCGTTCAGGATGGTCGAGACGACGTACTGGCAGAAGTACGGCGCGTCCGACGAACCGCAGCCCTGCTCGGTCTCGGAGAGATTGGGCGTGATCGGCTCCACGGCGTACTGGACGTACTGCTCGTGCGTGATCTTCCCGTCGGCCTCCATGCGGCTCAGCACGTAGAGCTGACGACCCTTCGTCTCGCTGTAGCCGTCTGCGGCCGCGACGAGCTGGTCCTGCGTGATCTCGCCGTTGTCGCGCAGCGTGTACAGCGCCTGGATCGTGCCCTGGTCGACGTCGTCGATCGAGCCGTCGGCCTGCTTGTTGTAGGCGGTGCCGTCGGCGTCGATGATCGACCCCTCCGGGCGGTCGATGCGGAAACGGTTCGGGTTCTGCACCATGCCCGCCAGCACGGCCGCCTGGCCGATGTTCAACTCGGATGCCGAGACGTTGAAGTAGCGCTTGGCCGCGGCGTCGATGCCGTAGGTCACGCCGCCGAAGTTGGCGATGTTGAGGTAGCCCAGAAGGATCTGGTCCTTCGTGTACTCCTTCTCGAGTTGGATCGCGTAGCGCATCTCCTGCAGCTTGCGCTGGTACCCCGCGGGTCCGTCGGACTGCACGGCCTGCAGCGCACACTGCTGCAGGGCCTCGTCGCGCGTCACGGCCGCCGTGGTCTCGGTGGCGTCGACGGCCTTCGCGTCGCGCTCGCAGCGCTGCACGAGCACGTTCTTGACGTACTGCTGGCTGATCGAGGAGCCACCCTGCGTCTCGCCGCCCGAGGCGTTGCTGAGCAGAGCGCGGGTCGTTCCGATGAGGTCGACGCCACCGTGCTGGTAGTACCGCGGGTCTTCCGACGACAGGATCGCGTCATACATGACCGGGTTGACCTGGTCGAAGGTGACGGGGGAGCGGTTCTGGTCGTAGAACTTCGCCAGCACCCGGTCTCCGGCCATCAGCGTCGTCGGCTGCATGAGCTCGTCGGGCTTCAGGTAGCTGGGCATGTTGTCGAAGACCGTGATGGCGCTGGAGGCAGCGGCACCGGAGACGGCGATGGCCGGCGTCACGGCGGCGGTGACCAGGAGTCCGGCGACCGCGCTCAGGCCGACGAGGCCGACGATGCCGCCGAGGGCACCGCTAGCCGTTCGTTTGTTCTCGGGCATAGGGTTGATGCTAAGCGACGTTGCTGGGCGATGCCTCGAAGGCGTGCGCTCGCGCGCGGACGCGTCCACCCTCGCGCGCACGACCCCTGCGCGCTCCGAGCCACTTCCGGGAGCCCGTCATGACCACGTGGGAGTACCTCACCACGCCCCTGCTGATCCACAACACCGCGGCGATCCTCAACAACTGGGGCAAGCAGGGGTGGGAGCTCGTCCAGGTGGTGCCCGGTCCCGAGGGCGGACTCGTCGCCTACTTCAAGCGCCCCACCGGTGGGGGCGCGGCCAACGCCGGTCTCGGTGCCGCCGAGACCGCCGCCAAGCAGTTCGAGGGTCAGCAGTGAGCGTCTCCGAGCGCCTCGCCGCCCTCGGAGTCGAAGTTCCGGCGGTCGTCCCGCCCGTCGCCTCTTACATCCCCGCCAAGCGGCACGGCGACCTCGTCTACACCTCGGGACAGCTCCCCATGGTCCAGGGCGCGCTCCCGGCGACCGGCAAGGTCGGCGAGACCGAGGGCCTCGTCACCCCCGCTGACGCGAAGACCTACGCCCGCCAGTGCGCGCTGAACGCGATCGCCGCGGCGGCCGCCCTCGTCGGCGGTGTCGACAACCTTACCGGCGTGCTCAAGCTCACCGGCTTCGTGGCATCCGTCCCCGAATTCACCGGGCAGCCCGGCGTCATCAACGGCGCGAGCGAGTTCCTCGGAGAGGTCTTCGGCGAGGCCGGCGCCCACGCGCGCTCGGCGGTGGGCGTGCCCGTTCTGCCGCTGGACAGCCCCGTCGAGGTCGAGGTGGTCTTCACCGTCGCCGGATGACGACACCGGATGCCGGCATCCCGGCGTCCGCACACCGAAGGGGCGCTCCGATCGATCGGGGCGCCCCTTCGATGCGTCCGGCGTGCGCTGTCTCGGCTGATTCAGAAGTGCACGGGAGCAGGATGCCCCCGTGACCTCCTCCTCCGGGCCGCGCGGTTCCTCGGCCCCCACGAACGCCCTGCTCGCCCCCGCCACCCACCTCAGGCGTGATGTCGGCGTGGCGATCGCCACCGTCGTCGTGATCATCGCCGCGGGGTTCCTCGTGCGATTCGTCCCCATCGACGTGGCCTTCTCGGAGGCGATGCACCACCTGCACCTCAGTGCCCTCACCCAGGTGGCGGAAGCCTTCTACCGCTCCCTCAAACCGCTGCCGGCCGCCGGCATCATGGTCGTCGCCACGGTCGCCGCGGGCCTGGTCTCGCGCAGCCGACGGGTCGCCCTCGCCTTCTTCGGCGGGGTGGCCGTCACGTGGGGTCTCGCCGAAGCGGCGAAGCTCGTGGTCGAGCGCCCACGGCCGGGCATGTCCGAGGCGATGACGCAGGCCGTCGGTGCGACGGCCGATCCGTCGTTCCCGAGCGGTCACGTCGCGTTCACGGCATCCTTCGCCGCGGTGCTGATCTGCGCGCTCTGGACGACGCGGTGGCGCACCCTCGGAATCGTCGTCGGGGTGATCCTGGTGGTGGGGATGTCGGTGTCGGTCGTGGTGATCGGCGTGCACTACGCCGGTGACGCTCTGGCATCCGTGCTCTGGGTGGCCGGGGTCTACCCCGCGGTGCGAGCCGGGGGCGCGGTGCTCCTGCCCCGCATCGACGCGCTCGTCGCACGACGGCGGCCGGCCCGGAGGTGAGCACCCGCTCCAACGGATGGCGGGGCGGATGCCAGGGGTCCCGGCATCCGCCCCGCTCTCACTTCACCTGCGCGCTGATGACGCTCATCACGGCGGTGTCGGCCAGGGTGGTGGTGTCTCCGACCTCGCGGCCCTCGGCGACGTCGCGGAGGAGGCGACGCATAATCTTGCCGGAACGCGTCTTGGGCAGCTCTCCGACGATGTAGACATCGCGCGGACGCGCGATCGGGCCGATCTGCTGACCCACCCAGGTGCGCAGCTCGTCGCCGAGGCCCTCGACGGGGTGCTCCTTGAGGTATCGGCTCTTGATGATGACGAAGGCGACCACGGCCTGACCCGTCGTCTCGTCGCTCGCGCCCACGACGGCGGCCTCGGCCACTCCCTCGTGTCCGACGAGCGCCGACTCGATCTCGGCTGTCGACAGGCGGTGGCCCGAGACGTTCATGACGTCGTCGACCCGGCCGAGCAGCCAGACGTCGCCGTCGTCGTCGAGGCGGGCTCCGTCGCCGGCGAAGTAATACCCCTTGTCGGCGAACTTCTCCCAGTACGTCTCGCGGTAGCGATCGGGGTCGCCCCAGATGCCGCGCAGCATGCTGGGCCACGGCTCGGTGACGACGAGAAGGCCGCCGCTACCGTTTCCGACCGGTTCGCCCTGCTCGTCGACGACGGCGATCGAGATGCCCGGGATCGGGACCTGGGCGGATCCGGGCTTGGTCTCGGTGACCCCCGGAAGGGCCGAGATCATGATGGCGCCGGTCTCGGTCTGCCACCACGTGTCGACGATGGGGGTCTGATCGGCACCGATGATCTCGCGGTACCAGATCCACGCCTCGGGGTTGATGGGCTCGCCCACCGAGCCGAGGACGCGGAGCGAGGAGAGATCGAACTTCTGGGGCACGTCCCGCCCGATCTTCATGAACGAGCGGATGGCGGTGGGGGCCGTGTAGAAGACCGTCACGCCGTGCTTCTCGATGAGCTCCCACCACCGGCCCGGGTGGGGGGTGTCGGGGGTGCCCTCGTAGAGCAGCTGGGTGGCGCCGTTGGCCAGCGGGCCGTAGGTGACGTAGGTGTGACCGGTGATCCACCCGATGTCGGCGGTGCACCAGTACACGTCCGTTTCGGGGTGCACGTCGTGAACGACCCGGTTCGTGAACGCCGCCTGCGTCAGGTAGCCGCCCGAGGTGTGCAGGATGCCCTTCGGCTTCCCCGTGGTCCCCGAGGTGTAGAGGATGAACAGCGGGGTCTCGGCGGGGAACGCTTCGGCCTCGTGCTGCGCCGAGGCGGCCGGAACCACGTCGTGCCACCAGAGGTCGCGGCCGTCGGTCCAGTCGACCTCGTTGCCGCCGCGCTTGATGACGAGCACGTGCTCCACGGTCTCCTGCTCCCCGGAGCCGTTGCGATCGGCGAGAGCCTGGTCGACAGCGGGCTTCAGGGGCGAGACCTTGCCCTTGCGCCATCCCCCGTCGGCGGTGATGACGAGCTTCGCGCCGGCGTCGTCGATGCGCGCACGCAGGCTGTCGGCCGAGAACCCGCCGAAGACGACGGAGTGCACGGCGCCGATGCGCGCGACGGCGAGCATCGAGGCGATCGCCTCGGGGATCATCGGCAGGTACAGCGCGACGCGGTCGCCGCGTTCGACGCCGAGCTCGGTGAGGACGTTCGCGAGACGCTTCACCTCGTCGGTCAGCTCGGCGTAGGTGACGTCGCGCTGGTCGCCGGGCTCGCCCTCCCAGCGCAGCGCGATGCGGTCGCCGTTGCCCGCTTCGACGTGGCGGTCGAGGCAGTTGTACGCGACGTTGAGCTCTCCGTCGGCGAACCACTCCGCGAACGGCGGGTTCGACCAGTCGAGCACCTGGGTGAACGGGGTATGCCAGTGCAGCTCACGGGCCTGCTCGGCCCAGAAACCCTCACGGTCCGCCGCGGCGCGCTTGTAAAGGTCCCGGTGGGCGACGGCCTGCGCGGTGAAGTCCGCCGACGGCGCGAACCGGCGGGTCTCGTTGAGGAGGTGGTCGATCTGGCTGCTCATCGCGGCGCTCCTTCGCGTTCACGGACCCGCGCTCCTGCGCACGGCGTCCTCGTCACGGTCACGCTAGCGACCGCCTCCGACACCGGCCACCTCCGATAGGTGGGATCCCGTCGAACGCGATCTCGGCGGGTGGGAAACAGGTGATATATCGCCGTGAATGGGTCCGTTGAGTTGGTCGGGCTCACCTGCACGCGTACTCTAGCTAGCGCCCGAACATCGCTTCCGGCATTCGCGTCGGGGGGAGCCCCCCAATTTTTCCCCGGCGCGCGGCGGCATCCCTCGCCCCCCACTGTAGGGATGCCGCCCCCTTCTTTTTCCGGCCGCCTCCGGCCCGGGAGCGGGTTCGACCCGCCGTCGACGCCGTGACGTTCCTCCACAGGGGCGAATACCGGCGAGGTTTTCACCGAACGCTCCGAGTGGCCCTCGGTCGCCGCCGGTGGGTGCCTACGGTCGTCGTCGTGACCTCCCTCGCCCCGACCCCCCGCGGCTCCGACGCCCTCGCGATCGAGGCGCCCGATCCGGCGATGGCATTCCTGCGTCCCTTCCTCGACGACCCCCTCGTCACCGATCTCTTCGTCAACGGGGAGCGGGGGCTGTTCGTCGATCGAGGAGACGGGGTCGAACACGTGCCCTCGTGGCGGGCGAGCGAGGCGGAGGTCCGCCGGCTCGCAGTGCGGCTCATCGCGCTGGGCGGGCGGCACCTCGACGACGCCTCACCGTGCGTCGACGTCCGGCTCGACGCGGGCGTGCGCGTGCACGCGGTGCTGGCACCCGTCGCGGCGACCGGCACGACCATCTCCGTCCGGGTGCCGAAGTTCGACGGCCCCGACCTCGCCGCCCTGCAGCGCGCCGGGATGTTCACCGCCCGGCAGCGGGAGCGCCTCGAGAGTCTCGTGGACCATCGCGAGAACGTCCTGATCGCCGGGGCGACCGGTGCGGGTAAGACCACCTTGCTCACCGCGCTGCTGTCACGCGTGCCCCCGAGCGAGCGGATCGTCACGATCGAGGAGGTCGCGGAGCTGCGACCGGATCATCCCCATCACGTCGCCCTCGAGGCGCGCCAGCCCAATATCGAGGGGGTGGGCGGCATCCCGCTCGCCCGCCTGCTGCGGGAGGCCCTGCGGATGCGCCCCGACCGGCTGGTGCTGGGCGAGTGTCGCGGCGAGGAGGTGCGCGATCTGCTCATGGCGCTCAACACCGGGCACGACGGCGGAGCGGGAACCCTGCACGCGAGCAGCCTCATCGACGTCGCGACCCGGCTCGAAGCCCTGGGGGCGCTCGCGGGGATGGATGCCGAGACCTGCGCGCGGCAGAGCGTCGGGGCCATCGGTGCGGTGGTCCACGTCGAGAGGGTCGCCGGTCGACGCCGGGTCACCGGGTGGGGGCGACCGGTGCTGCGAGCGGGACGCCTCCGCATCGAGCAGGAGAAGTGGACGTGACCACCGCTGCGGTGCTCCGCCCTTCCGCGCTCCGCGACTCCGTTCAGCGTCGCGCGCAGGGGGCCGACCCGATCGAGACGGTCCTCCGGCTGGCCGTCCTGCTGTCCGGCGGAACCGCGCCGGCCCTTGCCTGGAACTATCTCGCCGACGGCGGCGACCCGACGCTGACCGCGGCGGCGGAGGCGGCTGCCCGCGGTGACGACGTGGGGGTCGTCCTGAGAGCGGCCGGCGAGTCCTGGCACGGGGTCGCCGCGATCTGGAGCGTGGCCGTCGGTGCCGGAGCGCCCCTGTCCGACGCCCTCCGCTCGGTCGTGGGTTCCCTCCGGGAGGCGGCCGACGTGTCCGCCGACGTACGGGTCGCGCTCGCCGAGCCAGCGGCCACCGCCCGGCTGCTCGCCTGGCTACCGCTGGCTGGCATCCCGCTCACGGGACTCCTCGGCATCGACGTGGTCGGCGTCCTCCTCCACGATCCGCTCGGCCGGATCTGCTTCGGGTCCGGGATCGTCCTGATGGGCGCAGCCCGCGTCTGGATGAGAGGCCTGACGCGCCGCGCGCGCCCCTCGCCCGAGATCCCCGGGCTCGAGGCGGAGCTCTGGGCCGTCGCCCTGTCGGCGGGGGTGTCCGTCGACAGGGCGAACGCTCTCATCGGCGAACTCGACGTCGCCTCGGCCGGAGGGGCCGCGGTGACGGGCACCCTCGAGCTGGCGACGCGCGCGGGCGTACCCGCCGCCGAATTGTTGCGCGGAGACGCCTGGATCGCGCGCTATCGGGCGCGGACCGCCGGTCGGGTGGCCGCCGCGAGACTCTCGACCCGATTGCTCGTGCCGATCGGGGTCTGCACTCTGCCGGCCTTCCTGCTCATCGCCGTCGTCCCGGCCGTGCTGGGTGTCCTGCGCTCGACCTCGCTGCCGTGAACGGCGCCCCCGACCCACCACAAGAAGAAGGAGTACTCCCATGATCCGTTTCCCTCGCCGTTCCACGCGTCGCGCCCGCGGCGCCGACCTGCCCGCGCTGACCTCGACGCGAGCCGGCGCCCTGTTCCTCGACGAGCGCGGCGCCGCGACCGCCGAGTACGCCATCGCCACCATGGCCGCGGTCGCGTTCGCGGGCCTGCTGGTCGTGATCATGCGCAGCGACGAGGTGCGCGGCATCCTCACCGACCTCGTCCGCCGGGCACTGACCGTCCAATGAGGAGGCCACTCGGGCAGGAGGGCGCCGTGACCGCCGAGTTCGCCGTGGCGTTACCGGCCATCGTGGTGATGCTCGCGCTCGGAGCCGGGATCCTCGGTGCGTTCGCGACAGCGGTGCACGTGCAGCAGGTCACGGCGGAGGCTGCTCGCCTCCTCGGGCGCGGCGACGCGCTCGCCCTCTCGCGCCTCGCGGAGATCGGGGCGACGGCGTCGGTCGATCACGGCGACGGTGTGGTCTGCGTGCGGGCGGCGGCGCCCGTTCCGCTCGAGCTTCCCCTCCCGGCGGTGACGGCGCGGGCCTGTGCGCTCGACGGCGGTCGTTGATGGCGGGGACGGTTGCGACCCTCGGCGTTACATCGGTGCTCGTCGGAGCCGTCGCCGCGCTGGCCGTGATCGGCGGGGCGGTGATCACCGCCGAGCGCGTGGCCGCCGTCGCCGACGCGGCCGCCTTGGCGGCGGCGGATGCCGCGAGTGGAGCGGTGACGGGCGTGCCGTGCGAGGAGGCTGAGCGTGTGGCCGCGGCGGGGGCTGCGCGCCTGCGAGAGTGCGATGTCGATGGCCTGATCGCCACCATCACCGTCGCCGGGGCGTACGGTGGGATTTCATTCGATGCGCGCTCACGGGCCGGACCCCCCCAAAAACCCCGGGCCCGTGAGACCTCCCGGAACCCGAACAGGGAGGCGTGTGTATGGTGTGCATCGACGAAAGGACCCCAGTGGCAAACGGAAAGAAGCTCGTCATCGTCGAGTCCCCGACGAAGATGAAGTCGATCCAGGGATACCTCGGCGACGGCTACGAGGTGCTCAGCTCGGTCGGCCACATCCGCGACCTCGCGTCGAAGAAGGAGATCCCGGCCGACAAGAAGGCGGCGTACGGCAAGTACTCCATCGACGTCGAGAACGACTTCGACCCCTTCTACGTCGTCAACGACCGCAAGACCAAGACGGTGGCCGAGCTCAAGAGGGCTCTCAAAGGCGCCGACGAAGTCCTGCTCGCCACTGATGGTGACCGCGAGGGCGAAGCCATCGCGTGGCACCTGCTCGAGGTCCTCCAGCCCAAGGTCCCCGTCCGCCGCATGATCTTCCACGAGATCACCAAGGACGCCATCAAGGAAGCCGCCGAGCACACCCGCGATCTCGACGTGTCGCTCGTCGATGCGCAGGAGACCCGCCGCGTCCTCGACCGTCTGTACGGGTGGGATGTCTCGCCGGTCCTGTGGCGGAAGGTCGGCTCGGGCCGCGAGGGCACCGCCCTCAGCGCCGGGCGCGTGCAGTCCGCCGCAACGCGCATGGTCGTCGAGCGCGAGCGCGAGCGCATGGCCTTCGTATCCGCGTCGTACTGGGACGTCGAGGCAGTCGCGTCGCAGTCGGGCTCGTCGTTCACCACTCGCTTGAACCGTCTCGACGGCGCGCCGATCGCGCGCGGCGGCGACTACGACGACAACGGTCAGCTCAAGAAGGCCGTCGTGGTCCTCGACGAGGCGCAGGCCCGCGCCCTGGCCGACGCGATCGCCGCCGCCGGCACCGCGACCGTCGCCAAGGTCGAGGCGAAGCCCGGCACGCGCAGCCCCCGTGCGCCGTTCACGACCTCCACCCTCCAGCAGGAGGCCGGACGCAAGCTCTCGATGAGCGCGAAGCACGCCATGGGCGTCGCGCAGCGCCTCTACGAGAAGGGCTTCATCACCTATATGCGTACCGACTCGGTCGCCCTGTCGGGGCAGGCGATCTCGGCAGCGCGCGCCCAGGCGGTCGCCCTCTACGGCGACAAGGCGATTCCCGCGAATCCGCGCGTCTACAAGAGCAAGTCGAAGAACGCGCAGGAGGCGCACGAGGCCATCCGCCCCTCCGGCGAGACCTTCCGCACTCCCGCGTCGCTGGCGTCTTCGCTCGACCGCGACGAGCAGAAGCTCTACGACCTCATCTGGAAGCGCACCGTCGCCAGCCAGATGGCGGATGCCAAGTACGAGACGACGACCGTCACCCTCACGGTGCAGGCGGGCTCTCAGGTGGCCGAGTTCACGGCATCCGGAACCGTCTACACCTTCAAGGGCTTCCTCGAGGCCTATGAGGAGGGTGCCGACGAGAAGCGCAACGCCGACGACGCCGACCAGTCGCTGCCGATCGTGGCCGTGGGCGACACGCTGAGCGTCAGCGACGTCGAGCCCAAGGGGCACAGCACCTCGCCGAAGCCCCGCTACACCGAGGCGAGCCTCGTCAAGGCGCTCGAAGAGAAGGGCATCGGTCGTCCCTCGACGTTCGCCAGCATCATCGGCGTCATCCTCGATCGGGGATACGTCAGCAAGCGCGGACAGGCTCTCGTGCCCAGTTGGCTCGCCTTCAGCGTCGTTCGCCTGCTCGAGGAGCACTTCGCCGATCTGGTCGACTACGACTTCACCGCGGCCCTCGAGGACGACCTCGACGCCATCGCCCGCGGAGAGCAGCGCCGGACGGAGTGGCTAAAGTCGTTCTACTTCGGTTCCGAGAAGCAGGTGGGCCTGCGGCACATCGTCGACAACCTCGGCGAGATCGACGCCCGCGAGCTCAACTCGACGCGCATCACCGACACGGCGACGCTGCGCTTCGGGAAGTACGGCCCCTACCTCGAGGTCGCCGATCCCGCGGCCGGACCCGACGCCAAGCCCCGCATCGTCAACATCCCCGAAGACCTGGCCCCCGACGAGCTCACGCCCGAGAAGGCGCAGGAGCTCATCGACGCTCCCGTCGCCGGTGATCGCGTCCTGGGCGAGAACCCCGAGAACGGCAAGCTCGTCGTGGTGAAGGACGGCCGCTTCGGTCCCTACGTGCAAGAGGTCGACGCCGAGGAGCCCGAAGAGGTCGATCAGTCGACGGGCGAGGTCGTCGAGGCGCCGAAGAAGCGCGGGGCGAAGAAAGAAGCCGCGCCGAAGCCGCGCACGGCATCGCTGTTCCGGTCGATGTCGGTCGACACCGTCGACCTCGCCACGGCGCTGCAGTTGCTCTCGCTCCCGCGCGTGGTGGGCACCGACCCCGAGTCGGGCGATGAGATCACCGCGCAGAACGGGCGGTTCGGTCCTTACCTCAAGAAGGGCACCGATTCGCGGTCGCTCGACGACGAGACGCAGATCTTCGACATCACGCTCGAACAGGCTCTCGCCAAGTACGCCGAGCCGAAGTACGGTGCGCGCCGCGCCTCGAGCGCGCTGAAGGAGTTCGACGCGGACCCGGTCAGCGGCAAGCCCATCAAGCTCAAGGACGGTCGTTTCGGTCCGTATGTCACCGACGGGGAGACCAACGCCACGGTTCCGCGCGGTGAGGACGCGATGGGCATCACTTTCGAGCGCGCCGTCGAGCTGATCGCCGACAAGCGCGCGAAGGGTCCCGCGCCGAAGAAGACCGCCGCCCGCAAGGCGCCGGCGAAGACGGCGGCGGCGAAGACCACGGCGGCGAAGAAGACGACGGCGGCGAAGACGACGGCGGCCAAGACCACGGCGGCGAAGACGACGGCGGCCAAGACCACGGCGGCGAAGACCACCGCGGCGAAGACCACGGCTGCGAAGACCACCGCGGCGAAGACGACGACCACGCGCAAGGCGCCGGCGACCTCGTGACGCACGAGCGCACCCGGCCGCTGACCGTCCCTCGGGAGGCCGCGGCCGGGGGCCCGGGCTTGTTCGTGACCCTCGAGGGGGGCGACGGCGCGGGCAAGACCACCCAGGCCTCGATGCTCGAGGAGTGGCTGACCTCGCACGGGCGGGCCGTCGTTCGCACGCGCGAGCCCGGAGGCACCGACGTGGGGGTGCGCATCCGCGACATCGTGCTGCACCATCGCGGTCACATCGCCGCGCGCGCGGAGGCACTGCTGTACGCGGCGGATCGGGCCCACCACGTCGAGACGGTCGTGCAGCCGGCGATCGCCCGGGGCGATGTCGTCATCCAGGATCGATATCTCGATTCGTCCGTGGCCTACCAGGGCGCCGGGAGGATCCTGGATGCCGACGACATCCGCGCTCTGTCGCTCTGGGCGACCGGCGGTCTCCTTCCCGACCTCACGGTGCTGCTGGACCTCGACCCCGCCGCGGCACGCCGGAGGTTGGACGCCGACGACAAGCCCTTCGACCGTCTCGAAGCCGAGAAGGCCGACTTCCACTCCCGCGTGCGCGCCGGCTTCCTCGCCCTCGCTGCCCGGGAGCCGCACCGGTTCCTGGTGCTCGACGCTACCCTGCCCCCCGAAGAGCTGGCCGACCGCGTACGCGAGGCCGTCGCGGCCCTGCTCGACTGACGCCCGGGCGTGGGTGCGTGCCCCCGCGCAGGCGCTCGCTCGCGGGTGCCTCGCTCCGCAGCGCCCCGCGCGGTGACCCGCGCGCGATGCGCCCGAACGCCACGCGCTCCGGCGCGATGCACAGCCGACGACCAGCGGCGGTGTCCGACCCCGCGATTAGGCTGGAGCCCATGTCCCTCGCCCTCGATTCGTCCGTGCCCTCCGCGGGGTCGGCGGCGTTCCCGTGGGATGCCGTGTGGGGGCAGGACGACGCGGTGAAGACGCTGCAGGCCGCGGCATCCGACCCCTCCGCCCTCGCGCACGCGTGGCTCATCACGGGCCCTCCCGGTTCGGGGCGCTCCACGCTCGCCTACGCGTTCGCGGCGGCCCTGATCGCCGACCCGGGCGACGAGCAGGCCCAGCGTCAGGTGCTGGCACGCACGCACCCCGATCTCACCGCCCTGCGTACGGAGCAGGTCGTCATCCGCATCGACGAAGCCCGCCGTCTGGTCGAACGGGCCTCGTTCGCCCCCTCGCTGGGGCGGCACCGTGTCATCGTCGTCGAAGACGCCGATCGCATGGCGGAGCGGACGTCGAACGTGCTGCTCAAAGCGCTCGAAGAGCCGCCCGAGAAGACCGTCTGGGTGCTGTGCGCGCCCAGCGACGCCGACCTGCTGCCCACCATCCGTTCTCGCGTCCGCGTCCTGCGCCTGCGCGAACCGTCGGTTGCCGACGTCGCCGCGCTCATCGTCGAACGCACCGGGGTTCCCGCGGACGTCGCCGAGGAGTCCGCGCGGCACGCGCAGCGTCACATCGGCATGGCGCAGCGTCTCGCGACCGACGACGACGCGCGTGCACGCCGCGCCGAGACCCTCGCGGCGGTTCTGGCCGTGCGCGGGATCGGCGACGCCGTCGACGTCGCGGGGCGTATCGTCCGGCTGGCCACCGACGATGCCAAGGCCCTGACCGCGACGCGCGACGAAGAGGAGCGCCGATCGTTGTTGCGCATGCTCGGCGTGGCAGAGGGAGCCGCGGTGCCGCCGTCGGTACGCGGACAGGTGAACGCCCTCGAAGACGACCAGAAGCGTCGGGCGACCCGCAGTCTGCGCGACGGGATCGACCGCGTGCTGACCGACCTGCAGTCGCTCTTCCGCGACGTCGTGATGATCCAATACGGGCGCGAGGGCGACCTCGTCAACAGCGAGCGTCTCGACGCTCTCCGCGCCCTCGCCGCCGAATGGTCGCCCGCCCGCACGCTCGGCGTCCTCGACCGGATCTCGGTCACCCGCCGCAACCTGGAACAGAACGCCGCCCCGCTGCTGGCGCTGGAGAGCCTCATGATCACCGTCGCCAACGGATCCGCCCCGTGAGCCTTCGTCGTCGTCTGACCGCCGTCGGCGCCGGTGTCGCCGGTCTCGTCCTCGCGCTGTCGGGGTGTCTGTACGCCCAGATCCCTCCGATGGCCCCCGCCGAGGGTCCCTCCCTTGCTCCGCAGACCTCCGGGGTGGACGCCTCGCTCCTGCCGTACTACGGGCAGACCCTCACGTGGACGGACTGCGGCTCGGCAGGATTCGACTGCACCACAGTCACCGCCCCGCGCGACTACTCGGATCCGTCGAAGGGCGAGCTCTCGCTGGCCGTCATCCGGCACCGGGCGACGTCGGGTCAGCCCCTCGGCTCGCTCCTGACAAATCCCGGCGGCCCCGGCGTCAGCGGTGTCTCCACCGTGCGCGACTCCCTCTCGCTCGTAGCCGACGAGACGCTGACGAAGAACTACGACGTGATCGGCTTCGATCCCCGCGGCGTCGGTCAGTCCGCGCCCGTCACCTGTTACGACGCGGCGGGCATGGACGCCTTCCTCTACGACATCCCGCCGGGCGCGCGCGGCAGCGACGAACGCAACGCCGCGCTCGAGAAGCGACAGGCGGACTTCGCTCAGGCGTGCGAGGCGAACAGCGACGGCATCCTCCCGTACGTCTCCACCGAGAACGCCGCGCGCGACATGGATCTGTTGCGAGCCGTCCTGGGCGACGAGAAGCTGAACTACCTCGGCTTCTCCTACGGCTCGTTCCTCGGCACCACCTACGCGGGCCTGTTCCCCGACCGCGTCGGGCGCATGATCCTGGACGGCGGTATCGACCCGAGCCTGCCCAGCAGCGCCAGCGGCATCGCCCAGGCGGTCGGCTTCGAGAACGCCCTCCGCGCCTTCATGGGCGACTGCCTGACGCAGTCCGACTGCCCGTTCACCGGATCGGTCGACAACGCGATGGACGACCTGTCGTCGATGCTCGAGAGGGTCGACGCGCGTCCGCTCGAGGGATCGGACGGGCGGCGGCTCGGAGCCGACACGCTCGTGACCTCGATCGTCGCGGCCCTGTACAGCGACCAGAACTGGCCCTACCTCCGCATCGCCCTGAGCGGGGTGCGCAACGGCGACGCCTCGGTCGCGTTCCAGCTCGCGGACTTCTATAACGGGCGGGTCAACGGGACGTATCAAGACAACACGATGCAGGCGCTTCGCGCCTACAACTGCGTCGATTACCCCGATGAGGGCGACGAGGACAACCCGCAGATCGAGCAGGAGCTCCGCGAGAAGGCGCCCGTCGTCGCGCCGTACTGGCTCGGGCCCGACGCGTGCGCGGCGTGGCCGGCGCCCCCGACCGGCACGCGCGAGGTCATCACCGCTCCCGGCTCCCCGCCGATCGTCGTCCTCGGCACGACGGGTGACCCCGCGACGCCGTACACCGAGGCGCAGGCACTTGCCGGCCAACTGTCGCAGGGCGTTCTCGTGACCTACGTCGGAGAGGGCCACCTCGCCTACAACAAGGGCAACGATTGCGTGAACTCGGCCGTCGACGACTACCTGGTCGACGGCACGGTCCCCGCCGAGGGACTGCGCTGCGAGTAGCGACCGGCCCACCCGCCTACGCTGAAGACGTCACACCCCGAGGAGACCCCTATGACCGCGCCCATCGCCGACCTGGCGTCCTACATCGACCACACGCTGCTCAAGCCCGAGGCCACCCGCGCCGACGTCGAGCGCCTCATCGCCGAGGGCGCCGAGCTCGGCACCTACAGCGTGTGCATCTCGCCCTCGTTCCTGCCGGTGCAGCTGCCCGAGGGGCTCAAGCTGGCCGTCGTGTGCGGCTTCCCCAGCGGCAAGCACCACGCCGAGGTCAAGGCGGCGGAGGCCGCTCTGTCGGTCGCTCAGGGCGCCGACGAGATCGACATGGTCATCGACGTGGGTGCCGCGATCGAGGGGCGGTACGACCTCGTCGAGGCCGAGATCCGCGCCGTCCGCGCCGCCGCTCCCGCCCCCACCGTGCTCAAGGTCATCATCGAGTCCGCCGCGCTGAGCGACGAGGCGATCGTCGCCGTCTGCGAGGCCGCGGTGAGCGCGGGTGCCGACTTCGTCAAGACCTCCACCGGGTTCCACCCGGCCGGGGGAGCGAGCGTCCACGCCGTCGAGGTGATGAAGCGCACCGTGGGCGACCGTGCCGAGGTCAAGGCTTCCGGCGGCGTTCGCACCCGCGCCGCCGCCGAGGAGATGATCGCCGCGGGCGCCACGCGCCTGGGTCTGTCGTCGAGTCGCGACATCCTCGCCGACCGCACCGCGGGCGGCGACTACTGACCGCGTACCGCAGCACCCGCTGGAGCATGTAAGATCGATGATCGTGCACGCGACAGCGCGCACATGCCGCCTTAGCTCAGACGGCAGAGCGATTCACTCGTAATGAATAGGTCAAGGGTTCGATTCCCTTAGGCGGCTCCGAAGGCCCTCACCCGCTTCCACCGGGTGGGGGCCTTTTTGGTCGGCGCGCCCTTCCCGACTGATCGGGCCCGGTGCCCCCGGTAGGCTGAATCCGCCTCGTTCCGCGCCCGCGTGACGGCTGTCCTCCGCCCGTTGACCCCTGCTGGAGCTCCCGTGTCGAACGCCCTCGATGCCGTCATCGAGATCTTCACGTGGGTGGGGCTGGGCGGCGGTCTGCTGCTGGCCTTCGCGGCGATCGTGCTCCTGCTGGCGGACGGCACCTGGCTGCCCGCCCGCGCCGTGGTCGAGCATGTCGACGGCGGCCGGGTGGTCCGCTGGTTCGACGACGACGGGGGAGTGAACGAGGCGCCGCTCTCCGCGCACGACGAAGCCAAGATCGGTGCCGCGGACATGGCCGACATCTTCTACCGGCGCGGCACGGCCGACCGCATGCGGCTCACGCGCTCCTCGCCCCTCGTCCGATTCGTCTCGCTGCTCGCGGCCGGCGTGCTCGGCCTGGGCGTGCTGGCGTTCGTCATCTCGATCGCGGTGCTGTTCGCGCGGGGGTGATCAACTGGCGCGCCGCACATATTGCTAGATAAGCTAGCAATATGTCCGAGTCCTCCGCGCCCCTCCGCCGTTCGCTCCGAGGCTCCACCCGCCGCTCCGCGCGGCCCCCGCGCGTCTCGCGGTGGCTGCGTGTCGGCATCCCGAGCCTGCTCGTGCTGCTCTGGGTGGTCGGCGGCTCGATCGGCGGCCCGTTCTTCGGCAAGGTCGACCAAGTCGCCACCAACGATCAGTCGTCGTTCCTACCGCAGTCCGCCGACGCGACGCGCGTCGCCGAACGACTGACCGACTTCACGGGCTCCGACACCATCCCCGCGATCGTCGTCGTCGCCACCTCCGACGGCGCGGCGCTGAGCGACGCGCAGATCACCGCCCTGCAGACCCTGGCGACCGACATCGTCGCCGTCGACGGCGTCTCGGGCGACGCCTCGCCCCCCGTCGTGGCGGACGACGGTCAGGCGGCCCAGATCTTCGTGCCCATCGACAGCTCCGGCGAGGTGCGCGAGGTCGTCGAGCAGGTGCGCGCGACGGTGTCCGCTGAGGCCCCGGCGGGCGTCGAGGCGTGGGTCACGGGCCCGGCCGGGTTCACCGCCGACCTCGTCAAGGGCTTCCTCGGCATCGACGGCCTGCTGCTCATCGTGGCGCTCGTGGCCGTTTTCGTCATCCTCGTGATCGTCTACCGGTCTCCGCTGCTGCCCGTCCTCGTGCTGCTGACCTCGGTCTTCGCCCTGTGCGTGGCCCTTCTCACCGTGTGGTGGCTCGCCTACGCCGGGATCGTCGTGCTCAACGGCCAGGTGCAGGGGATCCTATTCATCCTCGTCATCGGCGCGGCCACCGACTACGCCCTTCTCTACGTCGCGCGATTCCGCGAGGCCGTCGGCGAGGGCCTGTCGAGATGGGATGCCACGACCCGGGCCTGGAAGGGAGCTTTCGAGCCCATCCTCGCTTCGGGTGGCACCGTGATCGCCGGGCTCCTCTGCCTGTTGCTGTCCGATCTGGCCACCAACCGCGCCCTGGGCCCGATCGCGTCCATCGGCATCGCCTTCGCCGTGCTCTCGGCCCTGACGTTCCTCCCCGCCCTGCTGGCGTTGGTCGGCCGGGCGGCGTTCTGGCCGTTCCTGCCGAAGCCCGGTCAGGCGGCCCTCCCGGCCGACCTCACGCAGCCCGTGAAGGGCCTGTGGCCGCGCCAGGCGCGTTTCGTGGCCCGTCGGGCACGACCGGTCTGGATCGTCTGCACCCTCGTGCTCCTCGCCGCCTGCGTCGGCGTCACGCAGCTGCGCGCCGACGGCGTGCCCTCGAGCGACCTCGTCCTGGGCGCGTCCGAGGCGCGCGACGGTCAGGCGGCCCTCGCCGAGCGCTTCCCCGGCGGCTCGGGCAGCCCGGCCTACGTGCTGGTTCCCGAGGGGCGGGCCGCCGAGGCCGCGGACGTGCTGCAGAACGCGTCGGGCGTCGAGGCCGTGTCGGTGCTCAGCGCCGACGCCCCCGGGGGACAGGCGCCGGTGAGCGCGGTCGACGGTGCGCTGCAGACCACGGCGGTTGGAGCACCCGGCACCCCCGCTGCCGCCCCCACGGTCTCGGACGGCGACGTGCTGCTGGCGGCCACGCTGTCCGACACCGCCGACTCCCCGGCGGCCGACGACACCGTCCGCACGCTCCGTGCCGACCTGACGGCCGAGCTCGGCGACGGGACGGCGCAGGTGGGCGGGGTCACGGCGACCGACATCGACTCGATCGACACCTCGATCCGCGATCGTTCGCTCATCATCCCCATCGTTCTCGTCGTGATCCTGCTGATCCTCATGGCGCTCTTGCGCTCGGTGGTCGCGCCGCTGCTGCTCATGGGTACCGTCATCGTGTCGTTCGGGGCGGCCCTGGGCGTCAGCGCGCTCGTCTTCGACGGCGTCTTCGGCTTCCCCGGGGCGGATCCGGCCGTACCCCTGTACGGCTTCGTCTTCCTCGTCGCACTGGGCGTCGACTACAACATCTTCCTCATGTCGAGGGTGCGCGAGGAGTCCCTCTCGCACGGCACGCGAGCCGGCATCCTGCGTGGTCTCGTCGCCACGGGCGGGGTGATCACCTCGGCCGGTCTCGTGCTGGCGGCGACGTTCGCGGCTCTCGGGGTGATCCCGATCCTCTTCCTCGCACAGATCGCCTTCATCGTGGCGTTCGGGGTTCTGCTCGACACCTTCGTGGTGCGCTCGCTCCTCGTGCCCGCCCTCGCCTTCGACCTGGGTCGACGCATCTGGTGGCCCTCGAAGCTGGGCCGGGCGGATGCCGGGGAGCGTAGGCTCGAGGCATGACGCGCGCCCTGTTCATCGTCGATGTCCAGAACGACTTCACCGAGCGCGGCGCGCTGGGCGTCGAGGGCGGCGACGCGGTCGCCGAGCGCATCTCGGACTACCTGCGGGGCCACGCCGACGACTACGCCCTGGTGGTCGCGTCGCGCGACTGGCACCACGGCGACGACGACAACGGCGGGCACTTCTCGCCGACGCCCGACTTCGTCGACACCTGGCCCGTGCACTGCGTCGGTGGAACCTACGGCGCCGAGTACGACGAGGTCTTCGACACCTCGCGCGTGACCCACCACCTCAAAAAAGGGCAGGGCAAGCCCGCCTATTCGCTGTTCGAGGGCGTGACCGACGAGGGCGCCACGGCCGCGCAGGTGCTCGAGGATCACGGCATCCGGGACATCGACGTCGTGGGCATCGCGACCGATTACTGCGTGCGGGCCTCGGCCCTCGATGCGCTCGCCGCGGGCCGGCGCGTGCGCGTGCTCACCGACCTCGTCGCGGGGGTGCACCCCGACTCGAGCGCGGCCGCGCTGTCGGAGATCGAGACGGCGGGGGCCGAACTCACGACCTCGGACGCCTGAGCCGGCGCGCTCAGACGAGCGGGGAGGGGCCGACCTCGTCGTCGGCGCGCGGGATGGTGAGGGTCACCGTCGTCCCCTGGCCGAGCGTGCTCGTGATACGCAGCGTGCCCCCGTGCTCGCTCACGACCTGCTGGACGCTCGCCAACCCGATCCCGCGGCCACCGTCGCCCGTGTCGGCGAGCCGCCCCCGGTTGCCCTCGCGCGTGATCGAGGCGAGATCGTCGGGGTGGATGCCACGACCCCGGTCGCGCACGCGCACCGCGGCGCCCTCGTCGGTTTCGAACGCGTCGATCTCGATGAGGTCGTCGGAGTACTTCGCGGCGTTCTCGAGGACGTTCGCGATCGCGCGCCGGAGCCCCAGGACGTCTCCCCAGACGGGGACCGCATCCATCTGTCCGAACACGACACGCCCGGGTGGGTCTCCCGGGAGCACGAGTGCGACGGCCCCGCGGGCGATGAGGTCCAGGCTCGCGCGGCGGCGACCGCGCTCGCGCGAGGCGTCGACGTCGACCATCAGGGCCTGCGCCATGGCGACGATGTGGTCGCTCGCCTCGCCCGCCAGTCTCAGCAGACGGTGATCGGGGGGCAGCTCCTCGCCGATCAGGTCGAGATAACCGCGCAGGGCGGTCACGGGCGACAGCAGGTCGTGCGCGAACGTCCGTTGCAGCGCCGACTGCTCATCGGCGTCCCGCTTCTCGGTGGTCAGGTCGCGCACGATCTTCACGAAGCCGAGCACCTGCCCCTGATCGCTGCGGATGGCCGAGATCGTCACGCGCGCCCAGAACTCCGTGCCGTCGTTGCGCACACGCCAACCGGTGTCCTCGACGTGGCCGTCGCGCTGTGCCGCGGCGAGCAGCTGGTCGGGCTTGCCACGCCGCCGATCCTCCTCGCGGTAGAAGCGGGAGAAGTGCGAGCCGACGATCTCGTCCTCGCTGTAGCCCTTGATACGTTCGGCGCCGAGATTCCATCCGCGCACGAACCCGCCGCCGTCGAGCTTCACGATCGCGAAGAGGTCGACCTGCTCGTCCCAGTCGCGGGGGATCGATCGGCGGATGCTGGTCAGGGTGTTCTCCTGGTCGCCACCGGGGGAGGCGACGGGCGGCTCGTTCGGGACCGTCGTCATGCGAGAGTGTCGAGACGTGTCGGGGCGCTTGCTGAAGGCATGAGCCGATCATGCCCCGCGGGGACGCCCGGGAACAGCGATTGACATTCCCGGGCGTCGCTTCACGACGAGACGGTGACGAGGGTCCGCTGCCAGCCGCTCGACCCGTTGGGGGCGATGGGGGCCTGATCCTCGATCTGCAGGTTGCCCTGCTTGTCGGTGGCGCGGACGGCGATGTAGTGCGAGCCGGCCTCGGCGGTCCAGTCGAACTTCCACTGCACCCACGACTGATCGTTGATGGGAGTCGACAGCTGCGTCTCCTGCCACTCGCCGTTGTCTATGCTCACCTCGACCTTCTGCACGCCGACGGGCTGCGCCCACGCCATACCGGCGATCACGACGGTGCCGGCGGGTACGGGCGAGCCGATCTTGGGCGTGTCCACGCGCGACGACATCTTGATCGGCGCCTCGGCCGAGTAGCCGCGCGGGGTCCAGTAGGCCTCGGCCTGGTCGAATCGCGTGACGGTGAGCTTCGTGACCCACTTCGTCGCCGAGACGTAGCCGTACAGGCCCGGGACGACCATGCGCACCGGGAAACCGTGCTCGAACGGGAGCGGCTCGCCGTTCATCTTCACCGCGAAGATCGCATCGAGGTTGTCGTCGGTGAGGGAGGACAGGGGAGTGGATGCCGTGTACCCGTCGACGCTCTCCGAGAGCACCATGTCGGCATCTCCCTGCACGCCGGCCATGCGCAACACGTCGCGGATCGGGATGCCGGTCCAGATGGCGTTGCCGACGAGCCCGCCGCCGACCTCGTTGGAGACGCAGGTGAGGGTCACGCCGTACTCGTCGAGCCCCATGCCGACGAGGTCGTCGAAGCTGAGCTCGATCGGGTTGTCGACCATGCCCTCGATCGAGAGGCGCCACGTGGTGGGGTCGACGTTGGGGACGGTGAGCGCGGTGTCGACGCGGTAGAAGTCGCCGTTGGGGGTGATGATCGGCGTGAGACCGTCGATGTCCCAGTTCGCCCCCTCCGGCACCGTCACGGTCGTCCGCGCCGCGGGGATGCTCAGGGCGTCGCGGGCGGCGGCGACCGACGAGGTCGCGGCGTTGAGCACGCGGGCCCCGACGCCCACGACCACCGCACCTACCGCGGTGAGACCGGTGAGGAGCAGGAACCGGCGGCGATCGGTGCCCGCGGCATCGGCGTTTCCCGCCGTGGCCGCCGAGACCCATCGGCGAAGGCGCACGATCGCGAGCAGGAGCACGAGAATGCCCGCGACGGTGCCGACCACCGGGGGAAGCCAGGCGAGGACACCGGCTCCGGCGCGCGTGACGATGGCCGCGGTCGCGAGGACGCCGCCGATGCCGAGCAGGGCGACCCCGACGTAGCGGAAGCGGTACTCGAGCACGCCGGCGACGGCCGCGGCGACGGCGGCGCCGAGACCGACGCCCACCAGCAGGGCGATCTTGTCGCTCTCGCCGAAGAGCGTGATCGCCAGCTCCTTCAGCGGACGCGGGACGATGTCGACGATGAACGAGCCCACCGCGAGGATGGGGCTCGCCGAACGCGCGACGAGCGCTGCGAGCGCCTCTGCCGCGGCGAGCAGCACCGCCGCCGCCACGATGCCGGCGAGAGCCGCCCAGATCCAGGCGTGCGGGCGGCGGGCCGTGGTGGTCTCGGTCCGGGCCGCGGTGTCGGTCGTCATGGCATCCCTCGTTCCCGCTCTCCGCGCAGGCGCGATGAGCATCTCCCCTTATTCGGAGCGAAGGGTGGAACGGATGCCGTCAGGGCGCGGAGTGCGCCGATGTGGGCGCCGCGGGGGCCAGCGCGAACGCCGCCACCCCGGTCACGATGAGAGCGAGGGCGAGGCCCAGGCCCCAGCCGACGGATTCGCCGAGGAGGGGCACAGCGATGACGGCGGTGAGGACGGGGCTCAGCGCACCGGCGGCAGCCGGCAGGCTGCTACCGAGGTTCTTGACGGCGACCACGTAGCAGGCCGTCGACAGCAGCCCCGTCCCGACTCCCTGGACGAGGGCGTAGGCGCCCACGGTGCGCAGGTCGGCGGTGCCGGCGAGCAGCGCCGAGGGCAGCACTCCCGTCGCCCCGAGAAGCAGAGCGGATGCCACCGAGGTCACCGAGACGACCAGGATCACCGCGATCGGGTCGAGACGCGTGCGGGCGACGCCCACCGTGTACGCGGCCCACACCAGGCCCGCGGCCAACAGCACGACGATCCCCCCGGGGCCGGACGCTCCGCCGGTGAACAGCGCGCTGGCCGCCACCCCCGCCACGATCGCGGCGAGGGCGAGCAGGCGTCGCCGGGACACCGTGCGCCGCAAGCCGAGGAAGAGCAGCGCCGTGACGAACAGGGGCACGGTTCCGGGCACGAGCAGACCGGTGAGGGCCGCCGACGTGAGGTGGGCACCCCACGCGAACAGGAGGAAGTGCGGGAGCCCGGCCAGGAGCACGAGGGCGAGCACGGCGGGGCGCTCGCCGCGGAGGGCGCGGAACGTGCGGGGGATCCACGGACTCAGCACGAGCACGGGCACGGCGAAGCGGACGATCGCGGCATCCGCCATCGTGAGTCCCGCGCCCTCGAGGGCGCGCGTGGAGAGGGCGAATGACGACCAGAGTGCGATGACGGCGGCGAGAGCCGCGATGCCGATCGCGGTGCGGCGGGAGAGGACCCGGGGCCGGGGGAGGGCGAACGTCGTCACCCTGCGAGAGTAGAAAGATCGCCGGCGCAGGCGATTGCGAATATTGCTCGTGGTAGCCCGATATTGGCAGAATCATGCTTCATGACCGCTCTCGACCGCATCGACCGTCTGATCCTGCGCGAGCTGCAGCAGGATGGTCGGCTCTCGAACCAGGAACTCGCCGATCGCGTCGGCCTCTCCCCGTCGCCGTGCCTGCGGCGCGTGCGCCAGCTCGAGCAGGCCGGCGTGATCGAGGGGTACCGCGCGGTGGTCTCGCCGAAGGCGGTCGATCTGACCATTACCGCGTTCGTGCGCCTGCGTCTCGCCTCGCACGAGGGTGCGACGGTGGATGCCGTGGAGAAGCGGCTGCGCGCGATCCCGCACATCGTCGAGGCGCACCTCCTCGCCGGCGACTGGGACTACCTCGTGCGCATCGTCACGCCGAGCTTCGAGGAGTACGAGCGCCTCCTGCGCGAACACCTGCGCGCGATCCCCTCGCTCGCCTCGATCGACACCACGTTCGCGTTCGCCGAGACCAAGCCGGTGTCGCCGCTCCCGCTCGGTGAACCGGCCGGCCACGCGTGAGGCCCGGGTCGACGATAGCGACCCGGGCCTCTCCGCCTGTCAGCGCTGCGAGCGCTGCTTGAGGACCTTCGCCTGCACCTTGCGGCGGATCTTCTGCACCTTCGGGTCTTTCCAGACCCGGTAGGCGACGGTTCCTGCGGCGGCCGCGCGGCCGATCGCCGTGCGGGCCAGCACGGCTCCCGCGAGTCCGACCGCTCCGGTTCCGATCCAACGTGCGACACCCATGACGCCTCCTCGATTGCGTGTGGCTACTCACCTCACACGATCGGGCTCCGGATGCCGCGCCGCTTGCGCCGGCGCCGCGCGTGTGCGTGGGTCAGCGCAGCGACCCGCCCGAGGGGGCGGCGAACGGCTCGAGAGCGGCGATCACGTCGTCGCTCAGCGTGGCCGAGCTCGCCTCGACGGCGTCGTCGATCTGGCTCGGCCGCGACGCTCCGATGATCGCGGTCGTGACCACCGGGTCGCGCAGCACCCACGCCACCGCCAGCTGGGGGATCGACAGACCCGCGTCGCGAGCGACCCCGTCGATGCCGCGGATGCGCTCGAGGTAGTCGTCGGTGAGGGCGGACTCGTCGAGGAAGCGGCTGTCGGCCGCCCGCGAGTCGGCGGGGACGTTCCCGTCGAGGTACTTCGCCGTCAGCAGGCCCTGAGCGAGCGGCGAGAACACCGCACTGCCGACGCCGAGCTCGCGCAGCGTCGGGAACAGCTCCGCCTCGGGCGTGCGGTCGAACAGCGAGTACCGCGGCTGGTGGATGAACAGACGCACCCCCTCGGCCGCGAGCAGCTCGTGCGCGCGACGGGTGAGCTCGGCGGGGTAGTTCGAGATGCCGACGTACAGCGCCTTGCCGCTGCGCACGATGTCGGCGAGGGCGGTGACGGTCTCTTCGATGGGCGTGTCGGGGTCGACGCGGTGCGAGTAGAAGACGTCGACGTAGTCGGTGCGCATGCGCGTGAGACTCTGCTCGAGCGAGCGGACGAGGTACTTGCGCGACCCGCCGTCGCCATAAGGCCCGGGCCACATGTCGTAGCCGGCCTTCGTCGAGAGGAACAGCTCGTCGCGGTATCGGCGCAGGTCGCTGTCGAGCACCGTGCCGAACGTCGTCTCGGCCGCACCGTAGGGAGGACCGTAATTGTTCGCGAGGTCGATGTGCACGACGCCGCGGTCGAACGCGTGACGCAGGATCTCGCGTTGCGAGTCGAGCGTGCGCCCGCTGCCGAAGTTCTGCCAGAGGCCGAGCGAGATGCGGGGGAGGGGGATGCCGCTCGCCCCGGCGCGCAGGAACGGCACGTCGTCGTAGCGGGTGGAGGACGCCGTGAAGGCGGACGTCAGGCGGGGGTCATCGGCGGCGATGGGCATGATTCTCCTCGACGGTGAAGGGGGACACCGTCGACTCTGCCACGGATCGACGCGCGCTCAGGCGGGAACGCGCGACAGCTCCTCGCGCAGGATGCCGGCACCCGCCGTCAGCGCGCTGAGCTTGTCGAACGCCACCTGGCGTGGCAGGGGCGCCATGCCGCAGTTCGAGCTGGCGATGAGCTTGTCGGCGTCCACGAACTGCAGGGCCCGTCGCAGGGTGTCGGCCACCTCTTCGGGGGTCTCCACCTCGTGGCTGGCGACGTCGATCGCGCCGAGCATGACGTTCTTGCCGCGGATGAGCTCGATGAGGTCGATCGGCACGTGCGAGTTGTGGCTCTCGAGCGAGACGGTATCGATGCTCGAGCGCTGCAGCAGCGGGAAAGACTCCTCGTACTGGCGCCATTCGGCCCCGAGGGTCGCCTTCCAATCGGTGTTGGCCTTGATGCCGTAGCCGTAGCAGATGTGCACGACCGTCTCGGCCCGCAGGCCCTCGGCAGCGCGCTCGAGCGTGGCGACTCCCCAGTCCTTCATCTCGTCGAAGAAGACGTTGAAGGCGGGCTCGTCGAACTGGATGATGTCGACGCCGGCGGCCTCGAGCTCGCGCGCCTCCTGGTTGAGGATCGTCGCGAACTCCCACGCGAGCTTCTCGCGGCTGCGGTAGTGGCGGTCGGCGAGCGTGTCGATCATCGTCATGGGGCCGGGCAGGGCCCACTTGATCGGGCGGTCCGTCTGCCGGCGCAGGAACGCGGCATCCTGGACGAAGACCGGCTGGCGACGGCTCACCGCACCGACGACGGTCGGGACGCTCGCGTCGTAGCGGTCGCGGATGCGCACGGTCTCGCGGTTCTCGAAGTCGACGCCCTCGAGGTGCTCGATGAAGGTCGTCACGAAGTGCTGACGGGTCTGCTCGCCGTCGCTGACGATGTCGAGGCCGCGGCGCTCCTGCTCTTTCGCGGCGCTGCGCAGGGCGTCCTGCTTGCCCTCGACGAGCGTGTCACCCTCGAGCTCCCAGGGCGACCACAGCACCTCCGGCTTGGCGAGCCAGGCCGGCTTGGGGAGGCTTCCGACGATGGAGGTGGGCAGAAGGCTGTTCACGGCGGTGTTCTCCGGGGAGGTCATCGGGTCGGGAGCACGTCGGCGACGAGCCAGGCGTCGAGCACGGCGCGGTGCGGCGTGACGAAGTGCTCCTCGGTGTAACGGCCCTGCGTGATCCCGAGGCGGCTGCGCTCCTCGCGGTCGTACGCGATGTTCGTGCGGGTGAAGTCCTCGTGCGCGAGGGTGGGACGGTAGACCTCGCCCGCCGGCTCGTGGGCGTTGTAGATCTCGGGACGGTAGATCTTCTGGAACGTCTCCATCGTGGCCACCGTGCCGGCTAGCTGCAGGTCGGTGTAGTCCGCGAGCAGATCGCCGCGGAAGTAGAAGGCCAGCGGCGCCACGCTGCCGCGCGGCATGAAGTAGCGCACCTGCAGGCCCATCTTCCCGAAGTACTCGTCGGTCAGCGAGAACGCATCCTGCTCGTACTCGTGCCCGAGGACGGGGTGCACGACACCGGTGCGGTGGTACTCGCGGCTCGTCGACACGCTGATGCACACGACGGGCGACTGCGTATAGCGCTCGCAGTACGCCTCGGAATCGAGGAAGTGCTGGAAGAGCTTGCCGTGCAGGATGCCGAAGCCCTCGGGCAGCGTGAAGGGCTTGCCCTCGCCGTTGGCGGCGGGCAGCAGCACGCTGAAGTCGTAGTCGCGCAGGTAGGACGAGAAGTTGTTGCCGACGATGCCCTGGTGGCGCTCGCCGGTGAGGGTGTCGACGAGGTGGACGTCGAGCACCTCGAGCAGGGGGAACTCGCGGTCGTCGCCGGCATCGTCGTCGAACTGCAGCGCGGCGGAGACGATGTCGAGCTCGACGCGGTAGCGGTCGGAGTCGGGGTTCTCACCGTCGGCCAGTTCGTTGAACCGGCGGTCGATCATGGCCAGGGCGTTGCGCAGGTTCTGCTGCCGGTGCTCGCCCCGGGCGAGGTTGGCGAAGTTCGTGGTGATCCGCGAGCTGGACGAGGGCGCGTAGTCCTCGTCGAAGCGGGTGGTGGAGATGCGGAACGTAATGTCGTTCGCCATGTCGAGCCAATCGGAAGGGGCCGGGGTGGGCCGTGCGGGGAGCGTGTCCCCATCGTGCCGCCGCCGCGAAGTCATCGGGTAATTCCGCTCCGCTATGCCGAGGTATAGCTTTGGGCTATGGCAAAGCGCGCGAGCGGCATCACCCTGCAGCAGCTGCAGTACTTCATCGAGGTCGCGGCCGAGGGATCCATCAGCGCCGCTGCCGACCTGCTCTACGTCGCCCAGCCCACGATGTCGGCGGCGATGCGCGATCTCGAGACACGGGTGGGCCGCGACCTGCTGACCCGCTCGGCGCGCGGCGTCACCCTGACCGTCGACGGGGTCGAGTTCCTCGGCTACGCGCGTCAGGTGGTCGAACAGGCGGAACTCCTCGAGCAGCGCTACCTGGGCCGGCCCCCCTCGCGCCGCCTCCTGGGCGTCTCCGCCCAGCACTACTCGTTCGTCGTCGATGCGTTCGTGCGCATGGTGAGGGCGACGGATGCCGCGGAGTACGAGTTCTCGCTGCGTGAGACGCGCACCTTCGACATCATCGAAGACGTCCGGACGCTGCGCAGCGAGCTCGGCATCCTGTTCCGCAACGATTTCAACCGGAACGTGCTCGACAAGCTGCTGCGGGACTCGGGCCTCGCCTTCCACCCGCTCTTCCGCGCCGAGCCGCACATCTTCGTCTCGCGCCGCAATCCGCTGGCCGGTCGCGAACGCGCGACCCTCGCCGACCTCGCCGATCTGCCCCGACTCACCTTCGACCAGGGCGCGAACAACTCTTTCTACTTCGCCGAGGAGATCCTCTCGACCCTCTCGAGCAAACAGGAGATCCGCGTGTCCGACCGTGCGACGATCTTCAACCTCATGATCGGTCTCGACGGGTACACGATCTCGACGGGAATCATCAGCGACGACCTCGACCCCGAGATCGTCGCCGTCCCGCTCGACGTCGACGAGCGGATCGAGATCGGCTGGATCGGGCGGACCGCCATTCCCCTCACCGACCAGGCGCAGAGGTACCTGGGCGAGGTGCGGGACGTGGTGGCGGAATTCGGGGTGGAGCTGCTCGACTGACGGCCCCGTCCGGCGGGTCGAGAGGGGCGACCGGATGCCGGGATGAGTGGGGTCCGGATAGTGCCTCGGACCCGCAGGCGCAGACCCGCCTGTGTTCAACGCGTCAGTGCCAGGATGGGGCATGGCATTCGGGATGACTCGCGACGTGTTGCGCCCCACGGACTCCTCGCGCGCGGACCGGGTGACGTATGTCGAGCTGTTCTTCGATCTGATGTTCGTGCTCGCGCTGACGCAGGTGTCCGCCTACCTTTACGAGAACCAGACGCCGCTCGGCGCGCTCGAGGGCGTCATCATGGTGTGCGCTCTGTGGTGGGCGTGGGTGTCGACCACATGGGTCACCAATTGGCTCGATCCCGTGACGCTGCCTGTGCGCGGAGCGGTTGTCGCTCTGGGTTTCATCGCGCTCGTGATGAGCGTTTCGATCGCGGAAGCATTCGGTGATCGAGCGTGGGCCTTCGCTGTGGCGTACGTCGTCCTGCAGATCGGGCGCACGGGATTCATCGTGTGGGCGACCGTTCGTCACGACCGGCGGGTGGCGCACGACTTCGCTCTGATCCTCGGATGGACTGCCGTCGGCGGCGCCCTCTGGATCGTCGGTGCCGTATTACCGCCCGCCGGGCAGCTGCCGTTGTGGACCGCGGCTCTCGCGCTCGAACTGCTCGGCACGATTCTCGGGTACCCGATACCGGGTCGAGGAAAAGTGCTGCTTCACTCGTGGGACCTGTCCGGTCCCCACATCGCCGAACGGACGGCGCTCTTCGTCCTCATCGCCATCGGCGAGGGACTGCTCGTCACCGGCCTCGCCTTCGTCGAGAAGGAGTCGTCCGCGTCGTCGGTGGCATCGCTGGTGACGGCGTTCGTCGCTGCAGCGGCCGCGTGGTGGATCTATTTCGATCACGGCGAGCGCGTCGGCGCGGAGGCGATCGAGGCGTCGGACGAACCAGGCAGACTCGCGCGCACGGCGTACACCTGGGTGCACCTTCCGATCATCGGCGGGATCGTGTTGATGAGCGTGGGCGATAAGGAAATGCTTTCGCAACCTGATCAGCGAAGTGCCGCCGCGATGATCGTCATCGTCGGCGGGCCCCTCCTGTTCCTCGCCGGCACCGTGCTGTTCCGGCGCACCCTCGAAGGACGGTGGCCGCGAGCTCAGCTGCTCGGCCTCATCGGTCTGGCCACGCTCGCGGGGCTGGCCCTCTTCCTCCCTGTCCTCGACGCGCTCGGATTGTCGATTGCGGCCGCGATCCTTCTCGCCGGTGTCGCGGCCGCCGAGACCATGGAGCGGGTGCGTCGTGGGCGCAGGGCGGGGGGATGAACGCACCTCTGTCAGTGCCGCCGGTGTGGACTGCTGTGATTGCGCCCTTCGACGCGAGGAGCGAGACTGAGGATGAGATCGACGGCCCGGATGGTGCGCGAGGCCGAATGCGGATGGCTCTGGACGACGGCGGAATCACTCACGGTGTTCTCCGGTGACCGTGTGACCCGCGATGTTCATCCCGGCGACGTCGCGAACGTCTCGGAGTCCGTCGTACGGAGCCGTCACCTGTTCGAACCGCAGCTGAAGGTCACGTTCCGCGACGGTTCGATTCTCATGGCGAATCCCGTCCGTGAAGGATTTGCGGAGATCTTTCCCTTCGGCGGCCGGAAGCTGAGTCTGTTCCTGCGGCGGATAGAGGAATTCCAGTAGGGCACTGATCATCGAGGACGGGGTGAGCAGCCCCCGTGATACTCCGCGGCCTTATTCGCGGGCTACACGCGCCGTGGCTCTTTCGATGCCGCGAGCGAGATTCCGCCGTATGCGGCCGTGCTCCGTCTGTAGAAGGCACATTGCAGACTGTTAGCTGGCCCGAGAACGTGGGTTGCGCGGCGGTTGAAGGTCGGGATGCAAGTGACGCCGTTAAGACGAACCGTCTTGACCTTCTTGGTCTCTGGTCCGTGGGCGGCCTCGATTCTGGAGCATCATTCGACATTCAATTCGATTCTTCCGCGTGTGAAAGAGGAAGCTTCCCTGTTGACCTCGTCCGCCAATCAAGTGGGTAATTTTTGTGCGTCTATTTGCCTGTGGATAAAGACCCCGATTCGACGACCGAAGCAGATGTATCAACTTTTGTGAAGAGTGTCGACGGCGCTGCCTCGGATCCGAAAGTATGTCTGAGGTGATAAGTGTTGTGGCCGGGTGAATCGCTCGCACTTGAGGCCCTCTTCTCCGGGATCTGGATTGAGGACGAGTCGCACGAGGTGAGTGCGCGCGGTGAATTCCATAAGCCGGTTGCTCTGATCCAGGCAGCTGCCGTCGAGTGGGCGGCAGCCAAAGCAAAGAGCGTCAGCGATACGGCTGACGCTCTGGACTCAACCCCGAGCAATCACGATCTCGGGGGAATTCGTTCGAGTAAGACAAGCGCGGTGGGCCCCGTGGGGCTCGAACCCACGACCCGCGGATTAAAAGTCCGATGCTCTACCGACTGAGCTAGAGGCCCTCGTCGTCCAGCCTACCGGCCCCGCGGGGTCGCTCGTGCTCACCGGCGTCGCCGCGACACGATCCAGAACAGGTACGCGCCCCCGACGACGGCGGTGAGCAGGCCGACCGGAATCTGCAACGGTGCCAGGGCGCGCTGGGCGATCACGTCGGCGACGAGGAGCACGGCTGCGCCCGTGACCGCGGAGCCGACCAGGGGGATCCCGCTGGTGCGCATGGTGCGTCGGGCGAGTTGCGGTGCGGCGAGGGCGATGAAACCGATGGGACCGGCGACCGCGGTCGCGGTTCCGGTGAGCAGCGCGGCGACGACGATCAGGGCGAGTCGTACTCGCCCGGTGCGCACCCCGAGGGCGACAGCGGTGTCGTCGCCGAGCTCGAGAGCGCGGAAGTCGCGGTAACTGACGATCAATACGAGTGACAGGATGCCGATCGACGCGAGCAACAGCGCCACATCGTCGAGAGAGGTCGCCGCCAGGCTCCCGTGAAGCCACTGCGTCGCGTTTCGCGCGATCTCGAGCGGGGCCCGGGTCAAGAGGTAGTCGTTGACCGCCGACAGCAGGGTCGAGAGCGCGATCCCGGCGAGGATGGTCCGCTCTCGCGAGACGCCCAGGCTGCGGGCGATGGCCATGACGACCACGACGGTCAGGAGGCCGCCGATCCAAGCCCCGGCGGCGGGAGAGGCGGCCGGGGCGAGAAGAGTGAGCCCGACGAGCGCCCCGGTGGCCGACCCGGCGCTGAATCCGACGATGTCGGGGCTCGCGAGCGGATTGCGGGCGAGCGTCTGGAACACGGCCCCGGCCAGGCCGAGGGCGGCGCCGATGGCCAGAGCGGCCAGAACGCGCGGGACGCGCAGACCCACGACCACGACGGTCGTCCGGCCGTCGCCTTCTCCGGTCAGCGCGTACGCCACCTGCCCGAGGGACGCCTGGAAAGAACCCGTCGTGAGCCCGACCACCGCAGCGAGCGTTGCCACGACGAGCGTGCCGACCAGGACCAGCGCGTATCGGCGGCGTCGCCGCGAGCGCGCGGGAGAGCGAAGGCCGGTTCCGGCGCTCACGGCATCCGCTTCTTCCGGAGGATGAGCCACAGTAGCAACGGGGCCCCCAGGAAAGCGGCGACGATCCCCGCCTCCACCTCGCCGGGAGGGGCGATGACCCGACCGAGGACGTCGCTCGCGAGCGTCAGAGCCGCCCCGGTCACGGCGGCCAGGGGAAGCGACGTCCGAACGGACCCGCCCACCGCGCCTCGAACGGCGTGAGCCACGAGCAGACCGATAAAGGCCAGGGGTCCCGCTGCGGAGGTCGCGGCGGCGCAGAGCAGAGTGATCGCCACGCCGGAGCCGATCATGACCAGCGGGGGAGAGACCCCGAGCGCCCGCGCCAGGTCGGCACCGAGCTGCAGCTGATCGAGGCCCCGCGACACGACGACGGCGAGCAGGAGGCCTACGACGGCGAACGGCAGGAGCTGAAGCGCGACGTCCGGGTCGCGGCGCTCGAACGAACCGACCGCCCAGAACCGGAACGATTCGAAGGTGTCGTCATCGGCCAGCGTGATGATGCGGACGACGGCGCTGAGACACGCACTGAGCGCCACCCCGGCCAGCACGAGACCGATGGTGTCGTCGCGCCGCTCGCCGCGGGCGGCGGTGTGCACCAGCAGAGACGCCGCCGCCGCGCCCACGAAGGCGAACCAGACGTATCCGCTCGCCGTCGCAACTCCGAAGAACCCGATCGCGACGACGACGCCGAGGGCCGCGCCCGCGTTCACCCCGAGCAGGCCCGGGTCGGCGAGTGGGTTCCGCGTCGCGGCGCGCATGACGACGCCGGCCACGCCGAGACAGGCGCCGGCGAAGATCGCGGTGAGGGTGCGCGGTAGGCGGAGCTGGTGGACGATGACGCTGGCGGCATCCTGTCGATCGGAGAAGAGGGCCGACACGACGTCCGCGGGGCTGAGGGCTCGAGACCCCACGGCGAGACTCGCGAGGACGAGACCGACGAGGATGCCGCTCACGACCAGGAAGAACACGACCGCGCGTCGTCGCGACGACCGTCGTCTCGACCCCCGTGCCGCCACGCCCGGGACGGTGGGAGCGTGGACGACGATCACACAGGTAAGGATAACCTAACCGGGTGATCGACTTTCGTTTCCCGTCCTCCCGTGCCCGATTCCGTCCTCGACGTCTCGTCGGTGTCGGCCTCGCCGCAGCCGTGCTCGTCCTCGCCGGGTGCGCCGGACCCGCTGCGGGGCCTTCGACGGTGGATGCCGAGGCCGGCTCGACCGGGCAGTGGACCGTCTCGCGCGACCTTGAGCCCGGTATGGGCTCCGAGCAAGCGGACGGCGTCTTTCCCCGAGAGGTGACGCACTTCGCCGGTACGACGGAGATCCCGTCCGAGCCGAAGCGCATCGCGGTCGTCTCCACGGGGCAAGTCGACGCGCTCCTCGCTCTGGGACAAGTGCCGGCGGCGGCGACCCGCGCTGAGAACAGCGGGCTGGTACCCCGATATCTGCTCGACGCGTTCCCCGATCGCGTTCCGGCGCTGGACGCCATGTCGGACATCGGCCAGCGGACTGAGCCCGACCTCGAGGCGATCGCGCAGGCCGCGCCCGATCTGATCCTGATCAACTCGACCCGGGGTGCCCAGCTCTACGACGCCCTCTCGGCCATCGCGCCCACCGTGGTGACGAAGGGCAACGGGGTGAACTGGAAGAGCGATTTCCTCCTCATCGCCGACGCCCTGGGTGACGAGGGCGGTGCCCGCGGCATCCTTGACGATCTTCAGGCGCAGAGCGCCGCTTTCTCGCAGACCCACCCGGCGGGGGAGCCGACGGTGTCGTTCCTGCAGTCGACGGGCGACCGCACGCGCATCATGGGAGTGCCGTCCTTCGCGGGAGGTATCGCGGAGGATCTCGGTCTCGGACGCCCCGAGTCGCAGCGGTTCGACGAGACATCGCAGGAGATCAGCGCCGAGCAGATCGATCTGGCCGACGCCGATCACGTGTTCTACGGCGGGACGGGGCAGGGCGTCTCGTTCATCGAGCAGGCGCCACTGTGGCAGACCCTCTCCGCCGTCACCGGACAGAGAACGACGACCGTCGACTTCGACCCGTGGTTCATGAATGCCGGCCCCGTCGCCGCTCGGCTCGTGCAGGACGAGATCATCCGCACCGTCGGTTCCTGACGAACGAAAGCGAGCGCCGAACCCCCTCGCCTGGGGTCCGGCGCTCGCCGTCAGGATCGGTCGATCATCGACCGATCGGATGCGCGGATGAGGCGCAACCGAGAATTACATGGTGGGGGGCATCAGCACCGTGTCGATGAGGTACACGGTGGCGTTGGCGGTCTGAACGCCACCGCAGATGACGTTCGCGTCGTTGACCTTGAGCGAGTCGCCCGAGCCCGAGACGGTGAGGTCCTGGCCCTCGACCGTGGCGTGAGTGCCGTCGATCTCGCTGGGCGAGAGCTGGCCCGAGACCACGTGGTACGTGAGAATCTTGGTCAGCGTGGCCGAGTCGGTCTTGAGGCCGTCGATGGTGGCGGCGGGGATCTTGGCGAACGCGTCGTCGGTGGGAGCGAAGACGGTGAACTCGGCGCCGTTCAGGGTGTTGACGAGGTTGACGTCGGGGTTCAGCTGCCCGCTGACGGCAGCGGTGAGCGTCTTGAGCAGCGGGTTGTTCGAGGCGGCGGTGGCGACCGGGTCAGCGGCCATGCCCTCGACCGAACCGGCGCCCGAGGGGACGGCGGCAGCGTAGTCGGCGCAGCCGGGGCCGACGAGGTTGGCGGCCGGGTCCATGGTGCTGGACGACATCGACGGCGAAGCCGACATCGAGGGGGTCGAGTTGTCCTCGGCGGTGGTGCCGCCCGAGGTGGTGCCACCCGAGCAGGCGGTGAGAGCGAAGGCCGAGCCCAGAACGAGGGCGAGACCAGCGACAACGGGCTTCTTGTTGGTGAGCATGACATTCCTCCGAAATCGTCCGGATCGCGTCTGCGACCCGTCAGGGACACCCCGGTGCGGGGGGCGGTTCGCCGTGGAGCGGCTTACACGGGGTCTTCGGGACCCCCTCGGGATCGGATTGCGAAATGTTCCCGATTCGAGAGTGGCGTGGCATCCGGTGGCTGGAAAAGTCCAGATGAGACGGGGGTAAATATTCTTCAGAATATTTTTCATGCGCGCGAGATGACGCGGCGACAGTCCATATCGGCCAGATAACGGTTTGCTCTCCCCGATTCGCCACGCGCATGCACCCACGCGGGCGCGCGCAAGAGGTAGGCAATGATGGATGCCATGGTGATCGACGGTTTCGACCTGCCCGACGACGGGGGCGAGAACGCCGATCACGTTGGCGCCCTGCTCCAGCGGGTCGCCGGCGGGGATCGGGTCGCGTTCGCCGAGCTGTACGACTCGCTCTCCGCGCGCGCCTTCGGTCTCATCCTCCGCGTGCTCGTGGACCGCTCGCAGAGCGAGGAGGTGCTCCAGGAGGTCTTCCTCGAGATCTGGCAATCCGCTGGGCGGTTCACTCCGAACAGAGGTCAGGGGAGATCGTGGGTTCTCACGATCGCGCACCGTCGAGCGGTGGACCGCGTGCGGTCATCGCAGTCGAGTGCCGATCGTGACGTGCGCGCGGGATTCCGGGATATGGACGTCGCATACGACGCCGTGTCCGAGAAAGTAGAACTGAAAATGGAGGGGCGGCGCGTCGTCGATGCACTGGCGGCGCTTCCCGAAGCCCAGAAGGAAGCTCTCACGCTCGCTTACTTCGGCGGGTACAGCCAAAGTGAGATCGCGACCCTCGTCGGGGCGCCGCTCGGTACGGTCAAGACACGGATGCGCGACGGATTGTCGCGCTTGAGAATGGAGATGGGGGTGGACAAGTGAACGAGAGGGATTTCGCCGACCTCGCCGTCGGACATGCGTTGAATGCGCTATCCGAGGCTGATGAACGCGCGTACCAGGAGGCTTTGGCGGGCAATCCGCATTGGGACCATCACGTCAGCGGCGCCGCCGACGCCGTCGCCGCCATCAGCGCCTCCGTCGAGCCCGTCGCGCCCCCGCCCTCGGTCCGCGCCGCTCTGTTCGCGCGCATCTCCGAGATGCCGCAGGAATCCGCGGAGACCCCGGCGTCGACATCCGCCTCCTCCGATGAAGAAGATTTCGCCGCGGCGGGCGCCGCCCCCGTCGAGCCCGAGCGCGAGGCCGTCTCGGTCGGTGCCTCCCCGGCATCCGGCTGGGGTCCGCGTCGCTGGTTCACGCTCGCCGCTTCTCTGGCGGCGGTTCTGGTGCTCGGCTTCGGGGCGGTGACGGTGAGCCAACTCGTCTCTCCGCCCGCGTCCGTGGTCGCTCTGCGCTCGATCGAGCAGGCTCCCGACGCGCAGTCGGCGTCGACGACGCTGCCCGACGGAACGGTGGCGACCGCGCACTGGTCGCCCTCGACCGGACAGAGCGTCCTCGTCACCGACGGGATGCCGGAGCTCGCCGCCGACAAGACCTACGAGCTCTGGTTCGTCCGGGGCGAGACCCCGATCGCGGCGGGCACGTTCGAGCCCGATGAGGCGGGAAAGGCGACGGCCGTCCTCCAGGGGGAGATGCACGCCGGAGACATCATCGCGGTGACCGTCGAACCCGCCGGCGGCTCTCCCGACGGAAAGCCCAGCACGGCCCCCGTCGTCGCGGTGGCGACGGCCTGACCGCGCGTTTCTCCCCGGCCGCTCGCACGAGTGTGCGGGCGGCCCGGGGGAGTGGGACGACGCTCTAGCCTGGACGGATGAGCGATTCCCCCCGCGAGTTCCACAAGCCGGTACGGCGCCCCGCAGAGCTCTTCGACCGCCTGTTCTCGGCGGAGGATCCGGCCGAGGTCTCCCGCGTCGCGCACAGCACGGCGCACGCCCTGCTCTCGCGCGTGCGCGCCGATCCGAGCATCGACGTGGTCGAGCGGTTGGTGGCGTTCACCGACGATCACGGTATCGACGACATCGCCGAGCTGTGGTCTCGATCTCCCGCCCGCTCCCTGCCCGGGGCGCTGTGGCGTCTGTACCTGTTGCAGCTCATGATCCACGACGATTCGGCCACGGCGGCGTTGCTGTACGAGCGCGGACGGGTCGAGATGGCGACGGTGGATGCCGTCGTCGCGGGCGCACCCGCTCCCGCCGGACCTGAAGAGCTCGTGCAGCTCATCGACACGATCCTGCGCGGCCTGTTCGAGGGGGACTTCGCCGTCGCCCTTGATCGCGCGGCGGCGTTCTGCCGCGTGCAGGCGGCGGGATCCACGCACCTGGCCGACGACTACGAGAACACCGAGTCGGAGCGGGCGTCGGCGTTGACGACGCGCGCGCTGCGCTTGGCCACCTACGCCGAGGACCTGTCGGCATCCGCCGCTCTCTGGCGCCGTGACGCGCTGACCTGAACGGGGCTTGGGGGAGGAAGAAGGTGCCGGACCGCAGAACGCCTCTCGGCGCATGGCCGCTCATAGCGGCAGAAGATGGAGCCCGGGGTTACTGCGGCCCGGCTAGAAAAGTGTAACAAGACCCGCCGCCGCACATTCCCTCGCGCGCCCCCGTTGACAAGCCCCGGGCGTGTCGGCCTCGCGGCGTAGGCTCGGTCCATGGCTTGGCGTTTCGCTCTCGTGATCGACCCCGTGGCATCCGATGAGGAACGCACCGACTACTCCGACACCCTGCGGGAGATCGACCCGCACGGCCCCGCACTCGCGGTGGGCGAGCTCAGCGCGCAGCGCGGCGACGGGATCTTCGAGAGCCTCGGTGTCGTCGACGGTCATGCCCAAGAGATCGGCCCGCACCTCGCGCGCCTCGCCCACTCGGCCGAGCTCTGCGATCTGCCCGCGCCGAACCTCGCGCAGTGGCGCGCCGCGGTCGAGCGTGTCGCCCGAGAGGCCGGCCGCGGTGAGAACGTCATGAAACTCCTGCTGAGCCGCGGTGTCGAGCACGGACCCGCCCCCACGGCGTGGATCACCCTGGCGGACGCCCCCGACAACACCCACGGGCGCACGGCCGGGGTGAGCGTGGCGACCCTTGATCGCGGCTATGCCCTCGACGTTCCCGCGCGCGCTCCCTGGCTGCTCCTCGGCGCGAAGACCCTGTCGTACGCGGTGAACATGGCCGCGATCCGCGAGGCCAAGAGGCGTGGGGCCGACGACGCCGTGTTCGTCACGAGCGACGGCTACCTGCTCGAAGCCCCCACGGCATCCGTCGTCCTGCGCTTCGGCGACCGATTCGTCACCCCCGAGCCTCAGGCCGGCATCCTGCACGGGACGACGCAGCTCAGCTTGTTCGCCCATCTCGAGGGTCGAGGTTTCGACACCGCGTACGAGACCGTGCCGGCCGGGGATCTCACGAGGGCGGATGCCGCGTGGCTCCTGTCGAGCGTCCGCCTCGCCGCCCCGATCCGCGCCGTCGACGGAGCCGAGGTGCCGGTGGACCGCGCCTTCACCGATGAGCTGAACGCCTACCTGCTCAGCCCGCGGGACTGAGCGCCGCGGGAACGACGAAGGCCCCGCCGGAGCGGGGCCTTCGCGTGACGCCTGGTTATCCGAAGCGGCCGGAGACGTAGTCCTCGGTGGCCTGGACGCTGGGCGCGGTGAAGATCGACGCGGTGTCGTTGTACTCGATGAGCTTTCCGGGCTTGCCGGTGCCGGCGATGTTGAAGAACGCCGTCTTGTCGCTCACGCGCGAGGCTTGCTGCATGTTGTGCGTCACGATGACGATCGTGTACTCGCTCTTCAGCTCGCCGATCAGCTCTTCGATCGCGAAGGTCGAGATCGGGTCGAGGGCCGAGCAGGGCTCGTCCATCAGCAGCACGTCGGGCGAGACGGCGATGGCCCGGGCGATGCACAGACGCTGCTGCTGACCGCCCGAAAGGCCGCCGCCGGGCTTGTCGAGGCGGTCCTTGACCTCGTTCCAGAGGTTCGCGCCCCGCAGCGACTTCTCGACGAGGCCGTCGGCGTCGCTCTTCGACATGCGCTTGTCGTTGAGCTTCGCGCCGGCCAGCACGTTCTCGCGGATCGACATCGTGGGGAACGGGTTCGGGCGCTGGAAGACCATGCCGACGTGGCGACGCACGAGCACCGGGTCGACACCCGGGCCGTAGAGGTCGTCGCCGTCGATGAGCACGCGGCCCTTGACGTGACCGCCCGGGATGACCTCGTGCATGCGGTTGAGCGTGCGCAGGAACGTGGACTTGCCGCAGCCCGAGGGGCCGATGAAGGCGGTGACCGAGCGGGGCTCGATGTCGATCGAGACGCCCTCGACCGCGAGGAAGTCGCTGTAGTAGACGTTGAGGTCCTGGACCTCGATGCTCTTGGACACGAGTTGTGCCTTTCTGGGCTCAGCGCGCCTTGGGCGCGAACACCGCCGCCACGATACGGGCGATCAGGTTGAAGATGACGACGAGGACGACGAGCAGGAAGGCCGCACCCCAGGCGTTCGCCTGCGACGCGTCGATGTCCTGCCCGGGGAAGCTGTACGCGGTGTACGCCATGACCGGGAGGGTCTGCATGGGGCCTTCGAACGGGTTGGCGTTGAAGTTGTCGGTGAAGCTCGCCGCGATGAAGATCGGCGCGGTCTCACCCACGACGCGGGCGACGGCGAGCACGACACCCGTGATGATGCCCGAGGCGGCCGTGCGCAGCACGACCTTGATGATCGTGGCCGAGCGCGGCACACCGAGGGCGAGCGAGGCCTCGCGCAGGTCGGCCGGAACGAGGCGCAGCATCTCCTCGGTGGAACGGATGACGATGGGGATCATCAGCACGCAGAGGGCGATGGATGCCGAGAACCCGCTGAACGCCTTCGGCCCGACGATCAGGCTGAACAGCGAGAACGCGAACAGGCCCGCGACGATCGAGGGGATGCCGGTCATCACGTCGACCAGGAAGGTGATCGCGCGGCGCAGGGGGTTGTTCGGTTGCGCGTACTCGACGAGGTAGACCGCCGCGAGGACGCCGATCGGCACCGAGATGAGGGCGGCGATCCCCGTGATGATGAGCGTGCCGGTGATGGCCTGCCAGGCGCCGGCGGTCGCGACGACCTCGAGGGTCTCGGGGTTGAACGCGGTGCCGCCGGTCTGGGTGATGAAGGCCCAGTTGACGACGGCGAGGCCCTTGGACACGACGGTCCACAGGGTCGAGATGAGCGGCGCCACCGCCAGCAGGAACGCGACGGTCACGAGGCCGCGGACGACCCGATCGACGGCCTTGCGGCGGTTCTCGACGATCGAGGATCCGACCCCGATGGCGATCAGGTACAGCAGCGCCGAGAGGATCAGCCACGCCGCGAGATTGAACCCGCCGAGCAGGAACTGGAACCCGGCGACCACGATCGCGACCCCCGCGAGCAGAGCGGGTTCGATGAAGCGGGGCAGCTGTCCGCTGGTGAGAGCGAGGGAGGACGAGGAGGAGGGGGCCGTGACGGTCATGAGCGCTTGCCCTTCTTGCGACCCTTCGCACCGGGGCCCGTCGCCCCGATGATGTAGCGGGCGAGCATGTTCACCGCGAGCGAGACGACGAACAGCATGAGGCCGGTTCCGATGAGCGCCGAACGCTGCAGGTCGGTGGCGATCGGGAAGTTCAACGCGATGTTGGCCGCGATCGTCTGCGAGTTGTAGCCGTCGGTGAGCAGGAGCACCGAGTAGATGAGGCTGGGCGACACGATGAGGGCGATGGCCATGGTCTCTCCGAGCGCGCGGCCGAGGCCCAGCAGGGTGGCCGAGACCATACCGCTGCGGGCGTAGGGGAAGACCGCGAGGCGGATCATTTCCCAGCGCGTGGCGCCGAGGGCGAGGGCGGCCTCTTCGTGCAGGCGCGGGGTCTGCAGGAAGATTTCGCGGGTGATCGAGGTGACGATCGGGAGGATCATCACGGCGAGGACGACGCCACCGGTGAACATCGTCGAACCGGTGGTCGACACGGGGCCCTGGAAGAGCGGGATCCACCCGAGGTACTGGTTCAGGAACTCGCCGACGGGCACGAGCAGGGGGCGCATGACGATGATGCCCCACAGGCCGAAGACGATCGAGGGGACCGCGGCCAGCAGGTCGACGATGTAGCCGAGGAACCCGGCGATGCGTCGCGGAGCGTAGTGCGAGATGAACAGGGCGATGCCGATGGCGACCGGGGTTCCGATCACCATCGCGATGAGGGCCGCCCAGATGCTGCCGAACAGCAGCGGTCCGACGTACTCCCAGAAGTTCGTCCGCGTCCCGTTCTGGTAACCGGCGAGATCACCCTGGGTCCAGTTCCCGGTGATCGCCGGGATGCCGCGGATGATCAGGAAGATCGCCACGCCGGCGAGGATGATCATGATCGACACGGCGGCCGTGGTCGACAGTCCCAGGAAGACGGAGTCGCCGACGCGGCGCTTGCCGACGATCGACGTCCGCGGCGATGGCGGCGGAGAGGACGGGGCGGTCTCTGTGTCAGCGACGGTGTCAGTCACGGGGGATCTCACGCTCGGCACGGGTCATGGGTTCTCCTCGGTCGGGTGTTCTCTGAGGATGCTGGCTCAGCGAAGCGTTCGCACGAGTCGAACGTTCCGATCAGCCCGGCCCGACCCGCACACGAGGTGCGGGCCGGGCCGAGTCCGAAGAGATGTTTACTTGATCGACGCGAGCGTCTCGGCGGCAGCCGAGAGCACCGAGTCGGGCAGCGGCGCGGAGCCGGCGTTCTTGGCCGCGACCTGCTGGCCGAGCGAGCTGGTGACGAAGCCGAGGTACGACTTCACGAGCTCGGACTGCTTGGCGTCCTTGAACGTGGTGCAGGTGATCGCGTACGACACCAGCGGGATCGGGTAGGTCTCGGCGGTCAGCTTCGAGTAGTCGAACTTCTTCGACAGGTCGCCCGCGACACCGTTGCTGGCATCGACGGCGGCGACGTCGAACGTCTTCGAGACGGCCTCGGCGCTGTAGGGGAGGGCCGTGCCGTCCTGGATGACCGCGGCGGAGTTCAGCGTGCCGATGGCGGAGTGGTCGGCGTAGCCGATGGTGCCGGTGCCGGCCTTGACGGCCTCGACGACACCCGAGCCGCCCTTCTGCTTCGACACGTTGCCCTCGACCGGCCAGTCCTTGCCCGCCGGGTAGGTCCACACCGACGACTGCGTCGCGGCGAGGTAGTTCGTGAAGTTGGTGGTAGTGCCCGAGCCGTCCGAACGCGCGACGGTGGTGATGGCGCCGGCGGCGAGGGCCGTGCCGTTGTCCTTGGTGATGGCCGGGTCGGACCAGTCGGTGATCTGCAGCGCGAAGATCTTGGCGATCGTCTCGCCCGAGAGCTTCAGGCTGGTGACGCCGGGGATGTTGAAGATGATCGCGACGCCGTCGAGGTAGACGGGGATGTTCACGCCACCCTCGGTGCAGAGGGCCGCGGACTGAGCGGTCTGGTCGGCGTTCAGGGGCGAGTCGGAGCCGGCGAAGTCGTATGCGCCGCTGAGGAAGTTGGTGACGCCACCGCCGGAGCCCTGCGACTTGTCGTAGTTGATCGTGACGCCCTTGGCCTGGGCGTTGTAGGCGCTGGTCCAGGCGGCCTGCGCGTTCGCCTGGGCGCTCGAACCGCCCGCGGTGATCGTGCCCGAGAGGTTGGGGTCGATGGTGAAGGCGACGTCGGACGAGGTCGACGAGGGGGTCGAGCCCGCGGCGTCGCCGGAGCCCGAGGGGCCGGCGCAGCCGGCGAGGGTCAGGGAGGCCACGGCGGCCACGGTGCCCAGCTGGGCGAGTCGGGAGAGCTTCACGATGTGAATCCTTCGCATGTCGGGAACAGGAACCCGGTGCAGGGTTCGTCGTGAACGGTAAACAGCGACAGAGAACAGACTGCGTTGCACGGGTGAACGGAAGGTGAACCGGGGCGACCGTTCCGGGGTGTTTTCCCGAGGGTTGTACTGTTCACCCCCGTGACGACCTCCGCTTCCGCAGCTCAGGCCCCGCTGGATCGCACCGGGGCCGTGGCTCCCGCGCGCACCCTCATCGACATCCTCACCGACGTCGCCGCACGGCATCCCGAGGCCTCCGCGATCGACGACGGGTCGGGCGCTCTCAGTTACCGCGAGCTCCTCGCGCGGGTGTGGCGGACGGCGGCCGCCCTGCACGACGCCGGCGTGCGGCGCGGCGACCGCGTGGGGGTGCGGATGCCGTCGGGTTCGAAGGAGCTGTACGTTTCGATCCTCGCCGTCATGGCCGCGGGTGCCGCCTACGTTCCGGTGGACGCCGACGACCCCGACGAGCGCGCCCGCCTGGTGTTCGGCGAGGCCGGGGTGCGCGGCATCGTCGCGGGCACGGGGGAATTCGTCGCGGCGGAGGGTGATCTCGTGCGTCTGTACGACGGGGTGGCGCCGCACCCCAGCACCAGTGCCGTTCCGATCGTCGCCCCGCCCACCGTGGACGACGACGCGTGGATCATCTTCACCTCGGGGTCGACGGGGGTTCCCAAGGGGGTCGCCGTGTCGCACCGCTCAGCGGCGGCGTTCGTCGAGGCGGAGGGGCGCCTCTTCTTGCAGGGCGAGCCGCTCGGTCCGGGCGACCGCGTGCTCGCGGGGCTGTCGGTGGCGTTCGACGCGTCGTGCGAGGAGATGTGGTTGGCCTGGGGTCACGGTGCGTGCCTGGTGCCGGCGCCCCGCTCGCTCGTGCGGTCGGGGGAGGATCTCGCCCCGTGGTTGCTGAGGCAGGGCATCACGGTCGTGTCGACGGTGCCCACGCTCGCGGCGATGTGGCCGGCCGACTCGATCGAGAACGTCCGCCTGCTCATCTTCGGCGGTGAGGCCTGCCCGCCCGAGCTCGCCGCCCGCCTGGTCGCCGAGGGGCGCGAGGTCTGGAACACCTACGGTCCCACCGAGGCGACGGTCGTCGCGTGCGCCGCCCCCCTCGACGGCTCGCTGCCCGTGCGCATCGGTCTCCCCCTCGACGGGTGGGCTCTCGCGGTGGTGGACGCCGAGGGCCTCCCCGTCGCGGAAGGGGAGGTGGGCGAGCTCATCATCGGCGGTGTCGGTCTGGCGCGTTACCTCGACCCGGCGAAGGACGCCGAGAAATACGCACCGATGCCGACCCTCGGGTGGGAGCGGGCCTACCGCTCCGGAGACCTCGTGCGCTTCGACCCCGCGGGCCTGGTGTTCCAGGGTCGCTCCGACGACCAGGTGAAGGTCGGCGGTCGCCGCATCGAGCTCGGCGAGGTGGAGTCCGCTCTGCAGGACCTGCGCGACGTCAGCGCGGCCACGGTCGCCGTGCGCACCACCGAGGCCGGGGTTCCGGTGCTCGTGGGCTATCTCGTGATGGAAGCGGGGACGGAGCTCGACCGCGCCGCGGCCCGCGCGGCCCTGGCCGAACGTCTGCCCGCGGCGACCATCCCCCTGCTGGGGGTGGTCGAGGCGCTCCCGGTGCGCACCTCGGGCAAGGTCGACCGCGCGGCGCTTCCGTGGCCGTTGCCGGGGGCCGAAGCCCCGGCCGCCACCGACTTCTCGGCCGACGAGAGCTGGCTGGCCGAACAGTGGCAGGCCGTGCTGGGCCTGGCGGTCACCGAGCGCAAGGCCAACTTCTTCGACCTCGGTGGCGGGTCGCTCGCGGCCGCTCAGCTCGTCTCGCGCATCCGTGCGCGCGTGCCGGAGTTCTCGGTCGCCGACATCTACGACGTGCCGCGTCTGGGCGCGATGGCGAAGGCGCTCGGCCCGCAGCTCGCCGAGGAGACCCCCACGCAGTTCCACCGCGCCGAGCCGACGCCGCGCACCACGCAGTGGGCGCAGACGCTGCTGGGGGCTCCGCTGTTCATCCTGTCGGGGGTCCGGTGGGTGCTGTACCTGCTGACGGCCTCGGCGATCCTGCACCTCGTCCCCGGGTTCGAGGTGCTGCCGACAGTGCCCTGGCCGGCTCTCGTGGTCGGCCTCGTCGTCTTCGCGACACCGTTCGGGCGCATGGCCATCGCCGTGGCATCCGCTCGGCTCCTTCTCTCGGGCGTACGCCCGGGCGATTATCCGCGCGGCGGGGGGGTACACATCCGCCTCTGGCTCGCCGAGCAGATCGCCGATCAGGTGGATGCCGTCGGGCTGGCGGGAGCCCCCTGGGTGACGTACTACGCCCGCGCGCTGGGAGCGCGGATCGGACGCGACGTCGACCTGCACACCCTGCCGCCGGTCACGGGGATGCTCGTCGTCGGAGACGGGGCCTCGATCGAGCCCGAGGTGGATCTGACCGGGTACTGGATCGACGGCGACCTGGTGCGCATCGGCGAGGTGCGCATCGGCGCGGAGGCCACCGTGGGGGCGCGTTCGACGCTCGCCCCCGGGACGCGCATCGGTCGCCGCGCCGAGATCGCGCCCGGATCCGCCGTATTCGGTCGTGTCAAGGCCGACCAGTCCTGGGCGGGATCCCCGGCCGTGCGCGTGGGAGGGACCGCGAAGGGGTGGCCGGCGGCACGACCCGCCGCACCCACCCGCTGGCTGTGGGCCTATGCCGCGTCGGCGGTCGTCCTCGCTCTGCTGCCGCTCGCCTCCTTCGCGGTCGGCGGACTGGTCATCGCCGAGGGGATTCGCGGCGCCGACGATCTCGCCGAGGCGGCCGCGGGCGCCTTCGCCTGGCTCGTGCCGGGTGTCGCCGTCACGGGGCTGGTGTTCGCGGCATCCGTGGTCCTTCTCGTGCGGGTGATGTCGATCGGGCTCGTCGAGGGGACGCACCCCGTGCGCAGCCGTGTCGCGTGGCAGGCGTGGACGATCGAGAGACTCCTGGATGCCGCCCGCACGGTGCTCTTCCCCCTCTACTCGTCCCTGTTCACCCCCGTGTGGCTGCGCCTGCTCGGGACGCGTGTCGGGCGCGACGTCGAGGCGTCGACGGTGCTGCTCATCCCGTCGATGACGCGGATCGAGGACGGAGCCTTCCTCGCCGACGACACCATGGTCGCGTCGTACGAACTGCGCGCCGGGTGGCTGCGGCTCGGACCGGTGCGCATCGGCAAGCGCGCGTTCCTCGGCAATTCCGGTATGGCCGCGCCCGGACACCGCGTTCCGCGCGACGGACTAGTGGCGGTGCTGTCGGCGGCACCCGCGAAGGCGAAGGCCGGCTCGTCGTGGCTCGGGTCGCCCGCGGTGCGGCTGCGTCGGCTCTCGGCGGAGGGCGACGAGTCCCGCACCTATCGACCGACGGCGGCGCTGCGGCTCGCTCGCGCGCTGTGGGAGCTCGGCCGCTTCGTGCCGGTGGTGGTCACGTGCGCGATCGGTCTCGGCGTGCTCGTCGCGCTCGCCGCCCTCTGGGACGGCGTCGGTCCGCTCTGGACCCTGCTTCTCTCGGGCGTCGTGCTGCTCGGGGCGGGTGCGGTGGCCGCGGGCGTCTCGACCGGGGCGAAGTGGGCGATCGTCGGCGTGATCAGGGCGGGGGAGCAGCCCCTGTGGTCGAGCTTCGTATGGCGCACGGAGGTGTCGGACACCTTCACCGAGATGGTCGCCGCCCCGTGGTTCGCTCGCGCCGCGGCGGGCACGCCCGCGCTCGCCGTGTGGCTGCGCAGTCTCGGGGCGAAGATCGGTCGCGGCGTCTGGTGCGACAGCTACTGGCTGCCCGAGCCCGACCTCGTGACCCTGGGCGATGCGTCAACGGTCAATCGCGGATGCGTGGTTCAGACGCACCTGTTCCATGATCGAATCATGAGTATGGATACCGTCGAGCTGGAGCCGGGGTCGACCCTCGGCCCGCACAGCGTCGTCCTTCCCGCGTCCACGCTCGGCGCGCACGCGACCGTGGGGCCCGCCTCGCTCGTGATGCGCGGCGAGACGGTGCCGGTCGGGTCGCGCTGGAGCGGCAACCCCATCGGTCCCTGGCGCGCGGTGAAGGTGCGCGCGTACCAGTCGACGACGTGAGCGTGGCCGACCCCTACGCCCCGCAGAGCGGCGACACCTCGTACGACGTGGAGTCGTACGATCTGGCGATCGGCTATCGCGTACGTACCAATCGCCTCGACGGCGTCGCCACGATCGTCGCCGTCGCCCGGGAGCCGCTCTCGTCGTTCGCGGTGGACCTCGTCGGTCTCCGCACGTCGCGCGTGCGTGTCGACGGGGTGAACGCACGGTTCTCAGCGGGACCGCGGATCCTGCGCGTGACGCCCCCGCGGGCTCTCGCCGCCGGTGACCGCTTCGAGGTCGAGGTGACCTACGCGGGTGCGCCCGCTCCCCGCCGGTCCCGGTGGGGAACCGTGGGCTGGGAGGAGCTGACCGACGGCGCTCTCGTCGCGGGGCAGCCCATCGGTGCGCCCACGTGGTTCCCGTGCAACGACCGCCCCGACGATCGTGCGCGCATGCGGCTCGAGATCACGGTCGACGAGGGGTACGTCGCCGCGGCGACCGGTGTCGCCGGCCCTCGCGTACGCCGGGGCGGTCGGGTGACGACGACCTTCGTCTCGGACGTGCCCACGGCGACCTATCTCGCGGCCGTGCACGTCGGTCGCTATCGCACGCGGCCGCTCGAGGGGACCGGCGACTCTTTGATCCCCGCGGTCACGGTCACCGCACCCCCGGGGCTCGCCGCCGCCGTCGATCGCGCTTTCGCGGCGGTGCCCGACATGCTCCGGGCGTTCGACCGGTTCTTCGGGCCGTACCCCCAGGAGGCGTGCTCGCTGGTGGTCACCGCCGACGAGCTGGAGATCCCGCTCGAGGCGCAGGGTCTGGCCGTCTTCGGGATGAACCACCTGGTGCCCGCGGCCCAGCGCCTCGTCGCCCACGAGCTGGCGCACCAGTGGTTCGGCAACAGCGTCGGCATCGCCCGGTGGAGTGATATCTGGCTCAACGAAGGCTTCGCCTGTTACGCCGAGTGGCTGTGGTCGGAGACCTCGGGTGGGGCCCCCGTCGAGTCGTGCGTCGCGGACCACTACGCCCGTCTCGCCGCCAAACCTCGCGATCTCCTCCTCGTCGACCCCGGCCCCGATGACATGTTCGACGACCGGGTCTACAAGCGCGGGGCCCTGACGCTGCACGCGTTGCGGCGCACTCTCGGCGACGGGGCGTTCTTCGATCTGCTGCGTTCGTGGACGGCGGACCACCGTCACTCCCTCGTCACCACGGATGACTTCCGTGCCGCGGTCGAACGCGCCGGGGGAGCGGATGCCGCGGCGATCCTCTCGCGGTGGATCGACGACGTGGAGGTGCCGGCGCGGCCCTAGGTGGGGATGGCCCTCTCGCGGTGCGGGTCTGTGGAGGAACGGGGTTCAACGGAACCGACCCGGGCGCGGAGGCGCGATGGGGTGGGGTGGCCGTGACCGGTGGCGACGACGGGCTCAGCCACCTCGTCGGGCACGCGCGCCAGCCGCGACCGCGAGAACGACCCCGTCCGGCCCGTGGAGGTCCCACCCGCGCCACATGCGGTCCCGCCCCTCCGCCCCGCCGCCTTCCCTCGCCGACGCCCCGCCCGACAGGGACGAACGCACCCGAGCCGACCACTCCGCGCCGTCGAGGGTCACCTCCACGTCGCGCGGGTCCACGGCGAGCCCCCGTCCGTCCGCCTTAAGGACGGCCTCCACTCGCGCCCACATCCGCGCCTGCGCACTCGCGGCGGCCCCGGCGGGTCGCAGATCCGCCTCGCTCGGAAGCACCCGCTCGATACCCACCGCGTCGGCGGACACGGCGTCGACGCCGATGCTCCCGTGGCCCCACGCCACCGCGACCACCGCCCATCCGTCCGCGTACGACACCGAGACCGCGGCATCCGCCCCCTCGACGTGCACGCGGCCGTGATCGCCTCCGCAGGCGCCGCACCGCGACAGAAAGCGTGCGTCCGGCAGCAGCTCGCGCAGCAGCGCGCGCGAGACGTCGCGGCGCACCGCACCCGCGGGGATCTCGCGCCACGCGACGCGGATGCCGGCGGGAAGCGTCACACCTTCGGCTCGTGCGTCTCGATGGACACGATGCCCGCCCCGGGGTGCTCGACCGGGATGTGCACGACCGAGAAGGCCGCGGGTTCGAGCGCCGAGGCGCTGCCCAGGTAGGAGCCGCCCATGGTCCCGGTCGCGAGCGCGAGTTCGTGGAGGATGTCGGGGAGCACCGGTCGATGGCTCGACACGACCACCGGCTTGCGGGCGCGCACCCGCTCGCCGATGAGGGAGCGAGTGTCGGCGCGCCCCTCCTCCCACGCGTCCTGGCTGATCGTGTCGGTCAGGTGGATGCGCTGACCGAGGGCCTGGGCGATCGGTGTGGCGGTGCGCACGCACCGCTCCGCCGGGCTGGAGTACACCCGCCGCACGCCGAACGCGAGCAGGGGACCGACGATGGCCTCGGCCTGCCGACGACCCCGCGGCGTCAGCGGGCGTGCGCTGTCGGGGCCGTCCCATTCCTCGCGCGCACGTGCCTTGCCGTGGCGCAGGACGACGATCGGGAAGGTCGGCAGGGCGCCCTCGTCGACGATCCGCGTGAACTCGTCGAGGATCTCGATGTCGACGGGATAGCTGAGGTGCTTGCGGGCCTTCTTCAGGCTCACCCACTCGATCGCGGCGACCTCTTTGTTGGGAACGAACGTCGAGCTGCGTACGGCGGCATCGGTCGCCTCGGCCGCCCAGTAGTGCACGATCTTCGTGCGCGAGCTCGGCATCCGGTATCTCGAGACGCCCACGGGCACCCCGAGAGAGACGCGGATGCCGGTCTCTTCACGGATCTCGCGGACCGCGGTCTCGGCGAGCGTCTCTCCCGGGTCGACCTTGCCCTTGGGAAGGGTGAGGTCGCGGTACTTGGTGCGGTGAATGAGCAGCACGCGGAGCTTTCCCTCCACGTGCCGCCACACGACGCCGCCGGCCGCGTAGACGGCCGTCTCGGTCTCGGCCTTCGTCACCGCGCCGTCCGGGCGCGCCGCTTGCGCTGCACGAGCGCCATGGTGTGCTCCTGCAGGTCGATGAGGGGGGCGCCGGACTCGTCCACGCTGTGGCGCGTCCACTCTCCCTCGGAGCCGAGGTGCCACGAGCTCGTGCCGTCGTCCATGGCGAGGGTGAAGAGCGTGGAGAGTTCCTGCACCTGCGCCGGGTCGACCACGCGGACGAGCGCTTCGACGCGACGATCCAGGTTGCGGTGCATCATGTCGGCGCTGCCGATGAACACCTGCGGGTCGCCGTCGTTCTCGAAGGTGAAGATGCGCGAGTGCTCGAGGTAGCGACCGAGGATCGAGCGCACCGTGATGTTCTCGCTCATGCCGGGGACCCCGGGCTTGATCGAGCAGATGCCGCGCACCCACACCTCGACCGGCACACCGGCCTGGCTGGCGCGGTACAGCGCGTCGATGATCTCTTCGTCGACCATCGAGTTGACCTTGATCCGCACGCCGGCGGGCTTGCCCTCGAGAGCGTGGCGGCGCTCCTTGTCGATGTGACGGAGCAGTCCCTTGCGCAGGTGCAGGGGAGCGACGAGCAGACGCTTGAACTTCTTCTCGATCGCGTACCCGCTCAGTTCGTTGAACAGACGCGTGAGGTCGCGACCCACCTGATCGTCGACGGTGAACAGACCGAAGTCCTCGTAGATGCGGCTCGTCTTGGGGTTGTAGTTTCCCGTCCCGACGTGGCTGTAGTGGCGCAGGCGCCCCTCTTCCTCGCGGATGACGAGGGCGAGCTTGCAGTGGGTCTTCAGGCCGACGAGACCGTAAACGACGTGCACGCCCGCCTTCTCGAGCTTGCGCGCCCAGACGATGTTGTTGGCTTCGTCGAAACGGGCCTTCACCTCGACCAGTGCGAGCACCTGCTTGCCGGCTTCGGCCGCGTCGATGAGCGCCTGCACGATGGGGCTGTCGCCCGAGGTGCGGTACAGCGTCTGCTTGATGGCGAGCACGTGCGGGTCGCGGGCGGCCTGCTCGAGGAAGGCCTGCACGCTGGTCGCGAACGACTCGTACGGGTGGTGCACGAGGACGTCGGCCTTGCGGATCGCGCCGAACAGATCGGCGCGGCCGTTCTGCTCCGGCGGCTGGAACGCCACCGCGGTCTTGGGCACGTGCGGGGGGTAGTGCAGGTCGGGGCGGTCGATGCGCGAGAGGTCGAACAGGCCGCGCAGGTCGAGCGCGCCCGGCAGGCGGTAGACCTCCTGCTCGGTGATGTCGAGTTCGCTCAGCAGCAGCGAGCGGGTGACGTCGTCCATGTCCTCGGTGATCTCGAGGCGGATGGGGGGACCGAAACGGCGACGCAGGAGTTCGGCCTCGAGCGCCTGGATGAGGTTCTCGGTCTCGTCCTCCTCGATCGTCATGTCCTCGTTGCGGGTGAGGCGGAAGGCGTGGTGGTCGAGGACCTCCATCCCGGGGAACAGGTCGCCGAGGTGGTTGGAGATCAGCTCCTCCAGGGGGAGGTAGCGCACGCCGGGGCCGTCGCCGTCGATCTCGACGAAGCGGGGGAGCATCGGGGGGACTTTCAGACGCGCGAACTCCTGACGCCCGGTGCGCGCGTTGCGGATGCGGATCGCGAGGTTCAGCGACAGGCCCGAGATGTAGGGGAACGGGTGTGCCGGGTCGACCGCGAGGGGCATGAGGACCGGGAATACGTTCCGCTGGAAGTACTCGGTCAGACGGGCCGCGGTGGTCTCGTCGAGGGAATCCCACGACACGACCTCGATGCCGGCCTCGGCGAGGGCGGGACGTACCTTCTCGGTCCAGGCGGCGGCGTGGCGCAGCTGCAGGCGGTGCGCTTCGGCCGAGATGTCGGCGAGGACGTCGAGCGGGGCGCGTCCGACGTTGGTGGGAACGGCCAGCCCGGTGACGATGCGGCGCTTGAGTCCGGCCACGCGCACCATGAAGAACTCGTCGAGGTTGCTGGCGAAGATGGCGAGGAAGTTCGCCCGCTCGAGCACCGGGACCGTGGGGTCTTCGGCGAGCTCGAGCACGCGCTGATTGAACGCCAGCCAGCTCAACTCGCGATCGAGGTAGCGGTGGTCGGGCAGCTGGTCGTCCTCGGCCTCGACGGCTTCGTCGAAGTCGTCGTCGTCGGCGTCGCCGAGACCGGCATCCAGCGAGTCGTGTTCCATCATTCCCACATCATTGCAGGGGTCGGTGACACGGGAGTGAACACGCGGTGCGTGTGGCTTTATGAGGTGGGGGATGCCGCGGCGGGAGCGTCGTCTTCGTACACGTTGAACCGGTAGCCGACGTTGCGCACCGTGCCGATGAGCTGCTCGAGGTCGCCGAGTTTGGCCCGCAGGCGCCGCACGTGCACGTCGACGGTGCGGGTTCCGCCGAAGTAGTCGTAGCCCCAGACCTCGCTGAGCAGCTGCTCGCGCGTGAAGACGCGGGAGGGGTGCGTGGCGAAGAAGTGCAGGAGCTGGAACTCCTTGTACGTGAGGTCGAGCGGCTTGCCGTGCACCTTGGCCGAGTAGGAGGACTCGTCGATCGTGATGCCCGAGGTCTGGATGCGCGTCGACACCTGGTCGGCGGCTCGGCGCCCCATGGCGAGGCGGATGCGCGCGTCGATCTCGGCGGGACCGGCCCCGACCAGCACGACGTCGTCGATGCCCCAGTCGGTGGAGACGGCGGTGAGTCCGCCCTCGGTCACGATGAGCACGAGAGGCGCCTCGACTCCGGTGGTGGAGAGGATCTTGCTGAGGGACTTCGCGCCGACCAGATCGAAACGGGCGTCGACGAAGATGACGTCGGCGCTGGGGGCGTTCACCAGCTGCGCGGCCTCGGCCGGGATCTGCCGCACGCGGTGGCTCAACAGTTCGAGCGCAGGCAGAGCAGCCCCGCCGCCCGGGGCGGAGCTGAGGACAAGAAGCTGAGCCAAGAGGACCTCCCGTGCGGCGTGCCGCGCACCCGATCATCTTAGGGTGAGGCACGGAGCCGCTCGACACCGGCGCTGCGCGTGCGCGCCGAGGGGCTCGTGGTTCATGATGGGGGCATGTCCACCCCCGACCTCGCTCCGCGGCGCACCTTCGGTGGCGTCGTCGCCGTCTGGGTGCTGGCCGCGGTGGCCGGCGTGCTCATCGGCCTGTTCGCTCCCGAACAGTGGCGCGCGCAGTGGATCACCGTCGCGCTGGGGGGCTGCGTGATCGTGGCCTTCGCTGTGCAGCTCTGGTACGGGCGGTCCCAGGCCTTCATCCAGCGCATGGCGCTCAGCGCCGTCGGCGCATTGGTCGTCCTCGGAGTCATCACGGCCGGTTTCGGGCTCGCCGCGCTCGTGTCGGGCTAGGATTGCGCCATGGACCTTTTCGCGCTCGAAGCGTTCTTCGTGGGACTTCTCGGCCTCGCCTCGCTGGCGATCGCCTTCGTGTCCGGGACGGTCGTCTGGAACCTCTACCGCGGCCAGCGCTGAGCGCGTCGTGATCGAGATCCCGACCGATCTCCCGGCCGACCTCGTCCCGCTCTCGTGGCTGGTCGGCGTTTGGGAGGGCACCGGCGTCATCGACTACGGGGTCGACGGCCGATCCTTCTCGGGTGAGTTCGCCCACCGGGTGAGCTTCAGTCACGACGGCGGTGCGTTCCTCAACTACTCGGCGGACGCGTGGCTGCTCGAGGGCGAGGACCGTCGCCCCCTCGTCTCCGAGATCGGCTACTGGCGTCTCGCCCGGCCGGCCGGTGACGCCGACGCCGGACCCGGGCTCCTTCCCGCGACGGCCGCGCCCGTCGCCCGAACGGCCGACGACGTCGAAGCCCTGCGCAACGCCGACGGCGGCTTCGACATCGAGGTGAGTCTGGCGCACGCCGACGGCATCCTGGAGCTCTACGTGGGGCAGGTGAAGGGGCCGCGCATCGATCTCGCGACCGACGCCGTCGTCCGCACGGCCGGAGCGAAGACGTACACCGCGGCGACCCGCCTGTACGGTCTCGTCGACAACCATCTCCTCTGGGCGTGGGACATCGCAGCCCTCGGCCGCGAACTCGGTTCGCACGCGTCGGCGCGTCTCGCCCGGGCGGAGTGACCGTGGCATCCCTCTCCGCCGTCCCCGGCGCGGTGATCGACGACCGTGGTCTGCGCCACGTCGGCTCTCCCGTCGCGGAGCAGCGCCGCCTGGCATCCGGGTCCGCTCTCGCGCCCCTCGGCGACCGTCGCGTCATCACGGTCTCGGGGGAAGACCGGCTGAGCTGGCTCGACTCCCTGTCGTCGCAGGCGCTCACGCACCTCGCACCCGGCGTCTCGACCGAGATGCTCATCCTCGACCCGCAGGGCCGTGTCGAGCACGCCGCCTCGGTCATCGACGATGGCGAGACCACCTGGCTCCTCGTCGACGCCTCCGACGCCGAAGCCCTCTCCGCCTGGCTCACGCGCATGCGCTTCCGTCTGCGCGTCGCGGTGGCCGACCGCTCGGGCGATCTGTCCGTCTTCGGCGGCACGCGCGCCGCCGTGGGGGCGCTCTCGACTGTCGCGCCGGTGTGGGTGGACCCCTGGCCCGAGGTCTCACCGGGTGGCTGGGCCTACGCGCGCGTCGAACCGCACCCCGGCGCGGACCGCGACTGGGCCGAGGCGATCGTCGACACCGCCGAGTACGAGCGCGTGATCGCGTCCGCCGTCGACGGGGAGACGGCGTTGGCCGGTCTCGACGCCGTCGAAGCCCTGCGCGTCGCCGCGTGGCGCCCTCGCGTGGGCGTCGACGCCGACGAGCGGTTGTTACCGCACGAGATGGACTGGCTGCGCACGGCGGTGCACCTGTCGAAGGGCTGCTACCGCGGCCAGGAGACGGTCGCGAAGGTGCACAACCTCGGCCACCCGCCGCGCCGCGTCGTGGCCCTTCAGCTCGACGGCAGCGACAACGTCCTGCCGGCACGCGGTGATGTCGTGCGTGCGGGCGACACCGTGATCGGCGCCGTCACCTCGGTCGCGATCCACCACGAAGAGGGGCCCATCGCCCTGGCCCTGGTCAAGCGCACCGCCCCCGAGGGGGAGCCGCTGGTCGTCGACACCGCCGACGGACCCCTGGCCGCCGCGGCCGAGACCGTCGTGCCCGCCGACGCCGGCGCCACCGCGGCTGTTCCCCGCTTGCCGCGCCTCGGGCGCCGCCGCGCCGCGGAATGACCGCCGACGACTCCTCGACGACCGTCGGGGTCGTCGTCGCGCGTTCGCACTGGCGCTCCACCCTGGGGCGGCGCGTCGACCGCGTGCGGGAGTCGCTGCCGGCGATCGCGCAGATCGTCGTCGCGGCGACCGCCGCGTACGCCTTCGCCCATTTCGTGCTCGGTCACACTGTTCCGTTGCTCGCGGCGACCGTCACGGTGTCGAGTCTCGGGCTCGTGCGCGATGCCCGCCCGTGGCGGGTCGCCGAGACGGTCATGGGGATGCTCGTCGGCATCCTCATCGCCGAGATCGTGCTGGTGCTCGCGGGAGCCGGATGGTGGCAGATCGCGCTCGCGATGGCCGTGACCCTCGTCGTCGCGCGCTTTTTGTCCCCTCAGCCGGGTTTCGCCCTGGCGGCGGTGGTGCAGTCGCTCATCGCGCTCGTGCTGGTGTCGGGCGTGCCGTTCCTGCGCCTGGTGGACGGCGCGATCGGGGGCGTCGCCGCCCTCATCGTCACGGCTCTCATCCCGCGCACCCTCCGCCGCACCGAGCTGCGCGACGCCGACGAGCTGTTCGACGCGCTGGATGCCGCCATGGACACGATCGTGCGGGCGCTGCGCAAGGGCGACCGCGCGCGAGCCGAGCGTGGTCTCGAGCGCGCTCGCTCGCTGCAGACGTACGTCGACGCGTGGAGCGGTTCGCTCGAGTCCGGTCGCGAGGTCGCGCGCATCTCGCCGTTCCTGCGCCGCCAGCGCACCGAACTGGACCGTCACGAGCGGGTGCGCGAGGCGCTCGATCTCACCACCCGCAACCTGCGCGTGGTCGCCCGGAGGGCGGCCTATCTCTGCGCCGACGGCGAGAGTCGCCCTATTCCGGCCGACCTCCTGGCCGAACTGGCGCGGGGCGCGGGGCTGGTGCGCGACAGCCTCGACGACATCTCCCTCGAGCCCGTCGCCCGAGAGGCGGTCGGTGCGGTCGCTCGGCGCCTGGATCCCGCGGTCCTGCTGCCCGAGGGGCGCGTCGGCGAGCTCAACCTCATCGCGGCCCTGCGCCCACTCGCGGTCGACCTGCTCGTCGCGGCGGGCATGCCCTCGGCCGAGGCGCGCGCGATCCTTCCGCGCGTCTGAGGCTCAGCGCGGAGCGACCGCCTCCCAGGCCACGCCCACTTCGCCCAGGCGCCATCTCTCCCGCCGCAGCAGCGGCCATCCCGCCTCCGCGAGGGCGAGCATCGCCGTTCGCCACCGGTGGACGGGGCCGAAGGGCGCCACCACCGCGGCGCGGGTCCATTCCCGATCGAGGGATGCCACGAACTCGTGCACGCGCTCCCCGTCGACGTTGCGATGGATCAGGGCCTTCGGCAGGCGTTCCGCGGCGATCGCGGGAGAGTCGAGCTCGGCGAGACGCAGCGAGATCGTGAGGCTGCGGGGCACGGCATCCGTCCCCACCTCCGCCCAGGTGGCGACGCGTCCGATCTCGTCGCAGGTGCCCTCGACCAGGATGCCGTCGGGCTGCAGTCGTGCGCACATGCGCCCCCACGCGTCGGCGACGTCGGCCTCGTCGTATTGACGCAGGACGTTCATCGCGCGGATGACCGCGGGGCGGCGAGAGCCCGGGAGCGGGACTTCGAAACCGCCGCGCGCGAAGGTCACGCCCGCGACACCCGCCGCCTGCTCGCGTGCGCGGGCCACCCGGTCGGGGTCGATCTCGAGGCCGAGGACCTCGGCATCCGGTCGCTGGCTCCGAAGGCGCGCGAGCAGTTCGAGCGGCGTCACCGCGCTCGCCCCGAAGCCGAGGTCGACGACGAGAGGTTCGTCGGTGCGCCGGAGCACCGGATGCCGGGCGATCCAGCGATCGATGCGGCGCAAGCGGTTCACCCCGGTCGTGCCGCGCGTGGGGCGGCCGACGGGGGAGGGGGTCACTCGATCATCTTGCCAGGCGCCCCGGCCCCGGTCAGCGGCCTCGGCCTCGATAGCATGGACCCATGCCTCACACGCTGATCCTCCTCCGCCACGGGCAGAGCGAGTGGAACAAGACCAACCAGTTCACCGGCTGGGTCGACGTGCGACTCACCGACCAGGGCAAGGCCGAGGCCCAGCGCGGCGGCGAGCTGCTCGCCGAGTCCGGCGTCCTTCCCGACGTGCTGCACACCTCGGTGCTCAGCCGCGCGATCCAGACGGCGAACATCGCGCTCGACGCGGCCGACCGTCTCTGGATCCCGGTCAAGCGGTCGTGGCGCCTGAACGAGCGTCACTACGGCGCCCTGCAGGGCAAGGACAAGGCGCAGACCCTCGAGGAGTTCGGCAGCGAGCAGTTCATGCTGTGGCGTCGTTCGTTCGACGTTCCGCCGCCGCCCCTGCCCGCCGACGAACAGTACAGCCAGGTCGGCGACCCCCGCTACGTCGGCATCGACGGCGAGGTGCCCGACACCGAGTCGCTGAAGATCGTCATCGATCGCATGCTGCCCTACTGGCACAGCGACATCGTCCCCGACCTGCAGGCAGGCAAGACGGTGCTCGTGACGGCGCACGGCAACTCGCTGCGTGGCCTCGTCAAGCACCTCGAGGGCATCAGCGACGCCGACATCGCGGAGCTGAACATCCCCACGGGCATCCCGCTCGTCTACCAGCTCGACGACGACCTCCAGCCCCTCGGCCCGGGCGAGTACCTCGACCCCGAGGCCGCGGCCGCCGGCGCCGCTGCCGTCGCCGCGCAGGGCAACAAGCACTGAAAGCACGAGAAGAGGGGGTGGATGCCGGTCGGCATCCACCCCCTCTTCTCGCGTGTGCGGCGGTCAGATGACCGGGCTGGGCTCGTGCGCTGCGTCGTCGTCGGCGCCGGCCCAATCGCCCGTCGCCAGGTAGATGACCTTCTTGGCGACCGAGACCGCGTGGTCGGCGAAACGCTCGTGGTACCGGCTGGCCAGGGTGGCGTCGACGGTGGCGGTCGCCTCACCCTTCCAGGAGTCGCCGAGCACCTTCTCGAAGACGCTGACGTGCAGTTCGTCGATGTCGTCGTCGGCATCGCGGATGGCCTCGGCGATGCGAAGGTCTTGCGTGCGCAGCAGTTCGGCGAGCTTGCGCGCGACCTCGACGTCGAGCTCGCCCATCCGGGTGAAGGTGCTCTTCAGGCCCTTGGGGATCGCGCGCTCGGGGAAGCGCGACCGTGCGAGCTGAGCGATGTGCTCGGCCATGTCGCCCATGCGCTCGAGCGAGGCGCTCACCCGGAGAGCGGTGACGACGATACGCAGGTCGCGGGCCACGGGCTGCTGGCGCGCCAGGATCTCGATGGCGAGCTCGTCGAGCTCGACGGCCTTCTCGTCGATGACCGCGTCGGCCTCGATGACCTCTTCGGCGAGGGAGACGTCGCTCGTTCCGAACGCGCGCGTCGCGCGGTCGATGGCGATGGTCACGAGGTCGGCGATCTCGACCAGCCGGCTCTGAACGTCCTCGAGGGACTGGTGGAATACTTCGCGCATGGCGGGTACCTTCCTCGTCGTGGGCACGGCACAGAGGCGTCCCGCAACCCTCGGGGATTCTTCCCAGCGAAGGTTAACGAGTGGTGCTGTGACAGTGAATAGTAGCCTCTGCTCGCGCTCTCGCGGGGGTGAACGGCCGGTGACGCTCCAGGAGCGCCCCTACGCTGGAGGCATGGAACAACCGCAGCTCGTGCTGCTCGCGCTCCTCGCAGGACTCCTGGTCGGAGCGGCGGCGGTCGGTCTCGTAGTCGCCGCACTCCGCGCCCGTGACCGCTCCCTGGCGCAGACCTCCGCAGAGGTGCCGGAGGGCGTGGAGGCCATGCTGGGGGCGATGGACGACCCCGCCTTCGTGTGCGACACCTCGTCGACGGTGCTGGCGCTCTCGCCCGCCGCCGAGGTGTTCGGTGTACAGGCCGGAGAGGTGATCGCGAGCGAGGAGCTCAAGCGCGTCGCCCGCGTCGCCCGCGACACCGGCTCGGGCATCGCCGAGAACCTGCGGTTGCGCCGCGGCGCCGCTCCCGCCGAGCCGCGCCTGGTGGCGGTGCGTGCGACCCCCATCTCGCCCCGCCTGACGCTCCTGGTGCTCCGCGACATCACCGAGCGCGAGCGCGTGGAAGAGATGCGCCGCGATTTCGTCGCCAACACGAGCCATGAGCTGAAGACGCCGGTCGGGGCGGTGAGCCTGCTCGCCGAGGCCATCGAGTCCGCCGCCGACGATCCCGCCCAGGTGCGCCACTTCTCGACCCGGCTGCAGGCCGAGGTCACGCGCCTCGCCGCCCTGGTCAATCGCATCCTGAGCCTCTCCCGGCTCCAGGCCTCCGACGAGTTGCGCGACGTGCGCGACGTCTCGATCGACGAGGTCGTGGCATCCGCCGTCGAGGGGTACGCCGTCCAGGCCGACGCCGCCCAGGTCACCGTGGTGCGCGGCGGCACGAAAGGGCTGTGGGTTCGCGGCGAACCGCAGATCCTGACCGAGGCCGTGGGCAATCTCGTCGCCAACGCGATCGCCTACTCCCCGGAGGGGTCGAAGGTCGGCATCGGGGTCAAGCTCGACGACACGGTGGTCGAGATCGCCGTGACCGATCGCGGCATCGGCATCCCCGAGAGCGACCAGCACCGGGTCTTCGAGCGCTTCTACCGCGCCGACCAGGCCCGCTCGCGGCGGACCGGCGGCACGGGCTTGGGCTTGTCGATCGTGAAGCACGCCGTGCAGCGGCACGGAGGGGAGGTGCGGTTGTGGTCTCGGCCCGACCGCGGCTCGACGTTCACCATCCGCCTGCCGATGTCGGATGCTCCCGACCTCGACATCGCCCGCCCCAAACCCCGTCGCAAGGGCCGCAAGAGCTCCGCGACGACACCCGTACCCGCGAAGGGAGACACCGCATGACCCGCGTTCTGATCGTCGAGGACGAGCCCGATCTGGCCGACCCGCTGGCCTACCTGCTGCGTCGGGAGGGCTACGAGGTCGAGATCGCCGAGGACGGCGCACTCGCGCTGGTCGCCTTCCGCGAGCGCGGCGCCGACATCGTGCTGCTGGATCTGATGCTGCCCGGGATGCCGGGAACCGAGGTGTGCCGCCAGGTGCGGCTGAGCTCGCAGGTGCCGATCATCATGCTGACGGCCAAGGACTCCGAGGTCGATATCGTCGTCGGCCTCGAGCTGGGCGCCGATGACTACGTCACCAAGCCCTACTCGACGCGGGAGCTGCTCGCGCGGATGCGCGCGGTGCTGCGGCGTCGCGCACCCGAGGAGGCGGACCTCGACGACCGCATCCTCTCCGGCGGCCGCGTCGTGCTCGACATCGACCGTCACACGGTGTCGGTGGACGGCGGGGAGATCAACATCCCCCTCAAGGAGTTCGAGCTCCTCGAGGTGCTCATGCGCAACGCCGGCCGGGTCCTCACCCGCGGGCAGCTGATCGACCGCGTGTGGGGGACCGACTACTTCGGCGACACCAAGACCCTCGACGTGCACATCAAGCGCATCCGCTCGCGCATCGAGCAGAACCCGAGCGAGCCGAGCATGCTCGTCACCGTGCGGGGTCTGGGCTACCGCTTCGAAGCCTGACGCACCGCGCGAACGACGAAGGCGCCGACGAGGATCGTCGGCGCCTTCGTCGTGAGATCAGGACGCGGGGGTCGCGCTGGCCGTCGGGGTCGGCGTCGCCGAGGGCGTGGCCGGGATCGAGACCGTCGCCTCGGGGGTCGGAGCGAGGGGAGCCAGGTACTCCAGGGCGCCGTCGAGGACGGGCACCTGGATGAGCGCACCCTGTCCGTCGCCGGACTGGAAGTAGACGGGGACCGTCGAGCCGGGCACGGCGTCGATGTCGTCGAGGCGGAGCGGCTCGACACCGTTGGCCAGGTCGCCGAGGCTGAGCGTGCGGTTGGCCGGCACGTTCACCGAGGAGCGGACGGCCGTGGAGCCCTCGCCGACCTCGAGGCGCAGGGTCAGCGAACCGGTGGTGTCGTTGACGATGGCGGCGACGAGGTTGCCGGTGGTGCCGTCCTCGTTCGCGACGATCAGCGCGTTGCGCACGTGCAGGGGGCCGGAGTCGGCCGGCACGTTGACGCCGTCCGAGGCGGAGTAATCGATGGTGGTCGCCTGCGGGGCGAGGATGTTGCATCCCGTCGTACCGAGCACGACAGCTGCACCCACGGCGATGGACGCGATCAGGCGCGTTTTCACGGATCCTCCAAGATCGACAGACGGCATCCTGAACATCCTACGGGGTCCGCGGAGCGGCCCCGCTCGCCCGCGCGTGCGAGAGGGGATGGGTGGGGGGAGGGCGGAACCTTAGCGCATGCGGGCCTGTGGTATCCTGGATGTTGCCGAAAGGACATAACTCCATGCTTTTTGAGGTTGGCGAGACCGTCGTTTACCCGCACCATGGCGCGGCCACGATCATCGAGGTCAAAGAACGCGTCATCAAGGGCGAGACGAAGAAATACCTGAAGTTGAACGTCACGCAAGGCGACCTCGTGATCGAGGTCCCGGCTGACAACGTCGACCTCGTCGGCGTTCGCGACGTCATCGGCAAAGAGGGTCTCGACCGCGTCTTCGACGTGCTGCGCGCACCGTTCACCGAAGAGCCCACCAACTGGTCGCGCCGCTACAAGGCGAACCTCGAGAAGCTCGCCTCGGGCGATGTGATCAAGGTCAGCGAGGTCGTCCGCGACCTGTGGCGCCGTGACCAGGACCGCGGCCTGTCTGCCGGTGAGAAGCGCATGCTTGCGAAGGCCCGTCAGATCCTCGTGTCGGAGCTCGCTCTGGCCGAGAAGACCGACGAAGACCGCGCGAGCGTCGTGCTCGACGAGGTCCTCGCGTCCTGACCCCGCTCGGCGCGTCGCCCGTTCGCGGCGGCGCGCTAGCGTGAACGGGTGACTCTCAGCCCTGTCCCGCGTCTCGCGGTCATCGTCGTCGCCGCCGGATCCGGCACCCGCCTGAAGGGCGGCGCGCCGAAGGCGTTCGTCGGTATAGACGACCGATCGATCCTGCACCACGCGTTGCGCGGGGTGGTCGCCGCGACGACGGCCCAGGTGGTCGTCGTGGTGCCGTCGGGGTACGAGGGCGAGGCGCTCACCGATGCTCGGGATGCCGCGGGCGATCGCGCCGATCTGCTCACCGTCGTCGTCGGTGGTGCGACCCGACAGGAGTCGGTCGCCGCGGGCCTCGGCGCGCTCTGGGCCGATGTCGACACCGTGCTCGTCCACGATGCCGCCCGCGCGCTCACCCCGGCCGCGGTGTTCGACCGCGTGATCGCCGCGGTCGACGCGGGCGCGGCAGCGGTCATCCCGGTGCTCCCCGTCGTCGACACCATCAAGCGCGTCGACGCGGACGGGAGGGTCGTCGGTCCCGTCGACCGGTCGGAGCTCGCCGCCGCCCAGACCCCGCAGGGCTTCCGCCGCTCGGTACTCGAGGCCGCCCTGGCCTCGGTGGACACCGATTACACCGACGATGCCGCCGCGGTGGCCGCCGCCGGTCACGACGTGGCGACGGTGGAGGGCGATGCCGTGGCCTTCAAGATCACGACCGGCCCCGACCTCGACCGGGCGCGCGCACTCCTGGCGACCGGGTCTTCGGCATCCGTCGTCCGTCCTCCGGTGCACGATGCTCCGCGCGTGGGCATCGGCACCGACGTGCACGGCTTCGGGGGAGAGGGCACGCTGTGGCTCGCCGGCCTCGAGTGGCCGGGCGAAGAGGCGTTGTCGGGGCACTCCGACGGGGATGCCGTGGCTCACGCGATCGTCGACGCGCTGCTGGCCGCCGCCGGGCTCGGCGATATCGGCACGCACTTCGGAACCGACCGGCCCGAGTTCGCCGGTGCCCACGCCGAGGCGTTCCTCGCGCACACGGTCGGGCTGCTGTCGGCCGCCGGGTGGCGCATCGGCAACGTGTCGGTGCAGGTGCAGGCGAACCGCCCGCGCTTCGCCGCCCGCCGCCTCGAGGCCGAGCGGGCCCTGTCCGCCGCCCTCGGCGGCGCACCGGTGTCGGTGAGCGCCACCACGACCGACGGGCTCGGCTTCACCGGACGCACCGAGGGGGTCGCCGCCTTCGCGACGGCCCTCGTGCTGCCCGCCTAGAGTTCGCGGGTCATGAAGGTCGACAGCGGATCCGGCGCGTACGGGGCGAAGGCCGGGCACTCCGCGAACCCCTCACTCGCGTAGAGCCGTCGCGCCGGGATGAAGTCGCCGGTGCTGCCCGTCTCGAGCCAGAGACTGCGGATGCCGCGCTCGCGCGCATCGTCCATGATGTGCCGCAGGATCGCGCGGCCGATGCCCTGGCCGAGGAAGCTGTCCACGACGCGCATCGACTTCAACTCGGCGCTGTCGCCGCCGAGGTCCTTGCACGCGCCGATGCCGGCGAGTTCGTCGTCGACCCACGCCGACCACACCGTGACGCCGTCGGCGGTGAGCCGGTCCACATCGAGGGCGTGCACGCTCTCGGCGGGCGTGTTCTCGAGCATGCCCGCGAGATGGGCGGCGACGAGAGCACGCGTGGCGTCGGCGGACAGATCATCGGGGCGAATGACGAGAGGCACTCCCGCACCCTAACGACCGCATGTTTCGGGCACGGGTCGCGCCGAGGGTCGGCCGGTAGGCTGGGCCGGTGACTGTTCGGCTGTACGACACGAAGACGCAGGGACTCCGCGACTTCGTCCCCCTCGACCCCTCGAACGTCACGGTCTACGTCTGCGGTCCGACCGTGCAGTCGGGCCCGCACATCGGTCACGTGCGGGCCGCCCTCGCCTTCGATCTGCTGCGACGCTGGCTCGCGCATCGCTACGGCCGGGTCACCTTCGTGCGCAACGTCACCGACATCGACGACAAGGTGCTCGCGAACGCCACCGAGACCGAGCCGTGGTGGGCACTGGCCTACCGGATGGAGCTCGACTTCTCGCGTGCATACGACGCCGTCGGCATCCTTCCCCCCACCTACGAACCCCGCGCGACGGCGTCGGTGACGCAGATGCAGGAGCTCATCGCCGAGCTCATCGAGCGCGGCCACGCCTATGCCGCGGCCGGCGACGTGTACTTCGACGTGCGCTCGTGGCCCGCCTACGGCGAGCTGACGCGCCAGAGCCTGGATGCCATGGAGCCGGCCGCCGACGCCGACCCTCGAGGAAAGCGCGACCCCCGCGACTTCGCGCTGTGGAAGGGCGCGAAGCCCGGTGAGCCCACCTCGGCGACCTGGGCTTCGCCGTGGGGTGCGGGACGGCCCGGTTGGCACATCGAGTGCTCGGCGATGTCGCGGCGATACCTCGGCGGCGAGTTCGACATCCACGGCGGGGGACTCGATCTGCGCTTCCCCCACCACGAGAACGAGATCGCGCAGTCGACCGCGGCCGGCGACGCCTTCGCCCGGTACTGGGTGCACAACGGCCTGGTCACCGTGGACGGCCAGAAGATGTCGAAGTCGCTCGGCAACTTCACCCTCGCCTCGGACGTGCTCGACGCCCACGACCCGCTCGTGGTGCGCTACGCCCTCGCCGCGGCGCACTACCGCTCGAACCTCGACCTGAGCGAGGCGTCGTGGGCCGAGGCCGAGACCGCGCTCGGACGCATTCGCACCTTCCTCGACCGGGCGCGGCGCCACGTGCAGGCGGGATGGCCCGAGGCGAAAGAAGGACTCCCGACGGAGTTCGTCGAGGCGATGGACGACGACCTCTCGGTTCCCCGGGCTCTCGCGGCGATCCACACCAGCATCCGGTCGGGGAATGCGCTGCTCGACGCCGGCCGGTACGATGAGGCGAAGCAGCACGTCATGGACGTCACGCAGATGACGCTCGTCCTGGGTCTCAACCCTCACTCTTCTCAGTGGGGTGGCGCCGATGGGGGCGCGGAGACCGCCGCTCTGGACACCCTGGTCCAGACGATGATCGCGCAGCGCGCGCAAGCGCGCGCGGACAAGGATTGGGCGGCCGCGGATCGCATTCGAGACGCGATCGCCGCCGCAGGAATCACGCTGGAAGACACTCCAGCCGGAACACATTGGAGTATCGATGGCTAAGCCTGGACGCCCCGGAGCACGCAACCCCGGCAAGAAGAAGGGCCCGCTCAAGGGCACCGGCGGGCACTCCCGCAAGGCGCTCGAGGGCCGGGGCCCCACCCCCAAGGCCGAGGACCGCGCGTGGCACCCCGCGGGCAAGCGCAAGGCGGCCGAGGAACGGTACGCCGCAGCGGGCGGTAAGGGTCGGCCGGGCGTCCGCGCCGTCGGCAACCCCAACCGCAAGAGCCCCAAGGCGGCGGACGACACCGAGACGGTCACCGGCCGTAACTCGGTGCTCGAAGCCCTGCGCGCCAAGATCCCCGCGACCGCGATGTACATCGCGCAGCGCGTCGAGATGGACGACCGCGTCAAAGAGATGCTGTCGATCGCGACCAACCGCGGCATCCCGGTGCTCGAGGTCACGCGCCCCGAGCTCGACCGCATGGCCGGTTTCGACGGCGTGCACCAGGGCGTCGCGCTCAAGGTGCCGCCCTACGCCTACGCCCACCCGCAGGATCTCCTCGAGCAGATCATCGACCGGGGGCAGCTGCCGCTGCTCGTCGCGCTCGACGGCGTCACCGACCCCCGCAACCTCGGCGCGATCATCCGCTCCACCGGTGCTTTCGGCGGCCAGGGCCTGATCATCCCGCAGCGCCGCTCGGCGAGCGTCAACTCCGCGGCGTGGAAGACCAGCGCGGGCGCCGCCGCTCGCATCCCCGTCGCCCTCGCGGCGAACCTCACGGCCACGCTGAAAGAGTTCAAGAAGCAGGGCGTCTTCGTGCTCGGTCTCGACGGCGACGGCGATGTGTCGCTGCCCGACCTCGAGCTCGCCGACCGCCCCGTCGTGATCGTCGTCGGCTCCGAGGGCAAGGGCCTCTCGCGCCTCGTCACCGAGACCTGCGACCAGGTCGTGTCGATCCCCATCTCCGCCGCGACCGAGTCGCTCAACGCCGGTATCGCGGCATCCGTCGCCCTGTACCAGGTGTCGACGCTCCGCGGCACCGTCTGATCCACCGGAAGGAACGCTCATGCCCCGTATCGCCGTCATCGGAGGCACCGGTTACGCCGGAAGCCACATCGTCACCGAGGCCGTCCGCCGCGGACACACCGTCGTCTCGATCGCCCGCTCGGTGCCCACCGAGCGCGTCGAGGGGGCGACCTACCTCGAAGGCACCGTCCTCGACGTTCCCGGTCTCGTCGCTCAGCTCGAGGGCGTCGACGTCGTCGTCTCGGCCGTCGCTCCGCGCGGCGACATGGAGGGCCAGCTCCGTCCCGCGATCGCCGAGCTCGTCACGGCGCTCCCCGAGAACGTCCGCGTGGGCGTCGTCGGCGGAGCGGGCGGTTCGCTCGTCGCCGAGGGAGGCCCGCGCCTGATCGACACCGACGGGTTCGCCGAGGAGTACAAGCCCGAGGCGCGCGAAGCGATCGGCATCCTCGAGGACCTGCAGGCCGACGACACCGGTCGCGACTGGTTCTACGTGCACCCGGCCGGCGGCTTCGGCTCGTGGACGCCGGGTGAGCGCACCGGTTCGTACCGCGACGGGGGCGACGTGCTCGTCGTCGACGGCGAGGGCAACTCGTTCATCGGCGGCGCCGACTTCGCGGTCGCCATCCTCGACGAGATCGAGAACCCGAAGCACACGCGCGAGCGCTTCACGGTGGGCTACTGAGCCCGCGCGACACCGAGGCCGCGGCATCCTGGATCTGATTCCGGATGCCGCGGCCTCCGTCGTTCCGCCGGCGCGGCGCCCGCGTCGGTGGCGCGCGGTCCGGTGTGCGACCCTCCCGGGGTCGGCGCCGCCGAGCACACGTGATCTGGCCGAGATCGCACGTCGTAGCGCGTGGTGTCGCCCAGATCACGTGACCTCGTCGCGATGACGTGCCGGAACGCGTGATCTCGCGGGCGGTCGGGCCCGCGCGAACGGGCGGTCAGACCAGGTCGCGCCAGTCGACGGAGTCGGTGTCGGTCGTGGGGACCTCGCCCGTGGCGGGGGCGTCGGAGTCGGAGACCGTCGCGAGCGACATCGTGTCGGTGGGCGGGCCCATGACCGTGGCCTCATCGCGGCGGTGGCGGAGGACGTCGTCGATGTAGGAACTGACCACCTCGGCGAGCGGGACGGAACGCCCGCGCGCCTGCGACATGTACCAGCGGTGCTCGAGCACCTGGTGGAACACCTCGGCGGGCTCGAGCTTGGCCCGCAGGTCCCACGGGATCGCCATGACGATCGGCTCGAAGACCCGGGTGAGCCACTCGTGTGCGACCATCTCCTCGTCGGCGCCGAGGCGCGAGACGCGGGCGCGGAACTCGTCGAGGTCGTTGAGGAGGCGCCGGGCCTGGTTCTCTTCGACGTCGAGCCCGGTCAGCCGCAGCAGCCGGCGCTGGTGGTGGCCGGCATCGACGACCTTGGGCTGGATGGACACCTTCGTGCCGTCGCTGGCGGTGCGGATCGACATCTCGCCGATGTCGAAGCCCAGGGCGTTCAGGCGGTGGACCCGCTCGGTGATGCGCCACGACTCGTCGACCGCGAAGGACTCCTTGTCGGTGAGGGCGCCCCAGAGCGAGTGGTACGAGGACACCAGCCCGTCGGCGATGGCCACGGCATCCACTCCGCCTTCGAGGCGGCCTCCGGCTTCGAGGTCCATGATCTCGCCGGCGATGTTGGTGCGCGCGATGTCGAGATCGTGGGCGCGCTGGCCGGGGCTCAGGCGGTTGCCGTGCAGTTCGCCGGTCTCGGCGTCGACGAGGTAGGCCGCGAACTCGCCGGCGTCGCGGCGGAACAGCGTGTTCGAGAGCGAGACGTCGCCCCAATAGAAGCCGACGTTGTGCAGACGCACGAGCAGCACCGCGAGGGCGTCGACCAGACGCGTCGCGGTGTGGGGACGCAGCACCTGCGTGAACAGGGCGCGGTAGGGGAGCGAGAAGCGCAGGTGGGCCGTGACGAGAGCCGCGGGCAGAGGGCGGCCGGAGGCGTCGGTGCGGCCGGCGATGACGGCGACGCGGTCGACGCACGGGGCATCGAGGCGGTCGAGGTTGCCCAGCATGTCGTACTCGCGGCGGGCCATCTCCTCGGTCGTCTCCTTGATGGCGACGACGCGGCCGGAGAGGTTGGCGAAGCGCACGAGGTGACGCGAGATACCCTTCGGCAGAGCCACGATGTGGCTGCTCGGCCAGTCGGCGAGGCCGGTCGACCAGGGCAGTTGCAGAAGCCCCGGGTCGACGGTGCTCGCGGTGATGCTGAGGGATTCGGACACGGGGTACCTCCGGGAAACGGTGCGGCGCGCCCCCGGCCCGACGGATCGGGACCGGGGACGCGCCGCGTCGGTGCGAGGGTCAGGCCGAGGCGATGGCCCGGTCGGTCAGGCGCTCGCCCGACTCGAGGTCGAACACGTGGACGTGTCCGGGGACCGGGGCCAGCACGACCGTCTCGCCCGCGTTGGGGTGGCGGCGGCCGTCGACGCGTGCGACCAGGTCGGTGCGCTTGCCGTTGATGTCGGTGTGACCGTAGAGGTAGCCGTCGGCGCCGAGCTCCTCGACGAGGTCGACGACGACCGAGAGGCCGCGGCCGTCGGCCGGGGCGACCTGGATGTCTTCGGGACGCACACCGATGGTGACCTCGGAGCCGTGGGCCTTGCCGATGGTGTCGGCCTCGACGGGGACCACCAGGTTGCCGAACTGCACGCCACCCTCGGCCAGGTCGGCCGTGAAGAGGTTCATGGCGGGCGAGCCGATGAAGCCGGCCACGAAGACGTTCTTCGGGGTCTCGTACAGGTCGCGCGGGGTGCCGACCTGCTGGAGGAGGCCGTCCTTGAGCACGGCGATGCGGTCGCCCATGGTGAGGGCCTCGGTCTGGTCGTGCGTGACGTAGACCGTGGTGACGCCGAGGCGACGCTGCAGCGACGCGATCTGGGTACGGGTCTGGACGCGGAGCTTGGCGTCGAGGTTCGACAGCGGCTCGTCCATGAGGAACACCTGGGGCTGACGCACGATCGCGCGACCCATGGCGACGCGCTGACGCTGACCACCCGAGAGCGCCTTGGGCTTGCGGGTCAGGTACTGCTCGAGGTCGAGCAGCTTGGCCGCCTCGAGGACGCGAGAGGCGCGCTCCTCTTTGCCGACACCGGCGATCTTCAGCGCGAAGCCCATGTTCTCGGCGACGGTCATGTGGGGGTACAGCGCGTAGTTCTGGAACACCATCGCGATGTCGCGGTCCTTCGGGGGGACGTCGGTGACGTCGCGGTCGCCGATGAGGATTCGGCCCGAGTTGACCTCTTCGAGGCCGGCGAGCATGCGCAGCGACGTGGACTTGCCACAGCCGGAGGGGCCGACGAGAACGAGGAACTCGCCATCGGCGACGTCGAGGTTCAGCTTGTCGACCGCGGGGCGGGTTCCGCCCGGGTACAGACGGGTTGCGTTGTCGAAGGTGACGGACGCCATGTTTTCTTCTCCTTCACCGGCAGGTACGTGCCGGACGATCCGTAGTGAATGGAATGAACGGGGGCGACCCCGTGCGCCCGACATTGGACGCAATCGTCAGTATCGCACGTGTCTGGTCATTTCTCAGCCAGCCTGGCTACCATCGATGCTCGGTCGCCCCACCCGAGCGTCCCCCCTGATTTCATGCGGCATCGTCCGTGCCCGGAAGGTTTCATGTCCCACGACCAGTCACCGAATGTGCCCGCAGAACGCGACCGCCGCGAGGCGGTGCGCGAGAAGGCGCAGCAGGTCAAGGCGAAGCAGACGCGCTGGCGCATCGCGCGGCGCTCGATGGTGGCCATCGGTGCCGTCGCGGTGATCGGCGTTGGCGCGGTGGGTGTGTCGTTCGCGCTCAACTCGCGCGAGGCGCGTTCGCAGGCTCTCCCCGATGCAGCGACCGATGACGGCTTCGTGATCACGAGTGCGTCTCAGGTCGCCGATCCCCTCGCGGCGCAGACCGTCGACGGCAGTGCCGCGACGATGTCGGCTCAGGCCACGGCCCCCGGTACCGACACAGCCCCCGACGCGGCGGCCACGCCCGAGCCGACCAGCACGACGGCGCCCGTCGACATCCGCGTGTACGTCGACTACATGTCGGCCGAGGCCCGCGAGTTCCAGACCGCCAACGCCGGCCAGCTGTCGAAGTGGGTGGGGGACAAGGCAGCCACCCTCACCTACTACCCGGTGGCGATGCTGACCTCGAAGTCGAACGGCACGAAGTACAGCCTGCGGGCGGCCGGCGCGGCCGCGTGCGTCGCCACGCACTCGTCGGACCGCTTCTTCGCCTTCAACCACGAGCTGCTCACCAATCAGCCGGCGGTCGACTCCGACGGGTACAGCGACCAGCAGCTCGCCGACATGGCGCAGGGTGCCGGCGTGAGCGACATCGGGACCGTGCGCGACTGCATCGAGAGCGAGACCTACACGGCGTGGGCCAAGGCCGCGACCGATCGAGCGATCAAGGGTCTGCCGGGCACGAAGGGGCAGGCGCTGACGGCCACTCCCACCGTCCTGGTCAACGGCACCGAGTACGTCGGCAACATGGACGATGCGAAAGAGTTCGCCCAGTTCGTGCTCACCGTCGACAGCAACGCATATTATTCGACCGCCACCCCGACGCCGTCGCCCACCGCGTCGGCCACTCCCGCGGGGTGAGCGGGCAGCACGTCCTCGCGGTCTTATGAGATTCTGGTGACATGGACAACGAGCTCGAGGATTCCCCGCCGCGGCGGTCCCTCTCGCAGCTGAAGGAATGGGTGCAGGAATTCCGTGATCAGGGTCACCTCATCGCGGGCCAACTGAAGGTCGTCGAGCAAGAAGACGCGGACAGCCAGGACACCGGCCTCGTGGTGATGAACCTCATGAACGCGCGCGCCTCGATCTACATGCAGCCGACGGGCTACGACGAGCCGCTGTGGGAGGCGACCCTCACGGCGCGGCCCGACGATCTGACCCTTTCGCCGCACGAGATGGCGAGCCTCGCCGCCGAGCTCGTGGTGGCTGGCAACCTCTGCTCGTTCCTGCAGTGGAAGTCGCTCGAGTGGGACCGCGAGAGCGGCACGCACACGGACTGACGCGTCGAGAGCGGCTCGCGGGCCGTTCTAGACTCGTCGATCGAGACGCCCCGCGTCTCACGCCGGCTTGGCGCAATTGGTAGCGCACCGTACTTGTAATACGGGGGTTGCAGGTTCAAGTCCTGTAGCCGGCACCTCAGTCGAATCCTTCCAGGAGTCAACCCCGCGGACGGTTCTCCCGCGACGTCCGCCGGACGCCTAGGCTCGCCTCGTGAGCGACGACGAACTCGAGAATTCCCCACCTCGGCGATCCCGCGAGCAGCTGCAGGGCTGGGTCGACGAGTTCGAGGAGATGGAGCACTGCATCGCGGGCAGCATCTCGGTCGCACCGCAGGAGGACGACAGCGTTGAGGACACCGGACTGGTGATCCTCCGCCTCCGATACGCCTCGTCGTTCGTCTACATGAAGCCGCGCGGTTTCGACGATCCTCTTTGGGAGATGACCATCACACCGCAGCCCCGAGAGCTCGGATTGTCCGTGCACGGGATCGCCAGCCTCGCCGCCGAGCTCGTCGTGGCGAGCAACCTCTGCACGTTCCTGCAATGGAAATCCCTGGAGTGGGACCGCGAGAGCGGTCAACGCGAGCTCGCCTCAGGCGAGGGACGCTGACCGCCCATCGAGGTCTGCCCGGCTCAGCCGCTGTGGTTCGCGGTCCACTCGCGGAACGGCAGTGAGGAGTCTTCGACGTCCACCCGCTTCGACGGCAGCGCACGTTTCTCGACCGGCTTGACGTACTCGTCGTAGAAGGTCGCGAGGCTCATGAGGCGGTTGCCGTCCTCGTAGTGCTTGCCCTCCTCTTCGCGCGTCACGGCGTAGACGAGGCGGTCCGGCTGCGCGTAGTACACGGCGCCGAGGCACATCGGGCAGGGGTAGGCGGTCACGAACATGTCGTAGCCCGAGAGATCGCCGATTCCCTTCTCGGCGGCGGCACGAATGGCGCGGATCTCCGCGTGCGCGGTGGGGTCACCCTCCTGGGCGACGTGGTTCACCGCCTCGACCACGATCTCGCCGTCTTTGACGATGAGGCAGGCGAAGGGCTTTCCGCCGGCCTGCACGTTCTCCCTCGCGCGGGATACGGTCAGGGCGGACAACTCGGCGTCGTTCATGTCCTCACGCTAGGCGTCTCCGGCCGCCCCGAGCGGCCCTGCCGTTCCGGGTCGATTCGTGCTACTCGCTCACGGCAACGCCCGCGCGAGAGCGACGAGGAACACCGCCGCGGCGACGATCATCGCGAGCCCCGCCAGCAGCGCACCCGCGACAGCGGCCCACCGCAGCGGCCCTCTCCGCCGGCCCGCGTCCAGCGCGAACAGCAGGGAGCAGACCGCCACGACCAGCACGAGCAGGTCTCCGACGAGCCCCGGAGGCGCCCACACCGACGTCGCGATCGCGACCACCCCCGCCGCCGACGCGCCGAGATGCCACGCTTGGTTTCCCGGTCGGGAGGGGGCGTCCGGCACGGCTCAGCGCATCCGCACGCGCAGCCACCGCACCCCGTGCGGCGCGAGGGTGAGTCCCGCACCCATCCAGACGGGCAGGGACGACACGAGATCGAGGGCCTCCGGTGCCATCCCCGACAGGGTCAGGGCGTCGATCTCGACGGCCGAGTCGCTCACGTTGGCGAGCACGAGCACGGAGAAGTCCTTACCGGGGCGCAGGAACGAGACGACGGATGCCACGTTCGCGCCGAAGGCGATCAGCTCGTTGCCCGCGAACTCCGGCGTCGACCGGCGCACCTCGGTGAGCCGCGAGAGTCGCGAGAAGACGCGACCGGCCGGGGTGCCGGCATCCGTCCGCTCCTCGAGATTCCGCTCGGGACGGAAGGGGCGGTTGACCCACCGACTGTCGCCGGCCTCTTCCGGCCGCTCGGTGTAGGAGTAGTCGTTGAGCTGGGCGACCTCGTCGCCGAGGTAGAGCAGGGGGATGCCGCCGGTCGAGAGGGCGAGAGCGTGGGCGAGCACGACGCGGTCTTCACCCCCGGCGTCACCCGCCTCGATGCCGGCGAGAGAGGCCGTGGTCCCGGTCACGCGGGCATCGCCCGTGCGCGGGTTCTCCTGGAACGGGACGCCGCGGGCGAACGAGCCCTCGGCGCGGCCCACGTAGAAGTCGTTGAGGAATCGGCGGTGCGCGTAGCCGTCGATGCCGAGCTCGGCGGCATCCTCGTCGGCGAAGGTCCAGCCGATGTCGTCGTGGCTGCGCACGTAGTTCACCCAGGCCGTTCCGGCGGGCAGGGCGTGGCGCCTCTCGAGCGCCTGCTGCAGCAGGCGGCCGTCGCGGGTGGCGAGCGCCTCCCACGTGAGAGCCATCTGCAGGGGGTTGTACGAGATCTGACATTCATCCGGAGAGATGTAGGAAATCACCTCGTCGGGGTGCACGATGGCTTCGGACTTGAACAGCAGACCGGGAGCCGCCATCCGCAGCACCGCGTTGAACGCCTGCAGCAGCAGGTGCGCTTCGGGCAGCGATTCGCAGGTCGTGCCGAGCCGCTTCCAGATGAAGGCCACGGCATCCATGCGGAGGATTTCGACGCCCTGGTTGGCGAGGAAGAGCATCTCGCCGGCCATCGCCTCGAACACCGCGGGGTTGGCGTAGTTCAGATCCCACTGGAAGTGGTAGAACGTCGCCCAGATCCACCGTCCGTCGTCGAGCTGGACGAACGAGCCGGGGTGGTCGTCGGGGAAGATCTCGCGGGTCGTCCGCTCGTACGCGTCGGGCAGCTCGCGGTCGGGATAGATGAGGTAGAAGTCCTCGAACCCCGCCTCGCCCGCGACGGCCTTCTTCGCCCACTCGTGCTCGTTGCTGGTGTGATTGAAGATGAAGTCGACCACGAGCGAGATCCCCGCCCGCCGCAGCTCGGTCGCCAGCGCCGCGAGCTCGTCCATCGTCCCGAGCGCGGGATTCACCCGGCGGTAGCTCGACACCGCGTATCCGCCGTCGCTGTTTCCCTCGGGGCTTTCGAACAGCGGCATGAGGTGCAGGTAGGTCAGGCCCAGCTCGCGGAAGTACGGGATGGATTCCCGGATGCCGCGGAGCCCGCCCGCGTACCGGTCGACGTAGCAGACGCCGCCGAGCATGCGCTCGCTCGCGAACCAGTCCGGAGCGCTCTCGCGCTCGCGGTCGAGGGCTTTCAACGTCCTCGGGCGCGCGGTCCACGAGGTGCGGGCGAGTTCGACGACGGATGCCAAGCGCTCGAGGCCATCGGGCCGTTCACCGTAGAGCCGGGTGAAGAGGTCGTGCAGGCGCGGGAGGTGCTGCTCGGCGTGTGCGAGGAACTCGCGATCGGCGTCGGCCGTGCGGAGGTCGTCGATCAGGCGCGAGACGTCGTCGGGGCCGGGTCGGAGCTGGGTCACGGGTCACAGCCTGACGCATCCGGGCGGTCCGGGTCGACATCGACGTGCCGCGGCGGTGGTGGGAGGGGCGGGGGTGAGTCATCATGGGCCCGTGACTCCGGAATCGGAAACACGCCCGTCGACCCTCGTCGCCGCCCTCGCGGGCGTTGTCGCGACCGTGGCCTACGCGAGCGTCGCGCTCCTGCAGATCCTCGTGTGGAATCCCGAGGCCGCCGTGCCGGGTTCCGCCGCCGCGGACGTCTGGCGTGCGGTGGGGGAGGCGAATCAGGGGCCGCCGAACGCGTTCGTGGTCGGCGTCATCGCGATGGGGCCGCTGCTCGCGGTCGTCCTTCTCGTCGTGTACACCGTCACCGGCTCGAGCGTCTGGAACACCGTCGCGGGCTACCTCGGCCTTCTCGTCGCGGGACTGCCGGGGTATTTCGTCGCGTCGTTCGGTCCGGGGATGGGGCTCGCCGATACGTACGGGATCAGCGGGGGAGACTTCGCACCCGGTGGTGACGTGCTTTTCATCGTCAGCACGATGTCCGTGATCGGCCTCGTCGCGATCTTCGTCGGAGCGGCGGTTCGCGGCCGTCTCGGGCGGATCGGTGTGCCGCGCCGCGAGATTGTGTCATGAATGTGAGACAAATTGTGCTAAACATGTGACACGAAAGGTGGTCGCATGAACGACTTGTCCCTGGGAAACCGTCTGCTGCACGCTTCCGCGCTCGAGGTGGTGACGGGGCTTCTGTCGTCCCCGGTGATCTGCTTCGTCGTGGCTGTCGCACTTGCCGTCGTCGTGGCATTGTCCCGACGTCGCACCGGGGGATCCGGTGTGCCCCGCGGCGAGAGCATCGCCCTGGGGATGATCGCGGGCACCGTCGTATTGGGGTGGATCGCAGACGTCGTCCTGCGCGGGTACGTCTTCGACATGTCGGCGACGGTCTCGTGGTGGCGGTTCGCCGTACCGCCCGTCATCGCCGCGGCGGGCCTTCTCCTCTTCGCAGCCACGCGGAGGACGCCCCATCCGAGGCGTCCCGTCGACGCCGGGTCGGTCTCCCGCCGGACGTGGACGACCTTCGGCCCGCGCTACGGCGTGGTGAGCCTCGCCGCCTTGACGGTGGTGACCATCGTCGTCACCGTCGTCTTCGGACGCATGTCGTTCGCGTTCGATCCGGGCCTGGCGGCGCACGTCGCGCTGCAGGTTCCGAATACCGGCGAAGCGCCCGTCGTCACGGTCTTCCCCGGCTGGGCGTACGGCATTCCGCTCATCGTCTCCGTGCTGCTGCTGGCCGCGGCGACTGTTCTGGGGCTGCACCGCAACGCGCGCCGGCCGTTCTCCGCCCATCTTTCGACCGGTTCGGAACGTGCGCACCGATCGGGCGCGGCCCGGAACGTGACGGCGATCGCGATCGGTGTCGTCTCGATCGCGCTGGCGGGTCTGCTGCGGATGGCGCGTCGGGGAGTGGCCTCGTCGATGGTGAGGATGACCGACTCCGGGGCCGAATCGGCGGTGACCGTCGACATCCCTCACGCGGACCTGCTCACGATCGGCGGATTCCTCGCGCCCCTGCTGGAAATCGGCGGATGCGCCCTTCTCGCCCTGCTGGTCCTGCGCGCTCTCGGGCTCGGCGTGACCGCGATCCGCCGTTCCTCCGACCGGGTCGAGGTCGTCGCGTGAAAGACGCACCCCCCGTCGAGACGACGAGCACGCCGACCGACGTGCAGCGGCTGTTCCGCGGATTGATCGGAACGGGACGGCTGGGAAGCGGCGAACGGCTTCCGACGGTGCGCCAGGCCGCCGAGGATTTCGGCGTCGCGCCGGGCACCGTCCAGAAGGCGTACCGCGCCCTTGAAGCCGAGGGCCTCATCGTCAGCCGTGTCGGCTCCGGCACGAGAGTCGCCCCGGGAGTGGCGGTCGTGTCGGCGGGAATGGCCCGCCAGCTGCGCGCGATCATCGAAGCGGCCTCGGCCGACGGCGTCGAGATCGAGACCCTCGTCGATGTCCTCCGCTTGCTGGGGGACGACGCGCGTTCCTCGTGAGGTTCGCCGCTGAGGCCTCGCGCCGCGTCGTACGATCGACGGTGGCTCCCGCCCGGGGGTTCGCGAGAGGAGCGCCGTGTCGGAGCGGGGGTCGGTCGGTCTGGCCGTCGGGGGAGCGGTGCTCATCGGCGCCCTCACCGCGCTGCAGGCGCGCATCAACGGCAGTCTCGGTGCCGAGCTCGGGGACGGTTTCGTCGCCGCCGCGATCTCCTTCAGCTCGGGCCTGGTCATCCTCGTCGCCCTGTCGACCTTGATTCCCGAGGGGCGACGCGGGTTCGGGCGCCTGGTGGCCGGCATCCGGTCTCGATCCATCCCGCCGTGGATGCTGCTCGGCGGCCTGGTCGGGGCGTTCACGGTCGCCAGTCAGGGCTTGACCGTCGCGACGATCGGGGTGGCGCTGTTCACCGTCGGCTTCGTCGCCGGACAGACCACCGGAGGGCTCGTGCTCGACCGCATCGGGTACGGACCGGCCGGGGTCGTCCCGGTGACCGTCCGCCGACTGATCGGCGCGCTCCTGGCCATCGCCGGCGTGGTCGTGTGCCTCTCCGGGGACTCCCTGGGCGGCGTCCCCCTCTGGATGCTCGTCGTGCCGGCCGTCGCCGGTGCCGGCGTGGCGTGGCAACAGGGGACGAATGGGCGGCTGCGCGTTCGCGTCGAGAGTCCGCTGACCGCCACCCTCGTGAACTTCATCGGGGGCACCGTGGTGCTGCTGGTGGCCGCCGGTGTGCACGTCGCCTTCGTGGGAGCGCCGCGCACCGTGCCGTCCGAGCCCTGGTTGTACCTCGGTGGAGCCGTCGGCGTGATCTACATCTTCTTGTCGTCTGTCGTCGTGCGCCGCACGGGGGTGCTGCTGCTCGGCCTCGGCTCGGTCGTGGGGCTCCTGTCCACCTCGGTGCTGCTCGACGCGCTGTGGCCGGCACCGGCGGCACCGTCGACCGTGGTGGCTCTGCTGGCCGCGGCCGTGGCGATCGCGGGGGTCGTCGTCGCCGCGGTGCCCGTCCGGCGTCGCTCCCGCTGAGCCGCGGACGAGGGGCCGGCCAAGACGACGACGCCGCCGAGGACCGGAGTCCCGCGGCGGCGTCCATCGGATGCAGGTCAGAGACGCGTCTCGTCGACCGTGCGCTTCTTCTTGCCTCCGGGCATGCGCGACAGGTGCTTCGCGGCATCCACCGTCTTGCGACGCGCGGGGCGGGTGCGCGGGGGCTTGCCGCCGACGTACAGCCAACCGAGCAGGACTTCGCCCTTCTCGAGCCCGTGGGCCTTCGCGAGCACCTTGCTGCGGGTGTTGTCGTCGGTGCGCCAGAACACGCCGAAGCCCGCCTCGTCGAGCACGAGGCTAAGCATGTGGGCGACTCCGGATGCCACGGCCTCCTGCTCCCACGCGGGGATCTTCTTCGAGCGGAGATTCGCCACGACGGCGATGATGAGCGGCGCACGGCGCGGCTTGGAGGAGTGGCCCTTCTTGCCGTCCGCCTTGTTGAGTGCGCGGGCGAGGATGTCGCGGTCGGCGCCGCGGATCTCGATGAGCCGCCAGGGCTTCAGACTCTTGTGATCGGCCACGCGACCGGCCGCGGCGACGAACGCCTCGAGCTCGGGGCCGGTGGGGGCCAGGTCGGTGACCTTCGACCACGACCGGCGATCGCGCATCGCCTCGAGTGCGCTCACGCCTTGTCTTCGGGGGTGAAGCTGAGCGACAGCGAGTTCATGCAGTAGCGGTCGCCGGTGGGGGTGCCGAAACCGTCGGGGAAGACGTGACCCAGGTGCGAGCCGCAGTTCGCGCACCGCACCTCGGTGCGCTGCATGCCGTGGCTGTTGTCTTCGATGAGCTCGACCGCCTCGGGGCGCACGGACTCGTAGAAGCTCGGCCACCCGCAGTGCGAGTCGAACTTCGTGCCGCTCTGGAACAGCTCCGCTCCGCACGCGGCGCAGGCGTACAGACCGGCGCGGCTCTCGTCGAGCAGCTCCCCGGTCCAGGCGCGTTCGGTTCCCGCCTGGCGGAGCACGGCGTACTGCTCCGGGCTGAGCTCGGCGCGCCACTGATCGTCGGACTTGTCGACGGCGTAGGTCATGTTCACTCTCCTTCTTCGCCTCCATTCTCTCGTGCCCGACGGCGGTCAGGTCGTGACGGCATAATCTCCCGGGTGACTCAGGATGCCGTGACCGCCGTCGCCGACCGCTACCGACGCTTCGCCCGAGACGAGGCGCCCGGACGCTCGGCCGTCTACGAGGCATGGGGCCATCGCGTCGCGGACGATCCCGCGGTGGGGGCCGTGCTCGCGCGCATCCCGGAGACGCGGAGACAGCCGCCGCTGGTGTTCGCCGTCCTGCGTCTGCAGGGTGCGCCGCTCGACGACGTCGATACATGGGCCTCGTGGGTTCTCGCGCACGCCGACGCGATCGTCGACGAGTGCGCTCGCCGGAGCGTGCAGACCAACGAACCCCTCCGCTGCGCGGCCCTGCTGCCGGCACTGTCGCTGATCGAGGGACCCATCGCCCTGCTCGAGGTGGGAGCGAGCGCCGGACTCTGCCTCTACCCCGACCGGTACTCGTACCGGTACCGCCGCGGCGACGAGGTCGTCGCGCTCGACCCCGTCGACGGGCCGAGCGACGTCGTCCTCGACAGCGCGCTCGACGGTCGCCCCGACCTCCGCCTCCCCGAGGTCGTTTGGCGGGCGGGCATCGATCTGTCCCCGCTCGACGCGCGATCACCCGGGGACCGCGCGTGGCTCACCACCCTCGTGTGGCCGGGGGAGGAGGGGCGGCGGGAACGCATCGAGGGGGCCCTCGACATCGCGGCATCGGATCCCCCCGTGCTGGTCGCCGGAGACGGCGCCGAGGCCCTCCCCGCGCTCGCCGCTGAGGCGCCCGCCGGGGCTACCCTGGTCGTGACGACGCCGGGTGTGCTGGCACACGTGCCGCGGGTGCACCGGGCGGCGGTGATCGATGCGGCACGATCGGCGGGTCGATGGATCACCCTCGACGCGCCCGGCCTACACGACGGGTGGGCGCGGCGCCCCCAGCTCTCGCGGGGCGGGTTCGCCCTGGCGGTGGACGGCGATGCGGTCGCGGAGGTGGACCCTCTCGGGGCGTGGGTGGCGTGGCATCCGGGATCGGGGTTCTCGGCGCAGTAGCGTGACGTCGTGCCTCTGTCGGACCGTGACCTCGCCTTCCTCGCCTTCGAGGGGGAATGGCGCCGTCACGCGGGCGCCAAGGAGGAGGCCATCCGCGCCGAGTTCTCGCTCACGCCCGCTCGGTACTACCAGCTGCTCGGACGCCTGATCGACACCCCCGAGGCGCTCGCATACGACCCGATGCTGGTGCGACGTCTGCGACGTCGACGCGACGAGGCGGCCGCTCAGCACCGCGCGCGCCTGGGTCGCACGGCGGCACGCTGACAGGCTCGCCCCGGCGCGACCGATAGCATCGTCCAATGGCCAGATCGACCTTCCCTCGGGATCGCTTCGACGACCTGCCGGCCGAATCCGGCCGCGTCGGCGCCCACCGGGCCGTCGCTCCACGACTGCGCGGGTGGATCGTGTTCCTGTGGGCCGCGATCGCCACGCTCGTGCTCATCATCGCCGGCATCTTCGCGACGCTCGTCGTCTCGGGGCGCATCTCGCTCGGGTCCGACGACGCTCCGACCCCGGTCGCCTCGGCGGAGCAGACCACCCCGGCCGTGGTCGACACCTCGTACTCCGTCGTGGTGCTGAACGGCACGCCCGACAGCGGTCTCGCCGCCTCGGTGCGCGATCAGATCGTGGCGGCGGGGTGGAGCGGCGAATCCGTCGAGACCGGCAACTCCGACAGCACCGATTTCGCCGACACGACGATCTACTACCGCCTCGCCGGCGACGAAGCGGCGGCAGAGGGGCTGGCGCAGACCATCGGCGGGGCGCAGATCGCTCAGAGCGACTTCCTGCAGCCGACGGACGACCCCAACACCCCCGACGACGAGAGCGACGTCAAGCGACTGATCGTGGTCATCGGTCTCGACCGCGCGTCGGGCGCCGCGTCCGCATCGCCCGCCTCCTGACGCGGCGGTGGCCGCGTGTTTCCGCGGCGTAACAAGTTGGGTGCACGCGCGTCAACAATGCTCGCGAACCCCGATTCGGTGGCATCCCCCGTGCTTACGATGACCTCGTCGTTCAGCAACAGGAGATTCGCATGACGCAGGGCACTGTCAAATGGTTCAACGCCGAGAAGGGTTTCGGCTTCATCACCGTCGATGACGGGCAGGACGTGTTCGTCCACTACTCGAGCATCGAGATGTCGGGCTTCCGCGTCCTCGAGGAGGGGCAGGCCGTCGAATTCACGGTCGGCACCGGCCAGAAGGGCCCGCAGGCGGAGTCCGTGCGACTGGCCTGAGCGCTGATGGAACGCCGCGGCATCCGAGTTCCGGATGCCGCGGCGTTCGACGTTTCGAGGGCGGGACGTGGCTTGCACTCCCCAGGGGCGAGTGCCAGAATGAGTTAGCACTCGCTTTCGTCGAGTGCCAAAATCTGCAAGTCACCCGTCCGGGAGGGACGACACACTTATGGCAAAGATCATCGCTTTCGACGAAGAGGCCCGGCGCGGTCTCGAGCGCGGCCTCAACACTCTCGCCGACGCCGTCAAGGTGACCCTGGGCCCCCGCGGTCGCAACGTCGTGCTCGAGAAGAAGTGGGGCGCCCCCACGATCACGAACGACGGCGTCTCGATCGCCAAGGAGATCGAGCTCGACGACCCGTACGAGAAGATCGGCGCCGAGCTGGTCAAGGAGGTCGCCAAGAAGACCGACGACGTCGCGGGTGACGGCACCACCACCGCCACCGTTCTCGCCCAGGCGCTCGTGCGCGAGGGCCTGCGCAACGTCGCCGCCGGCGCCGACCCCATCTCGCTCAAGAAGGGCATCGAGAAGGCCGTCAAGGCCGTGACCGACGAACTGCTCTCCTCCGCCAAGGAGGTCGAGTCCAAGGAGCAGATCGCCGCCACCGCGTCGATCTCCGCCGCCGACCCCGCGATCGGCGAGCTCATCGCCGAGGCCATCGACAAGGTGGGCAAGGAAGGCGTCGTCACCGTCGAGGAGTCCAACACCTTCGGCACCGAGCTCGAGCTCACCGAGGGCATGCGCTTCGACAAGGGCTACATCAACCCCTACTTCGTCACCGACCCCGAGCGTCAGGAAGCGGTCTTCGAAGACCCGTACATCCTGATCGCGAACCAGAAGATCTCGAACATCAAGGACCTTCTGCCCATCGTCGACAAGGTGATCCAGGAGGGCAAGGAGCTCCTCATCATCGCCGAGGACGTCGAGGGCGAAGCTCTTGCGACCCTCGTGCTGAACAAGATCCGCGGCATCTTCAAGTCGGTCGCCGTCAAGGCTCCCGGCTTCGGTGACCGTCGCAAGGCGCAGCTGCAGGACATCGCGATCCTCACCGGCGGCCAGGTCATCACCGAAGAGGTGGGCCTCAAGCTCGAGAACGCGACCGTCGACCTGCTCGGCCGTGCGCGCAAGGTCATCATCACCAAGGATGAGACCACCATCGTCGAGGGTGCGGGCGAGTCGGAGCTGATCGAGGGTCGCGTGACCCAGATCCGCCGCGAGATCGAGAACACCGACAGCGACTACGACCGTGAGAAGCTCCAGGAGCGCCTCGCGAAGCTCGCCGGTGGCGTCGCCGTCATCAAGGCCGGGGCCGCGACCGAGGTCGAGCTCAAGGAGCGCAAGCACCGCATCGAAGACGCCGTGCGCAACGCCAAGGCCGCCGTGGAAGAGGGTGTCGTCGCCGGTGGTGGCGTTGCGCTCATCCAGGCCGGCAAGAACGCTCTCCAGAACCTCGAGCTCTCGGGCGACGAGGCGACGGGTGCGAACATCGTGCGCGTCGCCATCGAGGCCCCGCTCAAGCAGATCGCGCTCAACGCCGGTCTCGAGCCCGGTGTCGTCGCGAACAAGGTCGCCGAGCTCCCCGTGGGCCACGGCCTCAACGCCGCGACCGGCGAGTACGGTGACCTGTTCGCGCAGGGCATCATCGACCCCGCCAAGGTGACCCGCTCGGCGCTGCAGAACGCCGCGTCCATCGCCGGCCTCTTCCTCACGACCGAGGCCGTCGTCGCCGACAAGCCGGAGAAGACCCCCGCGCCCGCGGGTGACCCGACCGGTGGCATGGACTTCTGATCCACGCTGACGCCTGAGAACGCCCCCTCCTTCGGGAGGGGGCGTTCTTCGTTGTGGGGGATGGGGTGACATGCGACGGAGGGTGAGATCTCTCATCTCTGATTCAGGTCATGGGGTCGGGGACTACGATCACCCGAGTGACAGACCTCTTCTCTTCTCGTGAAGCCGAGGCCTGCGTCGAAGGTGCTGATTCCGGGAGAAAAAATCACGCGCATTTCCCCACTGTCACCCTCGGAGGACACTGGAAAATCCGCGTCACCCGCGACTTTCTCGAAGCGGTGGCGGAGATTGAGAAATTACCCGACATTGACGCAACCACGAGTCCCTATTTGCTGACGCTCTCTCGGTCTGGAGTACGAACTTCTGCATTCGTCACACTTATTCCTCGCGCGAATGGCACGTGGAGCGCCACTATCGGCGATCTGCGAGAAAGCAGCGAGGTCCGCGAGACGATAGCGGGCTACCGATCCTGTTCGTGGCGAAACCCCGCTTGATCAGCCGTTCTCGGGTCGGTAGTTCTCGGGGAGGCGCTCGAGGGGCTGCGTCTCGATGAGCGCGTGCTCCTGCGCGTCCCGACGATCAGCGAGCGGAAGGGAAACGCGGAAGGTCGCTCCGCCGCCCGGGGTGTCGCGCACGTCGACCGTGCCGTGCAGAAGATCGACGATGGATGCCACGATCGACAGGCCCAGACCCGAGCCGCCGGTCTCGCGTGTTCGCGAGGTGTCGGCGCGCCAGAAACGCTGGAAGATCTGCTCGCGGATCTGCTCGGGGACGCCCTCGCCGTGGTCGATGATCTCGATCCAGCCCATGTCGGTCTCGGCGTCGACGCCGACGCGCAGGCCGATGGGGGAGTCTTCGGCGGTGAAGCGTCGGGCGTTGCCGAGCAGGTTCGCGACGACCTGACGCACCTTGTTCTCGTCGCCCATGACCACCGGGGCCAGGCGCGGCGCCGCACGGACCACACCGAGGGGCGTCGTGGGCGGTGCCGTGGTCCCCTCGGAGGGAGTGGATGCCGAGGGCTCGACACCCTCTTTCGGGCGGCGTCGGAGCCGGGAGAGCGTGGCTCCCGCGATCGCCATCGCCGAGGTCGTCGGGGCGGCACGGCGGCGGCCGTTCCCGCCGGCGGGTTTTCCACCCGCGTCCAGGAGCGGATCGAGGGTGATCGAGGGCAGGATCAGCTCGTCGCGGGAGGTGGTGTCATCGACCGTCACCTCGCGTTGGGGCGAGGTCACCCGCAGATCGAGGGCGGCGTCGCGCGCGATCGGTCGCAGATCGAGCGCGATGATCGTCACGTCGCGGCGCTCGTCGAGACGGGCGAGCGCGAGCAGGTCTTCGACCAGGGCCCCCATTCGGATCGCCTCCTTCTCGATGCGCTCCATGGACTGGGCGACGTCCTCATCCGAGCGGATCGCCCCCATGCGGTACAGCTCGGCGTAGCCGCGCATGGTCACGAGGGGCGTGCGGAGTTCGTGGCTCGCGTCGCCGATGAATCGGCGCATCTGCCGCACGGTGGCATCCCGCTGCCCGAGAGCTCCATCGATGCGGGCGAGCATCGCGTTGATGGCGGTCTTGAGTCGGCCCACCTCGGTGTCGGGGACGATGTCGGTCAGGCGCTGGCTGAAGTCGCCGGCCGCGATGTCCATCGCCGTCGTCTCGACCTGGCGCAGGTTGCGGAAGGCGAGGGTGACGAGCCATCGCGTGAGCAGAGCCGTGGCGATGAGGATGAGCAGAGCCACGAAGGCGTAGATGCCGATGTACGCGGCGACGATCCGGTCGGTCGGGGCGAGCGGCTGGATCACCATCTGGGTGTAGACGCCCGGATTGCCGGGCACCTGCAGGACGCCCACGCGGGCGAGGAAATGCTGGCCCGACTCGGGCGATTCGAGCTCGATGCGCCGGTCGATCTGACTGTAGGTCTGCTCGACGGTGAAGGTGGGCGGAATGTCGGGCAGCGCCGTCGTCGAGGTGCCGTTGTAGAACGCCTCGCGTTGACCGTCGGGACCGTAGACGACCACCATCGATCCGATCTGGGGCGCGTTGTCGACCTGCGAGAAGACGACGCGACCGTCGACGGGCGTCGTGGTGAAGATGCTGTTCGCGATGCTCCCCGCGGCCTGCTGGGCGAGTTGCTCGTCGAGGTTGTTCACCAGGGTGGTCCGCAGGAACACCATCGTGCCGATGCCCGCGGTGAAGAGTCCGATCGCGAGCAACGCCACGGTCACGCCGGTGACCTTGGTGCGCAGGCTCAGTCCGCGCCACCAGCGCGTGAGCGAGTCGTCGGAGTGCGACAGGAGGAGCCTCCGCTCAGGCGGTCTTGCCCGACTTCAGCATGTAGCCGAAGCCGCGCTTGGTCTGGATGAGCGGCTCGGAGGAGTGCGGATCGATCTTGCGACGCAGGTACGAGATGTAGCTCTCGACGATGCCCGCATCGCCGTTGAAGTCGTACTCCCACACGTGGTCGAGGATCTGCGCCTTCGACAGCACGCGGTTGGGGTTGAGCATGAGGTACCGCAGCAGTTTGAACTCGGTCGGGCTCAGGTCGATGGAGACATCGCCGACGCTGACGTCGTGCGTGTCCTGATCCATGGTCAGCTCGCCCGTGCGGATGATCGACTCCTCGTCGGCCTGCATGGTGCGGCGGAGGATGGCCTGGATGCGGGCGACGATCTCGTCGAGGCTGAACGGCTTGGTGACGTAGTCGTCGCCGCCGGCATTGAGCCCCATGATCTTGTCTTCGGTCTCGTCCTTGGCGGTGAGGAAGAGGATCGGCGCGGTGTAGCCGGCGCCGCGCAGGCGCTTGGTGACGCTGAACCCGTTCATGTCGGGGAGCATCACATCGAGCACGATGAGATCGGGTTCTTCCTCGAGCACCGCCGAGATCGTCTGCGCGCCGTTGGCCACGGCTCGCACCTGGAACCCGGCGAAACGCAGACTCGTGATGAGCAGGTCGCGGATGTTCGGTTCGTCGTCCACGACGAGGATGCGAGGAGCTGTCATGCCCTCATTATCGTGATCCGACCCCGCAATGTGCTGGATATGGAACGGAAAGCCGCGTGCTGATATGCGTTACGCGGCCTCGGCGTCGATTCCGTCGGCATCCAGGATCGTGTAGGCGTACCCCTGTTCGGCCAGGAACCGCTGCCGATTCTGGGCGAAATCCTGGTCGACGGTGTCGCGGGCGATGAGCGTGTAGAAGCTCGCGGTGTGGTTCGACTGCTTCGGGCGCAGAAGGCGGCCGAGACGCTGCGCCTCTTCTTGTCGCGAGCCGAACGACCCCGACACCTGGATGGCGACGGAGGCCTCGGGGAGGTCGACGGAGAAGTTGGCGACCTTCGACACCACCAGCAGGGGGATGCTTCCGTCGCGGAACCCCTGGAAGAGCTCCTCGCGCTCGGGGATCGGCGTGGATCCGGTGATCTGCGGGGCGTTCAGGGCCTCGGCGAGCTCGTCGATCTGATCGAGGTACTGTCCGATGATGAGCACACGCTCACCCGGATGCCGCTCGACCAGGCGCCGAGCCACGTCGATCTTCGCGGGGGCGGTGGCGGCCAGCCGATACCGGTCCTCGTCGGCGGCGGCGGCGTACTCGAGCCGCTCGTCGGCGGGCAGGTCGATGCGCACCTCGTAGCAGGCGGCGGGGGAGATGAAGCCCTGCGCCTCGATCTCTTTCCACGGCGCATCGAAGCGTTTCGGGCCGATGAGGCTGAAGACGTCCCCCTCGCGGCCGTCTTCGCGCACGAGGGTCGCGGTCAGCCCGAGACGGCGTCGCGCCTGCAGATCGGCCGTCAGCTTGAACACCGGGGCCGGGAGCAGGTGCACCTCGTCGTACAGGACCAGACCCCAGTCGAGGGCGTCGAGCAGGGCGAGGTGGGCGTACTGGCCTTTCCGCTTGGCGGTCAGGATCTGATACGTGGCGATCGTGACCGGCTTGATCTCTTTGACCTGTCCGGAGTACTCGCCGATCTCGTCGGGCGTCAGGCTCGTGCGACGCAGCAGCTCGTCGCGCCACTGACGGGCGCTGACGGTGTTGGTGACGAGGATGAGGGTGGTCGTGCGCGTGTCGGCCATGGCTCCCGCGCCCACGAGGGTCTTGCCGGCTCCACAGGGCAGGACGACGACACCGGAACCGCCCTCGGAGAAGGACTCGACGGCTTGGCGCTGATACGGGCGGAGACTCCACCCGTCTTCGGCGAGATCGATCGGGTGCGGTGTGCCGGGGGTGTACCCCGCGAGGTCTTCGGCGGGCCACCCGATCTTCAACAGCTCCTGCTTGATGTGCCCGCGTGCCCAGGCGTCGATGAGATAGCTGTCGGGGCTCGGGCGACCGATCAGCAGGGGGGCGATCCGCTTGTTGCGTGAGACCTCGCTGAGCACCGCGGCGTCGGTCGAGCGCAGGACGAGCTCTCCGTCGTCGTTGCGCTCGATGATCAGGCGCCCGTAGCGGTTGACGGACTCGCGGATGTCGGTGCTGACCGAGGCCGGAACCGGGAAGCGCGACCACCGGTCGAGCGTGTCGAGCATCGCCTCGGCGTCGTGACCGGCCGCGCGGGCGTTCCACAGACCCAGGCGGGTGATGCGGTAGGTGTGGATGTGCTCGGGTGCGCGCTCGAGCTCGGCGAAGACCGCGAGCTCGTGCCGCGCCGTCTCCGCCTGGGGATGCGCGACCTCGAGGAGCACGGTGCGGTCGCTTTGCACGATGAGGGGGCCGTCAGCCATAGCGTTCGAGTCTACCGGGGTCGAGGAGGACGGGGCGTCGGCGGCCGTCACTCGACGGGGGCGACACCGTCGATGTGCGACAGGGGAAGCGTGCGTTCGACGTCTGCTCCGCGGTCGCGACCGCGCAGGCGCCCGCCCCCGAGGCCGGTGGCCTCGAGTCGGAACACGCGCGCCGACCCGTCGGGGAGACGCACCGTGACGTCGATGACCGAGCGAGCGCGCACCGCCTGATCGAGCTCGCGCTCGAGCCACGCGGCATCCGAGTCCTCCGCCCCGGTGCGCAGACGCTCGAGGAGTCCGGCGTAGACATCGGCGGGGTCGTCGGCCGGCTCCTGCGGACCTGAGAGCTTGGCGCGCTCCAGCGCGCGCGGGCGGCCCTGCGCGTCGACGGCGATCGCGGGGTAGTGCGCGTCGGTGAGGGCCCAGAAGACGACGTCGGCCGAGACGTGCGAGACGAGCTCGTCGTCGTCGCGGGTGAGGGCGATGGAGCGCAGCGACTGGTCGACCTCCATCGACCGCAGGAGCGTTTCGTCGTCGGTCCTCACGCGCGTGAGGTGCGACTCGGAATCGGCCATGACGCGCACACGGCCGTGCTCGGCGGCGGTGCGTTCGATGACGTAGGCCAGCGGCTGGGGGAGGCCGGTGAGCGAGATCGAGGCGAGGAACTCGCGCAACGTGTCGGCCGTCTCGCCGGCGGTGATCGCTGCGCCGATGGTCGCGGCGCTGAAGCGGTAGCTCGAGGCCTGGGCGCGGGACTCACGCGCGGCCATCGAGCGCAGGCGCACGTCGAGATGCGGGGCGAGGGGGCCGGGTGCGATCGCCGTGAGGTCGTTCTGAAGGTAGACGCGGTCGACCTCGGGCGGGAGCAGTTCCCGCAGCGCCGACGTGTCGACGTCTCCGCCCTCGGCCAGCGGACGCGACCACGGCGTGACATGGCCCGCGGCGTCGAGGAGGCCCCATCGCACCAGGCGCTTCGTCCACAGAGCCGCACGGTCGGGTCCCTCGGGGTCGAAGGGCGTCGCATGGGGCCACTGCTCGGCGGGGATCCAGCCGCCCTCGGCCGACCGGTAGGCCCGGGGGAGGGCGTCGCGGAGGGCCTCGGCCGTGCGCTGCCACCGCTCCAGGGTCGGAAGGCGCAGCCAGTCGCGCCCCGCGGGCGAGACGAGCCAGGCGCGGTCGTTCGTCCCGAGCAGGCCCACCTCAGCCGCGAGCCCGACGAGGAGGTCGGCTTCCGCCGCGGTGGTCACCGCGCCCGCGTCGACGAGGCGACGTCGCTCCGCCGCGCCCAGCGAACCGGAGCCGATACGGCCGAGCGGGGCCTCGAGCGTCTGGAGGAGGATGTCCGCGACGGACGCCGCGTTGGTGAACACCGCCTCCGAGGCGGCGCCGGTGCTCTCGGGCGTCGCCTCGGTGCGGCGCGGGGGCATGGCATCCGGGATCCCCGAGGGCAGGATCTCGCGCGCCACCTCGACGACGGTCGGGAAGGGCACTCCGTCGTCTGCGACGAGAGCACGGGATGCCAGACGCTCGCGGACCGCGCCCGTCACCGCTCGCCCCTCGGCGGCGGCCAGGAGGGCGACGGCGTCGTCGCGGCCGAGGGAGGGCAACCCGCGCGCCACGGACGCGGGGTCGAGGAGCGCTGCGGCGGCGTCGAACATGTCGCGCCAGGTGCCCGAGGGGGAGATGCGGCGCTCGGCGAAGAGGAGGGCGAGGTCGGCGTCGCTGCGCGCGCTCAACGAGACCGCCAGAGCGCGTTGAGCGGAGGTCTCGGGCACGTCGTCAGGCCTTGTTGGCCTTGCCCCTTCGAATGAAGCTCATGATGAGCACCGCCATCATCAGCACGAACGCCACGGGCAGGGCGAAGAGGGGGAGGACGACGATGACGGGCCACGCTCCCTGGGTGAAATCGGTCACACCCGCGGGCTGAGCCAGGATCACCACGAAGAAGCAGATGATGGACACGGCTCCCAGGCCCAGCGACATGAACGCGAGGATGCGGTCGATGCGGCGGACGGGGACGTCGTCGCCCGGTGTGCTGCCACCGGAGGTGCGGGTGCTCATCGGGCTCAGCCTACTGCCTGGCGGCGGTGCCGTAGGCTGGAAGACCGGGATCCGATCGGGTCCTGCGTTCCGCCGCGCATTCGCGCACTCATCCAGCGAGGTGTCCATGCCCACCGGCAAGGTCAGGTTCTACGACGAAGAGAAGGGCTTCGGCTTCATCGCGACCGATGACGGCCAGGACGTGTTCCTGCACGCGACCGCCCTGCCCGCCGGAGCTCCCGCACCCAAGGCCGGGACGCGCCTCGAATTCGGTGTCGCCGACGGCAAGCGCGGCCTCCAGGCTCTCTCGGTCCGCGTGATCGACGCTCCCGTCAGCTTGTCGAAGCGTTCGCGCAAGCCCGCCGACGACATGGCGATCATCGTCGAAGACCTCGTCAAGCTGCTCGACGGCATCGGCGGCGACCTGCGACGCGGTCGCTACCCCAACGGGCCGCACGCGCAGAAGATCGCCGCGGTGCTGCGCAAGGTCGCCGATGACTTCGAAGCCTGAGCAGACCGTCGATGAGCGCCTGACCGGCGCCCACGATCTGGCCCTCGCCGCCCTGCACGAGATCACCGCCGCCTACACCATCGGTCCCGCGGCGGGATACGTCGCAGAAGACGACGGGGCGGTTTCGCTGCGCTTCCACACCCGCCTCGCGGGATACCCGGGGTGGTTCTGGACGGTCACGGTCGCCGTGGTCGACGGATCCGAGCCGACCGTGCTCGAGGTCGAACTGCTCCCCGGTGACGGCGCCCTGCTCGCGCCCGACTGGGTGCCGTGGGCGACCCGCCTGGCGGAGTACCAGGCGGCGCAGGCTGCCGCGGCCGTCGAGGACGACGAGGACTCCGATGACGAGGACTCGGACGACGACGATTCGGATGAGGACGACGATTCCGACGACGAGGACGAGGATGACGACGAGCCGAAGGCGCGATTCCACGCGGGCGATCTCGACGGGGTCGACATCGACGAGCTCGACGCTGGTTCCGCAGACGACGCCGACGACGATTCCGACGACGACGTGCAAGACGACGACGACTCGGACGAGGACGACTCCGACGACGACGAGGATGACGACGAGGGCGAACGCAGCTACTGATCGCCTCTCATGACGAAGGCCGTCCCGCCGATGTGCGGGACGGCCTTCGTCATGTCGGAGCTCAGGCCCCGGGCAGGCGCTCGATCGTGTAGTCGATCGCGCCGATGAGGCGGCGCACGTCGTCGGGCTCGATCGAGACGAAGGTCGCCACGCGGAGCTGATTGCGGCCGAGCTTGCGGTAGGGCTCGGTGTCGACGATCCCGTTCGCCCGCAGGCTCTTCGCGATGGCCGCCGCGTCGATGCTCTCGTCGAAGTCGATGGTGACGACCACGGGGGAGCGATCGGCCGGGTCGCTGACGAAAGGCGTCGCGACCTCGCTCGCGTCGGCCCACTCGTACAGGGCCGACGACGACTCGGCGGTGCGGGCGCCCGCCCAGGAGAGACCGCCGTTGTCGAGGATCCAGCCGAGCTGTTCGTCGAGCAGCAGGAGCGTGGCCAGAGCCGGGGTGTTCAGCGTCTGCTGCAGTCGCGAGTTGTCGAGCGCGTTCTTCAGGCTCAGGAACTCGGGGATGTAGCGGTCGGATGCCGCGAGCTTCTCGATCCGCTCGATCGCGGCGGGCGAGACGGCGGCGTACCAGAGGCCGCCGTCCGAGCCGAGGTTCTTCTGGGGCGCGAAGTAGTAGACGTCGGCCTGCGCGACGTCGAAGTCGATTCCCCCCGCGGCGCTGGTCGCGTCGATGACGGTGAGCGCTCCGGCATCCGCGCTCACGCGCTGGACCGCAGCGGCCACGCCCGTCGAGGTCTCGTTGTGGGGCCAGGCGTAGACGTCGACGCCCTCGACGGCCTCGGCGACCGAGCGCGTGCCCGGCTCGGCCTTGCGCACATCGGGCGCCTGCAGCCACGGGGCGGCGGCGGCCGAGGCGAACTTGCCGCCGAACTCGCCGAAGACGAGGTTCTGGCTGCGGTTCTCGATGAGTCCGAAGGCTGCGGCGTCCCAGAAGGCGGTGGACCCGCCGTTGCCGAGGATGATCTCGTAGCCGTCCGGCAGCCGGAACAGCTGCGACAGACGCTCGCGCGTGCTGGCGACGAGGTTCTTCACCGGTGCCTGGCGGTGCGAGGTTCCGAGGATCGACGCCCCGCGGGTGACGAGGGCTTCGAGCTGCGCGCCGCGCACCTTCGAAGGACCGCACCCGAAGCGACCGTCGGCGGGCAGGAGATCTGTGGGCAGTTCCACGTGCGACATGGGTCCGATTCTAGGGTCACCGTCGACGGCCGCCCGCGCTCATGTCGGAGGGGGTCGGTAGGCTGGAAGGACTTGCCGCGCGACATCGAGGACACCCGAATGACCGACCTGATCGACACCACCGAGATGTACCTGCGCACCATTCTGGAGCTCGAGGAAGAGAAGATCGTCCCGCTGCGGGCGCGGATCTCCGAGCGCCTCGGTCATTCCGGACCCACGGTCTCGCAGACGGTCGGCCGCATGGAGCGCGACGGTCTCGTCGTCGTGTCGGAGGACCGCCGGCTCGAGCTCACCGACGACGGACGCCAGAAGGCCGTCGACGTCATGCGCAAGCACCGCCTCGCGGAGCGGCTGCTCAGCGATGTGATCGGACTCGACTGGGCGTACGTCCACGACGAGGCCTGCCGCTGGGAGCACGTCATGAGCGAGCAGGTGGAGCGACGTCTCGTCGAACTGCTCGGTCACCCCACCGAATCGCCGTACGGCAACCCGATTCCCGGTCTCGACCAGCTGGGCGACGCCGCGAGCTCGACGTTCGATGACGGCGTGATCGGTCTGGTGCGTCGGCTGACCGATGCGGGCGGCCCCATCACGGGGACCGTGCGGCGTCTCGCCGAGCCCGCGCAGGTCGACCCCGAGCTGCTGCAGCAGCTCAAGGCCGCCGGGGTGCTGCCGGGTGCCCGCGGCGACTACCGATTCAACGAGGGTTACGTCCTCGTCCAGATGGAGGGTGTCGACGAGGGGCTCGAGCTGCCCGTCGAGGTGGCCTCGCACATCTTCCTCGTCGCCGAGAGCTGAGCGGAGCCGCTTTCCGCGATGCCAGCCGAGCATCGGCTGGGAGCGGTTACCGAAGCGTGACTTGTTCGTTATCTTCGGGTAGCCTCGGAAAGTCCACAGGCGAGAAGCCCGCCGTCGGACCCCTCGCGGTTTGCCTCATCGGCTCGTCGTCCGCGCAGGGTCAAGCCCGCACATCGTGCCCCACATTCGAGTGCTGACGAGCCAGCGTCCCCGAAGACGCAGAGGCGCCGGAGGAACTTTGGCTGAACACAACGAGCCCGCAGCGGACCTGCCCGAAGGTGCCGCGACGGGACCCACCCGCAAGAACGCGCGCGCCGCGATCACCCGACCCGCGGGACGCGCCCTGCAGACCACGGCCCCGGCGACCGCCCCCGTCGCCCGCACCGCTCCCGCCCGTGGCGGTTCCGCCCCGCGTCGCGTCGGCAAGCCCCTGCGCAGCGCCGTGATCCTCTCGATGGTCGCCGGTCTCGTCGCCACCGTTGCCATCCCGGCGTACGCGGCGACCATGCCGGCCGCCGAGACCGTGACGCTGCAAGAGATGTCGGCTCCCGACAACCAGTCGCTCGTCGTGGCCTCCGACGCCACCGCCGAGACCCTCGACCGCAGCAGCTACTCGGCCACCACGGCCGACGAGATCCAGAAGAAGAAGGATCAGGAGGCCGCCGCTGCCGCCGCCGCGGAACGCGCGCGCGAGCTGGCCGTCAACGCGTCGAAGGCGTCGACCTCCGTCAGCTCCATCGACCTGAACATGACGGCCCCCGGCTCGGGCGAGGTGCGCTGGCCCTTGACGAACTACACGCTGGGTCGCGGTCTCTGGGACTCGGGCTATCACCAGGGTGTCGACCTGCTCGCTCCGCAGGGCCAGCCGATCTTCGCCGCGGCCGGCGGTGTGGTCAGCGTCTCGCAGGAGAGCTACGGCGGGTACGGCGTCGCGATCGTGATCGAGCACGTCATCAACGGCCAGAAGGTGTCGACCACCTACGGCCACATGACGTACGGCAGCCGTCAGGTGCAGGCGGGTCAGACCGTCGCCGCCGGCCAGCTCATCGGTCTGGTCGGATCGACCGGCAGCTCGACGGCCAACCACCTCCACTTCGAGGTGCACATCAACGGTTCGGTCGTCGACCCGTACGCCTGGCTGCAGCAGAACGCCAGCTGACTTCTCTCTCGAGGCGGCGTGCCGGAGGACATCGTTCTCCGACACGCCGCTTTGTGTTTCCCCGCCCGGCCGACCCCGGGCGTGTCGCGGTGGGTTAGCCTGTCAGCGACGTCGGAAGAACCGAAGGGACATACCGATGAACACCAGCCCGCGCATCCGCACCATGGATGCGCTCGGGCTGCTCGTTCTTCGGCATCGTGTGATGGGATGCCGCGGCCTCGCCGCGACCTCTCAGGCGCTGTCTGCCTAGACAGCGCCTTTTTTCATACCCTTTCGCGCCTGCCGTCGTCGCGAGTCGAACATCCGAGAAGCCGTCTCGGCCATTCGAGAGGACGAGAAATGCGCACACTGGTGCTGAACGCGGGCTACGAGCCCCTCGCGGTCGTGTCGTTCAAACGAGCCCTGGTGCTCGTGATGAACGACAAGGCCACCGTCATCGAGAGCATCGACGAAGATCCGGTCTGGGCCGCTCGCGGCACCTACGACCGCCCGGCGGTGATCATCCTCACCCGCTATGTGCGCGTGCCGAACGCGCGCCAGGTGCCGGTCACCCGGCGAGGGGTCCTGCGCCGCGACGCCCACCGCTGCGGGTACTGCGGCAAGGCCGCGTCGACGATCGACCACGTGCTTCCCCGCTCGCGCGGGGGGAAGGACACGTGGGAGAACCTCGTGGCCTGCTGCCTGCTCTGCAACAACGTCAAGGGTGATCGCACCCCGCAGGAGATGCGGTGGGAGCTGCGTCTGACGCCGGCGCCCCCGCGGGGGTCGTCCTGGACGGTGCGCGGTGTGGACAAGAGCGACCCGCGGTGGGAGCCGTACCTGGCCTTGGCGGCGTGAGCCCGGCATCCGGGATCTTTCCATCGTCGGTGTGGTGACGGCGTGCTCCGGGTGATGGGATGGGGGCATGACACGTGCTCTTCTCGTCATCGACATGCAGCGGGGCTTCGACGACCTCGCCTTCTGGGGGCCGACGGCGAACCCCGACTGCGAGCGCAACGTCGCGGCGCTGATCGACGCGTGGCGTCGGGCGGGTGAGCCGATCGTCGTCGTGCGGCACGAGTCGGCGTCCGCCTCATCTCCTCTTCATCCGGATGCCGAGGGCAACGCGCTCGTCGACGTGGTCGCCGAGGCTCCCGCGGATCTCGTGGTGTCGAAGAGCGTGAATTCGGCGTTCTACGGCGATCCCGATCTGGATGCGTGGCTGCGGGAGCGCGGCATCCGGGAACTGGTCATCTGCGGCGTCCAGACGAACATGTGCGTCGAGACGAGCGCGCGCATGGCCGGGAACCTCGGCTACGACGTGACGGTGGCGCTGGATGCCACGCGCACCTTCGACCTGAGCGGGGAGATCCCCGGGCTGGGGCGCGTGACCCGCACGGCCGCCGAGCTCATGGCGAGCACCGCCGTGGTGTTGCAGCAGGGGGGATTCGCGCGCATCGCGGCGACGGCCGACCTGGTGTGAGACGCGGTCTCCGGCTCGATGTCGGAGGTCGATCGTATCTTCGACCCACAGGGATTGAGGGAATAGAACACATGTTCTAACCTGTGGGAGTGAGGGCGATCGTGAGAAACCAGGTACAGGCCGTACCCGACATCCATGCGCTGCGCGATCGCCTCGAGCGCATGCAGGGGCGACGCATGGACGCCCCCGTCCTACCGACGCATCCGGCGTTCTCGCCGCTGCTGCCCGGCGGAGGGCTGCGGCCGGGGTCGGCATACGCGCTGGCCCGCTCGGCCTCGCTCCTGCTGGCGCTCATGGCGCGCCCTTCTCAAGACGGGGCGTGGTGCGGGGTGATCGGCATGCCCGAGCTGGGCGCCGAGGCCGCCGAGAAGTACGGTCTCGACCTCGACCGTCTCGTGTTCATCCCCGATCCTGGCCCCCGGTGGCTCGCCGTGACGGCGACGATCACCGAGGTGCTGCCCGTGGTGGCCGTACGTCCTCCCGCCGGGTCGACGACCGCGCGCGGAGGCGCCGAGACCACGCGATTGGCCGCTCGGCTGCGTGATCGCGGGTCGGTGCTGCTCGTGCAGGGGACCTGGCCCCAGGCCGAGGCCGTGATCGACGTCGCCGACCCCCGGTGGTCGGGGCTCGGTCAGGGGCACGGGTATCTCGCCGGTCGTGAGCTGACGGTGTCCGTCACCAGCCGGCGCTCACCCAGCGCCCGACGCGCGCGCATGCTGCTGCCCGCCGCCGACGGCACGATCGAGTTGCTGGGCGCTCCCGCCGAGCGCCTCGCCCCGCGCGAACGCGGCGACTTCCCGGTGCGGGCGGTGGGCTGATGCAGGCTCCGACACGCAGCCTCGTGCTGTGGTTCCCCGACTGGCCGATCACGGCATTCGTCAGTGAGGCGGTCAATCCTCCTCGACCGGATGCCGCGGTGGCGGTGTTCGCCCACAACATCGTCGTCGCGTGCTCCTGGGCGGCTCGAGCCCAGGGGGTGCGCCGCGGGCAGAAGCGCCGGGACGCGCAGGCGCTGTGTCCGGGACTGCAGGTGGTGCCGGCGGATCCCGTGCGCGACGCGCGGGCGTTCGCCCCGGTCGTCGCCCGGGTCGAGGAGCGCGCCCCGGGAGTTCAGGTCGTGCGGCCGGGGCTGTGCGCCCTGCGAGCGCGAGGGCCCGCCCGCTACTACGGCGGAGAGCTCGAGGCGGCGCGCATGCTGATCCGTCAGCTCGACGACGACGGGTTCGCGGGCGTACGCGCAAGTGTCGCCGACGGGGTGTTCACCGCCGAGCGGGCGGCGCGGGCGACGGCTGCCGACGATCCTGTCCGCGTCGTCGAGCCCGGTGGTGCCGCGGACTTCCTCGCACCTCTCTCGATCGCGACCCTCGACGACGACGAGTTCGGCAGTCTGCTGTCGCGGTTGGGCGTGCACACGCTGGGTGAGCTGGCGGGATTGCAGGTCGAGCGGGTGCGCGAGCGGTTCGGCGAGAGGGGGGTGCGCCTGCACGCCCTCGCCGGGGGACTCGACTCCCAACCCGTCCAGCCGCGCACGCCCCCGCCCGAGCTGCACCGCGACGTCGCGTTCGAGCCGCCGCTCGAGCTCGCCGACCAGATCGCGTTCGGCATGCGCGTGGCCGCCGAGGAGTTCATCGCCCGACTCGGTGCACACGACCTCGTCTGCACGGAGTTGCGGGTCGTGCTCACGGGGGAGCGGGGCGAGCGTAGCGAGCGCGTGTGGCTGCACCCCGGATCGTTCGACGCCGCGGGGGTGGTCGACCGCGTGCGCTGGCAGCTCGCCGAAGACGCGCAGGGGATCTTCGGCAGTGGGGTCGCGGGCGTGCACATCGAACCCGAGGCGGTCGATGCGGCGGCGCATCACGCCAAGGGGTTGTTCGGCGCCGGCCCCGATGAGCGCGTGCACCACGCCCTCTCGCGCGTGCAGGCGATGCTCGGCCACCGAGGAGTCGTGACTCCGACGATCGGCGGCGGGCGCTGGCTCGCCGAGCGCCAGGTCCTCGTACCGTGGGGCGATCGCGCGGTCACCGAGAAGGCGCGGACGCGGCCGTGGCCGGGCAGCCTTCCCGACCCCCTGCCGGCCACCGTCTACCCCGAACCACGTCTGGTGGGGGTGACCGACATCGCGGGAGCGCCGGTCACGGTGGGCGAGCGCGATGTGCTGAGCGCGCCGCCCGCCGTGCTCGAGACCGCGGGGCAGCGGCGGCGCATCAGCGAATGGGCGGGACCGTGGCCGATCAGCGAGCGGGGGTGGGACGCCTTGCGCGCGCGCAGAGCGCACCGGTTCCAGGTGGTCGACGCAGAGGGGGGCGCGTGGCTTCTCGTGGTCGAAGAGGGCGAATGGCGAGCGGAGGGGCGTTATGACTGAGACACGATCCGAGTCCGCTCCCGGTGCGGGGGCGCGCTGATGGGCTGGACCAACCCTCCCGTGAAGTGGTCGGAGCTTGAGCGCCTGCTCAGCGACGCCCGGCGCCCGACCGGCGCCCCGCCGAACGGCGACGGCGGCGACAGCCCGGCGTGGTCGCACAAGCGCGGCGCCTACGTCCCGGCAACGATCGAGCGGCCGGCCGACACCGTGCCCTACGCCGAGCTGCACGCGCACTCGTCCTATTCGTTCCTCGACGGGGCGTCTTCTCCCGAAGAGCTCGTCGAAGAGGCCGAACGCCTGGGACTGCACGCTCTCGCCCTCACCGATCACGACGGTTTCTACGGCATCGTGCGATTCGCGGAGGCAGCCGAGCAGCGGGCCGTGAAGACCGTCTTCGGAGCGGAGCTGTCTCTCGGCCTCCCCGGTCCCCAGAACGGGGAGGCCGACCCGGTGGGTTCGCACCTGCTGGTCCTGGCCCGTGAAGAAGAGGGGTATCACCGCCTCGCCGCCGCCATCACCCACGCCCAGCTCACCGGGGCCGAGAAGGGGCGGCCGGTCTACGACCTCGAAGACCTCGCCGAGCGCGCCGGAGGCCCGAGTGACTCGCAGTGGGCGGTGCTCACCGGATGCCGCAAGGGGGCGGTGCGTCAGGCCCTCGCCTTCGAGGGCCCGGCCGGAGCCGCGCGGGAGCTCGACACCCTGGTCGACCTGTTCGGGGCCGAGGCCGTCTACGTCGAACTGATGGACCAGGGCGACCCGCTCGATTCCCGCCGCAATGACGTGCTCGCCGGTCTCGCCGCCGAGCGGGGCCTGCCGATCCTCGCCACCAACAACGTGCACTACGCCGCTCCGCAGAAAGAGCTGCTCGCGGCCGCCGTCGCCGCGGTACGGGCGAACCGCGGCCTCGACGAGCTCGACGGCTGGCTTCCCGCCCACGCCGGAGCGCATCTGCGGTCGGGGGTCGAGATGGCGGCGCGATTCCGGCGGTATCCCGGGGCGGTGGCGCGGACGGTCGAGCTCGCCGACGAGATCGCCTTCCCGCTGCGTCGGGCGAAGCCCGCCCTGCCGAAGCAGAAGGTGCCCGAGGGGCACACGCCCATGTCATGGCTGCGGCACCTGGTGTGGGAGGCCGTTCCGCGGAAGTACCCGAACCTGTCCGACGACGACCGGCGGCGCATCGAGCGCGAACTGGGTGTCATCGAGATGAAGGACTTCCCGGGGTACTTCCTCATCGTCTACGGCATCGTCGCCGAGGCGCGTCGGCGCGGCATCCTGTGCCAGGGTCGCGGTTCGGCGGCGAACAGCGCGGTCTGCTATCTGCTCGACATCACCGCCGTCGACTCGATCTTCTACAAACTCCCGTTCGAGCGGTTCCTCTCGAGCCTGCGCGACGAAGAGCCCGACATCGACGTCGATTTCGACTCCGACCGCCGCGAAGAGATCATCCAGTGGGTCTACCAGGAGTACGGGCGCGAGCGGGCGGCGCAGGTGGCGAACGTCATCCAGTACCGCCCGAAGAACGCCGTACGCGACATGGCCCGCGCGCTCGGGCACTCCCCGGGCCAGCAGGACGCCTGGTCGAAGCAGGTCGAGCGGTGGGGCGCGACGCTCGAGACGGGCGCGGACCATGACATCCCCGACCAGGTCATCGAGTTCGCGTCGGAGCTGCTGAAGGCGCCGCGACACCTCGGCATCCACTCCGGGGGGATGGTGCTCACCGATCGTCCGGTGGGCGAGGTGGTTCCCATCGAGCACGCGCGCATGGAGAACCGCACGGTCATCCAGTGGGACAAAGACGACGCCGCCTGGATGGGGCTGGTCAAGTTCGATCTGCTGGGCCTCGGCATGCTCGCGGCGCTGCAGTACTGCTTCGACCTGATCCGCGATGCCACGGGCGAGGAGTGGGAGCTGTCGACCCTGCCGAAGGAAGAGAAGGCGGTCTACGACATGCTGTGCCGCGCCGACTCGATCGGGGTGTTCCAGGTGGAGTCGCGCGCGCAGATGGGGCTGCTGCCTCGCCTGCAGCCGCGCAAGTTCTACGACCTGGTCGTGCAGATCGCCCTCATCCGCCCCGGGCCCATCCAGGGCGGTGCCGTACACCCGTTCGTGCGCCGCAAACTCGGGCAGGAAGAGATCACCTACGTGCATCCCAAGCTCGAACCGGTGCTCGAGCGCACGATGGGGGTGCCCGTGTTCCAGGAGCAACTCATGCAGATGGCCGTCGCCATCGGCAACTGCTCCGCCGAGGACGCCGATCTGCTGCGCCGCGCCATGGGCTCCAAACGCGGGCTCGAACGCATCGACTCGTTGCGCGAGACGCTGTACGCGGGAATGGCCGAGAACGGCCTCGTCGGGCAGGTCGCCGACGAGCTGTACGCCAAGATCCAGGCGTTCGCGAACTTCGGCTTCGCCGAATCGCACTCGCTGTCGTTCGCGCTCCTGGTCTACGCCAGCTCCTGGATCAAACTGCACTACCCGGCTGCGTTCCTCGCCGGTCTCCTTCGCGCGCAGCCCATGGGTTTCTACTCGCCCGCCACCCTCACCGCCGACGCCCGTCGGCACGGGGTGCAGGTGCGCCGGCCCGATCTGCTGCGCTCGAAGGTCGAGGCGACCCTCGAAGAGGTCGACGACGGCGCGGGCACGTCGGAGAAGACGGCGACGGATGCCGCGGGGCCGGCGGCGTCGACGGGATCGGCGCCGCGACGAGGCGCGTGCTCTCCGACCGGGCTCGACGCGTGCGCGCACGCGGTGCAGCCGCCGACGGGGGAGTTCGATCCCTCGGAGCCCGATGAGACCCTGGCTCATCGCCGCGACGGGGGGTTCGCCGTGCGTCTCGGGTTGGCCGGCATCACCGGCATCGGCGCCAAGGTCGCGGAGCGCATCGTCGCCGAGCGGGACGCCAACGGGGACTATCGCGATCTGCGCGACCTCGTACGGCGCACCGGCCTGGTGACGGCGCAACTCGAGGCCCTCGCCACGGCCGGAGCCTTCGACTGTCTCGGGCATACGCGGCGCGAGGCGATCTGGTTGTCGGGGTCGGCCGCGCTGGACCGCCCCGAATTCCTCCCCGACTCCCTCGTCGCGGTGCAGCCGCCGTTGTTCACCGACCCGTCGAGCTACGAGATCCTCGCCTCCGACCTGTGGGCGACGGGCCTCTCGGCCGACGACCACCCGCTCACCCACTTCCGCTCCGCGCTCGATGCCCGCGGGGTGCTGACCTCGCGAGAGCTCCGCACCTTCGAGACCGACAGGCGCATCGAGGTCGCGGGGCTCGTCACGCATCGCCAGCGGCCGGCCACGGCATCGGGAATCACGTTCCTCAACCTCGAAGACGAACACGGCCTGATGAACATCATCTGCTCGGTAGGGGTGTGGAACAGATACCGCAGGGTCGCCCGCGAATCGCCCGCGCTCATCGTGCGGGGGATGCTCGAGCGATCGGTCGAGGGAGTGACCAACGTGGTCGCCGACGGGTTCACCGATCTGCGCGTGGGTGTCGCCCACGCGTCGCGGGACTTCCGGTGATGTCGTACGCCCTCACTAGACTCGGGCCATCTCGCCCGGTTTCGCACCTGACAGGGGAAACGACATGACCGACACTCCCACCCCGCCCGACGGCTGGTACCCCGACCCCGCCGGTGGCGGCGGTCTGCGCCGATGGAACGGCACCGGCTGGACCGATGAGGTGCGCTCAGCGTCCGGTGAGCCGGTCGTCCCGAGCGTGCCGCACCACGATGCCGGGGATTCCGGTGCCGAGGATTCTTCCGCCGGGGCGGAGGCTCACGTCGCGGGCGGTTCGGCGGCGTCCGAGGTCGCATCAGAGCCCCGGCGTGACCACGAGTCGACCGAGCACGTCGTGCCGTCGCCCGAGGTGAGCGACGCCCATCGCCACGACTCGACCGGCCGTGACGGCTCCGCCGACCCCGCCTCGTCGCTCACCGCGTCGGAGCCCGCGGCGCACGAGCCCGCGGCGTCCCTCGGCGCGCAGGAGCCCGCGGCTCACGCGGCGCACGGCTCGGAGGCTTCGCGGGGCGCGCACGAGCCCGCTGCTCACGCGGCGCACGACTCCGCGGCGACGCCGGCCCCGGGCGACGGGGCAGGCACGGCCGCGGGCGCGAGCATCCCTCCCGTTCCGCCCGTGACGCCGCCCTCCGCGCCGTCGGCTCCGCCCGCGGCCCCGGCCTACAGTTCGGCCCCTTCCTTCCCGAGCAACCCGACGTACCCCTCCGCCCCCGCCTACGGCGCGGGTGCGGCAGCGGCCGGCGCAGCCTACGGCTCCGCGCCGGGCTACCCGAGCGCGTCTCCTGTCTCGTACGACGCTGAGCCTCGCCGCGACATCAAGACCAACACGGTCTGGGTGTGGCTGCTGGTCTTCCTGCCGCTGCTCAGTGTGCTCGGCGTGGTGATGTTCGACTGGTCGTCGTACATCCGCGACTCCTTCTACGCCGGGGTGTACTCCTACGAGTCCGGCGACACGTCGGTGGCCGGGACGACCTCCGCGACCACGCTGATCACCGTGGTGTCGTCCGTGGTGTCGCTGGTGGTGTCGGCCCTGACGGTGCTGTTCGCCTTCCTCGACTGGCGTCAGCTGCGCGCACGGGGCGTCGATCGTCCGTTCCACTGGGCCTGGAGCTTCTTCGTGCTCGCGATCGGGTCGGGACTGGTGTACATCATCGGTCGCGGCGTCATCCTGCGACGCCGGACCGGCTCGGGCCTCGCCCCGATCTGGGCCTCGATCGCGGTCAACGTCGTCGCGGTCATCGCACTGATCGTCTGGGCCGTGGTGCTGATCGCGCAGGTCGCGAATCTCGTCAGCGAGTTCTCCCGCACGTACGGGTACTGACCCCGGCGGGGGCGCCGTCGGACCGTCCGTCGGCGCCCCCTCCTGCTCTCCATGACGTCGTGTGACGCCGTGTTCCGTTCCGCGACAGCGAGGGCCGTGGCATCCGTGGACCGGCATACGCTCCTCGGACCGACGCCCGATGTCGGTTCTGCCGGGGAGGCCACGCATGTCCACACCATCCATCGCTCAGCAGGTCGACGACTTCAACGTCGGCTTCGAATCGCAGATCGGCGACCGCCTGGCCGCCGTGTTCTCCGAGGAGCAGAGCACCCTTCGCGCGGCCGGCACGCCGACCGGAGCGCTCGCCGAAGGCGACCTCGCGCCCGACGCGGAACTCCGCACCGCCGACGGTCGGACGCTGACGTTCGGGTCGCTTCTCGGCGAGGCCGTGACCGTGGTCGTGTTCTACCGCGGCGCGTGGTGCCCGTACTGCAGCATCACGCTGCGCACCTACCAGCAGGACCTTCTGCCGGCGCTGGAGGAGCGGGGCGCGCAGCTCGTCGCGATCTCCCCTCAGACCGCCGACGGCACCGCGCAGAGTCAGGACAACGGCGCGCTCGGCTTCACGGTCCTCTCCGATCCCGGTAACGTCCTCGCTGACGGGTTCGGCATCGTGACCGAGCCGAGCGGGGAGGCGCAAGACGCGCACACCGAGCTCGGTTTCGCGGTCTCGGACAGCAACGCCGACGACACGGCTCGAGTGCCCTTTCCGTCGGTCTACGTGATCGATCCGGACGGACGCATCCGCTTCGCGGACATCCACGTCGACTACACCTCGCGCACCGAGGTCGACGATATCATCGCCGCCGTCGACCGCCTCGACGAGAGCTGAGCACCGGGCGGGCGCCGAGGTCGCCCGCGCGCGTCGGCGCCAACGTCGACTCGCGTCCCGGCGGCGCCCGGTGGCGCCCGGTGGCGCCGCTGGCCCGTGCCCCCTCTCGAGAATCGCGAGACTGCATCTCGGTTGCAGGCTGCGGCGGTTTTGTGAGCGAGGTGCAATCTCGGCGCAAGAGCGGGCCGCGAAAAGCGATGGCGCCGGGACGCCCCAGCTTCAGGGCGCCCCGGCGCGCGTCGTCCCGCCAGCCGCCCGGCGCGAGACGACCCGGCGCGGGGAACGGTACAGCGACGGGCGGCTCAGCATCGCGCGGGCACCCCCGGGGCGCGCGGCGGCGGGCTGGCGCAGCGGGGACCGGCTCAGCGGCGACGCACCGCGCGCACCGCGTCGAGGAGGGCGTGAGCGGTGTCGTCCTTCGACCCCGTCGTCGTCGCGACGACCTCGCCCGTGGCATCCACGATCGTGAGGGCGTTCTCGGCGGTCTCGAAACCGCGGGTCCACCCCACGGCGTTGGCCGCGAGCAGATCGACACCCTTGCGGGCCGCTTTGGCGCGGGCGCGCTCGAGCAGTTCGGCGTCGTCAGCGACCGTCTCGGCCGCGAAGGCGACGATCGTCTGCCCCTCGCGGCGGGCGGACACCAGCCCCGCGACGATGTCTCGGTTCTCGCGGAGCTCGAGGGTGAGACCGCCGGGAGAGTCCTGCTTGCGGAGCTTGTCCTCCGACACCGCGGCCACGGAGTAATCGGCGACCGCCGCTGCCATGACGATGACATCCGCGTCGGGGGCGACGGCATCCATCGCCCCTCCGAGTTCGTCGGCGGTCCCGGCGACGATGAGGTCGACACGGGGATCGGGGCGGACGTCGGCGTCGAGGTGCGCGGCGACGAGCGTCACGCGGGCGCCGCGATCGGCGGCTGCACGGGCGATCGCCACACCCTGCCTGCCGCTCGAGCGGTTGCCGAGGAAGCGCACGGGGTCGATCGGCTCGCGCGTGCCGCCAGCGCTCACGACGATCGCCAGCCCCTCGAGGTCGCGCGGCCGTTCGACCAGGGCGAGGGCGGCGGCGACGATCTCCTCGGGTTCCGACATGCGCCCGGGCCCTGAGTCTCCGCCGGTCAGGACGCCGTCGGCCGGTCCGACGACGTGCACGCCGCGGGCGCGCAGGACGTCCATGTTGTGAACGGTGGCCGGATGCCGCCACATCTCGGTGTGCATCGCGGGGGCGACGACAACCGGGGCGGTCGTCGCGAGCAGCGTGGTGCCCAGGAGATCGGATGCCAACCCCGCCGTCATCGACGCGAGGGTGTTCGCGGTCGCGGGAGCCACGATGACGAGGTCGGCAGACTGGCCGAGCGCGACGTGGCGGACGCGCGCGACGTCGTCGTGCACCGAGGTCGTCACGGGGTTGCGGCTGAGCGCCTCCCACGTCGGCAGGCCGACGAAACGCAGCGCGTCCTCGGTGGGGATGACGTGCACGTCGTGCCCCGCCTTCACCAGCAGGCGCACGAGGCTCACGGTCTTGTAGGCGGCGATGCCCCCGGTCACTCCCACGACGACGAACATCGCTCCAGTCTTCCAGGTCGGTGTCCGCGGCGGGGCGGGCGGTGCGACCAGAACAGGGGGACGCGTCGAGGACAGGGGATGATGACGCCGAGCGGCCTGTTTCGGTGCCGCCTCCTGTTCTCGCGACGGGCGCCGCTCGCCCCCGCCCGCCCGGACGCCCGCCCCGCCCGTCCCCGGCGCGGGTAGCGTTGTCGGAATGTGCACGGTCGTGATCGACGTCCCCGCCGCCCCCGGCGAACCGGTGCGGGTGCTCGCCGTCCGCGACGAGGACCGCGACCGCCCGTGGCGCGGCATCGGCCCCTGGTGGCCCGAGCGCGACGGGGTCGTCGGCGTGCGCGACGACCGCGCGGGCGGAGCGTGGCTCGCCATCGACCCGAGCGGACCCCGACTCGCGGTCCTGCTCAATCGCGAAGACCTCTCCGACCGTCGCGACGACGAGGTCGTCAGCCGGGGCAGTGTTCCCCTCGACGCGGTGGGTGCCGGCATCCCGAATCGTCCTGCCACCCGCGGCTTCAATCTCGTGGAGGTGGATGCCACGGGGGCGCACCTCGTGGAGTGGGACGGCCTCGAGTCCCGCCGCACGCCGCTGACCCCCGGTACCCACATGGTCGCGCATCACGCGGTCGACGACCCGGGTACCCCGCGCATCGCGCGCTGGCTCGGGGCGTTCCGTGAGGCGGGCCTGGCGGCCGGATCCGATTGGTGGATGCCATGGCTCGGCGTGATCGAGAAGGCGACGCACGAGCCCGAGGCGTCTGTTCTGCGCCGCGACGCCCACGATGGGCTCGTGCTCGAGTCGCTCCTGGTCTGCGTCGCGAGCATCGGGCCCGACGGCGTGGACGTGCGCGAGGCGACGCTCGCCGAACCGGGACGGTGGGATGACGGCCTCGTCGCGGGCCTGCGTGAGCGCGTCGCTCTCGCGCCTCCGACCGAGGCCGCCCGTACCGGAGCGCCGCAGTAGGCTGTGGTGATCCCGCCTCCGTAGCTCAGGGGATAGAGCGCCGCACTCCTAACGCGGGCGTCGCAGGTTCGAATCCTGTCGGGGGCACCACCTTTCGCGTCATCGCCGGATGTGCGGCCGAGCCGCGTGCCGCCGGTGTCCTCCGCCATCGCGCGCGTGCCGACTTCTGCGCTGGGCAGCCGCGCCCCGGCGCGTTTCAACGCGCGATACCGCCCCGGCCCCGCCCGGTCGCGCGGCCCGCCCCGCTGCCGCCGCGCGAGATCACATGATCCGCACGAGATGACGTGGCCGCACGCCCGGATTGCGCATGATCTCGGACGGGACGTGTGATTTCGGGGGTGCCCCCCGGGGGCACGCTCGCGCCGCTCCCGCGCGCCAGTCCGGTCTCCGCAGAAGCCCCGCCCCCGCGACCGTTGCCTCCGCCGCCCCGCCCGTGGCATGATTACTGAACGATCGGTCGGAAAACCTCGGAGTCGAGGTGGACCAGCCCCGCCAGAGTCGGCGGGGGAGAGGAAGACAATGGCGAACGCGTTTCTCACTGGCGGTGCGCGCACCCCGGTCGGTCGGTACGGCGGGGCTCTGGCATCCGTTCGTCCCGATGATCTGGCGGCGCTGGTCGTCGGCGAAGCCGTGGCACGCGCGGGCGTTCCGGCCGAGGCGATCGACGAGGTCATCCTCGGGGCCGCGAACCAGGCCGGTGAGGACAACCGCAACGTCGCGCGCATGGCGGTGCTGCTCGCGGGGCTTCCCGACACCATCCCCGGTCTCACCGTCAACCGCCTCTGCGCCTCGGGCATGAGCGCGATCGCGCTCGCGGCTCAGGCGATCCGCGCGGGAGATGCCGACGTCATCGTCGCCGGCGGCGTCGAGTCGATGACCCGCGCGCCCTGGGTGCAGGCGAAGCCCGAGAAGGCGTGGGCGAAGCCCGGTGCGACGTTCGACACCTCCATCGGCTGGCGCTTCACCAACCCGCGACTCGCCGCTCGCGACAAGGCCACCTATGCCATGCCCGAGACGGCCGAAGAGGTCGCGCGGGTCGACGGGATCTCGAGGGCGGATGCCGATGCCTTCGCGCTCCGCAGCCACGAGCGGGCGATTCGGGCACAGGATGCCGGGCACTTCCGCGACGAGATCGTCGCCGTCGAGACTGCACGGGGCCTCATCGACACCGATGAGGGACCGCGCCGCGACACCTCGATCGACGCGCTCGCGGGGCTCCGGTCCGTCGTGAAGGGCGGCGAGGTCGTGACGGCGGGCAACTCCAGCTCGCTCAACGACGGGGCCTCGGCCATCGTGGTTGCGAGCGCCGAGGCCGTCGAGCGCTACGGCCTGCGCCCCCGCGCGCGGATCGTCGCACACGCCTCCGCGGCTCTCGCCCCCGAGATCATGGGGCTCGGCCCGGTGCCGGCGACCGAGAAGGCCCTCGCGAAGGCCGGGCTCTCGGCATCCGACCTCGGCGCCGTCGAACTCAACGAGGCGTTCGCCTCGCAGTCGCTGGCGTGCATGCGGCGCCTGGGACTCGACCCCGAGATCGTCAACGCCGACGGCGGGGCGATCGCCCTGGGTCACCCGCTGGGGTCGAGCGGGTCGCGCCTGCTCGTGACGCTGCTCGGACGCCTCGAGCGCGAGGGCGCGCGCTACGGTCTGGCGACGATGTGCGTCGGCGTCGGCCAGGGCACGGCGATGATCGTGGAGCGGATCGATGGCTGAGTCGACGCAGGTCCCTGCGCCCGTCGACGAGACCGGTACCCGCGACGCCCCGGCACGTGCAGTCATGGGTGCCCCGCGCATCCGCATCGACGCCACCGACGACCGGGTCGTCGCGACCCTCGACCGTTCCGAGGTCCGCAACGCGATCGATCAGGCGATGGTCGACGAGTTGCACGCCCTGTGCGCCGAGCTCGAGGAGCGCCCGCGCACGCTCATCCTCACCGGTGCGGGCGGCATCTTCGCCGCGGGAGCCGACATCGCGCAGCTCCGCGACCGGACGGGCGACGACGCGCGCCGGGGGATCAACGCCACCGTCTTCGACCGCATCCGTCACCTGCCGATGCCCGTCATCGCCGCCGTCGACGGCTTCGCCCTGGGCGGGGGAGCCGAACTCGCGTACGCCGCCGACATCCGCCTCGGCACCCCGCGCGTGCGCTTCGGCAACCCGGAACCCGGCCTCGGTATCATCGCCGCCGCCGGAGCCACCTGGCGTCTGCCCGAGATCGTCGGCCATGCCCGCGCGAGCGAGCTGCTGCTCACCGCCCGCGTGATCGACGCCGACGAGGCGCTGGCCTGGGGACTGGTGTCGAGTCTTCACGAGCCCGACGATCTGCTCGCCGCGGCCCACGCGACCGCTGACCGCATCGCCGCCAACTCCGCGCGCGCCACGATCCTCACCAAGCGCGCGCTGCTCGCACCCCGCGCCGCCCACCCCGCGATCGACGGCGAGCTCCAGGCCGAGCTGTTCGACAGCACCGACAAGCGCGCCCGCATGACCGCGTTCCTCGAGAGGAAGACGAGATGACCGTCCCCGAGACCACGACCGAGCCCGCCGCCGCGAACGCCGGCGTCCCGGCATCCGTCCCCGCCGTCGTGGGCGTTCTCGGCGGAGGCCGCATGGGAGCGGGAATCGCGCACGCGTTCCTGCTCGCCGGAGCCCGCGTGCACGTCGTCGAGCGCGACGCCGAAGCCGCCACCACCGCTCGGGAGCGCATCGAGACGGCCCTCGCGCGTTCCGCGCAGAAGGGCATCGAGATCCCGGATGCCGGGACCCTCGCGACCGGCACCGACACCGGAGCGTTCGCCGAGGCGGGCCTCGTGGTCGAGGCCGTGCCCGAGGATCGCGACCTCAAGCTCGACGCCCTCGCGCGGATCGAGGAAGCGGTGCAGGGCGACGCTGTCGTGGCATCCAACACCTCCTCCATCTCGATCGACGCGCTCGGCGCCTCGCTCGCCCGGCCCGACCGGTTCCTCGGTCTGCACTTCTTCAACCCCGTGCCGGCGTCGGCGCTGGTCGAGGTCGTCGTCGGCGAGCGGACCGACGCGGGGGTGGTCGATCAGGCGACGCGCTGGGTCGAGGCGATCGGCAAGACCGCGGTGCTCGTGCGCGATGCGCCCGGGTTCGCGTCGAGCCGCCTGGGGGTGGCGCTCGGGCTCGAGGCGATCCGCATGCTCGAAGAGGGCGTCGCCACCGCGCACGACATCGACACGGCGATGGAGCTGGGCTATCGGCATCCCGTGGGCCCTCTCCGCACCACCGACATCGTCGGACTGGATGTGCGCCTGGGCATCGCGGAAGAACTCGAGCGCGCGTTTGGTGCGCGCTTCACCCCGCCCGCCTTGCTGCGCGACCTCGTCGCCCAGGGGCACCTGGGCCGCAAGACCGGCCGCGGATTCTACGAATGGAGCGAATGATGACGTTTCTCCCCAGCTATGTGAACGGCGCCTGGTGGGCGCCCGAGAGCGACCCCGACGCCGCGGTCGTGCGCGACGCCTCGACAGGCGAGAAGATCGTGCGCGTCAGCACGCGCGGGCTCGACCTCGCGGGAGCCGTCGCCTTCGCGCGCGAGACCGGACAGAAGAGCCTCGGTGCCCTCACATTCCACCAGCGCGCCATGGTGCTGAAGAATCTCGCGATCGCGCTGAACGAGCGCCGCGAAGAGCTCTACTCCCTATCGGAGCGTTCCGGCTCGACCCGCCGCGACTCGCTCAGCGACGTCGACGGCGGTATCGGCGTGCTGTTCACCTTCTCGTCGAAGGCACGGCGCGAGTTGCCCGCCGGGAAGGTTGTGCTCGACGGACCGATCGAACCCCTGTCGAAGGACGGCTCGTTCCTCGGCCGGCACGTCTACACGCGCCTCCCGGGTGTCGCGGTGCAGATCAACGCCTTCAACTTCCCCATGTGGGGCGCGCTCGAGAAGTTCGCCCCGGCCTTCCTCGCCGGTCTCCCCACGATCGTGAAGCCCGCGACGCCCACCGCGTACATCGCCGAGGCGTGGGTGCGCATGGTCGTCGAGACCGGCCTTCTGCCCGAGGGCTCGCTGCAGCTGGTGAGCGGGAGCGTTCCGGGCCTGTTCGACCTGCTCGACCTCGGCGACACGGTCGGATTCACCGGCAGCGCCTCGACCGCCGAGCGCCTGCGCGCGCAGGCGAAGCCCGGCGTGCGATTCACGAGCGAGACCGATTCGATCAACGCCTCGATCCTCGGCCCCGACGCGGTGCCCGGAACCCCCGAATTCGACGCCTACGTCACGCAGCTGCTTGTCGAGCTCACGACGAAGGCGGGTCAGAAGTGCACCGCGATCCGCCGCGCGATCGTGCCGGAGGGCATGACGGATGCCGTGGCCCAGGCGTTGAACGAGAAGATCGCCGAACGCGTGGTCATCGGCGACCCGCGGGCCGAGGGCGTGACGATGGGACCCGTGGTCTCGGTCGAGCAGCGCGACGAGGTGCTGCGGCAGGTTCGCGCCCTCACGGACGCCGGTGGGCGATTCGTCGTGGGTTCGACCCAGGCGCCCGAGGCAGCCCCCGCGGACGGGGCGTTCCTGCAGCCGATGCTGCTCGCCTTCGCGGATGCCGCGACCCCGGCCGTCAACGACATCGAGGCATTCGGGCCGGTCGCGAGCATCGTCGAGTACGCCGACGTCGCCGAGGCGGCGACCATCGTGGGCCGCGGCGGAGGGTCGCTCGTGACCAGCGTCGCCACCCACGACCCCGATGTCGCGACCGAGCTGCTCACCCGCATGGGGGCGATGAACGGCCGCGTGCTCTTCCTCGACCGCGACGACGCCCGCACCTCGACCGGACACGGCGCCCCCGTGCCGCACCTCGTGCACGGCGGACCCGGCCGCGCCGGCGGCGGCGAGGAGCTCGGCGGCATCCGCTCGGTGCTCCATTACATGCAGCGCACCGCGATCCAGGGCTCGCCCCGCATGCTGACCGCGTTGACCGGGGTATGGCATCCGGGAGCCGAAACCGATTCCGCCGGGACGCACCCCTTCCGCAAGCCCCTCTCGGATCTTCGAATCGGGGATGCCGTGGAATCGGCCGAACGCGAAGTCACCCTCGACGACATCGAGGTGTTCGCGAACTTCACCGGCGATACGTTCTACGCCCACATGGACGAGGAGTCCGCGGCCGCGAACCCCTTCTTCCCGGGCCGTGTCGCACACGGGTACCTGCTCGTGTCGTGGGCGGCAGGCCTGTTCGTCGACCCCGCGCCCGGCCCGGTGCTGGCGAACTCGGGGCTCGAGAACCTGCGCTTCGTCACCCCGGTGTCGCCCGGCGACCGCATCCGCGTCGCCCTGACGGCGAAGCAGATCACCCCGCGCGAAACCGACGAGTACGGCGAGGTGCGGTGGGATGCCGTGATCCGCAACCAGGACGACGAGGTCGTCGCTCAGTACGACGTGCTCACGCTCGTGGCGAAGACGTGGGCGCCGGCCGCGCAGCCGGTGGCGGTGCCGGCATGAGCCTGCGGCCGATGATGCAGCGCGATCAGGCGTCGGCGATGCTCGGCATGGTCGTCGAGCACGACGCCCCGGGCGAGTCGCGCGTGTCGATGACGGTGCGCGAGGACATGCTCAACGGCTTCGCGATCACCCACGGCGGACTCGTCTTCACCCTCGCCGACACGGCCTTCGCGATCGCGTGCAACGAGGATGAGCGAGTCACCGTCGCCGGGGGTGCCGACATCACGTTCTTGAAGTCGACCACCGCGGGGCAGACGCTCACCGCGACCGCTGCCCGCCGGGCGCGCAGTGGCCGCACGGGCCTGTACGACATCCGCGTGACCGATGAGACGGGCGACCTCGTCGCCGAGGTGCGCGGCCGCAGCATCACGACGGACCGGCGGCCGCCGGTCCCTTCGACAGGCTCAGCGACCTCCACAACCGACCCCGCCCCCGAGCGCGACGACGCGCTCACGACCACGGAGGTGTCCCGATGACCCTGACCGCCGCATCGCGCCCCGACTTCCTGGCATCCGTCGATCCGACCGGCATTCCTCTCGAGAGCCTGCGCGCGCTGCAGCTCGAGCGCCTGCGGTGGACGGTGCGCCACGCCTACGACAACGTCCCGCTCTACCGACGCAAATTCGACGAGGCCGGCGTTCACCCCGATGACATCCGCAGCCTCGACGACATCCGCCTGCTGCCTTTCACGACCAAGGCCGACCTGCGCGAGACCTACCCCTTCGGCATGTTCGCGGTGCCGATGTCCGACGTCCGCCGCATCCACGCGTCGTCCGGCACGACCGGGCGCCCCACCGTCGTCGGCTACACCGCGGGCGACCTCGACCGGTGGGCCGATCTCGTGGCGCGTTCGCTGAGCGCCGCCGGCATCCGCCCGGGCGATCGCGTGCACAACGCCTACGGATACGGGCTGTTCACCGGCGGGCTCGGCGCCCACGCGGGCATCGAGCGCCTCGGCGCGACCGTCATCCCGATGTCGGGCGGGCAGACCGCGCGGCAGGCGCAGCTCATCCGGGATTTCGAGCCGGATGCCATCCTCTGCACGCCCAGCTACCTCCTGACGATCGCCGACGCACTCGAGGCCGCCGGCGTCGACCCGCGCTCGACCTCGTTGAAGGTCGCGGTGCTCGGAGCCGAGCCGTGGACGAACGAGATGCGGCACGAGATCGAGCGCCGCCTCGACCTGACCGCGGTCGACATCTACGGCCTCAGCGAGGTGATGGGCCCGGGTGTGGCATCCGAGAGCGCGCTGACGAAAGACGGTCCGCACATCTGGGAGGACCACTTCCTCCCCGAGACGATCGACGGCGACACCGGCGCCCCGGTGGCCGACGGCGAGCTCGGCGAGCTGGTGTTCACCTCGCTCACGAAGGAGGCGTTCCCCGTCATCCGCTACCGCACCCGCGACCTCACCCGGCTGCAGCCCGGTACGGCGTTCCCGGCGATGCGGCGCATCGAGAAGATCACCGGCCGCAACGACGACATGATCATCCTGCGCGGCGTGAACCTCTTCCCGACGCAGATCGAGGAGATCGTGCTCGGCATCGAGAAGCTGACCCCGCACTTCGTGCTCGAGCTTCGTCGAGAAGGACGAATGGATGCCATGACCGTGCGCATCGAGCGGCATCCGGCCCTCGAGCGCGAGGTGTGCGAGGCCGCCGGTGTGGTGCTGCAGCAGCGCATCAAGGTGCTGATCGGCACGACCGTCGACGTGCGCGTCGAAGAGCCGGGCGTGCTGCCCCGCAGCGAGGGCAAGTACAAGCGCGTCTACGACCTGCGCTGAGCCGGGTCGGGTGGGCCGGGCCGGATTCTCGGCGTCTCTCGTGCACAACGCAGGAGATCGGCGAGCCCGCGCCCGAGTCGCCCCGGGATTCGGGGGGTTGGGCGTGCCGCGCCGCCGGTTCTCCTGCGTTGTAGCCCAGCCCGCGATTCGGGGTGCCCGGCGCGGCTCGACGAGCGTGGGCGGTCTCGCGCTGCGGCGGGGGCGCGGCGCGTCAGGCCCCCGGGCGGGCGAGGGGGGTGTCGTCGAGGCCGACGATCAGGTCGCGGAGACTGTCGAAGACGGTGACCGCGCCGGCATCCTGCAGCTCTTCCGGGGAGAAGCCACCCGTGCGCACCGCGATCGTGGCGATGTCGGCCTTCGCCGCGGCGATGGCGTCCCAGGGGGAGTCTCCGATCATGATGCCGCCGGCTCCGGGTACGCGGCCGAGCGCCGTCTCGACGAGGTCGGGGGCGGGCTTGCTCGCCTTCACGTCGTCGGAGGTGGTCCAGGCGTCGGCGATCCCGCGCGCGTCGACCAGGTCGATGAAGCGCTCGACGTGATCGCTCTTGCCGGAGCTCGCGAGGACGACCTGGAAACCGCGCTCCTTCACCGCGACGAGAAGGTCGTGCGCGCCGTCGAAGGGGTGCACCTCCTCGATGAGGGACTCGAACTCCTCGGTCCATGCCTCACGAAGGGCCTCGCCGTGGGCGTTCTCGGTGCCGTCGTCGGTGAGCGATGCGACGAGCTGATCGCCGCCCATGCCGATCGCCCGATGGATGCGCCACACGGGCAGCACGATGTCGAACCGCAGGAACGAGCGGTACCACGCGAGGGCGTGCTGGTAATTGGTGTCGACGAGGGTGCCGTCGACGTCGAAGATCGCGGTGTCGGCCATGGCCCCACGACACACGTTCCGAGGCGAGCGGGCACGCCCGTTGCGGTGCCGCACACCCTCCGGTACAGTTTTACTGAACGATCGGTCTGTAAAAGGAGTCGACGATGACGATAACCGCCCCCACCACGGATGCCGCGCCCGCCCAGGATGACGGCGAGGCGATGTTCGACGCCCTCATCGAGGCCGACGGTCGCATCGAGCCGCGCGATTGGATGCCCGACGCCTACCGGCGCACGCTCATCCGTCAGATTTCGCAGCACGCACACTCCGAGATCATCGGCATGCAGCCCGAGGGGGCGTGGATCACCCGCGCCCCGAGCCTGAAGCGCAAGTCGATCCTGCTGGCGAAGGTGCAGGACGAAGCCGGACACGGTCTTTACCTGTACTCCGCCGCGCAGACCCTCGGCATCACGCGCGACGAGATGACGCAGCAACTCATCGACGGCAAGGCGCGGTACTCGTCGATCTTCAACTACCCCACCCCGACGTGGGCAGACATGGGCGCGATCGGCTGGCTCGTCGACGGGGCAGCGATCTGCAACCAGGTGCCGCTGTGCCGCGCGTCGTACGGACCCTACGGCCGCGCGATGGTGCGCATCTGCAAAGAGGAGTCCTTCCACCAGCGCCAGGGCTTCGAGATCCTCCTCACCCTCATGCGGGGCACCGACGAACAGCGGCAGATGGCTCAGGATGCCGTGGACCGGTGGTACTGGCCGAGCTTGATGATGTTCGGACCCCCCGATGACGACTCGCCCAACTCGGCGCAGTCGATGGCGTGGAACATCAAGCGGTTCAGCAACGACGTCCTGCGTCAGCGCTTCGTCTCGATGCTCGTGCCGCAGGCCGCGGTGCTGGGGGTGACCCTGCCCGACCCCGAGCTGCGTTTCAACGACGAAACGGGACAGTACGACATGGGCGAGATCGATTGGACCGAGTTCCACGAGGTGCTCGCGGGCCGGGGGCCGCTCAACCGCCAGCGCCTGCAGAACCGCCGCGCGGCGCACGACGAGGGCGCCTGGGTGCGCGAGGCCGCGGCGGTCTACGCCGCGAAGAAGAGTGTCGCCCGCACCGAGACGGCGGCCGCCTGATGGCCACCCCCGGCGGCAGCCCCGCCGAGATCTGGCCCCTGTGGGAGGTGTTCGTGCGCGCGAACCGTGGCCTCAGCCACGTGCACGTCGGCTCGCTCCACGCCCCCGACGCCGAGCTCGCCGTGCGCAACGCCCGTGACCTCTACACGCGTCGCGGCGAGGGCGTGTCGGTGTGGGTCGTGCCGTCGGATGCCGTGACCACGAGCGACCCCGGAGCCAAGGGCGCGTTCTTCGAGTCGCCCGCCGGCAAGAACTACCGGCACGCGGTGTACTACACCGCTTCGGAGGGGGTGCCGCACCTGTGAGCATCTCGACTGAACACGTCGCCGCCGAGAGCGTCGACCCGCACGGCGTCGACCCGCACGGCGTCGACCCGCACGGCGTCGACCCGCACGGCGACGACCCGCACGGCGACGTCTCGCTCGACGCGCGCGAACTCTCCGCCGAGCTGGCCGGGGGAGAGGGCCGCGCCACCGACCCCGACGTGGCCGCGTACGCGCTGCGCCTGGGCGACGACGCCCTGATCCTCTCGCAGAACCTCTGCGGGTGGATCGCCCGCGCCCCCGAGCTCGAAGAAGACGTCGCCCTCGGCAACATCGCCCTCGATCTGCTCGGTCACGCCCGCTCGCTCCTGCGCTACGCGGGTTCGTACGACGACCGCAGCGAAGACGACCTCGCCTACTGGCGCGATGAGCAGGACTTCCGCAGCGCGTGGCTGTTCGAGCTTCCCAACGGCGACTTCGCCCACACGATCGCCCGTCAGCTGCTGGCATCCACGTATCTGCTCGAGCTGTACCGCGAGCTCACGGCATCCACCGATCCCGTCCTTTCGGCCGTCGCGGCCAAAGCCGAGAAAGAGGTCGATTACCACCGCGATCACGCCGTGCAGTGGACGCTGCGTCTGGCCGGCGGCACAGAGGAGTCGCGTCGCCGCCTCCTCGTCGGACTCGACGACACGTGGCCGTACCTCGACGAGCTGTTCCGCGACGAGCCCCTGCACGACCGGCTCGAGGGGATCGCCGTGCGCCCCTCGACGCTGCGCGGTCGCGTCGACGACGTGCTCACCGCCGTCCTCGCCGAAGAAGACGTTCCCGTCCCTTCGATGCCCGGCTCCTCGGCGGGCGGACGCCGCAGCGCCCACCACCCCGCGTTCGGGCCGCTGCTCGCCGAGATGCAGGTGCTGGCCCGCCGCCACCCGGGAGCGACATGGTGACCGCGACACTCGAGCACGCCCGCGAGGTGGTCGCGGCCGTCGTCGACCCCGAGGTGCCCGTGCTCACGATCGACGACCTCGGGGTGCTCCGCGACGTGCGCCTCGACGGCGACACCGTCACCGTCACGATCACCCCGACCTACTCGGGGTGCCCCGCGGTCGACGCGATCCGCGACGACATCGTGCTCGCCCTCACCTCGGCCGGATTCGACCACGCGGTCGTTCAGACGACACTCACCCCCGCGTGGACGACCGACTGGATGAGCGACGACGGCAAGCGCAAGCTCAGCGAGTACGGCATCGCCCCGCCCACCGGGCGCGCGCCGGCCGGCCCCATCCGGCTCAAGCTCAGCGTCGCCTGCCCGCGCTGCGGCTCCCTCGACACCCGCGAGGTCTCGCGGTTCGGCTCCACCTCGTGCAAGTCGCTGTGGGAGTGCCGCGCCTGCCTCGAACCCTTCGACCACTTCAAGGCCCTCTGATGACGATGACGGATGCCGGGACCCCGGCCGACGCCACCTCGACTGGTGCCGTGCGGGCCGCTGCCCCCGAGCCGACGGACGCCACGACCCCGGCCGACGCGACCGGGAGCCCCCGCGCCCGCGCCCGATTCCACACCCTGCGCGTCGCCGACGTGCGCCCGCTCACCCCGACCGCGATCGAGGTGACATTCGCGGTGCCCGACGAGCTCGCCGATGCCTTCGACTACGCGCCGGGGCAGTACGTGGCCCTTCGCGCAAGCGTCGACGGCGAGGACCTGCGCCGCTCGTACTCGCTGTGCCGCCCGCCCGCGCGCGGCTCGATCAGCGTCGGTATCAAGCGCGATCCCGACGGTCGCTTCTCGACCTGGGCGCACGAGGGCCTGCGCCCCGGCGACGAGATCGACGTCATGAGCCCGGCGGGAACCTTCGTGTCGAAGGCCTCGACCGCGACGGGCCACGTCGTCGCGATCGCGGCGGGGTCGGGAATCACCCCGATCATGGCGCTCGCCACCGACGTGCTGGAGCGCTCCGCCGACAGTCGGATGACGATCGTCTACGCCAACCGGTCCTCGACCGACGTCATGTTCGTCGACGAGCTCGCCGACCTGAAGGACCGCTATCCCTCCCGCCTCACCCTGCACCACGTGCTCTCGCGCGAGCAGCGCGCGGCGCCGGTGTTCTCGGGGCGCATCGACGAGGAGCGGCTGCGGCTGATCCTCTCGCGGCTCATCGATCCGGCATCCGTCGACGAGTGGTTCCTGTGCGGACCGTTCGCGCTCGTCGAGCTCTGCCGGGAGACGCTGGCCGAGGTCGGCGTGCCGCGCGAGCGCGTGCGCTTCGAGCTGTTCACCGCGGGCGAGGGCGACGCCCCCGCGCAGACCGGGGGAGCGCGTCCGATGCGCGTGCGCCCGGACGAACCGGTCCGCCGCATCGACTTCACGCTCGATGGACAGTCCGCGTCGGTCGAGAGCCCGGTCGCCGCGAACGAGACGATCCTCGCCGCAGCCCTCCGCGTGCGCCCCGACGTGCCGTTCGCGTGCGCGGGAGGCGTGTGCGGAACCTGCCGCGCGCGCGTGATCGAGGGCTCCGTGACGATGACCGAGAACTACGCCCTCGAACCCGACGAGATCGAGCGCGGATACGTCCTCACCTGCCAGTCGCACCCGAGCACCGACGCCGTCCGCGTCGACTACGACGGGTGAGCGCGATGATCGACTACCGCCTCGACGAGGGAGTCGCCGAGATCGTCCTGAACGCCCCCGCCCGGCGCAACGCCCTCGGTCTCGACGACCTGCGCGTGCTGGGCGAAGCGTTCGACCGGGCCGAGGTCGACGGGGCTCGCGCGGTGCTGCTGCGCGGCGAGGGGCCCTCGTTCTGCGCGGGCCGCGACATCTCGGGCGTCGATCCCGCCACCGACGACGTCGCGGGATACCTCGACGACACCCTCGCGCCGTTGCTGCGCCGCATGGCGTCCTTTCCCGCTCCCACCCTCGCCGTCGCCCACGGGGCGTGCCTCGGTGTCGGGCTCGGCCTGTTGATCGCCACCGACGTGGTCTACGTGGCCGACACCGCGAAGATCGGCTCGCCCTTCGCCGCCCTGGGAGCCACCCTCGACTCGGGCGGTCACGCGCTGTTCGTCGAGCGCCTGGGCGCCCACGCCACGCTGGACCTCATCTACACGGGCCGACTGATGTCGGGGGCCGAAGCCGTCCGCGCCGGGCTTTTTTCGCGTGCGTTCCCGGCGGAAGAGGTCCAGGATGCCGCGACCTCGGCGGCCCGCACGGCAGCCGCCGGTCCCACGCAGGCCTTCCGAGCCAGCAAGCGCATCGTCGGCGCGATCCGCGACGAGCGCCTGGGGCTGTGGGAGGCCATGGCGCTCGAGAACCGCGCGCAGGCGGCCCTGGCGGCCACCGACGACTACCGGGAGGGCTTCGCCGCCTTCCAGGCCAAGCGCCGTCCGGAGTTCACGGGACGGTGAACCGCGGCCTCGGGGCAGACCTTGATTGAATCGGGAGATGCGCCGCATCGACGATGATGACGAGCTGTCCGCCCTCCGCCGCCGGGCGTATGCGCCGGGCGGCGACATCGCCGACGACCCCGAAGCCCTCCGGCGCTTGATCGAACTCAGTCTGACGCGAGGTTGTCAGCGAGATGCAGTCTCGCGCACCTCGAGCGACCGCGAGCCCCCGACGACCGCGCGCCGCCGTGACCTCGCGCCGGAGCGACCGCGCGCCGTAGAGACCGCGCGCTGGAGCGACCGGGCGCCGTGCGTGAGACGCGCGCCACGCGTGCGGCCCCCGCGCCGCGCACGACGATGCCCCGGCACGCGGCCGGGGCATCGTTCACGCGACGAAAGCGCGTTACGCGGCGCTGGTCACCGCGAACTGCACCGACCCCTGCGGGTCGATCTGCGCGTCGAGCACGCGGTCGTCAAGGACGGCGGCGGCGTCGCTGTCGAGGAAGACGCGCGCTCCGGCGTTCTCGACGACGGCGTCGTTCGGCTGGGGGCCGTCGACGACCGACAGCGCGAACTGCGACTCGGGGGAGCCCGCTCCCTCGATGCGGACGCCGCCCTGGGCGGCATCCGGGAACTGGGCGGTGATGGTCTTCACGGCGGTCGTGGCCTCTTCGGTGAGCGTCAGCATGGTGACTCTCCTTCTCTGATCGACGACAGGAGTCAGCCACGATGCCGAGAATCCGACCCGCTCTCAAGCTCACGCGGGCATTGCCAGGGTTTTCCCACCGGCGCCGCGCCCCGGCTCAGGGAAGCAGGCCCGCGCGTCGTGCCCGGGTCACCGCGGCGTGCCGGGTCGAGGCGTCGAGCTTCGACATCGCCGAGGCGAGGTACGACTTGACGGTGGTTTCACGCAGGTGCAGCGAGGCAGCGATCTCACCGTTCGTCGACCCCACCGCGGCGCAGGCGAGCACGTCGATCTCGCGTCGCGAGAGGTGGATATCGGGATCGGATGCCGTGTCCCCGGCGTCTCCGGTCAGGGCGGCCAGTCGGGCCTCGACTTCCTCGAGGCGGCGCCGCACCGTGTCGTCGGAGATGGTCGCCGCGATGCTGCGCAGCTGCGCGTAGCTCTCGCGGATCTCTTCGCGCGCCCCTGCCCCGAGCCCGCCCTCGGTGGGAGGGGCCGCCGCGAGGCGGCGGTCGACCTCGGCGCGCACGCGCAGTTCTGTTCCGAGCTCGCCGGCCACATCGAACGCGGGGCGCGCCTCGACGTCGCCGACGGGCGACTGCGCCCAGGAACCGCAGTAGAGCACCCCTCGAGCCGCCCCGCTGACGAGCACGGGAACCGCGAACAGGGTCGCGATCCCCTCGCCGAGGATGGCGCGGTCGTAGTCGTGCGTGATCGAGCGGGAGGTGCGGTAGTCGAGGGTCATGCGCGGGCGCCGCTCGACCAGAGCGCGCCCGCCGAGGCCGCGCGACGCGTGCACGACGAGCCCCTCGATGCTGCGGGTGCGGGCGCCGACGATCGTGGTGACGTGGACGGCGCCGTCGTGCTCGAGGCCGCCGAACGCGACGGGGAAATGGGTGCGGCGGGCGAGCTCGGCCACGGCGTGCGACACGAGGGTCGCATCGTCTCGAAGTCTGGAGGGTGCGCCCATGCACTACCTACTTCCGGGGGTGACGGCTTCGTCGCCGCGTTTCGTAGCGTCGACCCTATCACCGGGGAAGCAGCAGCCGACCCGGACTTTTCCGCCGTGCGGCGCAGCGTTGCGCCGAACTCATGAGGCAAGGAGGCCACATGACGGACCGTCGAATCGACGAAGCCCATAAGGGCGGCGTCGACTACATCGCGGTCGAGGAGTCCGCCCCGTTCCGGGAGTTGAAGAAGCGCCAGCGCAGCTTCGTCTTCCCGCTCGCGGTGGCGTTCCTCGTCTGGTACTTCGTCTACGTTCTGCTGTCGTCGTTCGCACCGGAGTTCATGGCGCAGCCGGTCTCGGGCGCCATCACCGTGGGGCTCCTACTGGGCCTCGGGCAGTTCGTCACGACGTTCGCCATCACCATGGGCTACGTCGCCTACGCCAACCGGCGTCTCGACCCGGGCGCTGAAGCGCTGCGCGCCGAGCTCGAGCGCGCGGACGGAGGCCGGTCGTGAACGAGATCTTCGCATCCGTCGAGGCGGCCGTGCAGACGGTCGAGAACAACCCCGTCCTGAACATCTCGATCTTCGGCGCGTTCGTCGCCGTGACGCTGTTCATCGTCATCCGGGCCAGCCGCAACAGCAAGACCGCGGCGGACTACTACGCCGCAGGACGCTCGTTCACCGGTCCGCAGAACGGCTTCGCCATCGCCGGCGACTACCTATCGGCGGCGTCGTTCCTCGGCATCGTCGGTGCGATCGCCATCAACGGTTACGACGGCTTCCTCTACTCCATCGGGTTCCTCGTGGCGTGGCTCGTGGCCCTGCTGCTGGTCGCCGAGCTCATGCGCAACACCGGTAAGTTCACGATGGCCGACGTGCTGTCGTTCCGCCTCAAGGAGCGCCCGGTGCGCATGGCGGCGGCCATCACCACGCTCGCGGTCTGCTTCTTCTACCTCCTCGCGCAGATGGCCGGGGCCGGTGGTCTCGTCTCGCTGCTTCTGGGCATCACCGAGCGCGTCGGTCAGTCGATCGTGGTCGCCGTCGTCGGCATCCTGATGATCGTCTACGTGCTCATCGGCGGCATGAAGGGCACCACCTGGGTGCAGATCGTCAAGGCGTTCCTGCTCATCGGCGGTGCGATCGTGATGACGGTGTGGGTGCTCGCGATCAACGGGTTCAACCTCAACACGCTGCTCGAGAGCGCGGTCGCGGCGTCGCCCAAGGGTGATGCCGTGCTGGCGCCGGGCCTGCAGTACGGCAAGAACCCCTGGGACTTCATCTCCCTCGCCCTCGCCCTGGTGCTCGGCACCGCGGGTCTGCCGCACGTGCTCATGCGCTTCTACACCGTGCCGACGGCGAAGGAAGCCCGTCGCTCGGTCGTGTGGGCCATCTGGCTGATCGGCCTCTTCTACATCCTCACCCTCGTGCTGGGCTACGGTGCCGGCGCCATGGTCGGGGCCGAGGCGATCCTGGGCGCCCCGGGCGGCGTGAACGCCGCAGCTCCGCTGCTCGCGCTCGCCCTCGGCGGACCGCTCCTTCTCGGCTTCATCTCGGCGGTGGCGTTCGCGACGATTCTCGCGGTGGTGGCGGGTCTGACGATCACGGCAGCCGCCTCGTTCGCTCACGACATCTACGCGAACGTGGTGAAGAAGGGCGACGTCCCGCCCGACGGCGAGGTCAAGGTCGCGCGGCGCACGGTCATCGTGATCGGTGTGCTCGCGATCCTCGGCGGCATCGGCGTGCAGGGGCAGAACGTCGCCTTCCTCGTCGCCCTCGCCTTCGCGGTGGCGGCCTCGGCGAACCTCCCGACGATCCTCTTCTCGCTGTTCTGGCGCCGTTTCACCACCCGCGGCGCCGTCTGGAGCATGTACGGCGGTCTCGGCTCGGCTCTCGTGCTGATCTTCCTCTCGCCGGTGTTCTGGGGGACTCCCACGAGCGTGTTCGTCGACACGGGCGTGGCGATCTGGCCGCTGAACAACCCCGGGATCGTGTCGATCCCGCTCGGGTTCTTCCTCGGCTGGCTCGGGTCCGTCACCTCGCGGACACCGGAAGACCCGCGCAAGGCCGCGGAGATGGACGTCCGCTCCCTCACCGGGTACGGCGCCGAGAAGGCGTCGAACCACTGACCGACAGATGCCCGGTCCCGCTCCGTCGGGGCCGGGCATCGTCGTGCCCGGCGCCCGGGCCCGCTCAGGCCGACGCGCGCAGAGCCTCGCCGAGCACCACGTCGCTTTCGAGCGAGAGCAGGTACTCCTTCACCTCGGGATGCCCGCCGTACTCGCCGATCGACCCGTCGGCCCGCACGACGCGGTGCACCGGCACGACGATCGAGAACGGCGACGACGCGCACGCCGTCCCCACCGCCCGCGCCGCCCGCGAGACGCCGGCCATCAGCGACACCTCGCCGTACGAGGCCACCTCCCCGTAGGGGATCTGCAGGGTGGCTTCGAGCGCCAGGCGGGTGAAGCCGCGGACGAAGCGCCAATCGAGGGGGACGTCGAACTCCCGCCGCGCGCCGTCGAAGTACTCGTCGAGCTGAGCGACGAGCCCCCGGCCGGCCGAGGCGACCGGCTCGGGAACGACCCCCAGACGCCGAGCGATCTCCGCCCGCGCGACGTCGAGACCGTCATGGGCCACGTGCAGTCGGACGAGGGCGTCGTCGACGAAGGTCAGCAGGATCGGCCCGACGGGGCTGTCGTATTCGGTGCTGGTGACTCTGTTCATGCGCCCATCCTCGTGATCGTGCAGCGCCCGCGTGGGGGGAGCGGACGAGAATGGGGAGGGTGCGGCGAACTTCCCTCCTGGGGAGGAACAGCCGATGGTGCGGCGTGTCGCCTATTCCCGCGAAACTCGCGCCCGCTGCGCGCGATCGAGCACTGCCCGGCTTAGTCTGACAGGTGTGTGGCGAGCTGAGGACGGTGCCGTGATGGGCACTGACGGAGACGAGACGGTGTCGTCCGTCGATCCCGGCGAGCTGCGATTGTCGGAACCCGGCATCGTGGTTCGCCACGTAGCCGACCCTGAACGAGACCGCATCCGCGCCGAAGCGGCGGCGCTCGGCGGGCGCTCGACCCTGCTGCGTTTCGACGACGCGCGCGACGCCGGCATCGACATCACCAAGGCCCACCCCGGGTCGCTCCCGCAATTCATCACGGGCCGCGCGACCATGCTGTCCAACCTCTTCCGCGACGAGGTGGCTCTGCGCACCGCGCGCATGGCCGCCGAGCGCATCACGGCCAAGAACGTCGAACTCCGCACCGCCCGCGGTCTCGAGCCGGTGCATCTCGCGGTGGGCCTGTCGGCTTGGAAGATCGGGGGAGTGGAGTGGTCCGCCCCGGTCCTCCTCCGCCCGCTGGCGATCCGCCGTCATCACGGCGACTTCGAGCTCAAGCTGCACGGCGCGTTCGTGATGAACCCCGAACTCGCCCGCGCGTTCCGTACGCATCTCGGCATCCAGATCGACTCCGCGGCCCTCGCGGGTCTCGCGTACGACCAGGGCGTGTTCAAGCCGCAGCCCGTCATCGACCACATCCGCCGTCTCACCTCGCACGTGCCGACCTTCGTCGTGCACCCGCGTCTGGTGATCTCGTCGTTCGCCGACGTCGGCTCGGGGATGGCGCGCGACACTCACGACCTCGACCACACGCTGCTGAACGCGCTCGCCGGACACCCCGACGACCGCGCCCGCATCACCGTCCGCCGCGACGATCCGCAGGTGGTCAGCCCTGACGAGCGCACCCCCGCCGCCGACACCCTGCTCCTCGACGCGGATGCCGAGCAGGAGCGCGTCCTCGCCCGCATCGCGGCCGGGCACTCGCTCGCCGTGCACACCCTTCCCGGCACGGGCGGCACGCAGACGGTCATCAACGCGATCGGTCAGCTCGTCCACGACAACAAGCGCGTGCTGGTCGTGAGCGCTCGTCGTTCGACGCTCGACGGCATCCGGCATCGCCTCGCCGGCGTCGGTCTCACCGGTCTCGCCGTCTCGCCGAACCACGTGCGGCGCGATCTCATCCGCGCTATCGGCCGGAACGAGAAGGCCGAGCAGCCGAAGGTCGCCGAGATCGACGACGCCCTCGTGCGCCTGCGCACGGTCCTGCGCGACTACCGCTCGGCCGTGACCGAACCGCACCTGGCCCTGGGCGTCTCGGCGCTCGACATCCTCCGCGCGCTGACGTCCCTGGCATCCACCTCTCCCGCTCCCTCGACCGAGGCCCGGTTCGATCTGGCGACCCTCGAGCGTCTGGCCGGACGACGGGATGCCGCGGCCCGGGCCCTCGCGATGGCCGCGCGCCTCGGTGAGTTCCGTTTCGGTCCGGACGACTCGCCCTGGTACGGCGTGAGCTTCTCGCGCACCGAGGACGCCCGTGCGGCGCACGACCTCGCCGGCAAGCTGCACACCAGCGACGTCCCGCGCCTGCTCGAGCGCGGCTACGAGCTCATCGCGCAGACGCGTATGCGGCCGTTCCAGACGGTGTCGGAACTCGGGTCGTACCTGAAACTGCTGCAGGGCATCCGCGAGTCGCTCGACCGCTTCAGCCCGAGCGTCTTCGAGCGCCCGCTCGGTGAGCTCATCGACGCGCACTCGCCGCGCCGCGACGCCTCCGCGATGAGCGGTCCCAACCGTCGCCGACTCAAGCGCCTGTCGAAGGAGTACGTGCGCCCGGGCGTGCACGTCCCCGACATGTACGAGGCGCTCGTGCGCATCCAGCAGCAGCGCACGGAGTGGCAGCGGGTCGTAGAGGCGGGCGTCACCCCCGAGGTGCCCCTCGGCCTCGCCGATGTGAACGTCGCGTGGCAGCGCACCGACGCTCTCCTCGGGGAGCTCGACCAGATCCTGGGCCGCCAGGGCTCCGAGCGCCTGGCCACCCTCCCCGTTCAGCGTCTGATCCGCACCCTCGCGGGTCTCGCCGCCGAGTCGACGTTCTTCGACAATCTCGTCGAGCGCGCGCAGCTCCGCTCCGAGCTCGCCCGTCTGGGCCTCGAGCAGCTCCTGGTCGAGCTCTCGGTGCGTCACGTGCCCGAAGAGCGGGTCGGCGCCGAGCTCGAGTTCGCGTGGTGGCAGTCGGCTCTCGAGCACCTGCTGCGCACCGACCGGGCCCTGCTCGGAGCCAACACGAGCGTCGTCGACCGCCTCGAGCGCGACTTCCGCCTCGTCGACGAGGCCCACGCCGCCGCGGCGGGTCCTCTGCTGGCCGCGCAGCTCGCGACGCAATGGCGCATCGGCATCGTCGACCATTCCGACGAAGCGGCCGCCCTCAAGCGCGTGCTGAAGGACGGCCTGCACACCGCGCAGGAGATGTCGGATGCCGCGCCCACCCTGCTGCGCACGCTCGCGCCCGTGTGGCTGGCGTCGCCGTACGAGGTGCCCGACGTCCCCACCGACCTTGCGTTCGATGTCGTGATCATCGCCGACGCGGCGGCCCTGTGCCTCGCGGAGGCGACCCCGGCCCTCCGCCGCGCACGCCAGGTCGTGCTGTTCGGCGACCCCGTGGTGCAGAAGCCGACGCCCTTCCGCGTCAGCGCGTCGATCACCGCGACCCCCGACGAGGCCGACGAGGTGCCGTTCGACGAGGTGTCCGTGTTCGAGCGCATCGCCGAGCTGCTGCCCGTCGAGACCCTGACGCGCAGTTACCGTGCCGGGGGCGAAGACCTGTCGCAGCTGGTGAACGACGCCTTCTACGGGGGTGAGATCGTCTCGCTGCCGTGGGCCGGCTCGTACCTCGGCCGCGGCAGCCTGAGCGTCGACTACGTCGAGGGCGGTGTCGGCGCCCCCGACCCCGTCAGCGGCGCCGTCGAGAGCCCCGACGCCGAGGTCGCCCGCGTGGTCACCCTCGTCGTCGAGCACGCCGTCAACCGCGCCTCCGAGTCGCTCATGGTCGTCACCGCCAGCCGCAAGCACGCCGAACGCGTGCGGGCCTCGGTGGTGGCGGCGCTGGCCGGCCGGTCCGATGTCGCCGAGTTCATCTCGAGGGATGCCGCCGAGCCCTTCGCCGTGCTCACCCTCGAGGAGTCGGTGGCCGAGAGTCGCGACCGCGTGGTGTTCTCCCTCGGTTTCGGTCTCACCCGCCACGGTCGCGTGCTGAGCGACTTCGGCGACCTGTCCACGCCCGACGGCGAGCGGCTGCTCACGGTCGGCATGACGCGCGCGCGCCGCTCGATGGTCATCGTGTCGTCCATCCGCCCCTCGGCGTTCGACGACGGCCGTCTCGAGCACGGTGCCGCGACCCTCATGGGAATCCTCGGCAACGTCGCCTCGCGCAGCCGCGAGAGTCGTCTCGAAGACCTCGCCGATCCGCTGACCCGCGCTCTGGCGCGCGAGCTGCGCCGCCTCGGCGTCGAGGTCGACGTCGACTACCGCGGACTGCTGCCGATCGTCGCGCGGTACAAGGGCAAGGCCGTGGTCGCCGAGAGCGATCCCGAGACGATCGGCGAATCGCTGCGCGAGACGCTGCGCCTGCGCCCGCAGATTCTGCGGCGCCTGGGGTGGCACTACGTGCGCGTCCACGCCTTCGACCTGTACAGCGATCCCGCCGGCGTGGCCTCCCGAATCGGGGAGCTCCTCGGTATCGCACCCGACGACGCGGCCGCACCCGATGCGACGACCGAGTCGCTCGACTTGCCCGACTGAGCGAGCGGTGAGCGAGACTCCGGATGCCGCGCCGAGCGCCGACGCACCCGCGGAGCGCCAGCCCGTGGTGCGCGTGCGCGGGTCGAGACGCGCGCGCCTGCTCGCGGCCCCGGGCACCACGGCCGAGCCCGCGCCCGCGGACGACCCCTCGCGCGGCACGGGCGCGAAGCCCGCGGCATCCGGCCCCAATGACGAGCGCATGATGCGCGACGTCCCCCCGCACTACTGACCCGCACGGCGTACGCGAAACGGCGCCCGATCCGGGACGCGTGGTCCCGGCGCGGACGCCGTTCCGAGGGCCTATGGCCGGTTCAGAGCTTGTTCTGGCGCTCCAGCAGGTCGCGGATCTGCACGAGGAGCTCCTGCTCGGTGGGCAGCTTGGGCTCGTCGGAGGCGGGCTCATTCACACCGGCGCGGGCGGCGGCGATGGCCTTCCACCGGTTCATCGGGTAGACGAACACGAGGTAGACCACCAGGGCGACCGCGAAGAAGCTGATGATCGCCGACAGCAGGGTCGGAAGGGGGAACACCACCTCCTGGCCGTAGATGCCGGTGATCGACGGGCCGACCTCGCCGTTCTCGGCGGGCTTGTAGAACACCTCGATCAACGGGGTGATGACCGCGTTGACGATGGCGTTGACGACGGCTGTGAAAGCGGCGCCGATGACCACCGCGACAGCGAGGTCGATGACGTTCCCGCGGAGGATGAACTCCTTGAATCCCTTGATCATGCGCTGGCTCCTCTCAGGCCGCGCCGACCCGGGCTCAGGAAGCCGAGGACGGGGCGGACGACGTCGATTCCGACTTCGATGATGTCGAAGAACCGGCCGTGCCGCCAGAGGACGCGCCCGAGCTCGAACCACGCGAGTCCGTGCGGTAGAACCCCGAGCCGTTGAAGGTCACGCCGATCGATCCGTACTGCTTGCGCACCTCGCCACCGCACTCGGGGCATTCGGTGAGGGCGGCGTCCGAGAACGACTGCACGGCGTCGAAGCGGTGGCCGCACTGCTTGCAGGCATAGGAGTAGGTGGGCATTGACGGATCCTTCGGGTGGGTCAGGAGGAGGGGGTCAGCGACAGCGTGCGGGTCGGCGTCACTACGCCCGTGACGGGCTGGTCGTGTACGTCGCGCGGCACGTCGTCGATGAGTTCGGAGTCGAAGATGACCGCATACACCGGCGGGCACTTCTCCATCGAGCCGAGGGTCTTGTCGAAGTAGCCGCGCCCCCACCCGAGGCGCATGCCCCGGTGATCCACGGCGGCCGCGGGGATGATCAAGAGGTCGACGTCGTTGACCGCGATCGGCCCCAGCACGTCTCCGACCGGCTCGGGCAGCCCGAACAGGCCCTCGGTGATCTCGGTCTCGGGCGTCGCGACGCTCCAGTCCAGCAGCCCGTCTTCGCGGGTGACGGGAAGGAGCACCCGGATGCCACGCTCCACCGCCGCGCGCACGAAGGCGTGGGTGCCCGGCTCGGTCGGTGTCGACAGGAAGCACGAGATGCTGCGCGCGCCCAGGCGGGACACGAGAGCGTCGAGTTGTTCGGTGACGCCGGCCTCGGCCACCTCGCGCGCGTGGGCGGAGACGGTCTGGCGGCGTTCGCGCAGATCGGCGCGCAGTGCGCGCTTGGCCTGCTCGATGCGATCCGGCATGCGGTAAGTCTACGGGCGGGCGCGTTACCGGCGGTGTCGCAGGACCCCGCTAAGGTATGCCCATGCCTCATAAGCCCTTCAAGGCCGTCATCCCGGCCGCCGGTCTCGGTACGCGCTTCCTGCCCGCCACGAAGGCGATGCCGAAAGAGATGCTTCCCGTCGTCGACAAGCCCGCCATCCAGTACGTCGTCGAAGAGGCGACGGCTGCGGGCATCGAAGACGTGCTGATCATCATCGGCCGCAACAAGAACAACATCGCCAACCACTTCGACTCCATGCCCGAGCTCGAGGCGAAGCTGCGCGAGAAGGGCGACGACGACAAGCTCGCCAAGGTCGAGCACTCCTCCGACCTGGCCGACATCCACATGGTCCGTCAGGGCGAGCCCAAGGGTCTCGGCCACGCCGTGCTCCGCGCGCGCAGCCACGTCGGCGACCACCCCTTCGCCGTCCTCCTGGGTGACGACCTCATCGACGAGCGCGATGCGCTTCTCACCAAGATGATGGAGGAGTACGACAAGCGCGGCGGGGCCACCGTGATCGCGCTCATGGAGGTCGACCCCGCGCACATCCACCTCTACGGAGTGGCCGCCGTCGAGGCCACCGACGAAGACGACGTGGTCAAGGTCACCCAGCTCGTCGAAAAGCCGAAGGCCGAAGACGCCCCCTCGAACCTCGCGATCATCGGACGCTACGTCCTCGGCCCCGACGTGTTCGACATCCTCGAGCGCACCGAGCCCGGCAAGGGCGGCGAGATCCAGCTGACCGACGCCCTCGAAGAGCTCGCGACCGGCGGCGGCGACGGCGGCGGCGTCTACGGCGTGGTCTTCCGCGGACGCCGGTACGACACCGGCGACCGTGTCGACTACATCAAGGCCATCGTGCAGCTCGCGGCCGACCGCGACGACCTCGGCCCGGCGCTGCGTCCCTGGTTCAAGGAGTTCGCGCAGGGTCTCTGACCCCGCAGGGTGTCATGGATCTGTCCGTCCCCCGGCGGCACGGCGACGTGTCGGTACGTCTCATCCGCAACCGCGATGCGCGAGTCCTCCAGCAGCAGCTGATCGACAACCGTGCGTGGCTGAAGCGGTGGGAGGCCACCAGCCCCGACGGGCCGGTCTCCTTCGACATGCGGTTGGGCATCCGTCGCCTGCTGCAGCAGTTCCGTGACGGCTCCGGCCTGCCCCTCGTCATGCTCTGGGACGACGAGGTGGCGGGCCAGCTGAACGTGTGGGGGGTCTCGCGCGGATCTCTGGCCTCGGCGACCATCGGCTATTGGGTGGCCGAGGAGTACGCCGGGCGCAACATCACCACCATCGGTGTGGCGATGGCGACCGACCTGTGCCTGCGCGAGCTCAACATGCACCGCATCGAAATCTGTATCCGCCCCGAGAATCACGCGAGCCTGCGTGTCGTCGAGAAGCTGGGCTTCCGGTACGAGGGGTTGCGGCGTAAGTACATCCACATCGACGGCGACTGGCGCGACCACTACTCGTTCGCCCTCGTGCGGGAGGACGTGCCGCACGGGGTTCTCGACCGGTGGGTGCGCGGTCAGGTGCCGCCCGACGCGGCGCGGGTGCCGCCGTCCGATCGGATCTGAAAGTCTCGTTGCGACACGCCGGGGGATGCCGAGGTGTGATCTCTCGGTGACCTACCTTTATGGCATGGGTGGGCAGGTTCTCAGCGGCGGCGTGATCGTCTTCGTCGCGGTCGCGCTCTGGCTCGTGTACCTGCTGCCGTCGTGGCAGAGCCGTCACCGGTTCACCTCGGCCGAGCGCAACGCCGTCCGCCTCAACCAGGCACTCCGGGTGCTGGCCGAGACGGCTGAGACGCCTCGCGAGGTGCGGCTCGAACTGACGGCTCGCACCGCCCACCAGCAGCAGAAGCTCGCGCGTCAGATCCAGGCCGAGAAGGCGCAGACCGAACTGGCCGCGGCGAAGGCCCGGCTCGAGGTCGCTCGTCTCGAGAGCGCCCGTGACCGTGACGTGGTGAAAGAACAGCGTGCCGCCGCGGTCGACCTCGCTCGGGCTGAGCGCGCCGCCGCCGTCGAGGTCGCCCGCGCCGAGCGCGCTGCGGCCCTCGAGAAGACCCGCGCCGAGCGGGCCGCCGCCGTCGAGCGCGCGCACGCCGAGCGCGCCGCCGCGGTCGCCCGCCCCGAGGCGCGTCGTGCCCGTGCCCGTCGCCGCTTCCGTCTCGGCGTCACCACGGTGGCGTTGGCCGGCCTGGCTTCCGTCGTGGTCGGCCTCGGACCGGTCATCGCCGGGGGAGCACCCGTGCTGCTCCTCGCCGGAGTGGCCGTGGTTCTGGCTTCCCTCCTCGTTCTGCGTCGTATCTCCGTCGTCGCGGCGCGCACGGCGTCGCCGACTGCTGTCGCGACCGCGGTGAAGCGCACGGCCGTCGCCGAGGTGCAAGACGTCGCCCTCGTGCCCGAGCCGCGCCCCACGTGGACGCCCCGCGAGCTGCCGCGCCCGCTCGTGGCCTCGGCCGGGTCGCGCGCCGCCGCTGTGGTCGACGAGCAGATCGCCCGTGAGGCCCTGCGTGCGGCCGCCCGGGAGGAGGCCGCGCGAGAGCTCGCCGCCGAACAGGCGCCCACCCCCATCGAGATCGCGCGTCCGGCCGCTGTCGCACCCGCTGTGTCGCCGTATGCCGCGATGGGGTACGTGGATGACTCCGAGATCGAAAGCCACGTACAGCGGCTCCTAGGGCGTCGCGCGTCGGGGGAGTGACGCCGGCTTCGACCGCGCCCGATGGACTCGCCCGTCGAAGCTTTCCTTGATCGATGCTGTCAGCGGCATACGCCGTGTGGCGCGTGCCCGACGCGGCCCGCTCGCGTCGAGGTGGGCACGAATGACGTGATAGTGTTTACGAGGTTTCCGGGCCTGTGGCGCAGTTGGTAGCGCGCCTCGTTCGCATCGAGGAGGTCAGGGGTTCGAATCCCCTCAGGTCCACCAGAACACCACGAAGAAGGCTCCCGCGACGCGGGGGCCTTCTTCATTTCTCCGAACGCGATGCGTCGAAGTCGATCACCCTCGAGTGCCCGAAGAGGTGAACGTCGTCGCGGGGGAACATCGGTCTTCGAGGACGGACGCGTGGCTCGCGTGGTAATCGCGTCAGTTGCTCTCCGCCCATCCGCCGGGGGCGGCGATGTTGAACATCCACGCCACACCCCAGGGGTCGGTCACCTCGCCATAGAGGTCGCCCCACACCTGCTTTTCGAGCGGCTGCACGACCCCGGAGCCGCGCTCGACGAAGCGATCGTAGAAGCCGCGCACGCGATCGAGCTCGTCGCTCATGAAGGCCGCGTGCACGCGGTTCGCGCCCCAGCCGCCTTCGGGCTCGCCGAAGGCGTCGGCGCCCATCACGGTGAAGCCGTCCGCGCGCAGTTCGGAGTGCATCACGCCGTCCGCGGGAGCGTCGGCCATGCCGAAGTCGGCGAACGTGTGGATGGCGAGTTCACCGCCGAAGACCGATTCGTAGAAGGTCATCGCCTCGCGGGCGGCTCCGGCGAACGAGATGTAGACGACGAGCGAGGTGGCCATGAGGCATCCTTCCGACGCGGGTGGTGGCCCTCACCCTAGACGTCAGACCCTCGTCGGGGCAGTCGGCTATCGAGAAGCCGCCGACACGGTGGCCCGACACCTCTTCGAGCGTCAGACCAGAATTCCCCGCCGCTCCATTTCCCATCACGTCGAGAGTCTTCTGCGAAACCGTGGCGGGTTCAACGCCGTCCGTGCCCACGCTGAACGAACCGTGCCCCGAAGCGATAGCGCCCCACGCCGCCACCTGCCATGCTCGACACCATGAAGCCGTCCGCCAAGATCATCGCCGGCGTCGTGTGCGGCGCGGTGGTCGTGGGGCTGGCCGCAATGACCGTGCCGGCCTTCGCGCCCCTCGGGGCCGTGGCTTCGGTGGCGGGCGGTCTCACGTCCTCGCTCGCGGGGACCGACGACGTGGCGGCGACTCCCTCGGCATCCGTCGCTCCCGCCGATCCGAACGGGCTCCCCGCGGGCTACATCGACGTCGGCAACGGCACGTGGATCCCCGGGGAAGGGTTCGGCGACTGCACGGCACCCGCCTACATACACATGGGCAGTCAGGACGGACAGGCCCCCACCGCGAGCCTTTTCGGGACGCTCGTCGACACGGGCGTTCGCGAGTTCGCGGCGGGAACCCCCGCTTCCACCGATGACGGGCGCATCGCCACCTACACCGTCGCCCCGGGCGACGCTCCCGCCGCGATCGGTGACCGGTTCTGCATCTACAACGGTCTCTCGATCACCACGCTCAACGGCATGCCGGGTAGCACGGCCATCCAGCCCGGCCAGGTGCTCGTGCTGGATCCCGCGGCGGTTCCGGGGTTCATCTTCGACTATCCCTACGACCAGTGAGTCAGTCGGGGACGGGGGTCGCCTCGAGCTCGATGCGGAACACCGTCCCTCCTCCCGCGCGGCGGTGAGCTGAGATCCGCCCACCGAGGCGTTCGACCAGGCGCGCCGCGATCGACAGACCGAGGCCAGAGCCCACCCGGCGCACGTCTTGATAGCGGTCGCGGAGCACTCCGCGTTCGAAGGCGTGCGCCGCATCGTCGTCCGAGATCCCGGGACCGGTGTCGGCCACCTCGAACAGCGGTGCCCCGTCGGGCCCCGCCGCCGCCCGCACGGTGATCGCGGTCGAGGCGGCGCTGACGCGCAGAGCGTTCTCGATCAGCCCGTCGAGGACCTGGCGCAGGCGCAGGGGGTCGGTGAGGACGAAGCTTCCGGATGCCACGACCACCTCGGCGATCAGATCCACGCCCGCAGTGGCCGCGGCACCGCCCCAGGCGGACACGGTCTGCTGAATGAGCGGTGCGACGGGCGTCGGGGCGAGTCGGATCGGGAAATCGTCGGCTTCGAGGCGGGCCAGGGCCAGCAGGTCGTCGGTGAAGGTCGCGAGGCGGGCGGCCTCGGCATCCAGAGTCTCTCCGATCTGACCGAGGTTGTCCGGCGGCACCAAGCCGTCGCGCAGCGCCGAGGAGTACCCGCGGATGGCGGCGAGGGGAGTGCGCAGCTCGTGCGAGACGGAGAGCAGGAAGTCTCGCTGACGCCCCTCCGAGTGGGCGAGGGCCGAACGGATGGAGCCTAAGGCGGCTTCGACGTCGCGCACCTCGTCGATCGCGCTGGGCGCGAGGTCGACGGAGCGGTCTCCCGCGGCGATGCGCCGCGCCGCGCCCGCGAGACCCGCGAGAGGGCGGGTCAGTCTGCGGCTCACGAGGATCGCGACGGCGAGAGCGGCGACGAAGCCGATGCCGAGCGCGAGGGCGATCCGGGCGAAGACGTCGGCGCCCAGCGCGCGGACGCGGCTGAGGTCTTGAGCGGCCACGACACCCCCACCACCGGCGAGGGGGCGTGCCTCGACCGCGAAGGTGGCACGGTCGTGCCGTGCGGTCGTCGACACCGCCGCAGATGTGGCGAGGTCGTGAGCGATGCGCGAGCCGACCACATCGGCGGCGGGTCCTGTCACCGTGCCGTCGGCGTCGATGACGGCGATCAACGCGTCGGGGTCGCTCAGGGAGGACGAGTCCGAGAGCGCGGCTTCCCGCTCGGCGGGGGTCGCCGCGGCGAGGCGGTCGACCTGAGTGACGAGGGCAGCCCGGGCCGAAGCCTCGTCGACGGCGCGCAAGAGGGGGAGAGCAGCGAGAGCCGTCACCCCGACCGCGACGGCCGCCACCATCACGGTCGCCCAGGTGACCGTCCGCTGCAGCGACCTGCTCACGCCTGCACCGCGTACCCGACGCTGCGGATCGTGCGGATGCGATCGGGGGAGCCCATCTTCGCCCGCACCTGCGCGATGTGGGTGTCGACGGTCCGCGTGCCCGAGTAGTCGGCGATGCCCCACACCTCAGCCAGCAGTTGGGATCGCGAGAACACCTGGCCGGGGCGCCGCATGAGCTGCACGAGGAGGTCGAACTCCGTCGCCGTGAGCTCGACGGGGCGCCCCTCGACGCGGACTGTGCGGCGCGCGGCATCCACCTCCCACTCTCCGACGCGCAGGACCTCGGTCGCAGCGCTCACCTGCGAACGACGCACGAGAGCCTTGACCCGGGCCACGAGTTCGCGCGGAGAAGCCGGTTTGGCGAGGTAATCGTCGGCGCCGAGCTCGAGGCCGAGAAGGCGATCCACCTCCGCGTCGCGCGCGGTGGAGAAGATCACGGGCGTCCAGTCGTTCTCCCTCCGCAGACGGCTCACCAGCTCGATGCCATCGATACCCGGCAGGCCGATGTCGACGACCGCAGCGACCGGGCGCAGGCGGCGGATATCGGCGAGGCCGGAGTCACCGTCGCGTGCCAGGTGCACGCCGAAGCCCGCCTCCGCGAGGTAGAGGCGGGCCACGTCGGCGATCGCGTGTTCGTCCTCGACGACCACGACGAGCCCACGTTCAACGGTCACGGGCACCATCCGTCATGGGCACACGGTAGGTCCGGCTCGCAAGAACGGGCTGTGAGCGCGTTCACCTCACTTCACGCCGGTGCGGACGGTCTTGGCATCCTGGTTCGCGGTGTGCACGGCGGTGTCGAGGGCCTTCACCTGGTCGCGGACGTGCGAGAGAGAGCCGGCATCGCCGGCGACGGTGGCGGGAGAGAGGGCCAGGGCGCTCGCCGACAGGCCGTTCGCGTCGGTCTGGGCGGTCGAGATCTGGGTCGACAGGTCGGAGAGGGCGTCGGTGAGGGCACTCGTGCTCTTGTCGGGGTGGGCAGCGAGAGCGGCGCTCAGCTTCTGCTGTTCGGCTTGCAGCCGCGGGAGTGCCCGTGCGGTCACATCGTCGACGCGAGCAGCCCATCGGGTCTCGGGCAGAGCGAGCTTGCGCACGGCATACGTCGTCGCGGCGGTCCGCACCTCGGTGCGCACCTTCTTCACCGTCGTCGCCGCGGCGATGTCGGATTGCAAAGCGTGGATGCCGTCGAGGTCGTCGTTCAGGATCGCCAGCGCCTTCGTGCGGTCATCGTCGGTCAGGCCGGTGTTCGCGGTGAGGCGGGTGATCTGCGCGGTGAGGGCGTCGATCTGCTTTCCCGCGGCCGCAGTGGCTCGCGCCTGGACGTCGCTGAGACTGGCGGGTGCGTGCGCCGAGGCCGACGGTGCGGGTGTCGCCGCGGACGCGGCCAGGGGAGCGGCGACCACCGCACCCACGGTGAGAGCGGCGACGGCGAGCGGGGTGAGGAGCGAAGAGGTTCTCATGAGGGCACTCTCCCTCGCGCTCGTGGCCGTTGCGTCAGCGCTGTGTTCGGGTCGTGTCAGGCGCCCTTGAACGTCCGCAACTGGGCGAGCAGCCTCGGCGCGCTCGCGTCGAAGCGCGCACCGCCGATGAGCACGCCGCCCGCGAAGACGATCGCGCCCCAGACCAGTCCGATCGCGAGCGAGACCCATCCGGCGCCCGTCACGTCGAAGAAGACGGCCATCGCGGCGGGGATCACGGCGGGCAGGGCGAGCACGGCGACGAGAGCCCAGCAGAGGAAGAACGCCAAGAACATCGTGAACGTCGAGCCGGGCACGCGCTTGAAGGGGGAATCGCCGGGCGCGGGAGTGGGCACGACGAGCAGCGCCGAGCTGACGGCACTCACGCCGAGCCCGACCAGCGTGAGCCCCAGCGAGCCGCCGATGATCGCGGGGAGCAGCTCCCATCTGCCGGCGATCGCCAGCGTCACGACGTCGGCGAGCAGCACGAGGGGGATGCTCACGGTCGCCGCGCCGAGCATGCGGCCCAGGCGATCGTCGCGCCCGCGGATCCCGGTCTGCATCACGGTCGCGAAGGCGGTGCCGTCGTACGAGACGTCGGTGTACGCCAGGATTCCCGCGAAGAACCCGACCAGCAGACCGGACGCCGCGAAGAACGGTCCGTGGAGGTCGCCGAACGAGTAGACCAGCACCAGGATGGGGGCGAACGGGATCAGCAGCAGCTGCCGCAGGTACCGGAAGTCACGCGTCCACGACGTGAGCGAGCGCGCCCACGTGGCGCCGACCGGGTTCGAGGGCATGACGCCGAACCACCCGAGAGACCCGGAGCGACGGCGCGAGGCCGTGCGCGCGGGGGGAGCGACGACGGATGCCGACAGGCTCCGCCGCCAGAGCAGCCACAGCACCGTGAGGGTGGCGACGGCGATCGCGAGCTTGAGGATTCCGGTGATCCACGCTCCCGCGGCGACGTCTCCGGGCACGGCCCAGGCGGCCGCGATCGGCGTCCACGACAACGCCGAGACGATCGCCTGCAGCTGCACGCCCCGCTCGCTCGCCGCGACGAGGCCGTCGGCGATGCCGATGAAGATCGGGCTTGCGAAGATGAGGAGGGCGAAACCGACCAGTCCGATGATCTCGCGGGTGCGGCGACCCCCGCCGATCCCCGCCGCGAGGGCGGCCACCGCGCGCGAGGCCACCACGCAGGTCACCACGCCGAGCGGCACGCACACCACCGCGGCGACGGCGGCGACCGGGTAGCGAACCCAGACCAGGAACACGGCCAGTGAACCGATCGCCGTGGCGATCCCCGGAACCCCTGTGAGGCCGCCGGCGGTGATCGCGACCATCATCTGGCGGGTCGTCATCGGGAACGGCGCGAGCTTCGCGGGATCGAGGGTGGTGTCGAGGCCCGCGGCGAAGATCGGACCCACCACCCACCCGAGGGTCAGGACCGCGCCGGCGACCGTGACGACGGACCGCGCGAGGGCGAGGTCGTGCGTGCCGACGAAGAAGAGTCCGACGCCGACGAGCAGCAGCATCCACAGCGCACCGATGACCCCGAAGATGAAGCCGACCAACTGCAGGGGGCTCCGCGACAGGGTGTTCCCCAGCACGCGGAACCGGATCTTCAGGACTGTCGCAACCACTGCGGCCCCTCCGCGTGGTGGCGCCCGCCGACCAGCTCGACGAAGCGGTCCTGCAGCGTCTGCGCGCCGCGCACCTCGTCCACCGTCCCGGATGCCAGCAGGCGGCCCTGCGCGATGACGGCGACGTGGTCGCACATGCGCTGCACGAGGTCCATCGAGTGGCTCGAGACGATCACCGTGCCGCCCGTGGCGGTGTAGCCGCGCAGGATGTCCTCGATGTTGGCCGCCGACACCGGGTCGACGGACTCGAAGGGCTCGTCGAGCACGAGAAGGCGCGGGGCGTGCACGAGAGCGCACGCGAGCGCGACCTTCTTGGTCATGCCCGCGGAGTAATCCACGACGGGGGTGCCGGCCGCGTCGGTGAGGTCCATGATGCGCAGCAGATCAGCGGCGCGCGCGCTCACCTCGTCGCGGGAGAGCCCGAACATCATGCCCGTGTACGTCACGAGCTGTTCGCCGGTTAGCCGATCGAAGAGGCGCACGCCGTCGGCGAGGTTGCCGATGAGTCTCTTCGCCTCGACCGGTTGCGTCCAGACGTCCACTCCGTGGATGCGCGCGGTGCCGGCATCCGGTCTCAGGAGTCCGGTCGCCATCGACAGCGTCGTCGTCTTCCCCGCGCCGTTCGGCCCGACGAGGCCGTAGAAGGAGCCGGAGGGGACGACGAGGTCGAGGCCTTCGACCGCGACCTTCTGGCCGAAGTGCTTCGCCAGGCCCGCCAGCTGCATCGCCGGGAGCGAGTCGCTCGAGGTGGGCGGTGCGACCGCCTCGGGCAGGGCGGACGGCGGCGGGACGTCACGGGGAATGTCGGTCACGCCTCGAACCTATCGGCGCGCGGCGGGGCATTCCCAGCCCCGCCGCGCAACTCTGCGTTCTCAGTATCGAATGGCGTCGATGACCTTCACCCGCACGGCGACGAGGGCGGGGAGAAGCCCCGCGATCGCGCCGACCACGGTCGCGGCGACGAGCCCGGTGATCGCGGCGTCGACGGGGAAGGGCGGGAAGTCGCTCACCATGCCCTGTCCGATGAGGTCGCGCATCGCCGGGGACTGCACGACGAGGATCGACACGATCACCCCCACCGCTCCCGCCACGACGGTGGCGACGACGCTCTCCATCATCACGGCGAAGAACACGCGGCCGGCGGTGGCACCGAAGCTGCGACGGATGCCGATCTCGCGCACGCGCTGCTTCACGGTGACCAGCGCGATGTTCACCAGACCCAGGGCCCCCAGGAGCAGAACGAGCACCGCGATGCCGATCACGACGAGCTTGGTCACCAGGAACGGGTCGTCGCCGTAGGTCGCCCAGTCGTTGCGCGAGGCGTCGACCGAGACGTTCTCACCGAGGGCTCCAGCCAGATCGCGCTTGATGACCGTCGTCAGCTGCTCGGAGATCTCGGGCGGCACCCACATCTCGTACTGGCTCTGGGGAGCACCCTGACCGTAGGGATCGGTGGCCGCGGCTCCCGCGCCGCGCTCGCCGGTGGCGGCTTCCTGCATCGCGGCGAGGTGATCGGCGAGCATGATCATCGTCGGCTGGGTCTCCCACGCCGCCGCGCGAACCACCCCGACCACGACGGCCGTCGTGCCGCCCGCCGGGATTCCGGATGCCGCGTTCGGCACGCCCTGCCCGGCCAGCGCCACCACCGGGTGGCTGGAGAGAGGCGGGTTGCCCATCCGGTCCCAGAAGACGCTGTTCACGATGAGCTGCGGAGCGAGCTGCTGGGCGTCGAGGGGCGTGAACCACTCGCCCTCGGCCATCTGCACCCGGTGCATCTCGCCGTACGGCTGATCCACCGCCTGTGTGACGACCTCGACCGCTCCGTCGGGGAACGGCACCCGCTGCGACACGTTCTGCACGCGCGTGGCGTACGACACGTCGTACCGGTCGATGACCTCGGCCCAGGCGGCATCCATCTTCTTCGCGTCGAGGGCGACCCCGTCGGTGCGGAAGGCCGAGACGAGCAGCGTCGCGGGGCGCCCCGACGAGCGCTCGCTGAGTTCCTGGTTCGCCTGCTGCACGATGGCGCCGAGGGCGACCACCGTGGTCAGCGAGCACACCGCCACCGCGACGCCCACGAGCGAGAGCAGCACGCGGGTGCGATGGACGCGGACCTCTTGCCAGGCCTCGAGCAGTGCGCCGACGAGCGCCGTGAGCGCGCGCATCAGGCGTCACCCCGTTCGGTGTCGGCGAGCCCCAGCGCGACCAGCGCGTCAGCCGGTTGCTCGTCCGGCGCAGCCGCCTCGCGGCGGTCGCGGCGCGTGAGCGGTTCGAGCGTCGGATCGTCGACGGCCGTCAGCACCCCGCGATCGAGACGGAAGTGCCGGCGCGCGCGGCGGGCGATCGTCGGGTCGTGCGTGATGATCACCTGGGCGGCGCCCGTGCGCTCGGCGACCTCGTCGATGAGCTCCATGACGCTCTGGCCGGTGTCGAGGTCGAGCGCGCCGGTGGGCTCGTCGGCGAGGATCAGACGCGGGCCGCGGACCAGGGAGCGGGCGATCGCCACGCGCTGCTGCTCGCCGCCGGAGAGGCGGTCGGGCATGCTGTTCAACCGGTGCTCGAGTCCGACGAGGGCGAGCATGTCGGCGGCCATCTTCTTCCGACGCCAGAACGTGCGGCCGGTGGAGTACAGCAGGGGCATCGTGACGTTCTCGAGCGCGGTGCGACCGGGCAGCAGGTTGAACTGCTGGAAGACGAAACCGATCGCCGCCCCGCGCAGGCGGTCGCGCTGCGCCGCGGAGTACTGCTTCACCGGGCGGTCGTCGAAGGTGATTTCGCCGCTCGTGGGCGTATCGAGGAGGCCGAGCATGTTCAGCAGCGTCGACTTGCCCGAACCCGACCGACCGACGATCGAGACGTGGTCGCCGGGCTCGATCACGAGGTCCACGCCGTTGAGGATCGTCAGCGCGGGCTGATCCTGGGGGATCACCGTCCGGGTGACGTCGCGAAGGGCGAGCAGGCTCACGAGGCGGCGACCGATTGGCAGTACATCGAGCCGTCGGGATAGACGGTGCACCCGTCGTCGACCGGTGCCATGGCCCCGGGCGCGAACTCGAGGATCTCTTCTCCCTCGGCGAGACCCTCGGTGATCTGCACCTGTGTGCCGTCGGTGAGGCCGAGGGCGACGGCGCGCTCGGCGGTGGTGCCGTCGGGGCTCGACACCCAGACCGTCCCGCTCTGCGCGGCACCCCGCACGGAGGTGGTCGGAACCAGGAGCACGCCCTCCGCTCGACCGCCCGCGAGGGTCATCTCGGCCGCGAGACCCGAGAATACGGTGACATCGCCGGGAACCGTGCAGGTCGCGGTCGTGCCGGAGCCCGCCGAACCCGTGCCGCCCGTCGAGGTGCCACCGGATGCCGCTGACTCACTGCCGGTGCTTCCCGCGAGGGGCGTCGTGATGCGGAGATCGCCGCAGGTGAACGCCGCGGGTCCGCCCGTGATGGTGACCGAGGCCTCGGTGGGACGGTTCAGAAGACGATACTGCTGAGACGGCTCGAGGGTGCCGCTCACGGAGAACGTCGGCGGGGCGACCGTTCCGGCGGCCGCGCCGATCGTGACGTCCTGCCCCGCGATCACGGCGAGCGAGCTCAGGGTGCCCGCGGCGGGAGCGGTGACGTCGACGTACCGGAAGACGGCCGGCTTGGCCTTGCCCTCGGCATCCACGCTGTCGGCGGGATCCCTTTCGATCGGCACCTTGACGTTGAAGACGATGTCGCCCTCGGCGACGCTCGCCCCCTCGGCGATGAAGATCTTGTTCACGGTTCCCGCGGCGGTCGACTTCATCGTCACCGCCGGGTCGGCCGTGACCGTCGCCTTGATGACGACGTCGTTCGTGATCGTGCCCAGGGCCGCGACCGTGCGCGGCTCGACGATCGCCCCGGTGGGTTGCGCGGGGGCGGCGTCGGCCGGCCGATCCGGGAAGAACGCCAGTTTGATCAGCGCCGCCGCCACCAGGGCGACCAGAAGAAGACGCAGAATCGGAAAGACCCACGTACGTGCGATCCCCATGAAAACCCCCCGGGACAGAACCGTCGTCGAACGTCCTCACCTTAGGGGGAGGGAGGTATCGCCGATGTATGGGCCGGATCGAACCGCGCGCGATTTCACCCGCATGGACGGCGCGTCGGCCCCTGGGACGGACGACGGATGCCACGACCCCGAGCGTTCTGAGAACGACGGGGGCGTGGCATCCGGTGTCTGCTCGGGTTACTCCTTGGGTGGGGAGACCACGCGGGGCTTCGTCGGGTCGAGCGGGGCTCCCGTTTCGAGTCGCGCGTGGCTGCGCGAGTACGCGAAGTAGATCGCGAAGCCGAGGGCGAGCCAGATGAGGAACCGCAGCCACGTCTCGACCGAGAGGTTGAGCATGAGGTAGGTGCAGATGAGCGCCGAGAGGACCGGCAGCACCGGGCTCAGGGGCACGCGGAAGCCGCGCTTGAGGTCGGGGCGCTTGCGACGGAGCACGATCACGCCGATCGAGACGAGCACGAAGGCGGACAGCGTTCCGATGTTCACCATCTCTTCGAGCACGCCGATCGGGGTGAGGCCCGCGACGACGGCGACGATGAGGGTCACCATGATCGAGATGACCCAGGGCGTGCGGAAGCGCGGGTGCACCTTCGCGAGGGCGCCGGGAAGCAGGCGGTCGCGCGACATCGCGAAGATGATACGCGTCGCACCGATCATGAGCGTCAGCACCACGGTGGTGAGACCGGCCACGGCGCCGGCGGCGATGACCGTGGCCATCCACGTCTGGCCGTGGAAGGCGAAGGCGTTCGCGAGGGCCGCCGAGGGGTTGAGCTCCGAGTAGGGCACCATCCCGGTGACGACGATGGCGACGGCGCAGTAGAGGATCGTGCAGATGACGAGCGAGGCGATGATGCCGATGGGCAGGTCGCGCTGCGGGCGCTTGGTCTCTTCCGCCGTCGTCGCCACGACGTCGAAGCCGATGTAGGCGAAGAACACCAGCGCCGCACCGGCCAGGATCCCGCCGACGCCGAAGGTCGCCGGTTGCAGGCCCGAGAGGAACTGCAGGAGCGGCTGGGTGAGGCCCGACGCCGACTCGGTGGGCACCGACTCGGGGACGAAGGGGCTGTAGTTGGCCGGGTTGATGAACATGATGCCCGCGATGATCACGAACAGCACGATGAAGAGCTTCACCGCCACGAGCACGAGGTTCACCCGCAGCGACTCCTTGATGCCGAGGGTCATCAGACCGCCGAGCACTAGGACGAGGAGGATCGCGGGGAGGTCGACGACGCCGCCGTACGAGATCTCTGCGGGGAGGGTGACGCCGAGCTGCTGCAGGAAGGTGCCGAGGTACGCGCTCCACCCCTGGGCCACGACGCTGGCGCCGAGGAACATCTCGAGAATGAGGTCCCACCCGATGATCCACGCGAACAGCTCGCCGAGCGAGGCATAAGAGAAGGTGTACGCGGAGCCCGAGACGGGGACGGTCGAGGCGAATTCCGCGTAGCACATGGCCGCGAGCCCGCACGCGATGGCGGCGATGATGAAGCTGATCACGACGGCGGGACCCGCGACGTCGTGGGCGGCGCGACCGGTCAGGGTGAAGATGCCCGCGCCGATCACGACGCCGACACCGAAGACGGTCAGATCGACGGCGCTGAGGGACTTCTTGAGACGGAACTCCGGCTCATCGGTGTCGGCGATGGATTGTTCCACCGACTTGGTACGGAAAAGGCTCACGCGACGCTTCCTCTGTCTCGAGTGATGTTCCGGGAGCGAACACCACCCACGGAGGATAGTCCCCCCGTGGCCCCCCTGCCTATCCCGGGGTCGGGCTGGACAACGCGCTAATAGCAGAAGAAAGTTATGCGGGAAATTCATCGAATGCAGGTGTAAGGTTTTCCGTATTATGGCCATGAAGCACATCACGCACCTCGTCGACGATCTCGACGGCTCCGTTCTCGAAGACGGGCAGGGAAAGCAGATCACCTTCTCCGTCGAAGGTCGCGCTTACGAGATCGACCTCTCCGATCGCAATGCCGACAAGTTCTATTCGGCGATCGCGCCTTTCGTGGATGCCGCTCGTTCGGTGTCGCGCGGGGGCGGTGCGGCGTCGCGTCGGCCGCGCGGAGCTCGACGCTCGAGCGATGTCGATCTGGGCGCCGTTCGGGAATGGGCGCGCGCCAACGGACACACCGTGAGCGACCGCGGCCGTGTTCCCGCCACGATTCTCGACGCGTACGCCGAAGCGAATTCCTGAACTCCCTCGGCTTTCCCCTCGACCGCGCGCAAAAGCCGCGGTCGAGGGGTTGCTGTTGTGTGGGGCGTTCCCTCTGCACCGACGCGGAACCGCGCAGAATCGCGGCTCTGGTCGCCGGGAGTGGACCCGGTGAAAGCGGGCTAGCCGACGGGTGAAATCCGAAAGCGAGTCGCAGAATGCGCGGGTGGGTCACCCTACTGTCGCGGTATGGCGAAAAAGCACATCACGCAGACGATCGACGATCTCGACGGATCGATCATTGACGACGGAACGACCCTGACCTTCTCTCTCGAAGGTCGGTCGTATGAAATCGACCTGTCACCCCGTAATGCCGACAAGCTGCGTGAGGCATTTCAGCCCTATATCGCGGCGGGGCGTTCGATCGGCTCGCCGTCGGGTATTCCCCGACGCACTCCGCGCGGTCGCGCCATTCCCACCCGGGATCTCGTCGACGTGCGCTCCTGGGCGCAGAACAACGGATTCGCGATCAATGACCGGGGCCGCATCTCCGGCACCATTCTCGCGGCGTACGACGCCGCGCATTGAGCATTATCGACATGAAAGAACCGGATGCCCCGAGAAGGCGGCATCCGGTTCTTTTTCATCTCCCCAGCGATCAGACGAGGGCGCTGCGACCGGCGCCCGCGGCGAGGCGCTCGGCGGCCAGGCCCTCTGCGGCGGCCAGCGGCGTCACCCCTCGGCTCGCGGCCTCATCGAAGACGCGGCGCACGGTGTCGCCGATGTCGGCGACCCGACCCATGATGTCGTCGAGACTGCCGCGCTCCTTGGCCACCAGATCGAGGTAGATCACCCCGCCCGCGTTGACGACGAAGTCGGGGGCGTAGAGGATGCCGCGGCTCGCGAGGCGGTCGGCGCCGGATCGGTCGGCCAGCGGGTTGTTGGCGGGGCCGCAGACGGCGCGGGCGTCGAGGGAGTCGATCACGTCGTCGGTGAGCACACCGCCGATCCCCGCGGGCACGAAGACGTCGGCCGGGATCAGGTGCGCCTCGCTGGGCTCGACCCAGGCGGCGCCGAGCTCGGCCGCGAGGGCGCGCTTGGCGGGATTCACGTCGGTCACGGTGAGCACCGCCTGCTCGGCGGCGAGCCGTTCGGCCAGTCGGCTGCCGACCTGCCCGAGGCCCGCGATCGTGATGCGACGACCGGCGACGTCGCCGGTGCCGACCGCGCGCTCGAGGGTGGCGACGAGGGAGGCGTAGACACCGAGGCTCGTGGGGCCCGCGGGCTCGCCGGAGCCGCCGACGGTGTCGGGCAGACCCACCACGTGGGCGGTGCGCTCGCTGACGACGAGCATGTCCTCGGTCGTCGAGCCCACGTCTTCGGCGGTGCGGTACAGGCCGCCGAGGCTCTCGACGGCGTCGCCGAGGTCGAGGAAGGCCGCGCGGCGGCGGTCGGCGTCGAGCACGGTGCCCTCGGGGAGGCCGATCACCGACTTCCCGCCTCCCGCGTCGAGGCCGGCGGCGGCGTTCTTCAGCGTCATCGCCGCCGAGAGGCGGAGGGCGTCGCCGAGGGCATCGGTCCAGGAGGGGTAGGTCCACAGGCGCGCGCCGCCGAGGGCGGGGCCGAGGACGGAGGAGTGCAGGGCCACGGCGACGAACAGACCGCTGCGTCGCCCCGTGATCACCTCCACGCGCTCGTGCGTGAAATCGGGCAGGGGCAGGGCGTTGGTCATCGCGTTCCTTGTCGTCGGCCGCCTTGTGGGCAGCACTTCTCGGAGGCCGCGGCGTTGCGGCATCCGGGATCCATTCTGTCCCGTCGTCGGGCCGGGCGGTAGCGGCGGCGCGGCGGGCCGGCCGAGATCACACGATCCGCTCGAGCGCACAGGCTCGGGCCGCGCTCGAACGCGTGATCTCGCGCGGATCGTGTGCGCTCGCGCCCCGGCCGCGGGCGGGGTGCGCTCTAGGCTGGCGGGCATGACCGACGCCCTCCCCACCCGCAGTCGCCTCGTCGCCGCGTCCCTGGAAGCCGCGGGGATCGCGGGTCGGATCATCGTGCTTCCGGATGCCGCGTCCACCGCGGTTCTCGCCGCCGCCGCCCTGGGGGTCGACGTCGGCGCGATCGCCAACAGCCTCGTGTTCTGGAGCGACGACGAACCGCTGCTCGTCATGACCAGCGGCGCGCACCGCGTGGACACGGCGGCGCTGGCCGAGCGGCTCGGGCGCGGCGGCATCCGTCGGGCGACTCCCGAGCAGGTGCTCGCGGCGACGGGGCAGCCCATCGGGGGAGTGGCCCCGACCGGCCACCCGGCACCCCTGACGACGGTGGTCGATGAAGACCTCGCGGCGTTCCCCGAGATCTGGGCCGCGGGCGGCACCCCGCACACGGTGTTCCCGCTGACGTTCGACGAGCTGGTGCGGTTGACCGGCGGCACGGTGGCGCGGGTGGCCTGAGCGGGGGTGCGGCGGCGCTGGGGCTCGGGGCGGCGCGGCGTCTGGTCGTGGCCCCGGGGCCACTTCCGGCGCCCCGGGGCCATTTTGTGCAACCCACGAGGGGGATGGAAGAGGGAAGGGCCGGGCGGCGGCGGTTCGGGTCGGCGCCGCCCGGCGGGCTCACACCCCGGGGGCGGGTGTGAGAGCGGTGAGGCAGACCACCGCGGCGGCGGCCGACCACGCCTGCGGACGGCAGGCGGCGGGGTAGGGCGTCGGCACCGACGAGTGGGTGCGCGGGTCGCCCGCGTGCAGCTCGGGCACGCGGTACTGGAAGCCCTCGGCGGCATCGAGCAGTCCGTCGACCACCGACCGCGCCTCGTCGTGCAGGCCCGCGCGCAGCATGCCGTGCGTGGCGATCGCGGTGTCGTGCACCCAGACGCTGCCCCCGTGGTACGACAGCGGCCAGTATCCGGCGGCGCCGGTCGACATGGTCCGGATGCCGTATCCGCTCGACATGCTCTCGCCGAGCAACAGCTGGGCGACGTGCGCCTCTTCGTCGGCCGACAGGATGCCGGTGCCGAGCAGGTGCCCGATGTTGCTCGTCAGCGTGTCGACGGGACGCTTGTCGCGGTCGAGGGCGACGGCGGGGTAGCGGCCCTCGGGCGTCTCGACCCAGTAGGTCGCGGCGAAGCGCTCCTTGAGGTCGGCGGCCCAGGCGCGCCAGAACGCGACGTCGTCGGCATCCCTCCCCTCGCCGAACTTCTCGAGCAGGTCGGCTCCGGCGAGGGCGGCCTCGTAGGCGTACGCCTGCACCTCGCACAGGGCGATGGGCCCCTCGGCGAGGTGGCCGTCGCGCCACTGGATGGAGTCGCCCGAGTCCTTCCACCCCTGGTTCGACAGGCCCGTGCCCAGGCGGTCGATGTAGTCGAGGAAGCCGTCGCCGTCGCTGTCGCCGCTGTCGCGGATCCAGCCGAGGGCGCCGCGGAGGGTCGGGAGCAGCGCCCGCACCTCGAAGTCGGGCATGCCGGCGCGCCAGGCGTCGGCGAGCAGGCAGATCCACAGCGGGGTCGAGTCGACGCTGCCGTAGTACTTCGGCGGCAGTACGATGCCCTCGCCGGGGATCTCGAGCGCCGAGGCCCGCAGCTCGTGCAGGATCTTGCCGGGCTCCTGCGCGGTCTGCGCGTCGTCGTCGGCGCCCTGCAGGCGGGCGAGAACACGCAGAGTGGATGCCGCGATCTCACGGTCGAGCGGAAGGGCGAGGCGCGCGGCCCAGATCGAGTCGCGGCCGAAGAGCGTGAAGAACCACGGCGCGCCCGCGGCGAAGAACTCGTCGTCGGGGTTCTCGGGGAGCACGAGCCGCAGGGCGTCGAGGTCGTCGAGCGCGGTGCGCAGCCACCGCGACAGGCGCGGGTCGGGGGCATCGGCGGCGACGGCCGCGGCGTTCCACCGCGCAGGGGCTGCGGCCGAGCCCACGACGAGTGTGTCGTCGCGCAGCGTCAGCGTCCAGCCGATCTCGGCGGAGCCGAAGGGCGCGACCTCCACATCCCACTCGGCCTCGAGACCATGGTCGGCCGACGCCACGCGGGCGCCCGGAGCGACGAGCTCGAGGCCCTGCGCGCCGGCATCCGCCCGGATCTTCTCTGCCTCGACGAAGACCTCGACGTCGCGCGCGGTCGCATGACCCGACTTCACTTCGTGCAGCTGGGCGAACTCGGGGGCGAGCGTCAGCCGCAGCGTGGTGCGGATGGGATGCTCGACGCGCGAGTGCACGGTCCACGACTCGCTCACCACGCCGTCGTCGACGCGGCGGTCGCGCAGCAGGCGCACCTTGGGGTCGGGGGTGGTGTCGTCCAGGCTGCGCAGGAGCCCGGCGAAGACCACGCGCGAGGCGCCGTCGGGGGCGGTCGAGATCCACTCGATCGGCGAACCGTCGCAGCTCGCGGTGAGCGCACGAACGTGTCGCACGTCGCCGTGGTAGACGCCGTGCACCGCGGCCGCGCCCATGTCTCCCGTACCGTCGGACCACACCTGGGTGGGGGCCCGCAGCACGATCAGCGCATCGCTGAGCAGCGGTTGCAGGGGAGGGGCGTCGACCGTCGTCCCGGCAGGCGAGGTGGTGGGGGCGGTGGTCATTCTTTGACGGCTCCTTCGCTGGCGTTCATGATGCGGCGCTGGAAGATGAAGAACACCACGGCGACCGGGATCGTCATGATGGCCGCAGCCGCGAGTTTGAGGGGGAATTGGCTGCCCTGGCTGAGCTGACCGCTGGCCAGGGACGCCACGCCCTTGGTCAGGGTGGTGAGCTCGGGCGACTGGGTCGAGATGACGAAATGGCTCAACTCGTTCCACGATCCCTGGAACGACAGGATCACGATCGTGATGAGCGCGGGCCGGGCCATCGGCAGCACGACCGACCAGAAGATGCGGAACGTGCCGGCGCCGTCGATGCGCGCCTGCTCCTCGACCGAGGGCGGGATCGACTCGAAGAAGTTCTTCATGATGAACACGCCCGCGGCATCGACCAGCAACGGCAGGATCATGCCCGCGTACGAGTCGTAGATGCCCAGTTGGTTGATGACGAGGAACTTCGGGATCAGCAGCACCACAGTCGGCACCGCCATCACCGCGATGAGGGCGGCGAACACGATCCCGCGCCCGCGGAACTGCAGGCGGGCGAGCGCGTAGCCGGCGAGGGAGTTGAAGAACACGCGTCCCGCGGTGACGAACACGGTCACCACGACCGAGTTGCCGAACCACACGGGGAAGTCGGAGTTCAGGAACAGTCGCTCGTAGGCCGCCCACGTGAACGGCTGCGGCGCGAGCGAGATCGGATCGGCCGCCGCCGCGGCATCCGTCTTGAACGACGTCGCCACCTGCACGAGGAACGGGTAGATGTAGATGACCGCGAGCACGATCAGCAGGACGTACAGGCCGATCTGCCAGCGCAGGGCCTTGCCCGACATGCGGTGCTTCGCGGGCTTCACGGGTCCGTCGACACGCTGCTCGGCGAGGACGGTGGTCTGGGGAGAGGCGGTGGCGGTCATCGCTGCGCTCCCTTCTGCGCGGGCACCTCGTACTGCCGCAGCCGTCGCCGCGAGACCGGGCGGTCGCGCAGCACGAAGCGCTGCAGGATCGTCAGGGCCACGATGATGACGAACAGCACGAACGCGATCGCCGCCCCCTGACCCCACTGCTGCGACAGGAACGCCGAGGAGTAGCTGAGGTAGGCCGGGGTGAGCGTGGTCTTGCCGGGGCCGCCCTGTGTGCCGGTGTAGATCTGGTCGAACACCTGCCAGGTGCCGATGAGGCCCAGGGTGAGCACGGTGAACAGTACGGGCTTGAGTTGCGGAAGGGTCACGCGCCAGAAGCGCTGCCAGCCGTTCGCACCGTCCATCATCGCGGCCTCCTGCACGTCGGCGCCGATGTTCTGCAGCCCCGCGATGAACAGCAGCATGAAGGTGCCCGAGGTGGTGAAAACGGCCATGAGGATGAACGCCGACATCGCGACCGAGGGGCCGGCGAGCCAATCCCACCACGAGACGCCGAGCATCGTGTTGCCGGTGAGGAAGGCGGGGCCGCTCGTGACGCCGAGGGCTCCGAGCAGATTGTGCACGACGCCCGAGGGATCGCTGAACCAGTTCGGCCCGTTGATGCCGAGCCACGACAGCACCTCGTTCACCGCACCGGATGCCGAGAAGAGGAAGAGCCACAGCACGGTGATGGCCACCGAGCTGGTGACCGAGGGGAAGTAGAAGGCGGTGCGGAACAGGCCGCGTCCGCGGAGCACCGCGCGGTTGACGAGCACCGCGAGGAAAAGCGAGAGGGCGGTCTGCAGCGGGACGACCAGCAGCACGTACCAGGCGTTGTTGCGCAGCGCCGTGCCGAAGTCGCGCTCGGCGAGACCGCCACCGGTGGTCACGGCGGCGTAGTTGTCGAGACCGACGAAGCCGACGTTGGAGGAGAAGGGGCTGCCGCGCCCGGTCCAGTCGGAGAAGCTCACCCACAGCGCCATGAGCACGGGGACGAGCAGGAACACGCCCAGGATGATCAGCACGGGGGCGGTGAACAGCCAGCCGGCGGCGGCCTCGCCGCGCCGGATCCCCGGGGAGGAGGATCCGGCGCGACGCGGCGCTGAGGTGAGAGCGCTCATGGCTACTTCGTGATGGCCTCGAGGTTGGACTGCGCCGTCTTGAGCAGCGCCTGCGGGTCACCGGTCTTCAGCGACTCCAGCTGCGCGTTGAAGTCGGTGATGACGTCGGCGGCGCCGGCCATGTTCGGCGGGAACTGCGCGTACTCGGCACCGGAGAGGAACGCCGTGAGGTCGGGATTCGCGGAGCTCCACGCGTCGGCGGCCGACTGGATCGAGGGCATCGGGCCGAAGGCCTTCGAGAACGCCAGCTGCTGGTCGGTCGAGGTCAGGAACTCGACGAGCGAGCGCGCCTGCTCCTGGTTGCCGCTGTCGGCGGCCATGCCCCAGCAGTTGGTGAACTGCAGCGTGCCCTTGCCGCCGGGGCCCGCGGGCAGCTCGGCGACGGTGTATTTCACGGTGGGGTAGTCGGCCGACATGGCGCCGGTGATCCAGTTGCCCTCGATGACCATGGCGGCCTTCTGCGTGCCGAACGCCTCGCCGCCCCAGCCCGCGCCCACGTCCGACGCGAACGCGAAGGTGCCGTCGTTCAGGTGCGTCTTGACGTAGTCCAGTGCTTCGACGTTGGCGGAGCTGTCGGCCGTGGCCCTGCCGTCGGTGACGAGTCCGCCGCCGGCCTCGGCCATGAAGGCGCCGACGCGCTGGTACTCGGCGCCGAACGCGAGGCCGACGCGGCCGTCCGTGGTGAGCTTCTGAGCGACGGATGCCAACTGGTCCCAGGTCGTGGGGACATCGGCATCCGTCAGCCCTGCCGCCGACCAGAGGTCGGTGTTGATGATGAGGGCCAGGGTCGAGAAGTCCTTGGGCGCGCAGTAGAACTTTCCGTCGACGGTGAAGTTGTCGACGAGCGACGGGTAGAAGTCGCTCTTGTTCGCCAGGTCGTCGCCGTAGGCGGCGATCGAGCCGTTCGCGGCGTACCCGGCGAGGGCCTCGGGCGCGAGGTAGAAGAGGTCCGGCGGGGATCCTGCTGCGAAGCCCTGCGAGAGCTGCTGGGGGAGGTCGTTGGCCGTCTGCACCTCGGCCTGCACGCCCGACTGCTCGCTCCACGCGGCGACGGCGTCGGTGACGGCCTTGGTCTCGGCGTCGCCCGAGGAGCCGATGAGGATGCTGAGCGTGCCCGAGCCCGAGGCCTGGGAGTCGCCCGGGGTGTCGTTGAATCCGGAGCCGCACGCGGTGAGCGTGAGGGCTCCGGTCGCCAGTAGTGCGCCGGCGGCGAGCCAGTTGCGGGCGATGTGCCGTGTCATGTGTCTCTCTCCTTCGATGAGGCATGCGACCCCTCCGGGTGCTCGGAGGGCCGTCTCTTTTGATCGTTCAAATGACGGTCCGACAACGGTAAGGAACGGCGGCGCGAGATGTCAAGCGGTTGCCCCTCGGCCTAGGCTGACGGTCTCGACTCTCGTCTCAGCGGACAGAGCGAGAGGCGGAAACATCGCAGACGCCGGATGCCGACGGGCGCCGGCCACGGCACGGGGGAGACGAGACATGGCGAAGGCGCCCACCGTCGACGACGTCGCCCGCGTCGCCGGGGTCTCGCGGCAGACCGTGTCGAACGTGGTGAACACTCCCGACATCGTGCGCGAGGTCACGCGCCTGCGCGTCGAGGCAGCGATCGCCGAGCTCGGATACCGCCCGCACGCGGCCGCCCGGCGCCTGCGCACGCGCCGGAGCTCGACCATCGGCATCCATCTCGATCCGTACGCCGGCGGGATCTCGGGCGTCGTGCTCGACCGCTTCGTGCATGCCCTGACCGAACGCGCGGGTGAGCGCGACATGCGCGTGCTGCTGTACGCCGCGCGCACCCCGGAGGAGGAGATCGCCCGCCTCGGCGGCCTGCTCGAGGGGGGAGAGGTGGATGCCGTCGTGGTCACCGGCACCTTCCACGGAGATCCGCGCACGGGGTGGTTGCTCGACCGCGGACTGCCGTTCGTCTCGTTCGGGCGGCCGTGGGGCGAAGACGACGTCGAAGCCCCCGCGCACCTCTGGGTCGACGTCGACGGGGCCGCCGGCACGCGCGCGGCGACCGCGCACCTGCTCGGGCAGGGTTCTTCGCGGATCGCGTTCCTCGGCTGGCCGGGCGGCTCGGGCACCGGTGACGAACGCGAGCGTGGCTGGCGCGAGAGCGCGGCCTCGGGCCCCCGGTGGGTCGTCGAAGAGAACGTCTCGGCCGCGCGCGACGTGGTCGCCGCGGGTCTCGCCGCCGACCCGGGAGTGACGGGCATCGTATGCGCGAGCGACTCCCTCGCGATCGGCGCGCACCTCGCCGTGACCCTGGCCGGCCGCCCCGACATCGCGGTCGTCGGCTTCGACAACACCCCCGCGGTGGAGGCGCTCGGCCTCTCGAGCGTCGAGCAGTTGCCCGAGAAAGTGGCATCCGGGGCCCTCGACCTTCTCATGGGCGAGAACGGCACGGTCGTCGCCCCCCGCGCCCCGACGGCCGGGGCGGCGCACGTGCTGGTGGAGCCGCGGCTGGTGGTGCGCTGAGGCGTCGGGGTGAGCGCGCCGCGGCGGCTGAATCGGGCGGTTTGGGGCGACATTGTGCGTTTGGGGCGGGAATGGCAAGCCCCGAACGACGGAATGCGCCCCAAACCGGGAGAGCGCGCCGTGCGCGGCCCGGAGCGCGCGTCAGGCGTGACGGCCGATGCGGCGGGCGAGCTCGGCGGCGGTTCCGGATGCCGCTGACGCCAGCGCCTCGGTATCGCGCGGGGGGCCGTCGGCCGGCCACGTGATCGCGACGGCCGCGGCGGGCCACCCGGCGTGGTCGAGCACCGCGGTGGCGACGGAGCGGAATCCGGGCGTGACCTCGCCGTTCTCGCTCGCGTGGCCGTCGGCCCGCACGAGCCGCAGCACCTCGCGCAGCTCGCGCGGGGTCGCGGGGCCCGAGCCGTGGCGCTGGGTGAGGGCCGTGGCATCCGGGAACAGCGCCCTGACCTGCTCGCGGGGGAGTGCGGCGAGCATCGCCCGACCCGTCGCGGTGAGGTGCGCGGGCAGACGCACGCCCACGTCGGTGACGAGCGCCGGCCGCCGCGGGGCGCGCTCCTCGACGATGTACAGCACGTCGCGACCCGCCAGCACGGCGAGGTGCGCCGACTCGCCGACCCGGTCGGAGAGCCCGGCCAGCAGGGGACGGCCGAGCCGGGCGAGGGGCTGCTGCCGGGCGTATCCGCCGCCGAGCTCGAACGCCGCCGTGCCCAGGCCCCAGCGCCGGTCGCCGGGCAGGTGCACGACGTAGCCGTGCTGCTCGAGCGTCGCGAGCAGGTGGTACACGCTCGAGCGGGGGATGCCGAGGGTCGTGGCGATCGACTGCGCGGCCACCGGGCCGGGTTGGCGCGCGAGCAGCGAGAGGATCCGCAGCGTCTGATCGGCGGCGGGAACCTGCGGGCGCGGAATGTCTGGCATGACAGACACAGGATGCCAGAACCCCGTCGTCCCGCGACAGTGCGCGCGATGGAATCGGCGTATGAACGAGAGCGTCACCGTCGGATCCCACCCCCTCACCCCCCAGGACGTCGTCGCCGTCGCGCGGCACGACGCGCGGGTGACGGTGGACGCCGACGCGCTGCAGCGGGTGGCCGACACCCGCGCGCTGATCGAGGGGCTCGCCGACGACCCGCAGCCGCACTACGGCATCTCGACCGGATTCGGGGCGCTCGCGACGACCTTCATCGCCGAGGATCGGCGCGCGCAGCTGCAGGCGAGCCTCATCCGCTCGCACGCCGCGGGCACCGGCTCCGAGGTCGAGCGCGAGGTCGTGCGCGCCCTCATGTTGCTGAGGCTGCAGACCCTCGCCACGGGTCGCACCGGCGTGCGCCCGGTCGTCGTCGAGATCTACGCCGCCCTGCTGAACGCCGGGATCACCCCGGTCGTGCGCGAGTACGGCTCGCTCGGCTGCTCGGGCGATCTCGCGCCGCTGTCGCACGTCGCCCTCGCGGTGATGGGCGAGGGGGAGGTGCGCGACGCTGCCGGCGATCTGCGATCCGCCGCCGACGCGCTCGCCGCCGCGGGGATCGCCCCGGTCGCCCTGCGCGAGAAGGAGGGCCTCGCCCTCATCAACGGCACCGACGGCATGCTCGGCATGCTGCTGCTCGCCCTGCACGACCTCGAGATGCTGCTCACCACGGCGGACGTCTCGGCCGCGATCTCGATCGAATCCCAGCTGGGGACGGATGCCGTTTTCGCGGCCGACCTCATGGCGCTCCGGCCGCAGCTCGGCCAGGCGGCGTCCGCGGCGAATCTCCGCGCGTTCCTCGCCGGGTCGCCGATCGTCGCAAGCCACCGCGGACCCGAGTGCACGCGCGTGCAGGATGCCTACTCCCTGCGCTGCGCCCCCCAGGTGCACGGCGCCGCGCGCGACACGGCGACGCACGCCTCCCTGGTCGCCGACCGCGAGTTGGCATCCGCCGTCGACAATCCCGTCGTCACCGTCGACGGGCGCGTGGAGTCGAACGGCAACTTCCACGGCGCGCCCGTGGCGTACGTGCTCGACTTCCTCGCGATCGCCGTCGCCGACGTGGCGTCGATGTCGGAGCGCCGCACCGACCGCGCTCTCGACGTCGCCCGGAGCAACGGGCTCCCGCCGTTCCTCGCCGACGAGGTGGGGGTCGACTCGGGCCTGATGATCGCGCAGTACGCCGCGGCCGGCATCGTGTCGGAGCTCAAGCGCCTCGCCGCCCCCGCCTCGGTCGACTCGATCCCCTCGAGCGCGATGCAGGAGGACCACGTCTCGATGGGCTGGGCGGGTGCCCGCAAGCTCCGTCGCTCGATCGACGGGCTCGCCCGCGTGCTCGCGATCGAAGTGCTGACCGGATGCCGTGCCCTCGACCTCCGCGCTCCGCTTCAGCCCGCGGCGGCCACCGGCGCCGTGCGCGATCTCGTCCGCACGCGGGTGGAAGGCCCCGGCCTCGACCGCTTCGTCTCGCCCGAGATCGAGGCCGTCACCGACCTCGTCGCCTCGGGCGCGGTTGCCCGGGCCGCGCTCGCGCAGACGGACTCCGCCCACACGCTCTCCACGCCCGTCCCCACCGCCTGACCTCGCGTCCCGATCGAAGGAGATCCGCCATGACCGACACCACCACGACCGGCGCGGCACCGGTCGACACGACGCCCGAAGCCGCCGCCCCGGTGACCGAGGCCGTGACGGGATCGCCCGCCGGGGGCCCGGCATCCGCCCCCCGCTCTCCGATCCGCGCGGCCCGCGGCTCCGAGCGCACCGCGAAGAGCTGGGGCGCCGAGGCCGCCAAGCGCATGCTCATGAACAACCTCGACCCCGAGGTCGCCGAGCGGCCCGACGACCTCGTCGTCTACGGCGGTACGGGGAGGGCCGCGCGGTCGTGGGCGGCGTACGACGCGATCGTGCGCACCCTCGACGAACTCGAACCCGACGAGACGCTGCTCGTGCAGTCGGGCAAGCCGGTCGGCGTGTTCCGCACGCACGAGTGGGCGCCGCGCGTACTCATCGCCAACTCGAACCTCGTGGGCGACTGGGCGACGTGGCCCGAGTTCCGCAAGCTCGAAGAGCTCGGCCTGACGATGTACGGCCAGATGACCGCCGGGTCGTGGATCTACATCGGCACGCAGGGCATTCTGCAGGGCACGTACGAGACCTTCGCGGCCGTCGCCCGCTCGCTCGGTCGCGAGTCGCTCGCGGGCACCCTCACCCTCACCGCCGGGTGCGGAGGCATGGGCGGAGCGCAGCCCCTCGCCGTCACGATGAACGGGGGAGCGGTGCTCATCGTCGACGTCGACCGCACGCACCTCGACCGCCGAGTCGCCCACGGGTACCTCGACGAGGTGGCCGCCGACCTCGACTCCGCGATCGAGCGGGTGAGCGCCGCACGCGAGACGGGTGAGGCGCTGTCGGTCGGCGTCGAGGGCAACGCGGCCGAGGTCTTCCCGGAGCTGCTCGCCCGCGGCATCCGGATCGACATCGTCACCGACCAGACCAGCGCGCATGACCCGCTGTCGTATCTGCCGGTCGGCGTCTCGGTCGACCAGTGGCAGGCCGAAGCCGCTCGCGACCCCGAGGAGTTCACCCGCCGCTCGCGCGAGAGCATGGCGGCGCATGTGAGGGCGATGGTGGAGTTCCAGGATGCCGGGGCGGCGGTGTTCGACTACGGAAACTCGATCCGCCGCGAGGCGGAGCTCGGCGGGTACGACCGCGCGTTCGCGTTCCCGGGATTCGTCCCCGCGTACATCCGCCCGCTGTTCGCCGAGGGCAAGGGGCCGTTCCGCTGGGTCGCGCTCTCGGGCGACCCCGAAGACATCGCCAAGACCGACCGGGCCGTCGCCGAACTCTTCCCCGAGGATGCGGCGCTGCACCGCTGGCTCGACAAGGCGGGGAAGCAGGTGCAGGTCGAGGGACTCCCCGCGCGCATCTGCTGGCTCGGCTACCAGGAGCGCCACCTCGCCGGCCTGAAATTCAACGAGATGGTGGCCTCGGGCGAGCTATCGGGACCCATCGTCATCGGCCGCGACCACCTCGACTCCGGATCCGTCGCCTCGCCCTACCGCGAGACCGAGGCCATGGCCGACGGCTCCGACGCCATCGCCGACTGGCCCCTGCTCAACGCGCTGCTCAACACCGCGAGCGGAGCGTCGTGGGTGTCGATCCACCACGGCGGCGGAGTCGGGATCGGCCGCAGCATCCACGCGGGACAGGTGTGCGTCGCCGACGGCACCGCCCTCGCCGCCGAGAAGCTCGCCCGCGTGCTCGTCAACGACCCCGGTACCGGGGTCATGCGCCATGTGGACGCCGGGTACGACCGCGCGCGCGAGGTCGCGGCGGAGCGTGGCCTGACGGTGCCGATGTGGTGAGCGCTCCCGCGCTGACCGGTCGCGGCTCGTTCCTGCTGACGAACGTGGGCGAGCTCACCACCAACGTCGCCGTCGAGGGTGACCCGTGCGGGACTGTGCTCGACGCGGCCGTGCTCGTCCGGGACGGACGCGTGGCGTGGGCGGGGCCCCGGGAGGAGATTCCGGATGCCGCCGCCCGCGGCGCCGGCGAGCAGATCGAGGTGGTCGACGCCGGGGGTCGCGCCGTGATCCCCGGCTTCGTCGACAGCCACACGCACCTCGTGTTCGGCGGCGACCGCGCGGAGGAGTTCGCCGCGCGCATGGCGGGAGAGCGCTATGCCGCGGGTGGCATCCGTACCACGGTCGCGGCGACCCGGGCGGCATCCGACGACGACCTCCGCGAGCGGTTGCGTGCCCTGGTCGCCGAGGGTCGCGCGCAGGGGACGACGACGCTCGAGATCAAGACCGGGTACGGCCTCGACGTCGGCACCGAGACCCGTCTCGCGCGGCTCGCGGCCGAGGTGACCGACGAGGTGACGTTCCTCGGCGCGCACGTCGTCGCACCCGAATTCGCCGGGCGAGCGGACGAGTACGTCGACCTCGTGGTCGGCGCCATGCTCGACGCGGTCGCCCCCCACGCGCGGTGGGTCGACGTCTTCTGCGAGACCGGGGCGTTCTCGCCCGCTCAGAGCCGGCGGGTGCTCGAGGCGGGCCGGGCGCAGGGGCTCGGCATCCGGGTGCACGGGAACCAGCTCGGGTACGGCGACGGCGCGGCCCTGGCGGTGAGCCTCGGTGCGGCGGCGGTCGACCACTGCACCTTCCTGTCGGACGACGACGTCGCCGCGCTCGCCGCCTCCGACACCGTCGCGACCCTGCTGCCGGGCGTGGAGTTCTCGACCCGCCAGCCCTACCCCGATGCGCGGCGCCTGCTCGACGCGGGCGCCACGGTGGCGCTCGCGAGCGACTGCAACCCCGGCTCGAGCTTCACGAGCTCCATGCCCCTGATGATCGCCCTCGCGGTGCGCGAGATGGGGATGACCCCGGCCGAGGCCGTCTGGGCCGCCACGGCCGGGGGTGCGCGGGCTCTCCGTCGCACCGACGTCGGCGTGATCGAGCCCGGTGCGCGGGCCGACCTCGTGCTGCTCGACGCCCCCTCGAGGGTGCACCTCGCCTACCGGCCCGGGGTGCCGCTCGTGCGGCGCGTGTGGAAGGACGGCGTGGAGAGCTGACGATCCGCCGTCGCGAGCGAGCCGAGGGTCGCTGTGGTTCGGGGGACGGCGACCCGAGGGTTGCCGTTGTTCGGGGAGGGCGACCCGGGGGCTGCCGTGGCTCAAGGGAGGGCGACCCGAGGGTCGCCGTTGTCCGGGGGAGGGCGCCTAGGGCGTGAGCAGCTCGAACTCGTCGGGCGGGGTGGCGTCGACGTCGTCCCACGTGCCCTCGTGCCACGTGAAGATCGCCACGGCGCACGTCACCATCCGCTCGTCGCGATCGGCGAGGCGCGACACGAGCGCGCTCATGCCCGGGTCGTGGGCGACGACCATGACCTCGTCCACCCCGGCGGCGCGCGCCGCGGCGAGCAGCTGGGCGGGCTCGGCGAGATAGAGCTCGGCCTGCTCGGTGATCTCGGCATCGAACGCCCGCGCGAACGCGTCGGCGGTCTGCCGGGCGCGCAGCGCGGTGCTGGAGAGGATGACCTCGGGGCGAACGCCCTTGCGCACCACGGTCCGCGCCATGGCCGGGGCGTCGCGCCGGCCGCGGTCGTTCAGGGGGCGGTCGTGGTCGTCGACGCCCTCATCGGCCCAGTCCGATTTCGCGTGCCGCGCGAGAACGAGTTGGATCATCGTCTTTCCGCCAATCCTGCCAGGAGCTCGAGTACGCACAGCGCGGCCAGTCGCACGGTGCGGGCGTCGGGGGCGTCTGCCGTGGCATCCACTTCGACGATGTCGGCGCTGATCACGCCGGAGTCGCGGGCAAGACCGCGCACGAGGCCCCGGAGCTCCCACGCGGCGAGTCCGCCCGGAACGCTCGCGGGGCAGCCGGGGGCGACCGAGCGGTCGCACACATCGACGTCGATATCGAGGTGGATGCCGGCGGGCGGGGTGCCCGCGGGGTCGGGGCGGGGCCCGTCGCTGATGGCGTCGAGAGATGCTCCTCCCGCCACCCGCAGGGCCTCAGCCACGACGTCGTCGATGCCGCGTCGGCGGACCTCGTCGAGAGTGATGACCGTGATGCCGGCGTCGAGAGCGCGCTGCGCGTACGCGGCGGAGTTGGCGAAGTCGGCGATGCCGATCTGGACGATGCGGCGCGGGTCGAGACCGTCGGCGATCAACCGGCGCACGGGGGAGCCGTTCGACTCGCCGTCGCGCAGGTCGAAGTGCGCGTCGAGGGTGATGAGCCCCCGCGCTCCGCGGCCCTGCGCGACCGCGTAGGTCGCGGAGTTGTCGCCGCCGAGGGCGATGACGAGTCCGGCGGCGGACAGGTTCTCGACGGACGCGCGCACGCGTGCCTCCCCCTCGCGGCCGTCGGGCTCGTCGACGTCGCCGGCGTCGACGATGCGCAGCGCCGCGTTCAGATCGAGCGGCGGAGGACCGAGCAGGGTCGGGGAGTAGCGGCGGAGCGCGTCGCGCACGGCGGCGGGGGTCTCACCCGCCCCCGTCGGTGACAGGGACGTGCGCCAGGCGGGGACGCCGAGCAGAACGGCATCCGGGATCGTCGTCGCGTCGGGCGCGGGCCAGTCTCCGGCGCGCGGCCAGAGGGGATCGACGGACAGGGCGCTCATGCGGCCACGTACACCCAGGCGCGGATGCCGCTGGCGAGCAGCACGGAGGCGCGCCGGTACAGCGACACCTCGTACTCGTCGGCGGCGTCGATCTCTTCGGGAGTAAGGTGCAGCACGCGGCCGAACACGCGGTCGTTCGGGTCGTCGGTGCGTCGGAGCATCGGGTAGCGGTCGTGGCCCGAGAGATGTGCGACGCGTTCGTCGGCGGCGTCGATCCACTCGAGGCGGTACCCGGCCAAGACGTCTTCGGTTCCGTCGACGCGGTGACCGAAGGTGTCGAGCTGAACCTCGGCAAGCTGCAGCTTGGCGTAGCTGAAAAGGGCCTCGGTGCCCGAACCGACTGTCACGCGCACCAGGCTACTCACGTGCCGGAGGCGCGGGGCGGCACGACGTGCGAGGTTCCGGCCAGGAAGTGCGCGAACCGTCATGATCCCCAGACCAGATGGGCGACGGTGAAGATGACGAGGCCCGCGAGAGCGCCGACGATCGTGCCGTTCAGGCGGATGTACTGCAGGTCGCGGCCGACCATGAGCTCGATCTTCTCGGTGGTTTCTTCGGCATCCCACCGTTCGACGGTGTCGGTGATGATCGAGGCGATGTCGTGACGGTAGCGCCCCACGACGAACACCGCGGCGTCGGTGACCCAGCCGTCGACGCGCTTCTGCAGGACCTCGTCTCGCTGCAGGCGCCCGCCCACCTCGGCGAGGGTCGCAGAGGCGCGTCGGCGCAGCGCGCTCTCGGGGTCGGCGAGCGATCGGAGCAGCCCGGCCTTGGCGGTGTTCCAGGCGTCGGCCGCCAACTGGCGGACGCGCGGGCTGTCGAAGACGGCCGCCTTCGCCTCTTCGAGGCGCATCATGGTGGCGGGGTCGTGCTGCAGGCTGTCGGCGAGACGGCCCAGGTAGCCGTCGATCGCCCCGCGGGCCTGGTGGTTCGGGTCGGCGCGCACGGCATCGACGAACTGCACGGCCTCGCGGTAGACGGTGTCGTCGACGAGGCGGGCCGCCATGCCGGGAACCCACGAGGGCAGGCGCCGCGAAACCAGGCCCTGGAACGTGTCGCGGTTGTTGCCGAGCCACACGGCGATGTTGTCGAGGGCGAGGTCGACCGCACCGTGATGGGCGCCCGAGCCGACGACGCGTTCGAGCCAGCCACCGATCGAGGGACCCCAGTCGGGGGCGAGGAGGTGCTCGCGCGCGAGGTCTTCGATGAGGCCCTGCACGTCGTCGTCGCTGAGAGCGGTGAGGATGCTCGACGCGAGCGTCGCCCCCTCGGCGGCGACGCGATCGGCGTGTGCGGGGTCGGCGAGCCAGGCGCCCGCGCGCGCCGACAGCGGGGTCGACTCGAGCTTGGTACGCACGACATCGCCCTCGAGGAAGTTCGTCTCGACGAATTCGCCCAGCTGCCGGCCGATCTCGTCCTTGCGACGCGGGATGATCGCGGTGTGCGGGATGGGGAGCCCGAGCGGGTGGCGGAACAGCGCGGTGACGGCGAACCAGTCGGCGAGGGCGCCGACCATTCCGCCCTCGGCGGCCGCGCGGACGTACTGCAGCCACTCCACCTCGCGCTGCAGGGCGAACGAGATCGCGAAGACCACGGCCATGGCGATCAGCGCGCCGAGCGCGACGCCCTTCATCACGCGCAGGGCGCGACGACGCTCCTGATCGGCGGGACTCAGCGCCGAGGTCGGCGTGCGCGCCATCAGTCGGTCACCGGTCCGAGCCAGGCGGCCGCGGCGGTCGAGTGCGCCGACTCGGAGTCGGAGGGGTGAAACATGCCGGCCAGCACGTCGCGGTACAAGCGGCTCAACTCGTTGCGCGAGAAGTACGCCGAGCCGCCGCCCACGAGGATGGCGTCGTCGACGACGGCTTTCGCCATCGCGACCGCGCGGTACTTCACCCCCGACAGCAGGCTGAACCAGCGCCCGCCGTGGTCGGCGAGGGAGTCGACGTCGGAGGCGAGAGCCGCCAGCTGCGGGGGAAGCGCGTCGTAGGCGAGCGCCATGTCGGCGATGCGCCAGCGGATGTCGGGATCGTTCGAGTACGTCGTCCCGGTCTTCTTCGACCGGCGCGAGGTCGCGGCCTCGACGGCGAGGTCGAGCGCGCGCCGCGCAATGCCGGTGTACACCGACGCCAGCAGGATCTCGAAGACCGCGAAGATGCCGAACACGAGCGGGTCGGGCTGCGGGCCGGGGTCGATGCGTCGCACGACGCGGTCGGCGGGAGCGTGGGCCCCGCGCAGGTCGGTCGTGCGGCTCTGCGTGCCCCGCATGCCCAGGGTGTCCCAGTCGTCGTGGGCGACGACGTCGTCGCTGCGGTCGAGGAAGGCGAACACCATCTTGGGGCCGTCGGGCGAGGTCTCGTCGAGCCCGTGCACGCCGAGGTGGTCCCACACCGGCGAGAGGGACGTGAAGATCTTCGTACCCGTGAACGTGTAGCCGCCCTGGCCGTCGGGGCGCGCCTCGGTGTCGCTGCCGAAGAGCACCAGGTCGTTGCCGGCCTCGCTGATGCCGAACGCGAAGACCTCGCCCGCCGCCGCGCCCCGCTGGACGTGCTCGAGATCGTTCATCCCGCGGTCGCTCAAGACCTTGGCGACGCCCGTCCAGACGAGGTGCATGTTCACGGCCAGGGCCGTCGCTGGAGCCGCGCCCGCCAGACGCTGCTGCAGCACCGACGCCTCGGCGAGACTCAGTCCCGCGCCGCCGAGCTCGGAGGGCACCAGGGTGCCGAGATACCCGGCCGCCCGCAGCTCGTCGAGGTCGTCGTGCGGGAAGGTGTTCTCGCGGTCGTGCACGGCGGCGCGCTCGCGGATGCGCGCGAGCAGGTCGTCGGGCAGGTACCGAGCCGGATCGAACGAGGTCATGGCATCCATTCTGCTCGGCACCTCCGACATTGCGGGCGGGGGTGGCACCGCCCCGCGAAACGGGTACGCGCCGATCAGCGCAGGGCGTCGAGGACGGCCGCGACCGCCGCCTCGGGTCGGTCTCGATGGGGGGAGTGCCCCGCGCCCGGGACCACGCTCATCGTCACGACCGGGTTGCGCAACACCTCGGCCGCGAGCTCGCCCGTGAAGATCGAGTGCACCGCCGGGTCGGCGCCGACCACGTGCGTCGGCACCGTGAGGGAGGCCGCGGCGGATCGCACGTCCCACTCGGGGTTCTGCAGGCTCGTCTGCTCGACGGCCCAGCGGCTCGCCCGCTGCGTGGCCCGCGCCTTCAACTCGACGTCGATCGGATGCCAGTCGGGGTGCGCCGCGCGCACGGCGTCGATGCTCGGGTCGGCGAAGGACTGTTCCTGACTCGCGCGGACGATCTCGCGGTCGCCCGCCGACAGGGTGATCGCCGGGTCGATGAGCACGAGGCGCCGCGTCCATGCGGGGTTCTCCGCCGCCGCGAGCGTCGAGGCCGCTCCGCCGAGCGAGTGCCCGACGACGGCGTCCCACGTCCCGCCACCCCCGGGCGCGGTCCCGAGCAGATCGGCGGCGTACGCCGACAGGCCGTACTCGAGGGCGCGCGGAGCATCGCCGTGGCCGCGGAGGTCGACGGCGACGGCGTGCCACCCCGCATCGGCCAGCGCGACGCCGTACCGCCACATGAGGGCGCCGTCCGAGCCGAGTCCGTGGGCGAGCAACGCCTGCGGGCCGCGAGGGTCGCCCCACGACAGGCGGGGGAGGGTCAGGGGTGTGGGCATGGCATCCATCTTGCTCCGACGGTGTGCACCCCGCCGCGCCGCGCGTCACAGAACGCCCCCAGAATGGATGCCATGATCTCGACCGAGATGGCCCAGGCTCTGCGGGAGGCGGGATTGGTGTGGCATCCGCGATCCGGCGACCGCTTCCAGCTCGACGAGCCGGAGTTCGAGGCCGACGTCTTCACCGTCAGCGACATGACGGTGGAGCCGCGCGAGTACCCCACCGGGCGGATCCTCGCCTTCAACGGCACGACCGAGTGGGCGCTCGACTCGGTCGCCACCGAGGATGCGCTGTGGCTGCCCTCGGAGTCGCAGCTGCGCGAGATGCTGCGCTCGACCTTCCGGTCGCTGCGCCGGCTGTCCGACACGTTCGAGGTCGAGATCTCGATCGGCGGATCCACGCTGGTGTTCGACCACCCGGCCCCCGCCGACGCCTACGCGCTCGCGGTCCTGGAGCTTCTGCGGCGCACGCACTGACCCGCGCATCCGGCGGTTCGGACGAGGGATGCCGGGCACCCCGGCATCCGTTCAGGTGATGGTGTGGACCGGCTCTGTGTCGGGAATCGGGCTCGCGTCGCGGTGGCGGAGATCGGGGAAGCCGCGCACGAAAACCGCGGCGACGACGAACCCGAGCACGGCGAAGCCCGCCGCGGCGAGGTACGCACCGGTCGGACCGACGCCGTCGACGAGGAAGCCCGCGACCGCGGAGCCGGCGGCCGCGCCGATCAGCTGGCCCGTGCCGATCCAGCCGTAGGCCTCCGCCGTCTCGCTGAAGCGCACGCTCGCCGAGGTCATCGCGAACATCACCGCGAGGGCCGGCGCAATCCCTGCGCCGGCGACGAGGAGGGTCGCGCCGATCCACCACGCGTTGAGAGAGAAGACGGTGAGCGTCAGGCCGAGGGCCACGATGGCGAAGCGCCGGGCCATCGCCCAGGGGCCGATGGGGATGTGGCCGAACGACAGGCCGCCGGCGAGGCTGCCGACGGCGAAGACGGCGAGGATGAGGCCGGCCTCGAGGCCGCCGTGGTCGAAGGTGGCGACGACGCCCGCCTCGACGGCGGAGCAGGCGCCGATGAGGAGGAACCCGGTCGCCGTGGCGAGGATGACCGGCGGTTTCGTCAGAACCCGACCGAGGCTGCGTCTACTGCGGGGGATGCGCACGCGCCCGACCTCGGGGCTCAGGATGAACCACGCCCCGCCGCCGAGCAGGATGATCACGACGAGGAGGAGCCCCGGGACGGTGCCGATCTGCGTGGCGACCAGGGTGATGAGCACGGGGGCGAGCACCCAGATGATCTCTTGCAGCGACGCGTCGAGCGAGTACAGCGGGGTGAGCCGCTTGGCGTTGACCATCTTGGGGTAGATGGTGCGCACGGCCGACTGCACGGGCGGGGTGGAGAGCCCGGCGATCAGGCCGAGCACCATGTAGAGGGGGAGCGGCATCTCGATCAGCGCGAGCGTCGCGATCGCCGCCGCGCATACGAGGAGGGTGACCGTGAGCACGCGCCGCATGCCCCAGATGCCCATCCATCGACTCGTGACCGGGCCGGCGACGGCCTGGCCGATGCTCGTGGCCGCCAGCACCAGGCCCGCCGCTCCGTACGACCCGGTGACGTGCTCGATGTGCAGCAGCACGGCGAGGCTGGTCATTCCGTTGGGGAACCGCGCGGTCAACTGCGCGGCGATGATGCGCCCCACGCCAGGGGTTCTGAGGAGTTCGCGGTAGCCGGCCACCGCATAACGCTACAGCCGACCTCTGACATGCGCCGAGGCGTCCGCCGACCGGGTCGGCGCGACACGCCGCGACACGCCCATCGACGATTTCGCCCCTCTGTGCAATGTCGGAACCCCCGTCTACCGTCCGAACTGTGGACAGACGTCGACCGGCGCCGCGAGAACCGCGGAATCGCGGCTGTTAACAGCGATCAGGAAGGGGGTCGATCTGTGGATGAAATCGTGGACAACCTGTGTTGTACATGGGGAGAGACGGTGGAAAATCACACTGATGTAACTACTACCCCTTGTGGTGCCTTCCGATGTCCGTCCCCATATGTAGTATTGAGGTCCCGGCTGGCCCTGCCCGCCCGGACACAGATTTTCCAGGGGAGAGAGAGTACGACATGGCAATCACGGTCTACACCAAGCCGTCCTGCGTCCAGTGCACCGCGACCTACCGCGCACTCGACTCGAAGGGCATCGAGTACAACGTGCTCGACCTGTCCGAAGACCCGTCGGCCCTCGAGCAGGTCAAGTCGCTCGGGTACCTTCAGGCGCCCGTCGTCATCACCGACGAGGACCACTGGTCGGGCTTCCGTCCCGACAAGATCGACGAGCTCGCTTCGCGCCTCGCCTGATCCGGCGACAGGCTCTCAGACCTCCGTCATGAGCACTGTCTTGTCGGCGACCGAGGCTCCGCTGCTGGTCTACTTCTCGAGCGTGTCGGGCAACACCGCACGTTTCATCGAGAAGCTCGGCAAGCGGGCCGTGCGCATTCCGCTCCGGCCGACCGACCCGCCCCTTCACGTCGACGAACCCTTCGTGCTGGTCACCCCCACTTACGGTGGGGGTGCCGGCCGGGGCGTCGAGAAGGGCGCGGTCCCCAAGCAAGTCATCCGGTTCCTCAACGAGGAGCGGAACCGACGCAACATCCGCGGCGTGATCGCCGCGGGGAACACGAACTTCGGCGACGCATTCTGCCTCGCCGGCGACATCATCGCGCGCAAATGCGGGGTGCCGCACCTGTACCGGCTGGAAGTTTTCGGCACCCCCGACGATGTCGAGCGGGTCAACGAGGGATTGGAACGATGGTGGAAGTTGAGCTGACCGACGTGGACTTCAAGACCGAGGCGCGATTCGAGGGCCTGGACTACCACGCCCTCAACGCGATGCTGAATCTGTACGACGCCGACGGCAAGATCCAGTTCGACGCCGACAAGCGCGCTGCCCGCGAGTACTTCCTGCAGCACGTGAACCAGAACACCGTGTTCTTCCACTCGCTCAAGGAGCGCCTCGACTACCTCGTCGAGAAGGAGTACTACGAGCCCACCGTGCTCGCGAAGTACTCGATGGAGTTCATCCAGGAGCTCAATGACCGCGCCTACGGCGCGAAGTTCCGTTTCGAAACCTTCCTCGGGGCCTTCAAGTACTACACGAGCTATACGCTCAAGACCTTCGACGGCAAGCGCTACCTCGAGCGCTTCGAGGACCGCGTCGTCATGACCGCCCTCGCTCTCGCCGACGGCGACCAGCGTCTCGCCGTGCAGCTGGTCGACGAGATCATCTCCGGTCGTTTCCAGCCCGCCACACCCACCTTCCTCAACGCCGGCAAGGCGCAGCGCGGCGAGCTCGTGTCCTGCTTCCTGCTGCGTATCGAAGACAACATGGAGTCGATCGCCCGCGGCATCAACTCCGCTCTGCAGCTGTCGAAGCGCGGCGGCGGCGTCGCCCTGCTGCTGTCGAACATCCGCGAGGCGGGTGCGCCGATCAAGCAGATCGAGAACCAGTCGTCGGGCATCATCCCCGTCATGAAGCTGCTCGAAGACAGCTTCAGCTACGCCAACCAGCTCGGTGCGCGTCAGGGCGCCGGTGCCGTGTACCTCAACGCCCACCACCCCGACATCCTGCGCTTCCTCGACACCAAGCGCGAGAACGCCGACGAGAAGATCCGCATCAAGACGCTGTCGCTGGGCGTCGTCATCCCCGACGTCACGTTCGAGCTGGCCAAGAACGGCGAGGACATGTACCTCTTCTCGCCGTACGACGTCGAGAAGGTCTACGGCAAGCCGTTCGGCGACATCTCGGTCACCGAGAAGTACCGCGAGATGGTCGACGACCCGCGCATCAAGAAGACGAAGATCAACGCGCGCGAGTTCTTCCAGACCCTCGCCGAGATCCAGTTCGAGTCGGGCTACCCGTACATCATGTTCGAGGACACGGTGAACAAGGCCAACCCGATCGCCGGCCGCATCAACATGTCGAACCTGTGCTCGGAGATCCTGCAGGTCAACACGCCGACCACGTACAACGAAGACCTCTCGTACGACACCATCGGCAAGGACATCTCCTGCAACCTCGGTTCGATGAACATCGCCCTCGCGATGGACGGTGGCGACCTCGGCCTCACGGTCGAGACCGCGATCCGCGCTCTTACCGCGGTGAGCGTGCAGAGCCACATCGCCTCGGTGCGCTCGATCGAAGACGGCAACGACCGTTCGCACGCCATCGGCCTGGGCCAGATGAACCTGCACGGGTACCTCGCTCGGGAGCACGTCTACTACGGCTCCGACGAGGGCATCGACTTCACGAACATCTACTTCTATACGGTGCTGTTCCACGCCCTGCGCGCCTCGAACCGCCTCGCGATCGAGCGTGGCACGGCCTTCGACGGCTTCGAGAACTCCACCTACGCCTCGGGCGAGTTCTTCGACAAGTACACCGACCAGGTGTGGGAGCCGCAGACGGCCAAGGCCAAGGAGCTCTTCGCGAACGTCCAGATCCCCACGCAGGACGACTGGCGCGAGCTGAAGGCCTCGGTGCAGGCGCACGGCATCTACAACCAGAACCTTCAGGCGGTGCCCCCGACCGGTTCGATCTCGTACATCAACAACTCCACGAGCTCGATCCACCCGATCGCCTCGAAGATCGAGATCCGCAAGGAAGGCAAGCTCGGTCGCGTCTACTACCCGGCTCCGTTCATGACGAACGAGAACCTGGAGTACTACCAGGACGCCTACGAGATCGGCTATGAGAAGGTCATCGACACGTACGCCGCCGCCACGCAGCACGTCGACCAGGGCCTGTCGCTGACGCTGTTCTTCAAGGACACCGTCACCACCCGCGACATCAACAAGGCGCAGATCTACGCGTGGCGCAAGGGCATCAAGACCATCTACTACATCCGTCTGCGTCAGCTGGCGCTCGAGGGCACCGACATGACCGAGTGCGTCTCGTGCATGCTCTGAGCCGCTGACCACCCATCGATCAAGGACACAGGAACGACATGGCTGAGAAGCTGCAGTTGCTGAACCACGTGCAGGCCATCAACTGGAACCGCATCCAGGACGACAAGGACCTCGAGGTCTGGAACCGTCTGGTCAACAACTTCTGGCTGCCCGAGAAGGTGCCGCTGTCGAACGACATCCAGTCGTGGAACACGCTCACCCCCGAGGAGCAGACGCTCACGATGCGCGTGTTCACGGGGCTCACGCTCCTCGACACGATCCAGGGCACGGTGGGCGCGGTCTCGCTCATCCCCGACGCGATCACCCCGCACGAAGAGGCCGTCTACACGAACATCGCGTTCATGGAGTCGGTGCACGCCAAGAGCTACTCGTCGATCTTCTCGACGCTGTGCTCGACGAAGGAGATCGACGAGGCGTTCCGCTGGTCGACCGAGAACGAGTTCCTTCAGAAGAAGGCGCGCATCGTCATGGACTACTACCGTGGCGATGACCCGCTCAAGCGCAAGGTCGCCTCGACCCTGCTCGAGTCGTTCCTGTTCTACTCGGGCTTCTACCTGCCCATGCACTGGTCGAGCCGCGCCAAGCTCACCAACACGGCCGACCTGATCCGCCTCATCATCCGCGACGAGGCCGTGCACGGGTACTACATCGGCTACAAGTTCCAGCGCGGACTCGAGACGGTCGACCAGGCCCGTCGCGACGACATCAAGGACTACACGTTCTCACTGATGTACGAGCTCTACGACAACGAGGTGGGCTACACGCAGAGCCTGTACGACTCGGTCGGCCTGAGCGAAGACGTGAAGAAGTTCCTTCACTACAACGCGAACAAGGCGCTGATGAACCTCGGCTACGAGGCGATGTTCCCCGCGTCGGTCACGAACGTGAACCCCGCGATCCTCTCGGCCCTGTCGCCGAACGCCGACGAGAACCACGACTTCTTCAGTGGCTCAGGCTCGTCGTACGTCATCGGCAAGGCCGAGGCGACCGAGGACGACGACTGGGACTTCTGAGTTCCAAAGCATCACACGAAGCCCGCCCCGCGATGCGCGAGGGCGGGCTTCGTCGTTCCGGCGCGAGAACAGGCGCCCCTGTCCACCTACGCCCGTACCCTGGACACCATGGCCGATCACGACGAGCGCGACGAGCAAGAGCAGCGCGCCCTGCGCTCGATCGAGGCCATCACCGCCGGCGCGAACATCGGCGACGAGGCCTTCCAGCTCGCGAACGAGTTCACCGACCGTCACACGTCGCGGTTCACGGCGTGGCTGAAGAGCCGCCGCCGCAGCTAGAGCGCAGCCTCAGGCCGGCCACTCCCGTGCCTCGAGCGTTTCGAGCAGCACCTCAGCCGCCGAGCCCTCCATGCCGCGCACCCACCGCTGCGTCGACGACCCGCGCGAAGACACCGTGCGTCCGCGTTCGCCGCGCTCGAGCCGCACCTCGACCTGGCCCGACGCGACGCTGACCCCGCGCAGCACACCCGCCGCCACCATCGCGGCCAGCGGGTCGTGCAGCGCGCAGCGCCGGTCGGGGAAGATCCCGGCGTAGAAGTCGAGGTAGTGCGGCAGCATGCGCGCCAGCGCCTGCGGCACGGCTCCCGGAATCGCTTCGAGACGCACGAGGTCGGCGGCATCCAGGGTCTGGGTCATCGTGACGTCGAGGGGCACGAGCGTGGTGTCCCACTCCTGCGCGAAGACGAGAGCCGCGGCCTCGGGGTCGTTGTGGATGTTCGCCTCGGCCCATGCGGTGACGTTGCCCGAGTGGGCGAAAGCGCCGCCCATGACGACGAGCCGATCGAATCGGGCGACGCCCGGTGCCTCGGCGTATGCCGCGAGATTCGTCAGGGGACCCAGGGCGAGGACGGTGAGATCCGGATGCCGCGCCGCCAGGTGGTCGATCAGCTGGACCGCCCCGCGGGCATCGTGCGCGCGGGCCGACGCGGTCAGGGCGATGCCGCCGAGCCCGTCGTCGCCGTGCACGTGCGGGGCGCCGCCCGCGTAGGCGCGACCGCGGAAGTCGTGGGCGCCGGTCGCGACCGGGATGTCGTCCTCGCCGGCGAGCTCGAACAGCGACAGGGTGTTGGCGGCCGCGCGGGCGGCATCCGTGTTCCCGGAAACCGTCGTGACTCCGACGACCTCGACGGAAGGCTCGGCCAGCAGGTAGGCGAGGGCGAGAGCGTCGTCGATGCCGGTGTCGCAGTCGACGAGGATCGGCCGGCGGTTCACGCGGGGACTCCGTACGTGTCGAGGGCGTCGAGCGCCGGTTGCGAGGCGTCGTCGGCGACGGCGGCCGATCCGACGGCGCAGGCGCGGGCCAGCGCGACTGCTTCTGCGTCGCCCCGGAGGAGCCCGACGACGAGCGCCGCGCAGAACGCATCTCCCGCGCCGACCGTGTTGCGGACGGTGGTGGGAACCCCCGCGGCCGAGGCCACGAGTTCACCGTGGCGGTACAGGCGTGCGCCCTCGGCGCCGAGCGTGAGGCAGAGCAGGGGAGCGTCGTGCACCTCGGGCAGCTGGGCGTACTCGTTCTCGTTGACGATCACGAGGTCGCACCGCTCGAGCACGTCGGCCGGCAGCGGCCGGGCGGGTGCGGCGTTCACCGCGAGGAAGCCCGCAGCGCGCGCGGCGGCCGAGACGACGGCATCCGACACCTCCAACTGCAGCAGCACCGCGGCGCCGGGCTCGATGCCGAGCGCGTCCGCATCGATCGCGGCATTCGCGCCCGCGCACACGACGATCGAGTTCTCGCCCGTCGCGTCGACGACGATCAGGGCGGTTCCGGTCGCGGCATCCGTGGTCTGCACGCCCGAGGCGTCGACCCCGATCGCGGCGAAGCGGTCCCGGATGCCACGCCCCTCGGCGTCGTCTCCCACGGCGCCCACGAGACGCACGTCGGCGCCGAGGCGGGCCGCGGCGACCGCCTGGTTGGCGCCCTTGCCGCCGGGGCCGCGGTCGAGGACGCCGTCGGCGACGGTCTCGCCCGGGCCGGGGGAGCGGAGGACGCGGGCGGTGAGGTCGACGTTGATGGCGCCGACCACGGTGAGTCGAGGAGAGATGAGGAGCCTTCCGATCAGTGCAGCAACAGCTTCGCGACGATGAGCAACGCCGACACCAGCGCCGCGCCCACGGCCGTCACCACGACGACCAGCGGGGAGTACCCGCGAAGGCGCGCCCCGGCCGTGGCGACGACCACGAGGTACGCCATCGCGACGCCGACGCCCCAGAGCAGCGCGGTCGGCAGCGACACCCCGAACGCGACGAGCACGACGACCACGAGCAGCGGCAGGAACGTCACCGACACCATCGGAGCGCTCACGCGCAGGTGGTGTCGGAAGATCCTCGAGGGGCGATCGGGCGAGGTGTCGCCGAGCGTGTAGGCGAAGACGTGTGTGAAGAAGTAGACGACGTTCGTGAGCGCGACCACGAGGATCACGTCGCTCAGGTCGGCATCCCCGAGGCCGATGAGAGTGGATGCCGAGACCAGCGCGCCGTAGCACCCGGCGCTGATGCGTTCGGCGGCGTCGGTCGAGAGGTGGCGCTGGCGTGCGGTGTCCATGGTGCGCTCAGCTTCTCGCGGATCGGCGGCGCAGGCCCGCCGACACGATGGCGACCAGGGTTCCGACCGCGACGCCGATGACCGTCTCGATCACGCGGTCGCGCAGCAGCATCTCGGGGGCGACGGGCGAGGCGAGCGACACCATCAGCAGGGCGAGCGGGGTGATGAACAGCATCGCGATGCCGTAATTGCGCCCGACGAACAGCTCGGCCCCCGCCTGCAGGGCCACCGCGACCAGCAGCACGACCCACGGGGGCAGGTCGAGGGCGAGCAGCCCCGCGGCGATAGCGACACCCAGCAGCGTTCCGACGAGCCGCTGGACGCCGCGGATGAGTCGCGCGGTGACGTGTGCGCCGCCGACGGCGGCGACGGCGCCCACCATCGCCCAGTACCAGTGCGTGCCGATGAGCAAGACCCCGGCGATACCCGCGAGGAGCGCGGCGACACCGACGGTGGCCGTCATCTCCCACGCGACCGAGCCGATCGGGGGGCGTGTGCGGGCCGGGCGCCGCCACGACCCGCGGCGCGCGAGCACGAAGACGGTCGTCACGAGCAGGCTCCACAGCACGCTCGCGCCACCGACCAGGAGCACGGTCAGGAACGTCGCACCGGTGGCCGGGAAGCTCGCGGTGGCTCCCGCGGCGAAGACCGCGAAGAGAGCGCCGGGCGGATGCCACTGGGCCCGGTACGCGAAGAGGGTGACGACCGCGGCGAGCAGGGCGACGACCGCGACGCTGGCGATCGCCGGGGTCGCGAGCGCGGACAGGGCGGTGCCGACGAGCATGCACGACACGAGGACCGAACCCGCTACGGCCTGCATGCGCACGCGGGTGCGGGGAAGGTCGGTGCGCCCGTAGAGCGCGGCGAAGGCCCCGAAGCTCGCGTACACGCTGAGATCGAGCCGGCCGAGTGCCAGGAGCACGAGGAGCGGGATGCCGACGCTCAGCACGGCGCGGACGGCCACGCGGTGATCCCCGCGGTGCGGCCCCACGCGGATGACCCCGGTCCACACGCGCCCCCGGGATTCCGCCACGCGTCCAGCCTACGCTTCGCGCCCAAGGGCAACGGGCGTTTGCGGGCGGGTGGGGCGGGCGCGGTGCGGCGACAGGGAAGGGGAGCGGCTCGGGCGGCTCGGCGCGAGGATGCCGCGGCGTCAAGGCCAAGGCATCCACTCTCCGATCTGATGGAGTGGAGCCATGGATGCCGAACGCCACAAGCAACCGATCGAGCCCGGCCCCGAGCCCGACACGTCGACGGCGGCGGAGGGCGCGAAGTCGGATCCGTCGCTCGAGGAGGACGACCAGCCGATCGAGTGACGCTTCGACGTCGAACGGTGCGCGGGTGACGGGCGAGGCACTTCCGTAGGGTGGGAAGCCCCCGACCCGAACGAGGAGAGACGTGTTCCGCACGCCCCTGACCCTGTTTCGCACGCTCGCGATCGCCGAGGCGATCTCGTGGACGCTCCTGATCGGCGGGTTGATCCTGCGCGCCGTGGCCGACCTGCCGTTGGCGGTGTCGATCGGCGGCGGCATCCACGGGTTCGTGTTCCTCGCCTACGGAGCGACCGCCGTGCTCGTGGCGCTGAACCAGCGCTGGGGGTTGGGCGCGACCGCGCTCGCTGTAGTCAGCGCCGTGATTCCCTACGCGACGATCCCCACCGAGATCTGGCTCCACCGGACGGGGCGTCTGCGCGGAGGATGGCGCCTCGACGACAGCGGCGACCCGCGCGATCGCCGGCCGGTCGACCGGTTGCTGCGGTTCTTCCTCCGCAGGCCCTGGGCGCTCGCGCTCGTGCTCGTCGCGGTGGTCGCCGTCGTCTTCGTCGTGCTGCTCGTCGTCGGTCCTCCCGGCGGCAAGGGCTGACACCACAGCGCTGACGCCCTAGCGCTGACACCCCAGCGCGCTTCAGCGCACGAGGATCCGCACGCTCGCCGGCACGATCCGGCAGGTCGCGGTGAAGGTCTCCACCGACCCCGACAGGGTGGCCGTCGCGCGACCCACGCCGAGGAAGGCCACCGTTCCGCCGCGCGCGTGGACGCTGGGAGACCGGTCGGAGACGTGGCGCATCTCGCCGCCCGAGTGGCTGGCGAAGGAGAGGTCGAGCTCGACGGCGACGATCGGACCTGACTCGGAACTCACCCGCCAGTCGATGGCGGCGAGTCCGCCGCCGCGGCTCGTCATCGTCAGCGTCGCCGAGCCGCACTCCTCCCCGCCGACGGCCTCGGTGCGGAGGGGCTGCGACAGCGGCGTCGTATCGGCGCCGCAGAGATCGATGCCATGGATGCGCGCGTAGCCGCGGCCGTTCTCGGTGATGCTCGAGCAGTCCGCGAGCAGCGGCGCCGCGAGCTCGTCCGACAGGGGGTCGGCACGCACGACTTCGGCCGTGGGGGCGCCGGCGACAGGTGCCGGGGCGACTCCGGTCGCGGCGGCGCAGGCCAGGACGATGCCGGCAGCGACGAGCGCGGGGGCAGCGGTCGACATCCGCACGGCGCACCTCCTCGTCGTCGTCGGACGAAATCTACGCCCCGAGCGGGGCGCGCGCCACGGCTCGACGCGAGGGCGGTCAGCGCTTCGTCGACACCGTGACCGTGAACTTGCGATCCCGGGCGACCTGACGGGTCGGCCCGACGAGCCGCTCGAGCGCCGAACGGTACTGCAGCGACGAGTTCCAGACGGTCCACAGCTCCCCGCCCGGGGCGAGGACCCGCGCCGCGTCGGCGAACATCCGGGGAGCGAGACCCTCGTTGATGGCGGCCCCCGCGTGGAACGGCGGGTTCAACGCGATGAAGGAGGCCGTGGCATCCGGTTGCGATGCGAGCACGTCGTCGCGGACCACGCTCACGCGGTCGGCGACGCCGTTCGCCTCGGCGGTGGCCCGCGCGGAGGCCACGGCGACCGCCGACTGATCGCACGCGATCACGCGGAGGGAGGGATGCCGCACGGCCAGGGCCGCGGCCACGACACCCGTTCCGCAGGCGAGGTCGATGGCGTGCTCGCCGCGCGGGGCGGGAAGGTGAGCCAGCAGCAGACGCGTGCCGATGTCGATCGAGGCGCCCGCGAAGGCTCCGCCGAAGGCACGGATCCGGATGCCGTCGACCTCGGCGGTCTCGGGCTCGGGCTCGGCGCCGTCGCGGGGGCCGCGGGCGATGAGGACGCGGGACTTCTGCCGCGCGTGCGACACGTCGACGCGGTCGAAGAAGCGCCGCAGCACGTCGTTCATCGACACGGCCATGTGCTTGATGCGTCCGCCCGCGAAGACGACGACGTCGGGGTGCGCGTGCAGCGCGATGAGCCCGGCGATGTCGGACAGGGCCTGCAGCGACCGGGGGAGGCGCAGCAGCACGACGCGGGCGCCGGAGAGCAGGTCGGCGCCGAGGGCGTGCGAGGTGAAGGTGTCCTCGAGCTCCGCGTCTCGGGCGTTCGCGGCCAGGGCGCGCTCGCCGAGGAGTTCGTCTTGATGTACCCGGATGCCGCGGGCTCCGGCATCCGCCGCCGCCAGGGTGAGCGCCCCGTAGGAGTCGCCGATCACGACGAGTTCGCCTTCGTCGAGTCCGGCGCGTGCGTCAGCGGATTGGTCGAGGATCAGGCGGTCTACTGCGTCGACGGCCACCAGGTCGGGACCCTCGAGATCGGGGCGGCGACGCAGGGCGTCGAACGAGAAAGGCACCGGACCACGCTACCCGGGGGTGACGTGACGCGGTGCCTGACCGGAGTGCGGGCTCAGCGTGTGCCGAAGTGGAACGGCAGGGCCAGCGAGGCCGAGACGAGGATGATGCCGAGCGCGAAGAACAGCGCGGGAGCGGCAAGAGAGAACGACAGGCCGGTCAGCAGCATGCCGCCGACGAACAGGATGAGCGAGACGATGAACATGAGGATCCCTTCGGTCGCTCCAGGCTATCGTGCCGAGTCCGCGCGCGAGTGCGCCGGAGGGGTGGGTTGCGCGGGCGGTGTGCCGGGGTCGTCGCCCGTTCGCGGCTGGATGCCCAGGGCCGCGTGCGCCCACAGCGTGCTGCCGGCCACGGCGGCGGGCATGACCGCCACCGCGCCGAGGGGGACGAGGAAGCAGAGCTGGGTGGCGACGCCGAAGCCGAGGGTTCGCGCTCGGTGCGTGCGCAGGAGCTGTCTTCTCGCCCGCCGGTCGAGTCCCCGAGCGGAGAGGGCGCGCGAGGTGAGTTCGTCGGCGAGGAGCCACCCGGTCAGGAGGACGCCGGTGACGAACCCCAGGACGCCGCCCACGAGGGGGACGAGGCCGATGAGCCACGCCAGGACGGCGGCGAGGATGCCGCGCAGGATCAGGCGCAGGCTGTCGCCGACGGCCGGCCAGAACCCGTAGTCGGCGTCGGGGACGGAGCCCGTCGCGCTGCGTTCGGTCGCCCGCCAGATGCGGTCGTAGAACGGCTCGCCGACCGCGAGCGTGACGGCGGTGAACGACACGATGACGATCAGCACAGCCGCGCCGAACGAGGCCACGCCGATCGCGGTGCGCAGGGCCGCGGCCCAGAACGGCGCCCAGGTGTCGGCGAAGGGCGTCCATCCGTCGACGAGGTCGGGAAGGACGAGCCCCCAGGTCACCAGCGCTGCGCCGAAGACCACCCCGACCATGGTTCCCGGGATGAGGCCGAGCGCCATCGCCCCGGGCGTGCGGCGCCACTGGCCGAGACCACGGGCCAGGAGGGCGGCGCCGGCGAGGAATTCGCGCATGCCGGGATTCTGACAGACACCCCCGACATCGGCGGTCGAGGTTGCGCTCGCCGTCGGCGCGCCCCGGCGATGTCGGAGGGGGATGCCAGGATGCCGCTATGCGCATCCGCACCACCTCGACGCAACGCACGTACCGGTACGTCCGGTTGGCGCTGATCGGCGCGACGGTGTTCCTCGCCGTCGGGGTCGGCATCGAGCTCGCACGCGGTGACGGCCTGTTGTCGGTGAGTGCGTCGTACTACACCCCGGCGGGACCGGTCTTTGTGGGGGCTCTCAGCGCGATCGCCCTCGCCCTCCTCGCGTTGTCGGGGCGGAGTCTCGAGCAGGGGCTGCTCGACGTCGGGGCGGTGCTCGCCCTCGTCATCGCCTACGTGCCGACGACGATCTCATCGGCTGCCTGTCCCGTGGGGACGCGGTGCGTGCCCCCCGAGGTGCGGGCGACCGTGGCCGACAACGCCGTGGCGGTGGCATCCGTCGTCCTTCTGGGGGTGGTCGCGGCCGTGGTCCTCGCCCGGGTGCAGGGCACGGCGAGTCGTGGGGTGGCGCTCACCGTCGGCGTCATCGTCGTGCTCGTCACCGGGGGAGCGGTGTGGGCGGTGCTCGCCCCCGACGTCTTCCTGCTGTGGGCTCACGAGGTCGCGGCGGTGATGTTCTTCGTGCTGATCGCGGCGGTGGCCGCCCTCGCGGCGTGGCGACCGCGGCGCAGCGGACGGCTGCGTCGGGGAGTGCGCATCGCTTACGCGGTGGTGGCCGGGGGCATCGTCCTGACGCTGCTGTTGCTCGTGGTCGGCGTCGTGGCCGGGGTGGAGCGGTGGGGGTTTCCGGTGGTCGTCGTCGGCGAAGCGGTCGCGCTCGCGCTGTTCGCGGTGTTCTGGCTCGTGCAGACGGTGGAGCTCTGGAACGAGGTTGACCCGACGCTCCGGGAATAGACCCCGGGAGCCAGCGTTGACTTGATACGACGGCGCTCAAGTAGCAAACTTGAGCGAACCGCACTCACGTATCTCAGGAGACGGAATTGCCCGAAGACTTCACCCCCGGTGACGGCGCTCAGTCGTTCGACGAGTTCCTCGCTCGCTACCTCGCGGGCGAGCAGGCGCGCGCCGAGCGCTCGATCGACCTCAGCCGCTTCCTCAGCGCCCGCACGCAGGACGCCCTTCAAGAGGCCGGTCGCTATGCGCTCGGCCGTGGTCAGCGCGAGCTCGACGCCCTCCACGTGCTCCACGTCCTCGTGGGGCGCTCGCCCGCGAAGGAAGCGGTCGCACGCCTGGGTGCCGACCCGGCAGCGATCGCCCGCGCGGCCGAGAGCCGCCTACCCGCCGCCGGGAGCCCCGCGAACGTCGACGGTGCCGTCGTCGCCGGGTCCGTGCAGCGCGCCCTGTTCCACGCGTTCCAGGTGGCCCGTGCCGCCGGGTCGACCTACGTCGACCCCGACCACCTCTTCTTCGCCCTCGTGCTCGCGCAGGACGCACCTGCCGGACAAATCCTCGCGCAGGCCGGAGTGACGGCCGAGGCGCTCACCCAGGGTGTGCGCGAGACGGTCGTGGGCGGCGACGAGACCACGGAGCCCGACGAGTCGGCATCCGCCACTCCGAACCTCGACCGGTTCGGCACCGACCTCACCGCGCGGGCAGCCGCGGGCGAACTCGACCCCGTGATCGGCCGCGCCGACGAGATCGAGCAGACGATCGAGATCCTCAGCCGCCGGACGAAGAACAACCCCGTGCTGATCGGCGAGGCCGGCGTCGGTAAGACCGCCGTCGTCGAGGGACTCGCTCGCGCCATCGTGGCGGGGGACGTCCCCGAGCAGCTGCGCGAGACGCGGGTGGTCGCAATCGATCTCGCGGCGATGCTCGCCGGGGCGCGATACCGCGGTGACTTCGAGGAGCGCCTCACGCAGACGATGGACGAGATCGCGGCATCCGACAGGCTCGTCGTGTTCCTCGACGAGGTGCACACGCTCGTCGGCGCGGGGGGCAGCGGAGACGGCTCGATGGACGCCGGCAACATCCTCAAGCCCCGCCTGGCCCGCGGCGACGTGCACCTGATCGGCGCGACCACGCTGCGCGAATACCGCACGATCGAGAAGGACCCCGCGCTCGAGCGGCGCCTGCAGCCGGTGCGCGTAGGCGAGCCCTCGATCCCGGATGCCGTGGAGATCCTGCGCGGACTCCGTTCGGCGTACGAAGAGCACCACGCCGTCCGCTTCACCGACGAGGCCCTGCGTGCCGCCGTCGAGCTGAGCGATCGGTACCTGCCCGACCGCGTGCTGCCGGACAAGGCGATCGACCTCATCGACCAGGCGGGTGCGCGTCTGCGGCTGCGCTTGGGCGTGACCGTCGACACCACCGCGTTGCTCGAACGCCTCGCGACGCTCGAGGCCGACAAGAACGCAGCGGTCTCGGCCGAGCACTACGAAGAGGCTTCGCGTTTGCGCGACGAGATGGCCGCCGTGCAGGCGCGGCTCGACGAGGCAACCGCCGGCCCGCGCGCCGCGGCGATCGTCGACGAGCCGGAGATCGCCGCCGTCATCAGCCGCGCGACCGGGATTCCCGTCGCCCGCCTGACCGCGACCGAGCGCGGACGCCTGGCCGAGCTCGAGACCGAGCTGCACGCCCGAGTCATCGGTCAGGACGACGCGGTCGCCGCCGTCGCCAAGGCCGTGCGGCGCAATCGCACGGGCATGGGGGATGAGAACCGTCCGGTCGGATCGTTCCTGTTCCTCGGTCCGACCGGTGTCGGCAAGACCGAGCTCGCCAAGGCCCTGGCCGGATCGCTCTTCGACGACGACGGTGCCGTGATCCGCTTCGACATGAGCGAGTTCGGCGAGCGGCACACGGTGTCGCGCCTGATCGGTGCCCCTCCGGGATACGTCGGGTACGACGAGGCCGGCCAGCTCACCGAGCGCGTGCGCCGCAACCCGTACGCGGTCGTGCTGTTCGACGAGATCGAGAAGGCGCACCCCGACGTCTTCACGCTGCTGCTGCAGGTGCTCGACGACGGTCGGCTCACGGATGGACAGGGCCGCACGGTCGACTTCCGCAACACGGTGATCGTGATGACCTCGAACCTGGGCGCGGAGTTCCTGGCATCCCGGTCGGGGGCCATCGGCTTCACCACCACGGGCCGCGAGTTCGCCGACGCCGATCTGCGCGACCGCGTGATGGGCAAGCTGCGCGAGGCGATGCGACCGGAATTCCTCAACCGCATCGACGACATCGTGCTGTTCCGCAAGCTCGAGAAGGCGCAACTGCGCGAGATCGTCGGACTGCTGCTGGGCGCGACCTCGCGTCGGTTGGCGTCGCGCGAGGTGTCGCTCGAGGTGACCGACGCGGCCGTGGACCGGCTCGCCGAGGTCGGATACGAGCCCGAATACGGTGCGCGGCCGCTACGCCGGGTCATCCAGCGCGAGGTGGACGACCGCATCGCCGACCTGTTCGTGTCGGGTGAGCTGAGCGATGGGGGAGCGGTGACAGTGGATGCCACCGAGGCGGGCTTCGTCGTCTCGGCCGTTGCCGCGCGGGCGCTGGCGGCGTAAAGACGGGATGGAGAGACGCCCCGGGGCTTCGGCTCCGGGGCGTTCGTCGTGCGCGGGCGGGTGGACGTCCGGCTGAGACGTTGGGGTCCGGGCCGTCTGCGGGAACCGGGCCGTCGGCGCGTGCCGGGATGTCGGCGGGTGCCGGGCTGCGGAAGTATCGGCCCGAAGGCGGCGTCCGGGAGCCGGGATCGGCCGCAGGCTGGGCGAGGATCCGGAGCGCGGCACGGCCGTCGCCGGGCGTGGGGCCTTCGGAATCCTCGACGCGCGGAAGCCCCCGCCCCGATGTCGGAGGTTCGCGGCAGAGTAGAGGCATGAGTCGTATCGGCACGATCTTCAGCCCGTACCCGCACCCGCCCGAAGAGCTACGCGACGCCGCGCGAGCGGCCGAAGACGCCGGGGTCGAAGAACTCTGGCTCTGGGAGGACTGCTTCCGCTCCTCCGCGTGGGCCGCCGCCGCGGCGGCTTTGGCCGCCACCGACCACCTGCGCATCGGCGTCGGTATCGCGCCCCTCCCGCTGCGCAACGTCGCGGCCTCTGCGATGGAGATCGCCACGATCGAGCGGATGTTCCCGGGGCGCCTGCTGCCGGGCTTCGGTCACGGCGTGCAAGACTGGATGCGGCAGGTGGGGGCGAAAGCCGCCTCTCCGTTGACGCTCATGCAGGAGCAGTTGCCCGCCCTTCGTTCGTTGCTCGCGGGCGAGACGGTCAGCACAGAGGGGCGGTACGTGAAACTGCGCGAGGTGACGCTCGACTGGCCTCCCGCGCAGCCACCCCTGGTCTACGCCGCGGCCGAGGGCCCGAAGACCCTCGCCCTGGCGGGGGCCGTCTCCGACGGGGTGGTGCTCGACAGCCGGCACACCGTCGAAGAGATCGCCGCAGCCGTGCGGACCGTTCAGGCGGGCCGTGCCGACGCGGGGCGCGAGGGTCGAGCCGATGTCGTCGCCTACGTGCTGACGGCCTTCGGCCCCGATGCCTTCGAACGCGCGACCGCGGTGCTCGCAGACCGCGAAGACGCGGCCGACCGCGTTCTCGCCGGTTCGGTTTCCGAGGTCGCCGAGGGCGTCGCCCGTTTCCAGGCCGCCGGCGTCGACGACGTCGTGCTGCTCCCCACCGACGACGTCGACCTCGCGGCGTTCTTCTCCGCGGTGGGACAGGTCGCGGTGGCCGTGCCCCACGCGGGAGGCGTGTCGTGACGCGCGGGACCGTCTCGCTGGGTCTCGCCGGATCGCTCGGTCCCGATGCCATCGCACAGATCGCCCCGGCTGCCGAGAGCGCGGGCTTCGACACGCTCTGGATCAACGACACCCCCGACGGCGATGCCCTCGCCGCTCTCGCCGCCGCCGCGCGTGTCACCGACCGCCTGCGTCTCGCCACGGGCGTCGTTCCCGTCGATCGCCGTCCCGCCGACGCGATCGCCGCTGAGGTGGCATCCCTCGGTCTCCCGCTCGACCGCCTGACACTGGGCATCGGCTCGGGCATGGCCAAGCAGGGCGCCCTGGCCCGGGTGAGCGAGGCCATTTCTGTTCTTCACGAGGCGGGCGTACCCCGTGTGCTCGTCGGCGCGCTCGGACCGAAGATGCGGCGCACGGGTGCGGAGCTCGCCGAGGGGGTGCTGTTGAACTGGGTCCCGCCGGTCGAGGCGCGAGATCAGGCTGAGGCCCTCCACACCCTCGCCCCCGCGGCGCACGTCGCCGTGTATGTCCGCACCGCGATCGTCTCGGCCGCGCGCGAGCGCCTCGACGCCGAGACGGCCCGGTACGCGTCGTTTCCGAACTACGCCGCGAACTTCGAGCGGATGGGGGTGGATGCCGCCGACACCACGATCCGCGACGTCACCGAACTGGGCGAGGCGCTCGAGGCCTACACCGCGGCTGCCGACGAGGTCGTGCTGCGGGCGATCGTGGCGGGGGACACCGTCGAGGCGTATGTGGACTTCGCGAGGAGGACGGCGCCGTCGCCGCGGTGACACCGGAGACGCGGCGCGGTCGGAGCGGCATGCCGTGCAATCGGACGCTGTGAACCTGCGGCCCCCCAGGGCAACGCCCGCGACGGCGCGCCGTGAGCGCGGCGTGTCGAGAGGGCCCGGTTGACGGATCCGCGACCGGGCCTCGCTCCGGCGCGGCCCCGCCCCCTCGTCCGGATGACAGACTGACCGGATGCCGCGTCGCACAGGTCTCACCGTTCGCTCCGTCGCCCGCGGGGCCTTGGCCCTGCTGCTCGTCGGGGCGGGGGTCAGCCACGTCACGTGGGGCCGCCGCGGCTACCGGATCGTCGTTCCGGGGTGGGCGACGCGCCTGCTCCGAACCGACAAGGACGCCATCGTCGTGGCATCCGGAGCCGTCGAGGTAATCCTCGGCGTCGCCCTCGTCGCGCTGCCGAAGGAGCGCGGTCGTGTCGGCGCAGCCATCGCCGCGTTCTTCGTCGCGGTGTTCCCGGGCAACGTGCACCAGTGGCGCACCGGGCGTTCGGCGCCGGGGCTCAACACCGACCGCTCCCGCTTCCTCCGCCTCTTCCTGCAGGTGCCGCTCGTCGCGTGGGCATGGTGGTCGACGCGCGCACGCTGACGCGCTCGCCCCGGTGTGGGGCGGGATAAGCGGTTTGGGGCGCAAAATTCACGCCCCCAACGGCAGAATCCGCCCCAAAACCAGCATCGGTCGCTCAACACCTGCCCTCGCCGGCCCGCGCCGAAACGCCTTACGCGGCCTCGCCGAGCTCCAGAATCCCGTTCTCGAACGCGGAGCGAGCGAGCACCTTGTAGCCGTGGTCGGCGAAGAACACCGTGAGCCGGTCGTCCTCGATCGCCATGACCGTGCCCGTGCCGAACTCGCCGTGCTCGACAACGGAGTCGATTCGGATGCCGTCCGACGACGCGTCGGCGGCCGGTTCGTCCACCGGTGCCACGGCACCCGCGTCGCAGCGGTCGCACGACCCGCACTGGGCGGGGGCCTCGACCCCGAAGTACTCGAGGAGGGCCCGGCGGCGGCAGTGCGTGGTCTCGGCGTAGGCGCGCATGATCTCGATGCGCGAGGCCCGGATGCGCTCCTCGGCCTCGTCGCGCTCTCGCACGGCGCTGACCGCGTCGCCCGCCGAGACCTTCGCCCGCGCTGAGACCCCGTCGGGCCCCGACACGGCCAACTCGCACGCGACGAGCTGGTTCAGCACCCGCCCGATCGCACGCACCGAGCGGCCGCTCTCGTCGGCGATCTCCTTCGCTCGAACCGGCTTCTTCGTCTGCTGCAGCACGTCCCAGACCCCGGCGATATCGGCGCGTTTGGTGTGGCCGCCGGCGAAGAACGAGCGCAGCGAGAAGTCTTCGGCGCGGTAGTGCAGAATCGCCCGCGCGGGCTGCCCGTCGCGTGCCGCGCGGCCGATCTCCTGCGCGTACGAGTCGAGCGACTCGGTCACGTCGGCGTGGACCACCAGACGCACGTCGCTCTTGTCGACGCCCATGCCGAAGGCCGAGGTCGCCACGACGACGTCGAGTTCTCCCGCGCTCCAGGCGGAGTGCACCTCGTCGCGCTTCTTCTGCGCCATGGCGCCGTGGTACGCCGCGGCGCGCAGGCCGAGCTCCCGCAGCTCCTCGGCGTAGGAGTCGGTGCCCTTGCGCGTCGCCACGTACAGCAGCGCCGGGCCGCCGGCATCCTGGACATCCGAGATGACCGCGCGGCGCTTGTCGGCGTCGTGCTCGTGCCGGCGGACGGCCATGTGGATCTCGGGGCGGTCCATGCCGCGCACCTCGAGGTGGGGGTCGCGCATGCCGAGGCTCGAGACGATGTCGTCGCGGACGGGAGCGGATGCCGTGGCCGTCAACGCCAGCACCGGGGGGTGGCCGAGCGCTTCGATGGCGTCGCCGATGCGCGCGTAGTCGGGGCGGAAATCGTGCCCCCATGCCGAGACGCAGTGCGCTTCGTCGATCACGACCAGGCGCACGTCGACTTTCGCCAGCCGGTCGAAGACTTCGGCGTTGGCGAGCTGTTCGGGCGCGAGGAAGGCGTAGACCGCGTCGGGCCCCTCGATCGCGGCCCAGGCCGTCTTCTTGGCGGCGGCGCTCGTGCGGGAGTTCAGGGCCACGGCCGCGGGGGCGTCGGGGGCCGCATCGATCGAGTCGATCTGGTCGCGCTGCAGGGCGAGCAGGGGCGAGATGACGACCGTCGTCCCGCCGAGCTCGCACCCGGCGATCTGGTACACCGCCGACTTTCCGGCACCGGTGGGGAAGACGACGAGCGTGTCGCGACCGCTGACCACCGCGTCGATCGCCTCGGCCTGACCCGGCAGCAGGTCGTCCCACCCGAACACCTCGCGGGCGGTACGGGCGGACTGTTCGAGTGTGGCGGGAGCGTTCACGGAGCCTCATTCCTGGGGGAGGACCCCAGCACACCCCAGACCTCCGACATCGCCCCGGGGGTTGCGGGGTGGAGCGGGATCTGTTCTCGCGACGGCCCCGCCATGTCACTGCGGCGGGATGCGCACAAGCGCCGCGTCGATGTCGGAGGGGGATGCCAGGATGCCGACATGCTCTTCGGCGACATCGAGACCGCGCTCGCAGCGGTGACGAACACGCGCTCGCGCCTGGCGAAGGTCGACGCCCTCGCGACGCTGCTGCGCGGACTGGATCCGCATGAGATCGAGCCCGCCGTCGGACTGCTCACGGCCTCGCCGCGCCAGGGGCGTCTGGGTGTGGGCTGGCGCACGCTCTCGGCACGCGACGGCGCTCACGCCGAAGCCCCGAGCCTGACGATCGGCGACGTCGACGACGCCTTCACGCGGCTGACCGAGGTGAGCGGGAGCGGTTCCGCAGCGGTGCGCACGCGCCTGCTCGACGAGCTCGCCGAGCGCGCGACGGCGCACGAGTGGCACCTCCTCATCCGCATCATGACGGGGGAGCTGCGCACCGGCGCCCTCGAGGGAGTGCTGCTGGATGCCGTGGCTCGAGCCTCCGACCGCGACGGGGCCCTGGTGCGCCGTGCCGCCATGCTCTCGGGCGACCTGGGTGAGACGACGCGCATCGCGCTGACCGGAACGGCCGACGACTTGGCCGCCGTCGGACTCGTGGTCGGCCGCGGCGTGCAGCCGATGCTGGCGTCGACCGCGGCCAGCGTGGCCGAGGCGATGACCGTGACGGGCCGCGCGTCGGTGGAGTACAAGCTCGACGGGGCGCGCGTGCAGGTGCACCGGCGCGGCGACGAGGTCCGCGTCTTCACCCGCACGCTCGCCGACATCACCCACCGCGTGCCTGAAATCGTCGAGGTCGCCCTATCGCTGCCCGTCGACGACGTGATTCTCGACGGCGAGACGCTCTCGCTCGACGAGGACGGCGGCCCGCGACCGTTCCAAGACACCATGGCCCGCTTCGGCGCGGAGACGGCGCGAGAGATCGCGCTCCGGCCCTGGTTCTTCGACATCCTGCACGTCGACGGTCGCGACCTCGTCGACGAACCCCTCGCCACCCGCCTCGACGAACTGCAGAGGGTCGCGGGCGAGCACCGCATCCCCGCCGTCCTCACCGACGACGTCGAGGTCGCCGACGCGTTCGCCCGCGACGCGCTCGCCGCCGGTCACGAGGGCGTGATGGTGAAAGGGCTCGACGACGCGTACACCGCGGGGCGCCGCGGCAAGAGCTGGCTCAAGGTCAAGCCGGTCCACACCTTCGACCTCGTCGTGCTCGGTGTCGAATACGGGTCGGGGCGGCGGTCGGGCTGGCTGTCCAACCTGCATCTCGGAGCCCGTGATCCCGAGGGACGCTTCGGTGAGGTCGGCGGCTTCGTCATGGTCGGCAAGACCTTCAAAGGCCTCACCGACCAACTCCTGCAGTGGCAGACGGCGCACTTCGCCGAGCGGCAGACGGGGGATCTCCCGGGCGGCATCCGCGTCGCCCCCGACACCGTCGTCGAGATCGCGATCGACGGGGTGCAGCGCTCGGTGCGGTATCCCGGCGGCGTGGCGCTGCGCTTCGCCCGGGTGAAGACCTACCGTTCCGACAAGACCGCGGCCGAGGCCGACACGATCGACACCCTGCGTGCGCTGCTTCCCGGCGGCGGAGCAGCGACGGAAGGATGACGCGATGAGTCTGGCTCCCTGGCTCGACGGCGAGCTCGGTTACCGCAGCTTCGGAACGCCCGGCGCCCCGCGCGCCGTCTTCGTCCTGCGCACAGGCGATATCGCCACCACCGACCCCGACGCCCGCGTCACCTCGGGGTTCGACGTGCGGATCGTCGCTGTCGGTCTCGACGCTCCCGAGCTGGAGGATCCGCCGGTCTTCGGCGGGCAGACCCCGGCCGGGCTGACGGTCGAGGCGCTGAAGGCGCTGCTCGAGCGCGAGGCACCGGGGGCCACGGTCGGGGTGGTCGGCGAGCGGTCGGCCGGGCCGATCGCGCTGTACCTCGCCGCGGCGATGGGCGAGGTGGTCGACCGGGTCGCGATCGTCGGCGTGCAGAGCCCGACCGATGCGCTGAGTCGCGATCTGCGGACACCTCTGCTCGACGACCTCGCGGCCGACGTCCTGGTGGTGGTGGGTGGCGAGGGACCCGCGGGACACGGCGACGCGGCCTGGTACGTCGACCGCCTGCGCTCGGGCACGGCCGAAATCGTCCACCCCGATGAGATCGGCTCGGTCAATGGAGAGGTGACGTTGACCTCGGTCTGGGCGCGTGTGCTGGCCCACGTCGCCCCCGGGACCGAGCGCCGCTGAACCGTTCGAGGCGCGAAGCGCCCGTCCCGCCGTCAGCCCCGGCCGACCGCCTTCACCTGCACGACGTTCGACTCCTCGTCGACCTCGACGTGGTCGGTCTGCGCCTTGAGGAAGTCCGAGAAGCTTCGGAATCCCAGCGCCTTCTCACTGAATGAGGGGTCGAGGCGCTTCATCAGGTCCTTCACCGCCGAGGCGTGCAGCCACTCGCCGTCGGCGCGCTCGGCCTCGAGCTGCATCGCCCGATCGAGCAGGTCGACCGCGGGATCCTTCGAGCGCTTGCGGGCGCGGGGCCGCGAGGGAGCGGCATCCTTCTTCGTCTCGGCGAGCTTCGGGATGCCGGGGAGCGAGTCGTACGCGTCGAAGCGGTCGCAGGCGGCGGCGAGCGACTTCGCCGTGGACCCGGCGACCCCGACCCCGACGACGTAGCGACCCAGCCTCTTGCAGCGCTGGGCGAGCGGGACGTAGTCGCTGTCACCGGCGACGATGACGACGTGCGACAGGTCGGGAAGGCGGAACATGTCCTCCACGGCATCCACCGCGAGGCGGATGTCGGCGCCGTTCTTCGCGTACGCCGCGGCGGGGAAGAGCTGAACGAGGTCGACCGCGCGCGCGACGAGCTGGGAACGGTATTCGGCGTTCACCGGCGACGACCAGTCGGCGTAGGCGCGGGTGAGCACGAGCGTGCCGAACGACGCCGCGTAGTCGATGACCGCGCCGACGTCGATCGTCGCCTTCGTCAGTCGCTCGGCGATCTCGGGCTCGACGGGGTTCTCAGCGATCTTCTGCCGATCCCGCGAGTACGCGTTGCGCCCGTGGACTCGGTCGTACCAGGACATCACGATGTTGTCGAAGTCGAGGTAGACGGCGACGCGGGCGGTCTGGGTGTCGGGCATGCGTCCAGTCTGACCCGTCGCGTGCGAGAGCGGGTAGCCCTCGCGGCTCACCGCTCGCCGGGGTAGACGACGCCGATCTGGCGGCGCACCTCGTCGAGCACGCCCATGATCGCGACGGTCTCGTCGATCGACAGGATGTCGTTCGATGCAGCACCGGCGGCGACGAAGCGCTCGGCGGCCTGGGCCTGGAACTGCATGCCCCGGCCCTCGACCTCGGTCGTGAACTCCTCGATCACCTCGCCGCCGGGGGAGACCACGCGGAAGGAGGTCGGCGTGTACCAGACGCGGTCGATCTCGATCCGGGCCTCGGTGCCGACGATCTGCGCGACGTTCATCCCGGCACCGCGCGACGATGACACGGTGGTCGACACGGCCCCGCCGGCGTGCACGAACGCGGTCGCGACCTCGGCGTCGCTACCCGCGTCGGACAGGCGCGCGAGAGCGGTGATCCGCTCGGGCAGGCCCAGGACGTCGATCGCGAACGAGATCGGATAGATGCCCAGGTCGAGCAGAGCCCCGCCGCCGAGCTCGAGGTCGTTCAGGCGATGCGCCGGGTCGGTCGAGATCTTCTGGGTGTGGTCGGCCGAGACGACGCGGATCTCACCGAGGGTGCCCGCGGCGAGGATCTCGCGGATGCGCACCATGTGCGGCAAGTACCGCGTCCACATGGCCTCCATCGCGAGCAGCCCCTTCTCGGCGGCCTTGTCGCGGATGGCCGCGGCTTCGGCGGCGTTGAGCGTGAACGGCTTCTCGACCAGCACGTGCTTGCCGTGCTCGAGCGCGAGCAGGGCGTTGTCGATGTGGCCGGGGTGCGGGGTCGCGATGTAGACGATGTCGACGTCGGGGTCGGCGACCAGCTCTTCGTACGAGCCGTGGGCGTGCGCGATGCCGTACTGCTCGGCGAAAGCCCGAGCGCTGTCGATGCGACGCGAGCCGACGGCGGTGACGTCGAGGCCCGCGGTGCGCAGGTCGGAGGTGAAGGCGTGCGCGATGCCGCCCGTTGCGAGGATGCCCCAGTGCAGTCCGGTCATGCGCTCCACCGTAGCGGCGACCGCCGACATCGGACGCGCTGTCCTCGAGCGTGATACGAGATCCCGGATGCCGGGACCCCCGGGCGGCGCGGAAACCCACGCCGTAGGCTCGACGCATGACGCCCGTCGAGCGCTTCCGCGAACTGTTGTCCATCCCGACGGTGTCGCGCTCGGACCCGGCCGAAACCGACGACGCGGCGTTCGAACGCTTCCACGCGGCGCTCGAGCGGCTGTATCCGCGGGTTCACGAACGTCTCGAACGGGAGGTCGTCGCGGGGCGCTCCCTGCTGTACCGCTGGGTGGGAACCAGCCCCGGCAGCCCCCTCGTCCTCCTCGCCCACCAGGACGTCGTCCCGGTCGACGGGCAGGAGTGGCAGCACCCGCCCTTCGCCGCCGACGTCGTGGGGGAGGGGTCCGACGCGACGATCCACGCCCGCGGGGCGATCGACGACAAGGGCGCCCTCGTCGCCATCCTCGAAGCGGTCGAGGGAGCGCTCGCCGAGGGCGTCACCGCGCGCACCGACGTGTGGCTCGCGTTCGGTCACGACGAGGAGACGCGCGGAACCGGGGCCCAAGCCATCGCGGCCCTTCTCGCGGAGCGCGGCATCCGGCCCTCTCTCGTGCTCGACGAGGGCGGCGCCGTGGTCGAGGGGGCGGTGCCCGGGGTCGCTGCACCCACCGCGATGATCGGTGTCGCCGAGCGCGGCGTCGCGACCTTCGACCTCGTGACCCGCGAGGCAGGGGGACACGCCTCGACCCCTCCGCGCCTGCCCGCGACCGCCCGGCTCGCCCGCGCGATCGACCGCCTGCGTCGCCGCCCTTTTCCGCGGCGCCTCGTCCCGCCGGTGCGCGCGATGCTGGCCACGGCCGCGCCGCACGCGCGGGAGCCTCTGGCGACGCTGTTCCGCCGCACCGCCGTCTCGGGCCCCGCGCTCACGGCCGCGTTGTCGCGGCTCGGTCCCGAGACCAACGCCCTCGTGCGCACGACCGCCGTCGTGACCCGCCTCGAGGGGTCGGCGGGTGAGAACGTCCTCGCCACCTCGGCGCGCGCGAGCGTCAACGTCCGGCTGCTCACCGGCGACACCCTCTCCGACGCGGCGGTCCACCTGCGGCGGGCGGTCGCCGACCCGCTCGTCGACATCGAGTTGCGCCACGGCAGCGACCCCTCCCCGGTCTCGCCGTGGCGGGGGGAGCCGTGGCGGCGGCTGTCCCGCGCCGTCACCGAGACGCTCGGCGCCGACACCGTTCCCCTGCCGTATCTGCAGCTCGGGGCCAGCGACAGCCGGTTCTACACCGATCTGACCGATGCGGTGTACCGCTTCGCACCCTTCCACCTCACCCGCGCCGAGCGCGACGCGCTGCACGCCCCCGACGAGCGCATCCGCGTGGACGTCTGGCTCCGCGGCATCCGGTTCTATCGGGCCCTGCTCGAGTCCTGACCCCCGGATCGGAACCTGACCGCCGCGTCGGTTATCCTCGTGTGACCGGTCACGCAACAGCGCGCGACCCGCAATGAGGCGGACCATGAGCGACACCGACACCCCCGAGGCGACGGGGCGTGCCCCGAGCATCCGCGATGTCGCGCGGCTCGCCGGGGTGTCGTACCAGACCGTCTCTCGCGTGATCAACAACAGCACGCAGCTGCGCCCCGAGACCGCGGCCAAGGTGCGCTCGGCGATCGCGGAACTGAAGTTCGTGCCCAATCAGGCCGCCCGGGCCCTCGCCACGAGTCGCTCGCGTCTCATCGGGGTGCTCGGTCCGCGCGCCACGACGCACGGCACCGCGTCGATGGTTCAAGCCATCGAATCGGCCGCCCGGGCCGCCGGCTACCGCCTCACGGTCACGAACCTCGCCACCAGCGCCCCCGACGACGTGCGCGCGTCGATCGATCACCTCATGCAGCAGTCGATCGAGGGACTCATCGCCGTCGCCCCGCAGACGCGGGTCGTGCCCATCCTCGATGAGCTGAAGCTGCCGGTCCCGGTGCAGATCGTCGCCTCGACGGGAACCTCCACGACCCACAACGACCAGACCGCGGGTGCGCGCGCCGCCGTCCGCCACCTCATCGAGCTCGGTCACTCGCGCATCCTTCACATCGCCGGTCCCCGCGACTGGATCGAGGCCGATCATCGCATGCGCGGGTATCTGGCGGAGATGGATGCCAACGACCTCTCGCCGCGGCCGCCCGTCCTGGGCGATTGGACGGCGCAGTTCGGATTCGAAGCGGGTCTGGAGCTGTTGCGGACCGAAGATGCCACGGCGATCTTCGCGGGCAACGACCATATGGCGCTCGGGTTCATGCATGCCGTCAGAGCCATAGGTCGATCGGTGCCCGAGGACGTCTCGGTCGTCGGGTTCGACGACGTGCCCGAATCGGCCCACCTGTGGCCCCCGCTCACGACCGTGCGCCAGGACTTCGGGGGCATCGGAACACGCGCGGTCACCGACCTGCTGGCATCCCTCGGTGAGTCGAACGACGGCGGACAGGTGGTCGAACCCGACCACCTGCGCCTCATCGTGCGTTCGTCGACGGCGCCGCCCCGGGGCTGACCGCAGCCGGTCCCACGTCACGTTTCGGCAACGGCTGGGTATCGGGCGCGTCGGGACTTGACAGTTCCTCCCGGCGGGGAGGTAGCATCACTGACACAATGTGAACGGTCACATGACCGGGTCACACGGCCGACGGGACTCGCTGCGGAGCGGATCCGTCGAGACGAAGAAGTTTCGAACGACGCGGGATCACACCGCCTCGCCGAGGGCCTTCGTTTCGCCCCCGAGACCGTGCGCCCTGCCGTGCCCGTCAGCACTGCCCGCGGTGGGCTCCAGGGGGAGGCGCCGCGACAACCACCCAATGGAGGGAACCAGAGTGAAGAAGCACAGCATGCTCAAGGCGATCGCGGGAGCGGGCGTCCTCGCGCTCGGCATCGGCCTCGCCGGTTGCGCGGGAGACCGCACCGGCAACAGCGCCGGCGGCGAGCAGGAAGCCGGCGGCACCATCGGCGTCGCCATGCCCACGCAGCAGTCGGAGCGGTGGATCGCCGACGGCAACAACGTCAAGTCGCAGCTCGAGGAGCTCGGCTACCAGGTCGACCTGCAGTACGCGAACGACGACATCCCCACCCAGGTCTCGCAGATCGAGAACATGATCACCACGGGCGCCAAGGCCCTGATCGTCGCCTCGATCGACGGCACCACGCTCACCGACGTGCTGCAGCAGGCCAAGGACGCGAACATCCCCGTCATCGCGTACGACCGCCTCATCAACGGCACCGAGAACGTCGACTACTACACGACCTTCGACAACTACAAGGTCGGCGTGCAGCAGGCCACCTCGCTGCTGACCGGCCTCGGCGTCCTCGACGCTTCGGGCAAGGAGACCGGCGCCACCGGCCCCTTCAACATCGAGCTGTTCGCCGGTAGCCCCGACGACAACAACGCCACGTTCTTCTGGAACGGTGCGATCGACACGCTCAAGCCCTACATGGACAAGGGCGTGCTCGTTGTGCCCTCCGGCCAGACCGACTTCGGCCAGGCGGCCATCCTCCGCTGGCTGCCCGAGACGGCGCAGAAGCGCATGGAGAACATCCTCACCGTCATCGGCGGCACCAAGCTCAACGGTGTGCTCTCGCCCTACGACGGTCTGTCGATCGGCATCATCTCGGCCCTCACCTCGGGTGGCTACGCCGCCAACGCCCTCCCCGTCATCACGGGTCAGGACGCCGAGGCCGGCTCGATCAAGTCGATCATCGCCGGTGAGCAGTACTCGACGATCTTCAAGGACACGCGCGAGCTCGCCAAGCAGGCCGTGACCATGGTCGACGACATCCGTAAGGGCGAGACCCCCGAGACGAACGACACCAAGACGTACGACAACGGCAAGAAGGTCGTCCCCTCGTACCTCCTGCAGTCGACGATCGTCACCAAGGACAACTACAAGGAAGTCCTCATCGACAGCGGTTACTACACCGAGGACGACCTCAAGTAATCCCCCGGAGGGGCGCTGAGCCCCTCCGCCCCGCCTCCGCCGCGGCCCCTCGGGTCGCGGCGGAGGCTCCCGCGGGTCCGCGGCATCCCGCACCCGCCCCACATTCCCACCGGCCATCCGCCGGTTCTGCAAGGAGGACCTCGTGAGCACCATCCTCGAGATGCGCTCGATCACCAAGGAGTTCCCCGGCGTCATCGCGCTCGCCGACGTGTCCCTGACCGTCGAGCGCGGAACGGTTCACGCCATCTGCGGCGAGAACGGCGCCGGCAAGTCCACCCTCATGAAGGTGCTCAGCGGTGTGTACCCCGCGGGCGACTACCGCGGCGAGATCGTCTTCGACGGCAACACCGTCGAGTTCAAAGACATCCGCGACAGCGAAGCGGCCGGCATCGTCATCATCCACCAGGAGCTCGCGCTGAGCCCCTACCTCTCGATCGCCGAGAACATCTTCCTCGGCAACGAGATCACCCACCGCGGCCTCATCGACTGGGATGCCACGAACCGCGAAGCCGCCAAGCTCCTGGCCCGCGTGGGCCTGGGCGACAGCCCCGACGTGCCCGTCAACGAGATCGGCGTCGGCAAGCAGCAGCTCGTCGAGATCGCCAAGGCCCTGTCGAAGGACGTCAAGCTCCTCATCCTCGACGAGCCGACCGCGGCGCTCAACGACGACGACTCCGAGCACCTGCTCGATCTGATCCGCCACCTCAAGGGGCAGGGGATCACCTCGATCATCATCAGCCACAAGCTCAACGAGATCCGCGCGATCGCCGACGAGGTCACGATCATCCGCGACGGTCGCACGATCGAGACGCTGGATGTGGCCACCGGCGGCACGAGCGAAGACCGGATCATCCGCGGGATGGTCGGCCGCGAGCTCGAGAACCGCTACCCCGACCGCGACGTCGAGATCGGCGACGAGGTCCTGCGCATCGAGGACTGGAACGTCAGTCACCCCACCGATGGCAACCGCACCGTGATCCACCAGGCGAATCTGACCGTGCGCGCCGGCGAGGTCGTCGGCATCGCGGGTCTGATGGGTGCCGGTCGCACCGAGCTCGCCATGAGCGTGTTCGGCAAGAGCTTCGGCTCCAAGATCTCGGGCAACGTGTACATCCGCGGGCAGAAGGCCGACACCTCGACGGTTCCCGCGGCCATCCGCAGCGGCCTCGCGTACGTCACCGAGGACCGCAAGGGCGCCGGTCTCAACCTGATCGACACGATCAAGCGCAACATCTCGCTCGCCGGCATGCGCAAGCTCGTCAAGGGCGGATGGGTCGACGGCGACGAGGAGTACATGGTCGCCAACCGCTACCGCAAGTCGATGAACATCAAGGCGCCCAGCGTCGATGTGGTCGTCGGCAAGCTCTCCGGCGGCAACCAGCAGAAAGTCGTGCTGTCGCAATGGCTGTACTCCGACCCCGAGGTGCTGATCCTCGACGAGCCGACCCGCGGCATCGACGTGGGCGCGAAGTACGAGATCTACACGATCATCAACTCCCTCGCGGCACAGGGGAAGGGGGTGCTGGTCATCTCCTCGGAGCTGCCCGAGCTCCTCGGCATCTGCGACCGCATCTACACCCTCAGCGAAGGCCACATCACCGGCCAGCTGCCCATCGAAGAGGCCACTCCCGAGGCACTCATGGTGCTCATGACGAAGGAAAAGGAAGCCGACCATGTCAGCGCTTGACAACACCGTGACCCCGAAGGGTCCCGCCACGCCGAAGGGTCCCGTCGGCGGCGGTGCCGGCAGCGGTGCCGGCGGCATCGTGCAGTTCTTCACCTCGCGCCTGCGCGAGATCGGCATCTTCATCGCGCTGATCGTGATCGTGCTGCTCTTCCAGGCGCTGACCGGCGGTCGTCTGCTCACCGCGGGCAACGTGTCGAACATCATCGTCCAGAACAGCTACATCCTGATCCTCGCGATCGGCATGGTGATGATCATCATCGCCGGCCACATCGACCTGTCGGTCGGTTCGGTCGCCGCCTTCGTCGGCGCCGTCTCGGGTGTGCTCATCGTCCAGTGGGGTCTGCCCTGGTGGCTGGGCATCGCCCTCTCGCTGCTCCTGGGTGCCGTGGTCGGCATGTGGCAGGGATTCTGGGTGGCCTACATCGGCATCCCGGCGTTCATCGTGACCCTCGCGGGCATGCTGCTCTTCCGCGGTCTGACGCAGATGACCCTGGGCAACACCCAGATCACGCCGTTCCCGACCGAGTACCGCGCCCTCGGCGGCGGCTACCTGTTCCCCGACCTGTTCCCGGCGGCCACGTCGCCGGCCGAATGGATCACGGTCGCCCTCGGCGTGCTGACCCTGGTGCTGTTCGTCGTCTCGCAGGTGCGCCAGCGCGCCAAGCGCGCCGCCCTCGAGCTGCAGAACGAGCCGCAGGTCGCCTTCCTGGTCAAGGTCATCGGTGGCGGCGCGCTCATCGCGTACCTCACCTACCTGCTGGGTGTGGCTCCCGGCTCGCGCGGCACGCCCATCGTGCTCGTCGTCCTCGCTCTGCTGATCATCGGCTACTCCACGGTCATGAGCCGCAGCGTCTTCGGCCGCCACATCTACGCGCTCGGTGGCAACCGCACCGCCGCGAAGCTCTCGGGCATCAACACCCGCCGTGTGGACTTCCTGCTGTTCGTCAACATGGGCGTGCTCGCGGCCCTCGCCGGCATCGTCTTCACGGGTCGCCTGAACTCCGCCGGTCCCGGCGCCGGAAACCTCTTCGAGCTGGATGCCATCGCCGCATCCTTCATCGGTGGAGCGGCCGTGCAGGGTGGTGTCGGCCGCGTGGTCGGCGCGATCGCCGGTGGTCTGGTCATGGGTGTGCTCAACAACGGCATGTCGCTCATGGGTATCTCGACCGACGTCCAGCAGTTCATCAAGGGTCTCGTGCTGCTGCTGGCCGTGGCCTTCGACGTGTGGAACAAGAACCGCACCCGCGGTTGATCCCCGCTCGCTGATCGAACGCCCCGTCGCCCCGTGCGGCGGGGCGTTCGTGCGTGGGCGCCCCGCGCCCGCACCCGCCCCACCCCGCCCCGCGTCCCAGCCCCCCGCCCCGCACCCGCGTGAGGGGTCGTTTTCTGTCGCCCCGCATCGAGCTCGGCGACACGAAACGACCCCTCACGCGACGTTTCGGGATAACCCGAACGGCGACGGGGGCTGACCGGGCGGTGCCCGCGCGGGCACCCCCTTAGCGTGGAACCCATGACCACGGCATCCGTCCTCCCGCCCCCGCCCCCCGGCGCCTCCGCCCCGCGCGTCGAGGCGCCCGCCACCACGGTCGCCGTGCCGCCGAAGGTGCGCGTCACCTCCTTCCGCCGGATCGCGGGAGCAGCCGCGCACCTCGCGGCCCTGGGCGTCGTCGGCCCCGCCGTCTTCACGGCGCTGTTCAGCCTGTTCGGCTCGGGCTTCGGCCTGCTGCCCGCGCTGCTGATCGGCGTGGTGGTCCTCGTCGGATTCGTCTACGCGCTCTTCGCGGTGGCCTGGTTCGAGCGGGCTCGCGTCGACGGACTCTACGGCCTGGGGCTCACCGGCCTGCGTCCGCGCCGCAGCCCCAAGACCGGCTTCGTCGGGGTGCTGCACACCATCTGGCTGCAGGCCATCGACCCGCTGCAGTGGCGCGCCGTGGCCTCGTTCGCCATCTCGACCGTCCTGGGGCTGCTCACGATCACGGCGATCAGCATCGTATCGTGGGGCATCGGCGTCGCGATCAGCCCGATCTTCGGCTGGTCCGACACGCGTCTGTTCGGCATCCTGCCGCTGCCGGGAATCGCCGCGCCCCTGACCGGGGTGGCCGCGATCGTCGTCGCGCTAGGTGCCATCGTCGGCCTCGCCGTCCTGCACGGCGTGATCGTGCGGGCGATGTTCGTCCCCTCCCGCGAGGCGCAGCTGCTCGAGCAGGCCCGCACGTCCGACACGCGCCGCGCCGGCGCCGTCCGCGCCGCCGAGGTCGAGCGCACGCGCATCGAGCGCGATCTGCACGACGGCGTCCAGCCGCGACTGGTGTCGATCGGTATGACGCTGGGCCTCGCCCAGACCAAGATCGACGACGACCCCGAGGCCGCGAAGGCGCTCGTCGCCGAGGCGCACGCGTCGACGAAGTCGGCCATCACCGAGCTCCGGCAGCTCGCCCGCGGCATCCACGCCTCGGTGCTCGAAGACAGGGGATTGGATGCCGCCCTCTCGGCGTTGGCATCCCGATCGCACATTCCGGTGACCCTCGACGTCCGGCTACCGCGTCGCTGCGGTCGAGCGGCGGAAGAGGCCGTCTACTTCGCCATCGCCGAGACGCTGACCAACGCGGCGAAGCACTCCCGCGCCGCCGCGTGCCGCGTCGATGTGCGCGTGCGCGACGACGGCTCGCTCTGGGCGCGCGTCGAGGACGACGGTCTGGGCGGTGCCCGGGTGGTTCCCGGGGGCGGTCTCGACGGCATCGTCAACCGCGTCACCGCCGCGGGCGGAACCGCCCGCATAGACAGCCCGCAGGGCGGACCCACGACGGTGGAGGTGAACGTCCCGTGCGCATCCTGATCTGCGAGGACTCCGTGCTGCTGCGCGAGGGGCTCGTGCGTCTGCTCGCCGACGACGGTCACGAGGTCGTCGCGGCGCTGCCGGATGCCGCCGGCCTCGAGGCCGCCGTGGACGACACCGCCCCGCAGCTGTGCATCCTCGACGTGCGGCTGCCGCCGACCTGGACCGACGAGGGCATCCGCGCGGCGATCGCGCTGAGGTCCCGGCATCCGGGGCTCGCCGTCCTCGTCCTGTCGCAATATGTCGAGGAGCGCTACGCGAGCGATCTGATCGCCGACGGGCAGGGTGCGCTCGGCTATCTGCTGAAGGACCGGGTGGCCGACGTTGCGGACTTCCTCGCCGCGGTGGCCTCGATCGCCGGGGGCGCCACGGTGCTCGACCCCGAGGTCGTAGCGCAGTTGCTCACGCGGCGGCGCCGCGACGAACGGCTGCAGAGCCTCACCGAACGGGAGCGTTCTGTGCTCGCCCTGATCGCCGAGGGTCGTTCGAACCAGGCCATCGCCCAGGCGCTCTTCGTCTCGGAGGCCAGCGTCGAGAAGTACATCACCGCAATCTTCACCAAGCTCGGCCTCGAGCAGGACGAGACCGGCAACCGCCGCGTCATCGCCGCCCTCGTGCACCTGGGCCACGATCACACCGGAGCCACCCCATGACCACGCCCTCGCCCCTCTCCGCCCCTCCGTCCCCCGAGCCGCCACAGCGTCGCGGCCCGGCGTTCACGGTGTCGGTCGTCACGATCGTCGTCGGATCGGTGGTCGCCCTCGGAACCCTCGTCGGTACCGGTGTCCCTGCCGTCGCGAGCCTGGTGGATTGGCGCGGCCAGGCGACCTCGTACGACAGCTCCACCTCCGATGACGCCACCGGCGACGTCATGTCTCAGCTCGCCGACCTCGACGTCGAGCTGGCCGGCGGCTCGCTGACGATCGAGTTCGGCGACGTGCCCTCCGCACGTCTCGACGCCGATGATCGCGGGCGCAGGGGCTGGACCTTCGAGCGCTCCGGGGACTCGCTCCGCGTCGCGTCGCCCTCGGGCTCGTTCGTCGGGTGGGGGACCGGGTCGCGGGCGACGCTCGTGCTGCCCCGCGATCTCGACGGTGCCGGCGTGCGCGCGGACATCCGCGTCACCGGAGGATCGCTCGAGGCGACGGGTGGCTTCGGCGACGTGCGGGTGGAGGTCGCCGGTGGCACCGCCTCGCTCGATGGATCCGCGCGCGATGTCGACCTCGCGGTGACCGGCGGTTCGGCGTCGGCGCGGGTCGCCGACGTCGAGACCACGTCGTTCGAGGTCGCCGGCGGCGAGCTGACCGCACGGCTGAGCGGCGTCGCCCCGACCCGCACCGACGTCGAGGTGACCGCGGGCTCGGCCGACGTCATGCTGCCCGACGACGAGTACGACGTCCACCTCGACGACGGCATGGGCTCGGTCGACAACGGCCTGCGCACGAGCTCGACGGCTTCCGCCGAGGTCGACGTCACCGCGACGATGGGCTCGGTGCGCTTGCGCTCCTGAGGTCGACACACGACGCGCGAGTCGCCAGAATCCGTCGCTTCCGGGCATGCCCGGGCGACAGATCCTGGCGACTCACGCGCTTTTCGGTGCCTGCGCCGCTCGCCCCGGACGCGAGGCGGCGATGGCCGCCAGCACCAGGACGATCCCCACGATCTGTGCGGCACCGAGCGACTCGCCGGCCACCAGCACCCCGAGCAGCACGCCGGTCACCGGGTTGAGGAGCCCGATGAGCCCGACCGTCCCCGCGGGGAGGTGCCGCAGGCCGGTGAAGTAGCAGACGAAGGCCAGCGCCGTCGCGATGACCGCGATCCCCGCGTAGGCGACGGCGCCCGCGGCATCCACTCTCGGGGTTGCGCCCTCGACGACGACGGCCGCGACCGTCAGGGCCAGCCCGCCCGCGATGAGCTGCCAGGCGGTCGTCGCGAGCAGGGGGACCTCGTCGCGCCAGCGCGTGGCGAGGATGCCGCCGAGTGAGAACACCAGCAGGGCCGTCGCCGAGATGGCGATGCCGAGCGGGGGGACGACTCCCGTGCTCCAGCCCACCACCAACACGACACCGACGACCCCGAGCAGCGTGCCCGCGGCCCACCGCAGGGTGGGGCGTTGGCCGAGCAGCGGCCAGGCGAGTCCCGCGAGGGTGAGGGGCGACAGCGCCATGACCGACGAGGCGATCGACGACGGGAGCAACTGCGCGGCGAGGTAGACGAGCACGAAGAACGCGCCGAAGTTGAGCAGCCCGAGAACCAGGGCCTTTCCCCACCAGGTACCGCGCGGTCGGCGGCGCGCGAGTGCCCACAGCAGCAGACCCGCCGGAAGGGCTCGCAGAGCCGCGCCCCACAGTGGCGCATCGGCCGGCAGGAAATGCCGCGTCACGACGTAGGTCGCCCCCCACGCGATCGGGGCGACGGCGGTGACGGCGACGAGACGCCATTTATCTTCCATGGAAGGCACTATATCTTCTGTGGAAGGTAGAGTGGACCCATGGATGCCGATCACGTCGACGACATCGTCGAGGAATGGGCCGCCGAACGCCCTGACGTCGACGCTTCTCCGATGCAGGTAATCGGACGACTCAGCCGTATCGCGGCTCACCTCGACACCGAGCTGCTCGGAGTCTTCCGGCGGTACGACCTGGGGGAGGGGGAGTTCGACATCCTGGCGACCCTGCGCTGCGGCGGCGAGCCCTACGCGCGCACCCCGGGCGAGCTGGCCCGCCACACGATGGTGACGACGGGCGCGGTGACGAAGCGGGTCGACCGGCTCGTGGCATCCGGTCTCGTCTCCCGCAGCGCCAGCGGCGACGACGGGCGGGGGCGGGTCATCTCGCTCACTCCCGAGGGGCGTCGGGTCATCGACGAGGCGCTGGCCGACCATCTCGCGAACGAGGAGCGGCTGCTCTCCGGTCTCGACGCCGACCAGCGTCGAACGCTGGAGGCACTGCTGCGTTCGTGGGGGACGGCGCTCGGCGTCTGACTCAGGCGCGCGAGTCGCCAAGAACTGTCGCTTCACGGGCCCCCGGAGCGACAGTTCTTGGCGAGTCAGGCGGACTTCAGCGCCTTCGCGATGCGTTGCGGCGACACCGGCTCGGCGGTGCCGAGACGCTGGGCGAACAGGCTCACGCGCAGCTCTTCGAGCAGCCATCGCGTCTGCACGAGGTTCGCGGGGGCGTCGGCGGGCAGCGGGACCGTGCCGCCGGCCTCGACGAAGCCCGCGGCGGCGCGCTCGTACTCGGTCATGCGCTGGCGGTCGCGGCCGGGGTTGTCGGAGAGGGTCTTCACCCGCTCGAGCGCCCCCGCGAGGTAGCGCGGCAGGTGCTGCAGGCGGGCGAGGCCGGTGCGCGAGAGGAAGCCCGGGAAGATCAGGCCCTTCACCTGCCCGCGCACGTCGTTCAGCGCGCCGAGGAGGGTGATCGACGACGCGTCCTTCATCGCCCGGTCGACCTCGCGTTGCGCGAGCAGGATCTTCGCCGCGAGCGACACGGTCTGGAACGTGCGATCGACGGAGACGGAAGAGTACGCGTCGCGCACCCGCTCGAAGTCCGCCTTCGTGCGCACGACGCCGCTCGGCGCCTCGCGCAGCAGGATGTCGTCGGCCAGAGCCACACGCGCATCCTCGATCAGCGCCTTGGCGTTTTCATAGGGGGATGCCGCGAGCGCGAGCTTCTCGTTCGCGGTGAGGTGGTCGAGAACGTAGGTCGCGGGGGAGGGGACAGCCAGCAGCAGAAGGCGCCGGATGCCGGCGCGCGTGTGCCGTGCGGCGTCTTCTGGCGTCGCCTCGACGCGAAGGGCGACGCTGTCGCCTTCGTCGACGAGTGCGGGGTAGCCGCGGACCACGCCCCCGGCGACCGGGGTGTCGACGACCTCGGTGAGCTCGTCGAGGTCCCAGGTGGTGAGCTTCGAGCGTGAGGCGAACGCGGGCGAGGCCTCGGCGACCTTGGCGGCTCTCTGCGCCGGACGCGCGATCGTCGACTCGACGCTGGACCGGGCCTTGTCGGCGAGACGGCGCTGCAGAGTGGCGAGGTCGCGGTCGCTCCCGATGGCGCGCCCTCGGGCGTCTACCGCGCGAAACGACGGCATGAGGTGACCGGGCACGCGCTCGAGCTCGAAGTCGGCGGCGCTCACCCGCTGATTCGCGACCCGCTGCACGAGGGCCGCGAGGGCGTCGACGAGCGTCGTCTTCGGTAGGCCGTTCGCGTGCTCGGGGCCCTTCTCGGCGAGCTCGGCCGAGAACTTCTCGGCCCAGTCGGCGGCGGGCACGACGTTGCGGCGGATGGTCTTCGGCAGCGCGCGCAGCAGGGCGGTGACGAGCTCGTCGCGCATGCCCGGAACCTGCCAGTCGAACCCGTCGGGGCGCAGTTGCGCGAGCAGCGGCAGCGGTACGACCACCGTGACGCCGTCGTCGGGGGCCCCGGGCTCGAAGCGGTACGCGAGGTTGAGCGTCTGATCGCCCTGACGCCACCGCGCGGGGAAGGCCCGGTCATCGCCCTGGGCGCGGTCGCCGGTGAGGTCGGACTCGCGCAGGTCGAGCAGGTGCGGGGTGCGGTTCGAGGCGTCCTTCCACCACGTCTCGAACGAGCGCACGTCGGTGACATCGGCCGGGATGCGGGAGTTGTAGAACGCGAAGACGGCCTCGTCGCCGATGAGGATGTCGCGCCGACGCTCGCGCTCCTCGATCTTCTCGAGCAGGCGGCGCTGCTCCTGGTTGCGGCGGAGGAACGCTGTCAGGCGCTTGTCGAGCACCGAGGGGTCCCACTCGCCCTCGACGAGGGCGTGGCGCACGAACATCTCGCGCGCGAGCGGCCGGTCGAAGCGCGCGAGCTGCACCCGACGACGCCCGACGAGCTCGACCCCGAAGAGGGTGACCTTCTCGTAGGCGGCGGCGGAGCCGGCATCCTTCGACCAGTGCGGCTCGCTCAGCGACCGCTTCACCAGATCGGGGGCGAGGTCTTCCGCCCATGCGGGATCGACGGCCGCGACCGTGCGGGCGAACAGGCGCGAGGTCTCGACGAGCTCGGCGGCCATGACCGCGGAGGGACGCTTCTTCTTCAGCCCCGACCCGGGGAAGATCGCGAACCGCGCGCCCCGCGCGCCGATGTACTCGCCCTTGACCGGGCGGGCGTCGCCCGGAGCCTTGCGGTCCTTGGCCTGCGCCACCGTGCGCGGATCCAGGATGCCGAGGTGCGACAGCAACCCCGACAGGATCGCGCGGTGGATGGCGTCGCCGGCGGCGTGCCCCTCAGGGGCGGCGGTCTGGTCGGCGCGCTTCGAACCATGTTCCGATCCTGTCGAAGCACGTCCCGATCTGTGCGGCCTGGAGGGGGCGGAGCCAGCCGAAAGTGGGACATGGTTCTTCGCCCCGCGCCCGCCGTCGCCGCGCCCGCGCTCGCCGGAGCGCTCGCCACCCAGCGACCGCAGCTGTCGGTGCACGTCCATCCACTCGCGCACGCGCACGTAGTTGAGGTGCTCGCTGCGGCACAGGCGTCGGAACGCGCTCGAACCGAGTTCGGCCTGCTTCTCCTGCAGGTAATCCCAGAGGTTCAGTAGCGAGAGGAAGTCGCTGGTCGGATCGGTGAACCGCGCGTGGAAGCGGTCAGCCTCCTCGCGCCGCTCCTCGGGGCGCTCCCGTACGTCCTGGATCGACATGCCCGACACGATCGCGAGCACCTCGCTCGAGACGTCGTTCCGCCGCGCCTCGATGAGCATGCGGGCGAAGCGCGGGTCGATCGGCAGCCGCGCGATCTCGCGGCCGATTTCGGTGAGGCGCGGACCGTCGTCATCGCGACGCCCGCGCCCGCGCGAGGGGTCGCCGTCGTCGCGCACGTCGCGGGTACGCGAGCCGGGAGCCGGCAGCTTCACCGCACCGAGCTCGACGAGCAGGTCGAACGCCGCCTTCACACCCCGCGAATCCGGCGGGGTGAGGAACGGGAACGCCTGGATGTCGCCGAACCCGAGCGACAGCATCTGCAGAATGACGGATGCCAACGACGTGCGCAGGATCTCGGGTTCGGTGTACTCCGGCCGACGCGTGAAGTCGTCTTCGGAGTAAAGCCGGATCGCGACACCCGGCGACGTCCGGCCCGCGCGACCCGAGCGCTGCTGCGCCGAGGCCTGCGACACGGCCTCGATCGGCAGGCGCTGGATCTTCGACCGGTTGCTGTAGCGCGAGATGCGCGCTGTGCCGGTGTCGACGACGTACCGGATGCCGGGAACGGTGAGACTCGTCTCCGCGACGTTCGTGGCCAGGATGATGCGTCGACGCACCCCCGCGACGGTGGACCGCTCGAACACGCGGTGCTGCTCGGCGGCCGAGAGACGTCCGTACAGGGGGAGGACTTCGGTGGGAGCGGCGTCCTTCTGGTACGCCCCGCGGATGGCGTCCGCCGCGTCGCGGATCTCGGCCTCGCCGGGGAAGAAGACGAGGACGTCTCCCGCGGGCTCGCGGTCGAGCTCGCGCAGGGCCGCGACGACGGCCCCGACCTCGTCGACATCGTCGTCGGAACGGCCGGGCCTGGCGGCGGGCCGTGCCGGGCTCCGGGGTTTCTTCGGCTGCGGCGCCGGGGTGTCGGCATCCGGGATCTCATCGTCCGAATCCTCCGGAGCCTGATCCGCCCCGTCGACCGGCCGGTACCGGATCTCGACCGGATACGTCCGGCCCGACACCTCGATGACCGGTGCCGGGGTCGGCTCGCTGCCGGGGTGGGCGGGAGCGGCGGCGAAGTGCCGCGCGAAGCTCTCGGGGTCGATGGTCGCCGAGGTGACGATGACCTTGAGGTCGGGGCGCTTCGGCAGGATGCGGCGCAGGTAGCCGAGCAGGAAGTCGATGTTGAGAGAGCGCTCGTGCGCCTCGTCGACGATGATCGTGTCGTAGCGGCGCAGCAGACGGTCGCGGTGGATCTCGTTGAGCAGGATGCCGTCGGTCACCAGCGCCACGCGCGTATCGGCCGACACCTTGTCGGTGAAGCGCACCTTGTAGCCGACGGTCGAGCCCAGCGGCACCTGCATCTCTTCGGCGATGCGCTCCGCGATCGTGCGCGCGGCGATGCGGCGGGGCTGCGTGTGCGCGATCGAGGTGCGCCCGAGCTCGAGGCAGATCTTGGGTAGCTGCGTGGTTTTGCCCGAGCCCGTCGCCCCCGCGACGATCACGACCTGGTGGTCGCGGATGGCGCGCGCGATCTCGTCCCGCGCGGTGCTGACGGGCAGCTCGGGCGGGTAGACGATGACGGGTTCGACAGACACAGCCTTCCAGCGTATCGCCCGTGCGGCGCGCGAGTCGCCAACTTCTGTCGCTTGGGCGTCGCCGGAGGCGACAATTCCTGGCGACTCGCGCGTGAGGAGCCCCGCGCGCGAGCGCGCCGGCCTAAGGCAGGGACGCCTTCTGCTCCACGACCCGCCGCGCCGCGGCATCCACCTTCGCGGCGAACGCCGGGTCGCTCTGCGCCCGCGACAGCACGGACTCGTGCATCTCGGGGTAGACCGAGGGGTCGGCCGACACCAGCAGCAAGTCGACGCCGGCCTCGACGGCGCGGGTCGCTCGCTCGGCCGGAGAGTACCCGCCCACCTGATCGGCGGCGGACAGGTCGTCGCAGGTGACCACGCCGTCGAAGCCGACCCTGTCGCGAAGCACTCCGACGACCGTCGGCGAGAAGGCGGCCGGGGTGGCGGGGTCGATCTCGGCGTAGATCGCCGTCGACATCATCACCACCGCCGGACCCTGGGGCAGCACGGTGGAGTACACCCCGACGTCGGGCCCGTCGGCGGTGACGACGCTGTCGGTCACCTGAGCCGAGTAGTCGGTGTTCTCGTCGACGTGCCCGAGCCCCGGGAAGTGCTTGAGGGTCGGCATGATCCCGCCGTCGCGCATCCCGGCCGCGAACGCGCCGACCTTCGCCGCCACGGTCGCTGCGTCGTACCCGTACTCGCGTCCCAGCGCGCCGATCGGAGGATTGGATGCCGCGAAATCCGGGCTCGTGACGACGTCGGCGACGGGCGCGAGGTTCATGTTCACCCCGGCCTGCGCGAGCTGTGCGCCCCAGGTCGCGGCGGAGGAGTGCAGAGCCGGGTCGGTTTGGGCCGCCTGGTCGACGGCGGAGGGGATGCGGTCGAAGCCCGGGCCCTTCAGCACCTGGACCGTGCCGCCCTCCTGGTCGGTCGCCACCCACAGCTCGGGAGCGCTCGCTCCGACCGTGGCGGTGAATTGCCCGATCAGTCCCGCGATGGCCTGGGTGCCGGCATCCGACCTGCCGTGCAGGAAGATCCCGCCCACGTGATCGTCGCGCACGGCCGCGAGCGTCGTGGGGTTGGCGCCCTCGACCGAGGTGCCGACCATGAACATCTGGCCGACCTTGTCGGCGAGGCTCATCCCGGCCAGCGGGTCGGGGGTGGCGGTGGGGGTCGGCATCGGCGTGGGGGTCGAGGAGGGGGAGGGGGATGCCGTGGGCGCGGGCGTCGCAGAAGGCGCGCACGCCGTGAGGGTCAGGGCCGCGAGCAGGAGGAGGCTCATCGAGCGCGTGGCGGTTCTCACGTCTTCATGCTCCCCGATGACTCTGGACGGTTCCCGGGTCTTGACGTCCGACCCGGGGTCCGCGCTCAGCCGTTGCCGGCGGAGCAGGTCGCCTGGTTGGCCTTCGTGCCGCTGACGTTGCTCGGCAGTTCCACCACGCCGGGAGCGGCGGTGGCGTCCGTGGCATCCGGTGCGGGGGTGCTCGCGTCGGGGGCGGGTTCGCTCGGAGCCTCGGTGGGGGCGGAAGGATCGGGGATCACGCCGCCGTTCGCTCCCTCTTCACCGGTCAGTTGCAGAGGGGCGTTGGTCTCCAGCGCTTCCCACAGGGTCGCGGCCGACGCCTGGTCGGGGACGACGTGGTTGTTGTCGGCCGGGTCGTCGACCACGGGGAACTGCACGAACGTGATGTCGCTGAACGGTACGTCCTTCAGCGTGTAGGCCAGCTGCGCGATGCGGATCGGGTCGGCGAGGCTCTCGCTCGGCTCGATGTTGTTGACCGCCGTGTTGGCCAGGCCGATGAGCGTGCCGGGGTTCGAGAGCACCTCGTCGCTGCGCAGCTTGTTGATGAGCCGCGAGAGGTACTGCTGTTGGTTGCCGATGCGGGCGAGGTCGCTGCCGTCGCCGATGCCCTTGCGCGTGCGCAGGAACGCCAGGGCGTCGTAGCCCTTCACCACGCGCGGGCCCGGCTCCCAGTCGATGCCCGCGTCGGGGTCGTCGATGCCGTCGCCGCCGATGCAGACCTCCACGCCGCCGATGGCATCGGTGATGTTGACGACGTTGCCGAAGCTCACCTTCGCGGCGAACGGGATGCTCTGCCCGCTCAGCTCCGACACCGTGTCGGCCACGCACGTGAGCCCGCCCGCCTCGTACGCGGAGTTGATCGGCGCCTTGTACGACGGGCCCGAGGTCGAGCCGTCCTGCGCCGTACACTCCGGGATGCCGATCTGCAGGTCGCGCGGGAACGACACCACGGTGACGCGGCGGGGGTTCGCCGAGACGTGCACGAGCATGTTCACGTCGTTTCGGGCCCCCTCGTTGCCCGGGTCGGAGCAGCGCGCCCCGAACGCCTCCTTCACCTCGTCGTCGCACTCGTCGGTTCCGACGACGAGCACCGAGAAGGGCTCGCTGTACGCGCTCAGCGCGGGCGGCTCGGCCGGGGCGTCCTTCAGGGGGACGGCGGCCTCCTGCAGTCGTTGCGAGAGCGAGAAGGCGTAGAAGCCCCCCACCGCGACCGCCGCGACGAGCACGACGGTGACGGCGATCGCGACGAGCTTCGCGCCGCGGCGCCAGGGCGATGCGGGGTCGCGTCGAGCGTGCCGGGTGGGAGGCTGCGGCGTCATTTCGGTAGTCAACCACGCCCGGACGCGAGAACGCGGGGCTTAGCGCCCCCGAACCGCGCGTCAACCCCGAGAACGCTCCGAGCCAACGGTCCCTAGGCTCGATCCATGACCGTTCCTTCAGTTCAGCTCAACGACGGAAACTCCATCCCCCAGCTCGGCTACGGCGTGTTCCTCGTGCCCGCCGACGACGCCGAGCGCGCCGTGTCCGAGGCCCTCGAGGTCGGCTATCGCCACATCGACACCGCCGCGATCTACAAGAACGAAGAGGGTGTCGGCCGCGCCATCGCCTCCAGCGGCATCCCGCGCGACGAGCTCTTCGTCACCACGAAGCTGTGGAACTCGCGCCACGACGGCGACGAGCCCCACGCCGCGATCGACGAGAGCCTCGAGAAGCTCGGCCTCGACGCGGTCGACCTGTACCTCGTGCACTGGCCGACCCCCAAGGCCGACAACTACCTCAACGCGTGGCAGAAGCTCATCGAGATCCGCGAAGCCGGCAAGACCCGTTCGATCGGCGTCTCGAACTTCCTCGTCCCGCACCTCGAGCGCATCGTCTCCGAGACCGGTGTCACCCCCGTGGTGAACCAGATCGAGCTGCACCCCGCCCTCAGCCAGCGCGAGATCGCGGCCTGGGGCCAGGAGCACGACATGCACATCGAGTCGTGGGGTCCCCTCGGCCAGGGCAAGTACGACCTGTTCGAGCTGCCCGCGGTGAAGGACGCTGCCGAGGCCCACGGCAAGAGTCCGGCTCAGGCGGTGCTGCGCTGGCACATCCAGCACGGCTTCATCGTCTTCCCCAAGTCGGTGCGCCGTGAGCGCCTGGAAGAGAACTTCGACCTGTTCGACTTCGAGCTCACCGCCGACGAGATGGCCGCGATCGACGCGGTCGACCCGGGCGACGGCTCGGGCCGCGTCGGCTCGCACCCCGACGACGTCGAGTGAGCTGACCCGGCGCGCATGAACCGCCTCGCGAACGCCTCGAGCCCCTACCTGCGGGCCCACGCCGACAATCCCGTCGCGTGGTTCCCCTGGGGGGCCGAGGCGTTCGCGCTCGCCGCCGAGCGAGACGTCCCCGTGATGGTCTCGATCGGCTACAGCACCTGTCACTGGTGCCACGTCATGGCGCGGGAATCGTTCCAGGATGCCGAGACCGCCGGCATCCTGAACGAGGCCTTCGTCTCGATCAAGGTCGACCGCGAAGAGCATCCCGACGTGGACGCCGCCTACCTCGACGCCGCCAGCGCCTTCACCCCTCACCTGGGGTGGCCCCTCACCGTCTTCGCCTCGCCCGAGGGGCGCGTCTTCTACGCGGGCACCTACTTCCCGCCCGCGCCCCGCCCGCCGCAGCCCTCGTTCCGCCAGGTGCTCGCCGCCGTGCGCGAGGCGTGGACCGAACGCCGAAGCGAAGTGGATGCCACGGGCTCCTCGCTCCGCGACGCTCTCGCCGCAGCCGCCAGCGCCCCCGCCGACGCCCCGCCCTCCCTCGCTGAGCTCGCCGCGGCCGCCCGCGCCGTCGCCGCGCGCGAGGACCGCGAGTACGCCGGCTTCGCCGCGGGTCCCGCGTTCGAGACCCCGAAGTTCCCGAACACCCCGGTGCTGCGGTTCCTGCAGCACCCGGCTCTGACTCCGGAGATCCCGGATGCCGCGGACGTGGCATCCCGAGCCCTGTCCGCCATGGCCGGCTCCGACCTGCACGACGTGGTCGAGGGCGGCTTCTTCCGCTACGCGACCCGCCGAGACTGGAGCGTGCCGCACTACGAACGCATGCTGACCGACAACGCCGGGCTCGTCGAGGTCGCGCTCGCCGCGGGCGACGACGCCGTCGCGACCGACGCCGCGCGGTTCCTCGTCGACGTGCTTCAGCTGCCCTCGGGTGGGATCGCCGCAGCTCAGGACTCCGAGTCGATCATCGACGGGGTCCGCAACGAGGGCGGGTATTACCGAGTGACCGATCGCTCAGGGCTGCAGCCACCGGCCCTCGACGCGAAGGTCGTCACCGGGTGGAACGGCCACGCGATCGCGGCGCTCGCCGCCGCCGGAACCCGCACCGACCCGCGCTTCCTCGAGGCCGCGCGCTGGGCCGCCGACGCCGTGCTCGAGAGCAACGTCGCCGACGACGGCACACCGCGTCGCGCCTCGCTCGACGAGGTGCGCTCCGCCGCCCCCGCGACGCTCGAAGACTACGGCGGACTCGCGCGGGGCCTGCTCGCCCTCGCTCGCGCGACCGGTGAGGTCGCCTACGCCGTGCGGGCGCGGGCGCTGGTCGACCTGTGCCTCGGTGACGACGGCATCCACCCTCCGGGCGGTGGCGACCCCGTGCTCGTGGGGCAGGGGATGCAGTCGCACGCCGTCCCCACCGACGGGGCGTCGCCCTCGGGCCCGTCGGTGTTCGCCGCCGCCGCCCTCGACCTCTGGCGCCTGGGCGCGGGGGAGCACTACCGCACCGCCGCCGAGACGCTCGTGCGCGCCGCGTCCGAGGCCGCGCTGTCGTCGCCGCTGGCGCACGGAGCGATCCTCGACGTGGCGCTCGGCCTGGCCTCGGCGCCCCGGCAGGTCGTTGTGGTGGGCGAGGCGGATGCCGAGATCGCCGACGTCGCCCGCCGGATCCCCGCCGACGTGGTGGCGGTGGTGTCGCCCGCGCAGGCCGTCGCCTTCGCCGAGGCGGGATTCGAGCTGTTCGAGGGGAAGACCGCGCTCGGCGGGGAGGCCACGGCCTACGACTGCCGCGCGTTCACCTGCGCGCTGCCGACGACGGACGCGGGTCGGCTGCGCTGAGGCGGGGCTGCGGGGTCGGGCCGGCGCTGCCGGGCGCCAGTTCCTCGCAGAATGTCGCGTTTCTTGCAGACAACGCGGGGAATCCTGCGAGATTCGCGTCAATCTGCGAGCTGACGACACGACCGCCCCACGGCATCCACCCTTCTCACTCCAACAGGTGCCGCAGATACCTTCCCGGCGACTCGAGGAACCCGCGCTGCAGGCGCACCAGCTCGAGGTCTTCCCAGGCGCTCTCGCGAATGCCCCAGTCGCCGAGCTCGAGGATCGTCGCGCCGGGCAGGGCCGCGAGCACGGGGGAGTGGGTCGCGCAGATGACCTGGGTGCCGCGGGAGCGCATGCGGTCGAGCGAGGCCAGCCAGCGAAGCGTCGATGAGAACGACAGGGCGGCCTCGGGCTCGTCGAGGCAGGCCAGCCCCGAGACGTCCTGCGGGTGGTCGAGCGTCTCGTCGAGCAGGGCATTGAAAGACTCGCCGTGGCTCATCGTGTGCAGGCTGGGGGACGGGCCGCCCAGGTCGTCTCTCCAGCTGTAATAGCCGTGCATGGTCTCGGCCCGCAGGAAGAACCCCCAGCGCGGGGCCCTCGGGCTTCGCTCGATGCGCAGCCACTCGCCGAGCGGACTCTCGGTGCGCCGGGTCTCGCCGCCGCCGTTGGTGGAGCCGCCCTCGGCGGGGAGTCCCGCGGCCTCGGCGATGCCCTCGATGAGCGTCGACTTGCCCGATCCGTTCTCGCCGACGAGGAAGGTGACGCCGGGTCCGAACTCCCACCCGTCGCCGCTGGCCACCTCGAGGAACTGCGCCACCGCGGGGATGGTCGCCGGCCACGCGAACGGGTTCACCGGCGCATCGCGGAAGACCTTCACCCGCTGCACCGGGCGCGGGTCGTGAAGCCACTCCTCCCCGCTCGCCATGGTCAGATCCAGGTCGGCAGCCAGTTGTGCAGGCGCCAGAACTCGTACGGCACCGGCAGGCCCGCCCACACTGGGTACCAGAACGCCGACACCCCGACGCATAGCACGAGGAACGCCAGCACGATCACCTGGCCGCTCAGACGTGAAGCGCCCTTCACTCCCCGCGCGACATCACGCAGGGCGAAGGTCAGGGCCAGTACCAGGAAGGGCAGCATGGCCACCGTGTAGAACTGGAAGATCGTGCGCTCCGGGTAGAGCAACCACGGCAGGTACGTCGCCGCGAGCCCGGTCAGCACCACGGCGAAGCGCCAGTCGCGCACCATCACGAAGCGGACGAGCAAATAGATGGATGCCGCGATCCCGGCCCACCAGATGATGGGGTTGGCGATGCTCGAGATCGCCTCGGTGCAGCCGCTGGGGAGCGTGCAGCCGTCGACCCCCGCCTGATCCTGGTGCCAGTACATCGACGTCGGTCGGATCAGCAGCGGCCACTGCCAGGCGGGGCTGGCGTAGCTGTGCGGGGTCACCAGGCCGACGTGGAAGGCGTACATCTCCTGGTGGTAGACCCACAGGCGCTGCAGGGACTGGGGCAACAGCGAGAGGAGACCGGTGCTGTCCACGGGGACCTCGCGCTTGTAGCCGCCGTTGGTGAAGAGCCATCCCGACCAGCTCGCGAGGTACACGACGACGCTGATGGGCACGAGCACCACGAACGAGATGAGTCCCTGGCGCACGGCATCCATCGGCCATTGCACGATGCCGACGCGGCGACGGGCCAGGGCATCGGTGACGACCGCGTAGATGCCGACCGCGGCGAGCACGTACAGGCCCGACCACTTGACCGCCGTCGCGGCACCGGCCGCGGCCCCGGCCGCCAACAGCCAGGGGCGGTCCCACAGCAGCGGCCCCCAGGTGTGCGTCTCTCCCGGTCGGGCATCCAAGGCCGCGTCCAAGCGATCGCCGGTGCGGCGCCGGTCGAGGACGGCGAACCAGAACGCGAGCACGATGAAGAAGGTCAAGAAGATGTCGAGCAGGGCGACCCGACTCATCACGATGCCGAGCCCGTCGACGGCGATCAGACCCGAGGCGACGCTCGAGAACGCGATCGAGTGCGAGAGGTGCCACGCCAGCAGGTACACGAGGAGCACCGTCGCGGTGCCGAAGACGGCGGCCGAGATGCGCCAGCCGGTCGCCGAGTCCGGACCGAACAGGGCGATGCCGGCGCCGATGAGGATCCGCCCGAGAGGGGGGTGGACGACGTAGCTTCCGATCCCGGTGTAGATGTCGGTGTCGCCCGCGGTGAAGCGGGCGTCGGCGTCAGTGGGCCAGGTGGAGGGGTAGCCGAGCACCCACTGGCTGTACGAGTCCTTGACGTAGTAGGTCTCGTCGAACACCAGCTGGTGCGGATTGCCGATGTCGATCAGGCGCAGCACCGCCGCGACCAGGGTGACCAGGGCCGGCGCGAGCCAGCGCCACAGGCGCATTCCGCGGGGGTCGGCGAGCAGGGCGTCGCGCCACCGGTCGATGCGCGTCTGCTCGACGGGCGGGAGCAGCGGAGGGACAGCGGTGGTCACGGCCCCCAGCCTAAGGTGGAACGGTGATCATCCTCGCGGCGACCCCCATCGGCAACCTGGGTGACGCCTCGAAGCGGCTGATCGAAGCCCTCGAGAACGCCTCGATCGTGGCGGCCGAAGACACTCGCACGACCCAGCGCCTGCTGGCGGGCCTCGGGGTCGAGAATCGCCCGCGCCTGATCGCCTTGCACGACCACAACGAGAAGGAGCGCGCGGCCGAACTGGTCGAGCTCGCGCGCGAAGACGACCTGCTCGTGCTGAGCGACGCCGGCATGCCCACCGTCAGCGACCCGGGCTTCGGGCTCGTCGCCGCCGCAGCCGCCGCCGGCGTCACCGTCACGGCCCTTCCCGGGCCGAGCGCCGTGGTCACCGCCCTCGCGGTGGCGGGGCTTCCGACCGACCGCTTCGCGTTCGAGGGCTTCCCGCGACGCAAGCCGGGGGAGCGTCGCAAGGCCTTCGCGCAGCTCGCGTCGGAGGAGCGGACGCTCGTCTTCTTCGAGTCGCCGTCGCGGTTGGCATCCACTCTCGACGATCTCGCGAGCACCTTCGGTGCCGATCGTCCGGCGGCCGTGTGCCGGGAACTCACGAAGCTCTACGAGGAGGTCAAGCGCGGCACCCTCGCCGAGCTCGCCGCCTGGGCGGCCGAGGGGGTGCGCGGCGAGATCGCGATCGTCGTGGGCGGAGCCTCCGCACGCGAGGTGGCGTTTCCGGATGCCGTGACCCAGGTGCTCGAGATCGTGCGCGGCGGCACGCGACTCAAGGACGCCGCCGCCGAAGTGGCGTCGCAGACGGGGCACTCCTCGCGCGAGCTGTACCAGGCGGCTCTGGCCGTCAAGCGCTGAGCCCGTCACACGGTCGGCCGTGTCGGTGCCTCCCCGTAGAATCTCCAGGTGACTTCCGGCCGCTCTTTCTACATCACGACGCCGATCTACTACCCGAGCGATCTGCCCCACATCGGGCACGGGTACACGACCGTCGCCGTCGACACGCTCGCCCGCTGGCATCGCCAGGCGGGGGACGACACCTGGATGCTGACCGGCACCGACGAGCACGGGCAGAAGATGCTGCGCGCGGCCTCGGCGAACGGCGTGACCCCGCAGGAGTGGGTCGACAAGCTCGTGACGGAATCGTGGTTCCCTCTGCTCGAGACCCTCGATGTCGCCAACGACGACTTCATCCGCACGACGCAGCCCCGTCACGAGGAGCGCGTGCAGCAGTTCGTGCAGGCGCTGTTCGACCGCGGCTACATCTACGCGGGCGAATACGAGGCGCTGTACTGCGTCGGCTGCGAGGAGTTCAAGCCCGAGGCCGAGATCGTCGACGGAACCGGTCCCTTCGAGGGACTCAAGGTCTGCGCGATCCACTCCAAGCCCCTCGAGCTGCTGCAGGAGAAGAACTACTTCTTCAAGCTCAGCGAGTTCCAGGACCGCCTGCTCGAGCTCTACAAGACCGAGCCCGACTTCGTGCGCCCCGAGTCGGCGCGCAACGAGGTCGTGTCGTTCGTGCGCAGCGGTCTGAAAGACCTCTCGATCTCGCGCTCGGCGTTCGACTGGGGCATCACGGTTCCGTGGGACCCCTCGCACGTCATCTACGTGTGGGTCGACGCGCTGCTCAACTACGCCACCGCGGTCGGGTACGGCACCGACCCCGAGACCGGCGAGGTCACCGCCGAGTTCGCCCGCCGCTGGCCCGCGTTCCACGTGGTCGGCAAGGACATCCTGCGCTTCCACGCCGTGATCTGGCCGGCCATGCTCATGGCCGCGGGCCTCGACGTGCCGCGCGGCGTCTTCGCACACGGCTGGCTGCTGGTCGGCGGCGAGAAGATGTCGAAGTCGAAGCTCACCGGCATCGCGCCGACGGAGATCACCGACGTCTTCGGTTCCGACGCGTATCGGTTCTACTTCCTCTCCGCGATCGCGTTCGGCCAGGACGGCTCCTTCTCGTGGGAAGACCTGTCGGCCCGCTACCAGGCCGAACTCGCCAACGGCTTCGGCAACCTGGCCTCGCGCACGGTCGCGATGATCTCGAAGTACTTCGAGGGCGTCGTGCCAGCGCCGGCCGCGTACACCGAGGGCGACCTGACGATCCAGAAGATCGTGGCGGATGCCGCGGCCACCGCCGACGCGGCCGTGGAGCGCTTCCGCATCGACGAGGCGATCGCCGCGATCTGGACGATCGTCGACGCGCTGAACGGGTACATCACCGAGAACGAGCCGTGGGCTCTGGCGAAGGACGAATCGACGCGCGAGCGCCTCGGTACCGTGCTCTACACCGCGGCCGAGGGCCTGCGCGCCCTCGCGGTGCTGCTGTCGCCGGTCATGCCGTCGTCGACCGAGAAGCTGTGGGTCGCGCTCGGCGCGGCCGAGGGCCTCGGCGCTCTCGTCGAGCAGCCGATCCGCGAAGCGGGGGCCTGGGGCATGCTGCCGGCGGGCGCCACGGTCACCGCGCTGACGCCGCTGTTCCCGCGCGTCGAGCAGGCGTGACGCGGGTGCCTGCCGAGCCGGCGGCGGCGGCCCCGGAGCCTGTCGGAGGGTCCGCCGCCCCCGGCTCGACCCCGGTCGAGCGTCCGCGCGACACCATCGGAAGCGGAGATCCGAGCCAGTACGTCCGCGAACGCTCGGTCGACGGGCGCCGCGATGTCAGCTACCCGCCGGCGCCGGAGCCCCTCGGCATCCCGGTCTACGACAATCACACCCATCTCGAGATCGAAGACGGAGACACCGGCCTCTCGCTGGACGAGCAGCTCGAGCGCGCCCTCGCGGTCGGTGTGCACGGGGTCGTGCAGGCGGGCGGCGACGTCGACTCCTCCCGCTGGTCGGCGTGGGCGGCGCGGTCCCACCCCCGCGTGCTCGCGGCCGTGGCGATCCACCCCAACGAGGCGCCGGCGTACGAGCAGGCGGGAGAGTTGGATGCCGCCATCGCGGTCATCGACGAGCTCGCCGCCGAGCCGCGCGTGCGGGCGATCGGCGAGACGGGCCTGGACTTCTTCCGGACCGAGGCCGATGGCATCCCGGCTCAGATCCGCTCGTTCGAGGCGCACATCGCGCTGGCGAAGAAGCACGGGATCGCCATGCAGATCCACGATCGCGACGCCCACGAGGCCGTGCTCGAGACCCTCGAGCGCGTCGGCGCCCCCGACAGGACGGTGTTCCACTGCTTCTCGGGCGACGCCGACATGGCGCGCATCGCCGCCGACCGCGGGTACTACCTCTCGTTCGCGGGAAACGTCACGTTCAAGAACGCGCAGAACCTGCGCGACGCGCTGGCGGTCACGCCGCTCGACCGCATCCTCGTCGAGACCGACGCCCCGTTCCTGACCCCCGCGCCGTATCGCGGCCGCCCGAACGCGCCGTACGTGATCCCTGTGACGTTGCGTTTTCTCGCGGCAGAGCTGTCGATGGACGCCGACGACCTCGCCGCCCAGGTCGCCGCGAACACGCTGCGCGTCTACGGCGCGTTCGAGGACTGACCCCGCGCGCTCCCCGGGGGAGAGGTCCGGGGTGTCGCTGTGCTTGTGCGGACCGCGGAGGTTGCGCGCGGTGGTTCGCGCAGGGTCAGTGATTCGCGCAGCCTCAGCCCGATGGCCGCGGGTGCCGCTGAGTCTGTGCGGATCGCGGAGCTTGTGCCGTGGGGCCCGCGCCCCGTCGCGCAGGGTCAGTGATTCGCGCAGCCTCAGCCGAATGGCCCCGGATGCCGCTGAGTCTGTGCGGATCGCGGAACTTGTGCCGTGGGGCCCCGCGCCCCGTCGCGCAGAGTCAGTGATCCGCGCAGCCTCAGCCGAATGGCGCCGGATGCCGCTGAGTCTGTGCGGATCGCGGAGCTTGTGCCGTGGGGCCCGCGCCCCGTCGCGCAGGGTCAGTGATTCGCTCAGCCTCAGCCGAGTGGCGCCGGATGCCGCTGAGTCTGTGCGGATCGCGGAGCTTGTGCCGTGGGCCCGCGCCCCGTCGCGCAGAGTCAGTGATCCGCGCAGCCTCAGCCCGACGGCCCCGGATGCCGCTGAGCCAGCGCGAATCGCGGAGGTTGCGGGAACACAGCACCGCCGCCGCCGACACGACGAAGGCCGGCACCCCGCGGGGCGCCGGCCTTCTGGCATCCGGAATCAGGCTTTCGCCGAATCCTTGGGCTTGCGGACGAACAGGGTCTCGGTCTGCTCGAGTTCCATGCCCTTGGTCTCGGGGATGCGCAGCAGCACGTACACGAACGACAGGGCGGCGAACAGGGCGTACATGCCGTAGGTGAGCGGAAGCGACCAGCTCGACATCGCCGGGAACGACACCGTGATGGCGAAGTTGGCGATCCACTGCGCACCGGCGGCGACGCCGAGGGCCTTGCCGCGGATACGGCTCGGGAAGATCTCGCCCAGCAGCACCCACACCAGCGGGCCCCACGACGCCCCGAAGCCGACGACGAACACGTTCGCGGCCACGAGGGCGACGCCGCCCCACGGCGCGGGAAGCGAGACGTCCTGACCCGAGCCGGTGGCGAAGGCGAACGACAGTGCCATGGCGGCCAGCGACACGGTCATGAGGATCGAGCCGGTGATGAGGATTGGCTTTCGGCCGACCCGGTCGACCAGGAAGATCGCGACGAACGTCACGACGACGTTCGTGACGGAGGTGATGACCGAGATCAGCAGCGAGTTGCTCTCGTCGAAGCCGACGGCCCTCCACAGGGTGGTGGAGTAGTAGAAGATCACGTTGATGCCGACGAACTGCTGGAACATCGACAGCAGGATGCCGGTCCACACGATCCCCTGCAGACCCAGCACGGGCCCGCGCAGCGAGACGTTCTTGTTCTTGCGGTCGGCCTCGATCGTGTTCGACAGCTCGTTCATCGTCTTGTCGAGGTCGGCCGGGGGCACAAGGCGGGCGAAGATCGCCTTCGCCTCCTCGCGCTTGCCCTTCGCGAGCAGGAAGCGCGGCGACTCGGGAACGGTGAACGACAGGATGCCGTAGACGGCGGCGGGGATGACACCGACGAGGAACATCCAGCGCCAGGCTTCCATCCCCAGCCACAGCTGGTTCGCCGCTCCACCGGCCGTGTTGGCCAGCAGCGCGTCGGAGAGCAGGGCGCCGAAGATGCCGAGCGTGATCGCGAGCTGCTGCAGGGAGGCGAGCGAGCCGCGGATCTGGCGGGGCGCGACCTCGGCGATGTAGGCGGGGGCGACCACCGAGGCGATGCCGATACCTAAGCCGCTCATGACGCGCCAGAGGATGAGATCGGGCACGCTGAAGGTCAGCGCGGCGCCGATCGACGAGACGAAGAACAGCACGGCGCCGAGCAGCATGACCTTGAGTCGGCCCCAGCGGTCCGACAGCGCGCCGGCGACGATGGCGCCGACCGCGCATCCGAGAAGGGCGACGGCCACGACGAAGCCGGTGAGCACTTGGCTGAGTTCGAAATTGCCCTCGATCGCATCGACCGCACCGTTGATCACGGAGGAGTCGAAGCCGAAGAGGAAACCGCCCACCGCGGCCGCGACCGAGAGGCCGATGGCTCGTCGCCCGTAGGGGCTTCTGAGGGTGAAGGCGTTCGAGGGGATGGACTGCGTTTGACTCACCGTCCTACGCTACTCCCGGCCCTCGCGCGGCGAGGGTTCTGGCGGCGCCCTGACTACAGTGGAACAATGCCCGTTTCGCTCCTCGGTGCCGCCGAGATCCGCCGGCTCGCCGCCGACCTCGACGTCACGCCCACCAAGAAGCTCGGGCAGAACTTCGTCGTCGATGCCAACACGGTGCGCAAGATCGTCCAGGCGGCCCGGGTCACGGCATCCGATCGTGTGGTCGAAATCGGCCCCGGTCTCGGTTCCCTCACTCTGGCGATCCTCGAAACCGGTGCCTCGGTCGTCGCCGTCGAGATCGACCACCGCCTTGCCGAGCGTCTGCCGGTCACCGCCGCCGCCCACGAGGTGCCCGACGGTCGCCTCGCCGTGATCGACGCCGACGCCCTGCGCGTGACCGAGCTGCCGGGTGAGCCGAGCGTGCTGGTGGCGAACCTGCCGTACAACGTGTCGGTTCCGGTGCTGCTGCACTTCCTCGAGTCCTTCCCCTACCTGCAGCGCGGCGTCGTCATGGTGCAAGCCGAGGTGGGGGAGCGCCTCGCCGCCCCTCCCGGGTCGAAGGTGTACGGCGCGCCGAGCGTCAAGGCGGCCTGGTACGGCTCGTGGCGCCTGGCGGGCACCGTGTCGCGGCAGGTCTTCTGGCCTGTGCCCAACGTCGACAGCGTGCTCGTCGGTTTCGATCGCGACCCCGAGCCCCGCGGCACCGAGGAGCACCGGCTGCGGACTTTCCAGATCGTGGATGCCGCGTTCCAGCAGCGCCGCAAGATGCTCCGGCAGGCGTTGTCGGGCGTGCTGGGCGGCACGGCCGCCGAGGCGTCGGCGCATCTGGAGGCGGCGGGCGTCGACCCCACCCTCCGCGGGGAGCAGCTCACGGTCGACGACTACGCCCGCATCGCCGCCGCGTCCTGACGCGGCCGCGCCGGGTCTCGGCATCCGGTCTGCGCGTGCACAACGGCGGGGCTCTTCCCGCCGCGCCGCGTGATGTCGCCAGTCGTGCCGCGTGTCGGCGTCGAAGTCCGCCGTCGTGCTCGGATCCCGCGTCGGGTGGCGGCATCCGGTCCGGTGTGCACAACGGCGGGGCTTTTCGCGACGCGCCGCGTTGTTGCGTCTGTCGTGCCGCGTGTCGGCGTCGGAGTCCGTCGTTGTGCTCGGCCCCCCGGGGGCGGGGCGCGCAGGGCGGCGCCGGAGCGCGACCGCGTTCTCAGCGCGCGCCAACCATCGCCGGGGTGAATTCCTGCCGTGTTCACCCCGCGTTCCCGAAACATGCCGGTAACATTTCGATCTGACCGGGAGCATCACGCCGGTGTCGCGGCCGTACCCGACGGCCCGGAAGGAACGAGATGCGCTACGCCGAGTACCCCCGTGCCGAGAGGGTGCTGCTGCACCTGAGTGACACCCACCTGCGCGCCGGCGGTGCGCCGCTGTACGACAGCGTCGACTCCGAGGCGTACCTCGCCCGGGCCGTCGAGGCGATCGAGGCCTCCGGCATCCGCCCCCACGCCCTCGTCTTCACGGGCGACCTGGCCGACTTCGGTGAGGCCGACGCCTACGAGCGCGTGCGGGGAATGGTCGAGCCCCTCGCCGCACGCCTCGACACCCGCGTCATCTGGGTGATGGGCAATCACGACGACCGCGCGGCGTTCCGGGCCGAGCTCCTGCCCGGCGACACCGCGGCCGCGACGGCTCCGGTCGACCGGGTCGACGAGATCGACGGGCTGCGCATCGTGACCCTCGACACCTCGGTGCCCGGGGCTCACCACGGCGAGGTGACCCCCGAGCAGCTGGAGTGGCTCGCCGAGGTCCTGGCGACCCCCGCCCCGCTCGGCACGATCCTCGCCATGCACCACCCGCCGGTGCCGAGCGTGCTCGATCTCGCCGCCTCGGTCGAGCTCCGCGACCAGCGCCGTCTCGCGACGGTGCTGCGGGGGAGCGACGTGCGCGCGATCCTCGCGGGTCACCTGCACTACTCCACGTTCGCGACTTTCGCGGGAATCCCGGTGTCCGTGGCATCCGCCACCTGCTACACGCAGGACCTCATGGTGCCCGTGGGCGGAACCCGCCCGCAGGACGCGGCCCAGGGCTTCAACACCGTCCACGTCTACGACGACACGGTGGTGCACTCTGTCGTTCCGCTCGCGGCGACCCAGGCCCTGCAGTATGTGGATGCCGCGGAGTCGCAGCGCCGGTTGCACGACGCCGGCATCGTGGTGCCGGCGTCGCGGGCGTTCAGCGGACCGGTGTCGCCGCCGACGACGCCGCTGCCGATCCTTCGCTGACCGAGGTCTTCTCCCACGGCGCGGCGACCGGGAAGTAGCGCTCGAGGCACGCCCGGAGCGCCGGGACGCGGACCTCTTCGGGGATCTCGGGCACGCTGCCGTCGTTCAGGCAGAACATGTCGGTGTCGCGGCGCGAGACGAGACGCTCCATCGTGCGCAACGAGTCGAGCTGCGTGGTCTGCACGTAGCGCGTGCGCGGCTCGGTGGTGATGACCGCGCGACCGGTGGCGAGCGCGTAGTAGTGGTACAGGCTGTTGGTCACCGAGATGTCGGTCGCCGCGCGGAAGCGACTCGCGGCGGTCCGGGCGTAGTCCTCGGCGAACTCCCGCTCGAGCTCGAACGCGATCGAGCGGCGCAGCGGCGTCGCGCAGTGCTCGAGGTCGAGGGTGGTGACGCGGCCGAAGCGCTCTTTGAGCAGGGCGCGGTTCACGCGCAGGCCGTTGTCGTGGCCCGAGCGCTCGAGGTGCGCCGGGCCGCTGCCGATGCGCACGCCGCTCTCGACGAATCGGCTCACGCCCCCGCCGCTGAAGAACAGCTCGGGGGTGACGGGACGACCGAAGAACATGTCGTCGTTGCTGTAGAGGAAGTGCTCGGCGAGGCCGGGGATGCGGTGCAGCTGCGCCTCGACGGCGTGGGAGTTGTGCGTGGGCAGCACCGAGGGGTCGGCGAAGAACTCCTCGCTGCGCACGATCGTGACCTTCGGGTGGTCGGCGAGCCACTCGGGGGTGGGGGAGTCGGTCGCGATGAAGATGCGGCGCACCCACGGCGCGTACATGTGCACGCTGCGCAGCGCGTAGCGCAGCTCGTCGACCTGACGGTAGCGCGCGGCGTTGTCGTCGCCGTCGCCCACGACGTAGCCCTTCATGCGGGCGGCGCGCTGACGCTGGAACTCGCTGGACGAGCCGTCGACCCACGAGAAGACCATGTCGACGGCGTCGGTGAACTCGTTGGGGTGCGGGTCGAACATGCCCGACACGGTCGTCCAGCGCCGCCCGTACCGCTCCACCTCGACGAGGTCGAGGTCGGCCGCCGCGAACGTCCGGCGGGTGAGGGCGCTCGGACGCGGGGCCTCGATGGTCGTGTCGCCGAAGCGCCAGAGCTCCAGGCGCGGGGCGAGAGAGGCGCCGTAGCGGTACGAGCCCTCGGTCGAGGTGCGCGGGCGGAAGACCGCGTAGGCCTGGACCGAGCCGGGGGCCGGGTCGACGCTGTGGGCGGGGACGGGGTCCTCGCCGCGGGCCTTGAGGTAGATCGGGCCGAGCTCGGGATCGCGCAGCGCCGCGACGGCGGTGGCGGCGTCGGCGGTGTCGACGACGAGCTTGGGGCGGCGGTTCGCGTCGCGCACGAGCATGACCTTCACACCCGCGGCCTCGATCGCCGAGGCGACCGTGAGCAGGTCGTCCTGCTCCGCCATCGCGGGGGTCGAGGAGTCGTCGACGACGTGCAGGATGCCGTCGTGCATGCGGATATCGGACCGGGACAGCAGGGCGCGCCAGGGGTCGGTGTCGATCGACAGGGGGACCATCGGGCGCATTCTGCCTCCTCGGGGGTAGGTGCATGGATCCGGTCACCGTACGGTTCCGGGGTTACGAAGACGTTTCGGCCTCGACGCCGAACGACGGGGAGCGGAGCACTACTGTCGAAGAGTGACTCAGATCGCTCGCTCCGGCCCGGACCTCCCCGTACCGCCTTGCGAGCGACGGCGGGGAGCAGGCCGACGTTCCAGTCTCCCACACCGTGAGAGCACCCGTCGCGCGGATCGGTGGCGGCAGCGATGAGCGTGCACACTCCGGCATCCGTCCGCGTCCGAGCCCCCGGCAAGATCAACGTCTTCCTCGAGGTCGGCGACGTCCAGGACGACGGCTATCACGAGCTCGCGACGGCGTTCCAGGCCGTGTCGCTGTACGAGGAGATGGTGGCGACCCCCGCCGACGAGGTCACCATCGAGGTGTCGGCGCGAGGGCCGGTCGAGATCGACGGCGTCCCCACCGATGACCGGAACCTCGCCGTGCGCGCCGCGAAGCTGCTGGCGCAGACCGCCGGCATCGACAGCGGCGCCCACCTCTCCATCCGCAAGGCCGTGCCGGTGGCCGGCGGCATGGGCGGGGGATCGGCCGACGCGGCCGCCGCCCTCGTCGCCTGTGATGCCCTGTGGGGTCTCGGGATGCCGACGAGCGAGCTCGCCCGTCTCGCCGCGCGCCTCGGTGCGGACGTGCCCTTCTCCCTGCTCGGCGGCACGGCGGTCGGAACCGGCCGCGGCGACCAGCTGAGCCCGGCGCTCGCCCGCGGACGATTCGACTGGGTGCTCGTGCCCAACGAGATCGGCATGTCCACTCCGGTGGTCTACGGCGAGCTCGACGCGCACCGCCGGCGCCACGCGGTCGACATCGGACCGGCTCCCCGGGTGCCCGCCGTCGATCGCGACGTGCTCCACGCCCTGCGCCAGGGCGACGCCGGCATGCTCGCCGCGAGCCTGCGCAACGATCTGCAGGCCCCCGCCCTGCACCTGCGCCCCGATCTCGCCCGCGTTCTCGAGCGCGGCGAGAGCTCCGGCGCGTTGGCGGGAATCGTCTCGGGCTCGGGCCCGACGCTCGCGTTCCTCGCCGCCGACGAATCGTCCGCGATCGACCTGCAGGTCACCCTCAGCGCTGCCGGTCTCGTCGCCCTCCACGTGCACGGGCCCGTCCCCGGCGCGCGGGTGGTCTGACCGCGCCGCACCTTAGCCGAGGTCGTCACACGGAGCAATCTGCGCTTTTCGTGCCGATCACCTGGTTAGCCTCGTTCGAGGTGGTCAGCCACCGCTGGGTGCTGTGCCCGCGGGGCGCCACGAAGGGGGTCCCCATGAAGGCAGTGCTCGACGGCGTCGTGATCGCCGAAGCCGACCGCGACGACCTGGCCTCGATCGAGGGGAACTGGTACTTCCCGCCGCAGTCCGTCCGCGAGGGTGCTCTGCACGAGAGCCCTACGCCGTACACCTGCCCGTGGAAGGGTGCGGCCCAGTACTGGAACGTCTCGCTCGACGGTGCCGAGCTGGCCGACGGTGCGTGGTCGTACCCCGACCTGTACCCCGGTGCGGTGGAGCGGGTCGGCAAGGACTTCGCGGGCTACGTCGCCTTCGACCGGAAGGTCGTGGTCTCCGACTGAGGTCGGGGGAGCACATGATCGAGTTCTCGGCCGTCTCCAAGGTCTTCCCCGACGGCACGCGCGCCGTCGACGACTTCCACCTCGTCATCCCCTCCCGCAAGACGACCGTCTTCGTCGGATCGTCCGGTTGCGGCAAGACGACGCTGCTGCGCATGATCAACCGCATGGTCGAGCCCTCGTCGGGCACCATCCAGATCGACGGCGCCGACATCGGCGGCAAGCCCGCCGTGCAGTTGCGCCGCAGCATCGGCTACGTCATGCAGAACTCGGGTCTGCTGCCGCACTTCTCGGTGGCCGACAACATCGCGACGGTGCCGGTCCTGCAGGGGCAGAACCGCAAGACCGCGCGCACTCGCGCGCTCGAGCTCATGCGCACCGTGGGTCTGGACGAGGCGATGGCCGACCGCTACCCCAGCCAGCTCTCCGGCGGTCAGCAGCAGCGTGTGGGCGTCGCCCGCGGTCTCGCCGCCGACCCCAACATCCTCCTGATGGACGAGCCCTTCGGCGCCGTCGACCCGATCGTGCGCGACGAGCTGCAGCAGGAGCTCCTGCGCCTGCAGAGCGAGATCGGCAAGACCATCGTCTTCGTCACGCACGACATCGACGAGGCGTTCCTGCTCGGAGACCAGGTCGTCATCCTCGAGAAGGGCGCGAAGATCGCCCAGGTAGGCACGCCCAGCGAGATCGTCGAGAACCCGGCGAGCGACTTCGTCGCGAGCTTCATCGGCGCGGTCAAGGGCAAGCGCGCGCTGCACCTGAAGCAGACGGCGACCGGCACGGTCGTGGTCGACGCCGAGGGACGCACGCAGGGCGCCCTCGTGGAGGACTCCCACCCGTGAACTGGGTCGGTAACAACCTCGACCTGATCGGGCAGCTGACGCTGGTGCACCTGCGCCAGAGCATCATCGCGCTGATCGCGGGCTTCGTGCTGAGCGTCCCGCTCGGCTGGGTCGCGTGGCGCTATCGCCTGGTGCGCAGCGGCGTCATCACCATCACGGGCCTGCTCTACACGATCCCCTCCCTGGCGCTGCTGATCCTCGTGCCCGTCGTCACGGGCTGGTACAGCATCGTGAGTGAGACGAACCTCATCGTCGCCCTCGCCATCTACGCCGTCGCGATCCTCGTGCGAGCGGTCGCCGACGGTCTCGATTCGGTGGATGCCGGGGTGCGCCAGGCCTCCACGGCGATCGGCTACGGCTCGTTCCGTCGCTTCTGGGCGGTGGAGTTCCCGCTCGCAGGACCCGTGGTGCTCGCGGGGCTGCGTGTCGCCTCGGCCAGCACGATCGCTCTGGCCACGGTCGGCATCCTCGTCGGCATCCAGAACATCGGCTACCTGTTCACGAACGGCCTGCAGCGGCGCATCATCCCCGAGGTCTTCGCGGGGGTCGTCGCCGTCGTGGTGCTCGCGCTGGTCATCGATCTGCTGCTCGTGATCGCGGGCCGCCTGCTCATGCCGTGGACGCGTGCCACCCGCGCCGTCTCGCGTCAGGCCAACCGAACGCTGGTGAAGGCATGAACCTCGTCGGCGACGCGATCGCCTGGATCTTCTCGGGCGACCCCGGCCAGTTCGACTCCATCCCGGTCGCGGTCGGCGTCCAGCTGCTCTACACCCTCATCGCTGTCCTCATCGCGGGAGCGATCGCGATCCCCCTCGGGTGGTACATCGGTCACACCGGCAAGGGGCGCGAGACGGCGGTGGCGATCTCGGGAGCCGCCCGCGCCATCCCATCGTTCGGTCTGCTGATCCTGCTGACCCTGCTCCTGGGCGTCCTGCACAAGCCCGAGGCGGCGATCATCTCCTTCGTGGTGCTGGCCATCCCCTCGCTGTTGGCCGGCGCCTACACCGGGTTCGAGGCCATCGACCGTCGCGTGATCGACGCCGGCCGATCGATGGGCATGACCGAGTCGCAGATTCTCTGGCGCATCGAGGTTCCGCTGGGCCTGCCGCTGCTCGTCGGCGGCATCCGCGCCGCCACCCTGCAGGTGCTCGCCACGGTCACCATCGCGGCGTACATCGGCCTCGGCGGCCTCGGGCAGTACATCATCGCCGCGATTCCGCTGCGCCGCTTCGACATCCTCATCGGCGGCGCGATCCTCGTCGCCGTGCTCGCACTCGTCATCGACGGGCTCTTCGCCCTGCTCCAGCACCTGGTCGTGCCCCGTGGCATCCGCGCCGCCGGTTCCGCCCAGCCGCAGCGGCGCTCGGCTCGCCAGCGTCGTGCCGAGGCCCTCGCCGTGGGAGCGCCGACCGCGCCCCCCGCGACCCCCTGACCCACCCGATTCCCGAATCACCAGAAAAGAGAGCACCCATGTTCACAGCACGAACCAAGAAGGGCCTCGGCCTGTTCGCCGGCCTCGCGGTCGCCTCGCTCGCCTTCGCCGGTTGCAGCGGCGGCTCCAGCGACCCGCTGAGCAACGGCGGCGGCGGTGCCAGCGCCGCGGGCGACACCATCGTGGTCGGCTCGCAGGCCTACTACTCGAACGAGATCATCGCCGAGATCTACGCGCAGGCGCTCGAGGGCGCCGGCAAGACCGTCCAGCGTCAGTTCCAGATCGGTCAGCGCGACGCGTACATCCCGCTGCTCGAGGACGGCACCGTCTCGGTGTTCCCCGAGTACACCGGCAACCTGCTGCAGTTCTTCGAGAAGGACACCACGGCGCGCACGTCGGACGACGTGTACGCGGCTCTGCCCGCCGCCCTCCCCGAGGGCCTCGAGGTCCTCGACCAGTCGCAGGCCACCGACCAGGACTCGTACACCGTCACGAAGGCCTTCGCCGACGCCAACGGCCTCACCTCGATCGCCGACCTCGCGAAGGTCACCTCGGGACTGACCCTCGGTGGCAACGCCGAGCTCGCCGAGCGTCCCTACGGGCCCACCGGCCTCCAGTCGACCTATGGCGTGACCGTTCAGTTCTCGCCCACCGGCGAGACCACGGTCGACGACCTCGTCGCCGGCACGATCCAGGTCGCTAACGTCTACACCGCCGACCCCCGCATCAAGACCGACAACCTGGTCACGCTGAGCGACCCCAAGGGCCTGTTCCTGGCGTCGAACGTCGTGCCGGTGGTCAACTCGAAGATCGCGTCCGAGGTCTCGGACACGCTCAACAAGGTCAGCGCCGCCCTCACCGAGGACGCGCTGGTTGCGATGAACGTCGAGTCGACGGTCGACCAGAAGTCGTCCGCCGACATCGCCAAGGAATGGCTGTCGGCCAACGGCTTCTAAGTCGTCGCCTCACGCGGGGTCGTCCGGTTCGCCGGGCGGCCCCGCCGTCGTCTCCGCCCGCGAGACGGCGTGTCGATGTCGGGCCGCGCCGGTGTCGTCAGCGACACGCTGTCTCGGCGCGGAGGGCTCCTGTCCCGTCGGTCGAAGACCTCGATTCGGGATGCCGGCACCCCGGCGCGCTCGCACACCCCGGGCACCGCGTAGCCTGGGACGGATATGGCACACCTGCTCGGGGGCGAAGCCCTGCACCTGGAATACCCGACCAAGGTCGTCTTCGACTCCGTCTCGCTGGGCGTGAACGAGGGCGATCGCATCGGCATCGTCGGCCGCAACGGCGACGGCAAGTCGAGTCTGCTCGGCATGCTCGCCGGCATCCGCGAACCCGACGGCGGGCGCGTCACGGTGCGCGGCGGCGTCACGGTGGGCGTGCTCGACCAGCAGGACACCCTCGACGACGACGACACGATCGGCCACGCGGTGGTCGGCGACCGCCCCGAGCACGAGTGGGCGGGAGACGCCCGCACGCGCGACGTGATCGCGGGTCTGCTCGGCGACCTGCCGTGGGACGCCCGTCTCGGCGACCTCTCGGGAGGTCAGCGTCGCCGGGTCGCGCTGGCGAAGCTGCTCTCGGGCGACTGGGACGTGCTGTTCCTCGACGAGCCCACCAACCACCTCGACGTCGAGGCCATCACCTGGCTCGCGGGGCACCTCAAGAAGCGCTTGGCTCCCTCCGCGGGCGGCCTGCTCGTGGTCACGCACGACCGGTGGTTCCTCGACGAGATCTGCACCGCGACCTGGGAGGTGCACGACCGGATCGTCGAGCCCTTCGAGGGCGGCTACGCGGCGTACATCCTGCAGCGCGTGGAGCGCGACCGTCAGGCGGCATCCATCGAACAGCGTCGTCAGAACCTCGCCCGCAAAGAGCTCGCGTGGCTGCGCCGAGGGGCTCCGGCCCGCACGTCGAAGCCGAAGTTCCGCATCGATGCGGCGAACGAGCTCATCGCCGACGTCCCCGAGATCCGCGACAAGGTCGCCCTGCAGTCCCTCGCGGTCGCGCGTCTGGGCAAGGACGTCGTCGACCTGCTCGACGCCGGTGTGACCTTCGGCGACAAGACGGTGCTCAAGGACGTCGAGTGGCGCATCGCGCCGGGGGAGCGCACCGGCATCCTGGGGGTGAACGGCGCGGGCAAGTCGACCCTTCTGAACCTCGTCACCGGCTCGCTCGAGCCCACCAGCGGACGCGTCAAGCGCGGCAAGACCGTCAAGGTCGCCACCCTCACCCAGCGCCTCGACGAACTAGACCAGCACCTGAACGACCCGGTGCGCACGGTCATCGCGGGGCTGCGCACGACCTACGCGTTCGGCACCGGCTCCAAGTCGCAGGAGCTCACCCCGGGCCAGCTGCTCGAGCGCCTCGGCTTCTCGAGCGCGCAGCTCTCCACCCCGGTGAAGGATCTCTCGGGTGGGCAGAAGCGCCGCCTGCAGCTGCTGCTCGTCATCCTCGACCAGCCGAACGTGCTCATCCTCGACGAGCCCACCAACGACCTCGACACCGACATGCTCGCGGCCATGGAAGACCTGCTCGACTCGTGGTCGGGCACCCTCATCGTCGTCTCGCACGACCGGTACTTCCTCGAGCGCGTCACCGACCAGCAGTACGCGATCCTCGACGCCACGCTCCGCCACCTCCCCGGCGGCGTCGACGAGTACCTGCGTCTTCGAGCGATCCAGGATGCCGAGCCCTCGCGGCCTGCGACGACGGGCGGCGCCGGCGCGGCTCCGGGTCTGCAGGGCGCCGAGCTGCGCGCCGCGCAGAAGGAGGCCTCGGCGACCGAGCGGCGTATCGAGAAGCTGCAGCAGCAGATCGATAAGGCCAAGGCCGCGCTCGCCGACCACGACCAGTCGGACTACGAGGGCCTCGGCAAGGAGATGCAGCGTATCTCGGGCCTCGAGGGCGAGCGCGACGAGCTCGAGCTGACCTGGTTCGAGCTCACCGAGGCCATCGGCTGAATCCCGCCCGCGACGAACGGCCCGCCCCACAAGGGACGGGCCGTTCGCGCGATCGGGTCAGCGCACCGACACGAAGATCGGGTTCGTGTAGAGCCAGGTGTCGAGCCACGGGTTGCCCTGGCCCGCCGCGTGCGGCTGCGGTGCCCGGGGGTCGACCTCGGCGCCGCGAGGGCCGGTGCCGTTGACCTTGCCGTCCGACCCACGCACGCGCACGTAGCCGTCGACGTCGGCGGTGCCCACCGGGATGACGATGCGGAACGCCGAGCCGCTGCGATCGCTGACGTCGCGCAGCTCGACGACGCGCGTGCGCGGAGCCGTCATCGTGTCGCGGTCGCTCACCGGGCCGGTGATCTCGCCGCGGATGACGTCGAGGTGGGCCAGACGGGGCAGGATGCCGGCGGAGTTGCGCTGCGCGGTCGGTTCGACGTCGATCACGATCTCGAGCTTCGTCCCCGCGGGAACGCGAAGCGTCCCGCCGAGCGTGGCGGCGTTGGCGGTGTCGTCGACGGCGCGGAGGGTGACCGCGAGCCCGGCGACGAGGTGCCCGTGGTCGACCCACATGCGTCCCGCGCGGACCGCGTCGAGGACGGCGGTGTGCGAGCGGTCGACGGCTCCGACATGGGTGCGGCTGAACTCGCCCGGCCAGAGGTCGCTGCCGCCCTGCGGCGACGCCGTCGAGACCGGGTCGGGGCGGCGCCCGGCGCGGTTGAAGTTCGCCAGGGTCGCGCCGTTGTCCCAGCCGGACCCGGTGGGGAAGTCGCCCACGCGCGTGTTGTCGAAGTTCTTCAGGTGCAGGTCGCTGTTCGTCGTGATCCACCAGCGACGGCCCTCGCTCAGCAGGGCGTCCCACATGCCGCCGACGACGGCGGTCATCCAGTCGAAGCCGCCGTGCGCGCGGTACGCCTCGGCGGGGAACCCGGGGAAGGAGTAGTCGCTGCGGGAGTTCTCGTACTCTCCGCGCTGCGAGCGGTCGGTGGTGTTGGCCGCCAGGCCCGAGGCCTGAGCGCCGGGCGCCCCCTCGAAACCGACGAAGACGTCGGGGTCGGCGTCCTGCCACGCGCGCAGTTCGCCGGGGGAGTCGATGCCGAGGCGACTCGGGTGGTTGGCGAGCACCAGCACGTCGTCGATCACGCCCGCCCTGCGCTGCGCGCCGAGCCACGAGATGCCGTCGACCGCGTGCTGCAGCCAGTCGGAAGCGTCGCTGGTGTTCGGCCGTGGCTTCTCCCATTTGTTCAGCTTGCCGTCGTAGTCGAGCTCGAAACGGCGCAGCACCTCGGTCACCCGCGGGCCGGGTGCCACGAGCACGGTGCCGTGCTCGGCGGCCGGGATGTACCACTCGAGCCCCTGGAACACGAGCAGGTCGGGGCGGGCCGTGCGCGCCGCCTCGATCTCGCGCGCCGCGTTGAAGACGCCGCCGACGTTCGCGTGACCGACGTTGCTGTGTTCGGTGAAGGCGATGGCATCCACTCCGAAGCGCTGCGCCTGGTCGAGGATCGTCGTCATCGCGTACTTCGCGTCGTGCGAGTACACCGAGTGCACGTGGTGGTCGAAGACGAGCCAGCGCAGGGCCGTCGGATCGGTGACGGCAGCGGCGGCGGTCGTCGCGGCGGTCGCGCTCGAGGCGGCGGCGGGCCCGAAGGACGAAGCCGCGGAGGCGGTCGTGACGGCGGCGGCCGCCGCGGCGAGGAACGTGCGGCGCGAGAAGCCGGAGGAGGAGGGAGAGGGCATCGCAGACTTTCGTGAGAGGGGTCGCCGGGAACGTAGGGTCCGCGGATGAATGGCGGGTGGCCGAGGGGTGATGTTGACGTCACCATCCGTTCACCGCGCAGACCCGACGGTGGGGCACAGTCCGTTCGTCCTCACCACCCGATCGAGAGCTGCCATGTCGTCGACGCCCGTGCCCACCCGCTTGATCCCCCTCGCCGCCGCGATCCTCGTCGCGGGCCTCGTTCCGTTCGGCGCCTCGGCCGCGTCCGCGGCGAGTCCGCTCGTCGTGAGGGATGCCGGCGGCGCGGCCGTGTACTCCGGTGACGCCGCCGCATACCCGTCGTTCTCCACCGCGACCTTCGCCGACGGGTGCCCCGCGGGGACGCGGGACGGCGCGCGCCTGACGGTGACGACCGGCGGGAGTACCGTCGTGGTGTCGGCGACCGTCCCCGTCGGCGGGGGAGCGGCGGTGAGCGTCCCCATGGGGTCGTCGTTCGCCGCGGTCGTCCCCTCCGGCGCCACCGCGGCCACGCTGACGCTCGAGTGCCTCGCGCTCTCGGCGGGCGTCCCCTCCGCGATCGCGCCGGCGGCCACCCTGGCCGTGACCCTCGACGCCTCGGGATGGTCGGTTCCGGGCCGGCCGAGCCCCTCGCCGACGACCGCCCCGACGACCACCGCTCCGACGACCTCGGCGCCGTCGCCGAGCGCCTCGGTCTCGATCGACCCGGGAACCTCGGCGTCGGCGGCCCCGAGCGTCTCGGCCTCGAGCACCCCGGCCCCCGGCGCGGCGAGCGCGTCGAACCTGGCGATCACGGGGGCGCAGGTGGCGGGGGTCGCCGGGATCGGTGCCGTGCTGGCCGTGGCCGCCGGACTCGTGCTGCGCGCCCGTGCGCGCCGCCGCGCCGCCGCTCAGGACTGATCGCGTGCGCCGACGCGGGGTCGCCGCGCGCGAGGCGGCCCCGGCGGGGTCAGTGGACGGCGTACTCCAGGGCGATGATGAAGATGCCCAGGCACGCGGTGGCGAAGGCGCCGAGCAGGCGGACGACGATCCGAGCCTTGCGCCGGGCGTACGCGCCGTACCCGAGGAGGGCGAGCACCGCGAAGGTCGCCCACATGCACGCCTCGTAGGCGTCGCTCACCGACACGCCGGTGACTCCGGCCCACACCAGCACGAGGATCGACGGGACCGAGGCGTAGAGCATGCCCGCACCGTGCCGCATCCCCTCACGGGTGGCGTGCCGCAGGCCGTGGGTGGCGTGCTCGGTGAGGGTGTGGGCGAAGACGTGCGCGATGAAGAACACCACCAGTGACAGCGACGAACTCGCCAGCACCTCCCACGCGTCTTCGGTGTGGTCGTCGGCGATCGAGACGAACGCGGCGAACACGATGAGGCCGTAGATCGCTGCGGGGGAGCGGAAGCGCACGCCGAACCAGGCCCGTACGCGGGCCCAGCGCGACAGCGGCGCCACCGGCGCGCTCACGCGTCGAACCCCAGGCTGAGCTTGCGCAGCAGCATGGCGAGACGGTCGCGGTCGCCGCGCGAGAGTTCGTCGAGCAGCAGGGCCTCGGCGTCGACGAGGCGCGTGATCGCGGCATCCACTCGTACTCGTCCGTCCTCGGTCAGGGTCACCAGGATGCTGCGCCCATCGCCCGGATCCGCTTCGCGGCGCACGAATCGACGGGCGACGAGCCGATCGATGCGGTTGGTCATGGTGCCGCTCGAGACCAGGGTCTGCTGCAGCAGCTGCTTGGGGCTCAGCTGGTACGGCTCGCCCGCGCGGCGCAGGGCCGAGAGCACGTCCCACTCCCACGACTCGATGTCGCTGCGGCGGAACGCCTCTTTGCGCGCGATGTCGAGGTGACGCGAGAGGCGGGCGACACGCGAGAGCACCTCGAGGGGGGAGAAATCGAGGTCGGGGCGCTGTCGCATCCACGCATCGACGATGCGGTCGACTTCGTCGCTGTCCCGGGTCACGGTCTCATTATGTCGAGTGTCCGCGCCCACGTCGTGCGACCCGGGCGGAACGCGCGGCGTCCGCGTCTGGCAGACTTGACCGGTGCCCCCGGGCACGGTCCGCCGTGGTGTAACGGCAGCACGACAGCCTTTGGAGCTGTTAGGTCTAGGTTCGAATCCTGGCGGCGGAGCATGACATCACCGACCGAGTTGGCCGTCGTCGTCCTCGCTGCGGGTCAGGGAACGCGCATGCGATCCCGTACTCCCAAGGTGCTACACCCGGTCGGCGGTCGCCCGCTCGTCGGTCACGTGCTCGACACCGCGGCATCCCTCGATCCCGCTCGCATCGTCGTGGTCGTGCGGCACGAGCGCGAGCTCGTCGCCGAGACCGTGTCGGAGCTCGCGCCCGGGGTCGTCATCGTCGACCAGGACGAGGTGCCCGGCACCGGCCGCGCGGTCGAGGCCGCGCTCGAGGCGCTCGAGGGCTTCGAGGGCGACGTCCTCGTCCTCAGCGCCGACGTGCCGCTGCTCGAGACGGGAACCCTGACCGAGCTGCTGGCCACGCACCGCACGGGCGGCACCGCCGTCACGCTCCTGAGCGCGCGGGTCGACCAGCCCTTCGGCTACGGCCGGATCCTCCGCGACGAGGCCGACGGCGTGCGCCGCATCGTCGAGCAGAAAGACGCCACGGCCGACGAAGCCGCGGTGACCGAGATCAACGTGGGCGTCTACGTCTTCCAGGCGGCACCGTTGCGCGCTCAGCTCGCCCAGGTGGGCACCGCCAACGCGCAGGGCGAGAAGTACCTGACCGACGTGGTCGGGCTGCTCGTCGACGCGCAGCTGGGGGTCGCGGCATCCGTCACCGCCGATGCGTCCGCCGCCCTCGGGGTGAACGACCGCGTCCAGCTGTCGGAGGCGGGGCGCACCCTGAATGCGCGCACGGTGCGCCGCTGGCAGCTGGAGGGCGTCACCGTCGTCGACCCGGCCACGACCTGGATCGACGTGACGGCCACCCTCGCCCCCGACGTCACGATCCTCCCCAACACGCACGTGCGGGGAGCGACCGTCATCGCCTCGGGCGCGACCGTGGGCCCCGACACGAGCCTGGTCGACTGCGAGGTGGGCGCGAACGCCACGGTCACCCGCACCGACGGAACGCTCGCGGTCGTCGAGGCCGGAGCCACGGTCGGCCCGTTCGCGTACCTCCGCGCCAACGCCCGCGTCGGCGTGAACGGCAAGGTCGGCACCTTCGTCGAGGTCAAGAACTCCTCGATCGGCGAGGGCAGCAAGGTTCCGCACCTGTCGTACATCGGCGACACCGAGATCGGGCGCGGCGTCAACCTCGGCGCCGGCGCCATCACCGCCAACTACGACGACCTCGCCAAGCACCGCACGGTCATCGGCGACGAGGTGCACAGCGGTTCGCACAACGTCTTCGTCGCGCCGGTTACCATTGGAGCGGGCGCCAAGACGGGCGCCGGCGCGGTGATCCGTAAGGACGTCCCGGCCGGTGCGCTGGCGCTCAGCGTGGCACCCCAGCGCAACGTCGAGGGGTGGGTCGAGAAGAACCGACCGGGCACCCGAGCGGCCGATGTGGCCGCGCGGGCTCGGGCTGAACAGGAAGCGGCCGATGGCTCGTAAGAAGAATCGTGTAGACCTCGACCGCGACAACGGCATCGCCCCCGGGCTCGTCGCCAAGACCAAGAAGCGGCTCGTCGTCGCCTCGGGTCGGTCGCACCCCGAGCTCGCAGCGCAGGTCGCTCAGCACCTGGGCACCGAGCTCGCGCCCACCGAGCACCGCACCTTCGCCTCCGGCGAGATCTACACCCGCTTCGAGGTGTCGATCCGAGGATGCGACGTGTTCGTCGTGCAGTCGTTCGGTCCTCCGGTCAACGAGTGGCTCATGGAACTGCTCATCATGCTCGACGCGCTCAAGCGCGCCTCGGCCAAGCGGATCACCGTGGTGGCGCCGTACTTCCCGTACTCGCGTCAAGACAAGAAGGGCCGCGGTCGCGAGCCCATCAGCGCGCGTCTCGTCGCCGACCTGCTCAAGACCGCCGGCGCCGACCGGATCATGAGCGTCGACCTGCATGCCGCGCAGATCCAGGGCTTCTTCGACGGCCCGGTCGACCACCTCTTCGCCAAGCCCGTGCTGCTCGAGCACTTCGAGCAGGGCCTGACCGGAGAAGACCGCGAGACCCTCACGGTCGTCTCTCCCGACATGGGGCGTGTGCGCGTCGCCGACACGTGGTCCGACAGCCTGGGCGCCCCTCTCGCCATCATCCACAAGCGTCGCGACCCGAAGGTCGCCAACCAGGTCTCGGTGCACGAGATCGTCGGTGATGTGAAGGGCCGCACGTGCCTCCTCGTCGACGATATGATCGACACCGGCGGAACGATCCAGAAGGCCGCGCAGGCCCTCAAGGCCTCGGGTGCCCGCAAGGTCATCGTCGCCGCGACCCACGCGATCTTCAGCGACCCCGCCACCGAGCGCCTGCAAGATCCCGCGATCGACCAGGTCGTGGTGACCGACACTGTTCCGCTGCCCGCCGAGCGCCGCTTCGAGCGGCTCACCGTCCTGCCGATCGCGCCGCTGCTGGCCCGTGCGATCAAAGAGGTCTTCGAGGACGGCTCGGTCACGAGCATGTTCGGCGGCGACGCGTAGGCGATCCCGCCCTCCGATCTCAGCCGTCTCCCGTCGCGGGAGGCGGCTGAGTCCGTCTGCGCGGGATGCCGCGAGCGGTCCCGCCCCGGACCGCTCCGCACAGCTCGCTCAAAAGAATGAACCGGGGAGCGGCCAAGGTCGTGTCCCTACCGTGAGCACGTACGCGCCGCGAGGCACGACCGAAGGAGGACCCTCATGATCCGCACCACAGCCGTACCCCGTCCCGTCCGCATCGGCACCGCCCTGCTGGGAGTAGCCGGCATCGCGACCCTCGCCGGGTGCGCGGGTGGCTCGACCACCGGCGACGCCGCCCCCGCGCCCGCCGCCACCCCCGCCGCGAGCTCGGCCCCGTCCAGCACCTCCGCAGCCGCCGCCGACTCCACCGGCTCGGGAACCTACAAGGACGGCCAGTACGAGGCCACCGGCCAGTACGCCACGCCCGAGAGCGTCGAGACCATCGACGTCACCCTCACGATCGCCGGCGACACCGTCACGGCCGTCTCGGTGACGGGCGACCCGCAGGCCGCGGAGTCCAAGCGCTACCAGGGCGAGTTCATCGGCGGCATCCAGGACGAGGTCGTGGGCAAGAAGCTCGACGAGATCTCGGTCAGCAAGGTCGCCGGTTCCTCGCTCACCAGCGGCGGCTTCAACAAGGCCGTCGACACCATCAAGTCCGAGGCGAAGGCCTGACGAACATGAGCAGTCCGATGGCGACGGGGTCGATCTGGGCCTTCGACGCGATCGGCACGTCGTGGGCGATCGATACGGCGCACCCGCTGCCGACGGTCGCCCGCGACGCGGTCTCGTCCGTCGTCGAACGCTTCGACCGGGAGTGGTCGCGCTTTCGCGACGATTCGCTCATGACCGCGCTCGCCGAGGGGCGCACGGCATCCGTCCCCGCCCCCGAGGATGCGGATGCCATGCTCTCGCTGTACCGCGAACTCGACGCGGCGACCTCCGGCGCCGTGAACCCCCTGGTCGGCGACGCGCTCGCCCGCGTCGGGTACGACGCGCGGCTGACCCTCGCGCCGTGGGGCGAGCCGCAGCCGGCGCCGTCGTGGACCGAGGTGCTCTCCTGGGATGCCGACCGCGTGAGCGTCTCGATGCCCGCGACGATCGACGTCGGAGCCCTCGGCAAAGGGCGACTCGTCGACCTCGTGCTCGATACGGTGTCCGGCTTCGTCGACGGCGACCTCGTCGTCGACGCCTCGGGCGACCTCGCGGCGCGCGGCACCCCGGTGCGCGTCGGGCTCGAGCACCCCTACGACGCGACGCGCGCGATCGGCGTGGTCACGGTCGCCGAGGGGGCGTTGTGCGCCTCGGCGATCAACCGGCGCGCGTGGGGAGACGGTCTCCACCACGTGCTCGACGCCCGCACCGGCGCCCCCGTGCGGGCGTACGCGGCGACCTGGGCGCTGGCCGAGACCGCGATGCGCGCCGACGCTCTGGCCACGGCGCTGTTCTTCGACGGCGGCCCCGAGCTTGCGGCATCCTGGAACGCAGACTGGGTGCGCATGCGCACCGACGGCCGCGTCGAGTGGTCGCCCGGATTCTCGGGCGAGATCTTCTCCTGACCCCCATCCCCCCGAAGGGTTCTCTCATGAGCACCACGCTCACCGCCGGTTCGACCCGGGTCCTCGGTCTCATCGGACGCGTGTCGATGTACCGGCTCGTCCTGGCCTCGCTGGGTCTTCTCGCCGTCCTCTCGCTCGTGCTGTCGTTCGCCGGCGTGGTGGTGCCGAAGTCGCTCGAGCTGGTCGCGAGCGCGATCGTGCTCGCCGTCGCGTGCGCCCTCACCGACCTCGTTGCGCAGACGATGCTCCGGATGCCGCGACGCCTGGAGTCCTCGCTGATCACGGCCGCGATCCTGCTGTTCGTGCTGCGCCCCTCGGCGGAGCCGCTCGGCCTTGTCGGTCTCGCCCTCGCCGGGGTCGTGGCATCCGCTTCGAAGTACCTGCTCGCGTGGCGCGGCCGGCACATCTTCAATCCCGCGGCCACCGGGGCGACGGTGCTCACGATCGTGAGCATCTGGGCGCCCGACCTCGGCTCCTCGGCGTGGTGGGTGGGTTCGCCGTGGCTCGCGGCCCCCGTGCTGATCCTGGGCGTTCTGCTGCTGTTGCGCACCGACAAACTGCCGATCGTGGTGGTCTTCTGGGCCGTCGCGATGGCCGTGGCCTTCCTGCGCACGAGCGTGCAGTTCCAGGCCGCGGGATTCCCCGTCGATGTGCCGAGCGTGCTGACCCAGGTGGCGTTCTCGTCGCCCTTCCTCTTCCTCGGCGCCTTCATGCTGTCGGAGCCCCTGACGCTGCCTCCGCGTCGCGTGCAGCAGTACGTCGTCGCGATCCTCGTCGGCGTCCTCGTCGGCTGGCCGCTCTCGCTCGGCGCGATCACCCTCGGCCAGGAGCGTGCCCTGCTCGTCGGCAACCTGCTGGCGTTCCTCTTCTGCCTGCGCGCGGCCGTGCGTCTGCGGGTGGAGCGGCGCCGCGAGGTGACGCCCACGGTGCGCGAGCTGTCGTTCCACGCCGCCCGCCCCTTCTCCTTCCACCCCGGCCAGTACCTCGAGCTCGATGTGCCCCACCGCCGACCCGATGCCCGCGGCACGCGTCGCGAGTTCTCGATCGTCTCCGCTCCCGAAGACCTGCCCGAGGTGCGCATCGCCTTCAAGGAGGGCTCGCAGTCGTCGTACAAGCGCGCGCTCGCGGCGGTCGAGCCCGGATCGACCCTCGCGGTCACCGGCGTCTGGGGCGACTTCGTGCTCCCCTCGCGCCCGACCTCGCCCGTGCTGCTGGTCGCCGCCGGCGTCGGGGTGACCCCGTTCGTCTCGCAGCTGCGCCACCTCGTCGCCACCGGGCAGAACCGCGACGTGGTGCTCGTCTACGTCGTGTCCGAGGCCGCCGAGCTCGCCTTCCGCGACGAGATCGCCGCCAGCGGCATCCCGGTCGTGGTGTTCTCCCGCGACGAGCCGCTCGACCTTCCGACCGGCTGGGTGTGGGCGGGACCGGATCGAGTGGATGCCGAGGGACTCCTGCGGACCGTCCCCGACATCGCGCAGCGCGCGGCGTACGTCTCGGGCCCGCCGCGGCTCATCTCGGCCCTCGCCCCCGCGCTCGCGAAGGCGAAGTCGCTGACCACGGACGCCTTCGCCGGGTACTGAATCCGAGGTGGCGCAGCGGGCCCCGACCCGGAAGGGTGGGGAGATGTCCCCTCTTCGACGAGCTGTCACCCTGATCGCTGTGATGGTCGCGCTCAGCGGCTGCGCGGCCAGTACCGGGACGAACGAGGTCGCCCGTTATGTCGACGCGGCAATCACGGAGATGCGCGACGGCATCCACGCCGACACGGATGAATTCCGGGATGCCGTCACCCGGGCCGAACCCGAGCTGAAGGCTAAGGCGACCATCGCCGAGACCCACCGGGGCCTGGGGGAGCTGGTGGCGGCGGCGGGCGGGGTGCACTCGTGGGTGCAGACGCCGGCGGATGTGTCCTCCATCGAGAGGCAGAACGCCCCGGACGCATCCTTCGCCGTCCCGACCGTATCCACACGCGACGGCATCAGCGTGCTTTCACTGCCCGGATTCCAGGGGGAGACTTCCGAGGCGGTCGAGCGATACCAGTCGGAGGGGCTCGCGGCGATCCGGGCCGCGGCGGCCACGACCGACTGCGGCTGGATCATCGACCTGCGCACGAACGGCGGAGGCAACGCGTGGCCCATGCTCGCCGTGGTCGCACCGCTTTTGGACGACGGGGAGGTCGTCGGGCTGCAGCGCGACGCCACGACGCACTGGGCGACGGTCTCGGACGGCGGTGTGGTCTCGACGCCCGGGGGAGACGGCACCTCCACGCCCGGCGGCTTCACGATCGACGCCCCCGTCGCTTTACTCACCTCCGGCATGACGGCGAGCTCCGCGGAGATCGTCGCGATCGCCTTCGCCGGTCAGGCCGATGTCGTGCGGGTCGGCAAGCCGACGGCGGGGCTGACGACCGGAAACGAGGCGAGAGAGCTCAGCGACGGCGCCCGCCTCATCCTCACCACGTCCTTCGACGTCGACCGCACCGGTCAGGTCTACGACGGCCCCCTCGCCCCCGACATCGAGGTCGCGCCGGGGCCTGACCTCGAGGCCGCGCGGACGGCGGTCAGGTCGCGCTGCGCCTGATCACCGGCATCCGGGATCTCGTCTCACTCCGCGCTCACCGGGTCGGTCGGCTTCGCCGGAAGGCGCACCTCGAAGGTCGTGTCGCCCGGCGTGCTCTTCACGGTGATGGTGCCGTGGTGGGCGTCGACGATCGCGCGGGCGATGGACAGGCCGAGGCCCGTGCCGCCGGTCTTCCGGTCGCGCGAGCGGTCGGCCCGGGCGAAGCGCTCGAACAACTGCGCCGCGACCGAGGGGTCGATCCCGGGGCCGTTGTCGTGCACCCGCAGCACGGCCTCCGCGCCCTCGTGGGCGACCGAGACGTTCACCTCGCTGCCGGCGGGCGTGTGCGTGCGGGCGTTGGCGAGGAGGTTCGCCACCACCTGGTGCAGCCGGGCCGCATCTCCCGCGAGCTCGACGGGGGCGTCGGGCACGTCGATCGTCCACGAGTGATCGGGGCCGGCGGGGCGCGCGTCTCCCACGGCCTCGACGGCGAGACGGGTGAGGTCGACCGAGCCGTACACGAGCTCCTGGCCCTCGTCGAGGCGCGCGAGCAGCAGCAGGTCTTCGACCAGGGTCGTCATGCGCAGCGACTGCGCCTGGATCCGTTCGAGCGACTGCTCGGTGGTCTCGACGGCCAGGGCGATGCGCTGGCGGCTCTCGTCGTCTTGCGCCTGACGCATGGCGCGCAGCGACAGCTCCGAGAAGCCGCGGATGGATGCCAGGGGCGTGCGCAGCTCGTGGCTGGCATCGGCGACGAACCGGCGCATCAGTTCTTCGTTGCGCTGACGTGCGCTGAGCGAGGCGTCGACGCGGTCGAGGAGGGTGTTGAGGGCCAGGCCGACCTGTCCGATCTCGGTGTGGTCGTCGACCTGATCGCCGGGGACGCGTTCGGTGATCGAGACATCGCCCTGGTCCATGGGGAGGGACGCCACGCGGGTCGCCGTGTCGGCGACGGCCCGGAGCGGACGCAGGCCCAGGCGGATGACGATCGCGATGATCACGGCGAGCAGCAGCAGGCCGCCGGCGGTGACCAGCGCGACGGTGGTGAGGATCGCGCCGATCGTGCTGGTGACGCTCGAGAGCGGGAGCCCCACGAGGAAGATTCCGTCGCCGCCGGGCGTCTGGAACGTGCGGACGAGATACTCACCGAGGTTCGGGAGGTCGACCGTTTGCGCATTCGAGTCGGCCGCGGCCTGCAGGCTGTCGGCGATGCGCCCGAGGTCGTCGCTCGAGAGCGCTCGCGCTCCGTTGTCGCCGACGACGGCACCGCTGATGCCCGTGCCGCGCGAGTTCATCACCAGCAGTGTGCCGGAGTCGAAGAAGCCCGACTGCAGCACCTGCTGCGCGGAGCTCTGGAACGACACGCGACCCTGGATGAGCGAGGCGTCCTCGGTCACCTGGGCATCGAGATTGACGTAGAGCACCTGGCTGAGGATCGCGCTGGTCGAGATGCCGATCATCACGAGGATGAACGCGACCATGCCGATCACCGCGGTCATCAGACGCGCCTGGAGCGTCCACGGGTGACGGAGCCTCTTCGACAGGGGCTCCCGCTTCGGCCGGGGTTCCGAGCTCGCGTTGTCGTCGTCGGCGGGAGGGTCGGTCTCCCAGACCTCGGCGGGGGGAACGGGAGGAGCAGGTCTCGGCGGGATGCTCACTGAGGGGCTTTGATCATGTAGCCGACACCGCGCACGGTGTGGATGAGGGGGTCCTGACCGGCGTCGATCTTCTTGCGCAGGTACGAGATGTACAGCTCGACGACGCTGGAGCGGCCGCCGAAGTCGTAGTTCCACACGCGATCGAGGATCTGCGCCTTCGACACGACGCGACGCTGGTTGCGCATGAGGAAGCGGAGGAGCTCGAACTCGGTCGCCGTCAGTTCGATCTCCTTGCCCCCGCGGATGACCTCGTGGCTGTCCTCGTTGAGCGAGAGGTCGCCTACGCGGAGGATGGGCTCGGAGTCGCGGGTGAGGGCCGTGCCCGCGCGACGCATGAGACCCCGCAGGCGCGCGACGACCTCTTCGAGGCTGAAAGGCTTGGTGACGTAGTCGTCGCCCCCGGCGGTCAGACCCGCGACGCGATCCGCCACGGCGTCCTTCGCCGTGAGGAACAGCACCGGCACGTCGTTGCCCGAATGACGCAGGCGCTGCAGCACCGCCATGCCGTCGAGGTCGGGCATCATGATATCGAGCACCATGGCATCCGGTTCGAATTCTCGTGCCGACTGCAGGGCGTCGAAACCCGACCCGGCGGTCTTGACGTCCCATCCCTCCATGCGCAGGGCCATCGACAACAGGTCGGTGAGCATCTGCTCGTCGTCGACGACGAGCACACGCAGGGCGCTCCCGTCGGGGCGGGTGAAGGTCGGGGCGGCGGCGGTCGCGGTCATGGAACTCATTGTGCTCTCGTATCTATGAGCTTTCTATGGCGAGCTCTATGGGAATCCTGAGAACGCGCGATACGACGGCTGAGAACGACACCGACGCCCGCTCCGATCGCGGCTCCGAGGGTGTTCGCGACGACGTCGCCGATGTCCGCGACGCGCGTGGGCAGGAAGAACAGCTGGGTCAGCTCGATCCCCGAGCTCAGGACGAACCCGATCGCGAGGGCGAGCCACCATCGCCCGCGCCACGCGGTCACCAGCAGCCCGAGTGGCACGAACATCACGACGTTCGAGACGGACTCGACGACGTCGAAGGTGATCCACGCCGTGGCGGGAGAGGCCTGCAGAGCGTGCAGGACCCGGCCCAGGATGCCGCCGACCTCGGCGTCGTAGATCGAGGGGCGCAGCGTCATCCACCACACCCCGAACGCGTAGACGCACGAAGCGGCGACGAGCCATGCCCGCCGCCGCTTCGTCATGCTCGATCCCTCGGGGGTCAGTGCGTGTCCTCGGCCTCGATCTCGGTGCGGTCGCCCGACCACTGGGTGTGGAAGGTGCCCTCCTTGTCGATGCGACGGTAGGTGTGCGCACCGAAGAAGTCGCGCTGGCCCTGGATGAGGGCGGCGGGCAGACGCTCGGCGCGCAGGCCGTCGTAGTACGCCAGCGACGAGCTTAAGGCGGGGGCCGGGATGCCGCTGGCCGCCGAAAGCGACACGATGTGGCGCCACGCGTCCTGGGCGCGGCCGAGCGCCTCGACGAAGTACGGGGCGGTCAGCAGCACCGGCAGGGTGGCCTCGGCGTCGTACGCCTCGGCGATGCGGTTGAGGAACTGCGCGCGGATGATGCAGCCGCCGCGCCAGATCTTCGACACCGCCCCCAGGTCGATCTTCCAGTCGTACTGCGCGGCACCCGCGCGGATCTCGTCGAAGCCTTGCGAGTACGCGACGATCTTCGAGGCGTACAGCGCCAGGCGCACCTGCTCGATGAACGCGTCGGCGTCTTCGCCCGAGAGCACGTCGGTGCCCGAGGGACCGGGGAGCTCGCGCGACACCTCGCGCTGCTCGGGGTGGCTCGACAGCGACCGGGCGAAGGTGGCCTCGGCGATGCCCGAGACGGGCACGCCCAGGTCGAGGGCGGTCTGCACGGTCCACGCGCCGGTGCCCTTGGCGCCGGCCTGGTCGAGGATGACATCGACGAGGGGCTTGCCGGTGTCGGCGTCGGTCTGGCGCAGCACCTCGGCGGTGATCTCGATGAGGTACGACTCCAGCTCGCCGCGGTTCCACTCGGCGAACACGTCGGCGATCTCGGCCGGGGTCTTGCCCGTTGCGCGACGGATGAGGTCGTAGGCCTCGGCGATGAGCTGCATGTCGGCGTATTCGATGCCGTTGTGCACCATCTTGACGAAGTGGCCGGCGCCGTCGTGTCCGACGTGCGTGACGCACGGCTCGCCCTCGGCGACCGCGGCGATCGACTTCAAGATCGGACCGAGCGTGGCCCACGCCTCGTCGGAGCCGCCGGGCATGATCGAGGGGCCGCGGAGGGCACCCTCTTCGCCGCCCGAGACGCCCATGCCGACGAAGTTGATGCCGGTCTCGCGCACGGCCTTCTCGCGGCGGATGGTGTCGGTGAACAGGGCGTTCCCGCCGTCGACGATGATGTCGCCGGGCTCGAACACCTTCACGAGCTCGTCGATGACGAAGTCGGTGGGACGGCCGGCCTTGACCATGATGATCGCGGTGCGCGGCTTCGACAGCGACGCCGCGAAGTCCTCGTACGAGAACGAGGCGACGAAGTTCGCCTCGGGGTGGGCCTCGAGCACGTGCTCGGTCTTGTCCTGGCTGCGGTTGAAGATCGCGACCGTGTTGCCCTCGCGGCTGGCGAGATTGCGGGCCAGGTTCGAGCCCATCACGGCCAGGCCGACGACGCCGATGTTGGCGCGGCCGTCGCCCTCGCCCTCGGGGCGCGAGTCGGCCTCGGCGGTGGGGCGGTCCACCTCTTCGATGCCGGGCGCACCCTCGTGCACCTGTGCGGCCTCGTGCGGGGCCTGGTCCTGGTCGCTCGAGGGTCCGGTCGGGGAGGGGGTCGAGGTCATTCGTTGCTCCGTATTCAGGTGCGAGGAAGGGGGTGGGCGGGCTCGCGCGGGCCGCCGGTGCCACTGTATCGGCTCGGCCCGGACGTGTTTCAGGAGGGGGTGTGCGTGAGCTGGAGACGGTCGATGACCTCCTGCACCTGCTCCTGGGGAGTCAGGTCGAGGTCGACGCGGATCGCCTGCTCATCGGCATCCGGGATCTCGAGGGTTTCGAACTGCGAGGTCAGCAGCGACGGCGGCATGTAGTGGCCCTGGCGGCGCAGCAGACGCTCGAGCACGAGTTTCGGATCGCCCATGAGCAGGACGAAGGTCACGTCGTCGCGGCGCAGCACGTCGCGGTAGCTGCGCTTGAGGGCCGAGCACGTGATGACGCCCGGGCGGCCCGCCGCGATCCGGCCGTCGATCCACGCGGCGACGCGATCGAGCCAGGGCCACCGGTCGTCGTCGCCCAGGGCGTGACCGGATGCCATCTTCGCGACGTTCTCGGCGGGGTGCAGGTCGTCGCCCTCTTGGAAGTCCCAGCCGAGACGGCCGGCGAGCATGCCGGCGACGGTGGACTTACCTGTGCCGGCGGGGCCCATGAAGACGAGGACGGGGACGGGAGCGGTCATGGCTTCTCTCTTCGTCGAAAGCGATCGGTCGGGCGGTCAGATGGAACGGCGGACTTCGGTGAGAACCGCGGCGACGTACCGGCGCGTGTGCTCTTCGGCGGCGTCGGCGTCGGCGCGGCCGATCGCCTCGGCCGTCGCGACGTGGTTGTCGAGGGCGTCGGGGTTGGGGACGCCCGGGGTCAGGCCGTGCATCGCGCGGCCTTCGATGGCGGCGGCGATGGGGGCGCGGGCGGCGGCGAGCATGAGGTTGCCGCTCGAGATCAGGATCAGGTCGTGGAAGGCGATGTCGGCGGCGAGGTACTCGGGGGAGTTCCCGAGGCCCTGTGCTCCGAGACGCTCGAGCTCCTCGGCGAGGCGCAGGATCTCGCCGCGCTGCAGGTCGGTGGCCCGGCGAGCGCTCAGCCGCGCGGCGACGGGCTCGATCGCGGCCCGCAGCTCGGTGGTGTTGACGATGAGCTGGTCGCGGCGGCGGCCGGCGAGCTGCCACCCGATCAGGCGCGTATCCAGGGCGCTCCAGTCGATGGCGGGGCGCACCGTGATGCCGACGCGGCGACGCTGAGCGAGCATCCCCATCGCCTCGAGGACGCGGACGGCCTCGCGCACGACCGTCCGCGAGACGCCGTACTCCGCCTCGAGGGCGGCCAGGGTCAGCACGCGCCCGGCGGGCAGATCGCCGTCGACGATGCGGATGCCGATGGCATCCAGCACGGAGTCGTGCGAGGCGCGGGCCATGACCCCTCCTTAGGTCGTTTGGTACGACCATATCTTGTCAAAAATATGATCATTGTGTGAGGATGCGTTGACTGCACCCGTGGGCGCGGCTCGCGAACAGCATGCCCGATGCCGCGCACCCTGAATCAACGGAGATCTCTTGGACGACTGGACCCAAACACTCGGCACGGCGCCGCTGCTCGCCATCGCGGCGGGCGCGATCGCGCTGATCCTGGTGCTCATCATCTGGCTGAAGGTGCACGCCTTCCTCGCCCTCATCATCGTGTCGCTCGTCACGGCGTTCGTCGCCGGCATCCCGGTGTCGGCCATCGTGTCGACGCTGACCGGGGGATTCGGGGGCACGCTCGGCACGGTCGCCCTGTTGGTCGCCCTGGGCGCCATGCTCGGCCGGTTGATCGAGCACTCGGGAGGAGCGCAGTCCCTCGCCGAGACGTTCGTGCGGGTGTTCGGTGAGAAGCGCGCCCCCTTCGCCCTGGGCATCGTGTCGCTGATCCTCGGGTTCCCGATGTTCTTCGACGCCGGCCTCGTCATGATGCTGCCGATCATCTTCGCGATCGCGCGGCGCGTCTCGGGCAACAACGTCCTGCTGTTCGGCCTGCCCGCCGCCGCCGCCTTCTCGGTGATGCACGTCTTCCTGCCGCCGCACCCCGGACCGGTCAGCGCCACCGAGCTCTACGGCGCGAACCTCGGCCTGGTGCTGCTGGTCGGTCTGATCATCGCGTTCCCGATCTGGTATTTCTCGGGTTACCTCTGGGGCAAGTTCATCGCACGCCGCATCGTGCTGCCGGTGCCCGCGCTCTTCGGTGACGTCGACGCCGACCAGCCGGCGAACCCGCCCAAGCCCCTCACCGTCATCGCGGTGCTGCTGCTTCCGATGCTGTTGATCTTCCTCAACACCGGTCTCACCACCCTCGGCTCGGCCGGGGCCGTCGACACCGACAACACGGTCGTCCAGGTGCTGATCCTCCTCGGCAACTCGCCCGTCGCCCTGCTGATCACCGTGCTGGTGGCCACCATCGTGTTCGGCTTCCGCCGCGGCGAGAACGGCACGGCCCTCGAGAAGGTCGTCGACTCGGCCCTCGGGCCGGTGTGCTCGGTCATCCTCATCACCGGTGCCGGTGGCATGTTCGGTGCGGTCCTGCGCGCCTCGGGCATCGGCGACGCCCTCGCCGGCAGCCTGAGCGACCTCGGGCTCCCCGTCATCGTGGCGGCGTACATCATCGCGGTCATCCTGCGTCTCGCGCAGGGCTCGGCCACGGTCGCCCTCGTCACCGCGGCGGGCTTGGCCGCTCCGGCCGTCATGGCGGGCGACTTCTCGCCGCTGCAGGTCGTCGCGATCACCATCGCCACGGCCGCGGGCTCGGTCTTCGCCGGCCACGTCAACGACTCCGGCTTCTGGCTCGTCGGCCGCCTCATGGGCATGGACGTCAAGACGACGCTGAAGACCTGGACCGTCCAGCAGGCCATCGAGTCGGTGCTCGGCTTCGCCGCGGCGCTGCTCGTCTTCGGAATCGGAGCGCTGCTGTGAGCGGCTCGAACGCCGACCTGTTCGACGTCTCCGACCGCCTCGCGCTGGTCACGGGCTCGTCACGGGGTCTGGGTCGCGCCCTTGCGTTGACCCTGGCCCGCGGAGGCGCCCGTCTGATCGTCCACGGCCGGGATGCCGAAGCCGTCGAGCAGACCCGCGCCGAGGCGGAGGAGCTGTCGGGTCGCCCCGCCCGTGCCGTCGTCTTCGACGTCACCGACGCCTCGGCGGTCGAAAGCGCCGTCGGCGAGCTGCTCGCAGAGGTGGGGACCCCCGACATCCTCGTCAACAACGCCGGCGTCCAGCGCCGCGCGCCGATCCACGAGTTCGCGGTCAGCGACTGGGACGACATCGTCGCGGCGAACCTCTCGGGCGTCTTCTACGTCTCGCGGTTCGTTACCCCGGCAATGGTCGAGCGCGGCTCCGGCAAGGTCGTCAACGTCGCCTCGGTGCAGTCGCGCTTGGCGCGGCAGACGATCGCTCCGTATTCGGCGACCAAGGGCGGCGTCGCCCAGCTGACCGCGGGTATGGCGGCGGACCTCGCGCGTCACGGCATCCAGGTCAATGCCCTCAGCCCGGGTTATTTCGCGACCGAGATGAACCGCGCTCTGGTCGACGACCCGGACTTCACGCGCTGGCTCACCCAGCGCACCCCCGCCGCGCGCTGGGGCGATTTCGACGAATTGCGCGGAGCCCTGCTGTTCCTCGCGTCGGACGCGTCGAGCTTCGTCTCGGGGCAGAACATCTTCGTCGACGGCGGGATGACAGCGGTCGTCTGACCGCGGAGAGGAACGATGATGCAGAGGCTGTTGATCGAGAAGGCCCTCACCGCCGCCGTGCACGAGGTGGACGTCCCCGAACCGGGGGAGGGGCAGATGCGCCTGCGGGTCGAGTACGTGGGCATCTGCGGCTCCGACCTGCACTACTACTTCGAGGGTGCGAACGGCGCCTTCGTCGTGCGCGAACCGCTCGTTCCGGGGCACGAGTTGTCGGGGCGGGTCGATCTCGACCCCTCGGGCGCCCTCGCCGCGGGAACCCCCGTCACCGTGCACCCGGCGCGCTTCGGCACGCCGCGCGAGGGGATCGAGAACGCACCGCACCTCTGGCCCGGCGGCTCGTACCTCGGCAGCGCCTCGACCTGGCCGCACACCCAGGGCGCGGCATCCGAGTACCTCATCGTCGAGGCCGACATGGTGCGCGTGCTGCCCGAGAACCTTCCCGTGCGTCGCGCCGTGCTCGCCGAGCCCCTGGCCGTCGCCCTGCACGCGCTCGGCAAGGCGGGAGATGTCGAGGGGCGCGAGGTGCTCGTGACCGGGTCGGGGCCGATCGGGCTCATGGCGGTGGCGGCGGCCGTCGCCGCGGGCGCCCGCGTCACCGCGACCGATGTGCTCGCCGGCCCACTCGAGCGCGCACTGGCCCTCGGGGCCGCGGCGACCATCGACGTCTCGACCGAGTCCGTCGAACCCAACGCCTACGCCGTGGTGCTCGAGTGCTCGGGCGTGCCCGTGTCGATCTCGACGGCGCTTAAGGCGGTGCGCCCCGGCGGGACCGTCGTACAGGTGGGGATGCTCCCCGACGACCCGCGGCCGGTCAACCTCGCCCCCTTCATCTCGAAAGAGGTCTGCTACCTCGGCGCGTTCCGCTTCCATCACGAGATCGACGACGCCGTGCGGCTGCTCGCGGCCGACCCCGGGATCGAGACGGCCCTCACACACGAGTTCGCGCTGGCGGATGCGGAAGAGGCTTTCGCCGCCGCTCGCGACTCGCAGCGCTCGGGCAAGGTCGTCTTCGCGCTCTGACGTGACGAACGCCCCGGCGTTCGCCCCTCGAGGCGGCCGCCGGGGCGTTGCGCGTCTTCAGCCCGCGCTGCGCTCCGCCGTGAACCGGCGGGTCACCGCGATGTCGCGCTCGCCGAGGCCGCGCTCCACGATCTCGTCGAAGGCGGAGCGAAGGGCCGGCAGGAGTGCCGGACGCGTTCCCGTCGCCTCCGCGATGTCGGCGGCGAAGCCCAGGTCTTTGACCATGTACCCGGCGATCCCGCTGGGGGAGTCGTCGCCGTCGACGAGCTTCGCGCGGCGGCTCTGCAGCAGGTTCGAACCGGCGTACCCCCCGCCCAGCAGCTCCCAGAGCGCACCGGGATCCACGTCGGAGCGCGCCGCGAGTTCGGTCGCCTCGCCGAGCGCGAGGATCGTCGCCGCGACCACCATCTGATTGCACGCCTTGGCCACCTCGCCCGCGCCGAGCGGACCCAGGCGCACGGGTCGCCCGCACGGGCTCAGCAGCTCCGCGGCGCGGTCGGTGTCGTCGGGTGCGCCGCCCAGCATGATCGAGAGCGTGCCGGCCTTCGCGCCGTCCTCCCCGCCCGAGACGGGGCAGTCGACGACCCGGATGCCGTCGGGCAGCCGCTCAGCGAACGCGCGCACGCCGACGGGAGACGATGTCGAACCGATCATGACGAGGTAGTCGCGACCCTCGACGCCGGCGAGGAAGCCGTCGGGCCCGTCGAGGTGCTCCTCCAGCTGCGGCAGGTCGGGCAGCATGACCAGAACCGCGTCGGTCGCGGCAGCGAGCTCTCGCGCGGTCGGTGCCCAGCGGGCTCCGACCGCGGTCAGAGCGGGACGCTCGCGCCGCGCGTGCACGACCAGCGAGCCGTGCGCGGTGAGCAGGTGCCGGGCCATCGGCTCGCCCATCGCGCCGAGGCCCCAGACGCCCAGGCGCGTTGCGGGGGAGGAACCGGTCTCTTCGTCGAGCGGAGTCATGGGGTGATCCTACCGGCTGGACAACAGGTTGAACAGGGTTCACTATGGTGAACAGCACTTGAAACAGTCCGCGGCGCTCGGCGACCCGCGGCGAAGGGAAGAGACGACGATGTCGACGACAAAGAGCTTACGCGCGGTGGTCGCGGTTCCCCTGAGCGAAGAGCACTGCCGCCTCATCGAACGCCTCGAACCGCGCGTCGAGGTGGTGCGGGACGCCTCGCTGACCCACCCCATGCGCGGGCCCGCCGACTGGTCGGGGGATCCTTCGCACGAACGCACCCCCGACGAGCAGCGTGCGTTCGACGCCATGGTCGACTCGGCCGACGCGCTCTTCGGCATCCCCGACGTCGATCCCGCCGCCCTCGCGCGGACGGTCGCGGCCAATCCCGGGCTGCGGTGGGTGATGACGACCGCCGCGGGCGGGGGCGGTCAGGTCAAGGCCGCGGGGCTCGACCGCGCGGCGCTCGACCGCGTGATCTTCACGACCAGCGCCGGGGTGCACGGTGGGCCGCTGGCGGAGTTCGCCGTCTTCGGCGTTTTCGCCGGGGCGAAAGACCTCACGCGTCTCGCGCGCCAGCAGGCCGAGAAGGCCTGGACCGACCGGTGGGAGATGCGCCAGGTCGATGAGATGACGGTGCTCGTGGTCGGTCTCGGCGGCATCGGGGCCGAGTGCGCGCGACGCTTCCACGCGCTCGGTGCGGAGGTGTGGGGGACCACGCGTTCCGGTGCCCCCGTCGAGGGCGTCGACCGTCTCATCCCGCTCGACGACCTCGTCGAGGCCGTTCGCACGGTGGATGCCATCGTGGTGACGCTCCCGGGCACCGACCAGACCCACCACCTGATCAGCGCCGAGGTGCTCGCGGCCGCCAAGCCGGGTGTCATCATCGCCAGCGTCGGCCGGGGCACTGTCATCGACGAGCAGGCCCTGCTCGCCGCGCTCGACGACGGGCGCGTGTCCTTCGCCGCTCTCGACGTGTTCGAGGTGGAGCCGCTGCCCGAGGATTCGCCGCTGTGGCGGCATCCGAACGTCCTCGTGAGCCCCCACACCGCGGCCCTCAGCAGCAAAGAGGAGGAGCGCATCGCGCGCCGCTTCGCCGAGAACGCCACGCGCCTGCTCGATGGCGAGCCGATGCGAGCGGTTGTCGATACGGTCGAGTTCTACTGACACGGTCGCTGCGGCGACGTCGACGCGATAGGAGGTCGCGGTGGGCGACGACGAAGACGGCGCGATCGCACGGGATCCGGCTCCGGCGGTGGGCCGCGGCATCCGGCTTCTCGGTCTGCTCGCCGACGCCGGGCGTGCGCTCACCCTCACCGAGCTCGCGGCGGGTCTCGGGTTGGCGAAGTCGTCGACGGCGAACCTCTGCCTGTCACTCGAAGCCGGCCGCATGATCGAGCGCGTGCCGCTGGGGTATCGCCTCGGTATCCGCACCGCCGAGCTGGGCGGTGCGTTCGCCGCTCAGTTCAACCAGGTCCGCGAGTTCTACGCGGTGTGCGAGACCTCACCCGTGCTCGCCACCGAGCTCGTGCAGGTCGCGGTGCTCGACGACGCCGACGCGCTCTATCTCGCCCGATACGAGGGGTCGCGGTCGGTGCGGCTGGGCACACCGCTCGGCTCGCGCCTTCCCGCGGCGCTGTCGGCGACGGGCCGGGCCCTGCTCATGACCCGTTCCGACGATGACGTGCGCGCCCTGCTGTCGCACGGTCGGCCGCTGCCGAAGCTCACCGAGCACAGCACGGTCGACGTCGACGCGGTCATCGCGAAGCTGCGCGCCGCGCGCGAGCGAGGGTGGTCGGTCGACGAGGAGGAGTCCTTCCGCGGCATCGTCGGCGTCGCCGTACCTCTCGAGGGCTGGGCGCCGGGCGACCCGCAGCTGGCCCTGGGGGTCGGCATCCCGGTCGCGGATGCCACGGCGCAGCGCATCGCGCGCGTCGGCGCTGCTCTGCGCGAGGCGGCCACCGCCCTGACGAACCCGTTCAGCGCTGCGCGGAGGGCCTGACCGCGATCCTCTCGCGGGGCGAGGGGATTCCCACGCCCGAAAGCTGTTCAACATATTGAACTCTGTCCACTCCGTTGGTACAGTCGGCTTCGTCGCAAGACCCCAGCCGATCGAAGGAGATGGCCGTGACCACTTCATCCACCCCGACGCCGCAGCCGACGGATGATCCCGAATACGCCGCGAACCTGCGGCGGGCGACGCTCGCTTCGAGCATCGGCAGCGCGCTGGAGTACTTCGACTTCGCGCTCTACGGACTGTCGACGGCCTTGATCTTCAACGTCCTGTTCTTCTCGCAGGACAACCCCGCCCTCGCGACCGTCGCCGCTTTCGCCACCTACGGCGTCGGCTTCCTCGCCCGTCCCTTCGGTGGGCTGTTCTTCGGTGTCCTCGGCGACAAGCTGGGGCGCAAGTGGGTGCTCGTCATCACGATCCTGCTGATGGGCGGAGCGTCCACCGCCATCGGTCTGCTGCCCACCTACGAGGCCGTCGGCATCCTCGCGCCGATCCTGCTCGTCATCATGCGTCTGCTCCAGGGGTTCGGTGCCGGAGCCGAGCAGGCCGGGGCGACCGTGCTCATGGCGGAGTACGCGCCGGTCAAGCGCCGCGGCTTCTTCTCGGCGCTGCCCTTCATCGGCATCCAGGCGGGAACCCTCCTCGCCGCCGTCGTGTTCAGCCTGATCTCGCTGCTGCCCGAAGACCAGCTGCTCAGCTGGGGCTGGCGCGTGCCGTTCCTGGCCTCATTCGTGCTCATCCTCCTGGCGTTGTTCATCCGCATGCGCCTGCGCGAGACGCCGACCTTCATCGAGCTCGAGAAGAACGAGCAGATCGCCGATCGCCCCGTCCGCGACATCTTCACGCGGGGCCTCCCGGGCATCATCGTCGGAATCGGCCTGCGCATGGCCGAGAACGGCGGCTCCTACATGTTCAACACCCTCGCGCTGACCTTCTTCGTCGCTTCGGTGGGCGGTCAGGCCGACCGCAGCCTGCTCACCTGGGGTGTCACGCTCGGCTCGCTCATCGGCATCTTCTCGGTTCCGCTGACCGGGGCGCTGTCCGACCGCATGGGGCGCCGCACCGTCTACCGCATGGGCGCGCTGTTCATGCTCGTCTTCACCTTCCCGGCGTGGTGGTTGATCTCGCTCGGCAGCTACCCGATCACCATCGCCGCCATCGCGATCGGCATCGGCGTCGCGGTGAACTCGATGCTCGGACCCCAGTGCGCGATGCTCCCCGAGCTGTTCGGCAACCGTCACCGCTACCTCGGCGTCGCGATGGCCCGCGAGATCTCCGCGGTGCTCGCGGGTGGACTCGCCGGAGTCCTCGGCGCCTACATCATCGCCGTGAGCGGGGCGAACTGGCTGCTGCTGGCGATCTACATGGGAACGCTCGCGCTGATCACCACCGCCTCGACCTTCCTCGTCCCCGAGACGCTGCGCCGCGACCTCACCCGCATCGACGACGCCATCAAGGTGTCCCGCGAAGAGGCCGGAGAGGGCGTGGATGCCACGACCGTCACCGTCCGGACCATCCGATGACCCGCCGCGCCGGAGCAGGAGTCCGCCGATGCTGATCGCCCGCATCCGCACCGCGGACGGCCCGCGCACCGTCCGCGTCGATGGCGACCGGTTCGTGCCGATCGACGACCCCTACGCCGCATTCGCCTCTTCGGAGACGGTTCGGGATGCCGGCGACCCGGTATCCGGACGCCTGCTCGCGCCCTGCGTGCCCACGGTCCTCGTGGGCATCGCCCAGAACGGACCCGCCCACGTCTCGCCCGTGCAGGCCTGGCTCAAGAGCCCCCGCACCGTCGTGGGGCCCGAGGCCGCGGTGCGGCTGCGTCGCGACGCCGGGGTCACCGTCGCCGAGGCGGAGGTGGCCGTGGTGATCGGTCGCGACACGACGGGGCTGACGGCCGAGAACGCGCACGAATACGTGCTCGGGATCACGGCGGTCAACGACCTCTCGAGTCCCGATCGCGCGAGCGTCGACCCGCGCAACTTCGAGTCGAAGTCGGGCGCGGGCTATACGCCTCTCGGCCCCTGGATCGACACCGACCTGTCGCTCGACGACGATCTTCCGCTGTCCCTGAGCGCCGACGGTGCGGTGCGCGCCGAGACCTCGTCGGCGCGACTGCCCGTGTCCCTGAGGGAGTGCCTCGCCTACGTCGCCGGGTGGAGCAGGCTCGGACCGGGCGACGTCGTGATGACGGGCGCGCCGTTCTCGCAGGCTGCGATCGAGCCGGGGGAGAGCATCGAGGTCCGTGTCGCAGGTATGCGCCTGCTCACGCCGACGAGCTGAGCCGTCCGCGGTTCACCGGGAGGCCCGTCGTCAGTGCTTCTTGTAGTTCGTGGTGCGGCCCATCGAGAAGAGGGCGCCGACGGTGCCGATCAGGCCGAACGCGGCGATGCCGCCGATGACCCAGAGCACGACGTGAGAGAAGAAGCCGCTGTCCATGATGATCCTCCGGGTGGGTTGTGACCGTTCGATCCTACCGTCGCCCCGGGGCTGCCTCCGCCCACCAGGAGGGGCCGGGTCGTGCTCGAGGTGGTCGCGCTGGTAGACTTCCGGGGAACTTCGGCGAGGGATGCCACCTCGTGCGCCGCACGGCGCGCAGGACATCCGTGATCGACGCAGTGATGCAGGCTCCCGGCTTTCCTCACGCGCTCGCGTTCGAGTCGAATCCAGACCACACAAGTGCGGACACCGTCCGCTCATAAGCTGCGGGACACGAGCCCGCGAGGAGAACATCATGTCGGAAGACAACAAGGTCGTCGCGGAACTCCGCGAGAACTTCGGCAAGGGCTTCGCCCGTCGCCTCCGCGCCGCGGGAAAGATCCCGGCCGTCATCTACGGTCACGGCACCGAGCCCCAGCACGTCGCGCTGCCGGGCCACCAGGTCGCCCTGCTCATCCGTCGCGCCAACGCGCTGCTCGACCTCGACATCGCGGGCAAGGGCCAGCTGGTCCTGGTCAAGGACGTCCAGAAGGACCCCGTGCGCCAGATCATCGAGCACATCGACCTCATCGTCGTGAAGAAGGGCGAGAAGGTCCAGGTCGACGTTCCCGTCATCATCACCGGCGAGCCCTTCTCGGGCACCGTGGCCATGCTCGACACCGCGTCGGTGTCGCTCGAGGTCGAGGCCACGCACATCCCGCAGAACATCGAGGTCGACGTCGAGGGCGCCGAGGACGGCACCCAGATCACCGCCGGTGACCTGAAGCTGCCCCAGGGCGCGACCCTCGTCACCGAGGCCGAGACCCTCATCGTGGGCGTCTCGATCCCGCTCGACACCATCGCCGCCGACGAGGAGATCGCCGAGGCCGATGCCGAGGTCGCCGAGGAGCAGGCCGAAGAGGCCGAGTCGACCGAAGAGGGCGACGACAAGTAATTCCCGCGGGCCGTCCGACGGTCCGTTCACGACGAGGGGGCGCGGGTTCGCGTCCCCTCGTTCGTTTCTCCGCGGGGCGCTCCGCGTCGACGTGCACGGTCCGCACTCGGACCCGGAAGGATGGATGCCATGGCAGACACCTGGCTCATCGTGGGTCTCGGCAACCCCGGCCCGCGCTACGAGGCGACGCGCCACAACATCGGCCAGATGGTCGTCGACGAGCTCGCCGCCCGTCGTCGCGAGGCGTTCCGCGCGCACAAGGCGAACGCCCGCGTGGTTGAGACCTGGCTCCGGCCGGGCGCCGCGAAGCTCGTCCTGGCCAAGCCCAACAGCTTCATGAACGTCTCCGGGGGTCCGGCCGCGGGGCTGGCCCGCTTCTACGGAACCGATCCCGAGCGCATCATCGTCGTCCACGACGAACTCGACATCCCGTACGACACGATCAAGCTCAAGACCGGTGGCGGCCACGGGGGCCACAACGGCGTGCGCGACATCGCGACGGCACTCGGTACGCCCGATTTCCCGCGGGTGCGGGTCGGGATCGGCCGACCGGTCGGCCGCCAGGACCCTGCGGACTGGGTCCTCGACCCCTTCAGCCCGACCGAGCGTCAGACCCTGCCGATTCTCGTCTCGGATGCCGCGGACGCGGTGGAGCTCCTGGTCGGCGAAGGCTTGATGGCCGCACAGCAGCGGTTCCACGCCCCCCGCGCCTGAGCCCTGCGCCTCGGGTCGGCGACTCGTCCGCGCCGGCCACGAGCGTGATCGCGGGCCCGGACGACGAACGGCCCCGGTCCCGAGGGACCAGGGCCGCACGGTGCGGGATGCTCACATACCGGAAGTCACGCCGACCGCGGCTCCCGCCGCCAGGGCGGAACCGACGACGATGCCACCGAGGACCGACAGGGCGATGGCACCGATCGCCCAGCCGCGGCCGCGGTTCTTGATCGCCGCGACGATGCCCTGGATGAAGCCCCACAGGCCGAGGATGCCGTAGACGGCGAACGCGACGACGCTCAGCAGGCCGAACAGCACCGTCGCCTGCTGGACGTCCGGCGGAAGCGTGTTGGGATCGATCTGCTGGCCGGCGTCGGCGTACGGCGCCAGGCTCGCGCTCTGGGTACCCGCGATGAAGGCGATGATCGAGCCGCCGACCACGCCGATCAGCGACACGACGAACGCGATGAGTCCGAGCCTTCTCGAGCCCTTCGGCTTTCCGGAAGCCGGGGCGACGTAGGCCGGGGCCGCCGGAGCGGGCTGGCCTGCGGGGGTGGTGCCGTACGCGTCGGCGCCGTAGGCGTCGCCGCGCGTGACGGGCTGCTGGTAGGGCTCGGGGGGCGGCGGTGTCGTGCTCACGGAGTGCTCCTCTGGTCGTCGATGGGCGCGGCGCGCCGTCCCGGGAGTCTAGAAAGCCCCTGGGCCGTGGTGGCGGGGGGTGGACGCCCGCCCGTCCACTCGGTATCGCGGGCGGGGGTGCGGGGCGGGTTCAGACGGCGGAACCGCCGGTGGCGGCCCCGGCCAGCCCCGCCACGATGGCGACGAGCGTGAGCCCGGCGAAGATCGCCGGCCCGACGACGGCGATGACGAGCGCGGCGATGCCGGCACCCCGTCCCGACCGCCGGGCGATGGCGACGATCCCGAGCACCAGCGCGGTGAGACCGATCACCGTCCCCGACCAGAACGCGACTTCGCCCAGCAGCACCAGGTCGCGGACGGGCGAGAGGACCCGCCAATCGAAGCCGTTCGACGACATGGTGTCTAGTCCGGGGGCCGCTCCGCGCGCCGAGCGGAAGGCCGCGAACCCCCCGACAGCGGATGCCAGCACCGAGGCGACGACCGAGAGCGCGAGCGCCCAGGTGCCCAGGGGACGACCGCGGCGAGTCGACTCCGGGGGAGCGAGGAGCGTTCCGACGGGCGGCGCCGTATGAGGGGCGGCGAAGACCGGACCGTTCGGAGCGCTCGGGGTCGACATGCGGCCAGCCTACGAGACACCGCGACGGTCGCCGTCTGTCCACCCCGACCCGATGTCGGAGGCCCCGCGTAAACTCTTCCGAGTGACAGTTCCCGGGATCGTTCGCGCCCTCGAGCAGGCTGAGTCGTACCGTGAAGCCGCTTCGGCGGCTTCTTCCGACCTGTCTCTCTCCCTCGTCGACGGACTCGACGCCCCCGTCATCGCGGGCCTCGTCGAGCGCCGCCGGTCGGCGGGTGAGCCCGGCGCCGTATTGGTGATCGCCCCCACCGGCCGACGAGCCGAGTCCCTCGGACCGGCTCTGGATGCCGTCCTCCCTGGCGCGCAGGTTCTGCATTTCCCCGCGTGGGAGACGTTGCCGCACGAGCGTCTCAGCCCGAGTCCCGAGACGGTCGGCCGTCGCCTCGACGTCCTGCGCCGCATCGCGGCCTGGGACGGTACCGCACCCCTCGTCGTGACCGCCTCGGTCCGCAGCGCCCTGCAGCCCTTGGCCCCCGGCCTCGGCGATGTCGAACCGGTCGAGCTCGCCGTCGGCGGGCGCGGCCTCGAACTCGAGGCCGTCATCCTGCGGCTGGTCGAACTCGCGTACCACCGGGTCGACATGGTGTCGCGTCGCGGCGAGTTCGCCGTGCGTGGGGGCATCCTCGATGTGTTCCCTCCGGTCGCCGATCACCCCTATCGCGTCGAATTCTTCGGCGACGAGGTCGATCAGATCCGCTCGTTCTCGGTCGCCGACCAACGATCCCTCCCCGGTGAGGTCAGCGCGGTGACGCTCGTACCCAGCCGCGAGCTGCTGCTCACGGCCGAGGTGCGTGAGCGCGCGGCAGAGCTCCGAGACGGCTACCCCGGGCTCCGGCAGCTGCTGGAGAAGATGGCCGAGGGCATTCCCGCCGAGGGCATGGAATCCCTCATCCCGGTGCTGATCGACGACCTCATCACCCTGATCGACTACCTTCCGGGCGGCAGCGCCGTCGCCCTCGTCGATCCCGAACGCTCGCTGGCCCGTGCCACGACGCTCGGAGACACCAACCGCGAGTTCCTCGAGGCGGCCTGGTCGGCGGCCACGGCGGGGGCGGACACCCCGGTCGACCTCGGCTCGGGCGATTTCGTCACCCTCGACGACCTGCGCGAGAAGGCCAGCGGTCGCGGCGGCGTCTGGTGGCGGCTCAGTGCCTTCGATTCCGGGGCCGCGGATGCCGCGGACGAGGGTCTCGTCACCGGTGACGACTCCGCCCACCGGATCAAGGCCGACCCCGTTCCGTCCTTCCAGGGCAATGTCGAAGGGGCCACCGCTCACGTCGGCGCTCTGCTCGGCGACGGCTGGTCGGTCGTCGTCACGGCATCCGGCCCGGGCATGGTCGACCGTGCGCGCGACGTGCTGTCCGAGCGCGGGATCGCAGCCCGTCGCGTCGACGACGTGCGCCTGGCCCCCGAGAGCGGCGTGGCGCACGTGGTCTGCGCCCCGCTCGAGCGCGGCTTCCAACTGGTCGAGGCGAAGTTCGCGGTCATCACCGAGACCGAGTTCTACGGCCGCTCGGTGAGTGGCGACAACCGCGGCGTCAAGAAGCTCGCCTCGCGTCGGCGCAACGTTGTCGACCCCCTCCAGCTCAAGCCCGGCGATGCCGTCGTGCACGCCACCCACGGCATCGGCAAGTTCATCGAGCTCACGCAGCGCGAGGTATCCAGCGGCGGCCGCAACGCGGTGAAGACGACGAAGGAATACCTCGTCCTCGAGTACGCCCCGGCCAAGCGCGGCTACCCGGGCGATAAGCTCTTCGTCCCCACCGACCAGCTCGACCTCCTGTCGAAGTACGTCGGTGGCGAGGCACCCACTCTGTCGAAGATGGGCGGGAGCGACTGGGCCGCCGCGAAGGGCCGAGCCCGCAAGGCCGTTCGCGACATCGCGGTCGAACTGGTGAAGCTGTACTCGGCGCGCATGGCGTCCAAGGGTTACGCCTTCGGCCCCGACACCCCGTGGCAGCGCGAACTCGAAGAGGCCTTCCCCTTCGCCGAGACGCAGGACCAGCTGCAGACGATCGACGAGATCAAGGCCGACATGGAGAAGCCGATCCCCATGGACCGCCTGCTCTCGGGCGACGTCGGCTTCGGCAAGACCGAGGTCGCCGTGCGCGCCGCCTTCAAGGCGATCCAGGACGGCAAGCAGGTCGCCATGCTCGTGCCGACCACGCTGCTGGTGAAACAGCACCTCGAGACGTTCGCCGAGCGCTTCGCCGGTTTCCCGGTGACGGTGCGACCGTTGTCGCGGTTCCAGAGCGACAAAGAGGTCAAGGCAACCCTCGCCGGCCTCACCGACGGAACCGTCGACATGGTGATCGGAACCCACCGCATCCTGACGGAGAAGGTCGTCTTCAAAGACCTCGGGCTCATGATCATCGACGAAGAGCAGCGCTTCGGTGTCGAGCACAAGGATCAATTGAAGAAGCTGAAGACGAACGTCGACATCCTCGCGATGAGCGCCACGCCGATCCCGCGCACCCTCGAGATGGCCGTCACCGGCATCCGCGAGATGTCGACCTTGGCGACCCCGCCCGAGGACCGGCATCCGATTCTGTCGTACGTCGGGCCGCGCAACGACAAGCAGATCGCCGCGGCGATCCGCCGCGAGCTGCTGCGCGAGGGCCAGGTCTTCTACGTGCACAACCGGGTGTCCTCGATCCAGCGAGTGGCTGCCCAGCTGGCCGAACTCGTGCCGGAGGCCCGCATTGTGGTGGCCCACGGCCAGATGGGGGAGCACGCCCTCGAACAGGTGGTTGACGACTTCTGGGAACGTCGCGCCGACGTCCTCGTGTCGACCACCATCATCGAGACCGGCCTCGACATCTCGAATGCGAACACGATCATCATCGACCGCGCCGACAAGTACGGCCTCTCGCAGCTGCACCAGCTGCGCGGCCGTGTGGGACGCGGCCGCGACCGCGCGTACGCGTACTTCCTCTACGACGAGATGAAGCCGCTGTCCGAGACCGCCGCCGACCGCCTCGAGACCATCGCCGTCAACAACGATCTCGGCAGCGGCATGCAGGTGGCGCTGAAAGACCTCGAACTCCGCGGTGCCGGAAACCTTCTGGGTGCGGAGCAGGCCGGGCACATCGCGGGCGTCGGTTTCGATCTGTACCTGCGCATGATCGGCGAAGCGGTATCGACGTTCCGCGGCGAGGACGTCGACGGTCCCACCGAGCTTCGTCTCGAGCTCCCCGTCGATGCGCGCCTGCCGGAGTTCTACATCGACAGCGAGCGTCTGCGTCTCGAGGCGTATCAGAAGCTCTCGGCCGCGGCTTCCGCCACGGCGAAGGACGACGCCATCGACCTCGTCGTCGAAGAACTCCGTGACCGATACGGCGAGCCGCCGGTCGAGGTCGAGGGGCTGATCGCCGTCGCACGCCTTCGACGTCGCGCCGCTCAGGCGGGTCTGTCGGACGTGGTCGCGATGGGGTCCAACCTGCGCATCGCGCCGGCCGACCTCGCGGACTCGATGCGTGTCCGTCTGCAGCGGCTGTACCCCAAGGCCAAGCTCGTCGCGAACGGGGATGCCATGGTCGTGCCGCTTCCGCAGGATGCCGACGACTCGAACCTCATCGCCTGGGTGCGCCAGTTGCTCGACGCGCTCTGGCCGCTCCCCGTCGACAAGACCCCTGAGAGCGCGAACGCATAGGTCCTGCTCGTCCCGAGCAGACCCAGAACGGCCCGATCGACTCCTGTCGGTCGGGCCGTTCTGCGATTGCGCGTCTTTCCGGGCTTCTACGTCTGCGACACGCCCGGGATGAGGGGTCGATTCGACCGATCCTCGGGAGCGACGTAATGTTT